>NZ_CAJHCP010000001.1 GCF_904848625.1 Paraburkholderia metrosideri
ACCAACACAACCAACACAACCAACACAACCAACACAACCAACACAACCAACACAACCAACACAACCAACACAACCAACACAACCAACACAACCAACACAACCAACACAACCAACACAACCCAACCCGCCGGACCTTCCAACGCCCAACAATCCCTAGCCTTCCCTGACACCCCTTTACCTACCCAGCCGCGCCCCATCTGGATGCTCGACAAACCTCTACGCCTGATGGTGCGCGATCAGCGTCCGGTCTATCGTCGGCCGTTAAAAATGCTGACCCGCACCGAGCGGATCGAAGCGGGTTGGTGGGACGGCGATATCGTCGAGCGCGATTACTACGTTGCCGCTGACGATCGTGGCCACATGTTCTGGGTGTATCGCGAGCGCACGAAAGGTGAATGGTATTTGCAGGGCCTGTTCGGTTGAACACGATGAAAACTTCTCATCCATCGCCACTGGCTCAGCAGACGTCGACCGCTCACTTGCCGCCGTACGCAGAGTTGCATTGCCTGACTAATTTCACCTTCCTGCGTGGCGCTTCGCATCCGTATGAGTTGGTCGAGCAGGCCATGTCGCGTGGCTACAGCGCGCTCGCGATCACTGACGAATGCTCGTTGGCGGGTGTCGTGCGAGCTCACGTCAGGCTGAAAGAAATCAGAGATGAGCGGGAGCGTCAGCAGACAGAACGCGAGAAGGCAAAAGTCGCCGAAGTTGCAGACATCGCAGAAGCACAGGCATCCCCGGAAAACCTTAAGGAAGCCGCAACCCCACAAGAACAAACAACAAAAACCCAGGCAAAAAGCGAAGCAGAAACTCAACCCGAAGCCCAGCCGGAACCACAGGAATCCCAGGAACCCGACCCCTCCAAACCCATCCCTCAACTCATTATCGGCAGCGAACTCAATCTGACCGATGAACACGGCGAGCCTTTCTGCACGCTGGTGGCGTTAGCCACCAACCGCAACGGTTACGGCAACCTCTCCGAGTTGATCACGCTGGCGCGATCGCGCGCGGACAAAGGCAGCTACCGTCTCAGCCCATCAGACTTTACCGATTCACTACCGCATCTGGCGCATCTGAAAACGTTGCCCGATTGCGTGTTGCTCCTCGTGCCGCAGCGTACCGCGACGCTCTCGCACACGTTGCGTTGCGCGCACTGGCTTGCATCGTTCGCGACAGGGCGGGCGTGGGTCGCACTCGAGCTGTGGCAAACCGGCAGCGACGATCTTCAGATCGACGCGTTGCGAATGATTTCACAAGCGAGCGGCTTGCCTCTGGTCGCAGCGGGTGGCGTGCTCATGCACACGCGCTCCCGCAAGCCTCTCCAGGACACGATGACCGCGATCGGGCTCGTCACGCCACTGTCGGCATGCGGCTACGCGCTCGAAGCGAACGCGGAGCGGCACATGCGCACGCGTGTTCGGCTTGGCAAGCTGTATCCACGGGACACACTCGAAGAAACGTTGCGTATCGCTGCGCTCTGTCATTTTTCGCTCAACGAGCTCGCGTACGAGTATCCGGAAGAACTGGTGCCCGCCAGTGAGTCACCGTCGAGCTATCTGCGCAAGCTGGTCATGGCGGGTGCCATGGAACGTTGGCCGAAAGGCCTGGACCTGAAGCGGATCGGCCAGATCGAGAAAGAGTTGAGCCTGATCGCTGATCTGGAATACGAAAAGTATTTTCTGACGGTGCACGATATCGTGAGTTTCGCGCGCTCCAGAAACATCCTGTGCCAGGGGCGAGGGTCGGCGGCGAACTCGATTGTCTGCTACTGCCTGCATGTCACGGAAATCGATCCGATCAGCATGAACATGCTGATCGAGCGATTCATCTCTCGCGCGCGCAACGAACCGCCTGATATCGACGTCGACTTCGAGCATCAGCGTCGCGAGGAGGTGATTCAATATATTTACACGAGGTACGGTCGTCATCGGGCGGCGTTGACGGCATCGCTGATTACTTACCACACCCGCAGTGCGCTGAAAGATGTCGGCAAGGCGCTGGGCCTCGAGGCGTCGCTGATCGAGCGCATCAGCAAGTCGCAGCAATGGTGGGATGGTCCGGATGCGGTTGCCAGTTATCTGGCTGAAGCAGGCTTCGACGCCAGTTCTCACATCACAAAGTATCTGATTCGTCTCACGAACGAGTTGCGCACTTTTCCGCGCCATCTGTCGCAACACGTCGGTGGTTTCGTGATTGCGAAAGACAAGCTGTCGAGGCTTGTGCCGATCGAAAACGCGACGATGAAAGACCGCAGCGTGATTGAGTGGGACAAGGACGATATCGACGCGCTCAAGCTGCTGAAAGTCGACGTGCTCGCACTCGGCATGTTGTCCGCGATTCGACGCGCACTGGAATTTGTCGCGTTAAGGCGCGGGTTTCCGGTGTTCAGAATGCAGGACATTCCGCGCGAAGATCGCGGCGTCTATGAGATGTGTGGTCACGCCGACACGATCGGTGTGTTCCAGATCGAATCGCGTGCGCAGCAAAGCATGCTACCGCGCCTGAAGCCGAAAGAGTATTACGACCTGGTGATCGAAGTGGCGATCGTGCGGCCCGGGCCGATTCAGGGTGGCATGGTGCATCCTTATCTGCGTCGCAAGCAAGGTCTGGAGCCGATCGATTACGCGAAAGACGAATTGCGGCCCGTGCTCGAACGCACTCTCGGCGTACCGATTTTCCAGGAGCAGGTCATGCATCTGGCGATGGTCGCGGCGAAATATACCGGCGAGCAGGCCGATGAATTGCGACGTGCAATGGCCGCGTGGCGCAGAAGTGGCAATCTTGCGAAGTATCAGAAAGATTTGAGCGACCGCATGCGCGCGCGCGGTTATGAGCAGGAGTTTATCGACCGTATCTGCAGCCAGATCGAAGGCTTTGGCGAGTACGGGTTTCCGGAAAGCCATGCGGCGAGCTTCGCGTTGCTGGTCTATCTCAGCGCATGGTTGAAGCGCTATGAGCCGGCCGCTTTTCTGGCGGGTTTGCTGAACAGTCAGCCGCTGGGTTTCTATTCGCCTTCGCAACTCGTGCAGGATGCGAAACGCCACGGCGTCAAGGTGTTACCGCCCGACGTGACACACAGCGATTGGGAGTCGACTTTCGAACAGCGCGAATGTGAAGGGCGGCGGATTTCGCCGGCGCAGACATGTTTGCGTCGTCAGCAGGCGGTGTTGTCAGCGCAGCAATTGCGCGATCTGTCTTTGCGGCGATTGTCGGTGAGCCGGACGATCCGGGGGGCGGCAAAACGATTGGCCGCACGCATTTATCAGCCGTCGAATACGTATGGTTTGCGCGGTCCCGCTGTACGCCTCGGTCTGCATCTGATCAAAGGGCTCGCGCAAGAGGCGGTCGCGCGCATCATGGCAGCCCGCAAAGATGCACAGTTTTCCAATGTCGACGATCTGGCGCGTCGGGCCGCGTTGACGCGACGCGATCTGGAAGCGCTGGCCGCGGCGAATGCGCTGGTCGGTATCGCTGGGCATCGGCGGGAGGCGTGGTGGGCGGTGAGTGCGCAACACATCGTGCCGAAGCTGCTGCGTGACGCGCCGATTACCGAAGCGCCGCTGGCGTTGCCGCAGGCAACTGAAAGCCGCGAGATCGTCGACGACTACGCAAGTATCGGCTTGACGCTCAATCGTCATCCGCTCGCGCTGTTGCGGGCACGTCTTGCGCAGCAGCGTTTTCGCACCGCGGCTCAGCTAGCCGACGGCCGCCACGGCGCGCTGGTGCGTGCATGCGGCATCGTCACCGTGCGGCAGCGCCCAGGCACGGCGAACGGCACCGTGTTTGTTTCTATCGAAGACGAGACCGGTTCGGTCAACGTGATCGTCTGGCCTTCGCTGGTGGAAAAGCAGCGCAAGGCGCTGCTGGGCTCAACGCTGCTAGCGGTGTATGGCGTTTTGCAACGCGACGACGGTGTGGCCACCGGCGGTGACAACGCCGATAACAAAGCGAGAACAAACAGGCAGCAGAACCAGGGCGAGGTGGTCCATCTTGTCGCGCACCGCCTCGAAGATCTCAGCGAATGGCTCGGCGAACTGGCCACGACGAGCCGCGATTTTCATTGATGGCCGGTTGACTGGCTGACCGGCGTCAGGTGGCCAGCGTCTCACCTCGCCACGGAAACGCGGCCAGTACCTGCCGGATTGCCGTATCGAACGGCGTGCGACGGCCGATCCCGAGCGCCTCTAGCTGGCCTGAGGCCAGATGGCAGTTGTGCGGGCGCGGCGTCGCATCGGTCGGCGTGTGTTGCGGCGTCAGGTGTGCATCGAGTTGCAATGCGTCGGCAAGGCGCACGGCGATGTCGTATTTGGTCATGGGTTCGTCGCCCGACCATTGGACGATGCCGCGAATCGTCTCGCCGCGTGCATGTCGTTCGAGCATCTGCCGGATCACAAACGCGACGTCCGGCGTGAAGGTCGGATAGCGGATCGCCCACGCGTCCATGACGGCGGGCTTGCCATTCGTGACATTCGTGTCACCCGTTCCATGCGCGGAAGCCGATGCAGCAATCGCCGGCACGAGGCTGGTCACAGCCGATTCCGCCCAGCTCACGATAGGTCCATACAGTAATGGCAAACGCAACACGCAGCCCAGGCTGGTCGTTTCGATCAGCGCACGTTCGCCGTCGAGTTTGCTGTGCCCGTATGCATTGAGCGGCGCAGGTGTGGAGTCGTGCGCGTAAGGCGGGTGGGTGCCGTCGAACACATAGTCGGTGGAAATGGACAACGTCCACGCGCCACGCCGGCTTGCCGCTGCGGCAAGCACTCGCACCGCGTCGACATTCAATGCGCGGGCCAGCGCTGGATCATGCTCGCATACATCCGGACGACGCTCTGCCGCCGCAATCACCAGCGCGTCTGGTGCCACATGTTCGACAAACTGCTCGACTGCTTGTGCGTCGCGAATATCCAGTGGAATCGTATTCGGACCCGGCCGGCTAAACGACGTAGCAACGACTTGCCAATCAGCCTGCCGCGCAAGTTCGTTCACCAGCGCGCGACCAAGCAACCCGGATGCGCCGATCACAGCAACTTTGAACATGGTCGGGGCTCGCTTAGCGGGTTACGTTGCCAGTCAGACCGCTCGCCGTTCCGCTTGCTGCGGACTTGACCGTGTAGCCGGCTTCGTCGATCGCAGCTTTCAGCGCGTCGACCGATTGCGTGGAGTCGACCAGGACGCGGCCGGACGCGAGATCCACCTGGACCTGCGCGGCGTCGTCGTGCTCGCGAATCGCGTTGGTGACGGCGGCGACGCAATGCTGGCAACTCATGCCTTCTACGTGGAATTCGATGGTCATCGGGATTGCCTCGGGAAAAATCAATATGGCGATGGTTGAATTATGCCTGCTGATCTGTATTTGAGTAGATGACCTTCCCATCATAGGAAGGTGTACGATCGATTCACTTTGTGAGGAAAAGTCATGAATATCGGCGAAGCGGCTCGCATGTCGGGTGTCACGGCGAAGATGATTCGCTACTACGAAAGTGTGGGTTTGCTGGCGGCGAAGGCGCGTACGAGCGCAGGCTACCGTGTGTATGGACCGCAGGAAGTCCATTCGCTGCGCTTTATCCGCCAGGCTCGGCGGCTGGGCTTTCTGGTTGAGGATATTCGACGGCTGCTCGCGCTGTGGCACGACCGGTCGCGTGCAAGCGCCGAAGTCAAAGGAATTGCGCTGGAACACGTGGCAGAACTGGATCGCCGCATCGCCGAGTTGACCGACATGCGCGACACGCTCGCCCATCTTGCGGACCATTGCCATGGAGACGACCGACCCGATTGTCCGATTATCGAACGGCTCGCCGATACGGATTCTGCTTCGGAGAAACCGGGCTGTCATGCCGGTTGAGCTCGATGCGGAAGAGTGGGTGCAACCTTTTGAAGACAATTGGCGCAACCGGCGGCCATTTGCACCGTTATAGTGCGTAAAAGCGTAGGGCAACTTCGACAGGCGCAAAAAAATGCGTACGGAATCGTGTGAAATCAACAGCTTGAATGCACCACGGAAGTGCATCATTCCAAAACGGAATGCACGTCATTCGGGCATTTCACTAGCAAGGTTGCACCTTCGGGTTATAATCCGGGTTAACCCTTTTACGGGAAATCCCTGATGTCCAACTTCACCGGGGATTCAATCTGATCCTTGGAGAACATCATGTTTGCGTACATTCTTGAAAAGCTGAGCACGTGGTTTGAAACTGCAGAACGTAACCGTCGTGAAGCGTATCTGGCTTCGTCGTCGGATATCGTCCAACTCGAACAGCGTATCCGCTCGCTCGAAAGCAACGGCTACTCGCTGTAAGCTGCAGTTGCGTCATGCTGGACCCGGCAGCGTCTGTCGCGCGGCCATTGCAGTAAAGCGTCAAGCCCCGTCAAAAAGCGGGGCTTTGTCACATCTGGACCTCTGAATCTCGCTTTTGAGGCGTCCAAAAGCTAGTCCTGGCGAATCTCGACTAGCCGCGCGGCTCACACCGGGGTAAGGTAAAGCGTTGCACGAGCAATCCGGCATCTTCAAATCAACCGGTCCGCCTATGCCTTCTGTCCGCCCGCTCAAATCCAATCTGGCCGTGGCCGCTCTGGCTGCGTTGACGACAATGCTTGTCGGGTCGACGGCATTCGCCGCGTCGGATAACACCCGCAGGCCGGTCATCCTCGATTCGCAAGGCGGCATTTACGACGGTCAGGGCGGCACCATGCTCCAGACTGGCCCGCTCTCGCGGGAGCCGATCGTAGGCGCACAGCCTATCGCCGCACCCGCCGAGCTGGCGCCTCCAGATTCGTCGACACCCATGGTCGTCGCGCCGTATATCCAGCTTCCCGTGGGTGGTGGCTCAATGCCGCGACCGCAACCGCAGCCACGTCCGATTCTCCGCCCGCAATAAGAATTCGCAGCGCGCGTTCCTCCCGCAATTCTGTTCTGTTCCATTTCTGTCAAAGCTTCTCCGGCACGCCGGCCGCCCGGTCGTCGGGCGCTCGTGCATTCGCACTTGAGGTGAACTGCCGCGTGCCATTGGGGTTTCGGCGAATGGCCTGTCCGGGATCGTCCGACGACAATCGTTGCGCGGCCTTTCGCTGGCGATCCGCGTCATGCGTATCGTGTAGCGCCGTCGCATCGAATAAAAAGGACCAAGGAGAGATTGGATGCACGCTGACTGGATGCGCCGTGCCACAAGCGTCTGCGTGGCGCTGCTCGTGCTTGCTGCCGTCGCGCTACCCGGCGCCGCGCACGCTAAGGACACCCCGGAAACGCCTGAGTTGACCCTGGCCGTCGGTGGCTTGCCCGGTCTTTACTATTTGCCGGTACTTGCCGCGCAACAACTGGGCTACTTCAAGGAGGAGGGGCTGGACGTTACGCTCGAAGATTTTGCGGGCGGATCGAAAGCGCTGGAAGCGGTGGTGGGCGGCAGTGCCGAGGTAGGCGCCGGCGCGTTCGAACACACATTGTTCATGCAGGAGAAAGGGCAACACTACCGTGCGTTCGTTCTGATGGGCCGCGCGCCGCAGATCGTGGTCGCGGTACTGAAGTCGAAAGCCGATCAGCTCAAGACGCTGGCTGACTTCAAAGGTGCCAAAGTCGGCGTGAGCGCGCCGGGTTCGTCGACGGATCTCGTTCTTACCGTGGCCTTGCGCAAAGCCGGCGTGCAGCGCAACGAGATCTCGGCGATCGGCGTTGGCAGCGGCGCCACGGTGATGGCCGCGGTGAGCGGCGGCCGGATCGACGCGCTCTCCAATGTCGATCCGATGATGACCAAACTCACGCGCAGCGGCGCAATCAAGGTGCTGATCGATACGCGGACGGTGAAGGGCACGCAGGATGTGTTCGGCGGAACGATGCCTGCGGCGACGCTCTATGCGTCAGATGAGTTCATCCAGAAGAATCCGAAGACGACGCAGGCACTAGCCAACGCGATCGTGCACGCGAACCGCTGGCTGCAGACCGCGAGCGACGCTGATTTGCTGAAGATGGTGCCGCCAGCCTATTTGCTCAACGATTCGGCGCTGTATGTCGAGGCATTCCACAACGTGCGTGACGCCTATTCGCCGGATGGATTGATGCCGGCAGACGGGCCCGCGACTTCGTTGCGAGCGTTAGCGTCGTTTGATAGCCGGCTGGACGCGAAGAAGATCGATCTGAACGCGACTTATACGAATGACTTTGCCCAGAAAGCCGCGGCGCAGTTCAAGTAGACGGAGGAGCAGGCAGCGTTGAGCGCCGAACTCCTCTGCAACGTCAATCGCCGCGATATTCCACTGTGAATTCCGCAGCCTTGTCTTCGCCGAGCGCCTTAACCAGCCAGGGCATCTGCTCCTTCAGCGTTTTCGCGAGCGTATAAGGCGGGTTCAGAATGAACATGCCGCTGCCGAAAAGCCCGAAGCCGTCTGCCGGCGGGTTGCTGACGGTCAGGCTCACATGGAGCCAGTTACGCGCCTGCAGTTTCTTCAACTGCTCAGGAAAGCGCTGCGATTCCGGACGTCTCACCTGCGGATACCAGACTGCATAAGTGCCGGTCGGAAAGCGCTTCAGACTTTCTTCGACACAGCGCAGCGTGCGCGTGTAATCGCGTTTGTCTTCATAGGACGGATCGAGCAGCACCAGCGCGCGGCGCGGCGCCGGCGGCAGCAACGTGATAATGCCGTCGAAGCCATCGCCCGCGAACAGCATCGCGCGACGACCCGCATCGCGGAAATTGTGGCGCAGTACGTCGATTTCGGTGGTGTGCAGCTCGAACAGCCGCATGCGGTCCTGCTCGCGCAATTGCCGCCATGCGATATACGGCGAGCCGGGATAAAAGCGCAACTGGCCGTCTGGGTTCAGCGCACTGACTTCCTCGATGTAGTCGGCGAAGATCGGCGGCAGATCGTTGCGTTCCCACAGTTTGGCAATGCCGGTCTGGAACTCGCCGGTCTTGATCGCGAAGCCTTCCTTCAGCGAGTAAACGCCGGCGCCCGCATGCGTGTCGATATACCAGTAGGCTTTGTCCTTCTGGCCGAGGTAGCGCAAGAGCTGCAATACGACGGCGTGTTTCAGAACGTCGGCGTGATTGCCTGCATGAAAGGCGTGGCGGTAGCTGAGCATGATGAGGAGACGCTGAAAGAGACCATGCCGGTCCGGACGGATACGGCGGTGCGGTGCAAGGCGGCTGCGCAACGGACAAACAGTGCCGGTGCGCAGCGCGGTCGCGTATTGTACGCGACGCCGCGATGCGCTTTGCGGGAAGTTCCTCCTGAAGATAGTTCTTGCGATCCATCTTCAGATCCGCGTAGCACCACGCCGTTGCCGCAGGCAGTCATGCTACGCGCTCTCACGCAGGTCCGGTCAGTCGTACAGGTCGCCGATGATGTCTTCGATCTGCTTCTTGATCTCCGGCGTAATGCGTTGCGCGACCTCAGCCGATTTCATGTTCTCACCGATCTGCTCGACCCGCGACGCACCCGTGATCACCGTGCTGACGTTCGGATTCTTCAGGATCCAGCCAATCGCGAGTTGACCAATCGTGCAGCCCAATTCGTCCGCCACGGCGCCGAGCTTGCCGACCACGTTGTTCTTGCCCGCGTCGGTGACCATATTGCGCAGCCAGTCGTAGCCCTGCAATTGCGCGCGGCTGTCGGCCGGCACGCCGTCGCGGTATTTGCCGGTCAGCAGGCCGGACGCCAGCGGGCTCCACGTGGTCAAGCCGAGGCCGATGTCCTCGTAAAGCCGCTTGTATTCTTCTTCGACGCGCTTGCGATTAAACAGGTTGTATTGCGGCTGCTCCATCACCGGCTTGTGCAGATGGTGCCGTTCGGCGATGTCGTATGCGGCGCGGATTTCGTCGGCGCTCCATTCGGAGGTGCCCCAGTACAGCGCCTTGCCGCGCGTGATCATGTCGCTCATCGCCCAGACGGTTTCTTCGATCGGCGTGTTCGGATCAGGACGGTGGCAGAACGCCAGGTCGACGTAATCGAGTTGCAGCCGTTTGAGCGAAGCGTCGATCGCGTTCAGCAGGTATTTGCGGTTCAGCGTGTGGTACTGGTTCGGCGCTTCCGTGAGACCCCAGAAGAATTTCGTCGATACCACATAGCTCACGCGCGGCCATGCCAGTTCCTTCAGCGCCTGACCCATGATTTCTTCGGATTTGCCGCCGGCATAGGCCTCGGCGTTGTCGAAGAAATTGACGCCGGCGTCGCGCGCGGCGGCGAGCGATTCACGCGCCGCGTGAGTGTCCACCTGGCTGCCGTAGGTGACCCACGAGCCGATGGACAGTTCGCTGACTTGCAGGCCGGAGCGGCCCAGACGTCGATAATTCATGCATGCCTCCTTGTTGTTGATGTCACGGGAATTTCACCGAAAACGTCCAGTTTAAAGAGATATGGCGCGATGTGCGTTTTACCTATGGAGTTCACAGGGTTCATGCACAATAGCAGCGTTGGCCGCAATGCAGCATTCGGCTGGATGGCCTATGCCGTTTGGCTGACTTCACGGCGCTTGCGGCCCGTGGTTTCATTGCTCATCAACTGCATGGAGGTTCTGGATGTCGTCTACGAACATGAATCTGAATGGCAAGGTCGCCGTGGTGACTGGCGCCGCAAGCGGCATCGGCAAACAGATTGCGCTGACCCTTTCAGCGGCGGGCGCAGCGGTTGCGATCGCCGACCTGAATCAGGACGGCGCGAACGCCGTGGCTGCGGAAATCACGAAAGGCGGCGGTAAGGCGATCGGCGTGGCCATGGACGTCACGAGCGAAGAAGCCGTCAATCAGGGTATCGACAAGGTCGCGGCTGAACTGGGCTCGGTCGACATTCTCATTTCGAACGCCGGCATCCAGATCGTTAATCCAATCGAAAACTACTCGTTTTCCGACTGGAAGAAAATGCAGGCTATTCACGTGGACGGTGCGTTCCTGACCACGAAGGCCGCGCTCAAGCATATGTACAAGGACGACCGCGGCGGCATTGTGATCTACATGGGTTCGGTCCATTCGCACGAAGCGTCGCCGCTGAAGTCCGCGTACGTGACGGCGAAACACGCGCTGCTCGGCCTCGCTCGCGTGCTGGCGAAAGAAGGCGCGAAGCACAACGTGCGCTCGCATGTGGTGTGTCCGGGTTTCGTGCGCACGCCGCTCGTCGACAAGCAGATTCCCGAACAGGCAAAGGAACTTGGCATCAGCGAGGAAGACGTGATCAAGCGCGTGATGCTGGGCGGCACGGTGGACGGCGTTTTCACCACAGTGGAAGACGTCGCGCAGACGGTGCTGTTCCTCTCCACCTTCCCGACGGCGGCGCTGACCGGCCAGTCCTTTATTGTGAGCCACGGCTGGTACATGCAATAAGGAGCCACCCATGGCGCAACGCAATCTCAAGCGGGCGCGCGTGGGCGCGCCCGGCGACGGGGAAGGCGAGGGCGCAGGGCCGGCCACCGCTGCACGCCCGGGCCGGCACCTCCATTTGCCTAACTACGAAACCGTCGCACTGATGCTGCAAGGCGGCGGCGCATTGGGCGCCTATCAGGCTGGCGTCTTTCAGGGACTTGACGAAGCGGGCATCGCGCCGAACTGGCTCGCCGGCATTTCGATTGGCGCGTTGAACACGGCGATCATTGCCGGCAATCCGCCTGGAAAACGCGTCGAACGGCTGCTGCAATTCTGGGAGACGATTTGCCAGCCGGCATTCGGGCCGCCGTTGCCGGCGTTCATCGAACACGCGCTGTTCAACTCCAGTGATGCCGTGCGCAAGGCGTTCACGGCAACGCAGGCAATGGGCGCGATCGTCGAAGGACAGAAAGGCTTTTTCGTGCCGCGCTTTCCGCCGCCGTTGCCCACGGTGTCCGGGCCGCCGCAACAGGCCAGCTACTACGACACCACGCCGTTAAAGGCCACGCTCGAAGCGTTTTGCGATTTCGACCGGATCAACTCGAAGGAAATGCGCGTGTCGGTGGGGGCGGTCAATTGCGGTACCGGCAATTTTGCGTACTTCGACAACACCCACACCACGCTGAGGCCCGAGCATTTCATGGCGTCAGGGGCGTTGCCGCCGGGCTTCGCGGCAGTTGAAATCGACGGCCAGTTTTACTGGGACGGCGGTTTGATGTCGAATACGCCGCTCTACGAGGTGATTCAGTCCACGCCGCGTCGCGACACGCTCGCGTTCCAGGTCGATCTGTGGAGCGCGATCGGACCGGTGCCTGACAACATCACCGACGTTCAGGGGCGTATGAAAGACATTCAGTATTCGAGCCGTACGCGCCTCGTGACCGATATGCTGCAACGATCACAACGGTTCCGCCACGTGCTGCGCGAAGTGCTGGACCGTGTGCCCGCTGAAGGACGCGACGACCCGTGGTGCAAACTGGCCGAAGATCTCGCGTGCTCGAAGCGCTACAACGTGATCCACCTCATCTACCGGCACAAGGAGTACGAGGGGCATTACAAGGACTTCCAGTTTGGTCTGTCGACCATGCGTGAACATTGGCAAAGTGGGCTGGACGATATCCGCCATTCGCTTGCGCATCCTGATTGGCTCGATATGCCTGATAACGACGCAGGCTTCGTCACGCACGACATTCATCGCGATTCGCGTTGAAGCCGCGCTTGCCAAAACCGCCTGCGAAGTCCGGCCAATAAAAAACGGCGCCCTTTCGTCAGAAAGGGCGCCGCTTTCACAAGCATTTCTAGCAGAGCAGGCGACGAACGCCTCCTGCCCAAGCTCAATTACTTCAACACGTGAGCAATCGCGTTGGCGACCACGTCGAGGTTGCGCGTGTTCAACGCAGCCACGCAGATACGGCCCGTGCCCACCGCGTAGATGCCGAACTCTTCACGCAGACGGTCCACTTGCGCGCCCGTCAAACCGGAGTACGAGAACATGCCGCGTTGTGCGTTCACGAAGCTGAAGTCGCGATCCACGCCGCTTGCCTTCAGACGCTCGACCAGACCATTGCGCATTGCGCGGATACGGTCGCGCATTTCGCCCAGTTCCGCTTCCCACGTTGCGCGCAGTTCCGGCGAAGCCAGCACCGCTGCGACCACCGAGCCGCCGTGCGTGGGCGGGTTCGAGTAGTTCGTGCGGATCACGCGCTTCAGTTGCGACAGCACGCGTGTCGATTCTTCCTTGCTCGCGGTGATGATCGACAGTGCGCCGATACGTTCGCCGTACAGCGAGAACGACTTTGAGAACGACGACGAAACGAATACGTTCAGTTCCGATGCCGCGAACAGACGCACGGCTGCTGCGTCCGCTTCGATGTTGTCGCCGAAACCCTGATAGGCGATGTCGAGGAACGGCACGAGATTGCGCGCCTTCACGACCTCGACGATCTGCTTCCATTGATCGACCGAGAGGTCGACGCCGGTCGGGTTGTGGCAGCAAGCGTGCAGCACGACAACCGTGCCGGCCGCGTAACTGTTCAACGCGCTCAGCATGCCGTCGAAGTTCACGCCGTGCGTTGCCGCTTCGTAGTACGGGTACGACACGACTTCGAAACCGGCGCCTTCGAACAGCGCGCGGTGGTTTTCCCAGCTCGGATCGCTGATCGCGACCTTGCCATTCGGGTTCAGACGCTTCAGAAAGTCTGCGCCGATTTTCAGCGCGCCCGTGCCGCCCAGCGCCTGCGCCGTCACGACGCGGCCAGCCGCGAGCAGCGGCGAGTCGTTGCCGAGCAGCAGCGTTTGCACGGCTGCATCGTAAGCGGCGATGCCTTCGATCGGCAGATAACCGCGCGGCAGCGCGGCTTCGACGCGGGCCTTTTCAGCATCGCGGACAGCGCGCAGCAGCGGAATCTTGCCTTCTTCGTTGAAATACACGCCAACGCCCAAGTTGACCTTGGTGGGACGCGCATCGGCGTTGAAGGCTTCGTTCAGGCCCAGAATCGGGTCGCGGGGAGCAAGTTCGACGGCGGAGAACAGAGACATGATGGATGGGCAGCAGTAGTGAAAAGAGGGCGGCTTCGAGCGCGAGCGGCCCGGCCTGGCGCGTATGACGCAGAACGCGGATCAGGTGATGGACAGCGGCGGGCGAGCGCAACTTCGCATTGTAACGAATCCGCGGGCATTTTTAGGACGCCAAGGCTCGCAACAGGGGATTATTTGCTTGAAAAACAGGCACTCCGGCGTCATGTGGATGGAGCCGGTCAGCGTGGAAAGCGCCCGGCGAAGCCGTTGCACGGCGCTCGACCGTGGCCTGGGTGCGCGGCGCAACGACTCGAAAACGTCCTGAAAACGACCCGAAAACCGTGAGCTAAAAGCGACGGACTGTTTTTTCAAAGGGGCGGAAGCGGCGTCTCGCCTCAGGTGGCGGCAAGCCCACCGGAGGCGCCTGAAAACCTGCACGAGCCACCCCGATCCACGCGCAAGCTCGACCCAATGCGCGTTTCCCGCAACCCGTTAGAATGGTCCTTTGCCCAAGGCCGGTGCCGTCCCCCATGTCCGAACAACATCTGACTGAAGTCGAAGACACGCTCGACGAATCGAAATTCGCCACGTTCGAAGGCTCGCCGTTCCAGTTGTACCAACCGTACCTGCCCGCCGGCGATCAGCCGACGGCGATCGAGACGCTCGTCGAAGGGGTCGAGGACGGTCTCGCGTTCCAGACGCTGCTCGGTGTGACGGGGTCCGGCAAGACTTTCACGATGGCGAACACGATCGCGCGTCTCGGCCGTCCTGCCATTGTGTTCGCGCCGAACAAGACGCTCGCCGCGCAGCTCTATTCCGAGTTTCGCGAGTTTTTCCCGCGCAACGCGGTCGAGTACTTCGTGTCGTACTACGACTATTACCAGCCGGAAGCGTATGTGCCGCAGCGCGACCTGTTCATCGAAAAGGACTCGTCGATCAACGAGCACATCGAGCAGATGCGGCTGTCGGCCACCAAGAGCCTGATGGAACGGCGCGACGTGGTGATCGTCGCCACGGTGTCGGCGATCTACGGTATCGGCAACCCGTCCGAATACCATCAGATGATCCTGACGCTGCGTACCGGCGACAAACTGGGCCAGCGCGACGTCATCGCGCGGCTGATCGCGATGCAGTACAACCGCAACGAAGCCGATTTCCAGCGCGGCTCGTTCCGTGTGCGGGGCGATACGATCGATATTTTCCCGGCAGAGCACGCCGAGATGGCGGTGCGCGTCGAACTCTTCGACGACGAGGTCGACACGCTGCAACTGTTCGATCCACTCACTGGCCGCGTGCGCCAGAAGATTCCGCGTTTCACGGTCTATCCGTCGTCGCACTATGTGACGCCGCGCGACACCGTGGTGCGCGCGGTCGAAACGATCAAGAACGAGTTGCGCGAGCGGCTCGAGTTCTTCTATAGCGGCGGAAAACTCGTCGAAGCGCAGCGGCTCGAACAGCGCACGCGTTTCGATCTGGAAATGCTTCAGGAGCTGGGTTTCTGCAAGGGCATCGAAAACTATTCGCGGCACTTTTCCGGCGCGGCCCCGGGTGAGCCGCCGCCTACGCTGGTCGATTACCTGCCGTCGGACGCGATCATGATGCTCGATGAATCGCACGTGCTGATCGGTCAGTTGAACGGCATGTACAACGGCGACCGGGCGCGTAAAGAGAATCTGGTCGACTATGGTTTTCGCCTGCCATCCGCGCTCGACAACCGTCCGCTCAAGTTCAACGAGTTCGAGCGCAAGATGCGCCAGGTCGTGTTCGTGTCGGCCACGCCCGCTGATTACGAAAAGAAGACCGCCGGTCAGGTCGCGGAGCAACTGGTGCGGCCAACCGGCCTCGTCGATCCGGAAATCGAGGTACGACCCGCACGCACTCAGGTCGACGACGTGCTTGGCGAGATCAACGAGCGCGTCAAGGTGGGCGACCGCGTGCTGGTCACCGTGCTGACCAAGCGCATGGCCGAACAGCTAACCGAGTTTCTGGCCGACCACGGCGTCAAGGTGCGTTACCTGCATAGCGATATCGACACGGTCGAGCGGGTCGAGATCATCCGCGATCTGCGTCTCGGCACCTTCGACGTGCTGGTCGGGATCAACCTGCTGCGCGAAGGGCTGGATATTCCCGAAGTGTCGCTGGTCGCGATTCTCGACTCGGACAAGGAAGGCTTCCTGCGTGCCGAACGCTCGCTGATCCAGACCATCGGCCGGGCGGCGCGGAACGTGAACGGCAAGGCGATTCTGTACGCGGACAGGATCACGGATTCAATGCGCCGCGCGATCGACGAAACCGAGCGGCGGCGTGCCAAGCAGATCGCGTTCAACCTGGAGAACGGCATTACGCCGCGCGGCGTGGTCAAGCGGATTCGCGACATTATCGACGGCGTGTACAACGTCGACGACGCGCGCGCCGAACTCAAGGAGCAGCAGACCCGCGCGAAATTCGAGGACATGTCCGAGAGGCAACTCGCCAAGGAACTGAAGCGCCTCGAAAAGCAGATGATGGAGCACGCCAAAAATCTCGAATTCGAAAAGGCCGCGCAGACCCGCGACCAGTTGGCGTTGCTGCGCCAACGCGTGTTTGGCGCGAACGTCGGCGATCACATTTCCGGGGTCTAAGACGTTTTTCTCATTGGGGCGTGGCTATGTGCCGCGCCCCGTCAATTGCAGACGGCGAGCGGCCAGACGCGATCGCCTCCTCTGTCTTAAGCGCTTACCCGCGCCATTCCTTAAAACACCCTTAAGACCCTTTCGCGACAAGGATTGGGGCGTTCCGCAATTTGTCGTCCCTGGAGATCAATGATAAACTCCGTCAATATTGAGAATGGTTCGCATTAACGTTTCCGTTTATGCGGTTTGCGGACGGTCGATCGCCCGTTGAGGCCGGTGGAACCCGCTGCGCGCAGACATGCGCGACCAACTGTTCCAATGGGTTTGATCCAGTCTGATAAAAACAAGGAGTTTCAATGCGAATTTCTTCAGTGGTGCGCGGTGGCGCAGCAGCCGTTGCCGCAATGGCAGCGTTGTCGGCGACGGCGGCGGAATACCCGATCGCCAAACAGCAGATTCACGGCGGCATGGAAATCGGTGTCGTCTATCTGCAGCCGATCACGATGGAACCGGAAGGCATGATGCGCAAGGCGTCGGATTCGGACATTCACCTCGAAACCGACATCCACGCAGTCAAGAACAACCCGACCGGGTTCGCTGAAGGCGACTGGATGCCGTATCTGCAAGTGCACTACGAGCTGAACAAGGTCGGCTCGAAGAACGTGCAGAAGGGCGACCTGATGCCGATGGTCGCCAACGACGGCCCGCACTACGGTGACAACGTGAAGCTGGAAGGCCCGGGCAAGTATCACCTGAAGATGATCGTGGAACCGCCGATGCAGATGGGCCACATGGCTTTCGGCCGCCACGTCGACAAGGAAACCGGCGTGGGTCCGTGGTTCAAGCCGATCACGCTCGAGTATGACTTCCCGTTCGCCGGCATCGGCAAGAAGGGTGGCTACTGATCGCTGCCAGGCGCGCGGTGCGTCGTCGCTCCTTAAAAGCGGCAGTGAGGCATCGGCAGGTCAGTGATTGAGTCAATGCAGCAGGCGGCGCGCAGGCGATCAGACCCGGCGCGCCGCGTTTTCCGGAAGGGCTAATGAGAATCAACCGAAAGATCGCGATGTTGGCCGCCACGGCTTTGCTGGCTGGCGCAGCTCACGCAGCGGACCTGCCGACCTTCAAGCTGGAAATGAACGACGGCAAGCTGAATCCGGCTCGCATCGAAGTACCGTCGGGCAAGCGTATCAAGATCGAAGTGCGCAATGTCGGCAAGGGTGCGGCCGAATTCGAAAGCGTGCAGTTGCGTAAAGAAACGGTGTTGGCGCCGGGCGCCGAATCGTTCGTCGTGATTGCTCCTCTGGAGCCGGGCGAATACAAGTTTTTCGACGATTTCCACCAGCAGGCGCAGGGCGTAATCGTCGCGAAGTAATCGTCTGAACGCACGCGCCGGCCCTGCAGAGGCGGCGCGTTCGCCAGGCAGTAGAAGGATCGAAGGGAGAGCTTGAATGGGTCAGATTCTGTTCGTCGTATGGCGGGAAAGTGTCGAGGCGTTGCTGGTCGTCGGCATCCTGTACGCGTGGTTGAAAAATGGCGACGACGATGCGCGGCGCGGTTTGCCTTACCTGTGGGGTGGCGTGGCGGCCGGTTTGGTCGCGGCGGTGGCGCTGGGCGCCGCGCTGGTCGGTTTCACCGAAGTGCTGTCGGGCGACGCGCAGGATTATTTCCAGACCGCGATGGTGCTGGTCGCCTGCGTGCTGATCGTGCAGATGGTGCTGTGGATGAAGCAGCACGGCCGCACCCTCAAGCGTGACATGGAACAGTCGCTGCAGAAGAGCAAGCGCGACTCGAACTGGTGGGGCGTCGCGTTGCTGGTCGCTCTCGCGATTGCACGCGAAGGCAGCGAAACAGTGATCTTCCTGTACGGCCTCGGATTCGGTCAGTCGGGTCATGTGGGCGGCAGCCAGATGCTTGCCGTCGCGCTCGGCCTCGGCCTCGCATTCCTGACTTTCTACGTGCTGCAACTGGGCGGCAAGATCTTCTCGTGGCGGCTGTTTTTCCGCGTCACCGAAATCATGCTGCTGTTCCTCGGCGCGGGCCTGTTCCAGACCGGCGTCGACAAGCTGATCGACAAGGAAATCCTGCCGACCATCATCGACCAGGTATGGAATTCGTCGGCGCTCCTCGATGACTCCAGCACCGTCGGTTCACTGATCTCGACGCTGACCGGCTATCGCGCCCATCCGGCGCTGATGAACCTGATTGCCTACGCGGTCTACTGGGCGGTCGTCTACCTGCTGGTGCGCCGGGCCAACCGAAAAAACAGCAAGCCGGCGCAGCAGGCGGCAGGGCGCGCAGCATGAGCACCGTCATGACCCGTCCGGGCCGCCTCGCGGCGGCTGGGCAGTGGATGCAGCGGCACGGCGCCGTGATCCGCGGCATTCAATGGGTCGTGGTCGCGGTGTATGCGTTTCTGATCATCGTCCCGGTGCTGATGCCGCTGCCGGACGATACCGCGCATCTATGGAACAACCTGACGCTCGCCGCGCAGTTCGTGTTCTGGGGCATCTGGTGGCCGTTCGTGCTGCTGTCGATGGTGATGCTCGGCCGCGTCTGGTGCGGCGTGCTGTGTCCGGAAGGCGCGCTCGCCGAGTTCGCCAGTAAATTCGGCCGCGGCCGGGCGATTCCGCGCTGGATGCGCTGGGGTGGCTGGCCGTTCGTCGCGTTCGGCATCACCACGATCTACGGTCAGATGGTGAGCGTCTACCAGTATCCGAAAGCGGTGCTGCTGGTGCTGGGCGGGTCGACCTTCGCGGCGATCATCATCGGCTTGTTATACGGCCGGGAGAAACGCGTCTGGTGCAAATATCTGTGCCCCGTCAACGGGGTTTTTTCGCTTCTGGCGCGGCTCGCGCCGTTTCACTACAAGGTCGATGAAGACGCGTGGCGCCGCTCGTACAAGAACGGCGAGCATGGGCATCGCGTGATCCCGATCAATTGCGCGCCACTGGTGCCGTTACGCAACATGAAGGGCGCATCGGACTGCCATATGTGCGGCCGTTGCAGCGGACACCGCGACGCGATTGCGTTGACCTGGCGCAAGCCGTCGTCGGAAGTGGTGCAGCTTGGCGACAAGCAGGCCAATGCGTGGGACACCGCGTTGATCCTGTACGGTCTGCTCGGCATCGCGATTGGCGCATTCCACTGGACCGCTTCGCGCTGGTTCGTCGACCTGAAGATGTTCTTCGCCGGCTGGCTGGTCGATCACAACATTCTCTGGCCGCTCGACACCAACGCGCCGTGGTTCCTGTTCACGCACTATCCCGAACAGAACGACGTGTTTTCGTGGCTCGACGGCACGATGGTGATCGGCTACATCCTCGCGACCGCGCTGGTGTACGGCACGACATTGCTGGTATTGCTGGCGGGCGCGACGCGTATGCTCGGGCGCTTCAACACCGTGCGTTTGCATCATCTGACGCAGGCATTGATTCCGATTGCAGGCACCGGCGTGTTCCTCGGCCTGTCCGCTACGACGTTGTCGTTGCTGCGCGCCGAGCACGTGTCGCTGTGGTGGGCGTCGGACATGCGCATTGCGATTCTGGCGATTGCCAACCTGTGGAGCGCGTGGCTCGCGTGGCTGGTCACCCATCGTTATAGCGAGCGATTCATTCAACGCGGTATTGCGATGGTGTGGTTCGTTGCGGCATTGGCGGTAGTCGATAGCGCGTGGTGGTTGATGTTCTGGGGCTGGTCGTCGAAGTAACGCCCAAGCTTTTCGCCGACCTTGGCGCTGCATAAAAAAAGCCGTGGAGATGATCCCACGGCTTTTCATTTTCTGCGTTAGCGTTACACGGCATGTCGTGCAATCGCATTGGGTGAGAACCAAAAAAAGCGGCCTGGCTTGCTGCGACGGCTGGCTTGGTGTCTGCACGAAGGGGTCTAGTTCTCACGTGCAAGCCGTCGTTGCTGGCTACTGCCTAACACCTCTCTGGGAGGTGGTCCCCACAATACCCGGTACTGACTGCAATTCGTTCTTACTTGGTCAGGATCAGCTTGCCTAAGCGCGTGGCACGCAGCTGGTAGGTTTCGCCGTTATGCAAGATGCTGATGTGGCTGTGGCCTTGCAGCAGTGCGTCGCTGCGGACCGAGCGCTCCGAAGACGTCTCGGCCGAACCGCTCGCACGGTCCGCGGCAGGCTTCGCTGCGGAGGTGCTCGCCGTCGACGCTTTCGGACGGCTGGTCAGCGCGGCTGCCGAACGGCGCAGGCTGAGGGTAGAGGTTCGGTTGAGATCGGTCATTCGTTTTAGGTGTTTGTCGATTCGATGGATTAATTCTAAATGATAACTATTCCCATTTACAAGGAAGAGAAATTGATCGGTTTCTATTTCTGATAGTCGGGTGGAAAGGAGTAGCAGATCGAACGAGGCCGCTCATGGCTAGCGGCCTCATGGCAGGCGGACGGCGGCGCGGACAGGGCGTCCGCGCAGCGTTCAGGGCAACGAGTGGTTCAATGCAACGAACCCGGCGCCTGCTTCGTCTGCACGTACTGGCGGATCAGCCGAACCGTGTCGATATCGTTCTCCCGATACGCGGACTTCACGATCTCCTGCGTTTGCACCGCGTCCTGATCGGTAGAAACAGGCAGCGTGGTCGCGTACTCGAAGCGCAGGAACAGTTGCAACTCGTCCGGCTGCTCGATCGTCATGGTCAGCGAGCCGCCCACGTAATCTGCGGTCGGCAGGATGTCGTAGCGCACGCTGCGGCTTTCCTCCAGCGTGACGCGATCGCGCACGGTAGCTTTGCCATAATGCAGCTCACGTTCGAGCACATTGCCTTCGCGCGACAGAATCGTGCAGCTGTCGAGCCCCATCACGAACAGTTGCGGCTGCTCGGCGCGCAGCACGAGACCCTCCCACAACTGGTCGCGGGTCATCGAGTCGACGAATGGATTCAACGGATCGTTGATCTGGATAAGGTGTTCGAAATTCAAGACGACAGCGTCCTATGAAAGCGTTGCAACACGTGCGGCCCGTGCGAACCGGGCCGGCTCTTCAGCCCCTCGCCGCATTATGCGACGGCGAGGCCCGAACGGATCGTGATGGAATGCGTGAGAATCTTGTGAACTGGGCACGCATTGGCGATTTGCAAGAGCCGTTCCCGCTGCTCGTCGGACAGATCGCCTTCGAGCACGATCTTACGGTCGATCGTCGAGCCTTCGGCGCCAGTTTCGATCGACAGGGTCACGCGCACATCGTTGAGCGGCCAGTTCTTGCGTTGAGCGTACATTTTCAGCGTGATCGACGTGCACGCACCGAGACTCGACAGCAACAGCGTGACGGGCGTCGGACCGCGATCGCCGCCGCCGAGCGACTCGGGTTCGTCGGCCAGCCACGTGTGCTTGCCGTCGTCAAATAAGACCTGGTAATTCGTCGAACCGATGTGGGCGGTGACGGTGGGCTCTGCCATGCGCGCTCCTGAACAGGACGGAAAATCGCCGCGCGCCAACGCTCATTGCGATAAAACGGCGAGACGCGCGGTTCGAGCCGCTATTGTGAACGAAAGTGAACGGAATTACCGGGGTTGGCGCCTTCGTGCTGACCTGCGTGAAGGTGGGGGATGTCTGTGGGCCTGCACGGGAAACGGCAGGCGTAGCGCGCTGTTTGTGGCATCTGAGTCGCCTATGTATTTTTAACCGCGTCCGGCCGAGGCGATTGAAAAAGGTGGGGGTAGAGCGATTCGCCCGGCAATCTCCCCCACCTCGACGCGACGCTCGTCGCGAACGCCACGCGTCGGGTTCAGTGCGATATCTCGCCCATACGGCCAGCCTGGTAATCCACCACCGCCTGGCGGATTTCGTCCTCCGTATTCATCACGAAAGGACCGTAGCGCACCACGGGTTCCTTCAGCGGCACGCCACCCAGCAACAGCACCTCAAGCGGTTCCGTGCCGGCGGTCAGCGTGACGGAGTCGCCGTCGTTCTGAAACACCACCATCTTCTGCGCGTCGATTTCCTGCTTCGCTTCGCCTTCGCCATAAAGGCCCTTGCCAGACAATCCATAAGCGAACACGCGATAGTCCGCGGGCACCGGCTGTGTGACAGTTGCGCCGGGTTGCAACGAGAAGTGCTGATACAGGATCGGCGTGCGCGTTTCGATCGCGGCCTTCACACCGAGCGCTTCGCCGGCGATTACCTTGACGCGTACCTTGCCGTCCGCAGAGGTCGCGACCGGAATGCTCGAAGACGGCATTTCCTGATAACGCGGCGCGATCATCTTGTCGCGGCGCGGCAGATTCACCCACAGTTGCAGGCCGTGCACGCGTCCGCCGGTCCGCACGAACGAGGGATCGGGCATCTCGCTATGCACGACACCCGCGCCGGCAGTCATCCATTGCACGTCGCCCGCATGCAGGGTGCCGGAATGGCCGGCCGAGTCTTTATGGCCGAACTGGCCTTCGAGCACATACGTCACCGTTTCGAAGCCACGATGCGGATGATCGGGCGCGCCCTTGGCCTCACCTGGCGCGTAGTCGATCGGGCCCATTTCATCGAGCAGCAGAAACGGATCGAAATCCATCAACAAGCGGGTAGGAAACGGACGGTGGACGACGAAGCCGCCACCTTCGGTCGTGCGTACGGCGGGAAACGTGCGTTCGATCGTGCGTGCCGAAGTCATCAAAGTCACCTTGAAAAATGGGGAATAGCGTTATTTTTGAAACATGGAGCTATTATAGGGACCGTTTTTCGAGGTGCCAGCCGCCGTCACGCAATGGATTGTTCTATTACTGGAACGATGAGATGAAGATCGATTCACATAACCTGAATGACCTGATGTACTTTTCGCAGGTCGTCGAACACGGCGGGTTTTCCGCGGCCGAGCGGGTGCTGGGCATCTCGAAGTCGCGGTTGTCGCGCCGTCTGACCGAGTTGGAGGCGTCGCTCGGCGTGCGTTTGTTGCAGCGCTCCACGCGTAAGCTGGCGCTGACCGAGGCCGGTCAACTGTTCTATCAGCACTGTCAGGCGATGCTGAGCGAGGCGCAGGCGGCGGTCAACGTCGTGCAGCAGCTACGCTCGTCGCCGCGCGGCACGGTGCGGGTCAGCGTGCCGGTCACGATCTCGCAGACCATTCTGTCGACCATCCTGCCGGAATTCATGCACCGCTATCCCGAGGTGAAAGTGGTGATGCGGGTGACGAACCGGGTGGTCGATCTGTTCGAAGATTCCATCGACGTCGCGCTGCGCGTGCGCTCCGATCCGCCGGAAAACGCCAACATTGTCGTGCGGCCGTTATGGCGCACGCAGCAGATGCTGGTCGGCGCGCCCAGTCTGTTGCAGCAGAATGCGCCGCCGTTGCTGCCTGCCGATCTGAATCGCTTCGAAACGCTCGACGTGCCGACCGGCGACGGACGCCACGTGTACAACCTGATTTCACCGGACGGCACACGTCACGCGCATGAGCACGATCCACGCCTCGTGACGGCCGATCTGATGACGATCCGCGAAGCCGTGCTCTCGGGCGTCGGCATCGCTGCATTACCGGAAATGATGTATGGCTCCGCGTTGCGTGCGGGGCAGTTGTCGCCGGTCATGCCGGGTTGGACCTTTCCCACGCCGCAGTTGTACGCGGTATTCGTGTCGCGCCAGGGAATGGTGCCGGCGGTGCGTGCGTTCGTCGATTATCTGGTTGAAATGCTCGATCCCGACGATGGAAAACACATCATGGGCGAGTGTCCGGTGCGAGAAGCCAAAGCCGCGGCACAAGCGTCGTTCGCTACGGCGATATAGCAGGTCCCAAGCATCGCAGCATCGTTTTTAGCATTTAAGCGCGGACTGTCATGAGTACTTTCAATGGCTGTTTTCTTGAATGCGCGCGTTCGCGGACCTATAGTGAAATCCCTTCGCTAAGGAGTCTCTTATGCGAAAACTCATGGCCGCTATGATAGTCGGCCTGATAGGGCTGAGCGCGCTGTCCGTGTCGATCACGGCTGTCGCATGCGATGATTCTAGTAGCCCTCATACTTCGACCGAGGGCAAATGATCACGCCGCCCGAAGGCGCCGAGTGCGCACAAAAAAAGGCCTTCATCTGACGATGAAGGCCTTTTACTTTTAGCCCTTGTTTTAAGGGCTTTTGTTACTTTTTGGTCGGCTGCGTGACGAAGCCGATCTTGGTGAGGCCGCCAGCTTGCGCCGCCGACATCACCTGCGCCACTTTCTCGTACGGGACCTTGCGGTCCGCGTCCAGATGCAGTTCCGGTTGCGGCTCTGCTTGCGCGGCCGCGGCGATCTTTGCGTTCAGCGTCGCGTCGTCGACCTTCTGGTCGTCCCACATGACGTTACCGTCCGCGTCGATCGCGATGGTGACCTGCGCGGGCTTCGTGTCTTCCTTCTGACTGCTTGCATGCGGCAGATCGATTTTGACCGCGTGACGGATCACCGGAATCGTCACCATGAAAACAATCAGGAGAACCAGCATGACGTCGACGAGCGGCGTCATGTTGATTTCGTTCATCAGGCCGTCGTCATCGTCGCCGGCGAAGGGGCTCATTGCCATCGGATTGCCTCGTCGATCAGTTGACGCGGGTCGCGAGACGCAGGCCGTCGCCAGCCGCTGCGCCAGCGCCGCGCTTGGACGACGACAAACGTGCGCCCGTCACGAAGAACGCATGCAGACCGTGCGCGAAGCGGCTCAGCTTGGCGACGAATGCCTTGTTGGCGCGCGTCAGTGCGTTATAGCCGAGCACAGCGGGAATCGCGACGAACAGACCGAATGCGGTCATGATCAGCGCTTCACCAACCGGACCGGCGACCTGGTCGATCGACGACTGACCGCTTGCGCCAATCGCCAGCAGCGCGTGATAAATGCCCCACACCGTGCCGAACAGACCGACGAACGGCGCCGTGCTGCCAATCGACGCGAGAATCGCGAGGCCGCTCTGCATGCGCGTGACACTTTCGTCCATCGTGTCTTTCAGGCAGCGTGTGACCCAATCCGACACGTCCATACGGTCGTGCAGATGCGGTTGCGTCTGATGATGGTGATCGGCCGCTTCCTGCCCCGACAGCGCGAGCGCGAGGAACGGGTTGTCCTGCGGCGTCGACGAACCGGCGCCGAGTTTCTTGATGCCGTCGGCGAGATCGTCCGAATGCCAGAACGCCTGATCGGCATTCTTCGTGAGGCGCTTCAGGCGCATCACGTTCCACGCCTTGATGACGATCACGCTCCACGACATCACCGACATGATCAACAGCGCGAGCGCGATACCGCGCGTCACGAAATCCCCTTGCGCCCACACGTGCGCCAATCCGTAGTTTTGCATTGCAATTCCTTATTTTTAAAATCTGCTTCAGTTTCAGTCGTCCAGACTGAAGGCGAAAGGCTGGTTGTACGCGGCCCGAATCGGCTGGCCGTTTTCAAGATAGGGTTTGCAGGAACTGGCGCGCACGGCGTCGAGCGCTGCGTCGTCGAGGCGGCTGAAGCCGCTGCTCTTTTTGAGCTCGATGCTTTCGAGTTTGCCGGTCAGGCCGACCACGAATTTCACGTAGGCGGTGCCGGTTTCACCACGACGCTTTGATAGCGACGGGTAATCCGGCTTGGCGATATTGCATTCCAGGTGCGACACGTTCTTCGGCGCAGCGATGTCCATTGTCTGACGGCCGATGGCGGGCGCGGCCGGTGCTGGCGGCGCAACCGGAGCAGCCGGCGCGGGTGGCGTCGGGTCCGGTGCTGCGACTGGCGTGGGCGACGGCGCGGCAGCCTCATGCAACGGCGTGGGCGTCGGCGTGGGTTTCGGGGTCGGCTTCGGCTGAACCTTGGGCTTCGTGTGAACCGGCTGCGTCGGCGTGGGCGGCGGTGGCGCGATGGATTGCATCGCGACCGGCGCGGCAAGCGGCGCGGGCGGCAACAATTGCGCCGTCATCACGTGCGATTCGAGCGCAACCTGCGGGGGCTCATGACGCAAGGTCATGATCACGGCCAGCAACGCAACGTGAACCCCAGCAACAATGGCGGTCGCGGCTAGCGCGCGGGAATTCGTTCGAACGGATGAAGCCGGCGGAGCGCCGGTAGAAGCGATATGCGAGGCCTGCATTTCAGTGGGGCAACGCGCTGTCGAGGCAGCGCGTCCAGCTAGACATCGTCATGTTCGGAAGATCAGCAGCGAAATGAACAAAGTAGTCACGAAACCAATCAGCAATTCCATCTCAAACTCCTTTAAACGGGTGAGCGGGTAGCTGGCTGGTACGGGTACTGGCTTGCTGACGGCAGTGGGATAAAACGAACAGCGAACGAACGGGTCCGTTGAATGAATGGCAGACAGTTCAGACGCGGCTCGCGCCGCGTCGAAATGATGCGTCAGGCGGCCTTGAGTTCGTAAAACGTCAGCGGTACGGCTTGCGTCTGATGATGGTCCACACCACAGCGGCTCGCGCAGACGCCGCTTTGCAACATCACGTCGCGCACCGATTCCTCGCACTTGCCACAACAGGAAGCGACACCCAGCTCAAACTGAAGCTCGTCGAACGAATCGACACCTTCCGCAATCGATGAGCGGATCGTTCGGTCAGAAACAGACTTGCAGACACAGACAATCATGGCAGGG
Organism: Paraburkholderia metrosideri; assembly: GCF_904848625.1. GTDB lineage: Bacteria > Pseudomonadota > Gammaproteobacteria > Burkholderiales > Burkholderiaceae > Paraburkholderia > Paraburkholderia metrosideri. The sequence continues at coordinate 27,015 of NZ_CAJHCP010000001.1, forward strand.
CGTCATAGCTAACGTTAATGCGAATTATTATCATTCTGTTCGAGCCGTTTGGCAAGCGTCATGAATGATTTTTTGTAACAAAACCAGACTCTTAGAAGGGTTTCGTCTACGCAGCGGCTTCTGGCGGGGCGCGCAGCCTCGGGCAGAAGCGCTCAAGAAGTGTGCAGAAATACGCCCGGAGGCGCTCTGGCAACAGGCGCGACGCTGACTATGCCGCTTGGGAGTTCGGGGCAGCGGTGCGGCGCGAAGGGATCACCACCGTATCGACATAGGTGTCTATATGGAGGAGGGTGGCGGCCAGTTGCTGCTGATGGCGGCCGTCGCCGGTCGAATAAAAACGGGGCGGAACAGCGGCCGCGTTGTCCGGCGCAGCGCGCAGGCCGTGTTGATCCAGCACGCGTTCGAGCTGGCGGGCGATCGCCACGCTGGTGTCGATCAGTGTGAGCCGGTCGCCGACGATATCGCGAATCGCCGCATCGAAAAAGGGATAGTGCGTGCAGCCGAGCACGAGCGTGTCGGCGCCCGCGTCGAGCATCGGCTGAAGGTAGCTGCGCAGCAGCGCGCGCAGTTCGGCCGAGCTGATATCGCAACGCTCCACCGCCTGGACGAGCCCGTGACCCGGCTGGCATAAAAAGCGGCAATCGGCGGCGTAGCGTTCGAGCAGCCCCTGAAAGCGCGCGCTGCGCAGCGTCACTTGCGTGGCAAGCACGCCGGCGACGCGAGTTTTCGATTGCAACGCGGCAGGTTTGACGCCAGGTTCTACGCCGACCAGCGGAATAGTCAGCTTTTCGCGAACCTGGGCAATGGATTGGGCGGTCGCCGTGTTGCAGGCCACCACCAACGCCTTTGCCCCTTGCTTCACCAGCCATTCGCCGATGGCGAGCGTGCGGTCGGTGATGAAGTCGTCGTCGCGCTCGCCATACGGGGCGTACAGCGAGTCGGCGACGTAGAGCAGTGCTTCGTCGGGCAATTGCGCCCTGACCGCCCGCAGTACCGATAAACCGCCGAGACCCGAATCGAAAATGCCAACCGGTGCGCGCGAAGCGTCACTTGGGGTGAGCGTGCTGACGGTAAGGGTCGGCGATGATTCGGGCATAAGCGGCGATCACGCGCGTTACGCGCGCTCGAAGGAGAGTCGGGAAAACAGGATGCGCAAGTATATCGTCAGCGCGGCGCGGGTCAGGGTGAAGGCGAAAAAAATGCCACGGCAGAGGCCGTGGCATTTGAGCGAACGCATGAGTTGATTCATGAGCGTTGCGGTGTATTGCAGCGTGGCCCGATCAGGACTCGATGCCGCCCATTGCCGATTGCTGGTAGTTCTGGATTCCGATCTTGCCGATCAGGTCGATCTGCGTTTCAAGCCAGTCGATGTGTTCTTCGGTGTCGTCGAGAATCTTCGTGAAGATTTCGCGCGAGATGAAGTCGCGAACCGATTCGCAATGCACGATGGCTTCTTTACACGTGCTCTGCGAAATCTGTTCAAGCTTCAGATCGCATTCGAGAATCTCTTTGGTCTCTTCGCCGATCAGCAGCTTGTGCAGATCTTGCAGATTGGGCAGGCCGTCGAGCATGAAAATACGTTCGATCAACCAGTCGGCATGCTTCATTTCGCCGATCGATTCGTCGTATTCATGCTTACCGAGTTTTTCAAGGCCCCAATGCCGGTACATGCGCGCATGCAGGAAATACTGGTTAATGGCGGTCAGTTCGTTTTTCAACTGGGCGTTCAGATATTCGATGACCTTTGTATCGCCTTGCATGGTGTGTCCTTTTAGGGGTTTCTATGGTGGTTTCCAATTTTCCAGAACAATAAACGGCGAAGCTCAAAAAGCCAAGCCAAAAATGCAGTTTTGGGCTTGATTTTGAAGGTTTTTTTGCGTGATGCTTATTGTTCTCATTTCGTCATAAAAAAACCGGGGCACGAGGCCCCGGTTTCTATTTTCAGTTGATCTGACTATCGGTCAATCTGGCGATCAAACCGTTGCGACTGGAATCTTGCCAATCTTTGCCTGCCATTCTTTCGGGCCGGTCTGATGCACCGACGTACCGGTCGAATCGACCGCCACCGTGACCGGCATATCCTGGACGTCGAACTCGTAAATGGCTTCCATGCCGAGGTCTTCGAACGCGAGAACCTTTGCGCTGCGAATCGCTTTCGACACCAGATACGCTGCGCCACCCACCGCCATCAGATAAGCCGCCTTGTGTTTCTTGATGGCTTCGATTGCAACGGGACCGCGTTCCGCTTTGCCGATCATCGAGATGAGGCCGGTTTGCGACAGCATCGTCTCGGTGAATTTGTCCATGCGGGTAGCCGTGGTCGGGCCTGCGGGACCCACTGCTTCATCACGAACAGGGTCGACCGGGCCGACGTAGTAAATCACGCGGTTGGTGAAGTCCACCGGCAGCTTTTCGCCCTTGGCGAGCATATCGGCGATGCGCTTGTGCGCCGCGTCGCGGCCCGTCAACATCTTGCCCGACAGCAGCAGCGTCTGGCCCGGCGTCCAGGACGCAACCTGTTCCGGCGTCAGCGTGTTCAGATCGACGCGCTGGCTCTTTTCCGTGTCCGGTTCCCACTGCACTTTCGGCCATGCGTCGAGCGACGGCGCTTCCAGCTTCGCGACACCCGAACCATCCAGCGTGAAGTGCGCATGGCGCGTTGCCGCGCAGTTCGGGATGATCGCGATCGGCTTGGACGCAGCGTGCGTCGGGGCGGCCATGATCTTCACGTCGAGCACGGTAGCGAGACCACCGAGACCTTGCGCGCCGATGCCGAGCGCGTTGACCTTCTCATGCAATTCAACGCGCAATTCTTCGATCCAGTCTTGCGGGCCGCGTGCGATCACATCCTGAATGTCGATCGGGTCCATCAGCGATTCCTTGGCCATCACCATCGCTTTTTCAGCGGTACCGCCGATGCCGATGCCGAGCATGCCCGGTGGGCACCAGCCTGCGCCCATGGTCGGCACGGTCTTCAGAATCCAGTCGACGATCGAATCCGACGGATTCAGCATCGCGAACTTCGACTTGTTTTCCGAGCCGCCGCCCTTGGCTGCAACCTGCACGTCGACGGTGTTGCCCGGCACGATCTCGTAGTGGATCACGGCCGGCGTGTTGTCTTTCGTGTTCTTGCGCGCGCCTTCGGGCGGGCTCACGATCGACGCGCGCAGCACGTTGTCCGGGTTCAGGTAACCACGGCGCACGCCTTCGTTGATCATCTCGGTAACGCCCATCGTCGCACCGTCCCAACGCACGTCCATGCCGACCTTCACGAACACCGTGACGATGCCGGTGTCCTGGCAGATCGGGCGCTTGCCTTCGGCGCACATACGGCTGTTGGTGAGAATCTGGGCGATGGCGTCTTTCGCGGCCGGGCTCTGTTCGAGTTCGTACGCGCGGCCGAGTGCCTGGATGTAATCGAGCGGGTGGTAATAGCTGATGTACTGAAGCGAATCAGCAATGCTCTGAATCAGATCTTCCTGTTTGATGACGGTCATAGCTAGCTCAGTGGGGACAACGGCGCTTCTATTCCGATCACGATGCAGTGCGGTCGGTTGCGCGCCTTAGGGATGGAAACTTGTAATGTCTGAATCGCAGTCGGGCGCGGTCAGTCGTGCGCCTTCATTGGAGTCGAACCTTTAGCCGAGCCGACGGCGTGCAACATGGCCGGCTCTTCAAAATGCTTGGGATGCGTATGCGTGGTGAGGCGGTCGACCACTGCCATCACGAGCGCCGACACGAGGAACGCGACGTGAATGATCACCTGCCACATGATGGTATGTGTCGAGTTCTGGTCGGGGCTGATGAAGGTCTTCAGCAGATGGATGGACGAGATGCTGATCAGCGCCATCGACAGTTTGACTTTGAGCACGCCGGCATTCACGTGGTCGAGCCATTCCGGCTCGTCCGGATGACCTTCCACGCCCAGCCGCGACACAAACGTTTCATACCCGCCGATGATCACCATGATCAGCAGGTTCGAGATCATCACCACATCGATCAGGCTGAGCACGACCAGCATGATGTTGGTTTCGTCGAGCGTCATCGAGGCCGTGATGAGATGCCAGACCTCTTTCAGAAACAGCACGACGTACACGCCTTGCGCGACGATCAGGCCGAGATAGAACGGCACCTGCAGCCAGCGGCTCATGAAAATGATGGCGGGCAGCGGACGCATCGGGCGGCGCTGACGGAGAGAGTCGGGTCGCGAAGCGGACATAGGCAAGAGTCAGATGAAACGCGGTTGACGGAACAGGGACCAGATGCGCGGACTCGAGGTGCGGGCCGTTGAGCGGGCGCTGCACAGGAATCGGGCACGCAAAACCAGGCGCCGACGGCGCGGTGCACAGCCAGGAGAGGCCGGAAAAGCTCGCGTCAGGCGCGCTATTGTACAGCGTCGGGTCGGTTTGCTGCGGCGCGGCGGGCAGGGTGACGGATAGACGCTTGAGCAGCCGCGTGCGCGGTGTCAGCCCGTGGCGCCGGAGATCGGCGCCGCCGCGCCACGGTTCACGAGCCTCGCGCGCGGCGTTCCGGTCAGGACGCGACCGGCGGCACCCGCTTTGGCTTCAGGCTGGCGAGGCCAATCCCCGCGATCACGCAGGCGAGCGCGAAGCCGTGCGCGAGGGTTGGCCGCTCGCCGAGAAACGCAATGCCATAGATCGCCGCGGCCACCGGCAGCACGGCGCTGAAGACCCCCGCGAGACTGCCCGGCACATGACGGATGCCCTTCATCCATAGCCAGAACGAAAAGATGCTGGCCGACAGTCCGTACCACAGCACCAGCGTCCACACGCTGAGCGGCACCGCGCGATAGTCGAAGTGCGCGAGCGCGCCGGCGCCGAACGGCAGCATCAGCAGCAGGCCGAACAGATGCGTGTACGCGCAGATGTCGATCGGCTCGAGCGTTTGCGTGAGACGGCGCGACAGAATGATATAGAGCGATTCGCAGCACACCGCGCCGAGCACCATCAGATTGCCGGCGAGCGACGTCTCGCCACCCGCGTTCTCTGCCACGTGCACGAGGTTGATCACGACGACGCCGACGATAGCCAGGGCGATCGACGCGAGCGCGCGTCCGTTCGGACGCTCCTTGAGGATCAGCCACGACAGCAGCGCCACGACCGCCGGGATCGTACTGGTGATCACGCCGGCCGCGACGGCGCTCGTGCGGTGCACGCCGTTGAGCATCAGCAGCGTAAACCCGAAAGTGCCGAACAGCGCCTGCAAAAACAGATTGACCCATTCGCCGCGTTTGACGCGGCGCAATTTGGCCATGCGCAGCAGTGGCCACAATACCGCCATCGCGATCACGAAACGCAGCAGCGCAAATAGAGGAACAGGGACGAATTCGACGATCGATTTGCCGATACCGACATTGCTGCCGACCAGCAGCATCGACGTAATGAGAAGCAGGGAGTAGCGATTCAAGCTGGAATCCAGACGGCTAGTTCAGTTAGCATTGTAAGAGGCCGTGTGAGCCAGCGTAAAGAAGGGTGGCTGGCTGCATGACAGGGCGGCATGCAGGATGCGCGCGGCGCAAGCGGGTTCGACATGCCGATCTGCTAGTTCGACTCCATGAATGCGCGGTAACGCGTAGCATGCGCGCCATGCATTCGGCGTCTCGGCTTGCATGGTGTGCAGTCGGTTCGCGCTCTAAGGGTTTTCGCTTGCCAGTCCGGGCCGCTCGCGTAAGTGGCCGGTAAGTTGCAGCGCTTATGTTTAAGCCCAGGCGACACAGTTCGTCGCGCACCTTTTCATGTTGCAATGCCGCATGAGCGTGCCGTACCGACGAGCGAGCGGTGCCGTGCCGCGACGATCGGTGATCGACGGTCGGGGCAGCGCGCCGCGTGCATCGTGCATGGTCGTGTAGTCGAGAGCGGCTTGAACAACGTAGCAAGACATGACGCGCGATACGCGCGTCGGCATGGATTGACGTTTCATCTTCACCAAGGGGTTGTCGATGTCTGCGATTGAATCGGTTCTTCAGGAACGCCGTGTTTTCCCGCCCTCCGCTGAAGCAGCGGCTGGCGCAGCGATCTCCGGCATGGACGCATACCGGGCGCTCGCCGCTGAAGCGGAGCGCGATTACGAAGGTTTCTGGGGGCGTCTCGCCCGCGAAACGCTGAGCTGGAACACGCCTTTCACCAAGGTGCTCGACGAATCGAAAGCACCGTTCTATACGTGGTTCGAAGACGGTCGGCTGAACGCGTCGTATAACAGCATCGACCGTCATGTCGAAGCGGGTAACGGCGAGCGCGTGGCGATCGTCTTCGAAGCCGACGACGGCACCGTCACCAACGTCACCTATCAGGATCTGCTGCAACGGGTGTCGCGTTTCGCGAACGCGTTGAAAAAGCGCGGCGTGAAGAAGGGCGACCGCGTGGTGATCTATATGCCGATGTCGATTGAAGGCATCGTCGCCATGCAGGCTTGCGCGCGGATCGGCGCGACGCATTCGGTCGTGTTCGGCGGCTTCTCGTCGAAGTCGCTCAACGAACGACTGGTCGACGTGGGCGCGGTCGCGCTCGTCACGTCGGACGAACAGATGCGCGGCGGCAAAGCGCTGCCGCTGAAGAACATCGCCGACGAAGCGCTCGCCATGGGCGGCTGCGAAGCGGTCACGAGCGTGATCGTTTATCAGCGTACGGGCGGCAAGGTCGCATGGAACGACGCCCGCGATCTGTGGATGCATGAGCTCACCCAGGCCGAGTCGGATCAATGCGCGCCCGAGTGGGTCGGCGCGGAGCATCCGCTGTTCATCCTCTATACGTCGGGGTCGACCGGCAAGCCGAAGGGCGTGCAGCACAGCACGGGCGGCTATCTTTTGTGGGCCGCGCAGACGCTGAAGTGGACCTTCGACTGGAAGCCCGCCGACGTGTTCTGGTGCACCGCCGACATCGGCTGGATTACCGGGCATAGCTATATCACGTATGGTCCGCTGGCGCTCGGCGGCACCCAGGTCGTGTTCGAAGGCGTGCCGACCTACCCGAACGCGGGCCGCTTCTGGGACATGATCGCGAAGCACAAGGTCTCGCTGTTCTATACGGCGCCCACGGCAATCCGCTCGCTGATCAAGTCCGCCGACGCCGATCCGAAAGTGCATCCGAAGAGCTATGACCTGTCGACACTGCGCATCATCGGCACGGTCGGCGAGCCGATCAATCCGGAAGCGTGGATCTGGTATCACGAGAATGTGGGCGGCGGCCGTTGCCCGATCGTCGATACGTGGTGGCAAACCGAAACCGGCGGTCACATGATCACGCCGCTGCCGGGCGCCACGCCGCTGGTGCCGGGTTCGTGCACGCTGCCGCTGCCGGGCATCATGGCCGCGGTCGTCGACGAAACCGGGCAGGACGTGCCGAACGGGCAGGGCGGCATTCTGGTCGTGAAGCGTCCGTGGCCGTCGATGTTGCGTAATGTGTGGGGCGACCCCGAGCGCTACAAGAAGAGCTACTTCCCCGAAGAACTCGGCGGCACGCTGTATCTCGCCGGCGACGGCGCGGTGCGCGACAAGGAAACCGGCTACTTCACGATCATGGGCCGGATCGACGACGTGCTCAACGTGTCGGGCCACCGGCTCGGCACGATGGAGATCGAGTCGGCGCTGGTGTCGAATCCGCTCGTCGCCGAGGCCGCCGTGGTGGGCCGTCCCGATGCGACGACCGGCGAAGCGGTCTGTGCGTTCGTCGTGCTGAAGCGCGCGCGTCCGGAAGGCGAAGAAGCGGTGAAGCTCGCCAACGAACTGCGCAACTGGGTCGGCAAGGAGATCGGACCGATCGCCAAACCGAAGGACATCCGCTTTGGCGAGAATCTGCCGAAGACGCGTTCGGGCAAGATCATGCGCCGCCTGTTGCGCTCGCTTGCGAAGGGCGAGGCGATTACCCAGGACGTGTCCACGCTGGAGAACCCGGCGATTCTCGATCAGCTTGGCGAGTCGCTCTGAGGTTCGACTTTGCCCGGTCTCATGGGGCAGGTGTCAGGTCGAAGCGTGTCGCGCCATACGTTTGCGACCTGATCTCCAGCCTGACGCCCGCGAGGGCGTAGGGGTTCGAGCCCTCTTCCTCGCACCATAAGAATCACGTCGCCCAAGCCACCGCGCGGTCAATCCCGATTGCCTGCGCGGTGGCTTTTTGATACATAGGCGCATGACCGCGCCGCACCACTCCTCTCATGCAACGCTGAACCCCGCGCCCGAACCGCCTGCGGTCTCGGCGGCGATGGCGCGCGCGCATCGGACCTACTGGCGCTTCAACCTCGTGCTGATCGCCGCGCTGATGGCGCTTGGCTTCGTCGTCTCGTTCGTGTTGCCGTTGATGGCGCCCGCGTTGTCGCAAGTGCGTGTCGGCGGCTTCAGGTTGCCGTTCTACTTCGGCGCACAGGGCGCGATCCTCGTGTACCTTGCGTTGATCGTCGTGTATATCGTGCTGATGCAGCAAGCCGACCGTCGGCTGCAACGCGCTTTCGATGCCGATGCCAACGAGCGTCGGCAAGCCGATGCCAGCGTGCCCGCCAACGAACGCGAACGCGGACGCTGAGCCACTCGATGAAGCTCACGCATCGGCTCATCCGCTCTTACGCGCTTTATACGCTCGGCTTTCTGCTTTTCATTTACGTAATGTGGCGCATCGAGCGCACGACCGGTCCGGGTGTGTGGATCGGCTATGTGTTCCTGTTCGTGCCGATCGCCGTGTATGCAGTGATCGGCTTGCTGTCGCGCACGTCCGATCTGGTCGAATACTACGTCGCGGGGCGGCGCGTACCGTCCGCATTCAATGGCATGGCGACCGCTGCCGACTGGTTGTCGGCGGCGTCGTTCATTGGTCTCGCCGGCTCGATCTATGCAACCGGATACGACGGCCTCGCGTATCTGATGGGCTGGACCGGCGGCTATTGCCTCGTCGCGTTCCTGCTCGCGCCGTATGTGCGCAAGCTCGCGCGCTACACGATTCCCGATTTCCTCGGCACGCGTTTTTCGAGCAACGCGGTCCGCGGACTCGCGGCCCTGGCCGCCATTCTTTGCTCGTTCGTTTATCTGGTCGCGCAGATTCAGGGCGTGGGGCTGATCGCAACACGTTTTATCGGCGTGGATTTCGCGGTCGGTATTTTCTGCGGACTCGCGGGCATTCTGGTGTGTTCGTTTCTCGGCGGCATGCGCGCGGTCACGTGGACCCAGGTCGCGCAGTACATCATCCTGATCGCCGCGATCCTGATACCTGTGTCGATGATCGCGCACAAAGACGGCCTTGGCTGGGTGCCGCAATTCAGCTACGGTCGATTGATGGAGCGCATGGAAAGTCTCGAGAAACAGGTGCGCGACGCACCGCTCGAACAGACCGTCCGTGACGATTACCGACGCCGCGCGACGCTGATGCAGATGCGACTCGACACGTTGCCGCAATCGTTCGTCGACGAGAAGCTGCGTCTTACGCAGGAGGTCGCTGATCTACGCCGCCACAACGGCCCATTGCGCGACATCAAGGAACGCGAGAGGGCGCTCGAACAGTTCCCCCGCGACGCCGCTGCCGCGCAGATTGTCTGGACCCAACGCCGCGATGAAATGCTGATGCGCGCGGCCGCGCCGGTGCCGATGCACGAACCGTTTCCCACCACCAGCGACGAAGACCGGCGCACGCATGAGCGCAATTTTCTTTCGCTGCTGCTGTGCCTGTCGTTGGGAACCGCGAGCTTGCCGCATATCCTGACGCGCTATAACACGACGACGTCGGTGGCCTCCGCGCGCCGCTCGGTCGGCTGGACGCTTTTCTTCGTCGCGCTGTTTTATCTGACGGTGCCGGTGCTGGCCGTGCTGATCAAGTACGAGATGCTGACCAGCCTGGTCGGCCATCATTTTTCGGATTTGCCGCAGTGGCTGACGCAATGGCGCAAGGTCGAGCCGAGCCTGATCAGTCTGGCCGACACCAACGGCGATGGCATCGTGCGTTGGAGCGAGATTCAGATGCAGCCCGATATGGTCGTGCTCGCCGCGCCCGAAATCGCGGGGCTGCCGTATGTGATGTCGGGGTTGATTGCGGCAGGCGCGCTGGCCGCGGCGCTTTCCACTGCGGATGGTTTGCTGCTCACGATCGCCAATGCGTTATCGCACGACGTGTATTACCACATGGTCGATCCGGGCGCGTCGAGTCAGCGGCGCGTGACGATCTCGAAGATCCTGCTGCTGGGCGTGGCGTTGTTTGCGTCGTATGTGGCGTCGTTGAATACGGGGAATATTCTGTTTCTGGTGGGCGCGGCGTTTTCACTGGCGGCGTCCAGTCTGTTTCCGGTGCTGGTGCTGGGCGTGTTCTGGAAGCGCACGACGCGGCTTGGCGCGGTGGCCGGCATGGTGGCGGGGCTGGTGGTGTGCATCTATTACATCGTCTCGACGTACCCGTTCTTTACGCAGATGACGGGGTTCGCCGGCGGCCGATGGTTCGGTATCGAGCCGATCAGTTCAGGCGTGTTCGGCGTGCCGGCGGGGTTTCTGGTGGCGATTGGGGTGAGTCTGATCGACAGAAAACCGGATGCTTATACGATCGCATTGGTCGACTATATCCGGCATCCTTAGACGGCTTTGCGGATGGGTGTGGCATAAGGCGCGAAGTTTGCTATAATTCGGCTCCCCGCCGGAGAGATGGATGAGCGGTTTAAGTCGCACGCCTGGAAAGCGTGTATAGGTTAATAACCTATCCGGGGTTCGAATCCCCGTCTCTCCGCCAAGAACAAATGATAAGCCGTTGAATCCACTAGGATTCAACGGCTTTTTGTTTTGGCGCCCCGCAGACGGCTATCCGGTCGATGGCAGAACCCGCTCCGATCCCCGCCAGCATCCACCGCGAACAGATTGCGTACAATTGCCGCTCCTCCCCGAACCGGCGAAAGAAGAGTGCGTGCCACACACCCCGCGCGAAGCCGTCAGCTGAACCAGTCAGCACAACCTCACTGCGAGTTCGGGTTTGAAGCCAGCATGACCACCCATCATCACCTAACGGCGATCGAGACCACTTGCGCCATTGGGCCAGCCCCGTAACGAACTCACACCATGTCCACCGACCCGACCGGCTCCGAATCCTTCAGCTTGCCAAAACACCCCGCATTCCAGCGGTTCTGGTGCACACGTATCTTCTCGTCGCTGTCATTCCAGATGCTCGCCGTCGCCATGGGCTGGCACATCTATGCGCTCACTCATAGCGCGTTCGCGCTTGGCCTCGTGGGCCTAGCGCAGTTTCTGCCGATGTTCGCGTTGACGCTCGTCGTCGGCCACGTCGCCGACACATTCGACCGCCGCCGCATCGCAGCCATCTGTCAGAGTCTCGAAAGCGTCGCTGCGTTGCTATTCGCGTTCGGCACGTTCGGTGGCTGGATCAGTGCGCCAGTCATCTATGTGCTCGCAGCATGCGTCGGTGCGGCTCGCGCGTTCGAATCGCCGGCAGTCGCTTCGCTGCTGCCGGCCGTCGTGCCTCGTGGGCAATTGCCCAAGGCGACCGCATGGGCCACGTCCGCGAATCAGACTGCGCAGATCGCGGGGCCTGCATTGGGCGGCCTGCTTTACGGCATCGGCCCCGGCACGGTCTATCTCGCGTGCGCGCTATCGTTCGCCGCCGCTGCGGCGGCCGTGTGGAGTATTCCGCTGCAGACCAAACCGGCCGTTCGCGCACCGGTTACGCTCGAATCGGTGTTCTCGGGTATTGCCTTTATCCGCAAGGAGCCCGTGATTCTCGGTGCGTTGTCGCTCGATCTTTTCGCGGTGCTGTTCGGCGGTGCGACTGCATTGCTGCCCATTTTTGCGCGCGACGTCCTGCACGCGGGTCCGTTGGGTCTTGGTCTGCTGCGCTCAGGCACGGCCATTGGTGCACTTGCAGGCACGATCTGGCTCGCGCATTTTCCGTTGCGTAACCGGCCCGGCGCGGCGATGTTCGGCGGCGTGATTGCATTCGGTCTAGCCACACTGGTGTTCGGTCTGTCGAATCAGTTTTTCGTGTCGCTGCTTGCGTTGATTGTGCTGGGCGCGTCCGACACCATCAGTGTGGTCGTGCGTCTGTCACTCGTACAGTTGCGTACGCCGGATGAAATGCTCGGCAGGGTGAGTGCGGTCAATTCGCTTTTCATCGGGACGTCGAATCAATTGGGCGAATTCGAATCGGGTGTGACCGCAGGGTGGTGGGGCGCACGCCCCGCAGTGTTGGTGGGCGGTATCGCAACGATCACAGTCGCATTGCTATGGATGAAGTTATTTCCGGAACTTCGGCTGACCCGTTCGCTGGAAAAAGAGCCAGAACTGGCGCCGGCCAAATGAGCAGACTCAATCCTGAGTGCCAGATCTGATCGACGATTGAAGATGAGCCGCTTCCAGATCTGGAAGCGGTTTTTTTTGACCGGGATCTATTTGATCTCGTGTTCCAACGCCTGAATAAACAACGAAAATAATTCAGGCTGCGTCGAAATGCCGAGCTTGTTATAAAGATTTCGCCGGTGCACTTTCACTGTTTCCGGCGAAATTCCGAGCCGTTCGGCAATTGCCTTCGATGAATTTCCCCGCAATACCAGGCGCGCTATTTCCATCTCCCTGTCGGACAGCAACTCGGCGCCAAATACAGCGAGTGTCTGTTGGACCCGTCCTGGCAGATCGCCATTATCGCAATTGTCGTTCGAGAGGGTGTTCATGCATGTCAGATGCTGTTTGATGAGCGAAATCACCCACGGTGTGCACACGGCTAGCCGCCCGATCGAGTCGGGGTGAAATCGCGTTCTCGCGCCGAACGACAACATGACCGTGCCTTTTATAGTCGTCTGATTGACGACCAGTTGCACTTCGTCTTCTCCCACCACATCGCGGAAATAGGTCAGAAAGTACTCGCTTTGCCGGAATAGATCAGGCGCAATTTCTTCCAGCCGATGTAAACCATCCGCCAGACCTTCATGCGCGGATTGCAGGAACGGGTCCAGAAGATAGAGCCCATTCAGATAAAACGGCACGGGTGACGGTGACCCTGCTCCTGCTGGACAGTACTCGGCAAACACATGGGGCGTGCCGTCCGCGACGACCTGCAAGGCGAGTGCATTGTCGAAAGGAATAACTTCGTTAAGAAAGAGAATCAGGTTCTTCCAGAACCTCGGTTTATTGAGATTGTCGATCAGGCGCGCGAGCGCGTGATGGGTTGCGATTTCCGTGAACAATCGACTATTCATGCGTCTGAATCCTGTTGAGTAACCCTAATCGGTAATGGCGCGATGTAAGTTGGAGTCCTACACTTTGCCGACGGTGTTCAAGTATGAGTGCCGAACCAATCGTTGCAAAGGAGAGCACGATGCAAACCACGGATTTCTCGGCCAGAACACCGGACCTGCCGTTGACGCCGGATACCTCACGCACCCTGAAACAGTCGCTTGGCGTGTGGGATGTCGTGATGATCACCGTATCGGGCGTCACGCCTGCCAGTTCTCTATTCGTCATCGCGCCAGTTGCGATCCAGCAGGCCGGCAGCGGAGCGGTTATGTCATTCATTCTGGGTGGCACGCTCGCGTTGGCATTTGCGCTTTGCTATGCGGAATTGGGCGCGGCCCATCGCAGCGCGGGCGGTGAATATGTGATGGCGAAGCGCGTGTTTGGCGCGCTGCCAGGCTATCTCATTTTCATCGCTATGCTGGCGATCTGCGCATTCATTCCTGCCGTGCTGGCGAGCGGCGCAGCGCATTATCTGAACAACGCACTCGGCACAAACTTTAGCGACGAGTCGGTAGCGCTTGTCGTCGTCGTGATGGGGTATGTCGTCGGCACGTTGAACATCAAGATTAACGCGTGGATTACGGGGGCATTTCTGGCTGGAGAAGTACTGGTTCTGGTATTGATCGCCTATCTCGGATTCTCGTCGCCGCACCGCGCGATCAGTGCGCTGATTACACCCGAAGTGGCGAGTAACGGCACGCTTATTCCAGCCACTATTGCGATGCTGATTCCGGCAGTCGGTACGGCGATTTTCTGTTTCAACGGCTTTGGCGCGGCGGTCCTTCTGGCGGAAGACCTGGAAGGTGGCAACCGTAATGTGGCCAGATCGGTGATCTATTCGCTGCTGGCGATCCTGCTGGTGGAGTTGATTCCGTTGACGGCAATCGTAATCGGCGCTCCGTCATTGGTCGACCTGTCAGACAGCGCCGATCCGATTGGCTATGTGATCGGCGAATTGGGCAGCCCCGAGATGACGCGCGTCGTCAGCGCAGGCATTTTCCTGTCGGTGTTCAACGCCATCATCGCTCTGGTGATTCAGATAGGACGTCTGCTCTACAGCAGCGGGCGTCATGCATTGTGGCTGCGCGGCTGCAATCGCGCCTTTACGCACATCCATCCGAAACTGGATTCGCCGTGGCTTGCCACGCTGGTGATGGCGGTTCCGTCGACCCTGCTGCTGTTCGTATCGAGTCTCGACCAATTGACGGCTTTCACGGTTGATCTGCTGCTGGTGATCTACATCACAGTCGCATTGGCGGCCTTGTTGAGCCGCATGATCAGACGGGATGTCGATCATCCCTATCGCATGCCGTTCTGGCCTCTGCCGCCGCTGGTGGCCATCTCTGGCGCGTCATACACGCTGTACACGACGCTGGCCGCCGCGAGCGGGCCGCGGGACCTGTACATCATTGGCGGGCTGCTGCTGTTCGGGTTGGTGATGTACGCAGTGTGGGCGCGCCATAGCGCAACGTTTCATGAAATTTAAACAGAAGGAATAGAGCAATGCGTATCAGGGAACTCGGCGTGCGTATCGGGCGCGGCATGCCAGGGCGCTTTAATTCGATTACCGATGTCGACGGCGTTCGCGTCGGGCATCACACGTTGAATATCGAGGCAGGCGACGCGTCGGTGCATACCGGCGTGACCATCATCGAGCCGCGTGCAGGCCTTGCACGCAGTCAGCCGTGTTTTGCGGGCTGCCATGTACTGAATGGCAATGGCGATGCAGCCGGTCTTGAATGGATCCGGGAAGCCGGCTGGCTCGCCACGCCAATCGCGGTCACCAATACACACAGCGTGGGTGCGGTGCGAGATGCATTGATCGCGGCCGAACGCAACGAAGTGAAAGACAGTGTGTACTGGTGCATGCCGGTCGTTCTGGAAACCTTTGATGGAATCCTGAACGATATCTGGGGGCAGCACATTACCGTCGATCATGTCCGCCGTGCGCAAGCCGACGCAAGAAGCGGGCGGGTGATGGAGGGCAACGTCGGCGGTGGCACGGGAATGATCTGCCACGAGTTCAAGGGCGGTATCGGCACGGCGTCGCGGGTATTGCCACCCGCTGAAGGTGGCTGGACGGTGGGCGCGTTGGTGCAGGCGAACTATGGCAGACGGGACGCGTTGCGTGTCGCGGGCTATCCGGTGGGGGAGGTGCTGCGCGATATCCATTCGCCGTTTCGCGATACCGCGGGTGGCCGTCGGGGAGAAGCGGGTATGGGATCGATCGCGGTCACGCTGGCGACCGACGCACCGTTGCTGCCGCATCAATGCACGCGGCTCGCGCAGCGAGCCAGCGTCGGCGTTGCCAGGATGGGCGGCGGAACGGAAGACGGGAGTGGCGACATATTCGTCGCGTTTGCGGTGGGCAATTCCAATTTGCCGGTGACGGACTACACGCGGATTGGCAAATCCAGCACCGTCGTCACGATGGTGAATAACGATCACATGTCAGCGCTATTTATGGCCGCCGCTGAAGCGGTCGAGGAAGCGATTGTCAACGCGCTGCTGGCTGCGACCGACATGACCGCGCGAGGCGAGCGAGCGGAGGCGATCGGCGCTGCACGATTATTGTCGGCGCTTCACGAAACAGGTTGGCGGTCGACCCGCATGCCGGTCTGAGCGGGCCCATTCCCGTCGGTTGAAGAAGTGCGCGTGCCGATCCACGCCGGTTCGCGTTGATTCGCACCCGCTATGATGATGCCATCGTCACTCGGCCAATATCATCATGCGCATTGCTCCTTTACCTCCGCTGCAATGTCTGGTCGCGTTCGAATCGGCCGTGCGCCATGCGAGTTTCACTAAAGCCGCTGCGGAGCTGCATCTGACGCAAAGCGCCGTGAGCCGGCAAATCGCACAACTCGAAGACTTTCTGGGCCGCTCGCTGTTCGTGCGTGAGCACCGCGCATTACGTTTGACGATTGCGGGCGAAGGGTACGCGAAACATGTGCAGTGGTTGCTCGCCACGTGCTCGGAAGCCACACTCGACGTGATGAAGCGCTACGGCGATCTGGAACTGACGATCGCATGTTCATCGGGTGTCGCGGTGTTGTGGCTGACACCGCGACTCGGCGCGTTTCGTGCCGCGCATCCGAATGTGAAAATCAGAATGATCGTGCGTGACGGGCTCGCATCACTGTCGCCCGCGGAATTCGACGTGGGGTTGTACTACAGCCGTCAGCGCGCCGAACCGCATTTCACCGCACGTCGCATTTTCGACGAAGAGGTGTACCCGGTGTGTTCAGCCGGATATCTCGGTGGTCGGGTGCTGGAACCAGCGGATCTTGCGCACGAAACCCTGCTGATGCAGGAAGACGGTCAACGGCAATGGATGTCATGGCCCGAATGGTTCCGTCTGAACAACGTTCAGATGCCGGCGTCGCCGCGAGCGGTCGTCGTCAATCATTATCCGCAACTCGTGCAGATGGCGATTTTGGGGCAGGGCATCGTGCTCGGCTGGCGTCATATGATCGACGCCTGCCTGAACGAAGGGGTGCTCGTGCGGGCAACACAAGCGTCGGCGAGTCATGGCGGCGGCTATTACGTGGTGTCGCCGAACGACCGCTCGCAGAATCAGGCGGCGCGCCTGTTCACGCGCTGGCTGTTCGAGCAGGCCGACGAGCAGATGGGTAGAGCGGCAGGCTGACGCCATGCGGGAAATAAGGTTCGCATGCGCTACACGCATGCATGCATGCGAATCTTTCGTTTCGAAAACAAATCAGGTCTCTCTACGATCAGTGTCATGCATGCGAAAGCGCCATTCGATCACGGCGTGGCGCGTTGCCGACCTAATTGCCCGACAGGCAGCCAGATGAGGAAAGAGACCATGCAAGGAACGCTTTCATCCGCCGTCCCGCTTTCCGTGGACACGCTCGCGCGGCAGCGGCGCCGCGCCATTGTTGCGACCGTGCTCGGCAATGGGCTCGAGTGGTTCGACTTCACGGTGTACAGCTTCTTCGCGGTCATCATCGCGAAGCTGTTCTTCCCGACCGGCAATGAACTGACTTCGCTGCTGCTGGCCGTGGCCACCTTCGGTGTGGGCTTTTTTATGCGGCCGGTGGGCGGCATCGTACTGGGCGTCTATGCAGATAAAGTCGGCCGGAAAGCGGCGCTCTCGCTGACCATTCTGTTGATGGCAGCCGGTACAGCGCTGATCGGCCTCGCGCCGACCTATGACCAGATCGGTCTGTGGGCGCCGGTACTGATCGTGCTCGCGCGCTTGCTGCAAGGCTTTTCCGCCGGCGGCGAAATGGGCAGCGCGACGGCCTTCCTCACCGAATATGCACCAGCGGACAAACGTGCGTTCTATTCGAGCTGGATTCAATCGAGTATCGGCTTTGCGGTGCTGCTGGGCGCCGCGGTCGGCACGTTCGTGACGGCCAGCCTGAGTGCCGAGTCGCTGCACTCATGGGGCTGGAGAATGCCGTTCCTGATCGGCATTCTGATTGGACCGGTCGGCTATTTCATTCGCAGCCGCATGGACGAAACGCCAGCCTTTAGCGCAGTTGCCGAAGAGGCCAAAAACGATTCACCGCTTGCCGATGTATTCCGCAGCTTTCCGCGCGAGACGTTTGCCAGCTTTTCGATGGTCATTCTGTGGACCGTTTGCACCTACGTGCTGCTGTTCTATATGCCGACGTATTCAGTGCGTACGTTGCATCTGCCGCAATCGACCGGTTTTCTCGCGGGCATGTTCGGCGGCTCGATGATCATGTGCTTCTCGCCGGTGGTGGGCATGCTGGCGGACCGCTTCGGCCGGCGACGCTTTCTTTCGGGTGCGGCTGCACTGATCCTCGTGCTCGCATGGCCAATGTTCGCCTATATCAACAGCGCGCCTGGTCTCGCTTCGTTGATGGTATTTCAGGGCGTGTTCGGCCTGCTGATCGCGACCTATACGGGGCCGATTCTCGCGGCGTTCTCCGAACTGTTCCCGACCAAAGTTCTGTCGACCGGCCTCTCGGTGGCGTACAACTTTGCAGTGACGATTTTCGGCGGCTTCGCACCGTTCTTTATCACGTGGCTGATTGCGTCGACGGGCAGCAACATGGCGCCGGCGATCTACGTGATGATCGCGGCGGCGATCAGCCTGTGCGGTACTTTCTTCGTACGCGATCCGCGTCAACGCCGAGCTTGAGCAGGCGCGTCCGGCACGCTCCACGCCGGACGAATTCGTTCATCCAGTCAGGAAGATTCAAATGAGCATTACGGTAATCAGCGGCGGCAACGTACTCGATCTGGCCCAGGGTGCATTGCTGGAACACCATCATGTCGTGATAGAAAACGGCCATATCGTCGAACTCACCGATCGTCCCGTCGACCTGCCGAACGCACGCGTGATCGACGCTCGCGGCAAGACGGTGATGCCGGGTCTGATCGATTGTCATGTCCATGTGCTGGCTTCGCGCGCGAACCTCGGTGTCAACGCGGCACAGCCGAATATCCTCACAGCGATTCGCGCATTGCCGATTCTTAAAGCGATGCTCGGCCGTGGTTTCACCAGCGTGCGCGATGCGGGCGGCGCGGATTGGGGTTTGACGCAGGCGCTCGAAAGCGGCCTGATTCCGGGCCCGCGGATTTTCCCATCCGGTAAGGCGCTATCGCAGACCGGCGGTCACGGCGATTTCCGGCCGCGCGGCGACGTGCTGGAGCCGTGCTCCTGTGCGTTCCGCGCGGGCGCGATTGCGCGCGTGGTCGACGGCGTGGATGCGGTGCGGCTCGCCGTGCGTGAAGAGATCCAGAAGGGTGCGACGCAGATCAAGATCATGGCGTCAGGCGGCGTCGCGTCGCCAACCGATCCGATCAGCAACACACAGTATTCCGAGGACGAAATTCGCGCGATCGTCGCCGAAGCAGAAGCGGCCAATACTTACGTGATGGCGCATGCGTACACGGGCCGCGCGATTTCGCGGGCGATTCGCTGCGGTGTGCGCACCATCGAGCACGGCAACCTGGTCGACGCTGAAGCCGCGCAACTGATGCATGAGCACGGCGCATTCGTCGTCCCGACGCTGGTGACTTACGACGCGCTCGCCAGACACGGTGCGGATTACGGCTTGCCGGCAGACTCGATCGCGAAGATCGAAACCGTGCGGCAGGCAGGGCGTGACTCGCTCGAAATCTACGCGAACGCTGGCGTGCCGATGGGTTTCGGTTCGGATCTGCTCGGCGAGATGCATACGTTCCAGAGCGACGAGTTGCGCATTCGCGCCGACGTGCTCGGCAACCTGGAAGCGTTGCGCTCCGCTACCACGATTGCGGCGGATATCGTCAATCTGAATGGCAAGCTCGGCGTGATCAAAGCGGGCGCGATTGCCGATTTGCTGGTGGTCGACGGTGATCCGCTCAAGGACATCAGCGTGCTGACCGGTCAGGGCGAGCGTCTGACTTATGTGTTGCAGCGTGGCGAGGTAGTGAGCGAGCGGGGCGCAGTCACGTCGCGTTGATTGCATCAATCCGTGCACAGATAGCACAGCGTGTTCGCGCAGGTGTTCTTCATGCCTGCGCGACCCTCGTGCGCCATGCGGTCCAGCGTACCGTCGCCAGAATCGACGCCGCCACGATCAGCGCACCGCCGACCCACGCGGTCAACGAAATCCTTTCTCCTAGCCACAGGCACGCGAACAGCGCGCCAAACGCCGGTTCGCTGCCCATCAACAGCGAGACCCGCGTCGGACTGCTCCGTTTGATCGCGAAGTTCTGCGCGAAGAACGCGAACAGCGTGCACGCCAGCACCAGATAAGCGACATAAGCCCAGAACGAAGCGTGTCCCGTCAGCGTCGGCAGCGCTTGCCACTGTTGCGGTGCGAATAGCCACGCGGCTGCCGCGCTGCCAGATGCGACGACACCCGACTGCACCGCCGTCACCGATAAAGCCGGCAGCGTCGAATCGCGCATCACGCGTTTGGTCACGCACACGGTCAATGCGCGCAATAATGCGGCGAGCAGAATGAGCGCGTCGCCGGGGTTCAACTTCAGTGCGCCGTCATCGGCAAGCAACCACGCGCCTGTTAGCGACAGCACGACCGCGACCCACTCGATACGGCTCGGTCTGCGCTTGAGCAACTGCCATTCGACCAGCGGCGTTAACACCACGCACAGACTGATCAGAAACGCGGCATTGGCGGCGCGTGTCATCAGGATGCCAAAGGTTTCGCACAGGAAGATGCCAAGCAGCAGAACGCCGGCAATCAGCACGCCGCGCAGCGTGCGGATATTGGCGCTACGCAGGTGGCGCAGTGCGGGCGACAGGATCACAAAGGTGATGCCAAAGCGCAACGCCAGCAAGCCCAGCACCGGATAAAACATCAGCGCGCTTTTGACGACGCCGTAACTGGTGCCCCACACCACCGCAACTCCGAGCAGCATCAGATCGGAAAGAAAAAGCAGTCGTTGCTGTTTCGACATGGCAAACCTCGTGCAAGAGAGCACGTATTGTCGAATGATGCGTGGGAGATGATAATCGGGTCATCGTGCAAAGCGTTTATGTCGAAAATGCACAAATGAACCGTTAGTTTCCGAGACCGCCGCGATGACGCCTGCCGAGCTTTTCGACTTGTTGCCCGATATGGCGGTGTTCGCGCGCGTCGTCGAGGCCGGCAATTTTTCGGTGGCCGCGCGCCAGTTGGGCAGCACGCCGTCTACGGTCAGCCGCCAGATCAAGCGGCTCGAAGACGCGCTCGCCACCCGTCTGCTCGAACGGTCCACCCGCAGCGTGCGCGTGACGGAGTCCGGCGCGCAAGTGGTGCGATTCTGTCGCGACATGGTCAGCGCCGCGTCGGGTGCGGTCGACGCCGCGGGGCAACTGTCGGGCCGCGCGCAAGGCAAGGTGAGCCTCAGTGCGCCGACGCAATTCGCGAGGGCGGTGATTCATCCGCTGATTGCAGGCTTTTTGCGTGCTTACGAGGAAGTGGATCTGCAACTGCGCTTCACCGATCACGACGTCGACCCGCTGGCCGACGATGTCGATCTGGTCATCCGTCTGACCGAGCATCCGCCGCAAGGATTGGCGGGGCGCCGGTTGGGCACGGTGCGCTGGCTACTGGCGGCGTCGCCCGCCTATCTGCTTGAGCGCGGCACGCCCGGGCATCCGCGCGACCTGTTGAAACACGCGTGCATCTATCTAGGCGAAACGGCCGACGACAATCGCTGGCGTTTCCGCCGCGGTGCCGAAACCCACAGCGTCGACGTCAAGGGGCGCTACATCGCCAATCATGTCGGCGCCAGACTGGAAGCGGCGCTACAGGACTTCGGCGTCGCGAGCGTGCCGCAGTTCGCCGCCGAAGCAGCATTGCAACGTGGCGAACTGGTGCAGGTGCTGCCCGAGTGGCGGATCGACGCGCACCCTTATGCTGGATCAGTGTGGCTGCTGTATCCGCCGAACCGTTTTTTGCCGCCGAAGGTGAGGGCGTTGATCGATTATCTGGTCGAACACCTTCACGTCACCGACAATACGGCCTGATGGCGTGGCGCCCGAAGCGCGCAACGTAGCAGCGAATAGTGACCGCTGAACAATTCGCCCGCAGCGGGTGGTTCGTTAGCGAAACGAACCTGTAACCAACCGCTCGCACTTTCCATGATTGAATGCAACCGACGTTAGAACGATCTCGAGGAGAACCAGCATGACCCTGCGCGAAGCCGGACCGATTGCGGCCACTGTTTATCGCGGCGATTCGATTGAAAACTCGCATGTCGCCCATGTCGCGGTTGTCGATGCAAACGGGCGTCTGCTGTATTCGTTCGGCGACCCGTCGCGCATGACGTTGGCGCGCTCAGCCGCGAAGCCGGCGCAAGCGCTCGCGGTGCTGGAAACGGGCGCGCTCGAAAGTTTCGGTTTTGACGAAGCCGATCTCGCGCTGATGTGCGCGTCGCACAGCAGCGAGGCGCGTCACATCGAGCGGACTCGCAGCATGCTGGCGAAAGCGCAGGCCAGCGAGGCAGACATGCGTTGCGGCGGCCATCCGCCGCTGTCCGATGCAGTGTACATCGACTGGCTCAAGCGGGATTTCAAGCCGGGTGCGGTATGCAGCAACTGCTCCGGCAAGCACGCCGGGATGCTGGCCGGTGCGCGTTCTATCGGCGCCGCGATCAACGGCTATGAGCAGCCTGAGCATCCGTTGCAGGTGCGCGTGAAGCACACCGTCGCCGATGTATGCGATTTACCGGACGACGCAGTGCACTGGGCGATAGATGGCTGCAATCTGCCGACCCCGGCGTTTCCGCTGGACCGCCTCGCGCGTCTGTTTGCGAAGCTGGCGGCGTCGCAGGATCAGGTGTCGGCGGCGAATGCTGCGTCGACCGTTTCGATCACACCGCGCACGCAAGCACTCGCGCGGATTTATCGTGCGATGACGGGCTATCCGGAACTGGTAGGCGGCGAGGGCCGGTTCTGTACGGAATTGATGCAGGCCTTCGACGGCGCACTGGTCGGCAAGGTCGGCGCGGACGGCAGTTATGCGATCGGCGTGCGGGCATCGTCACAGACCGCGAAACTGGGCGCGGAGGGCGCGCTCGGTATTGCCGTGAAGGTCGAAGACGGCACGGTGAGCGTGTTGTACGCGGTGGCGGCCGAATTGCTTGGGTTGCTGGAGATTGGAACCGCCGGGCAACGTGCGAAGCTGGACGCTTTTCGCGCGCCGAAGCGCGTCAACACGATGGGCGTTGAAACGGGGCGCCTGGCATTTTCAATCGGCCTCGCGGCGGCGCGATAAACATAGCGGATTGCTGCGCTGTGATGGCAGCGGTTGATCGTGGGCCAATGCTGCTAAATATGGCGAACATGGCCTACGCAACCGCCGCTTTAGTCCTCACTACTTTCCACTACGCAGCCGCCGCCGCAGGCGCAACCCCCAACGCACTGCGAATCGCATCGGCCAATTCGGACGCGGCGAACTTCGCCACGTACCCATTGGCACCCGCATTCTTCACATGCGCTTCATTCGCCGCGCCCGTCAGCGACGAATGGATGATCACCGGAATATCGCGCGTGCGTTCATCGGCCTTGATCTGACGCGTCAGCATGAAGCCGTCCATCTCCGGCATTTCCAGATCGGTCAATACGAGTGCGATGCTGTCGCGCGCCCGCGTACCGCTGGACTGTGCTTCGCGGGCGACCTGCTGCAAGGTATTCCACGCTTCTTCGCCGGTCTTGGTCATCACGTAATCCGCGCCGATCGCGCTAAGAGCCTGCTCGATCAGCTTGCGCGCGAAACCGGAGTCGTCGGCGGCGAGAATCTTTGCGCCACGACGAATACCCAGTGCTTCGCCGACCGATGCCGGATCGACCGCCGGATGCTGCGACGGAAACACATCGCGCAGTACCTGCTCGACATCGATCACCTGCGCGAGCCGCGAGTCGCCCGTATTGCCGTCGATCCGCGCAATGCTGGTGACGAGATTGCCGCCCGCCGCGCCCTCGGCGGAGAGCACCTGATTCCACTCCAGCCGCACGATATCGTCCACTTCCTCGACCGCAAACGCTTGCGTCGACCGTGCGAATTCGGTAACTAGCAGAATGTTCAGCCCGCGCGTCGGCTCGCAGCCCATCAGGCGCGGCAAGTCGATCACAGGGATGATCTGCCCGCGTATATCCACCGCGCCCATCACGAATGGCGATGAACCGGCAATGGGCGTGATCGCCGGCATCGTCGAGATTTCACGCACCTTGAACACGTTGATGCCGTACAACTCGTGCGCATCACTGCCGGGCACGGAACCCAGTCGATACAGCAGCAGTTCGAATTTATTCGAACTCGTCAGATTGCTGCGTTCGTTCGCACGATTTTCTTCTGCCATCGACTTTCTCCACGATTCACGATTGCCCTGCTTGATGCTTGACGTACTGCGGCTTACCCATTGCGCGCCATGGATGCATTGCGTTGGCCCGGGCGCGAGGCTGATCTCCTTGTTATCGGCGGCGCTGCCAAAAAATTAAGCGATTCGTTCCGGTTTCACGCGGATCGTTTAGCGCATTTCGCAGGCATTGATATGAAGGTTACCTAAGGTTACAGAAGCGACAGCGACGTTTCACATGGTCCGGGACGCGCCTTCTAGAATCGTCGGCGATTAAAGCGTGGCGTCACGTATCGACGGAAAGCTTTCTGCAAGGTTGTTGCACGCAGAGAGGTCCACGGCGCACACGCATCGTTGCCGTTTCGCTTCCACCTCAAGGAGAACCTATGATCCGCTTGCCTCTCGCCACTCTCACCAGCGCCTGCCTGAGCGGGCTTCTGGTTGTTGCCACGGCAGCCAGCGCGCAAACCCCCGCGCCGTCGGCGCCCGCTGCTGCTGCGGCCGATGCGAGCCGTCTGCATGCCGCGGACCAGACCTTCATCGCCGATGGCACGCAAGGTGTCGCCACGCAACGCGACGCCGCGCGCATTGCCACATCGCGTTCTACCGACCGCGACGTCAAGGCATTTGCCGAGCGCGTGTCGACCGATAACGCGAAAATCTCCGAAGCATTGCGCGCGGCCAGCCCGCGCGGCGTCGACGTGCCGAATAACGATCCCGACGCGGCCGTGCTCGCGAGCATCAACAATCTGCGCGGCGCCGATTTCGACAAGACGTATATCGAACAGGTCGCGCTGGCGGGAGAGCAGAAGACGTTGTCGGCATTCCAGGCGGAAATTGCTTCGGGCCGCGATGATCAGTTGAAGGCCGCAGCGAAGAAGGCGTTGCCGACTATCCAGGAGCATTACGCGCTGGCGCAGGATCTTGCGAAGCGCAAGCACCTGTCTACGACGGCACAGTAAAGCAGGGCGTTTTACGTTTGCGCGCGTCACGTCACGTCGCGGCACGTCGCGGTGTGACGTGACGCGCGGCATCGCAGGGTAGGTTGATTGAGTGCTTTTCGGCGATAATCGTTTTCTTCTTTCGAGCCTGCGCGTCACGTGCCGATGGCTCCCGAAAGCACCATGACGATTTTCACCCGCACTCAATTCAAGCTCACGCTATGAGCAAGCCTGCAAATCTGCCGCAACAGTTGGACTACATGCTTCGGCAAGCGGTCGCCCTGCAACAGAGCGGCGCGCAAATCGAGGCCGAAGAACTCTATCGCGAGATTCTCGAACTCAAGCCCCGCCATTTCGACGCGCTGCAATTACTCGGCGCGCTGATGCTGCAAACGGGACGTCTGCAAGAAGGCATCGATCTGCTGAAGAAGGCGCTTGCCGTCAACGCGAAGCAGCCTGCGATTCATTCGAATCTCTCGTACGCACTCAATGCGCTGCAGCGTTTCAACGAAGGCCTGGTCAGCGCCGACCGCGCGTTAGCGTTGCAACCTCAATTTGCCGATGCACTGAATAATCGCGGCAACGCGCAGGCGGGCCTGAATAAGCCACTCGACGCACTCGGCAGTTTCGATCGCTGTCTTGCGCTGACGCCGGAGTTCGCACCGGCCTGGAACAATCGTGCCTGCGTGCTGCGCGATCTGGGTCGTCCCGCCGACGCACTGGCCAGTTGCGACCGCGCGCTCGCGTTGCAGCCAACTTATCCCGATGCGTGGAGCAATCGCGGGAATGCGCAGAGCGACCTGAACCAGCCGCAGGAAGCGGAGCGCAGTTATCGGCGCGCGCTCGAACTGGCACCCGCGTTCGCTGACGCGTGGAACAACCTCGGCCTCACGCAGATCGATCTCAGCCAGCACGCGCAGGCGCTGTCGAGTTACGAGCGGGCACTCGCGCTGAATCCGGCATCGGCGGAAACCCACTGGAACGAGTCGCTATGTCTGCTGCAAATGGGGCGCTTCGAAGCCGGCTGGCAGAAATACGAATGGCGATGGCAACGCGGCCGGATCAAGGCAGGCAGCCGCCAGTTTGCGCAGCCGCTGTGGCTGGGCGATTTTCCGCTCGACGGCAAGACGATTCTGTTGCATGCGGAACAGGGGCTGGGCGACACGTTGCAGTTTTGCCGCTATGCGGCGATGGTGTCGAAGCTGGGCGCGAAGGTCGTGCTTGAGGTGCCGTCCGAATTGATGCGCCTGATGGGCACCCTCGATGGCGTCGCTCAGTTGATCGAAGCGGGCCACGCGCTGCCGCCGTTCGATTGTCATTGTCCTTTGCTGAGTCTGCCGCTTGCGTTCAGGACGGACGAGCGCACCATTCCCTCTGCTGCGCCTTATCTGTTCGCCGACCCGGAAGCGGTGCGCGAATGGCGCGAGCGGCTGCACGCAGCGTCGGATAACCGGCTGAAAGTCGGTCTCGTGTGGGCAGGCGGAAACCGGCCGCATGTCGCGGAATTGCGCAAGAACGACGCGCGCCGTTCGATCAGGTTCGAGCAGTTGACGCCTATTCTCGAAGTGCCGAATGTGCGTTTCTTCAGCCTGCAAAAGGGCGCGGCGGCGCAACAGTTGTCCGCGAGTGAACGGCGCAGTGTCGTCGAAGACTACACGGACGCGTTGCACGATTTCGCCGATACCGCCGCACTGGTGGCCAACCTCGATCTGGTCATTTCCGTCGACACCTCTACCGCGCACCTGGCAGGCGCGCTCGACAAGCCCGTCTGGATCCTGAACCGCTTCGACACCTGCTGGCGCTGGATGCTCGAACGCAGCGACACGCCGTGGTATCCATCCGCGCGACTGTTCCGCCAGCCTGCGCCTGGCGACTGGCCCAGCGTGATGCAGCACGCGCACGACGAACTGGCTGCATTGAGCGCCTGAATCGAGCGCCCGACGTCTGAAACAGGCGAATTCAACCTGCACGCGCGCCGACGCATTTGCGCAGACGCGCGTAGACTGAACGTCCGTTTTATCGACGGCTATGCCACGGAGAATCATCAATGGAATACAGACATCTGGGTGCATCCGGTTTCAAGGTACCTGTGCTGAGTTTCGGCACGGGCACGTTTGGCGGTAAGGGCGAATTTTTTCAGGCGTGGGGTGCGACCGACGTCGCCGAAGCACGCCGGCTGATCGACATCTGCTTCGACGCGGGCGTGACCATGTTCGACAGCGCGGACATCTATTCGGGCGGCGCGTCCGAGTCGGTGCTCGGTGAAGCGCTGAAGGGCAAACGCGACAAGGCGATCATTTCCACCAAGGCGACCTTCCGATTCGACGATGGTCCGAACAGCGTCGGTTCATCGCGCTTTCATCTGACCCAGGCGGTCGACGCAGCGCTCAAACGCCTGCAAACCGATTACATCGACCTGTTCCAGTTGCACGGCTTCGACGCGAAAACGCCGATCGCCGAAGTCATGTCGACGCTCGACGACCTCGTGCGCGCCGGCAAGATCCGCTACACCGGTGTGTCGAATTTTTCGGGCTGGCATCTGATGAAGTCGCAGGATGTCGCTGACCGCTATGGCTATCCGCGTTACGTCGCGAACCAGACCTACTATTCGCTGGTCGGCCGCGACTACGAGTGGGAGTTGATGCCGCTGGGTGTCGATCAGGGCGTGGGTGCGGTGGTGTGGAGTCCGCTCGGCTGGGGACGTCTGACGGGCAAGATCAAGCGCGGTCAGCCGTTGCCGGATTCGAGCCGGCTGCATAAGACCGCCGACATGGGACCGCCGGTGCCGGACGAATACCTGTTCCGCGTGCTCGACGCGATCGACGAAGTGGCTGCGGAAACCGGCAAGACGGTCCCGCAGATTGCGTTGAACTGGCTGCTGCAGCGGCCGACGGTGTCGACGGTGCTGATCGGCGCGCGCAATGAAGAGCAACTGCGGCAGAACCTTGGCGCGGTCGGCTGGAATCTGACGCCCGAGCAGGTCGCGAAGCTCGATGCGGCGAGCGCTGTGCGGCCCGCGTATCCGTACTGGCATCAGGAAGGGTTTGCGGAGCGCAATCCGAAGGCGGTTTAACGCTTTTTTCGTGCGGCGTTTGCGGCACGTATCCACTTGGGGATGCTGTGGCGCGCTAGCGGCCTGCGCGTTGAACAGGCCGCGGTCATCGCGGCGGCCCGCATCGGCATCTTTATCGCCTGCGGGCCGGGCTTAATACTTCATGAGCGGCGGTGAGGCGACCTTGTGTGCCGACCGCTCCAGCAAACCGGCAACACATGGCGTCGTCCACCCGCAGCCGTATCCGAAGCTGCGGGTGCATCGACCCGTCAGGCCAACCCGCCGTTGGCCCGCAGCACCTGCCCATTCACCCAACCCGAATCCGTTCCCGCAAGAAACGACACCACAGCGGCGATATCGTCCGGCTGACCCAGGCGTTGCAGCGGCGGCATCTTCGAGAACGTCTCGATCTGCTCATCGGTCTTGCCTTCGAGAAACAGCGCGGTCGCAATCGGACCCGGCGCCACTGCATTGACGGTGATGTTGCGGCCGCGCAGTTCCTTCGCAAAGATATGCGTGAACGATTCGACGGCCGCTTTGGTCGCCGTATAGATCGCATAACCCGGCATGTTCAGCGCCAGCACGGTGCTCGAAAAGTTGACGATGCGTCCGCCGTCGTTCATCCGCGTGGCCGCTTCGCGCAGTGTGTTGAAGGTGCCGCGCACATTGATGTCGAAGGTCTGGTCGTACAGCGCGTCGCTGGTATCGGCGAGCGGCACGGTCTTGAGCACGCCCGCGTTGTTGATCAGCACGTCCACCTTGCCGAGTTGCTGTTCAGTGGTCTCGAACAGATGGCGCACCTCGTCGGCCTTCGACACATCGGCTTTGACCGCAATCGCGTTGCCGCCCGCCGCCGTGAGTTCGGTGACGAGCGCGTCGGCTTCTTTCGAACTGGACGCGTAGTTCACCACGACGGCGAACCCGTCTTTGGCGAGCCGCTGCGCGATCGCCGCGCCGATCCCACGCGATGCACCGGTGACGATAGCGACGCGAGCGTTGTGAGTCGTGTTCATGATTCGTTTCCTTCGATGAGTGAGCAGGTGACACGAATCATTGCCTATTTGTCCGCATAGATAATCAGCGTAGACTGGCCATCATCATTCCATTTGCTTTAACAATGGCCTAAATGGGCGGTCAGAACCGCCGGGAGCGCGCGTCGACCATGGATCGTTTCGAAGAAATGCGGGTGTTCGTGCGAATCGCCGAGCGGCAGAGTTTTACGCGCGCATCGGATGACCTGCAGATTCCACGCGCCACCGTGACCAACCTGATGAAGCGGATGGAACAGCGGCTCGGCGCGCGGCTACTGGAACGCACCACGCGTACGGTGCGGCTCACCCCCGACGGCGACGCTTACTATCGTCGCTGCGTGCGGCTGATCGCCGACATGGAGGAGGCCGAAGGCTCGTTTTCGAACCTCGCGCCGAAAGGGCTGCTGCGGGTGAATCTGCAGGGCACGCTGGCGAGGTACTTCGTCGTGCCCGCACTGCCGGCTTTTCTCGCGCGGTTTCCCGACATCGAACTGACCATTGCCGAAGACGACCGCCTCGTCGATCTCGTGCGCGAAGGCATCGACTGCGTGTTGCGGGCGGGGAATCTGCAGGATTCGTCGATGGTCGGGCGGCGCGTCGCGCAACTGCGGCAAGTCACGGTCGCGAGCCCGGCGTATCTCGCGGAATATGGCGAGCCAGCCGATCTGGCGGCGCTGTCCACGCATCGGGCGGTGAATTACGTGTCGAGCGCAACGGGCAAGCCGGTGCCGCTCGAATTCAACGTCGGCGGCCGCGAGACGGCGATGGTGCTGCCGTCCGCGGTGTCGGTGACGGGCGCCGATCTTTATGCCGGCGCGGCGCTAGCGGGCCTCGGTATCGTGCAGGTGCCGCAGTACCGGGTGGCCGGCGACCTCGCCGCAGGGCGGCTCAAGATCCTCCTCGCGAATTTCCCGCCGCCGCCGATGCCGGTGTCAGTGCTGTATCCGCAGAATCGACAGTTGTCGTCGCGTGTGCGGGTGTTTGCGCAGTGGCTGCGGGATATTTTCGAAGCGGCGGAAAAGGCCCAACGCCTGTCGTGAACGGCGTGATGCGCAGCCCGCAAGCGCGGCGAATCTGGCGCGGTGTTGTGCTCTTTGACCAGGCGAGCTTCGATTGGGGAGCGTAACCGGCGGCCGGGAATGAGCGAGCCAGCATCGCTTCGATCTATAGCGACAGGCGCGAGCGAGCTATTCACCGCGCTTCACGTTTGCACGACCCGCGCTTGCGCTTTGCCAGTACCTTCCTCGCATCGCGAACTCGTTCGAAGGAATGGAACATGTTGTCGGAAGACGAACTGGCTTTGCTCGACGCGATTCGCGAAACCGGCAGTCTGTCGCGGGCGGCGGCACGGCTCGGCAAGGCGCCGTCCACGATTTCGCATGCCGCGCGACAGCTCGAGACGCGCTTCGACGCGCTGTTGTTCGACCGGCGGCGGTACCGGCTTCAACTGACACCCGCCGGCCAGCTTCTCGCCGACGAAGCCGCACGCCTGATGCTCGACATGTCGCGAATGACGCAGCGTGTGCGGCAGATCGCGAGCGGCTGGGAGGATCGTCTGTGGGTCGTCACGGACGAGCTTCTCGAATTCGAACTGCTGATGCCGGTGGTGCGCGCATTCGATGCGCTCGACTCCGGTGTCAAGCTGCGCTTCACGCATGAAGTGCTGGGCGGCACGTGGGAGGCGTTGCGCGACGGTCGCGCGGATCTGATCGTCGGCGCGACGAACGAGCCGCCCGCCATTCCTGCTTTGCGCTGGTTCGAACTCGGCGTGATGGAGTGGGTGTTCGCGGTGTCGCCGCGGCATCCGCTGGCGGGGATCGACGGGCCGCTTGACCGCGAGCAGATCCTCGCGCATCGGGCGGTGGTGGTCGCGGATTCGTCACGCGCGACAGCCGGGCGCGCATATGGCGTGATCGGCGGACAGGCGTCGCTGGCGGTGCCCAGCATGCGCGCGAAGATTCTCGCGCAGCGCGACGGTTTGGGCGTGGGGTGGTTGCCGCGTCAGCGCGTGGCGTCGCTATTGAAGCGGGGTGAATTGATCGAGAAGGCGACGGCCGACCCGCGCGAGCCGAACGTGTTGTACGTCGCGTGGCGCGGCGATCACGAGGGACGGGCGTTGCAATGGTGGCTCGAACAGTTGCGGCAAGCGCGTCTGGCGAAGCGTCTTGTGCGTGGCGTGGATATGACGGCGGGCGGGTAGAGGCGCGCCATTCTTCTCTGTCCGGATGTGTCTTTTCTGCTGTCTGCCCAGCGTCTCATGGGATCATACGGACCGTGCTGGGCAATTCCGCTTTTTGCACCGTGACAGCAACAGCAACAGGAGCAGTGTAATGATCGATGGACTGGTGGGCGGGCGGTTATACGGCGAGGCGCAGATTCGCACCGGGCAGAACGGCAGGCGTTTCGTGACCTGCAAAGTGCGGGCGACCACCAACGACGGCGACACGATTTTCGTCAACGTCATCGCGTTCGACGATGACGTGCAGACCGCGTTGCTCGCGTTGACCGACGCCGATAGCGTCGCACTGAGCGGCACGATCACGCCGAAGGTCTGGACCGACAAAAACGGCCTCGTCAAGCCGGCGGTGGACATGATCGCCCACAAGCTGCTGACTGCCTACGACGGCCGCCGCGACGGCGACGCCTGACGCGTTTTATCCGGCTCTGCGCCAGCCATCCGGAGATAGTCGACAAAGCGGTCCGCGACCGGTTCTGCGTCGCCGTTTCGTCGCAACAACAGCACTTGCGAGAGCAACGTCTCGCCCCGCAGCGGCAAAAAACACACCCGTGGATCCTGCACCTGCCGCAAGGTGTACGGCACTAGCGCGACGCCCATGCCGAAGCCGACCATCGTCACGACGGTCTGCCACAAGCGCGCTTCATGACGGATCAACGGACTGAAACCCGCCCCTACGCATTGCGCGATGATCAGATCGTGATAATGCGGCGACACGGTACGCGGAAACAGGATGAACGGTTCCTGCGCGAGCGCCCGCAGATCGATTTTGCGTTTGCGCGCGAGTGGGTGATTCGCAGGCAGGCAGCACAGAAACGGCTCGGAAAAAACCGGCGACGAGATCACATCCGACGGAAAATTGCCCCAATGCGCGCAGCCCATGTCGATCTGCATCCGCTGGATTGCGTGGACCTGTTCGCTGGTGTTCATCTCCTTCAACACGATCTCGACGCCCGGATAGTCGGCCTCGAAGCGGCTCACCGCCTGCGGCAGACCGCGATACAACATCGAATTCACGAAGCCGATGCGCAGGCGGCCCGCGAGCCCATGCGCGGAGCGCACCGTGATGCGCTCGGCCTCGCTCGCCTGCAAGAGCAGACGGCGCGCCTCGCCGAGCAGCACCTGACCCGCATTGGTCAGCGCCACCGACTTATTGGTGCGCGCAAGTAGCTGCACGCCAAGCTGGTCCTCGAATTTGCGGATGTCGAAACTGAGCGCCGGTTGCGAGATGAACAGCCGCTTGGCCGCGCGGCCGAAATGCAGTTCTTCGGCGACCGCCACGAAATAGCGGAGTTGCTTCAGGTCCATGGCGGTCTCCGCTGGGTTATCGATAAGCGCTGTCTATCGTACCGGATATAAGTTGTATTAGACGATTATCGACGCCGCTTCTATGCTGCCTCCACAACACCACCCTGGCACATGGGCTCGGAGGCACGCATGACCAATATCAGCGACATCGGCAGAATCACTGCGCAGCCGGCCCCCGGCGCGTCCAATATCCCCGACAGCCGGGGCATCAACTTCTTTTCCAGCGACCCTGACTTTGCACGCCTGCTCAAGCTGCATCTGGGTGACGCGCTGTATCAGGAACTCGAAAGCCAGTTCGTGTCGCTAGGCCAGCGTGCGTCGGACGAACTCGACATCTGGGCGATGTCCGCCGACAGAAACCCGCCGCAATTGCACCATCGCACGCGCCGCGGCGAGGCGCTGCAAAGCATCGACAAACACCCCGACTACGTCGCACTGGAGCGGGTGGCTTACGCGGAGCTGGGGCTGGCGTCGATGAGCCACGATAAACATAACGGCAGGACGCCACCGCCGCCGCTGGTGAAATACGCGCTGACGTTCCTGTTCGTGCAGGCGGAATTCGGTTTGTGCTGTCCTGTCAGCATGACCGATTCGCTCACGCGGACGTTGCGCAAATTCGGCGCCCCCGAACTGGTTGCGCGCTTTCTGCCGATGCTCGCGTCGCGCGATTTCGACACGCTGTTTCAGGGCGCGATGTTCATGACCGAACAGGCGGCGGGGTCGGACGTGGCGCGTATCGCCACGCGGGCGTCGCGCGGAACCGATGCGAATGGTCATGCCGAGTGGCGTCTGTCTGGCGACAAATGGTTTTGCTCGAATGCGGACGCCGATCTCGCGATGGTGCTGGCGCGCCCCGACGACGCACCGCCTGGCATCAATGGACTGGGCCTGTTCCTGCTGCCGAAAACCTTGCCCGACGGCTCGCGTAACAGCTACCGGATCGTGCGTCTGAAGGACAAGCTCGGCAGCCGTTCGATGGCGAGCGGCGAGATCGTGCTCGAAGGCGCGCTCGCGTATCTGATTGGCGAAGTGGGGCGCGGCTTTCATCAAATGGCCGACATGATCAACATGTCGCGGCTGTCGAACGGCGTACGTGCCGCTGGGTTGATGCGGCGCGCGCTGACCGAGGCGTTGCATATCGCGCGAAATCGCGAAGCGTTCGGCCGCAAACTGATCGACATGCCGTTGATGCAGCGGCAGTTGCTCAAGATGATGCTGCCCACCGAACAGGCCCGCTCGATGTTCATCCGCATCGCGCAGTTGTTGCCGCTAGCCGATGCCGACGATCGCCAGGCGGCGAAATGCGTGCGGATTCTCACGCCGCTGATCAAATTCCGCGCGTGCCGCGACGCGCGCCGCGTGACCGGCGACGCGATGGAAGTGCGCGGCGGCACTGGCTATATCGAAGAATGGAGCGACGCGCGGCTGGTTCGCGACGCGCATCTCGGCTCGATCTGGGAAGGCACCAGCAACATCGTCGCGCTCGATATCGCGCGGGCGGCCAAACGCGACGGCGCGCTCGAACCGTTGCGCCACTATCTGAACGAACTGCTGGACGCGGCCGGTCTGCCGGCTGAAAGTCTCGCGCTGTTTCGCTGGACCTTGACGCGTGCCTGCGACGCGCTCGCAAGCGTCGCCGATTCCGGTCGCGACGAATCGGTCCGTCAGGCTGGCTCGGCGCTGTATCACGCGAGTACGGCGGTGTTGATGGCGTGCGAAGGCGTGCAACTCGCGCCCGATTACCGGCGTCTTGCGCTGGCGCATCTGGTGGTGCGGCACAAACTGCTGCCAGCCGATCCGCTCGATCTGCACGGCGCAACCGACGATATCGAAGTGATCGACGCGCTGGTCGATGGCCGTGAGATCACGCTCGATCAGGCGATGCAGTTGTTGCCGGCAGGAGCCGCGCAATGACCGCCGCCGCGACTCATCAAACTCAGGGCGCGTTGCAGGGCCTCAAGGTTATCGACCTGAGCCGTGTGCTCGGTGGCCCGTATTGCACCCAGGCGCTCGCCGATCACGGTGCGCAGGTGATCAAACTCGAACCGCCTGACGGCGACGAAACCCGCGGCTGGGGGCCGCCGTTCTATGGCGACACCGCGTGGTACTTCGCGGGCGTGAACCGCAACAAGCAGGGCATTGCGGTCGATCTGTCGCGCGAAGAGGGCCGCGCGATTTTGTGGAAGCTGCTCGAAGATGCCGACGTGCTGGTCGAGAACTTCAAGCCCGGCACGCTCGCCCGCTGGGGCATGGACTACCAGCGCGATCTGCGGGTGCGTTTCCCGAAGCTGATTCATTGCGCGGTGTCGGGCTTCGGCCCCGATGGCCCGCTTGGCGGTTTGCCTGGCTACGACGCCGCGATTCAGGCGATGACCGGACTGATGAGCGTGAATGGCGAACGCGACGGACCCGCGACGCGCGTGGGCCTTCCAGTCGTCGATATGGTGACGGGCCTGAACGCGCTCGCCGGCATTCTGCTGGCGCTCGCTGAGCGCGCGACAAGCGGACACGGCCAGTCGATCGATATCGCGTTGTACGACTGCGGCGTATCGCTGCTGCATCCGCATCTGCCGAACTATTTCGGCTCGGGCCGCACGCCGCAGCGCAGTGGCAATGCGCATCCGAATATCACGCCGTACGACAGCTATCGCACCGCGACCGCGCCGATCTTCCTCGCCGTCGGCAACGACCGGCAGTTTGCGCGGCTGTGCGCGCATCTGGGCGCGCCTGAACTCGCCGACGATCCGCGTTATGCCGACAACCGCAGCCGCTGCGCGCAT
The DNA here is from genome assembly GCF_904848625.1 of Paraburkholderia metrosideri. Classification (GTDB taxonomy): domain Bacteria; phylum Pseudomonadota; class Gammaproteobacteria; order Burkholderiales; family Burkholderiaceae; genus Paraburkholderia; species Paraburkholderia metrosideri. The sequence continues at coordinate 62,370 of NZ_CAJHCP010000001.1, forward strand.
CGCGAGCCGTTGAAGGCCGCGCTCGAAAGCCTGCTCGCGACGCACGCTTGCGAGCCGCTCGCGCAAGCGCTGATCAACGCGGGCGTACCGTGCGGCCCCGTGCAAACGGTCGATGTGGTCGCGCGTCATCCGCATACGCTGCATCGCGGGATGGTGGTCGAGATGGGCGAGTATCGCGGCACCGCGTCGCCGATCAAATTGTCGCGCACGCCGGCCAGCTACCGCAGTGCGCCGCCGTCGCTCGGGGCCGACACGCGCGACGTGCTCGATGCCTTGGGTATCGACGCGGCCACCCAGCAGCGTTTGTTCGATGCGGGCGTGCTCAAGGCCGACACGCGCACCGACGCAACGCCCGAACCCGAGGTGCTCAAAGCCTGACAGCGGTTTTCCGGCGACGGCACCCAGATAGCCGCGCCTTCCAGAAGAATCATCTTGGAGACAGACACATGCATCGTGCACCCGACGACCACGCCGCTACCCGGCAACCCACCCGCGCAGCGGCCGCCGCTTTTGTCGGCACCACGATCGAGTGGTACGACTTTTATATCTACGCCACTGCATCCGCGCTGATTTTCGGCAAGCTGTTCTTTCCCGGCAGCGATCCGTTTTTCGCGACGCTCGCGTCATTTGGCACGTTCGCGGTGGGCTTTTTCGCGCGGCCTTTCGGCGGGCTGGTGTTCGGTCATCTGGGCGACCGCATCGGCCGGAAGAAAGCCTTGGTGGCGACGCTCGCGATCATGGGCATCGGCACGGTCGGCATCGGCTTCCTGCCCACCTATGCGAGCGCCGGTACGTGGGCGCCGGTGCTGCTGGTGCTGCTGCGCGTGGCGCAAGGCATTGCGATTGGCGGCGAGTGGGGCGGCGCGGTGCTGATGGCGAGCGAACATGCGCCGAAGGGCAAGCGCACGTTCTTCGCGTCATTTGCGCAGTTGGGCAGCCCGGCCGGCTTGATCCTGTCGCTGCTGGCGTTTCGCGCGGTGGCGTCGATGGATAAAGAGGTGTTTTTTAGCTGGGGATGGCGTCTGCCGTTTCTCGCCAGCGCGGTGTTGCTGGTGGTCGGCCTGCTGATTCGCTCGGGGGTCGGCGAATCGCCGGAATTCAATGCGCTGAAAGCGCAGCGGCGGGTCGCGGCGTTGCCGGTTGCCGAAGTCGTGCGCGATGCATGGCGCACGGTGTTGCTGTGCCTCGGCGCGAACGTGATCGGCGTGGCGGGTGCGTGGTTCGTCAACACCTTCATGCTCAATTACACGACCCAGACGCTCGGACTCGATCGCTCGCTGATTCTCGACTGTCTGTTCGTGGTGGCGTTCATTCAGCTATTTACGCAACTCGGCTCCGGGTGGTTCGCGCAACGCATCGGCACCGGACGCTTTCTGAAGGGCGCGGCGGCGTTGGCGATGCTGTCGCCGTATCCGATGTTCGCGCTGGTCTCGACCGGCCGGCCGGTGGCGATCGTGATCGGCATTGCGCTCGCGGTGATGTGCATGTCGAGTTCGTATGCGGTGATGGCGGGATTCATGTCGACGGCATTCCCGGTGCGCGTCCGCTATTCGGCGATTTCGCTGTCCTACCAGATGTGCGCCGCGCTGGCAGGTGGCTTGACGCCACTGATCGGGACTGTGCTCGCGCATCGTTATCCGGGCGCGTGGTGGCCGCTCGCCGTGTTCTACAGTTGCCTCGCGGGGGTGTCGCTGGTGTGCATCGGCACGCTGGAGCGGCGCAAACGCGGCGCGGCGCGAGGTGTCGTCGAAATCGCCTGATGGCTTTCCCGCCGGTTACGATGGCCGTTGCGGCATGCGCCGTAACGGTGATTTCGTGGTTAACCCCACGTCATGGAGGCGCTACATAATGTCATCCTCAAGCGCTCAATAGCCGCCTGCGTTGAAGGCGGACGGACTCAATGACGGGGGAGGTCATCATGAATCGCTTTCGTTCGCTAGGTGTGGTGACGGGCGCGGCGCAATTCGCCAGCGCCGACGTGCTGTGCCGGATGAGCGTGGCGTCGCAACGGGCCGGCGCGACGCGGCCCTTCGACCTCGTTCTCGAGCAGCGCTCCTGGCAGGGACCCGCGGCGCCGGAAGCCGCCCACGCGCCTTTCCGGTTTCATGTGTTCGACGCGGTGCGTGCGTTAGAAAAGCGGGGGGTCGACGCGATCGTGCTGCCGTGCTTTTTGTGCCACACCTTTATCGACGAACTGTCGGCCAATGTTGCCGTGCCGGTCGCGAACATCATGACCGCGCTCGTCGCGCATGTGCAGAAGACGTTTCCTTCCGTGCGTCGCGTGGGGGTGCTCACGTCCGCGACGATTCGCGACAACGGGCTTTTCGAGCGCTATTTCGGCGGCGCGCAATTTAACGTGCTGTATCCGCGCAACGACACCGGGATCGACTGCGTGACGAGCGCCGTGTACGGCGAAGAGGGTATCCGGAGCGGCCGTGTGCACGGGCGGCCGGTCGAGTTGTTGCGGGCGGCGTGCGCGGACCTGATCGTGCAGGGCGCTGAATTGATCGTGCCGGGGCTCGCGGAAATTGGCCTCGTGATGCGCGCGCTCCATGCGCTCGAGGTGCCGCTCGTCGATACCAATCAGGTCTATGCGCGCTACGTCGCATCGGACCGGTATCTGCAGCCGGCACCGCGCTTCAAGCTGGGCGTGGTGGGCGGAGTCGGGCCGGCAGCAACGGTCGACTTCCTGGCGAAGCTCGTGCGCAATACACCGGCGGCGCGCGATCAGGACCATATCAAGGTGATGGTCGAGCAGAATCCGCAGATTCCGGATCGCACCGACGCGCTGCTCGGCCATGGCGACGATCCGACTCTCGCGCTATATGCCGCGTGCAGGACGCTGGAGGACGGCGGCGCGGATCTGATTGCGATCCCGTGCAATACCGCGCATGCGTTTGTCGAACAGATCCAGTCTGCGTTGAAGGTGCCGATCGTCAATATGCTGACCTGTACCGTCGATTATCTGCGTGAGAGCTTCCCGGCATTGCGCGAAGTTGGCGTGCTGGCGACCTCGGGCACGCTCGCGAGCCGCGTGTATGAGCGCTCGCTCGAGGCGCGCGGCTTTGTGCAGATCGCGCCGGCGGCGCCGGCGCAGGCGCGTCTGATGAGCGCGGTGTATGGTCCTCGCGGCGCGAAGGCGGGCTACACGTCCGGTGAGTGTGCCGACGATGTTGCCGCCGCGCTCGACGATCTCGTCGCGCAAGGCGTTCAGGTGATCGTGCTGGCGTGTACCGAATTGCCGCTGCTGCTGCGCGACGCCGTGCTGGCGTGTCCGGGCGGGCGAGTGGTGCGGCTGGTCGATCCTACCGAGGTGTTGGCGCGCGCTTGCGTGGCGCATGCGTTGGGCGAGAGTGGCGCGCGCGGAGAGCGTGGCGAAATCGCCGTGACGCAAGGTCCGGCGGACATTGAAAGCGCTTATGGCTGAGCGGTGGCGATGACGCGGCGGTTATCCGCTGCGCGCTGAGCGGCGCGGGTTGCTTTGCGCGGGCTACTGGCACGGAAAGTCTCGTGCCGCCTCTCTATTCTCGTTTCTGGCGATCCGGGTTCGGCTCGTTTCGAGTCGTCTTCGGGATCGGCACACCCCTTGCTGCCCCCACTCAGCGGCGCTGCCGCTCGCCACCTATTTACACGCGACTCGCTGACCACGCCGCTGGCAAACCCGCTGGCAAGTCGTTACCGGCGGTGTCATGGAAAACTGTATAAATATACAGTATAGTATTTGGCTGCAAGCTGGGCTTCGGTGCGTCTGCGCCGCCCCGGCAGCACCGAACTTGCGCGGTCGCGAGGCGTCCGTGAGAGGTGGCCCACCCATTCAGACATTCAGACGGTCGGAAAAATTGTCATCTAACGGCACTATCAAGATTCGCGGCGCTCGCCAGCACAATCTCAAGAACCTCGATCTCGACGTACGAACCGGCGAGATGACGGTCGTCACCGGGCCCTCCGGTTCCGGTAAATCGAGCCTCGTGTTCGACACGCTTTACGCGGAAGGCCAGCGGCGCTACGTCGAAACTTTCAGCGCTTACGCGCGCCAGTTCCTCGACCGCATGGACCGGCCGCAGGTCGACCGGGTAGACGGCGTGCCGCCTGCCATCGCGATCGACCAGACCAATCCGGTACGCAGTTCGCGCTCCACCGTCGGCACGATGACGGAGCTCAACGACCACCTGAAGCTGCTCTATGCGCGCGCGGCCGAACTGTTCGACCGCAAGACCGCGCAGCAGGTGCGGCACGACACGCCGGAAACGATTTACGCCGAGCTGCTCGAACGCACCGGTCAGAACGAACCCCGGCTGGTGGTGACGTTTCCCGTCGAGTTGCCGGAATCCGCTTCGGAACAGGAGGTCGAGCAGTGGCTTTCCGCCAGCGGCTACACGCGTGTGCAGGCGCAGCGCGAAGTCGATTCGCCCACCGGCAAGCGCAAGCTGCTCGACGTGGTGGCCGACCGTTTCCGTCTGAGCTCGGTGGACAAACAGCGCGTGGTCGAGGCGATCGAAGCGTCGCTGAAGCGCGGCGGCGGGCGCGTCAATATTTACGTGCTGCCTGCGTCGTCCGAAGGCGCGCAGAGCCAGCACGCCGAGCCGATAATCTGGCGTTTCTCCACCGGCTTGCATAACCCCGATAGCGATCTGCGCTATGCCGACCCGCAACCGGCGCTGTTCTCGTTCAACTCGGCTTACGGCGCGTGTGAAGTTTGCCGCGGGTTCGGGCGCGTGATCGGCGTCGACCTCGGGCTCGTCATTCCGGACGCGCGCAAGACCTTGCGCGACGGCGCGATCAAGCCGATGCAAACGCCTGCATGGAAGGAATGCCAGGACGATCTGATGCGCTACGCGGCGAAAGCCGACATCCGTCGCGACACGCCGTGGGGCGAGTTGACGGAGGCGGAGCGCGACTGGGTCATCAACGGTTCGCCGGACTGGAACGGCACATGGCAGAGCCACTGGTACGGCGTCAAACGCTTCTTCGAGTATCTCGAATCGAAAGCGTACAAGATGCATATTCGCGTGCTGTTGTCGAAATACCGCAGCTATACGCCGTGCGAAACCTGCGGCGGCGCACGTCTGAAAACGGAATCGCTGCTGTGGCGTCTCGGCAGCAAAGCGAATGCGGACGAAGCGCTGGAGGCGCCACGCCGCTTCCTGCCGCGCGGTGTCGACTGGACACGCGCACAACTCGAAGCGTTGCCGGGGCTGACCGTGCACGACCTGATGCTGATGCCGATCGAGCGCATTCGCCGCTTCTTCGACGAAATCAGTTTGCCTTCCGCGCTGCTGGACGACGCGCTGAAACTGCTGCTGGCCGAAGTGCGCACCCGCCTGAAGTATCTGTGCGACGTGGGCCTGGGCTATCTGACACTCGACCGGCAAAGCCGCACGTTATCGGGCGGCGAGGTGCAGCGGATCAACCTGACCACGGCGCTCGGCACGTCGCTGACCAAAACGCTGTTCGTGCTCGACGAGCCGAGCATCGGGCTGCATCCGCGCGATCTGAACCGGATCGTCGAGGCAATGCATCGTCTGCGTGACGCCGGTAATACGCTGGTGGTGGTCGAGCATGACCCGTCGGTCATGCTCGCAGCCGACCGTCTGATCGATATGGGTCCGGGGCCGGGCGAGCGGGGCGGCTCGATCATTTACGACGGTGTGCCCGAGGCGATTCGCTCGTCGGGCACGCTCACCGGCGAATATCTCGGTGGCCGCCGGCATGTGGCCGACGCCGCGCACTGGTCACAGCGTCCGGTGAATGCGACGACGCCGCGCATCGTGCTCGAAGGCGCGACCGAGCATAACTTGCGCGATGTCACGGTCGAGATTCCGTTGGAACGGCTCGTTTGCGTGACGGGCGTGTCGGGTTCTGGCAAGTCCACGCTGCTGCAAGACGTGCTGTATCCGGCCATGGCGCGCCATTTCGGCCTTGCTACCGAATCGCCCGGTGCGTTCAGAAGCCTGACCGGGGCCGATCAGGTGACCGACGTGGTTTTCGTCGACCAGTCGCCGATCGGCAAGACTGCGCGCTCGAATCCGGCCAGTTACGTCGGCGCGTTCGACGAAATCCGCAAGCTGTTCGCCAAAGCGCCGCTTGCTCAGCAACGCGGCTATGGTCCCGGCATGTTCAGCTTCAACTCGGGCGACGGCCGTTGTCCGACTTGCGGCGGCTCGGGTTTCGAGCATATCGAAATGCAGTTCCTGAGCGACGTGTACTTGCGTTGCCCGGATTGCGACGGGCGCCGTTATCGCGCGGAACTGCTCGAAGTGAAGATCGAGCGCGGCGAACCGGCGCGTGCGTTGAGCATTGCCGACGTTCTGGAGTTGACCGTCAGTGAAGCCGTGGCTTACTTCGCGAGAGATGCCGAAGTACTCCGCGTGCTGCAGCCTATCGTCGACGTGGGTCTCGAGTACGTGAAACTCGGTCAGCCGGTGCCCACGTTGTCGGGCGGCGAAGCGCAGCGGCTGAAGCTCGCGGGCTTCCTCGCAGAGTCGGCGCAGGCGCGTACCGCGCGCAGCGCGAAACAGGCGGTGCCAAAACGTCTGTTCATGTTCGACGAACCCACCACCGGCTTGCACTTCGACGACATCGCCAAGCTGATGCAGGCGTTCGGCAAGCTGCTCACAAGCGGACATTCGCTGATCGTGATCGAACACAATCTCGACGTGATCCGCGCGGCGGACTGGCTGATCGATCTTGGGCCCGAAGGGGGCGACGGCGGCGGCCGTGTGCTGTGTGCGGGCACGCCGGAAGAGGTCAAGCTGTGCGCCGAATCGCATACCGGTGAGGCGCTGTTGCAATACGACCGCGCGGTGGGCGCGGCGGCTGAACCCGTGTCGCAAGGCATTCCGCTGCAAAAGGCGCTGAGCGCCGCGCGCGCGCGGCGGGCGATCGAAGGCGAGGACGTGGTGCGCATCGTCAACGCGCGCGAGCACAACCTGAAAGCGCTGGACGTAGACATCCCGCACGGCAAGTTCAATGTGATTACCGGCGTATCCGGTTCGGGCAAGTCCACGCTCGCGTTCGACATCCTGTTTCACGAAGGGCAGCGCCGTTACCTCGAATCGTTGAACGCGTACGCGCGTTCCATCGTGCAACCGGCTGGGCGGCCCGAAGTCGACGCCGTGTATGGCATCCCGCCGACCGTTGCGATCGAACAGCGGCTTTCGCGCGGCGGCCGCAAGAGTACGGTCGCCACCACGTCCGAGGTATGGCACTTCCTGCGCCTGCTGTATGTGAAACTCGGTTTGCAGCATTGCATTCATGACGGCACGCCGGTTACGTCGCAGAGTGTCGAATCGATTGCAGCGCAGTTGCTGCGCGATCACAAGGGCCAGCATGTCGGTTTCCTCGCGCCGCTGGTCGTGAATCGCAAGGGCGTCTATACGGATCTCGCGAAATGGGCGAAGGCGCGCGGCAATACGCATCTGCGAGTCGACGGTGAATTCGTGCCGGTGGATCCGTGGCCCAAGCTCGATCGCTTCCGCGAGCACACCATCGAACTGCCGGTGGCGGACCTCGTCGTGTCGGCGGATCATGAAGCGGAATTGCGCAAGGCGCTCGATCAAACGCTGGAAATCGGCAAAGGCGTGATGCATCTGCTCGCCCCGCTCGACGGTCTGCATGACGCGATTCACGGTGGCCGCACCACCGCGAAACTGGGTGCCGTGAAAGTGCTGTCCACCAAACGCGCCTGTCCGGCATGCGGTACGAGCTATCCTGAACTCGATCCGCGTATGTTCTCGTACAACAGCAAACACGGCTGGTGTACGACATGTGTCGGCACCGGTCTGTCGCTGACCCGCGAACAGCGTGCCGCGTACGACGACACGATCGTCGTCGAAGACAATCGCGGCCGCGAACAGAGCTTGCCGTCGGAGGAGCAGGAGCCGGAAGGCCTGATCGACGAGCCGTGCCCGGATTGCTCGGGCACGCGCCTGAATCCCACGGCGCGGGCCGTCACGTTCGACACCCAATCCATCACCAACGTCGCGCAGTGGACCGTGTCCGATACGCGTACGTGGATCGACACATTGGAGATGACCGGCCGCAACGCCGAAATCGCGCGCGACGTGATCAGCGAAATCGGCAGCCGTCTGCAATTTCTGGAAGAAGTCGGGCTGGGTTACCTGAGCCTCGACCGTGCCGCGCCGAGCCTGTCCGGTGGTGAGGCGCAACGGATCCGGCTCGCCGCGCAACTTGGCAGCAACCTGCAAGGCGTGTGCTACGTGCTCGACGAGCCGACCATCGGTCTGCATCCACGCGACAACCAGATTCTGCTGAACGCGTTGCGCAAGCTGGGCGAAAAGGGCAATACGCTGGTGGTGGTCGAGCATGACGAAGATACGATTCGACGCGCCGATCACATCATCGATATTGGTCCGGGGGCGGGCAAACGCGGCGGGACGCTGGTCGCACAGGGTAGCGTGGCGGATCTGTCCGCGCAGCCCGATTCGCTGACCGGGCAATTTCTTGCGCAACCTATCGTGCATCCGCTGCAGCCGCGCCGTCAGGTGATGGCGCCCGGCAAACGGACAGCCGCGGTGCCGGAGAACTGGCTGACCGTGCATGGCGGCAAATTGCACAATCTGCGCAATGTCACGGTGGGCATTCCGCTGTCGCGGCTGGTGGCGGTGACGGGCGTCAGCGGTTCGGGCAAGTCCACGCTCGCACGCGACGTGCTGATGACCAATCTGCTGGACGCGGTTGGGCGCTCGGTTCTGTCGTCGCCGGCCACCCGGCGTGCGCGCGCGGCGGCCGAAGAAAAGCCGGCGGCTAACCGGCGCTCCAGCGTGCTCGCACGAAGCGCGCCGCGTGCGCCGTTGAACGTCACGCATGCATGGCAAGGGTGCGATTCGATCACCGGTTGGGAGAGTATCGACCGCGTGCTCGAAGTCGACCAAACGCCGATCGGTAAAACGCCGCGCTCCTGTCCCGCCACTTACATCGGCGTGTGGGACGCGATTCGCAAGCTGTTCGCCGGCACGCTCGAAGCGCGTGCGCGTGGCTACGCGGCGTCGCGTTTCTCGTTCAACACCGGCGACGGTCGTTGTCCGGCTTGCGAAGGACAAGGCGTGCGCACGATCGGCATGAGCTTCCTGCCCGACGTGAAGGTACTGTGCGATGTGTGCCATGGGCAGCGCTTTAATCCGGAGACGCTGGCGGTCACCTGGCGCGGCAAGAATATCGGCGACGTGCTGACCATGGAAATCGACGAGGCGGTCGAGTTCTTCTCGTCAATCACGAATATCGGTCACCCGTTGCAGTTAATGAAAGACGTCGGCCTCGGCTATCTGACGCTGGGTCAACCGTCGCCGACGTTATCGGGCGGAGAGGCGCAGCGGATCAAACTCGTCACCGAGTTGAGCAAGGTGCGCGACGACATCACGCGGCGCGGTCAGAAGCCGCCGCATACGCTGTATGTGCTGGACGAACCGACGGTCGGCCTGCATATGGCGGACGTCGCCAAGCTGATCCGCGTTCTGCATCGTCTCGCCGATGGCGGGCATAGCGTCGTCGTCATCGAGCACGATCTGGACGTGATCGCCGAAGCCGACTGGGTCATCGATCTCGGTCCGGAAGGCGGCGTCGGCGGCGGGACGATTGTCGCCGCGACGGATCCTGAAGGACTGTCGCGCGTTGCCGCCAGTCACACCGGCGCTGCATTGCGCCCGGTACTGGCGCGCACGCAGAACGGTACGGCAAGAGTGGCGGGTGAGGGTACCAACGGTTGACGCGAGGCGGAGCGGCGCAGCGCAGCCAGCTTGCGCCGCTCGAAGCAATGCGTTGCGACCCGGGCCCGCGTTGCACTGCGCGAGTTCGCAAGTCCGCTTCCGGATTGAAGCGCGTCGGCGCACAGCCACGCGCGCCCACCATCCCGATGAACCTCAACCGGCCGGCTGATTGACGTTTTGAGCCGGCGCCACGCCACCGGGCGTCGGCGCCGCGCTGGCCGACACGTGCGTTTGCGCAGGCATACAGTCCGCGCGATATTCGGCTTGCAACTTCTGCTCGGCCGCCTCGAGATCGTCCGGGTAATTGGCGTCATCGCCGCTGCTCGGCTGGTAACCAACCGCTTCCAGTTCGCCGAGTTCGCGCATTAACTGCTTGTGCGTGACCTCGCCGGTCATCTGTTTGAACGGGTAATCGTTGCATTGCTGCTGCGTGAGACCGGGGGCGGCCATCGCCGAAGCACTGCCAATCAGAAGAAGCGTAGTGAGCAGGGTTTTCGTTGCGAGCTTCATTTTTGTCCATCCACGAGAAGGTTCGAATCGGACCGCCATAAAACAGCGGGCAGACAGAAGGCTAGTGGAGGCGGTCTACCGAACCGGCGTCGGCAGAATGAAATTTGTTTTATCGTTTTTCAGGCCTGTTTAAAGGGCCTTTCTGCGGCCTTTCGGCGGATTTTTCCGAGCTTAAATAATTCTTCATGAAACGGACGCTCATCCGCTACGAGGCCCGGCGTAGCCTGCATTCTCGCATCGTGGCGAAGCGGCGACATCCGTTGAATCGCACGCCCGTGCACTGAACGCGCTAGCCGAATATGGCATCATGTCCTCCTACTGATAACCGGTCGCGTCCGTCGCTTGCATCGGTAGAGCGGGCTGCGGCGCATGCAATGATCATGTCGCGAGTTCTGACAATCGAAGATGATGAAATTACCGCGAATGAAATTGTCGGTGAACTGAAAAGCCGCGGCTTCACCGTGGACTGGGTGGCGAACGGTCGTGACGGCATGGCGCGCGCAATCAGCGAAGACTACGACGTCATTACGCTCGACCGCATGCTGCCTGGCGTCGACGGCCTCACGATTCTGACCACCATGCGCAGCATCGGCATTCAAACGCCGGTGTTAATGCTAAGCGCACTCGGCGATGTCGACGAACGCGTACGCGGTCTGCGTGCCGGTGGCGACGATTATCTGACCAAGCCGTTCGACCCCGAAGAAATGACCGCGCGCCTCGAAGTATTGTTGCGCCGCAGTCAGACTCCAACCGCGCAACTCGAAACCCATCTGCGAGTCGGCCCGCTCGAACTCGACCTGATTTCGCGCAAGGTTCAGCGCGATGGTGAAGAGATCGTGCTGCTGCCTACCGAATACCGCGTGCTGGAATTCATGATGCGTCATGCAGGGCAAACTATTACGCGCACGATGCTGTTCGAGGCGGTATGGGGTTATCACTTCGACCCGGGCACCAATCTGATCGACGTGCATATGGGCCGGCTACGCAAAAAAATCGACCCGCCCGGCGTCACGCCGATGATCCAGACCGTACGGGGTTCGGGCTATATCCTCGCATGAGCGATATTCTGATGGACACGACTTTGCCCGCTCAATCAGCGCTCGGGCGGCGCTGGCATTCGACCACGTTCCGGCTGCTGGCCATTTACGCGGTCATTTTTTCGCTTTCGGTGATGGTGCTGCTGGGCGTCATCGGCTGGGCCGTGACCGGCGACATGGAGCGCGAGTTCGACGTCGTCATGGATTGGCAACTGATCTATTTCGACTCGCTGCCTGACGCGGATCTTGCCGACGCGATCCACCGGCGGATCGAGCACGAACGGATGCACTCCAACTACTACGGTCTGTTCGGACCCGACGGCCATCTGCTGGCCGGCGACGTGCTCGCGCTTCCGCCGCAATTACCTACCAATCGCACGGGCAAGACGCTCAATCTCACGGCGTCGATGGGGCATGACGAAGAACCGCCCCGGGTGCGCGCGATGGCCGAACAGCGCAAAGATGGTTCGACGCTCATGATCGCGCGCGATCTCACGCACGTGCTGCGGATTCGCGAGACCATCATCAAGGCGTTGGTGGGCGGCGGTATTTTGTGTCTGCTCGCCGGTACGGCAGGCGGACTCGCGTTGAGTGTGCGGCAGATGCGCCGGCTGAAAGCGATCCGGCACGTCACGCAACGCATTGCACAGGGCGACCTCGCACAGCGTTTGCCGATTGGCGGCCGCGATGAAGTGGATATGCTCGCGCATCTCGTGAATCATATGTTGGCGGAAGTCGAGCGCCTGATGAACGAAGTGAAGGGCGCGTGCGACGGTATTGCACACGATCTGCGCACGCCGTTGGCCCACGTTCGTACGTTGCTCGCGCATGCGGCAGAGCGCACGTCGTTGCATGACGATGCCGAGTTGTCCGCGTTAGTGGATCGCGCGCGCATCGAGACCGACGGGTTGCTCGACCGCTTCCGCGCGATGCTGCGCATCTCCGAAATCGGCACGTTGCAACGGCGCGGCGGCTTCAGCGAGATGCAACTGCAAACCCTGGTTCAGGAAGTGGGCGAGCTTTATGAGCCGCTCGCCGAGAGCCGATCCATTCAACTTTCCGTCCACACCCAGCCCGTCGATGCCATTCACGGTGACCGTGCTTTGCTATTCGAAGCGCTGAGCAATCTGATAGACAACGCGATCAAATTCACCCCCGAAGGCGGCGTAGTGCGAATGGAATTGCGTCAGACTCCGGCGGGACCCCAGGTCGACATTATCGATAACGGCCCCGGCATTGCCGCAGACGAACGTGATGCGGTGCTGCAACGGTTCTATCGCGGGGAAACGACTCGACACCTCGCGGGATCGGGCCTTGGCCTCAGTATTGTTTCGGCAGTGATGCGAGTGCACGACTTCACGATGAAGATCGGCAATGCGCGACCGGGCGCCAGAATTTCCATCGAATGCTGGTCGAGGACGTTGGCGTGATTGATCTATTGTGTCCTGTCATTGGCAGGTGCTGAATGCGTGTTTTATTCGTAGGTCCTGCTCATCCCGAAGCGGCGTGGCTCTTTAAAGCACTTCAGGAGAGCGCGCATAGCCTGCAGCGAGCCGACGATCTGCGCGACGGCGTTTTTCTGGCCACTCAGGAAACCTTCGACGCCATCGTGCTGATGGTCATCGACATCGCGCATTACCCGTCGCTGCTGGCCTTTCTCGCAGAGTTTTCCGCAACGGCAAATGGAGCGTCGATCGTGGCCGTGCTCGGCGCTGCCACCGCTCAGGACCGCACCCGTGTTCTGCGTGCCGGTGCAGATGCCTGCTTTTGCCAACCCTATTCGTTTATTGAAATGCATGAGCGGCTTCACGCATTGCGGCGAATCAGCGGTACTCGTGCTGTGGCGGCAAATTCAGGTCCTGCGTCGGCGTCTTTCGCGTTCAATCGTCCTTCTCTCGACACAGCGACCAGAGAACTGGTTTTCGGCATGCGCCGGCTCGCCGTGACGCGACGTGAGTTTCTATTGCTCGAATGTCTTCTGCGGCAGATGAATGCGCCGGTGGCCAGAGATCAATTGATCCGCTATGCGTGGCCCGAGAAGGAAGATGTCGATCCGTCCAGCGTCAATCTGGTGGTGTCCCGATTGAGAAGAAAGTTGCTGGACGATGTTCCTCAGGTCAGGATCGAAACCGTGAGCCGCTTTGGGTATCAGGTGTCGATCGCTTCTTAAGCTTCTCCGCTTTCCCAGTACCTTATCTTTTATTCGCTCGCTCGCGCACGCTTCGCGTCGCGAGTACTTTCGCGTGCCCGTCTTTCAGCTTCTGGTTCCGTCATTGGCGTGAGGGAGGGTGTTCATGCGCCTTGGGTCAATGATCCGCTCATGAAAATGCAACGCGTAGGTTGAAACTCAGTCTTGCAGATGCAGCGGTTTCTGGTCTCGATATATTCGTCGCGTGGTCACATTCATAGCAATGTTCCTACTGTTATCAGCCATCCTTAATTAAATGAAAGGTCATGCATGAATCAGAAGATGAAACTGGCACACATGGTCGGGGCACTCCTGTGTGTCGGTGTTGCCAGTACTGCACACGCACAAAGCAGCGTCACGTTGTATGGACTTCTCGATACGGGGATCGATTTTGCCAATAACGTCGACGGTAGCCATCTTTATCAGATGGCGAGCGGCGTGAGCGCGGGGAGCCGCTGGGGCGTGAGAGGCAAGGAAGATCTGGGCGGCGGTCTGTCGGCGGTTTTCGATCTGGAAAGCGGCTTCAATTCGACCAATGGCAGCCTTGGCAGCGGGCTCGCCTTCTCGCGTAATGCGTACGTCGGACTCGCCAGTCAGACGGCCGGTACGGTGACGCTTGGCCGCCAGTGGGACCCGATTGTCGACCTGATCGAGCCGTTCTCGCTGAACGACAGTTACGGCGGCTGGTATTTCTCGCATCCGAACGACATGGATAACCTCGACAACGGCTTCGCGATCAGTAATGCGGTGAAGTACACGAGCCCGACGATCGGCGGCTTTACCGGCGAGGCGCTCTATTCATTTGGCGGACAGGCGGGACAGTTCTCGAATAACTCCGCCTATAGCGCGGCGGCATCGTACTCGAATGGTCCGTTCTCGATGGGCGCGGGCTATTTGCGTGTCAACGATCCCGAGCAATCGATCCAGAGTTATCAGAACGGCTCGGGCTTCACCAACGCCGTGTATGGCGATTATCTGGCGAATGCGCGCAGTCAGGGCATCTTCGCGGCGGGCGCGTCGTACTCGGTCGGCAAGTTCAAGGTGATGGGCAACTTCACCAACGTGAACTTCCAGCAGGGCGATGATGGGCAGGACGTGAAGTTCCAGAACTATGAAATTGCCGGTACGTTCCAGGCAACCAGCCAGGTGAACCTCGCAGCAGGCTATACGTACACGGAAGGCCGTAATCACGCGACCGGTCAGGAACCCAAATACCAGCAGCTCAATCTGAGTGCGGAGTACGAGGTATCCAAGCGTACTGCTGTCTATGCACTTGCCGCATTACAAAGGGCCAGCGGTGGCGCGGTCGCGCAGATTGCCGGTTTCGATCCGTCGACTACCGGTGAACAGGTTGTCGGCCGGGTCGGCATTCGACACTCGTTTTAAAGCGTCGATATCAGATAAAAGAGCGCGTTGCCCGAACGGGTAACGCGCTCTTTTCTATTACGAGCCAAAAAAGGTATTGCAGAAACTGACTGGGCCGACGCAACTGTTGTCGGCGGTACTCGACGGCGTTGTCGCGCAACCGGATAACAGCAGTCCGGCTGCGACGGCGACAACGGCGAAACGGGCGGATCGTTTGATCGCGGTACGAAAAGTCATCAGTATCGTCGTGGGGTAAAGGCAGGGCGGCGCGCGTGGTCCCCGAACGGGTCAGTGCGCGTAGAGCGTGGAATTCAGATACGCGAGCTGGCCGTCCTTCTCCGCATGCACCAGTTCCTGATAAACCTGAGCGCGCGTTTTTTCGACCGTCGGCTGTCCATACGGAGCCACCCACGTGCCGGCGGCGCTGATGGAAGGCGTAGCGTTTGCCGCGACCTGCATCGACGGTGCGGCGCTTTGCTGTGAAGCCGGCGCCGTGGTGGATTGAGCAAAAGCGGAAGCAGTCGCGGTCAGACCGATAAAAGCGATGGCAAGCGTCATGGATTTCATCTTCGTATTCCTCATAAATCGGATGGGTTGGCGGCCGGCGCGCGAAGCGCAATGCATTCGTGGTTCGGCTGATGAGAAGGATAGTCAACCCGCTTTAGCGGATGAGCGCTGTGAGCATGAAAAGAAATTTATCTGTTACAGCAAAGAATCAGTAAGCAGGGCACTTTGCGAGACCATGTCGGAAACATAAAAAACGTTTCATCAAACCAGTGGTTTTGATCACGGGTGTGTCACTGCGCGTATCTAAATTGCGGCTACCCGCACGGTTTGCGGGATCGGTCCGTGGATGCGCGGATCGGCGCCTTCTTTTACCCGGAATCAAACATGAAAAAAGCATTGGCAACCACACTCGTCGCGCTGGCCGGATCGCTGGGTGCGACAGCACACGCACAAAGCAGCGTGACGCTCTACGGCACGCTCGACACCGGTCTCGACTACGTCAGCAATCAGAAGACGGCTTCGGGTGCGGGCAAAAGCAACTGGATGATGGAAAGCGGCAATCTGAGCACCAACCGTTGGGGCCTGCGCGGTAACGAAGATCTGGGCGGGGGCCTGAGTGCGGTCTTCGATCTGGAGAACGGTTTCAATGTCGATAACGGCAAGATTTCGAATGGCGGCGATCTGTTCGGCCGGCAGGCATGGGTGGGTCTGTCCAGCAAGCAGTGGGGTACGGTGACGATGGGCCGTCAATACGACTTCATGGTGGACTTCGTCGCACCGCTGTCGGCAACGGGCTCGGGTTTCGGCGGCAATATCGCCGATCATCCGTTCGACAACGACAACCTGAACAACGATATGCGCCTGAACAACGCGGTGAAATTCCGCAGCGCGACTTATGACGGCCTCTCGGTCGGCGCCGCCTATGCGTTCAGCAACGCAGCAGGCGGCTTCAGCAACAACAATGCGTACAGTCTCGGCGCGCAATGGGCCGGTGGTCCGTTCAACCTCGCCGTGGCCTATCTGCAGATCAACCAGCCGGGCGGTGTCAACACCCCGACCAACACGAGCGGTGCGGCGAGCAGTAGCGATGGCGATGCGATCTTCACCGGCGCACGTCAGCGGACGCTCGGCGCGGCGGGCCGCTATATGTTCGGCGACGCGACGGTGGGGCTGGTCTTCACGCGTACGATTCTTAACGACCCGAGCCAGATCACGCAGGGCGGTGCTTATTCGACGCTCAACGGTAATCTGCTGACCTTCAACAACTATGAACTCAACGCGCGCTATGCGCTGACCCGTGCGTTGTCGGTGGGCGGTTCGTACACCTTCACGGACGGCCATTTCAGCGACGACGGCAAGCGTGTCGCGCCGAAGTGGAATCAGTTCATGCTGCAGACGACCTACGCGTTGTCGCGCCGCACCGACGTGTATCTGCAAGGGGTCTACCAGCATGTATCGGGCGCGAACGGCGTGGCGGTACTGGGCAATGCGTCGATCTACTCGCTGGCGGCTTCGTCGAACAACAAGCAGGCGGTCGTGGCCATCGGCATGCGGCACAAGTTCTAAATCTCTTGTGCGCACGGGCGTTGAACTGCGCCCGAGACAAAAGCGTCGCCGGTTTGATCGACCGGCGACGTTTTTTTATGCCTGCCGCCGGAGCCGGCAAGCAGCGGACTTCTGCTGTATCAGCCGAGGTGTGCGGTGCGGCGACTAACCGGCGTTCGCAACGCTGTGCGACGGCGTCCCCCGGGTCTGCGCCGCCTGAACATCAGGCGCGGCTTTAGGGCCGTCCGCGGACCATCCCCCACCCAACGCCTCGATCAATCCCACCGAAGCCAGCAGGCGCCTCGTATTGAGGTTCAGCGCGGCGATCTGCGTGTCGAGTTCGGTCGTTTGTGCGGTGACCACGTCCAGATAACTGACCACACCGTCACGGTAACGCGACATCGACAGCGTCAGTGTGCGTTGCGCGGCCACGAGCGCTTCATTCTGACGCTGGGCTTCGTCGCCGAGATGGTGCAGTTGCGCGAGGTTGTCCTCCACCTGCTGGAACGCCAGCAGGACCGCGGCCTTGTACTTCGCGCCGTTCTCCGCGAGTTTGGCGCGTGCCTGCCGGGTGATGGCAGCACGGCGGCCACCGTCGAACAGCGTCATCACGAGACTGGGTCCGACCGACCACATCTCGTTGGGTGCCATCAGCCACGGCGACAGCGTGGTGCTTTGATAACCGCCGTCGAGGCCGAGCGAGATGTCCGGGAAAAACGCGGCTTTCGCGACGCCGATCTGCGCATTCGCCTGAGCGACACGCCGTTCGGCGGCGGCGATGTCGGGTCGCCGTTGCAGCAGCGCGGCCGGCACGCCCGTGGGTAACGACGGCAGATAGGCTTCGGCGGTGTCGGGGTCCAGCGAGAAGTTCGACGCAGGCGTGCCGGTCAGACTCGCGATGGCGTGCTCGTAAAGCGCGCGGCGCGCGGCGATATCGTCGGCGGATGCGCGGGCGGTGTCGAGCTGTGTCTGCGCGCGCGATACATCGAGGTCCGACGCAATGCCGCCGGCGTGACGGCTCAACGTGAGTTTGAGCGCTCGCTGGTAGGTGTCGATCGTGTCGTTGAGCAGTTGCTGTTGCGCGTCGAGACCGCGCAGATTGAAATACGCGTCGGCGAGATTGGCCTGCAGGCTCAGGCGCACGGATTCGAGATCCGCCTCGCTGGCCTGCATGGCGGCGCGCCCCGCAGAGACTTCATTGCGGACCTTCCCCCATAGATCGAGATCGTAGCTAATGCCGACGTCGACGGTATTCGCGCCGTACACGGAAGGCTGGCCGGTGCCGCGCAGCGGCCGGTCATCCGATTGCCGCTGACGAATCACCGACGCATCGGCGCCGATGGTCGGGAACAGGCCCGAGCGCGCTTGCGCCAGATAGCTCGTGGCTTCGTCGTGACGCGCGATTGCGGCGGCCACGTCCGGATTCGCCACGGCCACCTGAACTTCGAGGCGATCCAGCACGGGGTCGCGATACACGCTCCACCACGCATCGCGTGGCACGCGGTCGGCGGGTCGTGCGAGTTGCCAGGCTCCGCCTTCCTTGAACGTGGTGGGGATGCTGGTGGGCGGCGCGTGATATGTCGGTGCGAATGAGCAGCCGCTCATCAGCGTCGCAGCCGCCAGCGCCACGCATAAGCGGCGCAGGTTGCGGGTGGTGTGCGGGTTGCGTTCAGCCATGAGCGCTCTCCGCTGGCCGGCGTCCGGCGACCGACGTGCCGGACCGGTCGGCAGTGCGGGTCGGGTTGCCTTGAAGTCGAATTTCGTCGCCGGACGACAGCGAATCGGGCGGATTGTCGATCACACGGTCCGTCGCATTCAGGCCCGACGCGATGTCGACATGTGTGCCGAGATCGGTCGCGATCGACACCGGCTTGAGCACCGCGCGGTTGTCGCTGCCGACCACCGCGACCTGCAAGCCGGCTTGCCGGAAGATCAGCGAGCTCGCGGGGATCGATAGCGAATGCGCACTGGTCGGCAACGAGAAATGCACCTCGGTGTATTCGCCAGGAATCAGCAGACCGTCATGATTGTCGACGGAGAGTTGAACCAGCAAGGTGCCGGATGACGGCGTGATCGCGTCGTCGGTGTCGACGAGCCGCGCGTTGAACTTCATCCCGGGCCGCTCAGGGACGGTGAGCGTTGCGTTCATTCCTGGCTGGATCGCAGCCGCTTCGTCCTGCGGTACGCTGACGTACACCCGCAATTGACGCGCGTCCGATACCGAGAACAACTCCGGGCCGTTGCCGCCGCCCGCGTTGATCAGCGCGCCGATATCGGTGGTGCGCGCGGTGACGATGCCATCGAACGGCGCGGTAATGCGCTTGAACGATGCGAGCGCTTCGAGTCGCCGCACGTTGGCTTCGGCTGCATCGACGGTGGCCTGTTTGGCGACGAGGTCGCTGGTCTTCTCGTCGGCGTCCTGTTGCGAGACGGAGTCCTGCTGCAACATCTTGGTCCAGCGTTGCGCAGTGGATGCCGCGAGTTTTTCATTGGCCTGGGCGTTCTGCAAATCGGCGCGCGCCTGTTGCAATTGCTGATCGAGATCGGGCGTATCGATCACGCCAAGCAACTGTCCCGCTTTGACGTGCGTGCCGATATCCGCATACCACGCATGGAGATAACCGGATACGCGCGCATAGATTGGCGCGTTCACGAACGCAGACAGATGACCCGGCAGGACCAGCGACTGCGCGTCGAGGTCGTGCGTCGGCGTATAGGCAACCACCGTGGGGATGGCCTGTTGCGCGGACCAGGTGGTCAATTCCTGCTTCGCATGCACGCGGCTGGTGATACCGCTTGCCACGATGCCAGCTGCCGCCAGCAGCGCAATGAGGCCGATGAGTTTCAGATGACGCAGCCGCTTCGGCGAATTGATCTCGATCTCAGTGGACATGATGGACTCCGGGTTCGGATGATGAATGCTCGTCAGAAGGGGCGTGCGCGTCGTTTGCGTGGTCGCGCGAAGGGGGATGATCTGCCGCATCGCGACGATGCACGATGCTGAACACGACCGGCACGAAGAGCAGCGTGGCGAAGGTCGCGCAAAGCAGCCCGCCGATCACCGCGCGGCCGAGCGGCGCGTTCTGCTCGCCGCCATCGCCGAGACCCAGCGCCATCGGCGCCATGCCGATGATCATCGCGAGGGCGGTCATCAGCACCGGGCGAAAGCGCGTGAAGCCCGCTTCCATCGCAGCGACCAGCGCATTGCCGGTCACCGCCAGGCGTTCGCGCGCAAAGCTCACCACCAGAATACTGTTGGCGGTGGCGACGCCCATGCAAAGAATCGCGCCGGTCAACGCGGGCACCGACAGCGGGGTGTGCGTGATGAACAGCATCCACACGATGCCCGCCAACGCAGCCGGCAACGCGGTGACGATCACGAACGCATCGCTCCACGAATGGAAGTTCACGACGATCAGCAGGAAGATCAGCAGGATCGCGCCGACCAGACCCAGCGACAGGCCGAGGAACGCGCTGTTCATCGTCTGAACCTGGCCACGCAGCGTGACGATCGATCCTTTCGGTACGTCTTTCGCCGTATCGTGGACGATGTTCTGGATCTTCGCGGACACGGCGCCGAGGTCCTGACCTTGCGTGGTCGCGAACACGTCGTAGAGCGGTTCGATGTTGTAGTGCGAGACCACCGCATTCCCCACCCCACGCGTGATCGTCGCAATGCCGCCGAGAATTTGCGCCTGACCGTTCTTGCCGGTCACGGGCAGATTGCTGAGATTCGACAGCGACGTCATCCGGTATTGCGGCGTCTGCGCGACGATCGGATACGACACCCCGTTCTTCGGATTCAACCAGTAGGTCGGCGACACCTGGCTCGTGCCGGACAGGCTCGCCACCACGGAGTTGGTCACGTCCTGTTCGGTGATGCCAAGCTGGTCGGCGCGTGAACGGTCCACGGACACAGTGAATTGCGGATACGTTGCAGCCTGCTGCATGCGCGTATCGGCAATGCCCGGAATCATCCGCATGCGGCGCAATACTTCATTCGCGTAACGGTGATTGGCGGCCTGGTTCGGGCCGGCCACCTGCAAATCGATCGGCGCGGGTGCGCCGAAATTCAGAATCTGACTCACGATGTCGGCCGGCAGGAACGCGAATGTCGTACCCGGAAACTGACGCGGCAGGCTCTCGCGCAGCTTGCGCACGAAGTCGGCGGTCGGCTGATGAGCTTCATTCAGCGAGACCAGAATGTCGCCGTCCTGCGGTCCGATCGTGCCGCTGTTGTTATACGTCAGGTTGATACCGCTATTCGGCAAGCCGATGTTGTCGACGATGCTGCGCAGTTGATCGGGCGGAATTGCACGACGTAGCGCGTTTTCGATCCTGTCGAACTGATCGGCGGTGTCTTCGACTCGCGTGCCGATCGGCGCGCGAACGTGAATCGCGATTTCACCCGAGTCGATATCCGGGAAGAAGTTGCGGCCCAGCCAGGGTGCGAGCAGGAAAGACGCGGCGACGACCACGAGGAAGCCCGCGACGAAACGTTTGCGATGGGTGAGCGCGAGACCGAGCACGATCCGGTACACGCCGCGTACGCGCTCGAAGCGATGTTCGAAAGCGCGCTGGAAGCGAACCAGCGGATTGCGCGATGGGGCGGCATGCGCATGGCCGCCATGCGGGTCCATTACCGCGGCCAGTTCGCCGGACGCGTGACCGCCGGATGCGTGCGGACGCAGCAGGTATTGCGCCATCATCGGCACGAACGTGCGCGACAGAATGAACGACGCGATCATCGCAAAGATCACCGCTTCGGCCATCGGCACGAACAGGAAACGCGCAATGCCGTCGAGCAGCAGCATGGGTACGAAGACGATACAGATGCACAGCAGCGACACGAATGCAGGCGCGACGATCTGCGCAGCGCCATCGAGAATCGCGCTCCTCACGTCCTTGCCTTGCTCGAGGTGCCAGTTGATGTTCTCGATCGTCACGGTGGCGTCGTCGACCAGAATCCCCACGGCGAGCGCAAGTCCGCCAAGCGTCATCACGTTGAGCGTTTCGCCCATGGCCGCGAGCCCCGCAATGGCCGCAAGCACGGCAAGCGGAATCGATGCCGCGATAATCAGCGTGGAGCGCCAGCTGCCGAGGAACAGCAGGATCATCAGCGACGTCAGCGCGGCCGCGATAATGCCCTCACGTGCCACGCCGCTGACCGCGCCTTTCACGAAGGTCGACTGGTCGCCCATCGTGACGAGTTTGAGGCCCGGTGGCAGCGTTGCTTCGATACGCGGCAATTGCGCTTTCACGCCCGCGATGATGTCGAGCGTCGATGCCGAGCCGTTCTTCAGAATACTCATCAGCACAGCGCGATGACCGTCCACCCGCACGATATTGCCTTGCGGCGGATACCCGTCGCGCACATGCGCGACGTCGCGGATATAGATAGTTGCGCCATCTACCGTCTTGATTGGCAATGCATTCAGTTCGTCGAGTGCGAGCGGACTGTTGTTCAGCTTGATGTTGTATTCGAAGCGGCCGATCTTCTCGGTCCCCGCCGGGATGATCTGATTCTGCTGCGCGAGCGCCGTGGCGACATCGTTAGCCGAGAGCTTTTTCGCCTGCAAGGCCTGCGGATCCAGATCGATTTGCACTTCGCGGGTCTTGCCGCCGTACGGCGTTGGAATCGCCACGCCCGGCACGCTGAGCAAT
Source organism: Paraburkholderia metrosideri (assembly GCF_904848625.1). Classification (GTDB taxonomy): domain Bacteria; phylum Pseudomonadota; class Gammaproteobacteria; order Burkholderiales; family Burkholderiaceae; genus Paraburkholderia; species Paraburkholderia metrosideri. Next base: position 84,911 of record NZ_CAJHCP010000001.1, read on the forward strand.
TGCGGACGAATGAAGTTGGTCGCGTAGTCGGCGAGTTTCTGCTCGTCGAGCGTATTGCTGGTGAGGGCGAGTTGCAGCACTGGCACCGTGGACGCGTTGTAGTTCAGAATCTGCGGCGGCGTGGTGCCGGGCGGCATCTGTTTGAGTACCGTCTGCGAAACGGATGTTACCTGTGCGGTGGCGGTGCGAATGTCGACGGTCGGCTGAAAGAAGATCTTGACGATGCCGTAGCCGCGAAACGATTGCGACTCGATATGGGCGACGTCGTTGACCGTCGTGCCGAGCGTGCGTTCATAGTAAGTGACGATGCGCCCGGACATATCGTCCGGTTGCAGGCCGGCGTAATTCCACACCACGCTGATCACGGGAATGCGGATGTCGGGAAAGATATCCGTTGGCGTGCGCATTGCGGCAAGCGGGCCGATCAGCAGGATCAGCATGGCAAGCACGATGAACGTGTAGGGCCGGGTCAAAGCTAACCGGACTATTTTTAACATCGAAGGCTGCTCCGTTCAGAGGCGCGATTGAATCTGCGCGAGCGTGTGGCGATTGAGGCCGACGCGCAACGGCGCGACCCGGTAACGGCATTCTGGGGAGCGGGTCCTAACAGGTGCGGACAAAACAAATGAAACAAGTTTTAGGAAAAGACGTGTGGCGCGCGATGCGATCGACGTGTTTGCGAGACGTGCAGAGTGCAGCAGCTATAGCGCTGTATGCAGCGCTATAGCTCGCTTGCCCGATAGGGTGGTGCGGTTAGCCGAACAGATAGCCGGACCCACGGATCGTGCGGATCAGCGGACGCTCCCCCGGCATTTCGACTTTTTTGCGCAAACGGCCGACATGTACGTCGATGAGATTCGTGCCTGGGTCGAAGCGACAGCCCCACACGGCTTCGAAAATCATCGTGCGTGTGAGAACCTGGCCGGTGTGGCGCATCATGAATTCGAGCACGCGAAATTCGGTGGGCTGCAAATCGAGTTCACGCTGCCTGTGCGTGACTTTACGTCGCACGAGATCGAGCTCCAGCGATCCATTGCGCAACATGGTTTCGGCTTTCGCGTGACGCGGGCGTCGTCGCAACAGCACTTCAACGCGGGCGAACATTTCCTCGGGCGAGAACGGCTTGGTCAGATAGTCGTCGCCGCCGGCCCGCAGGCCCTGAATGCGCTGATCGACATCGGACATCGCGCTCATGACGAGCACCGGAGTTTCCATGCCGACGCCGCGCATCGTCGCGACGATGGTGAGGCCATCGAGATCGGGCAGCATGCGGTCGAGCGTGACGACGTCATAGTCGCCCGCCATCGCTTTAGCCATGCCTTCACGGCCGGTACGCGCGACATCGACGGAAAAGCCGCTCGCGCTGAGTGTGCGCACGATGTCGTGCGCGATCAGCTCGTCATCTTCGATCGTCAATATTTTGGGCATGATGCGGGGGTCCGCGTCAGGCTGCAGCGCGCAGCGCAACGTGCCGATCCGGCGCGCGATACTGGCTGACCGCGAAGTCGATGAAAGCGCGCACGCGCATCGACAGATAATTGCGGCCCGAGTACAGGATCGAAATCTCGCGTGGACCGCCGTTGATGTCGAACTGTTCGAGTACCGGCACGAGTGCGCCGCGAGCGAGATCGTCGGCAATGATCGGTTTGGGCAGCAACGCGATGCCCATGTGATTGAGTGCGGCGACCCGCACCATTGCACTGCTGGTGGCGGTCAGCGCGCTGCCGGTGTTCACGCGGTAGACACCGTCGTGATCCGCGAATTCCCAGGTGCGCGACGAGCCGTCGGACACTGTCAACAGACCATGCTGGTTTAACGCGGCCGGGTCGCGCGGCGCGCCGTGGCGTGCGAGATAAGCGGGCGAGGCCACGGTGATGTCGTCGACGCTGGTGAGCTTGCGGCTGACCAGTGACGAATTGGCGAGACGCCGGTCGTCGGAAAAGCACACGTCGTAGCCGCCTTCCACCATATCGATGTGCGTGTCGAACGTCGTGACGTCGAAATCCACCCGGGGATGCAATGCGCGGTACGACGCCAGCAGTGCGCCCAGGCCCGAGGCCGCGAATGTCATTGGCGTCGCAATGCGCAGCGTGCCCTGCGGATCGCGCGTAGTCTCCAGCAGATTCGATTCCATTTCATCGAGCTTTTCAATGATCGCGCGGCATCCGTCGAGATATTCGCGGCCCACGTCGGTCAGTGACAGACTGCGTGTGGTGCGATTCAACAGGCGCATGTTCAGATGCGCTTCCAGTGTGCCGACGCTGCGCGTGACCGCGGCGGCCGACATGCCTAACTGTCTCGCGGCGAGATTGAAGCTGGCGAGATCGACTACTCGTGTGAAGACACGCATCGCTTGTAGCTGGTTCATGTTGGAACAGTAGAGAAGGGCGATGGATGCATGATGGGTGATCGAAGATAAATCCACGCAGCCACGTGGATTAAGTCTTTTTTAACTTTGTGAAATGTTCATGAATTGCCGTACGAACCTGTAAGGTGGCCCGTGATGCTTATCATTGGGATGGCTAAACAATGGGCAAAAAAAGAGCGCGGACAGAGCCGCGCTTGAGAAAGTCTTGATGAAAGTTGCCGCAGTCAAGCGGCGAACGAAGTATAGGCGGATCGCGTGGCGAATTGCACAAGCAATCTGAAACGCAGTGCTGCGAGAAATGCAAGAGGCGCAAGAAGCGCAGGAAGCGCCGCACGACGCTTCTTGAAAGGGGCTTTCAGCGAGTCTTTCAACCAGCCTTTCAGTTAAGCATCCCGTGTACTTCCAGCGACTTCTCCAGTTGCTGCCCCAGCGCGTGATGCAGTTTGACAAGGCTTTCAGTTGGCAATGCGAAGCCGGCCCAGCCGAGACCGGAGTGCCGCAGGAACAGCACGGCGCCGTCACTCATCGGATGTTTTTCGGCGTGCCAGCACGGATCGACTTCGATCACATATCGATGCGCGCGCACTGGCGCCATCGGAAGCTCGGGGCGCATCGTGGCGCGCAGCGCACCGAGGTGTTCGATCAGCGCATCCAGATCGGCGACCTCGAGCAGCACCGCGCTGCCGTCAATGTCGATTCGAACGGCGTTCTTTCCATACTCGTTGACTTTCTCGATGCTCATCGGGCGCGACATGTTTCACTCCTTGCGGCGATCACGGTACCCGAAGTATCGCGCGCGGCAGGCAGGCCGATCCTTAAACAGCGCAATCCCCTGATGAAATTTTGTTTAAACAGCGGTCACCGCGCCAATTGCTGCACTGCTTTAATCATCTGATGTTTATTTTCCGGTTGCTCGAGACCTTACGAAACAGCGTGCGTTAAGTCATACGATATGAGTTCAAATGTTTCAATTTAGAAACGTTTTTTGGCAGTCGGAAATTTCGCCGTGAAATCATTAATTAAGTTAACTCCGCACATTATGCGAAAGTACCCAATGCGGAAGCCGGTAAATTCCCAATTTGCGAATATAAGCCGGAATTGACGGCCATTATCACCGTGCATTAGAGTTCAGGTTTGAAACACTTTCATTCTCAATGGACCGAGGCGATGTGAGATACAGAAAACGATTCGCGCAGTGTAGGATTTCTGCATGTGAAACCCCGACAGCCCGTCTGCATGCGGCTTGGCACCGATGGTGACCGGAGCGCCGTGACATAACGCAACGAAGCGCCGCCGCGTCGCGCGGATCTCATATCAAACACTCAATAATTCTTTTCGTCATACATTCAATTTCGTGATTGAGATTTGTTTTTCAAATTTACTATAGCGAGCCATTCCGCTAACATCACGCATAATCCGTTAAACGGCGTTGTCAGCACTTTCTGCCGTAATAAATTCATTCGCTCGTTTACGCGAACCAGCGGGGCATCGGGGTCCACAACGTATGACCGTTTGGGGAAAGATCATGCCGCAAATGCACCTTGATACAGCGAGAATTACATGGCTACACACGCCGACTTTGAACGTGCGTACTGCAGCGCGGCGAATCGGCGTATTGCTGTTTGATGGCTTCTGGCTGCTCGGGCCGGGCACGGTGGTCGAAATGTTCCAGACCGCCAATGAACTCTCCGGCTCGCAAGCCGGCGAAGAGCCACCCTATGAAGTGCAATTCCTGTCGATGGATGGCGGCAGCGTCGCCAGTTCGTCATCGGCACGAATCTGGACCGATCGTATCGACATTCGCTTTGGCGCCGGTTTCGACGTGCTGTTCATCGCCGGCGGCTACGGTGCGCATGCGGCCGCGCGCGACGAGCGACTGCTCGGCTGGCTGCGTTCCGTGCAGTCGCGTACCCGCGCGATCGAAACGATAGGCGAGGGGCGCGTCGTGCTGGAAGCCGCCGGTCCGACCGACCACGATGGTTTGCAGATGAACCGCTATCTGGGCAGCGTCGCCAGCGAGGCCGCGTTGAGTGCCGCCAACGATCGTCACGACTGCGCGCGGGCCGCGCTGATGTTTATCAAACGCGATCTGGGTGCTGAACTCGCACGCAGCGTCGCAGACCGCGTGATGCCGGGCATGGCTGCCACGTGGGTGCCGTTGCCCGCCGAAGGCGGCACGCTGAGCGTCGCGGAGAAAATCCGCGCGGCGGCGCGCTGGATGGAAGCGAACTGCGACCGGCCGGTGTCGGTGGCCGACGCCGCGCAGGTTGCAGCGATGAGCGAGCGCAATTTCCTGCGCCGCTTCAAGCATGAAATGCACGTCACGCCGTCCGACTATCTGTTGCAGGTGCGACTGCGGATTGCCTGCAATTTCCTGACTGAAACCGAATTGCCCGTCGACAAGATCGCGCGCCGCAGTGGCACGGGTAATGGCGACCGCCTCGCGAAGATCTTCCGCAAACGCATGGCGCTGTCTCCTACCGAATATCGCGCACGCAGCAGGGTGAGCAGTGAGGTGTAGCATTGACGAAGGCGCCCGTGCCGACGTGCGCCGGATGACCGTTGGATGCGGTCGCGCTGGCTGCCGCGTCTTTGTCGGGCGAGCTTCTTACGAGCACAGTGGCAATGGGCAACAAGGTAATGGCGACGGCATTGCCGGAGGTGAAACTCATCGAGCCCGACGTGTTTTGCGACGAATTCGGGTTCTGCTATGAGAGCTTCAGCGCGGACGAATTTACCGACGACGTCTCGCAAGGTTTCAATTTCGTGCAGGACCGGCATTTGAAAGCGGTACGCGGTGTGCTGCGTGGGTTGCACTATCAGGTGCAACGTCCGCAAGGGCGACTGGTGCGGGTCGTCAGAGGAGAAGTATTCGACGTGGCCGTCGACGTGCGGCTCAATTCGCCGAACTTCGGCAAATGGACCGGCACGTATCTGAGCGAAACGAATCAGCGGCAGTTGTGGGTGCCACCCGGTTTCGCGCAAGGATTCGTGGTGTTGTCGGAAGTCGCGGAGTGTTTGTGGAAGACCACCGAGTACTGGTTTCCCGAACTCGAACGCTGCATCCTATGGTCTGATCCCGACATCGGCATTGAATGGCCGATCGACTTCGAGCCCATTCTTGGTACGAAGGACGCCGCGGGCCGGCGTCTTTACGAAGCGGAAAACATTGCGTGAATTCAGTCCCGGTGCGCGCAGCAACTCTTGCAATAGCGGGCGGCAATTATTGCAACTTCAATTGCAACTTCAATTGCAACATCATGCCGCCGTTCACACCGGGACAGACCTCGACGCACGTTGACGCACGCGCGCAACCTGCGCGGTCAGCGTCGCATCAGACCCATCAGCAGGGTGACGAGGAAGATCACCACGAAGATGAAGAACAGTACTTTGGCGATCTCTGTCGCGCCAGCGGCAATACCGCCAAAGCCGAACAAAGCGGCGATGATGGCGATCACAAAGAAGATTGCAGCGTATCGAAGCATGGGGCCTCCCACCGGTGGATTGCTGATTGAATAGAAACGGCGACCCGTTTCAGACACTGCGCGCCTGGACGGGTTATTTGCCGGCGAGCGGAATACAGCAATAGGTGTGCCCAGCATTTCAAGTGAGGCCAGGGAACAACCTGCACCAGCCACATCGGACAATTGGGCCCGGCGGTTGCGATCATCGCGCGGCCATTACAATCTTTCCGTCCCTAGTCATCGGCCCCCGTCGGGGCGCTTTCCATCGTCATGTTGAAGATTCTGGTCAGTGCGTGTCTCGCTGGTTTCCCGGTGCGCTATAACGGCACGGCTAAAACGGCACGCGACGCGTGGCTCGCGAGTTGGCGCGAAGAAGGCCGCCTCGTGATCGTGTGCCCGGAGGTGGCAGCCGGCTTTCCGACTCCGCGTCCTCCCGCGGAAATCCAGTTGCGCGGGACCGGTGCCGATGTGCTGAATCATCGGGTGTCGATTGATGACAACACCGGCGCAGACGTCACCGCGCTCTTCATCGCGGGCGCCCGGCATGCGCTTGAACGCGCACAGGCAGAAGATTGCCGTTTTGCGTTGCTGGCCGACGGCAGCCCGTCATGTGGCAGCACGTTCATCTATGACGGTGAATTCAGCGGCACGCGTCACGCTGCGGCGGGCGTCACCGCGACTCTGTTGCAGCAGCACGGCATTCGCGTTTTCGCCGAGTCGCAGATCGCTGAGCTTGCTGCGGCTATCGCGCTCGAATCGAATCGAATCGGTAACGGGTAGCACACGCCGCCCGCTTTGATTCGCTCATCTACGGATTTTCTTGCAGCTTTAAGTGAGCGCTAACGTTTGCGACCAACCGATTCATCGCGAAGAGGGGCAATTGCACCCCTTACACGAACAAGTTACGCGAAGCGAAACGAAACGAAACGAAACGACACGGTACGGAACGGAACGGCACGACGCAAAAACTACCGCGCCTGCAGACGCAAACTCGCGGCTCAGAGCATCAATCCACGCAGCCAGTGATAAACAATCGGCCCGCAGAATACGCCCCACGTCACCGCGCAAATCAGCAGCGCCATCGTCACCGCCGCGCTGCCGCAATCCTTAGCGCGCTTTGACAACTCGTGATGCTCCAGTGAAATACGGTCGATGGCGGCCTCGATACTCGAATTGAGCAACTCGACCAGCAGCACCAGCAGCACCGACACGATCAACAACACCCGTTCGACCGCGCCCACCGGCATCAGCAGCGCCGCGGGAAGCAGCACCACCGCCAAGGCAGCTTCCTGGCGAAATGCGCTTTCTTCGCGCAAGGTCGCGAGGATGCCATCGCACGAATGCCGTAGCGCAAACAGCGCACGCAAAGGACCACTACGTTTTGGGGGCGGACGGACCGTCGGCGAGTCGGTTGGATTGAGCATGATCAAAGTCACTTCGGGAATGGCGGCAGCATGCCTTAAACGTAACAATTTGTCACAGACTTGTGATATCTTTGCGCCGCCGCGGGCGTACGGATGCCTAAGCGTTTAGGCGACGAGGCCGGGAATCAAAGTGCGCTTCGCGCGCTGCACGGGCGATCGCGTGCGAGACGGACCGGGTTCTTTCCGTTATATCGCCCGCCCTCAAGGTTTGACCAAATTTTCCGTATACAAAGATTAGGAGACCGCGTCGCGGTCGCACGGTATCCGTTTGCCATTTTCCGCACGTTCGTGCGGTAAGCCGAATTCGCAAAGAAGTGTGTCAGCACTCGTTGGTGGACGGCGGACTTTTAATAAAAAAGCTGGTCTGTTCATGAAATCTGCCGTTTCGTTGTCCGCTTCATTGTGCGTTCCGCTGACCGCTGTTGTCGGCACTCTGTATGCAATCGTGTCGGCTGCTGCGCCCACCGTGCCGGTTGCCGCTGCGGCGCATCCCACGTCTTCGATGGCCGTTCCGGCGTCGGCGGTAAGCGCGCCGACCGTCAACAGCGCGGGCCTTCAGCCTGCGCTCAAGCCGAGTGTCAATGCAATCGGCGACGCAATCGGCGACGCGCCTCGCACGCCCGCAACCGCCGCCGGTTCCACCACGACACATCTTTCATTTGCCGCGCTCGGCGCCTATCAGCCGCTGAATATGCGCGGACTCGAGGATTCGCGCACGGTCAATGTCGGCGTGCGGCTCGACCGGGTGGTGACGGCAGCGCATCTGCGCTTGCGCTACACCTATTCGCCGGCGCTGGTCTTTCCGATCTCGCATCTCAAGGTCTCGATCAATAACGAAGTGATCGCGACCGTGCCGTTCGACCGCGAGCACGCGGGGCAGATCGTCACGCAGGACATCGCGCTCGATCCGCGCTTTCTGACCGATTACAACCAGCTGGGTCTTCGTCTGATCGCGCATTACACGCTCGATCATTGCGAGGACCCCGACAACTCGGCGCTGTGGGCCGACGTGAGTCCGACCAGCGAACTCATTCTCGACACCGCGCCGATTCGTCTGCCGAACGATCTCGCGTTGTTGCCCGCGCCGTTTTTCGACCGGCGCGACGTGAGCCGTCTGCGGCTTCCGTTTGTGTTGCCCGCCGCTGCCGATAACGCCACGCTGCGCAGCGCAGGTGTGCTGGCGTCGTGGTTCGGCGCGCAGGCCGATTACCGGCAGGCGCGTTTTCCGGCGCTGTCCGCGTTGCCCTCCGACGATCAGGCGGTCGTGGTCGCACGCAGCGAGCAATTGCCCGCCGGGCTGAAGCTGCCGCCGATCAACGGCCCGATGCTGATCGTCACCGACAACCCGAACGCCGCGAACCGGAAGCTGCTGATCGTCACCGGCCGTACTTCCGCCGAAGTCGATCAGGCGAGCGACGCGCTGGTACTCGGTAAAACGGCGATGGCGGGCCCTGCCGTGCGGATTACGCAACTCGACATTGGCGAGCCGCGCAAACCGTACGATGCGCCACGCTGGCTGCCGGTGGATCGACCGGTCGCATTCAGGGAACTGATCGACGACCCGAACCAGTTGCAGGTGCAAGGCAGCGCGCCCGACGCGATCCGGCTGAATCTGCGCGTGCCCGCCGATCTGTTTTCGTGGAACGGCGCGGGTGTGCCGCTGAATCTGAAGTACCGTTACACGGCGCCGACCGTGCAGAACAATTCGGTGCTGGCGGTGCAGATCAACGATCAGCTCGTGAAGTCGTACCGGCTCCCGGCCGCCAGTGCCGACGACGCGCAGGGCCGCCTGCAATTGCCGGTGCTGTCGAACAACGGCAGCCGCTCGAGCAGCCTGCTCGATATTCCGGCGTTCCGCGTCGGCAGTTCGAACCAGTTGCAGTTGCGCTTCAATCTGGACTCGCAGAAGACCGGGCTGTGCCAGTCGGTTGCGTCGAACCCCGTGCAGGCCGCGGTCGATCCCGACTCGACGATCGACTTTTCCAGTTTCGTCCACTACGCGCAGATGCCGAACCTCGCGTACTTCGCGAACAGCGGGTTCCCGTTCACGCGCTACGCCGATCTCGCGCAGACCGCCGTGGTGGTTCCGGCTCATCCCGCGCCCCAGGAGATCGAAAGCATGCTGACGATGCTTGGTCACATGGGGCAGTGGACCGGTTATCCGGCGTTGCGCGTGCAGATTGCGCGACCCGCCGAACTCGCGCAACTGACGGCCAAGGATTTGCTGGTGATCGGCGGCAATGGGTCGGCGCCATTGCTTGACCGGTGGCACCAGACGCTGCCTCTGACTATCGGTACCTCAGGCACCTCAGACACCCCGGACACCGCGGGTTCGTCGAACGACGCCGCGCAGGATAGCCCGATCACCCGCGCATCGTTTTCGGTGAAGGAAGAGTGGCGCAACGGCACGCACTTGCCGGACGGCAGCGCGCGGATCGACCGCGACGGTCCGCTGGCCGCGCTGATGGGCTTCGAGTTGCCTGGCAGCAAGGGACGCAGCGTCGTCGCGCTGACCGCCACCGATCAGCAGCAGCTGTCGCAATTGCTCGACATGCTCGAGAAGCCGGATCGCGTCGCGCAACTGCAGGGCGATGTCGCGCTGCTGCGCAGCGGTGAAGTGGACAGCATGCGGGTCGGCGACCTGTATGTGGTCGGCTATGTGCCGTGGTACGCGAAGTTGTGGAGCAAGGCGATCCAGCATCCGGTGTTGCTCGGCGTGCTGGGCGCACTGGCCGGGCTGTTGCTGGCGATCGGCGCATTCACCGCGCTGCAGGAACTGGCCGCGCGCCGTCGGGGAGTCTGACGCGATGGCGTGGGGGATCGGTAAGGTGCCGCGACGGGCGGGGCGCGGCGATCTGCGGACGGCGCTGAAGAAGCGCGTGCCAGCGCCCGCGGGCGCCGCGCGTACGGCCGCCATGAAAACAGCCGCGAAGGTTGCCGCTACGGTGGTCAACCGAGCGGCCATGACGTTTGCGTCGAGCCTGATGTTGTCTGTCTGGACGACATCCTTGGCGTTCGCAACCGGCGCACCGCAGAAGGCCGTCACGACTGTGACGACCATCGCGAGCGTGACCGGTATGTCCGCTAGCGCATCTACCGCAAACTGCGTGCCCCCGACATGGCCTGCGTGGCAGCAATTCCGGCGCGATTTCATTTCCGCCGACGGCCGCGTGATCGACGTCGGCTCGGCCGATTCGCGCACCGTCTCGGAAGGGCAGTCCTACGCGCTGTTTTTTGCGTTGGTCGCCAACGACCGCGCAACCTTCGACACCGTTCTGCAATGGACCGAACAGCATCTCGCGCAAGGCGACCTGACCGCCCATTTGCCCGCGTGGCTATGGGGCCGCGCGGACGACGGGCAGTGGCAGGTGCTCGACACGAACGCGTCGTCGGATGCCGATCTGTGGATCGCCTATGCGTTGCTCGAAGCCGGTCACGTGTGGCAGGACCGCAGCTACACGGCGCGCGGCGCTGTGCTCGCGCGGCATGTGCTCAATGACGAAACGGCGAGCGTCCCCGGTCTCGGTCTGACGCTGTTGCCAGGTCCGGTCGGTTTTCATCCGGCGTCGGATCTGTGGCGCGTGAACCCGAGCTATTCGCCGCCGCAGGTGCTGCGCGGCCTTGGCACGCGTTTGCCCGACGATGAGCGCTGGTCGCGGGTTCTCGCCAGCAGCAGTCGGGTTCTGATCGATACCGCGCCGCACGGCTTCGCGCCGGATTGGGCGCTGTATCGCGCGAAACGGGGCTTCGTGCCGGACGAGCAGACCCAGGCGGAAAGCGCCTATAACGCGATTCGGGTCTATCTGTGGGCCGGCATGCTCGATCCGCGCGACCCGCTGGCGCCGACCCTGCTCAAGCACTTCGCGCCGTTTGCCAACTTCATCGCGAGCCATCGGGCGCCGCCTGAAAAGGTCGACACCACCAACGGCAGCGTCGGCGAAAACATGGGCAACGCCGGTTTCTCGGCGGCGGCCGTGCCGTTCCTCGAAGCGAGCGGCCAGCGCATGCTCGCCGATACGCAGACGGCGCGCGTCGCGCAACTCGATCGCGAGAGTGCCGCGGGTTATTACACCAGCGTGCTGAGTCTGTTCGGACTGGGCTGGCGTGATGGTCGCTATCGTTTTGCCGCTGACGGCACACTGGATCTGCATGGGAGTTCGCTGTGTCGCGCCGCCGTTCAGTGAGTCTCGTGGTGCGCTGGGTCGTGCTCGTTGCGTGGCTGGGTATGACGGGCGTTGCGCGGGCGCTGCCCGCGCAGCCGGACGCGCTGGGCGCCGCCACGCCTCATGCGGCGTCGCCGACGGCTGACGTTCGACCCGCCGCGGCTTCGCATGCGTCGGCGATGCGGCACGCGACCGGTACGTCGGCGTCCATGGATCCGCGACACGCTGCTACCGTGCTGCCAAATGGCGGCGCGAAAGAAAATGGCGGCGCGAAAGATCGAGCGTCACGCACGGTCGCCGCGCCGCCTGCGCCCGCCGCGCAACTCGCCAGATCTCACGGCATAGCAGTCCCCACCGCGACCCTCGCAGTCCCGCACACCGAAGGCGCTTCGCAGCACACCGCCGCGCAGCAGTTGTTCGCGACCGCGAAGATGTGGTCTACCAAACATCGCGACGACCTCGCGTCGCAGTCGATTCACAAGGCGTTGCTGATCGCGCCGAACGACCCGGCGTTGCTCGCCGAACAGGTCCGCATCCAGCTACGCCTCGGCCAGGCGCAGGCCGCGCAGACCACGTTGACGCGTCTACGCTCGCTAGCGCCAGGCGCGCCGCTCACGCAGCAGATCGAAGATGAATACCGGGTCGCGACTGACGGCCGCCAGGAACTTGCGACGATCCGCCTGCTCGCTCGCAGCGGCCAGTCCGCCGAAGCGACACGCCGTCTGCTCGCGCTGTTTCCACACGGCGCGCCAGCGGGCTCGCTCGGCGCGGAGTACTACCAGATCATCGCCGGCACGCCCGACGGACGGACACAGGCGATCGGCGCGTTGCATCAGCGGGTCGCCGCCGATCCGTCCGACGTCGACTCCGCGCTGGTGCTCGCAAATCTGCTGAACGCGCGCGGCGACACGCGGGCGGAGGCCAACCGCATCGCATGGAATCTGGCGACGCGGCCCGACTCGGACCAGTCGGCCTCGCTCGACGCATGGCGTCACGTGTTGCAATCCGCAGGCGCGGACCCGGCTTATCTCGCCGCGTTGCGCGCGTATCTGCAACTCGTGCCTGACGACACCGAATTCAAGGAGCGCGTCACCGCGATCGAAGCGCAGCTCGAAGCGCAACGCCAGCTCGAACGCAATCCCGATTACATCGCGCAGCAACGCGGTTTGCAGGCGCTCGCACGCAACGATCTGAGCACCGCGGAGCCGCTGCTCGCGCGTGCCGCAGAGGCTCGTTCAACCGATGCCGAAGCGGTCGGCGGACTCGGTCTCGTGCGCATGCGGGAAGGGCGGCGCGACGAAGCGCGCGGCTTGTTCCTGCGCGCTGCCGCGCTGGCGCCGGACAATCGCGCGAAATGGGAGAGCCTGGCGCGTGCCGCGCAGTTCTGGGGCACGCTCGCGCAAGGCCGCGATGCCGCTGCCGCAGGCCGGCAGCAGGACGCGGAGCGGTTTGCGCGCGCCGCGCTGGCGATGCAGCCCGACAACGCCGACGCGAAGCTGATGCTCGCCGACGCGCTGCTCGCGCAACGCAACTGGAGCGCTGCCGAACCCCTGCTGCGCGAATTGCTGTCGGCGCGCGAGCCGAGCGTGTCGGCGGTGCGCAGTACCCGGACGCTGTACGAGAACACGGGCCGCGACGCCCAGGTCGAGCCGTTGCTCGAGGCTTTGCAAAGCCGCTTTACCGCCGCGGACGATCGTCAGAGCCTCGCGCAACTGCGCGCCGATCGGCTCGACGATCAGGCGGAGAAACTGCTGGCTGCCGGCCAGCGCGGTCCCGCTGCGCAACGTTACGAGGCGTCGTTGCGGCTCGCGCCCGACGCGCCCTGGACCCGCTTTGCGCTCGCGCGTCTGTATCGCGATCTGGGCTTGCCGCAACTTGGCCGGATCGTGATGGACGATGGGCTCGCGGTCTCCGCATCGCCGGAAATGCGTTATGCGAGTGCGCTGTACCGTAACTCGATCGACGATCTCAGCGGCGCGCAAGCCGTGCTCGCGCCGATCGCCGCGCAGGACCGCACCGACAGCATGCGCGCGCTCGATCGCAGTCTGCAGGCGCAGCAGTGGCTCGCGAAGGCGCGTGCCGCGTTTGTGCTCGACGACCGCGCTGCTGCCACGCAGTCGCTCGACGAAGCCCGCGCGCTAGCCGCCGACGATCCCAATCTGCTGGCGTCGATCGGTTCGCTGTGGATCGACCAGCGCGAACCCCAGCGCGGTCTCGCGTTGCTGCAGGACTGGATGGCGGCGCACCCGCAGCAGACCGATGCCGACGTGCGTCTGCGCTACGGCGATCTGCTCGGCAGCGCGAAGCGCAACACCGAACTCGACGCGTGGCTGATCCGCTTGCGCGACGACCGCACGCTCGAGCTGACGCCCGCGCAACGCGCGCGTCTCGAAGATCAGGCGCTGCGCTCGGTGCTGCGCGAGACCGACGACGCGCTCGATCGTCAGGATTACGACGCAGCACGCCGCCTGCTGGCTCGTGCGAGTCCCGCGGGCAAGCGCGATAAACGCTATGCGTTCGAAGTCGCCGACCTCGAACGGCTGCAAGGTCACTATGCGGCTGCGCGTGCCGCATTGAGTCCGGTGCTGGCGGCCACGCCTACCGACCCAGAAGCGCAACTCGCGCTGGCTCGCGTGCTGGAGCAAAGCGGCGAGCGCCGCTCCGCGCTCGATCTCGTGCACAGCGTGCTCGACGGCGCTGCACCCGACGACGTCGACACGCGGCTGTCGGCGGCGCGGCGTTTGTCTGCGTTGCGGCATCCCGACGAAGCGCAGCAGATCACCACGGCGTTGCGCGTGTCGTATCCGGCGCGGCCCGACGTGACCGTGCAAAGCGGCCGGGTGGCGGAAGACCTCGGGCAGTACGACGAAGCGGCGTCGTTGTATCGGTTGTCGCTGGCGCAGGAACGGGTGGCGGGGGTCAGCGCCGGTCCTGACGGCACGCCTGCCCAAGCCGCGTTGGCTGATCTGGAGCAGCGCCGCAATCCGGAGATCGAAACCGGCTGGCTGCCCAGCTATAAATCGGGCGATGCGGGCATCTCGCAGTTTCACGGCTACCAGGTGCCGGTGTATGCGCAGATTCCGTACGGCTATGACGGCCATTTTTTCGCGCATGTCGATACCGTGCATCTCGATGCCGGCACGCTCGACCCGGGCACGGCCGGTGCCGGCTTCGGCAACGCGTCTTCGCGCGCCCAGTTCGGCACGCTCCCTGCCTCCGATGAACCGGTGCAAACGCAGTATCTGCATCAGGCGGTAACGGGTGTCGCGCTTGGCGCGGGCTATACGTCGGACGCGTGGCGCTTCGACCTCGGCACCACGCCGCTCGGTTTCCCGGTGCACTACCTGGTCGGCGGCGCGCGCTACCAGTTCGATGCCGGACCCGCGAGCTTTTCGCTTAGCGGATCACGCCGGCCGGAGACCAGCAGCCAGCTTTCCTATGCGGGCATGCATGATCCGGTGACCGGGGCCGTGTGGGGCGGCGTGCGTCGCGACGGCATCGATCTGCATTCATCGGTCGATGTCGGTGCGACGAATCTGTTCGCCGATTTCGGCGCGGGCATATTGACGGGCCGCGAGGTCGAGAGCAATCAGGAAGTCACGCTGCGTACTGGCGTGACCGTGCCGGTCTATCAGCGGATCAATACACTGGTGAGCACCGGACTGATCGGCAACGTCTGGCACTACACGAATAACCAGCGTTTCTATACGTTCGGGCAGGGCGGTTATTACAGCCCGCAACGCTATCTGTCGCTCGGCGTGCCGATCGAATGGGCCGGCCGTCACGATGACCTGAACTGGGACCTGACCGCCACCGTCGGCGTGTCGAATTCATACGAGAAGAATGCGCCGTATTTCCCGAACGGCTTGCCCTCGGTGCTGACGGCTCCGTCTGCCTCCGACAGTGGCGTCAATGCCGGCAGCTCGACGCGCGGCGTCGCGTTTTCGTATGGCCTCGCGGGCATCGTGCAATACCGCTTCAGTCCGCATCTGCTGGCGGGCGCGCAATTGAGCATCGACCGTTCGCACGACTACGCGCCGAGTTCCGCGCTGGTTTATCTGCGCTATACGATCGACGCCCGCAAGCAGGACAACAGTCTGTCGCCAAGACCTGTGCGTCTTTACTCCAGTTTCTGAACGGCGATAGAACGAGATCAGGGAAGCCACGCGTGAGCACTGTTTCGACTCCACCCAGGCCGGCACCGGCGGCCGGCAACTTCATCCGGCGCTGGTGGCACACGCTGCGCCGCGCGGGCGCGCACGGCGACGCCTATGGGCGCGCGCGGCTCGTCGGCCGGCTGGCGGTGGACGCGTTGCCCGACGAATGGTCCGCGCTCGAAGCGGGCAAGCTGTACGCGATTTATGCGGCGCCGCGCACGCCCGGCGCCGATGTGCTGATCTGGGAAAGCGCCCGCGAAGCACATACGCGCGACGTCACGGTCGTGCTGGCGCGCGAGCGTGTCGAGGTTGACCGGCGTCTGCGTGAGCTTGGCTTCAGCGCCAGCGCGCCGGCCTCCGGCTGGCCGCGCAATCTGGGCGTTCTGGCGATGCCGCCGGTCGCCGTCGAGCGCGACCGCGACCACGAGCGCAACCGCGAGCGCAACAACGAGCGCAACAACGAGCCGGCGGCCGATCAGCCGGGTAACACATCCGCGGTGTTCGGCAAGGTATTCGGTGGCTTGCGCGCGCTCAAGCGCTTCGGCTTCCGTACACGTTCGCTGTATTTCATCGAAGGGGCGGAGCGCTGGTTCAACTGGGACGACGCTGCCGCGCTGGCACGCGAGGGCCGCATGCTGGCGAACTGGTGCGCCGCGCGCAAGATCACGCTGGTGCTCCTGCTCGGCTCGCCGTCGGGCGTCAGCGATAGCGATGACGGCCTCGACTGGCTGGACCCGGCGACCTCGACGGACAACGCGCTCGCGCAACAAGGCCGCAACGAATTCCATGCCGCGTGCGCAGGCGTGGCGCGGATGCGGCGCACCCACGGCGAGTTGCTGTGGCATGTCGACTTCTGGCGCGCGGACCGTACGCTCGTGACCGGCGAAGTGCGCTCGCTGCGTTTCACCGAGCACGGCCGCCTGAGCGTGACATCCGAGCAACCCGGCAACGCGGCGGACGGCGACGGCTTACTCGCACGCGATGAGCAGCGGGTCGTGGTCAGCCGCGCGGCGGTTCGCGGGCACGAAGCCTGGGTGCCGCCCCACTGGGAAGTCTGCGCGGATCTGGCCGGCGTGCTGGCCGCGTGTGTCGACGCGCAGGCAGCGACCGTCGTACTCGACTATGCGGGCGGCGCCCAACTCGACTCGCTGTGCGCGGCAGTGCATGCGCTGCGGCGCCAGGCGGGACGCGCGTTGAAGATCGTGATCGTCGAACGCGGGGAAGTGTTGCGGCATCAGTACGAACTGCTGGTCCTGACGCTTGGCGCCAATCTCGTGCTCGGACGCGACCTGCCGTTTTCGCGGATGCAGTCGTTGCTGCAATCGCTGCAAGGGCAATTGCACACACGTCCGATTGCCACCGACTATCGTGGCGCGCTCAGTGCCGCATTGAGCGATGACGTGCTCGGCTATCTGCCGCCCGGCGCATTCTGCGAGCGGGTGCGCACCGTGCTCGATCGCAGCGCGATCCTGCAATTGCCGCATGTGCTCGTCAAACTGACCCTGCTGCCGGAATGCGCGCATGTCGACGCGTTGCGGCATTGCGTGCCGCGGCGCGCGGGCGATGTGTTCACGGCCGACGCCGCGCATCTGTATGTGTTCCTGTTCGCCTGCCGGCTCGCCGATGCGGATGCAGCGCTGGCGCGCATCTTCGATGTGCCGGTCGAGCAGATCGCGGACACGCTCGTGCATCTCGCGGAGCAGAGCATCGGTGACGAACTGAAAGCGCTGGAGACGGCGAACCGCCGGGCGCGCATCGCCGATTACAGCGATCTGTTCGCGATGCCGGCGGCGGCACATCAGGTCGAAGTGAAAGCGCCGGCGGTGGACGCTGACGCGACAGTCCCGAACGGGACGGTGCAGGCCAGCGCCGAGCAGCTGGCGCGGGTCGAAGAGGCGCTGGCTCGAGCGCGTGCCGACGCTGAGGCCGAAGCCAATCTTCATGCTGACGATTCCGGCATCCCCAACGCAGTCGACGCTCACGGCGTCGCTGACAACGCCACGCGCAACGCAGTACCCGACCTCACGGCGTCAAAGCAGGTTCTCGCGACGCGCCAACTGACACCCCCATCGCGTTACGCCGAACCGTATGCGATGCCCGTGCGCAAGACGGAGAGCAGGTAATGGAATTTCTATTGACGTGTTTCGCCGTGGGTATTCTGGTTGCGATTCCGCTGTGGATCGTCTGGCAGCGGCTCGGTTCGCGCCGGGCTCTGGCGGCGATGCGAGGTTTTGATCCGCGCGACGCAGTGCCGTGCGATATCGAAGCGGTGGCACTCGGCGCCCGTTTGCTGCCCGATGCACCCCACACCGGCGAGGCCGCGCGATGAAGGTGATTGCCATCGTCTCCACGGCGGGCGGTACGGGCCGTACGACGCTCAGCGCCGCGCTTGCGGTGCTGCTCGCGCGGCGTGGCCGTCAGACGGTCGCGCTCGACCTCGATCCGCAGAACATGCTCGGCGCGCATCTGGGGATCGACGGGTTCGCGCCGCAGGGCATCGCCCACGCGTTGCTCGACGACACCCATGCGTGGCATGCGCATACGTGGCGCAATGCCGAGGGCGTGCTGTTCGTGCCGTATGGCGCGGTGTCGCTTGCACAAAGCGCGCGTTGCGATGCGCGTCTGGCTGCCGAGCCACGGTGGCTCGCGACCGCGCTCGCTCAACTCGATCTGCCACGCGACGGCGTCGTGCTGATCGACACCGCGCGTTATCCATCGCAACAGGCGGAGCAGGCGGTGGGTTGCGCCGATCTGGTGTTGTGCGTGACGCCGCCCGAACCGGCTGCATGCGCGACGCTGGTCGTGCGGCTCGCTGCATTACGCAGCGGCGGGGCGCAATTGCGGATCGTCGTGAACCGGCTGAATCCGGCGCGCGATATGCAACGCGACGTGCTGGCCATGCTCGGCGCCGCGCTCGGCGATGGGGTGCCGCTCGTCCAGCGCGTGCATCTGGATGGGGCGTTGCCGGAATCGTTCGCACGCGGCACCTGGTTATTCGACGACGCGCCGCATTCGCAGGCTTCGCACGATCTGCATGGCGTGGCGAACTGGCTCGACACGTGGCTGGCCGACGCGCCGCGCAAGCCCACTCACCGTGATGGTGAGCGGGCATGACGAGGCGAGTCGACGCCGGCCGCGAACCGGACGATGCGCGCGATGGGCGCGAGATGCGCCCGCCCGGCGAGCGGGGCGATGGGCACGGGGCGCACGACGCGCACGAAACCCACGAAACCCACGAAACCCACGAAGCGCACGAAGCGCACGAAGCGCACGAAGCGCACGAAGCCCACGAAACGCACGAAACGCAGGAAGCGCACGGAGCACACGAAGCCCACAAAGCCCACAAAGCCCACGAAGCCCACGCGCTGCGCGATTCACCCGCGGCGACCCGTCCGCGCGAAACGCGCGATCCGGGTGCAATGCGAGCGCCACGCGAAAAGCGCAACACGCTGCGCAAACGCGCGATCGACTGGTTCGCGCGCGGCCTCGGCATGCCCGCCGAGCGCACGCTGCTCGACTGGTTCGTGCGGCTGTTTTTTCAGCCGCCGGCGCCGGGCAAGACCGACTTCGCAAGTCGCTGGATCCGGACCGCCGTGCTGCATCTGGCGCTGCAATGGGGCGTCCTCGAACCCCATCGACTGCGAGCGTGGCTGTGGCGCGCGCTGGTTCGCCCAGCGCGTGCGCCTGAGCACAGCAATGCGGCAAAACTGCGCGCGTTGCTGGCGTGGGTCGACCGTTGGCTGGTGCCGCTGTGGTTGCGCGGCCAGCGCCTGCGCCGTCGGATCGAAGCGATGCTGCCGACACTGCCCTGGCAGCGCTGGGGCACACAACTCGAAGCGGGCACGCAGCGCATCGGCCATATCCGCTGGCTGCTGCCGCCGATCGTGCTGGCTGGCGCAGGCTTGTGGGTGATGATCGGCACGTCGCCGTTGTCGCCGGACGGGCAGTTCGAATTTTTCGCGGTGCTGATGGCGGTCGCGCTGTTCCTGCGCCGCTTCCCGGGCCGCATGCCGGTGCTGGTTCTCACGGTGCTCGCGCTGCTCGCGATGGCGCGCTACATATGGTGGCGCGTCACGCAGACGCTCACGTTCCAGACGCCGGGCGAGGCGGTGCTCGGCTATCTGCTGTTCGGCGCGGAGGCGTACACGTGGATCATTCTGCTGCTCGGCTTCGTGCAGACCGCGTGGCCGCTCAATCGCACAGTTGCCGAATTGCCCGCCGATACGGACAGCTGGCCGAGCGTCGATATTTATATTCCGACCTATAACGAGCCGCTCTCCGTGGTGCGGCCCACCGTGTTCGCCGCGCAGGGTATCGACTGGCCCGTGGACAAATTGCGCGTGTACCTGCTCGACGACGGTCATCGCGAGGAGTTCAGGGCGTTCGCGCGTGACAGCGGCATCGGCTATCTCACGCGCGACGACAACCTGCACGCAAAGGCCGGCAACATCAACCGCGCGCTGCAAAAGACCGACGGCGACTACATCGCGATCTTCGATTGCGATCACGTGCCGACGCGTTCGTTCCTGCAAACCACCATGGGCACCTTCCTGCGCGACCGTCGTTGCGCGATGGTGCAAACGCCGCATCATTTCTTTTCGCCCGATCCGTTCGAACGCAATCTCGGCACGTTCCGCCGCGTGCCGAACGAAGGCAATCTGTTTTACGGGCTCGTGCAGTCCGGTAACGATCTGTGGAATGCGTCGTTCTTCTGCGGATCGTGCGCAGTCATCAAGCGTACGGCGCTCGATGAAGTGGGCGGCGTCGCGGTGGAAACCGTCACCGAAGACGCGCATACGGCGCTCAAATTGCACCGGCGCGGCTATACGACGGCCTATCTGCCGACCGTGCAGGCCGCCGGTCTTGCCACCGAAAGTCTCGCGGGCCACATCAAGCAACGGGTGCGCTGGGCGCGCGGGATGGCGCAGATTTTCCGCATCGACAATCCGTTTCTTGGGCGAGGCCTCGGCTTCTTCCAGCGCCTGTGCTATGGCAACGCGATGCTGCATTTCTTTTACGGCATACCGCGGCTCGTGTTCCTGACCATGCCGATGGCGTACCTGTTTTTCCAGATGTATTTCATCAACGCATCGGCGACCACCATCGCCGGCTTCGTGCTGCCGTACATCGTGCTCGCCAACATCGCGAACTCGCGGATGCAGGGTAAATTCCGCCACTCGTTCTGGGCCGAAGTGTATGAGTCGGTGCTCGCGTGGTACATCGCGCTGCCGACCACGATTGCGTTTTTCAGCCCCAAACACGGCAAATTCAACGTCACCGACAAGGGTGGCCGCATCGACGAAGGCTACTTCGACTGGGCTGTGTCAAAGCCGTATCTGGTGCTGTTCGGGCTGAACGCAGGCGCGCTGACCGCGGGGGTCTACCGGCTCGCCTTCGGGCAAAGCGGCGAAACCGCGACGATCCTGATGAACGTGTTCTGGACGCTCTACAACCTCGTGATGCTCGGCGCGGCCGTGAGCGTGGCGCGCGAAGCGAAGCAGGTGCGCGTGACGCACCGAATCGCGATGCGCACGGCCGCGACCCTGCTGCTCGCGGACGGGACGACGCTTGCCTGCGCGACCACCGACTATTCGACCGGTGGCCTCGGTCTCGATGTCGACCCGGATCTCGAACTCGCGCTCGGCGACACACTCGGCGTCTGCCTGAGCCGTGGCGACCGGCAATTTCATTTTCCGGTCCACGTGAGCCGCTTTGTCGGACGCAATCTGGGTGTGCGCTTTGACAACCTCACGCTCGACCAGGAGCGGCAGATGGTGCAATGCACGTTTGGCCGCGCCGATGCATGGCTCGACTGGGACGAGCAAACCGAAACGGACGCACCGCTGCGTGGCCTGAAAGAAGTCCTGACGATGGGCGTCGAAGGCTATTCGCGACTGATGAGCGGCGTGGTGCGCGCCGTGCAGTCGCTGCTCGCACTGGACCGTACCCGTTATTAATGCCGCCGGAATGCTGACGACACGCGCCCGGCCAATCAGGAAACTCTGTTCATGACTTTGTGGAACCTGTATTTCATCATCAAGCTGTATCTGTTCACGGGCGGCCATCTGTTGCCGCTGTGGACCGTCAACATCGGCTTCGCGCTGGTGCTCGCGGCGACGTCGACGCTACGGCATCGCGGGCTGCGCGTGTTGCGCAACGTGATCGGTCTCGCAATCGGCATTCCGTTGATGTACCACGAAGCAAACGTGCCGCCGTTCTCGCGTCTGACCGAAGAGTTCGGCAATCTCACGACGTTCAGCTTTGGCTACTGGCTCGAACTCGCGCAGCGTTTTGTTCCGCCTATGCTGCTGCTCGCCGTGCTTGGCGGTGTGCTCGCCTATCTGATCGTGAACCGCTGGCTGCGGGTTGCCACGTTCGTGCTGATCGCGCTGGTCGCCATGCCGCTGTGGCACGAAGGCAGTGTGGTGCTGGCACAGTTGCGCAGTGCGCCGGTTGTCGCGTCGTCGGGTAATGCGCAGGCTGCCCAGCCGCTCGACCATAATGCCGCGCTGGCCGCGTTCCGCACGCAGGAATCGCAACGGCAGGTGAGCTTTGGCCACCTCGGCTCCGATCCGAATACGCAGTTCGACGTGATCGTGCTGCACATTTGCTCGCTGTCGTGGGACGATCTCGACGCCGCGAAGGCGCGCAATCATCCCATGCTGAGCCACTTCGATTATCTGTTCTCGAATTTCAGCACGGCGGCGAGCTACAGCGGACCGGCTGCGATTCGCGTGCTGCGCGCGAGTTGCGGACAGGAAGCGCATGCGGACCTCTACAAGGACTCGCCGCAAAACTGCCATCTGCTGGCCGATCTGGCGCAGGCCGGGTACACGCCGCAGACCATGCTGAATCACGACGGTCACTTCGATAACTTCCTGCAACTGGTGCATGACAACGCGGGCGTGCCGAACGTGCCGCTGATTTCGAACACCAGCGTGCCGGTCGCGATGCATGCATTCGACGGCTCACCGATTCGCGACGACTACGCGACGCTCGCCAACTGGTACGCCCAACGCGCGAGCGTGCCGGGCCCGGTCGCGCTGTACTACAACACGATCAGTCTGCACGACGGCAATCGTCTGCCGAACAACAATCTGTCGAGCATCGACTCCTATCCGCGGCGCGTGAACCAGATGATGAGCGACTTCGACCGATTTGCGGACCTGATTGCGGCGTCGGGGCGGCGCGCGGTGATCATCTTCGTGCCGGAACATGGTGCGGCGTTGCGTGGCGACGCGAATCAGGTGGCGGGCTTGCGTGAGATCCCGACGCCACGCATCGTGCATGGTCCTGCGGGTGTGCGTCTGGTCGGCTTCCAGGGCAACCACGGGCCGACCACCGTGATCGACACGCCGTCGAGCTTTCTGGCGGTCGCGCAACTGTTGTCGAATCTGGTGTCGAACAGTCCGTTCAAACCGGGCGTGACGTTGTCGCAATACGCGGTCAATCTGCCGCAGACACAGATGGTCGGCGAAAACGAAGGGACGGTGACGATGACGACGGCGTCCGGTTATGTCGTGAAGACGCCGGACGGCGTGTGGGTGGACGGAAAATGAAAAGCGACGTGAAAAGCGACGTAAAGCGCGATATGAAGAGCGATGTGAAGCGCGCCGCGGCATCGGACAGCAAACCGTCCGAGATGGCAGCAGGCTGGCCGGTCGACGATATCAACGGGCTTGCACGCCGTTTGCCCGAGGTCGATCCCGCCAGCTATTTCGATGGACAGGCGCGGGACGCATACCAGCAGTCGCTGATGAAATGGCCGGTGCTCGCGCGGCTGATGAATCTTGTCGCGCGTGATGAGGTTCCTGCGGCGACGGGAGAGAACGAGCCAGTGAAAGAACTGGCCGTTAAATGATGCGGTGTTGAAGAAGGTAGTGTTTGATTGGCGACGCGCTCTCTGTACCAACGCGTCGCCGTGGTCGGCTTAACGCAACTGCGTCACTGCAAGCAGCAACACCATGCTGCCGATCGCGCCATCCAGCACCCGCCATGCAGTCGCCCGGCGGAACAGCGGCGCCAATGCACGCGCCCCATACCCGAGGCCGACGAACCAGATGCCACTCACGGCCATCGCGCCGAGTGCAAATGCCACCCGCGCGCCTTCGGGTTCGCGCGCGCCCGCCGTGCCGATCAGCAGGAACGTGTCGAGATAAACGTGCGGATTGAGCCACGTAAAAGCCAGCGTCATCAGGATGATCGGCAAAGCGCGTTGGGCGGGCGGGTTGTTTGAGCCAGGCGTCGCGCCGTTCGCACTATTCTCATCATTCACATTGGCGTCCAGCACCGCATGCCCCGGCCGCACTGCGCGCCGCAGCGCGTTGATGCCGAACCACGCCAGATAGGCAAGCCCGACATACAGCATGGCGTGGACGAACACCGGATAGCGCTCCACCAGCACCGACGCCCCGCCGACACCCGTGCCGATCAGAATGAAATCCGACAGCGCGCACAGCGCGACGATTTTGCCGACATGCGAACGCATGATGCCCTGACGCAGGATGAAAGCGTTTTGCGCACCGATGGTCACGATCAGCGAAGCGCAGAGCGCGGCACCATGGGAAAAAGACAGCCAGTTCATAGTCGATCCAGTAGACGGGGGAAACCAATGGCGTTAGTCTGCGGTTTCGCATCTCGTAAGAGAAGCTAATTTATCTAACGCCGATTAAGGAACGCTAATGCTCGACTATGCGTTGCTCGATGCACTGGCCGCCGTGGTGCGCCACGGTTCGTTCGACCGCGCGGCAAGTGAGCTGAACGTCACGCCGTCGGCGGTATCCCAGCGGGTCAAACTGCTGGAAGAGCGGGTGGGGAGCGTGCTCGTCAAACGCGGCCAGCCGTGCGTCGCGACCACCTCGGGCGCGCTGCTGTGCCGTCATACCGAACGCGTGCTATTGCTGGAGGCGGAGTTGACCGGCCGCCTGCCGGCGCTGCCCGGCACGCTGGTCGAGCCGTGGCCCGCGCTGCGTGTCGCGGTGAACGACGACAGTGTCGGCACCTGGTTTATCGACGCCGTCGCGCCATTCTGTGTCGAGCGGGAGATGTTGCTCGACCTGGTCGTCGACGATCAGGACCATACCGCGCAACTGATTCGCGACGGCAGCGTGCAAGGCGCGGTCACCACGCAGGCCGAGCCGGTGCAGGGCTGCCGCTCCACACGGCTTGGACGCATGCGCTATATGGCGGTGTGCTCACCGGCATTTTTCGCTCGCCATTTCGCCGACGGCGTCACGCGCGACAGTCTGAGGCGCACGCCGTGCGTCGATTTCAATCCGAAAGATCAGTTGCAAAAGCGCTTCATGCGACGGGTGACGCGAGCGGAAATCGACCCGCCTTTGCACTGGATTCCGCATGTCGCGGGTTTTCTGCGAGCCTGCGTAACGGGTCTCGGCTGGGGGATGTGCCCGGAGCGGATGATTACCGGTCATCTGGCGCACGGCGAACTGGTGCAGATCGTGCCCGGCAAGCATATCGACGTCGATCTGTACTGGCAGAGCTGGCGTCTGTCGATTGGCTGGCTCGACGATTTCGGCGCAGTGCTGCGCAAGCGGGCCGCGGAATATCTCGACTGAAGCCGCGCCTGCATGCCGCTAGAGCAGCAATTCGATTGAATGAAACAGCCGGCGCTGTTCGGGGTCCGGCGAGCGCGCGCCTTCATCGATCACTTCACGCAGACACGCGAGAAAACAGACCGCCGCCGGACTGGTCGGCGCGCCCCGGCGTGACGTGATGCTCACGATGGTTTCGTCCACCGTTTCGCGCAGCGGCAACGCCCACAGGTTCTCTCGGGCGAGCATCACCTCGACCAGCGGCCACGGGAAGATGCTCAGCATGTCCGTTTGCGCGAGCAGCCCCAGCACGATGGCCAGCGAATGCGCGAGATGAATGGTATGCGGCACGCGCATGCCGCGCTTGCGGAACAGGTTGTCCGACAGCGACTCCTGACTTGCCGGGTCCCAGTTCAACACCCATTCGGCGTCTTCGAGTTCGAGCAGCGTGCGGCAACCCGCCTTCGGATGATCGCGCCGCGCGACCACCGCCGAATGCGTCGAGAAAAGCGGCACGTTGTGAAACTCCGATTGCGGTGACGCAGGCGGCGGCCGGCCAATCGAAAAATCGAGGCTGCCGTCGCGCAGTCGCGGTTGCACGAGCGCCAGCAGGCCTTCGAAAAACTCCAGTTGAACCTCCGGCATCCGTTGCCGGAAGCGTTGCACCGCAGGCGGCAAAAACGTCAGCGCGACCCACGGCGTGACGCCAATCGACAGCTTGCCCGCTGCCGCGCCGCGCAATGCTTCGATCTCGGCTTCTGCGCGTTGCAATTGCCCGAGCACCAGCCGCGCGTGCACGACCAGCGCACGGCCGAACTCGGTGAAGGCGGCGCCACTCGCGCTGCGCACCAGCAGCGGCGCGCGCAGATCGGCCTCCAGTTCCCGCATCGCCTTGGTGACGGCGGCCGGCGAAAGGCCCAGCGAGCGTGATGCGGCCCGGATACTTCCAGTATCTGCAATGGCCGCCAAGGTGCTGAGCTGATGAAGTTTCATCGACAAAATTCGGAAAAAGGCGGCAACCAGCGGTTGCCGGCGTAACGATTCTACGCCTGCCGGTCGCAAATTGGCGTCGCTATGCTGGGTCACGATTTTGATAGACGGAGACGACACGTGAACACCATGGCCATCCCGGCGGGCATCGCCGAACTCGAAGACGAAATGATCGCGCTGCGCCATCGCATCCACGCGCGGCCAGAACTGGCTTACGAAGAATTCGCGACCGGCGATCTGGTCGCCGAGCGCTTGCAGGCGTGGGGTTATACGGTGCATCGCGGGCTGGGTCAGACGGGTGTGGTGGGGCAATTGAAGGTCGGCCATGGCACGCGCAAGCTCGGTATCCGCGCCGACATGGACGCGCTGCCGATTCACGAGACCACCGGCTTGCCGTATGCGAGCACGGTGCCCGGCAAGATGCACGCATGCGGTCATGACGGCCACACCGCGATGTTGCTGGCCGCCGCCAAACATCTGGCCGAGGAAAAGTGCTTCGACGGTACGTTGAACGTGATTTTCCAACCCGCCGAAGAAGGCGAGGCCGGTGCGCGTGCGATGCTCGAAGACGGTCTGTTCGATAAATTTCCGTGCGATGCGGTCTTTGCGATGCACAACATGCCGGGCTTCCCGACCGGCAAGTTCGGCTTCCTGCCGGGTTCGTTCATGGCGTCGTCGGATACCGTGATCATCACCGTGACCGGACGCGGCGGCCACGGCGCGGTGCCGCACAAAGCGGTTGACCCGGTGGTGATCTGTGCGCAGATCGTGCTCGCGTTGCAGTCGATCGTGTCGCGCACGGTCGCGCCGCTCGACATGGCGATCATCACGGTCGGCGCGATTCACGCGGGTGAGGCGCCGAACGTGATCCCGGAAACCGCCGAAATGCGCCTGTCGGTGCGCGCGCTGAAACCGGAGGTTCGCGACCATCTGCAGGAACGCATTACGGCGGTGGCCTGCGGGCAGGCAGCCGTATTCGGCGCGCGGGCCAAGGTGGATTATCAGCGCCGCTATCCGGTGCTCGTCAACGACGCGGCCATGACCGGCCTCGCCCGGCAAGTCGCGCTCGACTGGGTCGGTGAAGACGGCCTGATCGCCGATATGCAACCGCTCACCGGCAGCGAAGACTTCGCGTTCCTGCTCGAGAAGTGCCCGGGCAGCTACCTGATCATCGGCAATGGCGACGGTGAGGGCGGTTGCATGGTCCATAACCCGGGCTACGACTTCAACGACGCTTGCCTCGCCGCCGGTGCGGCTTACTGGGTGAAGCTCGCGCAGACGTTTCTCGTCTGACGCGGGCTTGCGTGTGACTGCGTCGGAGCGCATCCGCTTCGCGCAGGCAGCACATCATGGAGGAGACACAGATGGACTATTCCGCCTCATCGCCACCCGCAGCCAATGACGCGTTCAGCGCGCAGAGCGGGTCGGCACCAGCGGCTACGCAAGGTGCTCTGGGTGCTGTTCAGCCCGCTAAACGCGCGAGCCATGCCAAGGCGATCGCCGCGATCACGCTCGGCAACGGCCTCGAATTCTTCGACTTCACGATCTACAGTTTCTTCGCGACGATCATCGGCAAGCTGTACTTCCCCGTCGAGGGCCAGCTTGCGCAACTGATGCTCGCGGTCGGCACTTTCGGCGTGGGGTTCATCATGCGTCCGGTGGGCGGTGTCGTGCTCGGTGGCTATGCCGACCGCGCCGGTCGCAAGGCGGCAATGAGCCTGACGCTGTGGCTGATGACACTCGGCTCGGCGATCATCGCGTTCGCACCGACCTACGCGGCGATCGGGGTGGCCGCGCCGCTGCTGATCATCGTCGCGCGGCTGGTTCAGGGCTTTGCGCTGGGCGGCGAGATCGGCGCCTCGACGTCGCTGTTGATGGAATACGGCAGTGACAAAACGCGCGGTTTCTATGGCAGCTGGCAATTCGTGAGTCAGGGTTTGAACACGGTGTGCGGGTCGCTGCTCGGGGTGGCGCTGGCGGCAACGCTGTCGAGCGCGGCGCTCGAAAGCTGGGGCTGGCGGGTGCCGTTCGTGATCGGCATGGCGATGGGGCCGATCGGCATTTATATCCGGCGTCATCTGGACGAGACACTGCCCGGCGTTGAAGCCGGTGCCGACCCGGCGCAGGCCGTGGCGGAGATTCCCGCGTCACAACCGGTACGCAGGCTGTTTCGCGACCATTCCCGCGTGATCACGATGGGTGTGCTGACCACGATCGGCGGTACGGCGGCGAACTATATCGTGCTGTTCTATCTGTCCACGTACGCAATCCGGATTCTGCATCTGCCGATGTCGTCCGCGTTGTGGGCCGCGTGGACGGCAGCCGTCGTCACGGTGATCTGCTCGCCATTCGCCGGTGCTTTGTCGGACCGCGTCGGACGCAAGCGCGTGTTGTGGATTCCGCGTGTGCTGCTGATTATCGCGGTGTATCCCGCGTTCATGGTGATCAACGCGGTGCCTACGGTGCCGGTGTTGTTATCGGTCGTGGCAGGACTTGCGGTGCTGGTCGCGTTCACCGCGGTGCCGAATATCGTCATGCTGCCGGAACTGTTTCCGCGTGCGATTCGCGCGACCGGGATGTCGATTGTTTATTGCCTGGGCGTATCGATTTTCGGTGGCTTTGCGCAGTTCTTCGCGACCTGGCTGATCCAGCTTTCCGGGAATAATCTCGCACCGGCCTGGTATCTGATTGGCTGCAGTCTGGTGTCGTTGCTGCCGTTGCCGTTCATGAGAGAAACAGCGGGCAGGGCAATCGATTGATCGATTGACTGGCTCAAAGAAAAAAAAGAGGCGCGAAGGTTCTTCGCGCCTCTTTTGATTCGCCCGGCGTGGCCGAGGTATTACCTCGCGGCGGTCTTCTCGCCGTTCGCCACCGGCGCGTCATCTCCCGCCGCCGCCGCGTCCCGCGTCTCGGGCATTGCGGCCCACACCAGCAGCACCGCGAGCGCACCCGCTGCAGCCAGACCAAAGAAGCTGACCGCGTTGCCGAAATGGTCCGCCACGAAGCCCGCCGCCGTCGTACTCAGCGTCGCGCCAATCCCCGCCGCGAGACCGAACAGGCCGATACACAGGTTGTAGCGTCCCTTGTCACCGGCGACGTCGGCGGCGATCAGCGGCAGCATCACGCCGAAGACTGCCGCGCTCAAACCGTCCAGCATCTGCACCGGCACGAGCAGATACGGGCTGCTGATACCGGCAAACAGCAGCGCGCGAATCGGCAGTGCGGAAAATCCGAGCAGCAGA
Source organism: Paraburkholderia metrosideri (assembly GCF_904848625.1). Taxonomy (GTDB): domain Bacteria; phylum Pseudomonadota; class Gammaproteobacteria; order Burkholderiales; family Burkholderiaceae; genus Paraburkholderia; species Paraburkholderia metrosideri. The sequence goes on from NZ_CAJHCP010000001.1 coordinate 114,270, forward strand.
ATCGGCCTGCGTCCCCAGCGCTCGGCAGAGCGTCCGACCCACGGCGACATCATCGCGACGATCGCCTGCGGCACGATGATGCACGCCGCAATCACGAGCTGAACGTTATCGCCCATGCCGGCGGTCACTTCGCCCGCTGCCAGGTTCAACATCGCCGCATTCGACAGATGGAACAACACGATACATGCCGCGAACAGCAGCATCCGCCGGTCGCGCAGCAACGCGCGCAGGCTCTCGCGGCGCTCGATCTGCTGCGGGGTCGGGCCGGCTTTCGGCAACTCGACGGTGTCGGTACGCTGGATCATCGCGAGCGCAAACAGCGCGGGCACTGCGAGCCCGGCGGTCAGCCAGAACACCGCGCGCGGCGAATAGTATTCGCCGAACACGCCCATCAGCCCGGCCGCCACCGCGCTGCCGATCGACGCCCAGCGCGCGTTACGTCCGAGCCGGTCGCCGAGATTCGCGCGTCCCACCAAAGCGAACGAGATCGCGGCGAGCGCCGGTGTCAGCATGCAACTGGCGAAACCGTGAAAGACCTCGGCGGCGATCACCGGCAGCACGGTCGGACTGACGGCCAGCAGCACCGCGCTCAGGATGATCGCGATGATCGCCCAGGCCGCCGCGCCTTTCTTGTTGCGCAGCGCGTCGACCGCGGCGCCGCCCGGCACCTGGCTCACCATCGCGCTGATCGTGCCGACCGACAGCGCCATGCCGATTTCGCCCTGGGTCCACTTATGCGACGCGAGATACGACGCGATGAACGGCCCGAAGCCCGTCTGCACATTCGCGACGAAGAAGTTCAGCCAATCGAGCGCGCGCAGACTGCGCGCCGTGACCAGAGTGCGGCCGGTCATCGGGCCGCCCTTGCGCTGGACACCGCGATCGCCGTGGAGGTTGCCGCCGCTGCAGGCGCTGCGGCGGCCGGAGCCGGAGCAGGAGCCGAAGCCGGAGCGGCGGGGGGCGCTGGCGACACTGCGCGGATCGGTTTATCGCTGGCGTACGGCGGCGTCGCGTTGATTTGCGCGTCGCTCAGATCGAGCAGCGGATGCAGCTCCTTGTCTTTGGTGACGAAGTGCAGCGCGGACCAGTTCGCGGCAATCGTGCGCCGCTCGGTGCTGACCATCCCGTTGACGTCGAGCACGACGGCCTGCGGTTGTGCATTGGCATCGATCAGCACGTCGATCACGCGGCCCACCTTCGCGCCGTTCGAGCGCTCGACGGTGGCGTCGATCAGCGGCAATTGCACGGGCGCCGGCTTGGCCGCTGTCGCGGGCACGGCGGTCGCATTCAGCGTGATCGGCGCGGCCTTCGCGGCCGGCGTGAAGCGGAACGCGCTCCATGGGAAATTGACCTTGCGGTCGCCGACGCCAAGGAAGCCCTGCAGGTTGACGACCATCTCGCGCGGTTTGCCGAGTGCGTCGGCGATCAGATCGACCGCGCGGCCGACGACCTTGCCGTCGGGCTTTTGCACTTCGCTGTCGAGCAGTGCGCGCGCCTCGTTACGCTCGATCGTGCGCAACACGATCAGCGGCGGCGGCGGGGGCGGCGGCGGTGCGGGCGTGACCACCGGCGGGGGCGGCTCGACCTTGTGCGGCTTCACGACCGGCTTCTTCGGCTTTTTCGGTTGCTCGGGCTCGCTCGCTTCGGTTTCGACCGGCTCGGGCGCGGATGCCGCCACCGGCGCGCTGGCGGGCTCGACGGGCATCACCGTGGCATCGACGATCGGCGCTTGCTGCGAGCCCCATAACAGGCTGCTGCAACCGGACAGCGCTGACAGCACAAGCAGCGCGAATACAGCGAAGATCGGCAAACGCCACGCAGGACGCGAAAAACCGCCAGTCATCAAGAAAAACTCCAAGGGCCGGGGCGGGCGGGCACGATGGGCCGCCGCAATTGGACAGGTAGGGGCAGAGTGTAACCCGCGACGCCGGCCGGCCCCCGTTTTGCCGACGATCCGGCACCGTGCCACAAGCACGCTTCATGCCGCGCGCGCAGAGCGGCGACAGCGATATCGGGGCAGTATCCGACGCCGCTTCGGCGAGCGCGCGGACCCCATCGGTCACCTGTGTCGAACCCCGCGCGAAACTCTCAAATCCCTTTCACCGCACTCTGACGGACCGTAGGTGTAAACACGCGCCGCGCGTGCCCGCCGTGCCGTCTATCAGGCCATATAAGCATCGCGACATGTCCAGCATGCCGTTCATGCGATTGGACACATATTTGTGTTGCCCTACATTTCGAGACAGCAAAAAGGACGTAGTCCCCATTAAACCAAAGCAACGAGACGAACCTGATGGCGGCCAATTCGACGGCCGTTTCAGCACGCTGATAAAGGAGGCACTCATCATGATGGAACCCCACGCCCACCCGGTTGCCGATGTCGCAACGGAATCATTCGACGGAAAGGGCTTTCTCGACCGCTATTTCGATATCACCGCACGCGGCAGCACGCAGCGCCAGGAAATCGTCGCGGGTATCACGACCTTCCTCGCGATGGTCTATTCGGTGTTCGTCGTGCCCGGCATGTTCGGCAAGGCGGGCTTCGACACCAGCGCGGTGTTCGTCGCCGTCTGCCTGACGACGGCCTTCGGTTCGCTGTTGATGGGCGTGTGGGCACGTTTGCCGATCGCGATCGGCTGCGCGATTTCGCTGACAGCGTTCACCGCGTTCGGCCTCGTGCTCGGCAAGGGGCTGCATCCGAATGTCGCGCTCGGCGCGGTATTTCTGATGGGTGTCGTCTTCACCGCGATTTCGGTGACCGGCGTGCGCTCGTGGATTCTGCGCAATCTGCCCACCGGCATCGCGCACGGCACGGGCATCGGCATTGGGCTGTTCCTGCTGTTGATCGCCGCGAACGACGTGGGTCTGGTCGTGAAAAATCCGGGCGCAGGTTTGCCGGTGTCGCTGGGGAATATCACGGCGTTGCCAGCGTTGATGTCGGTGGCGGGGCTCGCGGCGATTTTCGGGCTGGTGCGTCGGCGTGTCCCCGGTTCGATCCTGATCGTGATCGTTGCGATTTCGGCGATTGCGCTGCTCATCGATCCGGCCGTGACGTACCACGGCGTGTTCGCACTACCGTCGCTGAGCGCGCCGGGCCATGCGTCGCTGATCGGCGCAATGGACATCAAGGGCGCGCTGTCGATGGCGGTGCTGCCCAGCGTGCTGGCGCTCGTGATGACGGCGGTATTCGACGCAACCGGCACGATCCGCGCGGTCGCCGGACAAGCGGGACAACTCGATGAAAACGGCCGCATCATCAACGGCGGTCGCGCGTTGACGGCCGATTCGCTGAGCTCGATTTTCTCGGGGCTCCTCGGCGGCGCACCGGCCGCGGCGTATATCGAATCGACGGTCGGCGTCGCGGCGGGCGCAAAAACCGGACTGACGGCGGCAGTCGTCGGCCTGCTGTTCCTCGTCGTGATGTTCTTCTCGCCGCTCGCGAGCCTCGTGCCTTCGTATGCCACGGCGCCCGCGTTGATGTATGTGGGTCTGCTGATGCTGTCGAACGTGAGCAAACTGCATATGGACGACATGGTCGATTCGATGTCGGGGCTCATGTGCGCGGTGTTTATCGTGCTGACCGCGAACATCGTCACGGGCATCATGCTCGGCTTCGCAACGCTCGTGATCGGTCGCGTGGTGAGCGGCGAATATCGCAAGCTGAATGTGGGGACGGTGGCGATCGCTGTCGTGCTGGTCGGCTTCTATCTCGGCGGATGGGCGATCTGATGTTCCGCTGAAGTTTCACAGGGGTCCACGAGACTTCGCGGGCATTCGCGGAAATTGATGGGCATTTCGCGAGAGCGGGTAGTCGTTGGTCTCCCACCTTGACGCGGTGTATCGCAGATTTTTTTCTGCGGTGCACCGCGTTTTTTTTGTCCCGACCCTGCGCGATTTTCTGGTGCCGACAGAAAACGCGTACCTGTCCTTGACTTCGTGAGCTTCGTTTCTATACTTAACCTCATGGTTAAGTTTAATGAAGTGGTACTCGATCGTACCTTTGCTGCGCTGTCGGACCCGACGCGGCGCGCGTTGCTCGCGCGTCTGTCGGAACACGATCTGTCGGTCAGTGAACTCGCTGCGCCGTTCGCGATGTCGCTGCCCGCAGTGATGAAACACCTCGACGTGCTGTCCGACGCGGGGCTGATCACGCGTAGCAAAACCGGCCGCACCGTGGCGTGCCGGCTCGCCGCCGGACCGATGGAGGAAGCCATGGCGTGGCTCAACCGCTATCAGCGTTTCTGGTCCGAATCGCTCGACCGTCTTGCTACATTCGTCGAAGAGGAGCCTGACCCATGTCCGCCCAGCCCAACCCGCTCGCCCAGCCCAGCCTCACCCTCCAGCGGCGTCTCAACGCCACGCCCGCCAAAGTCTTCCGTGCGTGGACGGAACCGGCGCAATTCATGACGTGGATGCATCCGGGCGGCTCGGACGTGGTTCGCGCGGAATTCGACGTGCGGGTGGGCGGCGATTACACGATTGGCTTTCGCAAGCCGGACGGCGGCGAGGTCGAGGTGCGCGGCAAGTATCTGGAAGTCGTGCCCGACCGCAAGCTGGTTTTCACATGGACACCACGCGGCGGCACTGAACATGAATCACGGGTCACGCTCCTGCTGGAACCGGAAGCCAACGGAAGCGCAACGTGGCTCACACTCACGCACGAACGTTTCGCCGACGACGCGCAACGCGACGATCATCGCCACGGCTGGACCGACGGTATCGATTCGTTGGAACGCTACGTGGCGTGAGCGGGCGACGCGAAACGTAGCGCATTCTTTTGAGTGTGCCGGATTGAATCTGCATCACGCAGAGAAGGAGACGAAGATGGAACCGCAACGCCGGATCGGCACGAAACAGGAATGGCTCGACGCGAGCCGGGCGCTTCTCGTCGAAGAAAAAGCGCATATGCGGGCCGGCGACGAAATCGCCCGCAAACGCCGTGAATTGCCGTGGGTGAAGGTCGACAAGACTTATGCGTTCGACACACCGCAAGGCCGCAAAACGCTCGCCGAGCTATTCGACGGACGCAGCCAGTTGATCGTTTACCACTTCATGCTGGGGGCGGACTGGCAGGAGGGCTGTGTTGGCTGTTCGTTCGTATCGGATCATATGGCCGGTGTTCTGCCGCATCTGGAGCATCACGATGTGACGTATGTGACGGTGTCGCATGCACCGCTCGCCAGGATCGAGGCGTTTAAAAAGCGGATGGAATGGACTTTTCCGTGGGTGTCGTCCGATGGCAGCGATTTCAATTTCGACTACCACGTGTCGTTCACGCCTGAAGAACTGGCCAGCAGGAAGGCTTTCTATAACTTTACCGAGCAGGATGTCGGTATCGACGAACAGCACGGTCACAGTGTGTTCTACAAGGACGGCAACGGTGACGTGTATCACACGTATTCATGCTTTGGGCGCGGCGACGAACGGTTTCTGAGCACGTACGCGCATCTGGATATCACGCCGAAGGGGCGCAACGAACAGAACGGTTTGACCGATTGGGTCAGACATCACGACCGTTATGAAGAAGAGAAGCCGGCAGAAAAGCACGGCGGCTGCGCGGCGTGCGGTTCGTGATTCACTAAAACCGCCTACGCGACGACCGGTCGGTACGCGATAGTCACAGCGCCATGTCAAACGCGGGCTTGAGGAAAAACTCCATCGCCATCACGGCGAGGCCCATCGCCGCAGCGGCCAGCGTCAACACGCCGTATTCGTCGTAGCGTACATCGTAAAGGCACGCTACGACAAAAAGAATCGCCAGCAGATTGGTCAGCCAGTCGAAATTCAGCGCGAAGGTCATCGATCAAAATCCGTGCTCATGTGCGACCCGGACAGTCGGGTCGCACGGAAGATGAGCGGGATTTTATCGAGAACAGCTTACGAATTTGCAACGATTGCGCTTACACGCCTTACACGCCTTACACGCTCTGTACCACTCACATGTCGCGTTCGATCCACTCGATCACCGAGGTACGCGCCGGTTGCCAGCCGAGCAGTGTGCGCGAACGATCGCCGCGCACCCGGCTATTCGACCCGAGCCCGTACGAGGCCATTTCGTAGCCCCATTCTTTTTGCGCGTCGGCGAGCGGCCAGTCTTGCGCGTCGCCGAGATTCATCTTGCGGGCAATCGCCGCGCTCATGTCGCGGAACGACGCCTCGCCGCTTTCGACGAAATAGAACGTGCCCGCCGGGGTTTTCTCCAGAGCGAGGCGATACAGTTCGGCGACATCGTCGATATGCACGTTCGACCAGATGTTGCCGCCGCTGCCCACGTGACGCACCACGCCGCTCTTTTGCGCCTGACGCACGAGACGCGGCAATTGCACGCTCGCGCTGCCGGCGACTGCGCCGTGGCCGTAAATCAGCGTGTTGCACAGCACGGCGGCGCGAATCTTCTGTTGCGCCGAATCGAGCACGAGTTGATCGATCGCGACGCGCGCCGCTTTGTCCGGCGTCGGCGTGGGCAACGCATCTTCGTGATAGATGCGCGCGTCGCCCGCTTCGCCGCCCGACGCGTCGCCGACGATGCTCGAACCGCTGGTATGCAGGAACGGTTTGCCGGAGCCGGCGAGGCCGTCGATCAGCGCTTTCACCGCGCCTTCGTGATCGCTGCTCGCGGCGTTGATGACCGCGTCGGCGGCGTGCGCTTCGGCGATCAGCAGATCGCGGTCGTCGAGCGTGCCGATGACCGGTTCGATGCCGAGCCGTTTCAGTTCAGCCGTATGGTCGGCATTGCGGATCAGGCCGCGTACGTGATGGCCGGCGCGCACCAGATGCGCGGCAATCGAGCCGCCGATAAAACCGCTTGCGCCTGTGATGAAAATCTTCAAGACGTTCTCCTTGAAAGAGGGAAAGACGAAAAAGCTCCGTGACAGGCAAGCAGTATCCGCCGTCCTGATTCTCGCAAAAAGCGTGTTAGTCTCAAATCAATCTTGATTTGAAATCAATAATGAAAACTTCAACCGACGAATTGCTGGTATTCGTCACCGTGATCGACAGTGGTTCGATCACGGCGGCGGCGGAGAAGCTGGGGCAAACCGTGTCCGGCGTGAGCCGCGCGCTCACGCGGCTCGAAAAGAAGCTCGACACCGCGCTGGTGCGTCGTACCACGCGCCGGCTGCATCTGACCGACGAAGGCGAGGCGTTCCTGCGACGCGCGCGCGCGATTCTCGACGCGATGGAAGAAGCTGAGGAATCCGTCACCCGTGGACGCGCGCGACCGTCGGGGCGTTTGCGGGTGGATGCGGCATCGCCGTTCATGCTGCATTGTGTGGCGCCGCATATGACGGCGTTTTCGGCGCTGTATCCGGAGATTCGTCTGGAGTTGACCAGCAACGAGCGGATCGTCGATCTGCTCGAACAGAAGGTCGATATCGCGATCCGGATCGGCGCGTTGCAGGATTCGACGCTGCACGCGCGCGCTTTGGGCAGCAGCCGGTTAAGAGTGCTCGCGAGTCCGGCGTATCTGGCTGAATACGGCGAGCCGAAATCGGTGGACGCGTTGCGCGGGCATCGGCTGGTTGGCTTTACGGCGCCCGAGCATCTGAACCGCTGGCCGTTGCGTGAAGGGCGTGCGGGCGGTGCCGGGTCGCTGAAAATCGAGCCGGCGATTACCGCGTCGAGCGGCGAGACGTTGCGGCAACTGGCGCTGTCCGGGTGGGGCATCGCGTGTCTGGCCGACTTCATGAGCGCCGCCGACGTGCGCGACGGGCGCCTCGTGCCGATTCTCGGCAATGCGCTGGTCGACGAGCGGCAGCCGGTTAGCGCGGTGTATTACCAGAGCGCGTCGCTGTCGGGCCGCGTGCAGAGCTTTCTGGATTTCATCGCGGCGCGCGTGAAGCTTTAATTGCGGGCGGGCGGGCGGGCGTTGCGTCCGGTTTCACTGCGGCCGTCGCCGCGCGCTTCTCCTGCTTCCACGTCGATCAAGCCCGCCGCTGCTGCGCTCACAGGCCGCCAGCACGCGGGCTTGTTTGCGCCGCCAGGCAAGTCCCGCTTTCCGCGGAAACGCGCTCGTCTCCTATAACTATTCTTATCTGACCGGTTCGGCGGGGCTGGCAGCGGTCTCCGCGCGGCGAATGTTTTTGTCGGTATGGAGCGGAGAAATTTGGACGTGTATATACAAGTCGGAGTCTAAGACCGTCTGAAGCTGCATTGCCAGCGCACTGTTTCCGGCTCTGCGCGAGAGCCTATTCGCCGCCCGTCGGGCTCGCCTCTAATGGAAAATCCCTACGATCCGTGGATTAAAAACAAGTTGTATATACAAGGCTGCCCCGCTAGACTTCACTGAACTTGTATAGACAGGATAAATCATGATTCTGAAGCCCGGTTTTCTGACTCTCCCGCAACTGCGCCAGATCGCGCGCGAACCCGTGTCCCTGCAACTCGACCCCGCCAGCCACGCTGCGATCGACGCCTGCGCGAAAGCCGTCGCCGACATCGCCGCGAAAGGCGAGCCGGCCTACGGCATCAACACCGGCTTCGGGCGTCTGGCCAGCACGCATATCCCGCACGACCAGCTCGAACTGTTGCAACGCAATCTGGTGCTGTCGCATGCGGTCGGCGTGGGTGAGCCGATGTCGCGCCCGGTCGTGCGTCTGTTGATCGCGCTGAAGCTGTCGAGCCTGGGCCGGGGTCATTCGGGCATTCGCCGCGAAGTGATGGAAGCGCTGATCACGCTGTTCAACGCCGACGTGCTGCCGGTGATTCCGGTCAAGGGTTCGGTCGGCGCATCGGGCGACCTCGCGCCACTCGCGCATATGTCGGCCCCGCTGCTCGGCGTCGGCGAAGTGTTCGCAAAGGGCGAGCGCATGCCGGCCACCGAAGGTCTCGCGCTGGTCGGCCTCAAGCCGCTCACGCTGCAGGCGAAGGAAGGCCTTGCGCTGCTGAACGGCACGCAGGCATCCACCGCGCTCGCGCTGTACAACATGTTCGCGATCGAAGACCTGTACCGCACCGCGCTGGTGTCGGGCGCATTGTGCGTAGATGCCGCGATGGGTTCGGTCAAGCCGTTCGACGCGCGCATTCACGAACTGCGCGGCCATCAAGGTCAGATCGACGCAGCAGCGGCGTATCGCACGCTGCTGGAAGGCTCGAACATCAACGTGTCGCATGCCGATTGCGACAAGGTGCAGGACCCGTACAGCCTGCGCTGCCAGCCACAAGTGATGGGTGCGTGTCTGGACCAGATGCGTCACTCGGCGAACGTGCTGCTGCTGGAAGCCAATGCGGTCTCCGACAATCCGCTGATTTTCCCGGACACCGGCGAAGTGCTGTCGGGTGGCAACTTCCACGCTGAACCGGTCGCGTTCGCAGCGGACAACCTCGCTCTTGCCGTTGCCGAAATCGGCGCGCTGGCCGAGCGCCGCATCGCGCTGCTGATCGACGCGACGCTGTCAGGCTTGCCGCCGTTCCTCGTGCGCGATGGCGGCGTGAACTCCGGCTTCATGATTGCCCACGTGACGGCGGCTGCGCTCGCATCGGAAAACAAGACGCTCGCACATCCGGCTTCGGTCGATTCATTGCCTACGTCGGCGAACCAGGAAGACCACGTGTCGATGGCGACGTTCGCCGCGCGCAAGCTCGGCGACATCGCCGAAAACGTCGCCAACATTCTGTCGATCGAACTGCTCGCTGCTGCACAAGGCGTCGATCTGCGCGCCCCGCACAAGACCAGCCCGAACCTGCAAAAAGCGATGGACGCGGTGCGTAAAGACGTCGCGCATTACGAACTCGATCACTACTTCGCACCGGACATCGCCGCTGTCACGCGTCTCGTGCAGAACGGCACGATCGCGAAGCTGAGCCCGTTCTCGTTCGCGTCGGAACAGTGAGCGTCAGGGCAAGCGGATCACACCAATGAACGCACCGGCTTATCAGGGCATCAAGGACTTCATCCTCGCGCGCATTCATGCGGGCGAATGGGCCGAAGGCGACCAGGTGCCCTCCGAAAACGAGCTGGCGCGCGAGTTCAGCGTCGCGCGCATGACGGTCAACCGCGCGTTGCGCGAGTTGACCTCGGAGCAGGTGCTGACGCGCGTGCAAGGGTCGGGCACCTTCGTGGCCCGTCCCAAGTACGAATCGACGCTGGTGGCGATCCGCAGTATTTCCGACGAAATCGTCGCCCGTGGTCATCGTCATCAGGCGAAGGTGCTGCATATCGGCGCGAGCATCGCCGACGAAGCGCTCGCCGAGGAAATGCAGGTGAAGGCGGGCAGCCCGGTGTTTCATTCGCGCGTATTGCATTTCGAAAACGACGAGCCGGTGCAGCTCGAAGAACGCTGGGTCAATCCGGCGGTCGCGCCCGAGTATGCATTGCAGGACTTTACGAACACCACGCCGAACCAGTACCTCGTGCGCGTGGCGCCGTTGCAGCGGGTCGAGTACCGGATCGAAGCGCTGGCAGCGGACGCCGACGCCCGCGAACTGCTGACCATGGACGAACTCGAACCCTGCCTCGTGCTGCATCGGCGCACGTGGTCGCAAAGCCAGGTGGCGTCGATTGCGAATCTGTGGCACCCAGGCAGCCGTTATCGCTTTACCGGACATTTCTGATCTAGCTGCTTTACCGAATCTTCTTCGAACCTCTTCCGAACTTCTTCAAGCATTCCGAGAGCCATCATGAACAATCCGAAACACATCGATCCGCGACTCGACCCGACCCGCACGATCCGCGCACCGCGCGGCGCGGAAAAGACCTGCAAGACCTGGATCGCCGAAGCCGCGTACCGGATGCTCCAGAACAATCTGGACCCGGAAGTCGCCGAGCATCCGCATGCGCTGGTCGTGTACGGCGGGATTGGCCGTGCTGCGCGTAACTGGGATTGCTTCGATCAGATTCTCAAGTCGCTGAAGGACCTGAACGAAGACGAAACGCTGCTGATTCAATCGGGCAAGCCGGTCGGCGTGTTCCGCACGCATGCGGACGCACCGCGCGTGCTGCTGGCGAATTCGAACCTGGTGCCGCATTGGGCGACGTGGGAGCATTTCCACGAACTCGACCGCAAGGGCCTGATGATGTACGGGCAGATGACCGCAGGCAGCTGGATTTACATCGGCAGCCAGGGGATCGTGCAGGGCACCTACGAAACGTTCTTTTCGGTCGCGAACCAGCATTTCAACGGCGACCCGAAGGGCCGCTGGATTCTGACCGGCGGTCTCGGCGGCATGGGCGGCGCGCAACCGCTCGCGGCGACGATGGCGGGCTTCTCGATGATCGCGGTCGAGTGCGATGAAACGCGCATCGATTTCCGTCTGAAAACGCGTTACGTCGACAAGAAAGCGAAGACGCTCGACGAAGCGCTCGCGATGCTCGAAGAAGCGAAGCAGGCGGGCAAGCCGGTGTCGATCGGTTTGCTCGGCAATGCCGCCGACGTGTTCGCCGAGTGCGTGACGCGTGGCATTACGCCGGATTGCGTCACGGACCAGACCAGCGCGCACGATCCGATTCACGGCTACCTGCCGCAAGGCTGGAGTGTGGAAGACTGGCGCGAGCGCATGAAGACCGCGCCGGACAGCATCGTCAAACCGGCCAAGCAGTCGATGGCTAAACAGGTGCAAGCGATGTTGGCGTTGCAGGAGCGGGGCGCGGCCACGCTCGACTACGGCAACAACATCCGTCAGATGGCGCTCGAAATGGGCGTGGAAAACGCGTTCGATTTCCCGGGCTTCGTGCCCGCGTATATCCGTCCGCTGTTCTGCGAAGGCAAGGGGCCGTTCCGCTGGGTCGCGCTGTCGGGCGATCCGGAAGACATCTACAAGACCGATGCGAAGGTCAAGGAACTGATTCCCGACGATCCGCATCTGCATAACTGGCTCGACATGGCGCGCGAACGCATCGCGTTCCAGGGTCTGCCGGCGCGGATCTGCTGGGTGGGCGTGAAGGATCGCTATCGTCTGGGCCAGGCGTTCAACGAGATGGTGAAAAGCGGCGAACTGAAAGCCCCGATCGTGATCGGCCGCGATCACCTGGACACCGGTTCGGTCGCGAGCCCGAATCGCGAAACCGAATCGATGAAAGACGGCTCCGACGCGGTCAGCGACTGGCCGTTGCTCAACGCACTGCTGAATACGGCGGGCGGTGCATCGTGGGTGTCGCTGCATCACGGTGGCGGGGTCGGCATGGGCTTCAGCCAGCACTCGGGCGTCGTGATCGTCGCCGACGGTACGGACGCAGCCAAAGAGCGCCTCGGCCGTGTGCTGTTCAACGATCCGGCAACCGGCGTGATGCGTCACGCAGATGCAGGCTATGAACTCGCGCAGGAAACCGCGCGTGAGGCAGGCCTCAATCTGCCGATGCTGGGCCGTTGATCGTGACGGTTGTCGGCAGCATGGCAACTGTCACGCTGATTCGCGGCGCCGACCTCGTGGGGGCGCCGTGGAAGAACGGCGGAGGGGTGACGCGCGAAGTGGCGGCGTTTCCCGAGCAGGCCGGTATGGACGCGTTCGTATGGCGCGTGAGTATTGCAGATGTCGCGCAGGCCGGCCCGTTCTCGCGTTTTGACGGTATCGACCGCACGCTGGTGTTGCTGGCCGGCGCGGGGATGGTGCTCGACGAGACAGTGGGCGCGCAGGTGCTGAAGTCGCATGCGCTTAAGCAGCCGCTCGACCTTGCGAGGTTTGAAGGCGAGGTGCATATCGATGCACGCCTGGTCGACGGTGCGACGCGCGACTTCAACCTGATGGTGCGGCGTGACGTGGCGCAGGGCGAGCTCGACGTATGGCGCGGCGCTTCACAGCACAACACGCAGCGCACGTTTTCCGCCGATGTCGTGCTGCTGTATTGCGCAAGCGGCGGCGTGACGGTGAGCGTTGCGTCGGGCGACGCGCAATCGCACGCGCTCGAAACCGGCGACACGTTGCGCATCGATGCGCCTGACATGCTGTCTTGCGCGCTCGAAGGAACGGGCGTGCTACTCGCCATCACGCTGCGCTACACACAACACTGACGACGATTCGCGTGCGTGCCTGCCTTCACTGCGAAGCCGAACCCGCACCCGCAGCGCGCCCGCGAACCACCCCAGACCACAGACACGCAACGAGCTGCAACGAGCAACAAGGCACGCGATGAAGCAAACCGTCTGGCATCACCTGAATCTTTGCCCACAGGGCGACCCTCACCACACGCTGGCCGATGCCGCGATTGCCGTCGAAGACGGCCGCATTGCATGGCTCGGCGCAGCGTCCGAATTACCCGCTCATTACGCCCCCTGGCCGCGCGAAGATCTGCACGGCGCGTGGGTGACGCCGGGTCTCGTCGATTGCCATACGCATCTGGTGTACGGCGGCCAACGCGCGGACGAATTCGCCCAGCGACTCGCGGGCGTCAGCTATGAAGAAATCGCGCGGCAGGGCGGCGGCATCGTCTCGACGGTGCGCGCCACCCGTGCCGCCGACGAAGCCACGCTGTTCCGGCAATCGGCTGCGCGGCTCGAACCGTTGCTTGCCGAAGGCGTGACGGCGGTCGAAATCAAATCCGGCTATGGCCTCGATCTCGCCAGTGAACGCAAGATGTTGCGCGTCGCGCGGCAATTGGGCGAGCGCTATCCGGTGACGGTCTATACGACGTTTCTCGGCGCGCACGCATTGCCGCCCGAATTCGCGGGCCGCGCGGACGCGTATATCGATGAAGTCTGCAACACGATGCTCCCCGCGCTCGCTGGCGAAGCTCTGGTCGACGCGGTCGATGTGTTCTGCGAGCGCATCGGTTTCTCGCTGCAGCAAAGCGAGCGCGTGTTCAACGCGGCCGCGCGCTACGGGCTGCCGGTCAAGATGCACGCCGAACAGTTGTCGAACGGCGGTGGCACGGCCTTGGCGGCGCGTCATCGCGCGTTGTCTGCCGATCACCTCGAATTTCTCGACGAAGCCGGTGTCGCCGCGATGAAAGAGGCGGGGACCGTGGCCGTCTTGTTGCCGGGTGCCTATTACTTCATCCGCGAGACGCAGTTGCCGCCGCTGGACCTGCTGCGGCGCTACGAGGTGCCGATCGCGATCTCAACCGACAGCAACCCGGGCACGTCGCCCGCGACCTCTTTGCTGTTGATGATGAACATGGCGACCACGCTGTTCCGCATGACCGTGCCCGAAGTGCTGCAAGGTGTGACCACGAACGCGGCGCGCGCACTCGGTAAAGCGGACACGCACGGCGCGCTGCAAGCCGGACGCGCGGCCGACTTCGCCGTGTGGCCGGTCGATTCGCTGGCCGAGCTGGCTTACTGGATTGGGCGTCCGTTGTGCGCGCGGGTCGTGCGCGCGGGCGAGACCGTTTTTTCACGGACCTGACAGATGACGCAATCGAATCAATCGCTGTTTGCCGCGCATGCGTACCTACCGGGCGGCTGGCGTCGCAATGTGCTGCTGGAGTGGGACGCGAACGGCACGCTGACGGCAGTCACGCCGGATACGAAAGAAGCACCGGCGCGCGTGAAAAAAGCGGCGGGCCCGGTATTGCCAGGGATGCCGAATCTTCACTCGCATGCATTCCAGCGCGCGATGGCCGGTCTCACTGAATATCGTGCCAATGCCACCGACAACTTCTGGAGCTGGCGCGACCTGATGTATCGCTTTGCCGCGCGCATCACGCCGGAAGGGCTGGCCAGCATCGCGCAATGGCTCTACATCGAAATGCTGAAAGCGGGCTATACGTCCGTGTGCGAATTTCATTATGTGCACCACATGCCGAACGGCAGCCGTTACGCGAATCAGGCGGAACTCGCGCAACGGGTCGTGGATGCCGGGTCCGCGAGCGGCATCGGCATGACGATGCTGCCGGTGCTGTATCAGTACAGCGGCTTTGGGTCGCGCGCCCCGCGTGACGATCAGGCGCGCTTCATCAACACGCCGGAGAGTCTGCTCGATCTGCTCGGCACGTTGCGTACGGCACGCCCCGAAAGTGCCGCGCTGCGTTATGGCGTGGCGCCGCATTCGTTGCGCGCGGTGTCGGCGCAATCGTTGCGTGTGCTACTGGGCGGGATCGACGCAAACGCGCCCGTGCATATCCATATCGCCGAACAAACCGCTGAAGTCGATGCGTGCGTCGAAACCGAAGGTGCACGTCCGGTGCAATGGCTGCTGGATCGGTTTGATGTCGATAGCCGCTGGTGTCTCGTACACGCGACCCATGTCGACACCAACGAAACCCTCGCGCTCGCGAAGAGTGGCGCGGTGGCCGGTTTATGCCTGACCACCGAAGCGAATCTCGGCGACGGCATTTTTCCGGCGCAGGAATATCTCGACGCGCAAGGGCGGATCGGGGTCGGCTCGGATAGCCACATCGGCGTCGACTGGCGCGCGGAATTGCGTCTACTCGAATACGGCCAGCGTCTGACGCGCCGGCAGCGTAACGTGCTCGCGTCGGCGCAGGCCACGCACGTTGCAGATCGGCTATTCGATGCAGCGCTCGACGGCGGCGCGCATGCCACGGGCCGCGCGGTCGGTGCGTTGCAGGTTGGCCGCCGCGCGGACTGGCTGGTACTCGACGAGAATCATTCGAGCATCGCCGGGCATGCGCCCCACGCGTGGCTGTCAGGCGTTGTATTCTGCGAACATGGTGAGACGCCGATTCGCGACGTGTATGCGGGCGGCGACAAGCTTGTCGATAACCGCAGGCATCGCGACGAAGAGGGCGCTTACGCGCGCTATCGTACGGCGCTGGCTGAATTGCTCGACTGAGACTGCGCGGTTCTCCTGAGTGGTTTTGATAAAAGCAACGCTAGTGAAGCGCGCTAGCGGGTTGCCTGAATCAACCGCTAACACGACTTGCTGAATGGATCTTTCGATTCAATCGATTCCGGACTGACATGACTGCCTCGACTACTCCGCCGGTTTTCTCGCTGCATCAAGGAAGCCTGCCTCTGCTGATCTCGATCCCGCACCTGGGCACGCAAATCCCCGCCGATATCGCGGCAACGATGACACCGGTCGCGCGCCGCACCGACGATTGCGACTGGCATCTGGACCGTCTTTATGAGTTCGCAAAACGGATGGGTGCATCGGTTCTCGCGCCGCGCTACGCGCGCTATGTGATCGATCTGAACCGGCCGCCCGACGGTGCGAACCTGTATCCGGGCCAGGATACGACCGGTCTGTTGCCGGTCGATACGTTCGACAAGGAACCGCTCTATCTCGACGGACATCTCCCCGATGACGCCGAAGTCGGGCGCCGCCGCGATCAGTACTGGACGCCGTATCACACTGCGCTGAAGGGCGAACTTGCCGCACTGAAAGCGAAGCACGGCAAGGTGCTGCTGTGGGAAGCGCATTCAATCCGCTCGCATGTCCCGCGTTTTTTCGAAGGACGTCTGCCGGATTTCAATTTCGGCACGTCGAATGGCGCGAGCGCGGTGGCGGGTCTCGGCGACGAGCTGGCGGCGATGGTCGAGCGGCACGGCGGCTACACGGCGATTGCCAACGGGCGTTTCAAGGGCGGCTATATCACGCGGGAATACGGGCAACCGGCGCAAGGCGTGCATGCCGTGCAACTCGAGTTGTCGCAGATCACGTATATGGAAGAGCACATGCCCTATGCGTATGACGAAAAGCTCGCCGCGAAGATCGAGCCGTTGATGGAAGCACTGGTGACAACCGCATTGGAGCGCGCGAAGGCGGCTTAACGATGATGACGGTGGCTTCACGGGCGCATGAGCGACAACATTGTCGATTCGTGTGGATCCGAACAAAGCCGTCGCCCCGCCTTCAATTCATTTTCATTTTTTCTCTTCCACGCGAACACGGCGTCACGCAAAACCGGAATTGCATGACGCCGTATTCACGTCGGCTCGCATCGCAAAGGTGTAACAGCATGTGTCCGGGATTGCATACGACCGTTTTCCCGTGGAACGTATAGAGCGTCGAAGACATGTGCTCCCGCCAGGCCCATCGCACATCGCCATAAAAAAAGCCCCGCTGATTGTGCGGGGCTTTGCGATGTGCGGCGTGCCCGGAAGGACACCGCATCACCATTAGTGGCAGCGCTTTTCCCAGTGACCGTGAATCTTCACCTTGTGGCAAACCGGGTGGTGATGATGTTCTTCGGCTTGTGCGGGAGCGACCGCGCTCAGGGCAACGATGGCTGCAGCAATGGCGAGAGCAAATTTCTTCATTACAAAACCCTTAAGTCAGTGTTGTGGAGCTTCCGATTCAGCACATGGCGTGCCGCATCGGTCCGCAAGCATGCCACATTGCGCCGGTCGCGCGTAGGAACGCTGCGCGATTACGTGTGTCAGTGCAACACAGTGAGTATTCGACAACGTCGAATCGCCGCAAAGGCGCGCAGTATCGTGTAATTCCGACAGAGCGGCGCGCAGGCGCAAGCGTCATTCGCAGCGCCCGATCAGCTTGCCCACGCGTGTAAGCCGGGATTGCGCGAGGTGCGGTGAAGCGGCTAACCTTTCAAAACGATGACGCGCGTGACGATGTGGGTCGAGCGTATCGTCATGACATCGGGCAAAAGATGGAAGACCCAGCGATGGAAGATTCCGACGAATTGCTGCTCCCAGTATGGCGGGCCAACCTGGTGCTGCTGACCCGCGAGGTCGGCGCCGCGACGCGGCTCGCGCGCATGATGACTTTCTCCGCGAGCTACCTCAAATTGATGCTGGCCGGTCAACGCGAATTCAGCGAGGAGTTCGTGCGCGGCATCGAAGCGGTCACGGGCTTGCCAAACGGCTGGATGAACGCACCGCATGCCGATCACGAGATTCCGCCCAACGCGCGTGAAGCGATCGACAACGAACAGCCGCTCGCGCGTTTTCGCGGCACCGCGCATCCGGTGCGAAAAAAGACGGTGCTGCGGCCGCCGGAGCCGATTTTTGGTCAGCCGGGTCCGGCCAAACGTGTCGAAGAAGAGGCGCTCGATGCCGAAGCGCATCGACGTCAAGCGTATTTGCGCAAGGTCCGCGATCTGGCGATTCAGGACGTGCGGCGCTTCGAGCGGCATCTGAGTCACGCGCCGGTCGATCTGGCCACGATGCGCTCGAAGGTCGAAGAAGTGATCGCGTCGGCCGAACTCGACGATCTGCTTCAGGCCGATCTCGCGGGCCGTCTGGAGCAGATAGAAAAGCATCGGCATTTGCTGCTCAGACATGTGGAGAGTCTGCAGGCGTTGCTTGCGCAGCTTGGCGAAGCGGATTGAGCGTGGCGTTCGAGCGCGTAAGCGGCGTCACACCGCGTCAATCTTTGCGGCGCACGCGTTGGCGAGCCACCGCGCTGCGCCGTCGCGACGACCACTGGCAGATCGTCGACATGGCGTTCGATTGCGGCTTCAACGATCTGTCGACTTTCAATCATGCGTTCCGTGCGGAATGCTCCGCGAGTCCGCGTGTCTGGCGTACACGCGGCACGGCACGCGGTTCATGACGGGGCGCGGCGCGTTCGTCAGGCTGGCCGCGGGTTGGGCGCGTGCTGTGCGGGTGGCGTCATTGGTGCTCTTGACGTACTCGTGCGCCGTCATCGCCGACGATAACCACGGCATCGTCTCGCCTTCCTCTGCTGACGACCTTGCGCCCTCCACGATGGAGAGCGACGTCCATCTGTTCACGATCCAGAAAGACGGCTCGATCGAAGAGCACGACGACACGGTACTGCGGGCCAACACGACCAGCGGCGTCGACGATATCGCGCAACGCTACGTGTGGTTCAACAAGGACATCGAGCAGGTGCAACTGCTCAGCGCGGAAACCGTCGATCCGAACGGCGTCGTGCATCCGGTCGGGCCCGAGGCGATCCGCGACGTGCAGGAGCCGCGCTCGGCCGGCGCGCCGAGTTTCGAGGACGGCGTGCTGCGCACGGTGATCTTCCCCGGCGTGGAGCCGGGCTCGCGCGTGCATCTGGCGTTCCGGAAGACGCGCACCAAGCCGTTGCAGGCGGGCACCTTCGCGTACCTCGTCGAGCCGACTCGCGACCCTGTCGAGATGCAGCGCCTGATCTTCGATCTGCCCGCCGAGGTTCCGCTTTACGCCGACGCGCGCGGCTATGTCGCGAGGCCGCCGGTCACGGCCAACGGCCGCACCCGCTATGAGTTCGACTACAGCCACGGTCCCTACGCGCCGCTCGAAGCGGGCGCGGTCGGCTATGCGAACTGGGGCGACCGGCTGATGGTGTCGACGGTGCCGGATTTCGCGAGCTTCGCCGCGCGTTATCGCGGGCCGGCAATCGACCCGACGATGAACGATCCCGCCATCGTCCAGCTTGCGCAGACGTTGACCGCCAACGCCGCCGACCCGCGCACGAAAGCCCGGCTGCTGTACGACTGGATGCGTATGAATATTCGCTACGTGGCGTTGTTTCTCGGCGAGACGGCGGCGATCCCGCACAAGGCGGTGGACATCCTGCGTAACCGGTACGGCGACTGCAAGGACCACGTCGCGCTGTATAGCGCGTTGCTGGCGGCGGTCGGCATCCGCAGCGAGGCGGTGTTGCTGAATCTCGGGCCGTACTACAGCCTGCCTGACGTGCCCGGTTACGGGGCGAGCGCGATCAATCACGCGATCGTGTGGATTCCCGACCTGTCGTTATTCGCCGATACGACCGCGGGCGGCACCGGCTTCGGCTATCTGCCGGTGGCCGTGATGGACCGTCCGGTGCTGCTGGTGGACGACGGCGTGCTGTCACGCACGCCCGCCACCCAATCGCGTGAGCGCTCGGCGCGCGTGCAGATCGACGTCGACGAGAGCGGCGCGGCCCACTACGCGTATCGCGTCGAGGACGCCGGGTTTACCGCCGAAATCGAGCGCAATACGTTCCGGCGGTCGACCCGGCAGCGCATCCAGCAGATCGCGGCGAACCGTCTGTTGCTGACGGGATTTCATGGCACCGCGCAATTGCGTACCGACGACGTGAACGCGACTGACGGTCCCTTTGCGACAACGATGCAGGGAGACGTCGCGCACTTCGTGTGGAAGGACGGCACGACGGCGGTGCCCACCTTGACGAGCTTCTCTGGCGGAATGGGATCGCAGGTCCAGGGATGGCTTGCCGAGCCTGCCCGGACGCAGGCGTGGGCCTGCATCGGCGGAGAGTTTGATGAGACGCTGGAGATGACGCTGCCGCGCTTTGTCCGCGTGACGGATTTACCGTCCGGCATGGCGGTGGAGGACCGCTTTCTGACCTTTTCGTCGCGCTATGTTTTCGATCCGGCGACGCGGGTGTTGCAGGTCAACCGGCAATTGCACGCGGCGTTCGGCCATCAGATGTGTTCAGCCGGGGAATTCGCCGACATGAAGGACGACCTCGTGCGGATCGAGCGCGATCTCGACGCCGAACTGGTGGTGAAGGTGGCGAATCCGAAGTAGTGCGAGCGCGCTCACGTAGCGTGGCTTGAAAAAGACCCTGGCCCGCCCGCAGCCAGGGCCTCTTTTTCACAACCCACCCTGAGCTTAACTGCCGCCCTTCGTCACGATCGGCACCCATACGCCGTTCTTCACCTGATACAGCGTGGACGCGCCGCTCTTCAGTGCGCCGGTGTTGTCGAACGAAATCTTGCCGGTTACGCCGTCGTAATCGATCGCCTTCAACACCGGTCGATAGACCGCCGGCGACGTCGATTTGGCCTGCTCCATCGCCTTGATCGCGACCCACGCACCGTCGTAGCCGAATGGCGCGTACGACAGGATATCCACGCCGAAACGCTTCTTGAATTTCGCGGAAAAGTCCTTGCCGCCCGGCAATTGGGCGAGCGGGCGGCCGTATTCCCAGGCCATTGCGCCTTCCGCTGCGTCGCCGGCGAGCTTGATGAAGTCCGGATCCATCACGCCGCCGCCGCCCACCAGCTGCGCGTTGAGCCCCAACTGCTTCATCCGTCGTGCGAAGCCTGCGGCCTGGTTATCCAGTCCGCCGAAGAACACCAGGTCGGCATTGGTGCCCTTGATCTTGGTGATCTGCGTGCTGAAATCGACCGCGTGATTGTCGGTGTACTCATGCGCGACGATGTTGCCGCCGCGCGCTTTCACCGCTTTCTCGAATTCGTCCGCTTCGCCTTGGCCGAACGCGGTCCGGTCGTCGATGATCGCGATGCGTTTGGCTTTGCTCACGTCCACTGCGTACGTGCCGGCGTTGCCGGCGTTCTGCGCATCCGTGGAAATCACCATGAAGGTGTTCGCGAAGCCGCGTCCGGTAATGATCGGATTGGTCGCGGCCGGGTCGATCACCGGAATGCCGGCCTGTTCGTACACTTGCGACGCGGGAATTGTCGTACCCGAATTGAAGTGGCCCACCACCACCGCGACGCCCGAATCGACCAGTTTCTGCGCCGCCTGCACGCCGATGCGCGGGTCGGCCTGATCGTCCTCGGAGACGATCTGGAACACCGCGACCTTGTCGCCGATCTTGATCTTCTGCGCGTTGGCTTCGTCGATCGCGAGCTGGACGCCGTTCTCCAGATCCTTGCCGTAGCCCGCGTTGGCGCCCGTCAGCGGCGCGGCGAAACCGATCTTGACGGGCAGGTCGTCGGCGAAGCTGGCTGGCGGCGCAACGGCGAACAGGGCGCCCACTAACAGGGCAAGCGGTTTCAGCGTGTAGCGAAGACTCATGGTCTCTCCTTCCATCGACAGTTTCAGGGTGTGAAAGCGGCAAGGCGGTAACGCTGGGTCGATGCGCGAGTCGGGGCGAGGTCGGCGGTTCGTCGCGCACATCGAGAGCCTACGGATGATCGGTCGCCATAAACAATGGTGGAATACGCGCAGTCTTCTAGCGTCGCCGGGTGACGTTTATTGGCATCACGCGACGGTCAATCTGGCGCGAATATAGAAAGCCAATTTGCCGTCGTCTTGGCAATTCGAGGCGCTTTGAATGAGCATTTCGGCATAGGGTGCACGGCGTGGCTGCGGGCAGACTGGCGGCCGCATGCGGGGAGTGTGGATTGCGGCACATGCTTAAGAAGCGTGGCGGGGGCGGGGGCCTGCGGGGGATGAGCGGATGACGAGGTAAGGGGGGCGGTGGTGGGGGGCGGGGGGATTGCGCGAGTAGTGCCGGAGTAGTGCGGAAGTAAAGCGGACTTAGCGCGGGAGTAGAGCGAGGGTAACGAAAGTAACGAGGGTATGAGGGGTATGAGCGACGAGGGACGAGGGGGACGAGGGGGGACGAGGGACGAGGGGTACGAGGGACGAGGGGGACGAGGGGGGACGAGGGACGAGGGGTACGAGGGGTACGAGGGACGAGGGTGCGAGGGGACGAGGGGACGAGGGGACGAGAGATACGAAGCTAACGCCGCGCGCGAGCGCAGCGCCAATCACGGCGCACTCGCGGAACCCTGTCCGCGCGAGTGCGCCTGAAACACATCGCTGGTTTTACGGTCCAGCGTCGAAGCGTGAGTCCGCTGCTTTCAGTGTTCGCCTTGCTGACGCAACAACTCTTCACGCAGACGCAGCAACGGTGCTTTGGTTTCGTCGTCGGCCCACGTGTCGAGATCGTCGATCGCGCGCTGGCAGCCGTCGAGCACCAGGTCGAGATCGACGGGCACGCCGTTGTTCAGCGCGAATTCGATAGTCTCCGCGAACTGCTGGCACTCGTCCTCGCCGTACGAGATGTCGAGATTGTCGGCGATCACTTCGGCGATATTGCTGCGCGCCTTGTCGTCCGCCGTCACCATCTCGACGATGCCGCGTGCCACGGCCGGCGAGTAGTACAACGCGATGTCGAGCCATTGCGCGGGATCGAAGTCGGCCTGGTCGAACTGGTTCTCGAAATACTCGATCGCTTCCTGTTCGTGCGCTTCGTCGGCGTCGACGCTCATGCACAACTGCTCAAAAAATTCTTCCCGCTCACTGCGGATATAACCGTCCATCGATGCCTCGTCTGCTGAATTCTGCGGAATGCCTGATGCGTAAGAAATGCGATGTGGAGGGGGCAGGCGCCTCGTCCACGCGGCACGCATTATAGGACGGCTGGCTGACTATCAAGGCGCCGGCTGTCCGTTCAGTGACGTGGCGTATCCGCGGAACGCCATCGAAGCCACGCGCAAAGGCGTGATACCCGCGCGCGTAACGGGCGGGCGGGGGCGGGTGGCGAGCGCCGCAAAAGTCGCGGTCCGCGACGCGGCCTGGACAGAACGCGACTGCCCGGGTTTGATCGGAATTGAGCATCGAGCATCGAGCATCGACTGCGACCGCGACCGCGACCGCGACCGCGACCGCAACTGCAACTGCAACTGCAACTGCGACCGCAACTGCAACTGCGACCGCGACCGCGACTGCAACTGCAACTGCAACTGCAACTGCAACTGCAACTGCGACCGCGACTGCAACTGCAACCGCAACTGCAACCGCAACCGCAACCGCAACCGCAACCGCAACCGCAACCGCAACCGCAACCGCAACCGCAACCGCAACCGCGCACCGACCGCCACTGCCCAGGATTGATCGCAACCCGCGCGCTACGCTGTCTCCGCGACCCACGCGTCGAACCACTCGTGCGGCTGTGCAATCTCGCTCTGCGCGGCCACCAGTTCGAGCTCGTACCGTCCAGCCTGCCAGGTCGTCTTGACCACCGCGTTCACCGCCGCCACCGTATGCTCGAACGCCGCGCGAACCGAATCGCCGAGCAGCGTGCGCGCAACGAACACCGCACTGGTCAGATCGCCGACCCCCACGGGCTGCCGCGCGAACGGATACAGCGGGCGCTGCGCCATCCATGCTTCGCGCTCGGTGACGACCAGCATGTTGAAGCGGTCGGCGAGACTGTTGCGATCCAGCAGATGCTTGACCAGCATCAGCTTCGGTCCGCGCGCGATCACCTCGCGGCAGGCGGCTACCGCTTCTTCCAGCGTTTCGATTTCACGGCCCACGAGACGTTGCAATTCGGTGTGGTTCGGCGCCATCGCGTCGGCGACCTCGGGCATGGTGCGCACGAGAAATTCCTGGATGCCCGGTTCGACCTTGCAGCCGGTCGCGGCGCCCATCACCGGATCGCAGAAATACCACGCGCGCGGATTGGCGGCCTTCACCAGCTTGACGATTTCCACCACCGACTGTGCCTGTTCCGGCGTGCCCAGATAGCCCGACAGCACCGCGTCGCAACGCGGCAGCATGCCGATGGCGCCGATGCCTTCGACCAGATCTTCCATCTGCGATGAGTCGATTGCGCTGCCGCTCCAGTGGCCATATTGCGTGTGATTCGAAAACTGTACGGTATTGAGCGGCCACACGTTGACGCCGAGCCGGCGCATTGGGAATACCGCAGCGCTATTGCCGGCGTGTCCGAAGACAACATGGGACTGGATGCTCAGAACGCTTTTTGTCATGGTGTCGCTCGCGCCGGTGGGAGTGCGCGAATAAAGAGAACGGTAGGGTGCGCCGCGTTGACGAGCCACGATTGACTGGTCGTCCCACGCAACAGGACTGCTTCAGATGATGGTGCAGGAAAAATGCACGCTTTGCATCGTCAGGAAACAATACAGGAGTTTGACGCGCGCGAGTTGATCCGTCCCCGTGTTGTTGCGTCTAACCATCAGATGCAAGAGGGGCGGGCGGGTTAGCGAAACAGCGGCGGCGAGCATTCCAGTCGGCGGGAGACGGCGCCCCGGAGCGCCTCGCGCGCGCTTAGATCAACTCGCGATACAGCGCCAGATAGCGCTCGGCAGACGCGCCCCAGCCGAAATCCTGACGCATCGCGCGGCGTTGCGTCGCCTTCCACTCGGTGCGCCGGTCGTAGAGCGCGAAGGCCCGGCGGATGGCCGCCGCCAGCCCCTTGGGTTCGAATCGTTCGAACACGAAACCGGTGGCGAGGTCGTCAGCGAGATTTTCCAGCGAGGCATCCGCGACCGTATCCGCGAGACCGCCGACGCAATGCACCAGCGGCAGTGAGCCATACGCGAGCGCATACAACTGCGTGAGTCCACACGGCTCGAAGCGCGACGGCACGGCGATCACATCGCTGCCCGCGACGATCGTATGCGCGAGCGTTTCATCGAAGCCCAGTTCGACCGCCACCGACTCCGGATGCGACTGCGCGACGCGTTTCAAACCATTCTCCAACGCGGGATCGCCGGTGCCGAACACGACCAGTTGGCCGCCGTGCCTGATAATCTCGGGCACACCGCCTAGCAGCAGATCGAGGCCTTTCTGCTCAGTCAGGCGGCTGACGACGCCGAACAGCAGCGCGTCGCTTTTCTGCGCAAGGCCGAAGCGTTTTTGCAGTGCTTCCTTGCAGGCCGACTTGCCGGCAAGGCGCGTGGCGCTGTAGTGGGTGTCGAGCAGCGCGTCGTCGGTGGGGTTCCAGACGGCGTAGTCGACGCCGTTCAGGATGCCGCTCAGATCGTGCGACCGGTGCCGCAGCAAGCCATCGAGCCCGCCGCCCTGCGACAGCGTCTGGATCTCGCGCGCATAAGTCGGGCTGACGGTCGTGATGCGGTCGCTATAAAAAAGGCCCGCTTTGAGAAACGACAGTTGTCCGTAGAACTCGATGCCGGAGATGTTGAAAAAGTCATCCGGCAAGCCGAGTTGGCCGAACTGATGCGCCGGAAACACGCCCTGATACGCGAGGTTGTGCACGGTGAAGACGCTGCGCGCGACGGGCCGGCCATGCTGACGTTCGGCCGCTTTCAGATAGGCCGGCGCGAGCCCCGCGTGCCAGTCATGCGCGTGGACGATCTGCGCCGACCACGCCGGATCCAGTTGCTGCGCGAGTTGCGCCGCGACCCAGCCGAGCAGCGCGAAACGCTGGGCGTTGTCGCCGTACGGCACATGCTCGTCGTTCAGATACGGATTGCCAGGCCGGTTGTACAGCGACTCGGCGCGGATCACGTAGACGACCAGACCGTTCGACGGCAGCGTGCCCCGTTCGACCGTGACCCCCGGCGTGTCGAAGCGGCGCCCCAGTTGTGCGACCGGATGCAGATCGGTCAAACCGGCCAGCACGGCTGGAAAGCCGGGCAGCAGCGCCCGCACATCGGCGCCGCGCTCGATCAGCGCGGGCGGCAACGCGCCCGCGACGTCGGCGAGACCGCCCGTTTTGAGCAGCGGATACAGCTCGCTTGCGACGTGCAACGCGCGAATCGTCATAGGCCAGGTCTCACTCCGGTGGGTCGGTGGTGCTCGTTCAAATGCAGCGTGTTCGGTGCGGTTTGTCGTTGTCGACAGCCGGTTGCAGGTGCTCACAGCCCGTTGCGGCGACGCGGCGATCTGCGTTGCGTGCGCAGCGTGCGCCGTGCGAAGCGTCGCCGGTGGCTGCCTTCATGCACGCAACCGGTGCATTGTCGCCGCTCGACAGCGAGCGGCCATGCCCGGTCAGCGAATCACGCGCGTGTTACTTCGACTTCGGCCGCAACGCCTCGGGCGTCACCAGCACGACGCCGTCGTCGGTGCGATAGAAGCGTTCGGCATCCGCAACCGGATCTTCGCCGATCACCGTGCCGTCCGGTATCGCGCAGCCGCGGTCGATCACCACCTTCTGCAACCGGCAACTCGCGCCGACCGTCACCTGCGGCAACAAGACTGCCTCATTGATATTACAGAATGAACTCACTTTGACGTTCGACGACAACACCGAGCGCGAGATCTGCGACCCCGAGATCACACAGCCGCCGCAGACGATCAGATTGTTGCCCGAGCCCTGCAAGCCCTTCATATCGCGGACGAACTTGGCGGGCGGCAACTGCTCCTGATAAGTCCAGATCGGCCAGTTGCGGTCGTACAGATCGAGCGTAGGAATCGTGGACGCGAGGTCGAGATTGGCCGCCCAGTAGGCGTCGATCGTGCCGACATCACGCCAGTACGGCTCCACGCTAGGGTCCGACGACACGCACGACATACTGAACGGATGCGCGATCGCCGTGCCCTGGGTGACGACGCGCGGCAGGATGTCCTTGCCGAAGTCGTGGTCGGTATCGATCGACGAAATGTTTTCTTCGAGCAGCGAATACAGGTAATCGGCATTGAACACGTAGATGCCCATGCTGGCGAGCGCGATGTCCGGGCGGCCGGGCATCGCGGGCGGGTCGGCGGGCTTTTCGACGAAACCGGTCACGCGGCGGTTTTCATCCACCGCCATCACGCCGAACGCGACCGCGTCCATGCGCGGCACCTCGATGCAACCGACCGTGCAGTCCGCGCCGCTCTCCGCGTGATCGGCGATCATCCGCGTGTAGTCCATCTTGTAGATGTGGTCGCCCGCCAGCACCACCACGTATTTCGGCCGGATCGAACGGATGATGTCGAGATTCTGGAACACCGCGTCGGCGGTGCCGCGATACCAGTGGGCGCCTTCCACGCGCTGTTGCGCCGGCCACAGGTCGATGAATTCGCCAAATTCGCCGCGCAGGAAACTCCAGCCGCGCTGCATGTGGCGCAACAGCGAGTGCGCCTTGTACTGCGTGACCACCGCAATGCGCCGTATGCCGGAGTTCAGACAATTGGACAGCGCGAAGTCGATGATCCGGTATTTGCCGCCGAAGTGCACCGCGGGCTTCACGCGCTTGTTGGTGAGCGGCCCGAGCCGCGTGCCTCTGCCGCCTGCGAGGACGATGGCGAGGGTTGAGCGTTGCACATCGTTCAGCCGTGACGGGGTGTCCATGTCTGTCTCCACGATTAGTATGCCCCGGATGATCTGGTTGTCTGCTGCTGGTCTCTTGGGTCTTTTCTGATCGATTGAATCGCCGGACCGCCGGACCGCCGGACCGCCGGTTCTGCGCCGATGATTCGTGCTGCCAGGCGGCTCGTCTTCGCGAACCCGTCAGGTAGTTCTAGCACCGAATTGCCGCGAGCGCGAAGCCCGAATTTTGCGCATGCATGCCCATCAACCCAATTGCAGACGATCGGCTGTTGCAGCGCGGTCATCCGTGCGGCGCGACACATAGACGGCAAGTTGGAGCGTCGCAATATGCGTGCCACCGCAGAAACGCGGAGGAAAGCGCGGTTGTGGCCGAAACGGCAGGGCGATCAGACGCCAGGGAGGCCGCCTGGGTGGATCGAAGAGAACACCGCGGCCCATGTCTGCCCGATTGGCGGCACGGTCTGGCGTGTGCGTCGTAGAATCGAGCGCTCCAGGCGTGCGCCGGACGGCCCACGCATTCTCCGCCGGTTCTTCGCAGCTTTATTTTTGCAAAACATTCTCGATGAATTTTCGCCGCCATTGCCTGCTTGCCCTGTTGAGTGTCTGCGCATGGGCTGTCGTGCCCGCCGTATCCTCTGCGTCAGCCGCCACCCCGGCGAGTGCCGCCGCGGCTGCGGCGATGAGTCAGGCGAGTCCCGTGGCGGCCAGTGCCGCGTCGGTGGCGACGGCCGATAACAGCGGCCCGGCCTACGGCCCGGAGTTGCAGGGCTTCACCTATCCCGCGCCGGTCGAGCGTTTCGACTTCACGTCGCAAGGGGTCGCGCTGCAGATGGCGTATATGGATGTGAAGCCGGCGCATCCGAACGGCCGCACTGCGGTGTTGCTGCACGGCAAGAACTTCTGCGCGGCGACGTGGGACGCAACGATCCAGAAGCTGAGCGATGCGGGGTATCGGGTGATCGCCCCGGACCAGATTGGTTTCTGTAAGTCGAGCAAGCCCGAGCATTACCAGTACAGTTCTCAACAACTGGCACGCAATACCCATGCGTTGCTCGAATCATTGGGCGTGACCGACGCGACGATGATCGGTCATTCGACCGGCGGCATGCTGGCGATCCGCTACGCGCTGATGTATCCGCATGCCACGCAGCAACTGGTGCTGGTGAACCCGATCGGTCTGGAGGACTGGAAGGCGAAGGGCGTGCCGTCGCTGTCGGTGGACCAGTGGTACGAGCGCGAACTGAAGACGACCGCCGACGGCATCCGCCGCTACGAGCAAGCCACTTACTACGCGGGTCAGTGGCGCGCCGACTATGAACCGTGGGTGCAGATGCTTGCGGGGATGTACCGTGGGCCGGGCAAGGACGTCGTCGCGTGGAATTCCGCGCTGCTGTACGACATGATCTACACGCAACCGGTGGTGTATGAGCTGGGGCAGTTGAGCATGCCGACATTGCTGCTGATCGGCCAGAAGGACACCACGGCGATCGGCAAGGACGCGGCGCCGCCCGACGTGCGGGCGAAGCTTGGTCATTATCCGGAACTGGGCAAGGCAGCCGCGAAAGCGATCCCGCATGCGACGCTGGTCGAATTCGCCGGCTTGGGACACGCGCCGCAGATGCAGGACCCACAGGCGTTCCATAAGGCACTGCTGGATGGGATGGCGGCGGTGCCAGCGAATCGGTGAAGGCGACTGGACCCGAAACCGTAACCGGTTAGCCAAAACAGGAAGGGCTGCCCACGGGCAGCCCTTCCTGTTTGCAAGCCTGCGCCGCAATTACTTGCTCGAACCCAACTCCTCCCGCACCTGCGCGCCGATCTCAAACGACCGCAGCCGCGCCTCGTGGTCATAAATCTGCGCGGTGAGCATCAATTCGTCCGCGCCGGTTTGATCGATGATCGACTTCAGACCTTCGCGTACCGTGTCGCGATCGCCGATTGCAGTGCAGGCAAGCGAATGCGCGACGTTGTTCAACTCCATCTCCGAAGCCGCGAGCCGGTCCACCGGTGGCTGCAGCTGCCCCGGCGTGCCGCGCCGCAAGTTGATGAACTGTTGCTGCAGCGACGTGAACAGGTGCTGCGCTTCGTCGTTGGTATCGGCGGCGAACAGATTGACGCCGACCATCGCATACGGCTTATCGAGTGTTGCGGACGGCCGGAACTGCGCGCGATACACCTGCAACGCCGTCAGCATGTAATCGGGCGCGAAGTGCGATGCAAAGGCGAACGGCAGGCCAAGCGCCGCCGCAAGCTGGGCGCTGAACAGCGACGAACCCAGCAGCCACAGTGGCACATGCAGCCCTGCACCCGGCACTGCGCGAATCCGCTGACCCTCCACCGGATCGGCGAAATAGCGCTGCAATTCGACGACGTCGTCGGGGAACGAGTCCGCGCTGTTTTGCAGATCGCGGCGCAGCGCGCGCGCGGTGTTCTGATCGGTGCCCGGCGCGCGGCCTAGACCGAGGTCGATCCGGCCAGGATAGAGCGACGCGAGCGTGCCGAACTGTTCCGCGATCACAAGCGGAGCGTGGTTCGGCAGCATCACGCCGCCCGAACCGACGCGAATGGTTTTCGTGCCGCCGGCGACATAGCCGATCACCACCGAGGTCGCCGCGCTCGCGATTCCCGTCATGTTGTGATGCTCGGCTAGCCAGAAGCGGCGGTAGTTCCAGCTTTCCGCATGCTGCGCGAGGTCGAGCGAATTCCTGAAGGCATCGGTGGGCGTCGCCCCCGCGTTGACTGGCGCCAGGTCGAGGACTGAGAAGGGGATCATTGTCTGTTCACTTGCTGTTTCGGGCGTTTTCACGCGATGGCGCATTGTGGCAAAGGTTTCGCTTTTCTGCTGACGGTGCGCGGATGCCCACGTTTGCGGAAGGGGGTTTGTTTGCAACGGCGTGGTTTGACGCCACAGTTTTGTATGAGGACTGCGGCAATCAATCGTCGTCAACCCGTCGTCAACCGCTATGCAGTTGCGCGCCACGACGAGCAAACGGCGTGGCGCGAAAATTGCACGCGCTCAACCGTATCGAGTGGGACGGTTCACGTGGGTCGAGCCATTCGTCGAACGACGACATAAGAGCAGGAAACGTCTTCTGGCGATCGTACGAAGATCGGCAATCACGTGTACGGTTAAAGCATTGGTGCGGTGACACGCGCGATTGATCCTGGCGGCAGCAACCGCAAGTTTCCCAGGGGATTCGCACGATGTGTCGCCCACGCAGATGAATTGTTTCGAAGAACCTCGAAGGAGTCTGCTATCTCATGACTTTCGTTAAAGAGTTTCGTACCCGATCATTCGAAGATGTACGCGCGTCGTTGCTTGAACGCGAAGAAATCGCGCTGCTCGATGTGCGGGAAGAGGACCCGCACGCACAGGGTCATCCGCTGTTTGCCGCAAATCTGCCGTTGTCGCGGCTCGAAGTGGACGCACCGCTGCGTCTGCCGCGTCTCGCTGTGCCGATCGTGCTGTTCGATGCAGGCGAAGGTTACGCACAACGCGCGGCCAAGCGTCTGACCGAATTGGGCTATACCGATGTCGCGTTGCTCGAAGGCGGGCTGCAAGGCTGGCGGGCGGCCGGCGGCGAACTGTTCCGCGACGTCAACGTGCCGGGCAAGGCGTTCGGCGAACTGGTCGAGCAGGTGCGGCATACGCCGTTGCTGAGCGCGCAGGAGGTCCAGGATCTGATCGATGGTGAAGCCGATATCGTCGTGTTCGACGGGCGCCGCTTCGACGAATATCAGACCATGAATATTCCCGGCAGCGTCAGCGTCGCAGGGGCGGATCTGGTGCTGGGCGCGCAGCAACTCGCGCCGGACCCGGCCACGCGAATCATCGTCAATTGCGCGGGGCGCACCCGCAGCATCATCGGGGCGCAGTCGCTGATCAATGCGGGTGTGCCGAATCCGGTCGCAGCGTTGCGCAACGGCACGATTGGCTGGACGCTGGCCGGTCAGCCGCTCGCGCACGGCAGTTCGCGCCGGTTTGACCCGACAGCCGTCGGCGACACGCTGCGTCTGGCCGCGGCGGAGTCGGCGCGCTCGCTCGCCGATCGCGTGCGGGTGGGTCGCACGTCACGCGACGAGGCACGCCGCTGGGCCGGCGAAGCGGTGCGTACCGTGTATCGCTTCGACGTGCGTTCGCCGGCAGAATACGAAGCGGGGCATGTGCCCGGTTTTCGTAGCGCACCCGGCGGCCAGTTGGTGCAGGAAACCGAGATGTTTGCACCGGTTCGCGGCGCGCGCGTGATCCTCGCGGACAACGACGGCGTGCGCGCGAACATGAGCGCGTCCTGGCTCGCGCAAATGAACCTCGAGGTCTATGTCGTGGATGGCCTGATGCCCGCCGACTTCGCCGAGAAAGGTCCGGCGCCGGCGGCGCGGCTCGCACCCACTGCGCCCGCCGTCGACGAAATCGCCGCAGCCGATCTCGCCACGCTGCTGCAATCGCGCGGCACGGTGGTGCTGGATTTCACGTCCAGTGCGAATTATGTTAAGCGCCATATTCCCGGCGCGTGGTTTGTGATTCGCGCTCAACTCGACAGCGTATTGCGCGAGTTGCCCGATGCGCAACGCTACGTCGTGACGTGCGGCAGCAGTCTGCTGGCACGCTTTGCCGCGCCCGAAGTCGCAGCGTTGACCGGACGGCCCGTGCAGGTGCTGACGGGCGGCACAGCGGCGTGGGTCGACGCGGGCTTGCCGGTTGAAAGCGGTGAGACGCGGCTGGCCTCGCCGCGTATCGACCGGTACCGTCGTCCTTACGAAGGCACCGATAACACGCTCGAGGCAATGAGCGCCTATCTGGAGTGGGAGGAGGGTCTCGTCGCGCAACTGGAACGGGACGGCACCCACCGTTTTCGGGTGATCTGATTGATTTATCGGGCGCCGCCAACGCACTGCGGTATAGCGAAATCATCTGCCAATTCGGTGTAAACGCGCTCTCGTCTAAAGCCTGCAATCCGTTTAGATTAACGCCATTAGCACGGCTTATCGAGGGACCAGGGCGGCCATACAAGCAGCGGTTTGCCATTCCGTCGATGGCGCAAGGTGAGTCGCCAAGGTTGCTCACCGCTTCGCCGGAACCGGACCGCTGCGCGTCGTCCCAGTTGCTTCGAGTCAGGCGGCTTGCTGGATATTTTTTAGCCGCTTTCATTTCCGGTTGACCATATCGACCGATCCGGCGACGCGTTGTTCAGCGTCGCCTTTTTGCTTGTGGCGACGTTTTTAGACTCGCTCATCAGACGCGCGACGCGCGTGCCGCAACCTTCATCGCACAGCACTCGTCCTTCCGCAGCAAAAGCGGCGTTTTGAGCGACGCCTGCTACAGCTTTTCCCCACTCACCGATTTTCGGTCCGCCAGCCGCGGCACGGTGTTGCCATTGTGCGCAGCTCGCTCGCCGTTTTCGCGGCGCGCGGTTATTCTGTGGAAACCCCTGAAAAAAGCCCTTTCGGGAACGCACGCCGCAACCTACCAAACCGCGCGCAGGGTTCGGGTGCGCGCCTGAACAGGAAACTCGCTGTGGGCTTCAAACTGCTTACTGCCGCCATGCTGGCCGGATGCATCGCACTGACCGGCTGCAACGAACAACAGAGCGACCAGGCCGTGCAAAAACTCAAAGAATTCTTCAACGCCATCAAGCCCGATGCGCTCCTGCTCAAGGACCTGACACCGGGCGTGACGACCGAAGCGCAAATCCGCGACCAGATGGGCCGGCCGGAAACCGAGCGCACTTTTACCGACGGCTCGAAACGTTTCGAATATCCACGTGGTCCCCAAGGTTTGAATACGTACATGGTCGACATCGACCGGGACGGTAAATTGCAAGCTATCACCCAGGTGCTGACGGCCGCCAATTTCGGCAAGATCCACCTGGGCATGAGCGAGGACGAAGTGCGCCGCCTGTTAGGCAAGCCGGGTCAGGTGGCGGTGTATCCGCTCAAACCGGAGACGGTGTGGGGCTGGAAGTGGCGCGAAGGCGGCGTCACCGAGGAGGGCTACTTCAACGTGCATTTCGATCGAAACGAGAAGGTGTACACGACATCGCGCTCAGACGTGATTCGCGGGCGGTAACAGGCAATTACGCACGGAACGAAGCAGGGAACTACGCGGGGTAACAAAATGATACGTCGACGTCGATACAGCCGTATCGGGCTGGTGTTAGGGGGTGGCGCCGCGCGCGGCTGGGCGCACATCGGGGCAATTCGAGCTTTGCATGACGCGGGAATCAAGCCCGACGTGGTGTGCGGCACGTCGATCGGAGCGCTGGTCGGCGCCGTGTATGCAAACGGCGATCTCGACTGGCTCGAAGAATGGGTGTCGCGGCTCAGTTGGCAAACGGTGGTGCGGTTGCTCGACCTGCGCATTTCGGGGGGGCTGCTCGGCGGGCGCAAGGTGATCCAGCTATTTGCCGAAAAATTCGCGGGTTGCTCGATCGCGCAATTGAAAATGCCGTTCGCGGCGGTCGCCACCGAACTCGATACGGGCCGCGAAATCTGGCTTCAGGACGGCAGCACGATCGACTCGGTGCGCGCATCGATTGCGATTCCCGGCATTTTCACGCCGGTCTGGCACAACGGCGTGTGGCTGGTGGACGGCGGTTTGAGCAATCCGGTGCCGGTGTCGGTCGCACGCGGCATGCGCGCGGACTGCGTGATCGCCATCGATCTGAACAACGACATTCTGAATGGCCGCGATTTCGGCGGCGCGGTGGTCGAAACCCCCGCGCTCGATCCGGGCGCGCCGCCGCAGGTCGCGTTGCGCCGCAACGGCAAACCGTGGCCGCGCTGGCTCGCACCCGCCGACGCGCGCGTCACCGACGACGTGCGCGTCGCCCCGCCGCGCAGTGCACGCGTGCCGTCGATGCTGAGTTCGGTCGCGCAAAGCATCGACATCATGCAGGTACGGATCACGCGCAGCCGTCTGGCGGGAGAACCGGCGGATATCCTGATTCAACCGCGCCTCGGCGGCATGGGGATCTTCGACTTTCACCGCGCGGCACCGGCTATCGAGGAAGGGCGCGCGGCGGTCGAATACATGCTGCCGGCGATCCGCGCGCGGCTGGGAATGGATTAATGCGGGCTTGATCACGGCTCGAACGGGCTGCGAAGGCCCGCGCGGTCTATCGAAAAAGCGACCCGAAACTTGCTAAATCGCGGCGGCGCCTGCCGCCCGCGACGCGGCTTACAAAGACATATCTCCCGTAAAACCAAGCGCCAGGGGCGTCGCAGTGCGCTCTGGAGCGCAATGCTGCGATGCAGCAAGGCGGCCATCCCATATTTGAGCATTTGATTTTCGCTTGCGAGACTCCGCGCCATGCCGGATGAGTCGAGGGGCCAGCGCTGCGTGCAGCACGCCAGATCACGTCGACTTCGTCCGTGACATCCTCAATAAACCTGGATGGAGACAAGCGTGTTCCTATACGGCTTTGGCCCGGTGTTGCTGGCCGGCACGATCCAGACGATCGAGTTATCCGTTCTGTCGCTAGCGACGGCCGTGCTGCTCGGACTCGCGGGCGCGGCGGCGAAACTGTCGTTCAACCGCCCGCTACGAGCGATAGCGACCGGCTACACGACGCTGATCCGCTCGGTGCCCGATCTCGTGCTGATGCTGCTGCTGTTCTACAGCATCCAGATCGCGGTCAACAATCTGACCGACGCGCTGAATCTGCCGCAGTTCGATATCGACCCGTTCGTGGCCGGTGTGCTGACGCTCGGCTTCATTTACGGCGCGTATTTCACCGAGACGTTTCGTGGCGCGTTTCTGTCCGTGCCGCGTGGCCAGCTCGAAGCGGGCAGCGCGTATGGGATGAGCGGCGCACGCGTGTTCACCCGCATCCTGTTTCCGCAGATGATGCGCTTCGCGCTGCCGGGCATCGGCAACAACTGGCAGGTGCTGGTCAAGGCTACCGCGCTGGTGTCGATCATCGGTCTCGCCGACATCGTCAAAGCCGCGCAGGACGCGGGCAAAAGCACCTTCAACATGTTCTTCTTCATCCTGGTCGCCGCGCTGATCTATCTGGCGATCACGTCGGTATCGAATCTCGTGCTGATCTGGCTGGGCCGGCGCTATTCGATTGGCGTACGCCACGCGGAGCTTTGACAGACCATGATCGATATCCTCAATCAATTCTGGCGCGCGTTCCTGTACTGGGACGGTCAGCGCATGTCGGGTCTTGCGGTGACGCTGTGGTTGCTGGTCGCGTCGATTGCGATCGGCTTCGTGTGCGCGATTCCGCTGGCTGTGGCACGCGTGTCGAAGAACCGCTGGCTGTCTACGCCGGTGCGAATCTACACCTACGTGTTTCGCGGCACGCCGCTCTACGTGCAGTTGCTGCTGATTTATACCGGCATCTACAGCCTGAATTTCGTGCGCTCGCACAACCTGCTGGACGCGTTTTTCCGCAGCGGGTTTCACTGCGCGATTCTCGCGTTCGCGTTGAACACGTGCGCCTATACGACCGAGATTTTCGCGGGCGCGATCCGTTCGACCTCGCATGGCGAAGTGGAAGCGGCTCGCGCATACGGGATGAGCTGGTTCACGATGTATCGGCGCATTGTGATACCGTCCGCGCTGCGCCGGGCGTTGCCGTTGTACAGTAACGAAGTGATCCTGATGCTGCACGCCACGACGGTCGCCTTCACGGCCACGGTACCCGACATCCTGAAGGTCGCTCGCGACGCGAATTCGGCGACCTATCAATCGTTCAATGCGTTCGGGCTCGCGGCGCTGATCTACCTGGTGGTGTCGTTTGCGCTGGTAGCGCTGTTCCGCCGCGCCGAGCGTCACTGGCTGGCTTACCTGGCGGTGCGCACGCATTGACGTGTATGACGTCGACGTGGGTCGACGTCGGTCGACATCGGTTGGCATCGGGGCGTGACGTATTGGTTGTCGATAGGCACGCCGTCAAGGATTGATCCGCATTTTCAAAGGGAGAGCATCTTGCTCCACACGACTCAAACCGAAGCTTGCAAGCTCGCCGTACAGGACATCCACAAGCGCTATGGCGACAACGAGGTGCTCAAGGGCGTGTCGCTGAACGCGAACAAGGGTGACGTGATCAGCATCATCGGCGCGAGCGGGTCGGGTAAGAGCACCTTCTTGCGCTGCATCAATTTTCTGGAGCGGCCGAACGCCGGTCAGATCATCGTCGACGGCGAAGCAGTCAAGACGAAGCCCGATCGCGCGGGCAATCTCGAAGTCGCGGATCACAAGCAGTTGCAACGCATCCGCACGAAGCTCGCAATGGTGTTCCAGCACTTTAATTTGTGGGCGCACATGAATGTGATCGAGAACATCGTCGAAGCGCCGATTCACGTGCTTGGCTTGCCGCGTCGTGAAGCGGAAGAGCTTGCGCGTGAGTATCTGGAGAAGGTGGGTCTCGCGCCACGTCTGGAAAAGCAGTATCCGTCGCATCTGTCGGGCGGTCAGCAGCAGCGCGTGGCGATTGCGCGTGCTCTGGCAATGAATCCCGACGTGATGCTGTTCGACGAGCCGACTTCCGCGCTCGATCCCGAACTGGTCGGCGAAGTGCTGAAGGTGATGCAGAAGCTCGCCGAAGAAGGCCGCACGATGATCGTCGTCACGCACGAAATGGGTTTTGCGCGCAACGTGTCGAACCATGTGATGTTCCTGCATCAGGGGCGCACCGAAGAAGAAGGGCTGCCCGCCGAGGTGCTCACCACGCCGCGCAGCGAACGGCTCAAGCAGTTTCTATCCGGCAGCCTGAAGTAACGCGCGGTTTCCTGCAGCCGTTGTATTTCGCCCGTTCACGATGCCTCCTCGCACGTCCAGTCCCACCCGCACCACGCAGGTCGCCATCGTCGCGTTGCCGCCCGTCTCGATGTCGGGCGTCGGGCCGATTGTCGATGCGCTCAATCTTGCCAATGAAATCGACGGCCGCGCGCTGTATCGCGTGCAGGTGTGTTCGTGGGACGGCCGCGCGGTGCCGCTGTCGGGCGGCGCGCAATGGCCCGCCGATGCCGCCTTCGGCGACGCAATGGCGTGCGACTGGCTGATCATCGTCAGCGAACGCTTTCAGCAGTTTGCCGACTACCGGTTGTTTCTCGCGAGTTTGTCGCGGGTCGGGCAGCGCACGCCGCTGGTCACCGGCATTCACCACGGCGTGTGGTGGCTTGCCATGGCGGGGCAGTTGTCCGGTTATCGCGTGAGTGTGAACTGGGAAACCTATCAGCAGTTTTCCGAGCAGTTCGAGCGCTCCATCGTCACCCAGCAGATTTTCGAAATCGACCGCGATCGGGCGACGTGCGCGGGCGGTCAGGCGACCGTCGACTTCATGCTCGCGATGATCGGCCGCGAACACGGCCCCGAACTGGCAGACCGGATCGCCGATACGCTTGGCGTCGGCGTATTGCGGGCGGGCGAGGAGCGTCAGCGGATTCCATTCGTGACCGCGCCCGGTGAGCGGCATCCGCGTTTGAACGACGCGTTGCTGCTGATGGAAGCGAATATCGAAGACCCGCTCACCACCGATGAAATCGCCGGTCTGGTCGGCGTGTCGCGTCGGCAACTCGAACGCCTGTTTCGCCAGTATCTCGGCTCGATGCCGTCCAAATACTACCTGGGCTTGCGGCTGTCCAAGGCGCGCACGCAATTGCAGCGCACTAGCAAATCGGTCGTGCAGATCAGTCTCGCTTGCGGTTTTTCGTCGGCGGCGCACTTTTCGAATGCGTATCGCGAACGTTTTGGTGTCACACCGCG
Organism: Paraburkholderia metrosideri; assembly: GCF_904848625.1. Lineage (GTDB taxonomy): Bacteria > Pseudomonadota > Gammaproteobacteria > Burkholderiales > Burkholderiaceae > Paraburkholderia > Paraburkholderia metrosideri. The sequence continues at coordinate 152,461 of NZ_CAJHCP010000001.1, forward strand.
AGAGGATCGTCGTAACTGGATCGACAAGCAGACCGGCGCAAGCGGCGCGGCGGCAAGCGAGCCACGGCCGGGTGCGCTGATCGAGCGGCCGGATCAGGTGGATTGACGCGGTGCATGCAGTGAACCTGCATGCCGTGAAATGCCGCGCAAACACCGCAGCCGTTCGCGCGCGTGGAACCTCATAGAAAGCGTCGCGTATGCGCAAGACGTATCGCGTGCGGTTTCCTACACTACTCGTATTACCTCTCACCTGTAACGAGGATTTGCCATGAACGACCTGACTGTGACACGCCAGACCTTCGACGAAGTCATGGTGCCGGTGTTTTCGCCCGCCGCCTTCGTACCGGATCGCGGTCTCGGCTCACGCGTCTGGGATACGCAGGGCCGCGACTATATCGACTTCGCCGGCGGCATCGCCGTCACCGCGCTCGGCCATTCGCATCCCGAGTTGCTGAAGGTGCTGCACGAGCAGGGCGGCAAGCTGTGGCACATCGGCAATGGTTATACCAACGAGCCAGTGCTGCGCCTCGCCAAACGTCTCGAAGACCTCACGTTCGCCGACCGCGCGTTCTTCGCGAACTCGGGTGCCGAAGCGAACGAAGCCGCGCTGAAGCTCGCGCGCCGCGTCGCATTCGACCGTTTCGGCGAAGATAAAGACGAAATCATCTCGTTCACGCAGTCGTTCCATGGCCGTACGTTCTTCACGGTGAGCGTCGGCGGCCAGCCGAAGTATTCGGAAGGTTTCGGTCCGGTGCCGGCCGGCATCAGGCACTTGGCGTACAACGACATCGAAGCGGCAAAGCAGGCGATCGGCGCGAAAACCTGCGCGGTGATCGTCGAGCCGATTCAGGGCGAAGGCGGCGTGATTCCCGCCGACGCGGCCTTTCTGAAGACCTTGCGCGAAGCCTGCGACCAGCACGGCGCACTGCTGATTTTTGACGAGGTACAAACGGGGGTGGGCCGTAGCGGCTACTTCTACGCATACGAGGACACCGGCGTCACGCCAGACATCCTGACCACGGCCAAGGCGCTCGGCAACGGTTTCCCGATCGGCGCAATGCTGACCACGAACGAACTGGCCGCGCATTTCAAGGTCGGCGTGCATGGCACGACGTACGGCGGCAATCCGCTCGGCACCGCCATCGCCGAAAAAGTCGTCGAACTGGTCAGCGACCCGAAGGTGCTCGAAGGCGTGCGCGCTCGCGGTGAAGCATTGAAGGGCCATCTCGCGAAGCTGCATGAACGCTTCGGGTTGTTCAAGGAAGTGCGCGGCAAGGGTCTCCTGATCGGCGCTGAATTAACCGACGCGTTCAAGGGTCGCGCGAAAGATTTCGTCACCGCTGCGGGTCAGCATGGCGTGATCATGCTGATGGCCGGTCCCGATGTGCTGCGTTTCGTGCCGTCGCTGATCATGCCGCTCGACGATATGAACGAAGGCTTCGAGCGGTTGACGAAGGCGTTCGGCGAAATCGTCGAAGCGAATACACAAGCAGCGCAAGCGGCGGCGCGTTGATTCACAGCATGGAGTTGAAGCAGCGAACCATGCGTCACATTCAACAGGAACGATGATGCTCTTCGTACGCCCCAGCCGCCTCGCGGATCTCGACGCGCTCGAACAGATGGCGCGCACCGCGCAACCGGTGCTGCATTCGTTGCCGCACGACCGGCGCGCGCTCGAAGCGCGCATCGCGCTGTCGGAAGACTCTTTTCGCGCGGAGGTCGATTTTCCGGGCGAGGAGTTCTATCTGTTCGTGCTCGAAGACAGCGCAAGCGGCAAGCTGATGGGCACGGCGAGCATCGTCGCCGCAGCCGGTTATTCGGACCCGTTCTACGCATTTCGCAACGACGCGCTGATTCACGCGTCGCGCGAACTGCACGTGAATCGCAAGATTCATGCGCTGACCATGTCGCATGAACTCACGGGTAAGAGCCGGCTCGCGGGTTATTACATCGATCCGTCACTGCGTAACGATGCCGCCGCGCATCTGATGTCGCGTGCGCGGATGATGTACATCGCCGCGAATCGCAAGCGCTTTACGCCCGAGGTGTTCTCGCTGCTGCTCGGCGTTACGGATGAAAACGGCGTGTCGCCATTCTGGGAAGCGGTGGGGCGCAAGTTCTTCGGCCGCAATTTCGCCGACATCGAAATCGAATCGGGTGGCCGCAGCCGCACGTTTATCGCTGAAGTGATGCCAACCTACCCGGTGTATGTCCCGTTGTTGCCGGAAGCGGCGCAGCGCGTGCTGGGCGAGCCGGATTCGAAAGCATGGCTTGCCTATGAAATTCATCAGGAAGAAGGCTTCGAGACCGACCGCTTCATCGATATCTTCGATGCGGGTCCAGTGTTGACCGCGCAGGTGGATCGCAGCGCGTGTGTCACGCGTAACGAAACGCGCGTGGTGCATGAAGCCAACGAAACTCATGCTGCGAATGCATCGATCTATCTGATCGCGCATAACGGTGACCACGGCGAATTCCGTTGCGTGCTCGGCGAATTGACGGCAGGAAAGGGTGCGGCGCTTGCACTCGAAGCGCGCGCCGCGCTCGGTGTACAGGAAGGCGATGCGGTGCGCTGTGTGCCGTTGCATCAACAGGATCAGGAAGAACCATCGGGAGAGGCGCAATGATCGTCGTTCGCGTTGTACAACGAGGCGATGTGGATGCGCTGATGCGGCTCGCGCAGGAAACCGGCCCCGGTCTCACCACGTTCAAGCCGGATCGCGATGCCCTCGCGGCGCGCGTCGAACGTGCGCGCCGTACGATGGAAGACAAAGCGGAGCCTCACGAAGCAGGCTACTTCTTCGTGATGGAAGACACCGATACCGGCGACGTCGCCGGTGTCTGCGGAATCGAAACGGCGGTGGGTCTGCAACAGCCGTTCTACAACTATCGCGTCAGCACGGTAGTGCACGCGAGTCAGGACCTCGGCATCTGGACCCGCATGAGCGCGCTGAACATCTCGCACGACCTGACCGGTTACGCCGAAGTGTGCTCGCTGTTCCTCAGCCCGCGTTATCGCACGAGTGGCGTGGGCGGTTTGCTGTCGCGCTCGCGCTTCATGTTTCTCGCGCAGTTTCGCGAGCGTTTTCCGCAGCGTCTGTGCGCGGAATTGCGCGGCCATTTCGATGCAGAAGGCACGTCGCCGTTCTGGCGCGCGGTCGGCTCGCATTTCTACCAGATCGACTTCAATGCCGCGGACTATTTGAGTTCGCACGGCCGCAAATCGTTTCTTGCGGAGTTGATGCCGCGCTATCCGGTGTACGTCGAGCTGCTGCCGGAAGAAGCGCAGAAATGCGTCGGCCTCACGCATAACGACACGATTCCCGCGCGCCGCATGCTCGAATCGGAAGGGCTGCGCTACGAGAATCACGTCGATATTTTCGACGCGGGTCCGGTGCTCGAATGCCATATCGCCGACTTGCGCACGGTCCGCGAGAGCGTGCTGGTGCCGGTCGAGATCGCCGATGTACCCGCAGGTGCTTCTCACGACGCACCGCGCTCGATGGTATCGAATACGTCACTCGGCGATTTTCGCGTAGGCATCGCGGCGGGCGTACCGCAAGCCGGCGTGTTCCGGATGAATGCAACGGAAGCCGCGGCACTCGACGTCAAGACAGGCGACCTGGTACGGGTGCTGCCGCTGAAACACAAACAGGGATGATCATGAGCGAGCTTTTCATCGACGGCGAATGGGCCGCCGGCACAGGACCCGCATTCGCATCGCGCAACCCGGGTACGGGCGCGACGGTTTGGGAAGGCCACAGCGCGTCGGCGGACGATGTCGATCGCGCCGTGCGCAGCGCACGCCGCGCGTTTGCGACGTGGTCGGCATTGAGCTTCGACGAACGTTGCGCCGTGGTGCGCCGCTTCGCCGCGCTCGTGACGGAGCGCAAGGAAGTGCTCGCCGAAGCGATTGGCCGCGAAACTGGCAAACCGCTGTGGGAAGCGCGCACCGAAGCGGCGTCGATGGCGGCGAAGGTCGAGATTTCGATTCAGGCCTATAACGAACGCACCGGCGAAAAGCGTTCGGCAATGGCAGACGGCACTGCCGTGTTGCGGCATCGTCCGCATGGCGTGGTCGCTGTGTTTGGGCCGTATAACTTTCCTGGACACTTGCCGAACGGGCATATCGTGCCCGCGCTGATCGCGGGTAACGCGGTCGTGTTCAAACCGTCCGAACTGGCGCCGGGCGTGGCTGCGGTCACCGTGCAGATCTGGCGCGACGCGGGCTTGCCCGCGGGCGTGCTGAATCTCGTGCAAGGCGAGAAGGACACGGGCATTGCGCTCGCCAATCACCGGCAGATCGATGGGCTGTTCTTTACCGGTAGTTCGGATACCGGAACATTGCTGCACAAACAATTCGGCGGACGTCCGGAGATCGTGCTCGCGCTGGAAATGGGCGGCAACAACCCGCTCGTGATCGGCCCGGTCGCGGATCTCGACGCCGCTGTGCATCACACGATCCAGTCGGCGTTTCTGTCGGCGGGGCAGCGCTGCACGTGCGCGCGCCGTATCTTCGTGCCGAACGATGCGAACGGCGAGCGCTTCGTCGCGCGGCTGACCGAGGTCACGTCGCGGATCAGTGTCGGCGAATATAACGCCGATCCGCAGCCGTTCATGGGCGCCGTGGTGTCGGCTCGCGCCGCTTCGCGACTGGTCGCTGCGCAGGAACGCCTGCTGGCCGACGGCGCGACGGCACTCCTCAAGATGGAGCAACGCGATCCGAAGCTGGGCTTCGTCACACCGGCCATTCTCGACGTGACCCACGTGAAGAATCTGCCCGACGAAGAACACTTCGGCCCGCTCGCGCAGATCATCCGTTACGACAGTTTCGACGAAGCGATCGACCGCGCCAACGACACCGAATTCGGTCTCTCCGCCGGTCTCCTCGCCGACGACGAAGCGCTGTGGACGCATTTCCAGCGCACCATCCGCGCGGGTATCGTCAACTGGAACCGGCCCACCAACGGTGCGTCGTCGGGCGCGCCGTTCGGCGGTCCGGGCCGCTCGGGCAACCACCGCCCGAGCGCGTATTACGCCGCCGACTACTGCGCGTACCCGATGGCCTCCGTCGAAAGCGCGCAACTGAACATGCCCGCGAGCGTCTCGCCGGGCCTTCAATTCTAAGGATCGACGATGCAAGCCACTGAAGCCAATTTCGACGGCCTGGTCGGCCCGACCCACAACTATGCGGGGCTGTCGTTCGGCAACGTCGCGTCGCAGAACAACGAGAAGTCGGTCGCGAATCCGAAGGCTGCGGCGCGGCAGGGTCTGCGCAAGATGAAGCAGTTGGCCGACCTCGGTTTTCATCAGGGCGTGTTGCCGCCGCAGGAGCGTCCGTCGATGCGTCTGTTGCGTGAACTCGGTTTTTCCGGCGACGACGCGACGGTCATCGCGCGAGTCGCGAAAGACGCGCCGGAATTGCTGGCCGCCGCGAGTTCGGCGTCGGCGATGTGGACCGCGAACGCGGCCACCGTGAGCCCGTCAGCGGATACGGGCGACGGGCGTGTGCATTTCACGCCCGCCAATCTGTGCAGCAAGTTGCATCGCGCGATCGAACATCAATCCACGCGTCACACGTTGAGCGCGATCTTCAACGATCACGATCGCTTCGTCATTCACGAGGCTCTGCCGGGCACGCCCGCACTCGGTGATGAAGGCGCGGCGAATCACACGCGTTTTTGCGCGGAATATGGCGCACGTGGCGTCGAATTCTTTGTGTACGGACGCAGCGAGTATCGTCGCGGACCGGAGCCGAAGCGCTTCCCCGCGCGCCAGACTTTCGAGGCGAGCCGCGCGGTCGCGCATCGTCATGGCTTGCAGGAAGCGGCCACCGTGTACGCGCAGCAGAACCCCGACGTGATCGACGCGGGCGTGTTTCACAACGACGTGATCGCCGTCGGCAACCGCAACACGCTGTTCTGCCATCAACTCGCGTTCGTCGAACAGAAGGCGGTGTACGACGAATTGCGCTCGAAGCTCGACGGCATGAAGGCCGGCTTCAACGTGATCGAAGTGCCCGACGCGCAAGTCAGTGTCGCCGACGCGGTGACCTCGTATCTGTTCAACAGCCAGTTGTTGACGCGTCCCCACGGCCGGCAGGTGCTGGTGGTGCCGCAGGAATGCCGCGAAAATCCGCGGGTTGCGGCGTATCTGGACGATCTGGGTTCGCAGGCCGGCCCGATCGACGACGTGCTGGTATTCGATCTGCGCGAGAGCATGAAGAACGGCGGCGGCCCGGCGTGCCTGCGTCTGCGGGTGGTACTCGACGACGCGGAGCGCGCGGCGGTTTCATCGGGCGTGTGGATCAACGACACGTTGTTCGGCCGTCTCGACACATGGATCGAAAAGCATTATCGCGACCGTCTCGCACCGTCCGATCTGACCGATCCGCAATTGCTGACGGAGTCGCGTACGGCGCTCGATGAACTGACGCAGATTCTCGGTTTGGGTTCGCTCTATGACTTCCAGCGCTGAGCAGGTGATGCCGGATTCGATGCTCGACGATTTTCTCGCTTATACGCTGGCCGGGACGCGGCCGTCGGCACAGGAATCGCAGGGCAGCTGCGCTAACGGCGCAGTGCACTGGTCGTGGCTGGACGACGGGGTTCTGCTCATGGAGCCCGCGACACCGCAGCCCCGCGAGGCAAGCGCACGCAGCGTGCTGGTTTCGGCTGGCGTGCATGGCGATGAAACCGCGCCGATCGAATTGCTGTCGTTTCTGGTCCGCGATATCTCAAGCGGTGCGGCTTCATTGACGTGCCGGCTGCTGGTGATCCTCGGCAATGTGGACGCGATGCGCGATGCGCACCGTTATCGCGACGACGATCTGAACCGTCTGTTCAGCGGTCGTCATCTGCAGGTGCCGGGAAGCCATGAGGCGCCGCGTGCCGCGGCGCTCGAGCAGGCCGCCGTGCAGTTCTTTGCGGCAGCGTCGAATGAACCCGGCGGACGCTGGCACATCGACATGCATACGGCGATCCGCGCATCGGCATTCGAGCAATTCGCGTTGCTGCCGCACACGGGCAAGCCGTTTTCTCGTGCCATGTTCGAGTGGCTCGGCAGCGCGCATATCAGCGCGGTGCTGCTGCACACCACCAAGGCCAACACGTATTCGCATTTCACCGCGGAGGCATGTAGTGCACAAGCGTGCACGCTCGAATTAGGCAAGGTGCGTCCCTTTGGCGAGAACGATCTGACGCGCTTCGCGGGCGCGGATCGGGCGGTGCGTGATCTGCTGGCCGGCACTCACGACGCCGCACCGGCAGCCATGCCGCGCGTATTCACCGTCATCGACCAGATCACCAAGCAGAGCGATGCATTCGAGCTACTGCTGGCGAAAGACGTCGCCAATTTCACGCCATTCGCGAAAAACACCTTGCTCGCCCGTGACGGCGACTATCGCTATGCCGTGCGTCACGACGAGGAGCGCATCGTGTTCCCGAACGCAACGGTCAAGCCGGGTTTGCGCGCCGGTCTGCTGGTGATCGAAACGACTCAGGACACCCTCTCGAAGCTTGTCTGAGCGGTCGCGGTCTTAGCTCTTTCGCGTTCTCTCCTTGCTTTGGCGCGACACAAACTTGCACCTTCCCCGTGCATCGCGTGCGTGTCGCGTCAGGCAGGCGCTTTCCCCCGCCCGCCAGGCGTGCTCCGCGAAGCCTGTACAATCTCGCCCTCGCGGCTGTTGCGCTGCACCAAACCGGCCGCACGAGTTTGAATCGCATTTTTGGCGCGGCAATCATGCCTGCGCAGATTCGACTCCGTTTTACTCAATACCGTATAGGAACACCCGTAATGAAGATGAATTGGCGAAACATGGCTGCGCTCGCGCTGTTCGCGACGGCAACGGTAGCGGCTGGCACGGCATCGGCCGCGGATATCAAGGAAGTGCGTTTTGGCGTCGAGGCGTCGTATGCGCCGTTCGAATCGAAGTCGCCGTCGGGCGAACTGCAAGGTTTCGACATCGACGTCGGCAATGCCGTGTGCGCGAAGCTGAAGGCGAAATGCGTGTGGGTCGAAAATTCGTTCGACGGCCTGATTCCGGCGCTGGAAGCGCGCAAGTTCAACGCGATCAACTCGGACATGACGATCACCGAGCAGCGTCGTCAGGCGGTTGATTTCACCGATCCGATCTACACGATCCCGAATCAGATGATCGCGAAGAAGGGCAGTGGTCTGCTGCCGACGCCGGCATCGCTGAAGGGCAAGCACGTGGGCGTGTTGCAGGGCACGATTCAGGAAACGTACGCGAAGGCACGCTGGGCACCGGCGGGTGTCGACGTCGTGCCGTATCAGACGCAGGACCAGATTTACGCCGACCTGGCTTCGGGTCGTCTGGACGCATCGTTCCAGGACGCGGAAGCGGCATCGAAGGGCTTTCTGAAGAAGCCACAAGGCGCGGGCTTTGAGTTCGCGGGTCCGGCCGTTTCCGACGAAAAACTGCTCGGCGCAGGCGTCGGTTATGGCATCCGCAAGAACGACAAGGCACTGAAGGACGCGCTCAATCAAGCGCTGAAGGAACTGAAGGCGGACGGCACGATCGACCGCCTCGCTGCGAAGTACTTCGACGTGAAGGTTGTGCTGCGGTAACAGAAGGATAGAGGGAAGGTTTGGCGCGAGGTAGTGCGCTTCAGGACGAACGGCCGCTGATGCGGCCGTTTGCTTTTGATGCGGCGTCAACGGTCGCAGCAGGATCGCACGCGAGCCAACGCGCGTGGGTGGAACGCTTTTGCACGACATCAGCGCACGGCGCGATTCCTCACGCGATTTTCTGTCGAACGCTGCGCCAATTATTTCGAGATATTGCGTTGCGGGCATGTGCTGGCAGGGATGGGCTGCGATAAAATCGCCGGGTTCACCGGGGGCGCGACGGGCCTTTGAGCGAGACACACGCTAACGGTGCAGCAAAATCAAATACAGCGGCACGCGCCAGGGCGGCGCCCAAGCGGGGGACTGGAATGACCACCATCGCAATCGAAACTGTGACGCAGACCGGCATGGCCGACGACGCGCAACTGATTGCCAGCTTTGCACGACAGCCGATCCTGAACCGGGACGGCATGCTGTGCGGTTACGAGATCAAGGTGCGCGCACCGGCAACGCCGGCTGCGGACGCCGAAGCACCAGCAGACGCAGACGCAAACGCCCAGGAGGGCTCGCCTGACAGCAAGCTCGACCCGGCACAACGCGTGGCGAGGGCGATCATCCGCGGGCTGACGCAGAGCGACCTGCGCAGCGCACTCACCGGACATCCGGCGTATTTCGACGTCAGTCGCGAGGTGTTGTTCGACGACGCGATTCTGCGATTGCCCGCCGATCGTTTTATGTTCGAACTGCCGCCAGGCATCGTCGTCGACGACGCATTGATCGCGCGTGTCGTGCATCTGCATGGTCGCCGTTATCGCTTTGTGCTCGACGAAGTGACCCAGCCCAACGAGACGTTCGCGAAGCTGCTGCCTTACGCGGAAGTCGTCAAGATCGATTTCGCGCGCGCGCCCGCTGCGTTGCTGCCCAAGCTGACGAGCGTGCTGAAATCGGCGGGCAAGTTGCTGCTCGCGTCGGGTGTCGATACGCCGGCCAGTTTCGAAGCAGCGCGTGGACTCGGCTTCGACCGTTTCCAGGGCTACTACTTCGCGCGTGCGCAGAATCTGACGACACGTCGCGTCAGCGCGCCGCGTCACGCGTTGCTGAATCTTTTGCAATTGCTGGCCGGCGACCCGACCGTCGCGCAACTCGAAGCCGAACTCAAGCTGAATCCGGTGCTGGTGATGCATCTGATGAAGCTGGCAAATTCGAGCGGCCTGGCGCTCGGCCATCGCGTCACCACGCTGCGCGACGCGATCATCGCGACCGGCACGAACCGCATCGCACGCTGGACGCAGTTGCTGCTCTATGCCGACGGCCGCAAGGTCGCGCTCGAAGACGACCCGTTGCTGCAACTCGCGGCGACCCGGGCGCGTTTCATGGAACTGGCGATCGAGCGCATGCCCGACGCTGGCCGCGATGAAGCGGACGCGGCGTTTCTGACCGGCGTGTTTTCATTCGTCGACGCGGTGTTCGGCGGTTCGCTGGAAAACACGTTGAACGTGTTGACGCTGTCGCGTCCGATCCAGGCCGCGATTCTGCATCGCGAGGGTACGCTGGGTTTGCTGCTAGGCGTGGTCGAAGCGCTGGAACTCGGCGCATGGGATCAGATCGAGAAGCTGTGCGCGCGCTCGCAAACGTTGACGGTAGAAGAGGTCGCGCAAATGGGACTGGCTGCCGGCGCATGGGCCGGTGTCGCGGACCGCAGCGCGGAAGGTCTGGAAAGGATCGAGGACTGAGAGGTCCACGCTCACAGGTGAAAAGCGAGCCTTGAAAAAGGCTCGCTGAACAACGCGTTGGGCCGACGGCCATCAACGTATCAACGTGGGTTGTCGTCAGAGGGCCGCTCACGCAGCGCATGCGGGTCAAACCTCGAACTCGACGATCCACTCAACTACCCGCTCAACGTCGGGCAGATGCAAAACCGGTGAAGAGTGAAGCGCGGTGATCAACGATCACGCCACGCCTTCACATCATCTCCATTTCCCGCATCTGCCCCAGGCCGAAAAAACGCCCTAACTCCTTGGCCATTTCGTTGAGCACGCTCATCTCCTTCTGCGAGATGCGGCGGGGTTCCTGCGTATGAGACCAGTCGCCGTACAGCAAGGCCACCGTCTGGTCACTTTCATCGACAACCGGCAGTAGCACGAATGCGCGGGCGTCGTCGAATGAACGGCGGAACCACTCCGGTAATCGCGCGACCATCTTCGGGTCACGCGCGTTCTCGATGAAGATGCCGACCGAATTCGCAATCGCGAGATGGAACACGTCGGGCTCGAATGCGGTGTTGAAGGTCAGCTTCGGCAGTGCCGCGTCGATCTTCGGACCGAGGCCAAGGCGCGCCTTGAAGGTTCCGTTGCTGTGTTTGACGAACACCACGGTGCGCGCAAAGCCCAGGCCCGCGAGCACGGTTTCCGACGCCATTGCGAGGGCCGGCGCGAGCGGGCTGCCGTCCGGCAACTCGCGTAAGTCCTTCACGCCCGCCGCAATGCGCGCCTCGGGAGTGAGCGCTTCACGCGCCATCGCGTCCGCGTTCGCACGCAACTCGACGATCTCGGCCATCACCCCGTCGCCGCCTTCTTCGCGGGCCAGCGCCACGCTCATTTCGAGCAGCACCTCGGGGTCGGTGTTCAGCACGCCGCTATATTCCTGCGCGAGCGCGGCGATCTGCTGCTCACGCTCCCAGTCGGGCACGTTTTGCTGCGTGAGCACGTTGGCGACCGCCGTCGAGTAATTGGTGATCGCGCGCAGCCATTGCACCTGACGCGGCTGCTCGGTGTCCTGCGGATCGAATTCGCCCATGCCCGAGCGGATCATATCGGGCAAGCGCCAGCGCACTGCCGCTTCTTCGCCGATTTCGTCGAAGGTCACGCCGAGCACCAGCACGCACGCATCGGTTTCGAGCGCGCCGCCTTCGATATGCCGGCGAATCTGATCCCATTCGGCGTCGAGGTAGAACACCACCAGCAGTTTGCCGATCTGCCGCATCAGCGTGCACACCACGGCTTCCTCACCGGCGCGCAGATCGCCGCGCTCGGTCAGCTTGCGTGCGACGCAGCCCGACAGCAACGTACGGTTCAATTCGAGTTTGGCGTCGATGCGGCGCGGCGCGCTGTGATGAAAGTGATCGACGATTTTCAGACCGACGACGAGATGGCCGACCGCGTCCATGCCGAGCACCATCAACGCGCGCGACACGGTCGTGATATTGCCGCCGAAGGCCATGTACATCGCCGAGTTCGCGAGCCGCAGCACCTTTTGCGTGAGCGCGAAGTCCGACAGCACCACTTGCACGAGGCCGGTGAAGTCGAGGTCGTCGTTGTTCATCGCCGTCATGGTGGTGCGCAGCGACTGCGACAGCATAGGGAAATCGCCGCGCTCGCTCATTCGCGTCCAGAGCCGGTCGAGCACTGCCGCCTTTACCATGTGAGTCCCGCCAAAGCCATACATGTTCCAAAGAGTGCCACGCCGGCGCGAGGCCGGCTTGTTCCGTTGCGCAAGCGCTTCGCCCGCATCACTAGGCAGTATGCAGGTGAAGCGTGCGAGCTTCGAAACGCTGCGCGAGTTCGTCTGAGGGCAACGCCTTGCAGACGAGCCATCCCTGAATATGATCGCAGCCCATCTCGGTGAGGAGAGTGCGTTGTGCTTCCGTCTCAACGCCCTCGGCAACCAGTTCGAGATCGAGCGTCTGGGCGAGCCCGACGACCGCGCTAACGATTGCCTGATCGTTTCGCGAGGTTAGCAGATTCTCGACAAAACTCCGGTCGATCTTCAGCTTCGCGAGCGGGAAGCGTTGCAGGTAAGCCAGGCTCGAGTAACCGGTGCCGAAGTCGTCGACAGCAAACCGTATGCCCATCGCCGTCAACTCTTCGAGCAGACCCTTCGCATGCGCGGGGTCGTGCATCAGCAGACTCTCGGTGATCTCGAACACGACGCGGCGCGGGTCGATGCCGGTCAACTCGATCGCCTCGCGCACCGAATCCTTGAAGCGCGGATCGCGGAACTGCTGCGGCGATACGTTCACGGCCACGTACTGCAGGCAGATATCTTTTGCATCCCATTGAATCAATTGCATGCACGCGACCTTCAACACCCAGTTGCCGAGGAAGTTGATCAGGCCGATCGACTCCGCAAGCGGGATGAACATCGAAGGCGGCACGAGACCATGCACCGGATGCGACCAGCGGATCAACGCCTCGACGCCGACCACGCCATGCGTGCGGCTGCTCGTGATCGGCTGGAAGTGTAGCGAGAACTCGCCGTTACGCACACCATCGTAGAGGTCCGCCTCCAGTTTCAGGCGTTCGGCATCGGCGGGGTTGTCGTCGGGGACGTAGAACGCGAGCGTGTTGCCGCCGGCCGCCTTGGCTTGCAGCAACGCGTGATCGGCCCAGCGCAGCAGGTGAGTGTCGTGTGCGGCGGTGTCGTTTGCGTGCCGCACGTCCGGATACAGCGCAATGCCGATGCTCGCCGACAGGTGCACCTGCTGGCCCTTGAACACATACGGCTGCTGGATCGCGGTCAATAGACGGCGGGCGAGCGTTTCGGCAGCGGCCGCCGCGTCGGTGCGGCTCGCAGCGGGCTTCACGAGAATCGCAAACTCGTCGCTGGCCACGCGCGCCACGGTCTCGCTCGGGCTCGTCATGTTCAGCAGACGCCGCGACGTATCGCGCAGCATCTCGTCGCCAGCGTCGTAGCCGAGCGCGCGGTTCACCCGCTGATAGCCGTCGAGGTCGAGCAGCAGCAGCGCAGCCGGCGTGCCATGCGCGTCGGCCTGGCGTTGTGCATCGAGCAGCGCGGGAATCAGCGCGGATTGATTGGGAAGGTTGGTGAGACGGTCCAGATGCAGCGCCTGGGTCAGACGTTCTTCGGTGGCGCGCCAGGCCGACACGTCGAATGCGGCAATCGCATAGCCGTCGATACCGTTATGGTTGCTGCGCACCACGCGCAACTCGACGGTGATCGGATAGGTGAGCGATTTGATCAGCCCGAGCGTGGCCTTCTCGACGTTGCCCGAAGCGGCGGCCAGCACGAGCAATGCGTCGAGGCTCGCCACATCGGCGGGCGCGACCAGATCGTGCAGCGTGATCGTCTCGAGATACTCACGGTGATAGCCGATGAAGCGCAGACTCGCATCGGAGACGTAAATGAAGCGCAATGCGTCGTCCACATGCGCCAGCAGGTCGACCGCGCCGACCACCTGTTCAAGTTGCGCAGCTTGGCTTACGCCGGTCTGCGGTATGACGTCCTCGCGCCGGCCGAACGCACGAAGCCGGTCCATGACCGTGCGCACGGGGCCCCGGTGGGGGGCGGTGATCCTGTTCGCTTCCATGTTTATCGCTGGCAACCTGTATTCGTCTGCAGGCAGGCGGCTCGTGTTCCGCCGGTCGGGCGGGCGAGAGGTATCAAACCGCCCCATCAGAACGAGATAACGACTCGCGTGGATAAATCTTTAGCGACTACTGCAAAAAACTGTAAAAAACAACGGGTAAGGAAGTCGGTAAGGAAGTCGGCCGGCGTTGCGGCACCGTCCCAGGGTCGATTCGGTTAAAGTGGCAGCGCTTCGCGTCCGTTAATACGGCAAACCTGTTGTGCAGTGTCGGCCGTGACGTCGCTGCTGCGTAGCTTTTCCGAACACTTGCACCGATGATCCATGTCCGAACGTCATATTGCCAGGATCCCACCCCGGCACATCGAAGTGCTTGAGTCGCTTGTCGACGGCACCGGACCGGACTCCATCACGCAGTTCGTCTACCTGGGCCGACAGCCGATCCTCGATCGCGACGGTGCGCTCAACGCCTACGAACTGCTGTTTCGAGCCGGCGCGCATAACTACGCCGAAATCAGCGACGATGCGCAGGCCACCGCGCAGGTCGTCGCACGCACGATCGGCGGGATCGGCGTGCCTTCGGTGCTCGGCCATCATCGCGGCTTCGTCAACATGGACCGGGCGCTGCTGTTTAACGACATCGTCCATCTGATGCCGCCCGATCGCTTCGTGCTCGAAATCCTCGAGACCGTGCGGTTCGACGCGCATCTGGCGCGCCGGCTCGGCGAGTTGCGGCGCGCGGGCTTTCTGATTGCGCTGGACGACGTCAGCGAACTGTCGGACGAACTGATCGGCGCGCTGCCTTACGTCGACATCGTCAAGATCGATTTCCTGCAGACCGGGCGCGAGACGCTCGCCAAGCTGGCTTCCATGGTGCGCAACCACGGCAAGACGCTGCTCGCGGAGAAGGTCGAAACGCGCGAGGACTTCGCGCTCGCGCGCGAACTCGGCTTCGATCTGTTCCAGGGTTACTTTTTCGCCCGGCCGCAGGTACTGGTCGCGCCGCGCAACCGTTCGTCGCGGCCGGGTCTGCTGCGGTTGCTGGCGCTGTTGTCGCGCGATGCCGGGATTGCCGAACTGGAAGCCGAACTGAAGCTGAATCCGAGCGTAGTGGTGCAACTGCTGCGCCTCGTCAATTCGAGTGCGTTTGGGCTGGGGCGCAAGATTGCGTCGCTGCGCGAGGCGATCATCGCCACCGGCACACGGCAGATTGCGCGCTGGGCGCAACTGCTGCTTTACGCGGACGGCGGCGATCTGCCGTGGAGCGCCGATCCGCTGGTGCAACTGGCCGGCACGCGTTCGCGCTTCATGGAGCTGGCCGCGAACTGGCTGCGTCCGTCAGATGAAGATTTCGCCGATGCCGCGTTCATGACCGGCATCTTCTCGCTGGTCCACGTGGTGCTCGGCAGTACGCCGTGCGAGGTGCTGGACAAGCTCGGCCTCGCGCCGCAGATTCGCGATGCGATCGTGCTGCGCAATGGCGCGCTTGGCGCGCTGCTGCGTCTGGCCGAAGCGGCTGAAGAGGGCGATGCGGCGTCGCTCGCGCCTGGCCACGACGCGCCGGCCGGCTTCGAGGCGCTGACGCCCGATGTGCTGTCGGAGTTGAATCTCTCCGCAGCGGCCTGGTTCGGCGCGCATATCGCAGAAGTGGCGGTCTGACGCTCGACATCAGGCGGCTTTCTGCAGGCTGACAAGTGATCATCAACGGGGGGCGCGTGCATCGCGCCCCCCGTTTGCGTTGCGCGTTCCGGTTGCCGGCGTGTACGCATTCCGTGCGTCCGTGTTCCAATAGCGGGCAGAGGTGGCTGGCTTGTCTACCGGAGCCGCCTCCCCCTATTCATTGGACGACGCGCGAGCATTCACGCACAGAGGAGCAACAGATGAAAAGGAAAATCAGATCGGCAGCGTTGGCCGCGGTGATGTCGGCCGGATTCGCGATGTTTTCGTTGACGGCCTCGGCGACGCTCAAGCCTGGCGACGAAGCGCCGACCTTCACCACGCAGGCTTCGCTGGGCGGCAAGACGTACACGTATTCGCTCGCCGATGAGCTGAAGAAAGGGCCGGTCGTGGTGTATTTCTACCCGGCGGCTTTCACCAAGGGCTGCACGATCGAAGCCCATGAATTCGCCGATGCAGTCGACGAATACAAGAAATATGGCGCAACGGTGATCGGCGTATCGCACGACAACATCGACACGCTGACGAAGTTTTCCGTGAGCGAATGCCGCAGCAAATTCCCGGTCGCCGCGGACGCCGATTCGAAAGTGATCGGCGCGTACGATGCCGGCATGCCGCTGCATAACTCGATGGCCAATCGCGTGTCATACGTGATCGCGCCGGACGGCAAGATCATCTATGAGTACACGAGCCTGTCGCCGGAGAAGCACGTCGAAAATACGTTGAAGGCGGTGAAGGATTGGGCGGAGACGCATAAACAATAACGCGCTGGTACGCCGACGCCAGGTTCGGGCAGGCGATGCGTGTGGTCGTCGCGTAGGGGCTCAAGTATGGCGCGTATGGCCCGCTTGGGGCCCGTGCGTGGCTCACGCGTGGCCGTTTCCGGCAATGGCTTTTTGCGCGGCGTATGAGCCGGCATTGCACGTCGATCCGCTATCGCTCGTGCTAGGCTAAGTTTTTTTGTCTGGTGAGCTTGCGATGCCGATTATTGTTGCTTTGGCCGCGTTGATCGCGCTGGTGTATGGCGCAGTGCGAGCGTTCTACGCCCTCGAGGCGTCTTTTGGCTTGGCCGTTGCGGTTGGCGTGGCGATTGTCGTCGCGTTACTGGTAATTGCCGCGCTGGCGTATTGGTGGCGCCGCCGCAAGGAAGTCGCGCCGAATGTCCGCGACGGCGACTGGACTCACGAACTGAACGGAAGCTGGGGCGAGGTACGGCTCGCGGCGGGCAAGCGCTTGTGTGAGATCCGGCTTGGCGCGGAGCAGGGCGCTTATATCTTTGCCGATCTGCGTGGGGCCGAGGCGCAGAACCCAGGCGGCGAATGGAAGCTTGCGGTGCACGTCAAAGACCCCCGCCATAGCGACTGGCTCGTGCCGATGCAGAGCGAGCGGCAAGCGCGCCAATGGCAGCGGATCTTCTTGCTGGCGATAGACCAGAAGCTTTGAGCGAGGTGTTTTGCGCGGCGAGCGCGCGTTGAGTCGCGCTCGCGGGTTGTGCTTACTGCTTACTGCCTGGTGCTGACCGCTCACTGCCAGCACAACCCACGACGCAATTGAACATGGTGCTCACCCGAGCATCACGTTACGCAGACGGCGCAATGCCCGATCTGCGTGCTTTCCTCGACTCCCACCTCACGCGAACCCGGTCCATGTACAGATAGACGACCGGCGTCGTGTAAAGCGTGAGCATCTGGCTCACGATCAATCCCCCCACGATCGCGATACCAAGCGGAGCCCGCAATTCCGCGCCTTCGCCGCTGCCGAACGCCAGCGGCAATGCGCCGAGCAGCGCGGCGAACGTGGTCATCATGATCGGCCGGAAGCGCAGCAGACACGCCTGGAAAATCGCCTCACGCGACGACAGCCCCTGGCGCGACGCTTCGATCGCGAAGTCCACCATCATGATCGCGTTCTTCTTCACGATACCGATCAGCAGAATCACGCCGATCAGCGCAATGATGCTGAACTCGGTGTGAAACAGCAGCAGCGCGAGCAACGCGCCGACACCGGCTGACGGCAGGGTCGACAGAATGGTCAGCGGGTGGATGTAGCTCTCGTACAGCATCCCCAGCACGATATACACCGCCGCGAGCGCGGCGAGGATCAGGATCGGCTGGTCGGACATCGACTGCTGGAATGCCTGCGCGGTGCCCTGGAAGCTGCCGTGTATCGTGCCCGGCATGCCGATCTGCGCCATCGTGTCGTAAATCGCCGCAGTCGCCGTGGACAAGGACACGCCCGGCGGCAGATTGAACGAGATCGTCGACGCGACGAACTGGCTCTGGTGATTCACCGACAGCGGCGTCGTGCCCGGCCCGAAGCTCGCGATGGCCGACAACGGCACCATCGTTTCTTTCGACGTGGACACGGCCGAGCCCGACGACGCACTCGACTTGCCGCTCGCCGCAATCGAGTTGATCGCCTGATTGCGCGCGGAGTCGGCTGCAATGCTGGCCGCGCTCGTGGCCGTGGTGCCCGCCGCGCCGCCCGACGACGCGCTGGTCGTGGTCGAGGTAGTCGGCGTGGTGGTTACCGTGCCCGCCGGCGCATTGGTGGTCTGCGCGCCGCTCGCGCTGCCGCCCGACGTACTGATGTAAATCTGGTTCAGCATTTCCGGGCTTTGCCAGTATCGCGGCGCGACTTCCATCACGACGTGATACTGATTCAGCGGGTTGTAGATCGTCGACACCTGACGCTGGCCGAACGCGTCGTACAGCGTGTTGTCGATCTGCGCGGGCTTGATGCCCACGCGCGACGCGGTCGCGCGGTCGATCGTCACCATCGCTTCGAGGCCGCCTTGCTGCTGGTCGGAGTTCACGTCCGCGAGTTCGGGGCGCGCCTGCAGCGCTTCGGTCAGCTTGGGCCCCCACAGGTACAGGTCGGGCGTCGAGTCGGCAAGCAGCGTGAACTGGTACTGCGCGTTCGATTGCCGTCCGCCGACGCGAATGTCCTGCACCGCTTGCAGGAACGTGCGCGCACCGGCCACGTCGCCGAGCGGCGCGCGCAGTTGCTGGATCACTTCATCGGCGGAGAGCTTGCGCTCGCTTTTCGATTTCAGCGACACGAACATGAAACCCGAGTTGGTCTGCCGGCCGCCGGTGAAGCCGACCACGCTTTCGACGGCGGGATTCTTGCCGACGATGTCCATCATCTGCGCGAACTTGCCCTTCATCGCCTGGAACGACGTGCTCTGGTCGGCCTGGATGCCGCCGACGAGCCGCCCGGTGTCCTGCTGCGGGAAAAAGCCCTTCGGGATGATGATATACAGCCAGACGTTCAGGCCGATGGTCAGCAACAGGATCGTCACGATCAGCTTCGGATGCGCCAGCGCCCAGCCGAGCGAGCGCTCGTAGCCGCGCTGCAGCCACATGAAGCCGCGTTCGAGCCAGCGTCCGAAGCGGCCTTCTTCCTGTTTCTCGTGATGCTCTCGCAGCAGGCGCGAACACATCATTGGCGTGAGCGTGAGGGAGACGATCAGCGACACGCCGATAGCCAGCGACAACGTCAGCGCGAACTCGCGGAACAGCCGGCCGACAATGCCGCCCATCAGCAGGATGGGCAGGAACACGGCGACCAGCGAGATGCTGATCGACAGCACCGTGAAGCCGACTTCGCGTGCGCCGATGAACGCGGCCTTCATGCGCGGCACGCCGTTCTCGATATGCCGTGAGATGTTCTCCAGTACCACGATCGCGTCGTCGACCACGAAGCCGGTCGCGATGGTCAGCGCCATTAGCGACAGGTTGTCGATCGAGAAGCCCAGCATGTACATCGCGCCGAACGTGCCGATGATCGAGATCGGCACGGCCACGGTGGGAATCAGCGTGGCGCGCCAGTTGCGTAGGAACAGGAATACGACCATCACCACCAGCGCCACGGCGATCATCAGCGTGCGCTCGGTATCTTTCAACGACGCGCGGATCGTGATGGAGCGGTCGGAGGTTGGCGCGATGTCGACGTCGGCGGGCAGCGACGCATGCAGTTGCGGCAGCATCGCCTTCACGCGGTCGACCGTGTCGATGATGTTGGCGCCCGGCTGGCGGTACAGGATCACCAGCACCGAGTGCTTGCCGTTGAACAGGCCGAGATTGCGCAGATCCTCGACCGAATCGACCACCTCGCCCATGTCGGACAGCTTGACCGCCGCGCCGTTGCGATAGGCGATGACCAGGTCCTTGTATTGCGATGCCTTGCTCGCCTGGTCGTTGGTATAGATCTGCACGCGGTTGGCGCCGAATTCAATCGACCCTTTCGGGCTGTTCGCATTCGCCGCGGCCAGCGCCGCGCGCACGTCTTCGAGACCGATACCGTAGTGCGACAGCGCATTCGGCTCCAGTTCGACACGCACGGCCGGGTTGGCCGAACCGTTCACATCCACTTCGCCGACGCCGTCCACCTGCGACAACGACTGTTGCAGCACAGTCGCCGCCGAGTCGTACAACTGACCGGCGGTCAGCGTGTTCGACGTCAGCGCCAGAATCAGGATCGGCGCGTCGGCCGGATTGACCTTGTGGTACGTCGGGTTGCTGCGCAGGCTGGTGGGCAGATCGGCGCGCGCGGCGTTGATGGCGGCCTGCACGTCACGCGCGGCGCCGTCGATATCGCGGTTCAGACCGAACTGCATCGTGATCCGCGTCGAGCCGACCGAACTCTGCGAGGTCATTTCGGTGACGTCGGCAATCGAGCCGAGGTGCCGTTCGAGCGGACTCGCGACACTCGTGGCCACCGTCTCCGGGCTCCCGCCCGGCAACGAGGCCTGAACCGAGATGGTCGGGAAGTCGACCTGCGGCAGCGGAGCGACCGGCAGCTTCGTGAACGCGAACACGCCGGCCAGCGCGATGCCGATCGCCAGCAACGTGGTGGCGACCGGGCGGGAAATAAACGGACGCGACAGGTTCATCGGTCAGTTCCCTGGATCGGCAGCGGGCGGCGTCGCGTCGTGGGGCGGCCTGCCGCGATTGAAGCGCTCACGCGCGCGACGGCCGAGCGAATCGAACGCGAGATAGATGACCGGCGTGGTGAACAGCGTCAGCAACTGGCTGACGATCAACCCACCCGCAATCGCGATACCGAGCGGGCGGCGCAGTTCGGAACCGGCGCCGGTGCCGAGCATCAGCGGCAGCGCGCCGAGCAACGCGGCGAGCGTGGTCATCAGGATCGGCCGGAAACGCAGCAGACACGCCTGGTAGATCGCTTCGCGCGGCGGCTTGCCTTCCTCGCGCTCGGCGTAGAGCGCGAAGTCGATCATCATGATCGCGTTCTTCTTCACGATACCGATCAGCAGCACGATGCCGATAATGCCGATGATGTCGAGATCGTGCCCGGTAATCAGCAACGCGAGCAGCGCGCCGACGCCCGCTGAAGGCAGCGTCGACAGAATCGTGATTGGGTGAATGAAGCTCTCGTACAGCACGCCGAGCACGATATACATCGTGACGATAGCCGCCAGAATCAGGAACAGCTCGTTCGACAGCGATGCCTGGAAGGCCAGCGCCGCACCCTGATAACGCGTCTGGAACGACGCCGGCAAGCCGATGTCCTTCTGCGCCTGGTCGATCGCCTTGACTGCCGCGCCGAGCGACGAGCCGGGCGCGAGGTTGAACGACACGGTAGTGGCCGGGAACTGGCTCAGGTGCGTGACCAGCAGCGGCGCGGGTTTCTCGATGAACTTCGCGATCGACGACAGCGGCACCTGGCCGGTCGTCGACGTGGAAGAGGGCAGGTAGATCGAATTCAGCGAGTCGGTGTAGTGCTGCATCTCCGGCAACGCTTCGAGAATCACCCGGTACTGGTTCGATTGCGTGAAGATGGTCGAGATGATCCGTTGGCCGAACGCGTCGTACAGCGCACTGTCGATCGTGGCTGGCGTAATGCCGAAGCGCGACGCGGTCGCGCGGTCGATCTCGATGAACACCGACTGGCCGTTGTCCTGCAGATCGGTCGCGACGTCTGCGAGCGCGGGCGACTGCTCCAGCCGCTCGATCAGTTTCGGCACCCACGTCGTGAATTCACTGATGTTCGGGTCGGTCAGCATGAACTGGTACTGCGTCGGGCTGACCGTCGAGTCGATGGTCAGATCCTGTACCGGCTGCATGTACAGCGACGCGCCCGGAATGTGCGCGACGTCACGCTGCAATTGCCGGATCACTTCGCTCGCGGTGTTGCTGCGGTCGTCGCGCGGCTTCAGGTTGATCAGCATGCGGCCGCTGTTCAGCGTGATATTGCTGCCGTCCACGCCGATGAACGATGTCAGGCTTTCCACGTCCGGGTTCTTCAGGATCTGCGCGGCGAGCGCCTGCTGCCGCTCGGCCATCGACGCATACGACACCGATTGCGGCGCCTGCGTGATCGCCTGGATCACACCGGTGTCCTGCACCGGGAAGAAGCCCTTCGGAATGTAAATGTAGAGCACCGCGGTCAGCACCAGCGTGAGCAGGCCGACGAACAGCGTGGAGCGTTGCCGGTTCAGCACCCACGTGAGTGCGACTGCATAGCGCGCGATCACCCAGTCGATCGCGCGGTGTGCCTTTGCTTCGAAGCGGTGGCTTTCATGCGGCGGCGTGTGGCGCAGCAGCTTCGCGCACATCATCGGCACGAGCGTCAGCGAGACCACCGCCGAAATCACGATGGTCACGGCGAGCGTGATCGCGAATTCGTGGAACAGGCGGCCGACCACGTCACCCATGAACAGTAGCGGGATCAGCACGGCGATCAGCGAGACGGTCAGCGAAATGATCGTGAAGCCGATCTGCTTCGAGCCCTTCAACGCAGCTTCGAGCGGTTCCTCGCCTTCCTCGACATAGCGCGCGATGTTTTCGATCATCACGATTGCGTCGTCGACCACGAAGCCGGTCGCGATGGTCAGCGCCATCAACGACAGGTTGTCCAGCGAGAAGCCGCACAGGTACATCACCGCGAGCGTGCCGATCAGCGACAGCGGCACCGACAGACTCGGAATGATGGTCGCGTAGACGTTGGCGAGGAACAGGTACATCACCAGCACGACCAGCACGACCGACATCGCCAGTTCGAACTGCACGTCGCGCACGGACGCGCGGATCGTGGTGGTGCGGTCGGTGACGATGCGCACGTCGAGCGCGGCGGGCAGCGACTGCTGCAACTGCGGCAGCAAGGCCTTGATGCTGTCCACCACCTGGATCACGTTCGCGCCCGGCTGGCGCTGCACGTTCAGGATGATGGCCGGCGTGTTGTCGACCCATGCGCCGAGCTTGGTGTTTTCCGCGCCCTGAACGATGTTGGCGACGTCGGTCAGCATCACCGGACGGCCGTTCTTGTACGCGATCACGGCGCTCTTGTACTGGTCGGCGTCGGTGAGCTGGTCGTTCGAGTTGATCGTGTAGTTGCGCGTCGGGCCGTCGAAGTTACCCTTCGGCGTGTTGACGTTCAGGTTCGAAATCGTGGTGCGCAGATCGTCCAGATTCAGGCCGTAGGCGGCGAGCGCACGCGGGTTCGCCTGGATGCGCACCGCGGGGCGCTGGCCGCCCGACAGACTGACCAGACCCACGCCCGCGACCTGCGAGATTTTCTGCGCGAGACGCGTGTCGGCCATGTCCTGCACCTGGGTCATTGGCAGGGTGGGCGACGTGATCGCGAGGGTGATGATCGGCGCGTCGGCCGGGTTGACCTTCGCGTAGATAGGCGGCGCGGGCAGGTCCGACGGCAGCAGGTTGCCGGCCGCATTGATTGCGGCCTGGACTTCCTGCTCGGCGATGTCGAGCGGCAGGTCGAGACTGAATTGCAGCGTGATGATCGACGAGCCGGCCGAGCTTTGCGACGACATCTGATTGAGCGACGGCATTTGCCCGAACTGCCGTTCGAGCGGCGCAGTGACCGACGACGTCATCACGTCCGGGCTTGCGCCCGGATAGAAGGTCTGCACCTGGATCGTCGGGTAGTCGACCTCGGGCAGCGCCGACAGCGGCAAAAAGCGCAGCGCGACGAGACCGACCAGCATGATCGCCGCCATCAGCAGCGCAGTGCCGACGGGACGCAGAATAAAAGCGCGGGATGGATTCATGCGGTAAGTGCCGTGCCTTTATTCGGAAGCTTGCGCGTCGCGTTTGTGACGATGGCCGTGCGCGCCCGAAGCGCCCGACGCACCGGCGGCCCACGCGCCACTGCCGGCGTGCGCGCCATGCGCACCCGACGCGCCACGCGGACGATCTGCCGGAATGGTGATCTTCGCGCCTTCGCGCAGACGGTCCGAACCGTCGATCACCACGCGCTCGCCGACCTGCAAACCGGACTGGATACTGGTGCGCTCGCCGTCCACCGGGCCGATCTTGACCTGACGCACCGTGACGGTGTTATCCGGCTTTACGACATACACGAACTGACCCATCGAGCCATTGAGCACGGCCGTGGTCGGCACGATCACCGCGTCCTTGATCGTATCGACCAGCAGGCGCGTGTTCACGAACTGATTCGGGAACAGCTTGCTGTCGTTGTTGTTGAAGAGCGCACGCAGCCGCACCGTGCCGGTGGTGGTGTCGATCTGGTTGTCCATCGTCTTCAGCGAGCCGACTTCGAGCGGCGTGGTATTCGCGCGGTCATAAGCGGTGGCCGACAGCTGCTCGCCGTTCTGCGTGTGCTGGATGATCTGTTGCAGGTTGTCTTCGGAGGTCGTGAAGATCACGCTGATGGGCTGCAATTGCGTAATCACGACGATGCCGGTCGCGAGGTTGGACGTCACGTAGTTACCCGGATCGACCTGGCGCAAGCCGACCCGTCCCGACACCGGCGCGGTGATGCGCGCGTAGACGAGGTCGAGCTTGAAGCTGTCGATGCTTGCCTGGTCGGACTTCACCGTGCCTTCGTACTGACGCACCAGCGAGGCCTGCGTATCGACCTGCTGGCTCGCGATCGAGTCCTGCGCGAGCAGCGTCTGATAACGCTTCAGGTCGAGGCGCGCGGTTTGCAGCAGCGCCTGGTCACGCACCAGCGTGCCTTGCGCATTTTCCAGCGAGATCTGGTAAGGGCGCGGGTCGATCTGGGCGAGCACGTCACCCTTCTTGACCATCTGGCCTTCCTTGAAATAGACGTCCTGCAACACACCGCTCAACTGCGGCAGCACCGTGACGGTGGCGAGCGGCGTGACGGTGCCGAGCGCGGTCAGTACGACCGGCATTTCGCCTTGCACGGCGCTCGCCACGTGAACTGGTTGCGGCAGGTTGCCCATGCCGCCGCGGCCGCCGCGCCCACCGGCGCGCGCGCCGCTTGCACCACTCGCACCACTCGCGCCGCGTGCCTCGGACGCCCCGCCTGCTGCGCCAGGACCGCCCCACGGGTGCCAGCGCCACAGCACGACACCGACGATGACCAGCGCAGCAACGATCAATGCAATAGTGCGGCCCCGGTGCCGCTTCACTGGGCCACGCGGATCGCCTGGCTTGCCGGCCGCAGCGCCGTTGGGGCGCGATTGGGAAGCCTGGTCGGCGGGATGTGAAGTTTCCGAATGCTTTTGTTGTTCGTCCATCGGTTCGGTCAGGTGGCAGGCTTTGATGTGAGCCGCTCGCGCAGTCCAGCGGGAACCGAGGTTCGGCGGACTGGCACGCGGGTGGCATGACAGGCAGTTGTTGGTGACAGCGGACGCAGCGCGCGTTTTTTAGCGCGATGCTACCCGACGCGCGGGGCAGAGATGTTAACGCAATGCGTTATTCACGCAGCTTTGCCGGGGTTGTCAGCGTGGCTATTCTTCACC
This sequence comes from Paraburkholderia metrosideri, assembly GCF_904848625.1. Classification (GTDB taxonomy): domain Bacteria; phylum Pseudomonadota; class Gammaproteobacteria; order Burkholderiales; family Burkholderiaceae; genus Paraburkholderia; species Paraburkholderia metrosideri. The sequence goes on from NZ_CAJHCP010000001.1 coordinate 177,768, forward strand.
CTGTCGGGATATTCGCCCCCGGCTGGAACCCATCGGACATACGCTCCGCGCGACGGAAAACGCATGATCCTACGTTGTGCCGTCCGTAACAGTCCACCTGTGTATTTTTCTTTTGATTACAAAGGTTACAGGATGTACTGCCACGGCGACGGGCATTCCAGTGGCCACCGACCGGCAAGCCCGCGGGTGCTTCAGTTGTCGAGTCGACGCCCCGGCGTGCCGCCTATTTCGAGAACGATTTTGCTGATGCATTCAAGCAACGCCGGCGCAGCGCGCGAGATCAGCCAGTCACGCGGACACTGATCCGCCGAGCCGCCGCAATTGACGGCGTAGCGCTCGCCGGAGGGCCCGACGAAACCTAGCGCGATCGCGTTCAGGCCGTTGTACCACTCGCCCGTGGCGATCGCGAACCCCTGTTCGATGGTCTCCTGCAACGCGCTTTCCAGCCGGCTGCCGATATGACCCCAGTCGTCGCCTTCCGCTGCCTGAAGGCCAATCAGCAACTTGTCGCGTTCGGATTCGGCGAGGGCGGCCAGGTACGCGCGGCCCACCGCCGTGCGGCTAAGATTCATCCGCGAGCCGATTTCAAGGCGCGACACGAGGACCGCCGACCGAGGCCGGATCGCGTCGATCACCACCATGTCGAAGCGATCCCGCACGGCGAGGTGAACCGACAACGACGTACGTTCGGCCAGTTCGATCAGGAAGGGCCGCGCGCGGGCGCGAATGTCGAAGTTGCGCAGAAAACCGTTGCTCAACTCCAGCACCGATGAGGTCAGCACGAAACGCTCGCTGTCCGGCAGTCTGAACAGGAAGCCGGCGCCAACCAGAGTCGCCGTGATGCGCGATACCGTCGGTTTGGGGATGCCGGTCAGTTCGGTCAGTTCACGATTGCTGAGCGGCGCGTCGGCCGCCGCGACCGAACGCAGGACGGTCAGACCACGGGCTAGCGCGGTGACTTCGTCGCTGGAGCCGTCTTTTTCCTTGGTCACGTCTGCGGGAGTGGCAGGGCGAACGGGTGGGTTCATGTGATTTTTTTGGAACTGTATTTCAAATTATTCGTTTGCAATCTGCTGATGACGATGCCACAGCAGGCCGCCAGTCACCCCGGCCGGGGGTGCTGATTCCGTTTTTCATCAGAACATTCATTGTATCGGAATATTTTTCCGTTACGAATTACGCTTTTTAGATTTTGCTTGACTTAGTCAGCATAAGCATAAAAAATGGAATCTCATTTCGAAAGACGCTTTCAGATTCCGATTTGTTTAAAGAATTTGAATTCACCGTGACTCCGTTTGTGTCGATTGTCTTCACAATTCCATGTCACCGTCTGTAGTTAGGGCCGCATTGCGCTCTAACTGTCGAATCCCGTCTCTCAGGTTCTAGCACGGCCCTCGGAATGGCTAGAACTTTTTAAGGCGTCACGGCAACGTGACGCCTTTTTTTTCGCCTGGCGTTTTGGCTTGCGCGCAGCCCCGGCTCAGCGCTGATTTGAGCGAGAGCGAGGCGCGCTCCGTTTGCGTTGCCGCTGCCAGCGCGTTAGCGCGACAGCAACGACACGGTTGCAATGCCCAGAATCGTCATGACCAGCGACGCGCTCACGTGAATCGCGACTTCGCCCGCAGCCCAGCCGAGCCGGCCGTCCTGCAGGCGCTGCACGACTTCAGCCGAAAAGGTCGAAAAAGTGGACAAGCCGCCCATCAGGCCGGTAATGACGAAAAGCCGCCATTCCGGTGCGATTTGCGGCGCGCGGGCAAAGCCTGCGACCGCGACCCCGATGATGTAGCCGGCAATCACGTTGGCGGCCAACGTGCCGAGCGGCAAGCCGCTAAAAATGCCATTCAGGCGGATGCCGAGAAACCAGCGAAACAACGAGCCGAGCGCACCGCCAATAGCGACTGCAAGGAAGGACCAATACATGGGAAAAGCCTGACAGAACCGGAGGGTCGACGAACCGGACCGGGCGGGCGCGCGATGCCGCGTCCATGGGTGTCCGGGCGAAGCAGGCATCATCAGCCACGAGGGCGGTTAATGGAGAATGCCATCTCCAGCGCGCAAGTCTAACATCGGCGCGGATATGGAGGGACAGGTCAGGGCGCGTGAAGAAGGCCCTCGCGCGGGTGGTTTGTGTCGGCGCGAGCCGTTGGCAGGAGCCCGGGCGGAGCCTGCAAAGCCCGGCGTCGCGCGCCGGGTCCGGCGCGCGACCAGCCAATCCCTACCCGCTCCAGTGTCCGGGCTGGGCGCGCGCGACTTACTCCGACGTCGCCGAAATCTTGTGGATCGACAGATCCGCGCCGTTGTACTCGTCTTCCTGATCGAGCCTCAGACCCACGGTCAGGCGAATCGCGCCGTACACGGCCGTGCCGCCGAGCAGAGCGACGGCGATCCCGCCGAGCGTGCCGATGACCTGCGAACCGAAGGCGACGCCGCCCATCCCGCCGAGCGCGCGCAGACCGAAAATGCCCGCCGCAATGCCGCCCCACGCACCGCACAGGCCGTGCAGCGGCCACACGCCGAGCACGTCGTCGATACGCCAGCGGTTCTGCACGCACGTGAACATATAGACGAACAGCGCGCCCGCGATACCGCCCGTCACCAGTGCGCCGAGCGGATGCATCACGTCGGAGCCGGCGCACACGGCAACCAGACCGGCCAGCGGACCGTTATAGGTGAAGCCGGGGTCGTTGCGACCGGCGAGCCACGCGGTCAGCGTGCCGCCGACCATCGCCATCAGCGAATTGACCGCGACGAGGCCGCTGATCTTGTCGACGGTCTGCGCGCTCATCACGTTGAAGCCGAACCAGCCGACCGTCAGCACCCAGGCGCCCAGCGCGAGAAACGGAATGTTCGACGGCGGATGCGCGGCGATCCCGCCATCGCGGTGATAACGTCCATGCCGCGCGCCGAGCAGCAGCACGGCCGGCAACGCGACCCAGCCGCCGAACGCGTGCACGACCACGGAGCCGGCGAAGTCGTGAAACTGCGCGCCGAACGCCTGCTGAAGCCAGTTCTGAATGCCGAAGCGTCCGTTCCACGCGATCCCTTCGAAGAACGGGTAGATGAAACCAACCAGCACGAAGGTCGCGAACAGTTGCGGATTGAATTTCGAACGCTCCGCGATGCCTCCCGACACGATCGCCGGAATCGCGGCGGCGAAGGTCAGCAGGAAGAAGAAGCGCACCAGCGCATAGCCGTTGTGCGCGGACAGCGATTCGGCGCTGCCGAAGAACTGCACGCCGTAGGCGATCGTGTAGCCGATAAAGAAATACGCGATGGTCGACACTGAAAAATCCACGAGGATCTTGACGAGCGCATTGACCTGGTTTTTCTTGCGGACCGTGCCGAGTTCGAGAAACGCGAATCCTGCATGCATGGCGAGCACCATCACTGCGCCTAGCAGCAGGAAGAGGGTATCGGTGCCGGTTTTAAGACTTTCCATCGATGTGTCCCGCTTATGCCAAAAAAACGGGCAATGAATGCAAGAAGTGGGCCAAACTTGTGCCGATGAGCGTCGATGAGGTGCAAACCGGCACCGGGATGGAATTTCTTATGCACCCTGGTTAGCTGTTGCACATTTACTGTAATTAATCATGCACCGTAAAAAGGCATTAAAAAGCACAGTTATAGTGCACAAATTTCGAGTGTCGTTTTGCGTGATCCAGTAAAGGGCGAATTATTCGATTTTAATTACATTTAATTCAAAAACCTGACGCTATGGACGCCAATAAGCGTGTTTTACCAAGGCTGGTTGGCAGTGGCAGGTCGACGACAACGTCGCTTTGTTTCCGGTTAAATCGCCGACATAATGTGCCGTTCCCGGACCCGATCCCGCTGGCCCTCGACCCTATGCGAAGCGCATGAGACTGACCACCAAAGGCCTGTTGCTGATCGCCATTCCCGCGCTGTTCGAATTGGCGTTGTTGTCCGGACTGGTGAAGGCGCAGTCCGACGCGGCTTTGGCGGAGCGCTGGGCGATCCATAGTGAAGAAGTGCTGCGCCAGACCGCCGCGATTCTCGATCCGGTGATGGGCGAATCCGTTGCGCTGCGCGGTGCGGTGCTCGCCCACGACACGCATTTCACCACGCCGGTCGCGGTGTGGATGGATGTGGACCGTCGCATCGATCAACTGGCCGAACTGGTCGCCGATAATCCCGCGCAGGTCGAACGCGTGGCGCAGATGCGCCAGGAAGTGCAGGCTTATCGCCAATGGTCGGACCGGATCGAAGACATGCTGCATGCCGGGCGCCGGCGCGATGTGGTTGACCGTTTTCAGGATCTCGCGGAAGCCGAGGTGCTCGATCGTTTCCGTTTGCAGGCGGCCGCGTTCCAGACGGAGGAGCGGCGCCTCGACACGCTTCGCTCAAGTGTCGCGGACGAAGCGCGTGAACGGCAGCAAACGCTGATCGTTGCCGCCGCGCTCAGCTCGCTGCTGTTCGTCGCGCTGGCCTTCTGGCTGTTCACGCGCGGCGTGCGGGGCCGGCTCGCAATACTGTCGGACAACGCCGGACGCCTCGCGGGCAATGAACCGCTGGCGCCCATCAGTGCCGGCCACGATGAAATCGCGCGTCTCGACCAGACCTTGCATGAGACCAGCCGGCGGCTGCTCGAGGCCGAACGTATCCAGGCGCGTTTCCAGGCCGATCTCACGCGCCGCGCCGGCGAACTCGCGCGAATCAACGAAACCCTGCGGCAACAGACTCAGGAAAACGAGATGTTCATTTACAGCGTCTCGCACGATCTGCGCGCGCCGCTGGTGAACCTGCAAGGCTTCTCGAAGGAGCTGATCCGTGCGGGCGATGAGTTGCGCGCGGCGGTTCGGGAGTCGTCGCTGGCGGTGGCGACGCGGCAGCGCATCGAGCGGGTGATCGACGAGGACATCGGCGAAGCGCTGCATTATTTGCAGACTGCCGTGCTGCGTGCGTCGCACATCATCGACGCGTTGTTGCGGCTGTCGCGGGTTGGCCGCGTCGAATATCGGCGGCAAAGGGTGGAGGTGCGCGATATCGTGCAGCGCGTGGTCGACGCCATGCAGGGGTCGGTCCGGGCCAGGCGTGCGCAGGTGCGGGTCGACGAATTACCGGCTGTGTGGGGCGACCCCACGGCGCTTGAACAGGCGTTCGCGAATCTGGTGGGCAACGCGGTGAATTATCTGGACCCCGCGCGCGATGGACGAATCGAAATCGGCACGACGATGGCGCCGCCAGGTGTTCAGTCGTTACGGATTTTTTACGTGCGGGATAACGGCCAGGGCATTCCTGAAGTCGCGCTGCCGCGTCTGTTCAATGCGTTTCAGCGGCTGCACGGCAATACGACGGCGGGCGAAGGGATCGGCCTTGCGCTGGTGCGGCGGGTGGTCGAGAGGCACGGTGGACGGGTGTGGGCAGAGTCGAAAGAGGGCGTGGGCACGACGTTTTATCTGTCGTTGCCCGAAGCGGGCATCCGCCATGTCGAGCCGGCTGCCGGGGCGCTTGCCGTTACTCCGGCGGAAGTGGGTCATGCTCAGGAAAAGGGCGAGATGCGCGACTGGCGGGCTAATCTGGAGCGCCGTGACATGAACCGTGCGAGCGGCAGCACGGCTGCGCATTCCGCCGATGCCGCACAGCCACAGCAGACTGGTACGCGATAGCGGTACAAGTGTTGCGCCTGGTTGCGCTTGAGTTGGCGGGTCCGTCGCTCTGCGGCGGGATCGCAGGCGGGGTCAGCGCGGCTTATGCTGGTTATGCGGCCTATGCGGCTTGTCACGACTGGCTTCGGCGCTGGAGCACTGGATAGGCATAAGCCAGCAAACGCCCGCTCAATGCGCCGTAAACAACTGCCGTGCTTTAAGCAGCCTGCTGCCGCGAATCGACCAGTAACACGCGCAGAGGATCAACATCGACACGGCCGTCAGCGCGAAAAGCGGCGAAGGGTGCAACCCGGCGAGCCCATCGATCATGAACAGGTCCCGCGCGACGATCAGCAGCGCGACCCACATCGCACATGTCGCCTGGAGCAGCAGCCGCGTGCCCGCGAGGCGACGTGCACGGTTCTCGCGCGACCAGTTGGCCGGCGTGCGCGAGCAGAAAAAAGTAATGGCCATCAGCATGACGGCGAGGACGACGATCCAGTCCACCAGTTCCATCGAAAGACACTCCCAAGTGAGCAGCGACTATAGGAAAGCCTTCGTGCATGAACAATCGGACCAGTCTCAATTGCTAAGTGAATAATTCATTCAGGCGAGCGTCCCGCGCCATGAAGGCATGGCGCTCGCCGTCAAATCAGAGTGATGGGGAGCCGATTCTGAATCGGCTCAACGCGGTTAGGAGCCGCTCACAGTTCGATCCGCGTGCCGAGCAGCACGAGGAATTGACGCAGCCATTCAGGGTGGGCGGGCCATGCCGGAGCGGTCACGAAGTTGGCGTCGGTGATGGCGGCATCGACCGGAATGTCGGCAAATTCACCCCCAGCCAGTTTCACTTCCGGCGCGCAGGCCGGATAAGCCGAAATACGTTTGCCGCGAATCACGTCGGCGGCGGCGAGCAGTTGCGCTGCGTGGCAGATAGCGGCGATCGGCTTGCCCGCTTCGGCGAATTGCCGGACGATTTCGATCACCTTCTGATTGAGCCGCAGATACTCCGGAGCACGGCCGCCAGCAATGGCGAGCGCGTCGTACTGGCTCGGATCGGCATCGTCGAACGAAGCGTTCAGCGTGAACTGATGACCCGGCTTCTCGGTGTAGGTCTGGTCGCCTTCGAAATCGTGGATGGCTGTCTTGATGCGATCGCCCGCACGCTTGTTCGGACAGACCGCGTCGACGATATGGCCGACTGCCTGCAGTGCCTGGAACGGCACCATCGTTTCGTAATCCTCGGCGAAATCGCCGGTCAGGAACAGAATCTTCTTTGCCGCCATCGTATGCCTCCAGTTGATCAACGGAACACAGCGAACGTGACTTCACGTTCATAGACGCTCAGGCAGTCTACTCCATCGCAGTTGACAGAACTGCGACGCGTTGTGCAATCGGTTCGAGGTTGCATGGCGCACACGTTATGCCGTTGAAGAAGCAGCGATCGTGCTGCGTTGAAGCCGCTATCAAACGGAATTCATGCAGTCTTTCGCGGATGACTGCGAATTCGTAGAGAATCGCGTTTCGTGCGCTGCGGGACATGACGTTCTGCCGCAACGGCGTATCATGAGCGCGTTTTCGCCACACTGAAGCCGCCTGAGCGGCTCACACCCAATCATGATTTCATCTATTCGTTCATCTTTGCTGCGCCGCGTCGCTTTCGTGGCCGTCGTGTTCGGTGGACTGGCCGCGTGTCAGAAGAACGACGCAACGGCCGGGCAGGTTGCGGGCAAGGTCAACGACGTCGCGCAGGTCGCAGGTCAGAAGCTCGATCAGGCGGCCAGCTACGTCGGCCAGCAGGTCGACGCGACCAAGGCGGCCGCGGAGCAGAACCTGCAATCCGCTTCGTCGCCGTCGATCAATATCGACCCCGGCGCGCTCGCGTCGACGGCGCAGGCCAATCTGCAGAACGCAGCCAGTGCGACCCAGGCGCAACTCGGCAAGGCCGCGTCGCTGACCGGGCAGAGCCTCGAGACCGCGGGGCGCAAGCTGCAGGACTGGTCGGCGCAAAACTCGGCGTCGACGACGAGTGCCACGGCCTCTTCCACAAGCTCCGGCGATTCCGCCGATGCGCAAAAGCAGATGGACAAGTGAGATGCCGGCCACACTGTGCTGCTGCAAGGCGACCGGTTTGACAGCCGGATTAAATGTAATTACCATGGTTACACATTGTCGCCGGGCGGGTTCGCTGTGAATACGAGTAGCCGGTTTGCATTTGCGGTGCACGTGCTCGCGCTGCTGTCGTTGCAGGAGGGCGTGCCGCTGTCGTCGGACATGATCGCGGGCAGCGTGAATACGAATCCGGTGCTGATCCGTCGACTGCTTGCAATGCTCGCCGAGGCGGGGCTCACCACGTCGCAGCTTGGCGCGGGCGGTGGTGCGTTGCTCGCGAAGACGCCTGAGCAGATCACGTTGCTCGACGTGTATCGCGCGGTCGACGATGCGCAATTGTTCGCGCTGCATCGCGAGGAACCGAATCCGGCGTGCATGGTGGGGCGCAATATTCAGGGCGTGCTGCGCGGTATCATCGGCGATGCGCAGCAGGCGATGGAAGCATCGCTCGGCGCGCGTACGCTGGCTGACGCCACCGCGGACGTAGTGCGCTCCGAGAAGCAGCGGGAACGCAAGCGTCGAGCGTAGAAATGGACGCCACGACGAGGTCGTAATCAATCAGCAGGAAGGGCGTGGGTTCAGGTTAGATACGACACCTGAAACACGCGCCCAGTCAGACGGGGGCAAAAGCCCCTATTTTTCCCCCGATATATGTAATCATAATGGTTACATATTGGCCAATCACAGGAACAGGAGTAGTCACATGAGCAAACAACTGAAAATCGCCTTGTTTGGCGCGACCGGCATGGTCGGTTCGCGGATCGCCGTTGAAGCGGCGCGGCGCGGGCACCAGGTCACGGCGTTGGCGCGCAATCCGGCGCGCGTGCCGGGCGACGTGGCGAATCTGAATGCGGCGCAGGCCGACTTGCTCGATGCCGCGAGCGTCGGCGCGGCAGTGCGCGGCCACGACGTGGTGGCGAGCGCCTACGCTCCGCCGCAAGACAACCTCGCGACCTTGAGCGACGCGACCAAGGCGCTGGTCGAAGGCGTGCGCGCGGCCGGTTTGAAGCGCCTCGTGGTGGTGGGCGGCGCGGGCTCGCTGGAAGTGGCGCCCGGCAAGCAACTGGTCGACACGGCCGGCTTCCCTGACGCATACAAGGCGATCGCACTTGCGCATCGCGACGCACTCGGCTACTACCGCACGGTCACCGATCTCGACTGGACGTTCTTCGCGCCTGCCGCGCTGATCGCACCGGGCGAGCGCACGGGCACGTTCCGCACCGGCGCGAATACGTTGATCGCCGACGCTGCGGGCAACAGCAGCATCTCCGCGGAAGACTACGCGATTGCGTTCGTCGACGAACTGGAACAGGGCCGTTTCGTCCATCAGATTGCGACCGTGGCGTATTGAGTCGCTGATTTTTCGTGGCCGGCGCGCGGCGCAACGCAACGTGTTGCAGCGAGCGCGCTGGCATGAATCGCCGATGCGGTGATCTGCAAGGCCGGCGCGCCGGCACCGCAAGACTCGCTGCGGGTTCGCCGTCCAGCGAGTTCCGGGCGAATAGGCATCCCCGCGAATTGCGCAAGCGTCCTAACATTCGGTTACGCATGTCCGGGCGCGCCGGGTAAAACTGCGGCTAAACTTGGCGTCTCCCGTTTTCCTACGGATTGCCATGCAGTCATGCCCGTCGCGGCGTGAGTCCGAGGCTGCGCCGTCCAGCGGCGGGCAGCCCGCGACCCATGCAGTCGTTCATCTTGCCACCGCTGAAAGCGCTCGCGCCGCGCAGCCGCGTGTGCGCGCGCCGTTTATGGCGCGGTTCGGCGCCAGGCCCGGTGCATGGATCGTCGCGTTCTGCGTCGCGCTGATCCTCTGCGTCGGCTGGCTGCCCGGGAACGCGCTAGCCGCCGCCGGCGCCGGTACCAGCACGCCGGTCATTCCGGCTTTGCAAAGCCTGATCAACAGCGCAACGGTGGCGCCAGCCGCGGCCGTGGCGGCTTCGGGCGCTTCCGCTGCCGACGCCGCTTCGGCACCGTCGCCCGCAAGCCAGGCCGAACTGGCGCGCTCGCTCGACAGCGTGATCTCCACGCTCGACAACGACCGGCAACGTACCGCGCTCGTCGCCCAACTCAAGAAATTGCGCGAGGTTTCGCAGAACGTCGCCCCGCCTCCGCCGGTGCAACCGAGTCCTGGCTTGCTCGGCGCAATCGCGTCGGGCATTGCGTCGTTCGAATCCGATGTCCATCAAGGCCGCACGCCGGTGCGCTATTGGGGCGGACGCTTCAACGCGGCCGGCAACGAGCTCTACACGATCGTGTCGGGGCAGGGACAGGAGAGCTTCGGCCGCATTCTGCTGACCATGCTCGGCATGCTGATCGGCTGGGGCGCGTGCGCCGGCGCGCTGATCTATCTGCAACACCGGCTGTACCGGCGTTTCGGCATCGTCATGGGACTGCAGCCGAATCCGACCACGCGTGAGTTGCTGATTTTCGCGCTGCGCCGCGTCGGCCCGTGGATCATCGCTTTCGTCGCCGCGCTGCTGTTCGTGCGCGCCATGCCCGATGCGCTCGGCCGCACGCTCGGCATGGTGGTCGCGTATGCGATCGTCGCGGGGGCGGTGTTTTCGGCGATCTGTCTGATCATGTTCTCGCTGTTCGGCTCCGGGCATCGGCGCATCGCCGTGCGTCTGCTGATCGATCATGCGCGGCGAGTGCTGTTCGTGGTCGGCGTGTGCGGCGCGCTGGGCGACGCGGCGGTCAACTACGACGTCGCCCATCAACTCGGCTCGAATCTCGCGGCGCTGATCTCGACGGCGGCGAACATGACGGCCGCTGTGCTAACCGGCTACTTCGCGCTCGCGTTTCGCCGGCCGGTCGCGCATCTGATCCGCAACCGGCCTTACGAGCAGCGCAACGATCACAAGGCCGCGACCGACGCGTTCGACGTGCTCGCCGCGTTGTGGCACGTGCCGGTGCTGGTGCTGGCGACCGCGTCGGTCGTCGCGACTTTAGGCGGGTCGGGTTCCAGCGAAAACGTGTTGCAGATTTCGATCGTCACCGCCGCGTTGCTGGTGCTGGCGTTTTTCCTGTCGGCGATCGTGTTGCGGATGACACGTCCGCGCAGTGCGCGCGCCCGCCGCCGTTCACCTTATCTGACCCGGCTGCTGCGCTTTTCGGGCACGCTGCTGACGCTCTTCATCTGGCTGTTTTTCTTCGAACTGGCGGCGCGGCTGTGGGGGGTGTCGCTGGCGGCGATGGTCGAGGAAAACGTCGCGGCACGCGGCATCGCGCATGCGGTGGTGGCGATCATCGCGACGGTGTTCATCGCTTGGCTGCTGTGGATTCTGGTCGACACCGCGATCACGGAAGCGCTCAATCCGGGCGGCCCGCGCAACAAGGCGCGCGCGCCGAGCATGCGCGCCCGCACGATGCTGCCGCTCGTGCGCAACGTGCTGCTCGTGACGATCATGACGATTGCCGGCATCGTGACGGCCGCCAATCTGGGCATCAACGTGACGCCGCTGCTGGCCGGCGCGGGCGTGATCGGTCTGGCCATCGGGTTTGGCGCGCAGTCGCTCGTGACCGACCTGATCACGGGTCTTTTCATCATTATCGAAGACACGATTTCGGTGGGCGACTGGATCGACGTGGACGGCGGACATGCGGGCACGGTCGAGCATCTGTCGATCCGGACCGTGCGTTTGCGCGACGGCCAGGGAGCGATTCACGCGATTCCTTTCTCGCAGATCAAGATCGTCAAGAACCTGTCGCGCGATTTTGCGTACGCGGTGTTCGAAGTGCGCATGTCGTTTTCGACCGATGTCGATCAGATCACGCAACTGATTCGCGAAGTCGGCGCCGATCTGATGGCCGATTTCCGTTATCGGCGCGAGATGCTGGGGCCGATCGAGGTGTGGGGGCTGGACCGTTTCGATCCGAACTGGATGGTCGTGAAAGGGCAGATCAAGACGCGTCCGTTGCAGCAGTGGAGCGTGGCGCGCGCGTTCAATCTGCGGCTGAAACGCAAGATGGATGAAGCGGGCATCGAGATTCCGGTGCCGCAGATGCGGGTGTATACGTCGTCGAAGGATAGCGAAGGTCAGCCTTTGCAGGACGATGAGATGTCCGGGTTTGTCGCGCAGCATGGTCATGAAGCCGGCCATGCCGACGCGCAAGCCGGAACTGGGGCGGGGGCGGCGGTGCGGGCCGCGCATGCGGCGCATGTGCCGCTCGCCATGGCGCGCGATGTGTCGCATGAACCGAGGCCCGCGCCGCCGCCGACTGGGCAGACCGATCCCGTTCCACCGCAGATTCCTACGGCGGGGGAAGCGGGCGGGAAGAGTTAGACGGGTGTGGGTTCAGTAGGCGGCTTTATCGCCGCTTCTGTGCGTACTGCGTGGGTGGGGAGGCGTGGGTTCGTTGTGCCGGCAAAGAGCGGTGCGCGGCGCGCAATGCCAGTGATGGTGCGTGTTTAATGCTTGAGTGGCTTGAGTGGCTTGAGTGGCTTGAGTGGCTTGAGTGGCTTGAGTGGCTGGGGGCGCGTATCGGTCAGGTATTCGCCCGTCTGCATCGCCTGTTTCTACGCCCGCTTCAGCTTCAGCTTTTGCCTCAAGCCAGTTCCGTCGCTTTAGTCCCTCGAACAACGTCATTCACATGCGTGGCGATCTGCGCACCCGACACACCGTAAATATGCAGCGACACAGCGGGCGCGTCGGAGCGATTCCCCAACTGATGGATACCGCCCCGGCCACCGCGCACAAATGACACCGCTCCGTGTTTGCGCGTCTGGGTACGCGTCGCGCTAGCGCAATGCTGCGTGCTGTTCCATTCGAATATCGTCTCGCTCAGCGCGCCTTCCAGCACCGCATAGCCGCACCACGTGTGATGCCCATGCACCGGACTAGCCTGCTGCGGCTGCCACACGAGGGCGGCGACCGCATAGCGCCCTTGCGGATCGGCGGCGAGCAGGTGGCGCCGGTAAGTGTGCGTCGACCCTTCGCGTTGCGGTGGTGCGAGCAACGCCGGTTCGGCCGCCGCCTGGGCCAGCGCGATGCGCATGCTGCGCGCAAAGAAGGTCGAGTCAGACGGTTCCGGGAAATGTGCGCAGGCGTCGAAGATCGCGTCCAGCGCGTCGCACAGACGCGCGAGCGGCGGGTTTCGGGCGATGTGCGGCTGCGACTGCGGCGGGGTGTCTGCACGGACCGGCGAGGCCGTGTCGGCCGGCGTGCCGGACTGCGGGCGATAAACCGGCAAACGGTTGAAAGAGGGGGCGCGGAGGTCTTCGCTCATGTTCGTTTTGCAGCGTCATCGCTGCCTGGTCGGCTATTTTCGATAGCGATATTTATACCCGTTTGACCGGAGAAAGAGTTTCCATATAATTCCCTTCGGAATCGCAAAAGTAGAATAATTTCCTATAGGGGTGTGAAGATGGGAATGGATATCATCGACCGGAAGCTGCTGGAGTTGCTGCAGGAAGACGCCACCATGCCGATCGCCGAGTTGGCGCAACGGGTGAATCTGTCGCAAACGCCTTGCTGGAAACGGCTCCAGCGCCTGAAAGAGGCGGGCGTGATTCGCGCCCAGGTGGCGCTTTGCGATGCGCGCAAACTGGGCGTGGGGACCACCGTATTCGTCGCGGTACGAACCAATCAGCATACCGAGGACTGGGCCAGAACTTTCACGCTGGCCGTGCAGGCGATCCCGGAGGTGGTGGAGGTCTACCGGATGAGCGGCGAAACGGATTACCTGCTGCGCGTGGTGGTGTCCGACATCGACGATTACGACCGCGTGTACAAGCAGTTGATTGCCGCGGTGCCGCTTTATGACGTGAGTTCCAGTTTCGCCATGGAGCAGATCAAGTATTCGACAGCGTTGCCGGTGCGGCCTACCGCGGTGGCCTAGCAGAATTGACTGTGACAGCGCGGATAGCGTTCGGCGGGCGCGGCATGCCGCCACGCTGCTCGGTGCCGGCCAGTTGCAAGCCGCGTGCAAGCTCGCCAAGCGTAGAATGCCGCGTTCCCCGATACCATCCACGAGTGCTTTGCGAACCGAGCCCGCCTCATGAATAAACCGCCGCGCAAGAAGAACCCGACCTTAGGCGTTGCCATCTTCATCGTGGTTGCGATACTGCTGGTGATTGCGACGATTCTCTACAACGCAATCAGGGAAAAGCACGATTTCGACAGTCAGAACGCGTCGGCGCCGTCCATTGCATCGGGTGCGGCGGCAGCGGCTAGTGTGATGAAGCCGGCGAGCGGCGCGGCTCAGTAAGTCGGATGGCTGGGTCAGCGGGTGCGCGTGTTGGGCACTGATTTGACAGCGCCAGCGGTGTCCCCGAGATCGACGCCGACCACGCCGTCCACCCGCTTGGCCGCCGCAGTTCGCCATTCGTTGTGCTTCAGCCCTCCGGCAGACGGATCACACTGGCATCCTTGCGAATCAAAGCCGACGCGGCCAGCATCTGCTTGCACTGATGCGCGAGCAATTTCATGTCATGCACGGCATCGGCTGAATAGTCGGGCGACTTCTCCGTTTCGACCACCATGGCATCGAGTTCCCGGCTCAGCAGTTTGATCTGCTCGCCTTGATCGGCAGGCGCCGCGGTGCCCACTTCAGCTTCGCTGAGATTGTCCCGAACGGCGCTCAGCGCGCGTTGCAGCGGCTGCAGGGAAACGCTCTCCACCTGCTGTTGCTGCTGGGCTGAAGTGCGCAGCAACGGCGCGGCCGCGGCGATCTGCGAGGCAAGGACGTGGCTGCGCACGAGCAGGCCATTCAGTTCAGGTACGAACTTCTGCGCGGATTTCGGTTCGAGCATCATCCGTTGAAACGCCTGGCCCAGATTGGCAAACGCCACGTGAACGTTTTTGCGCGCAAGGCGATAGCGATAATCGCGATCGAGTGCCGTTGCGGCGGCGGCTGCGGCAGCAGAAGCGCCCGCCGGTGCCCTGGCGGTCACATTGCTAACTGTCGTGGTGCCCGCGCTGGCTTCGGCATCTGCAATCGGCTTGACTTCGCTGACGGTGGCTGTCGCGACAGCATCCGGGCTCGCTTCCCTGTCTACCGCGCCGCCCACGTTGCCACCGACGTTGCCGCTCACGTTGCCGCCGACGGCAGCCATCGCGGGCCTCCCAAATTCGATTGCCGGATCGGCCATCGCCGCCGCAGCAGCACGCGCACCACCTTCGGTTACGGTCGCCACGACCGCTGCGGCCGGCTTGCCGCTCCACCACCAGCTCGCTTCCAGATATTGCCGGGTCGCGCTGATCACGTTGTTGACGAGCTTGCCCATCAGCCGGTATTCCCAGTACGGGAACAGATGGCTCGCGGCAATCGCGATCGCGCAACCGACCACCGTATCGATCGCACGTTCGCCGATGATGCGCATGCTGCCCGGCGCGAGCAGATGAAACAGCAGCAGCACATACGACGACGTGAACACCACACTCGCCGCGTAATTGAACAGCAGCAGGCTGTAGCTCATTACCATCGACGCGAACATCGCCACCATCACGATGTGCGGGTTCTTGACGAGGATGATCAGCGCGATACTGGCCGCGCAGCCGATCAGCGTACCGATGATCCGTTGCCCATTGCGCTGTTTGGTCAGCGAATAACCCGGCTTCAGAATGATGACAGTCGTCATCACGATCCAGTACGCATTCGTGAGCGGCAGCAGGCGGCCGAGCCAGAAGCCCACGGCGACCGCAATCGTCACGCGTAGCGCGTGACGAAAGCTCGGCGAAGCCATGGTGAGGTTCGAGAAGATCTGTCCGAACGGCACGCGTCGGCTCGATACGAAGCGGCTCAGCGCCTTGTCGATCCGCAGTTCGGTTTCGGTCGGGCTCGGGTCGCTCGACAGGCTCTTGCGCATCCTGTCGATCAGACGCGTCGCACTCCAGATGCGTCTGAAGTTCGATGACACCGCTGCATAAGCCTCCGGGCTTTTTGCGGGCAGGTCCTGCTTGCGCATCAGTTCGATCTCGAACTCGATCGCACGTAATTCAGCCTTGACGTTCACGCTCTTGCGCGGCGCGTGATTCTGCAAGACCGCGAGCCCGATTTCTTCGAGGTCTTCGGCGGCCTTGCGAATCAGGTCGCGGTAGAACACCAGCAGATCCGAGCCGCCGAACGTGTTCCGCACCAGCGGGTAATCGGTGTGCGCGCCGACAAACAGTTCGTGCAGATCGACCGTATTGATGAACAGATTGAACAGCATTGCGCGGCGCGGTTCGAGCTTGCCGCGCTTGAGCTTGGGCAGATTGCGCAGCACGATGTCGCGCGCGGCATCCTGGCGCTCCACCGCGGCAATCTGCTTGTCGACCAGATTGCGATAGCACTCGTCCAAATCGTTGTCGAGATCGTAAAACGCGGCGCGCGCGAGCAGATAGTCGGCGCACGCGAACACGCTCTCGGCGAGCGCCTGCTGCTCGATCCGATGCATCATCCAGCGGCTGACGAAGGTCGACCAGTAGGTGTACCAGAGACCGCCCAGCAGAATCCACGATGCGTTGACGAGCGCCTGGATCGGCGTGAAATGCTCCTCCAGCGTCATGATCATCATGAACAGCGTGGCGAAACTGATCTGCGGCCAACGGTTGCCGTACACGACGATCAGCGACAGCACGAACGTGAGCGGCACGACGGTACACCACAGCGCGACCGGATTGACGGTGGCAAGCCCGGTGGCGAGCGCCGACAGGAAACCGATGACCGTGCACGCCAGCATTTCGTTGTGCTTGTACTTGAGCGGCCCGGGCATGTCGACCACACAGGCGCCGAGCGCGCCGGTGGCGATGGTGAAACCGAGTTCGCGATCGTGGAATACGATCAGGCACAAAAGCGCGGGTAACGACACGCCAACTGCGATGCGCAGGCCGCCATAAAAGTACTGGCTGTAAAGGAATTTTCTTATTTCAACCGAATAGCGCATCGACTACCTGAATTCCATTCACTAAGAAAAATGCGGCTGAAGGGTAGACGCAGGGGGCAGACCCAAACTGCCGTCGAGTCTAACGTATTTTGTCTCTGATCTGACCTCGTCCATCTGGCCAGGTTATGCCCTGGGAGCGCGTTTGTTATGCTGTCGCTTCACTGTCTGTGGCGGCTTGCACGTTGCGCTGAAGTGGCGCCCATGTTGCCCCGATACCGCCCGCCCGATCCGGAATCCATGCTCCAGCTCTTCTATTCGAACCGCTACGAAACCCTTGTCGACGCGCTGCTCGACGATCTCGGCGAAGCGCCGTCCGATCCCTGGACCGCGCAGCCCGTGATCGTGCCGAGCGCGGCGGTGCGCCGCCGGCTGGAGCTCGATATCGCCAGGCGTCAGGGCATCTGCGCGAATGTCAATTTTGGTTATCTCGCGCAGTGGCTGTGGGCGCAGATTGGCGGGGTGATCGAAGTGCCGCGGCATTCGCCGTTTGCGCCGGACCGGCTGGTCTGGCGTTGCTACCGGTTGCTCAGTGATGCGGACGAGACGCTTGCGTGGAACGCGTCGCCGCGTCTGCGTACCTATCTGGACGCCGCGGACGCCTCCATGCGCTATGAACTTGCGCGGCGCGTCGCGACCGTGCTCGACCACTATCTGACCTACCGCCCCGAGTGGTTGTTGCAATGGCAGAAAGGCGGTTCGATCTTCGCAAGCGGCGCATTGGACGACACCGGTCCGCGTCTGGTTGGCGCGAGCGATGCCGCCCGCGAAGACGAGCGCTGGCAGGCGGCGCTGTGGCGCGCTGTACTCGCCGAAGTCGCAGGTAATGCGCAAACGCCCGCTGCCGCATTGCCGCCCGCCTACCGCTTCCTGGAAGAGATCGGCACGCTCGATCTCGAAGCCATCTCGAACGCACAGTGGCCGGAAGCCGTCAGCGTGTTTGCGTTGCCGACCATGCCGCCCTTGCACGTCGCGTTGCTGCGCGCGTTGTCGCGCTGGGTCGACGTGCGCCTCTATGTGTTGAACCCGTGTCGCGAGTTCTGGTTCGACGTCGTTAGCGAAGGGCGCGTTCAGGCGCTCGATGCCGCCGGTCAACTCGACTATCAGGAAGTGGGGCATCCGCTGCTTGCAGAATGGGGCCGTCAGACGCAGGCGCAGTTGCATATGCTGCATGAGCTGACCGAGAGCGCCGCGTCGGGAGAGACCGGCGACTTCACGGAAAACCCTGAACCTAGCTGGCTGGCGGCCGTGCAAAATGGCATTCTCGATCTGCGTGCGGAAACCGATACCGATGAGTTCCCGATCGAGCGCGGCATCGAGGTTCACGTCTGCCATAGTCTGTCCCGCCAGCTCGAGGTGCTGCACGACCGGCTGCTGGGCTGGTTCGACGAATTCGACGATCTGCAACCGTCGGACGTGCTGGTCGCCGTGTCCGATCTCGCGGCGGCGGGTCCGTTGATCGATGCCGTATTCGGCACCACGCCGCCAGGCGATTCGCGCCGCATACCTTATCGGATCACCGGTTTGCCGCCGTCGCAGGCCAACCCGGTGGCGCGTCTGCTGCTGGACTGGCTCGCGTTGCCCGAGCGTAGCGTGGGCGCGCCCGATCTGATCGAATGGCTGCGCGTCGACGCGATTGCGGTGCGCTACGGCATCGACGCCAGTTCGCTCGAAGCTGCCCAGGAGTGGCTCGCGGCAGCCGGTGCGAGGCGTGGGTTGGCGCCGGTCGAACCGATCGGCGAGAACGTGCCGATCGCCCGTCATACGTTCGCGGACGCGCTCACGCGTCTGTATCTCGGCTATGCGATGCCCGATGGCGGCGAGCCGGTCGACGCGTGGTTGCCGGTCGAAGGCGCCGACGGCTCGGACGCCGAATTGCTCGGCCGCCTGGCGCGTTTCGTCGACGATATCGACGGCTTCGCGGCGGACTGCGCGATCGAACGAACCCCGGCCGAGTGGTCGCAGCTGTTGCTTGAAACGCTCGGGCAATCTTTCGACGGCGGTGTCGACTTCGCCGATTCGCTCGCCGCCGTGCGCGACGCGATCGACCAGATGGGCGACGCGATGCAGGCGGGCGCGCAAGACGTGCTGCTGCCGGCTGCCGTGGTGCGCGGCGCGCTCACCGAGGCGCTCGACGACCCGGCGCGCGGCGGTGTGCCGTGGGGCAGCGTGACGTTTTCGTCGCTGACCAGTTTGCGCGGCTTGCCGTTCCGGATCGTCTGTCTGCTCGGCATGGACGACGGCGTGCTGCCGAGTCTCGCCCGCGCCGACGAATTCGATCTGATGGCCGCGTTCGGTAAAGCCGGCGACCGGCAGCGCCGCGACGACGAGCGCAATCTGTTCCTCGATCTGGTGCTCGCGGCGCGCGAGCGGCTTTTCATCGCGTACACGGGGCGCAGCATTCGCGATAACGCGCCGTTGCCGCCGGCCGCTCTGGTCGACGAGCTGCTCGATCATCTTGCGCAAGTGTCGGCGGGCGAGGACGCAAGTCCCGCGGAGGTCGACAACGCACGGCATGCGTTCATCGTCGATCACCCGTTGCAGGCGTTTGCGTCGGACTATTTTTCTTCGCAGGGCGAGTTGTTCACCTATAACGCCGATCGCGCCGAACTGGCGACATTGCTGGCCTGGCCGCAGCATGCCACCGTCGCACCGTTCTTCGATCAGCCATTGCCGCCGGAAGACAACTCGCCGGTCGCATTCGACGAATTCGTGCGTTTCTGGCGTCACCCGGCGCGTGCGTTGTTGCGGGATCGGCTGGGCATTGTGCTATCGGACGCGCAAGGCGAATTGCTCGACACTGAGCCATTCGACCTCGATTACAGCGGGCGCGACGCGTTGGCGGATCGCCTTCTCCCCGTGCTGCTCGACACCGATACCGAAGACGACGTCATGTTCGACCGCGTACGCCGGGTCGCCGCAGCCAGTCCCGAGTTGCCGGGCGGCGCGACTGGCGCGGTATGGCGTGCGCGAGAGCTGGGCGCGTTGCGCCAGCTTGCGTCGAGCGTACGCGACGAAGTGGCCTCGGGCGTCGAGCGTCTGCCGTTCGTACTCGACCTCACGCCGCGCTGGCCCGACAGCGCGGATCTCGCGGGTGCGTTGTTCGGCCCACATGACGCAACGCTTCGTGACGCGGCCCGAGCGCCGCTGCAACTGCACGGCACGTTGAATCTGCTGACCGGAACAGGACAAGTGATTTTCCGTTACGCCAAACCCACCGCCCGCGATTATCTGTCCGCGTGGCTCTCGCACCTGATCTATTGCGCCGCACGGCCTGATGGTCCGCGCCGCACGGTGTGGCATGGCAGCGGCGAGAGCTTCGAACTCGCACCGGTTGCCGCACCGCTCGACGAACTGGCGCCGCTCGCTGCATTGTTCAGGGCGGGGCGCCGGTTGCCGCTGCGATTTTTCCCGAAGAGCGCATGGACGCGCGTAAGCGAAAGCGAATCGGCGTCGCAAGGGGTGTGGATCAACGACCGCGTGCGCGGCGAGTCCGACGACCCTGCGTTGCGCATTGCATTACGCGGCACACCGCTCACGCTCGATGAACCGTTCGGCAGTCTTGCATCGATTGTGTTCAAGCCGTTGATCCAGCATCTGCGGAGCGCATCATGAGCGGCGCCGTGCAGAATTACGCGCTGGTCGCCGAAGAACTCGACGTTTTTGCGTGTTCGCTCGACGGCGTCAACCAGATCGAAGCGTCGGCGGGAACCGGCAAGACGTGGAACATTTGCGCGTTGTACGTGCGGTTGTTGCTCGAAAAGAACCTGAACGCCGATCAGATTCTCGTCGTCACCTTCACGAAGGCGGCGACCGCCGAGTTGCACGAGCGCATACGCGGCCGTCTCGCCGAACTGCATCGCGCGATCGACATGGATGACGACGGCGGCGATCCGTTCATTCAGCGGCTCTTTGAAACGACGCTGTCGCCGGAACGTGGCATTGAACGTGACGATGCGTTGAAAGTGGTGCGCCGCGCGTTGCGTACTTTCGACCAGGCCGCGATCCACACGATTCACGCATTCTGTCAGCGTGCGTTGCAGGAAGCGCCGTTCGCCGCCGCCATGCCGTTCGCGTTCGAGATGGAAGCCGACGACGCCGCGTTGCGCTTCGAGATGGCCGCCGATTTCTGGCGTGAGCAGGTGGAGCCGGTCGCTTATGCGCATCCCGCGTTCGCCGCGTGGCTGGTGGCCAGACGCGCGGGTCCCACGTCACTCGACGAGCAACTCGCGCGGCGTCTGAAAAAGCCGTTGGCGTTGTTGCGTTGGGGCGAGCTCGACGCGAGCGGAAGCGGTGCCGATCCGCAAGCCGGTTTCGACGCCGCGTGCTCGCTTTGGCACGCGGAGCGCGACGCGATCGTCAGTCTGCTCGCGCAGGCACAGGAGCGCTTGAGCAAGACCACGCATAAGCCCGATCATGTGAGCGCCGCGATCGCCGCATGGAGCGACTATTTCGCGCAGGGCGATTGCCATGCGCCGCCGCCGAAGGCCGCGCTGAAGTTGACGGTGTCCGCGTTGAAGAAGGCGACCAAGGTCAAGTTCGAACCGCCGGAGCATCCGTTCTTCGAGCACGCTGAAGCGCTGGCCGCCGCCGTGGTGGCCGCCGAGGCCGTCCAGCGGGCACGCTGGCTCGAACTGGTACAAAGCTGGCTCGACTATGCGCCGGCCGAACTGGTGGCGCGCAAGCGTACGCGCCGGGTCGTTTCGTTCGACGATCTGCTGTCCAACCTGTATCGCGCGTTGGCTGCTCATCCATGGCTTGCCGATGCTTTGCGCGCGCGTTATCCGGCCGCGCTGATCGACGAGTTTCAGGATACCGACCCACTGCAATTCGCGATCTTCAGCCGTATTTTTGCGCCTGCGGGTCCGCTGTTCCTGGTCGGCGATCCGAAGCAGGCCATCTACAGTTTCCGCGCGGCGGATCTGCATACCTATCTGGCGGCGCGCGCGGCAGCTTCCGCGTGCTACACGCTGGCCGTCAATCAGCGCTCCACCGCGCCGATCGTCGAAGCCTGCAACCGGCTGTTTGAAGCCAACCCTCAGGCGTTCGTGCTCGAGGGCCTCGACTATCAGCCCGTGCGGGCGGGCGAGCGGCGCAGGGCACCGTTCACCGATCCCGATGCAGGCGCCGGCGATTTCCGTATCTGGACCCTGCCGCAAGGCGATGCCGCGTTGACCAAGCGCGTGGCCCAACGCGAAGCGAGTGAAGCGTGCGCTGCCGAGATCGTGCGGCTGTTGCGCGGCGCGCGCGAGGGTGTCGTGACGATCGGCGACAAGCCGCTCGCGCCAGGCAACATCGCCGTGCTGGTGCAAACGCATAAGCAGGGCAGTCTGATCAAACGCGTGCTGGCCGCGTGGGGTGTCGGCAGCGTGGAACTGGCGCAGGCGTCGGTATTCGCGACGCTCGACGCCGAGCAGATCGAGCGTGTGCTTGCTGCCGTCGACACACCTGGCGATCTGCGCCGTCTGCGCGCCGCGCTCGCCACCGACTGGCTCGGTCTCGACGCCGCTGCGCTGTGGCGTCTCGAACAGGTCGCCGACGCGCCATCATCCGCCGACGACCCTGCGCACGCAGCGGACGCGATGGGCTGGGTCGAACGTTTTTCACGCTACCGCACGCTGTGGCACGAACGCGGTTTCGCCGTGATGTGGCGCACCTTGACGCGTGAGTTGCGGGTTGCGCAGCGGCTCGTCGCCGGCGTGGACGGCGAACGCCGTCTGACCAACGTGAATCATCTGGCCGAACTCGTGCAGGCGCGTGCTGCCACGCAACCCGGCATCGCGCCGACTTTGCGCTGGCTCGCCGCGCAACGCGAGCAGGGCGGCGGTGAAGACGCGCAATTGCGGCTCGAGTCGGATCGCAATCTTGTGCAGATCGTCACCGTTCACAAATCGAAGGGGCTCGAATATGCGGTGGTGTTCTGTCCGTTTCTGAACGACGGCGCATTGCGCGAGCCGCCATCATCGGGCTTGCCCGATGCGCGCGAGTATCACGACGAAGCCGGCGACGCCGTGCTCCATTACGGTTGCGACGACGAGGAGGCCGAACGCGCGTCACGTTACGCATCGCGTGAACAGGCGGCGGAGCGGGCACGGCTCGTGTACGTGGCGCTCACGCGCGCCGTGTACCGCTGCTATCTGGTCGCGGGGACGTACCTGTCGGCGAAGTCCACGAAAGAATCGCGCCGCAGCGTGTTGAACTGGCTGGTAGGCGGTAGTGGCCACAGCTTTGACGACTGGTTGAGCGCGCCGCCGGACGAAGCCGATCTGGCCGCACGCTGGCACGCGCTGGCGGGTGGTCCGGTGACGTTGCAGGCGCTGCCTGCGGCGACGCGTCGAATGCCGCTGGAAAGCCTCGAGGATCACGGCGCGCATAGGCAGGCGCGAGCCAATCGCCGCATGCTGCGTGACCAGTGGCGCATGGCGAGTTTTAGCGGTTTGATCGCGGCCGGCAGTAAAGCCGAGGAGATGCACGCGCCAGCGGAAGACGTGCGGCCCGATCACGATGAAATCGCTGACTCGGTCGCTGCCGTGCCGGTGGCTGCTGCCGCCCAGGCGCCGTCCTATGCCGAAGACGACATTCTCGGTTTTCCGCGCGGCGCTGCCGCGGGCGATTGTCTGCATCGCATGTTCGAGTTGGCGGCATTCGACGATTCGCACACGTGGCCCGATGCGATTCGCGGCGCGCTGCGCGAGCGGCCGGCACCGGCCACACCTGAACTCGCCGCCCGTTTGCCCGCGATGATGCACAACCTGATCGCCGATGTCGTCGGCACCGAACTCATACCCGGCATGACGCTCGCCCAACTCGATCCGCGGCGGCGTTTGAACGAACTCGAGTTTCTGTTCGCCGCGCCGTCGCTCGATTTCCCTGCACTGCGCGAGTTGCTGATCGAACACGGCTATCCCGACGTCGCGCTGGAGCCAGGCGTGTTGCGCGGTTTCGTCAAAGGATTTATCGACATGATCGTCGAGCACGACGGGCGCTTCTGGATTGTCGACTGGAAGTCGAACCATCTCGGCGATACCGCCGCCGACTACGCCGCTGCACCACTCGAAGCGGCGATGGCGAGTCATGCGTATCACCTGCAGGCGCTGCTCTATACGGTCGCGCTGCATCGGTATCTGAAAACACGCGTGCGCGATTATTCGTACGACACGCATATCGGCGGCTATCTGTATCTGTTCGTGCGCGGCGTGCGGCCCGGCTGGCTCGATGTCGATGGCGCTGCTGGCGTGCATCGGCGGCGGCCCGCTTTTGAACTCGTGGCGCTGCTCGATGCGGCAATGATCGGAGGTGCCGCATGAGCACGCTTGAGCACAATGGATCGACGCCGCCGGAGATGGACGATATCGGCATCACGCTGCCCGCGCCGGCCGATTTCAGTATCGCGCTCGCGGAGGGATTCGCCCGCCGTATTGGTGCGCTGGCGCGGCGCGGTGGGGCATCGATCGAGGCGGTGAAATGGGCGGCGCGCGGCGCTTTTGCCGCGAGTCGGGCGACGTCCGAAGGTCACGTGTGCGTGCCGCTTGCCGTGTTGGCGCGGCGCTTCGATGCGTCGACCGGCGAGGCCCGCGCGGCGTTGTTTGCAAGCGGCATGGCCAGCGATGGTTCGCAGAGTGCGGCCGCTTTGCGGCCCCTGGTGCTTGATAAGCAGGGGCGGCTGTATCTGGCGCGGTATTACGACTACGAGCGGCGTCTGGCGCGCGCGCTGGTGGCGCATGCGGGTGAACGGGGCATGCGGGACGATGGTCGTGATGCGGTTGGTGAGGGATCTGATGCTGACACGGTTCCGGAAGCTAACGGCAACGGCGACGGCAACGGCAACGGCAACGGCAACGGCAACGGCAACGGCAACGGCAACGGCAACGGCAACGGCAACGGCAACGGCAACGGCAACGGCAACGGCAACGGCAACGGCAACGGCAATGCCAACGCCAACGCCAACGCCAAAACTCTATCCGACCGTCTGCTGCGCTATTTCGGCCCGCCAAAGGACGACGAAGTCGATTGGCAACGCGTCGCGGCGGTCATGGCGCTGTCGGGACGGCTCACCATCGTCAGCGGCGGCCCCGGCACCGGCAAGACCACCACCGTGGTCGGCGTGCTTGCCTGCCTGCTCGATACCCGCGCCGATCTGCGGATCGCACTCGCGGCACCAACGGGCAAAGCTGCCCAGCGGATGCAGGAGGCGTTGCTCGCACGCGCCGGCGATCTGCCGCCCGAACTCGCCGTGCGTTTGCCGCAGACCTCGTACACCTTGCATCGCCTGCTTGGCTCCGGACCGGGCGGACGATTCCGGCATCACCGTGACAATCCGCTGCCGTACGACGTCGTCGTGATCGACGAGGCATCGATGATCGACGTCGCGATGGCCGCGCATCTGCTCGATGCCATCGCACCGCAGACCCGTCTCGTGATGCTCGGCGACAAGGATCAGCTCGCTGCAGTGGAAGCCGGCGCGGTGTTCGCCGAACTCAGCGCGCGCCCGGCCTTCACGCAGGACGGACTGCAACGGCTCGCAGAAGCGCTCGGGATCGGGCGGGCCCGGCTCGCGCAAGCATTGCCTGGCGTATCGCGGGAGGTCGATGAACCGCCCGCTGATCTTTTTGCCCCGTTTGACGCAGGCCCGGATGACGATTTCCGTCCGCCATCGGAGGCGCTTTTTTCGCAGCCCGATCCGCACGATGCATTCGATCCGCCGCACACCGGCGACCTGTTCGGCGCGGCCGAGCCGTCAGCAGGTGACAGCGCATCGTCCGCGTCCCGCAGTGACGCATTGGCTCCCACTGCGCAGAGTCCGCTCGCCGACTGCGTCGTCTGGCTCGAGCGCAACTACCGGTTCGGTCTCGATTCGCCTATCGGCCGTTTGTCCCTGGCGATTCGCGGCGGCTCGGCCAGCGAGGCGCTCGCGGTTTTACGCATCGATCCGACCGAAGCATGTGCAGCGGCGCTACACGAAGATACGCACGCGACGCTGACCGAGCGCACCATCAACCGACTCGCCGCAGGCTTTGCGCCGTATGCCGACGCGCTGGCATCCGCGCTTGCAATGGACACGCCCGATCCGTTGCCGCTTTTCGATGCGTTGAACCAGTTCCGCATTTTGTGTGCGACGCGCTCCGGGCCGCGCGGTGTCGATCAGGTGAACGCGGCGATGGCGGCGCAGGTGCGGCGTGTCGCAGGTGTGACATTGGCAGTAGGCGCGCAGTGGTTCGCGGGACGCGCGATCATGGTCACGCGTAACGACTACGCACTGGGATTATTCAACGGTGATATCGGTATCGCGCTACCCGGCGCGAGCGGCGCGTTGCGTGTGTATTTCCGGACCGGCGACGGTGGACTGCGAGCGGTATCGCCGGCCGCGCTTCCGCCGCACGATACGGCTTTCGCGTTGACGGTTCACAAATCGCAAGGCTCGGAATTCGAGCATGCGGTGTTGATGCTGCCGTCGGTATTTAGCCGGGTGTTATCGCGCGAGTTGGTGTACACGGCGATTACCCGCGCGCGCGTACGGGTGGAGGTGGTGGGCGCACGCACGGTGTTGGCGCAGGCGATTGCAACGCCGACGCAGCGTGATTCAGGGCTGGCTGCACGGATTGCCGAGGTCTGGCGGCGCGGGGGGTAGTGCGGAACGGAATGGGGTGGCCTGTGCAAGCGGCGTGTGGTGGCGCAAATTCGTGTGCTACTTGGCGTCGGCGTCGGCGTCGGCATCGCGCACCAGCCGCGCGCACCGTCAACCACTCACCCCGCCATCCCGCCCGGGCGCACCTGCGCAGCTGCGCGATTGCTTAGCGTCTTCCGATACCACAGCGTCCAGAGCGCAAGACCGCCGTAAATGCCGTAGCCGATGAACGGCGAGACCACCAGGAACCGCTCGATCGGCCACGTGAGCGCCATCCACGAGCGCAGCGCGGTTTCGGCAGTCAAGCCGATGCCCCACACCAGCGTCATCAGCCGCATCGACGTAGCGAGGGCAGGCCGCTCGCGCCACAGCGCTTCAAAATGTGCGGCGCCGCCTTCCATCTCACGGGCGACCGTTGCGCGTGCAAGATAAAAAATCAGCGGACGGCGCATCGGCAGCGACAGCAGAAACACCACGCCGACCGCACCGGACACCAGCGACTCGCGCAACAGCAGCACGCGCGGACTGCCGCCCAATGCCATTGCCGCGACCGAGAGCACGATGCCCGCGACCACCATCACGCTGAGCGCGTCGATGCGTCGAAAGCGAGCCAGTTCGATCAGACTCCAGACGATCGGCGGCACAGCGGACGCGATCAACGCGCCGGTCTCGCCGAGATGCGGCAGCGTGAACCGGTAAGCGAGCCAGGGCAACAGAAAGTTGACGGCCATTTCCACCACCAAACCCGGGCGCAGTTTCATATGACTTTATGCAGTAAGCGAGAGAACGCAGTATCGATGAACGGATTGAGCCGGTGCAAACGGTTTTTCATCCCGGTCGCATCGTTCGGTACGTCTTTAAAAAAACGGAAACGCATAACCCGTAGCGACCGTTCTTCAACGCGCGTCGCCGGTTACACTCGCGGTTCACAGCCCAAATAGCATCATGACATCCCGTTACCCGATCCCTCCCAACGAAATCGAACTGATCGCAGTGCGCGCGCAAGGAGCGGGCGGTCAGAACGTCAACAAGGTGTCGAGCGCCATCCATCTTCGTTTCGACGTGCACGCATCGTCGCTGCCGGAAGTGTTGAAAATGCGTCTGCTCGCGCTGTCCGATCATCGGCTCACGCGCGAAGGCGTGGTGGTCATCAAGGCACAGGAGCATCGCACGCAGGAGATGAACCGCGCGGCGGCGCTTGCACGGCTCGACGAACTGATCGAAAGCGTCAGCGTGACGCGCAAGCCGCGCGTCGCGACCCGGCCAACGCGCGCGTCGAACCGGCGGCGCCTCGATAGCAAAGCGAAACACAGTGAGATCAAATCCGGCCGCGGCCGGGTGGTCGACTAGGCGGCTAGCGCTTGCCGCGTCCGCGGGGACGCGCTTCCGTGTCCGAAGCGGTTGGCACGAAATCGACGCACAGCACATGCGTGCCGTTGCGGTCGAATGCAAGCGCAGCGGTGTAGCAGTCCTGGCCGTCGGCCAGTGAATAATGCGGGCCCATCATGGCGACGCGTCCCGGTGCGGCGAGCGCGTGCTTGAAATACGCACGCCGTGACCAGTTGCTGCGCGTTTCGGTGTAGAGCGGCGCGAGCCGCAGCGGCGGCGGTGGCACCGAGGCGGCCGTGACGGAAGGCTGGGTTTGCTCGCCTTGTCCGTCGGTGATGAAGACCCGGCGCGCTTCGCGCAAATGCCACACTTTTTGCGCGGCCTGCCGCAGATCGCCGGTGGCCTTGTAGGTGTCCGCCGCGGCCAGCACCGCTTCCGCAAAGCCCTCGAAGCCGAGCCGCTGATGGCCGGCGTGTTCGCGTTCGTAATCGGCGAACTTGCTCCAGATCGATTCGACCAGTGGGGGCACGCGGGCACACGCTGCCTGTATCGACGCTTTCGGCTGACCGAGCCAGAAACCCTGCACGAAATCGACGTCGGCCTTCATCAGGATCATCAGTTCCTCGTCGGTTTCGACGCCTTCGGCGAGTACCAGCGTGCCGGACTGATGGAGCATCGCGATCAGATGGTCGATCATCGAATCGTCACCCTCGCGCTTGCCCGCACGCGCCACCAGCGAGCGGTCGAGTTTGACGATGTCGGGGCGGAAACGCCACACGCGGTCGAAGTTCGAAAAACCGGTGCCGAAGTCGTCGATCGCGATCAGAAAATCACGCGGTTGCGACGCGGCGAGCATGCTGGCGACGGCCGATTCATCGTCGGCGGGTTGCTCCAGCACTTCGATCACGATGCGTTCCTGCGGCAGCCCGAAATGCGCCGACAACTCGTCGATAAACGCACGCTGAGGCCAGCCGGTTTCGAACACCTGCGGGCGCGTATTCAGGAAAAGCCATCCCGTGCTGATGCCTTGTTCCATGAAGTTCGCCACATGCAGGCAGCGTGCGATGCGGTCGAGTTCGCGCGCATCAGCAGCCGAGCGCGTGCCGGAAAAGAGGACTTCGGGCGAGACCGGCAAGCCGACTGGATCGAAGGCGCGCAGCAGCCCTTCATAACCGACCACGCATTGGTGCGTGACCGAAATCACCGGCTGGAACACACTATGCAGCGTCAACGCGCGCCACGTCGCGGTCCAGCCGGACTCGTCCCGTACCAGATGCGGGAGCAGGCCGCTCAGGGTCAATTCGCTGACGGTTGGCATAGGAGCGGAAGTGAGATCATACAAGGGAGCATCGCGGCCGACGGTCGGCGGCTCGCGCAACCCGGCGCAGTGCGCAATGCAAGCACGGTCCACACGTCCGCAGGGCGCAATCGATAAAGCCTGGGAACGCGGAGAACGATGCCAGCCATGCTGGACTCCGGCGGATTGGTCAAACCAGTCTAGCAGTTTGCAATTCGCGTGAATGTGCGGGTTATCACAGACTGGCGACGGGGAAGTCTGCCATGCCAGCGAGTCGCTAAGCCCGGCCTGAACAGACTTTGACGGCACGGCGCACTGGCGTTCGACGCGCCTGTTTCAAACAGAACCCGGGCGCTGATTTCGATCGGTTGCCTGCCTGAAATGAGCGTAACAGGGTGGTAAGCGGCCACCCGCCAAACTCCAGGCAACCACGGTGCTTACGCGTCACTCAGATTTTCCTGACGTGATTCGAGCGTTCTTGGGGATCAGATTGGATGCGGGTCCGACAACCTGGGCGGGCGGTTTGCGAGGTCCGGCAGCACGTTTGGCGACCGGCAGGTATGCTGCTGCTTTTTACGAATTTTCAGGTAAAGGAGACAGGCATGTCGGAAATCGCAGTGGTCGCAATTTCGGTGGCGAAGCCGGGCTATGAAGAGCAACTGCGTGAGGCGCTCGAAGGCATCGTTGGGCCGACGCGCAACGAGCAGGGCGCGCTTCAGTACGATCTGCACCGCGATCTGCAGGAGCCGCGCCGTTTCGTGTTTGTCGAGCGTTGGGAAAGTAAGGAAGCGCTGGCCGCGCATGCAAAATCCGCGCATCTGGAGGCTTACCGGAAGGCTTCGGCGGACTGGATCGAACACTCGGAAATTCGCGTTGTGTCGAAGATCGCTTGAGTGGCTTAAGTCGCTTAAGCCGTGTCGGTCGCGTTGGTCTCGTCAGTGAGATAGCGCGCTCCGGTATCACATAGAAGTACGCGAGCCCATAAGGCAACGACGGCGAGCGAGCCACGAGACCGGATCGGTCTGCGCGGCTCGCTCGCCGTCGTTTTTTGCAGATGCTACTGCGAGCGTTCTAGTGAGTCGCTTGCGGTACGTCGAGGATCAGGATGATGGTCCAGTCCGCATCGCCGTCGTGGTGATACTGCCGTTCCGCGACGATAAACGGTTGCTGCTTGCCATCCGGGCCGAGAAACAGCACGTCGCCTTCCATCGGCAGGCATTCGACGGGCGGCAGCGCAAGAAACGCTTCCTGGCCGCCACGCGGCATCAGTTTTTCAATTTTGCGGGATGCTGCTTCCGTCCATTCGATATCTAGCTGGATGTTGCTCATGCTGTCCTCCGCACCAGGGTGCGCACGGGTTAGGGGATTCCGGCTGGGTGCCGGTCGGTGCGCGACTTTAGCATACCGAAAGCCGGGCGCCTCAGGCCTCGCTCGAGCTGGTCGGACGTGCGTAGCGAGGGCAGCTGGACTGCGCGACAGATCGCCTGAACCTTGCCGATCGCTGCCGTCGACGCTTAGGCGCCGGCCTGAGTTCAGCGCGAGGATCCATCAAACAGCAAAAAAGCCGAAGCGGGCGATGCCGGCTTCGGCTTTTCACCTTCGGGACATGGCCACGAAGTGAAGCTGGTCGCGGCCCTCTATAGAGGGTGCTCCACGGCACACTTACTGCGCATCAGGCTTCTTGTGATGATGCATCGGCTTGTGGTGCTTGTCCGACATGGGTGCCGTACTCATTGATTGCTGGCGGTTTTGCAAATCTTGCGCGCGTTGTTCGATGTCTGCGGCTTTCGCCGGGTCGTTACTCATCGTAATGCCGTTGTCTTGCGCATATGCCGCACCCGCTACAGCACTGAGAGAAACCAGGATCGCCAGGGACACTTTCTTCATCGCTACCTCCGCAGAGTGGTTGTGGACCCGAGTATTGCCTGTCCTGTCGGAAAGACAATGCATTCTAGTCAGCAATATCCGCTCCCGCAGATGGATTTGTAACTGCAATCACAATCTGTTACATCTCGCAATGCCAATGCGGCATTGCCCAAATTGATTAATCGAATTGCGCCCGATTCACATGCATGTCACGGCGGTGCGTTTTTCTTAGAGCATTCGCATGGCTAAATAACGTTCTCCGGCGTCATTCCATTCTCAAAACCACCCAAGCGCGCGATAGACGTGGAATTGCGCAATTCCAATCAGTTCATGCAATGCAATCTCCGCACTTTTCAGATTTTCAAAGCGCGGCAGTACGCCCAGTTCGGCGCGGCGAGCGCTGGAGATCAACGGCTGTGGCGCGAGGCCGAAGCGGTGGAAGTCGAGCAGCGCGCGGGGCATGTGATACGCGGACGTGACCAGGATCAACGTGTCGTAATGGGACTGGCTGAGAATGGTCGACACATTGCGCGCATTTTCATACGTCGTGAGACTGCTGTCTTCGAGCACGATGTCCGCGCGAGCAACTTTCTGACGCAGTAGATAGGGCAGATAGGTTTCCGCTTCGGTCGCTGGGTGCCGTTGCGGATTGCCGCCACTCACGATCACCTGGCAAGTGGCCTCGGTCCGTTTGCACTCGACGTAATTCTCCGCGCTAGCTGAAATGCGGACGAGCACGTCGCGAGGCGGCACGAGCACGTGGTTGGCGTCGTAAATCGTGCCGCCACCCAACAGAATGATCGCGGTACGCGGCGCAAACGTTGTCGGCATCACGTTTTGCCGATGCGGTTGTGCCAGATCGAGCAAAGGTGCCGTCAACCAGCCGGCCGCAAGCAGCCAGAACAGGATCACGGTACCAAGGAGGAGGGGGCGACGAGCGCGTTTCCATCGCACGATTGCTGCAAAAAAAAGCGCTAATAAAGTGAATAGAATCAATTTAAATGGGGTAACGTATGTCTTTCGGGACGAATCTACGGGCTTGCTATCGCGCCGCAGCGGTTGCATCGTCGGCACGTAGGTAGAACGCTAACATGCCGTTCAAACGGGGGTTCCGAAACCGAGACCAGGCAACACCTGGTGGAATTCGGCTGCGAGAGGCAGCCAGCTTCCAGCCAAGGCGGGTGCTACGCGCGTCACTGGTGGCGCGGTGACGTGTTGGGCATAGATGTGTCATAGCTGCACTTTAAGAAAGAAGTGAGATGACCACGTATTCCAACGAAGCGGTACTTGAAGCGCTGCGGCGGGCGCAATATCGCCAGGTTCCATGGGCCAGAAGGCCGGGCGTTTTTCAATATCTTCGCGCATTAGGTCTGATGGACACCGTTCGGCAGCGCACTGTCGCACCGGCGCCGGGCTTCCATGCACCGGTCGACATCGCTGTGCTCACAGATCGGGGCCGGGCCGAGTTTGCACGGCTCGCGCACGACGAACGTTTGCTCAGTTGGACCGCGCAGCGAATGAACGACTACGTTCTGGCTCAGGCAGAAACGAGGCCCGCTGCGGCGCTTGAGGCTCGACCTTAGGGCTGCCTGGAGTCTTCAGGCAGACCTGGGCTATTTCCCAGCCGCATCGGCGGCTGGCGAAGATTCTTTTCTCCGGCGATCAAGCCTATAGAACGGCATGCCGGCGCTAGCATGCCGGCGCTAAACGCGCCAGCGGTTCTTTTGCGCAAAAAAAAGCCCGTATCACGAGGATACGGGCATACCGGAATTACTACTGCCACGCTGTGCTAATGGCATTAAATGAGACTGGTACCACACGCGGTGGTTCCCTGATTATTCGACTTGCTCGCCGAACCCTCGTTCAATGACGTTGTACCGATTAAAAATCTGTTGGAACGTCGGCAAATCAATAGCGGGATTGATGCCTACCGTCGCCGCATTGAATCTTCCCGCGGCGCGTCAGGACGTGCCCGCACATTACTGGCGATATCGCCGCGCAAATCTCCACGCGGTGCAGGTGGTGTGAAATCGCGGCTTTGCGTCTGGCTTTGCTGCCACGATTCAAGACTGGCCGTGCGGTCCGGCCGCCAGTTCCATGCCTGTTGACGCTCCTGTGCAAGCGCCGGTGCGGCCATTGATGAAATCACAATGCCGCACAGAAGCAGTGACATTGGTTTCATGCTGCGCTCCCGTCAAGCCGATCGACTCAAGGCCTGTTTGCATACGTATAAAGGTATGCCGAACGGCGAAAGCACGCTGTAAGTAATAGTAAATGGATGTTTCATCCGCAGTAGAACGCGCTGCTTCAGTGCTCTGAAGCAGCGCAAAACCTGGCTAATGGGGCGAAACCGGGAGGGGACGACTGTGTTGGGCGCGCCTGGCGGCGGTGCCCATGGTGGGTGACGAGTGGTGAACTCGCAACCGCCCAACCTACGGAAAGTACGCTGGGCGCCAGTGGCGCCCAGCGGCAGAATACTTCGCGTCAGGCCATCTTGACCGGAGCGCGCCACGATTCCGGATTGGTCCAGAATGCGCCACGCAGGCGGTCGCGGCTCGGCGGTGCCGGCGGTTTTGCCGCCGTCGCGCCAATCCGGCCGCGCAGCGAAATTTCGCGGCCGCTCGTACCGAGTCGCTTAACTATTTCGGCGAGCGTACCATCGGCTTGCCACTCGTCGAAGCGACGGCGGCAAGTCGGCGGCGACGGATAACGGCCCGGCAGTTTGGACCAGCCTTCGCCCGTCGACAGCACCCAAAGCACAGCATTGACAACCGCGCGCGCTTCCACGCGGGGCCGGCCACGCCGTTCACTCCGCGCCGGTTCGGCACAGAACAAAGCCTCGACCAGCGCCCACTCGTTGTCTCTCAAATCGTCGAACAGCATCATGTTTCACCTCAGCGAAGCTAACTCCGGTGCGCTGCCCCGCGCCGCGCACTCTCCATGCACTCGATAGGCGAGTGCCAAAGGGGTCGGGCTTGCCACGATCTCCGAACAGTCAGAAGTCATGGCGCCGACCCTGTGTGCATGTAAATGCATGAAGTGTGCCAAGTTCATTCCGACTGCCCGAAAGCCCCGTAGCAGCGGGCCAGCGCGGGCGCTAGCTAGGGGCGTATGAGAATCCAAAAAACCCATTCAGCAAATCGGGACAATCACCAATCTTGTGCAATCAAGCCCGACCAGCGTGCGCTTGCGCCTTATTGCTGCATTGCAGCGAAACCATAAAGATAGCTCTCGCAAGCTTTTTTGACCCTACAATGCGCATCAAATTAAGCTATTGATGAGGTCGGTAAATGAATGTCACGCTGCGTCAGCTAAGGGTTTTCATCGAGGTGGCTCGTCTGCAAAGTTTCAGCCGGGCGGGCGATGAGATCGGTCTGACGCAATCGGCGGTGAGCCGCTGCGTGCGTGAACTGGAGAGCGAAATTGGTCTCAAGCTGATCGACCGCACCACGCGCGAGGTGCAACTCACCGACGTCGGCGGCAATCTGGTCTCGAGCGTGTCCCGACTCCTGACGGATCTGGATGACGCGTTGCGCGAGATCCGCGAAATCGGCGAACAACGCCGGGGACGCGTGGTGGTGGCCGCCAGCCCCACAGTGGCGTATCGGCTGATGCCACGTGTGGTGGCGTCGTGCATGCAGCAGTTTCCGTATATCACCTTGGGCCTGCGTGACGACGTTCAGAGCGACGTGGTGCGCAAGGTCAAGTCGGGCGAGGTCGATTTCGGCGTGATCATCGGTCCCTTTTCCGCCGACGATCTGCTGAGCGAAGCGCTAATGACCGATTCATTCTGCGTGGTGTTCCGCGACGATCACCCGCTGGCGGCGCAGCAGCAGGTAGCGTGGGCGGACCTGGAGGGCCAGCAGCTGGTGATGCTCGATTACGCATCGGGCAGCCGGCCGATCATCGACGCCGTCATGCACGCGCATGGGGTGAGCGCCACGGTGGTGCAGGAGCTGGGGCATTCTGCGACCGTTTTTGGGCTGGTCGAGGCGGGCGTCGGTGTGAGTGTGCTGCCCTGGCTGGCGTTGCCTCTACCGGCAGGTGCCGCGCTAATAGCCCGGCCACTCGTGCCGAGGGCGGAGCGGACGGTTGAACTCGTGCGACGGCGTGACCGGTCGCTGTCGCCAGCGGCGGAGGCGGTGTGGGGATTGATCAGGCAGTTGCCGGCGCGGGCCGAAGATTTGGGCTAGGCGAAAGCCGAGGCGGGGTTGGCGAGCTATAAGCCGCCGTCTTTCGGTGCCGACGGAGCAGGGTTGTTCATGCCATGACCGGGGATGGCGCGGGCGTGTATGGCCTGAATTTCCGGCCACACGAACAATGGCCTTGGGCGACAGTGATGGGGCGCTTATAGCTATTTTTCTGGCGCAATGCCGCCCGGAGCAGCATATAGACGGCGTGATTTCGACCCAGCGGCAGGTGACTTCGCCGCGCTAAAAACCGACGCCGCGCTAAACTGCCCCCTTCCTGAGCGTCAATTTTTTCCACTAATCTGTCTGGAAGCCTCGATGAGCGTGTCGGACCTGTCTGTGCCCTCCATCCCCAATGCGCGTGACGCTGTACGCGCGCTGCGTCCTTCGCAAATCCGTGAAGTTGCCAACGCGGGTTTTGGCGTCAGCGACGTGCTGCCGTTCTGGTTCGGCGAGTCCGACCGGGTCACACCGGCCTTTATCCGGGACGCTGCGAGCGCCGCACTGGCCGACGGCGCAACCTTCTATACGCATAACCTGGGCATCGCGCCGCTGCGCGCGGCGCTGGCGGACTACGTGAGCGAACTGCACGGCGCGACGTCTGCAGACCACATCGCGGTGACCAGCGCAGGGGTCAACGCGCTGATGCTCGCTTCGCAACTGGTGGTGGGCGCGGGCGATCGGGTCGTTGCGGTGACCCCCCTGTGGCCGAATCTCGTCGAAATTCCGAAAATTCTCGGTGCACATGTCGAAACGGTTGCACTGAATTACGGCGATCATGGTTGGCAGCTCGATATCGGGCAATTGCTGGCAGCCTTGACGCCCGACACCAGAATGCTGATGCTCAACTCGCCGAACAATCCGACCGGCTGGGTGATGAGCCGTGACGACCAGCGCACCGTGCTGGAGCATTGCCGTCGCCACGGCATCTGGATTGTCGCGGACGAGGTCTACGAGCGTCTCTACTATGCGGATGCTGAACCGGGCGTGGGTGGCAAGCCGGTTCGCACTGCGCCGTCGTTTCTCGATCTGGCTGGGCGAGACGAACGTGTGATTTGCGTCAATTCGTTCTCGAAGGCCTGGTTGATGACCGGCTGGCGGCTTGGCTGGATCGTCGCCCCAGCAGGGTTGATGGACGATCTGGGCAAGCTGGTCGAGTACAACACGTCGTGTGCGCCGTCATTCGTGCAGCAGGCGGGAGTTGCGGCAGTCCAGCAAGGCGAGCGTTGCACGCAGGAACTGGTGCGCGACCTGAAAACGTCGCGCGACCATCTGGTGCGTGCGCTTTCCGCGGTGCCGGGCGTTGACGTAAAGGCGCCCCTTGGCGCGATGTATCTGTTTTTCTCGATGCCGGGCGCCGGGAGCAGTCTGGAGTTGTGCAAGGCCATGGTGCGCGAAGTCGGACTCGGCGTGGCACCAGGCAGCGCATTTGGTCCGCAGGGCGAAGGTTTCGTACGCTGGTGCTATGCGTGCGATACAGCGCGACTGGACGCAGGCGTCGAGCGTCTGAAGCGGTTTTTGGCGCGCTAGCGGCGACTGCAGCCACGCTGAATGAGAGTAGGCCAACGTGCTGGCTGAAAAGGACGGTGGAAAAGTCCGATGGAACAAAGCGGATTGTCTGCCGTCCACACCTGCTTTTCGGCTAAAGCACGTGGGCCAGCGCCCAGCAGGAAAATGCGCGGGGGATTTCGTCTTTACGCACTGATTGTTTTTGCGTAATATGGCGCTCAGTCACGCGATTCCTTCCAGGAATATCGCTGCTCCGTCCGGCTGGGTTTGGCTCGATAGTCTGTCTCGCCTCCCCCCGGTGCGTGCTCCCATCAATATGACCGATCAGAATCGGGCGAGCGCGTCTTCAGTTCCACATCGTCTGTTTGATCCGGTTCTTTGACCACAGGGTCTGACCTAGCTGCATGAATACCCAAGAGGCGAAGATCGTCCTCGAGACTGCCTTGATCTGCGCGCAGGAGCCGTTAAAGCTCGGCGAGTTACGCAAGCTCTTTGCCGACGGCGTGTCGGCAGACACCGTTCGGACTTTGCTCGAAGACCTCAAGCAGGACTGGTCTGGGCGCGGTGTGGAGTTGGTCGGGCTGGCGTCGGGCTGGCGGTTTCAAAGCAAGCCCGCGATGCGTTCGTATCTGGATCGTTTGCATCCTGAAAAGCCGCCGAAGTATTCGCGCGCGGTGCTCGAAACGCTCGCGATCATTGCGTACCGGCAGCCGGTCACGCGAGGCGATATCGAAGAAATTCGTGGCGTCACGGTGAATACACAGGTCGTCAAGCAACTCGAGGACCGCAACTGGATCGAAGTGATCGGCCATCGCGATGTGCCGGGCCGTCCGGCGCTGTACGCGACCACGCGGCAGTTCCTCGACGACCTGGGTCTGAGAGCGCTGGATGAGTTGCCGCCGCTGGCTGATCCGTCGGCCCAGTTG
This sequence comes from Paraburkholderia metrosideri, assembly GCF_904848625.1. Classification (GTDB taxonomy): domain Bacteria; phylum Pseudomonadota; class Gammaproteobacteria; order Burkholderiales; family Burkholderiaceae; genus Paraburkholderia; species Paraburkholderia metrosideri. Next base: position 215,091 of record NZ_CAJHCP010000001.1, read on the forward strand.
AACGCGGATCTGCTCGGTCAGCATGCGATCGAATTTGCCGATGCCGAGATCGCGCAGAGTCTGGTGTCCAGCGACGATGCCGACGCCGGCGAGTTAACGGCCGGAACATCTGTGGAAGGGGCGGTCGAAGCCGAGGCTGGAACGCAAGCCGAAACCCATGTCTCCGTGATCGCGGGGTCTGCAGACGAGAGCCGGTTGGAAATACAGGCTGAAGCCGCCGGCATCACGACGACAGATGCGAATGCGGAAGCGCAGGGCACGAGCGCCGCCGCAACCGAGGGCGAACTCGCGAGCGGCATCGGCGAAGTCGGGCCAGCCGATAGCGTTGCCGAACGCGCAATATCGGGAATCGAGCCGCATCCCGAGGCAGCAGATGCGCCGGCCCCGCAGGAACACGCTGAAACAGCACCAGCAACACCGCAGGCCGGCATCGCCGAGCCCGCACCGAATCACGATCCGGTCTCCCAGGCCGATCCGGCAATACCCGCGCACGACTCGGGCGTACTCCGCGATACGGAGCACGCCGCCGAGCCGAATCCGACCACGGCGGCGCACGGCGATCCTGAAGATCGTCGCGATGCTGCACAGGACGCAGGTTTTCTGACCGACGACGAACCCGAGTCGCGCAGCGCCTGACGTAACCGAACTTTTTTGCCACGCCCGCAACGGGCGTGCGCGACCTGACATTTTGAGGTTGTTTTGACACATACCCACGACACCGATTCGTCCGAATCCGAGCGCGCCGTTCCGTCGGCACGGGCCGACGAAGCTCGCACCAAGCAAGCGTCGGCCGGCGAGGGCGAGCGCCCCGCACAGACCGCGGAAGCGGATGGCGAAGACCGTCCGCGCCGCGGCTTGCGTCGCGGGCCGCGCAGCCTGATCGCGCGACGCCGCGCCGGAGCGAAGACGAAGGGCGCTGAAGGCGCACCCGCGCAAGGCGCGCCGGTCGTCACCGAAGCGCCGCCGGACGGCGAAGTGGTCGCGCAGGTGCGCATGCCGCGCAAAGATGCGGGCGCCAAGGGCCAAGGCCCGCGCCGCAATGCGGGCAGTGCGAAGCGCGAGGGTGGTCAGCGCGAGGGAGCGCCCCGTGAAGGCCAGCGCGAGCGTCAGCCGCGTGAAGGTGGTCCGCGTCAGAGCAACCGCCGTGGCGCCGAGACACCGGCAGCACCAGCGGAAGCCGGTCAGGACGACCTCTTCTCTTACGTCACGTCGCCGGCATTTGACGCTGATAACAGCGCAACGGGCGGCGTGCGCGCGCCGATGCTGCGTCGCGGCAAGCCCGCTGCGCCAAAGCGCGTGCTGGCAGCCGACGACGATGCACCGAAACTGCACAAGGTGCTCGCCGAAGCGGGCATGGGTTCGCGACGCGACATGGAAGAACTGATCGTTGCCGGGCGCGTTTCGGTGAACGGCGAGCCGGCTCATATCGGCCAGCGCATCATGCCGACCGATCAGGTCCGCATCAACGGCAAGCCGGTCAAGCGCAAGCTGGCCAACAAGCCGCCGCGGGTGCTGCTGTATCACAAACCGACGGGCGAAATCGTCAGCCATGCCGATCCGGAAGGCCGTGCGTCGGTGTTCGACAAGCTGCCGCCGATGAAAACCGCCAAGTGGCTCGCGGTTGGCCGCCTCGACTTCAACACTGAAGGTCTGCTGATGCTGACCACATCGGGTGATCTGGCGAACCGTTTCATGCATCCGCGTTATAGCGTCGAGCGTGAATATGCGGTGCGCGTAGTCGGCGAACTGGCTGAAGGCATGCGTCAAAAGTTGCTGCACGGCGTTGAGCTGGAAGACGGTCCGGCGAACTTCCTGCGGATTCGCGACGGCGGCGGCGAAGGCACCAATCACTGGTATCACGTCGCGTTGGCTGAAGGGCGTAATCGTGAAGTGCGCCGTATGTTCGAAGCGGCCGGCCTGATGGTCAGCCGACTGATCCGCACGCGTCACGGCCCGATCTCGCTGCCGAAGGGCCTGAAGCGGGGTCGTTACGAAGAACTCGAAGACAATCAGGTGCGTGCGCTGATGGCGTCGGTGGGCCTGAAGGCGCCGGCCGAAGAGCGTGGCAGCCGCAATTCGGCGCCGGAACGTAAGCAGCCGGATCCGATGCAGACATCGATGGGCTTTATTGGCCGTGAGCCGGTGTTGATGTCGCACAGCCGTTTTGAGCAGCAGCCGCGTGGTCAAGGCCAGGGTCAAGGTCGTCGCGGTGCGGCGGGCGGCGGTTTTGGCGGCGGCGCCAGCGGTGGCGCTGGCGGTGGGTTCGGCGGCGGTGGTGGTGGCTACGGCAATCGCGGTGCGGGCCGCAGCGCTGGCGGTGCCGGTGGTTTCGGCGGCTCGATGGGCGGCGGCGCGGCGGGTCCGCGTGGCGGCCGCGAGGTCGACGGCAATCGCGCGCCGTCCGGCAACGGCAACCGTGCGGGCGGCAGCAAGCGCGCGGCGGGCGGTCCCAATCCTGGTAACGGCGGTGGTAGCCGCGGTCCGGGCGCTAATCGTGGCGGCAACGCGAACCGTGGTGCGGGCGGCAATGCCAACCCGGCTGGCGGTAATCGCAGCGGCGGCGCACCGCGCGGCCGCTCGCGTGGCCGTTAAGCCTCGCAGCGAAGCCTGACCCTTCAACCGCTGGCTAAGCCAGGGCAGTCAGGCAACGCGCTGTAATTGCGTGACGGTCGGTCGCTAATCGAATCTACGATTGCTGCGAACGACCGTCAGATTCGATCGATGAGTGCCACGATTCAGGTAGTACATAAAACCGTGGCGCGGCGGGAAGCAGGCCCAGCCCTGATTTCTCCCGCTGGCAGGACCCCGGCAGCAATGCCGCCCGAGCCGCCTTGCAAAAGGCTCCGGGAAGCGCCATATCATCGAAAGATTCCCATGAAATCAAGCGGAAATGCGCTTTACGCGGCGTTCTGCGGTTTGCGTTTGTCCTGAAAAATGGCTACAATCGCGAAGTCGCTGGGCGTGCGGCTTTTCATGTGCGGCTCAGGTGCGACCACCGGTAATAAGATGATGGGCGTTTAGCCCATTTTTTTTTGCCGCTCAGTTAATCGTGGTTCGGCATCTCGGGTACGCACGAACGTGCGCCGGCTTGGCGCGCGGCCCGCATTGGTTGTTTGCAAAACAAGCGGCAGGCTCGCTGCGCGAACATCTAAGAGGGCAATGTGCAACTGACGGAACTGATTGAAACCACGGTCGTGGGACTCGGCTACGAGCTCGTCGATCTCGAGCGCACCGGGCGCGGCATGATGTGCATTTATATCGACCAGCCGGCCGGCATCGCGATCGAAGACTGCGAGAAAGTCACGCGTCAGCTCCAGCACGTTCTGACGGTCGAAAATATCGATTACGAGCGGCTTGAAGTGTCGTCGCCGGGACTCGATCGCCCGCTGAAGAAGCTGGCGGATTTCGAACGCTTCGCAGGCAGCGAAGTGGTAATCACATTGAAAAAGCCATTGGACGGACGGAAATCGTACCGGGGCATCCTGCATGCTCCGCAAGGCGAAACGATCGGTCTGGAATTTGAAGGGAAGGAAGGCGCCGCGATGCTCGATTTCACGCTCGCGGACATGGACAAAGCACGCCTCGTTCCGAAAGTTGACTTTAGGAGCCGCAAACAATGAGTCGCGAAGTGTTGATGCTGGTGGATGCGCTGGCACGCGAGAAGAACGTCGACAAAGACGTGGTATATGCCGCGCTCGAAGCGGCTCTCGCTTCGGCCTCCAAGAAACTCTTCGAAGAAGACGCGGACATCCGCGTCCACATCGACCGTGAAAGCGGCGAGCACGAAACGTTTCGCCGCTGGAAAGTGGTGCCGGACGAAGCCGGTTTGCAGGAACCGGATCAGGAAATTCTGCTGTTCGAAGCACGTGAGCAGCAACCCGAGATTCAACTCGACGAGTTCATCGAAGAACCGGTGCCGTCGATCGAGTTCGGCCGTATTGGTGCGCAGGCTGCAAAGCAGGTCATCCTGCAGAAGGTCCGCGACGCAGAACGCGAGCAGATCCTGAATGACTTCCTCGAGCGCGGCGAGCACATCATGACCGGCTCGGTGAAGCGCCTCGACAAGGGCAATTTCATCGTCGAAACCGGCCGTGTCGAAGCGCTGCTGCGCCGCGATCAGCTGATTCCGAAGGAAAACCTGCGCGTGGGCGACCGCGTGCGCGCCTATATCGCCAAGGTCGATCGCACCGCTCGCGGTCCGCAGATCGAGCTGTCGCGTACGGCGCCCGAATTCCTGATGAAGCTGTTCGAGATGGAAGTGCCGGAAATCGAGCAGGGCCTGCTGGAAATCAAAGCAGCCGCTCGTGATCCGGGCGTGCGCGCCAAGATCGGCGTGGTCGCTTACGACAAACGCATCGATCCGATCGGCACTTGCGTGGGTATTCGTGGTTCGCGCGTGCAGGCTGTGCGCAACGAGCTCGGTGGCGAAAACGTCGACATCGTGCTATGGTCGGAAGATCCCGCACAGTTCGTGATCGGCGCGCTCGCGCCGGCAGCCGTCCAGTCGATCGTCGTCGATGAAGAAAAGCATTCGATGGACGTCGTCGTAGACGAAAACGAACTGGCGGTCGCGATCGGCCGCAGCGGCCAGAACGTGCGTCTTGCCAGCGAACTCACCGGCTGGCAGATCAACATCATGACGCCGGACGAATCTGCGCAAAAGCAGAATCAGGAACGCGGCGTACTGCGTGACCTGTTCATGGCGCGTCTCGATGTCGACGAAGAAGTTGCCGACATCCTGATCGACGAAGGCTTTACGAGCCTCGAAGAGATCGCTTATGTGCCGCTCAACGAAATGCTCGAAATCGAAGCATTCGACGAAGACACCGTTCACGAACTGCGTAACCGCTCGCGCGACGCGTTGCTGACGCAAGCTATCGCGAACGAAGAAAAGGTCGAAAATGTAGCGCTCGACCTGAAGAGCCTGGACGGCATGGATGCCGACCTGCTCGCAAAGCTGGCTGAACATCAGGTGCAGACGCGCGACGAACTCGCCGAACTGGCCGTAGATGAACTGGTCGAGATGACCGGAATGGAAGAGGATGCCGCTAAGGCGTTGATCATGAAAGCACGTGAACACTGGTTCCAGTGAGAAATGACCATGGCGCACTAAATTGAACGCGGCCGTCAGGCCGCATGACCCGATGCTAACCGCAAGGAATCGGTCCTTGCATTAAGAGGAATGAATGGCGAGTAACAACGTAGCCCAATTTGCCGCGGAACTGAAAATGCCTGCAGGCGTGCTGCTCGAGCAGCTGCAGGCGGCGGGCGTCACAAAAGCGAGTGAAGACGACAGCTTGTCCGAGACGGACAAGGCGCGTCTGCTCGACCACTTGCGCAAGTCTCACGGCTCGACTGATGCGGACAAGCGCAAGATCACGCTGACGAAACGGCATACGTCGGAGATCAAACAATCCGACGCGACGGGCAAAGCTCGCACCATTCAGGTCGAGGTGCGTAAGAAGCGTACTTTCGTCCGCCGAGACGAAGCCTCGGCCGAAGGCGGGGAAGCATCGAATCATGTGGCCGAAGCCGAGGTCGACGACCTCGAACTTCAGCGTCGTGAAGAGGAAGCTCGTCACGAAGCTGAGCTGCTCGAAAAGCAGGCTCAGGAGCTGAAGGCGCGTCAGGAACAACTCGAACGCGAAGAAGCCGAACGTCAGGCGCGGGAAGAGGCGGCTGAAGCCGAGCGTCGTCGCGCTGAAGAAGAAGCGGCGAAGAAGCGCGCGGCGGCTGCGGCTGCCGAGGCAGCAGTTCGCGAGAAAGCCCAGCAGGCGGCGCAAGTTGCCCAGCCGGTGGCAGCGAAGGCTGAACCGGTTGCTGTCAAGGCAGCGGAGCCGGTGGTCGCAAAGGAAAGCGAGCAGGACGACGAGCGCGCAGCGGCCGAACGTGCTGCACAACGCGAAGCCGCCAAGAAGGCAGAAGACGCAGCGCGTCAGGCTGCCGACAAGGCACGCGCCGAGCAGGAACAGATCGCCAAGCGTCGTGCAGCGGCTGAAGCTGAAGCAGCGGCTATCCGCGAAATGATGAACACGCCGCGCAAGGCGCAGGTCAAGGCGCCGGAACCGGCACCGAAGCCCGCTGAGCCGGCCAAGGCCGCAGAAGCCAAGGGTACGCTGCACAAGCCGGCACGTCCGGCAGGTGAAGCAGCGGCGCGTCCGGCTGCGAAGAAGCCGGCTGCTGCGGCTCCGGCAGCCACGACCACGCCGTCCGCTGGCGACAAGAAGAAGCCTGGCGGCGGCAAGGGCGGCTGGCAGGACGACGCAGCGAAGCGCCGTGGCATCAAGACGCGTGGCGACACGAGCGGCGGTGTGGATCGCGGCTGGCGCGGCGGCCCGAAGGGTCGCGGCAAGCACCAGGATCAGAACACGACGTTCCAGGCGCCGACCGAACCGATCGTCCGTGAAGTGCACGTGCCGGAAACCATTACGGTTGCCGACCTGGCGCACAAGATGTCCGTGAAGGCGTCGGAAGTCATCAAGTCGATGATGAAGCTCGGCCAGATGGTCACGATCAATCAGATGCTGGACCAGGAAACGGCGATGATCATCGTCGAGGAACTGGGCCACCACGCGGTTGCGGCCAAGCTGGACGATCCGGAAGCAATGCTGGTCGAAGGCGAAGTGTCGGATGCGGAAGCTCTGCCGCGTCCGCCGGTCGTCACGGTCATGGGTCACGTCGACCACGGCAAGACCTCGCTGCTCGACTACATCCGCCGCGCGAAGGTTGCAGCGGGTGAAGCCGGTGGCATTACGCAGCACATTGGCGCTTACCACGTCGAAACGCCGCGTGGCGTGATTACGTTCCTCGACACGCCGGGTCACGAAGCCTTTACGGCAATGCGTGCCCGTGGTGCGAAGGCAACTGACATCGTGATTCTGGTGGTCGCAGCCGACGACGGTGTGATGCCGCAGACGAAGGAAGCGATTGCCCACGCGAAGGCTGGCGGCGTGCCGCTCGTCGTCGCGATCAACAAGATCGACAAGCCGGATGCGAATCTGGAACGCGTCAAGCAGGAACTCGTCGCGGAAGGCGTTGTGCCGGAAGAATACGGTGGCGAATCGCCGTTCGTACCGGTGTCGGCAAAGACCGGCGCAGGTATCGACGATCTGCTCGAAAACGTGTTGCTGCAAGCCGAAGTGCTGGAACTGAAGGCACCGGTCGACGCACCGGCCAAGGGTCTGGTTATCGAAGCGAAGCTCGATAAGGGTAAGGGTCCGGTTGCAACGATCCTGGTCCAGTCGGGTACGTTGAATCGTGGCGATGTGGTGCTGGCAGGTAGCGCTTACGGTCGTGTGCGAGCCATGCTCGACGAAACCGGCAAGCCGACCAAGTCCGCTGGCCCGTCGATCCCGGTTGAAATTCAGGGTCTGTCGGAAGTCCCGCAAGCAGGCGAAGAAGTCATCGTCATGCCGGACGACCGCAAGGCACGTGAAGTCGCGCTGTTCCGTCAAGGCAAGTTCCGCGACGTCAAGCTGGCCAAGCAACAGGCCGCAAAGCTCGAGAACATGCTGGAACAGATGGGCGAAGGCGAAGTGGCATACATGCCGCTCATCGTCAAAGCCGACGTGCAGGGTTCGCAGGAAGCGCTGGTGCAGTCGCTGCTCAAGCTCTCGACCGACGAAGTGCGCGTGCAGATCGTGCACGGCGCGGTGGGTGGCATCAGCGAGTCCGACGTCAATCTGGCAACGGCATCGAAGGCGGTCATCATCGGCTTCAACACCCGTGCGGATGCGCAGGCTCGCAAGCTGGCGGAATCTAACGGCGTCGATATTCGCTACTACAACATCATCTATGACGCAGTGGATGACGTGAAGGCCGCGATGTCGGGCATGCTGGCACCGGAGAAGCGCGAAGTCGTGACGGGTACCGTCGAAGTGCGTCAGGTCTTCAAGGTACCGAAGATCGGTGCAGTGGCCGGCTGTATGGTCACGGACGGTTTCGTCAAGCGCTCGTCGTCGGTGCGCGTGTTGCGCAACAACGTCGTCATCTTCACGGGCGAGCTCGATTCGCTCAAGCGCTTCAAGGACGACGTCAAGGAAGTCCGTCAGGGCTTCGAGTGCGGTATGTCGATCAAGAACTTCAACGATATCGTCGAAGGCGATCAGTTCGAAGTCTTCGAGATCACCGAAGTCGCGCGTACGTTGTAATTCACGCGGCACGGCTCAACGGGCGGAGCGGGCTTTAACGCCCGCTCCGCCCGTTGTTTTTGGGGCCGCCGTTTCGCGCAGGCCGGCTTTCTGCTCATCGGGCCATTTGCCTGTTGCCCGCCTTGGCCAGCCATACAGCCACGGCCGCGCGAACAACTTTTTTGCATCCGCCAGATCGGATCACACAACACCATGCCTAAGAAACGTACTTCCCCTAATCGCAACGTGCAGATCGCCGATCAGATCCAGCGCGATCTGTCCGAGTTGCTGCGCGAGGTCAAAGACCCGCGCATCGGCATCGTCACGATTCAGAGCGTCGAACTGACGCCGGACTACGCGCACGCGAAGGTCTTCTTCACGACGTTGACCGGCGACCCGCAGCAGACTCTCGAAGCGCTGATTCACGCGGCCGGCCATCTGCACAATCAGCTGTTCAAGCGCTTGCACATTCATACCGTGCCGACGCTGCATTTTCACTACGACAAGACGATTGAACGGGCGGTTGAGATGTCACGTCTGATCGATGAAGCGAACGCTTCTCGCGCGAAAGAAGACTGAGTGCGGTGTTAGCCGCGGTCGTGGTCGTGGTTGCCAGGCGCAACCGGCAACGCGCCGCTGTTTAGTGCTGTTTTCCGAATCCATCGAAGTCTCTGCTTTTCTGACATGACCGCACCTCAACGCCCCCGCGTGCCGCGCCGCGCGCTCGACGGCGTGCTCTTGCTCGACAAGCCGCTCGGCCTGTCGAGCAACGACGCGCTAATCCGCGCGAAGCGTCTCTATCTGGCAAAAAAGGCGGGCCACACCGGCACGCTCGATCCGCTCGCGACTGGCCTGCTGCCGCTGTGTTTTGGCGAAGCCACCAAGTTTTCGCAAGACCTGCTTGAAGCCGACAAGACCTACGAGGCCACCATGCGCCTCGGTATCCGCACGACCACCGGCGACGCCGAAGGCGAAGCGATCGACACGCGCGAAGTGACATGCGACGAGGCGGCGGTGCAGGCGGCTTTGCCGGAATTCGTCGGCGAGATCATCCAGATTCCGCCGATGTATTCGGCGCTCAAATGCGACGGCAAGCCGCTGTACGAGTACGCGCGCGCGGGTCAGACAGTTGAGCGGGAAGGGCGTCAGGTGACAATCCTCAAGCTTGAATTGCTCGCGTGCGCTCTGCCGGACGTGACGTTTCGCGTGACGTGCAGCAAGGGTACTTACGTGCGCACGCTGGCTGAGGATATCGGCGAGGCACTGGGGTGTGGCGCGCATCTGGTCGCGTTGCGACGTACCGGCGTCGGGGCGCTGACGCTTGAAAATTCGGTGACGCTCGACGCATTGTCTGACGCCACCGAAGCCGAACGCGACACCTGGCTGCAACCGGTGGATGCGTTGCTGTCGACCTTTCCGAGTATCGAGTTGAACGAAGACGAAACGCGGCGGTTTTTGCATGGCCAGCGGCTAAAGCTTTCGGAATTGACCATTTCCGGCGATGCTGTCAATGCGCCCCGAGTGCGGGTGTATGCCGCGCAAGGCAGGCTGTTGGGCGTTGCGAAGCAAGGCGAGGGCGTGCTGGCGCCTGAACGGCTGGTGGTGACCACAGCGAGCTAAGGCCGCCATCACGCGCGCTGGGCTATCTCACAGGTAACCTGCGCCAGCCATGGCGCGTGGCGACAAAGAAAAAAGGCGGGGCCGCTCGAAAGCGGTCCCGCCTTTTTTCATACTGTTGCCAGATCAACCCGGCAACGCGAACTTCAATGCGCTGCAGCCGCCGCGGCACCTGCATCACCACCGGCGCGCTCGGGCTTGGTGATCCAGATCAACGCAATCAGCGCCACGAAAATTCCCGCCGACATGTAGAACAGATCGTTCACACCCAACTGCGCGGCCTGTTGCGTGGCCATGGTGTTAAACAGCCCGTACGCCTGCGACTGACTAAAACCCGCCGCACCCATTTGCCGGATCGACTGATCGAACACCGGGTTGTACACATTGGCCTGTGCGGCCAGTCGCGCGTGGTGCACGATCGTGCGGTGATCCCATGCGGTCTGGAAAATCGATGTGCCAATACCGCCGCACATGATCCGCACAAAATTCGACAAGCCCGACGCCGCCGGAATCCGGTTGCCCGGCAACCCCGACAGCGTGATCGACACTAGCGGGATAAAGAACCCGGCCATGCCGATACCCTGAATCAACGTGGGAATCAGCAGCGAATTGGTGTCGACACCGGTCGTATAACGCGAGCGCATCCAGAAACACAACGCGAACACGAGGAACGACAGCGTCGCGATATAGCGCGGGTCGGTGCGCGGCAAAATCTTGCCCGTGATCGGCGACAACAGCACCGCAAACAGGCCGACTGGCGCCATCACCAAGCCGGCTTCGGTCGCGGTGTAGCCGATATCGGTTTGCAGCCACAGCGGCAGCAGGACGAGATTGCCGAAGTAAAGCCCATAACCGATGGACAGCGCGATGGTGCCGCCCGTGAAGTTACGCCGGCCGAACAGCGACAGATCGACCACCGGATGCTCGGCCGTCAATTCCCACACGATGAAGAACGCCAACGCAATGACCGCCACGAGCGCCAGCACGACGACGGTCGTCGACGAGAACCAGTCGAGGTCCTTGCCCTTATCCAGCATGACCTGCAGCGAGCCGACCCAGACGATCAGCAGCCCGAGACCGACGCCGTCGATCGGTGCCTTCCTGATCACCGAATCGCGGTTACGGAAGATCGTCCACGTCGCCGCGGCCGCAATCATGCCGACCGGAATGTTGACGTAGAAGATCCACGGCCACGAGATGTTGTCCGAAATCCAGCCGCCGAGAATCGGCCCGGCCACTGGCGCAATCAACGTGGTCATTGCCCACATCGATAACGCCATCGGCGCTTTCGCGCGTGGATAGCTGGCGAGCAGCAGCGTTTGCGACAGCGGGATCATCGGACCGGCGACCGCGCCTTGCAGCACGCGCGACGCCAGCAGGAACGGCAGGGTGGGCGCGAGGCCGCACAGCCACGACGAGATCACGAACAGCACGATCGACGCCATGAACAGACGCACCTGGCCAATACGGTCGGTGAGCCAGCCCGTCAGCGGCACGGAGATCGCGTTGGCGACCGCGAACGACGTGATGACCCACGTGCCCTGGTCGGACGACACGCCGAGATCACCGGAAATCGACGGGATCGATACGTTGGCAATCGACGTGTCGAGCACGTTCATGAAAACGGCGAGCGACACCGCGATGGTGCCGATCACCAGTTGCGCGCCCTCGAGCGGCGGATGAGGGACTTGCGCCTGAGCCTGAGCCATTAAAAAAGCCTTGTTTGAATCGTCAAGCGGCGGGGATCAGCTCTTGGCCGGCTTCGCAGCCGCGACAGTCGCGTCGGCGCCGGTTTGGGCCGACTTCTTTGCACCGCCATTCGGACCAGCGTTTTCCGCGATGATGCGGGCAACTTCGGCATCGGCTTCGTTGCCGAACTTGGCGAACACGTCGGTCTCGTAGACCGTGTTCGGTGCCTGGCCAAGATGGCCGCCGTTGTCGTCCCGAATATTCACGTCGACTTGCATCGACAGGCCGATGCGCAGCGGGTGCTTCTCGATATCCGCCGGATCGAGCGAGATACGTACCGGCAGGCGCTGCACCACCTTGATCCAGTTGCCGGTCGCGTTTTGCGCGGGCAGCAGCGAGAACGCCGAACCCGTACCGGCCGAGAAGCCGATCACCTTGCCGTGATACACCACCGACGAACCGTACACATCAGCCGTCATTTCAACCGGCTGGCCGATCCGCATATGGCGCAGTTGCACTTCCTTGAAGTTCGCGTCGACCCACACGCCGTTCAGCGGCACGATCGCCATCAGCGGGGTACCCGGCGACACGCGCTGGCCGACCTGCACCGAGCGTTTCGCGACGTAGCCGGTGACCGGCGCCGGCAGATTGTTACGCGCGTTGTTCAGGTACGCGTCGCGGACCTTCGCGGCGGCGGCCTGCACGTTCGGATGGTTCGCGATCGTCGTGTTCGCGGTCAATGCGCGGTTCGACGCCAGTTGTTGCTGGGCCGCATCGACGGAAGCTTGCGCGCTCTTCACGGCGTCGCGGGCGTGCGAGATTTCTTCCTGCGACACAGCGCCGGTTTGTGCGACCGTCAGGCGACGCTTCAAATCGTCCTGAGCGCGCGACAGATCGGACTGGCGCATCGCGACTTGTGCCGCGTACTGGTTGTCGTCGACGAAAATGCCGCGCACCTGACGCACCGTCTGCGCCAGATTCGCTTCGGTCTGCTCGAGCGTGACGCGTGCGTCAGCCGGATCGAGCACGACGACGGGGTCGCCGGCCTTCACGGTTTGCGTGTCGTCCGCATTCACGCTGACCACGGTGCCGGTCACTTGCGGCGTGATCTGAACGACGTTGCCGTTCACGTACGCGTCGTCGGTGCTTTCGGTGAAGCGCGCGACGAGGAAGTAGTAAAGGCCGTACGCGATCGCGGCAATCAGGATCACGATGACGAGCAGCGTCATCATGCGCTTGCGTTTGCCGTTGTTCGCCGGTTGTTGCGGGGCGGCGGGCTGCTGGGGGGTGCTCATTGATGTGCTCCGGGTTCTCTCAAGCGTCGTCGTTTATTCGGATGTTCGTGCGTGTGTTCGGTGCGTTGCGCGCGCTCAGTTCGCTGCGGCGGTGGCGGCGGTGGCCGATGCCGGGGCATCGGTCGGCACCACGAGGCCGGTCTGCGTCGCGTCGAAACCGCCGCCGAGCGCCTTGATGAGGCCGATCTGCATGTCGCGGCGCTTCATCTTCAGGCCCGTTACCGTCTGTTCGGCGGAGAGGCGGTTCTGGTCGGCGGTCAGCACCTGCAACTGGGGCGATAAACCGGCCTTGTAGCGGATCACAGCCAGTTGATAGGCCTTCGTCGACGCTTCGAGCGCGCGCTGGGCGTCGCCCGATTGCTGGTCGATCGAACGGATCGACGACACTTGCGTCGCAACGTCCTGCAGCGCGCCGATCAGCGTCTGGTTGTAGTTCGCCACATCGAGATCGAAGTCGGCAAAGCGACCCTTCAACTGCGAGCGCAACGCGCCGGCGTCGAAGATTGGCAGGTGAATCGCCGGGCCGAACTGGATCTGACGGCTTGCCGAGGTCAGGAAACGGCCCCAGCCGAACGCGTCGAAACCGAAGCCGGCTGCGAGGTTCACGTCCGGGAAGAATTCGGCTTTTGCTTCCTTCACGTCGTGCATCGCAGCTTCGACCTGCCAGCGCGCGGCGACGATATCTGCGCGACGGGCCACGAGGTCAGCGGGAATGTTGTTCGGCAGCGCCACGAGGTCGCCACTGCCGAGCGCCGGCTGGGCGATCTGCAGGCCCCGATCCGGACCCTTACCGAGCAGTGCGCCCAACTGGTAGCGCACCGTGGTGATCTGGCCGTCCAGTTCAGTCAGGTTCGACTGGCTGGTCGCGATATTGCCGGTCGCCGTTTGCCGCTCGACGTTGGTGTCGAGGCCGGCAGCCACGCGACCATTGGTAATGCGGCCAATATCCTGACGGTTGGCGATTTCGCGCGCAGCGATGTCGCGGAACGCATACAACTGCGCGAGTTGGTTGTACGTGCTCGCGACCGACGCGGCGAGCGTCACACGCGCCTGCTGAATGTCGGCCTCAGCGGCCTTTTCCTGCGATACGGCCTGACCCAGACGCTGACGGTTCTTGCCCCACAGGTCGAGGTCCCACGACGCGCTCGCCAGCACGTTGTTCTCGCTATACCAGGTGCCGCCGTACGGAGGCGGGTAGAGCGAGTTGGCCGAATAGAGTTCGCGGGTCCATGAATAGCTGGCGTTGACTTTCGGGAACAGCGCCGAGCGCGAGCTCTCGATATACGACGAAGCCTTTGCCAGACGCGCTTGCGCCTGAGCGATCGACGGGCTGCCATCCAGCGCTTCCGAAATCAGCTTGGGCAATTGCGGGTCGCCGAACTGGTTGGCCCAGTCGAGCGACGGCCACTGGCCGCCCTGGTCGGGCAGACTCTGGGTGGACTCATACTGAGTCGGCGACGATATCTGCTTGTCGCTTTTCATACCGAAGTAGTTCGCGCACCCCGTAAGGGCGAGCGCCGTCACCGCAGCGGCGACAGCGGCCCGGCTCGATAGCGCGGGCGCGGACAGGGAAAGGGATTTCATCGCTCGACTCTTTGAGTGGAATGTAATGATGGACGCTGCAAGCAAATACTTACGATTTACCGTCAGAATTGCTTGCTGCATCACGGGTTAGTCCCGTTTGTTCGCCGGAATTGACGAGCACGCGGCGGAGCATGCTCTTCAGAAAACCCACTTCTTCAGGGGTAAAACCGCTCAGCAGATTGTCCAGTACGCCGTTGAATATACCTGGCATTCTGGCTGCGATTGCGTGACCTTCGGGTGTCAACGCAAGGCGCACAACCCGTCGGTCTTCATTGCTGCGCACCCGGGTCAGCAGGCCACGCTTCTCAAGCCGGTCGATCAGCCGCGTGACGGCGCTGGCGTCAATGCCGTATTCGCGGGCCAGTTCGGCGGCCAGCAGGCATTTGCCGCTTGCTACCATGAACAGGATGCTGCCTTGCTGACTGGTAATGCCCAACTCGGCCATGCTGCGCTGGGTGATCAGATTCGACATGGTCGATTTCACTCGCGAAAGCAGATAGCCGACGCTTTCGCCTAGCTGATACTCGCTGAGATCTGGCGTGGGGGTGGGGGACGGCTCCGTCATGATTCTCGTGCGAATGCAATGGTTGACTAGGCAGAATTATAGTCAGCGGTTGGTTGACGCGGCAAGCGTTATTACAGCTTAGGCAAGGATCTTTTTCTTCCGATGCATTTAATGAGGGCCGGGAGTAGAAGGCGCGCTGTATGGCCGGGTTGAGGTCCGCGCCATCATTTTTCCTGCATGCGACGACGGGCAAGGATGACTGGTCTATCAGGGAATACCCAGAAAGCTTCATTCTCCCGTGCTACAATATTGGGTTCCCAAAAGTGCGCTTTGGGCTTGTCGTGGTTTCGTGGTTGTTTTTAGAAGTAGCAAGTAACCGTAAGCAACCGGCATAAGCAAGCGGCGCACTCAACTGTCTCCAGGTTTCCTATGACCCGCGCCCTACGCAACATCGCCATCATTGCCCACGTCGACCACGGCAAGACTACCCTCGTCGACCAGCTCCTCCGTCAGACCGCCACGTTCCGTGACAACCAGGCGGTTGTCGAGCGCGTGATGGACTCGAACGACATCGAAAAAGAACGTGGCATCACGATCCTTTCGAAGAACTGCGCGGTCGAATACGAAGGCACGCATATCAACATCGTCGACACCCCGGGCCACGCCGACTTCGGCGGTGAAGTGGAGCGCGTGCTGTCGATGGTCGACTCGGTGCTGCTGCTGGTCGACGCGGTCGAAGGTCCGATGCCGCAAACGCGCTTCGTGACCAAGAAGGCGCTGGCGCTCGGCCTGAAGCCGATCGTCGTGATCAACAAGGTGGACCGCCCGGGTGCGCGTATCGACTGGGTGATCAACCAGACGTTCGACCTGTTCGACAAGCTCGGCGCGACCGACGAACAGCTCGACTTCCCGATCGTTTATGCATCGGGTCTGAACGGCTACGCCGGCCTGACCTCGGACGTGCGCGAAGGCGACATGCGCCCGCTGTTCGAAGCTGTGCTGCAACACGTGCCGGTTCGCCCGGCCGATCCGAGCGCGCCGCTGCAACTGCAAATCACGTCGCTGGATTACTCGTCGTACGTCGGCCGTATCGGCGTGGGCCGTATCACGCGCGGCACGATCAAGCCGGGTATGTCGGTGGCCGTGCGTTCGGGTCCCGATGGCGCGATCCTGAACCGCAAGATCAACCAGGTGCTGTCGTTCAAGGGCCTCGAGCGCGTGCAGGTCGACTCGGCTGAAGCTGGCGACATCGTGTTGATCAACGGTATTGAAGAAATCGGTATTGGCGTGACCATCTGCGCACCGGAACAACCGGAAGCGCTGCCGATGATCACCGTCGACGAACCGACGCTGACCATGAACTTCCTCGTCAACTCGTCGCCGCTGGCCGGCCGCGAAGGCAAGTTCGTCACGAGCCGTCAGATTCGTGACCGCCTGATGAAGGAACTGAATCACAACGTCGCGCTGCGCGTGAAGGAAACCGGCGACGAAACCACGTTCGAAGTGGCGGGCCGCGGTGAACTGCACCTGACCATTCTCGTGGAAAACATGCGTCGCGAAGGCTACGAGCTGGCCGTTTCGCGTCCGCGCGTGGTGATGCAGGAAATCGACGGCGTGAAGCACGAGCCGTACGAAAACCTGACCGTCGACATGGAAGACGGCCACCAGGGTGGCGTGATGGAAGAGTTGGGCCGCCGTAAGGGCGAAATGCTCGACATGGCGTCGGACGGCCGTGGTCGTACGCGTCTCGAATATCGTATCTCGGCACGTGGTCTGATCGGCTTCCAGTCGGAATTCCTGACGCTCACGCGCGGCACGGGCCTGATGAGCCACACGTTCGACTCGTATCAGCCGGTCAAGGAAGGCGCGGTGGGCGAGCGTCGCAACGGCGTGCTGATTTCGCAGGACGATGGCGCGGCAGTCGCGTACGCACTGTGGAAGCTGCAGGATCGCGGCCGTATGTTCGTGTCGCCGGGTGAGCCGCTGTACGAAGGCATGATCATCGGTATTCACAGCCGTGATAACGACCTGGTCGTGAACCCGATCAAGGGCAAGCAGCTGACCAACGTGCGTTCGTCGGGTACTGACGAAGCAGTGCGCCTCGTGCCGCCGATCCAGATGTCGCTGGAATACGCAGTCGAATTTATCGACGACGATGAGCTGGTTGAAGTCACGCCGCAATCGATCCGTCTGCGCAAGCGTTACCTGAAGGAACACGAGCGCCGCAGCGCAAGCCGTAAGGGCGCGGTGGACTAAGCGGTCTTTCGCCTCAACGGATTCGCGGTGCTTCTTTTGTGAGGCATTGCGTGACAAACAAAAGCCACCCTCGGGTGGCTTTTGTCGTTTCCGGGGCTGGAGTGTGGAGCGCGCGCTTTGTTGTCTGTTTGCGACAGTTCACGCGTGTTTCAATGCTTGTCCCCATTTTCAACAGAAGACTATTGCGAACGGCGCAATCAGCGTGGAAACGCCGCTGCGACAGGCTTGAGCGGCAATCCACCAGCTATCTGCGGTATTCGTTCTGTGCTATGCTCCCCGGGTGCAAAGTTTTAGGTCCTTCCAAGCAAGACTTGATTCGCGCAATCCGCTAAACGGTCAGGCCGTGTCGCGGAAGGTTCTGTAACCCGCTATTTCTCGAGAAACTCGAAGAAAGGTGAGCGTAAAAATGATGAAGCAATTCCAGTCGAACTCTTATCTGTTCGGCGGCAATGCTCCGTACGTCGAAGAAATGTACGAAGCGTATCTCGATAATCCGGCGTCAGTGCCCGAGAACTGGCGTAGCTATTTCGACGCGTTGCAGAACGTTCCGGCAACGGACGGTTCCAATGCCAACGACGTGGCCCACGGCCCGATCGTCGAATCGTTTGCTCAACGGGCCAAGGCTAATGCCTTCATCCCGCGCACGGCAGCTGGTGGCGAAGACCTCGCTACGGCTCGCAAGCAGGTCTATGTGCAATCCCTCATCGGCGCATATCGCTTCCTCGGCTCGCAATGGGCCAATCTCGATCCTCTGAAGCGCCGCGAACGTCCCGCTATTCCCGAACTCGAACCCGCGTTCTACGACTTCACCGAAGCCGACATGGACCAGGAGTTCAGCGCCACGAATCTGTATTTCGGATTCGAGAAGGCGACGCTGCGCGAGATCGTCAAGGCATTGCGTGACACGTACTGCGGCCAGATCGGCGCTGAGTACATGTACATTAGCGATCCGGAACAGAAGCGCTGGTGGAAGGAACGCCTGGAGTCGATCCGCTCCACGCCGAATTTCAGCAACGACAAGAAGAAGCACATCCTGAATCGCCTGACGGCCGCCGAAGGCCTCGAGCGCTTCCTGCACACCAAGTACGTCGGCCAGAAGCGCTTCTCGCTCGAAGGCGGCGAAAGCTTCATCGCGTCGATGGACGAAGTCGTTCGTCACGGCGGTGCGAAGGGCGTGCAGGAAATCGTCATCGCAATGGCTCACCGTGGCCGTCTGAACGTGCTGGTCAATACGCTCGGCAAGATGCCGGCTGATCTGTTCGCCGAATTCGAAGGCAAGCACGTCGATGACCTGCCGGCTGGCGACGTGAAATACCACAAGGGTTTCTCGTCGGACGTCTCGACCGACGGCGGCCCGGTCCACCTGTCGCTCGCGTTCAACCCGTCGCACCTCGAAATCGTCAACCCGGTGGTCGAAGGTTCGGCGAAGGCCCGTATGGACCGTCGCGGCGACGACAGCGGCCTGCAAGTGCTGCCGGTGCAGATCCACGGCGACGCGGCTTTCGCGGGCCAGGGCGTCGTGATGGAAACGCTGAACCTCGCGCAAACGCGCGGTTACGGCACGCACGGCACGCTGCACATCGTCATCAACAACCAGATCGGCTTCACCACGTCGGACCCGCGCGACTCGCGCTCCACGTTGTACTGCTCAGACGTCGTCAAGATGATCGAAGCGCCGGTTCTGCACGTGAACGGTGACGATCCTGAGGCAGTCGTGCTGGCTACGCAAATGGCTATCGACTTCCGGATGCAGTTCCACAAGGACGTCGTCGTCGACATCGTCTGCTTCCGCAAGCTGGGTCACAACGAGCAGGACACGCCGGCTGTCACGCAGCCGCTGATGTACAAGACCATCGCGAAGCACCCGGGCACGCGCGCGCTGTACGCTGAAAAGCTGGTGCAGCAAGGCGTCATCACCGCCGCAGAAGGCGACGATTTCGTCAAGGCCTACCGCAAGGCGATGGACGAAGGCCATCACACGGTCGATCCGGTCCTCTCGAACTACAAGAGCAAGTACGCGGTCGACTGGGTTCCGTTCCTGAACCGCAAGTGGACCGACGCAGCCGACACGGCCGTGCCGCTCGCCGAGCTGAAGCGTCTCGCTGAGCGCATCACGACGGTGCCGGAAAACTTCAAGGTGCACCCGCTGGTCGAGCGCGTTCTGAACGACCGTCGCGCGATGGGCCGCGGCGAAGCGAAGCTCGACTGGGGCATGGGCGAGCACTTGGCATTCGCGTCGCTGGTCGCGTCGGGCTATGCAGTGCGCCTGACCGGTCAGGACTCGGGCCGTGGCACGTTCACGCACCGTCACGCTGTGCTGCACGATCAGAACCGCGAACGCTGGAACGACGGTACGTACGTGCCGCTGCAGAACATCTCCGAAGGTCAGGCGAAGTTCAACGTGATCGACTCGGTGCTGTCGGAAGAGGCAGTGCTGGGCTTCGAATACGGTTACTCGACCGCTGAACCGAATACGTTCGTCGCGTGGGAAGCGCAGTTCGGCGACTTCGTCAACGGCGCGCAAGTCGTGATCGACCAGTTCATCTCGTCGGGCGAAGTGAAGTGGGGCCGCGTGTCGGGTCTCACGATGCTGCTGCCGCACGGCTATGAAGGCCAAGGTCCGGAGCACTCGTCGGCACGTATCGAGCGCTTCCTGCAACTGTGTGCAGACCACAACATGCAAGTGGTTCAGCCGACCACGCCGGCGCAGATTTTCCACCTGTTGCGCCGTCAGATGATCCGCCTGTTCCGCAAGCCGCTGATCGTCGCTACGCCGAAGTCGCTGCTGCGCCACAAGGAAGCCGTGTCGGATCTGTCGGAACTCGCGAAGGGTGCGTTCCAGCCGATCCTCGGCGAAGTGGACGAAGCGATCGACGCGAAGAAGGTCAAGCGTCTCGTCGCCTGTTCGGGCCGCGTGTACTACGACCTGGTTGCACATCGTCGCGAAACCAAGGCGAACGACGTCGCGATCATCCGTATCGAGCAGCTCTATCCGTTCGCGCACAAGCAGTTCGAAGCGGAAATCAAGAAGTACGACAACGCGACCGAAGTGGTCTGGGTGCAGGACGAGCCGCAGAATCAAGGCCCGTGGTTCTACATCGAGCACCATCTGAAGGACGGCATGAAGGAAGGACAGAAGCTGGCATACAGCGGCCGTCCGGCTTCGGCCTCGCCGGCAGTCGGCTACTACGCGAAGCACTACGAGCAGCAGAAGGCGCTGATCGAAGGCGCTTTCGGCCGCCTCAAGAGCGCGTCGATCGCTAAATAACCAGAAACAGCGAACCGGGAAGGCGCTCAGCGCTTTCCCGTGCCGCATCTGGTGATCCAAGTAGATTCACACGCGGCATACACGGTTCGCAGGCGGTCGTCGTTCACCGCGCCGTCACCCGATACGTATTCAGGATATTCATAATGGCTATTGTTGAAGTCAAGGTTCCCCAGCTGTCCGAGTCGGTCTCGGAAGCCACGATGCTGCAGTGGAAGAAGAAGCCCGGCGAGGCTATTGCTGTCGACGAAATTCTCATCGAAGTCGAGACCGACAAGGTCGTTCTCGAAGTGCCGGCACCCTCGGCTGGCGTGCTCGTACAAGTGATCGCGAACGACGGCGACATCGTCGTGGCCGATCAGGTCATCGCGAAGATCGACACGGAAGGCACCGCTGGCGCCGCTGCTGTCGAAGCTGAAGTGAAGCCCGCTCCGGTTGCGACGACCGCACCGGCTGCTGCTCCTGCTGCACAAGCTGCATCCGCAACGGGTGCAAACACCGCAGCTTCGCCGGCTGCCGGCAAGCTGATGGCCGAAGCGGGCCTGTCGTCCGCCGACGTCGCAGGCACGGGCCGCGACGGCCGTATCACCAAGGGTGACGTGCTGGGCGCAGGCCAAGCTGCTCCGGCTGCCAAGGCTGCACCGGCACCGGCTGCCGCACCGAAGGCTGCGAAGCCGTCGCTGCCGGACGTCAAGGGCCCGGCATCGGCCGACCAGTGGCTGAAAGACCGCCCGGAACAACGCGTGCCGATGTCGCGTCTGCGTGCGCGTATCGCTGAGCGTCTGCTCGAGTCGCAGCAAACCAACGCCATCCTGACCACGTTCAACGAAGTGAACATGGCTCCGGTGATGGACCTGCGCAACAAGTACAAAGACAAGTTCGAGAAGGAACATGGCGTGAAGCTCGGCTTCATGTCGTTCTTCGTGAAGGCGGCGGTTCACGCGCTGAAGAAATTCCCGCTCGTGAACGCGTCGATCGACGGTAACGACATCGTCTATCACGGCTACTTCGACATCGGTATCGCTGTCGGTTCGCCGCGTGGTCTGGTGGTGCCGATCCTGCGTAACGCAGATCAACTGAGCCTCGCTGAAATCGAAAAGAAGATTGCCGAATTCGGCCAGAAGGCCAAGGACGGCAAGCTGTCGATCGAAGAAATGACCGGCGGTACGTTCTCGATCTCGAACGGCGGTGTGTTCGGCTCGATGCTGTCGACCCCGATCATCAACCCGCCGCAATCCGCGATTCTCGGCGTGCACGCCACCAAGGAACGCGCTGTGGTCGAAAACGGCCAGATCGTGATCCGCCCGATGAACTATCTGGCGCTGTCGTACGACCACCGCATCATCGACGGCCGCGAAGCAGTGCTGTCGCTGGTCGCGATGAAGGACGCGCTGGAAGATCCGGCTCGCCTGCTGCTCGATCTGTAATTGCCATCAGCCCTGGGCCGGCTTGTCATTGCACAAACCGGCACCATCTGAGCAGTACGTCTTTCGCATTCCGCAGTACAGGAACGGTGCGCGCCACCAAGTGTGGCCGCGCGCCGTTCCGTCATCAAAAGGATTGTCATGTCCAAAGAATTTGACGTCGTCGTGATCGGCGCAGGCCCTGGCGGTTACATCGCCGCCATCCGTGCAGCGCAGCTCGGCAAGACCGTCGCATGTATCGAAAAGTGGAAGAACCCGGCCGGCGCGTTGAAGCTCGGCGGCACGTGTCTGAACGTGGGTTGCATTCCGTCGAAGGCGCTGCTCGCGTCGTCGGAAGAGTTTGAAAACGCATCGCATCACCTCGCCGACCACGGCATCTCCGTGGAAAACGTCAAGGTCGATATCGCGAAGATGCTGGCCCGCAAGGAAAGCATCGTCGAGAAGATGACGAAGGGTATCGAATTCCTGTTCCGCAAGAACAAGATCACGTGGCTCAAGGGTCACGGCAAGTTCACCGGCAAGACGGACGCCGGCGTGCAGATCGAAGTCAGCGGCGAAGGCGAGGGTGGTGCAAGCAGCGAAGTCGTGACGGCAAAGAACGTGATCATCGCCACGGGTTCGAAGGCACGCCATCTGCCGAACATTCCGGTCGACAACAAGATCGTCGCCGACAACGAAGGCGCACTGACGTTCGACTCCGTGCCGAAGAAGCTGGCGGTGATCGGCGCAGGCGTGATCGGTCTGGAACTCGGCTCGGTGTGGCGTCGTCTGGGCGCGGAAGTGACCGTGCTCGAAGCGCTGCCGGAATTCCTCGGCGCGGCTGACCAGTCGCTGTCGAAAGAAGCGGCCAAGCAGTTCAAGAAGCAGGGCCTCGACATCCAGGTCGGCGTGAAGGTCGGCGAAGTGAAGACGACCGACGCAAGCGTGTCGATCGCTTACACGGACAAGGACGGCAACGCGAAGACGCTCGACGCGGACCGCCTGATCGTGTCGATCGGCCGCGTGCCGAACACCGACAACCTCGGCCTCGAAGCCATCGGCCTGAAGGCGAACGAACGCGGCTTCATCGACGTCGACGACCACTGCGCGACGGCTGTGCCGAACGTGTACGCGATCGGCGACGTGGTGCGCGGCCCGATGCTCGCGCACAAGGCTGAAGACGAAGGCGTGCTGGTCGCTGAAATCATTGACGGCCAGAAGCCGCATATCGACTACAACTGCATTCCGTGGGTGATCTACACCGAACCGGAAATCGCGTGGGTCGGCAAGACGGAACAGCAACTGAAGGCTGAAGGCCGCGAGATCAAGACGGGCCAGTTCCCGTTCATGGCGAACGGCCGCGCGCTCGGCATCAACAAGGCGGATGGTTTCGTCAAGATGATCGCCGACGCGAAGACCGACGAACTGCTCGGCGTGCACATCATCTCGGCCAACGCATCGGACCTGATCGCGGAAGCCGTGGTGGCGATGGAATTCAAGGCGGCGTCGGAAGACCTCGGCCGCATTTGCCATCCGCATCCGTCGCTGTCGGAAGTCATGCGCGAAGCCGCGCTGGCCGTCGACAAGCGCGCGCTGAACATGTAATCACGCGCACGCCTGACTGAACGCATTCTGGCATCACCACAAAGGCGGGCGGGTTCACTCCCTCCCGCCTTTCTTTTTGCAGCAACACCATGAACGTCACCGAATACTACGAAAAAGAACTGCAGACTCGCGGCTATCAATCGGACCCGGCGCAGCGCGCGGCGGTCGACCGTCTGCAGCGGTGCTATGAAGAGTGGGGCGAATACAAATCGCGTCGCTCGAACGCGTTCAAGAAGCTGATTAATCGGCCGGACCTGCCGCGCGGCGTGTACATGTGGGGCGGCGTCGGGCGCGGCAAGAGCTTCCTGATGGACAGCTTCTACATGATCGTGCCGCTGCATCGCAAGACGCGTCTGCATTTTCACGAGTTCATGCGCGAAGTGCATCGCGAACTGGAAGACCTGAAAGGCCAGGCCGATCCACTCGACGAACTCGCGCGCCGCATTGCCAAGCGTTACCGGCTGATCTGTTTCGACGAATTCCACGTGTCGGATATCGCCGACGCGATGATTCTTTACCGTTTGCTCGACAAGCTGTTCGAGAACGGCGTGCAGTTCGTGATGACGTCCAATTACGATCCGGACACACTGTATCCGGATGGGCTGCATCGCGACCGCATGCTGCCGGCCATCGAGTTGATCAAGTCGAAGCTCGACGTGCTCAACGTCGACGCGGGGATCGACTACAGGCAGCGCACGCTCGCTCAGGTCGAGGTGTATCGCTCGCCGCTGGGCGCGGCCGCCGACAAGGCGCTGCGCGACGCGTTCGGGCGTCTTGCCGCGGTTCCTGATGAAAGTCCGATCCTGCATATCGAGAAGCGCGAACTGAAGGCGCTGCGCAAGGCTGATGGCGTCGTGTGGTTCGATTTCGCTACGCTGTGCGGCGGTCCGCGTTCGCAGAACGACTATCTGGAACTGGCGAGCCGCTTTCATGCAGTCGTGCTCTCGAGCGTGCCGCAGATGTCCGCGCGGATGGCCTCGGAAGCGCGCCGCTTCACCTGGCTGATCGACGTGTTTTACGACCACAAGGTCAAGCTGTTGATGTCCGCCGCCGTGCCGCCCGAGCAACTGTATGTGGACGGCCCGATGGCGAACGAATTCACGCGCACGGTTTCGCGCATTGTCGAGATGCAGTCGAAGGAATATCTCGACACGCCGCGCCGGATTGTCGATACCTCGTTGACCTGATACGAGCGTGCGTGCCCCGCCAGCGCGGGTCACGCGAGCCGGATGCTGCGTGCCACGCGATGCATCAGGTCGCGCGCAGACGTTGAAGTGGCGACGTCGAACGCCTTAATTTCAAGATTCAGATTGGTCTTATTCTCCGCATGAGGAGGACTGGATATCTTTTGTCCTGTTTCTGACAAAGGAGTATTCATGAATCTGCACCGCGATATCAATGACGAAGAATGGCAACGCGTCGCACCGTTGCTCCCCGAATTGCGCCCACGCTCCGAGCTGCGGGGACGTCCACTTGCCAATACCCGCTCGGTACTCAACGGCGTTCTGTGGGTCATGTACAGCGGCGCGACCTGGTCGGCCATGCCGCGTAAATACCCGTCCTATCAAACGTGTCATCGCCGCTTCAAGGCATGGTATGAATCCGGCGTGCTCAAACGTGTCACCGAACAACTGGTCGGTGCAGCAGGCGAAGAGCTTTGCAATCTGATGGAAGCACGCATGCGCACCCACGCACGCGCCGAGCGCAAGGCTGCTTCAGCAGCGAAGGGTTCAGGCCAGGCAGCCGCAGTACCGCCGTTGTACAGCCAGCCAATCACCAAACCGCTACCTTCATCGCCGTTCATGTATGTGTCGCCGTTCAAGCAAGCTGCATGACAGGCGCAATCCAGTGGCGTCAAATAAAAAATGGCCGAACGATGACGATCGTCGGCCATTTTTTCTGGTTTCATCCTGGCCGCTTTGAGGGCCAGGCACCGGCTCTGCCGGCATCCCGAGCTTCACGTCGTGCTGGACTTCAATCCGCGTCGGCCAGCCTCTCAGGCAACGATTTCAAACCATCCGTGCGTTATTGCTGACGCACCCACGTCTGCGAGCGGCCCAGTAGCGACACGCCAATATAGCCGCGCACCACCAGCTTGTTCCCACCGTCTTCGAGATGCATCTTGCACTTGTAGACCTTGCCGTTTTCCGGGTCGAGAATCTGCCCGTGATCCCAACCGTCGCCATCCTTCTGCATGTCGTTGATGATGGTCATGCCGAGAATCAACTGATCCTTACGCGCGTCGGTACATGCGCTGCAGCGCCGATCGGGCTGGTTGTTCGCGCCGAGTCCCTTGATGACCTTGCCGTCGAACAAACCGTTGCTGTCCTGCGTGATCTGCACGAGTGCCTTGGGCTGACCCGTGCTGTCGTCAATGGTTTGCCATGTGCCTGCCGGAGTATCCGTCTGCGCCATCGCCGTGACGGCGCTGGCAAGCAACACACCGGCAAGAGCGGCATGTCTGACGGTGCGAACGGCGAGGGTGCGAGCTTGTTGAGCGAATTGCATTTTTTGATTTCCTCCTTGATGAAAGACTGCGCGATCGTGGTCGCGCAGCGTTATTGGCATCTCGGGCGGTCCTCAGTGTCAGGTCACCGTGATGCCTCGTCGTGCCTCTCAGGTCTGCTGCAGCTGAACGGTTGTTGTCACGCAAGCCGTCACTCGGGACCCGACCCGCTGACTATCGTGGCGGCTCGAATGGTGGTGGCTCGAATGTCGTCTGCGCAGAATACGGGAAAGTGCGCGCGACGTTTGATAGTGGACCCTCTAATCGGGTCGCGTGCACGCTGAACGATCGACGGTGTTTAAGCAATCAATTCAACTGGTACGAGAACGTGGCGTTGATACGCGGACTGCGTGACGGGCTTTCCACCGGTGCATCGCCGAGTGCCTTCGCCACCGACAAATCCAGCGTGTAGTACTTCGCATCCGAAATCCGGAAGCCGA
This sequence comes from Paraburkholderia metrosideri, assembly GCF_904848625.1. GTDB lineage: Bacteria > Pseudomonadota > Gammaproteobacteria > Burkholderiales > Burkholderiaceae > Paraburkholderia > Paraburkholderia metrosideri. The sequence goes on from NZ_CAJHCP010000001.1 coordinate 241,385, forward strand.
ACGCGATCGACGAGAGTCTTGACGGCGACGGCGTGCCCGCATGCAGATAAACCCGCGCCATGTCGAACGAGATATACGGCACCAGCGTGCGCAAATAAGTGAAGCCCGGCGTGAATGGGCGATTTATTTCGAACATCGCGCCCCAGCCCGAATCGCCCGACGCTTCACCCGGTTGATAGCCCTGCGCAAAACGTTGCGCGCCGAACGAGATTTGTTCCGACGTCGGCAGCGAGACGGCGCTGTATTGACCGGTCAGCGAGACGGCGGTGCCGAGCTTCATCGGCCATTCGTTGGTCTGCGAAAAACTGGCGGCGCTCTTCACGAAGTTGATCGACGCAGGATTGGTCACCGGTGACCCCACCACGTTCGAATCGCCGGATTTCGACGCACCGAGAATGTCGAATGCCTTCGACACGCTGATGTTCGCGCGGCGCACCTGCCCGGTATCCACGCCGGTGTAGTCGGCCTGCAACTGCATCACGCGCACTTGCGAACGAAAGCCGAGCTGCGCGCCGGTCTGCTGGTTGTTGTAACGATCCTCATCGTGCGACGCATACACCGATGCCGTACCGATCACGCTCTGCGTGTTGCTCAACTTGAGCGGATACGCGAGCGATCCGCCCACCTTGTCGTTGATCACCGTACGCTGCACGTAGCCGGGCAAGCCAGGATTGTCGACCGGGTTGCCGCGATAGTGCGTCGCGTCGATCTTGCCGATCAACCCGTCGCTGCCGATCGGCACCGCCGCGCGCGCGGCGAGATAAGTGACGTTGTCGCGTCCCTTCGGCAGCAACGCCGATATGCTCAACTGTTCGCCGAGCGAAGTCAGCCCGTTCTCGGTGGCAGTCAGCAGCCCCTGCACGCCGGGCTGATTGAAGTTGACGCCCACGCTGATATCGAACGGCTTGCGATCCACCTTCAGTTCGAGTGTCGTGGCACCGTCGGTGTTCTGCGGCGGCGCCACGTTGGCCGCGACCTTGATGCCCGGCAACAGGCCGAGCACGTTGATATAACGTTCGAACGTTGCGCGCCGCAACGGCCGGTCGGCGACGATGTGATCGGCGATCGCGCGAATCCTGTCTTCCACCGCACCGGGCCTGCCGGTGATCTTGACCGCCGACACATAACCTTCCACTACCGTTACCCGCACGACGCCGTCTGCGAACGATTGCGTCGGAATGAACGCGAACGACAGCGCATAGCCGCGCTCCTGGTACAGCTTCGTGACGCCATTGGCGACCTCGATCAACTCGCCAACCGTGATGTCCTTGCCGACGAGCGGCGTGAAGCGTTGTGCGACTTCATCGAATGGAATGGACTTCACGCCCTCGACCTGCACGCGCGTGGGCGTCAGGTGGCGGGCGAGCAGTTCCTGAAGTTGCGGAGCTTGCGACTCGACCTGCACGGTCACGCTGGGACCGCGATCGGGCGCCTTGATCTGCGGCAGCGAATCGAGCGGGTTGCCGCCGACTGCTGCACCGCCGGGACGGGACTGCGCTTGTGCTTCCATTTGCAAAGTACTCGCTGCGAGCGCCGCGAGCAGAAGGGTCCGTTTGCTGCCGTACCCGAGTTTCATCGGATTTTCCTCGTATGCCATTCTTGTGTTGCGGGCGTGCCGCCTGGCCGGGCTGGTCGCGATCGCTTATGTGAGGCTCGACGCATACTGCCATGCTTGCATGTATTACGTCACGCGCTCCTCGCCGCTTGAGCATGCGTGAGAAATAGCGGACTACGTGATGAGTTGGATGGAGGATGCGTGACGCATGACCGACCGGGTTGAGAGCCCGTCCAGCGCGATGGGTAACGGCATATCGCGCCGGACGGTACCGGCATCTGCCTCGCATCAATCGGATCGATACTTAGGCTAACTACTTATGGCCCACCGGCAACAGGCTGCCGAGCAGTGTCGTCACACCATTGGTCGCGCCGCTCGAGCTGGTCGTCGAACCTGCTGTCGAACTGAGCGTGGCGGTCAACGTGCCGACCAGCGACGTCACCGGCGACAGGAGCTGTCCGGCGCCGCTGCCGCCCGACGTACTGCCCGTCAGCCCCGTGAGGGTGCTCGTGAGCGTCGTCAGCGGATTCGACGCGCCGCTCGCGCCGGTCGTGCCGCTCAACACCGACGTCAGCGATGCAAGCGGCGTACCGTTCAATGCCGAGGTCAACGAACTCAACGGCGTGCCGCTCAGTGCGGAGGTCAGGCTGGAGAGCGGCGAGCCGCCGAGTAGTGTCGTCACCGAGCCAAGCGGATTGCTGCCGAGCCCGAGGCTCGCGAGCGAGCTTTGCAGCGGGCTCAGCGGATTGACGCTGGTGGCCGTGCCGCTCGCGACGCTCACATTGGTGCTGCCGACCAGACTCACGATCAGACCAGGAATCGGATTCGCACCGTTCGGGCCGTTCGGATTGACGAGGCCGCCCGCGTTGGTCACGGTATTGCCGAGCGAACTGACCAACGTGCCGACGTCGCTGCCCAGCGCGTTATTGGTCGCCGAGCCGACTTTCGATCCCGCCGAATTCAACGCTCCGCCCACTTGCGCCAGCACTCCGCTCAGCGGAACGCCCAGCCCCGTCTGGGTACCGACCGTTTGCGTGACGAGGCCGGCGGTTTGCACGATCGGCGTGATCGCGGTGCTGATCGGCTGGGTGACCTGCTGGACCGGCGCGGAAGCCAGCACATTGCCGAGCGTGGCGCCGCCTGCGTTCAGTGCGCCTGCCGTAGTCGACAGAACGCCGGCCAGCGGTGTGGTCACCGGTGCCAGCGGCGCAAGATTACCCGCGCCGAGGCCGCCGACCGCGGTGCTCAATCCTTGTACGACGCCGCTCGTCGAACTGACTACCGAGCCGAGTCCGGCGACCGTGGTGCCGACCGGATTCGCAGTGGTGCCGGTCTGGCCGATCCCGTTGCTCACCGCATCGGCGAGCGAATTCAGGGTGCCGCTCGTGCTCGATACGGCACTGCCGAGGCCTTGCGTCACCTGCGGGCTGAGGCCCGGAATGGTCTGCGAGGCGATCGTGGTGCCGAGATCGGTGGTGGTTTTCGCGGCGGTGGTGGCGAGGCCGCTGGTGCCCGTCGACGTGATGGTCGTCGTACCCGTGGTGGTCGTGCCGCCGCCGCTGCCACTACCGGTGCTTGAGGTCGGCGGCGCGCTGACGGTGCTGCCGCCACAGGCCGCGAGCATGCTGGCGACCGCGACCGACACGGCGACCAACGGCGCGCGCAACGACGACACGGTCGCGCACGCCGCATGGAGAGTAAAAAAACGTTGAGTGGACATGGTGTGCTCCTCTGTGTCATGCAGTTGTCGTGTGCGGATGTTTCAGCGCGCCGTTGCCACGGATATCTGAGCGGCGCGGCCCAGGTCATGCGGGATGCGTGGAGGATCCGGCCGCGGCTCGCAAGCCGCGTTCCGGAGCCGGGTCATGGCATCTTTTTCTTGAGTCCTGAGGATCGCGAGCGGGCCGCTTACTTCTTCGTCAGTCCGCCGAGCAGGCCAGTGACGAGCGAAGTCACCGGCGACAGCGGATTGCTCGAGGTTCCTTTGCTGCTGGTTGCCGACAACGACACGCCGGTGCCCGAGCTGGTCGCGGCGGACGCGGTCGCCGACGACGTCGTGGCCGCTGCCGTGGTGGTGACGCCGCCGAGCGCGCCGGTGACGGTGGTCAGCAGGCCGGTGACCGGCGCGAGCGGGCTGCTGGTGCCGCCGGTCGCGCTGCTCAGGACGCTCGTCACGCTAGTGAGCAGGCCGGTGACCGGAGCCAGCGGGCTGCTGCCGGTGCTGGAGCCGCTGGTCGCGCCGCCGAGCGTGCCCGTGACGGTGGTCAGCAGGCCGGTGACGGGAGCGAGCGGGCTGCTGGTGCCGCCGGCCGCGCCGCCCAGGCCGCCCGTCAGGGCGGTGAGCAAGCCGGTCACCGGAGCCAGCGGGCTGCTGCTGGTGCTGGAGCCGCCGGTTACGCCGCTGAGGCCGCCGGTCAGGCCGCCCAGCGCGGTTGTCAGCGAGGTCAACGGATTGGTGCTGGTGCCGCCGGTGAGCAGGCCGCCTACCGAGGCGACGGTCGTACCGGTTGCGGTGACCGTCTGGCCGAGCGCCGTCGTGACCGGGTTGTTACCCGTTGAGGCCAGCAGCGAGCCCGCTTTGCCGAGTCCGCCGCCGACCGTGGACAGCAGCGTGTTGACCGGTGCGCCAAGACCCGTAGCGGTGCCGACGGTTTGGGTCGTGGAGGCGAGCACCGACGTAATCGGGGTGATCGCGGTGCTGAGCGTCCGCGTGACCTGTTCGACCGGACCCGTCGACAGGGCGGTGGTGAGCGTGCTGCCACCCTTGGTGACGGCCGTGCCGAGCGTGCTGACGACGCCGCCGAGCGGGGTGGTCAGCGGGGCCAGTGGCGAGAGCGCGCCGTTGCCGAGGCTCGTCACGAGGGTACCGGTGTCGGTGACCGCATTGCCGACCTTGCCGACCACGCCGCCCACGCTCGACACCGTCGTGCCGACTGCATTGTTACCGGTGCCGAGTTGACCGAGTCCTTGCGACAGACCGGAAGCGAGCGTCGACACAGCCGAACCGACGTCCTGCACGACCTGGCCAGTGGCTTGAGTCGTTTGTGCGCTCACGCCGGGCAGCGTCTGCGAGCCGATCACCGAGCCGAGGCCCGTCACCGTCTTGCCGACGCCGTCGACCACACCACTGGCCTTGTCGGTCACCGTGCCGAGCGCATTCGCGACCGTCGTGCTGGTGCTGCCGGTTCCCGACGTGCCCGACGTACCGGACGTGCCGGAGGTCCCCGAGGTGCCCGACGAGCTACCCGTATCGGTCGTCGTGGTGGTGCCGGAACTGGAGCCCGAACCGCCCGAACCCGATGAACCGCTGCCGCTTCCGTTCGTGGAAAGTGTGCCGCCATCGGATCCGCTGCCGCTGCTGCCGGTGCCGGAACTGAGACTTCCGGAGCCGCCGCAGGCGCCAAGCGAAAGCATCGCGGCGATGCTCGCCGCAATCAGGGTTGCCCGTACTGTGGTGGTGGTCGTTTGAATGGTCATGTCGCCCTCGGATCGCATGTGTTATTGAGTGTTGCTGCGTGCCTACCTCTGCATGAGCCGTGCCATTTCGACAGAAGATTGCAGAGAATTTTTCGACGATGCAGCGCTCGACCTTATGCAGCGGGGCTTGACGAGGATTCGATGAAGTGTGCGCGACGCGTGAATCCGTTCCTGAAACGCGTTTCACGGGGCGTTGACGCGAGCCGCGTAACGTAACGAGCCGCGCGCGCCGTTACGATGTACGGCGTAACGCAAATACAGACACAAGGCTCGCGCGCTTCAAACGTTCTGTTCAAACAGTTATTTAGTGCAGCGAATCTAACTAGTGGTTATTCCTATGTGCTGAAAAGCGCGAATGGCCGTTAACCCAGGTAAGGCGAACAAAACGCTGGCGGTTTGTGGTTTCGGGCTTAGGACAATTGCTTAAATAAGATTGTTCGGCTATAAAACCCAAAAGCATTACGGATTGACGACGGAGGTTCGTTATCGAACAGACTGCACCAGTACATCCGTTTTAGTGAGCACCGCTGCAAATTGGGCTACTGAGACGCAACACCAGGCACCAGGAAATGAGAGACCGGGGGCCGTGGCGTCGACAGTGCTCGAGGCTTGATGCAGCTTCAAAGACACGAAATAAATCAAGTTCCGAGGGTAAAAATGAAAAAGTTCACACAACGCTTCCTGAGAGATAACAAAGGCGTGACAGCCATTGAGTACGGGCTGATCGCGGGGCTGATCGCACTGGCCATTGTGGGGGCGGTGAACGGCTTGAGCACCGAGCTCTCTTCCGTTTTCACCAGCATCACGAACGCGGTCAGCGGCGGGAAATCGTCGTGACAGGCAAACCCTAAACGTTGCGCGAAGCACGGTGGCGTCGTTACGTCACCAAGCTGCACGGCCGTTTAACGCATCGTTGTATTGATTAATGCGAATTGCATAGCAATTCGCATTGCGTTGCTTCGCCTGTTGAGTGCGAGATGAATAACTTCGCCGGTATTTCTTTATTTATTGCCTGGGCCGTGGTTGTCGCAATTAGCGACTGCCGCGCCCGGCGTATTTCTAATTTATTAATTGCTGCCGGTTTAGCGGCGGCATTCGGCTGCGCGTTATTTCAAAGCGGGCCCTTTGGCATTTCGTTACTCCATTCCAGCATCGGTGCAGCGGTCGGCCTGGTGGCGTTGTTGCCGTTCTTCGCGCTGGGTGTGATGGGCGCCGCGGACGTGAAGGTGTTCGCCGTGCTGGGTGCGTGGTGCGGCATGCATGCGTTGCTGGGACTGTGGATGGCCGCGAGTCTGGCGGCCGGGGTGCATGCGCTGTGGCTGCTCATTACGACGCACGTAAGCCGCACGAGTTGCACGAGTTGCGCACGGCTTGCGGGGTCGGCCCGTCTGACAGGGGCGACCTTCGAGTTGGGCGGCAAGGCCTCCACGCCGTATGCCGCGTGCCTCACGGTCGCCGCGATGGTGTGGCTGGCGCTCAATGCAACCGGCGGAGCCGCGCGATGAGCCCGCTGCCAACCCAGCTCGCCTTGCGGATCGAAGGACGCGCCGAAACCAGGCGCGCAGCACGACCGGCAACCCATTGCGCAAGCAGAGCGCTCGAGCGCGCACCGGGGCGTCGGGCGCACGCGCAGCGCGGCGCCACTGCGATTGAATTCGCGCTGGTGTTCCCGCTGTTCTTCTCGATCCTGTACGCGATCGTCATGTTCAGTCTGATCCTGGTGGCGCAGCAGAACCTCACGCTCGCGGCATCGGAGGGCGCGCGTTCCGCGTTGAACTGGCGGGCCAACGGGGGCCTCACCGATGCGATCCAGAAGCGCACCGACGGGACCTGTACGACAGCGAAATTGATGATCAGCACACTCGTAAAAAAGATGGATTGCACGGCGACCCAGGTGACCTGCAACGGTGGCATGGTCTGCGTGACGGTGACGCTCAAGTACGACTATTCCACCTATCCGGTGATACCGACGTTGCCGCTGCTGAGCTATGCAGTGCCGACGTCGCTGACAAGTACCGCCATGGTCCAACTTAACCCGGAGAACGTTCAGTGATGTACGCGCCGGCTTCCAGCCTTCCTGACCGTGAGCGCGTGTCCGCACGCGCTGATCACACGGCCTCGTGCGCGGCCTTGCTCATGGCCGTGTTCGCGATCGTTGCGACGATCGTGTTTAACCGACGCAGCCCATCGTCATGCCGAATCTGACCAAAATTTTTGCCGGCGTGCTGATCGCCGTGGCACTCGTACTCGGACTGTTCGCGTGGTCGCTGTCACGCCGTCCAGCGCCGGTGCCCGTTGCTCCCGTTGCGCAGGCGGCCTTCCCGGTCGTCGTGGCGAGCCAGAGTTTGCCGCCCGGCAAGCCCATCACCGCCGATCAGTTGCGTGTGCAATCGCTGCCAATCAACCCGAGTGGCGCATTCACCGATGCGTCGCAACTCGTCGGCCGCGTACCGGGCGTCGAGATCGGCGCGGATTCGCCGGTGCTGGAATCGCAACTGTCGTCGGGGATCGCCGAGCGCATCGAACCGGGCGAGCGTGCGCTTGCCGTGCGCGTGGACGAGAGCAACGCGGTGGGCAACCGCTTGCGGCCCGGCAATTTCGTCGACGTGTTTTTCACGCTCAAGCGTGACGGCAACGGCATGGGCGGTGAGATCGATCGTACCCAGGCGCGTCTGCTGATGTCGAAAGTGCGCGTGCTGGCGTTCGGCAACGCGACCACCACGGGCGACACCGGTGGCGATCCTAACGGCATGGTGCGCACAGCCGTGCTCGCGGTGCCGGTCGCCGACGTGGACCGTCTGACGCTGGCCGAGAGTTCGGGGCGTCTGGTCTTCGCGTTGCGCAATCCGAGGGATGCCGAAGTGGTCGATCAAAGCGTGTTGCCGGTGCTGCCGGGCGTGCTGAAGACAGCCGCTCACACGGGCGATCCGGCTACCCAGCAGGACTCGACGCGCGCCGCAGCGGGCGTGGCGCTCGACGCGCTGTCGGGCAGCAGCGAAAGCGGCGCGGGCGGACGGCTGCCGCCGGTCCCGCGTCTGCCGGTGCCGGCTACCACGCGCGTCGCGGCGAACACGAACAGCACAAATAGCGGTATCGAAGTGATACGGGGTGGGCGCGCCGAAACGGTCGCCCGATAAGAAGTTTCAGGGAGCGGGCGGCCAATCGCCTCCATAACTACATGACAGAACGGATTTTTGTTTTCAGAAAGGCGGTATGGGTTGGATTGGCTTTGCTGGGCGTATCGGCTGCGACTGACGCAGCCGGTCCGGCGCAGCGTGCGCAAACCGCGCATACGGCCCAGTCAGCCGATCCGGCCCAGACCGCGCTTGCGATGCCCGCGCAAACCCTCGATATCACGGTCGGCGCGCAGCAGCAGGTAGCGATCGGCCATGCGTTGCAGCGGGTCGCGATCGGCGATCCGGCAGTCGCGGACGTGCTGATCATCAAGGGCGACAAGCGCGGCGGTCTGTTGCTGGTCGGCAAGGCCGCCGGCACGACGAGCCTGATGGTCTGGACGCGCGATCGTGACGCGCCGCTGAACTACACGGTCAACGTGGTCACGCCGGCGGCGGCAGCGCTGCTCGGACCCGATACGTCGGCGGTGAAGGTGCTCGGCAAGACGGCGGTGGTGTCGGGCTCGTCGACCACGACCGAAGCCCACCAGCGGGCTGTGGTCGCGGCGGAAGGCGCGGTTGGCAAGGACGGCGCGGTGTTCGACAGCTCGACGGTGGCGAGCCGCGCGGTGGTGCAGGTCGACGTGCGGGTGGTCGAGTTCAGCCGTTCGGTGCTCAAGGAAGTGGGCTTCAACTTCTCCAAGACCAACAACGGCTTTACGTTCGGCTCGTTCGCACCGTCTGCGTTGACGTCGGTGTCGGCGACGGCGGGCGCGGCGCCGGTGGTGGCGTCCACCTCGCCGATCTCGTCGGCGTTCAACCTGATTTTCAACTCCACCACGCACGGGTTGTTCGCGAACCTGAGCCTGCTGGAGAGCAACAACCTCGCGCGCGTGCTCGCCGAGCCGACGCTGGTGGCACTCTCCGGGCAGAGCGCCAGTTTCCTCGCGGGCGGCGAAGTGCCGATTCCGGTGCCGCAGGCGCTGGGTTCGACGTCGATCGAATTCAAGTCGTACGGGATCGGGCTCACGCTGACGCCGACCGTGCTGAGCCCGCAGCGCATCGCGTTGAAGGTGGCGCCCGAGGCGAGCCAGCTCGATTACACGAACGCGGTGACGATCAGCGGCGTGTCGGTGCCCGCGTTCACCACGCGCCGTGCCGACACCACGGTCGAACTCGGCGATGGCGAGAGCTTCGTGATCGGCGGACTGATCGACCGCGAGACCGCGTCGAACGTGTCGAAGGTGCCGATGCTCGGCGATCTGCCGGTGATCGGCGCGTTCTTCAAGCAGTTGAACTATTCGCAGAATGAAAAAGAACTGGTGATTATCGTGACGCCGCATCTGGTGTCGCCGATCGCGAAGGGCGCCATCTTGCCGACGACGCCTGGCGAGCAGTCGGAGCAGCGCAATGCGCCGGTGTGGCGTTCGCTGCTCGGTGGCGTGGTGGCGACCCGCGACGCCGTACCGGGCTTTTCGAAGTGATGCCGGCAGCCGCTCCGTGGGCGTGCCGGTTGCATACGGTTTTGAGCCGGCGCGCGTGCGAATCGCGTGCGCACGCCGGCAGGCAGTACGACGCGGCGGCTTCATCGCCAATGCCGCAAAAGGATGTCCACTATGAACGCGAGAACGCATTCATTGACTGAACGGGCGGTCACCGACCATTTCGTGTTTGCGTCGCTAGCCGACGCACACGTGCATTGGCTCGCCGATACGCTGACGAGCGCCGGCGCGGTCGAAGCGGCCACGCTCGATCCGGCGATGCTGATGCAGCGCATCGCGACGCTCAACCCGTCGCTGGTGTTCGTCGATTTTTCCGGCGGCCACGCGGCGGCGGCGAGCGCGGCGGTCAGCGCGGTGCGCGGGGCGTCTGCGGGCATGCAGATCGTCGCGCTCGGCTCGCTGGCCGAGCCGGAAAGCGCGCTGGCCGCGCTGCGGGCGGGCGTGCGCGATTTCATCGATCTGTCCGCGCCCGCCGAAGACGCGCTGCGGATCACCCGCCAGGTGCTCGACAATATCGTCGAGCCGGTCAGCCGCCACGGCCAGGTCACGGCGTTGCTGGGCGCGCGCATCGGCATGGGAGTCAGCACGCTGGCCGCGAATCTCTCCGTCATGCTGCAGCGGCGCGATGTCGCGCAGGGCCGCAAGGCGGCGTTGCTCGATCTCGGCCTGCCTGCGTCGGACGGTTCGCTGCTGCTGAACACGCGCAGCGAATTCAATTTCGTCGAAGCCGTGCGCAACCTGCGCCGCTTCGATCAGACCTTCGTGCATACCGCGTTGTCGCATCATTCGAGCGGCCTCGCGCTGACCGCGTTGCCGCCCAATCTCGCCGATATGCGCGAGGTGTCGTACTCGTCGTCGATCGGGTTGCTGAACCGTCTGCGTGCTTTCTTCGACCAGCAGATCATCGACCTCGGCGGTTTTACGAACAGCGAGTTCATCGCACATGTCGTGCAGGCCTCCGACGAAGTGTGGCTGCTGTGCGATCAGGGCGTGGCGTCGATCGTGTCGGCGGTCAGCGTGCTCGATTCGTTGCGCGAAGAGGGCGTGGATACCGCCAACGTGAAGCTGATCGTCAACAAGTTCGACGCCGATCTCGGGCTCGCCGCCGCACAGATCGCGCAGCGCCTGGAAATTCCGCTGCTCGCCACCTTGCCGGAACGCCGTGTCGCGCTCGGACAAGCGGTCAACCAGGGGCATCTGCTGGCCGACGTCGCCGCGCGCGACCCGTATGTGCGTGCGCTGGAGCCGTTGATCGAGCAGCTTGGCGGCGCGCAGCGCGATAGCGCGCAGACGCGTGGCGGCAAGACCGCCTTCGGTGCGCTCAAACGCTTTATTCCTACTACTCAAAAGCGGTCATAGAGATGGCAAAAGAGATCGAATTTGCCGACGACGCGCCTGCGTTCGCGCATAGCCAGCAGTTCCAGGACATCAAGAACGCAGCGCACGAACATTTGCTGACGCGTATCGAGGAACTCGGCTCGGAGTTCGGCCGTTGGTCGCGTAACGCGATCAACCAGTTCGTCGATCTGGAGATGGACAGCTTCGTGAGGCTGCGCCGGATTCCGATCAACGAGAGCGAAGTGCGCCTGATCGCCGAGGCGTTGACCAAGGAGTTGGCCGGCTTCGGTCCGATCGAGGACCTGCTCGCCGATCCGGCCGTCGAAGACATTCTGATCAACGGCTACAACGATGTGTATGTGTCGCGCCACGGCATCCTGACGCGCATCCAGGTGCGTTTCGCCGACAACGCGCACCTGCTGCGCATCGTGCGGCGCATTCTCGCGCCGATCGGCCGGCGGCTGGACGAATCGAATCCGATGGTCGATGCGCGTTTGCCGAACGGCGGGCGCGTGAACGTGGTGATCGAGCCGCTGTCGATCGACGGGCCCATCGTGTCGATCCGCAAATTCCGCAAGGATCCGATGCGGCCCGACGATCTGCTCGCGAACGGCACCTACAGCGCGGAAATCGGCGCACTGCTGCAAGCAGCGGTGGCGGCACGTTGCAACGTGCTGGTGTCGGGCGGCACGAGTTCGGGCAAGACCTCGTTGCTGAACGCGCTGGCGTTTCACGTGCCCGAAGGCGAGCGCGTAGTGACGATCGAGGACACCGCCGAGCTGTCGCTGAATCACCCGCATGTGGTGCGGCTCGAAAGCCGTCCGGGCGGCTTCGACGGCGCGGGCGTGGTGACGATTCGCGACCTGCTGCGCAATACGCTGCGGATGCGCCCGGACCGCATCATCGTCGGCGAAGTGCGCGGTGGTGAAGTGCTCGAAATGCTGCAGGCGATGAACACGGGCCACGACGGCTCGATGGGCACCGTGCACGCGAGTTCGCCGCGCGAGTGTCTGTACCGGCTCGAAATGCTGGCGGGTTTCGCCGGCTTCCAGGGCACCGAGTCGAGCCTGCGCCGGCAGATCGCCAACGCAGTCGACTTCGTCGTGCAGATCGGCCGGCTCTCCAATGGACGCCGCCGGATTCTGTCGATCACCGAAGTCACGGGTCTGTCGGACAACATCATCGCGAGCCAGGAGTTGTATCGCTATGAACCGATCGTGAACGCCGAAGGCGAGGAACTGGACAACTGGGTGTCGCTGGGCATTCATCCGCATTCGCCGAAGCTCGCGCGCTTCCGTCAGGCGCTGGGCGGTACCGAGCCGAACAATGCGTTTGGCAACGCGGGCTTTGGCGGCAGCGGCGGTGGTTTCGGCGGCGGCTTTGGCGGGTCGGGCGGCGGCTTTGGCGGAGGCTTCAATGTCTAGCGCAGTACTGGTCTTCGTGGCGCTCGCGCTGCTATGCGCGGCGCTTGCGCTGCTGCTATGGCAACGCGGTACGCAACGCAAAGGCCAGGCCATCGTCGAGCGTTATATCGACAGCCGCATGGCGTCTGCCGCACCCGCTGTCGCGGCAGGCGGCGGCATGACGGGGGGCCTTAATCCAGCTGCCGGTGCCGCGCCGCGCGCGGCCCAGGCACGCGCGGCGGGGGCGGTACTGATCGCGCCACAGGCGCCGGCCGCCGACGCGGACTGGCTCGCGCGCTGGACTTATCTGCAGGCGCGCGCGCGCTTCATGCTGCAACACGTGATGGCCCGCGCGGGCATCGGCAACGCGAAGCGCGCGGTCACCGTCGTCGTGGTCTGCATGCTGGCGCTGGGCGTCTGGGCTGGCAGGCTGGGCGGCCTGATGGGCGCGTGCGTCGCGCTGCTCGCAGGTGCGGCGTTCGTCTATTTCCTGCTGATGATGCGCGTGAACAAGCGCCGTCAGTTGATCGTGCGGCAGTTGCCGTTGTTCCTGGACGGCATCGTGCGGCTGATCACGCTCGGCAATAGCGTGCCCGCCGCTTTCCAGGCCGCGCTGCAAACCACCGACGCGCCGCTGCGCGAGTGTCTTGACTATGTGTCGAGAATGCTGCGCAGCGGCGTCGAAATCGATCGCGCGCTGTTCCAGGTTGCCACGATCTACGGCGTGCGCGAATTCGAACTGGTCGGTGCGGTGTTGCGCCTGTCGGTGAAATACGGTGGACGCGCCGACGTGATGCTCGACCGCATGTCGTCGTTCATGCGCGATCTCGAACAGGCCGAGCGCGAGCTGGTTGCGATGTCGGCCGAAACGCGGTTGTCGTCGTGGGTGCTGGCGGCGTTGCCGGTCGGCATCGGCGGCTTTCTGATCCTGTCCAATCCTAAGTACTTCGCGTCGATGTGGTTCGATCCGGCCGGCCGCCAACTCGTCTATCTGGCGTTTGGCTTGCAGGTGTTCGGAGCGTATCTGCTCTACCGTCTATCGAGCCTGAAGGACTGATCATGCAAGCGCATCAACTCGTTGCAATCGCGCTCGCTCTGGCCTCGGTCGGGGTATTGCTGCTTGCCGGACTGGTGCTGGCGCGCGTGGCGGCGGTCCGGCGTAGCGAACGTACGCTGCGCCACGCGCTCGACGAACGGGCGCTGCAAAGCGCCGCGCTCGCCGCTGCGTCGCGCAGCGCAGATGGCGCGCAAGCGAACGCGAAGGCTACCCGGCCCGTGCAGCCGAAGGGTTTCAAGGGGCTGCTCGAACGTTTCGCGCACGCCGGAGTTCGCTGGCTCGACACGCCGTTCGGCCGTCAGGTGGTGGCGGAGGAAGAGCGCCGTCTGCTCGAACAGTGCGGTTTCGTGGATACGCGCACGCGCGGCCTGTTCCTCGCGTTGCGGATGCTGGGGGCGGTGTTGTTGCCGGTGGTCGCCGGCATGCTCGCGACCGGGCACGTGAGCGGGCCGCGTTACGTGACGCTCGTGGTGGGCGCGGCGATCGTGGGCTTCATGCTGCCGAAGTTCATCCTCGCGCGACGCGCCCGCCGGCGTCGCAATGGCGTGGTCAATGAATTGCCGCTGCTGGTCGATCTGCTGCGCCTGTTGCAAGGCGTGGGTTTGTCGCTCGATCAGGCATTGCAGGTCGTCGTCAGCGATTTTCGCGGCATGTTGCCGGTGCTGTCGAGCGAACTCGAAATCGCGCAGCGCCAGTTCGTCACCGGCCGTACCCGCGAACAATCGTTCAACCGCCTGGCGCAGAGCTACGACAACGAAGACCTGCGCGCGGTCGTGCGGCTGCTGGTGCAGGTCGACCGGCATGGCGGCGCGGTGCAGGAGCCGCTCAAGCAGTTCGGCGACCGCTTGCGTGAAATGCGCCGCGCGATGCTGCGCGAACGCATTGGGCGTCTCACCGTGAAGATGACGGGCGTGATGATCGTCACGTTGCTGCCCGCACTGATGATCGTGACCGCCGGGCCGGGTGTGCTGGCAGTCAAGAATTCGCTGCACGTGTCGCAGCATTGAGGACCGATCGATGATTCACCGCTTATCTACTCATGACTGGATGCACCGCGGCCGCGGCTTTGCGCGCGGCGCCGTGGCGCTCGTGGCGTTGTCGCTGCTGGGCGCGTGCGCATCCAGAGGAGCGTCGGGCTACGGGATCGGCGAGCAGGCCGAGCGCGCAATGATGGCGCAGCAGTCCGACAAGAACGCGGCGCCCGATACCCCCGGCATGTACCTCGGCCTGATTGACCAGATGCAATCGCAGGGGCTGTACTTTGCGTCGCTCGCGCATATCGATGCGTACGAAAAGCAGTACGGCGTGACCCCCGACACGATTGTTCTACGTGCTGACGCGCTGCGTATGACCGATCAGCCGGCCGCGGCGGCCCAGGCCTATGGGCAGCTCATCAAGACGCCGCTTGCGGCGCGCGGGCATCGCGGGCTAGGTCTCGTGGCCGGCGCGAGCGGCGATTTCGCGCTCGCCGCGCAGGAGCTGCAACAGGCTGCCGAACTCGCGCCAACCGACCCGGTCACGTTGTCCGACCTCGGCTACGCCAGACTGCGCGCCGGCGACATCGACGGTGCGCGCGTCCCGTTGATGAAGGCGGCCGAACTCGACCAGAAGAGCCCGAAGATCGTCAGCAATGTGGTGCTATATCTGCTGGCCAATGGCGACCAGGCTCAGGCGCAGGCGGTGATGAATCAGCAGAACTTCGCCGCGGATGTGCGCTCGGCGCTTCATACCGACGCGGCGAAAGTGGCTGCGGCGGCGCGTGTGCAGTCGCGCGGCGCGGCGGTCCAGCCAGCGCCGCAGGTGTCCGGCGGCCCCGGTGTCGCCCGTGACACAGGCGCCCCCGGTGTCGCGGGCGGCGACTCGCGAACGGTGGCGAGCGCACAAGGGATCGAGCCCGCACCGCGTCTGTTGCAGCGCTTTTCGCAGTGAACGGGGGGTTGGAAGACGGTGGGCTGGCCGCGCGAATCGGCAGAGAAGCGGGCAGAGCGGAGAAGCAGGCAGTGAGTCATCAGGCATTCAGGGAGAAAAAAATGACAAAGACAAACATGACACGGGGCTGGAACGCATCGATGCTGTGCTTCGGTGTGGCGGTGGCCGTCGTGCTCGGGACCCCGGCTTTGGCCGTGGCGCAGACGGCTGCGGACGCGGAGCCAGCTCAGGGGGCCGCCCAGGCATCGGCGCAGGACGCGGCTCAGGCATCGGCGCAGGACGCGCAGCCGGTGGTTCTGGTCAGTGAAATCGGTCATTCGACCCGCGCGTGGCTCGATCTGCAAAGAAGCAACACGCAGGCCGCGCCGATGTTGCCGACCTTGGGCACGGAAGCCGGACTTGCCTATCGGCGTTACATGGAGTCGTTCAACAGCAAGATTCCCGATCTGTATGGTTCGGCGTTGAGTGGCGGCGGAAGTAGCGGTGGCGGAAGCGGCGGCGCCGCGGGCAATACTGGCGGCTTGAACTGACATGAACAGGCAGCCATCGTGCTCGACGGTTGATGCTGGCCATATGCGTCGGCCGCACCGGCCGCGCTGGCGGCGCGTCGGTGGCGCACGCCGTCAGCGGGGCGCCGTCGCGATGCTCGCGGCGATCTTTCTGATCCTCGCGGTGGTGCTGCTCGGCGCGATCGATATCGGCAATATCTATTTCGTGCGCCGGCAGTTGCAGCGCACTGCCGACATGGCGGCGATGGCGGCGGTGCAAATGGTCAGCATGCCCGCGGGTTGCACCGGCGCCCGTAACACCGCGACGGCGACCGCGCTGGCCAACGGCTTCGCGGTCGACTCCACGCCCGCGAAAACGACCACGCTCACGACGAACTGCGGACGCTGGACTACGGGCGCGCCGGCCTTCAACAAGGACGGTACGCCGCTCAACGCGGTGCAGGTGCAGGCCCAGCAGTTCGTGCAGCCGTTCTTCGTGGCGCCGTCTTTCCCTAATCTGGGCCGCACGGTTTCAGCAACCGCGACCGCCTACACGACCAACATCGACCAGTTCTCGCTCGGCACCGGTGTTGCGACCATCAACACGCAGCAGTCGGCGCTGCTGAATGCGATTCTGACCGGGCTGTTGGGCTCGAAAATCGCGCTTAGCGTCGCTGACACGCAGAGTATCGCGGCAGCGAACATCAAACTGGGCGATCTGATGACAGCGCTCAATCTAGGTTCGATGCAAGCGCTGCTGGCTACTTCGGTGACCTATCAGCAATTTGTCGTGGCAATGGCGAAGGCGTTGCAGAGCGGCGGCGACACGGTCAACGCGACGATTCTGCAGACGCTGGCCGTCAACGTGCCTGGTAGCCAGAACATCACGCTGGGCGGCAGCGGTTCGACGCCCGGGCTGCTTTCGCTCGGGCTGTCCAATCCCGATTCCGCGGCGACGGCGACGGTCAATGTGCTCAACACTGTCGTGGCAGCCGCGCAGATCTCGCAATACAACCCGAACGGCACTGCGCCCGTGATCAACCTCACGGGCGGACTGACCGGGGTCGCGGGAATTTCGTTGCAGCTCATCAACCCGCCGGTGGTGGCGGTAGGCGAGGGTGGCCTGACGCCGCCGATCCAGGCGAGCACGGCAGCGGCGAATCTGACCGTCACTTTGCTGCCGGTGGGGTTGCAGCCACTGGACCTGTTCGTCGCAAAGGTGTCGGCGTTCAGCACGCCGCTGGTCGTGTCGCTGAAGGTTGCGGGGGGCAATGCAACGTTGACCTCGGTCGATTGCGAAAGCACCAAGGCGGCAACGACGGCCGCCATCAAGGTGACGCCTAGCATCACGTCGGTGTGCCTGGCGTCGAATGCATCCTGCAGCGGTTCCATCAATGTGGCCAGTATCTCGGTGCTCGGGGTCAATGTTGCCACCCTGGGGTTGGGCAGCACCGGCTGGCTGAGCCTGTCGCCCGCCCCGCAGACGTTGTACTTCAACGGCTCAACGGGCAGCTTCAAAACGAGCCAGACCATTAATTCCAACCAGCTTGGCAGCGACGTGGGCAATCTGACCGGCACGTTGCTCACGGCACTGCCTAACGTATTGAAGATCACGGTGCTCGGCAGCAACTTTCTGGGCGACATTCTCTCGACCATCCTGTCCGGTCTGACCAACGCTCTGAATCCGGTGCTCACCCCCATTTTCAATCTGCTCGATTCCGTCCTTGTCCCGGTGCTCTCCCTGCTTGGCGTTCAGGTCGGCACGGCCACCGTCAATAATCAGGCGCTGACGTGCGGCGTCGCGCAACTGGTCCAATAGCGTATCCAAGATGAGAACGACCACCAAAATCGAGGAACTCGATATCTACGTCTGGGAGGGCAAGGCCGACATCGTCGACCGGGTCGCGCGTTGCATGGCGAGCTTCGACGTCGAAGTGATCCGTGCCGACGATATTGCGATCTCGCCCGAACGGACCGCGTTGCGGCCGTCGCTTGCGATCATCAGTGTCTCGGTGATCGACAGCGGCGCGCTGATCTTGCGCGACTGGCAGGCCGCGCACGGTATCCCGGTGGTGTGGGTCGGCGCCGCGCCGCGCGAGCACGATCCGGCTGCGTACCCATCCGAGTATTCGCACATCCTGCCGCTCGATTTCACCTGCGCCGAATTGCGCGGCATGGTGATGAAGCTGGTGCTGCAAATGCGCGCGCACAGCGCCAAGACGCATGAATCCGACGCGATGATCGCGAATTCGGAATGCATGCAGGCGTTGCTGCACGAAGTCGACACCTTCGCCGACTGCGATACGAGCGTGCTGGTGCATGGCGAAACCGGTGTCGGCAAGGAGCGCATCGCGCAACTGCTGCATGAAAAACACAGCCGGTACGGGCAGGGTCCGTTCGTCGCGGTGAACTGCGGCGCGATTCCGGACGGGCTGTTCGAGTCACTGTTTTTCGGCCACTCGAAAGGCTCGTTCACGGGTGCGGTCGTCGCCCACAAAGGCTACTTCGAGCAGGCCGACGGCGGCACGCTGTTCCTCGATGAAATTGGCGATCTGCCGCTGTATCAGCAGGTCAAACTGTTGCGCGTGCTCGAAGACAGCGCGGTCACGCGGATCGGTTCGGCCGCGCCGGTGAAGCTCGACTTCCGGCTGGTGGCGGCGACCAACAAGCATCTGCCGCAACTGGTGAAGGACGGCACGTTTCGCGCCGATCTGTACTACCGGCTCGCGGTGATCGAGTTGAAGATTCCGTCACTCGAAGAACGCGGCGCGGTCGACAAGATCGCGATCTTCAAAGCATTCATTGCGCAGGTGGTCGGCCAGGAAAAACTGTCCGCGTTGCCCGATTTGCCTTACTGGCTCGCGGACGCTGTCGCGGACACTTATTTCCCGGGCAACGTGCGCGAGTTGCGCAACCTGGCCGAACGGATCGGCGTGACGGTGCGGCAGATCGGCGCGTGGGATGCGGCTCGGCTGCAACGCCTGCTGGCGCTCGCGCGCAGCAGTCAGCCAGTGCCCGCGGAAAGCGCCGCCGAAGTGCTGGTGGACCGCAGCAAATGGGACATGGCGGAGCGCAACCGCGTGCTTGCCGCGCTCGATGCAAACGGCTGGCGTCGCCAGGATACGGCGCTCTATCTGGGCATCAGCCGCAAGGTTTTGTGGGAGAAAATGCGCAAGTACCAAATTTTCGATGAAGAGCCCGAAACGCGCGAAAGTGAGTAATAATTAGCCCGTTTTACTAAAACAAAAACTGTTCGAGCAGGAATTACATGGACCGAAAGTCGAGACTACGACAGATTGCGTTTGCCGCATTCGTCGCATTGGGAGCCGCTCAAGGCGTGAATGCTCAGGCTCTGCAAGCCAGCGGCGCTAACGCTGGCGTCGTTTCCCAGCCAGGCACCACCACGGCGTTGCCCTCCACCTCTATATCGCAAGCCGGGCAGACCGACACCAGTGCGTTGACACCCGACGAAAGCAAGCAGTCTGCCGCAGGCAATGTGGCCGAATTGCAGCAAATGATTCGCGGTTCGGACCTCAGTGAATTGCGCACTACCTACAACGGCAGCTACGGTGCGAGCTTGCTGTTCTACGGTAAGGAGATGACGTTCTACGTCGCGTTGTTCCAGCAGAAAAACTTCTGGCGCGTGATCAAGACCGACGACGCAACGCGCGCGGAACTGATCTATAAGGACTTCGTGCGCCAGACCGTGCAGCTGTCGGAAGTGGAGATTCGCCGTACGCAGCTGGAGGCGCAGAAGGTCTTCACGCAACGCATGATCGCATTGTCGCAAGATCGCGCGAACCGCCTGCAGGCCGACATCGACGTTGCGCGTCAGCAGCAGAGCATCGTGGCGAGCCAGCAGCAGCAAACCCGCGCCGAGGCTACGGCATTGGCTCAGCAGAAGACCGTCGCGCAAGACCAGTTGCGTGCCGCGCAGCGCCAGGTGCGCGAGTTGCAGCGTGAACTGGAAACCGGCCTGCCTCCGCACTGAATGTGTTGTTGAAAACGGGCTAACCAGGGCGGGCGCAGCGGTGGTAACAGCGACGTCCGCCTGACTCTATTGCTGGGTTATCAGGTTTGTAGCGCGATGGTGGTGATGATCGCGTTGCCGTCTGTTCCTGGTAGGCATTGCGCAGCGCCTAGCCTGCCCCGCGAGTTTATCGACTCGAGGCGGCTATTTTTTGCGGAAGCGCGCTTTACTCTGGTGGCAGTCGGCTGTCCGGGTGGCGGGCTTGTCACCGGTTTCTGTAGCACCCACATTCCTCGTTTGTTGCGCAGGTCCGCTTACCTAACGGACGCTTTCGCATGTGCGCCCCGGCGCCGCAAACCACTAGCCGCAAACCCAACCACTAACGCTTTTTCTTCCCCTCCGAAGAGGGTTCCTTTGCGGTCGTTTTACGCGGCTCAACCGGATCGATGGCAATTGGATCGCTGGCGGGAAAGCTTTCCTCCAGCGCTTCGTCAAGGCGGCTTTCGACGGAATCGACAGGCGGCGGAGTTTTAGCAGACTGAGCTTCAGGATGCTTCTTGCTGGTCATGACGTGCTCCGTTAGAAGAAGGTCGATTGGTTCAGCATAGCGCATAGTCCTTGCCGGCGAATATCGTCCGAATGACATAGGACGCTGCGTCGTAAGCATTTTCTTCACAGCGAGACTATGAGCTCGTTCGTCTGCGCGCACGCAAACCGCTTCGTTTCAGTGGATCACAAGGACCTGAAAAAGCCTTTGGACGTGCTGCGCCTGAGCGCCTCGCACGTTGGCGACGCTGAACGGGAGAATGTGGATTGGGTAACGAAGCAGCCTGTGCTGCGCGCGCTGGATGCCATGGACGACTGACGCCGCTCGCGAGCGCTCACACGCGGATTTGAAGCTGAGACAGAGTAGGGGGACGAACTGGAGAGGGTTTTGCAGCGGCTCGGTCACTTAGCGGAATAACCTGCCAGGCGGGGTTGTCGTGATAGCTGATGTAATCGGCATTATCGAACGACATGACCGAGCGCTGCTGAAGCGATTTATTCGTGGCTGCCGCCGTTGCCGCCGTTGCCGTGATTGCCACCGCCGTGACTGCCGCCACCGTGGTTGCCACCATCGCCACCACCCGTGCCGAACAGACGCCGGCGACGCGTGACGACCACCGGGCCATCCGACGTGCTGTTGCCGCTGCGCTCCGACGGCGGGCGGTCTGACGACGGCGCGCCATACGACTCGCGCGGCTCGCGCGGTTCACGATGCTCGCGCGGTTCACGCGAACCGTGCGGCCCACGCGTGTTGTGCTCGCCATGCGACGGACGACCCGCGCGCGGCGCCGGACGCGTGCCGGTGTCGAGCTGAATGGTTGAGATCGCGCGCTTGTAGATGCCTTGCAGGCCGACAGGCGTGCGCAGCATCACCAGGTACTGATCGAACGACTCGATGCACCCGGTCAGCCGAATGCCGTTGACGAGGTAGATTTCGACGCGCTTTCGTTCTTTGCGCGCAGCGTTCATAAAGTCGTTTTGCGGGTGCGATTCTGCGGAAGCCATGGACAATTCAGGTTAGAAAGACGGTGGTTCGCCGCAATTCTACCCTGTGTGGGGATAGAGCGCGTCGGTGGGCGAACTGCGTCCACTATACCGGCTTGGGGACACATAAGCATCTGATTACTCTTGACTGTAACGTTGCGTTACGAATCTGCGGACGAATGGCGTGTTCTGCCTGCCTCCCCAGGCGATCCCCGCAACGCTGGCGGAAAAAAGATGGAGAAAGGTCTGACTGTCGGCGGAATAAATCAGCTCCTGCCGGCGTTAAGTCATGCATGGCGATGCTGCATTCCGCGTGTGGCCGTTCGGTGACCTGACAGGTGACTGACAGCGGAAGGTCATCCGATCGGGCAGCGTCCAGCCGAATGTTCATCAGGAGACTGATCATGACGATATCGCGCATTTTTTCCGCAGTTTGCGTGTTGCTGGTGCTTGCGTTCGGCTCGCTTGCGACCAGCGCGTGCACTTCCGCGACCGACAGTACCGCGTCGGGCAGCAGCGGCAATAGCAGTGGTGGCGGTTACTAGGCATCGATACACGGGTGACATTTGAAGCAGAAGTGATTGCGTGGCTCCCGCAGTTGCGCCGCTATGCGCGCGCACTGACGGGCGACCGCGCGTGGGCCGACGATCTGGTACAGGATACGGCGGAGCGCGCGCTTGCGCGCTGGTCTGCGTTCCGGCCCAATAGCAACCTGCGGGCGTGGCTGCTGACCATCCTGCGGCATCTTTATATCGACCAGTTGCGCGGCCGCCGCGAGATTGCCGTCGACGATGAGAGCGCGCCGTGGCGCAATCTCGAAGCGCCGCATGGCGAGGTCGACGGCCTGGTGCTGCGTGATCTGCAGCGGGCGCTGTATTGCCTGCCGGTCGAACAGCGCGAAGTGCTGCTGCTGGTCGGCGTGGAGGAGCTGTCTTATCAGGAAGCGTCGAGTGCGCTGGGCGTGCCGATCGGCACGATCATGTCGCGGCTGTCGCGCGCGCGTGAGCATATGCGCGTACTGCTGACCGAAGGGCCTGCGCAGGGAGCGGCTCAGGGGAGTGCGCCTGGGACGGGGCGTAAGGCTCCGCCGTTGAAAGTAGTGAGAAATCCGTGATGAATAACGACGACTACGATCACAGCTTGCCCGAGGGGCTCGATCTGCGAGCGCTGTCGGCGTTCGTCGACGGCGAGTTGCCGGAAACCCGGCGCATCGAAGTCGAGGCGATGCTCGCGCAGCATCCGCAGGCGGCGGCGAAGGTGGCGGCGTGGCGCGCGCAGAAGGCCGCGCTGCGGGTTTTATGCGGGTTGCCGCGACGGAGTGACAGTGCGGCGGTTGCTGGGCACGGGGAGTTGGGCGAGGCTGACGGGTACGGCGAAGGGTACGGCGAATCCGGCGCGCGGGGTGACTGGCACGAGCGTAACGCTAGCGCCGGGCACGACGATCGCGACATTCGCAGCGACGACGATAAACGCAGCGACCGCAGCGATCACCACGACCGCAGCGACCACCACGACCACCACGACCGCGATAAAGAACACCCCGCCCGTGATCAACGTCACGCCGATTCCTCTCGTGACAACCACACCATCGGCGCCATCGATACCCCCGCCACCGAACCCGCCTTCATCGTCATTCGCCGTCCGGTGCCGTGGTGGCAACGCGTCGGTATCGCCGCCTGCTGGCTGGCGCTTGGCGCAGGGCTCGCGCTCGTCCTCGGGCCGCTCGCGCCGCGCCTGACCGGCGGCGCGTGGAGCGGCCTGGGCGGCCAGCCTGCGGGCTTCGCGCAGCGCGCGGATATTGCCTATGCGGTGTACACGCCGGAGCGGCGTCATCCGGTGGAAGTGGCGGCCAGTGACGAAGAGCATCTGATCAACTGGCTCTCCAAACGACTGAACCGGCCACTGTCGGTGCCGTCGTTGCAGGAATACGGCTACTCGCTGGTGGGAGGGCGGCTGTTGCCTGGCGAAGCGGGCCCCGCTGCGCAATTCATGTACGAGAATCAGAAGGGCGCGCGCCTCACGCTGTACGTGACCGGCATCACGCGCGACGAAACCGCGTTCCGCCTGTTCCGCGACGGCAACCGGCGAACCTTCTACTGGATCAGCGACGGCATGGGTTATGCGTTATCCGGTGCGATCGCGGAAGACAAGCTGCGCTCGATGGCCATCGACGTGTGCAGCGCGTTGGGTGGAAAACCGGAGTCGTGGCAGTAGCGTGCGATCGGTAAACCGATCAGCGATCTGCTCGGCAAACCGATCGGCGACCCGATCAGCAAACCGATCAGCAAACCGATCAGCAAACCGATCAGCAAACCGATCAGCAAACCGATCAGCAAACACCCCAGCCGCTCGCACACCCCGACCGCAAAGGAAACCGCCTTGCCCACCCCGTTGCCGCCGACCCTCTCCGCTGCGCAGTTCGACCGCGCGCTCGCCAGTTGGCGCGCAGTCGTCGGCGAGGCTCACGTCGTCACTTCGCCAGCCGGGCTGGCCGCCTATCGCGATCCGTTCGTGCCCGGCGAACGCGCAGCCTTTTCCGCGAGCGCCGCGTTGCTGCCGGCCTCGGTCGATGAAATTCGCGCGGTGCTGCGCATCGCCAACGAATTCCGCATTCCGCTATGGACGGTCTCCACCGGACGCAACTTCGCGTACGGTGGCGCCGCACCGCGTCTGTCCGGATCGGTCGTGCTCGACTTGCAGCGGATGAACCGCATCATCGAAGTCAACGAAGCGCTCGCCTACGCGCGGGTCGAACCTGGCGTGAGCTACTTCGACCTCTACGCGCATCTGCGCGACAAAGGCTACCGGCTATGGGTCGATCCGCCCGCAGCCGGCTGGGGCAGCGTGGTTGGCAACACACTCGAACGAGGCTTCGGCTACACCGCGTACGGCGATCACGCGGCGTCGCAATGCGGGATGGAAGTGGTGCTGGCCAATGGCGACATCGTGCGCACCGGAATGGGCGGGATCGAAACCGGCACCGCGTGGCAGCTTTATCAACCGGGTTACGGCCCTTCGTTCGACGCCATGTTCATGCAGTCGAACTACGGCATCGTCACCCAACTCGGTGTCTGGCTGATGCCCGCGCCGCCCGCGTATCTGCTCGGCGAAATCCAGTTCCGGCATGAAGCCGATCTCGAGGCGATTGTCGAGATTCTGCGGCCGTTGCGGCTCGACGCAACGATCGGCAACCACGCGGTGATCGAAGGCGGCTTGCGTCGAGCGGCAGGTTTGTCGGCGCGCGCGCAGTGGTACGAAGGCAAGGGGGCGATGCCGGAGAGCGCGGTGGCCGCGATGCTCGACAAGCTGAACGTCGGCCGCTGGAATCTGCATTACGCGCTGTACGGCACGCCCGAATTGATCGACGCGCGGCAGCGAATTGTGCAGCGCGCCTTCGAGCGTGTACCGCAGGCGAAGCTGTTCGCCACGCGCTATGCGGGCGACGCGCAGCCGGCCGGCGGCGGCGACCGCAACCTCGCCGGCATTCCCGCGATGACCGCGTTCCGGATGCTCGACTGGCGCGGCGGCGCGGGCGCGCACGTGGACTTTGCGCCGATCTGTCCGGCGACCGGGCGCGATGCGCTGCGTCAATACACGATGATCAAGACCCGCGCCGCCGAATACGGCTTCGACTATTACGGCGGCTTCACGGCGGGCGTGCGTCATCTGCATCACATATTCGCGGCGATTTTCGACCGCGACGACGCGAACCAGGTCGAGCAGGCCGGCGCGCTGCTGCGTTCGCTGATGAGTGATACGCGCGCCGCGGGCTATGGCCAATACCGTGCGCATCTCGCCTACATGGATTTTGCGGCGGCCCAGTACAGCTTCAACGATGGCGCGTCGCTGCGGCTGTCGGAAACGATCAAGGATGCGCTCGACCCGAACGGCATTCTCGCGCCGGGCAAGCAGGGCATCTGGCCGCAAGCATGGCGCGACCGGCGAGGATATACCTGAATCCGGCGATGGGCGACGGCGTTCGGGCGACCGCCTTCACGCTACCTGCTACACGTTTCATGGCGAGGGTGGCCACGTATGGACCGACGCACTTTCATGATGACCGGCGCATGGCTTTCGACCGTGACGGGGACCGCATGGCCGTGGTTCGCGCGCGCCGCCGCGCATGAGGGCACGCTTGCGATCGTCGACTCGACGCTGGCGTGCGGGCCATCGTTCGCGCGCTACGCAGCGCGAATGAAGCTGCCGACTTTCGAAACCGGCGACGACATCGGCGCGCTCTGGTACACGACGCTCGCGCCGCTCATCGGCCGGACCGGTGGCACCTCGGCACGTCGCTCGGTGATCGGCCTGATTCGCGCGTCGGATTACTTCGTGCTCGATGGCTTCGTCACCCGTTCGGCGCATCGGGTCGAACAGTGTCATGAGCCGCTCGGCGGGTCGTCCGTCAAGCACACGCACGTCGCGTTTGCATTTACTTTCGTGCCGCGCGTTGCCGCATAGCCGGCGTTAAAGCCGCCGCCGAAGCTGGAGCGTGTCAGGCACTTCCGTTCAGATGCGGTAACCTGACGGACAAACGAACGCAAGCTATACCCGACGAAGGTGTCGGACGAAGAATGGCGCTGCGCTGCGCCGCGCTGTACCTGACCGCGATGAACAAAGACGCGCCGCAACGCCGATACGAACTGCGTATCTGTTTGTTGCCGCGCCGACGGGTGGTTGAACGCAGCGTCGGCAGGCTTGCACGTCGTTGCCTTCGCCAGGCTTATCCCGGTTCATACCGTACCAACCGTGACGCGATGTGCGTGGCACACGCTCCAGAGCGCCCAGGGGGAACGTGAGACGCTATCTTGCTGACACATTTGCGATGGTGGTTTTTTCGATTGCTATTGGTGCTTTCGTCGAGCTCGTCATCACAGGGCTCACCCTCGAGCAAACCATCAAAATACGCGCCACCGCCATACCGGTCTCATTGTTGATTGGCAGGCCATATGGAATGTACAGGGACTGGGTGTTCAGGCAGCTAGGCAGCGCAGAAAAAACGCTGCTGCAAAAAATCCTGCTGGATACACTCATCAATTTGACGTTCCAGATGCCTCTCTATGCGCTGATATTGGCGTTGAATGGCGCTACGTTTATGCAAATTCTTACTGCGGCGAGTTCCATTCTTGTCATCGTTGGCCTGTCCGGTCGCCCCTACGGTATTTTTCTAGGCGCATGCCGGCGACTGTTCAAGGTATCTGAGCCGCTCTAGAACTTGTACGCGTTGTTCTTCGGATCGAAAGTCGACTCGTCGAATGTGCCCGGCGTGATGCGTTCGAATACGATTTTCTCGAACAGCTTGCCGTCGTTGTCATAAGACTCGACGGTACGAAAGTATGGATGCCGCAGATCCAGCCCAAGCGTCTCCTTCTTCGCGTAGAACTGCGGCTGCCCGGTGGGCGTTTCGAAAGTGAAAGCGACCACGCGTACACCGTCGAGCGTTTTGACTTCCACCTGCATCGAGCGCGGCAAACCCGCTTCCGCGTATTTTTTTCCCTCGCTCAGATACTGGGCCGCAATGTACTCGGTGCCGAGGTCGCGTAGGTCATGATTCGACTGCGAGTGGGCGAGGCTGCCGGTCAGCGAAGTCCACAACGGCATCACGTTCATGAAACCGCCTAGATGCCCGTACATTTCGTCGCTCCGTTTGGACTCGTCGTAGATGATTTCCTGACCCGCGTGTGCACCGTCCGGCAGCCATTTCGCGTAAATGCGCAACGGGTCGTGCGCGATACGCACCAGCATGTGATCGGGCGTGCTGGGCCACTGTCCGTGAATGCGTTCCGAGCGCGACATCGTGAATTCATACGACGGGTAGCCGTTCGGCCCTTCCTTGATATAGCGCGGCAACGCAAGCGGATCGAGCGACTGGAATAACGCGACCAGTTGATCGTCGCCGAGCTTTTCCATGGCGCCGCTCTGTTGCGCGGCACGCAGCCATTTGACCTGCTGATCTAGCGTCAGCTTGCCGACCTGCGAAGGCGGTGTGGTGGGTGCCTTGACTGCGCTCGCGGTGTCGAGCGGAGGCGGCGTGTCGTCGTTTTGCGCAAACGCCGCGGGCGGTGCGATGGCGGCTGCACTGACCAGCAGCGCGCCGATCAGCACCGTGCGGGAGGCGCTACCGCGCGACGCGTTGGCGGAAACGGCCATGACGGTCGATGCGATAGAGCTCGCAGCAGGCGGCTCGCTACGCACGTCACCGCGCACGTCACCGCGCACGTCACCACGCACGTCACCGCGCACGTCACCACGCACGTCACCACGCACCTCACTATGTGACTCCATCGCAGAGGCACGCCACCGCGCGCCATACCCCAGGTGCATGAAGGCCAACCAGCGGCATGAGCGTGCAAACAGGCGGTGCTTCATGAATCTCTCCGTAAGGTCGAGGGCGACGCAAAGCGTCCTGCCTGTCAGGCAGACTTTTGCTTCGCGAGTTCCTCGTCCCGCAGCGCGCGGCGCAGAATCTTTCCAACATTGGTTTGCGGCAACTCATCGCGGAACTCGACCAGCTTCGGCACCTTGTAGCCGGTGAGATTCTTGCGGCAATGAGCAATGATCTGTTCTGCGGTCAATGACTTATTGCGTCGAACGATGAATACCTTCACGCGTTCGCCCTGCGCGGCGTCGGGCACGCCGATCGCAGCGACGTCGCGCACGTCGGGATGCGCGGCGATCACGTCTTCGACTTCATTCGGATAAACGTTGAAACCGGACACGAGGATCATGTCCTTCTTCCGGTCGATCAGGCGGATGAATCCGCGTGAATCCATGACGCCGATATCGCCGGTGGCGAGCCAGCCGTCGTCGTCGATCACCTTGGCGGTTTCTTCCGGACGATTCCAGTAGCCTTTCATGACCTGCGGTCCCTTCACGCACAATTCGCCCGGTTCGCCGATGTTCGCCCAGCTGCCGTCGTCCTTCCTGAAGCGCACATGAGTGGACGGCGCGGGCAGGCCGATCGAGCCTTCGAAGTCGCGCATATTACTCAGGTCGACCGGGTTCATCGACACGATCGGCGAGCATTCGGTCAGCCCATATCCTTCGATGATCGGCTTACCGGTCACCGCCTTGAAGCGGTCGGCGACGGCCTTCTGCGTGGCCATGCCGCCCGCCATCGCGAGTTTCAGATTCGAGAAGTCGCGCTTGCAGAACTCCTCGTTATCGAGAAACGCGTTATAGAGCGTGTTGACCGCCGTCATGCCGGTGAAGGTCTCGTGACGGATGATCATCATCACGCGCTTCATGTCGCGCGGATTCGCGATCAGGATATTGCGCCCGCCGAGGCCCATGAAGATCAGCGCGTTCACCGTCAGCGAATAGATGTGATAGAGCGGCAGCGGCGTGAGCACCGTTTCGATGTCGCCGTTCAGTTGCCCTTCTGACCAGGCCTTCGCCTGCAGCAGATTCGCGATGATGTTCTTGTGCGTGAGCATTGCACCCTTCGCCACGCCGGTGGTGCCACCGGTGTATTGCAGGAATGCGATGTCGTCGTGAGTCGTGCGCACGGCGTTGACGGGCCGTGAATAGCCGATCGACAGCGCCTTCAGTAGCGGCACCGCCTGCGGCAGCTTGTAAGCGGGCACCATTTTCTTCACGTGACGCAACGCGAAATTAAGCAGACGTCCCTTCAGATTCAGGCCGTCTGCGAGCAGATCGCCGAGACCTGTCACGATCACGTTCTTGATTCGGGTGCCCGGCAACGCGTCTTCCACGGTCTTCGCGAAGTTCTCGAACACGATGATGGTTTGCGCGCCGCTGTCTTTCAATTGATGCGCAAGTTCGCGCACTGTGTAGAGCGGATTCACGTTGACCACGACCGCGCCGGCTTTCAATACGCCAAATAGCGACACCGGGTACTGGAAGGTATTGGGCAGCATGATCGCGACGCGCTCGCCGGGCTTCACGCCGATACTTTGCAGATACGCCGCGAACGCCGCAGCCTTGCGCCCGAGTTCGCCATACGTCAGATTCGCGCCGACGCTCACATACGCCACGCGCTCGCGAAACTGCGCGATGCATTCGTCGAAGAATTGCGCAATCGATTCGTATTGCGTGACGTCGATGTCATGCGGGACGTCGTCGGGATACGACGCATACCAGATGTTGTCGGTGTTGGGCGCGCGCGCTGGCTTCTGAACGGGGGCCTGTGCGTCGCCCGCCGCATTCAGCGTAGACGTGGACGTGGGCGAGAGCGGGGCTTGAGTGGGCTGGGTCATCGGTCGTCTCCTGAAGCCTGGATTTCATTTATCTGTTTGTGTGCTGGTCTCGCGGCGAGTCGTCGGCGCCACGCAAAGCGAGCACGCCGCTCAACGTTCCAGAATCGCGACCACACCCTGGCCGCCAGCTGCACAGATCGAGATCAGCCCGCGCGCGGTGCCAGCGGGCTTGTCGAGTTGCGCGAGCATTTTCGCGAGTCCCGCGACGATGCGTGCACCGGTCGCCGCAAACGGATGCCCGGTGGCAAGCGAACTGCCGTTCACATTGAGCTTCGTCCGGTCGATCTCGCCAAGCGGTCCGGCGAGGCCCAGTTGCGTGCGGCAATACTCATCATCCTGCCATGCTGCGAGTGTGCATAACACCTGCGCCGCGAAGGCTTCATGGATTTCATACAGATCGAAGTCCTGCAACGTGAGGCCCGCTCGCGCCAGCATGCGTGGCACGGCATAAGCCGGGGCCATCAGCAAGCCTTCTTTCTTGTCGAAGAAATCGACGGCGGCGGTTTCGGACCAGCTCAACCAGGCCAGTACCGGCAGACCGTGCCGGGCGGCCCATGCTTCGCTCGCGAGCAGCACGGCGGACGCGCCATCGGTGAGCGGCGTCGAATTGCCGGCGGTCAGCGTGCCGGCGTCACGATCGAATACCGGCTTCAGGTTGGCAAGCTTTTCCAGCGTCAGATCCGAGCGCAGATTGTTGTCGCGTGCGAGACCGCGATACGGTGTCATCAGATCATTGACGAAGCCGCGCGCATACGCGTCCGTCAGCTTGCGATGGCTCTCGTACGCGAGCACGTCCTGGGACTCGCGCGAAATGTTCCAGCGCTTGGCCATCAGTTCGCAATGCTCGCCCATTGAAAGCCCGGTGCGCGGCTCGCCGTTGCGCGGCAACAGCGGCTTGAAAAACATTCCCGGCCGTAGTTTGGTCAACGCACTGACACGCTGGCCCGTACTCCTGCCGCGATTCGCTTCGAGCAGAATCTGGCGCATGCGTTCGTTGACGCCGATCGGCGCATCGGAGGTCGTATCGACACCGCCTGCGATGCCCACTTCGATCTGCCCCAGCGCGATTTTGTTGGCGACGAGAATCGCGGCTTCGAGTCCGGTGCCGCATGCCTGCTGAACGTCGTACGCGGGCGTTTCTTTGGCAAGCGTAGTGGACAGTACCGCTTCGCGCGTCAGATTGAAGTCGCGCGAATGCTTGATGACCGCGCCCGCCGCGACTTCGCCCAGGCGTTCGCCGTGCAGGTTGTATCGATCGATCAGCCCTTGCAGTGTGAACGTCAGCATGTCCTGATTCGACGCGGTCGCGTAGGCGGTGTTCGAGCGGGCAAACGGAATCCGGTTGCCCCCGATGATGGCGACGCGGCGCACAGCGGGTTGCGGGTTGGACATGCTCGGCTCCTTTGGGTCGTTCCCTGGTTATTGAACGGTGCGAACGGTGCGAACGGTGCGAATGATGCGGATGATGCGGATGGTGCAAAAAGTACCAACGGTGTGCGCGATTTCACCGAGACTCACGGGGCCCTGGAAGCAATAACGATTTCGACACCGTTTTCATTCCGCCGTGATCATCGCAGTGCCCCGCGCGATAAAACAAGCGGCGGGTTTCACTGCAACCTCCACTGCATACGGCCGCGCAAATGCGGCTTTTCCCCCGCCTTGTCCCGCACCTCGATGTCGCGTTCGATCAGCGAAGGCGATGCGCTCCACAGCGACGCCTCGCCAGGCAGCAGCATCGGCAGCTTGAATTCGGCGCTCAGGGTGGCTTCGGCGAGCGGCTTCGGCGGTTGCAATGCGGACGCGGCGCGCGCGAGCGTCCACATGCCGTGTGCAATCGCGCGCGGAAAACCGAACGCTTTCGCCGACAGCGCGGCGAGATGGATCGGGTTGTAGTCACCCGATACGCCCGCGTAGTCGCGACCCAGTTGCGACGCGAGCTGCCAGCGCGCGATGCGTTGCAGCGCCAGCGGCCCGAGTTCGAGCGGATCGAGCGGGTTGCCCTGCGCCTCCACACCACGCTTCAGATAGACGCTGTCGCCGTCCCACACGGCCTCGCCGCGCCGGTACATACGCGTATGCAGCACGAACGCCTGACCCTTGTCGTGACGCAGCAGCGCACCGAATTCGACTTCGACGCGCAGCAGGTCCTTGTAAGACAGCGGCCGGCGCAGCCGCACATGGTTAGCCAGATGCACGAGCCCGAGCGCGGGCCACGGAAACGCCGGATCGGTCAGCATCAGCAGATGCAACGGAAAGGCCAGCAGATGCGGATACGTGAGCGGCACGCCGTGTTCGGGGATAAAGCCGCACACGCGCGCATAACGCCACACGGGTCCGGGATCGATCGCAACGGCGGGGCGCACGAGGCGCAGCGCGGGCAACTGCGTGTCGCGCCCACGTTTGATGATGCCCGACAACGCGCGCGCATAGAGCTTCGCCGGCGCGGGCAGGGTTTCGATGACGACGGTTTTCGGCCGCACCGCATCGGGCCGTGTCAAACCCGCCGCATGACGGTTGCCGAACGGATCACCCGGATCACCCATGTTCACGCTCCAATCAGGCTTTGTCCGCACACCCGCACGATCTGGCCGCTCACGCCCGCCGATCCGGGATGCGCGAGCCACGCGATGGTCTGCGCGACGTCGACCGGCTGGCCGCCCTGGCTCATCGAATTCATGCGGCGTCCGGCTTCGCGGAGGGTCAGCGGAATTTTCGCGGTCATCTGGGTTTCGATGAAACCCGGCGCGACTGCGTTGATCGTGATGCCGCGCGCGTGCAGATGCGGCGCCATGCTTTGCACGCGTCCGATCACACCCGCTTTCGACGTCGCGTAATTGGTCTGACCGAGATTGCCCGCGATACCGCTGATCGACGACACGCCGATAATGCGGCCGCCATCGCGCAGAATGCCGGCGTCGAGCAACGCGTCGTCGATCCGTTCCTGTGCGCTCAGGTTGATGTCGATCACGTTTTGCCACGCGGCGTCGGTCATCTTCGCGATGGTTTTGTCTTTCGTGATGCCCGCGTTGTGCACGACGATATCGACGCCCTGTTCGTCGAGCGCGGCGGCGATTTGTGCGGGGGCTTCTGGCGCGGCGATATCGAAGGCGAGGGCGGTGCCGTTCAGCTGACGCATCGTCGCGTCGAGTGCGTCGCGCGCCGACGGAATATCGATGCCGATCACGTGGGCGCCCTCAGCCGCCAGCACACCTGCAATCGATGCGCCGATGCCGCGCGCCGCGCCGGTCACGACGGCGCGCCGGCCGGCGAGCGGTTGTTGCCAGTCGAAGGCGGCAAGTGATTGAGCCGCGCCTGCGGCGAGCCGCACGACCTGTCCCGACACATACGCGGAACGCGGTGACAAAAAGAATCGCAATGTCGCTTCTGCGCCGCTTTCCGCGCCTTCGCCGACATACACGAGATTCGCCGTGATCCCACGCCGCGCTTCCTTACCCAGCGAGCGCGTCAGCCCTTCGAGCGCGCGCTGCGCCGTCCACTGACGCGGGCTCGCGCAGGCTTCCGGCGGTCGCCCGAGCACGACGATGCGCCCGCATCGGCCTAGCGAGCGCAGCGTGTCGTGAAAGAACGCGTGCAGCGGCTCCATCTGGCTGCTGTCCTCGATCCCGCTCGCATCGAACAGCAACGCGGCGAGCTTGCCGGACGAGTCGGCCTGGGCCGGCTCGAATCGCCCGGTCATCAAGCCATGCCGATGGGCAAGCGGCACCCACAACCCGGCGCTCTGATGCGCGACGCTGGTCACGCCGATGCTGGCCACGAGATTCGCCAGCGCATCCAGTAGACGAGGCTCACGGGCTGCGCCGATGGCGATCAGACCGCCGAACTCTGGCTGGTCCGCGCGATAACGGCGCAGTACCTCAGGCTTCGGCAGGCCGAGCGAGCGCGCGAGGCGCGCGCCGAACGGCGAGTTGACGAAGTTCAGATAAGAGTCGTTCATAGAGTTGGCTGCTCCGCTGGTCACGCTCTTCGGAAAGTCTCTGTTCGGGGACTTTGGACGTGTGTCAGTGTGCACTGAGTTGGGCGCCTCGGCGCGCCCGCTCAGGAGGTTTTTTTCAGGTACTCAGTGTTCACTGAGCTGGGACTCGGATGAACTCGCATGAACTGCGCTTGAACTCACGCGGCAAGTTCCAACGCCTTGTCGAGCGTCTCCTTGCGTTTCTGCAGATTCGCGAGCAGGTCGAAGTCGGCGGGAAAATCGTCGACCTTCACAACGAGCGCGCCGTAACGTGCGTAGTCGTCGAGCACGCGGCGCTCGTCGGCGTCGATCAGGCCTTTCTTCTGCGCCGTGTCGGTCCATGCGGCGAGTTGCGGCAGGCTCTGCGGCATCGGCTCGAAGAGCCCCTGTTTGACCGCGTCGCGCAGCTTCTGATCAATTTGTGTGAAGCGCGGATTCAGTTCGAACGCCAGCTCGCCATAGCCGAGCGCATCGACATCGGGATGCGGCACGTACGAGTCCGACACCAGCCGGTTGCGCGCCGCGCCGGGCGTCTGCATCAACTCGGCGATCTGCGTGCCGAGGCGATCCGACGGCTCGCGATGCGGCAAGCCGAACGGGAACGCGAGCACGCGCACGAGAGCGGCGGCGAAACGATTGGGATAGTTCGCGAGCACGCCGTCGAGCGCGTGTTGCGCCTTATACAGCGAATCTTCGACACCCCAGCGCACCAGCGGCAGGTCTTCTTCCTGACGGCCTTCGTCTTCGAAACGCTTGAGCGTAGCCGAGATCAGGTACAACTGCGACAGCACATCGCCCAAACGCCCCGAGATACGTTCACGGCGTTTCAGGTCGCCGCCGAGGACGAACATCGATACATCGGCCAGCAGTGCGAACGCGGTCGAGATACGGGTCGCCGCGCGATAGTAGGCGTGCAACGGCGCATAGGCCGCATGCGGCTTCGCGATGAAAGCGCCACCCGTTATGCCATAAACGAAGCTGCGCACGACATTGGAAAGCGTGAAGCTGACGTGGCCGAAGAACGCGTCGTCAAAATCGCGGAGTGCTTTCGCGTGATCGGCTTCGCGGGTCGCCGCCATTTCCTTCAACACATACGGATGACAACGGATCGCCCCCTGCCCGAAGATGATCAGGCAACGCGTGAGAATGTTCGCGCCTTCGACGGTGATCGCAATCGGCACCTGCTGATAAGCGCGCGCAAGGAAGTTCGACGGCCCCATGCAGATGCCCTTGCCGGCAGCGATATCCATGCCGTCGTTGATCACCATGCGGGCGCGTTCGGTGATGTGATACTTCGCGATAGCGGAAATCACCGACGGCTTTTCGCCCAGATCCACCGCATGCGCGGACAGGCGGCGCGCGGCGTCCATCACGTACAGATTGCCGCCCATGCGCCCGAGCGCTTCCTGCACACCTTCGAATTTGCCCACCGCCGTGCGGAATTGGCGCCGAACCGCCGCATACGCGCCCGTGCCGCGCACGGCGATTTTCGCCATCCCTACATTCGACGAAGGCAGCGAAATCGCGCGGCCCGCAGCGAGGCACTCCATCAGCATGCGCCAGCCGTTGCCGACCTGAGCGCGCCCTCCGATCACCCAGTCGAGCGGAATAAACACGTCCTTGCCCGAGTTCGGGCCGTTCTGGAACACCGCGTTTAGCGGCCAATGACGCCGGCCGATATTCACGCCGGGATGGTCGGTTGGAATCAGCGCGCACGTAATGCCGGGCTCGGCGCCGCCGCCGAGCAGACGGTCGGGGTCGAGCGCGCGGAACGCGAGGCCGAGCACGGTCGCAATCGGGCCGAGCGTGATGTAGCGCTTGTCCCACGTCACGCGAAAACCCAGCGTCTCACGGCCTTCAAACGTCCCCTTGCAGACGATGCCGACATCGGGAATCGCCGCTGCATCGGAACCCGCATAAGGGCTCGTCAACGCGAAGCAGGGGATTTCATCGCCGCGAGCAAGACGCGGCAGATAGTGGTTTTTTTGTTCCTCCGTGCCGTAGTGCATCAGCAGTTCGGCTGGCCCGAGCGAGTTCGGCACCATCACCGAGACGGCCGCCGCCGAGCATCGCGTGGCGAGCTTCATGATGACCTGTGAATGCGCATACGCGGAGAACTGCTTGCCGCCGTACTGCTTCGGAATGATCATGCCGAGAAAACCGCTTGCCTTGATGTACTGCCACGTTTGCGGCGACAGGTCCTGCCAGACCATGGTGGTTTCCCAGTCGTTCGCCAGATCGCATAGACGCTCGCATTCGACATCCAGAAACGCTTGTTCTTCAGCCGTCAGCGTCGCGGGACCATAGCCGAGCAGCGTGTCCCAGTGCGGGCGTCCCGAGAACAGTTCGGCGTCCCACCAGACGGTGCCGGCTTCGATCGCGTCGCGCTCGGTCGGCGACATCTCCGGCAGGATTTTGCGGAAGACTTCGAGCACCGGTTTCGTGAGCCACGCGCGGCGCAACGGCTTGAGCGTGAGGACGAGGGCAGGGAGCACGAAGACGATGGCAAACACGGTAGTCAGAAGCGGGCCGGCCACTCCGCTGACATGCGCGGCCGCCACCCAGACGATCATGAGAGCCAGCCACCAGGACGCGCGCGCCTGAACGTAGACGAGCGCAAGGGCGGCGATGACGAGCACAAGGATGAACCACGGCATGACGTTTCCTCCTGTTTCGATGGTGCGGGCGAACGCATCCGCAGCGCGCAGACGGCTCGCGTTCTGTTGATCTTCTTTCTTCTTTTTACTGCATCTGGCGGCGGGGCAGTGGCCCGCTTCACCCTGTGCTCTGACCGGTAGTGCGTGGCTGCCTGGGTCATTCCCGACTCGCTCCCAACTCGCTCCCGACTCGCGCCTGCTGCGTGGTCTGCTGCGATTTTCCGCGTGCTGCTGACCGTTCGACAACGCAGTGTCGCTCAGGTGCGGGAGTTAGACGTGCTGCTCGGAAACGCAGGTTTCATGGTGTCCGGTTGCGTAACGTGACGTGCCGTGTAGTCGTTGCGCGGGTTGCGTCGTCGCAGCGATAAGGATGAGTACCGGTTACCGCTTTGATGCTTCGGCGTACTGCCCGACGGAGGCGGCGGTGCTCTCCCATGTCCGGTATTTTCTCCGCCCGCTCCATCAGGTTTGTCGCAGGACGACCCATGATGGCGTCGTCCGTGCCGATACGGCCTTGGCGTTTCAGGCCAGACCGTGATACGCGTGCTGATACGACGCTGCCTCGATGCTGCCGCCGTGACGCTCGCCGCCGGATGAAACATCCGCTGTCGTGTCCGCCGACTCAGCCGACCCGCCGTCTTGCGTCGCTGCCGCCGCCGACGCACTGCCCGCGGTTGCGCCAACATGCTCAGTCGCGTTTTCCGTGCAGCCTTCAGCCGCGTCGCCCAGCACGGCTGCGAACACCGCCAGTTGCGAGCTGTCCGGCAGCGGGGCCTTGAGCGCGGCCACCATCAGCGACGCGAGGCGGGCAATCAGTTGCAGGTCGTTCATCGACTTGCCCTGCGAGAACTCGGAGATCAGGCTGTCGGTATCGGTACCCGCCAGTACGCCCGACAGCGCGCCGATTGCAAAGTGCAGGCGCCAGCCAAGTTCCTCGCGCGGCAGATGCGGCAACGCGCGCTGGAACGCATCGAAAAAGCGTACGGCCACCGTTGCGTAATGACCATTCAGAAAGTCGCGAATGAACGCCGACGGATCGGTATAAGCGCGGCCCAACAGGCGAAGAAACGCCTTGCCGCCGACCCGCTGATCACGCGACAAACGCAACGCCGGAATGAACATCGCACCGAGCACGTGCTCGCAGGTCAGGCGCTCGCCGAGCATCGTGTCGAAGCGGTCGAGCAGCTTGACGCGTTCCTGGTTGAGCTGGTCGAGCCGGCGCGACAGCATCGAGTGAATCAGCGACTCCTTGCTGCCGAAGTGATAGTTGACCGCCGCCAGATTCACTTCGGCCCGCGAAGTAATCTGGCGTAGCGACATTGCCTCATAACCACACTCGATGAAGAGCGTTTCGGCGGCGTCGAGGATGCGTGATTTTGTATCGCCGGCATGCCGGCCTGTTGTGCGAACTGCCATGTTGCGTCTCCCAGTTGCCGGGCGTCCGGCCCGCAAACAAGCGATTCAAATTGATATTTGAAACAGCCGTTTTTTTCAGGATAAAGAAAGAAGGTGCGTACGATCAAGGGGTCGCAGTCGACTAACTCCTCTAGAAGACCTGACGCCGGTCGTCTTCCGTGATGCGCGATGCGTCAATTCGCGCGGAAAATAAAAAAGGCCGTTCCGATGGAAATCGGAACGGCCTCGTATTGCTTGTCGTGCTACCTGTTTGGCCCTGCTTCGTACTGCGGACGCGTGGTTCGCGTCGCGGCGGTTCTAGCCGCCTTTGCGCGTATTGTGCCTGATATCTTGCAAGCGCAATAGCTGTTTAGTTCGAACGCTTAAAGCTGCGCTGCGACCTCTTTCGCCGACTGTGTCATGTCGATACCGCGGCGCTCGCGGCTGAACGGAATCAGCACGGCGATCACGACCGCCACGATGCCGATCACGACCGCCATCACCAGCGCGTAGTTGTTGCCCATGCGTTCGGCGATGCCTGACTGCAACGGTCCGTTCACCGACGCGATCAGATTGCCGAGTTGATACACGAGTCCGGGGAAGGTGGCGCGAATTTCATCGGGCGAGATTTCGTTCAGGTGTACTGGAATCACGCCCCATGCGCCTTGCACCGAGATCTGCATCAGGAAGGCGCCGGCTGCGAGCAGCACCGGCGTAGTTGAGAATGCCCACAGCGGCAGCACCGGCAACGCGATCAATGCCGCGATGAAGATCGCGCGCTTGCGGCCGATCTTCTCCGACAACGAGCCGAAGAACAGACCGCCGATAATCGCGCCGACGTTCAGCGTAATCGTGATCCACGACACCGTGTGCGCGTCGAACTGATGCTGAACGCGCAGGAAGGTCGGATACAGATCCTGCGAGCCGTGCGAGAAGAAGTTGAATGCCGTCATCAGGACGATCGCATACAGCGACAGCTTGACGTTCTGTTTCAACGTGATGAGAAGACCAGGACGTTGTTTCTTTTCGAGTGTTCTGAAAGCCGGCGATTCCGGCACGTGCGCACGCACATACAGCACGAGCAGCGCGGGCAACACGCCGACGAAGAACATGCCGCGCCAGCCGATGTATTGATAGAACAAGCCGAACACGATCGACGCCAGCAGATAGCCGCTCGGATAGCCCGCCTGCAGCAGACCGGAGACGATGCCGCGCGATTTGGGCGGCACGGTTTCCATGGTCAGTGCGCCGCCCACGCCCCATTCGCCGCCCATCGCGATACCGAACAGCGCGCGCAGCACCAGCAGGGTCATCAGATTGGGTGACAGGCCGGACAGCAATTCGAGCAGAGAGAAGCACGCGATGTTGACCATCAGCGTGGGGCGGCGACCGTACTTGTCCGCGAGCCAGCCGAAAATCAGTGCGCCGACCGGACGCATCATCAAGGTCAGCATAATGGCGATAGCAACCGACGGAATCGTCGTATTGAATTCTGCCGCAATATCTTTCAATACGAATACCATTAGAAAGAAATCGAATGCGTCTAGCGTCCAGCCGAGATAGGCGGCGATCGTGACGTTTCTCTGTTCCCGTGTCCAGCTCATTGATTGTTCTCCTGAGTCCCCAATCACCCGTGTATGTTCACGGGCATCTCTTTAGCCCCGTACGCCTTGTGGCGTGGGCCTCGAGCGAGTGTACGCCCACCGTTAAACGCTTGCATGATTGAACGCATCTTTATCCGTATTAATACCTGGCAATAGCCGCAGCAAAATTCGTGCTGAATCCGCAACGCAGGGTTAATGTCGGATAAATGTAATTATTGTATTGATGATGTCGGAATTATTGTTTGTACTTTGTAATGTATGAATTACGCGATGCGGGAATATCGCGGTTTCTTTTACCTGATTTCCAGCGGGCTTTGGGCAGGCGATTGGCGCGGTCGAATAGAGGGCTTTCTCGCCGGATTCCGGTTGGCGATGGCTCGGGCCCACCGGTATAACAGCGGCTCGCGGCATTCGCGCCGTGCAACAAGGGAGACTAAAAAAATGACAATTCCGCATGTATGCCTGCTGATCGTCGCACTGCTGCCGTTTCCGTGGACCATGCTGGCGAAAGTGAGCAGCCGTTACGACAATCGCGCGCCGCGTGCTTATCTGGCCAGTCTCGAAGGATGGCGCGCGCGAGCCCATGCCGCGCATCAGAACGCGTGGGAAGCGCTCGCGATGTTCACTGCCGCGGTCGTCGTAGCAGGGCAGGCAGGCGGTTCGATGACGTGGATCAACTGGCTGGCGATCACCTTTGTCATCATGCGCGTGCTGCATGGGGTGTTGTATGTGATGAATCTCGCATCACTGCGCTCGCTGGTTTGGTTCGTCGGGGCGGCCTGTGTGGTATCGATGTTTTTTGTGTCGGCGGGTTCGACGAGTGTGTGACCGGATGGATTCAGCGACGTGGCAGCGCGTAGGAATGTCGCCGCGTCGCTGGGAGGCAACGCAGTTTCGCCAGCGATTCGGTAGGTCGCGAGGCGAGCATTAGCAACCCTGTAAGAACTCGCTACGACGAATATATGCACATATCGCATGAGTAGATCTGAAAAATAAATTTGATTCATGCTGCGTCGCGGCATACCATGTTTGCTATCTTATTATTTGCCCCCGCCGACGCACTATGTCAGTCAAATCAATCACTTCGCAGCCCGTTCGCCGTGAGCACAGTCCGTTTGCGGTGGTCGCCATGGTGACGCTGCTGACCGGCGTCGGCGCGGGGCTGGGCGGCATGGGACTCGCGTTGCTGCTGCACGGCATCCAGCACCTTGCGTACGGTTACAGCGAAACGCAACTCATCAGCGCCGAGAGTTTTCTGCAGGGTGTGAGCGGTGCCGCGCCCGAGCGTCGCCTGATGGTGCTGACGATTTGCGGACTGATCGCCGGGCTCGGCTGGTGGGCGCTGTATCGCTACGGACGGCCGCTCGTGAGTATTCGCCAGGCCGTCAAGTCCGACGATCCGCAGATGCCGGTGCTGAGTACGACCATTCACGCACTGCTGCAGATCGTGACCGTGGCGCTCGGCTCTCCGCTCGGTCGCGAAGTCGCGCCGCGTGAGATCGGTTCGGCGTTGGCCGGATGGCTGTCGCGTCGCGCGGGTTTGTCGGTGGCGCAAAGCCGCATCATGGTGGCGTGCGGCGCAGGTGCGGGTCTCGCCGCGGTCTATAACGTACCGCTCGGCGGCGCGGTGTTTGTACTCGAAGTGCTGCTGGGCACGTTCGGTTTGCCGGCACTGGTGCCGGCGATCGTGACGTCGGCGATCGCGGCACTGGTCGCGCAAACCGGCTTGGGCAACGAGCATCAGTATCTCGTGCCGTCGATTGCGGTGAATGCACCGCTGGTGGTGTGGGCGCTAGTGTGCGGTCCGATCTTCGGCGCGGCCGCGTGGGGTTTTACTGAACTCACCAAGCACTCTCGCGCGGCTGCGCCGAAGGACTGGCGCCTGCCCGCGCTGTCGCTGCTGAACTTCGCGATCATCGGCGTACTGGCAATGCATTTCCCGCAGTTGCTCGGCAATGGCAAAGGTCCTGCAGGCCTGGCATTCGACGGCGGCCTGACGATCGGTCTCGCCGCGATGTTACTGGTGTTGAAGGTGGTGATCACCGCGAGCAGTTTGCGTGCGGGCGCGGAGGGCGGCTTGCTGACGCCGGGCCTTGCGAACGGCGCGTTGCTTGCCATCGTACTTGGCGGTGTGTGGAGCCTCGTCTGGCCGGGCGCATCGTTAGGCGGATTCGCCGTGGTCGGTGCGACAGCGTTTCTCGCCGCATCGATGCAGATGCCGATTACGGCGGTAGTACTCGTGTTTGAATTTACGCGGGTGGGCCAGGACTTTCTGATTCCTGTGCTGTTTGCTGTAGGCGGTTCGTTACTCGCATTCAAGGCCTGCACGAAGTGGGCACCCGCGATGCAATCCGCTTTCGGTTTCAACCTCGGTGGGGCGGGCAAAGCGCGTTGAGTTTGTTCGCGCTTTAGCGGCGACAGGGAAGTCGGCTCGAGGATGATGTTTGAGGTCGATGCGCTGTCGCCGCAAGAGAAGATCGCAACTGATAACGCAAGACGTCATGACGACGTTATGCAATTCGATGCAGCGGGCAACACAGGTTGGTTTTGCATGCGGGCGCAGGCGCATGTCGAGCGCATGCAAAATCAGTCGCTGAAAACAAAAAACCCCGCGAAGCACGAAGGCTCAACGGGGTGTTTCGTTTTTGCTTGAAGAGGCGTGGTGCCCAGGAGAGGACTCGAACCTCCACGGTGTTGCCACCGCTAGGACCTGAACCTAGTGCGTCTACCAATTCCGCCACCTGGGCACGTCTTCAAGCTAGACCGCTATTTTAGCGTGTTGATTAAGCTTGTCAATCCCTACTTCAGACAAACTGCACTTTATCAACCGCCCGGTTAATTGCGCAGCGAAGCAATGCTTTCACTACTCAACGACCGTCCTGCTCACTACGCAAACCGATCACACAAACGCATGAATCAGACAGCGTAGCTTCTCACAAAAATTAGAGCCGCCCGGAGGCGGCTCTAATTTTGAATCTGGTGCCCAAGAGAGGACTCGAACCTCCACAGTGTTGCCACCGCTAGGACCTGAACCTAGTGCGTCTACCAATTTCGCCACCTGGGCAGGTGATGAACAGCAAAGAGCGCCATTATAGCGACAGATTGGGACCTGTCAAGCGTTTCTCCAAACTTGCTTAAACA
The DNA here is from genome assembly GCF_904848625.1 of Paraburkholderia metrosideri. Classification (GTDB taxonomy): domain Bacteria; phylum Pseudomonadota; class Gammaproteobacteria; order Burkholderiales; family Burkholderiaceae; genus Paraburkholderia; species Paraburkholderia metrosideri. Next base: position 283,736 of record NZ_CAJHCP010000001.1, read on the forward strand.
TCCCGCCGACGCATGCTGAATGCGCCTCTCAGCGACTATTGACGGCCCGCTTGGCGCGCAAGACGGGTGTTAGAATGCCTCGCAGTAGTTCGTTGGCACGGTGCACATACGAGCGTCGACTCAGCCTTGAACGAGCCGGACCCGAGCAGTTTTTTTCTGTGCATTTGCAGGTGCATTTCAAGCGCAACTGAAGCACAACGCAAACGCTTCCCAAGCCGAGCCACATCGCCGACCGACGTCCATGCAACGAGAAAAAATCATCGACAAGCCCTTGAGCAAATTTCCCTATCCGATTCCAAGCCGCGAAGAAATCCTCGGCGTCCTGCGCACGAGTGAAGCGCCGCTTGCCGCGAACGACATTGCTGAAGCCTTGTCGATCAAGCGCCAGGAGCGCGAGGGATTTTTCAAGCGCCTCGGCGCCATGGAGCGCGACGGCCAGATCCGGCTCGATCAGCGCAATCTCTATCAACTCACGCATCCGTCGAACTTTGTCGCGGGTCGCGTGCAAGGTCACCGCGACGGCTACGGCTTCCTGATTCGCGACGACGGCCAGGACGATCTGTTCCTGCCCACCGGCGAGATGCAGAAGGTCATGCATAACGACCGGGTGCTCGCACGCATCGTCGGTTATGACCGGCGCGGCCGCCCGGAAGGGCATATCGTCGAAGTCACGGATCGCGCCAACAAGCGCGTGATCGGCCGGCTGCTCAATGAGAACGGCGCGCTGATCGTCGCACCTGAAGACAAGCGCATCGGCCACGACATTCTGATCGCGCAAAACACCAAGAAGGCCAAGGTCGGCCAGGTGGTGGTGGTCGAACTCACCGATTTCCCGAGCCGTCATTCGCAGCCGCTTGGCCGCGTGGTCGAAGTGCTCGGCGATATCGACGACCCCGGCATGGAAATCGAGATCGCGGTGCGCAAGTACGGCGTGCCGCATGAGTTCGGTCAGGCCGCGCTCGACGAAGCCGCGAAGCTGCCCGACGAAGTGCGTCCGGTCGACGCGCGTCATCGTATCGATCTGCGCGACGTGCCGCTCGTCACGATCGACGGCGAAGACGCCCGCGACTTCGACGACGCGGTGTATTGCGAACCGGTTCAGGTCGGACGCGGCGAGGGCTTCCGCCTGATCGTCGCGATCGCCGACGTGTCGCATTACGTGCATCCGAAGAGCGGGCTCGACGCCGATGCGATCGAGCGCAGCACGTCGGTGTATTTCCCGCGCCGTGTGATTCCGATGCTGCCGGAAAAGCTGTCGAACGGTTTGTGCTCGCTGAACCCGAACGTCGACCGTTGCGTGCTGGTTTGCGACATGATCGTCACCGCGCGCGGCGAAGTGAAGGCGTATCAGTTCTATCCCGGCGTGATGCATTCCGCCGCGCGTCTGACCTATACGGAAGTCGCCGCGGTGTTGAAAAACACCAAGGGCCCCGAGGCCACACGTCGCGCTGCATTGCTGCCGCAACTGCAGAATCTGTATGGCGTGTACAAGTCGCTGTTCGCGGCGCGTCAGAAGCGCGGCGCGATCGACTTCGATACGACCGAGACGTACATCGTCTGCAATGCGCAGGGCAAGATCGAGCAGATCGTGCCGCGCACCCGCAACGACGCGCACAAGCTGATCGAGGAATGCATGCTGGCCGCGAACGTCTGCGCGGCCGACTTCCTCAAGCGCAACAAGCATCCGGGTCTGTTCCGCGTTCACGCCGGGCCGACCCCGGAGAAGCTCGAAAATCTGCGCACGTTCCTGCGCGGCATGGGGCTGACGCTGCAAGGCGGCGACAAGCCGCACGCCAGCGACTACGCCGCGCTGATGGCGCAGATCCGCGAGCGGCCCGACGCGCAGATGCTGCAAACCATGCTGCTGCGCTCGATGCAGCAGGCGGTTTATAGCCCGGACAACATCGGTCACTTCGGTCTCGCGTATGAGGCTTATGCGCACTTCACGAGCCCGATCCGCCGTTATCCCGATCTGCTGACGCACCGCGCGATCTACGCGATCCTGCAAGGCCGTAAATATCAGCCGGAGCCGCCGCAAGGCGTCGAGCTGAATACGGCGCTGTCGCCGCGTGCTCGCGCGATGCAGCAGTCCGACGAAGAAAAGCGTGGCCTGCAGCGCGCGAAGAACGTCGCGATCTGGGAAGAACTCGGCTTGCATTGCTCGGCCAACGAACGTCGCGCGGACGAAGCGTCGCGTGACGTCGAAGCATGGCTGAAGTGCTATTTCATGCGCGACAAGCTCGGCGAAGAGTACGGCGGCATGGTGAGCGGCGTGACGTCGTTCGGCATTTTCGTGCAGCTCGATTCGCTGTTCATCGAAGGTCTGGTGCACGTCACCGAATTGGGCTCGGACTACTTCCAGTACGACGAGATCAAGAACGAGTTGCGCGGCGAGCGTACCGGTATTCGTTATCGGTTGTCGGACCGCGTGCGCGTGCAGGTGAGCCGCGTCGATCTGGATGCGCGCAAGATCGATTTTCGTCTGGTGCGCGATACGCCGATCAAGCCACCGGCCGCGCGTGGCGCAGCGGCCGACAGGAACCCGGGCGAAAGCGGCAGCGCACGCGTGCGCGCGTTGCCTCCGGTAGACGGTGGCGCGGGCGGCACGGCGGCGCCGGGCGGGCGCCGCAAGAAGGCGGCTCCTGCGCAAACGGCGGCGGTCAAGGAAGCACGCGCCGCGCGCGGCGCGGCGAAGAAGCACGGCGTCGTGGCCAAGTCGGCAGCGAAACCGCAGGCACGCAAGAAGCGCTGAAGCAGCTTCATCGGTCGAACCGCGCGCATCGGGTACGTTCACGCGTACCGGTTGCGCGCGGTCTGCGTTTTATCGCAGGCATATTGCAGTGCAGTCAGTGCAATCAGGTATCCGGACGCAGCAGGCAAGTGAGCTTGCAGGCACAGCACTCGATTCACGTACCCAGGCTCGTATTCATCACAGCAGCGCGCGTTCAATGCGCGCTCAATCAAAGGTTGTTCAGTCATGTCACGTCTCAAGGTTTTATACGGTTTCCACGCAGTGACCGCCCGCATCCGGCACGATGCATCGACGGTTGAAGAGGTGTATTACGACGCGACGCGCAAAGACCGTCGTATGACCGAATTTCTGCATGCCGCGAAAGAAGCCGGCGTGCGTCTGATCGCGGCCGACGAAACGCGTTTGTGGGGCCTCGCGCACACCGAGCGTCACCAGGGCGTGGTGGCGCGGGCGAGCGACATGCCGCTCGCGCAGAACCTCGCCGAACTGCTCGATGGCATCAACGGCTCGCCGCTGATCCTGGTGCTCGACGGCGTGACCGATCCGCACAATCTCGGTGCCTGCCTGCGCGTGGCCGACGCCGCTGGCGCGCATGCGGTGATCGTGCCGCGTGATCGTGCGGTGGGGCTGAACGCCACGGCGGCCAAAGTCGCGAGCGGCGCGGCCGATACCGTGCCGTATATCACCGTCACGAATCTGGCACGCGCGCTGCGCGAGTTGAAGGACGCCGGGGTGTGGGTGGTGGGCACGGCTGGCGAGGCCACCAAGAGCCTCTATGAGACGGAACTGGACGGTCCTGTGGCGCTCGTGATGGGCGCGGAAGGCGAGGGCATGCGTCGCCTCACCCGCGATACCTGCGACGTCGTGATGCAGATTCCGATGGCCGGCACGGTCGAAAGCCTGAACGTCTCGGTGGCGTCGGGCGTCTGCCTGTTCGAAGCGGTTCGTCAGCGCTCGGTGAAGAAGAAGTAATCCAGCGGCGCTCGCGCGCCACTCCGGTAAACTAGGCGTTTTTACTGCACGCCAGCCTTTCCCATGACCCAAGACGAACTCAAGCAACTGGTCGGCCAGGCCGCCGCCGACTACGTGAACGCCAACGTGCCCGAGGGCGCGATAGTCGGCGTCGGCACCGGCTCCACCGCGAACTGTTTTATCGACGCGCTGGCCGCCAACAAGTCGCGCTATCGCGGCGCGGTGTCGAGCTCGCTCGCCACCACCGCACGGTTGCAATCGCACGGCTTCAAGGTGCTCGACCTGAACGAAATCGACTCGCTGCCGGTGTATGTGGACGGCGCGGACGAGATCGACCACAGCGGCGCGATGATCAAGGGCGGCGGCGGTGCGCTGACGCGCGAGAAGATCGTCGCGTCGGTGTCGGACGTGTTCGTCTGCATTGCCGACGCGAGCAAGCTGGTCGACACGCTCGGCAACTTCGCGCTGCCCATCGAGGTGGTGCCGATGGCGCGTACCGCAATCGGTCGCCGTGTCACGGCTCTCGGCGGTGTGCCGGTCGTGCGCGTGACGAAAGAAGGCGTGCCTTTCATTACCGATAACGGTAACGAAATCATCGACGTCAAAGGTTTGCGTATCAGCGATCCGCGCACCCTGGAAATGCACATCAATGCATGGCCGGGCGTGGTGACGGTCGGGCTGTTCGCCGGCCGTGGTGCGAATCTGTGCCTGCTCGGCACGGATACCGGCGTCGAAACGATCGAGTACAGCAAGGGCTGAGCGGGATCGTTCTGAAGTCGTACATGAACCCGTTCCGACGGGTTCATGCTTGCGGCGGTTGCACGGCCGGCATCTGACCGACTGTGTTATCCGCTGCAAACATTCACTCAATCACTTACTGAAAACTCTTTCCGCAGATCATCGTCACGCAACGTGACGCGCGCATTAACCGATCATTGCAGTAGCAATCACCGGATGCCACTTCCTCACTGCACATTCCCCTGCTGAAAACGCATGACGCGGTTCGACTCGGACTGACCTGCATCCGTCTATCCGGACGCAGCCGAGGCGATAAAACGGCTCCATCAGAACACGTTAAACAGAGGTATTAAGCAACCGGCATAGCGTCAAAAGCAGCGACTCTCGTAACGCGTTGTAATGAAGCGTAGCGCTTTGTCGCAAGAGAGCCAGGAGGCCTGATTATTCGCGCACTGTCGCATGTCGAATGTGGGCACCCGCACGCACAGCAACTAATGTGGCACATACACTCGTTGCTATGCCAAGGCCTGAAGGCCTGACCCCGACACGCAGGAGAGTTCATGAAAGTGGCGATCGTGCATGACTGGCTCGTTGCGCCGGGTGGAGCAGAGAAAGTGCTCGAGCAGATTATCGAGTGCTTTCCCGACGCCGACCTTTTCAGTCTTGTCGATTTCCTCGAAGACCGCAGACTGCTCGGTGGCCGGACGGTGACGACCTCGTTTATCCAGCGTCTGCCGTTTGCACGGCATCGCCTCAGCACGTATCTGCCGTTGATGCCGCGCGCGATCAGGCAATTCGATCTGTCGGAGTATGACCTCGTCATCACGAGTTCCTCTGCGGTCGCGAAGGGGGTCGTAATCGGCCCGCATCAGACGCATGTGAGTTACGTGCACTCGCCGATGCGCTGCGCGTGGGATCTGCAACATCAGTATCTGCGTGAAAGGAAGCTGACGCGTGGGCCGAAGTCGTGGGCGGCGCGTGCATGGCTGCACTATCTGCGTGGCTGGGACGCGCGATCCGCGAATAGTGTGGATCGGTTGATTACGGGTTCGCATTTCATCGCGCGTCGGATGATGAAAACGTATCGGCGCGACGCGGCCGTGATTCCGCCGCCGGTCAACGTGCATGAGTTCGAACTGCGTACGCACAAGGACGACTTCTATCTGACCGCATCGCGCATGGTGTCTTACAAGCGCATCGATCTGATCGTCGATGCGTTCAACGCGACGCCGCACCGCAAGCTGGTGGTGATTGGCGACGGCCCGCAGATGGCGGCGATCCGTGCGAGGGCGGGTCCGAATGTGACGGTCCTCGGCTATCAACCGGCCGAGGTGTTCAAGGACTACTTGCAGCGCGCGCGGGCTTTCGTGTTTGCCGCCGAAGAAGACTTCGGCATCGTTGCGCTCGAAGCCCAGGCATGCGGCACGCCGGTGATTGCATTCGGTAAGGGCGGTGCGCTCGAAGCGGTTGTGCCGGTTGGCGAACCACGCGCCACGGGCGTCTATTTCGCACGACAAACCGTGGAATCGATGCGCGACGCGATCGACCGCTTCGAACGGCTTCGCGACCGCATCACCCCGGCGGCTTGCCGCGCAAACGCCGAACGTTTCTCAGCAGCAGTTTTCCGGCGCGCGTTCATGGCGGAAGTGACGCGCACGATCGCGGCGGCGGGTTTGGATCGACAGGCGGCAAGCGTGGTGTCGGCCGAACACGATCGGGCGACCGCGGACGTCGCCTGGTCACGCGAGACATCGCCGAAAAACAATTAGCGACACTGATTGACCGAAAACCAGAGGCGTCGGCCGGATCCGCTCACGCGTCAGCCAGTGCACGAGGATGGACCAGAGGACCGCACAGCCCGTCCCGATACGCGTGCATCGACAGGCTCACAGTGCGCGAATAAAACGAGTTTTGTCTTACTGTAGTGTGTTGTAAACCGTCGCTCGGGCGATGCCAGTCCGACCGGCTATCGATGTCGATCCGGTTTGCCACGCCTCGCAGGCGAGCGCGCATGTTCGATGCGCGGTCACCTGCGGGGAACAACGATGCGGGTCACTTCAAAGAAAGCGTTGTTGGACTTCATAAAGAGACATCCGGGGGCGTGCAGGCGCTATTGACGAGCTATTCACTGGCGCAGGCTTGCCTCGCGTATGGCCATAACGACCTGAAGCAGACGTTCGCTAGCGTGGACTGCGACCCGCCCCCATGCACCGTTTTCGGTGGGGATGGGAACCAGTACCGGATAGTCGCGGCGATTCACTACAACAGGCAGTCGTTATTCGTTCGTCACCTATCGACGCATGCGGAGTACGACCTTTGGACGAGGAAGAATTTAAACTCATGAACGCCGATCGCCTTCCGGGAGCCTTTCCCGACATCGCTCAAACCTGGGCCGCGCTGCAAGCCGAACTGCCGATCAAACCGATTCGCACAGAAGAGGATTATCAGCAGATGGTGCGGGTCGCCAACTCGTTGTCCGATCATCTGAATGGCAGCGCGGAGAACCCGCTTGCCGATCTGTTTGCGATCGTGACGGATCTGGTCGAAAGCTGGGAAATACACCACGTGACGATTCCGAAAGCGGAGCCTCGCGAGGTGCTCCGGCATCTGCTGGAAACGCACGGGCTCAAGCAGAAGGACCTGATAGGTATCGCGTCGCCCACGGTGGTGAGCGATATTCTCGCGGGGCGGCGCGCCATCAGCAAGAAGGTGGCGAAAGCGCTCGCACTGCGTTTTCATACGGACGTCAGCGCGTTTCTGTAGAACACCGGGCGGCGCGAGGCGGCTTCTGCTTGCCGCGCGCTGTGCCGGGCAAACCTGCCTCTCGCACTTCAACGTCACGTTCTAATTCACGCGACGCTGGCGGCTTGTGTTTCGGTCGCCGGCGTCAGCGGTTTTTCTGTACTTCGTATTCCGCAGCCGCTGAAAAATTCTTGAGCCCATGCAAAAGGGCCGCGCCTCGATCCGGCGCGGCCCTGCTTGTCCCATACGAAATCAGGCGACGTTCGACGCGCTCGTCATGAGTGTCTTGCCGGATACGATTCGCTACCGGTATCGCGGGCATCGCGCCATTCACGGTGAACCTTGCCGATGCGCGCGGCTTCCTGCGACGCGGCGCGCATCGAATGCAAACCTAACTGCCATTTGCGAAGCGCAAGCGCAACGCCGCCACGCGCGAAGATCTGCAACAACGCGCGCAGCAAGCCCGGTTCCGTGCGCTCGCCGATCAACGCAGAATAGGCGACGAATGCCCGTCGACCGGCAGGTGTCAGGTATTCGCACAGGATCAGTCGCAGATTGAACGATGCGTGGTAGAAGGCCGTGTCGTTGAAGGCTGAAGCGATGCGCGCATCGTCGTCGCTGCGTCGGGGCGGGAAGTGATCGACCCGTAGCGAAGGATCGTAAATCAGGGTCCAGCCGCGCCGTTGCACGTCCAGGCTGAACGCCATGTCGCAGTGAGCTTCAGCACCGCTGCCGCGCAAGCGCCGGTCGAACCGCAGCGCGCCGATCGCGGCGCGCCGGAACGCCATGTTCACGCCCTTGAGCACCTGAACGGCGCGGGCTTCACCGGAGCCGATCGCATGATTGCCGATCACGCGTCCATACCAGCTGACGAGTCCGACCTGCGGCTTCTGTGCCGGCGCCATGCCGTCGCGTTCATGCAGGACGTCGCGGCCGCCCAGGCCACCTAGCTCTGGCACGCTTTCAAAGGCGCGGGCAATGCGTGCGATCCAGTCCGGATGCGGAGCGGCGTCGTCTTCGGTAAAGCAGAGCACGTCGCCGCTCGCGCTTTCTATGCCGAGGTTGTACGCGGCCACCATGCCGGGTTTGCGCACGAGCACGACACAACGGCGCGGATCGGGACGGCTGGCTTCGCGGCTGCGCAGCCAGTCGAGCGTCGCGTAATCGTCGTGGCGTGCGATCACGATCACTTCGTCCGCGCGGCGCTGCTGCGCATCGAGCGCGGCGAGACAACGCGCGAGATCGGCGGTGCGTCGCCAGGTCGGCACGATCACGGAGACTCTCACGGTCGGTTCCCGTAGCGGCATGGTCAGAATGCGTTGCGTCCGATAAACCCTTTGAAGATCGTGATGAACACAATTTTCATATCGAACCAGAACGACCAGTTGTGGATATAGAACAGGTCGAATTTGACGCGTGCTTCCATCTTCTCGACCTTGTTGGTAGCGCCGCGATAGCCGTTCACCTGGGCCCAGCCGGTGATGCCCGGCTTGATCCGGTAGCGGTACATGTAGCCGTACACCTGATCCTTGTAAAGATCGTCGTGTTCGACCGCATGCGGACGTGGGCCGACCACTGACATTTGACCCAGCAGCACGTTCAGAAACTGCGGCAGTTCGTCGAGGCTCGTGCGACGCATGAAGCCGCCGAGTTTCGTCACGCGCGAATCGTTGCGCGAGGCCTGCGTGATCTGGCCGTGCGTTTCTTGATGCACGCTCATCGAACGGAATTTGTAGATGCCAAACGGCTGGCCGTCCACGCCTTTGCGCGTTTGCCGGAAAAACACCGGTCCCGGCGACGTGAGCTTGATGCCAATCGCGAGCACGACGAACACCGGGGCGAGGGCGAGCAGCGCGCACATCGCGAACAGGCGGTCGAAGATCAGCTTGGGCCACATCTGCGGCGACGAGAACGGCGTCGCGCTCAGGTTGAGTGTCGGCAGGCCGACCACGTCGACCAGCGTGTGATTGAACAGCGAGAGGCTGCGAATATCGGGAATGAAGCGCAGGTTCACGAAGTCATGTCGGAACGTGCGCGTGAAGCGGTAAATCGTATGTTCTTCTGACAACGGCAACGCGAGCCAGACTTCGTTCACGCGATCGTTGCGGACCTTGTCGGCGAACGCATCGAGATCGGTCAGCACCGGCAGGCGGTTAAGACGTGGGCCATAGCTCTGCGCGCCTTCAATGCTGGTGTCGAAAACGCACACTGGCTTAAAGCCGGCTTGCGGCGCATGTTCGAGATGGGCGAGCAGCGTGCGCGAAAAACCGGGCGCGCCGACAATCGCGACTGTGCGCGAATTCATCCCACGGCGCCGCACGCTGCGCAGTGCGACATGCACAATGCACTTGGCGACGACGATCAGCGCACCGGAGATCAGCGTGGAATAGCCGAACCACAGCCGCGACACCGCATCCATACGATGCAGCGTGAACGCCAGCACGAGGGCGGTGGCGACCACGACCATCCATGCGGCGGCGACTCGAGCCAGCATCGGCGCGAGTGCCTTGCCGCGCCACGTGTCGTAGACGCCAAAGCCTGGAAACAGCAGCAACACGAGCACGCAGTTAAACGCAATCAGAAGGCGCTCGGTATCCGACAACGCGATAGGCGGCGAAAAACGCATCCAGTGAGCGATCAGGCCTCCCGCAATCACGAAGAGTGCGTCGAGGCATCGCGCAGTATTCCTGAACATAGTTGAGTTTTATCCGGTAGTCGGACCAACGATGCTGTGCTTATTCGACAGTCTCGGCCTGACGCAGGCGCGGCAGAAGGCGGTCGAATTCGCGCTTGACGAGGCCGTAGCATTCGCATGCACGTGCTTCGAGGCCGGCGCGGTCGAGCACCTTGATGTGGCCGCGGCTGTGATGAATCAGGCCTTCGTCGTGCAACTTGCCGGCTGCTTCGGTAATGCCTTCGCGGCGCACGCCGAGCATGTCGGCGATCAGCTGCTGGGTCACGGTCAGATCGTTCGAGGCGACGCGATCCACTTCGATCAGCAGCCAGCGGCACAGCTGCTTGTTCAGCGCGTGGTGGCGATTGCACGCGGCCGTTTGCGCGACCTGAGTGAGAAGGGCGTGCATGTACAGCAGCATCAGGCGGCGCAGGAAGTCGGAGCGGCCGAATTGCTGCTTGAGCGCCTGTGCGCTCATCCGGTACGCGAAGCCGGCGCATTGCACCTGTACGCGGTTCGGCATGGTTTCGCCGCCGGTCAATACGGGAACGCCGGTCATGCCTTCACGGCCGACCGCGGCGATTTCGACCGAGCTGCCGTCTTCCATCGTCGAGAGCATCGAGATAATGGCGGTGGTCGGGAAATAGACGTGGTGAATACGTTGGCCGGAATCACACAGCAATTGCTCAGTGCGCAGGTGAACCAGTTCAAGATGAGGAGCTAGCGCTTGCCATTCATGGGACGGCAGTGCGCCGAGCAAATGGTTACCGTGCAGATCTGATTGAAGTGTCAACATGATCGGTCCTCGCGTGAAAGTCGCGGTGTGCGTGACTTTCTGATTTTTTGATCCGATGCCTGCATCCGCTGATAAACAGCGCGCTGCCTGGCGAGCAGCTAAAGGATGAACAGGACCGGCCCCGTATTGGCCTTGGTGCGTCGCCGCTTGTTTGTAAATGCCGTTTGCGATGACGCTGCGTTGCGCTCATCTATTAGCGAGGAGCGTGCCAACGACAGGGAAAACGAGCACTGGTGCGGCGCAGCGAACCAGGTCCGGGCTCCGCGCTAAGCGAAACGACGCTTTTTGTTTCATATTTGTACAACGACCGTTTGAATAGTCCGCGTTTCGCGGGGCATTTTTATCCGGCCTAAGTCCTTGACGGGATTGGCTTTGCCGCTGCTGGGCGGGGTCCTCGGGAGGGGCGAGAAGCGTTGCACTATGCCTTCAAAGCCTGTTTTAACGTGATGTCCGGGATGTGCCGGAATTGATTCAGATGTGTTCAGCCCGCTTCGTACGCTGCCGTACCGATCGTGTTTTTGCAGAGGAAAGAGTCGCGTCGAACCCAACAGTGATTCCGCAGACCAGACAGTTGATTCATATGACGCTGGTTCAGGCGCTCCAGTGGTCACGCGAGTAGAGCGCAGCAGACGGCAAGCAGCAGGAGTGGCGGATAACACCTTGGGCGCCGGTAGTTTGTTCACGATGCAAGCGTTGTTTCGTCAGTTCAAAAGGAGTGAGTGGATGCGCTCACAACGATGCATTAGTGAGAAACAGACGGTCTGTGACCGACTCGAAGACAGGTAAGCGGATCTAGACGCCAGCTTCCGACGAAACATCAGATCAGAGGCTTGGTAGTTGAAAACGGCCATACGTAGATGACCTGGATCGCGGACTGCGTTTTTTGTCCGAAGGTTCGCATGCAGCATTCACGACGGGTCGGTCATGAGCACTCGATGCTTTCAACCTTCAACAGGGAAGCCTGGCGTCATTCTCTGTCGTGCTAAATGGTCATGTGCAAGTGCAATGTCGCGGCACCGGCGGCGATTAAGTTACCGATATCGGCATCTTCTCTATAGTTGAATTTCGCCATCGGGAAGTCTTGCTTCGGAGCACGCTGTGCTCGCGTGCAAATGCAGAAAATGTATCGCACTCGAACACCCTGTCGCGGTTTGCGAAAAATGCGTTCGGGCGGGGCCTGTGACCGAGCAAAGAGCGCAGCGCAATTGCATGTGAGCAATGATGAGCGTGGACATCGGCTCGTCATAATCATGAGGTTCAAAGCTTGCACGATTCGACGATGGCAGAGCGGTGGATAGGCATCGAACCACGTCAGCGAAGAGTCGAGCGGCATCCGATTGGAGGTCTCACAGCAGGTTGCGAAGCTGGGCCCGCGCGCGAAATGTACCGGGAATGAAACGACGGCTTCGACATTTTCGAAGTAGGCCACCCGCTACGATTGATGTCGGTTCGCGCCGCGCTCATTGCCATTCGCCTACGTGATCGGCGTGTAGTGCTTTATCGCCACTAGTGGCGGTAATGAGCGCACGTCAATGGTTATGCCGCAAGATTCTCCGCAAGTGCGCTTCATCATCAGTAATGTCCGACTTATCGTTGAATTCATGTCGGCATCAACACCGCGGCTTTCATGAAACGCTCAATGGCCCCTTAAATAAAGGTGTTTTAAAGAAAATCGGACCGCTCGTTTTTCGTTTATCGACCCTCGCCATCACTTCTGTCGTCGATAAATCTCATACAGGTTTTATCAAACTCCAGCGTCAGTGCGAAAGCGCACGGAAACACGCGCGTCACAAGACGTACCGTGTAGCCATCACAACGGCCGGCATGTTGAGCCAGGCCATCGAGGGTGGCGTGTGCTTGTCCGCCGTGCTGAACTAAATTGACCGCTGGGGAACGTGATGAACTGGAAAACGCTGGAATTCGATCAGCTTTCGGCGCGTGAGTTGTATCTGATCTTGCGTGCGCGCAGCGCGGTGTTCGTGGTCGAACAGTCGCATGTCTGCCTCGACGCCGACGGCCGCGATGAAAACGCGCTGCACGTGTTCGCGGTGGAGGACATGGCGCGCCCGATGCCGATTCTTGCGTACGCACGTGTGCTGCCTGGCGATGCCGAAGATCCCGACATCACCATCGACAAAGTATTGACGAGTCCGCTGCGACGCGGCGACGGCACCGCCGAACTGCTGGTCGAACGCATCCTCGAGGCCATCGCGCAGCGTTGGCCCGGGCACGCCGCGCGCGTGAGTGCGCCGCTCGGCTTGCGCACCTTCTACGAGCAATTCGGTTTTCGCAAGACAGAAGGTCCGTACCTCGAACACGGTGTGCCGTTTATCGGCCTCACGCGTCAGGTGCGCGGCAGTCAACCGCGGTTTGGCGTATTGCGTCGCGCGCGTGAAGGCGCGTCACTAGTGAATACGTTTGAGTTGCTTTGAGTGCGGGCGCAGGTTAGCAGTACCTTGTTTTTGACGCAGGCCAGCGACGAACGCCATTCACTGTGCGTGCGATTTTTGTTGTCGTCGTGATTCTGCAAGTTCCCTGGGATGGACTCTGACGCACCCAGGCCAGCGGGTCGACTGTTTGATGACGACCCGCTCATTCGGCTTCGTCTGCTGGCCGTTTTTCCTGACGCCGCAAGTGCGGCGCTTCGCAGACTCGTCAACGATTCGTGTCGTCACCCATGTCGGATCACCGGGACATCGTCGCGCTCTTTGCCATGCGCAACATCAAACCGGATCGCGACGTCGGCACGTATCGGGCCACGACGAAACCTCCCACGCACTGCATGTGATTGTCTAACGACGCTGTCTGAACGGCGCGGGCAACCTGACATAGACCGGCCTATCAGGCAGTCTGGGTTCAGGCTGCCATCAAGGCGAGTAGATCGCCGCCAATATGGGAGACAGCGACGCCAGGTGGTTTCAATCTATCGTTCACCAATCGTTTGCCGTCTGCTGCTTTGACTGACTTTCGTGGATCGGAGGGGGGCATACGCGCGGTGTTTCGCGTCACCCCTACGACAGGAACAGACCAGATTGAACAGGGACTCGCTCATGAATCGCATCGTGGAACCAGGCAATCCGCTCGCTTCGGGCGCGGGCAATAACGAAACGCTCACGCGTCTATCCGTGCAGCCCGCGATTCTCGCGGGCGGCGCGAGTTCGCGGCTTTGGCCGCTGTCGCGCGAGCGCAATCCGAAACAGTTGATCGATCTGATGGGAGACGAATCGTTGCTCGAAGCCACGTTGCGTCGTCTCGATGCAGCGTTCGTCGTGGCGGCGCGCAGTGCGACAGCGTCCGGCATGGCGACTGCCGAGCCACTCGCGACGAGCACGCCGCTGGTGGTGTGCTGCGAGGACCTGCGCTTGCAGACGCTAGGCTGTCTCGAACAATGCGGACGTCGCGCGCGCATGGTGCTGGAACCGGCGTCGCGTAATACCGCTCCCGCGCTGACCGTCGCTGCGCTGGCCGCGCGCGCGGCAGCGGCGGAGGGCGACGACCCGATCCTCGTCGCTTTGCCGTCGGATCATCTGATCGTCGATCACGCGGCATTCGGTGCGGCGCTCGCCGAAGCGCTGGTACATGCAGCGCGCGGTGCGATCGTCTCGCTGGGTGTGCCGCCGCATCGTGCGGCGACGGGATACGGTTATATCCGTACAGGTATGGCGCTTGGCGCGCAGGGTGCGCGTGCAATCGATCGCTTTGTCGAGAAGCCCGACGCCGAACTCGCGGAACGTTATGTCGCGTCCGGCGAGTATTGGTGGAATAGCGGCATGTTCGTCGTGCGCGCGTCGGTGTGGCTGGCGGCGATCAAGTTGTGCCGCCCGGTGATTGCGGCGGCATGTGGGCAAGCCTTCGAGCACGCCACGGTAGATAGCGACGGCGCAGTGCATCTCGCGCGCGATTCGTTTGCCGCGTGCCCATCCGATTCGATCGACTACGCGGTGATGGAGCGTATCGGCACCGATGCGCGCCTGGCTGGCGTCGCGGTGCCGCTCGTCGCCGGATGGTCGGACGTGGGGGCGTGGGACTCGGTGTGGGACGCTTCGACCAAGGACGCCGATGGCAATGTCGCGCGAGGCCGCGTGGTGTTTGCCGGATCGACCGGCAGCTTCGCGCATTCGGAGGGGCGACTGGTGGCGTGCGTGGGCGTGAAGGGCGTGGTCGTGGTCGAGACCGCCGACGCGGTGCTGGTCGCCGCCAAAGACCGCGTGCAGGACGTCAAGGCGATTGTCAGCCGTCTGAAGGCGCAGCGTAGCGCTGAAGCACACGAGCATCGCAAGGTCTCGCGGCCATGGGGCTATTACGATTCGCTCGAACACGGGGAGCGCTTCCACGTGAAGCGCATTGTCGTCAAACCGGGCGGACGCCTTTCGTTGCAGATGCATCATCATCGCGCCGAGCACTGGATCGTGGTGCGCGGCACGGCTCTCGTCACGCGCGCCGACGAGCAGTTCCTGCTCTCGGAGAACCAGTCGACGTTCATTCCGCTTGGCGTCACGCACCGGCTCGAAAACCCGGGCAAAACACCGCTGGAATTGATCGAGGTGCAGTCGGGCACGTATCTCGGCGAAGACGACATCGTGCGCTTTGACGATCAGTATGGCCGCGACCAGCAAGCCAGCGACGCGGGCAACAGCGTTTCACGTTGACGCTTCATATTGACCGCTCGCATCGACGCTGCGCTCTCGCGCCTCCCACGGAAACGGACGCCGGTCCGGCAACGCTGGGGGCGCTTTCATTATCGTGATGCAGGGCGTTTTCGCGCTGTCCATCTCCCCATCTTTTCGACGAGCCTGGCAACACGAGAGCGACACGGATCAGACAATTCGTGCCGCTACGTGCGTATTCGCACGATGCAAATTTAGTAACGCAGGCACGCTTGAGACGCAAGCTTATGGCCCGTCAAAACATGCTGCGTTACATAGAAGAAACAATTCTCCAGAGGGATAACCCTGTCAGGAAGTATCCCACTGGCGCATCTGTTTTGAAGCTAGCAACGTATCGTAAAAGAACAGATCGACTGATAAAAAAACGACACGCAAGGGCCGCTTCATCAACAGGCTACGCGGGGGAAACACCGCTTCGGGGAGAGTGTCATGGAACAGGCAAATAAAGATCGATCGTTGGTGAGCAAAGTGATGGATGGGCTTGTCACCGGGATCGTCGAAGAGAAATACGGCGCCATCCTGCCACCGCAGGATGTGTTGTCAAAGGAGTTCGATGTCAGCCGCACCGTCATGCGCGAGGCGCTGTCGATGCTGCTCGCGCGCGACATGCTGGACGTGCGGCCGAAGATCGGCACGCGTATCAGGTCGATGAGCGACTGGCGCATGATCGACGAGGATGTCGTGAACTGGCGCTTTCGCGCGAAGCCTGATCCGCTGTTTCTGCGCGACGTGATCGAGTTTCGCATCCTGATCGAACCACGTGCATCGGCGCAGGCTGCTGCGCGCGGCAGCGCCGCGGACATCGCCGCGATTCGGGAGGCGTTCGAAGCGTTTCGCGCAATCCGCCCGGGCGATCCCGGTTATCAGGAGGCCGATGAACTGTTCCACACCCGCATCGTCGTGGCGAGTGGCAATCAGTTTTTCAAGCAGATGGCGGCGATCATTCGCGGCGCGTTGTCGACCACCAATCCGATCGTTACCGACAAGGATGGCTTGTGGGAAACCGCGGTGAATTCGCATCGGCGAGTGGTGGAAGCGATCGAACGGCGCGATCCGAAGGAAGCGGAAATCGCGTCGCTCGCGATGATCGACTACACGGCGGAAGAAGTGGGCGGCGCGTTATCCGCCGAGCCGCCTTCGCACGGCTAGAGGTGCGGCTGTGGTCGCATCGTGTGATTGGCGAGACTGTGCATGAAGAACGGCGTGAGCCCGTGTCCGCGCATTGACGTGCGGCATGCGCGACAATAGCGCCTGTTCTGAACTGCATGGACTCGAAGACACGATGACAATCGCAACACAGGAAAACCCGTCGGATCGCGTGATCCGCTGGGGGATCGTCGGCACCGGACGGATTGCCCGCCGCTTTGCTCAAGGCCTCGCTTATGTGCCGCACGCGCAACTCACCGCGCTGTGGTCGCGTCGCGTGGAACCGGCCAAAGCGTTCGCCGAAGAATTTGGCGCCGGCACCTGTGAGGTCTGCGCCGATTTCGACGCGCTGCTCGCCAGCGGCATCGACGCGCTGTATATCGCCACCGTTCAGGACAGTCACGCCGACTACGCAGTCGCCGCGTTGCAGGCCGGTTTGCACGTGTTGTGCGAAAAACCCGCCACTATCAATACGCCGCAACTCGAACGGGTACTCGACACCGCGCGTGCGTCGCAACGGCTGTTCATGGAAGCGATGAAGCCGCCGTTTTATCCGCTGTACAAAAAATTGCGCGAGCATCTGGCCGGCGAGCCGATCGGCGATGTCGGACTGGTGCGCGCGGGTTGTTCGGTGCCGGGTGTGCCGGATGATCATCCGTCTCTGTCGTTCGAGCATGCGGGCGGCGCGCTGCTCGATATCGGCGTCTACGAAATGTTCCTCGCGGTGGACTGGCTCGGCGCACCGCTCGACGTGCAGACGCTCGGCCGGCTCGGTGCGACCGGCGTCGATACATTTGCGAGTCTGAATAGCCAGCATGAACGCGGTATCGCGCAGTTGTTCTGCGGACTCGATCTGCACGGCAAGGGCGACGCGCTGCTGATGGCCCCCCATGGCCACGTGACGATTCACGAGCCGTGGTGGAATCCGTCGCGCGCAACGATCCGTTATAAAGACGGGCATACGGTCGAACTCGACGAGCCGTTCGAAGGCGGCGGTCTGAACTACGAGACCGCGCACTTCTGCGAACTGATTCGCGCGGGGCAGGTGGAAAGCCCGGTCATGCCGCATCACAAATCGTTGCAGATGATCGCCATGGCCGATGCCGCGCGCGCGGCGCTGGGGCTCAAATTCGCGGGTGAGTGAGCGGCGCCGCGGTTGCGCTCTGGCGGTCGTTCAGTACCGCCGCAGTGATACGATTTGCGCGGGCACGGGAATGCGCAGTCAGGCGTCCGTGCTTGCCGCTTTCGAACACATTCCGTTGGAACTGGAGTCGCTTGCCATGCGCATAGCTGGAAAATTGTGGCGCGAGAGTAAAAGCCTCATCGCGTTTATCTTTCTGATGGTGCTGTTTCGCAGCGCCGTCGCCGACTGGAACGTCGTACCGAGCGGTTCGATGCTGCCGACCATCCGCGAAGGCGACCGGATTGTCGTCGACAAGATGGCTTACGACCTGCGTGTGCCGCTGACCCATATCACCATCGCGCATCTGCACGACCCGCAGCGCGGCGATATCGTCACGATCGATTCGTCGGCCGCGCATGAGCTGCTCGTCAAACGGCTGATCGGTTTGCCAGGCGACAGCGTGGCGATGCGTGACAACGTGCTGGTTGTGAATGGCGTGCGCGCCGATTATCAGCCGCTCAAACTGAAGCCGCTACCGGGCGACGCCGCGTCTCCCGGCGATTATCTGACCGAACGCTTTGACGGCGTCGCGCACACTGTGCGGCTTTCGGTCGATGCGCCGAGCTCACGCGATTCGTTCGGTCCGGTCACGGTGCCCGCCGGCGAGTATCTGATGTTGGGCGACAACCGCGATAACAGCGCCGATTCGCGCTATTTCGGTTTCTTTCCGCGTAACGAGTTGATGGGCCGCACGCGTCACGTCGCGTTCTCGCTCGACCCGGATCACTATTACAAGCCGCGTTTCGAGCGCTTTGGCGCGGCGCTGGATGGGGCGTCGAAGGTGGCGAGCCGCTAGCTCTGAGGGGCGTCGGTGCTGCCTGATGCAGCCTGGCGTCGTTCAGTGCCGCGACGGCAGCGCAAGCCGTCGCTCATACCAGCGCTGCGCCCATTCCAGCACCTGACACAACACCCAGTACACGGCGGCCGCCGCCAGATAAAGCGGCAGCGGTTGATACGTCGATGCGATGATTTCCTGCGCGCTGCGCAGCAGTTCGGTCACGGTAATCACCGACACGAGCGAGGTGTCCTTGATCAGGCTGATAAGACTGTTCGACAGACTAGGCACTGCAATGCGCAGCGCTTGCGGTGCGATCACGTAGCGCAGCGTCTGACGGCGCGACAGCCCCAGGCTGTACGCGGCCAGCCATTGACCGTCGTGAATTCCGAGAATCGCGCCGCGCATGCTCTCCGACAGATATGCCGCGACATTCGCCGACAGCGCGATGACGCCGGCGGGCGTGGGATCGAGCGAGATGCCGAAACTCGGCAAGCCGTAATAAATCACGAAAATCTGCACCAGCAGCGGCGTGCCGCGCATCACGCTGACATAGATGCGCGCGAGCCAGTTCAGCGGACGGCTGTGGCTGACACCCATCAACGCGAGCACAGCCCCGGCGATCAGGCCGAAGATCATCGACAGGATCGCGAACTTGACCGTCAGGAGGGCGCCCTGTGCGAGCACAGGAAGCGATTGGACGAGCAGGGAGGTGATAGACATGAGCGGTGGTCGGGTTGGCGCACGAAGCGCACATCATAAACTTTGGCGGGGAATTGGGGATCAGGTGCGCGTGCACGGGGCCGGCGTGAGGTGCGCACTAGCTGCGCCGCTGCCAGGCGCGCGGCGACATCCTGATGGTAACGCCCGGTCGGCGTTTTAAAAGCACAAAGGGCGGCATCGTACACGATGCCGCCCTTTGCTTCATCCCGCGTGTCTTACTGGATCGGCTTGCTGACGTCGATACCGAACCACTTGTCCGAGATCTTCGCGAACGTGCCGTCGGCTTCGAGTTGAGCCATTGCGTCGGAGATCGCCTTGGCGAACTTCGGATTGCCCTTCTTGAACGGAATGCCCGACGGGTTGCCCGGGCCGACGTTCGAGCCGGTGCGCAGCGGCAACTGCGAGTTCTTCAGCAGGTACGCGAGCATCAGACGGTCGTTGAGCGCCGCGTCCAGACGGCCGGCGGCCAGATCGCGCAGATATTCAGGCGCGCCCGGGTACGTCTTCACATCGATGCCCGGCACCGACTTGGCCATGTCCATGTAGTTCGTGCCCAGACCGACGCCGAGCTTCTTGCCCTTCAGGTCGTCGAGCGTCTTGAACTCGCGCGTGTCGTCCTTGCGCTGGATCAACTGCGCGGCCGAGTACGTGTAAGCCGGCGAGAAATCGAGCGCCTGCTTGCGCGCATCCGTAATGCCGACCTGGTTGACGATCACGTCGAACTTGCCAGCCTGCAGACCGGCAATGATGCCGCTCCACTCGGTCGTGACGAATTCCGGCTTCACGCCGAGCTTCGCCGCGACGGCTTTGGCGATGTCGACGTCATAGCCGACCAGTTCGCCCGACGGCGATTTCGAGTTGAACGGCGGGAAGGTGCCCTCCAGGCCGATGCGCAGCGTGCCGCGTTGCTTGACCTGGTCGAGCAGGTCGTCGGCGTGCGCGGTGACGGCAGTGAACGACGCGCCGATCAGACCGGCGACGAGAATCTTTTTCAGCAGGCCAAATTTCATCGTGTTCCTTGGTTGTTCGACTGGCGTTTTAACGGACGAAAGCATAGCAAAGCAGGCTATCGAAACGTAAATACCGTTTGTTTATGTCTATATTCCATGCGGGCCGCATAAGTCTCGTCGACCAGGCCGCCCGCGTTGCTGCCGCTCAGCGCAGCGCCTGCGCACATTCGGCGACCAGCGCCGGTCCGCGGTAGATGAACCCAGTATAGAGTTGCACCAGCGCCGCGCCGGCTGCCAGCTTGGCGCGCGCATCGTCGCCGGAGAAAATTCCGCCGACACCGATGATCGGCACCGTCTCGCCCACTTCCGCGCGCAGCTTGCGGATCACTTCGTTCGACGCGTCGAATACCGGCTTGCCCGACAGGCCGCCAGCTTCGTCGCCGTGCTGCATGCCGGTGACGGCGGTGCGCGACAGCGTCGTGTTGGTGGCGATCACGCCTTCGAATTGATGGCGCAGCAGGGTGTCGGCGATCGACTTGATCTGTTCGTCGTCGAGATCCGGCGCGATTTTCAGCGCGAGCGGCACCAGCTTGCCGTGCAGGTCGGCGAGGCGTTGCTGCTTGTCCTTGAGCGCTGCCAGCAGCGCGTCCAGTTCGCCCGCGCCTTGCAACTGACGCAGATTCTTCGTATTCGGCGACGAAATGTTGACCGTCACGTAGCTCGCGAACGGGTACACGCGTTCGAGGCAGTACAGATAGTCTTCGGCGGCGCGTTCGATCGGCGTGTCGGCGTTCTTGCCGATGTTCAGTCCGAGCGTGCCGCGATAGCGCGCGGCCTGCACGTTCTTCACGAACTGGTCGACCCCGGCGTTGTTAAAACCCATCCGGTTGATGATGCCGCCCGCCTGCGGCAGACGGAACATGCGTGGACGCGGGTTGCCCGGCTGCGCGCGCGGCGTGACCGTGCCGACTTCGATAAAGCCGAAGCCGAGCGCGGCCAGCCCGTCGATGCAGGCGCCGTCTTTATCGAGGCCCGCGGCGAGCCCGACCGGATTGCGGAACGTCAGCCCCATCACGGTACGCGGCGCATCCGGCACGCGTGGCGCAAACGCGCCCGCGAGGCCGGTGCGGCCGGCGGCGCCGAGCATGCGCAAGGTGAGGTGGTGAGCGTCTTCCGCGTCCATGCGAAAGAGTTGGGCGCGTACGAGCGGATAGAGGGAACTGAACACGGGACGAAGCCGGGCGGCCGAAAAATGGGAACCCGTCATTTTACCGGCTTTGGCGCGTTAATGAGACGGAGTGGTGGGGCGCGGGTGGATTTGGGCTGAGCGATGGGGATGGCTGGGTGGTCGAGGTGGAGGCGAGGGGCGGCTTGTTGCTGCGGAAGGGGCTGCAGTTGGGTTGCGGTTGCGGGCTTGTGCCGTTGCTACCTTGAGGTTCCTGGTTCCTGGTTCCTGGTTCCTGGTTCTTGGTTCCAGCGAAGCGTGCTGGAGGTTTTTTAGGGCACTGACTCGTGGCGAGGGGCGCCGCAGCTTTGCAAGGCGAGATGAAGGCAACGGGTGGTGCCAACCGCCAACCGCCAACCGCCGCCCATCCCCTTGGGAAACCCGCCAAGCCGAAACCCGCCAAGCCGAAACCCGCCCCTACGGCTTAAGCGGCCCACGCCGTCCATGAATCGCCAGATCGACCGGCGGCAGGTCCACTCCGGCCGGGTCCAGCACCCGCCACGCTCCGTCGATCAAACCTTCCAGCGGCCGGAAATTCGCCTTATACGCCATCTTCGGACTCTCGCGAATCCAGTAGCCGAGATAGACGTAAGGCAGCTTCAGGCTGCGCGCCTGTTCGATCTGCCAGTAAATGTTGTACGTGCCGAAGCTGGTTTGCTCGAGCCCGGGCTCGAAGAACGTATAAACCGACGACAACCCGTCGCCGAGAATATCGATCATGCTGATCATGCGCAGAATGCCCGGCGCGTCCGGCCGATCGGGTAATGGCTCACGGAATTCGACCAGCCGGGAATTGATCCGGCTTTGCAGCAGGAACTGCTCGTACTGGTCGCGGCTGTCGCGGTCCATGCCGCCGCCCGCATGCCGCGCCGACTGATAACGCATGTACAGCGCGTAATGTTCCTCGTCGTAATGGAGCGGCGCGACCGTCGCAATCAGTTCGCCATGCTTTTTCCAGACCCGGCGCTGCGTGCGGTTCGGCTCGAACTGCTCGACCGGCACTCGCACCGGCACGCATGCCCGGCAACCGTCGCAATACGGACGGTAGGTGAATACGCCCGAGCGCCGGAAGCCCGCCTTGACGAGATCGGTGTAGACGTCGGAGTTGATCAGATGACTGGGGGTGGCGACCTGCGAGCGCGCGATGCGCCCGTCCAGATAACTGCAGGGATAGGGCGCCGTTGCATAAAATTGCAGCGCTGAAAGCGGGGAAAGAGGCAGCTCGTTAGGATGAGTCACGTTGGCAGCTCTCGAAGCATCTCTGGTAATGCAAACCCGGCGCCATGCGATCTGAAACTCGCGGCTCGTGACCCGCGGCCCGTAGACGGCGGATCCGGATTCGGCCTGATTCTTCCTACGCCGCCCGCGTGACGACCTCGAGCAACGCGGTCTTGTCGAAGCGCCATGGAATAGACGGTGCACCGACAGACGCGCGAACATGCGCGACGAACGCCTTGCGTGCTATCTCGCGACCGCCTAGCGATGCCAGATGCGACGTGTTCTGCTGGCAGTCTATCATTTCTATTTTGTGACGTCGCAGGTGTCCGACAAGCGCGGCCAGAGCCATTTTCGACGCATCGGTGACCTCCGCGAACATCGATTCGCCGAAGAACATTGTGCCGAACGACACGCCGTATAAGCCGCCCACGCGCCTGCCTTCGAACCAGGTTTCGATGCTGTGCGCATCGCCCACCCGATGCAGCGACGAATACGCTTCGATCACGTCGGCGGTGATCCACGTGCCGCGCTGTCCATGTCGCGGTGCCTGCGCACAGGCGCGCATCACGGCGGCAAAATTATCGTCGACGCGAATTTCCCACGCGTCGTCGCGCAGCACGCGCTTGAGCGTTTTACGCAGTGACGGTGACACCTTGAACTCGGCGGGGCGCAGGATCATGCGTGGATCGGGGCTCCACCACAGCACCGGTTGTCCGTCCGAATACCAGGGGAAAATGCCGCGCCGGTAAGCATCGATCAAACGTGACGGCAGCAGGTCCGCGCTGGCCGCGAGCAGGCCGGGTGCGCCGCTGGACGCGCCAAGTGCGCGTTCAACGGACGGGAACGGATCGTCAGCACCGAGCCAGGGGACCATGCGCGACGCTCAACCTTCGCGCAGCGAGCGGAAAATGTCGCCCGTGTGCAGGCCGAAACTGCCGGCAGAGCGGTCGGCGAAGAAGAACCGCAAGGTCTGGCCGACCGTGGGGAACGCGATCTCGTCCCACGGAATTTCGTGCTCCTCGAAGAGCTTCACTTCGAGACTTTCCTCGCCGGCGGCAATGTCGAGATCGAGCAGGCGCGCCATGTAAAACAGATGAACCTGATGCACGTGCGGCACGTTCAGCAGAGAGAACAGGCTCTGTACTTCGACGCGCGCGCCGGCTTCTTCCAGCGTTTCGCGCGAGGCGGCCTCGGCGGTCGTTTCACCCATTTCCATGAAGCCTGCGGGGAGCGTCCAGTAGCCATAGCGCGGTTCGATCGCGCGACGGCACAGCAGCACCTTGTTGTCCCACACCGGGACGGTGCCGACCACGTTGCGCGGATTTTGATAATGCACCGTGCCGCAACTGCCGCAGACGAAGCGCTCGCGGTTGTCGCCCGGTGGAATGCTCAGACTGACTCCGTGACCGCAGACAGAACAGAATTTCATAGGAGGGGGACGAGAAAGAGTGATGGGAGTTTATCACTGGCCCGGGCTTTTTCTGAGGTCGGGCTGAGGTGGATGGCGCAACGCGATCCCCTGGCGCGGCGAATTCCGCAACCCACGTCGCACTGCAAGCAGCCGCGAGAAGGTGGGATGTCTATTCGGAGTCCGGATATTTGGCGCACGCGATCACGCTGCGGACACAGAGATCGAGTCGAAGCCAGCGTCCGTTGATGCGCGGCGTCCGCGAGATGCCGGCCAGCTCGCGTGAATCGCGTGGCCGTCGGATAGGGCAAGGGAAGGGCGTGAGAAAGGTGTGACTCGTCGAAGTGACTTTCATGTTGCGCATCAACACAAGCGACAGCACAAACAAAAAAAGCTTGCCGAATTGGCAAGCTTTCAATGTTTTTCGACGTCTCGAACCAAAAGTGATACTTGGTTGCGGGGGTAGGATTTGAACCTACGACCTTCGGGTTATGAGCCCGACGAGCTGCCAGACTGCTCCACCCCGCGTCCGTCGAAGAAAAGATTATAGAACAATGTATATGCCAATGCAATAGCTAATTAAGAACGGGCTTCAATTGACGCTTGCGCCGACCGCCGCGTAACGACACGACGTGTCATGCGGACGCCTTCGCGAAGTCGCTGCATGTATCGACACGTGTCGTATGCCCGAAAGGTTGCGTCATACGCTGCGCTAGAATCCAGATTCTGTTCGCGGTTCGCCACGCCTGCAGGCTCTCATGCTCCCAGGCACCAAGGCGAGCGCCTCAACTCCTACCTTGCTCTGAATTCCATGGATATCGCACACGATCTGCAGGTGATTGCCGCTCAGGAACACACGCTGGTGTTTCCTCAATTCGACGCCGACCGCGCGTGGCAAATCGGCGCGTACTTGCACGAAGTCGCGAAGGCGCGCGGCATCGCGGCGGCCATCGACGTGCGTACTTTCGGTCAGCCGTTGTTCTTCAGTTCGCTCGGCGGCGCGACCCCGGACAACGTCGATTGGGCTCGCCGCAAAGGCAACACGGTCGCGCATTTCCGCCGCAGTTCGTACGCGATCGGCCTGAAAATGCAACAGGCTGGCAGCACGCTCGCCGACAAACACGGTTTAGCCGCCACGGAATACGCGTCGCATGGCGGCGCATTTCCGCTGACGGTGGCAAGCGCTGGCGTCATCGGTTCGATCACGGTGTCCGGACTGCCGCAACGTGCCGATCACGAACTCGTCGTCGAGGCGCTGTGCGCGCATCTCGGCCACGACTACAGCAAGCTCGCCCTTGCGAAGGCCTGAGGCGATGCGGCTGCCTCCTTATGCCTTGCTCGGGATCGCTATCGTCGCCGAAGTGATTGCGACTTCGGCGATGCGCGCGTCGGAAGGATTCTCGCGGCTGTGGCCGTCGGCGATCGTGGTGGCTGGCTACGGCGTGGCGTTTTACTGCCTGTCGCTCACGCTCAGGAGCATTCCGGTCGGCATCGTGTACGCGGTGTGGTCCGGCGCGGGGATCGTACTGATCACGCTGGTCGCGTTGCTGTTGTACCGGCAGGTGCCCGATGTGCCGGCCATCATCGGACTCGGGCTCATCATTGCCGGCGTCGCGGTGCTGAACATTTTTTCGAAGATGCAGGCGCATTGACGCCGTGAAGCATGACCGCGACAGCTGGCCTCAGGCGCGCGTCTCGTGCTTTCCCGTGCTTATTTGCAGCGCACGATCATCGAGCGGTTTTTCACGTTGGCCGAGACAACGTTGGTGATGCTGCCGCCCGTCACACCGCTTTCGTCGTCTTTCGACACGATGTCGTAGCCGGTCGCGCCGCATACCTTGCCCGCCTGCACGTAGCAGGAAGCCCAACTGGAAGCGGCGTCCGCGCCGCTGCAGTTCACTGCAAAACCGGTCTGGCCGTTCGGCAGATTGATCAGCGAAGTCGTGTTCGACGACGCACAGCCCGCCAGACCCGCACCCATCAGAACGACGGCCGGCAGCGTCGCGCGCCGAACCAAGGCAAGCGCGGCGCTGGGCTGGATACGATGGAATAGGCCGGTGCGGCGCGGTTGCGTCATGAAATGCATTGTGATGTTCCTTTCAGATTGAAAATCGGGCCTGCCGCCGACCCCCCGCGTCTGTGCTGGAAGTCAGGGCGTTTCGATCGTGATGCCCGCCGCGCCGATCAACCGGCGGCTTTCAGCGCCTTCTTCGGTGGCGGCGTCTTCCCAGATGCTGATGGCTTTCGGAACGTCGATGCCGTGGCTTTCGGCGTACGCGAACCATTTGTTTGCCGCATCGGGCTCGGGCAGTTCGTGGCTCTGCAGAAAATATTTTCCCATATTGCGCTCGCTGGACTCGAAAAGGCGGTTTGTGGGCAGCACGGATCGTGCCGACGACGGGTTCGACCGGTACCGGCAGAACAAGTGCGATTCAATCGATGCAAGTGGGATTGCGCAGAACTTATTGGTGGATGACGCGCCTTACTTATCGATTGCGGGTTTATCGCGTTGTCGGGCGCGCTTGACGGCGCGGTGCGCTCGACAGGTCTGGATGCAAGCGTGAGCTTGCCGGGCAGGCGGGTCTGCGGACTCGTCTGCGACGCGTATCGAATCACGCGCGCAGGTTGGCCGAGGTCGACGCTGCGCCCGTCCATCAATTGCAACGAGGAGAAAGAATATGGCTGAACGGGTCAGCGGTCCCTATCGCGGCTATTACATCAGTGCCGCCGCGCGTCTCGTGCCGGCGGTCGAGACCTCGGCTGCGGGTGAGAGTGCGAAGGGCGGTACTTACGTCGGATCGGTGAGCCTCGCCGAACTGGGTCCGGACGACCCGCATCGAATGGAAACATTGCTCGAGCTTGGCGGTGAGCAACGCTTCGGCAGCGAAGAGGAAGCGCTGGTTTTCGTCGAACAGGCGGCGCGCAATTACATCGACCGCTTGCTGGGAGCTAATTGATGGTGGCACGCAATAGCGAACCCGGTGCGACCGGAAGCGAAGCGGAAGAGTTCGGCACCCACACGCGTGACCGCAACGACGTTCGCGAACAAGCCGCGGTAGCGACCCCCACAAACCTCCGCGACAATCTCCGCGCGACACGCGACACAACCGCTCAAGACCGCGGCTTCCATAACACTGACAAAAGCCCCGCCGCAGGCTGGACCGCCGTCCAGCCCCGCGAGTACCATAGCGGGGTCGACGGCGGCCGGCTGTTTCTGGCAGGCGCCGCTCTCATGCCGGAACCTTCTGATGAGGCGACCATGGAAATTCGCTTCCCCGCGGAAGCGCCTGCTTACCGCGGCTCCAATCTGACCGTTGTCTTTGCCGCGCTGGTAGATGGCGAAACGGTGCCATGCGCGATCTCGGTCGAAGCGCTGGAAGATCACTTTGGTGCCTATTCCGAAGATCTCGAAGGCTGGATGCGCGCCTTCGACGCCGGCCGTCCCCGCATCGAGGCCGTTGCGCGCGAACATCTGCAGATCAGCAACGGCACGCCGGTATTGCTCAAGAGCGGCCACTTCCCGCCCGGAAACGTCGCGGACTAGTCAGATCCTGCCGCGCAGATCGTGACGTTTGCAGCGGACATCCCACCGACCGAATAGTGCTCTCAGGCAAGCCGCCAGCAAGCGGGTGCTGCCGTTATTCAGCGTGCAGCCCGTTGCTCACTTTGCGTGGCGTGCCGATGCGGCGGCGCGGGCGGCATCGAACGAATGCCGGATTCCCTCTTCATACGACGTCTTTGCGATCGGCCCGATCAGCCTGGTCAACGCGGAGTCGTCGAGCACGAGCGGTTCGGTCATCAGATAGTTCATCTCCACCAGTTCGCGCATCAACGGATTGAACAGGCCGAGCACCCGCAGCATGGATTTGCCGGCGACTATCAGTTTCGGCTCGCGGCCCGCCAGCGTGTAGGCCTGTCGTGCGACTTCACGTTGCGTAATCGTGCCCGTGCCGGCAAGGTGCCACCAGCGGCCATAAACCTCGGGCGTGCGCGTAAGCGTTTCGACCACGGGCCCGACGTCCGGCAGATAGATGAATTCGTGCGGGACATCCACCGGGCCGACCACCTGCGCCCGTTTGCCCGTCGCGGCGCCGTCGAACACGCCGTTCAGCAGGCTGCGCTCGATGCACGGACCGTAGAAATCGGGCAGGCGCAGCACCAGCGTTGAAAGACCATTCTGGCCATGGGCGGCCAGCACCAGGTTTTCCTGCGCGAGCCGCATTTGTCCTTTGAACGTATGCGGCTCCCGTGGATGCCCCTCGCTCACCGGATTGATACGCGCCCGGCCATACGGATACACCGTTCCAATCAGAATGAAGCGTTCGACGCCTGCCGCCTTGACGCCGGCCAGCGTTCTCTCCACCAGCGGCGGATGTTTGGCGAACTGGTCGTAAGGCACGCCGACGAGGTAGATCACGGTTTGCAAACCGGCTGCAGCGGCGCGAATCGAAGCAGGGTCGTCAGGGTTCCACGTGACGATTTCCGCGTGCGGATCGTGACCGAAAGCCTTCTCGAGCGGCTCCCGCGTGCGGCCGACCACCCGGTAGTCCCGTCCCGCTTCGTTCAATGCCGCCGCGATGCTTTGTCCCGCTGCGCCCGCCGCGCCGAATAAACCAACCTTTCCCGTGGCTTGCATGACAACTCCTCCAAGGTGGCGCGGCAACGCGCGCGGATGCATCTGACTGCATCGAATTGATGATTGAGAATTTACTGAACGCCGTTCACTAAACAGCGTTCAGTTTAATTTGACTTTTCAGTTTGTCAAACTGAAAATGCCTGTCATGGGAATCGCTGAAAGAAAAAGCCGTCAGAAACATGCGCTGCGCGAACGCATCCTCGATGCCGCGCGGCGCATCGTAATGCGCGAAGGTTTCGCTGCGCTGTCCATGCGCAAGATTGCCGACGCCATTGAATATTCGCCCGCCACGCTGTATCTGCATTTTGCGAGCCGCGATGAGATCGCGCACGCGTTGTGCGAAGAGGGCTTTGCGCAATTGCTGAAGACGTTCGAGCCGCTCGTGGCAATCGCCGATCCGGCAGAGCGGCTCAAGGCGTTCGGGCGCGCCTACGTGGCGTTCGGAGTGACGTATCCGCAGACGTATCGGTTGATCTTCATGGAAGATCCGAGCTACACGGGGGCGGCGTTTGGCGGAGCGGGGAAAGCAAGGGCGCTTGCAGACGACGCGTCCGGTCGGAGCGGTGAAGACGATGTGCCGCCGCCCGCAGCGACTACCGCCTCCGATCCTGGCGCGAACGGTCAGGCGGCCAACCCGCCACTAGCAGCCGATGACGACGCCGGCACGGCGTCGCTGCTCATCATGATCGCCGCGCTCGAAGAACTGAAAGCCGCGGGGCGCCTGCCTGCATCGACGGATGCCGCTGTGTGGGCCGAGGCTTTCTGGGCGACCATGCACGGTATCGTTGCACTTCACCTCACCTGTCCGGTGTTCCCGGTCGCCCCGCTCGACACGGTGGTGGACGTTTCGCTCGACGCCTGGCTGGGGGCGGCCTCGACGGCGCCGCGGCTCGCACGTCAAACGGCTAAACGGGCCGCACGACTGAAGGGCGGCGCGGCTGCTGTGGAAGCAGGCGGCGAGGATTAACCGGCCCGTGCGCCGATAGCGTCGTTGCCGGGTCAGAGTGGGTCAGAGCGGGGCAGAGCGGGGCAGACGGTGCAGCAAACGACGCAGCAGGAACCAGCCGCCACCAGACGCCGCCCCGCAACCCTGCCCGAACCGCAAATCCGTCCTCGCGTGATAACGTTCAGTTTCACCTTATCTCGCGCCGGTGCGCGTCGTTCTCCATGTCCATTTCCGTCTCGCCCGCTGTCAGCGACGAAGTCGCGACGTACATCGCCAACCGCATCGGTTTCATCGAGCTGGAACGGCCGAAGGCGCTCAACGCGCTGTCAACCGGCATGATCCGCGCGATCCACGCTGCGCTCGACCAGTGGCGCGAAAATCCCGACGTGCTGGCCGTCGTGATCCGTAGTCGGCATCCGCGCGCGTTCTGTGCGGGCGGCGATATCCGTTTCCTGTACGAGTCGGCGCAACGTGGCGAAAACGAAGCACGCGACACGTTCTTCACCGAGGAATACCGCCTCAATCACCTGATCTTCACGTATCCCAAGCCGTATATCGCGTTGATGAACGGCGTCGTGATGGGAGGCGGCATGGGTATTTCGCAGGGCGCGCATCGCACCGGCGGTCTGCGCGTCGTGACTCAATCGACCAAAATGGCGATGCCCGAAACGCGTATCGGCCTATTCCCCGATGTCGGAGCAAGCTGGTTTCTGGCCCGCACGCCGGGCGCGATCGGGCGCTATCTGGCGGTGACCGGAGAGACGATCGGCGCGGCGGATGCGCTCTACGCCGGTCTCGCCGACGTCTATATCGACGATGCCGCGTTGCCCGCGCTCGTCGACACCTTGCGCAGCGAACTGTTCGAACGGGGCGCAGACGTGGTGGCCTGTGTCGAGCGCGAGGCGCTCGCTTATCAGGTCGAGCCGAAGCCCGACGCTGCGCCGCTCGCGAACGCACGCGCGTTGATCGACCGGCATTTTGCGTTGCCCGATCTCGCGCGCATTCTCGCGTCGCTCGAACAGGAGCGCGATCGCAACGGCGATGCCGCTGGATGGGCCGAACAGACGATTGGCGTGCTACGCGAACGCTCGCCGCTGTCGATGGCGGTCTCGCTGCAAGTGGTGACGCGCGCCGAGGGGTCGATGGCCGAGGTGCTGCGCGGCGATCTCGATCTGACGCGGTCGAGCTTTCTTATGGGCGATTCGATCGAAGGCATTCGGGCGCGCATCATCGACAAGGACAACGCGCCACGCTGGCGCTTTGCGCGCATTGAAGACGTGAGCGCCGTGGACGTCGACAGGATGTTCGAAAGCCCGTGGGCCGCCGGCGAACATCCGCTGCGCGATCTGCGGGGGTAACCAGCCAGCGAAAAAAAAGCGGGCGGCCATGTTTCGATTGCCGCCCGCCCGCCCGCCCGCCCGCCCGCCTGACCTTGCAACCCGCCAGCCGCCGAACCTTCAGGCGGCAAGTCGTGCCAGCGCGTTATTCCTCGTCCTCACTCGCCATGAACGCGCGCATGAACACCAATGCGCCCCAGCCCCACATTGCGTTTGCCGCGAAACCCACCGCCAGCCGCGGCAGCATATTGCCGCTCGGCCAGATACCGCGCAGCGGATCGACCACGAACACGCTCGCCGCCGTCAGCACGATTCCGCCAAACACAAAGGCCGGCACCCACGGCGCGCGGCGATGCGGCGCGACGCGCAGCAGCCATGCCATCAGTACCGCCCAGAACGCGCTCCAGATCGCGTTCGCGATGAACTCAGGCAAGCCGAGCGGTAAAAACGGCGCAGTGGAAAATCCGGTTGGGTCGATCAGGCCGGCAGCGTGCATCAGCGCCAGCGTCGATTCATGGAAGAACAGGGAAGCCAGAAAGCCGGCAACGAAAGGCAGAATGAGTTTTTGCATGCATTGCACCGCCAGGGTACAGGCGGCGTGCTTCGCGTGGCCTGCACCGGGTTATTGGAAACGAGCGCCATTATATATAGGGGTCCCTCGTTTTCCGCGTGCTTAAAGCGCAACACCCGTATGCTTTAGCGTCGGGCTAATCACGAAAGTGGAAAACCTAAGCTAAAAAAAATCGTTCAAAAGGCGCGGCCCGATCCATAGACTGCTTCTTCATACAGACGGCAATCGTTGCCGTCGTCCGTTGAGTCGAGCGCGTGACGCGCCCGTTTGGTCGAGGGAAGCCGTTGTGATGTCCTGCCTGATGCCGATCTTCACCCGCCGTATCTGCCGTATCCCGCATACGGAACGCTTGCGCCGCGGTTCGCGCTGTCGCCAGTAAGCCGCGTCAACACCGCTCAGAGCTTGGTCCTTTTTTGCGCAGCATCGCCCGGCCGCTGTCAATGGCCGGCTGGATGCGCGTGGCCGGCGTGTGCGCAGGCGCTTCGCGCACCGTCTCCATTCAATCCAGTTTCGAATTAGCAGGAGCAGCACATGAATGTGTTCTGGTTCATTCCGACTCACGGCGATAGCCGCTATCTCGGCACCTCCCGCGGCGCACGCGCAGCCGATAGTGACTACTTCAACCAGATCGCGGTCGCCGCCGATACGCTCGGCTATGACGGCGTGCTGTTGCCCACGGGCCGTTCGTGTGAAGACGCGTGGGTGGTCGCGTCGAGTCTGATCGCCGCGACCAAACGGCTGAAATTCCTGGTGGCGGTTCGGCCGGGTCTGTCGTCGCCGGGTCTGGCTGCGCGGATGGCGTCGACCTTCGACCGTCTGTCGAATGGACGCCTGTTGATCAACGTGGTGACCGGCGGCGACGTGGTCGAACTGGAAGGCGACGGCCTGTTCGTCGATCACGACACGCGCTACGAAATCACCGACGAGTTCCTGCACATCTGGCGCAAGCTGCTGAGCGCATCGCATAAGAAAGAATCGATCGACTTCAACGGCAAGCATCTGGTTTCGAAAGGCGGCAAGGTGTTGTATCCGCCGGTGCAGAACCCGCATCCGCCGTTGTGGTTCGGCGGCTCGTCGCCGGCTGCGCACGAACTGGCGGGCGAACATATCGATACCTATCTGACGTGGGGCGAGCCGCCCGAAGCGGTGGCGGCAAAGATCGCCGACGTGCGCGCGCGGGCCGCAGCGCATGGCCGCGAGATCAAGTTCGGGATTCGCTTTCACGTGATCGTCCGCGAGACCGAAGAGGAAGCGTGGGCCGCGGCTGACAAACTGATCAGCCGCCTCACGGACGAAACTGTCTCGCGTGCGCAGACCTCGTTCTCGAAGATGGACTCCGAAGGACAGCGCCGCATGGCCGCGTTGCATGGCGGCAAGATCGGCAGCCGTGAAGAACTGGAGGTCTATCCGAACGTGTGGGCCGGTGTGGGCCTCGTGCGCGGCGGCGCGGGCACGGCGCTGGTCGGCAGCCCCGAGCAGGTGGTCGAGCGGATGAACGAGTACGCCGCACTCGGCGTGGACACCTTCATTCTGTCCGGCTATCCGCATCTCGAAGAGTCGTATCGCTTCGCCGAACTCGTGTTCCCGCTGTTGGACCGCAAAGTCAAGGTTTCGAACGGACCGTTGTCGGGACCGTTCGGCGAAATCATCGGCAATCACCATGTGCCGGAAGCGGTGAGCGCGAGCTGAACGTATAGCGCTGAAAGTCGCGGTGGGTTTAAACGGACCCGGCCGACTTTAGGCAAGCAATGAGGAACGCAATCATGGCTTCATCGAGTTTGACCATGCAACGGGACCCCCGCGCCAGTGCGCTGCGCCGGATCGGCGCGCACCTCGCACCGTGGCTCGCGCCGCTCGCGATCCTGCTGGCCTGGGAGTTCGCCGCGCGCAGCGGCGTGCTGTCCACGCGCGTGCTGCCCGAACCGCTCGCGGTCGTGAAGGCGGCGTGGTCGCTGATCCAGTCCGGCGAAATGTGGGCGGACGTCAAGGTCAGCACGTGGCGCGCGGTGTCGGGGTTCGCGATTGGCGGCGGCATCGGTCTCGTGCTCGGACTCGCCACGGGGCTGTTCAAGCCGATGGAAATCGCGCTCGACTCGACCGTGCAGATGGTCCGCAACATCCCCGCGCTGGCGATGATCCCGCTCGTGATCCTGTGGTTCGGCATCGAAGAAGAGGCGAAGGTGTTGCTCGTCGCGCTGGGCGTGTTTTTCCCGATCTACGTGAATACGTTTCACGGTATCCGGTCGGTTGACGCGAACCTGATCGAGATGGCGCGCAGTTATGGCGTGAAGGGTTTCGCGCTGTACCGGCATGTGATTCTGCCCGGCGCGTTGCCGTCGATTCTGGTCGGCGTGCGCTTCGCGTTCGGTCTGATGTGGGTCACGCTGATCGTCGCCGAAACCATTTCCGCGCAATCCGGGATCGGCTACATGACGATGAATGCGCGCGAATTCCTGCAAACCGATGTGGTGGTCGTCGGCATTCTGCTGTACGCGGCGCTCGGCAAACTCGCCGACGTGCTCGCCAAGGGGCTGGAGCGCGTGTCGCTGCGCTGGCATCCGGCTTATCAATCGGGAGCGAAATCATGAGCGCAACGACCTGGTCGACATCGTTCAGCGGAATCACGGGCAGCGACCTCGAAGCCGAACTGGCGCAGCCGCGCATTGCCGATCATGACGCGGATCAGGCGGCTGATCTGGAATACGCCGATCAACCGCACTCGCACGAGCACTCGCTGGCCGAAGCCATTCAGCCGGCTGGCCCGCTTGCACGCAAGGACGCAGGCAGTCCCGCCGATTACGCGGTGCAACTGCGCGGGGTCGGCAAGCGCTACGGCGAGCGCACGGTGCTGTCGGATTTCGATCTGTCGATCGAACGGGGCAGTTTCGTGGCGATCGTGGGCCGCAGCGGTTGCGGCAAGTCGACGTTGCTGCGGCTGGTTGCCGAGCTGGAAAAAAGCACCTCGGGCGTGCTCGACAAGCGTGCCGCCGATGGTGGTCCGCTCGACACCCGCATCATGTTTCAGGATGCCCGTCTGCTGCCGTGGAAAAGCGTGCTGCAAAACGTGATGCTCGGCCTCGGCCGCGGCGCGCGCGAAGATGCGCGTGCCGTGCTCGCTGAGGTCGGCCTGCTCGAACGCGCAAACGACTGGCCCGCGCAGTTGTCGGGCGGTCAGCGTCAACGCGTGGCGTTGGCGCGGGCGCTGGTGCATCGTCCGCAACTGCTGTTGCTCGATGAGCCGCTCGGCGCACTCGATGCGTTGACGCGAATCGAAATGCACGCGTTGATCGAACGGCTGTGGCGCACGCACCAGTTCACCGCGCTGCTGGTTACGCACGACGTGCATGAAGCAGTCGCGCTGGGTGACCGGATTCTGCTGATCGAAGAAGGGCGGATCGCGCTCGATCAACCGGTGGCGCTGGCACGTCCGCGCGCGCGAGCGTCGGCGGGATTTGCGGCGCTCGAAGAACATGTGTTGCAACGCGTGCTGAAAACCGCGCCAAACGACGATGCGTTGTCTCGACGCATTGACGACGCGCGTGATGAAGGCCGCTCAGTCAAGCCGACCGAAGTCCGCTGGGCCATCTGATTCTCGCTGCTATTAATCGCCTTGTTTTTTATCGCTTCACTGGAGCCACTCGCTATGAGCATTTCCGCAATCAACGTACGTAATCAGTTCAAAGGCAAGATCAAGGAAATCATCCGGGGATCGGTGGTGTCCGAGGTCGATGTGGAAACGCCGTTTGGTATCGTCACGTCCGTCATCACCACGCGCTCCGTCGACGAACTCGAATTGAAGGTCGGTTCGGAAGTCGTCGCGCTGGTGAAGTCGACCGAGGTGTCGATCGCCCGGCTTTGATCGGCAACCATCGACAGAGAACCCCACAAAAACCGCGCTATTTCGCGTTCGCGCCGCTCGCGGGCGGCTGACGGCTCATCTTGTCGTTAGTCGGCTGGTCGGGGCGCCTGATCGGCATGTTGTCGGGATTGGCGGAACCGGTCGTGCCGGACGCGGCGTTGGGCGGCTTGACCATCGGCGACTGGGCCGGCGGCGCGGGCTGCGAGTTTGACTCGGCGATTTTTTCCACCTGAGCGGCCTGGGCCGCGCGCACGATATCTACCGTTTGTGCAAGTGCGGTCGTGGCATGGGTGCCGACCAGTGCCAGCGCGACGCCAGCCGTCAGCATGGTCCGTTTGCTTCGATTCATATCGCCCTCCGTTTGTGACGCGGCGCGCCGGTGATAAAAACGGCGGCATCACCTTTCCCAATACTGACTGCAGGCACCAATGGAATGTCGGAAAGGCCTTCTGACGTTGTGGGCCGGGTGTGTTCGGTGTGTCCGTCCGCCGGCGGTGCGTTGCCCGCATCAGATTTCCAATGGCTTGCGCCAATCTTCGCACGCAATGTGCGTGCCTTGACGTTCACCGGCCGGCGCATATGCAACTGTCCCCGAAACTTGCTACGATGAATTGATCATCTCGACGGAGACGGCCATGTCGAAGTCATTGAGTCCCGAAGCCATTGAAGCCCTGCGACGTCTGAACGACATTGGCGTCGGATTGACGGCGCCGGAGCTGGCGCCGTCGGTCAAGGCGGAATTGCTCGCGAACGGTCTGGCGGCCGAGGCGGGTAGCGGGGAGATCGAGATTACCTGCAACGGCCGGCAATATCTGTCAGGCGATTGCGATTGATCGTCGGACAAAGCGGGTCGGGTAGCGGGTTCATCAACGAATGCCGCGAGCACGACGGGTACCGTCACGTGTAGCGATGAATCGCGCGCGGCACCGTCATTCAGGGCGTACCAACACCCACTACACCACGGAGACGAACATGAAGCCGAAGGGCCTCGATATGGGGGACTACGAGGAGCGTTATCAGGCCTACGACATCGAAGTCGCGGTTGAACAGGTGCTGACCGGTGTAAAAGCGCACTTTCGAGTCTTGCGTGACGCCGTGGTGGTCGTCGACTGGCGGCTAGTGCATATCGACAGTTTGTGGCCAACCGAGCATGCCGCCGCCGAGGCTGCGCTACGTGCCGCGCGCGAGTTGATCGACGCGGGTTTGCCGACATAGCCGCGAGCGCGTGATTTCACCTGTAGTCGCTGATTCCCCGCTCTGATCCCCCGATTTGACCCGCAGGAGACCTCTGTGCATTTTTCGCGCGCAATTCCGATCATCCGTATTTTTTCCGAGGACAACGCCCGGGAGTTCTATGTCGGCTTTCTCGGCTTTGCAGTCGAATGGGAACACCGCTTCGAGGACAATTTCCCGCTTTACATGCAGGTGCGGCGCGCTGACCTGATCTTGCATCTGAGCGAGCATC
The DNA here is from genome assembly GCF_904848625.1 of Paraburkholderia metrosideri. Classification (GTDB taxonomy): domain Bacteria; phylum Pseudomonadota; class Gammaproteobacteria; order Burkholderiales; family Burkholderiaceae; genus Paraburkholderia; species Paraburkholderia metrosideri. The sequence continues at coordinate 320,519 of NZ_CAJHCP010000001.1, forward strand.
ATGGCGACGCGACCCCGGGGTCGGCGATTTTCGTACCGATTCAGGACATCGAGGCGTTCCACGACGAATTGCTCGGCAAACAGTACAAGTATGGGAAGCCCGGAATCGAGGTGCTGCCTTGGGGGAAGGTGCTGGAGACAACGGATCCGTTTGGCAATCGCATCCGCTTCTGCGAATCGCCGAAAGAGGAATAGCCTTGAAGCGGGACATCATCGAATTGGCGCAAAGCACCTTGGATTGCGGCGTAAACGCAACCAGACGCCGGCATTAGTACTCCATGCGCGGCGCTTGGTTGATCCGCGGCCCTGACGGGCAGCGGGATCGGCTACGAGTGCTTAGTGACCGAAGTAGACCGATTGCGGGCCCGAAGTCGGCGTACGCGTACCCGATTGCGACGACACGTTGTTCACGCCGCCGTATGCATTCGATTCGCTGTTAGCACGTTCAGCCGCGACGGTCTGCGAATTCTGGCCTTGTTGCGATGCCGGTGCGCCAACCGCAGGGCGGTAGAACGGTGCCGGGCCGTAGCCGCTAGCGAATGCGGGAGCAGCGATCGAGGCGGAAACAGCAACCAGCAGGGCAGCGATGAACTTGGTCTTCATGGTAGGACTCCGATAACGTTTCGACTTCATGTGTCAGGAAAGCGTCGCAGGGGCCAAAGAGCTTGTGTCTGCAACGTCGATGGAAGGCAGTGTATACCCCTACTATCGAAAATTTGTACCGATAATGTGAATTAACTGTTCTCTAAGCTGAAATAATCCTTCAGACGTAGAGATGAGAAGGGTGAGCGGTGGTCCGACCCCGTTGACCAAGCGTTTTTGAGGGCAAAAGACCTGATTGCGAGAGCGGGTATCCGAGGGCGGAGAACGGCGGAATAGACCGCGTGGGGTGGCGGGGACCACGATGGCGAGCGTCCGGGCGGCCGCGCCAAACAAAAACGGCGCTGTGATTTTTCACAGCGCCGTTTGCAAAACTCTTTACTACCTGAATTCTTTGGGGTGGCTGATGGGGCTCGAACCCACGACAACAGGAATCACAATCCTGGACTCTACCAACTGAGCTACAGCCACCACTGTCTGACATCTGCCAACCATCGGCAGGCGGGCATTGTACACATTGCGGTAAAATCTGTCCTTTGAATTTCAGCCGTCGGGCCGCCCCATGTCTTTTCCTCAATCTTCCAGCCCGCGCCGCGTCTCCGTTGCGCCCATGATGGACTGGACCGATCGGCATTGTCGCTCGCTGCATCGGGTCATTTCCCGTCATACGTGGCTTTACACGGAAATGGTGACGACTGGCGCGTTGCTGCATGGCGACGTGCCGCGTCATCTGGCGTTTACGCCCGACGAAGCACCGGTCGCATTGCAACTCGGCGGAAGCGAGCCGGACGATCTCGCGCGCTCGGCGAAGCTCGGCGAGCAATGGGGCTACGACGAAATCAATCTGAACTGTGGCTGCCCGTCCGAGCGCGTCCAGCGCGGCGCGTTCGGCGCGTGTCTGATGAACGAGCCGCAACTCGTCGCTGACTGCGTGAAGGCAATGCGCGACGTGGTGTCTGTGCCGGTCACGGTCAAGCATCGTATTGGCGTCGACGCAGTGGAAGACTATGGCTTCGTGCGCGATTTCGTCGGCGCAGTGGCCGATGCTGGCTGCACTGTCTTTATCGTTCACGCGCGCAATGCGATTCTGAAAGGCTTGAGCCCTAAGGAAAATCGCGAGATCCCGCCGCTCAAATACGAATACGCGTATCAGCTGAAACGCGACTTCCCAGAGATGGAAATCATCATCAACGGCGGTATCAAGACGCTTGATGAAGTGGAGACCCATCTTCAACACGTCGACGGTGTGATGCTTGGGCGCGAGGCTTATCACAACCCGTATCTGCTCGCCGATGTCGACGCACGCTTCTACGGCTCGACCGAAACGCCGCTGACCCGCGAGCAGGTCGAAGCGAAACTGATTGAATATTGCGCGGCTGAAATGGCGCGCGGCACGCATCTCGCGCATATCACACGCCATGCACTCGGTCTGTATCGCGGCGAAGCGGGGGCTCGTGGATGGCGTCGCGTGTTGTCCGACAGCAAGCGTCTCGCCGCACGCGATCTGAGCATCTTCGACGAGGCAAGGCAGCATCTGCGCGAGCCAGTCGAATTTTTTGAATAAAGGGCTAGGCAAACGAGATTCTTGTTGGCATACTCTCGTTTCTTCACTGACTTGCAGAGTTTCTCGGCAACGAGATGCAAGCAAGTTAAGCAGATGTCAGTGGTGGCTGTAGCTCAGTTGGTAGAGTCCAGGATTGTGATTCCTGTTGTCGTGGGTTCGAGCCCCATCAGCCACCCCAAAGAATTCCGGCAGTAAAGACTTTTGCAAGCGGCGCTGTGAGAAATCACAGCGCCGCTTTTGTTTTTGCTGAGCCGTTTTGAACGTTGCATCAACGTGCGCGCAAACGCGCGTTCGCCGCCGTCGCGTCAATGCCCGTGGCCGCCGCTGCCATGGCCCCCGCCGCTCCACGCGCTGCCGCCATGCCCGCCATATCCGCCGCCGTGCCATCCGCCATGGCCACCGCCATGGCCGTGCCAGTACCCATGGCCTCCATGGTAGTAACAGCAGCCGCCCCATCCGCCGTAGATTCCCACTGTGCCGAACCCGGGATAGTAGGGCGGCCCATACGCGTAGCCGTAGCCGGGATAGTACGGCTGGCCGTACGCATAGTAGGGCTGCCCGTATGCATAGTCATAACCTGGCGCGACTGCGCATCCAGCGAGTCCGGCTGCTGCCGCCAACAACGCGATCGATGCAATGAGCCTGCTCACGATTTTCTCCTTCACGTAAGAGTCAGAAAAATCGCCTGCGGCGGAGTTCACCGGCATTTGTGTCCGCGCATTACTGTTAATACGCGCCGACTTGTAGCGCGGATTCATACGCGCGAATCGAATGCCATGACAGCGAGGCATCGCGGCTATCTTCCTGCACCTTACCAATTCCGCTTGCTGTAACAGTTAGTTAAATATTCGAAAAGAAACTGTAGGGCGGCGCTGTTAAGTTGGGTCAGACAATTGGCTTTGAATCCGGTCCGATGTGCGTGGTGTGCTACGTCCACGCATATCGGGGTGCGCTAACTCGCATTGAAGCGCAGAAAGCACCCTGGCGCCGGACGAGAAGATCGCATTCGCCCCAAGTCAGGGCCGCTTCACGCGACCCCTGCATACCACCAGCCGTCAATGACGAAAGATCTACAGCCGGCTACCGCGTCCGAATGGCGCGTTCAAGGCGAAGCGCACGCCGCGCGCAACGAACTCGACGCCGCGCTGCACTGTTTCGAAGCCGCCCGCACGCTCGATCCCGCCGATGCCGCCAATTACGAGCGCCTCGCCGCGACGCTCTCCGCGCTAACCCGCTATGCCGAGGCGGCTGAGCGATACCGCGAAGCGATCGCGCGCAGTCCACTCAACGCGGACTTGTATCATGCGCTCGGCTGGACGCTCGAACTCTTGCATCAACTCGAGGACGCGATCGCCGCCTACGGCGAAGCGGTACGCCGCAATCCACAAGCAGACGGCTCGCACAACAACATGGGCAATTGCCTTCAGGCGCTCGGCCGTTTCGACGAAGCGCATGAAGCGTACCGCCGCGCCATCACCGGTGCGCCACGGGTCCCGCTGTATTACCGCAACTTCGTGCAGACCAAGCGTCTGTCAGCTGACGACCCCGTGTTCGTGTCGCTTCAGCGGCTCGTTGCCGATACCGCTTCGCTGAGCGTCGCCAACCAGGCGGAGGTTCACTTCGCGTATGGCCAGGCGTTATCGGATGTGGGCCGCAACGACGACTCGTTCGATCATCAACTGAAGGGCAACGCGTTGCATCGCGCCGGCGTGCGCTATAACGAAGCGGATTCGCTCGGCCTGTTCGCCCATATGCCGACTTTGATGAATGCGGAGGTACTGGCGGCGGCGCGCGGTCTTGGCGATCCATCGGCCGCGCCGGTTTTTATCATCGGCATGCCGCGTTCGGGTTCGACGTTGATCGAGCAGGTGCTGGCGAGTCATCCGCAGGTGTTCGGCGCCGGTGAGCGCACGGAATTCGGCGAGGCGCTGGTCACGAGTATTCGTCGTCCGCCGGACGATCCGCTGAGGATCAGCATCGAGGCGATGCAGGGCGTGGGCGCTGCGCAACTGAGCACGCTGGGGGGGGGACTATCTGCGGTTCATGCACAGGTCGCTGCCGGACATTCAACGCGAAGCGAGCAGCGATGCGCCGCGCTACACTCGTTTCACCGACAAATATCCGTTCAATTTCATCAACGTCGGGCTGATTCATCTGGCGTTGCCGAATGCGCGCTTCATCCATAGCAGCCGGTCGCCGTTGCAAACCTGTCTGTCGATTTTTTCGCGGATTTTCCACGACGTGCCGTTCGGTTACGACCTCGGCGAACTCGGCCGCTACTATCGTGCGTACGATACGTTGATGAAGTACTGGCATAGCGTGCTGCCCGAGGGCGTGATGATCGAAGTCAAATATGAAGACCTGGTCGGCGATTTCGAAGGCAACGTGCGGCGCATGCTCGCGCATTGCGGACTCGATTGGGACGAGCGCTGCCTCGCGTTTCATCAGACGACGCGCCAGGTCAACACCGCGAGTTCGGCTCAGGTGCGTCAGCCGATCTACAAGACATCGCTGCGGCGCTGGCAACCGGCAGCGGAGTTGCTCAAGCCGCTGTTCGAAGGGTTGGGGCCGGAGTTGGCGTACGCCGATGAGCTTGTCGAGCCGCACTCGCGCGCCGCGACTCCAGGCACTGTTGCCGTCACGGAGAGCCGGTCATGAGCGAGTCACGCGGTGCCGTGGTCTGGATGACGGGTTTGTCCGGTGCCGGTAAATCGACGCTGGCCGACGCGCTGCACCGGCGACTTACTAAGGAAGGACGCGCGTCGATCGTGCTCGACGGCGATGTGTTGCGACGCGGACTGAACGCGGACCTTGGCTTCACTGCCGAAGATCGCACCGAGAACCTGCGTCGCGTCGCGCACGTTGCGGCGCTTTTCATGCAGCAGGGTTTCATCGCGATTGCCGCGGTGATTTCGCCCGAGCATCAGCATCGGCGCGCCGCGCGTGACATCGTCGGCAACGGGTTCGTTGAAGTATTCGTGAATACGCCGCTGGAGGTGTGTGAAGCACGCGATGTCAAAGGACTTTACGCACGCGCAAGACGTGGCGAGATTCCTCATTTCACCGGTATTTCCGGGGCCTACGACACGCCGGTCGAACCCGACGTCGTGATTGAAACCGCGTGTATGTCGGTTGATCAATCGGTTGATCAGCTGATTGCCAGACTGATTTTGACGGGACGTTTGTCCTGACTTCCGACTATCGCCACTGCCACGACACGCGCGTGACGTCGTGTCGCGTCAGGTGTGAGCGGATCAATGCATCAGTACCGTCGAATGATGCAACGCGGGGTACACCCCGACAATAAACGCCGCGTATAAAGCGGCCATCGTTACGCCGGCGGCGGTGCCCCAGATATCGCGCGACGCAGCGCCCTGGCGAAAATGCACGGGCAACCCGACGATCAGGTAACCGATCAGAAAAAATGCAATCACCGCGCGGACGGGAGACAGGTCGTGACCGATAAATTCCAGTAGGGCGGGCAGATTAAAAGCGGGCATGAACAGGCGGCAAGATGACAAGCGAACGGTTGCGTGTGAGTGTTTCGCTGCGCAACGACCTATGCCGATTTAAGTCCACTAACGCATGACGCGCAAGCAAAAGTCTGTATGAATTTGTACAAGCCTACATTGCTTGCATGCTGCCTTCGAAGCAACTTTCATCTGGCTTCGTTGCGCTTCAACTGGCTTTCAGTTTTGTGGTTTTGTGCGCGGGTTTCGATAGCGATCAGCGTTTGCGCAATGGTTCGAGCAGCGGCTTCAAACCGTTGTGATCGATCTCCTGCATCAACGCCAGCAGGCGGCCAATTTCGCCGGGCGGAAAGCCTTGGCTCGCGAACCAGTTCAGATAGTGACCGGGCAGGTCCGCAATCACGCGCCCCTTGTATTTGCCATAGGGCATGACACGTGTGACCAGCAGTTCGAGGTGTTCGGGATTCATGGCAGGCGAGGGCGGTGCACAGTGCGTTGAGCGTGAAATGGCGGGCGACGTGTAGAAACACCACCGGACCACGATGCAGCGAGGAGGCATGTCTGTCGCTCGAGCATTCTAGCGTTGCTGCAGGCATTGCGCCGGCGTGGTAACTTCAGCGTTTTCATTTCACACCTTCAACAGGACAATTAGATGGAATACCGCAGACTTGGCGACTCCGATGTGCAGGTCAGCCTGATCGGTCTCGGCACCATGACTTGGGGCGAGCAGAACAACGAACAGGAAGCCCATGCGCAGATCGATTACGCGCTGGATCACGGCGTCAACCTGATCGATACCGCAGAGATGTACCCGGTGCCTCCGCGTGCGGAAACGCAGGGTTCGACGGAGCGTTATATCGGTACGTGGCTCGCGCAGCATCGCAGCGCACGCGAAAAAATCGTGCTTGCCACCAAGATCGCCGGTCCGGCACGCCAGCCGCACAATCCGCGCCATATTCGCGGCGAAGGCAATCAGTTCGACCGCAAGAATCTGGAAGAGGCGCTCAACGATAGCCTCAAGCGTCTGCAAACGGATTACGTCGATCTGTATCAACTGCACTGGCCAGATCGCAGCACGATGACGTTCGGCCGTCCGTCGTACCCATGGGTCGACGACGCTTATACGGTGCCGATCGAAGAAACGCTGTCGGTGCTCGGCGAGTTCGTGAAGGCCGGCAAGGTGCGTCACATCGGTGTGTCGAATGAAACGCCGTGGGGCGTCGCGCAGTTTCTGCGCGCGGCTGAGAAGCTCGGCTTGCCACGCATTGTCAGCATCCAGAATCCGTATAGCCTGGTGAACCGCACGTACGAAGTGGGTCTGTCCGAGTACGCGCATCGAGACAATATCGGCTTGCTCGCGTATTCACCGTTGGCGTTCGGCTGGCTGTCCGGCAAGTACGAAGGCGGCGCGCGTCCGGCCGGTGCGCGCATTTCGCTGTACGAGCGCTTCGCGCGCTATAGCAAGCCGCAAGCCGTTCAGGCAACGACGCGCTATGTTGAACTGGCGAAGCGTCATGGCATGACGCCCGCGCAATTCGCGCTCGCATTCGTCAATAGCCGCCCCTTCGTGACGAGCAATCTGATCGGCGCGACGTCGCTCGAGCAGTTGAAGGAAAACATTGCCAGCGCCGAGGTGACACTGTCGGCGGACGTGCTCGCGGAAATCGACCAGTTGCACGAACTGCAGCCGAATCCGGCGCCTTGAGGTTCTAGCGCTCCGGATTGCCACCCCGGCTCGATAGTCGGGGTGGCGTTGCTGTTTCAGTTATCTCTGCCTCCTCAGCGAATTTTCAGTGCCCCCCGCATCGCATACCGCCCCAGCGGGCTCACCGCTGCGCACGATCCGCTCAACCATCGGCAGGCAGACCGCGCGCGAGCCGCGTTGAGCCGATGCAATGACAGGCCAGCGCAAATGTCCCTGCTGGAACGCAAATCACGACCTACACTGTGGTGGACGGTCGGCCTGGCAAGGCGGCCTGTCCGGCTGGCCATGCTGCAACGCACACCGATGGTAGCATTCAGCCCGAAAAATGGAGCGCGGTGTGCAATCGACGCCGCATGCCGCGCACAACAGAGCGATAGGACTCAGGACATCGAATGGCGCAACAAAAAACAAACCCAAAACTTGAACAGGCGCTGACGCGCGGGGATCTGGCAATCCGTCAGGCGAACTCGGCACGCGCCACCGCGCTGCTGCGTGCGTTGGGCAAGATGATCGTGGACGCATCGGCGACCATCGGCGTGGAAGCGTTCACGCTGATCCCCGATGGCGACAAGATTTACGATCCGGCCGATGGTCTGTGGCCGCAGGAATTGCAGATTTCGCTCGACGGTCCTGTCGAGGATTCCGATCCGGACGAGGTCCGCACGGTCCGATTGATCTCCGACGATCCAGGCACGGTGTTCCGGGTTGAATGGCAACGCGCCGACGGCAAGATCGGGCGTCAGGATGGCGGCCCGTTCGCGACCGTCGCGTTCATCTCGGACGTGGATATTCCATGGACCGACGACGAGGACTGAACTCGTTTGTGATGCCGCAGGCGGACAGGTCCAATGCCTGCGGCTTTTGATTACCTCAAGCCTATTTCATCATCCTGCGACGGAACAGAAGCGCGCAAACGATGAAGCCGCCCACCGCGTACGCGGCCAGCACGGCCAGATGCAAAACCGCATTGTCGATTGGCCGACCGAGCATGGCCGGCCGGATCAGATCGACCGCATGCGCGAGTGGCAATACGCTGGTGGCGATCCGTGCGGCAGCGGGCAGTTGTGACGACGGAAAGAACACGCCGGAGAGCAATAGCATCGGCGTCAACACCAGCGTCTGGTAAAACATAAAGAAGTCATACGACGGCGCGAGCGCTGTCACCACCATGGCAACCGACGCGAACGCGAGGCCAGTCAGCACGATGACCGGCAAAGCCAGCAGCATCGACGGAAACGTGGCGTAGCCAAGCGAGCCGGCCACCAGCATGATCGCGGCCCCGGAGAGCATCGATTTACTGCCGGCCCACACGACCTCGCCGAGCACGATGTCGCCGAGAGTCAACGGCGTATGCATGATCGCCTCCCACGTGCGCTGAACATGCATCCGCGAAAAGCCCGAATACATCGACTCGAAACTCGCCGACATCATCACGCTCGACGCCACCGTGCCCGCGGCCAGAAACGAGATGTACGGCACGCCGTCGACATGCCCGACCATCAGTCCAAGCCCGAAGCCGAGGCCGAACAGGTAGATCATCGGGTCGGCGAGATTGCCGAACATCGACGCGAGTGCGAGCTTTTTCCACACCAGATAGTTGCGCCGCCACACGGCGATCCAGTTCACGGCGTTGGCCGGGAAGGCGGCGAAGAATTCCTGTCTCGACGAGGCGTCGCCCGGCGGGTCGTAAGTGCGTGCGTCCATTGCTTCGTGTCTCTTGCTGGGTTGTGATGGCCGTAGCGGCTTGCAGCAGGCGGGCACGCCTGTGCCGCTGTTCGTGAGCGTTAGTCCTGCATTTCGCGGCCCGTGAGCCGCAAAAACACATCCTCCAGATTGGCCGGCCGATGCAGATAGCGCAGATCGGCGCGTTGCTTGAGTCGCGCGTGCACAGGTTGCGCGTCGTTCACGTAGCAGAACAGCGTCTCACCGCTGATTTCGCTGCGCTCGACCAGCGGCGCCAGTTCGTCGCGCAACGTGAACGGATCAGGACCAAATATCTCGATGACATCGCAGCCGATCTCGGTGGCGATCAACTCGCTCGGCGCACCTTCGGCGATCTTGCGGCCTTCTTCGATCACGCACAGGCGATGACACAGGCGCTCGGCCTCTTCCATGAAATGGGTGGTCAGCAGAATGGTCTTACCGCGCGCCAGCAACGAGCGCAGCCGCTCCCAGATCAGATGCCGCGCTTGCGGATCGAGGCCGGTGGTCGGCTCGTCCATGATCAGGACGTCGGGATCGTTGACGAGCGCGCGTGCCAACGTGAGGCGACGCTTCATGCCGCCTGACAGTTCGCTCACGCGTGCGTCCGCCTTGCTTTCGAGCCGCGCGAATTCGAGTAGCGACGGCACGACCGCGCGGCATTGCGCGGCGCTCAGCCCGAAGTAGCGGCCGAATACCAGCAGGTTTTCACGCACCGTGAAATCAGGATCGAGGTTGTCGAACTGCGGCACCACGCCGACGCGCGCCCGCGCTACCCGCGCGCGGCCGGGAATCGGTTCGCCGCACAGATGGATCGCGCCGGAGTCGGGTGAGGCAATGCCGAGCAGCATCCGCAACGTGGTGGTCTTGCCCGCGCCGTTCGGGCCGAGCAGGCCGAAACATTCACCGGCGTTGACATGAAACGACAGGCCGTCGACGACGGTCTTTTCGCCGTAGCTCTTCCTGACCTGGTGAAACTCGATGGCGGCTTCAGACATAAATCAGCTCGATGCTCCGGAAAAGAACGCGAATGGCCGAGGAGGCCGCTTATTCTAGGGCATCGCGATGCGGATGTTAGCGGGGGCGAATTCGCCCGATGCCGCGTTTTGCACTGCCGCAATGCCCGCGTTCTTCCCCGCCATGGTGCAGAGGTTCGCCCAAACCTGCTGCGCGTAGAGGTTTAGGCCGAATTGGCCGCTAGTTAGCGTTTTCCATCCCTTGCAACCTGAATTGCGGCGCACCATGATTGAATCAGATCGCGCTTTCCGCGCGAGGGGAGAAAATCATGGCGAGCTACCAGAAAATCCTGCTGTGCTACGACGGCTCGCGCGAAGGCCGAAAGGCGCTGCGCTGCGGCGCCGATCTCGCGCTGGACCTGAAGGCCGAAACGCATTTGTTGTCGGTCGTGGATATGCGATCGAGCATTGCGCAAAGCGCCGGGCTACTCACCGACGTAGCCTGTGGCAGTTTCGAAAAGACCGCTCGTGACATTCTTCAGGAAGGGGTGAACTGGCTCACCGAGCGAGGCGTCAGTGCGCAAGGGCACTTTGCGTTCGGTCACCCTATCGACGAAATTGCGAATCTCGCCAATGACCTGAATGTCGACCTCGTCGTGGTAGGACACCGCTGCCGCACGGGTTTGTCGCGCTGGTGGATGGGGGCGGGTAACACGCCGCTGCTCGATCGGATTTCATGCAGCATCCTGGTGGCTTGCTCGTCAGCGCAGGAGCAGCAGCAAGCCGAGGCGGCTTGATGCGTGGCGGATAGTCGCGACGGCTTCGGCTTCGCTTCGCCATGAAGCGAAGCCGTCCGCTGCAAGTGGGCAGCACTCGCTGCGGTTATTGCCGCCGAGCGCGGCCTGAACGCTTTGATGCGCTCCTCCACGCACGGCAGACATTCGCGCTCCACACGTGCGCGACGAGCCAGCCGGCTCTCCGATCCACCATTCACGCTCACTCGTTCAGATTGATTGCAGTGAGTTTCCAGGTGAACAAACCTTCGCGCTGAAAGATCGCCGAATAATTTGCGTTCGCTTCGCCACGCCGGTAGGTGACGACAAACTCGTTGATGCCGCGATAACCCGCCGTGGTTTCCCGCGCTGGTGGTTGCGTTGCGTTGGCCGCGTCTGCAGCCGGAGGTGAGGCGGGTGTATCTGCTGCTGCGGGCGGATTGTTTGCATCAGGCGGCGCGGCCGGCCGCTCGCCCGGATCGCCGCGCGGCGGCATTCCGTTCAGCAATGCCGCGACGCCGTCTGGTGTCGCGTAGGAATCCACTAGCGGACCAATCAACGTGACGCCGATCATTGCGCCAATGGTGGCTAACTTGCTGTTGGCATCGGCGTCCAGCCGACGCGTCAGCATGCCTGTGATCTGCTGCTTGAGGCTGTCGCGTAACGCAGGAAAGTCGACGTACTGGTTGACGGTTTCTGCGTCGCGCGCATCGGCTGCGCGTTTGAGGTTTCTTAGCGCGATATAGGGCGACGCGTACGCGAACCCAAGTGCAGCGATCACCACAATCACGATCAACGTAATGATCAGCGGACGAGCGGCGCTGCCCTTCATGCGTGTCGGAACTGTCATCGAATGGGACTCCCGATCAGGTTTAATGTAATCGTGGACCACGGCCCCGCAAAAACAATCCCATTCTATGCAAATATCTGAGTGCCAGGTCTTAAAAGCGCGCAGAGCAAGCGACGATGTGTCATGTGGCAGGACCGGCTTCTTACTTGGCACTTGCTCAAACCTCACTCGCGTGAGTCAACCAGATTGCGGCGCGACCAGGCACTGAACCCGGTTTCACTCAGCCTTCGAACACGGCGCCGTGAAGGTTGGCTTCTTCCGCAATGCAGTGATCGATCATCCGGCATACCGCGTCGACCGTGCCGACCATGATGAGTCGCGACGGCCCGTGATAGACCCGCACCGGCGCACGCCGGGCAGGTTCCGCGGTATTCAGCCCGGAATTCAACGACACGCGAGCAAACGCCGGCAACGAAGAAGGCAAGCCAGCGACACCCTCTGACGCGTCGAACAGCGATGGAGTGCTCGCCGCCGGTGCCTCGTTCAATGAGCAGGGCACCAACTTGCGCAGATGGCGCAAACGACCGAACTGGCGAAAAGGCAGCAGGCGGGCAAGGCGTTCCATAAGTCTCTCCGATGCAGCAGTGATGCAGCGTGGGTTAAGCGAGCCGGCGCAAGCGGGACAAAGCGAACCAAAGGTGAAGCAAACGCGTGCGCGGACAAAGTGAAAACTCAGCGCGGACCAGGCGCTGACGAAGCACGAAGCAGGCGCAGGCGGTTAGAACTCGCCCGGCCGAATCAACCCGACGGCGATACCTTCCAGCGCAAATTCCGCGCTGCCGGTTTCGACGAAGATGTTGTCGTAATCGGGGTTTTCCGCGATCAACTCAAGGCCGTTGGGCCGACGCTTCAGCCGCTTGACCGTTACGTCGTCGCCCAGCCGCGCAATGATGATCTGGCCGTCTTTGGCCTCGCTCTTCTTCTGCACTGCAAGCAGGTCGCCGTCGAAGATGCCTGCGTCGCGCATGGACAGCCCGCGCACCTTCAGCAGATAGTCAGGCTTGCTCGAGAACAGCGCCGGGTCGCACGCAAAGTGCTGCGAGATATGTTCTTGCGCAAGGATCGGGCTGCCTGCGGCCACCCGGCCGATGAGCGGCAGCGACAACTGCATGATGCTGGGATGCGGCAGCGTGAACTGATGCGGTGCGTCGTCAGGGCCCGCCAGCAGGCGAATGCCACGCGAGGCGCCAGCCGCGAGTTCGATCACGCCCTTGCGAGCAAGCGCGCGCAAATGCTCTTCTGCCGAGTTGGCCGAGCTGAAGCCCAGCTCGGCGGCAATTTCCGCGCGGGTGGGCGGGAAACCGGTGCGTTCGATCGCCCGGCGGATCAGATCGAAAACCTGCTGCTGTCGTGCGGTGAGTTTTGTCATGGCCACTGTATGTATGAACAGGTAACTGTATTTTTATACAGTATTCGGCGTAATTCAAGCTTTACTTTAAGTTCGTCACGAAAGGGGCCGCTCCAGCGTCGGTGCAGGATGTCAAAACAGCCGTTTTCGTGCCGCAACGCCTTATCCCGCTGTCGTTACCACTTTTACGTATTAAAGAATGAATAAACATTATTTTTAATGATGAAAGCCCTTCGATAGACTGGCCTCCGAGTTGGCGCTCATGTGCACGTGACCGCGACGCAAAACAACATCACACGCTGTTTTCAGCGGACCACACGCGGAGAAAGTTGGCATGAACCATCGCAACACGGGACTGGCGGGTAGAACGAAAAAACTGATCGCGGCGCTGGCGTTCGGCGCGGCGAGTGTCGCGGGTGTCGTTGGTGTGGTTACCCAGGCGCACGCGGACACCACGCTGCTGAACGTCTCCTACGACCCGACGCGCGAGTTGTATCAGGACGTCAATCAGGCCTTCGGCAAGGAATGGAAGGCGAAGACCGGCGAGAGCGTCACGTTCAAGCAGTCGCACGGCGGCTCGGGTGCCCAGGCGCGCTCGGTGCTCGACGGCCTGCAGGCGGATGTCGTCACGCTGGCACTGGCTTACGACATCGACGCGCTGGCGAACAAGGGCATCGTCGACAAGGGTTGGCAAAAGCGTTTGCCGGATAACGCGTCGCCGTACACGTCGACGATCGTGTTCCTCGTGCGCAAGGGCAACCCGAAGCACATCAAGGACTGGGACGATCTGGCGAAGCCGGGCGTGTCGATCGTCACGCCGAATCCGAAGACCTCGGGTGGCGCGCGCTGGAACTACCTCGCAGCATGGGCGTATGCCGAACATCAGCCGGGCGGCAACGCGCAGAAGGCGAAGGAATTCGTCAGCGCGGTCTACAAGAATGCGGGCGTGCTGGATTCGGGCGCGCGTGGCGCGACCACCAGCTTCGTGCAACGCGGTATCGGCGACGTGCTGATCGCGTGGGAAAACGAGGCGTTCCTGTCGCTGAAGGAATTCGGTCCGGACAAGTTTGAAATCGTCGTGCCGTCGGTGAGCATTCTGGCCGAGCCGCCGGTTGCGGTGGTGGACAAGGTGGTCGACAAGCACGGTACGCGCAAGCTGGCTGAGGCTTACCTGAACTTCCTGTACAGCGAGGAAGGCCAGGAAATCGCCGCGAAGAACTTCTATCGCCCGCGTTCGAACAAGGTGCCCGCTGAGCTGACCGCGAAGTTTCCGAAGCTGAAGCTGTACACGGTAGATGACTCGTTTGGCGGCTGGGCGAACGCGCAGAAAACGCACTTTGCCGATGGCGGCGTGTTCGATTCGATCTACCAGCCTCAGTAATTCCGCCGCGGCCTGAAATGGCAAAGGCATAGCGGCGCGGTAACGCGCCGCTTCCGAGCGCGCCCAGTGGGCGCGCTTTTGGCTAACCGGAGCACGGTGGCCACAAGCGGTGATCAAAACCGGTGATCGAAGCCAGTGATCAAAAACGTAAGCATCAACCTGAAAGAGTATCCAGCATGACGACGTTCACCTTCCGGAAACCGAGCGCGTTGCCCGGTTTTGGTCTGACACTCGGCATCACGGTGGCTTATCTGAGCCTCGTGGTGCTGATTCCGCTTGCGGCGACCTTTCTGAAAACCGCCACGCTCGACTGGAATCAGTTTGTGCGCGCGGTCACGTCGCCGCGCGTGCTCGCGTCGTATCGGCTGACGTTTTTCTCCGCGCTGGGCGGCGCGTTGATCAATGCGGTGTTCGGCTTTCTGGTTGCGTGGGTGCTGGTGCGTTATACGTTTCCGTTCAAGCGCATTGTCGATGCCGTGGTCGATCTGCCGTTCGCGCTGCCCACGTCGGTTGCCGGTATTTCGCTGGCGGCGGTGTACTCGGGCAACGGCTGGATCGGGCAGTTTCTCGAACCGCTCGGCATCAAGATTGCGTTTACGCCCGCGGGCGTGCTGGTCGCGTTGACCTTCATCGGTTTGCCGTTCGTCGTGCGCACGGTGCAGCCGGTGCTCGAAGAGTTCGAACGTGAGCAGGAAGAAGCGGCTGCGTGCCTGGGTGCGACGCGCTGGCTGACGTTCCGGCGAGTGGTCTTGCCGGCTGTTTTTCCGGCGTTGCTGACGGGCTTCGCGCTCGCGTTCGCGCGTGCGCTGGGTGAATACGGTTCGGTGATTTTCATCGCCGGTAATGTGCCGATGAAGTCGGAAATCACCTCGCTGCTGATCATCACGAAGCTCGAGCAATACGACTATGCCGGGGCAACCGCGCTGGCCGTGGTGATGCTGGTCGTGTCGTTCCTCATGCTGTTGCTGATCAACACGTTGCAGTGGTATTTGCAGCGTCGCACGAAGCGCGGCAGTGCGGGGCCGGCGCCAGGCCCGACTGTGCCGGGTGTCGCAGCGATTGGCGGAGGTGCGCAATGAGCCGCCATTCCGTGAACGATGCAAAGAGCGCAAATGGCAAGAATGGCACGAATGGCGCGGCGGCTGTCGCGCTCGCGCCGCGTTCGCCGCTGAATGCGTCGCGCCGTCCCGATCCCGTTACCGAGCGCCCTCTCGTGCGCTGGGTTCTGATCGGCATCGCGCTGCTGTTCCTCGCGCTGTTTCTGGTCGTGCCGCTGGTTTCCGTGTTCTACCAGGCGTTGAGCAAGGGCCTCGGCTTCTATTTCGAGTCGCTTGCCGATCCGGATGCGCTGTCCGCGATCAAGCTGACCGTGATCACCGCCGCCATTGCAGTGCCGCTGAACCTCGTGTTCGGTCTGGTTGCGTCGTGGTGTATCGCCAAGTTCGAATTCCGCGGCAAGGCGCTCCTGACCACGTTGATCGATCTGCCGTTCTCGGTGTCGCCGGTGATTTCCGGCCTGATCTACGTGTTGATGTTCGGCGCACAAGGCTGGTTCGGCCCGTGGCTCGAAGACCATAACGTGCAGATCATTTTTGCGGTGCCGGGCATCGTGCTCGCCACCATCTTCGTCACGTTCCCGTTCGTCGCACGCGAACTGATTCCGTTGATGCAGGCGCAAGGCAACGACGAAGAAGAGGCCGCGCACGTGCTCGGCGCGTCGGGATGGCAGATTTTCCGCCGCGTCACGCTGCCCAATATCAAATGGGGCCTGCTGTATGGCGTGATTCTGTGTAATGCACGCGCGATGGGCGAGTTCGGCGCGGTGTCGGTGGTGTCCGGTCATATTCGCGGACAGACCGACACGATGCCGCTGCACGTCGAAATTCTCTACAACGAATACAACTTCTCGGCAGCGTTCGCCGTGGCGTCGGTGCTGGCTCTACTCGCACTCGTGACGCTCGGGTTGAAGCTGCTCGCCGAGCGTCATATGTCGGCGGAACTGTCGTCCGCACGCGATGTGCCCGCATACGCCGGTCCTGTGCCGCAATCCGCGCAAGCTGGCGGTTCGCAGTCAGGCCACGCGTCGCCGGGTGGGCCGAAGTCCGTCAATGCAACGCATGCACCCCAGCAACACCCGCTCAAGCAAGGAGAGCTGTAATGGGTATCACCGTTCGTAACCTGCAGAAGCGCTTCGGCGATTTCGTCGCGCTCGATAATGTCTCACTCGACTTTCCGCCGGGTGAACTGGTTGCGCTGCTCGGGCCATCGGGTTGTGGCAAGACCACGTTGTTGCGTGTGATCGCCGGTCTCGAATATGCGGATGGCGGCCAGGTCGTGCTGCAAGGTCAGGACGTCGCGACGGTCGGCGCACGTGAGCGTGAGGTCGGCTTCGTGTTCCAGCATTACGCGCTGTTCCGTCATATGACGGTGTTCGAGAACGTCGCGTTCGGACTGCGCGTGAAGCCGCGCAAGGAGCGTCCGTCGGAAGCGGTGATTCGCGAGAAGGTGCATGAACTGCTGAAGCTCGTGCAACTCGACTGGCTGGCACAGCGGTATCCGTCGGAATTGTCGGGCGGTCAGCGGCAACGGATTGCACTGGCGCGCGCGCTGGCTGTCGAGCCGAAAGTGCTGTTGCTCGACGAACCATTCGGCGCGCTCGACGCGAAGGTGCGCAAGGAGTTGCGTAGCTGGCTGCGTCGTCTGCATGACGATCTGCATATCTCGACGATTTTCGTCACGCACGATCAGGAAGAAGCGCTCGAAGTGGCCGACCGTATCGTCGTGCTCAATCGTGGGCATGTGGAGCAGGTGGGCAGTCCGCAAGACGTGTACGACCATCCGCAAACCTCGTTCGTCTATGAGTTTCTCGGCGCGGCGAACCGTCTGCATGGCAATGTCGATGCCAGAGGCTTCGTCGTCGACGGCGCGGCGCTGCCGGTATCGGTCACGGCCGGTTTTAGCGGCCCGGCGTTTGCGTATGTGCGGCCGCACGACCTGCAGTTGTATCCGCAGGCGGCGGGGCATCGCGAAGGCATCGTCGTCGACGTGCGGCGCGTGGTCACGCTCGGCGGCTCGGTGCGCGTCGAACTCGCGGGCCGCGAGGGCAATCTGCTCGAAGCCGAACTCGACCGCGAATCGTGGCGCGATCTGCAACTGTCCGTTGGCGATGGCGTGACGGCCGTGCCGCGAGCGCTGCGTGTCTTCCCTGCGCAATGAGCCGGATGAACGCGCGAGACAGGAAACGGTAACGCAGCATAAACCGGCGTTTTAGCCGAACCCAAGAACTCAAATAACTTAACTCTGGCCGAACCGGAGAGACAAAGATGAATTTCCAGCAATTGCGCTTCGTGCGCGAAGCCGTGCGTCAGAACATGAATCTGACGGAAGTCGCGAACGTGTTGTACACGTCGCAGTCGGGCGTGTCGAAACAGATCAAGGATCTGGAAGACGAACTCGGCGTCGACATTTTCATTCGACGCGGCAAGCGTTTGACGGGTCTGACCGAGCCGGGCAAGGCGGTGCATCAGCTGATCGAACGGATGCTGCTCGACGCGGAAAATCTGCGCCGCGTGGCCCGTCAGTTCGCCGATCAGGACAGCGGCCATCTGGTCGTCGCAACGACCCACACGCAGGCGCGTTACGCGCTGCCGAAGGTGATCCGCCAGTTCACCGAAGTATTCCCGAAGGTGCATCTGGCGCTGCGTCAGGGCAGCCCGCAACAGATCGCGCAGATGATCATCAACGGTGAAGCGGATATCGGTATCTCGACTGAAGCGCTCGACCGTTTCCCGGACATCGTCACGTTCGCATGCTACTCGTGGCATCACATCGTGGTGGTGCCGAAGGGGCATCCGCTGGTGGGCCGCGAAAACCTCACGCTCGACGAGATCGCCGAATTCCCGATCGTCACGTACGACCAGGACTTCACGGGCCGCTCGCACATCGACCAGGCGTTCGCCAAAGCGGGCGCGTTGCCCGACGTCGTGCTGACCGCAATCGACGCCGACGTGATCAAGACCTACGTCGAACTCGGCATGGGTATCGGCGTGGTCGCGGCGATGGCTTACGATCCGAAGCGCGACACCGAACTCGTCGCGCTCGACACGCAGCATCTGTTCGAAGCGAGCACGACGCGAATCGGCCTGCGCAAGGGCGCGTTCCTGCGGGCGTACGCATATCGGCTGATCGAGATGTTCGCGCCGCAACTGAAAGAGGCGGACATCGCCGCGCAACTGCGCGAAGCGGTCTGATCTGCGTGCCGGGCGTTTGACGCCTGGCATGCATGGCGACGCGTTCCGAATCGAACGGCCATCCGTTTATTTCTCACGTGGCGGCGTGCGGGCATCGCTTACAATCGCCGCCATGACTACTTTGACCTCTTCTTCCGCAACGCCTTCGGGCGAGGACGCCACGCCTGTGTTGCCGCGCATCGCCGTGCTGGCAACGGGCGGCACGATTGCCGGGGCGGCGGCGGACGCCACCAACACGTCCGGTTATCAGGCGGGTGTGGTCGGTGTCGATCGCTTGCTGGCGGTGGTGCCGGCTTTGTCGACGGTGGCGCGTATTGCGCCGGAGCAGATTGCCAGCGTCGACAGTAAAGACATGGCGATGCCGCTGTGGACCACGCTCGCACAACGCATCAACATGCTGCTGGCTTCCAGTGAAATCGACGGCGTCGTGATCACGCATGGCACCGACACGCTCGAAGAAACCGCCTACCTGCTGCATCTGACGATCAAATCGGCCAAGCCGGTCGTGCTGACCGCGGCGATGCGTCCAGCGTCGGCGCTCTCCGCCGATGGACCGCTGAATCTGCTGAACGCGGTGACGGTGGCAGCGCACGCGGGTTCACGCGGGCAGGGCGTGCTGGTCGCGTTCAACAACCGGATCCATAGCGCACGCGATGTGGTCAAGACGAGCACGTACGCTGTCGACGCATTCCAGTCGCCGGAAATCGGTGCACTCGGTTGGGTTCAGGATGGCCGCGTCGAATTCCAGCGCAGCGTGGTGCGGCCCCACACGGTCGCGACCGAATTCGTGATCGGCCCGAACTGGCCGCATGTGGAAATTGTGACGAGTTATGCGGGCGTGTCGCGGATCGCCGTAGATGCCCTGGTGACCGCCGGCGTGCGCGGTATCGTTGTCGCCGGAACGGGTAACGGTTCGATTCACGTGTCGATGCAGCAGGCACTCGCCGATGCCGCATCGCAAGGCGTGGCGGTGATACGCGCGTCGCGTGTGGGCTCGGGGCATGTGATGCGCAATGGCGCAGCCGCCGATGACGCACTTGGCTTCGTCAGCGCGGGTTCGCTGAATCCGTACAAGGCGCGCGTGCTGCTGATGCTGGCACTGGCCGCAGGCGGCACAGGGCCAGTTGCATTGCAGAAGATATTCGATACGTATTGATGTGACGCGATGTGACGCTGCGCAGTGTCGCAATGGCAATCGCGCAGATTTTTCTTAAAGCACGACCGTCAAACGACAACGCGGCTTCGGGACTATCCGTCTCGAAGCCGCGTTGTCGTTTCAGCAAGCAGTTTAATGCGGGCCGTCACACTTGAAGGCAAACCTCACACCGGCGGAATGACCAGCACCTGGCCCGGGTAAATCTTGTCCGGGCTTTTCAGCATCGGCGTGTTCGCCTGAAAGATCACGTCGTTCTTCGCGCCGCTGCCATAGTATTTCTCCGCGATCTTCCACAGATTGTCGCCGGCCACGACAGTGTGAAATTGCGTTGGCGCAGCGGCGGGCGTGGTGACGGTCAGTTGATCGTCGACCTTGTCGACGTTCTGCACATTGCCGGCCGCGACCAGAATTTTGTCCTTGGTCGGCTGATCGGCGGCTTCACCTGACACCGTGACCGCGTGACTCGTGCCGTCATACGCGACTTGCAGGTTAGTGGCGTCCAGACCCTGGCTGCGGATATACGTGGCGATCGCGTCGCCTGCCGTTTTATTCAGCGCGGCAAGATCGGGCGCGGCGGGAGCGGCTGCGGCCTGAGCGGGCGCAGAACCGGCGCTGAACAGTTTTTCGCCGGCTTCCTTGATAAAGCTGAGAATACCCATCGATCACACTCCTGACGTGGCGGCGCAAAAACAGATTGCGCACGGGGTTGGGACACTGGTCGTGAAGCAAACGAATGACGTGGAATACGCACCTGTGTGACGCGAGATGCGCGTGCCGAAGCAGGCAAATGCGCGCAATAGCGACATGCGAAGCGTCATGCAGATGCAGGCAACCAGACTCAACGAGTGTAGGAGAAAAGTGCGCGACGAAGTGTCAAAAAACGTACGGCGAACAGCGCGGAGTTGCAAGCAAATGCAAGCGTGCGTGCACGCAAGCGGCGTGCATGCTTGCCTCGCGTTGCGAGAGATTGGCGGAAAAAGCAGAACGATGAATCCGACAGCCGGACACCCGACGACGACGTCTGACCGACCAAGGCTTCCCCGGCGTCGCCGGGTGCCGCTGCGGACCCCACTTGCCGCTCTCAGCCCAGAGCGGCACGATTTGCCCGTTCCACCGCGCAAGCTGCGCACGATGAACGGACGCCCCACCTGTGATTGCGATGACGTTAAACATTCGACGCTCATCGCAATCTGTATGACTGCATGATGTATTTTTTATGTTCCGTGTATGACGCTCGCCATACACGCTCCCAGTGCGGCCTGTCGTTGGGCTTCGCCGCCGTTGAGTGTTCCCGGCGCTGCGGCGCGACTCATACGGGCATCGTGCGTGGTACGAATTGCGCAGCAGCGTCTGCACCGGCCCTGTCGATAAAACCTCTCACGCGACCTTAAGCTGCCTTCGCTTCGCTATCCGGCGCTTGCGCGACTTCGTAATTCGCCATGATTTCCAGCGCGCGCACCATGGCCGAGTGATCCCATGCCTTGCCGCCGTTCGCTGCGCACACGCTGAACAATTGTTGCGCGCTAGCCGTATGCGGCAGAGCGATGCCCAGCTTGCGTGCACCATCGAGTGCGAGGTTCAGGTCTTTCTGGTGCAGTTCGATACGGAAGCCCGGATTGAACGTGCGCTTCGTCATCCGCTCGCCATGTACTTCGAGAATCCGCGATGACGCGAAGCCGCCCATCAGTGCCTTGCGCACGCGCTCGGGATCTGCGCCCGAACGCGACGCGAACAGCAGCGCTTCAGCTACCGCTTCGATATTCAACGCGACGATGATCTGGTTCGCGACCTTGCAGGTTTGACCCGCACCGTTGTCGCCGATCAGCGAGATGTTTTTGCCCATCAACTCGAACAGCGGCTTGGCCAGTGCGAACGCTTTTTCCGGACCGCCAACCATGATTGTCAGCGACGCTTCACGCGCACCGACTTCGCCACCCGATACCGGCGCATCGAGATAGTCGACCCCGAGTGTATTGATCTTCTTCGCGAACGCCTGTGTGTCGAGCGGGGAGATCGAGCTCATGTCGATCACCAGCTTGCCCTTCGTGAGACCGGCGGCGACGCCGTCGTCGGCGAACAGCACGTTGGCGACGTCAGGGGTATCCGGCACCATGATGATGACGATCTCGGCGGCTTGCGCAACGGCGGTGGAATCGGCGACGACGCTGGTGGTTTTCGCGAGGTCTTCCGGCACCGGGTACGCGCCGTTCACGACCAGCGAGTGACCGCCCTTGATGAGGTTGCGCGCCATATGCGCGCCCATGATGCCGAGGCCGATGAAACCGATCTTTGCCATGTGTCTGAATCTCCAGTGTTGTGTGATGCGTCCCGTTCAGCGACTTCGGGACGTCGTGCGCCTGCTATGCGTTGCTCACGCCGCTGCGTGCGCTGCGCCGCGAGTTTGTCCGGCCACGCTTTGCACCCAGCCAAGGCCGGCCGCCGTCGTCGTACGCGGCTTGTATTCGCAACCGATGTAGCCGTCGTAACCCAGCGAGTCGAGCAGCGCGAACAGATACGGATAGTTGATTTCGCCCGTGCCCGGCTCATTGCGGCCCGGGTTGTCGGCAAGTTGAATATGCGCAATCTGCGGCAGATTCTTTTTGATCGTGGCGGCGAGTTCGCCTTCCATCCGCTGCATGTGATAGATGTCGTATTGCAGGAACAGATTGTCGGAATCGACTGCGCGAATCACATCGAGACCTTCGTCCGAACGGTTCAGCGCGAAGCCGGGGATGTCGTACGAATTGCACGGTTCGACCAGCAGTCTGATGCCGGCCTTTTTCAGTTCGCCCGCGGCAAAACGCAGGTTGTCGACGATGGTCGACCGCGCTTTATCCACATCGACGCCGGCAGTCGGAATGCCGACGAGGCAATTCAGTTGCGGCACTTTCAGCGCGCGTGCATATTCAATTGCGCGGCCCACGCCTTCCTGGAATTCGCCCACCCGATCAGGCAGGCATGCGATGCCGCGTTCACCTGCTTCCCAGTTGCCCGCAGGCAGGTTGTGCAGCACGAGCTTCAGGCGATTCTGTTGCAGGCGTTCGCTCAGTTCCGCGATCTGATACGGATACGGGAACAGGAATTCGACGGCGTGAAAGCCCGCATCCGCTGCTGCTGAAAAGCGCTCGAGGAACGGGACTTCGTTGAACAGCATGGTGAGGTTCGCTGCGAATTTCGGCATGATGCGTGTGTCTCTCTGGTCGGTCAGTGAAGTGGCGTGATGAAGCGACGCGCGGGTCTCAGTCGCGATGCCGCGCAGTCGCTTTCATACGTAGCCAGTTGATGCAGTTCAGTCGAGCATGCTGATCGCGGTCGGCGCGTCTTCACGCTTCGCGGCCAGTTCCTCGAACTCGTTGATCGCGTCGATCTCGGTGCCCATCGAAATGTTCGTCACCCGTTCGAGAATCACTTCGACGATCACCGGCACGTTGAATTCGGAGAGCATCGCCTGCGCTTTTTGCAGCGCCGGCTTCAACTCTTCCGGCTTGAACACGCGAATCGCCTTGCAACCCAGACCCTCGGCGACTGCCACGTGATCCACGCCGTAACCGTTCATCTCCGGCGCGTTGATGTTCTCGAAGCCGAGTTGCACGCAGAAGTCCATATCGAATGCACGTTGTGCCTGGCGGATCAAACCCAGGTACGAGTTGTTCACGACCACATGCACGTACGGCAGCTTGAATTGCGCACCGACCGCGAGTTCTTCGATCATGAACTGGAAGTCGTAGTCGCCCGAGAGCGCGACGATCGGACGTTGCGGGTCGGCCGCACGCACGCCGAGCGCAGCCGGAATGGTCCAGCCGAGCGGGCCGGCCTGGCCACAGTTGATCCAGTTGCGCGCCTTGTACACGTGCAGGAATTGCGCGCCGGCAATCTGCGACAAACCGATCGTGCTCACGTAGCAGGTATCGCGGCCGAACACCTGGTTCATCTCTTCGTACACGCGCTGCGGCTTCATCGGCACGTTGTCGAAGTGGGTCTTGCGCTGCAGGGTCTGCTTGCGTTGCTGGCAATCGGCGACCCATGCGCTGCGGTCCTTCAGCTTGCCCGCGACCTTCCATTCCTTCGCGACTTCGACGAACAGTTCGAGCGCAGCCTTCGCGTCCGATACGATGCCCAGGTCCGGTCCGAACACGCGGCCGATCTGCGTCGGTTCGATATCGACGTGCACGAACTTGCGGCCCTTCGTATAGACCTCGACGCTGCCCGTGTGGCGGTTCGCCCAGCGATTGCCGATGCCGAGCACGAAGTCGGACGCGAGCATCGTCGCGTTGCCGTAGCGGTGCGAGGTTTGCAGACCGACCATGCCGGCCATCAACGGATGGTCGTCGGGAATCGCACCCCACGACATCAGCGTCGGGATCACCGGCACGCCAACGGTTTCGGCGAACGCGACGAGCAGGTCTTCAGCCGCTGCGTTCAGCACGCCGCCGCCCGAGACGATCAACGGCTTGTCGGCGTCGTTCAACAGCGTCAGCGCCGCTTCGATTTGCTTGCGCGACGCTTTCGGCTTGTAGACCGGCAGCGGCTCGTAGGTGTCGATATCGAATTCGATTTCAGCGAGTTGCACGTCGATCGGCAGATCGACCAGCACTGGACCCGGGCGGCCCGAGCGCATCAAATGAAATGCCTGCTGGAACACGCGCGGCACCAGCGCCGGCTCGCGCACGGTCACGGCCCACTTGGTGACGGGCTTCGCGATCGATTCGATATCGACGGCCTGGAAGTCTTCCTTGTAAAGACGCGCGCGCGGCGCCTGACCTGTGATAGCCAGAATAGGAATCGAGTCGGCCTGGGCAGAGTACAAACCGGTGATCATGTCGGTACCGGCGGGCCCCGACGTGCCGATGCACACGCCGATGTTGCCCGGCTGCGCACGGGTGTAGCCCTCGGCCATGTGCGATGCGCCTTCGACGTGGCGCGCCAGCACGTGGCTGATGTTGCCGGCCTTGCGCATCGCCGAATAGAACGGGTTGATCGCGGCGCCGGGTACGCCGAACGCGGTGTCGATGCCTTCTTTTTCGAGCACCAGAACGGCTGCGTCGACGGCTCTCATCTTGGCCATGAATGTCTCCTGAATGTCTTTGAATCGGGCGAATCAAGGGGGTTGAGAGCACTTTAGGACCGACTCAAAGGTTTGATAAGATCAGTCCGGGTCGCTTATTTCGAAACAAAAAGTATGGAATGGCGCGCAGCCTGGGATTTCGGCTGACGCGCGACGGCTGGCAGGAGACCACCATGGATCGCTTCAAACAGATCGAGACCTTCGTGCGCGTAGCCGATGCGGGCAGCCTGGCGGCGGCCGCGCTGGAGGAGGGGGTGTCGCCGGTGATTCTCGGTCGCCGGATCGACGCGCTGGAAAAACGCCTCGGCGTGAAGCTGATGTATCGCTCGACGCGGCGGCTGGTGGTGAGCGAGGAGGGCGCCGCGTTTCTGGAGCGCTGCCGGGGTCTGCTGACCGATTGGGATCAGGCGGAAAACGAATTGAGCGCCGGGCGGCGGGCGGTGAACGGTCACCTGATTGTGTCGGCGCCGGCTGCGTTCGGGCGCAAACATGTCGCGCCGCTCGCGCCGGATTTTCTCGCCGACAAGCCCGGATTACAGCTGTCGTTCAATCTGACCGACCGGGTGGTGGACCTGGTGCGCGAAGGCTATGACCTGTCGATCCGGATCGGCGGCGCGGTCGATCCGAATTTTGTCGCGGTGAAGCTGGCGTCGAACCGGCGCGTGGTGTGCGGCACGCCCGACTATTTCCGCCGGCACGGCAAGCCGAAAACACTCGAAGACTTGCCGCAGCACAACTGTCTCGCGTTCAATCTGCAGGGCGGGCAAAACCGCGGCTGGTATTTTCGGCGCAACGGCAAGCTGGCGACGGTGCGGGTCGGCGGATCGCTGGATTGCAACGACGGGGAATTGCTGCACCGGTGGGTATCGGAAGGGCTTGGGCTCGGCTGGCGCTCCACGTGGGAGATCCAGCAGCAACTGGCGCGCGGCGAACTCGAAACCGTGCTCGACGAATTCGCACTGCCCGATTACGACATTCTCGCGGTGTATCCGCAGCAGCGTTATGTGCCGGCGAGGGTGCGGTATTTCATCGACTATCTGAAAGAGGTGTATGCGAGCGAGGATTATTGGAATCGGCCGGGGTATTAGGGGTGGGGGGGCGAGAGGTGCGCGCTGGAGGACCAGCTTGGCAGTTCACCAGCGCACCAGCTCGCCAGTTCACGAGGTCACCAGCTCACCAGCTTGCCAGCTCACCAGCTCACCAGCGCACCAGCGCACCAGCGCACCAGTTCACCAGCGCACCAGCTCACCAGCTCACCAGCTCACCAGCTCACCAGCTCACCAGCTCACCAGCTCACCAGCGCACCAGCGCACCAGCTCACCAGCCCACCAGTCCACCAGTCCACCAGTCCACCAGTCCACCAGTCCACCAGTCCACCAGTCCACCAGTCCACCAGCCCACCAGCCCACCAGCTCACCAGCCAAGCACTGCTGCGTGGCGCCGCGACTACGCTGATCGCGCCGTTGTATCGCCCGCCCCGCCGGTTCTGCCGCCCCTCCCGGCAAGCGGGCCGCTGCGCCGCGCATCTTTTCGCCGATCTGCGGCGATAGCGGGAATAAACTCGCCAGAAGCCCGGTTATGCATTGAAAGGAAGTCACGACGAGCCGCACCGCATAGCCGCAATGCCCTGGAGGGCCGAGGTGGTCCAGACCGAAACAGATGCCGTCGCCCGCGAGCGAGGCGATACCGATGCAGCGAGGAGCCGCCGTTTTCAGCAGCTCGCGCTGCCGCATCTCGACGCTGCGTACAATCTCGCGCGCTGGCTGTGCGGCAACCCGAGCGATGCCGATGACGTAGTCCAGGAAGCCTTCCTGCGCGCCTTCCGCTTCTTCGACACGTTTCGCGGCGACACCGCGCGTCCCTGGTTGCTGGCGATTGTGCGCCGGACCTGGTACACGGAATGGCGGCGTCGGGCGCCGTCGCACGACATGCTTGAGTTCGACGACACCATGGACGATGCGACCTTCGATGGCTGGAGCGCAGGCGGTGACGATCCACAGACACTGCTGATCCGCGATGAGGATACGAAGCTCGTGCACGAGGCGCTGGCGCAGTTGCCGGTGGAGTATCGGGAGGTATTGATCCTGCGCGAACTTGAGGAGATGGGCTATCGGGAAATCGCCGTGGTGGCGGATTTGCCGATTGGGACGGTGATGTCGCGGCTTGCACGAGGGCGCCGGAAGCTGGCGGACGTGTTGATGAAGAAGCAGGGGGCGAAGCCCTCGAGCGCGGGCACATCGGCCTGCAAGGTGCGGATGCCGGCGGGCGGGGCCGCATCGCAATCAGCACGTCAGGAGGATTCGGACGATCCGGCGTCTTCCGGCTCTCCGGAGCCGCCGCAACATTTGGCTCGCCCGGATCAATCCGCGCAATCGATGGGTAGGCCGCCGGATTCGTCCGGCAGCGCCCATCCCGGCACTGGAAGCCAGGCAGCGCCGCAGCGTGCCGATGGACGCGCCGCAGACGGACCCGCTGCCGCGTCCGTTACCGGCAAGTCTGGCACCGCGGCCACCGCAACTGTCACCCCGCTCCGGGCGTCTGCAAACGGCCGGCCACTCAATTCGCCCGGCGCAAGCGCCGCGGGCTCCGCTCAGGAGACGCCAGATGGACTGTAAAGAAGCCCGGCCGCTCCTCGATGCGAACGCCGATCATGAGTTGCCCGCGCCGGATGCGCGGCGCGTCCAGCAGCATATTGAAAGTTGCGATGCCTGCCGTCGTGAAAGCGACGGCCTGCGGGAATTGAGCGGTGCGCTGCGCGCGGCGCCTTATCATCGCGCGCCGCCTTCGCTGAAGGATCGGATCATTGCGGGGTTGCCGCCATTGGAGGACATGCTGGCCGTGACGGCGGCGGAGGGTCGTCCTGCCGCGACCGAGGAACCCGGTACAGCTGGCGCGAGGGGGAGCAGCGGGTTCAGCGAAGCCGGCGACCCAGACGGCGCGCCGGACCCAGTGGCGAAGTCGCGTCCGCGTCAACGGCGCCGGCCCTTCTGGTCCGCGTTGCTCGACGGCTGGCGCGGCCAGCCGGGTGGCTTCGGAGGCCCGCTCGCCACCGGCGGCGCCAACCGGCTGTTTGCTTCGGGCTGGCTGGCCGCGCTGATCGTCGCATTGGGCGCGGTGGCGGCGGGCGTCGCGTTGAACGCCCATCGTTCCGCGGATATTTCTCCATTTACCGACGAACTGGTGGAAAGCCACGTGCGAGCCCAGGTGTCGGGCCGCGACATCGACGTGATTTCGACCGACCGACACACGGTCAAGCCGTGGTTTAACGGCCGGCTGGACTACTCGCCGCCGGTCGAGGATCTGGCCGCCAGCGGCTTCCCGTTACAGGGTGGGCGGCTCGACTACCTCGCGCATCAGCGGGTGGCGGTGCTGGTGTACCGGTATGGCAAGCACGTGATCGACGTGTACGTGTTTCCGCAGAGCGGCTCGGGTGCGGCGCCGTCGACGCTGGGGCGGGAGGGCTACTCGATCGCCCACTGGAACGCTGAAGGCATGACCTGGTGGGCGATTTCCGATGCCGCGCCCGATGCGTTGACGGGACTGGAGACTGCGTTGAAAGCGCGTCTGCAAAGCGGCAGCGAGCGCACGGAAGGTGGCTCGTAGCCGGCTTACGGGAACGTGTGCCGCATGGGTGTGCGGGTGGCTTTGGCGGAATCGCCCCGGTCGCGCATGTTGGCTGCTGCACAGAACAGCGGCCGCGCGCATCTCAAGTGCACCAGGCCGTTCTACGACCGTTCAAACGAGGTCCAGACGGCACCCGGGACCAGCCGGGTGTCGCTCTCCGCTCCGATTCCCACCTTTAACGGGTCGCCGCCTTCCGGCCAGTCTTGGCCCTAAACCTTTGAAAACACACCCGATTCGTGCGTTTCATTAACGGGATATCTTGCAACCCGGCCCCATTCGGGTTACACTCTTTGGCTTCTCACTTGCCGCACCGGTTCGACGCCCGGGTGGCTTTTATCCATAAGTCAGCACAAGGAGTGAATATGCGTCATTACGAAATCGTTTTTATCGTGCACCCGGATCAGAGCGAGCAAGTGCCCGCCATGATCGAGCGTTACAAGTCCACGATCACCTCGCACGGTGGCCAGATCCACCGTATCGAAGACTGGGGCCGCCGCCAACTGGCCTACATGATCGAGAAACTCGCTAAGGCTCACTACGTCTGCATGAACATCGAATGCGACCAGGCTACGCTCGACGAGCTGGAACACGCATTCAAGTTCAACGACGCTGTTCTGCGTCACCTGATCGTCAAGCTGAAGAAGGCCGAAACGGCCCCGTCGCCGATGATGAAGGAAGTGCAGCGCGAAGAAGCCAAGAAGTCGGCTGCTACGCAACCGTCCGAAGCGCAGGCTTAAGACACACTATTTAAGCTACCAGAACAGGCGTCGTTTTCGCCCAAGGCTACATGAACCGGCTGCAACTCAAGGCCAGCGTCGTCGAACGCGAACCGGTGCGGTACACCCCCGCCGGCGTTCCGATTGCAGGTTGCACGTTGCACCATCGCACGGAAGTCGTCGAAGCCGGCATCGCCCGGCAAGTCGAACTCACCATGCAGGCAGTAGCGGCAGGCGAGGCGAGCGGTAGGCTGGAAAGCTGTCCGATGGGCGTGGAAACGCTCTTCACAGGCTTCCTGGCAAAAAAGCACCGCAACGCACGAACTCTGGTATTTCACATCACAGAATTGCAGGACATTGGAAAGGACTGAACATGCCCCGCCCGACTGGTAAGAAATTCGACAAGCGTCGTCAGCAACAAAATCCGCTCTTCAAGCGCAAGAAGTTCTGCCGTTTCACGGCCGCTGGCGTCGATCACATCGACTACAAGGACCTCGAAACGCTGAAGGACTTCATCGGCGAAAACGGCAAGATCACGCCGGCGCGTCTCACGGGTACGAAGTCGCATTATCAACGCCAGCTGGATACGGCAATCAAGCGCGCACGTTTCCTCGCGCTGGTGCCGTACACCGACCAGCACAAGGCCTAACCCGACGACGCGATAAGGAGCATCTGAATGCAAATCATTCTTCTGGAAAAAGTCGTCAATCTGGGCAACCTGGGCGATATCGTGAAGGTCAAGGACGGTTACGCACGTAACTTCCTGATCCCGAACAAGCAAGCTCGCCGTGCAACGAAGGAAGCCCTGGCTGAATTCGAAGTCCGCCGCGCAGAACTCGAAAAGATCGCCGCTGAAAAGCTGGCTGCAGCTCAAGCTCAAGGCGAAAAGCTGGGTGGCTCGACGGTTCAGATCGGTCAGAAGGCTGGCGTCGACGGCCGTCTGTTCGGCTCGGTGACCAACGCTGACATCGCTGACGCGCTGGTCAAGCAAGGCTTCGCAGTGGAAAAGGCGCAAGTGCGTCTGCCGGAAGGCCCGCTGAAGATCGTCGGCGACCACGCAGTTCAAGTCTCGCTGCACACCGACGTTCTCGTCGATGTGACGGTGGCTGTGATCGGCGAACACGCCTAAGCATCATGTAGTATTTGCCAGGATTCAGCTGGCGAAAGGCAGGGGCCGGGTAACCGGCCCCTGCTTTTTTTGTGCCCGTTTTTTTAGTTTTTGCGCTCGCCGTCGCCGCCTGATTACCCGATAATTCCTCTCCATGAACGCACCGTCCAAAGATCCCCAACTCGAGTCGCTGAAAGTCCCGCCGCATTCGATCGAGGCCGAGCAATCGGTGCTGGGCGGCTTGCTGCTCGACAACGCGGCTTGGGACCGCATCGCCGACTTCCTGTCGCAGAGCGATTTTTACCGCTACGACCACCGCATCATCTTCGAACACATCGGCAAACTGATCGCGGCCACGCGTCCGGCCGACGTGATTACCGTGTACGAGGCGCTCGGCACCTCGGGCAAGGCAGAGGAGGTCGGCGGTCTTGCGTATCTGAATGCGCTGGCGCAGAACACGCCGAGTGCGGCCAATATTCGCCGCTATGCGGAAATCGTGCGCGATCGCGCGGTGCTGCGCCGGCTGGTTTCCGTGGCCGATGAAATTTCGGCTGATGCATTCAACCCGCAGGGCAAGGAAGTCCGGCAACTGCTGGACGAAGCGGAATCGAAAGTGTTCTCGATCGCCGAAGACGGCGCCCGCGGCACACAGGGCTTCCTCGAAATCGGGCCTTTGCTGACTCAGGTGGTCGAGCGGATCGACACGCTGTACCACACCGCCAACCCAAGCGATGTGACCGGCACGCCGACCGGCTTCGTCGATCTGGACCGCATGACCTCGGGCATGCACGGCGGCGAACTGATCATCGTGGCAGGACGTCCGTCAATGGGTAAAACGGCGTTTTCGATGAACATCGGCGAATACGTGGCGGTCGAGTATGGTCTGCCGGTGGCTGTGTTCTCGATGGAAATGCCGGGTTCGCAGCTCACCATGCGTATGCTCGGCTCGGTTGGCCGGCTGGATCAGCACCGTATGCGTACCGGCCGCCTGACCGACGAAGATTGGCCGAAGCTCACGCACGCGGTGCAGAAAATGAGCGAAGCGCAGATTTTCATCGACGAAACCGGCGGTTTGAACCCGATGGAATTGCGTTCGCGCGCACGCCGGTTGTCGCGCCAGTGCGGCAAGCTTGGGCTCATCATCATCGACTATTTGCAACTGATGAGCGGATCGTCTTCCGGTGAAAACCGCGCGACAGAAATTTCAGAAATTTCGCGCTCATTGAAGAGTCTCGCCAAAGAGCTCGACGTGCCGGTGATCGCGTTGTCGCAGCTTAACCGTGGCCTCGAACAACGTCCGAATAAGCGGCCGATCATGTCGGATCTGCGCGAATCCGGCGCTATCGAGCAGGATGCGGACGTTATCCTGTTCATTTACCGCGACGAAGTCTACAACCCGGATAGCCCGGATAAAGGCACCGCCGAAATCATCATCGGTAAGCAGCGGAACGGTCCGATCGGCCCAGTTCGGCTCACGTTCCATGGTCAATTCACGAAGTTTGACAACTTTGCCGGGGCGCAGAATTTCTACAGCGATTAAAAACGCAGATTCGCCGATAAGTGAAGCGATAACTGAAGCGCCGTTGTAACGGCGCTTTCAAAGTGCGGCATCGGTCTCGCAACGGTACAATGTGGCGGTTTTATGTCAGCCATAATGTGACCAATTTTCGGGATCCCAATGTTCGGTCGTTTCATGCCCACCGAGGGCAAATTTTTTGAAATTTTCAATGCACACGCCACGTGCATCGTCTCGGCGAGCCGCGAACTCGAGCTGCTGATCGACAATCTGCAAGACGCGGAGACCCACAAGCAAAACGTGCAGAAGGCCGAAAAGGCCGCTGACAAGCTCACGCACGAAACCATCGACTTGCTGCACAAGACCTTCATCACGCCGCTCGATCGCGATGAAATCCACAAGCTGATCACCACGATGGACGACATCCTCGACCTGATGGAGGACGTCGCCACCGCAATCTCGCTGTACGACGTGCAGGCTGTCACGTCCGAAGCCAGCCAGTTGGCGCATATCTGCACGGCGACGTCCGAGCGCGTGCAGTTCGCCGTCAGCCTGCTGTCGGATATGAAGCAGGCGGGGCAGATCCTGAAGGCTTGCGAGGAAATCGACCGTCTGGAGTCGGAAGCCGATCGCGTGCTGCGCTCGGCCATGTCGAAACTGTTCCGCGAAGAGGACAACGTCAAGACGCTGATCAAGCTGAAGGCAATTTATGAACTGCTCGAAACGATCACGGACAAGTGTGAAGATGTAGCGAACATCATCGAAGGCATCGTGCTGGAAAACGCATAATGCAATCGATACAACTCGCTATCTGGGTCGTGGCCGGCCTGGTCGCCGTCGCGTTGATTTTCGACTTCATGAACGGCTTTCACGACGCGGCAAACTCCATTGCCACGGTGGTTTCCACCGGCGTGCTGAAGCCGCAGCAGGCCGTCGCCTTCGCTGCTGCGTTCAACGTCATCGCGTATTTCGTGTTTCACCTGAAGGTCGCGGCGACCGTTGGCAAGGGCACGATCGACCCTGACATCGTCGACCATTACGTGATTTTTGGGGCGCTGGTCGGTGCGATCGGCTGGAACATCATCACGTGGCATTACGGTATTCCGTCCAGTTCCTCGCATGCGCTGATCGGCGGACTGGTAGGGGCGGCGCTCGCCAAATCGGGCTGGGGCTCGCTCAATATGGACGGCCTGCTGAAAACGGTCGCTTTCATCTTTATTTCGCCGCTGCTGGGCTTCGTGCTCGGGTCGTTCTTCATGCTGGCGGTGTCGTGGATCTATTTCCGCACGCCACCCAGCAAGGTCGACCGGCGATTCCGGCGTTTGCAGTTGATCTCGGCGGGGCTCTATAGCCTTGGGCACGGCGGCAATGACGCGCAGAAGACCATCGGCATTATCTGGATGCTGCTGATCGCGACCGGTTACGCGTCGTCGTTCGCCGATGCGCCGCCGCTGTGGGTGATCGGCGGCTGCTATCTGTCGATGGGCTTGGGCACGCTGTTTGGCGGCTGGAGAATCGTCCGCACGATGGGACAGAAGATCACCAAGCTGAAGCCGGTTGGCGGGTTTTGCGCGGAGTCGGGTGGGGCAATTACGCTGTTCACCGCTTCGGCGCTCGGCATTCCGGTGTCGACCACGCACACGATTACCGGCGCGATCGTCGGTGTCGGCGCGACGCAAAAGCTGAGCGCGGTGCGTTGGGGTGTTGCCGGGAATATTGTCTGGGCGTGGATTCTGACGATTCCGGCTTCGGCGGTGCTTTCCGCGGCAGGCTGGTGGTTTGGCCACCGCTTTCTTTGAGCCCTTCTGTGAGCCTGACAGCCCCAGCTATAGGCGTCTTGAGCACGATCAGCTGGCAATTTCAGGCGTAATACCCATTGCGCCGCATTTTTAACGCTACTCGTGCAGCGTTTGCTGCCGGGTGGCGTCGCCGACCTGTCGAGCGGGTCGGCGCACAACCGGCTTGTGCGTACGCCGAGGCGCCCCCACGCAGGCACCTGACGCGGCAAACTTCGACCGGCATCAGTTCTGATGCCGCCGAGCCTTTCTCCACCATGCCGACAACCGCGCCGTTCAGATCAACGGCGCGCTGCCTCCGTCCATCGGCACGATCGCGCCCGTCACATAGCTCGCCCGGCGGCTAGCCAGAAACAATGCGACGTCGGCGATTTCCTCCGGTTTTGCATAGCGCCCGAGTGGCACTTTAGCCTGACCGCGCGCCAGCGCGTCCGCGCTCTCGATGCCTTGCTGCGCCGCTTCCAGTTTGACCGCTTCCTCGACGCGTTCCGTCAGCGTCGACCCGGGGTTGATCGCGTTGATGCGGATGCCATAGCGTGCGTAATAGTGAGCGAGACCGACAGTGGCAAGCATCAGCGCGGCATTTGCAGCGCCGCCGGCGATATGGATGTCGCTCGCAATCTTGCCGCCCATGCCGATGATATTGACGATCGTGCCGGGTTCCGTGCCGCCACCGGCTTTTACCCGCTCGGCCATGCGCCGCAGAACTTCCTGCTGCGGATAGATGTACGGGAAATACTTCGCTTCCATCGTCGCGCGGAACGCGTCGGCATCGAGCGTTTCCGGATCGTAGCGGCGGGCCGCGCCCGCGCTGTTGATCAGCACATCGATCGGGCCGACGGCAGTGCTGACTTCTTCGACGATATCGGCGGCGCTATGCGGTTCGTGCAGATCGGCGCGAGTCCGGTGCACATGCAGACCTTCCTGCTTCAACTGCTCGTAGGCGCGAGCAAGATTGGCGGGGTCGCGCGAAACGATCGCGACTTTCGCGCCTTCAACGGCGAACGCACGCGCGCAGGCGAGCCCGATTCCCTTGCTGCCGCCTGTGATCAATACCACCTTGTCTTTGAGCCCGAGATCCATCGTCACCACCTGCAGTCGGAAGAATATCGATGACGATAGCAGATCGGCGGCGTCGCTGGGACAAGCGGTCCTTGGTGCGGCGCGGGAAGGAGGGCGGCGTGACACAGCGCGGGTGCGCGTCGTATAGAGGTAATGCGTGAAGGAGCGGAGAAGGTCGAAAGGCTCCGGACATTGAACGCATCACTCAGGTCGAGGACGTCGCAAATCGCGGCGGGAAACGCTCAGCGACACCGGCCACCGGCGGCGTGTATTAGCGTGGGGAGCCGTTCTGACCAACCGGTCCGTTAGTACTGTGCTAAGCAGGCATGCCGGCCATTGGAAAACCGGAAAACCCGATGCGTTCGCCCCACATCACTCATCCGTCCACGAACGCGAATAAAGCATGCGAATTGCCGACGTCAGAAATTACCGTTGGCGAACCGGGCAATGGGATCGTCGTTGGTTTGCGTGGGGGCGGGCGTGCCGCGTGAGCCAGTCGACGCGCGCATGATCTGCACGCTGTCATTCTCTTCCCCTTGCTGCGCCTGCCGAGCCTGTCGCGCGGCGACCGAAGCGGGCGGCGGCGGTTCAAATGCATCGGCGGCGGCATCGATGGCATCTGGCTCGTGACCCGCAGCACCCTGCGAAACGGAGCGCGCGGTTATCGCCGGTTGCGTAGAAGTGCCGCCAGCGGCGTCATACGCACGAGCCTGAGAGTTCGACGCGGTCGCGGGAGAGACGGCACCCGCCGCACGCGCCTGCATTTGCGCCGCGCTCAGGCCGGGCGGTGGCGGCTCGAACTGATCCGCCTGACCTGGGGCCGGGCCGCTTGCGGCAGCGCCAGTGGTGGACTGAGCCGCTGTAGCAGTCAAAGGTGCGTGAGCCTCAACGACGCGGGCCGCCCGTTGCGATTGATTTTGCGGCGGCTGCGGTTCGGCAGCATAAACCGGCGGTGGGGCTGAAACCGCTGCCACCGGCGGCGCGACTTCCGCACTTGCCACACCAGCCGCGCTCGCAGGCGGGATGCCACGTTCCGGCTGAGGCGCCGCGGCCTGATAGCTCGGCGTGTCAAACGGTGCAGGCGCAGCAGCAGGCGCCGCCATCCGCCGGATGCCGTCGAAGCGCTTGGCCCAGTAAGGATTGGTCAGATAGTCGAGCCGCACCGTACCACCGGTCGACGGCGCGTTGACGAAGCGCAGCTTGCCCACATAAATGCCGACATGCGAATGCGCGCGCCCGGTCGTATTGAAAAAAATCAGGTCACCTGGCGCGACCTGATCGGGTTCAATCGATTCACCCCGCACGCTCATATCCGCAGTCGTTCTCGGTAGATTCACCGACGCTGCGCGCAAGACGACGTAGCGAACCAGTCCGCTGCAATCGAAGCCGCTATCAGGCGTATTGCCGCCCCACCGGTACGGCACGCCTACGAGACTCATCGCCTGAATCGAGATTTCCTCGCGGCCGATGCTGTGATCGACGAAATTCGGAAAGCCCGGGGGCGGCGCATGATAGGCGCCGTTTGCCACGATCACCGAGTTGCCCGACCCGCGCGACACTTTCTGCGGCGCGCCGGCACAGGCCGCGAGCAACAGGATAGTCAGCAGGGACAACGCAAGTCGGCGCATGAAAACGGGACGAGCGTTAAACGCTCGTAGACTGACGGACGATTTCCGGATGGTAGCCCG
This sequence comes from Paraburkholderia metrosideri, assembly GCF_904848625.1. Lineage (GTDB taxonomy): Bacteria > Pseudomonadota > Gammaproteobacteria > Burkholderiales > Burkholderiaceae > Paraburkholderia > Paraburkholderia metrosideri. The sequence continues at coordinate 356,847 of NZ_CAJHCP010000001.1, forward strand.
CCCAACGCGGCGGCGGCAAGAATTCTTGATAAATTACTTGAAGTTTGTGCGCTAAGTGTTGCCTGAGTGTCTTTTTTCAGGCCCATGGGGCAATAGAAAAGCCGCGTCTGGAGCAACTCCAGACGCGGCTTCGAATGATGCTAACTAGCTGAAACTTAGAGAATTTCCGACGCGTAATCGGCCAGTCGCGAACGCTCGCCGCGCGCCAGCGTCACGTGCCCGCTGTGCGCCCAACCCTTGAAGCGATCAACCACATACGTCAGCCCGGAACTGCCTTCGGTCAGGTAGGGCGTGTCGATCTGCGCAATATTGCCCAGACAGATGATCTTCGTGCCCGGACCCGCGCGCGTGACCAGCGTTTTCATCTGTTTCGGCGTCAGATTCTGCGCTTCGTCGATGATCAGGTATTTATCCACGAACGTGCGGCCACGCATGAAGTTCATGCTCTTGACCTTCAGACGCGAGCGGATCAGCTCCTGGGTCGCAGCGCGGCCCCATTCACCGGCAGCGTCGTCGGTCTTTTGCAGGACTTCGAGGTTGTCGTCGAATGCACCCATCCACGGCTGCATTTTTTCCTCTTCCGTACCCGGCAGGAAGCCGATGTCTTCGCCGACCGGCACCGTCGCGCGCGTGACGATGATCTCGTTGTAGCGCTTGTCGTCGAGTACCTGCGCGAGGCCGGCCGCGAGCGCGACCAGCGTCTTGCCCGTGCCCGCCTGACCCAGCAGCGTGACGAAGTCGATTTCCGGATTCATCAACAGATTCAGCGCGAAATTCTGCTCGCGATTGCGCGCCGTGATGCCCCACACGTTGTTCTTGTGGTGACCGTAGTCGCGCAGCGTTTGCAGCAACGCCGTCTTGCCGTTCAACTCACGCACCAGCGCGTGAAACGCCGGCTCGCCGTTTTGCGGTTCCAGATAGACGAACTCGTTGACTAGCATCGACGGACACAGCGGACCGGTCACGCGGTAATACGTGGTGCCGGTTTTAGTGTCCTGCCAGCTCTCCATGCCCTTTGCGTGCTTGGTCCAGAAGTCCTGCGGCAGCGCGCGGATGCCGGAGTACAGCAGATCGCTGTCTTCGAGCACCTGGTCATTGAAGTAATCTTCAGCGGGCAGGCCGAGCGCATGCGCCTTGATGCGCATGTTGATGTCTTTCGACACCAGCACGACCTGGCGATCCGCGCGGTCGCGCTGCAACGCACGCACGACACCCAGAATCTGGTTGTCGGCCTTGCCTTCCGGCAGACCTTCGACCGGCTCGATCGCAGTCAGCTTGGTCTGGAAGTACAGACGCCCGGATGCCTCGCGGCTGCCCAGACGCGCGAGCGAAATGCCGTCGGACATATTGCCCGCGTTGGCGACCAGCGCGTCCAGCGTACGGCTCACCTGACGCGCGTTACGCGCGACTTCCGACATGCCCTTCTTGTGGTTGTCGAGTTCTTCCAACGTCATCATCGGCAGATAGACGTCGTGTTCCTCGAAACGGAACAGGCAGCTCGGATCGTGCATCAGCACGTTCGTGTCGAGCACGAACAGCTTCTGGATTTCGACCGGGTCGGTAGCCGCCCCGCGTTTCTTGCTAGTGCCGCGGGTGGCCGGCGCGGCAGCCGCGGGCGAGCTCGCCGCGGGCTGTCTGGCGCTCGGCGCACGGGCGACGACTGGTTGCGGTTCGGCAACAGGCGCGGACGGCTCGGCTTGCGGGCGGGCAGCCGGAACCGGCTGCAACAACGCAGCGGTTTGTTTGGACTTGCGGCTGCGCGCCGGGGCGGCTTGCCCAGCGGATTCGGACGCAGCGGTGGAGGCCGACGACGCCGGCACGGGGCGCAGCGTAGTGGCTGCATTGGCGGCGTGCGCCATCGGCGTGGCGACGTTCGCGCGGCCGTAATCGGCCGATTCTGTAGGCTCCCCAACGCCAGCCTGTTTCTTCGCGGCGGAGCGCGCCGGGGTGGCGGCTTTGGCCTTGTATTCGTCAGGCGGCAGGAGATTGCCGAGCTTGCTGGGGGGGGTAGGCAAAGGCATGGTTTCCCTCGAATTAATCGGGTCACATATCGTGCGCCGCCTGTCGCATTCTGCCGGTGCCAGTCAATGCGCACGCAGTTTGCGCCCGGAGGCGCGCATTCGGTCTAGAGATGCCGGTTCGCCTGGTCTTCGATCGGCTCCTTAACGGAAGCGCGCAACCGAGTGAACGAACGGCAGCGCGCAATTAAAAAAGCCGCCGCCCCAGCGTGTGGAGCAAGCGGCTCGCCTACAGTGCTCGCGTTGCACCTCACGACTCCGACGGTACCGGTATAAGCAACGAAACCGGTAAAACGACCGTCGAGTCTGGCGCAGCTGCGGGAAATTTGGGATGGACAGGCACTCATTGGAACCCAATATATCGCGCCTCAAAGCGCTTGTACAGCCTCCAGAATATCGTCGACGTGGCCTGGTACTTTTACGCCACGCCACTCCTGGCGCAGCACCCCTTCGGCGTCGATCAGGAACGTGGAGCGTTCAATTCCACGCACTTCTTTGCCATACATTTTCTTCATTTTGATGACGTTGAAGAGCGCGCAAAGATTTTCTTCCGGGTCTGAAATCAGTGGGAAAGGTAATTCGAGCTTTGCCTTGAAATTGTCATGCGAGCGCAGGCTGTCGCGCGACACGCCGAGGATTTCCGCGCCGGCCTTCTTGAACTTAGGGTACAGGTCGCGGAATTGCAGACCTTCGGTCGTGCAGCCTGGCGTGTTGTCCTTCGGGTAGAAATACAGCACCACCTTTTTGCCCCGCAGTTTGGACAGCGTGATCTCGCCGCCGGTAGCGGGGGCGGTGAAGTCGGGGATGGGTTGGTCGACTGCGATGGACACGAGGTTCTCCGGTTGTTATGGTCGGCGCCGCCCGCGGTTGACTGCTGCGTCGGCGTCGGCCTGGCATCGAGGCTTTTGGGGAGGTCGGCCTGGCGCGCGGCCTGTTCTCGCGCGTGGGCCGGGTCGTCAGGGGTGGCGGCTGGTTGCCCGGTCAGGGCTGGACAATCAGTTCGCCGGAACGCCCTGGAATTTCGCCCCACGTAACAGGGTACGATGGCAGCGTGTTGCGGTCCAGCGTGGCGTAGTAATCGCCCATGGTTGCGAACGTGTGGCCTTGCGCGCGCCAGCCTTCAAGCAGCTGTTCGAAAATGGGCGCGAGCTTTTGCCCTTCGAGTTCTGCGTGCAGCGTGAACACCTGGTCGTGCGGGTTGCTGTCGGTGTGCTTCAACATCCAGCCGGCGACGTTGTGCAGATCGACGCCGTCCACGCCCAGCACTTCGTCGAGCGTGGGCAGCGTGGTCGGCATCTGCACATGCGCTAGCGTCTTGCCGTCGACGACCGGCAGATACGGCGAATGTCCGCGGCCGTCGGACGCGTAGTGCATGCCCCACGCGTCGATCTGCTCGAACGCGTAGCCGTTCATCTGCCAGCCCGCCGCGCCGTGCGTCACCGGCGGCGCGCCGAAAATATCGGCGAAACGGTCGTGGCTTTTCTGCATTTGCGCGGTCGTCCACGCGCGGTCTTTCGAACGCACGTTGTCCTGCCAGACCACGTGATCCCACGTATGAATGCCGCATTCGAAGCCGGCTTCATGAATCGCACGCATTTCCGCCGATGTCTTCGCGCCGATGTCAGGCCCCGGCAGCAGCACGCCGTACATCAACTGCTTGATGCCGTAGTGTTCGACCACCGAAGTACGCGACACCTTCTTCAGAAACCCCGGCCGCAGCACGCGCCGCATCGCCCAACCGGTGTGGTCGGGCCCGAGGCTGAACAGGAAGGTGGCGCGCGCCTTGAAGCGGTCGAAGATACGCGCGAGATTCGGCACGCCTTCGCGGGTGCCGCGCAGCGTGTCGACGTCGATCTTCAGGACGATACGGGCCAAGGATCAGCCCTTATTGCTGTTCGACGAGCGCGCGCGCTTCGCCGACATGGCCGCGATACGCTTCGAAAATTTTGCGCAGCGCTTCGTCGAACGTCGACTTCGGCGCCCAGCCGAGTTCCTGCATCGTGTTGTCGATCTTCGGCACGCGGTTCTGCACGTCCTGATAGCCGGCGCCGTAGTAAGCGCCCGACGACGTTTCGACCAGTTGAACCTGCTTGGCCATGTCCGCGTATTCGGGGAATTCGGCGGCCAGCGTCAGCATCTTGTGCGCGAGCTCACGCACCGAGAAGTTGTTGGTCGGGTTGCCGATGTTGTAGATCTTGCCCGTGGCAATGCCGTCCTTGTTCTCGATGATCTTCATCAGCGCGCCGATGCCGTCGTCGATATCGGTGAACGCACGCTTCTGCGCGCCGCCGTCGACGAGGCTAATGTTCTCGCCGCGCACGATATGGCCGAGGAACTGCGTGACCACGCGCGAGCTGCCTTCCTTCGGCGTGTAGATCGAGTCGAGGCCCGGGCCGATCCAGTTGAACGGGCGGAACAGCGTGAAGTTCAGGCCTTCCATGCCGTAGCCCCAGATCACGCGGTCCATCAACTGCTTCGAGCACGCGTAGATCCAGCGCGGCTTGTTGATCGGGCCGTACGACAGTTGCGATTCTTCCGGATCGAACTGCTCGTCCGTGCACATGCCGTAGACCTCGGAGGTCGACGGAAACACGAGGTGCTTGCCGTACTTGACGGCCGAACGCACGATCGGCAGGTTCGCTTCGAAGTCGAGTTCGAACACGCGCAACGGCTGCTTCACGTAGGTAGCGGGCGTGGCGATCGCGACCAGCGGCAGGATCACGTCGCACTTCTTGACGTGATATTCGACCCACTCCTTGTTGATCGTGATGTCGCCTTCGAAGAAGTGCATCCGCTCATGATTGATGAGGTCGCCCAGACGTTCAGTCTGCATGTCCATCCCGAAGACTTCCCAGTCGGTCGTTTCGAGAATGCGTTTGGACAGGTGATGGCCGATGAAGCCGTTCACACCCAGAATCAGGACTTTTTTCATGAGTAACGGGGACTTTGGAGGGGAGTTCGAATGAGCTGGGCGAATTCGGCCGGGGAGACGACAGTTTCGCTGCCGTCGTGCTGGTGCCGCAATTCGTGGATGGCAATCGTGCGACCGTCGCCGCAGATCGCGAAAACGGCATTATCGCTTACGTGCAGGCCGGGCGGCAAATCCGAGCGAAGCGCGCCAGGCGCGGCCAGGCGTGCACGTGCGACGATAAAACGCTGTTCGCCGATGTCGGTGAAAGCGCCGGGATAGGGCGGCGCGACCGCGCGAATCAGGTTGTACACCTGCTGCGCGGGCTGGCTCCAGTCGATCCGGCCGTCTTCCGGCTTGCGGCCGCCGTAGTAGCTGCCGTGCGAGAGGTCGTTCGGCAGATGCGGCGCTTCGCCCGCGAGCAAAGCGGGCAGCACGCGCCAGAGCGTTTGCTCGGCGGCGACCGTGACTTTGTCGAATACCTGCGCGGCGGTATCGTCGGGCAGGATCGGTACCGGCGTCTGCGCGATGATCGCGCCCGCGTCGGGCTTCGCGGCCATTTCGTGCAGCGTCGCGCCGGTTTCGGTTTCGCCGTAAATCACCGCCCAGTTAGTCGGCACGCGGCCGCGGTATTTCGGCAGCAACGAGCCGTGCATGTTGTAAGCGCCCCGTGAAGCGATGGCCAACAGGTCGACCGGCAACATATGGCGGTAGTAGAACGAGAAGATGAAATCCGGGCGCGCAGCGCTGATGGCGGCGCGCAGTTCCGGACTTTTCGGATCAGCGGGCGTGACAACCGGAATGCCGTGTTCAGCCGCGACCGAAGCCACACTGCCGAACCAGATGTTTTCGCTCGGGTTGTCCTCGTGCGTGACGACCAGCGCCACGTCGACGCCGCGCGCGAGCAACACCTGCAGGCAGCGCACGCCGACGTTGTGATACGCGAATACGACAGCGCGCGGCTTCATGGATTCGGCCCCTGATCGACCAGCGGAGCGGTTTGCACAGCCTGCACCACGGCTTGACGCGGCGCTTCGGTCACGGTCGTGCCGTCGCGCTGTTCCAGAATGGTCTGCACCAGATAGCGCGGACGCGCGCGCACCTGCTGATAAATCCGGCCGATGTATTCACCAAGCAGCCCGAGCGCGAAAATAATCACGCCGAGCAGGAAGAACATCACGGCGAACAGCGTGAACACACCTTGCACTTCCGCGCCGATGATGAAGCGTCGAATCAGCAGCAACACGAACAACGCGGCCGACCCGAGCGACAGGATCACGCCAATGAACGACAGCCATTGCAACGGCACCACCGAGAAACCGGTGACGAGGTCGAAATTCAAACGGATCAGCGAATACAGCGAGTACTTTGATTCACCGGCAAAACGCTCTTCGTGCGCGACTTCGATCTCGACCGGGTTCTGCGCAAACGTATACGCGAGCGCCGGAATGAACGTGTTGATTTCGCCGCAACGATTGATCGTGTCGATGATGTGCCGGCTGTACGCGCGCAGCATGCAGCCCTGGTCGGTCATCTTGATGCGGGTGATGCGCTCGCGCAGCCGGTTCATCGCGCGCGAGGCCTTGCGGCGCCACAAGCTGTCCTGGCGTTGCAGGCGGATCGTGCCGACATAGTCGTAGCCTTCGCGCATCTTCGAGACCAGCTTGCCGATTTCTTCCGGCGGATTCTGCAGGTCGGCGTCGAGCGTGATGACGATGTCGCCGCGCGACTGTTCGAAGCCCGCCAGAATCGCCATGTGCTGACCGTAGTTGCCGTTCAGCAGGATCACGCGGCTCGTGTCAGGCCGCGCGCGGAACTGCTCGGCGAGCAGAGCGGCGGATTTGTCGCGGCTGCCGTCGTTGATGAAGATCACTTCATAACCGGTGCCGAGCGCGTCGAGCGCCGGGTAGAGGCGCTCGAATAGCGCGGCCAGCCCGGCTTCCTCGTTGTACACCGGAATGATGATCGACACTTCCGGGGCAACAGCGCGATGTTCCGAATAAGTCATTTCGGCTTTACTTTCCGTATTGTTCGCAAATTTCGTTGACCGCGCGGCATACGCGCTCCACGTCGCTTTCGTTCATCAACGTGAAGAGCGGCAGCGTGACCGTGGTCGCGCCAAAGCGCTCCGCATGCGGGAACATGCCTTCCTTGAAGCCGCGTTCGCGGTACAGCGTGAACAGATGCAGCGCAGGATAATGCACGCCCGAGCCAACGCCGCGCTCTTTCAGTTCATTCATGAAGCCGGCGCGGTCGATCGACAGTTTTTCGAGCGGCAGCGTGATCTGGAACATGTGCCAGTTGCTGTTCTCGAGGTCGGCAAACGGCAGGCCGACGCCCAGCTCCGCCGCCGGGCCCTTGCCCAGTCCAGCGAAATAGAGGCGCACCAGCTTCTTGCGTTGTTCGATGAACCGCTCCATATGCGGCAGCTGACCGAGCCCGACGCGCGCGGCGACGTCCGTCAGATTGTATTTGCCGCCGAGCACGTCGCAGTCCATGCCGTCGAAACCCGTGCGGGTGATGCCTTGCAGCCGGTACTTCTGGGCCAGCACGGCTTCTTCGTCGTTGTTCAGCACCAGCGCGCCGCCTTCGATCGAGGTCAGATTCTTGTTTGCGTGGAAGCTGAACGACACGATGTCGCCGAGCTTGCCGATGCGCTCGCCGTTCCACGTCGAGCCGAACGCCTGCGCCGCATCTTCGACCACGCGCAGCTTGTGCTCGCGGGCAATCGCGTACAGGCGGTCCATGTCGACCGGCAGGCCCGACAGATACACCGGCAGCAGCGCCTTGGTGCGCGGCGTGATGGCCTTTTCCAGCAGATTCAGGTCGATATTGCGGGTGACCGGATCGATGTCGACGAATACCGGTGTCGCGCCGACCTGAAGGATCACATTGCAGGTGGACACCCACGTGGCGGGCGTGGTGATGACTTCGTCGCCGGGACCGACGCCGGCGATGCGCAGGCCGATCTCCATCGTCGCGGTGCCGGAGTTGAACGTGCGCACCGGACGGCCGCCGCAGTACCCGGACAGCGCCGCTTCGAACTTCTGGTTCTGCGGACCGGTGGTGATCCAGCCGGAGCGCAGCACGTCGGCGACGCCCTGGATCGTTTCTTCATCGATCTCAGGTTTGACGAACGGCAAAAACGGCAAAACTGGAACTGTTGACTGGCTCATGAATGCTTCGCTCGATTGAGAGGGGCGCTACCCGAAGGGCGCGAAGTAAACCACAAACTACGCGCAAACCCAAGGCCGCGGCAAAAAAGGCGCAACCGGAGAGCTTACCGCGGGCAACCTTAACTGTCGCTTAGCCTGGCGGCGGAGTCCGCTTACGGTATCTTGTACTGGTTGCGCCGGGCTAGCCGGCGCGGACGATAAACGGTAATAAATCGTTTCAGACTACGCGTTTCAAACCGCGTATGTCAGGCCCGAGGCCGCCTCGCCGCCGCCATCACGACTAGCTGCGCGCCAGCACCACCACGCCGATCAGGATGATGCCGATCCCAACCAGCTTCTGCACCGACATCACTTCGCCGAACAGGTACCACGCCGCAAACGCGTTGACGACATAGCCGAGCGACAGCATCGGATAGGCGATCGACACGTCCACGCGCGACAGCCCGACGATCCACACGGCCACACTGATCACATAGCAGGCGAGGCCGCCGATCACCGGCGCCTGGGTCGCGAGTCGCCAGCCGATGGGCAGGATGTTCGCACGGGTGAATTCGAAGTGTCCAACGGCATTGGTGCCGGCTTTCAGCAGCAACTGCGCACCCGCGTTCAGCGTGACGCCCGCCAGGATGCAAATAAGGGAAATCGGGTTCATCGAACGGTCAGATCCTGAGATGGGGTCATGGTTGTGGTTTTTCCACCGGCGCTGGCGCCGGGGCGGCGGGCGCGGCCTGCGGCGCCTGCGGCACGAGCGGCTCAAGCGGCTTCATCACCACCACGCGACGCGAATCGCGCGCGATCACCTGCATCGGCAGACCCTGGGTAACGAGGCGGTCGTAGGTCGACGGCGGGATCAGCGCGAGTGCGTAGCGGTCGGCCTTCCAGAGCGCGATCCACTGGTCGATCGTCGGCACCCACTTCTGCGGTTCGACGCTCACGCCGAACGTCAGTTCGTCGGCATGCTCGACCATGATCATCGTGTGGCCGACGTAAAACGGCAGCGTGTGATCGAGCACGCCGACCGAGTAAAACGGCGTATCGGGCGGCAGCTTCGCGAGCTGGGCCTTGATCGCGGGCGCCAGCAGGACCCCGGAACTCTGACGCCCAAACACGTCGTGCCCCGTGCCGGCGATCGTGCCGAGCAGCAGCCAGGCGGCCCCGAAACTGGCGACGGCGCCGAGAATCCCCGCCTTGCTGCGGCGGTTCAGCCACAGCGCGACCAGCGTCAGCACGAAGGCAACTCCGAGCGCGGCCAGCACCCAGCTTCGATATTCGATATACAGCTCGGCCGGATTGCGTCCGCTGCCCAGCCGCCCGAGAAATAGCGCGGCAAACGCAGCCGCCACTAAGAACAGCGCATAGCCCGCCAGATGGCGGCGCCACTGGTCGCGCGTGACGAGCGGCAGGTACATGCCGATCAGCATCGCGATCGGCGGCGCGATCGGCAGCGTGTAGGACAGCAGTTTCGAGTGCGACGCGCTGAAGAACAGGAAGATGAAGACGACCCACGTCAACATCAGCGTGACGGGGGCGAAGCCGTTCGGCTGACGCGGCTGGCGCCACGCATGGCGCACGCTTTGCACCGTCACCGACAGCCACGGCAGGAAGCCCACCAGCAGCACCGGCACGAAGTAGTAAAACGCACCGGGACGATTCTGCTCCGGCGTCAGGTAGCGCTTGAACTGCTGCACGATGAAGAAGAAATTCAGGAATTCGGGATTGCGTTGCTGCACCAGCACGAACCACGGCGTGACGATCGCGAAAAACACGATCAGGCCGCCGATCAGGTGCAGGCGCTTCCACATTGCCCAGTCACGCGCGATCAGCGTGTACAGCACCAGCACCGCGCCCGGCAGGATCACGCCGACCAGTCCCTTGGACAGCACGGCCATCGCCATCGACGCCCAGCAGAGCCACATCCAGCCGCGCACGCACGAGTTCGACAGGTTCGGGCGCTGCGCGAGCAGCAGCGAGCACAGGGTCAGCGCCATCCAGAACGACAGGCCCATGTCGAGCGTGTTGAAGTGGCCCATCAGGTTCCAGTACGGCGAACAGGCCAGCACGATCGCTGCGAACACGCCGGTTGCCGCGTTGAACACGCGCGCGCCGGTGAAGCCGATCAGCAGCACGCCGGCAAAGCCGGTCAGCGCCGTGTAAAGGCGCGCTTGCCATTCGCCGATGCCGAACCACGCGAAGGTCAGCGCGTTCGCCCAGGTTTGCAGCGGCGGCTTTTCGAAATATTTGTAGGCGTTGTAGCGCGGCGTGATCCAGTCGCCGGTGACGAACATCTCGCGTGCCATTTCGGCATAGCGGCCTTCGTCGCTCGGCAGCAGGTGGCGCCAGCCGAGCGGTACGAACCAGATCACGGCGAGGGCCAGCACCAGCAGCAGGATCGTGGTGCGATTGAGCGGTAGCCTCGTCGGCGTATCGTTCATGGATTTCAACCTGTTGGGCGACGCCGCGTGGGCGGCGAAGCGATGTTGTCTGGGAACGGCGGGGGCGGCTACCGGCGGGCGCCTGCGCACGAAGACCGCTGTTCTGCCCGTCGTCAGCTTGCCGGAGCGCCGGTTATCGATGGCCGACCGCCGTTGCCTGACGCAGACCCAGCAGCGCTCCAATCTCCGGCGAGCGGGCCCGGCGTGAGATCGATTCCGATGTAAGAGCAGCGCACCGATGGCGCGCAGTGTACGTTATCGGCCAGGTCGCGGCGAGGGTGTGCGGGTCAACCGGCGGCGGTGGGCATGCTGAATACATGGCGTGCGCCAGCTGGATTGCAGACTTTGCCACGCTGACTGACCCACTTGCAGGCCGTGCTAGGAGCGCTGCGAATGTCGTATGCAGGGACGCCGTAAGACCTCTGAATCACCGCAAGGCCGCTGGCCACCGTCACGAAGCCACCGCCGAGACCGCCGACGTCCACCGGCCAGCACCGCAGGCCGCCGGGATCCCGCACGAAGACCATTGCGCTACGCTTCGATCAACAGCGCCGCGGCAACCTTGCGGCCCTCGGCCATCAGAATGTTGTAGGTGCGGCAGGCGGCCTTGAAATCCATCGTCTCGACGCCGATGCGTTTGGCGGTGAGCGCGGCGGTCAGGCGAGGATGCGGAAAGCGCAGCTTTTCGCCGCTGCCGAACACGACCACCTCGGGCGCCGAATCGACCAGCATGGCGAAGTGCTCGGCGCTCAACTGGTCGAAAGAAGCAACGGGCCACGGGATGACCGGTGCCTGCGGCAGCACGAGAATGCTGCCCGAATGACGCACCAGGTTGATTTCGACATAGTCGGCGCCATAGCCGGTAACGGTGTTGAGCGCGCCGCTGGAGTCCTGATGTAATTTCAAATTGGTTTTCCGAAGTCGTCGTGAGACGTCGTGCGTGCCGGCGGGCCTGACTGGATGGAGCGAGAGCAGGGCGGCGCGACGCGCGTGGAACACGAAAGGGCCGAAAAGGCTTGCCGATGCGGGTGGTGCATTGCGGAAGTCGGCCAAAATCCGCTAAATTATAACTTTTTAGCCGCCTTGCGGCGCCCCTCGCTCAAGCGCTGCCACAAGCCGCGTTGGGCGCAGCGGCGCAGCCCACCGGCTACCTGCCTTGGTTTTGCACGCTTTCGGCCGCTTTTCGTTCGTTTTTTGCCCATTTTCAACCTAAGTGGTCTCGGGTTCCGTTGCGGGCCTGTCCGCGCGGCGGCTGAGCCGTTGCCACTCGCCGCCGGCGCACGTTGCGAGTCTGGCGAAGCCGCGGGATGCCGAACGGGCTCGTCGAGCCGCCCGGTAGGCGGCTGGAAAGCAGAAAATGCGGCGGCTCGCGGCATCTGAAGCGCGGCGCATCGTTGCGCCGCGGCTCGCCAGTGTCGAAGAGAAGCGTCGAAAAGGGATGTCGAAGCGCGGCGACCCGAGGGCAGCCCCAATCCACGTCTGGCGGCCTTCGCCGGCCTGCCGCGCACCCGAAATCCACGATTCGGCGAATTTGCCGGGTTCGGCGTTTAGCCGGCCGGCCGGTTCGTCCAAGCCATCAAGCCATCAAGTCATTAACCAGGATGAAGTGCCCGCCGTGAAACCGATTCTCAAATCCAACAAGTTGTTGAATGTCTGCTACGACATTCGCGGGCCCGTCCTCGAACATGCGAAGCGGCTCGAAGAAGAAGGTCATCGCATCATCAAGCTGAACATCGGCAATCTCGCGCCGTTCGGCTTCGATGCGCCCGACGAGATCATTCAGGACATGATCCTGAATCTGCCGGGATCGTCCGGCTACTCGGACTCCAAAGGTGTGTTCGCCGCGCGCAAGGCGATCATGCATTACACGCAGCAAAAGGGCGTGCACGGCGTCGAACTGGACGACATCTACATCGGCAACGGCGCGTCCGAGCTGATCGTGATGGCGCTGCAGGGGCTGCTGAACGACGGCGACGAAGTGCTGCTGCCCGCGCCGGATTACCCGCTGTGGACCGCCGGCGTCAGCCTGTCGGGCGGCACGCCGGTGCACTACATCTGCGACGAGTCGAATAGCTGGATGCCCGATCTGGACGACATCCGCGCGAAAATCACGCCGAACACGCGTGCGCTCGTCGTGATCAACCCGAACAATCCGACCGGCGCGCTGTATTCGGACGAACTGCTGCTCGGCCTGATCGAAATCGCGCGCCAGCACGGCCTCGTGATCTTCGCCGATGAGGTCTACGACAAGATCGTCTACGACGGCAAGAAGCACACGGCCATGGCGGCGCTGTCGGACGACGTGCTGACCGTCACGTTCAACAGCCTGTCGAAAAGCTACCGTGCGTGCGGCTATCGCGCGGGCTGGATGTTCATTTCGGGCCTGACCGGCGAAAACCGCCGCAACGGCCGCGACTATTTCGAAGGGCTAGGCATTCTGGCCTCGATGCGCCTGTGCCCGAACGTGCCGGGCCAGTATGCGATCCAGACCGCGCTCGGCGGCTATCAGAGCATCAACGATCTGATCGTGCCGAGCGGGCGCCTGTACAAACAGCGCGAACTCGCGTATGACATGCTGACGGCCATTCCCGGCGTGAGCTGCGTGAAGCCGGAAGCGGCGTTGTACATGTTTCCGCGCCTCGACCCGAAAATTTATCCGATCAAGGACGACCAGCAGTTCATCCTCGATCTTCTGCTCGAAGAGCGCGTGCTGCTTGTGCAAGGCACCGGTTTCAACTGGAAAACGCCGGATCACTTCCGCGTCGTGTTCCTGCCGAACGTCGACGATCTCGCCGATTCGATCAACCGGATCGCGCGTTTCCTCGACGGTTACCGCAAGCGTCACACGGCCTAGCGCACAATGTGGCGCAAGGCGCGCCACAACCGACACCCGTTTCCGCGTGAGAAAACGCCGGGCCGCCCAAGCGGGTCGCCCCACATTTCCTCACCCCCCGCGAGGGGCCTGGCGCAAAGCGCTGGGGCGGTGCCACTTTTTAATCACCTACTCGAAAACACACGCTGCATGGAACCGATCAAAGTTGGACTGCTGGGCTTCGGCACGGTAGGCAGCGGCACCTTCACGGTACTGCGTCGCAATCAGGAAGAAATCAAACGTCGCGCGGGTCGCGGCATCGAGATTGCGCGCATTGCCGTGCGCAATCCCGCGAAGGCAACCGCGGCGCTCGGCACCGATGCCGGCACGGTCGCGCTGACCGAGGATTTCAACGCGGTGGTCGACGATCCGTCGATCGATATCGTGGCCGAAATGATCGGCGGTACGGGTCTGGCTCGCGACCTCGTATTGCGCGCGATCCGCAATCGCAAGCACGTGGTCACGGCCAACAAGGCGCTGCTCGCGGTGCACGGCACCGAGATTTTCGAAGCGGCGCGCGCCAACGGCGTGATGGTGTCGTTCGAAGCCGCGGTGGCCGGCGGCATTCCGATTATCAAGGCGCTGCGCGAAGGGCTGACGGCCAATCGCATCCAGTACATCGCGGGCATCATCAACGGCACGACGAATTACATCCTGTCGGAAATGCGTGACCGTGGCCTCGACTTCGCGACCGCGCTGAAGGCCGCACAGGAACTGGGTTACGCCGAAGCCGATCCGACTTTCGACATCGAAGGCGTGGACGCCGCGCACAAGGCGACGATCATGAGCGCGATCGCGTTCGGCGTGCCGGTGCAGTTCGACAAGGCGTACGTCGAAGGCATCAGCAAGCTCGCGGCAATCGACATCAGGTACGCGGAAGAACTCGGCTACCGCATCAAGCTGCTGGGCATTGCGCGGCGTGCCGAGAAGGGCATCGAATTGCGCGTGCATCCCACGCTGATTCCGGAAAAGCGTCTGCTGGCGAACGTGGAAGGCGCGATGAACGCGGTCGTCGTGCATGGCGACGCCGTGGGCACGACGCTGTACTACGGCAAGGGCGCGGGCGCCGAGCCGACCGCATCGGCCGTGGTCGCCGATCTGGTCGACGTGACGCGTCTGCATACGGCCGATCCGGAGCATCGCGTGCCGCATCTGGCGTTCCAGCCGGACAGCCTGTCGAACACGCCGATTTTGCCGATCGACGAAGTGACGAGCGGCTACTACCTGCGTCTGCGGGTGGCGGACGTGACCGGCGTGCTGGCCGACATCACGCGCATTCTCGCCGACACCGGTATCTCGATCGACGCGCTGTTGCAGAAGGAATCGGAACAGGTCGACGCGAACGGCAAGGGCGAAACCGACATCATCCTGATTACGCACGAAACGGTTGAAAAGCACGTCAATGCCGCGATCAAAACGATCGAAGGGCTGAAGACCGTTGTCTCGCAAGTCACGAAGCTGCGCATGGAAGCGCTGAACTAGGCCGAACTATGAACTATCTCTCCACGCGCGGCGCCGGAGCCGGCGAGCACCACACCTTCTCGGACATCCTGCTGGGCGGCCTCGCGAAAGACGGCGGCCTGTACCTGCCAGCCGAATATCCGCGCGTCAGCGCCGACGAACTCACGCGCTGGCGCACGCTGCCGTACGCGGACCTCGCGTTCGAAGTGCTGTCGAAATTCGTCGACGACATTCCTGCTGAAGATCTGCGCGCACTGACGCGCAAGACCTACACGGCCGACACGTATTGCAATGTGCGCGACGACGAAAGCGCCGCGCAGATCACGCCGCTGAAGACGCTGGGTGTCGAGAACGGCGCGCCGCTGTCGCTGCTGGAACTGTCGAACGGTCCGACGCTCGCGTTCAAGGACATGGCGATGCAGTTGATCGGCAATCTGTTCGAATACGCGCTGGCAAAGCACGGCGAGACGCTGAACATTCTCGGCGCGACCTCGGGCGACACCGGTAGCGCTGCCGAATACGCGATGCGCGGCAAGCAGGGCATCCGCGTGTTCATGCTGTCGCCGCACAAGAAAATGAGCGCGTTCCAGACCGCGCAGATGTACAGCCTGCAAGATCCGAACATCTTCAACCTCGCGGTCGAAGGCGTGTTCGACGACGCGCAGGACATAGTCAAGGCCGTCTCGAACGATCACGCGTTCAAGGCGAAGTACAAGATCGGCACGGTCAATTCGATCAACTGGGCACGGGTCGTCGCGCAGGTCGTGTACTACTTCAAGGGCTACTTTGCCGCGACGAAATCGAACGACGAGCGCGTGTCGTTCACGGTGCCGTCGGGCAACTTCGGCAACGTGTGCGCGGGTCACATCGCGCGCATGATGGGTCTGCCGGTCGAGAAGCTGGTCGTCGCGACGAACGAAAACGACGTGCTCGACGAGTTCTTCCGCACAGGTATTTATCGCGTGCGCAAGGCGGCTGAGACGTATCACACGACCAGCCCGAGCATGGACATTTCGAAGGCGTCGAACTTCGAGCGTTTCGTGTTCGATCTGCTGGATCGCGATCCGGCGCGCGTGCTGCAATTGTTCCGCGACGTCGAAGAGAAGGGTGGTTTCGATCTCGCGGCGAGCGGCGATTTTGCGCGCGTGAAGGAGTTCGGTTTCGTATCGGGCCGTAGCAGCCACGACACGCGCGTCGAGACGATTCGCGACGTGTTCGAGCGGTACGACACGATGATCGACACGCATACGGCCGACGGTCTGAAGGTGGCGCGCGAGCATCTGCAAGCGGGCATTCCGATGATCGTGCTGGAGACCGCGCAACCCATCAAGTTCGGCGAGACGATCCGCGAAGCGCTGCTGCGCGAACCGGAACGGCCGGCCGCGTTCTCCGGGCTGGAGTCGTTGCCGCAGCGCTTTGAAGTACTGCCGGCGGATGCCCAACGGGTGAAGGACTTTATCGTCGCGAATACGGGCGACTAAGCGTCGGGCTGGGCAGGTCTGACGGCTTGCCCAGCTTCGATCGCACGTGGCGGCTGGAGTTGCCTCGCGGCAGTTTGCCGAGGTGCCGCACGCCGCAGCGCGGTAGAAAAAATCCGCTTGCCATCAAGGTCTCTGGCAAGCGTTGCTCACGCAGAAATCCCCTCATAACGCCAGGCCCCCCAACCTGACGGCATCGACCGCTACAATGTTCTTTTAACCAGCGGCTTCGAAATCCCCGATGTCCACACCGACGCCCCGCGCTCCGATGCTCGCCACCGCCGACGCGTTGGCGACCCTGCTCGCCGCCGCCAGCCCGATTTCCGGCACTGAATCGATTCCTACCTTGCAGGCGCTGAACCGCGTGCTTTGCGCGGATGTGACGTCGCCGCTAGACGTCCCGCCAATGAACACCAGCGCGATGGACGGGTACGCAATCCGCACGACAGATCTGACGCACGGCGCTCACAGCACACTGCCGGTGTCGCAGCGCATTCCCGCAGGCCACGCACCCACGCCGCTGACGCCTGGCAGCGCGGCCCGCATTTTCACCGGCGCGACGGTGCCGGCTGGTGCCGACGCCATCGTGATGCAGGAGCAAACCGCATCCACGGGTGACGAAGTCACGATTCAGCACACGCCGCAACCCGGCGAATGGATCACCGCTCAAGGGGCGGACATCCGCAGCGGCTCGGTCATTCTGCCGGCGGGTACGCGGCTGACTCCGCAGGCGTTGGGGCTGGCGGCGTCGGTTGGCTGTGCGGCGCTCGAGGTGCACCGTCGCGTGAAGGTCGCTGTTTTCTTCACCGGCGACGAACTGACCATGCCTGGCGAGCCGCTGAAACCCGGCGCGATCTACAACTCGAATCGCTTTACGTTGCGTGCGCTGCTCGACAAGCTCGGCTGCGAAGTGACCGACTACGGCATCGTCGCCGACCGGCTCGACGCGACCCGCGCGACCTTGCGTGAAGCCGCTCAGGCGCACGATCTGATTCTGACCTGCGGCGGCGTGTCGGTGGGCGAGGAAGATCACGTGAAGCCGGCAGTGGAGGCGGAAGGGCGCCTGTCGATGTGGCAGATCGCGATGAAGCCAGGCAAGCCGCTTGCGTTCGGTGCGGTGCGCCGTGGTGGAACGGCATCGGCATCGGCGGAAACCTTTTTTATCGGCTTGCCTGGCAATCCGGTTTCGAGTTTCGCGACCTTCGTGCTGTTCGTGCGGCCCTTCCTGTTGCGCCTCGCCGGCGTCCAGACCGTCGCGCCGCGTGCGCTGTCACTGCGGGCCGACTTCACGCAGAGCAAAGCCGATCGCCGCAACGAATTCCTGCGTGCGCGCATCAACGCGCAGGGCGGCCTCGATCTGTTCCCGAACCAGAGTTCCGCTGTGCTGACTTCGACGGTCTGGGGCGATGGCCTGATCGACAATCCGCCGAATCACGCGATCAGCGCGGGCGAGACCGTGCGCTTCATTCCCTTTTCCGAATTGCTGAACTGAAAGCCGTCCCGATGAAGATTCAACTGCGATATTTTGCGAGCGTGCGTGAAGCGCTCGATCTGGCCAACGAGACGGTCGAACTGCCCGACGGCATCGCGACCGTCGGTGATGTGCGCGCGTGGCTGCGCGTGCGCGGCGGAATCTGGGCCGACACCCTCGCCGAGGGCCGCGCGCTGCGCATGGCCTGCAATCACGTGATGACCGACGCCGGCACGCGCGTCACCGAAGGCTGCGAAGTCGCGTTTTTTCCGCCCGTCACCGGCGGTTGAGCCGAACTGCGTCGATTCATCCTGATCGCGTCGATTACCCCGCGCTCAAGCACAGGAGCCACTCATGCCCGTTCGCGTTCAGACGGAAGATTTCGACCTCACCACCGAGGTGGCGGCGCTGCGTACGCGCAATCCGAAGATCGGGGCGGTCGCGTGCTTCGTCGGCACCGTGCGCGACCTGAATGACGGCAGCGTCGTCGAGGCGATGGAGCTCGAACACTATCCGGGCATGACGGAGAAATCGCTTGAAGCGATCGTCGTGAGTGCGCGCGAGCGTTGGCCGGGCATCGACGTGCTGATCGTGCACCGCGTCGGCAAGCTTTATCCGCTAGACCAGATCGTGCTGGTGGCGACGACGGCCGCGCATCGAGGCGACGCGTTCGCGTCGTGTGAGTTCGTGATGGACTATCTGAAGACTCAGGCGCCGTTCTGGAAGAAAGAGAAAACCGAAGCCGGTGAGCGCTGGGTCGATGCCCGTGTGACCGACGACGCGGCGCTCGCGCGATGGGGCGTTGAAGCGGGGAATCGGGAAGGGGTGGATTAAGCCCAAGCCCAAGCCCAGGGCGGATTCAGGCTTGCCCATGTGGGAATGAGCTGTTTGCAGTGCCTGTCGGCACAGGCGCTCGAAGGCCGAGTGCTTTTGCGTCAAGTCGTGGCCGCCAACGCGCGACCCAATCAGCCTCAATCGTCCCGCTGCCGCCCCACGATCCGCGTCGGAAACGGCTCCCCAGCCGGTCGCCGTGCATGAGGCGCGTCATCCTCATCGCGCGGACGCCGAGGCGCCACGCGCTCCAGTAACGCCTGCTGCTCGGCCGGAATCTTGTAATCCCAGCCAAAACGGCTCAATTGCAAGCTCTGCGCGATCCGCAGCGCCGGTTCCATGAACCTGACCGCCGCCGCCGGCTGATAGCGCGATTCGACCGTGTCCAGAAACAGATACAGCCAGCGGCTGAAATGCTGTGGCTCGACCCCCTCGATCGGTTGATGCGCCTGCTGCACGTTGCCGCGATACTGTTTTGCCCCGAGCACCAGGCTGCCCCAGAACGTACACATTTTCGGCAGATGATCGTCCCATCGCCCGGCCAGCGTCGCGTCGAAAACCGGGCCGAGCAGCGGATCCGCGCGAACGCGGTCATAGAAACCGTAGACGAGGTCGCGAATATTCGCTTCTGTCGGCTCGGCGGCGCGCTCGACCACCGGCGCAGCGGGGAAAGAGGGGTTCATGCAAATTCCAGAAAAAATCGGCTTCTGACGCCCATTGGGCAGAATGTCGGTGAAGTCCGCCAGGACAGTCGGAGATGGCGTCAAACGATGTCTTAACGACATGAGGAAGGGCGCGAATACCCTGCTTTTCGCACGAATGGTTTATGCGGGAAACGCTACCATTACTAACGAGAGAACAAGAGAAAATCCCGCCTGACCTAACGCAGAAAAATCAAACATGCGTCATGCCCGCATCTTAGGGCGAAGCGGCGGCCCCCGGCAACCCTTGCACCGACGCGGTTAATTCCGGATCGCGACTTGCACGCATTGTGACACCCGCCCTATGAGACTCACCGACTATACGGATTACTCACTACGCGTCCTGCTATATCTCGCCGTTCGCGGCGCGGGCTTGTCGACCATTCAGGATATTTCGCAGGCGTACGGAATATCTAAGAATCATCTGATGAAAGTCGTGCAGCAGCTTGGCGAACGCGGTTGGGTCGAGACTGTGCGCGGCCGCAATGGCGGATTGCGAATTGCGGAACAAACTCGCCTGCTGACCGTGGGCCAGGTCGTCCGCGCGACGGAAAGCGATTTCGCCGTGGTGTCGTGTCTGCCGGACCAGCACGGGGTTCAGCGCGCGTGCGTGATCACTTCGCAGTGTCAGCTGCGGGGCGCGCTTCAGGCCGCGAGCAATGCGTTTCTCGCCGAACTCGACCGTTATACGATCGGCGAGGTTGCGCAACCGCACGCGCCGCTCGCGGCGCTGCTCGGTTTGAGCAGCGTGATTCCTATCGTGCCGCTCGCGGCCGCCGCCGGCAGCCCAGCGGCGGCTCCCTGAATTGGGGCAGGTGGTTCCTTCGCGTCAAATGTTAAATAGTTGCCTTTGAGCGCAAAAAAGCGCTTGAAACTTGAAGAAAACGCCTCAATTTGGTGGTAATCGAAAATTGGAGGTCTCTTGATGAGAATCGACAAGCTCACCACTAAGTTCCAGGAAGCGCTCTCGGATGCGCAGAGTCTGGCCGTCGGCCATGACAATCAATATATCGAACCGGTTCACGTCCTGTCGGCGCTCGTCGCCCAGCAGGATGGCTCGGCTCGCTCGCTGCTCTCGCGTGCCGGCGTGCACGTGCAGGCGCTGCAAACCGCGTTGAACGACGCGATGACGCGTCTGCCGCAAGTCAAGGGTACCGACGGCAACGTGCAGATCGGCCGCGAATTGACCGGTTTGCTGAATCAGGCGGACAAGGAAGCGCAAAAGCTCAACGACACGTTCATCGCGAGCGAAATGTTCCTGCTCGCAGTCGCGGACGACAAAGGCGAAGCCGGGCGTCTCGCGCGCCAGCACGGCCTGTCACGCAAGTCGCTCGAAAGCGCGATTGCGGCGGTGCGCGGCGGCTCGCAGGTGCATAGCCAGGACGCCGAAAGCCAGCGCGAAGCCCTGAAGAAATACACCGTCGACCTGACCGAACGGGCGCGGGCCGGCAAGCTCGACCCGGTGATCGGCCGCGACGACGAAATCCGTCGCTCGATTCAGATCCTGCAACGGCGTACCAAGAACAATCCGGTGCTGATCGGCGAACCGGGTGTGGGTAAGACCGCGATCGTCGAAGGATTGGCGCAGCGGATCGTCAACGGCGAAGTGCCGGAAACGCTGAAAGGTAAGCGCGTGTTGTCGCTCGACATGGCTGCGTTGCTGGCCGGCGCGAAATACCGCGGCGAGTTCGAAGAACGGCTGAAGGCCGTGCTCAGCGACATCGCCAAGGACGAAGGCCAGACCATCGTCTTCATCGACGAAATCCACACGATGGTCGGTGCAGGCAAGGCCGAAGGCGCGATGGACGCGGGCAACATGCTGAAGCCGGCGCTCTCGCGCGGCGAACTGCATTGCGTCGGCGCGACCACGCTCGACGAGTACCGCAAGTACATCGAGAAGGATGCGGCGCTCGAACGTCGTTTCCAGAAAGTGCTGGTCGACGAGCCGTCGGTGGAAGCGACCATCGCGATCCTGCGCGGCTTGCAGGAAAAGTACGAACTGCATCACGGCGTGGACATCACCGATCCGGCGATCGTCGCGGCGGCGGAACTGTCGCATCGCTACATCACCGATCGTTTCCTGCCGGACAAGGCAATCGATCTGATCGACGAAGCCGCGTCGAAGATCAAGATGGAAATCGACTCGAAGCCTGAAGAGATGGACCGGCTCGACCGTCGTCTGATCCAGTTGAAGATCGAACGCGAAGCGGTCAAGAAGGAAAAGGACGAAGCGTCGCAAAAGCGTCTGCAACTGATCGAAGAAGAAATCGAGCGTTTGAATCGCGAATATTCGGACCTCGAAGAAATCTGGACCGCGGAAAAGGCGGCGGTGCAGGGCAGCGCGCAACTGAAGGAAGACATCGAGAAAACCCGCGCGGAAATCACGCGCTTGCAGCGTGAAGGCAAGCTCGAAAAGGTTGCCGAATTGCAGTACGGCAAGTTGCCGGAACTGGAAGCGCAGTTGAAGGCGGTGACCCAGGCCGAGGCTGTCGAGCAGAACAATCCACAGCGGCCGCGTCTGTTGCGCACGCGGGTCGGCGCGGAGGAAATCGCCGAAGTCGTGTCGCGTTCCACCGGTATTCCGGTTTCGCGGATGATGCAGGGCGAGCGCGAAAAGCTGTTGCAGATCGAGGAAAAGCTGCACGACCGCGTGGTTGGTCAGGACGAGGCGATCAGCGCAGTGGCCGACGCGATCCGCCGCTCGCGCGCGGGTCTGGCGGATCCGAACCGTCCGTATGGTTCGTTCCTGTTCCTCGGCCCGACCGGGGTGGGCAAGACCGAGCTGTGCAAGGCGCTGGCGTCGTTCCTGTTCGATTCGGAAGATCATCTGATCCGCATCGACATGAGCGAGTTCATGGAGAAGCACAGCGTCGCGCGGTTGATTGGGGCGCCGCCGGGATACGTCGGTTATGAAGAGGGCGGTTATCTGACCGAAGCCGTGCGCCGCAAACCGTACAGCGTGATCCTGCTCGACGAAATCGAGAAGGCGCATCCGGACGTGTTCAACGTGTTGCTGCAGGTGCTCGACGACGGCCGTATGACCGATGGCCAGGGCCGTACCGTGGACTTCAAGAACACGGTGATCGTGATGACGTCGAACCTCGGTTCGCAGGTGATCCAGGCGATGGTCGGCGAGCCCCAGGAAGCGGTCAAGGACGCGGTCTGGGAAGAGGTGAAGCTGCACTTCCGGCCCGAGTTCCTGAACCGGATCGACGACGTCGTGGTGTTCCATGCGCTTGACCGCTCGAACATCCAGTCGATCGCGCGGATCCAGTTGCAGCGTCTGCACGAACGGCTCGCGAAGCTCGACATGCAGCTGCTGGTGTCGGACGAAGCGTTGGAGCACATCGGCAAGGTTGGCTACGATCCGCTGTTCGGCGCGCGGCCGTTGAAGCGCGCGATCCAGCAGGAGATCGAGAACCCGGTCGCCAAGCTGATCCTGGCCGGCAAGTTCGGTCCGAAGGATGTGATTCCGGTCGAAGTGGAAGACGGCAAGCTGGTGTTCGACCGCGTCGTGCATTAAGCGACGCGCCTGCGGCCAGGTCAGGAACAGTGGCGGTTTGGCTGTTCCGGGCCGTATGGCAAAAAGAGGCAACGAAGGTCACTTCGTTGCCTCTTTTTTTGCTCACGCCTTGCGTGTCGCTCCGCTTTTCACGTCAGGCAAAAAGCGGGGTGACATCTACGCATCTGCGCATCTACGCAAAATTACGTGCTCTTGTTGCCGCCGAACAGCGCCGACAGCCCGCCGAGCGCGCCCAGCACGGTCGTCGCGTTCAGTTTGCCCTCGGCCGGCACTTCGCCTTCCGGCGTCGCGGCATTGACCACATGCGGCAGGATTTGCGACAGCAGACCGGTAACCTGATCCGGTTGCACACCGGCTTTCGCCGCGAGATTAGTGACGGCGTCGGAGCCGAGCACGCTATGCAGCGCATCCGGTGCAATCGGCTGATTTTCGCCGTTGCTGACCCACGACGTCACCACGTCGCCGAGGCCTTTTTCCTTGAAGCGTTCGATCAGCCCATTCAGGCCGCCTGGCTGGTTGTTGACGAATTCGAGTGCGGCCGAAACCAGTTGCTGCTGGCCACCGCCTTCAGGGGATTTCCCAATCAGGGAACCGATAGTGTCGAGTAGGCTCATGACGCTCTCTCTTGAATGCCGACTCGTGATTGACGTGTCAGCGGGTGAAAACGCCGCGCGACTGCGCGGCGCGGTGGAAAGGAAGGCAGCAGGGTGGTGTCGACGCCAGCACGAGCATCACATGGGTCGTGGATCATGCGCGTCTCGCGTGGCCTGCTGCCGGTTCCTTGTACGTACGTGTTCTCTGCGCTGCCGCTACGCTTAACTCGAGGCCGCCGCAGCCGATGCGGCCTTGCTCTTCTTCGCCTTCTTCTTCGATGCCTTGGTGCCCGACGCATCAGCGGGCGCCGCTGCTGCTGTTGCGGCTGTGGTTGCCGCCGGTGCGGACGCCGCTGCTTCGGATGCCGCGGCCTTGCTCTTCTTCTTCGACTTTTTGGTGCCGGACGCGGCGTCTGCGGGCGCTGCCGTCGTCGTGGTGGCTGCCGTGGTGGCGGGCGCGGCAGTCGTCGCCGCTGGCGCCGCCTTGGTGCTCGCCGTGCTAGTGGACTTCGGCGCGGCCTTGACGCCGCTCGGCGGCGCGGAGGAGCCGTTGATCGTCAAGCCCGCCGCTTCGAGATTCGTGACTGATTTGGTGCCGATGCCCTTGACGCGGGTGGCAAGATCGCCGGCGTCCTTGAATGGCCCATTCTTCGTGCGTTCGTCGATGATCGCCTTGGCGTGCACCGGCCCAATACCCTTGACCGATTCGAGCGCAGCCTGATCGGCGGAATTGACTTCGACCGCAGCCGCGAATCCGGCCGACAGCGACAAAGCCAAAGCAACGCAAAGCATTAAAAGCTTCTTCAGCATGGCAAGCACTCCATTGAGGGCAAAAAAGTTAGCCGGGAACGGACGACGCATTCTGTCAGCAGGCGTTGCGCTTAAGCATAGGACAAATCGTGAGCCCTTATTTGCGAACGCCGATGATTTATACCGATCGATTCATGACAAGTAAATCAGTCCGGACAATATTTAAACCTTTTGCTTTGGCATTAGGCTGATCTGAGTTTATCGATTAATGCCGTAAGTCATAAAAAATGACAACCCAGACAAATGACCTCGATGAAGACATTCACGGACGCTTGACTTAGAGTGCACTCGAAGTCCTAACCTGAGTCTGTCATGTCAAATAACGCCACCGCGCTCACCATTGGTCAGGTTGCCGAAACGATCGGCGTGTCCACTCACACGCTGCGCTATTACGAACAGGCCGCGCTGATCCGGCCAGTGGGGCGCACGCAGTCGGGGCATCGGCTGTATTCGCCGGCCGATCTCGACTGGCTGCGTTTCCTGATGCGTCTGAAGGCGACCGGTATGCCGATCGCCGGAATGCAGGCGTTCGCGGCATTACGCGCACAAGGTCGGTCGACCCAGGCCGCCCGCCGCGATCTGCTGATGGCGCACCGGGATGCGGTTTTGGCGCGGATTGCCGAGTTGCAACTGAACCTCGGCGCGATCGTCGACAAGATCGCGTACTACGAGGACGAGGTGGCCGGGCACGGTACTGCGCACAGTGATGTGACACGGCAGATTGACACTCCATCGACTTCACTTTCGGAAAAGGACTCACCGTGAACAACTCACACAACGATCGCTACACCCGAGGCTGGGACAAGCTGAAGGAAATCGACGGCTCAGCAGGGGAACAGGTGATTGCCGCGCTCGCGCCGATTGCGCCGGAGTTTGGCCGTCTGCTGATCGAATTTGCCTTCGGCGATATTTACAGCCGGCCGCAGCTCGATTTGCGCTCACGCGAAATCGCGACGATTGCGTCTCTGGCCACGCTCGGCTGCGCGCAACCCCAATTGAAGGTGCATATCGAGGCGGCGTTG
This sequence comes from Paraburkholderia metrosideri, assembly GCF_904848625.1. Taxonomy (GTDB): domain Bacteria; phylum Pseudomonadota; class Gammaproteobacteria; order Burkholderiales; family Burkholderiaceae; genus Paraburkholderia; species Paraburkholderia metrosideri. The sequence continues at coordinate 382,143 of NZ_CAJHCP010000001.1, forward strand.
AATGTCGGCTGCACCCGCGAGGAGATTGTCGAGGTGTTGATGCAGATGGCCTTGTATGCTGGCTTTCCGGCGGCCTTGAATGGGTTGTTTGCGGCGAAGGAGGTTTTCGAGCGGATCGGGGCGACGGGTGATGAGACGGGGCGGGCGCAGACGGCCCAGATCGCGGACCCGGTGAGTGCCGAGGCGGTGTGATTTCCACGCAGATTAAACCGGCGGCTATCTGATTTCCTGGCCGCTTTTTTAGACTGCCTATAACGCAACTAACCGTCATTGTTGAGGGAATACCACGATGCTGGCCTCGGCGGTTCGCCCCAAACATCCGTTTACCAGAGAAGGGCTTTCAGGCGTTGGCGAGGGTGCGATTGGGCAAACCGCGATCTCAAACCATGGACGGCTCTTCAACGACCATCCCCGGTCTACGCACCACAACAGGGCCGCCCGAACGCCACGCCCTTCACACCGCCGGATCCACCGCCTGCGTCGCATCTGCCCGCAGATACCGCTCACTGACCACCCGCCAGTAAATCAGCAAGCCCACTCCGGCAATCGCCAGACTGGCCGTATTGGCGACCCAGAAACCCCGCGCGCCGGTGAGCCATTCGGGTATGACGCCGCCCACATCGAAGCCCAGCAGATATCCGCCGCCGAGCCCCACACCCCACAACGCGACCGCGTAGATCACCGTCGGCACGACCGCTACCTTGTAGGCGCGCAGCACGAACGCGGTCGTGATCTGCAATGCATCAAACAGGTGATAGCAGATGACGATCAGCACCAGCGGCATCGCGGCCGTCATGACCTGCGCATCCGGCGTATAGCCTTTGATGATGTAAGGCCGCAGCACCAGCATAATCGCGCCATAGCAGCAGGCGATCGACACCGCCATCACAATGCCGTGCCGCGATAACGTGCGAGCCGCTTCCGGCCGTCCGGCGCCGAGCGCCTGGGCGACCAGCGTCGACGCGGCGATGCCGATCGACAGCGGTGTCATATACAAGACCGCGCCGATGTTGCCGGCGATCTGATGTCCGGCAAGCGTCGTCGTTCCGAAACGCGCGATGAACAGCGCCATGAACGTGTACGACGTCACTTCGATCAGATACGACAAACCCATCGGAATACCGAGCCGTAACTGCGCGGCCTGGCGTCGCCAGACCGGCCAGCAGAAATGGGCGAAGATCGCGAACGGCCTGAACACGTCGACGCGCGTGAGCAGCACCATGCCGACCGTCGCCAGCCCCCAGTTGATCGCTGTGCTGGCCAGTGCGCAACCCGGTCCGCCGAGTGCCGGCACACCCCATCCGCCGAAAATAAACCAGGTGTTGAGCGGAAACTTCAGCAACAGCGCACCGACCTGCAGGATCATCACGAGCCGCGGTTGACCCACTGCATTGGTGATCGAACTGTAAATCCGGAAAATGAGGCCGGCCGGCAGACCAAAAGCCAGAATCCGCAGATACGCAAGCGTGCGCTCGTGCAGCGCGTCGGGCACGCGCGCCAGATGCAGAATGGGCTCGGGAAAAAACAGGATCAGAAAACCGATCACGTTCAGCGCGAGCGCGAGCCATAACGACTGGCGGACTTCCTCGCCGATTTCGGTGTCGCGGCCCGCGCCGTAGAGTTGCGCGGTGATCGGCTGAAGGGCGGTCAGAATGCCGGTCAGCCCGATGTAGACGGAAATATAGATCGACGAGCCGAGGCCGAGTGCGGCCAGATCGACCGCGGAGTAGCGGCCGACCATCGCGGTGTCGATCACGCCGAACGCGATGATCGCCAGCTGGCCGATCAATACCGGCCACGCCAGTCCGGCGATTTTTCTCGCATCGGCGAACATGATCAGTCGACCGGCTTGTGGTAGGTGCGGCGCTTCACGATGGGCGGCTTGGGCCGGTCGATCCGCACGTATAGCCGGAAGCGTTCGTCGCGGTCGGCCACACGGCGGCCTTCCCACACCAGCTTCCAGATGTAGTCGGGCATCGCGCTCGGGTCGCCGTACTCCGTCGCGTCCTGGCGCAGGATCACGTCGCAATCCTGGTCGAACGAGAAATGCATGTCGCCGAAATAAGCGAACGTGGCGATCTGCGCGTTGCCGAGCCGGACCGGCGAAATACAGGTGTAGTCGTCCGGCAGATGACTTGCGATCTGCTCGGCGACGTCTTTATAGGTCCGGCTGTAGTTGACGACCGGCAACCACAAGGTCATCAGCAGCACCCACATCAGCGTCGTTCCGGCGCTGGAGAGCACCACGCTGCGCCACAAGACTTTCGGATGACGCGCGAGGCGCCAGCGTACCAGCACGAACCAGCACACCGTCACGGCAACCGCGCACACGAACGACAGAATCTTGAACTGCGGCGAGAACCCCGGCGCGAGACGCGCGAGGTTGCGGGCCAGCGGATGCGGAAAGCCGGTCAGCCCCGCCACGTACACCAGCCACACAAAGCTGCCGAGAATCGTGAAGCTCAGCAGCGCGAACCAGTCGATCGCGTTGATTGCGCCGCGCTTGAGCGTGGGCAACGCGAAGGTGGCGAGCACCGCGAGCGGCGGCAGCAACAGCATGTACAGCCGGTTCGACTGATGGCTCTGCAGGATCACCAGCACCAGCAGCGGCCCGATCACCGACAGCGGAATCGCCACGTGCGGCGCGCGCCGCAGGCCCTTCCAGCTAAACCACGCCCATACGGCCAACGGCCATGCCGGCCAGGTGAAGAGCGGGAGGTTTTTCAACGCATACGCCGCAACCGAGCCGGGCGGCCCCGCGAACGAAGTCAGGCTGACGTGCAGCCATTGATTCAGATACCAGACGGCGTCGTCGGGAAAGGCGGCGAGGGCGGCGATCGGCCACGATACCGACACCACCAGCGCGACCGGCAAGCCCGCCAGCAGCAGCCAGCGGGAGCGCCCCTCGCGCACGATCACACTCATTGCCAGCGTGCCGACCAGCAGCGCGGCGACCAGCACCGGACTGCTTGCCAGCGTGACGAGCCCGAGCGCGAGGCCCCAGATCGCCGCGCCTTGCACCGGTTTGTCGATCATCCGCACGAGCCCGTACACCAGCATGGCTATGCCGACGAACTGCGCGAGTTGCGGTGTGGTTTCGTGGCCGCGTTCGGCCAGGCCGAAGCAGGCGAGCAGGATCAGCAGTGCGCCGTCGGCGAGCGTGCGGCCGTAGTCGCGCGGTTCCGGTTCGCCGCCGAACGCATATTTGAACGGCTGCACTTCGGCGCGGCGGCCGAGCAGATAGGCGGCGTACCAGACGAACGCGCAGCCCGCACAGAACAGCAGGCCGGTAAAGACACGCGACGCGTTGCTTGCATCGACCCAGGGCCCGAGCGCGCGGATTGCGCTGGCGCCGAGCCAGTAGCCGAGCGGGCCGTCTTCGGTCATGTATTTGCCGACCAGATTCGGCAGAAGCCAGTCGTGTGCGCTGCCGTTCGCCATGGTCCACATGACACCGAAACCGGCTGCGTCCTCGTTCTTCCACGGATCGCGGCCGAATAGCCCGAACGCCGCGTAGACGATACAGATGGTCAGCAGCAGCCAGCGCGGTAGCGCACTGGTCGCGGAGGCAGTCAGACGAACGACAGGTCTCATGCGGTATGTTGATATTGGATAAGCGATGCTGCCGGGACCGGACGGCATGTCCGGCTGGAATGGCCCCTTTGGAGCATCCGGCATTGTAGTCGTGCGATGCAATGCACGTCACGGCTGGTAACGGCCCGCAACGTGGTTGTGAAAGCTGTTACACGGCGCCGGACGCGGGGCGGGACGGCCCCTGGGTTCTTCACTGCTGAACTGCGACGCACTAAACGACCGGATTAACCGGTTTGAATCGGCGGATCGAACCGGCGGGCAGATCCGCCAGGCGACAAAAAAGGGCAGCTTGCGCTGCCCTTTTTTGCTCCTTCGCTGCCGGTAAAACCGGCGACGAGGCGGGTATTACTTCGCTGCTGCCTTGCCGGTAGCGCGCGAACCGAACTTCTTGTTGAACTTCTCGACGCGGCCTGCCGTGTCCATGATCTTTTGCTGGCCGGTGTAGAACGGATGCGATTCCGACGACACTTCGATCTTGGCGAGCGGGTAGGTCTTGCCGTTGAATTCGGCGGTTTCACGCGTCAGGATGGTCGAGCGCGTGACAAACTTGAAGTCGATCGACATGTCGACGAACAGGACTTCGCGGTAATCCGGGTGAATGCCTTCTTTCATGGTCTTTCCTTTAATCTGGCGGTAGCCAACCCGCGAGCAGCCGCGTTTGAGCGGACAGCATCTAGGCGCGAGCCACTTGCCTGTGGTCGAAAAACGGCGATTATGCCAGAAAATCAGTTGCTTGGCGACTTTTATGCCGGCTTTCCGCGAGGAATCGGGGGTGTTTCGGCGCGTGGCCGGGCGGGCCGTACGCGATCAACGTGAACCGGCTGCGGGCCTTATACGGCGGGCGTTAGCGGCTGGGTCGCAACGCCTTCCGGCGCTACCCCTGAGCGAACGCAACCCCAACTCGCGCCGGATCCTGCCGGTAATAGCGAGCCAGCAACCGGTAAAGCTCCGGATATTCCGCCTCGAACGCATGCGGTTTCACGAACAGCGCTTCGCTGCACACGGCAAAAAATTCCGACGGATGGTCCGCTGCGTAGGGATCGATCAACGATTCGCGCTCGAAACGCAGCCAACGACGCTCCGGCACCGCGTCGACCTTCGCGCAGAAGTGGTCGTACGCAGCGTCGAACACGTCGCTCCAGGCCTGCGAATCGAGCGGCGCGTGCCAGCGGCGCGTCAGCGGCGGGTGGCCATCCGCTTCGCCGTTCAGCATGTCGATCTTGTGCGCGAATTCGTGGATCACGACGTTGTAGGCCTCTGCGCCGTCTGTCATCTGCGCGTCTTCCCACGACAACACCACCGGACCGCCTTCCCATGCTTCACCGCTCGCGTCGTGTTCGACTTCGTGCACGACGCCGTCTTCATCTTCGACGGTCTTGCGGATCACGAACTCGCCGGGGTAGACAATCACGCCGACCCAGCCACGATACAGGTCGAGATCCAGATTCAACACTGGCAGGCATGCCTGCGCGGCGATCGCTACCGTCATCGCGTCGGTCAACTCGAGCTCGTGCGCGGTCGAAAATTCCTTTTGCGCGATGAACAGGCTGGTCAACTCGCGCAGGCGCTCGAGGTCCGGCGCGTCGAGCCACGCGAGAAACGGCAGGCCGTCGAGCGTGGCTTGCCACAAGGCGTCGTCGATCGCGTAATCGCGCAGCGCGCGGTCGCGCCGCCGGGTGCCCAGCCATTGAGTGAGTTTCGAGAGCATGGTCCGATGAAACCCTTAGTCGATCTGTTTCTGCCACGCGGCAAACATGCCGCCGACAATCGCAATGCCAATCAGAAAATAGAAGCCGTCGAGCGACGCCAGAAAGCTGGCCTGCTGGGTGACCATCCGGCTAATCTCGACGATCGCCAGCGAGTGCGCTTGGGACGCTGAATGACCATTGCCGGCAAAGCCGTTTGTCAACGTGGCAAGCGTGTTCTGGAACAATGGATTGTACGGATTCACGAACTCCGCCAGGCGGGTTTGATGCAATGCCTGCCGATGCTGTTCGACGATGATCACCGAAGCGGTGGCGAACGAGATCGTCAATTGCCGCACGATGTTTTTGAGCCGGTAGCCGTGCGTGAACTCCTCGATTGCAAAGATTCTGAACGTCAGATTGGCAACCGGCAAGACGATGAACAGCAACAGCAGCCCGCGTAATAACAGCGGTACGATCAGCGCCGCCTCGCCGACATTCGGCGCCATGCGCGTCATCCACGCGGCGGCGAACGCGGCTACCGCGAAGCCCGGCACGATGATCCATTTCTTGCGCGGCAACAGCTTCGCATAGCGCAGATAGACTAACAGCGCGCTCGCGGAAATCAGCGACGTCACGCCGACCAGTTGACCCGCGTTTTCGACCGGATAGCCGAGACCGCTTTCGAGAAAGCGCGAGATCAGATAGCTGAATACGGTCGAGATGTAGTAGTAGAACATGTACAGCACGAGGCCGACCTGGAAGACTTTCTCGCGCAGCGCGTGCAGTCGCATCAGCGGTGACGGATGGTGCCACTGCTGATACACGAACCAGGCGAGTGCACCGATGCCGGCGACCGTCAGCATGATCAGTCCCGGCGACGCGCTAAACAGCTGGAAGCGCACCTGCTGCATGACGATTTGCAACGCGCCTTGCGCGAACGCGAAGATCAGGTACGGCCAGAAATGCGCGGTTCCGCGTTCTTCGGGCTGACGGCTGCCGGCGTCGGGAAGCGCGAGCAAAGCCAGCACGGCAAACAGAACGCCGATAGGCGCTGTGCACGCAAACAATGCGCGCCAGTCGAAATGCGCGACCAGTTGGCCGCCGATCAACGGCGCGAGTGCGCTGCATAGCACGATCAACAGCAAAAACGCGCGCGTTGCCGCAGGCCGCTGTTGTGGGGTGAAGCTCATCTGGATCAGGATGCGGCAAGTACCCATCATCGGGCCGATGAAATAGCCTTGAAAACCGCGTGCGAGTGCAAGTTCAATCGACGATTCGCAGAGCGCGGCGGCCACCGCGCCAGCGGAATAGAGCAGCATGCAGCCGGCCACGTAGCGCCGGTAGCCAAAGCGGTCGACCCACCATTGCTGCTGCAGGATGCCGAGCACCGCTGCGACCGCGTAAGCGCTCGACGCCCACACGAGTTCATCGGGCGACGCGTTGATGCCGCCGGCGATATAGCTGGTAAAAAACGAGAAGATCGAGTTGTCGAAGTAGTCGAGACCGGTGACGACCGCCAGCACCCACGGGAAGAAATCGCCGCGTAGTTTTTCGACGCTGAATAGCGCCACGCGGGACGACGCTGGGTTCATGACGACTCGTCCGGCGTGGATTTGCCCGGCGTGGATTCGCCCGGCGTGGTGTTGTTCGGTTCGGTTTTGTGAGGTTTTTTGGCGCGTCTTGCTGACGTTGCGTCAGCCGCATTGGCCGTACCAGCCGCTTTAGCCGACCTCCCGGTGTTGGAGGCTTTCGCGGTCGTCGCCGCTTTCGCCGCGGCGCTGCGCCGTTGCTCAAGCAATGTGTCCGCATTTTCACCAGCGAGACGTCGTTCGAGATAGTCGAGGTCGGGACTCAGTTCGGCGCGTAGCTTTTGCGCTTCCTTCAACTCGCGGCGCATCGTTTCGATGCGCGCGTCGAGCGCTTCGACCTGCTGGGCAATTGCGTCTCGAATCTGTTGCAACGATTCGGTCGAAAAACGATGCCCGCCGTCGACGGATTCAAGCGGGCGCTTAAGCATTTCGGTTATGCCGTGAAGCGAAAAACCCAGCGAGCGCAAACGCAAAATACGAGCGAAGCGCTTCAGGTCCTCCTCGTCATACAGCCGGTAACGGCCTTCGCTGCGGGTAGGAGATACGAGTCCGCGCTCCTCGTAATACTTCAGCGTACGTGGCGTAACGCCGAGGCGTTCAGCGGCGTCGCGTACGGTGAGCAGGGCGGGCGAGTCCTTTGACATAAGGTATTTCAGGCATGACGGGTGGGTCGCATTGTACTCCAACGTGTACGTTCACGTTCATGTTGCGGGCAAGTTCCAGGTTCATCGAGCGGACTTTTCCGCGATACCGGAAACAACAAAACGAGCAGACGAAAAAAAGCCGCTCGTTGGTAGCGAGCGGCTTTTCTATGCGAGGCGGCTGATTCAGCTACTTCGGCCGGGCTATGGCCTACTTAGCTACCGCCACCACGGCGCATCATGTCGAAGAACTCGGAGTTGCTCTTCGTTTGACGAATCTTGTCGAGCAGGAATTCCATCGATTCGACTTCGTCCATGTCGTGAATAAACTTGCGCAGCACCCAGATTTTTTGCAGCACTTCGGGCTTGATCAGCAGTTCTTCACGGCGCGTGCCGGACTTGTTCAGGTTGATCGACGGGTACACACGTTTTTCAGCAAGGCGACGTTCCAGGTGCACTTCCATGTTGCCGGTGCCCTTGAACTCTTCGTAGATCACGTCGTCCATGCGGCTGCCGGTTTCGATCAGTGCCGTACCGATGATGGTCAGCGAACCGCCTTCCTCGATATTGCGAGCCGCGCCGAAGAAGCGCTTCGGACGTTGCAGCGCGTTGGCGTCGACACCACCCGTCAGCACCTTGCCCGAGGCCGGCACGACGGTGTTGTACGCACGCGCGAGACGCGTGATCGAGTCGAGCAGAATCACCACGTCGTTCTTCATTTCGACGAGGCGCTTGGCTTTTTCGATCACCATTTCGGCAACTTGCACGTGACGCGCAGCCGGTTCGTCGAACGTGGAGGCGATCACTTCGCCGGCCACCGAACGCTGCATTTCGGTCACTTCTTCAGGGCGTTCGTCGATCAGCAGCACGAACAGCACGACGTCGGGATGGTTCTGCTTGATCGCGTGTGCGATGTGCTGAAGCATTACGGTCTTACCGGACTTCGGCGACGCCACCAGCAAGCCGCGCTGGCCTTTGCCGATCGGCGCGATCATGTCGATGATGCGGCCCGTGACGTTTTCTTCGCCACGCATTTCACGTTCGAGCAGCAGCACCTTGTTCGGGTGCAGCGGCGTCAGGTTTTCGAACATGATCTTGTGCTTCGAGGCTTCCGGCGGCTGGCCGTTGACCTTGTCCACCTTCACCAGCGCGAAATAGCGCTCGCCGTCTTTCGGCGTACGCACTTCACCTTCGATCGTGTCGCCCGTATGCAGGTTGAAACGGCGGATTTGCGACGGGCTGATGTAAATATCATCCGTGCTGGCGAGGTACGAGGTTTCCGGCGAACGCAGGAAGCCGAAGCCGTCCGGCAGCACTTCGAGCGTGCCGTCGCCGAAGATCGTGTCGCCCGTTTTGGCGCGTTTTTTTAGAATGGCGAACATCAGTTCCTGCTTGCGCAGGCGGTTCGCACTTTCGATCTCGAGGCCATTGGCCATCTCGATCAATTCGGAGACGTGCAGAGTCTTAAGCTCGGATAAATGCATACGGAGAACCCGCAGGAGAAGGTGCGACGAAATGAAATCTGGGAGGAGGTGAGCGGAACCGCTCAAGGACTTACACGTCTTTTCGACGTTTTGCGGATTCTAGCATAGCACACGCCAATTTCCGCCAGTGCGACGGCATGGCATCTTTCTTGTCAGGCGTGTTGCCGGTTGACAACACGCCCCGAACCAGTGCGCTCGTGGGTCTTGAGGGACCTGGAGCGCGCCGATGCGTGCCGCTTTACAGGTTGCCGTCGAGGAACGCGGTGAGTTGCGACTTCGACAATGCGCCAACCTTTTGAGCGGCGACAGCGCCGTTCTTGAACAGGATCAGCGTGGGGATGCCGCGCACGCCGAACTTGACCGGCGTCGATTGATGTTCGTCGACATTGATCTTGGCGATTTGCAGACGATCGGCATAATCCTTCGCGACTTCGTCGAGGATCGGCGCGATCATCTTGCACGGACCGCACCATTCAGCCCAGAAATCGAGCAGCACGGGTTTATCGGATTTAACGACGTCCTGTTCGAACGATGCGTCGCTAATATGCTTGATTTGTTCGCTCATTGTATGAATACCTCTATCGGTTCGAGGCCCGCCTGAATTGCTCGCCACGATACGTCAAAACCTAAGGAAACTTCCGTTCGCTTTGCCGCAAACTGCGATCTTGCCAACCCATGCCCGAACCGTTGAAAACTGCCCGGGACGGGCGGAAAGCTCACGCTTGCGGGTCATCCGTACGGCAGTTTAGCTTAATTCGCTATGCGTTGCCGGGGGCGATAGTACTCATCAGGGGCAGTGGGGCCAACGGCTGCCGGTGAAGTGCCATCCTGTTTCGATCACTGCGACGCTGCTTATCTGGAGGCGGGCGACGCGAACTCAAGTGGCTTCCGAATGTACTATCGGTGATAGCGACTATATGGTGCGAAGAGCCTGATTCAACGCGTCGATGTCGGTTTGCTCGTATTAACAGTCGCGCGATCGGCCAAGCGGTGATAGAATGTTTCGTGACGGGCCTCCTCGCATGGAGGGATGGTCAATCTGGTCAGGTCGGGAACGAAGCAGCCACAGCCGTTTTCCACCAGTGCCGAGGGTCGGGCTCGTCACCTTCCTTTTTCTGTTTTTCTTTGCGGTGTTCTTCCGCAATCTCTCATCTCCGGTTTTATCCTTGGCCTTGTCGTCATGGTTCGTCTGAACCTGTCGCAATTGCGTCTTCCGTATCGGTTTCGCGCTCGCTCTATTTTTTTCTATAGATCCGTTAGGCTCCTTCAATGAAGCGGCAACACGCGTTCCTATGCCATCTGGTTTCGGTTTTCGGCGGCATTGTTACTGATACAATTTCCCGATGACCTATCAAGTTCTCGCACGCAAATGGCGGCCGAAGGATTTTGCTTCGCTCGTCGGACAGGAGCACGTGGTGCGCGCGCTCACGCACGCGCTCGACGGCGGCCGTCTGCACCATGCCTATCTGTTTACCGGCACACGCGGCGTCGGCAAAACCACGCTGTCGCGCATCTTCGCCAAGGCGCTGAATTGCGAAACCGGCGTGACTTCTACGCCGTGCGGTGTGTGTCGCGCGTGTCGTGAGATCGACGAAGGTCGCTTTGTCGATTACGTGGAAATGGACGCGGCGAGTAATCGCGGTGTCGACGAGATGGCGGCGCTGCTCGAACGTGCTGTGTATGCGCCGGTCGACGCACGCTTCAAGGTCTACATGATCGACGAAGTGCACATGCTGACCAACCACGCGTTCAACGCCATGTTGAAGACGCTGGAAGAACCGCCGCCGCACGTCAAATTCATTCTTGCTACCACTGATCCGCAGAAAATTCCGGTCACGGTGCTGTCGCGCTGTTTGCAGTTCAATCTGAAGCAGATGCCGGCCGGGCATATCGTGTCGCATCTCGAGCACATTCTCGGCGAAGAGAATGTGCCATATGACTTGCAGGCGCTGCGTCTTCTGGCGCGCGCGGCTGATGGGTCGATGCGCGACGCGCTGTCGCTGACCGATCAGGCGATTGCCTATTCGGCGAACCAGGTCAATGAAGAAGCCGTGCGCGGCATGCTTGGCGCGCTCGATCAAAGCTATCTGATCCGTCTGCTCGACGCGCTGGCCGACGGCGACGGTGCCGCGGTGCTGGCAGTGGCCGACGAGATGGCGTTGCGCAGCCTGTCGTTCTCGACCGCGCTACAGGATCTGGCGAGCCTGCTGCATCGGATCGCCTGGGCGCAGTTCGCACCGTCTTCGGTGCTGGACGAGTGGCCGGAAGCGGCTGACCTGCGGCGCTTCGCCGAGGCGCTCAGTGCCGAGCGGGTGCAGTTGTTCTATCAGATCGCGACAATTGGTCGAAGCGAGTTGGGTCTTGCGCCGGATGAATACGCCGGTTTCACGATGACCCTGCTGCGGATGCTGGCGTTCGAGCCGGCGCCTACGGGCGGTGGTGGCGCGGTGGGTGGCGGTGCCCGTTCGGCGGGGCAGCCGGGTGCTGCCGGTGGAGCGGGTGGCCGGCGTGCGGGTGCGGCGACTGTCGCTGCGTTGCCGGCTTCCGCGCCTCGTGCGGCTGCTCCGGCGGCGAGTGCTATTGCGCCGGTACGTGATACGCAATCCGCTGGCAACGCTTCTTCGAACAACGTAGCGAACGACGGTGTTGTACCCGGTGATTCTGTTGAGTTGAATGCACTCGCCGCAGAGCGTGGCGCGCAGGAGTCGACTGGCGCAGAGCGAACCGCAACGACGTTTTCCGGGCAAGACGCAGCAACCCCGCACTCATCGGGTAGCGCGCCTGCGGCGGCAGCGGTCGATACGCGGTCCGGGGTTTCCAGCATGCATGCGTTGGCCCCGTGGGACGACGAACCCGCTGCAGCGACTACCGGCGCAGTTCCGGCCGGCCCGGTTGCGAACGAATTCAACGCTCGAACTGCCAATGAAGCCTCGGTAGAGTCGCCTTCCCTCGACACGGCGCCGGCCTCTGCGTTGACCGCCCCCGCCGCGGCAGCATTCGCGCGCACAGAGGCGGTCGCGGCATCGCGTGAGCCTTCGCCCGCGGACGGATTCGCACCGCGTCGAGCAGGCGGCGCGAGCGCCGCACTCGACGTGTTGCGCAGCGCAGGCCTGAAAGTATCATCGGATCGCGGCCGTGCTGGCGCCGCTGCATCTGCCGCGAAGGCCGCTGCGCCGGCTACGCCGGTCGCACTTAAACCCGTCACGCCGCGCACGGTCGTTCCGGTGCCGACGCCCGATGCCGCGCGCCGCGCGCCGCAGCAGGATACAGCGCCCGCCGCGCGTCCGCAGCCGTCGGCGGCCGCGCGCAACGGCAACGGCCACAGCAACAGCGCCGAGCAAAACGGCTCGTCGATTCCGCCGTGGGACGACATTCCGCCAGACGACTACATGCCGATTTCGGCATCGGACGACGGCTATTTCGGTCCGCCCGACGACAACTACATGCCGGTGTTCGATCGTGGTCCGGACGACGTTCGCGTGAACGCCGCGCCCGCATCCTCGCCGGCGCCTGCGGCCGACTCGCGTCCGCTGCCGCCTGCCGTGCCGCTCGATCCGCTCGGCTTTGACGGTGACTGGCCGGCGCTTGCCGTCGATCTGCCGCTCAAGGGCATTTCGTATCAGCTCGCGTTCAACAGCGAATTGATGGCGCTCGAAGGCAATACGCTGAAGCTGAACGTGCCCGTTCCGCAGTACGCGGAAGCGTCGCAGGTCGCTAAACTGAAAGCCGCGCTCGCCGACAGGCTCGGCCTGAATATCGAGGTGCTGGTCGAAGTCGGGGTCGCGCGCCGTACCGCCGCCGCGCACGACGCGGCGACCCGCGCACAGCGTCAACGGGACGCCGAGCGCGAGATCGGTGCCGATCCGTTCGTGCAGTCGCTGATCCGCGAGTTCGGTGCGAGCATCGTGCCCGGCTCGATTCGCCCGATTACCCCGGACGCCGCCTCGAATGGCGCATCACCGGTCCACTGATTCGCCGCGCTAGCTTTATAAGCGCGCCTGATTTCCAGATCTCAAGCTATCAAGAAGGAGCATGTCCATGATGAAAGGTCAACTCGCCGGGCTGATGAAACAAGCCCAGCAGATGCAGGAAAACATGAAGAAGATGCAGGAGCAACTCGCTCTGATCGAAGTCGAGGGGCAGTCGGGCGCCGGTCTCGTGAAGGTGACGATGACCTGCAAGAACGACGTGCGCCGCGTATCGATCGACCCGAGCCTGCTCGCCGACGACAAGGACATGCTGGAAGACCTCGTCGCCGCTGCGTTCAACGACGCCGTGCGCAAGGCTGAAGCCACCGCCGCAGAAAAAATGGGCGGCATGACCTCGGGCCTGCCGCTGCCGCCGGGCTTCAAAATGCCGTTCTGATTCCGAACGAGGCCGCCGCAAGGGGGCCGGGCGCCGTGGCAGATATTGCCAATATCGCCGCGGCGCGAATCGTAAATGCGCGGCAACTGCTTGGCCAATGCTGGACGCAGGCGCGAACGGAATCTGTAACCTCAACGTGCGGAATTGAACCTGAGACCATGAGTCCGGTTGAAGGCCCGATAGGAACGGACGAATCGACGCGTACCCGTCAACGCTGACGAACCAATCCGCAAAACAAAGCAGAACAAGGCAGTACCAAGCAATCGACCGCGCCGGATTTGCCTTTTGCACCCGCGTAAAGATTGATCGAATCGATTTAGTCCGCTTTGGTTTCCTGATGCTGTCCATCAATCAGGTTTCTTCAACTGATGATCCGCAGCCAGCCTGCCAGGCGTTAGCCGAACAACCATCGCATCGCGACCCGCATCCACGGGCACTATCCACCTCGACGCCGATTCCGCATGAAACAACCTTCCGCCTTGTCGGCGCTCGTCGAAGCGCTGCGCGTGCTGCCCGGAGTCGGACCGAAGTCCGCGCAACGCATGGCCTATCACCTGATGCAGCACGACCGCGATGGCGCCGCGAAACTCGGCCGCTCGTTGCTGTTCGCGACCGAGCATCTGCAACACTGTGAAAAGTGCAACACCTTTACCGAAGCGCAGATCTGCGAGGTCTGTCTCGACGAAGAGCGCGACCCGACTTTGCTGTGCGTCGTCGAAACACCTGCCGATCAGATCATGCTCGAGCAGACCATGACTTACCGGGGCCTGTATTTCGTGCTGATGGGGCGGCTGAGCCCGCTCGACGGCATCGGTCCGAAAGAGATTCATTTCGACCGGCTCGTCAAACGTGCGTCGGACGGCATCGTCACGGAGGTCGTGCTCGCCACCAATTTCACCAACGAAGGCGAAGCGACTGCCCATTACCTCGGGCAGACGCTCAAGGCGCGTGGCCTCGCTGTCACTCGTCTGGCGCGCGGCGTGCCGGTTGGTGGCGAACTCGAGTATGTCGACGCGGGCACGATTGCCCGCGCGATGCTCGACCGCCGTTCGATGTAACTGCGGCGGCTGCAGATTTTCTAGCGCATGACATGCACGACACGCATCGCGCGCAGGATTGCTGAAGCAGCCCCGCGCCAACTGTCGAGCATCAGACCGAGCACCACGCTCCGCAAGCGCTGCATGTCCAAAGCCGCTTCACACGTCCCCGCAGAATCCGCGCACGCATGCCGTGCGCGTCGTCAACGTCAAAGGTCCGATCGTCGGGACCAGAAGAAAGGAGACACATGAGCGCCACCCCCGAATCAGACGCGAGTGCCGCGTCTCAACCCGCGCAAGGCCCACTCGCCGGCGTCAAGGTGCTGGAACTCGGCACGCTGATCGCCGGCCCGTTCGCCGCACGCTTTCTCGGCGAGTTCGGCGCAGACGTCATCAAGATCGAAGACCCCAAAGGCGGCGATCCGCTGCGCAAATGGCGCAAGCTCTATCCGGAAGTCGGCGGCACGTCATTGTGGTGGGCCGTGCAGGCGCGCAACAAGAAATCTGTCACGATCAATCTGAAGGCCGAAGAGGGTAAGGAGATCGTGCGGCGTCTGGCCAAAGAGGCGGATATCGTCGTCGAAAATTTCCGGCCCGGGTTGCTGGAGAAACTGGGGCTTGGCTATGACGTGCTGTCCGCGGAAAACCCCGGGCTGGTGATGGTGCGTCTGTCTGGCTATGGCCAGACCGGACCGTATCGCGACCGGCCTGGATTCGGCGCGATTGCCGAATCGATGGGCGGTTTGCGTCACATCACCGGTTATCCGGATTTGCCGCCGCCGCGTATCGGCATTTCGATCGGCGATTCGATCGCTGCGCTGCACGGCGTGATCGGCGCGTTGATGGCGCTACATCACAAGCAGGTGAACGGCGGCAAAGGGCAGGTGGTCGACGTCGCGTTGTACGAAGCCGTCTTCAACATGATGGAAAGCGTGGTGCCCGAATACGGCGTGTACGGGATGGTGCGCGAGCGCACCGGCGCGTCGCTGCCGGGTATCGTGCCGTCGAATACGTATCCGTGCCGTGACGGCAGCATCGTGATTGGCGGCAATAGCGATCCGATTTTCAAACGGCTGATGGTGGCGATCGAACGCGACGATCTCGCGAACGATCCGGCGCTTGCGCATAACGACGGGCGCGTGCCGCGTACTCAGGAAATCGACGGTGCCATTGCCGCGTGGCTCGCCAGCCGTACGATCGACGAAGCGCTCGCGGTGCTGAATGCGGCGGATGTGCCGGTGGGCCGCATCTACAGTGTCGCGGATATGTTCACCGATCCGCAGTTCATGGCACGCCAGATGATTCAGCGCTTCAAGTGGCAGGACGGTCAGGAAATCACCCTCCCGGCAGTGACGCCGAAGCTCTCGGCGACCCCGGGACAGACGCGCTGGCTGGGTCCCGAACTGGGTGAACATACCGATGAAGTCCTGCAATCGCTAGGTTATGATGCAGACGATATTGCGAGGTTGCACGCGCAACAGATCGTGTGACGCGCGGCGCGGCTTTTGACGATGCCGCGCCGTGTAGCCAGTTGATCCGAAGTGCGCGTGGGCAATGCAGCGCAATGCAACGCGGCGACCAGATAGCGGGCTCAAAAGACCCCGGTGGTTCGAAAGAAACAGCCGAAAAGAAGGCCGGAAAAGAGCCTGAAAAAACTCAGGAAGCGCCCGAAAAAAGTAGCCGGTAAAGAGCGACGCAGAGCGGCAAAAAAGTCGCACCACAAAAGATTGGAGACGACAGACCATGCAACGCAGAACCTTCCTCGCCGGAAGCGCAGCGCTCGCGGGCGCCACGCTTGCCGCTACACCGCTCGCGTTTGCGCAGGGCAAACCGGAAACCAGCAAAGTCGCGATTGCGGTTGGCGGCAAAAATCTTTTCTATTACCTGCCACTCACCATTGCCGAGCGTCGCAATTATTTCAGGGACGAAGGGCTCGACGTCGACATTTCCGATTTCGCGGGCGGCTCACAAGCGCTGAAGGCAGCAGTCGGCGGCAGCGCGGACGTCGTGTCCGGCGCGTTCGAACACACGCTGCTGTTGCAGGCGCAAAAGCAGTACTTCCGTGAATTCGTGCTGCAGGGTCGTGCGCCGCAAATCGTGCTCGCGGTGTCGAAGAAAACCATGCCGAACTACAAGTCGATCGCCGATCTCAAGGGCAAGAAGATCGGCGTGACCGCGCCGGGTTCGTCGACGTCGATCATGGCCAGTTTTGTGCTGGCGAAAGCGGGGCTGAGCGCGAAAGACGTCGCGTTCATTGGTGTGGGAGCGGGCGCGGGCGCCATCGCGGCGTTGCAGTCGGGGCAGATCGACGCGATCGCCAATCTCGATCCGGTGATGACGCGGCTCGAGCGCACCGGCGATATCCGCGTGGTGTCGGATACGCGCACGCTTGCCGATACGCACACGGTGTTTGGCGGCGATATGCCGGCGGGGTGCCTGTACGCATCGCAAAGTTTTATCACGAAGAATCCGAACACGACCCAGGCGTTGACCAATGCGATGGTGCGCGCGCTCAAATGGCTGCAGACGGCGACCGGCAGCGAATTGATCAGCACCGTGCCGGAAGGGTATCTGCTTGGCGATCGCGCGGTGTATCTGGATGCGTGGCAGCACGTGAAGGAAGCGATGTCGCCCGATGGCCTGATGCCGGCGGACGGTCCCGCGACGTCGCTAAAAACATTGCAGGCGTTCGATCCGAACATCCAGGGCAAGCCGATCGATCTGTCGAAGGCGTGGACCAATGACTTCGTCAAGAAGGCGTTGACGACGGTCAAGTCGTAAAGCCGGCGTGCAAGACGGCGAGGCCGGCGCGCGTGCGCGCTCGCCCGGCGACCTCAACCGCAGAATCCGATCCTCGAAGAAAAAGCGAGCCGAACGATGACCGTTGCCGCCCTGTCGCTCGACAACATCACCTGCACGTTCGCCGCGCGCGATAAGCGCACGCAGCGCTACACGGCGGTCAAGGACACCACGTTGCGTATCGCACCGGGCGAGTTCGTGTCGGTGGTCGGGCCGACCGGTTGCGGCAAGTCCACGCTGCTGAACATCGGCGCGGGTTTGCTGACGCCGTCGTCGGGTACGGTCAGCGTGTTCGGCGAGCCGCTCCACGGAATCAACCGGCGCGCGGGCTACATGTTTCAGGCCGATGCGCTGATGCCCTGGCGTTCAGCGCTCGACAACGTGATGGCCGGCCTGTCGTTCCGCGGCGTGGCGCCCGCCGAAGCGCGTGCGAAAGCCGACGAATGGCTAAAACGCGTCGGCCTCGGCGGTTTCGGCGATCGCTATCCGCATCAGTTGTCCGGCGGCATGCGCAAGCGCGTCGCGATGGCGCAGACGCTGATTCTCGATCCCGACGTCATCCTGATGGACGAGCCGTTTTCCGCGCTCGATATCCAGACCCGTCAGTTGATGGAAAACGAATTACTCGACCTATGGGCCGCCAAACGCAAGGCGGTGTTGTTTATCACGCACGATCTCGACGAAGCGATCGCGATGTCCGATCGCGTCGTGGTGTTGTCGGCTGGACCGGGCACCCATCCGATCGGCGAATTTGCAATTGATTTGCCGCGTCCGCGAGATGTTGCCGAGATTCGCGCGCATCCGCGTTTTGTCGAGTTGCATGCGCAGATCTGGAGCGTGCTGCGCGATGAAGTTCTCAAGGGCTACCAGCAGCAGTTGACCGCTGTGTAGCGCACCCGCGAACTAACGACCACCTGTTTCAATCGTCCGAGGCAAACCGAGTCATGTGGAAGACGTTGCGCCCGAGCCGGGCGAATCTGCTGATCTGGCAATGGCTGCTGCTGGTGCTGTGTTTCGTACTCTGGTATGTGCTGACCAGCCCGACGCTGCTGCCGCCGTTCTATTTCGACGATCCCAACAAGGCCGCGTTTTTCTTCGGCGAGCCGCAGAAAGTTTTGCAGCGGATCTGGGAGTGGTTCACGGGCGGTGAAATCTATCTGCATCTGTGGATTACGTTGGTCGAGACCGTGCTCGCGTTCGTGCTCGGCACTGCGCTCGGACTTGGCGTCGGTCTGTGGCTCGCGCTCGCGCCGATTGCCAGCGCATTGTTCGACCCGTACGTGAAGGCGGCCAACTCGATGCCGCGCGTGATTCTCGCGCCGATCTTCGGGGTGTGGTTCGGCCTGGGCATCTGGTCGAAGGTGGCGTTGGGCATCACGCTGGTGTTTTTTATCGTGTTCTTCAACGTCTATCAGGGCGTGAAGGAAGTCAGCCCGGTCGTGCTCGCGAACGCGCGGATGCTCGGCGCGAATCGCAAGCAGTTGCTGCGTTCGGTCTATTTGCCGAGTGCGATGAGCTGGGTGTTTTCGAGCTTGCATACGTCGGTGGGGCTGGCGTTTGTCGGCTCGGTAGTCGGCGAGTATCTTGGCTCGGCACGCGGCGTCGGTTATCTGATTCTGCAAGCCGAAGGCACGTTCGATATCAACACCGTGTTTGCAGGGATTCTGGTGTTGACCGCTTTTGCGCTGGTTCTCGATGCAATAGTCGGAATCGGTGAGCGCCGCTTGATGAAGTGGCAACCGAAGTCGGGCGACGCGGAGAAGTTGTGACGCCGCCGCACGTTCAAGTCAAATAAAAAACGGCGGCCGGTTTTCGAACCCGGCCGCCGTTTCGGCATTCGCATACTGCGGGTGACTCATGAAGGCTATGGCGTCACCACCACCTTCCCGATCACGCGACGCTCAGCCATATCGCGCAACGCCCGCCCTGTGTCATCGAGCGAATAGCGTGAGGACACGTAAGGTTTGAGCTTGCCTTCAGCAATCCAGCCTGTCATCTGCTGGAACGCGGCCTGGTTGTGTTTGGGCTCACGCTTCGCGAAGTCGCCCCAGAATACGCCGACCAGACTCGCGCCTTTGAGCAGCGTCAGATTGAGCGGCAGCTTCGGGATCTCGCCGTTCGCAAACCCGACCACCAGATAACGTCCGCGCCAGCCGATACTGCGAAACGCCGGTTCCGCATAAATACCGCCGACCGGATCGTAGATCACGTCCGGGCCTTTGCCATCGGTGAGCGCCTTGATGCGCTCGCGCAGATCTTCGGTGCTGTAGTTGATGGTCGCGTCCGCGCCATGCTTGACGCAGGTCGCCAGCTTTTCGTCGTTCGACGCTGCCGCGATCACGCGCGCGCCGAGCGCCTTGCCGATCTCCACCGCCGCGAGCCCGACACCGCCCGCCGCGCCGAGCACCAGCATCGTCTCACCCGCCTGCAACTGACCGCGGTCGACCACCGCGTGATGCGACGTGCCATACGCGAGCGTGAATGCCGCTGCGACGTCGAAGTCGACGCCGTCGGCCAGTGGCACGCACGCCGCGGCGGGCGCAATCGCCTGCTCGGCAAAGCCACCGGAGCCCGTGAACGCGACCACGCGCGCACCGGGCCTGAACTGTGTGACGTCGGCGCCGACTGCCCGCACGATACCCGCGACTTCCGAGCCCGGCGTGAACGGAAGAGGTGGTTTGAACTGGTATTTGTTTTCGATGATCAGCACGTCAGGAAAATTGACGGCTGCCGCCTTGACGTCGATGACGACGTGGCCGGGCGGCGCTTCGAGGTCAGGCAGATTTTCGACGACCAGGCTCTCAGGTGGCCCATATTGATTACAGCGAATCGCGCGCATCGTGTCTCCATGTCGATAAGGGGTCCGCAATCATTCTGAGTGTAAAGCAATGCGTACGATCGTGCTTTTTATTTGCGTGGCACGCGCGACGTGCAACGCATGCAGACCGCCACGTCCAGCTTGCGACAGGCAAAAGTAAAGCGCCCTTGCGCGGTATACGCATGGGCCGCCGTGTCGTTCGCGCGCCATCTTTCCTCGGTTACAATCGCCGCATGCGAATCCTACTCAGTAATGACGACGGTTATCTGGCGCCGGGCCTTGCCGCGCTTTACGAAGCGCTCAAGCCGATCGCGGACGTCACCGTGATGGCCCCCGAACAGAATTGCAGCGGCGCGTCGAATTCACTCACGCTGTCGCGGCCGCTGTCGGTTCTGCGCTCGGCCAATGGCTTCTATTACGTGAACGGCACGCCCACCGACTCGGTGCACATTGCGCTGACGGGCATGCTCGACCACACGCCGGATCTGGTCGTGTCGGGCATCAACAACGGCCAGAACATGGGCGAAGACACGTTGTACTCCGGCACCGTCGCGGCCGCGACCGAAGGCATCATGTTCGGCGTGCCGGCCATCGCGTTCTCGCTGGTCGATAAGGACTGGGTGCATCTCGAAGACGCCGCGCGCGTCGCCGCAGAAATCGTCGCGCATTATCTCGAGCAGCCGCTGCCAGGGCATCCGCTGCTGAATGTCAATATTCCGAACCTGCCGTACGAGCAACTCGACGGCTGGCATATCACGCGTCTGGGGAAAAGGCATCCGTCGCAGCCGGTGATCCGCCAGACCAATCCGCGTGGCGAACCAATCTACTGGATCGGTCCTTCGGGCAGTGCACGCGACGCGAGCGAGGGCACCGATTTTCACGCGGTCGCGAATGGCCGCGTGTCGATCACGCCGTTGCAGCTCGACCTGACCCACACGCAAATGCTGCCCGCAGCGCGCGACTGGGCGCGCGCCGGCAGCGGTGCTTCATGACAAACGAGCGCGCAAAGCGCTTTCCGCTCGGCCTGGAGGATCTGGTGCGCGAACCGCGCCGGCCCGAAGGGCGTCCAGGCGAAGTGCGCGCCGCGGCACTCGCCGCGAGCGCGGCGCTGAACGCGCGTCAACAGCCGGCAAGGAATTCGCCGCCCGGCCCGGCGCTCAAGTCGAAGCCTCAAAGTCAGGCGCAGGCCCGCCTGCAGACTGCGGTGCAAGCGCGGCCCCAACCGAAAACCCAAGTAGCGCCGCAGTCGATCGCGCCACCCAGGCCGCAGGCGGCGCCGTCGGTTAAATCGCAGACAAAGTCGGTCGTCCATGTGCAGAGCGTGACTCAGCGGGCGGCGTCGTCGTCGCCGCTTTCATCACAGTCCGCTAAACCGGCTACCCGATCCAGCGAGCGCACCGCGGCGCCGAACGTCGCGCTGAACGGTGCACTCGCACTGACTTCGGAACGGGTTCGCGAGCGGATGGTCGAACGCCTGCGTGCGAACGGCGTGACCGATCAGCGTGTGTTGAACGCGATGGCGGTCGTGCCGCGCCACATGTTCGTCGACCCCGGCCTCGCGGCTCAAGCTTACGAAGATGCGGCGTTGCCCATCGGTCATCACCAGACGATTTCCAAGCCGTCGGTGGTCGCGCGGATGATCGAACTGGCGGCGGCCGGCCGCGCGCTCGACACCGTGCTCGAAATCGGCACCGGCTGCGGTTATCAGGCGGCAGTGCTGAGCCAGGTGGCCCGCGAGGTGTATTCGATCGAACGCATCAAGCCGCTGTCCGAACGCGCGAAGACGAATCTGCGTCCGCTGCGCATTCCGAACATCCGGTTGCATTACGGCGACGGCCGCCTCGGGCTGCCGTCCACCGCACCGTTCGACGCGATCGTGATCGCGGCCGCGGGGCTCGACGTACCGCAAGCCTTACTTGAACAACTCGCGATCGGCGGCCGTCTGGTCGCGCCGGTCGGCTCGCAGGATGGCCAGAACCAGGTGCTGACACTGGTGGAGCGCCTCGGGCCCGCGCAATGGCGCGAGTCGCGCCTTGATCGCGTTTTCTTTGTACCCTTAAAATCCGGAGTGATTTGACACCGATGAGTATGTTGCGCGCGATGCAAAGAACCAGCCTGACTGCCCCCATGAACGTAACCCAGCGTAGCGTGTGCGTGCTTGCCTTGTCCCTGCTGATGACGGCTTGTGCTTCCCGGCTCGACCAGGCACCGGTCGTCGACCGCTCCAGCGGCACGCCGCTCAGTACGCAGGCCGAGCAGCCGCCCGTGCCGCTCGGACCGCCGCCGCCCGGCTACTACCGCGTGAAGCCTGGCGACACGCTGTACCGGATCGCGCTGGAGAACGGCCAGAACTACCGCGACATTTCGGCGTGGAATAATTTGACCAACCCGAATCAGATCGAGGTCGATCAGTTGTTGCGCGTGGTGCCGCCGGGTGCGAATGCCGCCGCGATGACGCCGGGTGTGTCGACCGCGCCGATCATGGGCGGCAATGCGGTGCAAAGCGCGCCGCTCGGCAGCGTGCCGCCGGTTGCAGGTGCGACGGCTGGCGTGGCTGCGCCGCCGCTCTATGGTGCGGCCGCGAACAACCCGTCGGTGGCGCCGCCGGTGAATCCGGGCGCCGCGAGCGACTCGGGTACGGCGGCCTCCGGCAATGTCGCGTTCGCGTGGCCGGTGCGTGGTCCGTTGCTCGGCACATTTAACGATTCGACAAACAAGGGCGTCAATATCGGCGGCGCCGCGGGCGACCCCGTCAAGGCCTCCGCAGATGGCCGTGTCGTGTACGCCGGCAATGGGCTGCGTGGCTACGGCAACCTCATTATCATCAAACATGACGCAACTTATCTCACCGCGTATGCACACAACCGCGCTTTGATGGTAAAAGAGGGGGACGCGGTAACGAAGGGGCAGAAGATCGCTGAGATGGGCAATAGCGATTCCGACCGTGTGATGTTGCATTTCGAAGTTCGCCGGCAGGGTAAACCTGTCGACCCACTGAAGTATTTGCCGCCGCAATAAGCGATACGACCATGCCGAAACCGAAGCGCCGCCCGCCGCAAGCCGAATCTGAAACGATCAGCCAAGCTACGTCCGCTCCGGTGGACGACAGCGGTGCTTCGGAAGCCGAAGAAGAGATCGCGGAAGAACGCGATCTCGACGAATCCCCCAGTGGTGCGGAAGAAAGCCGTGAGCCGCGCGAAGCCGCACCGGACGCGGACGATTTCCGCGCGCTGCTGCAAGCCGAGCTGACGGCCGACACAATCCAGCACTATCTGAATCGTATTAGCGTCAAGCCGCTCCTCACCGTCGAGGAAGAGCAGAAATATTCGCGCCTTGCCAAGGCGGGCGAATTCGAAGCGCGGCAGGTGATGATCGAGCGCAATCTGCGGCTTGTGGTCAGCATTGCGAAGGGTTATCTTAATCGAGGTGTGCCTTTGCTCGATCTGATCGAAGAAGGCAACCTCGGCCTGATGCACGCCATCGAGAAATTCGATCCGACACGCGGCTTCCGCTTTTCGACTTACGCCACCTGGTGGATTCGCCAGAGTATCGAGCGCGCAATCATGAACCAGGCGCGCACCGTGCGTTTGCCCGTGCACGTGATTCGCGAGCTCAACCAGGTGTTGCGCGCCAAGCGCCATCTGGAAAAGAATTCGATGAACTCAGGTGAAGCCGCCGAGCGCCGCGACGCCAGCATCGACGACATTGCCTATCTGACCGGCAAGACCACCGACGAAGTCACCGACATCCTCGCGCTGAACGAGCACACCGCGTCGCTCGACGCGCCGCTCGATCTCGATCCCGCGAGCAGCCTGCTCGATCTGCTGTCTGACGACCAGAGCCAGTCGCCGGACGCCGAGGTGCAGCATCGCGAGCTGGAAACGCTGACGCGTGCGTGGCTTGCGCGCCTGTCAGACAAGCATCGTCATGTGATTGAGCGCCGCTTCGGACTCAATCACATCGAACCCGCCACGCTCGAAGAGCTGGCCGACGAAATGGGCCTCACGCGCGAGCGTGTGCGCCAGATCCAACAGGAAGCGCTGGTACGACTGAAGCGCTTCTTTGCCTCCAACGGTGTTCGGAAGGACGCCGTTTTATAAGCTGATGACACCGATTCTTGTATTCGACATCGAGACGATTCCCGATGTCGCCGGCATTCGCCGCCTCGACGATTTGCCCGCCACGATGAGCGACGCCGAAGTCGCCGAACACGCGTTCGCCGCGCGGCGCGAAAAGACCGGCAGCGATTTCCTGCCGCATCACCTGCAACGGATCGCCGCGATTTCTTGCGTGTTCCGCGACAACAACGGCTTTCGCGTGCGCTCGCTCGGCACGCTGGAAGACGGCGAGGCGGCGCTCGTGCAGTCGTTTTATCGCGTAATCGAAAAGTACACGCCGCAACTCGTGTCGTGGAACGGCGGCGGATTCGACCTGCCGGTGCTGAATTACCGCGCGCTGGTCAACGGCATTCCGGCTAGCCGCTTCTGGGATCTCGGCGAGGACGACCGCGACTTCAAGTGGAACAACTACATCAGCCGCTACCACGCGCGTCACACCGATCTGATGGACGTGCTCGCGATGTACTCCGGCCGCGCCAATGCGCCGCTCGACGCGCTCGCCAAGATGTGCGGCTTCCCCGGCAAGATGGGGATGGACGGCAGCCAGGTGTGGAACGCTTATCAGGAAGGGCGCATCGAAGAGATTCGCAATTACTGCGAGACCGACGTCGTCAATACCTATTTGCTGTATTGCCGCTTCCAGTTGATTCGCGGCGGGTTTTCGGCTGCGGAGTATGCTGATGAGATCAACCTGGTCAAGAATGCGCTGGCCGAGGAAACCGCTCCGCAATGGGCTGAATATCTGGCGGCGTTTAGTCAGTAAGAGCGCGGGTATGTTGCGCGGATGGTTTCGCGCGCCGGCTGGAGCGGTGTGAGGTATGAGGCGGTGCAATTGGTGCGGGACGGGCACAACGACGAAGCCATGAAACCACGTAACGCGACCGCACTCCAAACTTCGTAAAACTTGAAGAGTTGGCTAAGCGGCGGCCGCCGAAGCAGTTTCCGGCGCGGCAGCGGCAGCGGCGGCAGCGGAACCGGCCTCCGGCAGACGGCGCGGCACTGCATTGCTCAGCAGACCGGCCAGTCGTGCCCTCGCAGCGCAACAACTGTCCCAAGGCGTTCGCAGACCACGCCAGCCGCGCCAAGTCGTCGGCAACGTCTCCGCTTCGTCTACAATCTCGCCTTTCCCCAAGCATGTCAGGAAGTCGCAGGTGTCCCGAACTGCCCCCCATCGTCGCTCGCCGAAGCGCCAGAAGACGCCCTCGCCAGCGCCCGCGCTCGTCATCACCGGTAATGAGCCGGTCATCGAAATCGTTTCGCTCGATATGGAAGCGCGCGGCGTCGGCCGCATCGAATCTGAAGACGGCACGCCTGGCAAGGTGATCTTCGTCGAAGGCGCGTTGCCCGGCGAGCGCGTCAGCTATTCGACGCATCGCAGCAAGCCGAAATTCGAGCAGGCCGAAGTCGTTCAGGTGTTCCGCGAAAGCGTGATCCGTACCAAGCCGAAGTGTCAGTACTTCGACGTTTGCGGCGGCTGTTCGATGCAACATCTGGATATTCGCGCGCAGGTTGCCGTCAAGCAGCGCGTGCTCGAAGACAATTTGCAGCATCTGGCGAAGCTGCGTCCCGAAACGGTTTTCCGGCCGATCCACGGGCCGGCTTGGGACTATCGCTATCGCGCGCGCCTGGCCGTGCGCTACCTGCCCGAAAAGGGCGGCATGCGAATCGGCTTTCACGAGAAGAAGAGCGGCAACATCGCGGATATGAAAACCTGCGAAGTGCTGCCGCCGCATGTGTCGGCAATGCTGATGCCGCTGCGTTTCATGGTCCGTAAGCTGTCGATTCACGACCGCTTGCCGCAGTTGGAGCTCGCGGTTGGTTCATCGGTGACGGCGCTGGTGGTGCGCAACCTGGCGCCGCTTACCGACGCAGATGAACAGGTGCTGCGCGATTTCGCGGACGAGCACAAGGTGCAGTTCTGGTTGCAGCCGGGCGGCCCGGAAACGGTCACGCCGTTTTACCCGCTCGACCAGCAGCTCGACTACACGCTGCCGGAATACGACATCCGCATGCCGTTCAAGCCGACCGACTTCACGCAGGTGAATCACGCGATCAATCGCGTGCTGGTGAGCCGCGCGCTGCGTCTGCTGGCGCCGGCGCGCACGGATCGCGTGCTCGATCTGTTCTGCGGAATCGGCAATTTCACGCTGCCGCTCGCACGGATTTCGAAGGAAGTGGTGGGCATCGAGGGCCTTGAAGTGCTGACCTCGCGTGCGCAGGCCAATGCCGAGCTGAACGGCGTGGCGGGGCATACGTCCTTCGCGTGCCGCAATCTGTTCGAAGTCACCGCCGACGACCTGCGTGCGCTCGGTCACTTCGACAAGTTTCTCGTCGATCCCCCGCGCGAAGGGGCGCTGGCGGTCGCGAGGGCACTGGCAGAGATCGCGCAGAGCGGCCATGGGTCGCTGCCGAAACGGATCGTCTACGTGTCGTGCAATCCGGCGACACTGGCTCGCGATTCGGGCGTGCTCGTGCACGACGCTGGCTATCGGCTGGTGGGCGCGGGTGTGGTGAATATGTTCCCGCACACTTCGCATGTGGAGTCGATCGCGTTGTTCGAGCGGGACTGACCGGTTATCTACACGGCGATGAGCGGCGGCAGGCCGCTCGCGTATCACTTGCGCCAGCTTGCCTCGGTTGCGCACAAAGAAAAAAGCCACGACCGGAGTCGTGGCTTTTTTTCTGGATGGGCGTCTTAGTGTGTCTCGGCCGCCGTGCGGCTTAGAACTGCCACCACGACTTCGCCGCAGCGCCCGGCCGTGCATGACCCGTGATGTACGGGCTGTCCGGGAAGGTGCCGGCTAGCACGCGCTTGGTGTCGTCGGCCAGTTGCGGCTGATTCAGCTTCTGATACGACAGCATCATGATGTGCAGTGCGTCTTCGATAGCCGGAGCGTTCTTGTATTCACGCAACGCCAGTTGAGCGCGGTTGATTGCGGCGACATAAGCGCCACGGCGGTAGTAATAGTCTGCGGCATGGACTTCGTGTGACGCCAGCGCGTTCACGATATAGCGCATGCGTTGCGCCGCGTCCGGTGCAAACTTGCTGTTCGGGTATTTGTCGACCACGACCTTGAACGCGTCATACGACTCGCGCAGCGACTTCGGATCGCGCTCGCTCATGTCCTGGCCGGAGAAGCGGCCGAACAGACCGAGGTCGTCGTTGAAGTGGATCATGCCCTTCAGATAGTACGCGTAGGCGATGTCCGGATGATCCGGATGCAGCTGGATGAAGCGGTCGATGGCCTGGTCGGCGGCGGCGTTTTCGTTGTCTTTCCAGTTGCAGTAAGCGACGTTGATCTGCGCCTGCTGTGCGAAGTGGCCGAACGGGTCGCGGCCCTCAAGCATTTCGAAATACTTTGCGCACTTGCCGAAATCACCGCCGGTGAGGGCGTCGTTCGCCTCCGTATATAATTTGTTGTTGTTCCACGTTGCCGTTTCATCGGTCTTTTCCGGCAGGCCGTGGCAAGCCGCAATAACGGTGACGGCAGCGGCACACGCAATGTATCCGGCCACTTTACGGGCCGCCTTCTTGATGGCCGCCAAATTGATCGCCGCTTTAGTAATGGTGTTCAAGGCTCGCATTTTCCAGTCTAGCTTTACGTCCAGGTGACCCAGACTCAATGACCCGCTCAAAAACTCCAGGCGCCGCAACCGGTGCCGGGAATAGCAACGAAGATTATAGCTTAAGCGCTGACCCGTCCGACGCGTTGGGCGTCGATTCCGTCGACGACGATCTCGGCAGCGACGCGCTCGCAACCCCGCCAGCCATGGTTCCGACCGTGGCGAGCCCGGTCGCCGACGAGAGTCCGCGCAGCGTCGTCGTACCCGACGAACTGGCCGGAGAGCGCCTCGACAAGGTGCTCGCGCGCATCTTCCCCGAATTCTCGCGCAATCGCCTGCAAAGCTGGATCGAGGCCGAACGCGTGCGAATCGACGGTAAGGCGGCGAAAGTCCGTCAGCCAGTGCCGCTCGGCGCGACCATCGAACTCGTGCCGGATCTGCTGCCCGAGCAGCTCGCTTTCACGCCGGAACCGGTGCCGCTCGACATCGTCTACGAAGACGACACGCTGGTGGTCATCAACAAGCCGGCCGGCATGGTCGTGCATCCGGCCTCGGGCAACTGGAGCGGCACCGTGCTGAACGGGCTTCTGTACCGTTATGGCGACGCTGCGGCGGGCTTGCCGCGCGCAGGCATCGTGCATCGGCTGGATAAGGAAACCTCGGGGCTGATGGTGGTCGCGCGCACGCTGGAAGCGCAGACCGACCTCGTGCGCCAGTTACAGGCGCGCACGGTGAAGCGTCGCTATCTCGCGCTGGTGTGGGGCAACATGCCCGACGAAGGCACCATCGACGCGCCGATCGGCCGCGATCCGCGCGAACGCACGCGCATGGCCGTGGTGACGAGCGCGTCGGGCAAGCACGCGCGCACGCATTTCCGGCGTGTCGATTCGGCAATCTGGCAGCGTCAGCCGGTCACCGCGATTCACTGCGATCTGGAAACGGGGCGCACGCACCAGATTCGCGTGCATTGCGCGCATATTGGCCACCCGCTGCTCGGCGATCCGGTGTATGGGCGCGCGCGCGGCAAGCGCTCGGTCACGCCGTTACCCGACGGCTTCGCGCGCCAGGCTTTGCACGCGTGGCGGCTCGGGCTGATCCATCCGAAAACCGGCCGTACGATGCAATGGCGCGCCGACGTGCCGGAAGACATGGAAGTGCTGTCGGCGGCGTTGGGTCTTGGGCGCGACGATGCAGGCGAATTCGACGAGACGTACTACGAAGAAGACGGCTACGACGCGTCGCTGGACGATGAGTTCGACGACGGCGACGACGCCGAAGAGGGCGAAGAGGGCGACGACCACGCCGCCGACGCAGACCACGATGAGGACGAGGACGATCGCGCATGAATCTCCCCGAGCTGAGCTTTGCCGATGTCGTGCAACCCGCGTGGAACGTGTCGCCGCGCGTGCGCGCGCTGGTCACTACGCGTAACGGCGGGGTGAGCGAGCCGCCGTTCGGCCGCTGGCGGGACGGCGCGGATCAGTCCGGCGGGCTGAATCTCGGGATGAAAGCCGGTGACGATCCGGCGGCGGTCTCCAGCAACCGTGAGCGGCTCCTGAAGCTGGCCGGCGTCAGCGATGTCGCATGGCTCGAGCAGATTCACGGCGCGGGCATCGTGCGTGCCGAAGACGTTCTCGCGCAGACGCGCGCGGGCGGCGGGTTGACGCAAGCCGACGCGAGCGTTACCGATCGTCCGGGCACCGTGTGCGTCGTGATGGTCGCCGATTGCATGCCGGTATTGTTCTGCGACGAAGCCGGCCGTGCGGTCGGTGCGGCCCACGCCGGTTGGCGCGGGCTGGCGGCGGGCATCGTCGAACAGACCGCGCAGCGCGTTGCGGCGCTCGCCGGTGTTGACGCGAGCGCACTGCATGCGTACCTCGGGCCGTCGATCGGTCCCGACGCGTTCGAAGTCGGCCCGGACGTGCGTGACGCGTTCATGACGGGCGTCGGCGCTGCACAACGCGATGCCACGGCGAATGCATTCATTCAGCATCCGCAGAATCCGGGCAAATATCTCGCCGATCTTCCCGCACTCGCACGCTTGCGCCTGCAGGCACTCGGCGTGACGCGGGTTGTCGGCGGCGATCTTTGCACGGTCACGCAACGCGACCGGTTCTATTCGTATCGCCGCGATCGCGAGACCGGCCGTATGGCCGCTCTGATCTGGCTGGACGATCACGCACAAACCCTCGCGGACTGAAGGGGGCAGCGCGTCGCGTGCTTTGGCGTTACCGCTGAGCGTGATCGCGTCTCTGCACTTTTACGTCCGATTCACACTGAAGCAATCTCACGCCCGCATGATGACGCGACAGCTCGCCGCGTCATCATGCGGGCGTGGTGGTTTCTGGCCGAGGCACGCACTCCCACGCATCCGCACGAACCCTCGTATGAGGGTTTATTCGGGGGTGCGAGCTGCATTTTGCTGCACTGCCAGAATTCTTTCCACTGACGTAAATCTGCCGCAAAAAATGTCTGTCAACGAACGGATAAATGCACATAAGCCTATGCAATATGAGCGCTTTTTTCGTCTGCGATCATCCTCTTTGAGAGAGCTCTCAAAAGCGCGATCTGCTACACAGGGAAAACGATAATTAAAAAACTATCGCACTGCGGCAAAATCGGGAACAAGCATTGACATGCCTTGGGATGGGGAGCAAGAATGTTCCTCACGAGCTCCTCGTACATGGGACAGGGCGTGACGAGGTCGCGAGCATTTGCTCACCTGCGCACGAACCTGCCTCTCAACCCGTCCGCAAGGACTTACCGGTCAAAAGCAGGTATGGCAGCATCACATTCCTCAGCTTCTCCCAGCACGGACTCCTCAACGGAGCATACGCAGCAGGCCGGTACGAGCGGCGCAACGCCGGCCGCAGGCATGCAGCAACTACTCGATGTATGGATGAATGCATGGCGTTCG
Source organism: Paraburkholderia metrosideri (assembly GCF_904848625.1). GTDB lineage: Bacteria > Pseudomonadota > Gammaproteobacteria > Burkholderiales > Burkholderiaceae > Paraburkholderia > Paraburkholderia metrosideri. The sequence continues at coordinate 412,757 of NZ_CAJHCP010000001.1, forward strand.
CTCGGCACTCCGCCGGGCGCCGGCGGCCTGCCGTTCGCGATGCCGCAGATGCCGCAGGTGCCCGGCATGCCGCAAATGGGTATACCGCAGGGCTTTCCGCAGATACCCACGTCGTTTCCCGGCATGCCCGATTTCAGCAAACTGATGGCGGGCTCAATGCCGTCCATGCCATCGTTCGCTAGCCTGAATATTCCAGGCGCCGCGATTCCCGCCGACCGACTGCAGAAACTTCAGGCCGACTATTCGCGTGAGGCGATGGAGTTGATCCAGCAGGTCACCGCGTCGGCAACCAAAGCCCCTGAACTCAAGGACCGCCGCTTCAGTTCCGAAGCGTGGAGCGCGACGCCCGCGTACGCTTTCACGGCGGCCTGGTATCTGTTGAACGCGCGTTATCTGCAGGAAATGGTCGACGCGCTCGACACCGAACCGAAGGTGCGTGAGCGCATCCGTTTCGCGGTCCAGCAGTGGACCGCGGCGGCCTCGCCCAGCAACTTCTTTGCGTTGAATCCGGAAGCGCAAAAAACCTTGCTCGACAGCAAGGGCGAAAGCTTGCGGCAGGGCGTGATGAATCTGCTCGGCGACATGCAGCGCGGCAAGATCTCGCAGACCGACGAATCGGGTTTCGTGGTCGGCGACAATCTCGCGAACACCGAAGGCTCGGTGGTGTTCGAAAACGATCTGCTGCAACTGATCCAGTACAAGCCGCGCACGGCAACCGTGCGCGAGCGGCCCTTGCTGATCGTGCCGCCTTGCATCAACAAGTTCTACATTCTCGATCTGCAGCCGGAGAATTCGCTGGTCGCTCATGGGCTCGATTCGGGACACCAGGTGTTCCTGATCTCGTGGCGTAACGCCGATCAATCCATTGCGCATAAAACGTGGGACGACTACATCGGCGAAGGCGTCCTGACCGCGATCGAAACGGTGAGCAAGATCAGCGGCCGGGAACAGATCAATACGCTGGGCTTCTGCGTTGGCGGCACGATGCTCGCCACGGCGCTCGCAGTGGCGGCGGCACGCGGTGAACATCCGGCGGCGTCGATGACGCTGCTCACCGCGATGCTCGACTTCTCCGACACGGGCGTGCTCGACGTATTCGTCGACGAAGCACATGTGCAGATGCGCGAGCAGACCATCGGCGGCAAGAATGGTACGAAGCCGGGGCTGATGCGCGGCCTCGAATTCGCCAACACGTTCTCGTTCCTGCGTCCGAACGATCTGGTGTGGAACTACGTCGTCGACAACTACCTCAAAGGACGCACGCCGGTGCCGTTCGACCTGCTGTACTGGAACAGCGATTCGACCAGTCTGCCGGGTCCCATGTACGTCTGGTATCTGCGCAACACGTACCTCGAGAACAGCCTGCGCGAGCCGGGTAAGTTGACGACCTGTGGCGAGCCGGTCGACCTGTCGAAGATCGACGTGCCGACCTTCATTTACGGTTCGCGCGAAGACCATATCGTGCCTTGGCAAACCGCGTATGCATCGGTGCCGCTGTTGAACGGGCCGCTGAAGTTCGTGCTCGGCGCGTCGGGTCATATCGCTGGCGTGATCAATCCGCCTGCGAAGAAAAAGCGCAATTTCTGGATGCTCGAAGGCGACGTGAAGACGCTGCCGGAAGGCGCGGACGAGTGGCTCGGCGCTGCTACCGAAGTGCCTGGCAGCTGGTGGCCGGAATGGACCACGTGGCTCGACCAGTACGGCGGCAAGAAGGTGAAGCCCCGTGCTACGGCAGGGTCGGCGGACTATCCGGTGATCGAGCCTGCGCCAGGACGTTATGTGCGGCAACGCGAGTAGGCTTTGGGTTATGACGCGCTTCACGGTGCGGCAGATTGATGTGAATAAGGCGATGTGAATGAGCGTCTGATTCAGTAAGGGCGTAAGAGCAACAAGATTTTTAACTTGACGGGCAGCGGCGCTTTTAGCCGACGTGCCCGGAGGATATGGAAATGACTGATGTTGTGATCGTATCGGCCGCCCGTACGGCAGTTGGAAAATTCGGTGGGTCGCTGGCGAAGACGGCCGCGCCCGATCTCGGCGCCGTGGTGATTCGCGCCGTGCTCGAACGGGCCGGTCTGAAACCCGAGCAGGTGAGCGAAGTCATTCTCGGCCAGGTGTTGACGGCCGGCTCCGGCCAGAACCCGGCGCGTCAGGCGGTTATCAAAGCGGGCTTGCCCACGGCCGTGCCCGGCATGACGATCAACGTGGTGTGCGGCTCCGGTCTGAAGGCCGTGATGCTCGCGGCGAACGCCATCATCGCGGGTGACGCGGACATCGTGGTCGCTGGCGGTCAGGAAAACATGAGCGCCGCCCCGCACGTGCTGCCGGGTTCGCGCGACGGTTTCCGCATGGGCGACGCGAAGCTGGTCGACTCGATGATCGTCGACGGTCTGTGGGACGTGTACAACCAGTACCACATGGGCGTGACGGCAGAAAACGTCGCAAAGGAATACGGCATCACGCGCGAGCAGCAGGACGCGTTCGCGGCGCTGTCGCAGAACAAGGCGGAAGCCGCGCAGAAAGCCGGCCGTTTCGACGACGAAATCGTCCCGGTTGAAATTCCGCAACGCAAAGGCGAGCCGCTGCGTTTCGCCACCGACGAATTCGTGCGTCATGGCGTGACGGCTGAATCGCTCGCAGGCCTGAAGCCCGCTTTCTCGAAAGAAGGCTCGGTCACGGCGGCCAACGCGTCGGGTCTGAACGACGGCGCGGCGGCCGTGCTGGTGATGTCGGCGAAGAAGGCTGAAGCGCTGGGTCTCAAGCCGCTCGCGCGCATCAAGGCTTACGCGACTTCCGGTCTCGATCCGAAAGTGATGGGCATGGGCCCGGTACCGGCTTCGCGTCGCTGCCTCGAACGTGCGGGCTGGACGCCGGCCGATCTGGACCTGATGGAAATCAACGAAGCGTTTGCCGCCCAGGCGTGCGCGGTGAATCAGCAGATGGGCTGGGACACGTCGAAGATCAACGTGAACGGCGGCGCGATCGCAATCGGTCACCCGATCGGCGCGTCCGGTTGCCGGATTCTCGTTACGCTGCTGCACGAAATGCAGAAACGCGACGCGAAGAAGGGTCTGGCTTCGCTGTGCATCGGCGGGGGCATGGGCGTAGCGCTGGCGCTCGAACGCGCTTAAGTTCGTCGCGCCGGGCTCTGGTATCGGTCCAGTTATCAGACGCCGGTAAGAACTGGCATCAGGCAGGCAGTAACCCGGCATGAGCAGCACCTGGTAGCATCAGCGCGTTATCAGGCAGTTTTGCGCAGCATCAGGCCGGGTTGCCGCGCGTCACGCCTCTGGCGGCGGCGCGCATTCAGCAGTGGCCTCGTCAGCGCCGGTCGCCCGGCGGCAGCGGAGATGAAGTATCAAGGCGAGGGAAGAGGCAGCCGGTCGGCGCCTCGAAAACGATAACGGAGTGTAGTTTATGACACAGCGAATTGCGTATGTAACGGGCGGGATGGGTGGCATCGGCACGAGCATCTGCCAGCGGCTGCATAAAGAGGGCTTCAGGGTGATCGCCGGTTGCGGTCCGAACTCGCCGCGTCGCGTGAAGTGGCTCGAAGAGCAGAAGGCGCTCGGTTTCGATTTCGTCGCATCCGAAGGTAACGTCGGTGATTGGGAGTCAACCAAGGCCGCGTTCGACAAGGTCAAGGCCGAAGTCGGCGAAATCGACGTGCTGGTCAACAATGCCGGCATTACGCGCGACGTCGTGTTCCGCAAGATGACGCACGAAGACTGGACGGCGGTGATCGACACCAACCTGACCAGCCTCTTCAACGTCACCAAGCAGGTGATCGACGGTATGGTTGAGCGTGGCTTTGGCCGTGTCATCAACATTTCGTCGGTGAATGGGCAGAAGGGTCAATTTGGCCAGACCAACTACTCGACGGCGAAGGCCGGCATTCACGGCTTCACGATGTCGCTCGCGCAGGAAGTGGCCACCAAGGGCGTGACGGTCAATACGGTGTCGCCGGGCTACATCGGCACTGACATGGTCAAGTCGATCCGTCCGGATGTGCTGGAAAAGATTGTGGCGACGATTCCGGTGCGCCGTCTGGGTCAACCGGACGAAATCGGTTCGATCGTCGCGTGGCTCGCGTCGGACGAATCGGGGTTCTCGACGGGCGCTGATTTTTCGCTTAACGGCGGTTTGCATATGGGCTGAGTCACCGGCGCGCGGCTCACAAGGCAGCGCACCTCGGCTCAGATGGTTCCGGCGGCGTCCCTGCTGCGCAATAGCCCCGATTGCGCAACAGGCGGACGCCGTTCCGCGCTCAACTCGCGCTCAAAGGCGTTACATGACCACTACTACAAAGAAAACAGCCGAACGACTGATCAAGAAATATCCGAATCGTCGGCTCTACGATACCGAGACAAGCACGTACATCACGCTCACGGATGTGAAGCAACTCGTGCTCGATCAGGAGGATTTCAAGGTCATCGATGCGAAGAGCAACGAGGACCTGACGCGCGCCATCCTGTTGCAGATCATTCTCGAAGAAGAGAGCGGCGGCTTGCCGATGTTCTCGTCGTCGATGCTGTCGCAGATCATCCGTTTCTACGGTCATGCGATGCAGGGCATGATGGGTACGTACCTGGAAAAGAACATTCAGGCCTTCATCGACATTCAGGCGAAACTCGCCGATCAGTCGAAGAATCTGTACGAAGGCAAGGCGATGAATCCGGAAGTCTGGTCGCAATTCATGAACATGCAGGCGCCGATGATGCAGGGCATGATGACCAGCTATATCGAGCAGTCGAAGAACATGTTCGTGCAGATGCAGGAGCAGATGCAGAACCAGGCGAAGTCGATGTTCGCCACGTTCCCGTTCACGCCTGGCGGCGCGGTGAATCCGGCCGGCGCGGGCAGTGTGCCAGGTACGCCGCAGGCGAATCCGGAACCAGAGAAGAAGTAAAGCGGCTGGCGCGCGCGGTTCATGTTGACGGGGGCTGTAGCGCGCTGCGGAACGTTCCGCGGCCCCTTTAACGGCTGGCAAAAATTATCCCGGGCTGGGTTGTCGAGCGGGGCTCGATCAGCACGATGCGGGGGTGCGCGCGGAGCGTTGTGAATTCGGGCGCCTGACCTAGGCCCAAGCCCAGCCCAGCCCAGCCCAGCCCAGCCCAGCCCAGCCCAGCCCAGCCCAGCCCAGCCCAGCCCAGCCCAAGCCCAAGCCCAAGCCCGGCCTCAGCGGCTGTTTGCCCGGGCTTCCAAAGCTTCGCGCCGCGGTGGGCAACTGTAACTGCACTGCACTGCACCGCACTGCCTTGCCGAAAACGCGGCACGCCAGCGTGCACTAGCTGGCACGGTACAATCGTGGCCTAACGAGGAGCGAAATGCCTCCCCGCGGGCTCCAGTTTCCATGACTTGTGAAACCGCGCTGCCCCCGCCACGTCGTTCCCTCAATTTTCACCATCGCCACCGCGACACGCTGGACTCCCTTGCACGTCTCAAACCTCTTTCGCCATTGCACCGGCGCTTTCCATCGTGAAGGCCGGATCGGCCCATCCCCGGTGAGCGGCGCAACGTCCGACGGGACGCCCGTATGAGCCGGCTGTTTCTCGCCCCGATGGAAGGGCTCGCAGATTACATATTGCGCGACGTGCTGACCCGCACGGGTGGATTCGATGGTTGCGTGTCCGAGTTCATCCGCGTGACGGGTTCGCGGCTTCCCGCGCGCGTCTACGAGCGGGAAGCGCCCGAGGTGCTGCATGGAAGCCGTACCGCTGCCGGCACGCCGATGGTGATCCAGTTGCTGGGCAGCGATCCCGACTGGATGGCCCGCAATGCGGCCCACGCGGCGCGCCTGTCACCGTATGGAATCGACCTGAACTTCGGCTGTCCGGCCAAGGTCGTCAATCAGCACGGCGGAGGGGCCATGCTGCTGGCAGAGCCCCGGCAACTGAACCGGATTGTCTCGGCGGTGCGGGCGGCGGTGCCCGCGCATATCGCCGTGACGGCGAAGATGCGCCTTGGCGTGTCGGATACGTCGCTCGCCCTGGATTGCGCGGTGGCGTTGGCCGAGGGCGGCGCGGCGTCGATTGTCGTCCATGCCCGAACCCGCGATCACGGCTACCGTCCGCCGGCGCACTGGGAGTGGATCGCGCGGATCGACGCCGCGGTCGACGTGCCGGTCATCGCGAACGGCGAAGTGTGGACCGTGGCGGACTGGCAGCAATGCCGGGCCGTCAGCGGTTGCGCAGATGTGATGCTCGGCCGGGGCGCGGTCTCGGACCCTTTTCTGGCGTTGCGCATACGCGGCCTGAAGGAGCCAATTCCGTCCAGCGAAGACTGGCGCGTGGTGCTCCATGACATCGCAGGCTATTTGAAAAAATTGCAGACGCTTGGGGTCGCCCGTCATGAGCATGGGCGCGTCAAGAAGTGGCTCAGCTATCTGCAACGGACCTGGCCGCAGGCGGCCGAACTGCATGGGGCGATCCGCCGGGTGCAGGATTCATACGAAATTCTGCGCGTCATCGAGCAAGCGCTGGAATCCAGCGGACCGTGCTCACGTCGTGAAACCGGGCTCGCGGAGCCGCTCGATCTCGCCGACGCCGTCGCCAGTTGAAGGCGAAAATTCAAAGACTTACGAGCGGTCGCCCTGGCGAACCGCTACAATTCAAGGTTTAACGCATTCAAGCGGTTCCTCATGTCCACCCCCACGATTACCCCGACCGCCGCACCTGCGGCCGCGCCTAAAGTCGGCTTTGTTTCCCTCGGCTGCCCGAAAGCATTAGTCGATTCCGAGCAGATCATTACCCAGCTTCGCGCCGAAGGTTACGAAATCTCCGGCACCTACGACGGCGCGGACCTCGTGGTCGTCAATACCTGCGGCTTCATCGACGAAGCGGTGCAGGAAAGCCTCGACGCAATCGGCGAAGCACTCAACGAAAACGGCAAGGTGATCGTCACCGGCTGCCTGGGCGCGAAGAAGAGCGGCAGCGGTTCGGGACTGATCCAGGAAGTGCATCCGAAGGTGCTGGCCGTGACCGGCCCACACGCGGTCGGCGAAGTGATGCAGCACGTGCACACCCATCTGCCGAAACCGCACGACCCGTTCATCGACCTGGTGCCCGCTGCCGGCGTGAAGCTCACGCCGCGTCACTACGCGTACCTGAAGATTTCCGAAGGCTGCAACCACCGCTGCACGTTCTGCATCATCCCGTCGATGCGCGGCGACCTCGTGTCGCGCCCGGTCGCCGAAGTGATGCTCGAAGCGGAGAACCTGTTCAAGTCCGGCGTCAAGGAACTGCTCGTCATTTCGCAGGACACGAGCGCATACGGTGTCGACGTCAAATACCGCACCGGCTTCTGGAACGGCAAGCCGATCAAGACGCGCATGACCGATCTGGTTGGCGCGCTCGGCGAACTCGCCGCGCAATACGGCGCGTGGGTGCGTCTGCACTACGTGTATCCGTACCCGAGCGTCGACGAAGTGATTCCGATGATGGCCGAAGGTCCGTACAAGGGCCACGTGCTGCCGTACCTCGACGTGCCATTCCAGCATGCGCATCCCGAAGTGCTGAAGCGCATGAAGCGCCCGGCCAATGCCGAAAAGGTGATGGAACGCGTGAAAGCGTGGCGCGAGATGTGCCCGGATTTGACGATTCGCAGCACGTTCATCGCCGGTTTCCCGGGTGAGACCGAAGAGCAGTTCCAGACGCTGCTCGACTTCATCCGCGAGGCGGAACTGGATCGGGTCGGCTGCTTTGCGTACTCGCCGGTCGAGGGTGCGACGGCCAACGAACTCGACGGCGCGCTGCCCGACGAAGTGCGCGAAGAGCGTCGTGCGCGCTTCATGCAAGTGGCCGAAGAAGTGTCGGCGAAACGGATTGCGAAGAAGGTCGGCAAGACGCTGAAGGTGCTGGTCGACGAGATCAATGCCGACGGCGGCATTGGCCGTACCGCGGCAGACGCGCCGGAGATCGACGGCGTCGTGTATATCGCGCCGTCCACGAAGGCGTCCAAGCGCTACAAGGTCGGCGATTTCGTGTCGGTGAAAATCACTGGCGCCGACGGCCACGACCTGTGGGGCGAGGTCTAAGCAATGACGGTGAGCATGACGCCCACGCAGCACACCCCAGTGCCGGAAATCCTCGCCCTCGGCGAGGCAATGATTGAATTCAACCAGTCGGCGAAAGACCAGCCGAACTATCTGCAGGGCTTCGGCGGCGATACGTCGAACTTCTGTATCGCGGCGGCACGGCAAGGCGCGAAGACCGGTTTCGTGTCGGCAGTCGGCGCGGACCATTTCGGGCGCCTGCTGGTCGATCTGTGGGAACGCGAACAGGTTGATACGTCGCTCGTGCGCGTCGATCCGCGCGCGCCCACGGGCGTTTATTTCGTGTCCCACGGTCCGAACGGCCATGCGTTCGACTATCTGCGCGCCGGCTCGGCGGCAAGCTGCTACGCACCGCACGATCTGCCGCGCGACGCGATTGCCGCAGCCAGGGTGATCCACCTGTCCGGGATCAGTCTCGCGATCAGCGTGAGCGCCTGCGACGCCGCGCTGGAAGCGATTGCGCACGCACGCGCGAATGGCGTGCGCGTGAGTTTCGACACCAATCTGCGGCTGAAGCTGTGGCCGTTGGCCCGTGCACGTGCCGTGATGCTCGAAGCGATCCGCCACACCGACATCTGCCTGCCAAGCTGGGACGACGTCACCGAACTCACCGGTTTGACTGGCCGTGACGACATCGTCGACTTCCTGCTGTCGCACGGTCCGCGCGTGGTCGCGCTGAAACTCGGCAAGGAAGGTTCGTATATCGCGACGCCGGACGAACGGCGCGTCGTGCCCGGGCACGTCGTCAATGCGATCGATGCCACCGGCGCGGGCGACTGCTTCGGCGGCGCATTTATCGCGCGGATCGTCGCGGGAGACGATCCTTTTGCGGCGGCGCGTTACGCGAACGTCGCGGCGGCACTGTCCACGCAAGGTTATGGCGCGGTCGCGCCGATTCCGTCGCGCGAGACGGTGCAACGCTTACTGGCAGACTGAAGGCCGCGGCCGAGCGCCACGCGGCGCTGTTGTGATGCGCGGCCTGCGGGCCGCCCAGGCAAGATCATCCTGAGAGACTCAAAGAGGAGCGAGCGATGCAACGAGACGTAGTGGTAGTCAGCGGGGTGCGTACGGCAATCGGTGGTTTCGGTGGCAGTCTGAAAGATTTTCCGCCGACCGATCTCGGCGCACGCGTGGTGCGTGAAGCGTTGGCGCGCGCCAGCGTATCGGGCGACGAAGTCGGTCACGTGGTGTTCGGCAATGTCGTGCATACCGAACCGAAAGACATGTATCTCGCGCGCGTCGCCGCGATCAACGGCGGCGTTGCGCAGCATACCCCCGCGTTGACCGTGAACCGTTTGTGCGGATCGGGCCTGCAGGCAATCATCTCGGCCGCACAAAGCGTGCTGCTCGGCGACGCCGACATCGCAATCGGCGGCGGCGCGGAAAACATGAGCCGCGCCCCTTACTCGATGCCCGCCGCACGCTTCGGCCAGCGCATGGGCGACGCACGCCTCGTCGACATGATGGTCGGCGCGCTGAACGACCCGTTCCAGTCGATCCACATGGGCGTGACCGCTGAAAACGTCGCGCGCAAATACGACATTTCGCGCGAAGCACAAGACGCGCTCGCGCTCGAATCGCATCGCCGTGCGGCCCACGCGATCACCAGTGGCTACTTCAAGGAACAGATCCTGCCGATCACGATCCCGTCGAAGAAAGGCGACGTCGTGTTCGATACCGACGAACACACGCGGATGAGCGCGTCGGCGGAAGATTTTTCGAAGCTCAAACCTGTGTTCGCGAAAGAAAACGGCACGGTGACGGCCGGCAATGCGTCGGGTATCAACGACGCGGCAGCGGCCGTCGTGCTGATGGAGCGCAGCGTCGCCGAACAGCGCGGCATCCGGCCGTTGGCGCGGCTGGTGTCGTACGCGCACGCGGGCGTCGATCCGGCGTACATGGGCATCGGTCCGGTACCGGCGTCGCGCAAGGCGCTCGAGCGTGCGGGCCTGACGGTCGCCGACCTCGACGTGATCGAGGCGAACGAGGCGTTTGCCGCGCAGGCTTGCGCGGTCAGCAAGGAGCTGGGTTTCGATCCGGCGAAGGTCAATCCGAACGGCTCGGGCATTTCGCTCGGTCACCCGATCGGCGCGACCGGTGCGGTGATTACCGTCAAGGCGTTGTATGAATTGCAGCGCGTCGGCGGCCGCTATGCGCTCGTGACGATGTGTATCGGCGGCGGGCAGGGCATTGCGGCGGTTTTCGAGCGGATCTGACGCGGGCGGCAACGTGTATCGAGCGGTGCTGGCCAGTATCGGACTGGTACCGGGCGGTACCGCGCAGTATCAGCAGGAGGAACAAACGGATGCAGGAATCGAAAGCGGTGAAGGGTTCGGTGCGCGACGCGCTCAAAGGCACAATGCGGCGGCGCAGTTGGGCGGTGGCCGGCGTGGCCGCATTGCTGTGCGCGGGTGCTGGCGTGTTGATGCCCACGCAAGTCTGGGCCGAAAGCGATGCGGTCAAGGAACTGGCGGCGCCTCCGCCGATCCAGTTGCCGCTCAAGCCGAGCCCCGAGTTCGCGAAATTCCCGCGCTATGCGGGCATGCTGGGTTCGCGTCAGATCGTGCTGCGACTCGGCGCGAAAACCGACGATCCGTCCGGCGTGCACGGCGAGTACCAGTACACGGACACCGGCGAAGTGATCCTGATCGCGGGCGATCGCGGCGACGATACGCTCGAAGTCGAGGAATCGAATGACGGCACGCATATCACCGGCAACTGGGTCGGCAAGTTCGCGGCAGACGGCTCGGTCTCGGGCGACCGGATGAATGTCGACGATTCCGATCCGCAGCCGTTCGATCTGAAGCCGCTGGCCGCAGGCCAGCCGATTCCGGCGCCGGGCGCGCCCGCTGCGGCGCATACGGCGCCTGACGCAGCACCAGACGCAGCTCCCGCTCCCGCGGCGGCTCCGCAAGCGGGCGGCAACGCAGCAGCACCGGCTTCGCCCGCGCCGGGGGCTCCGAGTGGCCACGCAGTCGGCGGCGTCAGCAATCTGCAAACCGGCGACTGAAGCCGGGCAAAAGCTGCGCGTGGACCCGCGCTGGGCTCGCACGCCGCTTCCCTGTCAGGCGAAATCCCGCCAACTCGTCTACTCTTTCCGAGGCGGCACGCGTCCCGACGCCGTCCGTCCACCGTTTTTGTCCGCCTTTCTTCATCGAATCTCACCATGACCCAATCCAAACTCAAACGCGGTCTGCAAACCCGCATCGTGCGCGCCGAAGACCAGATCACACCGGGCTTCGAGTCGTTCTCGACGCCGGTCACGCGAGCCTCGACGGTCGTGTTCCCGGATCTCGCCGCCATGCGCGCGCTCGACTGGAAAAACGACGCGCAGTGGCGCTACGGCCTGCACGCGACGCCGACCTCGCTGGCACTCGCGCAGCGTCTGGCCGCCATCGAGGGGGGCAATCATGCGTTGTTGCAGCCGTCGGGTTTGTCGTCGATTTCGAACGTGTATTTCGGTCTCGTCAAAGCGGGCGACGACGTGCTGATTCCCGATAACGTCTACTCGCCGAATCGCGATCACGGCGACTGGCTGGCGCGCGATTTCGGCGTCACGGTGCGTTATTACGATCCGATGATCGGCGCGGGCATCGCCGATCTGATCCAGCCGAACACGCGCCTGATCTGGATCGAAGCACCGGGTTCGGTGACGATGGAAGTGGCCGATGTACCGGCCATCACCGCAGCGGCCCGCGTGCGCAACGTGATCACGGCGATCGACAACACCTGGTCCGCGGGTCTCGCGTTCCGTCCGTTCGATCATGGCGTCGACATTTCGGTGCAGGCGCTGACCAAGTACCAGTCGGGCGGCGGCGACGTGCTGATGGGTGCGACGATTACCGTCGACCGCGAATTGCACGTGAAGCTGAAGGCGGCGCGCATGCGCATGGGAATCGGTGTTTCATCGGATGACTGCTCGCTGATCCTGCGCAGCCTGCCGAGCATGCAGTTGCGCTTCGAGCAGCACGACCGCGCGGCATTGAGCCTCGCGCAGTGGTTGAAAACGCGTCCGGAAATCGCGGCGGTTTTGCATCCGGCCATTGCCGACTGTCCCGGCCACGAATTCTTCAAGCGCGATTTTACGGGCGCGGGCGGGCTGTTTTCGGTGGTGTTCGACGGCCGTTACAGTGCGGCGCAGATCGATACGTTCTGCGAGTCGCTCGAACTCTTTTCGATTGGCTGGAGCTGGGGCGGCGCGCAAAGTCTCGTCATGCCGTACGACGTCGCGTCGATGCGTACCGCAGGCGAGTGGCCGCATCAGGGCACGTTGGTGCGCTTCTATATCGGCCTTGAATCCGAAGCCGATTTGCGCGCGGATATCGAGCAATGTCTCGCGGCGCTGGTCTGAGCGCGATGAAATAAGGTGCGCAAGCACCTGGGCATTGCAGGCGTGAATCAACCCATCGGGGTATACCTGGTGGGTTTTTTTACGTATGGCGCATAGCCAGCATGCCTAACGATCTTGCCCGCAGGCCCAGCAAGCCGCAGCCAGACCACGACACCGCGCTGAGAGCCTCCAGCTGCCGATATACTGCGACGGTCATGCCTTCCTCCCTGCACCCTTGAACATTCAACGAGGAGCTGGATCATGTCGGCCACCGAGCTCGAGCAGCGAACCCTCAGGCGATCATTCTTTTGCACGTTGCTGATTGCGGGCGTGGGCATTGTGGTGGGCGTCGTCAGTGGTTCGCTGTCGATTATTTTCGACGGCATGTTCTCCGCGCTCGATGCCGCGATGTGCAGCCTGTCACTGCTGGTGGCGCGCCTGCTGAGTCAGCCGGGCAGCAGACGCTTCCAGCACGGGTTCTGGCATATCGAGCCGCTGGTGCTGGTGTTCAACGGCAGCCTTCTGTCGCTGCTGTGTCTGTACGCGTTCATCAACGCGGTCAAAGGAATCATCGACGGCGGGCGGGAGCTCGAGTTCGGCATTGCGATGGTCTATGCCGTAGTGGTCAGCGTCTTCTGCTATTTCATGTACTTCCGGCAGCGCCGGCTTAACCGCGTCATCGAATCCGAGCTGATTGGCCTGGATACCAAGAGCTGGCTGATGTCGGCGTGCGTCAGTTCGGCGTTGCTGATAGCGTTTTCTATCGCATGGATACTGGAGCACACCCGCTACAGTCATTTGACGTGGTATGTCGACCCAGGTGTGCTGGCCGTGCTGACACTGGTGCTGATACCGATGCCGATCGGCACGGTGATCGGAGCCGTGAAGGAAGTGTTGCTGATGACGCCGGACAGTCTCGACGTCACCGTGCGCGAACTGATGCACAGCCTGACTGCCGAGTATGGCTTCGTGTCGTACTCGCATTACGCCACGCGCGTGGGGCGGGGGCTTTTCGTCGAAGTACACATCGTGTTGCCCGACGCGATGGAGCATGTGGGCATTCGCCAGCTCGACCTGATTCGCGACAAGATATCTCGCGCGATTGGCGAGTCGGGCCCGGATCGCTGGCTGACCGTGGCTTTTACGCGGGACCCGCGCTGGTTGTAGTTCGTGGTGACCGCAACCAGCGCGTCCGGAATGCAACGGCTGTGATCAGAACAACCGCAGCAAGCCGTCCAGTCCAACATGATTGAACGCCACGCTCGCGGCTTGCCGCACCACGGGTTTCGCGCGGAAAGCAACCGATAGCCCGGCTTCGGCCATCATCTTCAGATCGTTTGAACCGTCGCCCATCGCAATGGCGCGCGTCGGTTCAATGCCCAGCTTCGCACAGGTCTCGCGCAGCGTGCGGGCTTTCACCTCGGCATTGACGATTTCACCGATCACTTGACCGGTCAGTTTTCCGCCGACGATCTCGAGGGTGTTCGCGTTCGTGAAATCGAGGCCCAGCCGTGCCTTGAGTTTTTCGGTGAAGAACGTGAATCCGCCCGATACCAGCAAGGTTTTCAATCCCGCCTGCTTCGCGCCTGCGAGCATCCGCTCCGCGCCTGGCGACAGTTGCAGCCGCTCTTCATACACACGTTCGAGCGCGCTCGCGTCGAGACCTTTGAGCAGCGCGACGCGGCGCGTCAGGCTTTCGTTGAAGTCCTTGATCTCGCCGCGCATCGACGCTTCGGTGATCGCGGCCACTTCTGCCTTGAGGCCGCAGAAGTCGGCGATTTCGTCGATACATTCGATCGTGATCAACGTCGAATCCATATCCATTGCAACCAGCCCGAAGTCGTGCAACTGGCGGCCCGCTTCGACAAACGCGTAGTCCAGTTGATGGGTGCCGCAATACACGTCGAGGTCGGCGCGCTGATCGACGCTGGCATCGGCGATACGAAGTGCGTTCGCGTCGATGGCCGTGGCGTGCGAGCCGCGTGCGAGCGCGACGAGCGTCTTGTGGTGATCGGCGGAAAGAGGCGCGGAGCTTTGAATGACGAGGTTCATGGACGACGCAGGGAAGCAGGAAAGTAGGGAAGCGCGGAAATCCCGCTATTGTATCGGTTCCCGCCGACCCGCCGACCCGCCGACCCGCCGATGCAGGTGGGCGCTCCTGCGCTTGCGGCGGGTGCAAGGGCCGTCCAGCCCATCGTGCAATCAGATTGCGAGCGGGTCATACTGGCGCATCGAACGACGCCTTGCAGCTCATGCACTGAGCTTGCCTCGAATCGCGCAGGGATCGCGCAGAGTCCGCGCGGTACCAGTAAGAGGCGAGCTCGAGCGACACCAGGCACACGCATGAAACGCTAACGCATTAGCCCTGCAATCAGGCGCACCACTACGGAGACACCGCATGACCCCGGCGACCGCCAGCGATGCAATTTCCCTCGTGCGCGGCTTCGATCTGCGCCACCTGAGCCCCGCTTTCTACGCCGATCCGTATCCGGTCTATCACGCGTTGCGTACCCACGAGCCCATCAGGCGGATGCCTGACGGTTCGCTTTTTCTGACCCGTTTTCGCGACGTGCAGGCGGTCTATCGCGATCCGAAGACGTTCAGTTCCGACAAGACCGTCGAGTTCAAGCCGAAGTACGGCGACTCGCCGCTCTATGCGCATCACACCACCAGTCTGGTTTTCAACGATCCGCCCCGGCACACGCGGGTGCGCAGGCTGATCGCCGGCGCGCTCACGGCGCGTGCGATTGCGGCAATGGAGCCGGGCCTGATAAGGCTCGTCGATGGGCTGCTCGATCAGGCTGCCGGGCGCGGTCAGATCGATCTGATCGGCGAGTTCGCGTCGGCGATTCCGGTCGAGATCATCGGCAATCTGCTGGACGTGCCGCATGCGGAGCGCGAGCCGTTGCGCGACTGGTCGCTCGCGATCCTCGGCGCGCTCGAACCGTCGCTGAACGCCGAGCAACTCGAACGAGGCAATCGCGCAGTGACCGGATTCGTCGACTATCTGCGCGATCTGGTCGCGCGGCGCCGGCGCGAGCCAAGGGATCCGCAGCATGACGTATTGACGCGGCTGATCGAAGGCGAGGCGGGCGGCGAACAATTATCCGAGGCGGAACTGCTGCAGAACTGCATCTTCATTCTGAACGCCGGCCATGAGACGACCACCAACCTGATCGGCAACGGCCTCGTCACGCTGACGCAGTGGCCGGATCAGCGGGCCGCGCTGGTGCGTGAGCCGTCGCTGATCGAAACGGCGGTCGAAGAGTGTTTGCGCTTTGAAAGTTCGAATCAACTGGGCAACCGGATGACAACCGTCGACACCGAGATTGGCGGCGTCCCGGTCGCGCGCGGGACGCCGGTTACGTTGTGCATCGGCGCGGCCAATCGCGACCCGGAGCAGTTCGCGGAGCCGGATCGTTTCGAGATTCGCCGCGATCCGAATCGGCATCTCGCGTTCGGTTTCGGCATTCACCAGTGCGCGGGTCTGTCGCTTGCGCGGCTGGAGGCGCGCGTGGCGATTGGGCGCTTCGTGCAGCGGTTTCCGGCCTATCGGCTCAACGGCACACCGACGCGCGGCGGGCGCGTGCGGTTTCGCGGGTTTGCGGCGGTGCCGGTGGAGGTGAACGGCTGAGCGTCCACTCCGCATCTTTTGCCAGGCTGACGCAAGACTTACAGGCTCGCCCTCAACACAAGCCGTCGCCCGTCACGCGCTGCGGCAGGCCGACCCGTGGCACGCAAGCTGCTTCACAACAGGTCTTAAGCTCACAGGAGCGTGACGATGCCACACATGATCTGGAAGGGCGCTATCAGCTTCGGCCTCGTTCACGTGCCGGTGCAGCTCTATCCGGCCACGCAGTCGGAGAAAGTCGGTTTCAATCTGCTGGACAAACGCACGATCGATCCGGTCGGCTACAAGCAGATCAACAAGCGAACCGGCAAGGATGTCACGCGCGAGAACATCGTGCGAGGTTTCGAGTACGAGAAGGACAAATACGTCGTGCTCTCCGATGACGAGATTCGCGCGGCGAATCCCGAGTCGACGCAAACGGTCGATATCCTCGCGTTCGTCGATGCCGCCGACATCTCGTTTCTCTATCTCGACACGCCGTACTTCCTGACGCCCGATCGCAAGGGTGAAAAGGTCTACGCGCTGCTGCGCGAAGCGATGAAGTCATCGGGCAAGATCGGGGTGGCGAGCGTCGTGCTGCACAACAAGCAGCATCTGGCCGCGCTGATTCCGCTGGGACCGGTGCTGGCGCTGAACACGCTGCGCTGGGCCGCCGAAGTGCGCGATCTCGATGAGTTCAAGCTGCCGCCCGATGGCACGAAATCCGCGGGCGTGTCCGCGCGCGAACTCGATATGGCGAAGAAGCTGATCGACGACATGAGCGACCCCTGGGACCCCTCGCAGTACCACGACACGTTTCGCGACGACATCATGGCGCTGGTCGATAAAAAGGTTCGTGCGGGCAAGACCGAGGAAATCACCGAGATCGAGACGCCCCATGAGTCGCGTCAATCCGCCGACATTCTCGACCTGTCCGATTTGCTCAAGCGCAGTCTCGGGCGCGGCAAGGGCAAGCCAGCGGCGGGTGGTCGAAAGCGGGCCTCCGCAGAGACCGAAGACGCCGCCGATGCGGACGACGACAGCGAAGCGCCTGCCCGCAAGAAGCCTCGTGCGGCCAAGGCGGCGAGTACGCCGCGTGGTCGTAGTGGCGGTAGCGGGGCCAGTGGCCGCGCATCGGTCAAAACGGCTGCGACGTCCACCGCGCGCAAGCGTCGGGCGGCGGCCTGAGCGCGGCACCCAATATGCTGGGCGTCCGGATGCGTGGCACGCGCGCTTTCACCCACTTTCGCCGACGTCATCGCCATGACCGACAGACTCGACCTCTATAACCGCAAGCGCCGCTTCGACGAGACGCCGGAGCCGTCGGGCACGAATGCGCGTCGCAAACGGGCGGGCCGCGCAGGCACAAAAACGACCGCGCACGACGTGCTGTCCTACGTGATCCAGGAGCACGATGCGCGGCGTCTGCATTACGACTTCCGGCTCGAATTGAACGGGACCTTGCTGTCGTGGGCCGTGCCGAAAGGGCCGAGCCTCGACCCTTCAGTGAAGCGGCTGGCCGTGCATGTCGAGGACCACCCGGTCGAGTACGGCACTTTCGAAGGCGAAATCCCGCCCGGCAATTACGGAGCGGGCAGTGTGATCGTGTGGGATCGCGGCACGTGGGAGCCCGTGGGTGGATCGGCGGAAGCGGCCCGCACTTACGCGGCGGGCAAGCTCAAATTCAGGCTTCACGGCGACAAGCTGCATGGCGGCTGGACGCTGGTGCGCAGTCATATGCGCGGCAGCGGCGACAAGGAGCAATGGCTGCTCATCAAGGAGCGCGATGACGACGCGCGTGACGAAGGCGAGTACGACATTCTGAAGGAGCGTCCGGGGAGCGTGCTCGGAGGCGCTGCGTCGTCGGCGGGCAAAGGGCGCAGCGGGGGCAGCGGGAGTGCCGACGAGGATGACGCTGCGAGCCGCGCCGGCAGTAAGCGGGCGGTTGGCAAAGCCGCGTCGAAGGCTGCGGCTGGCGCGATGCCGGAAGCGGGCGCGAACATCGCCACTAAACCCGCTAGCAAAGCCACAGCCCACAAGAAGGCCGCCGGCGCTTCGACTACCGCCTCGACGTCAGCCACGCTCCGCCGCCGCAGCACGGCGAAAGCGACCTCCTCAGGCGCCGGCCCCAGCAGACCCGATATCGTCGCGACGCGCACCACCGAATCGCTGCGCGAGCTAGCCGCATCGCCTGCCATTGAAGGAGCGGTCAAGGCACGCCTGCCCGCGACCTTCAAACCGCAACTGGCGACACTCGTCGACAGCGCGCCCGCCGGCGACGACTGGTCGTATGAAATCAAGTTCGACGGCTACCGGGTGCTCGCCCGCATCGATCGCGCGTCACAACGGGGTTCGAAGCACGCCACCACGCAGATATTCACGCGCGCCGGCAACGACTGGACCGCGAAGTTCAGCAAGCAGGTCAAGGCCCTCGATCATCTCGAACTGGACAGCGCATGGCTCGACGGCGAAGCCGTCGTACTCGACGACCACGACGTACCCAGTTTTCAGGCGCTGCAAAACGCGTTCGACGCAAACCGTCCCCAGGATATCGTCCTCTACCTGTTCGATATTCCCTATCTGAACGGCTACGACCTGCGCGGCGTGCCGCTCGAACAGCGCCGCGCGATCCTGCGCGCGCTGCTGGAAAACGTCGACGACAGCGTGCTGCGCTTTTCGAACGATTTCGACTTCAGCGCCGACGAATTGCTCAAGAGCGCCTGCGATATGGCGCTCGAGGGAATCATCGGCAAGCGGCGCGACAGCGGCTACCTGTGCGGACGCTCATCGTCGTGGATCAAGCTGAAGTGCCGCCGTCGGCAGGAGTTCGTGATCGGCGGATATTCGGAACCGTCGGGAAGCCGCACGGCGTTCGGCGCGTTGCTGCTCGGCGTCTACGACAGCAAAGGCCGCTTGAATTACGCCGGGCGCGTGGGCACGGGGTTCGACGCTGCACTCCTGCGCTCGGTCAAAAAGTCGCTCGATGCTCACGCGAGCAAACAGATGCCGTTTGCCGCCGCGCCGCGCGAGCGCAGCCGCACGCCAGTGCACTGGGTCGAACCGGTGCTCGTCGCCGAATGCAATTTTGCCGAATGGACCAGCGACGGCATTGTGCGTCAGGCGTCGTTCGTCAGCCTGCGCGACGACAAACCGGCGCGCCAGATCGTCAAGGAAGCACCCCGTCAAGGAGCCGACGTGCAACAGCAAACCGATACCTCGTCCGATGCCGCGCCAAAAAAACGCGCGCCGTCGAAGACTGCCGCGAGCAAGGCTTCACCCTCCGCAGCGTCCGCAAAAACAGCTGCTTCGACGACGCCTTCTGCCAAAACCTCCGCGACGAAGAAGTCCAACGCGACGGAGGAGGTTGCCGGTGTGCGCGTGTCGCATCCCGATCGTGTGATCGATAAAAGCACCGGCACGCACAAGATCGATCTGGTGCGCTACTACGAAGCGGTGGCCGACTGGATGCTGCCGCATCTGCAAGACCGGCCGGTGTCGCTGGTGCGGGCGCCGGAGGACATCGGCGGAGAACTGTTTTTTCAGAAGCATAGCCAGAAACTGTCGATTCCGAACGTCACCCAGCACCCCGGTCTCGACGCGGGCCACCCGCCGCTCATCACGATCGACGCGCTCAACGCACTGGTCGGCGCCGCGCAAATGGGCACCGTCGAATTCCACACATGGAATGCGCTGGCATCGAATCTCGAAAAGCCCGACCGGATGGTGTTCGATCTCGATCCCGACGCGTCGTTGGGTTGGGAGCGCATGATCGAAGCCGCGCAACTCACGCGCTCGCTGCTGGATGAACTCGGTCTCAAGTCGTTCTGCAAGACGAGCGGCGGCAAAGGGTTCCATCTGGTCGTGCCGCTCGCGAAACACGCGGGCTGGGACGAGGTGAAGGACTTTTCACAAGCCGTCGCGCAGCACATGGCGACCACGCTGCCAAAGTACTTCAGCGCGAAGATGGGCGCACAGAACCGCAAGCAGAAAATTTTCGTCGACTACCTGCGCAATAACCGTGGATCGAGCACCGTGGCCGCGTTTTCGGCGCGTGCGCGGCCGGGCCTGGGCGTGTCGGTACCGCTTGCGTGGGACGAGGTCGCCGCGACGACAGCGGGCGATCAATGGAACATCGAGAATCTGCACGAGCGCCTGGCCGGTCTTAAGCGCGATCCGTGGGCCGACTATGCGAAGACCCGTCAGCGCATCACTGCAGCGATGAAAAAACGTCTGGCCAAAGCGCAGTAAGCCGTGTCGAGCCGGCCTTATCCAACGGAAACCAAGGAGTGCATCATGAAGACCTCACCGCAATCATCGGATGGCGACCAGCACGCGGGCGAGCAGGGCAAGCGCGCTGGCGGCCAGGCTGAAAAGCAGGCTGACCCGCACGCGGCAAAGCAGCCTCGTTCGATGCAGGAAGCCGCCGCGCCGTTGCCGCACGAAACTGACCAGGATCCTGAGTCGCAACACGAGGACGGCCCGCGCCATGTCGGCAAACAGGCGCATCGGGACGTCGAGCGCGGGCTGAAGGATACCGACCGGCGCGGCGGTGACGAGTATCAGCAAAGCACGCAGAACGACGCGCATACGGACGTCAACTCGGATGGGAAGAAAGCGGGCGCGGCCGGGCATCGTCAGCATTGAGCGATGCGCAAGACGTGCTGCGATCGTGAATGAACGGGCGTGGCACGTCCTCGCGCATGCCGTGCTGTGCGGTGTGCGCTACCTGTTGCGTATTGCGTCAGGAAGCCGGTTCGGGGTGGCGTGCACTCTCACCTGATGCTCAGCGTGGCGCCCTATCCCAGTACGGTGGATCGCCGAAATGCGCGGCAAAAAACTCGATGAAGGCGAGCGTCTTGGGCGGCACGAACGCGCGGCTCGGATAGACCGCCCAGATCGCTACGTTATCCACGAGCGGATACGCATCGAGCACGCTGACCAGTTCGCCGCTACGCAGATACGGCGCGACATCCCACGTCGATTTCAGCGCAATGCCGAAGCCGGCAAGCAACGCGTCGCGGATCACCTCGCCGTTGTCGGTGACGAGCCGGCCGCTCACCCTGACCTCGAACGGTCCGGCTGGCGTCACGAATGCCCAGTCGCGCTGATCCGACAGAATCATGCATTCGTGCTGCGTCAAATCCGATGGATGATGAGGCGTGCCACGCGCGGCGAGATACGCAGGCGACGCACACAGTACGCGCCGGTTGACCGCGAGCCGTCGGGCGACCAGCGATGAATCCTTCAGCGCGCCGATCCGGATCGCCACATCGATGCCCGCATCGACGAGATCGACCAGTTGATCCGTCAGTCGTAGATCGACGCGCACGCCGGGATAGCGGCGCAGAAACTCGCTGATCATCGGAGACACATGCTGGCGTCCAAACGACGACGTCATCGACACCCGCAGGCGACCCTGCGGCTCGGCCTGGGCGCGGCCGACCGATGCGCGTGCGGCGGCCGCTGCGTCTAGCAGCGCCTCGGCGCGCGTCATGAAGACTTCACCGTCCTGCGTGAGGCTGATACGGCGGGTGGTCCGATGCAGCAATCGCGCGCCGAGCAGCTTTTCGAGCTGCGCGATCCGCGAACTCGCCACCGCTGCCGACAAACCGAATTCGCGTCCCGCCGCCGATACATTGGCCAGCAGCGCAGCGCGCACGAACAGCGCGACGTCGAGCAGGTCGAGCCGCTCCCGCTCGATGTACGACGACGGGGAAGTGACAGCAGTGCTAGCCATTATCTGGAAAATCCAAAAGATGTTTCAGCCATTATGGCGGTTTTGCGATAAGAAAAACTGTCTTACGATGACGTCCATGGATCGACGACGTCAGCCCGGGTTGCGGCGCAAAAAACGCCCGCCGGGATGCCGGATCGCCGATCTTCCCCTTATCCGAAACCCGAATGAACAGGAGTTGCCATGAAAGCCGTCGGTCTCTATCGCTATCTGCCTATTGATCAAGCTGAATCGCTGGTCGATCTGGACATCCCGAAACCCGAAGCCACCGGCCGCGATCTGCTGGTGAAGGTCGAAGCGATCTCGGTCAATCCGGTCGACACCAAGGTGCGCGCCCCGAAAGACACCGTTGAAAAGACGCCTCGCGTGCTGGGCTGGGACGCCGCTGGCACGGTCGCGGCGGTCGGGCCGGAGGTCACGTTGTTCAAGGTGGGCGATCCGGTGTTTTATGCAGGCAGCATCACGCGGCCGGGCGCGAACAGCGAGTTTCATCTGGTCGACGAACGGATTGCCGGGCGCAAGCCGGCATCGCTCGATTTCAGCCACGCGGCCGCGTTGCCGTTGACGGCGATCACCGCTTGGGAAGCGCTGTTCGACCGCCTGGGCGTGTCGCCGCAAGGTGCCGATGAAGGCCGCAGCGTGCTGATTTTTGGCGGCGCGGGCGGCGTGGGATCGATCGGCATCCAGCTCGCGAAGCAGTTGGCCAAGCTGAAGGTGATCGCCACCGCGTCACGTCCTGAATCGGCGAAATGGGCGAAGGAACTGGGCGCCGACCATATCGTCGATCACTTCGGCGATCTGCCCGCGCAGTTGAAACAGATCGGCATCGAGCAAGTGGACTACGTGCTGATTTTCAACGACACCGACCGGAATTTTCCGGCTGCGGCTGACGTGATCGCACCGCAGGGCAGCATTTGCTCGATCGTCGAGAACAGCAAGCCGGTGCCGGTCGAATTACTGAAGGCGAAAAGCGCCGGGTTTCATTGGGAATTCATGTTCACGCGCTCGATGTTCGGCACGCCCGACATGATCGAACAGCACAAGCTGCTGACCGAAGTCGCGCGTCTGATCGACGCCGGCACGCTGCGTACGACGCTCGGCGAGAACTTCGGCAAGATCAATGCGGAGAATCTGCGTCGCGCGCACCAGTTGCTCGAAGCAGGCCGCGCGATTGGCAAGGTGGTGTTGACGGGCTTCTGATTCGCTTTTTAGATTCTTTCGCTTATCGGGTATAGCCGGCGGCGCAGCAATGCGCGCCGGCTATACGCGTTTGAAGTTCATCAAATCGTGTTAGGCCGCGTCATGCGGTGGTGCGATGCAATGCATGCCGGCATCGTTTCAAAACATGCTGTTCACGCGCATCTGCCATCAGCCGCACGCACAGAAAACCCAATGCGCAAGCGGGTTAACACCCAAGCTCTCACCGCACACGAAGCGTGTCGCTTGGCGTTAGACTGGTAATGCATCATGCTAAAACAGTTGCGTGTCTCGTGGCCCAACTGGCCGGAGGCCGGTCCGTGATTCATCACCGGTTTCGTCAGGCGGTGCACAGGCAGTAGCGTCGATGCGGGCGCGCAGCGGCACAACAACGAGGTGACAGTATGAGCTCGAGCTTCAAACTCTCCGCCGTTTCCGTTGTTTCAGTGATTGCTTCTCTCGCCTGCGCATTCGCGCCCGGTGCGCTCGTCCAGGTCGCGCATGCGGCCACGCCGATCACGGTGACGTCGCAGGCCGCTCTCGACGGTCCAATCCGCTACACGGTTCGTGTCACGTCCAAACAGTTTGGCAATTCGCAGGAAACCCGCACGATCCGCTCCGGCGAGTCGGACGATTTCACGTGGAAGACCGTGCCGCCCGGTGGCCCGGTAGCGGGAACGGATGACTGTCCGAATTATTCGTCGCTGCCGGTCGACACTAACGGGGCGATGATCCGCCAGACGCAGATCCGTTTTGCGCCGGTTGTCGCCAATGACGGCACGGCCACTGTGCAGATGAGCTTCCAGGCACAAACGCCGCACGGTGTGAAGACCGTGACGAACGCCGGGAAGACGCTCAAATGTCCCAACGACGTGACCGTCAGTCAGATTCTGCGCTTTACGATGCCGGTCAATGGCAGCACGAAAACGCTGACGCTCAATGACGGTACCGAGGTGGCGATCAGCGCGAAGCGTTGACGTTGACGTCGACAGCGGCACGCACGCAGGCAGGTTGCGCAACCTCTGCGGTGAAGTGCGAACGAGCCGCCTTTACCTAGCGAAGGCGGCTGCGCGGATCAGAGCAGGGTCCGCGTTGCGCTTGCCGCATGGCCGCATGTCGGGCTTAGCAACAATAACGGGTTGTCACGCGCCGTTCTGCACCATCACCTGCAGCGGGCGTGCGATAACTTCGCCGAGCGTGCCTGCGCGTACCCGGGCATTGCCTAAGCGCGCTTCGCCGCCGCCCGCTCCACCAGCCGCGTCGACAGAAACCGGTGTTCCGCAGAAAAGAGCCGGCGATACGTCAGCAGCACCGCCCCCACCGTGCCCAATGCGGACGATGCGGCAATCAGAAACATGATGACGATCTGATAACGCACCGCCTGCAACGGCGACTGTCCCGCCAGCACCTGACCGGTCATCATGCCGGGCAGGCTGACCACGCCGACTACCGCCATCTGGTTCAGCGTCGGCATCATCCCCGCACGCACCGCCTGGCGTGCCGGCGCCTGCGCCGCCTCCCAGCGCGTCGCGCCGAGCGCCAGCGCCATGTCCACGCGGTCGCGCCGCGCGGTCAGTTCTTCGGTCATGCGTTCGATTCCGAGCGACACGCCCGTCAACGTATTGCCGAGAATCATGCCGAGGATCGGGATGGCGTACTGCGGCTCGTACCACGGGTGAATGCGGATCACGACGAACAGGCCAACTGATGCCACCAGCCACGAACTGACCCAGATCGACAGCACGCTGTCCGCGCGTTGCCCGGCGTAGGTGCGGCTGCCACGGTTCGCGCCCGCGAATCCGGCGATCAGCGTCATCACGATCATCAGCGGCAGGACCACGAACCAGTGGTCGTAATGAAACACCCAGCCGAGCACATAGCCGATGGCCAGCAACTGGACGACGGTACGCACCGCTGCCCACGCGAGCTTGCGCTCCAGATCGAGCTTCAACGCCACCGACACCGCGCCATTCACGACGATCAGCAGCGCGGCAATCGCGACGTCCCACAGACTCAGGTTTTGCAGCGTCATTGAGCGGGCTCCTCGTGTGCACGCGCAGGCGCGGCGCTCTCGTCGAGCACGCCGGCGCGCATGGTCAGATGCCGCTCGCTCATCCGGACTGCCTGCGCGGGATCGTGCGACACCCACATCGACGCATGGCGGGAGGGATCGGCGTCGAACCACGCTTTGACCAGACCTTCAATGGCATGCGACGACTCCGGGTCGAGCGACGCAGTGGGTTCGTCGAGCAGCAACACTTCGGGCGTCAGTTGCAACACGCGAATCAGCGCGGCGATCTGCGCTTCGCCGCCGGACAACTCGCTCGCACGCTGGTCGAGAAAGTGCTCGCCGCGGCCGGCCTGCATCGCCAGACTGGCTGCCCGCGCGCGGTCGAAGCGCACGTCGCGATAAGTGCGCAACTCGAAGGGATAACGCAGATTGTCTTCGACGGTGCCGTCGAGTAACGCGGGCCGTTGCCGGATATAGGCGACGTTGCGTCGATAGCGCGGAATCGCCGCGCGCTCGACCGGTTTGCCGTGCCACAGTACGCGCCCGGCGTCGAGTGGATCGAGCAGTGCGAGTGCACGCAGAAACACGCTCTTGCCCGAGCCGGACGGCCCGGTGATCGCGACACGGTCGCCTGCATGCAACGCGAAGGTGGTCGGCTGCAACAGCGTCTGGCCGCGCTGCGCATCACGCCGAACGATGCCGTCAGCGAGAACAAGGGGGACGTCGGTCATGTTGGATCGAAATGGCGTAATTGACGTATTGGCGTAGTGGGGGACTGCGCCATCTGTCTAACCGGTCGGCGTGCGCGCGTCAATAGCCGGTCAGCCGATGATCTTAAGATGCTCCGCCAGAATGATGCCGCCAATTCCGATCAGCACGACGCCACCGGCCAACTCTGCGCGTCGGCCGGCTACGTGTCCGATGACCCTGCCGAGCATCACGCCGATCGTCACCATCAGCGTGGTGGCCAGACCGATTGCGGCGGCGGTGGAGTAAATGTTGACGTCGACAAACGCGAGGCCGGCGCCGACCGCCATGGCGTCGATACTCGTCGCGAAGCCGGTCACGGCCAGCAGCCAGAACGAGTGGGCCGCGGGCTTTTTCTCTTCGACTTCCGGCGTGCGAAAGCCGTTCAGCACCATGCGCGCACCGAGAATGAACAGCAGCGTGAACGCGATCCAGTGATCCCACGCGGACACGTATTGGGCCGCCGCCTTGCCGAGGAACCAGCCGATTAACGGAGTCAGCGCTTCGATCACACCGAAGATGAGTCCGGTGCGCAGCGCTTCGCGCCAGTGAGGACGATGGAGGGTCGCGCCTTTGCCGATAGCGGCTGCGAAGGCGTCGGTGGACATGGCGAAAGCAAGCAACAGCGTAGCGACAGGATTCATGACAGGAGTGGCTCGAGGTCCATGGTCGGGCGGAAAACCGCGACACACCTCCGCGCCCGACCGGTCGCGTGGTGTGTCGATGGTCTTGCCAACCAAACGGCTACCTGCACCACGGTCTGCGCGACCGAGTATGTTGATGCAGGCGCTTCTGGGTAGAAGCCGGCTACTCCCCAAAGACAGGGCGCAAGCTTAACATGCAAGAAAGCATTTCGTAATAATGGGGCGGGTGTTGCCGGGGCGTTCTGGGTAGGCGCTATTTGACGAGGTCGTCCAGACGTTCGTCATCGATGCCGGCGGGTTCGAGGTGCGCGGTGACGTCGGCGGACTGGAACAATTGCTGGACGGCTTTTTCTGCGTTGTCGCTGATCGCGTGGCCTTCGTTGACCGACAGCGAGCCGTCCACTTCCACATGGAATTCGACGAACACCCGGTCGCCGCCGTCACGCGTGCGGAGATCGTGAACGTCCTGCACGCCCTCGCAGCCTCGCACGGCAGCTTCGATACGCGCGCGCTCGGGCGGGTCCAGCTCACGGTCGAGCAACTGCACCAGGGCCTGCGAGGCCATGCCGCGCGCGTTCCACAGTATGTACAACGAGATGACCATCGCACCGATCGCGTCAGCGCGGGACCAGTCGAGAAAATGATCGAGCAGCAGTGCGAGCAGGACGGTCAGATTGACGGCGACGTCGGTGACATAGTGAGCGCGATCGGCGGCAATCGCGGTGGACCCGGTGCGCCGGACCACCAGCGTTTGCATGCCGACCAGTCCCGCGGCGGCCAGCGAGCTTCCCACGATCACCACAATGCCGAAGCCGGTCTGGTTCAGCGCTTGAGGGATGAAGAAACGGCGAGTCGACTCGATGCCGAGTCCGACCGCCGCGGCCGCCAGCAGCAACGCCTGAACGAAGGCCGCGATCGCTTCGGCTTTGCCGTGTCCATAGCGATGGCCGCGATCGACGGGCCGCGCGGCGTAGCGGACGCCCGCAAAGGTCACTGAAGACGCGAGGACGTCGACCAGTCCATCGGCGGCGGATGTCAGCAGCGAAATCGAGCCCGTTGCCAGCCACGCCCACACCTTGATGACCACCAGCGCCAGCGCCACTACGAGCGCCACGATGGACGCCATGCGCCGGAGTGCTTCATCGGACATGCGTTCGGACATTATGTCGGCCTTCTGGGGTGTCGATACCTGCATGAGACCACGCTTTGCGGGTCGGTGGGTAGGTCGGTGGGCTGGAGCAGAATCGGTCGAGTTACGCGCGCTCGGCTGCGTCGATCATCCGCCATCACGCGTGACGTGCCGCCGGTGAATGCGATGCCGGGCAGCGTGGCGAGGCAAGAGGGTGCGCGTTCCTGCCATCGCAGGATAATGAGTGCGGGGATAAAACTGGCGGACGAGCGAAGGGCGATCGAGCGGAACGGGATAGGGAAGGGCGAAGAGGTGGAGGTGCAGCTGCGCGCGGTGGTTATATGTCAACGTGATATAACTCGCTGTCGAGGCTGTCGAGGCTGTCGAGGCTGTCGCGATTGTCGATGCGCGGATTTGTCATGTTGTGACATGACATTCATGGGCGGAAATCACGCGGCCCTTTGCTTGCCTTCGGGCGTGGCCTTGCAACGGCAACGGCAATAGCAATAGAAACAGCAACGACACAATCGCCGCCTCACACGCCATGCAAAATAGAAAAGCACGTCACCTACCATCGCCACGTGAAGACGGTCGTCAATTACACAATCGGCGAACTAGCTGAAGTCGTTCACGCTAAGCAGAACCATCGCCATGTGCGGATTAAAGTGCCAAGCCTTGTAGGCGGCCGAGCGAATCTTCGCCTGATTGGCGGTGAATACTTCCGTGGGAGAGCAACCGGAGTCGTCACCGAGAATGCGCATCGCAGCACTCGATATCCGCCCGGGAATCGTCGCTGCGCCGTCATGGATCGTGAAGTTCAGCGAGCCGCTGCCGGTGTCGTCGCGCGGGTCCGATACGGCAAAGAGATTTTTCATGTTGGCATCTCCAATCCAGAATACCGGGCAAGTCCGTCGAAACGATTGATCGCTAGCAGCGGGGCCGGGAAGTCAGATTCACGCAGCGGGAGATTTGAAACCGGTCAGCGCATTGACCTGCATCGGGGTGCATTTGCATGATCGGAAAGCCGCCAGCCTGAATGACGTGGCAGCAAGTAATGTTCCGCGAACGCCGGTTCAAGATGAGGTTGCAGTACCCCGAATGACATCGGCGGATAGGCCGTTTTCCTCCGATCAAGCAATGCTCTTTGACAACGCATCAAGCCTCCGTACGCGGTCACTGCGCAGGGAGGCAACCACGACGACCCGCTGATAATCCATCAAGTCTGGCAACGGGTATCAACAATGTCGGACAACGCACTGGTTGCTCAGCAGCCCACCTTCTCACTGATACATCCCATTAGGCAGGCGACCGTGATAGGGCGTGTTACGGCAGTGGCCCCACGGACCCAGCCAGGATCCCGGCGGGCAGGCATAGCTCGTTGCCGCAGGTGGGGCATAGACGACCGGTGCCTGCTCCACGATCACGGGCGCTGCGAAACGGCATTGGCCCCAGGCATTACGCCACCCGCCAGGCCCGCAACCTTGTGCGGCTTCTGCTGTGCCAATGGACAGCGCGAGTACGGCGGCGGCGACGACAACGGATGCAATATTCTTGTGGTTCATGATCGACTCCTGTCGGTTTGCGTCAGAGTTGTTCTGACTGACGGAAGTCATTGTGCGCGACGACAATTAGCAGAAAATGAGGCGGCTCACCGCGCATTGCGCGACAGGTTCACGCATGCGTGATCGGGCGACGGGGTACCGCATGCAGCGCGCATTTCCGTCCGGCGACCGGAAGGTAGCGAGCCGGGAGTCAAACCTGGCAAACCCGAGGACCCACCAGGCACGCAACGTGCTGCTAGCTGCGCAACGTAGAAAAAACCGTGGAGCCTCTCAATGGCAGTGTCGACCACCACCGGAAAACGGATCGGAAAAATCATTGCATGGCTGTTGGGTACGCTCGTTGTCCTGATTGTCGCGCTGGTCATTTTCATTCTCGCGTTCGACTGGAATCGCGCCCGGCCTTATATCAACGATAAAGTCACGCAGGCCATCGGCCGTCCGTTTGCAATCAATGGCGATCTGAAGGTGGGATGGAAGCATCCGGTCGGCGAGACCGGTTGGCGTGGCTGGGTGCCATGGCCGCGTTTCTCTGCGGCCAACATCACGATAGGCAACCCCGACTGGACTAAGCACCCGCAATTCGCGACGCTCGATGAAATCGACTTCGAGGTCAAGGTGCTGCCGCTGCTTGCGCACGACATCGTCATCCCGGTCATCAACCTCGTGAATCCCTCCGTCGATCTCGAACGCGTGCTCGATGGGCGTAACAACTGGACCTTCAAAATGGCGTCGTCGAGCGGGCCTTCCGAATGGAAGCTCGACCTGAACGACATTGCGTTTGCGAAGGGCAATATCGCGCTGTCCGATCAGCAGAAAAAGGTCGATCTGCAAATGGCGATCGACACGCTCGGCCAGCCGATCCCAATCGGCGAAGCCATGAAGCAGCAGGAAACGGCATCGCGCAGCGCGTCGGCGCAAGCCATCGGTAAGGCGGGTGCGAGCAAGCTGACTGCACAGGCCAATGCGCAGGCTGCATCGGAAGCCGCGGCAGCATCGGCGGCGGCCGCGTCAGGCGCGTCGTCGACGGATATCACCGCGTCGGGTACCACGGCGGCCACGGGCGCTTCGGGTGCGCTGGTCGCAGGCGGCTCGACCGGCGCCAGCAACGCGGGAACGGCAAGCCAAAGCGCGGCATCCGCCGGGGCGGCGAGCGGCGCGATGGTCGCATCGGGCGCTAGCGGGACGGTCGCCACGGCCGGGGCAAGGGGTGAGATCCCGCCTTATGCGATCGGCTGGACTGTCAAAGGCACCTACAACAAGACGCCGGTCGCGGGTAGCGGCAAGGTGGGCGGCGTGTTGGCCCTGCAGGATGCGAACCGCCCGTTCCCGGTACAGGCGGACGTGAAGGCCGGCGATCTGCATGTGGGACTCGTCGGCACGATCACCGATCCTACCCATCTGGCTGCCGTCGATCTGCGGCTCTGGCTGCAGGGCAACAGCATGGCGCGCCTCTACTCGCTGACCGGCGTGACCTTGCCCGACACACCGCCTTATGCCACCGAGGGCCGGCTGATCGGCCAGTTCAAATCCACGGGGAATGTCTTCAAGTATGAAAATTTTACAGGCCGGGTAGGGGGCAGCGATCTGAATGGCTCGTTGACCTACACCGCGCGTGAACCGCGTCCACTGCTGCAGGGCGAACTGATCTCGCATCTGCTGCAATTCTCCGATCTCGCGCCGGTGATCGGCGCGGATTCGAACGCCAGCAAGGCAAAGCGCGGCGATGCGACGGCGCAGCCGAGCAACAAGGTACTGCCGGTGGAAGAGTTCCGCACCGACCGCTGGAAGGCGATCGACGCGGACGTGAAGTTCACCGGCCGGCGCATCATCAAGAGTTCCGATCTGCCGATCACCGATCTCTACACGCATGTCGTGCTGACGGACGGCGTGTTGTCGCTGGAACCGTTGAAGTTCGGCGTGGCGGGCGGCTCGCTTGCGTCGAACATTCATCTGGATGGCAGCACCACGCCGCTGAAGGGCCGCTTCTCGACATCGGCACGGCATCTGAAGCTCAAGCAGTTGTTCCCGAACTTCAAGACGATGCAAAGCGCGTTGGGCGAAATCAACGGCGACGCTGCATTGACTGCAACAGGCAATTCGCCGGCTGCGCTGGCGGCGACCTCCAATGGCGAATTGAAAGCGCTGGTGACCGACGGCACAGTGAGCCGTCTGCTGATGGAAGCCGCCGGGCTGAATGTCGCGAACGTCGTATATGAAAAACTGTTTGGCAATCGCGACGTGAGGATCAACTGCGCCGCCGCCGATTTCGTCGCGACCGACGGCGTGCTCGAGCCCCGCGTGTTCGCACTCGACACCGACGACGCGGTGATCAACATCGACGGCACCGTGAATATGCGTGACGAAACGTTGGATCTTGGCGTGCATCCGCATACCAAGGGTTTCCGGGTGTTCTCGCTGCGCTCGCCACTCTATGTGAAAGGTACCTTCAAGGATCCGCATGTCGGCGTGAATGCAGCCGCCCTGGCGCTGCGCGGCGGCGCGGCTATCGGGCTTGGGCTGATCAATCCGTTCGCCGCGCTGATTCCGCTGCTGGCGCCGAGCAACAACAAACCGTTGCCGTGCGCCCAGTTGCTCGCGCAAGTGAAGCAGGCGCCGACGGCGCCGCCGCCGGGCGCAAAGCAACAGCCTAAAGCGGCACTTTCTCTCGATGGCGCGCCGGTCAACAAGTCGGTGGGCGGCGCTTCGTCGCCGGCTGCGACGGGCGATACGAAGAAGAAACCTGCGACGGTGTCGCCGGCCAGCGCTGCTTTGTACAAGGGGAGCTGATGTTTTCCACGTTACCCGCAGACTGGCTCAGCTGGAGTATCGGCGGCGGCCTTTCATTCGTCTTTCTGTGGCTGATCAGCGTGCCGCCCGTGCACGGTCATGGCGACGACGCGCTCGCGGAGTGAATGGAAGAGTTGGGGATTCCTGGTCAGCGCATGCCCTTCGCCAGTGCATGCGCGAACCTGCCGCACCGGGTGCACGGTCCAGCGAATGGATTGACGGGAAAGGGGAAAGGCAGAGAGAAAGAGAGACGAGTCTGGCAACGCCGCCGTCAAGCCAATAAACCGTGACGTTGCCAGCTATTCGAACACCAAACCAGCCAGCCGTACTGCTGTAGTTACCTCAACGATCGCGGAGCCGCGTCACCCGCTGCATCTTGCCGACGCACCCCGCGACGCGACGTCCCCACACGGGTCGCACCGAATTCCGCGAGAATCTTGCCGCGTGCGCGGCTGGCGAAGACGAGAAAGCCGAAGCCGTCTGCCTCATACCAGTACCCGCCGTTCTCGAGACCGTCGAGCGGCTGTTCCAGCGCATTCGTGATGGATTCAATACAGCGCCGCCGCAATTCCGCGGGTGCCGGATAGGGAGGTTGCGCCCCACGCACGCTGCATAAAAGGACATCGAGTCCGGGCAGCACATGTGCATAAAGGACCGGCTCGTCTTGCGCACGGGCGCGCGCAATTTTGGTGTCGAGCTGGCCGAAGGGCTTGAAATGCCGCAGTACCGCGAGGAACGACTCATCGCCGTCCACCTTCGCGCGTCTACGCTTTTTCGGGAAGGACATAAAAATTCGCCTGAAAAAGAATTGCAAAAAACGCTGCGTCCTCATGCGACAACTCCCGGCTTCGCGCGCCGCACGTCGATCTTTTATAGCATACGACAAGGCCGGATTCACGATGATTCGACGACTGCGCCGCCTCACCGCCTCCCGCACGAATCATGCCGAACCGCCTCGCCGCGCGCTTTCGCATCCCAGCACATCTGTTTCCATGATAGACGCACGAGCCGCCGAAAAAACATCTCGCACCAATAAAAAAGTCATTTTTGTGTGGGCCAACGCATCTTGCCGCTACATTGAAATATCTCGGGTTCACGTCGATAATGGCCCGTCCGGCCGCACTGTGCCGCGCGTTGCGATTGGCTTTTGCCTGTCGAGCAAGCACGACGATGCCTGACATGTATTCGCGATGCCCGAGGTTCGCGGCATTCGCGCGATTCGCGAACTGCCACGACCTGAGCGACCCTTTGCGACCCTTCGGGCGAACATGAAACTATTCACCAAGGGTCTGCTGCTGATTGCCGTGCCGAGCGCGGTCGAGCTGGCGCTTCTTGGCGTCGTCTTCGATACCCAGGAGCAGACCGCACAGGCCGCGCAGTGGGTCACCAACAGCAAGCAGATCCTTTATCAGTCATCGGCAATCGTCGACCCGCTGCTGCGTCAGGCCGCGCGGGTACGCACCGCCATGGTGACCGGCGACGTGTCGCTGGTCGACCGGCATACGGTGTGGGTCGACGTCGGTGACCGGCTCTCGAAACTTAACGCGCTGGTCGCCGGCACACCGCAGCAGGTCGCGCGCGTGCAGGCCATGCAGCGGGCCATCGACAGCTATCGCGCACAGACCACCGCGATCTCGCAGGCGATGCACGATGGGCGCAGTCTGAAATCGTTCATCGCTCAGGAAACCGGTGCATTGCCGGAGCAGATCGCGCTGTTCCGCGACGAACTCGCGGCGTTCGGCCGCGAAGCATCGAGGCTCGACGCGCAGCGTTCGGCAGCGCTCGCGCGGCGCCGTGACCGGCAGCAATATGCGTTGATTGCGGCGGTGTTAGGCTCGATGCTGATCTGGGCCGGCACAGCCGTGGTGTTCGCGCGCAGCATCGGCCGGCGGTTCGAAGTGCTGATCGGCAACGCCGAGCGATTGGGCCGTGGCCGGGCGCTGGCGCCGCCGCTGTCGGGCAACGATGAAATCGCCGCGCTCGACGCGGTGCTGCATCAAACCGGCACGCGGCTGCGCGAAGCGGAACGTGAGCAGACCAGCCTCAAAACGCGGCTCGAAGCGCGCGCGCAGGAACTGGCGGGCGTCAACGAAGAGTTGCGCCAGGAAACGCAAGACAACGAAATGTTCATCTACAGCGTGTCGCACGATCTGCGCTCGCCGCTGGTGAATCTGCAAGGGTTCTCGAAGGAGTTGCAGGTATCGTGCGACGAACTGGGCAGCATCGTCTCGAAGGCGGGGTTGCCGGCCGCTGAGCACCGGCGCATGGCGCATATTCTCGACGGTGATGTGCAGGAGTCGCTGTATTACCTGCGCTCCGCGGTGACGCGCGCGGCGGCGATTATCGAGGCGCTGTTGCGTATTTCACGCGCGGGGCGGCTCGACTATCAGTGGCAGCGGGTCAGCGTAGGGCGGGTTGTGAACCGCGTGGTCGACACCTTGCAGGGCGCTATCAGCCAGCGCTCGGCAACCGTCACCGTGCGTGAATTGCCGCCGGCGTGGGGCGATCCGGCTGCGGTCGAGCAGATTTTCAGCAACCTGATCGGCAATGCGCTGAATTTTCTGGATCCTGCACGTCATGGGCGAATCGAAGTGGGGGCGCTGGCCGCCGAAGCCGTCGACGAAACCGAACCCCGCGCGGTGCGCATGCGCACGTATTACGTTCGCGATAACGGCTTGGGAATTCCGGCCGCCTATCTGTCGAAAGTATTCCGGGCGTTTCAACGCCTGCATGGCGACGTCGCCACCGGCGACGGCATCGGTCTGGCCGTGGTGCGGCGTAGTGTGGAGCGGCACGGCGGACGCGTGTGGGTCGAATCGGCGGAAGGGGCGGGGTCGACCTTTTTCGTGGTGCTGCCCGAGCAGCCTCTGCGCGGCTGAGCGGCCAGGCCGTGGTGCACGGGAACACCCGACAGGTAACATGCACAGAACGAATCTGTTAGCACGGAGAGCATATGAGTCACGGGGATACGGTCAGCATCGTACTGATCGAAGATGACGACGGCCATGCCACGCTCGTCGAGCGCAATCTGCGCCGCGCGGGCATTTCGAATCGCTTCGTGCGCTTTCACGACGGTCAGCAGGCGCTCGATTATTTCTTCGGACCGGCTCCGGCGGACCGCGCCGGCACATCGACCGCGAATCCGACGTCGAATCAAACGTCGAATCCCTACCCGCCGCTCGAAGATCTGAGTCATTTCGTCGTGCTGCTCGATCTTAAGATGCCGCGCGTGGATGGTTTCGAGGTGCTGCGCCGGTTGAAAGAGTCGCCAAAAACCGCGGCCGTGCCCGTGATCGTGCTGACCACCACCGACGACCCGCGCGAAATCGCCCGTTGCTATGAACTCGGCTGCAATGTCTACATCTGCAAGCCAGTCGAATATGATGCGTTCATCGAAGCCGTGCGCCGTCTCGGCTTCTTCCTGCAGGTCGTCAAGCTGCCGCCGGGTCACCGGCTCGCCGCGCCGTGAGCGCAGCGCGGGCGACTTGGTAGAAGCCGTCCGAAAGCCGCGCATGACAAGATAGATAAAATCGATCACCTGACCTAGCCAGAGAAAATTCCGCATGACCGAAGAAGTGTCAACGCCGCCCGCGTACGTGCTCGTCGTCGATGACGACGAGGGCATCCTCCGGCTCGCGCGCAAGTCGCTCGAACGCGCCGGTTGCCGGGTGGCGATCTGCGCCGGCGTCGACGCTGCGCGCGAGCGGCTCACGGGCGGCGGCCCCGACCTGCTGGTGCTCGACTATCAACTCAGCGGACCGGAAACCGGGCTCGACTTTTTCCGCCGTCTGCGTGCTGACGGGGTGCGAATTCCGGCCATCCTCGTCACCGGTTTTACCGACGAATCGCGGGTGATCGAAGCGTTGCGCGCAGGCGTGTCCGACGTGGTGCCGAAATCCGGCGATTACCTCGATTATTTGCCGGAAGCCGTGGAGCGCGTGTTGTCGCAAGTGCGTCTGCAACGGGCATCGGATGAAGCGCTATTGCTGCGCGATCGCGAACAGCATTACCGGACGTTGTCGGAAGCGTTGCCCCACCTCGTGATGACCTGCAACGCGGCAGGCGACTGCGATTTTCTGTCGAAGCAGTGGTACGACTACACGGGCCTCGCCGAACACAGTTCATACGGTCTCTCATGGCTCGACGCGGTTCATCCGGATGATCGCGAAGAAATTCGCCGCAGTTGGCTCAAGGCCGTGGCGAGTCAGGCGGGCGACTATCGGCATGAATTCCGGATTCGCCGGCACGATGGCGAGTATCGCTGGTTCGATGCACGGGTGGTGGCGATGCGCGACGCCGAACGCAACGTCAATAAATGGTTCGGCAGTTGCACGGACATTCATTCGCAGCGCGAGGCGATCGAGGAACGCGAACGTCTGCTCGCGTCGGAGCAGGCGGCTCGCCAAATCGCCGAAGAAGCGAATCGCGCGAAAGACCGCTTTCTTGCGATGCTGTCGCACGAATTGCGCACGCCGTTGACACCGGTGCTGGCCGGCGCCAGCGTGCTGGAGATGATCCCCGATTTGCCTGACCAGGCGCGCAACAGCGTGCGCATGATTCGTCGCAATGTCGAACTCGAGGCGCGCTTGATCGACGATCTGCTCGATCTCACGCGGGTCGCAAATGGCAAGTTGCGGCTGTCGCTTGAAACGGTCGACGTGCATGACGTGATGGACAGTGTGCTCGAACTTTTTCGCAGCGAGATTCAGGTCAAGCAGCAGGACGTGCATGTGCAGAAGAACGCAGCGCATCACTATGTGCTGGCCGATCGCGCCCGGCTGCAGCAGATGCTGTGGAACCTGATCCGCAATGCCGCCAAGTTCACCCCGGACGGCGGCCATATTTACGTGCGCACCCGTGATGAGCGGATGCACGTGCAGATCTCGGTTGAAGATACGGGTATCGGCATCGAGCCGGAACAGATCGGCAAGCTTTTCAACGCGTTCGAGCAGGGCGATCAGAGCATGACGCGGCAATTCGGCGGCTTGGGTCTGGGGTTGGCCATTACGAAAGCGTTGACCGATGTTCACGGCGGCACGGTCATTGCGCAAAGCCCAGGCGCGCACTGCGGCGCGACGTTCACGATCACGTTGCCGACCGCCGCGGCGCCGGAGGTCGTGCAACCGGTCGTCGCGCCCGCCGAGGTGCATCCGGAAGGCTTGCTGACGGTCTTGTTGATCGAAGACCACGAAGACACCGCCGAGGTGATGGCGCAACTGATACGCAGCCTGGGACACGACGTCACGGTGGTGGGTCGTGTGGACGATGCGCTGGCCGCCACGCAATTGCAGACCTTCGATCTGATTGTCAGCGACGTCGGCTTGCCGGACGGCACGGGCCTCGATTTCATCAAGGCATTCCGCGAGCACTCGGATGCGCCGGCGGTGGCGCTAACGGGATTCGGCACCGATGAAGACGTGCGACGTTGTCTGAGCGCAGGCTTCACGTCCCATCTGACCAAGCCAGTCAATTTCGGCCAGCTCGAAACGATGATTGAAGGCGCGGTGCATCTGAAAGCGCAGAAAGACGCCTGACGTGCTGCGTGCGTTTCGTGCGCAGCGTTGAGTCGTGTTGCGTTGCTTGCGCAACCGTTCGAAAAACTGAAAGGCCTGTTGCGATGTCCACCGCAACAGGCCTTTTTATTGACTTCGACTCAACGCCGGTGCTTAGCGCGGCGAGTTCTTCAACGAATCGCGGATTTCACGCAGCAGCAGCACGTCTTCCGGAGTCGGCGCGGGTTCTGCCGGCGCGGCCGGAGCCGGCTTGCGCAGATTGTTAATGAATTTGACCATCAGGAAGATGATGAACGCGAGAATGATGAAGTTGATCAGCACGGTGATGAACGAGCCGTAACCGAACACGGCCACACCGGCTGTCTGCAAATCTTTATAGGACTCGGGGTTGCCTTTGTAGGAGGCAGGAATATCGCCGAGGCGAACGAACTTGTTGGAGAAATCGAGGCCGCCGAGCGCGAGCCCGACAATCGGCATGATCAGGTCTTTCACAACTGAATTGACGATGGTGGAGAATGCGCCGCCGATAATCACACCAACCGCGAGGTCCATCACGTTGCCCTTGAGGGCGAATTCTTTGAATTCCTTGATCATGCTCATAGAGATTCCTCCCAAATATCGATAAGCGAATGATACCAACCTGAGAAGGATAGGCTAGTGCTTTGCCACGATATGCAAGGATTGTTTTCTTATTGCGGAAACTGTGACTCGCTATGGCGTGCGCGCTCTATATGCGCAGCAAAACTGACCGGGTCGGTGTTCGTGCCGCACAGCAGGACGCCTACACGCTTACCTTGCAAGCGCTCGCGAAGCGGACCCAGCAACGCAGCGGTGGCAGCTGCGCAGGCGGGCTCCACCGCCAGCTTCAGTTGTCCGAATAAGATCAGCATGGCAGCGCGCAGCTGGTCGTCGGAAACGGTGACTAGCTGATCGATATGACGGCGGCACAGCTCGTAGCTATATTCCT
Source organism: Paraburkholderia metrosideri (assembly GCF_904848625.1). GTDB lineage: Bacteria > Pseudomonadota > Gammaproteobacteria > Burkholderiales > Burkholderiaceae > Paraburkholderia > Paraburkholderia metrosideri. The sequence continues at coordinate 451,041 of NZ_CAJHCP010000001.1, forward strand.
CGGTATGCGGCGACATTAGCGAGTCGGCAATGCTGTGCATGTGGCCCATCTTGACCGTGTGATTGGCGGCGAAACTCTTGCCCATCACGTCTGCGCCTTCGGGTTCGACACCATAAACGTGCACGTGCGGATTCGCGAGGCGCATGGCGGTCGCGACGCCGGCGGCGAGTCCCCCACCGCCGACCGGCACGATCACCGCTTCGAGATCGGGCGTTTGCGTGGCCCATTCGTAGCCGAGCGTGGCTGACCCCAACACCGTGCGATAGCCGTTAAACGGATGCACGAAGTAGCGGCCTTCTTCAGCCTCGACCCGGCGCACCAGTTCAAACGCTTCCGCAATATCTTCCGCATAGACAATGTCGGCGCGATATTGCCGACACAGCGCAACGCGTGCCGGATTCGCCGAGCGAAACAGCACGACCTTCGCGCTGATACCCAGACGCATCGCCGCATACGCGACGGCCACCGCATGATTGCCGCCCGACACACAGGTGACGCCCGCGCTACGCTGCGATTCGTCGAGTGCGAGCAGGTTGGTGAACGCGCCACGCGCCTTGAAGCTGCCGCCCGCCTGCAGCAATTCGAACTTGAAGTTCACCACCGTGCCTTCCAGCGATGAAAAATCGAGCCGGTCGAACACCGGCGTTCGCATGACCCACGGTGCCAGTGCGAAGTGCTGCGCGGCGATGTCGTCGAGCGTGGGGATCGGCTCGCCGTCGATCGTATGGTCCGTGTGTTGCGGTGTGCCTGTTGACATGGCGCGGTCGTGAGGTTGTCGGTAATCGTAAGACCCGTTTGACGGCGCTCAGTTTCAACGCGCGTGCGCTGAGTGGGCCTCCACCGACATGCTATGAATGAATTTCTGCAGGAAGCGCTCGCAGGCGACCAATTGATCCAGCGCGACGAATTCGTTCGCCTTGTGAGCCTGCTGGATGTCGCCAGGACCACACACGATGCTCGGAATTCCGGCCAGCGAGAACAACCCGGCCTCGGTGCCGTAGGCGACTTTGCGTTTGTCCTGGTCGGCGGTCAACGCGCGCACCAGTTGCGTAATCGCGGCTTGTTCAGACGAATCGAGCCCGGGTGCCGCAGCAATCTTTGTAATCTCAATGGCCGCTGACGGGTGCTCCCGCAACATCTTCGGCAGCAATGTTTCGCGTGCGTATTGATCGATACGCGCGAAGATCGGTTCGGGATCGAGCGTGGGCAGATTACGGAATTCGAACTGGAATTTGCACTCGGCCGGCACGGTATTGATCGCATTGCCGCCGACAATCGTGCTGGTTTGCGCCGTAGTGAAGGGCACGTCGTACAGTTCGTCGAACGGGCCTTGTTCGCGGAACTGATCGGCCATGTCGCGGATATAGCAAATTAGCCGCGCCGCGTATTCGATGGCGTTCAAGCCCTTCGGTGTCAGCGATGAATGCGCCGCCTGGCCGCGCACGCAGCATTGATACGCGTTGATGCCTTTGTGTGCCACGATGGGGCGCATGCTGGTCGGCTCACCCACGATGCAGCCATCCGGCTTCACGCCGCGTTTCATCAGGTCGGCAATCAGCAACGGGGCGCCTGCGCAACCCACTTCTTCGTCGAACGACAGCGCGAAGTGAATCGGTTTGGCAAGCTTCGTGCGTTGCATGTCCGGCACGAGCGCGAGTGCTGCACCGATAAAGCCCTTCATGTCGCAGGTGCCGCGGCCATACAGCTTGTCGCCGCGAATTTCCGGCTTGAACGGATCGCTGTCCCATTGCTGGCCGTCTACGGGCACCACGTCGGTGTGTCCTGACAATACGACGCCGCCGTTGGTTTCGCCATCGTGCGCGGGAATCGTAGCGAACAGGTTCGCCCATTTGCCGCGTTCGCCATGCGTGAGCGTGGCTTCGATACCGACTGCGCGTAACTCGTCACGCACGGTTTCGATCAGGCCGAGATTCGGATTGCGGCTGACTGTGTCCATCGACACGAGACGCGTGACCCAAGGCAGCGAAACAGGCGATGACGAGTTTGAAGCAGAGGTGGACTGCGCTGATTCAGCGACGTGGGACATGAGAAGACTCCAGCATTTAAGTCTTTCGATCATACCCAAAAAAAACTGGTCCGTATGCTGCGGCGGCCATGGCGCAGCGCAGCATGCGGGAAAAAGCGCTAGACGTCCCCCGTGATTCTTCTACGGCATCGCAATCGCAGCGTTAGCGCTGCCGTAGAAGGAAGAGACGCATTCGGCTTAGCGTGCCGCCGCGGCAGCGGCCGTGCCACGGCTCGGCGAGCCCAGTGCGCGTAAGGTTTCCTTGACGGTCGCGACACGCACCGCAAAATCCGGGCTGCGGGTTTCGATACGCAGCTTGTCCTGCCCCGCGAGCTTGATGTGCTTATGCTTCTGCACCATCTCGATGATCCGCATGGCGTCGATCGGCGGATTGGGGATGAACTGCAATCCGATCACCGTCTCGCCGGCATCGATCTTCGAAATGCCGAGCGGTTTCGCGGCAAGCCGCAGACGATGCGTTTCCACCAGAGCATGCGCTTGCGGTGGCAATTTGCCGAAGCGGTCGATCAACTCTTCCTGAATGCCGTCGATCGAATCGTTGTGCTCGCAGTTCGCAAGACGCTTGTAGAGCGACAGGCGCTCCTGTACATCGCCGCAATAGTCGGCGGGCAGAATCGCAGGCGCGTGCAGGTTGATCTCGGTGGTCGCGGCGAGCGGCGCAGTGAGGTCTGGCTCCTTGCCTTCCTTCAGCGCCTTGACCGCGTCGTTGAGCATGTCGGTGTAAAGCTGGAAACCGATCTCGTGAATTTCTCCCGACTGCTTGTCGCCGAGCACTTCACCGGTGCCGCGAATTTCGAGGTCGTGCATCGCGAGATAGAAGCCCGAGCCGAGTTCCTCCATCTGCTGGATCGCTTCGAGGCGGCGTTGTGCCTGCTTGGTGAGCCCTTGCGGATCGTGCACCAGCAGATACGAATACGCCTGGTGATGCGAGCGGCCGACCCGCCCACGCAACTGGTGCAATTGCGCGAGGCCGAACTTGTCCGAGCGATGAATCAGGATCGTGTTGGCGCTCGGCACGTCGATGCCGGTTTCGATAATCGTCGTGCACAACAACACGTTGGCGCGTTGAGCGACGAAATCGCGCATCACGCGTTCGAGTTCGCGCTCATGCATCTGACCGTGCGCGACCGAGATACGCGCTTCGGGTACCAGCGCTTCCAGCATCTGCCGCCGGTTTTCAATCGTCTCGACTTCGTTGTGCAGGAAGTACACCTGGCCGCCGCGTTTCAGTTCGCGCAGCATGGCTTCGCGAATCACGCTGTCTTCTTCGCGACGCACGAAAGTTTTGATCGCGAGCCGCTTTTGCGGCGCGGTGGCGATCACCGAGAAATCGCGCAGGCCCTCGAGCGCCATGCCGAGCGTCCGGGGGATCGGCGTGGCAGTCAGCGTGAGCACGTCCACTTCGGCGCGCAGCGCCTTCAACGCTTCTTTCTGCCGCACGCCAAAGCGATGCTCTTCGTCGATGATCACGAGGCCCAGCCGCTTGAACTGCACGTCCGACGACAGCAGTTTGTGCGTGCCGATCACGATATCGACGGTACCTTCGTTGATCTGTGCGATCGCCGCGTTGATTTCCTTGGTCGACTTGAAGCGCGACAGTTCGGCGATTCGCACCGGCCAGTCGGAGAAGCGGTCGGTGAAGGTTTGCGTGTGCTGTTCGGCGAGCAGCGTGGTGGGCGAGAGCAGCGCGACCTGCTTGCCGCCCATCACCGCGATGAACGCGGCGCGCAATGCCACTTCGGTTTTGCCGAAGCCGACGTCGCCGCACACGAGCCGGTCCATCGGCTTGCCGCTCGTCATGTCGCCGATCACGGCCGCGATGGCGGCGGCCTGGTCCGGCGTTTCCTCGAAGCCGAAGCTCTCGGCGAACTTCACGTAGTCCTTCGGCTCGAGCGGGAACGCATGACCTGAACGCGCGGCGCGGCGTGCGTAGAGGTTCAGCAATTCGGCGGCCGTGTCGCGAATCTGCTGCGCAGCCTTGCGTTTGGCCTTTTCCCACTGGCCCGAGCCGAGCGAGTGCAAAGGGGCGCTTTCCGGATCGGCACCGCTGTAGCGCGAGATCACGTGCAATTGCGCGACCGGTACGTAGAGCTTGCTGTCGCCGGAGTATTCGAGGTGCAGGAATTCGGTTTCGCCTTCGCCGAGGTCCATCGTGACGAGGCCCATATAGCGGCCAATGCCGTGCTGAGAATGGACGACCGGATCGCCGACTTTCAACTCGGATAGGTCGCGCACCATCGAATCGACGTTGCTCGCCTGCTCCTGGCGGCGACGCCCGGCGCGCCGCGCGAGCGGCCCGTAAAGCTCGGTTTCGGTGATGATCGCGATGCCGTCGACCGGCACGGCGAAGCCGTTGGCGAGCGGCGCGACGCCTAACGAGAAGCGCGAGTCGCCGCTCAGCCAGTCCTGGAAGCTGTCGCTCGATACCGGTTTCAGATGGTTGTCGGCAAGCAGTTGCAGCAGCGTTTCGCGACGGCCCGCGGATTCCGTGGCGAACAGCACACGATGGGTCGTGGTGTTGAGAAACGCGCGCAATGCCAAGACGGGGTCGTCGGCATGGCGGTCGATCGCCAGGTTCGGCAGCGGGGTCGACCAGCCGCCACCGGCATTGGCGGGCAACGTGAGCCGTGCGAACGGTTTTGCAAACGTGAAGAAGTCTTCGTCCGATAGAAACAGCCGTTGCGGTTCCAGAATCGGCCGGTCGCGGTCATGCGACAGGAAGTTGTAGCGCTGCTTCGTGTCGTTGGTGAAGCGGCGGATCGCGGCGTCCAGATCGCCGACGAACGCCAGTTGCGCGCCTTCCGGCAGGTAGTGGAACAGCGTCGCGGTTTCTTCGAAGAACAGCGGCAGGTAGTATTCGATGCCCGCCGACGGCACGCCGTTGCCGATGTCCTTATAGATCGACGCGCGGCTCGGATCGCCCTCGAAGGTCTCGCGCCAGCGGCTACGGAAAGCGGTGCGGGCGGCTTCATCGAACGGGAATTCGCGGCCGGGCAGCAGGCGCACGTCTTTCACCGGATAGAGACTGCGCTGCGTGTCCGGGTCGAACGCGCGAATCGAGTCGACCTGGTCGTCGAACAGGTCGATCCGGTAGGGCAGCGGCGACCCCATCGGGAACAGGTCGAGCAGCGAGCCGCGTACGCAGTATTCGCCCGGCCGCACGACCTGGCTGACGTGTTCGTAGCCGGCCAGCGTGAGCTGAGCCTTGAACTTCGCCTCGTCGAGCCGTTCGCCTTGTGCAAATGAGAACGTGTAGGCCGCCAGAAACGACGCGGGCGGCATCCGGTACAACGCCGTGGTGGCAGGCACCAGCAGGATGTCGCACCGTCCTTCGCCGAGATCGTGCAGCGTGGCGAGGCGCTCCGAGACCAGGTCCTGGTGCGGCGAAAAGGTATCGTAAGGGAGCGTTTCCCAGTCGGGCAGCAGCCGCACCCGCGCTTCGGGCGCGAAGAAGCCGATTTCCTGCGACAGACGCTGCGCATCGACCGCGCTTTCGCAGACGACGGCCAGCAACGGCACCTTGTCGCGATACGCGAGGTGGTAGCGGGCGATCAGCAGCGCGTCGGACGAACCGTGCGTGCCGTCGAAGGCAAAACGCTGGCCGGCCTTGACGAGCGCGACGGGCGAAGAGTACTGCGATGATGCGGCGTTGTCTGGCATAGATGAGAAAAGGCGGCCTCGGGCTTAGGCGTGATCGGCAAGCGAATTGAAAAGCTGATTGGCAAGCTAATTGGAAAGTTTAAGCGTCCCGGAGCGTGAATGCGAAGGACCTATTATAAAATCCGTCCTTTACTTTGACTTCGCGGCATCCGCACTCGTGACTTCCCGTCTATTTGCCCTGATTCCGTGCGCAGGCACCGGCAGCCGTTCCGGCGCCGCGATGCCCAAACAATATCGCACTGTCGCCGGTCGCGACATGTTGCATTACTCGCTGGCCGCGTTCGACGCGTGCAGCGAGTTTGCGCAAACCCTGGTCGTGATCGCTCCCGACGACAGCCACTTCGACGCGCGCCGCTTTGGCGGCTTGCGCTTTGCGGTGCGCCGCTCGGGCGGCGCGTCGCGCCAGGCGTCGGTGCTCAACGGGCTGCATGCGCTCGCCGAGTTCGGCGCACATGACGACGACTGGGTGCTGGTGCACGACGCGGCTCGCCCCGGCATCACGCCGGCGTTGATCCGCACGCTGACCGGCGCGCTGAAGGACGATCCGGTGGGCGGCATCATGGCGCTGCCGGTCGCAGATACATTGAAGCGGATCGACGCCGGCTCGCACGATGGCCGCATTGCCCGCACCGAAGCGCGCGACGGCTTGTGGCAGGCGCAGACGCCGCAGATGTTTCGCATCGGCATGTTGCGCGAAGCGATCCTGCGCGCGCAGGCCGACGGTCACGATCTCACCGACGAAGCGAGCGCGATCGAATGGCTGGGTCACGCGCCGAAGCTGGTGCAGGGCGCGTTGCGCAACTTCAAGGTGACTTATCCAGAAGACTTCGATCTGGCCGAGGCGATTCTGTCGCGGCCGTCGGCCTCGTGATGGATTTCAATTTTAGCTAGCGGACTTGAGGACTTGACGCATATGGATTTCAGAATTGGGCAAGGGTATGACGTGCATGCGTTGGTGCCGGGACGTCCGTTGATTATCGGCGGGGTGACGATTCCTTATGAGCGCGGGCTGCTCGGCCATTCAGACGCTGACGTGCTGCTGCATGCCATCACCGACGCGCTGTTCGGCGCGGCCGCGATGGGCGATATCGGCCGCCATTTCTCGGACACCGACGCGAAGTTCGCTGGCGCGGACAGCCGCGTGCTGCTGCGCGAATGCGTGGCGCGCGTGACGGCCGCGGGTTTTTCGATTGCGAATGTGGATAGCAGCGTGGTCGCGCAGGCACCGAAACTGGCACCGCATATTGAAGGAATGCGCGCGAATATTGCCGCCGATCTCGGGTTGCCGGTGGATCGGGTCAACGTGAAAGCCAAGACCAATGAGAAGCTGGGCTATCTGGGCAGAGGCGAGGGGATTGAAGCGCAGGCGGCCGTGTTGTTGATCAGGAATTGATCGTCGGGTTTTGTTTCCCTCGGGCAGCCGAAGGAAACAAAACCACCGCGCTATTTCCCTTCAGCAGCAATGCACTGCGCGGTCGCATTGATCACCGCCGCGATCCGGCCCACGTCACGCAGTTGCGTCGTGCTCATTCCCTCGGCCACCAGCGTATCGAAGTGCGACTTCACACAAAAATGGCACTCGCCGATAATCGACGCCGCCAGCGCATACATCTCGAAGCGCCGCTTGTCCACACCGCCGTGCGACGCATAAGCGTTCATCCGTAACTGCGCCGGTTGCGATTTCAGATCGGCGTCACCCGTCATCTCGACGTACGGGTACCAGACGTTGTTCATGCCCATCAGCGCGGCAGCCGTCAGCGCGCCCTGGGTTTCTTCCGGCGACAGCACGCCCGCATTGCGGATTGCATCGACGATCACCGTGCTCTTCGCGGCGAACGCAGCAGCGAGCGCCACGCCCACCGAGTCGTTCCCTTCGAGCGACGACCGTGCGATCGTGCCATCGAGATTCAGCCGGATGTCCTTCGCGTAGTCCGGCACGAGCGCCTTAATCGAAGCCAGGAATTCCATTAGCATCTCCTATCGGTTTGTCGATAAAAAAGCCCGCGGCTTGTCAGGCCGAGCGGGCTTTCGGGCTGCTGGCTGGCAGCACGGCTTTACAGCGTTGCGCCGCCGACTGCGCGGTTGCAAGGACACAGTTCGTCCGTTTGCAGGCCGTCGAGAATCCGCAGGATTTCCTCGGGGTTGCGGCCCACGTTGAGGTTATTCACCGAAACATGCTGGATCGTATTGTCCGGATCGACGATGAAGGTCGCGCGCAGGGCGACGCCAGCTTCCTTGTCGCGCACGCCGAGCTGATCGATCAACTCGCCCTTCACGTCGCCGAACGAGTAGTGGTTCAGCTTGTTCAGGTCTTTATGCTCACGGCGCCATGCCAGCTTCACGAATTCATTGTCGACGCTACCGCCTAGCAGCACTGCATCGCGTTCTTCGAAATCTTTGGCGAGCTTGCCGAATTCGACGATCTCCGTCGGGCACACGAACGTGAAATCCTTCGGGTAGAAATAAATGATCTTCCACTTGCCGGGGAACGAATGCTCGGTGATTTCTTCGAACGCCGACGAGCCGTTTTCTTCATGATTGTTAAAGCCCGGCTTCGCAGCAGCGACGGTAAACGCTTCGACTTTATCGCCAACGGTTTTCATGCGAGTGCTCCTTCGTGGGTTGGAAAAACAGCATGTTGAGGCTATCTGCCCGTCATAACGGGCGCGTTACACCGTCCCACTATAGTTCTATTGAACTATCCGACCAATAGTTTGTTCCTAACGATCCGGATAGTTATTATTCAATGCGAAGCCCGTCTTCAGCGCGTTGGCGGAGCCCGGCGAAGCCCGTTCCGGTCATGCGCCTTTGGCGAGCGGAAACTCGATCGTGACCTCGAGTCCCGGTCCTGGCGTGCGATTGCGCAGACGCAATGCGCCGCGATAACGCCCCACCAGCCGCTGCACAATTGCCATGCCAAGGCCTGTGCCGTTGGCTTGCGTGCGTGCCGAATTGACACGATAGAACGGCCGTGTGACAAGCGCTAGCTGGTCTTCTGGAATGCCGGGGCCTTCGTCGACCACGGTCAGTTCGACTCGCGAGTGCGACACGCGGGTTTCGAGAATCACGTGCGGGATGCCGTCGCCATCGCTCAGCCCATATTTGCGCGCGTTCTCCAGCAGATTGCCGACCACACGGCGCATATCGGTTTCATCCGCTTCGATCACCGCCGACGGCGCGAGTCGCGTGATCAGCCGCATGCTGTCCTCGCTTTGCATCCGCGCAGCGAGTTCGCCGGCAATCACGGACAGGTCGACCGGCTCCGGCGTGCGTTGCACGGGACGCGCGTAGTCGAGGAATCGTCCGATGATCATGTCCATCTGCTCGATATCGTCGACCATCGCGTCCTTGGTGCTCTGGTCGGACGGACTCATTTCGGTTTCGAGCCGCAGACGCGCGAGCGGGGTGCGCAGATCGTGCGAGATGCCTGCGAGCATCAGCGCACGGTCGGCCTCGAGCTGTTCGAGGTCCTGGACCATCTGGTTGAAGCTTCGGTTTGTTTCGGCGGCCACACCCATGCCGCGTTCGGGCAACGGCTCCGGCGACTGGCCCGAACCGACCTTGCGCGCGGCCATGGCAAGCCGCGCGAATGGACGGTTCACGAGACTCGTGATGAAGGCCGCGCCGAATAGCGACAGCGCGAGCGCGAACACGCCCCAGCCGGCCCACTGCAGACCGGTTGCGTTGTCGAGCTGATCGCGGTCGAGCGCCACCCAGTAATCGTCGTCGTCGATCTTGAAGCTGATCCACACACCGTTGATGTCATTCACGCTCTGCGCAATGACAGTGTCGTCGCCGAGACGCCCGCGAATGTCGTGTTCGATCAGCCGGTTCAGCGACTCGTCGGGCTGGAGCTTGTATTTGTCGGTGGCTTCACGCGGATACACCCGCACGCCTTCATTACTCTCCAGATCCTGCAGCAGCGCGCGCCGCAGGTCGGGATCGGAATAAAGGAGCGCGGTGCGTGTGAGCTTCACGATGGCGACGAGCTGCAGCGCTACGCGCTGCGCGCGCGGCTCGCGTTCGATCACGCGAAAGCTCTGGAACCAGGCGGCGAGACTCACTGCGATCAGCAATGCGATCAACAGAAAGGTCCGCCAGAAAAGGCCGCCGAACGCGAGCGTCAGGAGGCGCCGGTCGATCCGCATGGGCCCTTCTTATCTGAGATCAAAGACAGCAACGATTTTGCATCGGACCGGCGTAAGCGCGGGAGCGCGAACGCTGGACGATGCCGTGCCTGGGACCAGGGTCAACGCTGAAGCGTCAACTCTGGTCGACGCGGTGCATGGGACCAGAGTAACCGCTAAAGCGTCAACTCTGGTCGACGCGGTGCATGGGACCAGAGTAACCGCTAAAGCGTCAACTCTGGTCGACATAAAAGATGAGAGCAAACTCAGGCCGCACCGTCGGGGATAAAGACGTAGCCCAGACCCCACACGGTCTGAATGAAGCGCGGGCTACCCGGGTCCGGTTCGATCAGCTTGCGCAGACGCGAAATCTGCACGTCGAGACTGCGGTCGAAAACTTCGTATTCACGCCCACGTGCGAGCTCCATCAGCTTTTCGCGTGACAGCGGCTGACGCGGATGGCGTGCGAACACCTTGAGCACCGAGAACTCGCCCGTGGTCAGCGGAATCTCCTGGCCGGCCTTGGTGAGCGTGCGAGTGGCGAGATTCAGCGCGAACTCGCCGAACTCGAACACCTCAGTGGTCTCCGACGGCGCGCCCGGCAATTCGGACGGCGACTGGCGGCGCAGCACCGCGTGAATTCGCGCGACCAGTTCGCGCGGATTGAATGGCTTGGGCAGATAGTCGTCGGCGCCCATTTCGAGCCCGACAATACGATCGACATCTTCACCCTTGGCCGTCAGCATGATGATCGGCGTGCGGTCGTTGCTGCCGCGCAGGCGGCGGCAGATCGACAGGCCGTCCTCGCCGGGCAGCATCAGATCGAGCACCAGCAGGTCGAAGCGCTCACGCACCCACAGCTTGTTCATGGACGGCGCGTTCTCAGCAACATAGACATTGAAGCCCTGTTCACCGAGGTAGCGGCGCAGCAGATCGCGCAGGCGCGGATCGTCATCGACGACGAGGATTTTCGAAGGGTTTTTGGTTTCCATGGTCGGCATCTTAGCGCGATTAGAAAGTGGTGCGCGGGCGCATCATTTCTGGGGTTACAGTCAGTTACAAAATTTACCCGGACTGTGGCACGACGTAAAGCGGCGGCAGGTAGACTCCTTTACTGAATGCGGCTGTTCGGTGGATACTTCACTCGACTAAAACTCTCGCACCCGGCTAGTTACCGGGGTCTGTATAAGCATTTGAGGTAGCCGGTTGCCGCGCCACGAAGGGAACAACATGAAGGGAGGGGTTTGGCCAAATGTGCGCCTGAGCGTCATTGCACTGGCAGTAGCCGGTACGCTCGCAGGCTCACTGGGACCAACGCTCGCCCATGCCCAGCCTTCCGCCGACAGAGCTGCGAGTGAGCGCGCGCCCAGATCGGGCAATTCGCGTGCGAACCACCACAATCTGAATAACGACGAACGTCCTGCATCAGACGTGATGTTGCGCACTGCAGTTCCCCCCGATCTTGATCAACGTCGTCGTGACGGTCATATGACGCCCGACGAACGACGCCTATTGCGGCAGCACATCGAAGATGCTGTCCGTGAACTTTATAAGCGGTAGCTATTTCTGTGCCTGACCTGGGCGCCTGTCTCATGCGGTTCCTTCGCGTGAGAAATTCTGTTTCAACTCCACCGTCAACTTCTCTACGCCGTCTGCCGTTGAAGCGTCAGGGCGATACGTGTATTGCTACGTCGACGTTTTTTGCGCGACGTGATCCCACCAGGGAGATGGACGATGAAGTTGCCGGCGCGTGGTAATCGCGGTCGATGGTTTGTAGCCTCTGCCATGTCATTGAGCGTGGCTTTGGGTGTGAGCTTGCTATGCGATTCGTTGGCCTTGGCCGCCCAGCGGGCTGTGCCGGCTACACGACATGCAGCGCATCGCACGGGGGCTAAAGCATTTGCAGCATCGGAGACTTCCGACGGCGAGCAGACCCTCCTCGACGCCGACGACGCGCGCTTCTTCCTGACGCGCGTCGGCTTCGAACCGGATCGCGCCGAAACTGCGCAATATGTTGGCCTTACCCGGCAACAGGCAGTCGACAAGGTGCTCGCTTCAGCACGAACCGAGGCGCTCACGCCATCGCCCGATTGGGTGAGCGAACCCATCCCCACACGAGACGCGCGCAAGGCGTGGACCGCCGATCAGCGTCGGGACGAGCAGCGACTGCGCGCGCAGCGTTACGAAGTATTACGCGCATGGTGGGTGCGTGAGATGTTGGCCACGCCATCGCCGCTCACCGAGCGCATGACGTTGTTCTGGCATAACCACTTCACGTCGGGGCAGGACAAGGTAGCCTTTCCGCAGCACATGGCACAGCAAAACCTGCTGTTGCGTCGAGACGCGCTGGGCAATTTCGGCGACTTGCTGCACGCCGTAGCGAAAGATCCGGCGATGCTGCAATACCTCGACGGTGCAAGCAATCGCAAAGGCCGCCCCAACGAAAATTTCGCGCGGGAAGTGATGGAGTTGTTCACGCTTGGCGAAGGGCATTACACGCAGCGCGACGTATCGGAGGCGGCGCGTGCCTATACCGGCTGGAGTCTCGATCCCGACACGCAGGCCTACGTGTGGCGCGCGAATCAGCACGACGACGGCGATAAGACCGTGCTCGGTCAAACCGGTCCGTTCGATGGCGACCAGGTGCTCGACATCCTGCTCGCGAGTCCTGAAACGGCGACGTTCGTGACCACCAGGCTGTGGCGCGAGTTCGTCTCCGATACGCCCGACCCGCTTCGCATCGCACCGATCGCGCAGCAGTTTCGCGCGAGCCACTACGAGATCAAGGTGGCGCTGCGCGGGCTATTTCTGAGCGATGCGTTCTGGGACGACGGCAACCGTGGTGTGCTCGTCAAATCTCCGGCGGAATTCGTGGTCGGCACGTTGCGCGCGTTCGATGTGAGCTATGACAACGCTGGGCCGTTCGTCGCGCAGATGCGCACGCTCGGCGAGAACCTGTTTTATCCGCCGAACGTCAAAGGGTGGCCGGGCGGTACGACGTGGATCAATAGCTCGACTCTGCTCGCACGCAAGCAGTTCGTCGAACAACTGTTTCGCGCGACCGAAGCGGCGCCGATGCGCATGAGTCGTCCACTTAACGCGAAGTTCGCGGCGAGTGATGTGACGGTCGGCATGCAGACAGATCCGCAGCCACCCCATGCCATTGCATCAGCCAAAAGCGCTCGAGGTGGCGTACGCTTTGACATCGATACGTGGCTTGCTCAATACAACACCGCTCCTGCTTTGAAGCCGGGGTTGTCCGCGGAGCTTCAGTTGCAGCACGCGGTCCTGCCGTTCACGCCGGTGGACGCGATCGCAACAGATTCGACCGCGAGCGCCTATCTGGAAGCGTTGCTGATGGACCCGGCGTATCAGTTGAAATGACCCGCCCGGTGGGTCGCCCATCGCAGCGCGACTCACGTCGTCACAAGAAAAAACGAGGTGCAGGATGAACCGACGCAGCTTTCTTTCGATGAGCGCAGCCGCCAGTGCAATGTTGTGGTTGCCGCGTGCGTTCGGTGCGCAGACGGCATTGCCTGATGGATTGTCGGGTAACGGCTATGACAATCTGCTGGTCCTCGTCGAACTGAAGGGCGGCAACGACGGCTTGAATACCGTGATTCCGTTTGCCGATCCCGCGTATTACGACTTGCGCAAGAACATCGGCATCAAACGCGAGCAGGCAATTCAACTCGACGAGCGCACGGCGCTGCATCCGTCGCTGCATCCGCTCGTGCCGCTCTGGCAAAGCCAGCAACTCGCAATCGTGCAGGGCGTCAGCTATGCGCAGCCGAACCTGTCGCATTTCCGCTCGATCGAGATATGGGACACCGCGTCGCGTTCCGATCAATATCTGCGCGAAGGCTGGTTGACGCGAACGTTTGCGCAGGCACCGGTGCCAACTGGTTTCGCGGCGGACGGCGTCGTGATCGGCAGCGCTGAAATGGGACCGCTCGCGAACGGCGCACGGGCGATTGCGCTGGTCAATCCAACCCAGTTCATCAAGGCCTCCCGGCTTGCCACTCCTGTGTCTTTGCATGAACGAAACCCCGAGTTGGCGCATATTCTCGACGTCGAAAACGACATCGTGAAAGCCGCGGATCGCTTGCGTCCCACGCAAGCTCAGGTGCCGTTAAAGACGGTGTTTCCTGGCGGCGCGTTCGGCAATTCGATCAAAACGGCGATGCAGGTGCTGGCCGCCGGCGACTCGCCGCAGGCGCAACCGCAAAGCGGGCAGGGCATCGCCGTGATCCGTCTGACACTGAATGGCTTTGATACGCATCAGAATCAGCCGGGCAGCAGGCCGCGTTGCTCAAACAACTCGCTGACGGATTCGTGGCGATGAAATCTGCGCTCGTAGAGCTAGGGCGATGGAACGAAACGCTGGTAATGACTTATGCGGAATTCGGGCGACGTCCGCGGGAGAATCAGAGCCGAGGTACCGATCACGGTACCGTGGCGCCGCACTTCGTCATGGGCGGCCGCGTGCGCGGCGGTTTGTACGGCGTTCCGCCAACGCTCGCGCGGCTCGACGGCAATGGCAACTTGCCGGTCGGCGTGGATTTTCGACAGCTTTATGCGACGGTGCTGGGGCCGTGGTGGGGGCTCGATGCGTCGGCCGTTCTGCAGCAGAGGTTCGAGCCGTTGCCGCTGTTGCGCGTTTGACGAGGGCCTGGTCTGCGTGGGCGACTTCGACGCGGGCGCCGGCGCGGCAGACGTGGCGGGTGATGGCTTGACTGGCCCGATGACGGTGAGGCTCATGCGCGCGTGAATGCGGTGTCGCCGAGCCGTGTCCGAACCAGCGGCGCACCTTCTGGCCGCGCTGGCGGTCTCCCTTTCTATTTGGCGCGCCACGAAATCCAGAGCTTGCGGATCGGCGTCAGTGCAATCTGCTGATGCAGAACCTGGTAGCCGTCGCGCTCGATTTCATCCAGCAGCGCCAACGCCAAGGCGGCTAGCGCAAGCAGCGTACGCTGCGAACGACGCTCGCAGCCGGGTATCGCATCCAGCGCCTTTTGCAATGCCGTGCGTGCGCGGGTGGTTTCGAAGCGCATCAACTCGGTGAATGCGTCGCTGTATTTGCGGTTGATCAGGTCGGCGGCGGTGACGTTATAGCGCTGCATTTCGTCGATCGGAATATAGATGCGCCCGTGGCGCGCGTCATTCCCCGTTTCGACGACGAACTGCGCAAGCAGCAGCGCCTCGCCCAGCGGCGCGGACCATTGCGCCGACTGCGCGGCGTCTTTTGCCGTGACGCGCGCGATCAGCGCAGCGAAGTTGCCGCCGACGCTGTCTACATAGCGGCGCAGATTCGGATAATCGAGGTAGCGCGCCTGGTCGAGATCCATTTCGAAGCCGGCGAGCAGCGCCTGCAACGCGGGATATTCCGCTTTCACGTCGGGTAGATAAGCCGCCAGCGCCTTTGAAACCGGATGCGACGGCGAACCCGAAGCCAGCGCGGCGATCTCGTTTTGCCACCACGCGAGCTTGGTGCGGCCGATGGTGGGATCGCTGGTCTCCTTGACCGTTTCCTCAAACTCGCGGCGCAACGCGAACAGCGCGGTGAGAAGCGGCTGACTTTTCGCGGGCGCTTGCCGAAGCGCGTAGTAAGTGCTCGATCCGGGGAGAGCCGCTTTCTGCTGGCAATATTCGTCGAAATTCACTGGATTGGCGTGGTGGGGAAGGGCAGGCGAAGAAGGCGGGCACGGTATTCGTGCGTCGAGCCAAAAATTGTAGCATCGGCGGTGAGTTGGGAGAGGCCACAGATGCAGACAAGCGCGAATCAATCGGTTAGAATCTCGCGCTTACGCTTTCGGACGCAGGTTGTTGGTGCGTCTGCAAGCAGGCAGGACATCGGGTGGGACGCACAGCGGCTCGCCCGGCTGCGAGGGTGGCGAAATTGGTAGACGCACCAGGTTTAGGTCCTGACGCCCGCAAGGGTGTAGGGGTTCGAGTCCCCTCCCTCGCACCATTTATTTGAAGCGAAAAACCCCGTTAAGTCTTTGGACTGACGGGGTTTTTTGTTTTGGTCCATGGCTCGTTCACCTGCCGGGCAATGCTTGCCCGGCAACGGTCACGCGGCCGGTGTTTCCGGTTGCGACGGCGAGCCCGGCAGTTCGGCCTGGGCCGCGCCTTCGAGGAAGCGACGGGTCGATTCGAAGGCTTGCAGCATCGGATCTGGCCACGGTGTTTGCAGCATGACCGCCTGATGATTTTCAAATGCCGACGACAAAAGCTTGACCAGTTCCGGCGAGCGCAGGTGGCGCAGCAGCACACTAACGGCGATTGCCGTCGCCTGGCTGGCGCCGGCGGTTTGAAGTTCCGAAGCGGTCAGGGCCGCAACCTGTTTATTGATGTCCACAGAAACTTCCTTGGATGAAAAGTGGGAGAGTGAAGGCTCGGTGGCCAATCCCGAATTTTGACATGGTTGGCAGCGCGTCGCGAATCTGACGCCACGGGCATGCGTGGGTGACGGCTTGTGAGTCGTGGAGGAATGACGCCCGTGCTGCTTGCTAGTTGGGTCTGAGATTTTTGGAGCGGGGCCTGCATGGGATCGCACAGCGCGAGCGCAGCCGGCTGCATGATTGCGCGGCGTACGCCGTACGGCACACGGCGCGACGGCGTTTTCCTCATTGCGGTGATTGCTCCATTCTGGCCGAGGTCTGCTGGTCTACGAATGTGGTGTGCTGTGGCAGCGAGCGGTCTGGCTTCTCGGGCAAAATGCGACGCTGCCGGATGGGTCAGTTCTTCGCGCTGCCTTAAAAACCGTTACCTCTGACACGCCAGATCACTTTAGTTTCGGTATTCTGGATAACCTGCGCCGCGGCCGCACAGATGGCGCAAGGTGGCGCAGTCGTGATGTTCGGCTTCACCGTCGATATGCTGCTGGCGCTCAGCGCTCATTCGGTTTTTTTTCGACTTGTCACAAGCGGCCGATATTGACGCGGCTCGTGCTGCCTGGCGGCTCGGGACGCACCAGCCCACCAGCGGCGTCTCGTACCGTTCCGTCATGTGGTTCTGGAAACCTGGCAATGAAGCATGTGTTGAAACTGACTGGCTGGTGTCTGGCAATGGTGCTCGTGTGGGTCGCGGCGCCAGCCGTCGCGGGCGACAATCTCGCGCCGCGCGATTTCGCACGACATTTCGTATTGCAACTCGACGACAGCGCTGCGTCATCTTTCAGTATGACGCTGCCGGCGAGCGTCTATGCCGCGAGTCAGCGCAGCGATCTCGGTGACATTCGCATATTCAATGGGGCGGGTGAGTCTGTGCCGTACTCGCTCGACACGCCACGATTGGCGTCGCGCGCGCTACCCAAAACGCGGTCGGTGGGTTGGTTCCCGCTGCCGTCGGCGCCGGCCGGCGGCAGCGCTATGCCGACCGGAGTGGCAATCGCGGCCGACGGATCATTGCGGGCAACGGCGGCTCCGCCGTCTGGCGCTCAACATGTGGCTGACCTGGTCGACCTCGGACGCCTACCGCGGACGGCACAGGTCAGCGCGTTGCTCGTTCATCTGCGGGATGACAATTTTCAGGGGCGCGTCACTGCCGAGGCCAGCGACGATCTGCGTCACTGGCAGCCTGCCGGCGACGCGCAACTGCTCAAGGTCAATTACAACGGCGGCACCCTGAGTCAGGACCGTATCGAACTGAACGGTGTACACGCACGTTATCTGCGCCTGCACTGGCTCGACGGTACGCCGTATGTCGATTCGATGGACGCGAAGATCGAGACCGTCGGCGCTGGCTCCGCCCAGACTGTCGACGCGAAGCGGGAGTGGCACGAAGGAATCGTCGCCCGTATGGGCCTGAAGCCGGGCGAGTACTTTTTCACAACGGGCGGTTCGTATCCCGTCGACCGCTTACGCCTGACTTTGCCGCAGCCCAACACGGTCGCTCCCGCCATCGTTTATTCAAGAACCGGACTGGACGCGCCGTGGCGACAGGTGTCCAGCGAGACGCTTTTCCGTCTGCACAACGGCACGGTGGAGCAGAGCAATGCGCTGCTCGAATTTAAAGCTGATACCGATCGTCAATGGCGTGTGGTCGTCGATACACCTAATGGCGGTCTGGGCAACGGGGCGCTGATCGTCGCGGAGGGCTGGCGTCCAGCAACGCTGACTTTCGTTGCGCAAGGGAGCCCGCCATTCACGTTGGTGGTGGGGCGCGCGGAGGCGGTGCCGGTGGCCGTGGGTCGCAACGCGTTGCCGGTGGATGCTGCGTCGGCGACCGGGGTCGCGCGGCTGACTAGCGAGCCGCCTGTGGCACAGCCGGCAAGTGCACAATTGGCGGCTAACGCGCCGGACCCGTCGCGCGGCTATTTGCTATGGGCTGCCTTGCTGCTGGCCGTGGGTTCGCTCGGCGCGATCGGTTGGCGGATGGCGCGCGGCGCACGCATTCGGACAACTGAAGTGCCGGACGGCTTCGCCAGCGGTGCTGGATCACTGAGCGCTACGGCTAACGACAATGCAGCGGCCGATGCCGAAGGTTCGGGCGACGTGAAGAGGTGATTTGGGGTGATTTGCCCTCGGCGAAGCGTGAATGCGCACGGGTCCCGGGCGCCATGCTCGATCAGCCAACAAACCTGTTCGCAAAGACGCGACCACGTAACGGCGTGGATGGGGAAAGCAGTTGCTACGCAAAGTGACGGGCGACCCATTGCCGTGCGCGATCCAAGTCGACGCGCGACGACTGCTTCTACCGCGCCGACATCGTTTCAATTATTTTGTCGAGTGCCTCGCCGAACGCGGCCTTTTCCTGTTCGTTGAGGCAATCGAACAGGTCCCCGTTCCATTTCCGGGCAATCGGCATCACCTTCCGAAAAAGCGCACGGCCTTCCGCTGTCAGCGAGACCAGTACCACGCGTCCATCGTCGGCACTCTGCTGACGTTGAACAAGTCCTTGCTGGATCAGCGCTTCCGCTGCGCGGCTCGCCTGGCTTTTATCCAGGTTGGCGTGTCTCGCCAATTCCATGATCGAGAACGGTCCGAACGAGCCCACCGACGCAATGACCCGTGCCTCGGGCAAAGTCACGCCGAGTTTCTCCTGATAGCGCTCGCTGATGCCACGCTCCGCGAGTTTGTTGAGCACATGCAGCCGGTATGTGAGGAGTTGCTCGAGCCCGGCTTTAACGGAGTCCTTCATGGTCATCCCGTGATGAGTGGAGCGGTCGTGGCGCTGCGATTGTTGCCGTAACCGCCCCTCCGGTCAACGCGCGCCGGGTTTCGGGTCGGAGGCCGGCCCGAACTTCAGACGCGTCAGTTGTTCAGCCTCGTTGGCTAACAGGTTTGCCGCGTCGCGAATCGCAATCTCAAGCGTAATCGGCCCGGGCGCGGGTGAAAAACAGCCGCTGAAATATTCGGAAAGACGGGGCAGCGCCGCGGAATCTATCGCGCCCGAGAGGAGCGTGGCGGGCACACCCGCTGCCTGCGCGTGACGGCAGGCGATGAAGGGCGCCTTGCCGTGCAGCGTTTGCACGTCCGAGCGGCCTTCGCCCGTGATCAGCCAGTCTGCGCCCTCGAGCGCCGCGTCGAGGCCGATCTGCCGTGCGACGGTTTCCGCACCTGGCTCGAACTTCGCACCGAGCATATGCAGCGCGAAGCCGAGTCCGCCCGCCGCGCCCGCGCCAGCCTGGTCGCGCGCCTCGCGCCCGAGCGCTGCTTCGAGCAGGTCTGCAAAATGGGCGAGGGCTGCGTCGATCGATTCGATCTGTTCCGGTTTTACACCCTTTTGCGGACCGAATACCGTCGTCGCGCCGTGATCACCGGTCAGCGGATTGTCCACGTCGGACATGCCGACGAACGTCGTGTCGACGAGCCGTGCGTCGAGTTGGGAGACATCGAGGCGCGCGACGCGCGCAAGCTGTTCCGGTGTGCCTTCGAGTTCGTTGCCCTGGGCGTCGATCAGTTTCAGGCCGAGGCCGGTCAGCAAGCCAGCGCCGCCGTCGTTCGTGCTGCTGCCGCCCAGCGCAACGAAAAACCGCCTCACGCC
Source organism: Paraburkholderia metrosideri (assembly GCF_904848625.1). Lineage (GTDB taxonomy): Bacteria > Pseudomonadota > Gammaproteobacteria > Burkholderiales > Burkholderiaceae > Paraburkholderia > Paraburkholderia metrosideri. The sequence goes on from NZ_CAJHCP010000001.1 coordinate 470,865, forward strand.
AGCGTCCAGCAGCGCCCGAATCGCTTCGCCCATGCCTCGAGTGCTGCGCGCTTCGACGGGCACGCCCATTCCAACCTGATCCGTAATACCGACAACTTCAGCCGTTTCGATAATCGCGCTGCCGTCTGCGAGAAGTCCTGTTAGCGCTTCGCGCAGCGGACCGGCGGCGCCGCGCACGTTCAGCTTGCGACGCTCGCCGCCGCTCGTGAGCATGGCCTCGAGCGTGCCTTCGCCGCCGTCGGCCATGGGGCAGAGCCGCACGCTGGCATCGGGCCGCGCGCGCTGAATGCCGGACGCAATGGCCTGCGCGACCTGCTCTGCGCTAAGCGAGCCTTTGAAGGAATCGGGAGCAATGACGACGACAGGCGAGGACGGCGAATTCGGCATGGTGTCTCTGAATGGTTGGAATCGTTTCGACGGGCGGGGATGGTCAATGAAGATCTGATGCTGGCCCAGTCCCAAGCTCGTTCGTTAGCTTATCAGCATGGGCGCGCGGACTGAATATGTCGAACGGCATAGCCGGAATGGTCCGCCGGGGCCCGCGGGTCGACCGGTACCGTTTCGCGATGTAGCGGGCTGGACGTCAGTGCGGCGTAGTGAGTGGCGACGGGTGATAGGGCGCGGTCGCCGCGGCCGTAGCCGCCGCTACGGCAACGGCCGCGCCTGCTGGCCCTCGTTGCCGCTCACTAGCCATTGCCGAATAAATGTCGCCGCTGATGAGCGAAAGGTGGCTTATGCCGGGGCGGCGTCCGACCCGCGCGGAAACCATGCCTAAACAACGCGGAAATCGACCGGAATACCTGGAAAAACGCGCTCATTCATCGAATCCCGGCTAGGCGCGCAAATAGTTTGCTAAAATATTCGGCTCTTTGGACCCAACCGTGCTGCCGGCGGCCTGCAAGCCCGCGGCGCAGGCGCGCAATCGATGCTAAACGACGGAAACGGACGCAAACGCGAACGTACGCGCGACATCGAAAAGCGGCACGGAGAAGATAACTGATTCGCTCGAATAATTTTAGGACGATTGAAGCCATGGCTAACGTTGTTGAAAACCTCGGCAAGCTCGAACGCCGCGTAACGATTTCCCTGCCGAAGGATGCCGTGCAGAAGGAAGTGGACTCGCGTATCCGTCAACTCGCGAAGAACGTGCGCATGCCGGGTTTCCGCCCGGGCAAGGTGCCGCTCAAGATGGTGACGCAACAGTATTCGGGCCAGGTGGAAGCAGAAGTGCTGAGCGACAAGGTCGGCAAGGAATTTTTCGACATCAGCCGCACCGAAAACCTGCGCGTTGCCGGCCAGCCGAGCTTCGCACCGAAGGCCGACGTCGCTGAAGGCGACTACGCATTCGACGCAACCTTCGAGGTGTACCCGGAAGTGAAGCTGGGCGATGTCGCCACGGCTGAAATCGAACGCACCACGACCACCATCAGCGAAGCGGAAATCGACCGCACGCTGGAAATCCTGCGCAAGCAACGCGTGCATTTCCACGCTCGCGGCGAAGCCGGCGAGCACGGCGACGGCGGCGCTGATACGCAAGCCAAAGACGGCGATCGCGTGACGGTCGACTTCGTCGGCAAGATCGAAGGTGAAGTGTTCCAGGGCGGTAGCGCTGACGACTTCGCCTTCGTGCTGGGCGAAGGCCGCATGCTGCCGGAATTCGAAAAGGCAGCGCTGGGCCTGAAGGTCGGCGAGTCGAAGGAATTCGACCTGGCGTTCCCTGAGGACTACCACGGCAAGGACGTCGCAGGTAAGACGGCGCAATTCACGATCACGATGAAGAAGATCGAGTGGCCGCACCTGCCGGAAATCGACGCTGACTTCGCCAAGTCGCTCGGTATCGAAGACGGCGATCTCACCAAGATGCGCGCTGAGATCAAAGACAATCTCGAACGCGAAGCGAAGCGCCGCACGCAAGCCATCGTCAAGAATCAGGTGATGGACGCGCTCCTGAAGATTTCCGAACTCGACGTGCCGAACGCACTGATCGAGCAGGACCAGGAACGCCTCGTCGCAATGGCACGTCAGGATCTGGAGCAGCGCGGCGTGCCGAACGCCAAAGATGCACCGATCCCGGCTGCCATGTTCAAGGAACAGGCTGAGCGCCGCGTCAAGCTGGGCCTCGTGCTGGCTGAACTGGTCAAGGCTAACGAACTGCAAGCCAAGCCGGAACAGATCCGCGCCGAAGTCGACGAGTTCGCAAAAAGCTACGAAGACCCGAAGGAAGTCGTCCGCTGGTATTATTCCAACCAGCAACGTCTTGCTGAAATGGAAGCGTACGTCGTTGAAGCCAACGTCGTCGATTTCGTTCTGGGCAAGGCGAAGGTGACGGACAAGGAAGTGAGCTTCGAAGAACTGGCAAGCGCAACGGCGCAAGCGTAAGCGTCGCTGCAACGGCGTGCCGGCTGTCGGAGCGACGGCCCGCACGCCGTTTTTTTGTGCTCTGAATGTGCGTTGCATTTTGCATCGTGTTCGCACTGATCGCGTACTTGAATGCGGGCTCGTCGACCACACCTGTCTAGCATCTAATATTGAGAATATTTCCAGACAAGGATCCATTGCATGACCTTTCGCGCTCAAATGCTGGACACGTTGACCTCCCAATCGTCGCGGGATCTCGAAGCGCAGGCGCTCGGACTGGTGCCGATCGTCGTGGAAACGAGCGGCCGGGGCGAGCGCTCGTATGACATTTACTCGCGTCTGCTGAAGGAACGCATTGTGTTCCTCGTCGGCGAGGTGAACGATCAGACGGCTAATCTGGTTATCGCGCAGATGCTGTTTCTGGAAAGCGAAAATCCGGACAAGGACATCAGCTTCTACATCAACAGCCCCGGCGGTTCGGTGTCGGCCGGTATGGCGATCTACGACACGATGCAGTTCATCAAGCCGGACGTTTCCACGCTGTGCATGGGTCTCGCGGCAAGCATGGGCGCATTCCTGCTGGCGGCTGGCGCGAAAGGCAAGCGTTTCGCGTTGCCGAATTCGCGCGTGATGATTCACCAGCCGCTGGGCGGCGCGCGCGGTCAAGCTTCGGACATTGAGATCCAGGCGCGCGAAATTCTGTATTTGAAGGACCGCCTCAACAATCTGCTCGCGCACCATACCGGCCAGCCGGTCGAGCGTATCGCCCGCGACACCGACCGCGACAACTTCATGTCCGGCGATGACGCGCAAGCTTACGGTCTGGTCGACCAGGTAGCGCACAAGCGTCCTTGATCTGGTGCGGATTTGCCCTGAATTGGGGCAGATCCGTTGTCGGACCATTGTGAAATAATCAAGACTCGTCCGAGCGCCTGCGGCAAACGCCGTCACCTTGGCAACCCCGCCGCGCCCAAACTGCGAGGCGGGGGCAAACGGCGTATCATGTAATTGAGTGTCCGGAGGCTCACACATCTATGGCGGACAAGAAAGGTTCTAACAGCGAGAAGCTGTTGTATTGCTCGTTTTGCGGTAAAAGCCAGCATGAGGTAAAAAAGCTGATTGCTGGCCCGTCGGTGTTCATCTGCGATGAATGTATCGACCTGTGTAACGAAATCATTCGCGACGAGGCCGCAGGCGCAGGCATTGAAGCGGGCTTGTCCAAGTCCGATCTGCCAAGTCCGCAGGAAATCCGCGAAATTCTCGATCAGTATGTGATCGGTCAGGAACGTGCGAAAAAGATCCTTGCTGTGGCGGTGTACAACCACTACAAGCGCCTTAAGCACCTCGACAAGAAAGACGAGATCGAGCTGTCCAAGAGCAACATCCTGCTGATCGGCCCGACCGGTTCCGGCAAGACGCTGCTCGCGCAGACGCTTGCCCGCCTTCTGAACGTTCCGTTTGTGATTGCCGATGCAACCACATTGACGGAAGCCGGTTATGTCGGTGAAGACGTCGAGAACATCATTCAAAAGTTGCTGCAGAACTGCAACTACGAAGTCGACAAGGCTCAGCGCGGCATTGTCTATATCGACGAAATCGACAAGATCAGCCGTAAGTCCGACAACCCGTCTATCACCCGCGACGTATCGGGTGAAGGCGTGCAGCAGGCTTTGCTGAAGCTCGTTGAAGGTACGATGGCGTCGGTGCCCCCGCAGGGTGGCCGCAAGCATCCGAATCAGGACTTCATTCAGGTCGACACCACCAATATTCTGTTCATCTGTGGCGGCGCGTTCGACGGGATCGAAAAGGTCATCGTCGATCGTACCGAGAAGACGGGCATTGGTTTCGGCGCGAGTGTGAAGAGCAAGCAGGACCGTGACGCGGGCGAAGTGCTGCGCGAAGTGGAGCCGGAAGATCTGATCAAATTTGGTTTGATCCCCGAACTGATCGGTCGTTTGCCGGTGGTTGCCACCCTCGGCAAGCTCGACGAAGTGGCGCTGATGAAGATCCTCGTCGAACCGAAGAACGCATTGGTGAAGCAGTACCACAAGCTGTTCAATATGGAACGCGTCGAACTGGAGATTCGTCCGGGCGCGTTGCAGGCTGTGGCGCGTAAGGCGATCCGTCGCAAGACAGGCGCACGTGGTCTGCGCTCCATCCTGGAACAGGCGTTGCTTGATGTGATGTACGACCTGCCGCAAATGAAAGGCGTCAGCAAGGTCATCATCGACGACAACGTTATTGACGGCGACGGCAAACCGCTACTGATCTACGAAGACGCGCCCAAGGTCGCGGGTTCGAACTGATCGGCTTTCGAGTTCTGCAAAAAAAGCCGTTCATGGCAACGTGAACGGTTTTTTTCGTTTATCGTGTGGTCATTGAAGCTTGTTTTCACAATGGAGTCACTGAACCTTCGGAGTCACTGAACTTTTCCCACACGCGGAGGCCTTGCAATAGTTTCTGCTGGCCTCACCTATCGAACGAACTGATTCCACTCATGGGGAAATGAAATGTCAGGAACCCAACTCCTCCCGCCGGAACGCATTACGCTCCCGCTGCTCCCGCTGCGTGACGTAGTCGTTTTCCCGCACATGGTGATTCCGCTCTTCGTAGGCCGCCCGAAGTCGATCAAGGCTCTCGAAGCAGCGATGGAAGGCGGTAAGCACATCATGCTCGTCGCCCAGAAAACGGCTGCGAAAGATGAGCCGACCGAAAAGGACATGTACGAAGTAGGGTGTGTTGCCAACATCCTGCAAATGCTGAAGCTGCCCGATGGCACCGTTAAGGTGCTCGTCGAAGGCTTGCAGCGCGCGAAGACGCTTTCCATCGAAGAACAGGAAACGCAGTTTTCGTGCGAAGTCATGCCGCTCGAACCCGACCATGCCGACAGCGCTGAAACTGAAGCGCTGCGCCGCGCAATCGTGTCGCAGTTCGATCAGTATGTGAAGCTGAACAAGAAGATCCCGCCTGAGATCCTGACGTCGCTGTCGGGTATCGACGAGGCTGGGCGTCTGGCCGACACGATCGCGGCGCATCTGCCGCTCAAGCTCGACCAGAAGCAGCACATCCTCGAAATGTTCCCGGTTATCGAGCGACTCGAGCACCTGCTCGCGCAACTCGAAGCTGAGATCGACATCCTGCAGGTTGAAAAGCGCATCCGTGGGCGTGTGAAGCGCCAGATGGAGAAGAGTCAGCGCGAGTACTACCTGAACGAACAGGTCAAGGCGATCCAGAAGGAACTCGGCGAAGGCGAAGAAGGTGCGGATCTCGAAGAGCTCGAAAAGCGCATCACGGCTGCCCGCATGCCGAAGGAAGCCAAGAAGAAGGCCGATGCCGAGCTGAAGAAGCTCAAGCTGATGTCGCCGATGTCGGCTGAAGCGACGGTCGTGCGCAACTACATCGACACGCTGATCGGCCTGCCGTGGCGCAAGAAGAGCAAGGTCAACAATGACCTCTCGAATGCGGAACGCGTGCTTGACGAAGACCACTTCGGTCTCGAGAAAGTGAAGGAACGCATTCTCGAGTATCTCGCGGTCCAGCAACGTGTCGACAAGGTCAAGGCGCCGATCCTGTGCCTCGTTGGGCCTCCGGGTGTCGGTAAGACGTCGTTGGGCCAGTCGATCGCTCGCGCTACGAACCGTAAGTTCGTGCGTATGGCGCTCGGCGGGGTGCGCGACGAAGCTGAGATTCGCGGTCACCGTCGTACGTATATCGGTTCGATGCCCGGCAAGATTCTGCAAAGCCTGACCAAAGTCGGCGTGCGCAATCCACTCTTCCTGCTCGACGAAGTCGACAAGATGGGTCAGGATTTCCGCGGCGATCCGTCGTCGGCTCTGCTCGAAGTGCTTGATCCGGAACAGAACCATACGTTCGCCGATCACTACGTCGAAGTCGACTTTGATCTGTCGGATGTGATGTTCGTGGCGACGTCGAACTCGCTGAACATTCCGCCGCCGCTGCTCGACCGGATGGAAGTGATCCGTCTGTCGGGTTATACGGAAGACGAGAAGGTCAGCATCGCGCAACGTTATCTTTTGCCTAAGCAAAAGAAGAACAACGGCCTCAAGGAAGGCGAGGTCGATGTAACGGAAACCGCGATCCGCGACATCATTCGTTACTACACGCGTGAAGCGGGCGTTCGTTCGCTCGAGCGTGAAATTTCGAAGATCTGCCGCAAGGTCGTGAAGATGCTTCTGCTGAAGAAGGCGGAAGGCGCGGTGAAGGTCGACGGCAGCAACCTCGACACGTTCCTTGGTGTGCGCAAGTATGACTTCGGTCTGGCTGCGAAGGAAAATCAGGTTGGTCAGGTCACGGGTCTCGCGTGGACGGAAGTGGGCGGCGATCTGCTGACCATCGAAGCCGCGGTGATGCCGGGTAAGGGCAATGTGATCCGCACTGGTTCGCTCGGTGACGTGATGAAGGAATCCGTCGAAGCTGCGCGCTCGGTTGTGCGTTCGCGTTCGCGTCGTCTGGGCATCAAGGACGAAGCGTTCGAGAAGCAGGACATTCACATCCACGTGCCGGAAGGCGCAACGCCGAAAGATGGTCCTTCGGCTGGTATCGCGATGACGACGGCGCTGGTGTCGGTGTTGACCGGTATTCCGGTTCGTGCCAACGTGGCGATGACGGGCGAAATCACGTTGCGTGGTGAAGTTCTGCCAATCGGCGGCCTGAAGGAAAAGCTGCTGGCCGCGCATCGCGGTGGCATCAAGCTGGTGCTGATTCCGGAAGAAAACGTCAAGGACTTGACGGAGATTCCGGATAACGTGAAGAACGCAATCGAAATCGTGCCGGTCCGCTGGATCGACAAGGTGCTCGAACTTGCGCTCGAACGTGTGCCGCAAGCGTTGCCGGAAGAAGAGGCAAAGCCTGCAGCGCCGGTCGCCGCTGAGCCGGCCAAGGACGCTGGCGCAACCGACGTCGTGAAGCACTAAAGCAGTTAGCAACGCAGTTGCTTGCTGGTTAAAAAACCCGTGGTCATCACCGCGGGTTTTTTATTGCCCAAACGAATTGCGACCCGCATTTAACGCTGCCACGTTCCCACCTTTTGAGTAAAACGGGAGACGCATGCGAAGCGTGCCGAACTCGCATCTCGCAGCTGCAATCTACGATTAAAAAAACCTGTTTAAAAAGGCTCTAACTCAGGCTCAACCCCGGTTGACACAAGGGTTTCGGCCAATTCTAATGAGGCGGCTCGGCGTTACCGCCAGCCACGTGATGATCCAGGTGCGACAGAGCACCGTCACGATTGCCATAAACATTCTCGGGGGTAGGAATGAACAAGACGGAATTGATCGATCACATTGCTCAGCAAGCCGACATTTCGAAGGCTGCGGCAGGTCGTGCACTCGATGCTGTGATCGGTGGCGTCAAGGGTACGTTGAAGAAGGGCGGTTCGGTGACGTTGGTCGGCTTTGGCACGTTCGCGGTCGGTAAGCGGACGGCGCGCACGGGACGTAATCCGCGCACCGGTGCAGAGATCAAAATCAAGGCAGCAAAAGTTCCTAAATTTAGGCCTGGCAAAGCTCTGAAGGATGCGCTAAACTAACGGGCTTGCTGCTTGAGGAAAGGCGGGTTCGTTAGAAAGAAGTACGGCGAATCGTGCTGAACCGAAGTGCCAGAATAGTTGGCATGAAGTGGTCGGTCAGGCAGCAATAGCAGAAGCACATGAATCATGAAGCTGGGTGCTTAGCTCAGTTGGTAGAGCGGCGCCCTTACAAGGCGTAGGTCGGGAGTTCGAGCCTCTCAGCACCCACCAGTTTCAGATTTGATTCGAGTGTTTCAGCGCAGTGACGCAGTATAAGGAGTGGTAGTTCAGTCGGTTAGAATACCGGCCTGTCACGCCGGGGGTCGCGGGTTCGAGTCCCGTCCACTCCGCCAGTATCCACGAAAGGCGAACTCCGGTTCGCCTTTTTTATTGCCCGCTGTTGTAAGATCGGGCGTTCTGTTTTTGGCACCCCTCACGCATGCTCGATTTTTTCCGTAATCACAAACGCCTGATGATGTTCATGCTCATCCTCGTCATTGTGCCGGGGTTGGGTTTTGTGGGTATTCAAGGTTTCCGCGGCTTCTTCGACGAAAGTGCAAACGTCGCAAGCGTCAACGGTCACAAGATCACTCGCGCAGAGTACGACGACGCGATGCGTCAGCAACTCGACCGTGCCCGTCAGATGCTTGGCGCGCAGTTCGACATGAAATCGTTCGATACGCCGCAACGTCGCCGCGACATGCTCGACGGTCTGATCGAGCAGCGTGTACTGGCCGATGAAACGCAACGTTTGCATCTGACCGCATCCGACGACGCAGTGCGTCGCGTGCTGCTGAACGATCCGGTGATCTCATCGCTGAAGAATCCTGATGGATCGATCGACGTCGACCGCTACAAGCAATTGCTCGCCATGCAGGGCATGACGCCTGATCAGTACGACGAACGTGTGCGCTACAGCCTTGCTACGCAGCAACTGCCGGCAAGCATTCAGGGCAGTGCTTTCACGTCGAAAACCCTCGCGCAGCAACTGACCGCACTGGCCGAACAGCAGCGCGAAGTGCAAGGCATTGCGTTCCATCCGCGCGACTACGCGACGAAGGTGCAGCCGACCGACGCGCAAGTGCAGGCGTATTACGACGCTCATAAAAGCGAGTTCGCGACGCCGGCCACGGCCACTATCCAGTACCTGGTGATGTCGCCGGCTACCTTGGGTGCCGCCGCGCAACCGAGCGACGCCGATCTGAAGAAGTACTACGACGACAACATCGCGCACTTCCGTACGGACGGCGAGGTGCGTGCGAGCCACATCCTGATTTCGGCGCCCAAAGATGCGAGCGCGGCCGACAAGGCCAAGGCGAAGCAGAAAGCCGAGGAGTTGCTCGCTCAGGTCAAGGCCCATCCGGATCAATTCGCGCAGATCGCTCAGCAGAACTCGCAGGATCCGGGTTCGGCATCGAAGGGCGGGGATCTGGGTTACTTCGGCCGAGGCATGATCGCAGGTGGTCAGGCATTTGACGACGCAGCGTTCGCGTTGAAGAAGGATGAAATCAGCGGCATCGTTCAGTCCGACTTTGGTTTCCACATCGTCAAGGTGACGGACGTGAAGCCTGCCGTCACGAAGCCGTTTGACGAAGTGAAAGACCAGATCGCGAAAGATCTGAAGACGCAACTGGCAGGCAAGGCATTCACTGACGATTCGGAGGGCTTCACGTCGATCGTCTACGAAAAGGCAAAGAGCCTGCAGCCGGCCGCCGATAAGTACAAGCTGCAACTGCAAACCGCCACGGTCACGCCGCAGCCGGATCCGAAGTTGCCGGCTGACAGCCCGCTGAACAATGCGAAGTTCCTCGCGGCGGTGTTTGCGAATGACTCGGTGCAGGCGCGCAATAACACGCAGGCTATCGACGTTGGCGGCAACACGCTGATCGCCGCACGCGTGACCGACTACAAGCCGGCAACGGTGCCGCCGCTCGACGCGATCAAAGATGCAGTCCGTCAGAAGGTGATCGCGGCTCAGTCGGACGAAGCGGCGCACAAGGACGGTATCGCGAAGCTTGCCGAGTTTGAAAAATCGAAGGCGACGACGGGCTTCTCTTCGCCGCTGAAGGTTTCGCGCAATGACGCGCAGGGTGTACCGCCTGCCGCATTGAGTGCAATCTACAAAGCCGATGCGCAAAAATTGCCTGCTTACGTGGGCGTGGATCTCGGTGATGACGGCTATGCGATCTATCGCGTGAACTCGGTTGTAGCAGGTGCGCCGATCGATCCGAATCGTCTGACGGCTGCGCAGCAGCAGATCGCGCAGGTGGCATCGCAGTCTGAAGTCGAGGCGTACGTGCAGGCGCTGCGTGAGCGTTCGAAGATCAAGTTCTACGGCTCGCTCGACAGCAGCAGTAACGCGCAAGGCAACGACTAATCGTCGTCAGCACTTGAAAGACTGGCCGCAGAGCACCGCGAGCCGGTACAAAAAAAGCCCCGCAATTGCGGGGCTTTTTCGTTTGCCGATCGCGCGGATCATCCGCGGATCATCAAACGGCCTGTTGCTACGCATCCAAGCGTTGCGTCAGATGTTAAAGGCAGCCGCTGATTGCGCCGCTTGCCTCACCACTCGCACCACCGCTCCCTGCGCGGAAACCGACCCAGGTGCCCTTGCCGGTGTTCGACGGGCGCACCACAGCTGCTGCGCCGTTAGGCGGTTGCTGACCCGGGACAAACACGTCCATGGCCTGGTCGTTGGCCAGGGTGTTTTGCGTGACGACCTGCTGTTGTGAACCGTCAGCCCATTTCTGCGCGATGCAGGTGGCAACGGCCTTCGGCGGTTGCTGGCTTTGACCGACGGATTGCACGCCAGCAGGCGGTTGAGCGGCGCAGGCAGAAATTGCCACGGTCAAAGCGATTAACGGTAGGTATTTCACGTTATCTCCTCGGAAGTCGCTCTAAAATCGAGCCGGGTTACACGGGATAGGAAAGTGTCAGAACAAACTTGCCGATCCGCGTTCCCAAAGTTCTGGAAACAAGTTGTTAGCAATCTTTTCAGTGCGGCGAACTTGTACGAAGGAGTGGCTGGACTGCGGGCCACACGTTGTTGAGTAGCACTGGCTGTGCCTGCTGGGTCGGATGGATCTGGTCCGCCTGGAACATCTCCGGCTTGTCCGCGATACCGGCAAGCAGGAACGGGACGAGCGGCACCCGCAATTCCTTCGACAGATCGCCGTACAGTCCGTGGAACTTTTGTGTGTAGTCGGGGCCGTAATTGGGCGGCACATACATACCCACCAGCACGACCTTGGCATGACCTTGCTGCGCCTGCTCGATGATCGTGCGCAGGTTGTCTTCGGTGGTGGAGAGCGGTACACCGCGCAACGCGTCGTTGGCGCCGAGTTCGACGATCACGATGCTTGGCTTGAGCCGCTGCATCAGGGCGGGCAAGCGTGCCCGTCCGCCGCTCGTGGTGTCGCCGCTGATGCTTGCATTGGCAACGCTATAATCGATTCGCTTATCGGACAGACGCTGGCGCATCAACGCAACCCAGCCGGTGTCGCGAGGCAGGCCGTATTCGGCGGAGATGCTGTCGCCGAGTACGACGATCACCGGTCGGGCAGGCTCTGGCGCGTTGGTGGCCTGAGCGGCGATGGGCATCGAAAAGAGGGCTGCGGCCATCACGGTCGAGCCGAATGCTGTAGACAGCGCCACGGCGCGCGGGGCTATGGCGAGCACTTTCAACCTACGCTTCACCATGCTAAACAAAACTGATCCAGTCATTGAAGTGCGGGGTTTGTGCAAGAAGGTTAAGGATGCAACGGGCGAACTGACGATTCTCGACGACATCGATCTTGCCATCGATGCCGGCAGCAGTGTGGCGATCGTCGGTGCATCCGGGTCGGGCAAGTCTACGCTGCTTGGCTTGCTCGCAGGATTGGACAGCGCGAGTTCGGGGTCGGTTCGGTTGCTGGGCCGCGAGCTCGGCGAACTCGACGAGGACGGGCGGGCTGCATTACGCAGCGGCTCGGTCGGCTTCGTATTCCAGTCGTTTCAACTGATGCCGCATCTGACCGCACTCGAGAACGTCACGTTGCCGCTCGAACTGCAAGGCGGTGTCGGCACGCGCGAGGCGGCAGAGCGGGCGCGTGGTCTGCTTGAACAGGTCGGGTTGGGGCAGCGTACCGGACACTATCCGAAGTTGCTGTCGGGTGGCGAGCAACAACGCGTGGCGCTGGCTCGGGCCTTCGTCACGCATCCGGCCATCCTGTTCGCCGACGAGCCCACCGGCAGTCTCGATGCCGCAACGGGTCATGCCGTGATCGATCTGATGTTCGAGATGAACCGCGCGAACGGTGCTACGTTGATTCTCGTCACCCACGACATCGAACTGGCGCGTCGTTGCGACAAGACGGTGACGATCGACGCAGGGCGCATTGCGTGATCTAACGCAATGGCCAAACATCGTTGATGTAAAAAAAAAGCGGGCCACGAGGGCCCGCTTTTTTGTGCATTTTTTGTTCCTGCCAGCAACTGCCGGCATCGGCTAACTATGCGTTGCTCACTTCTTCAACGCCGCCCGCGCCCGCGCGATCAACGCCGAGGTCGACGAATCGTGCTTCTTTTCGTCGACGCTCGCTGCGGTCAGATCGGCCTCGACGACCTTGCCGAGAATCTTGCCGAGTTCGACGCCCCATTGATCGAACGGGTTGATGTTCCACACCGACGCCTGCACTAGCACCTTGTGTTCATACAACGCGATCAGCGCGCCGAGCGAGCGGGCGGTGAGCGCCTCGAGGATCAACGTGGCAGTCGGCCGGTTGCCCGGGAAGGTCAGATGCGGCGCGAGTTCAGGCTTGTCCGGCCCCGCCACTTTCTTCGCTTCTTCAAGCGTGCGGCCGAGCATCAACGCCTCGCTCTGCGCGAAACAGTTAGCCAGCAGCTTCGGATGATGACTGACCAGCGGATGCTCCGGCGTCAGCACCGCGACGAAGTCGATTGGGACAATGGTCGGCCCCTGATGCAGCATCTGGAAGAACGCATGCTGGCCGTTCGTGCCCGGCTCACCCCACGTCACTGCCGAAGTCGGATAGTCGACAAATGCACCGTCGAGCCGTGCCGACTTGCCGTTGCTCTCCATCTCCAGTTGTTGCAGATACGACGGCAGGAAATGCAGCGCTTCCGAATACGGCGCGACCAGATAGCTTTGCGAGCCAAAGAAGTTGCGATACCAGATACCGATCATGCCGAGCAGCACGGGCAAGTTCTTCTCGAGCGGCGCGTCGCGGAAATGCTGGTCCATGTCGTTCGCGCCGGCGAGCAGTTCGTCGAACTGTTTCGGGCCGACCGAGATCATGATGGACAGGCCGACCGCCGACCACAGCGAGTAGCGGCCACCAACCCAGTCCCACATCTCGAACACGTTCTCTTTCGCAATGCCGAATTTGACGACTTCGGCCGGGTTCGCCGACACGCCGACAAAGTGTTTCGCCAGCGCGCTTTCCGGGCAGCCTTTCTCGACGAACCAGTCGCGCAGCGAGCGCGCGTTGGTCATCGTTTCGAGCGTCGTGAAAGTCTTGGAGACGATGATCGCGAGCGTTTCCTCGGGATCGATCTTCTGCATCACGTTGTACAGATCGGCGCCGTCCACGTTCGACACGAAGTGCGTGGTGATCTCCGGCGAGGCCAGATGATGCAGCGCGTGCACGACCATCTTCGGCCCGAGATCCGAGCCGCCGATGCCGATGTTCACCACATAGCGGATCCGCTTGCCGGTATAGCCGGTCCATGCGCCGCTGCGCACCTGGTCGGCGAACGCGGCCATCTTCGCGCGCTCGGCCTTGATCTCGGCATGGAACGGCGCTTTCGGACCGGTTGCGCGCAATGCGGTGTGCAGTGCGGCGCGGCCTTCGGTCGGGTTGACGACCTCGCCCGCGAACATCGCGTCGCGGCGCTTTTCGACGCCGGCTTCGCGCGCGAGTTGCACGAGCAGTTTCAGGGTTTCATCGGTGATGCGGTGCTTCGAGAAATCGGCCGCGAGTCCGCCGCCCGCGAACGCGAAGCGCTCGGCACGGGTAGGGGCGGGGTCGTTCTCGGGGGCGAACCAATCGCGCATGTGCGCATCGCGAATCTTCTCGTAATGCGTTTGCAGCGAGGACCAGGTGGGGAGCGAGTTCTGGGTCATAGCGTCCGTCTAACCAGGGGGCACGAAGAAAGGCCGCGCGTGAAGCGCTGCCGAGGATGATGCAACGATGCTGTTAGAACGATGCCACGCTGCCGGGTTCTGCTTCGCGAGACGCGGTGAGGTTTCAACGGACACTTGACGGTTCAGAGAGTCGCCCGGCTCCGGTTGAAAGTTCACCGCTGCCCGCGATCCGATTGCAACCCGGCACGCAGCGCAGTTACCCAGTATAGCGGCGATGCATGACAGGCTGCTTGGGTTTGGGCATCCAGTGCAAAAGTTGGGACGCGGATTGCATCAAACCGGCATCAAATGGACGTCGCCGGGTAGAACAGCCGGTTCAGTAAGGTCCGCACCATTGGCGCCAGTTCGCCAGCCGTCAGGCCGGCCGGACCATGGCCTTGCGCGGTGAGAGTGTCGGCGGCGAGGCCGTGCAGGAAGACGCCTGCCAGCGCCGCCTCGTAACGCGGCAAATGCTGCGCAAGCAATGCGCCGATGATGCCGCCCAGCACGTCACCGGTGCCCCCGGTGGCGAGTGCCGCATTGCCGGTCGGGTTGATCGCGAGACGGCCGTCGGGCGCGGCGATGATCGTGCCGGTGCCTTTCAGTACCACGACGCTTGCGAAGCGCGCGGCGAGCGCGCGGGCCGCGCTGAGCCGGTCGCGCTGCACGGTCGGCGCGTCGCTGCCGAGCAGGCGCGCGGCTTCGAGCGGATGCGGCGTCAGGATGCACGGATCGCCCTGCACCCCGCGCGCGGTCACTTCGGCCGCGAGCGAGGGGTCTTTGGCGATCAGGTTCAGTGCGTCGGCATCGAACAGTTTGGGCACATCGAGTGGCAGCACGTCGTGCATGACGCGCGTCGCGCGGTCCCGGTGACCCATCCCGCAACCGACGGCAAGCGCATCCATCGAATCGAGCGGCAGGTCGTCGATGGCATGCAGCATGAGCTCCGGGTGCGGCGGATCGTAAGGCGGAGCGCCTTCGCCCAGCAGCGCGACATGCACCTTGCCCGCGCCGGTATACAGCGCCGCGCGCGACGCGAGGATCGGCGCGCCGCACATGCCGGTGTCGCCGCCGACCACCGCGAGGCTGCCGAACGTGCCTTTGTTAGTCGCAAAATCGCGCGGCGGCAGGAACGCGCTGAACAGCTCGGGCGCGTTCAGCTGGACCGCTGTGCGCGTGCTGATGTCGACGCCGATCGGCGCGACGGTCACCTGGCCGGCAAGGTCGCGCCCTTGTGCGGTGAACAGCCCCGGCTTCGCGCCGATGAAGGTGATCGTGTGAGTCGCACAGACCGCGACGCCGTCGCCGTTGCCGTTCCCGCTACCCACCACCGTGCCGGTGTCGCTGTCGAGTCCGCTCGGGACGTCGAGCGCGAGAACGCCGCCTTTGCGGGGCGCTGTTTTAGCGCGTTGCGACAACTGCCGCGCGACGCTCGCAAACACACCGTCGAGGGGACGCGTCAGGCCGATGCCGAACATGCCGTCCACCAGCCAGCGGAAGCCGTCCAGCGACGCGGGCGGCGCCGACGTGATCGGCACACCCGCGGCGCGGGCCGTATCGAGCGCCCAGCGGGCGTCGTCGGGTTTCACTTCGACCGGCATGCACAACTCGACGGCGATGCCCGCGTTGTGCAACGCGGTCGCCAGAATCAACGCGTCGCCGCCGTTGTTGCCGGGGCCGGCGATCAGCCAGACACGCTGCTTCGATTTTTCGATCGATGTGTCGCGAGTGATCTGCTCATGCAGAAAGCTCGCGGCCGATTCGCCGGCGCGGCCCATCAGCGTGTGCTTCGGCAGCGCGGCTTGGGCCTGCGATTCGGCGATTCGCAGATCGGTTAGCGACAGCAGCGGCAGCGCCCGACGATGCGGGTTGATGAGGGTAGGGGGCGTGTGGTCGGCGTCTGTCATGGCGAGGCCCGGCGTTTCGCGTTGTTGCGACGCGCGGAAGCAAAGGAAGTCGCTATGTTAGTGCCGATACGCGCGCGATGCGCGTATGTTTGCGGCGCGCTTCAGTACGGGCGCGCCATTTGAAGCGGGGTTTCCGATGACGTAGTTGACGTCACGGGAGGAGTTTGTCTGCAATTGACCAACCATGAAAACCTGCCGGTTTTCATGGTCGCCAAAGCTGAAACTAGAACCGCGGACTTTACTGAAACCTACTGAAACCGGTCCGCCCGAAGCGCAGCCAGCGTATCGGCCGGCAAGTCGGACGGCTGGCCCGAAATCAGGTCGGCGACCAGTTTGCCTGCGCCGCAGGCCAGCCCCCAGCCCGCCGGACCATGCCCGAGATTGACGAACAGACGTGGATGCAACGCGTTGCCGATCACCGGCAAACCATCCGGCGACAGCAGCTTGACGCCTTCCCACGGCAGCGCCGCCGAAATCCGCGCCGCGCCCGGAATCCAGTCGTGCGTGGCCTGGCCGAGCAGCGCCAGCGCTTCCTTCGTGACCGCTTCGCCCAACGGTTTGTCGATCTGGCCGGCGCTTTGCAGCACTGCACCGCCCGCAATCCGCAGCCGATGATTCATCCGGCTGATGCCGATCCGCTTCACCGCGTCGACGATGGCCACATGGGGCGCGCATTCCTCATGGGCGATCGGCGCGACCAGCGTATGCAGCCGCAGCGGATGCAGCGGCAGCCGCAACCCGAGCCGTTCGAGCAGCGCAAGGCTGCCGTAACCGGCCGCCACCACCACCGCATCGGCATGAATCACGTCGACTTCGCGTGAACGGGCATCCGAACCCGGACGCGGCGCCAGTTCCACCGACGCGCGCTGGCCCTCCAGCCGGATCGCCGACACTTCACAGCCGAGCATGAATTGCACGCCGCCTTGCGCGTCGAGTGTCTGTTTGATGAGTTTGGCGAACAGTGGACAGTTGGCCGTGCGTTCCTGGTCGAACAGCACGCCGCCGGCAAATTCCGGCTCGGTGCGCACCGAATGCTCGAACGCCGCACATTCGGCCGGCGTCAGCACGTGATGCGGGACTTCGTACTGGCGCAGCAATTCGAGCGCGGGCTGGGTCTGTTCCCATTCGTGCTGCGAGCGCACCAGATAAAGCACGCCGCCCGACTGTTCGAATTCGAGGCCGAAACGCGCTTCGACATCGGCCAGTGCGTCGCGCGATGCTTCGATCAGCGGACGCAGCAAGCCGTACTGGCGGCTGAACGCGTCCGGTTCCTGCAAAGCGGCCAACTGTTTGACGAACTGACGCGCCTGCCCATTGAAGCCGGTCTTGCTGATCACGCCGTTCTTTGCGTTCTGCCGGCTCGCCATGAAGGTCGGGCCGAACCAGACGTCGAGCGGGGTGGGCAGGACCGTGCCGCCGTGCCCGTAGGTCGCGCCTTGCGCGACGGTGGCGTGGCGCTCGACGACGCATACCCGGTGGCCGGCCGCGCGCAGGTGATAAGCGGTAGCGGCGCCTGCTATTCCGCCGCCAATGACGATGACATCCATGTTCTGATTCGAGTTGCCGACGGGACGCCAACGTGGCGTATCCGTTCTGGCGTGACATGCGGCGCTGCCTGGCATAACCCGGGCCGCTCGCGCCGATCTGGTGAAAGGGCGAATGATAGCAGTCAAACCGCTGGCGCGGCCACGCGGGCGCCGCATCGCCGCCGTCCTGCAAGATGGGCCGAAGCCGCACTGTCAGGCCCGCTGGAAGCCTGTTCCCGGGGTATAATCCCGGACTTCCTTTCCGCCTCACGTCGCCTGTATGTTCGAGTCTGCGGCATCGCAGAGCGACGCAACGTCAAGTCCATGGCCCACTTCTCGTGTTTCCCCGGCGCTTCGGCCCTTTCCGATTTCCGTCAAACCCGCCTGCTCGACACGCTCACGCGCATCGATCCCAACATTACGGGCGTACGCGGTCAATTCCTGCATTTCGTCAATGCGCAAACCCCGCTCTCCGCTGAAGACAACGCGAAGATCGAAGCGCTGATGCACTACGGCGATCCGCTCGAAGAAACCAAAGAGCGCGGTTCGGTCGAAACTTTCCTCGTGGTGCCTCGTTTCGGCACGCTGTCGCCGTGGGCCAGCAAGGCAACCGACATCGCGCACCTGTGCAACCTCACGAACGTGCGCCGTATCGAGCGCGGCGTCGAGTACACGGTGACGCTGAAAAGCGGGCTGCTGGGCGGCAAGAAGGCATTGTCGGACGAAGCCCGCGCAGCGGTTGCCGCCGCGCTGCACGACCGCATGACCGAAAGCGTCGCGCCGTCGCGTGATCATGCGCTGCATCTGTTCGACGAACTGCCGGCCAAGCCGCTGCAAACCGTCGACGTGCTGGTTCATGGCCGTGGCGCGCTCGAAGCCGCCAACACGGAGCTGGGCCTCGCGCTCGCCGACGACGAAATCGACTACCTGGTCGACGCGTTCACGAAGCTGGGCCGCAATCCGACCGACGTCGAACTGATGATGTTCGCGCAGGCCAACAGCGAGCACTGCCGCCACAAGATTTTCAATGCCGACTGGACTATCGACGGCGAGAAGCAGGACATCTCGCTGTTCAACATGATCCGCAACACCGAGAAGCTGAATCCGCAAGGCACGATCGTCGCGTATTCGGACAACTCGGCGATCATGGCGGGCGGCATGGCCGAACGCTGGTTCCCGCGCACGCCGGAGCAACTTGGCGCGAGCGAATTGCCGGAACACTATCGCCGCAACGTCGAGCTCACGCACACGTTGATGAAGGTGGAAACGCACAATCACCCGACCGCGATCTCGCCGTTCCCGGGCGCCGCAACCGGCGCGGGCGGTGAAATCCGCGACGAAGGCGCGACCGGCCGTGGCGCGCGTCCGAAGGCGGGTCTCGCTGGCTTCACGGTGTCGAATCTGGAACTGCCGGACGGCGTCGAGGCATGGGAAAACGCGCGCGACGCTGCGCAGCCGCTCGGCCACCGCAATCCGGCTGACAAATTCGAAGCGTATGGGCGTCCCGACCGTATCGCGTCGCCGTTGCAGATCATGATCGACGGCCCGCTCGGCGGCGCTGCGTTCAATAACGAGTTCGGCCGGCCGAATCTGGGTGGCTATTTCCGCGCGTACGAACAGAATGTCGCGGGCCTCGTGCGCGGTTATCACAAGCCGATCATGATTGCCGGCGGTATCGGCAACATCTCGGACCAGCACACGCATAAACACGATCTGCCGGAAGGCTCGCTGCTGATCCAGATTGGCGGTCCGGGCATGCGCATCGGCATGGGCGGCGGTGCGGCCAGCTCGATGGCCACCGGCACGAACACCGCAGAACTCGACTTCGACTCGGTTCAGCGTGGCAATCCGGAAATCGAGCGGCGCGCGCAGGAAGTCATCAACGCGTGCTGGCAACTCGGCGACAAGAACCCGATTCTGAGCATTCACGACGTCGGCGCGGGCGGTTTGTCGAACGCGTTTCCCGAAGTGGTGGATGGCGCGAGCAAGGGCGCGGTGTTCGATCTGCGCAAGATCCAGCTGGAAGAAAGCGGT
The DNA here is from genome assembly GCF_904848625.1 of Paraburkholderia metrosideri. Classification (GTDB taxonomy): domain Bacteria; phylum Pseudomonadota; class Gammaproteobacteria; order Burkholderiales; family Burkholderiaceae; genus Paraburkholderia; species Paraburkholderia metrosideri. The sequence goes on from NZ_CAJHCP010000001.1 coordinate 490,341, forward strand.
TTGTCGCCGCGCGAAATCTGGTCGAACGAAGCGCAAGAACGTTATGTGCTGGCGATCGCGCCGGCCGATCTGCCGGCCTTCGAAGCGATGTGCAAGCGCGAGCGCTGCCCGTTCGCGGTGATCGGCACGGCTACCGCCGAGCGTCAACTGAAGCTGATCGACTCCGAGCAGAAAGACAACGCGCACGAGCCCGTCGACATGCCAATGGAAGTGCTGCTCGGCAAGGCGCCGCGCATGCATCGCGACGTGAAGCGCGTCGAGCAGAAGCTCGAACCGGTCGACGTCACCCATATCGCGTTGCCGGAAGTGGCGGTGAGCGTGCTGCGTCATCCGACGGTGGCGAGCAAGTCGTTCCTGATCACGATCGGCGACCGCTCGGTGGGCGGCACGACCGCGCGCGACCAGATGGTCGGTCCGTGGCAGGTGCCGGTGGCCGACGTCGCGATCACGACGATGGACTACGCGGGCTTCACCGGCGAAGCGATGACGATGGCCGAGCGCACGCCGCTCGCCGTCATCAACGCACCGGCGTCGGGCCGCATGGCGGTTGGCGAGGCGATCACGAATATCGCGGCGGCGCCGATCGCGTCGCTCGACAAGCTGAAGTTGTCGGCGAACTGGATGGCTGCCTGCGGCGCACCGGGTGAAGACGCGGCGCTGTACGACACGGTGAAAGCCATCGGCATGGAACTGTGCCCGGCGCTCGGCATCAGCATTCCGGTCGGCAAGGACTCGCTGTCGATGCGCACCAAGTGGGAAGACCGTGGCGTCGCGAAGGAAGTCGTCGCGCCGGTCTCGCTGATCATCTCGGCGTTCGCGCCTGTCGAAGACGTGCGTCAGCATCTCACGCCGCAACTGCGGCGCACGAACGGCACAGACGGCGTAGGCGACACCGTGCTGATCGCCATCGATCTCGGCCGCGGCAAGCATCGTCTGGGCGGCAGTATCCTCGCGCAGGTGACGCAGCAGGTCGGCGACACGGTGCCCGATGTCGACGATCCGGAAGACGTGAAGCGCTTCTTCAACGCAATCCAGTCGCTGAACAACGACGGCAAGCTGCTGGCGTACCACGACCGTTCAGACGGCGGCCTGTGGGCGACGGTGTGCGAAATGGCGTTTGCGGGTCACGTCGGCGTGTCGCTGAACGTCGACATGCTGGTGCTCGATCCGCATCACGAATCCGATTACGGCGACGCGAAAGACTGGGCGAAGCAGACCAGCGGCCGTCGCGAAGATCGCACGATCCGCGCGCTGTTCAACGAAGAACTCGGTGGCGTGATTCAGGTGCGCGCAGCGGACCGCGACGTAGTGCTCGGCGCATTGCGCGAGCATGGCCTGTCGGCGTGCTCGCATGTGATCGGCAAGACCAACGAGCGTGACACGATCGAAATCTATCGCGACGCGAAAAAGATTTACGAAGCGCCGCGCGCCGATTTGCATCGCACGTGGAGCGAAGTGAGCTGGCGAATCGCGCGTCTGCGTGACAACCCGGCTTGCGCCGACGCCGAATACGACACGCTGCTCGACGCGGCCGATCCGGGCATCACGCCGGTTTTGAGCTTCGATCCGGCTGAAGACGTTGCTGCGCCGTTCGTCGGCAAGAGCGCGCGTCCGCGTGTCGCGATTCTGCGCGAGCAGGGCGTGAACTCGCACCTCGAAACGGCCTATGCATTCGACCGCGCCGGTTTCGACGCGCACGACGTGCACATGAGCGATCTGTTGTCGGGTCGCGCGAATCTGGCTGACTTTGCCGGTGCGGTGGCGTGCGGCGGTTTCTCGTACGGCGACACGCTCGGTGCAGGCGAAGGCTGGGCGAAGACGATCCGCTTCAATTCGCAACTCGCCGACATGTTCGCCGAATTCTTCGGCCGCGACGACACGTTTGCGCTCGGCATCTGCAATGGTTGCCAGATGATGAGCAGCCTCGCGTCGATGATCCCGGGTGCGGAAGCCTGGCCGAAATTCACGCGCAACAAGTCGGAGAAATTCGAAGCGCGTTTCTCGCTGGTCGAAGTGCAGGCGTCGCCGTCGATCTTCTTCGCCGGCATGGAAGGCTCGCGCATTCCGGTGGCGATCGCGCACGGCGAAGGTTACGCAGACTTTTCGCAGCAGGGCGATGCGTCGAAGGCGGCGGTGGCGATGCGTTATATCGACCACCGTGGTCAGGCGACCGAACAGTATCCGTTCAACCCGAATGGCTCGCCGGACGGCATCACGTCGGTCACTACCGGCGACGGCCGCTTCACGGTGCTGATGCCGCACACCGAGCGCGTGCATCGCGCAGTGCAGATGAGCTGGCATCCGGAAGGCTGGGGCACGGGCAGCACGGACGCAAGCCCGTGGTTGCGTGTGTTCCAGAACGCGCGTCGCTGGCTGGGTTGATTGGCGCACGGTTGCCGCTTTGATGAGCGGTGGCCTTGTTGTACTTGCTGTACCGCGCGGCGCACTTTCCACTTGCTCCGCGCAACGCGAACAAACCTACAGCATCAAAAAAAGCTGCCCTCGGGCAGCTTTTTTATTTCTGAAATTCCAGCCGCGATAGAAGTAGCGATTCAAAACACCGCTCCACGCGCTTCTGGCTTATCTGCGGGAGCGGCGTCGCTGTGCCCGCGCTTCGCATTTCGCACCTCGCACTCCCACGCTCCCACGCTCATCTAGCCGGCAGCAACAAAAAAGCCGCCCAAGGGCGGCTTCTCTGCATGTCAATTTTCATCAACCCAAGCGGTACTTAAACAACCCACCGCTTATTGAATCTTCGCGTTCTTACGCAGACCTTCTTCAAACGCTTGCAGCTTTTCCTGCTGGATCTGCTGAACGATCTGCGGACGAACCTGCTCAAGCGGCGGCGGCGTCACAGCGCGTACGTCGTCGACGCGGATGATGTGCCAGCCGAATTGCGTATGCACCGGCGCGTCGGTCATCTGGCCTTTCTGCAGCTTCTCGGCCGCAGCCGCGAATTCAGGCACATAAGCCTTCGGGTCCGACCAGTCGAGGTCGCCGCCGTTCTTGCCCGATCCCGGGTCCTTCGAATATTGCTTGGCCAGATCTTCGAAGCTTGCGCCAGCCTTGATCTTTGCGATCAGGTCTTTGGCCTGCTGTTCGTTGTCGACCAGAATATGGTGCAGGTGATATTCCTTGCCGCCCGCATCTTTGATCAACGAGTTGTAGCGCGCGGTGACTTCCGCGTCGCTCGGCTGGTTGTTCTTCACGAAGTCTTCGATCAGCGCGCGCAGCACGACGGTTTGTTGTGCAACGGCGATTTGCGCCTTGATGTCCGGACGATTTGGCAGGCCGCGGCGCAGCGCTTCCTGCATCAGGATCTGGCGGTTCACCAGCTCTTCGCGCACTGCCATTTGCAGTTGCGGCGTATTTTGCTGGCCTTGATGAACCAACTGATCGATCAATGCATCGGCTTGTGCTTTCGGAATCGGCGTGCCGTTCACGACAGCGATGTTCTGTGCAAATGCAGGTGCGGCTGCACATGCAGCCAGCAATACCCAAAGGCGGGTTTTCTTCAAGGTCATCGGAAGTTCCTAGCGGGGCAACAAAGCAAATTCTTCGGGCGTATACGCCGTGATGGCAAGGGCATGAATGCCGCGCTGCATGGCATCGGCCAGCGCATCATACACCATGCGATGCCGTGCTACGCGGGGCTTTCCGGCAAACGCGACCGCCACGATCGTGACACTAAAGTGACCGCCCGCCGACGCGCCGGCGTGGCCCGCGTGCTGTGCGCTGTCGTCGGTGATCTGGATCGACGCGACCGGCGCGAGCGCGGCGGTGAGGCGCGCTTCGATCAGCGCGGCGCGTTCAGCCGTAGTGGCGTGCATGAAAATATCGGTCATCTCATTCTTCCTTCATGTACTTCGACAGCCACAAACTCTGCCCGACGATGAACACCAGCAGGCAGCCGGTTGCGCCGAACAGCTTGAAATTGACCCACTGGTCGGTCGTGTAGTGATACGCGACGAACAGATTGACGAGCCCGAGCAATACGAAAAACGCTGCCCAGATCAGGCTCAACTTGCTCCAGATGGCGTGCGGCAGTGTGATCTGCTTGCCCATCATCGCTTCGATCAGATTCTTGTTGAAGGCCGTTTGCGACACCACCAGCGCGACGGAAAACGCCCAGTACAGCACGGTCGGTTTCCACTTGATGAAGGTGTCGTTGTGCAGCACGAGCGTCGCGCCGCCGAAGATGGTGACGACGCCGAGACTCACCCACAGCATCGGGTCGACCTTGCGGTGGCGGAAGGCCACCCACGCGATCTGCACCAGCGTGGCGACGATCGCCACTGCCGTCGCCGTGAAAATGCCCCAGAGCTTGAAGGCGACGAAGAACAGGATGATCGGGAACAGATCGAACAGGAATTTCATTATCTGGTCGGGAAATCGGAGAGTGAGTCGGAGAGTGAGGACGCAGTGCGAAGCGCCCGGTAGTGTACGCCGCGTGGGTTCGACGCGGCAGGCTGTTGGCGATAAACGGTGCCGGGTGCAGCCTGTCGCGTACTCATCGGGCGTCGGTCATTCGGAGCGGGCCAGCGTGGGTTCGCCGTTCCGCCACAAGCGGCGTGCGGCACAAAAAGCCCGCCAAAGCCGCCTGGACCCAGCGAAACAAAGCGGAATAAAGCGAAACACAGCGCAAGCCGCTCGCCAGCCACTCGCAAACCGCAGCAGGCAGGATGAAGGGTCACGTGCCCAGTAGGCCCCTCATCACCGACGTCTTCCAGCCACGCGTCGCGTTACTTGGGCTCGAATTGTAACGCAGCCGAATTGATGCAGTAACGCAGGCCGGTTGGCGCAGGGCCGTCTTCGAACACATGACCCAGGTGGGCGCCGCAGTTCTTGCATTGCACCTCGATGCGCAGCATGCCGTGTGCACGATCGGTTTTTTCGGCAATCACTTCGCCGTTGATCGGCTTGAAGTAGCTTGGCCAGCCACAGCCTGCATCGAACTTGGTGTCGGATTCGAACAGCGGCGTGCCGCAGCATACGCAGTCGTAAATGCCGCGGTCCCAGTGATCGTGATAGCGGCCCGTGAACGGGCGTTCGGTGGCCGCATGGCGGGTCACCTGATACTCGACGTCGGAAAGCTGCTTGCGCCACTCGGCGTCGTCTTTCTGCACGGCGGGTGCATCGGTCTTGAGGTCTTCGGGCTTGTTCATGGTTGGGTTCCTGTCTCGGGCTTGTTTTGGGGACGGCTCATTGGTCAGGCTTCATTCATGCCGGGCCGCGCCGGATGCGTGCGTCTGGCGGGCTGGGCGGCTTGCGCGCATCACGACGAGCAACTGACTTCCAGCGAACTCGCCCAGTCTGGCGGCAGCCCCGCATACGCTTCATGCTCGGGTTGCTCGTCGAACGGGCGGCGCAGCACCGCGGCGAGGCGCTCCACTTCGGAAAAATCCTTCTCTTTCGCGTGACGGATCGCCGTTTCCGCGAGGTGATTGCGAAGTACGAATTTGGGGTTCACCGCGTTCATTGCAATGGCGCGCGCGGCGTCGTCGCGTGTTTCGTGGGACAAACGCGCGCGATAGTCGTTCGCCCATGCGTCGAACGCGGCGCGGTCGAGGAACAGGTCGCGCACCGGCGCATCGCCGCTCGCGTCGTGCTTCGACATGCGCGCGAGATGGCGGAACGTCAGCGTGAAATCGGCGCGGTTCGCGTGCATCACTTCGAACAGGCGGTTGACCAGCGTGTCGTCGCCGTCGCGCTCGAGGTCTAGCCCGAGCTTCGCGCGCATCCGGCGTTCCAGCGCGGGCGCAAAGCGGGCCTTGAAACCGCCGAGCACACGCTGTGCATCTTCAATCGACTTGTCGCCGCGCACGCTTTCTTCATGCTGTTCGCCGAGTAGCGGCAGTAAGCCTTGGGCGAGACAGAACAGATTCCAGTACGCAATTTGCGGTTGCATCTTGTACGAGTAACGGCCTTGCGAATCGGAATGATTGCAGATGTAGCCGGCGTCGAAGCCGTCCATGAAACCGAACGGACCGTAGTCGATCGTCAAACCGAGGATCGACATGTTGTCGGTGTTCATCACGCCGTGGCAGAAGCCGACCGCCTGCCACTCGACCATCAGGTCGGCGGTGGACGTGACTGCTTCGCCAAGCAGCGCGAGATACGGATCTTCCGCGTCGCGGCAATGCGGATAAAAACGCTCGATCACGTGATCGGCGAGCGCGCGCAGTGCGTCGGTCCGATCGTTCGAATAGAAGTGTTCGAAGTGGCCGAAGCGCACGAAACTCGGCGACACGCGGGTGACCACGGCAGCCGTTTCGACGGTTTCGCGGCGTACCGGCTGATCGGAGCCGATCACGCACAACGCGCGGGTAGTCGGAATGCCGAGATGATGCATCGCCTCCGAACACAGATATTCGCGGATCGACGAACGCAACACCGCGCGGCCATCGCCCATGCGCGAATAGGGCGTGCGCCCAGCGCCTTTGAGTTGCAGCTCGAAACGCTGCCCGGCATGTTCGATTTCGCCGAGGCCGAGCGCGCGGCCGTCGCCGAGTTGTCCGGCCCATACGCCGAACTGGTGGCCCGAATAGACCGACGCGTAGGGCAGTTTGTCCGCTGCCCATTCACGCGTGAGGTTGCCGGAGAACAGCTCGGCAAAGCCTGGATCGTGCTGAATGTCGGCGTCGAGACCGAGCAGCGCGGCGGTCTCCGCGGAAAAACCGACCATGTAAGGTGCGGGTAACGGCGCCGCTGGCAGGCGCGTCAGAAACGCGCTGCCGAGCTGCGCAAACCCGCTCGCGGACGATGCAGTCAACGCGTTGGAAAGATCCGCTACCGCTTCGGATAACCCTGCAATGCTTGGGGAAAACGACATATTGAGCGCCTCTGGATTAACCGATATTGTAAGTCCGCGCCTGCGGAGCTGCTGGCCAGCCTGTTGACGCTGTCGTAACGATCTTTCGCCGGCCTTGAAGCGGTGTCCGGCGGCGCATCCCGACGCGTCCACGCAAGTCCTCACGGCTCCCGGCCCGAATCCAACCTGAGCGAAACAGAACAAGCCGAGGAGACCCTGTTTTATGACGACGCCGCTGCTGGGCCAGATGATGGACGTGCCGCTAACCGTGTCCTCGTTGCTCGCGCATGCCGCGCGGCATTTCGGCAGTAGCGAAATCGTGTCGCGGCGCATTGAAGGCGATCTGCATCGCTATACCTACCGGGACTGCGAAAAGCGCGCGAAGCAGCTCGCGCAGGCGCTCATCGCGCTCGGTGTCGAACCCGGCGAGCGGGTCGCGACGCTCGCGTGGAACGGCTACCGGCATCTGGAAGCGTATTACGGCACGGCCGGTTTCGGCTCGGTGTGCCATACGATCAACCCACGGCTTTTTCCCGATCAGATCGCCTACATCGTCAATCATGCAGACGACGCGTACGTGCTGTTCGACGCAACCTTCGCGCCGCTGGTCGACTGCCTCGCGCCGCAATGTCCGAAAGTGCGCGGCTGGATCGCGCTGACCGACGAAGCGCATCTGCCGTCGATGCAAACGCCGGTGCTCTGCTACGAAAGGTTGCTCGACGCGCAGGACGGCCATTTCGACTGGCCGGCTATCGACGAGCGTCAGGCGTCTTACCTTTGCTATACGTCCGGCACCACCGGCAATCCGAAGGGCGCGCTGTATTCGCATCGCTCGACGGTGCTGCACGCGTTCGGCGCGGCGTTACCCGATGCGATGTGCCTGTCTGCGCGCGACGCGATCCTGCCGGTCGTGCCGATGTTCCATGTGAACGCGTGGGGCGCGCCGCACGCGGCGCCGCTGACCGGCGCGAAGCTGGTGCTGCCCGGTAAGGATCTCGACGGCAAATCGCTTTATGAACTGATGGAAAGCGAGGGCGTCACGTTTTCAGCGGGCGTGCCGACCGTATGGCTCGGCTTGCTGAACTACATGCGCGAAGCGGGCGTGAAGTTTTCGACGCTCAACCGCACGGTGATCGGCGGCTCCGCGTGTCCGCCGGCCATGCTGCGCACCTTTGAAGACGACTACGGCATCCAGGTGATCCATGCATGGGGCATGACCGAAATGTCGCCGCTCGGCACGCTGTCTAAACTGACGTGGGAGCAGAGCCAGCGGCCGCTTGCCGAGCAACGCAAATCGCTCGAAAAGCAGGGCCATGTGCTCTATGGCGTCGATATGAAAATCGTCGGCGAAGATGGGCGTGAATTGCCGTGGGACGGTGTCGCGTTCGGCGATCTGCATGTGCGCGGGCCGTGGGTGATCGACCGGTATTTCCGCAAGGACGAGTCGCCGCTGGTGGACGGCTGGTTTCCGACCGGCGACGTCGCGACCATCGACGCCGACAGTTTTCTGCACATCACCGACCGCTCAAAAGACGTGATCAAATCCGGCGGCGAGTGGATCAGTTCGATCGACGTCGAGAATGTCGCGATTGCTCATCCGGCGGTGGCGGAGGCGGCGTGTATCGCATGCGCGCATCCGAAGTGGACCGAGCGTCCGCTGCTGGTGGTCGTCAAGCGTCCGGGCTTCGACGTGACGCGTGAAGAACTGCTCGCGTTCTACGACGGCAAGGTGGCGAAATGGTGGATTCCCGACGACGTCGCCTTCGTCGACGAACTGCCGCACACGGCCACCGGCAAGCTGCAAAAACTCAGGCTGCGCGACATCTTCCGCAATCACGTGCTGCCTTCCGCGCTGGAAGACGAAAAGAACTGTCCGCTTGCCAGGGGAAACCCCGCCTAACGATAAATTGAACGAGCGTGCTTTTTTGTGTATTCTGCCTGCTGACCCCGGACAATCGGAAAGATGGACAATGAGTTGCGCCGCAGTTGAGTAACGCGCCAGCTCGATGAACCGGACAGGCGGCACGCAACGTGCCGCCTCATTGCATGGATCGCATGGAGGCAGGCAGATGGCAGTGGACTACACAACTCATGACGGCGTGGCCGTCATCACGCTGAACAATCCTCCCGTGAATGGCCTCGGCCTTTCGACGCGAGCGGGCATCGTCGACGGGATCGAGCGCGCGCAGAACGATCCGGCCATCAAGGCCATCGTGCTGACGGGCGCGGGCAAAGCCTTTTCGGGCGGCGCCGATATCACCGAATTCAATACGCCTAAAGCGACTCAGGAGCCGACGCTCGGCACGGTCATCAAGGTCGTCGAAGGCAGCGCAAAGCCCGTTATCGCGGCGATTCACAGTGTCGCGATGGGCGGCGGGCTGGAACTGGCGCTCGGCGCGCATTACCGGATCGCCGCTCCCGGCGCGCAGATCGCGCTGCCGGAAGTGAAGCTCGGCATCCTGCCGGGCGCGGGCGGCACGCAGCGTCTGCCGCGTGCAATCGGGCTCGAAGCGTCGTTGAACATGATCGTGTCGGGTGCGCCGGTGCTGTCGGAAAAGCTCGCCGACTCGGGTCTCTTCGACGAAGTCGTGCAAGGCGATCTGGCCGAAGCGGCGCTGGCGTTTGCACGCAAGGTCGGTGCGAAAACGGGCCCGCATCCGCGAGTGCGCGATCGCAAGATCGAGCATCCGAATGCGGCCGGTTTTATCCAGTTCGCACGCAATAGCGTCGCGGCCATCGCAAAGAATTTCCCGGCTCCGCAAAAGTGTATCGACGCGGTGGAAGCGGGCGTGCAGAACGGTTTCGACAAGGGTCTCGCATTCGAGCGTGAATGCTTCATGGCGCTCGTGCAGACGCCGGAAAGCCATGCGCTGCGTCACGCGTTCTTCGGCGAGCGTGCGGCGAGCAAGATTCCCGATGTGCCTGCCGATACGCCGGTGCGCGAGATCAGCAAAGTGGCCGTGATCGGCGCGGGCACGATGGGCGGCGGCATCGCGATGAACTTCATCAACGCGGGCATTCCGGTCACGCTGCTGGAAACGAAACAGGAAGCGCTCGACCGTGGCCTTGCGACGATCCGCAAGAACTACGAAGCCACGGTGAAAAAGGGCAAGCTCAAGCCCGAAGCGCTCGAACAGCGCATGGCGCTGCTCACGCCCACACTTTCATACGACGACCTCAAGCAGGCCGATCTGATCGTCGAAGCCGTGTTCGAAGAACTCGGCGTGAAGGAGCAGGTGTTCAAGCGGCTGGACGAAGTGGCGAAACCCGGTGCGATTCTCGCGTCGAACACGTCGACGCTCGATGTCGACAAGATCGCCGCATTCACGAAGCGTCCGCAAGACGTGGTCGGCATGCACTTCTTCAGCCCGGCCAACGTGATGAAGCTGCTTGAAGTCGTGCGTGGCAAGGCAACGTCGAAAGACGTGCTGGCCACTGTGATGAAGCTCGCGAAGAAGATCAGGAAGACGGCCGTGGTCTCGGGCGTTTGCGACGGTTTTATCGGCAACCGGATGATCGAGCAATACATCCGCCAGGCGCTGTTCATGCTCGAAGAAGGCGCATTGCCCGCGCAGATCGACAAGGCCATCGAGAAGTTCGGCTTCGCGATGGGTCCGTTCCGGATGAGCGATCTGGCCGGCAACGACATTGGCTGGGCGATTCGCAAGCGGCGCTATCAGGAGCATCCCGACATGCACTACTCGAAGGTCGCCGACCGTCTGTGCGAGATGGGGCGCTTCGGCCAGAAAACCGGTGCGGGATGGTACGACTACAAGGCGGGGGACCGCGCTGCGTATCCATCGAAAGTGGTCGACGAGATGATCGGCGAGTTCTCGAAAGATACCAACGCCGGGCGCCGCAAGATCAGCGACGAGGAAATCGTCGAACGCCTTGTTTTTTCGCTCGTCAACGAAGGCGCGAAGATTCTCGAAGAAGGCATTGCGTCGAAGGCGTCGGATATCGACATGGTCTATCTGACTGGCTACGGCTTCCCGCTTCATCGCGGCGGTCCGATGCTGTACGCGGACACAGTCGGCCTCTATAACGTCGAGCGCGCGATTCGCCGCTACGCATCGCGGGCGAATGGCGACGCGTGGAAGATCGCGCCGAGTATTGCGGAGCTGGCTGCGAAGGGCCGGGGTTTTAATACCAACGGTTGAGTACGCGACGGGCTACCCGATTGGAATGACTGAGGGGGTGCGTTGAGGTGTTTTGAGCGCACGGCGAACTGCTGGCGCGCGATGATCGATAGCTTGACGTACCGACTAATTTGTATGGGACGTGAGCAGGCGCTGAAGCGCTGACTTACGTTGGCATACGCGATGGTATGGGACGTGAGTAAGCGCTAAAGCGCTAACTCCCGTCGACATACACAATGGCATGGGACGGGAGTAAGCGCTGAAGCGCTAACTCCCGTCGACATAGGAGACATGCATGACTGATGCCGTAATCGTATCGACCGCCCGCACGGGGCTCGCCAAATCATGGCGCGGCGGTTTCAACATGACGCATGGCGCGACGCTAGGCGGCCACGTGACCCAGGCCGCCGTCGAGCGCGCGAAAATCGACCCGGCTCGCGTCGAGGACGTGATCATGGGTTGCGCGAATCCGGAAGGCGCGACAGGCATGAATATCGCGCGGCAGATCGCGCTGCGCGCGGGTCTGCCGGTCAGCGTGCCGGGCATGACAGTGAACCGCTTCTGTTCGTCGGGCTTGCAGACCATTGCGCTCGCCGCGCAACGCGTGATCGCCGGTGAGGGCGACGTGTTCGTCGCCGGCGGCGTGGAATCGATCTCGTGTGTGCAGAACGAAATGAACCGCCACATGATGACCGAAGGCTGGCTCAGCCAGAACAAGCCGGAAATCTACTGGTCGATGCTGCAGACCGCCGAAAACGTCGCGAAGCGCTATTCGATCTCGAAGGAACGCCAGGACGAATACGGCGTGCGCTCGCAACAGCGTGCGGCGGCCGCGCTCGAAGCCGGCAAGTTCAAAGACGAAATCGTTCCGTTGACCGTGCTCGCAGGTGTCGCCGACAAGGCGACCGGCCGTCTCTTCACGAAGGAAGTCACCGTCAGCGGCGACGAGGGCATTCGCGCCGACACGACGCTCGAAGGCGTGTCGAAGATTCGTACCGCGATGCCGGGTGGCGTCGTGACGGCAGGCAATGCGAGCCAGTTCTCGGATGGCGCGTCGGCCTGCGTCGTGATGAACGCGAAGGTCGCGGAGCAGGAAGGTCTGCAACCGCTCGGCATTTTCCGTGGCTTCGCAGTGGCGGGTTGCGAGCCGGACGAAATGGGCATCGGCCCGGTGTTCGCCGTGCCGAAACTGCTGAAGCAGGCCGGCCTGAAGGTCGAGGACATCGACCTGTGGGAACTGAACGAAGCGTTTGCCGTGCAGGTGCTGTATTGCGCGGACAAGCTCGGCATTCCGCATGACCGGCTCAATGTGAACGGCGGCGCGATTGCGGTCGGCCATCCGTATGGCGTGTCGGGCGCGCGCCTGACGGGCCATGCGCTGATCGAAGGCAAGCGGCGCGGCGCGAAACTCGTCGTCGTGACGATGTGTATCGGCGGCGGGCAGGGCGCGGCGGGATTGTTTGAAGTGGTGTGATCCAGCGCGCACGGCGGTGAAATCGGAAGGAGCGGGTGCCAGTGGTTCAACGTGATGACAGTGAACCGTGGCGCCCGTTTTTTAACCGCCTGTACGGCTACTGAGCTGCTACTGAGCGGCTACTACGCGACTAGTGCACACCTACTGCGAGCCAAGGCCCGCAACCGGCAGCTTCAAGGTTCCCTGATCGATGAATCGCGTGGTGCCGGTCAGGCCGTTGGCGAGCTTGCCGCGTAGCGTGTACGGAATTTGCCCCGATTCCATTGCGCCGGGTAACGCGAGCGCCTGGCGAACCACCGTGAACGCCGGCACGCTCAGCGGCACACTGATCACGGTCTCGCCAAAGCGCGGCACCGTGCCGCTCTGATCGCTGACGCCGCTGGCAAAGGGCTTGCCGTTCAGATCGAGATCGATCGAGATGCCGTTGAAGTTGACCGTGGAGTCGTTAGGATTCTGTACGCGCAGCTTGATGTTGAAGCGCATTTCGAGTCCCTGATTGTCGATCGGCTCGATACCGGCGACATTGACGCGCAGCGGGTCGCCGCCGAACAATCCGGCACACCCGTTGAGCGCGACGCAGACGAGCGCGCCGATCGCGACAAGACGGAAAACACGGGTGAAAGTACCGGACAGCAGCGCGCGAACGAAGGACATGACCGGCACCTCGAAGGAAGCGATTGGACATGCATTGTAGCTGCCGCGTGAACCTGGGCAGACGCGTTCAGGCGATGCGCCGCCGCTTCGCGTTGACGAGCGCCGCCAGACGATGCACAGCCTGATTGACGACCCGGCGGGCGACGTTTTCGGCGCGCGAAGTCTGCACGACGAACGCCACGCTACCGGGGCTGGCTGCGCTAATCGACACGACACCGCGTTGCGGTGTCACGAATTGCTCGCCTTCGTGCAGCGTGATCGACCTAAGCGGAACGGCGTTGCCGAGCCACGCAAGCGAATGATCGCGAAAGCTGAGTTGCAGGGTGCCTTCGGTGGCCACGATCGAGGTGCCGGCTTGCAGATCGCGCACGCTGATCTGGCCTGCGGCAATGCAGGACGGTGCAGTGGGTACAGCGTCGAATGGCAGGCCATCACAGGATTGGGATTGACGCACAGGCATGACCGGATTCCTTTAAACAGTTTTCATGTTTCATGTCACCCAGCTTATTGAGTCCACTCGCGTGAAAACAGCCACAGCTTTCGGTAATCTGAACCGGTACAGAAGTGCTTACCCGCATGCTGTATCGGTTGGAATCGTGCCGATCTGTATCTGTCGCGACATGCGCACTGCCCGCACCATCGGTTCATGAGCCAAGTCATCGTCAGCCACCAGGGCCAGTCTTTGGACCGCCCAACGGATACCCAGCCGCTTTACCGGCAACTGGCCGATCAGTATCGCCGCGCAATCGGCAACGGCGTGCTGCGTCCAGGCGACCGCATGCCGTCCATGCGCGCGTTCATGCAGCGCCACGGCGTGAGCCTCGCGACGGCGACCGAGAGTTATCGTGTGCTCGAACGCGCCGCGCTGATCGATGCACGGCCGCGCGCCGGCTATTTCGTGCGTGCACCGCAAACGGCAGCGTTGCCCGCGGCGTCCGAACCCGATCTGGCCATGCTGCCCGGTGCCGCCCAGTTCGTCGGCATTCACTCGGCCATTTCATCGATCGTGGCGACATTCCAGCGCTACCCGGACGCGCTCAATCTCGGTGGCGCGACCGCATCGTCCGATCTCTTTCCCACCGACGCGTTGCAGAAAGCCGCACTGCGCGCGTTGCGCAAGCGGCCCACGTTGCTGACCGCCGCCGGTCCCGATCAGGGCGATCCGGGCTTGCGCGCGATCATTGCGCGCCGTGCGCTGGAGGCCGGCATTCAGATCGCTTCTGACGACATCATCATGACTCACGGCGGCATCGAAGCCGTGAACCTCGCGTTGCGGGCGGTCACGCAGCCAGGCGACACCGTCGCGGTCGAATCGCCCTGTTTTTTCGGCTTGTTGCAGGTGCTCGAAAGCCTCGGTCTGCGCGCGCTGGAAATTCCAGCGAGTCCGACCACCGGCCTCTCGGTCGAAGCGCTGACGTTCGCGCTGCAAACGCATCCCGATCTCAAGGCTGTCATGGTCGTGCCGAATCTGCAAAATCCGCTCGGCAGTGTGATGCCCGATGCGCACAAGGCGAGTCTCGTCGAATTGTGCGCAGGTGCCGGCATCGCGCTCATCGAGGACGATCCGTATCGCGAACTGGTTGACGCCGCGCAGCCGCCCAGGTCGCTGAAGGCATGGGACACGGACGGCACCGTGATCCATTGCACGTCGTTCAACAAATCGCTCGCACCGGGTATGCGGGTGGGGTGGATCAACGGTGGCCGCTGGCATCCGCGCATCGGCATGCTGAAGTTCGCGCAATCGCGGCATAACGAGCAACTGTCGCAAGTGGTGCTGGCGGGGTTTCTGGAAACCAGCGCGTACGAACGCCATTTGCGGCGCCTGCGCGAGAGCTTGCGGATTCAGCGTGAGCGAATGGCCGCGGCGGTGGCAGCGTCGTTTCCCGACGGCACGCGCTTCACGCCGCCGCGCGGCGGGATGTTTTTCTGGATCGAGTTACCGCGCGAGGTGTCGTCGGCGGCCTTCTTCGAGGCGGCTCTCGCAGACGGTATTCGGGTGATGCCCGGCACTGTGTTTTCGAACGGTGGACGCTTCGATCATTTCATTCGGCTGAGTTGCCCGGATACCGATCTCGAGCGCGCGGATGAAGCAATCCGCAGGCTGGGGCGGCTCGCTACGCGGATGGCGGCGCATGCGTTCGTGCCATAGCGGGTATCATTTCCTGCTGCGCGTGGGTGTGAGCGAAGTACGCATCCACGCACTCTGAAGTTCAACGAATACGCTGGTGGTGCTGCACCTGCCATCGACGACGAAATCTGAATACCGCAATGACCGATCCATCCTCATCCACTCAACCCGGCAACACTACGCTGCCTGAGAGCCCGTTTGTCGACCGGCTCGGCGCGCAACTGCTGTCGGCCGCCGACGGCATTAGCGAAGTCGTGCTGCCGTTGCAGCCGGATCACATGAACACGTGGGACGTCGCGCATGGCGGCGTCACGATGACGCTCGCCGATGTCGCGCTTGCGATGGCCGCGCGCAGTCTGGCTGGCGACGGCGTTGGCGTCGTCACCGTCGAAATGAAAGTCAACTTCATGCAGCCCGGCCGTGGTGAATTGCGCGCGACCGGCCGCGTGTTGCACCGCTCGACCACGATGGCCTATTGCGAAGGCGAGATTCGCGACAGCGAAGGCCACTTCGTCGCCAAGGCGCTCGGTACGTTCAAATATATGCGACGCCTCGCCGTGGGCCGCGACGTGACGCAACAGCGTTTGCGCAGCGACCCGTCGGCGAAACCCGGCCCCAGCGACGGCTGATCGCTGTTGCGCTCAGCGCTCGTCGCTCGAACCGTTGAAATCAATCGCTGGTTGCTTCGACAGATCATCGTCATCTCATTCATAAACAATTTAAGGAGACGCCCGTCATGACCCAGATCAACCGTCAACTCGTGCTCGCTTCGCGTCCGCAAGGCGCGGTGACGCCCGATAATTTCCGTCTCGTCGAAACGCCGCTTGCGCCGCTCGCCGACGGTGAAGTGCGCGTGCGCAATCACTACCTGTCACTCGATCCGTACATGCGCGGCCGCATGAGCGACGCCAAGTCATATGCAACGCCGCAGCCGCTCGACGAAGTGATGATCGGCGGCACGGTGGGTGAAGTGGTCGAGTCGAACAACCCGAAGTACGCAGTCGGCGACAAGGTCGTCGGAATGTTCGGCTGGCAGGAATACGGCACCTCGAACGGCAGCGGCATCCAGAAGGTGGACGACACGCATGTGCCGCTGTCCGTCTATCTCGGTCCGGTCGGCATGCCCGGCGTCACCGGCTGGTATGGACTGAACCGGATCATCGCGCCGCAAGCGGGCGAGACGGTCGTAGTCAGCGCGGCAAGCGGCGCGGTGGGCAGCGTGGTCGGCCAACTGGCGAAGCTGGCCGGCGCACGCGCGGTCGGCATTGCGGGTGGCGCGGACAAGTGCCGGTATGTGGTCGAGACACTCGGCTTCGACGCATGTGTCGATTACAAGGCGGGCAATCTGTATAAGGACCTGAAGGCGGTGACGCCGGACGGCGTGGACGGCTACTTCGAAAACGTCGGTGGCGAAGTGCTCGACGTGACGCTCGCGCGCATGAACGCGTTCGGGCGTATCGCGCTGTGCGGATTCATCGCGGGCTATGACGGCGAGCCGATCCCGCTCAAGCATCCTTCGCTGATGTTGACGCAGCGGCTGCTGGTGCAAGGGTTTATCGTCAGCGAGCACATGGAAGTGTGGCCCGAAGCGCTCAAGCAACTCGGCACGCTGGTCGCGCAGAAAAAGCTGCAGTATCGCGAGACGATCGCCGAAGGGCTCGACGCTGCGCCTGAGGCTTTCATGGGTCTGCTGAAGGGCAAGAACTTCGGCAAGCAGCTCGTCAAGCTGATCTGAACCCGCTGAAAATCTGCAGCCGCGGCGCGTCGACCACGCGCCGCTCAACCCCGGGGAATCTCGCTATGTTCGAATTCGCAGACAAGGTGGCCGTGATCACCGGCGCGGCCAGCGGCTTTGGCCGCGCGTTCGCGCAGAAGGGGGCGTCGCTCGGCATGAAGCTCGTGCTGGCCGACGTGAATCCCGATGCGCTTGCACAAACGGTCGACGCGTTGCGCTCGAACGGCGTCGAAGTAATCGGCGTGCCGACCGATGTATCGAACGCGGCTCAGGTCGAAGCGCTCGCGCAGGCGGCGCTCGATGCGTTCGGCAAGGTGCATCTGCTGTTCAACAACGCGGGCGTGGGCTCGGGCGGCTTCCTGTGGGAAAGCTCGGCGAACGACTGGGCGTGGGTTTTCAACGTCAACGTGATGGGCGTCGCGCACGGTGTGCGAGTTTTCACGCCAATCATGCTGGCGCAGAACGAGCCCGCGCATATCGTCAACACGGCGTCGGTGGCGGGCTTGCTGTCGCCGCCTGCGATGGGCATCTACAACGCGTCGAAACACGCGGTGGTGTCGTTGACCGAGACGCTGTACCACGATTTGCAGCTGGCGCAGGCGGGCCAAACCTCACATGCCGCACATGCCGCTCACGGCGCGAACGTCTCGGCGGCAGGCCCGCTGGTCGGCTGCTCGCTGTTGTGCCCGGCGTTCGTGCCGACCGGTATCGCCGACGCGGAGCGTGCGCGCCCTGCGGAGTTGCGCAACGATAGCGGACCCACCCGTTCGCAGATCGCTGCCGATAAACAACTCCAGCGCGCCGTGCGTTCGGGCAAGCTGACCGCCGACAACGTCGCCGACATTACGTTCGAGGCCATCGCCGCGCGGCGTTTCTACATCGTCACGCACCCTGGCATCATGGCGACCGTGGAACTGCGTCACGAAGACATCGAGCACTTGCGTAATCCGTCCGATCCGATGTCGCTGAAGCCGGAAGTGAAGAACGCCAACTGAGCGTGCTTGCGCGCTCCTGGCGCGTTGATCGCATGGCCAGCGTATGGCCTGTCACGCCGGTTCTTTCAATTTTCGGCGCGTATGCGCCACAACATGCACGATGCCGCTAAATCCGAAGATCGAGCAGGTGCTCGACATGATCGAGCGGGCGAAGCGCCCGCAGTATCACGAAATGACCGCGCAACAGGCGCGCGCATCGTATGAAAAAAGCGCGCCGATTCTGGAGATCACGAGCGCGCCCATGTTCACGCTCGACGATTTGCACATTCCCACTCGCGATGGCGCGGCGATTCGCGCGCGTTTATATCAGGCGGTCGAGCCCGGTTGGGCCGAGCCTGCGCCAGCGTTGGTGTATTACCACGGCGGCGGCTTCACGGTAGGCAGCGTCGATACGCACGATGCGCTATGCCGGATGTTCGCGCGCGATGCTCAGTGCACGGTGTTATCCGTGGATTACCGGCTCGCGCCCGAGCACAGATTTCCCACTGCTGTCGACGATGCTTTCGATGCGTTGACGTGGCTGCATGCGCACGCCGCCGAGTTTGCCGTCGACGCAAACCGGCTGGCGGTCGGCGGCGATAGCGCAGGCGGGACACTGGCCACGGTCTGCGCGGTGCTGGCGCGCGACGCGGGCATCCATCTGGCGCTGCAATTGCTGATTTACCCGGGCACCACGGGCTATCAGAACACCGGTTCGCACTCGCGGCTCGCCAACGGCTATTTGCTGACGGGCGATACGATTCAATGGTTCTTCGACCAGTACGTGCGCGATAAAGGCGACCGGGACGACTGGCGTTTCGCACCGCTCGATGGCCAACGCGGCGCCCCCGATTTCAGCGGGGTTGCGCCGGCATGGATTGCTACGGCGGAATACGATCCTTTAAGCGACGAAGGGGAGGCCTATGCGGAAAAATTGCGCGCGTTGGGTAATAGCGTGACGCTCAAGCGCTACCCCGGCATGATCCACGAATTTTTCAAAATGGGCGGCTACGTGCCCGAAGTCGCGCACGCGCATGCCGACGCGGCGGCGGCGTTGCGCGCGGCGTTTGGGCTTGAGTGACGCATCACACCCTCTCACGCTCGATATTGAATGCGAAGCTGCGTTCAAAGTCCCCCGGCCGCGCAATACGGTGCGAGCCGTTGTCGTCGCTGCGTTCGGCGACGGCCACGCTGACCACTTCGCCATGCGCGCTCACCCGCAACGCCGTCGTGCCGCGCGTGCCATATTCCGGCGTTTCGATAAATGCCGCCGACAACGCCCGTTCGCGTTCAAGCGGAATGCCGGTGGACGGCAATTCGTCATCGCGGGCAAGCCGTGGATCGCGCATCAGATCGATCAGACGTTCGAGCGTCGGCATCGCGTCGCGGGTCAGCAGCGTGCCGAGTTCCGTGCGTTTTTTGACGAGCTTTGGCCATGCAGTATCGAGGACCGCGTTCGAAATGCCATGCGTGCCGGCCTGAAGCAGAGCCGGTGCCGAATCCGAACGGTTGCAGTACCACGCGAGTTCGCGCCGCGTCCAGTCACCCACCAGCAGATTGAACCCGTTATAGATATCGCCGGTTTGCGCAACGTGTTGGAGATACGCAAGCGGGCTGTCGTGCGGGATGCCGCCGGAATCGTGTGCCGAACCGCTCAGCCAGTCGCTCACCAGCGTGCCGCGCGTGGGCGCGTCGGCGCGCATTTCATGCGGCGCGCGGTAATTGGTCAGCGCGGCAAACCGGCCGTCTCGCGACATACCGAGCCACGTGCCGCCGCCCACCAGATCGCGGCCCGCCAGCACGCCCGGCGCGTCTTGCCACCAGCTGATCGGATCGGCCGTGCGTCGAAAGAATTCGTCGCGATTCGCGGCGAGCGTGAACAGCGGGCCGTCGACCGCGTCGGGTCGCCAGTCGAAAACGATCAGGCACATCGGGGACGATCTCCCGCTTGAGGTGAAGGGGCGTGGGTGTCGACGTGTGGAACGGGCCAGCAAAAAGCGGCGCCTGATTGCGCCGCTCTTTACCGCCCAGGAGTCATTAAACCTCGGTTGGCAGGCCGTACGGCAGCGTGAGGAACTGGAGTGCCGGGCCTTCTGCCGCGCCCAGATGTACTGAGCCGCTTTCCAGCGCCGCGAGCTTGATCTCGACCAGCAGATCGACGCCGCCGCCTTGCGCGGACGCCGCATTGACGATCATCCCGCACGGCTGGCCAGGATCGTCGGAATGGAACAGTTCCGCGCCGGGCCGCACCGTGTCAAGGTCGCCGGCCACATTCGCGAGCGAGGTGCGGCGCTTGATCGTGCCGCGATACTGGCTGCGCGCGACCACTTCCTGGCCGGGGTAGCAGCCTTTGCGGAAATTGACCGCGCCAAGCACGTCGAAATTGACCATTTGCGGCACGAATTGCTCGACCACCGGCTGCGTGATGCGCGGCTCGCCCGCGCGGATGTCGAGCCAATCCCACACGGCCGGGGACACCCGTTTGAGCTTGTCGTCAAGGGTGGCCAGGTGCGTTTCGACCTGGGCCTTCGGTCCGATCCACAGATAGCGCAGGCGGCCCAACGCATCCGGCACGCGAATCAGCGAGCCTGCCGTGCTGTCCACCTGCACATGGACGCCGTCGGGTAACGCGTCGAATACGCCGGACAGCGCTTTGCGCACGTCGCCGGCAAGACCTACTTCGGCCAGTTCGCCGCTCGCGTCGATGAGCTTCGCCTTGGCCCGCAGCACGAACATGGTCAAGCGCTTCTGCACCGCCGCCTGGACGTCTTTCGACACCAGCAGGCGAATCGTGTCGCCGCTGCGCCAGGTCAGGAAAGAGGCCAGCAGGCGACCCTTGGCCGAGCAGTAGCCGGCAAGACGCGCGCTGGCGGCATCGAGATGCTGGGTATCGTTGGTCAACTGGCCGTGCAGGAAGCTCGCCGCGTCGTCGCCGGTGGCGTCGATCACGCCGAATTGCGTGAGCGGCATGTAGGCGCCGTGTTGGAGCACGGCCTCGAATTCTTCAGCCGACGGCCGCGCCAGCACGGGCAATCCAGCGGCGGCGGGGTTCGTGGCGGTGCCTGAAGCAGTGCCTGAAGCGGTAGCGAGCGGTGTGTTCATGGATTCCGGGAACAGTCAATTCTGACTTTGGCTGAGGCAAACAGCTATTATATGCAGTCAACCCACCTCCCGTTTCGCATGTCCCTGTTCAAGAAATGTTTCGTCGCCGGCTCAATTGTCGTTGTGCTGGCCGCAGCCGCAATGGCCGCCGGATATCACTGGGCCACCAGCCCACTTGAGTTGACCCCCGCGCAACTCGACGTCACCGTCAAACCGCACAGCAGCCTGCGCAGTGTCGCGCAGCAGCTCAATCGCGGCGGCGTGCCCGTCGAGCCGGAGCTGTTCGTCGTCATGACGCGCTTGCTGGGCCTGCAGACCGATCTGAAATCGGGCAACTACGAGTTCAAGACTGGCGTCACCCCGTACGAGGTACTGCAGAAAATTGCCCGGGGTGACGTCAATGAATACGTCGCCACGATTATCGAGGGCTGGACCTTCAAGCGCATGCGCGCCGAACTGGATGCGAATCCGGCGCTCAAGCACGACACGTCCGGTATGAGCGACGCCGACCTGATGACCGCGATCGGCGCGCCGGAAGCGTCGATCGGCAACGGCGAGGGCCTGTTTTTCCCCGACACGTATCTGTTCGACAAGAACACCAGCGACCTCGATGTCTACCGTCGCGCGTACCGGCTGATGCGGCTGCGCCTCGACGAGGCATGGGTCGCGCGCGCGCCGGACCTGCCGTACAAGACGCCGTACGACGCGCTGACCATGGCCTCGATCATCGAAAAGGAAACCGGCAAGAAATCCGACCGGCCGCTGGTGGCCGCGGTGTTCGCGAACCGTCTGCGTGCGGGCATGCCGCTGCAGACCGACCCGACCGTGATCTACGGGATGGGCGAGAGCTATGCCGGTCACATCAGAAAGAAAGACCTGCAGACTGACACTCCCTACAATACCTACACCCGCATGGGCCTGCCGCCCACGCCGATTTCGCTGCCGGGTGTCGCATCGCTGCAGGCGGCGATGAATCCGGCGCAGAGCACCGCGCTGTACTTCGTATCGCGCGGCGACGGCAGCAGCATCTTTTCTGACACCCTCGGCGATCACAACAAGGCCGTGGACAAATACATTCGAGGGCAATGATGGCGCGCGGCAAATTCATCACGTTTGAGGGCATCGACGGGGCCGGCAAGACGACCCATCTTGGCTGGTTTCGCGAGCGTCTCGAACAGAAGGTCGCGAGTACCGGCCGTTCGGTCGTCATGACCCGCGAGCCGGGCGGTACGCCGCTCGGCGAACAGATCCGCGAGATCGTGCTGCATCAGAAGATGGACCTCGAAACCGAGGCGCTGCTGATGTTCGCGCTGCGCCGTCAGCATCTGGCCGAGGTAATCGAGCCGGCGCTCGCGCGCGGCGACTGGGTGCTGTCAGACCGTTTTACCGACGCGACTTTCGCGTATCAGGGCGGCGGCCGGGGTCTGCCGCGCGACAAGCTGGAAACGCTGGAGCGGTGGGTGCAGGGCGGTTTTCAGCCGGACCTGACGGTGCTGTTCGACCTGCCGCCCGAGGTCGCCAGTGAGCGGCGTAGCGCGGCACGCGATCCGGATCGTTTCGAGAGCGAATCGACGGCGTTTTTCGACCGCACGCGTGCGGAATATATGCGCCGGGCTGAAGAGGCGCCTTACCGGTTCGCTATCATCGACTCTTCGCAAAGCATTGCGAGAATTCAGAAGCAACTCGAAGAAATCGTTGTATCACTATGATATTAAAATCATAGTTCGGCGCGCCCCCAGTGGTATGAAAGGTTCGCGTTATGCTTCAGATAACGCCATCAACTGATTGATTTCAAAGAGAAACGATGATTTATCCGTGGCAAGCCGATGACTGGAACCGCCTGCAGCAACTGCGCGGCCACTGGCCGCATGCGCTGCTGCTGCATGGCCAGGCGGGCATCGGCAAGCTGCGCTTTGCGCAGCATCTCGCGCAAGGGCTGTTGTGCGAGGCGCAACTGGCCAACGGCGAGCCATGCGGCAAATGCGTGGCCTGCAACTGGTTCACGCAAGGCAATCATCCGGACTACCGGATCGTGGTGCCCGAGGCGCTGGCCGCGGAAGCGGGTCTCAACGCTGCCGGCGCGGACGAAAAAGCCGACAAGCCCGACGCCGACGAAACCAAGAAGACCCGCACGCCCAGCAAGGAAATCAAGATCGAACAGATTCGCGGTTTGCTCGATTTCGTCGGCGTGGGTTCGCATCGTGGCGGCGCGCGCGTCGTCGTGCTGTACCCGGCCGAAGGGCTGAACCTCGCGGCGGCCAATGCGCTGCTCAAAACGCTCGAAGAGCCGCCAGCGGGTGTCGTGTTTCTGATGGTGTCGGCGCGCGTCGACCGTCTGTTGCCCACCATCATCAGCCGGTGCCGCCAGTGGCCGATGACCGTGCCCGCGCCGGACGCCGCGACGAAGTGGCTGACTGCGCAGGGTATCGCCGAAGCGTCCGCACTTCTTGCCGAAGCCGGCGGCGCGCCGCTCACGGCGCTCGCGCTCGCCAGTGACGAAAACCGCACGCTGCGCGACTGGACGCTGAAACAACTGGCCGCCGGACCCGACTGCGATGCTTTCGCGTGTGGCGAGGCGTTGCAAAAGCTGCCAGTGCCATTGGTGCTGGGCTGGCTGCAACGCTGGATGTACGATTTGCTGGCGCAGAGCACCGCAGGCGCGCCGCGCTATTTTCCGCAGGCCGCCGGCGCGCTGACGCGTTGCGCGTCGCAGGCCGATGCCAGCGCGTTTGCGCGTTTCATCCGCACCGTGACGCGCCAGCGCGCAGTCGAAAACCATCCGCTGAATGCGCGACTCGTTTTCGAGGAACTGTTTATCGGCTATCGCGAGCTGTTCGCCTAAGCCTTCACGCGGAACCCGCCTGCCACGGCGCGCACAGGCTGCCGCGCAATCGCAGGCCGGTTGCGCGACCCGTTAATTTGTCATTGCCCTCCATCACAATTCAAAAAGCACCATGAGCCTTTCTTACCGCGATGCCACGCTCGACGATCTGCCCACCATCGTCGCTATCTACAACTCGACCGTGCCGTCGCGGCAAGTCACCGCCGACCTCGAGCCGGTCAGCGTCGAAAGCCGGCTGGCGTGGTTTCACGCGCATGGTCCGCAAAAGCGTCCGTTGTGGGTGGTGGAAGATTCGGAAAATCCGGGGCGCGTGATTGCATGGCTGAGCTTTTCGGATTTCTACGGCCGTCCGGCCTATCTGCGCACCGCCGAAGTCAGCATTTATCTCGACGAGCGCGCGCGCGGCAAGGGCCTCGGCAAGCAACTGCTGGCGGCCTCGCTCGCGGCGGCGCCGGCGCTTGGCATCGACACGGTGCTGGGCTTCATCTTCGGCCACAATGACGCGAGCTTGCGGCTGTTCCGCGGCTTTGGCTTCGACACGTGGGGTTCGTTGCCGCGGGTGGCCGTGCTCGACGGCGTGGAGCGCGATCTGGTGATTCTCGGCAAGCGCCTCGACGCGCACGCTGCATCGGGCCAGGCCAAGGTCTGATTCGTCTCAAGCCATTTTTTCGCAGGACATCATCATGTTTGTCGACTCGCACTGTCACATCAACTTCGAAGGACTCGCCGACCGCTTGCCGCAGGTGCTCGAGAACATGCGCAGCCATTCGGTCACGCATGCGCTGTGTGTGTCGGTCGATCTGGAGACGCTGCCGTCGGTGCTGGAGATCGCCAGCCGCCACGAAAACGTCTACGCGTCGGTCGGGGTGCATCCCGATCACGAAGACATGCGTGAGCCGGGCCTCGCCGAGCTGATCGAGCTGGCGAAGCATCCGAAGGTGGTCGCGATCGGCGAGACCGGGCTCGACTACTACCGTCTGGAAGGCCGCTCGATCGCCGACATGGAGTGGCAGCGCGAGCGCTTTCGCACCCATATTCGCGCCGCGCATGCGACGAAAAAGCCGCTGATCATCCACACGCGGTCGTCGTCGGAAGACACGCTGCGGATCATGGCCGAGGAGCGCGCGAGCGAGCCGGGCGGCGTGATGCATTGCTTCACCGAGCCGTGGGCCGTCGCGGAACAGGCGCTGGCGCAGAATTTTTACATTTCGCTGTCAGGCATCGTCACGTTCAAGAGCGCGACCGATGTACAGGACGTCGCGCGCCGCATGCCGCTCGATCGTCTGCTGATCGAAACCGACTCGCCGTACCTCGCGCCGGTGCCGTATCGCGGCAAGCCTAATGAACCTGCGTACGTAAGTTATGTCGGACGCTTCATCGCGCAACAACGCGAGATGCCGGACGAGGCGCTGGCCGCTGCGACCACGCAGAACTTTTTCCGGCTTTTCAACATCCCTTCGCCGAGCGTTGCCTGAGCCATCTGGCCGACAATGTCACGTAACATCAAAAGGATAGGGAAGTTTCCTAAAGCAAAATATGAAAATTATTTCGATGTCGACTGCTACCATTCATCAGACTTTTTCGGCGCGAGATGTGGCTCAGGTGGCGCTGGTTTCGCTCAAGCGCCGCATGTCCCGTAGCGCTGCGCGCGCTGCGTTTGCCGCCACTTTGGCGTGCGCAGCGTTGACCACGCTGGTGGCGTCGCCTGCGCAAGCCGCGCCGATCGACTCACTGATCAAGGCGGTCAAGTTCGACGACGTCGACGGTGTCAACAAGCTGCTCGCCAAAGGCCTGGACCCGAATAGCGTCGACAATCAGGGCATTCCGCTGCTGGTCATCGCCGCGCGCGAAAAATCGGACAAGGTGGGCGCCGCGCTGCTCGCGAATCCGAAGACCGACATCGAAATCCAGGACAAAGCCGGCGAGAACGCGATGATGATGGCTGCGCTGGGCGGCGACCTCGACTTCGTCAACCTGCTGATCGCGAAAGACGCCGAAGTGAACAAGAAGGGCTGGGCCCCGCTGCACTACGCGGCCGCGAACGGTCACGACGACATCGTCAAGGTGCTGCTCGACCACTCGGCGTACGTCGACGCTGGCTCGCCGAACGGCACCACGCCGCTGATGATGGCGGCTCGAGGCGGTCATGTGTCGACCGTGAAGCTGTTACTCGACAACGGCGCGGACCTGACGGTGAAGAACCAGATCGGCATGACCGCGCTCGATTTCGCGAAGACGTACAAGGAACCGGACGTGATCGAAGGCCTGACTGCCCGGATGCAGCAAATGCCGCAGAAATGACGCCAGCGCGAACTTAAAGCGAACATAAAGCGAACCTACGGTGGTGACCCGGTCTGGCCGTCATGCGCGACCGGTTCACCGCAGATTTGCCTGAAGATAGGCGGTCGGCAGCCTGCTGCGACCCCGTAAAACAGTGCAGAATGACGACTTCGGCGCGTTGTACGGCGCGCCCCTCTGGACGCGGCGAAAGACCGCCTGATAAACGACCCTGGAAAGGAACACCATGCTGCGGGCCTTGATTTTCGCCAGCGCGCTTGCCGTACCACTATCGGCAGCCGCGTTTACGGGAGGCGACCTCAACAAGCTATGCACGAAGACCGACATAGCATCGCGTAGTGCATGCGCGGCTTATATCGAAGGCGCCGCCGACGGTATCTTCAACACGATCGATGCAATTGGCGGCACCACCGGTCCGCGTGTCGGCCAGTATTTTTGCTTGCCACCCGACGCCCGCTCGGCGCAATTAACCGACGCGGTGCGCAAATACATCGCGGAAAATCCGAATGTTTCTGGCTACAACGCCAGCACTGCCATTTCGCTGGGACTCGGCAAGGCGTTCCCTTGCAGGAACGGAAGCTGACCGTAGTCATGCCGGCTGACCCGTCCCCGTGAGGGACGCAGCGCGGGCACCTTTTCCCCCCCGGCGAGGACGAACACCTAAGATGCTGGAAGGTGTAATGGACGTGCGACGAATGTGGCATTGATCCATCTCGCCGGCTCTGCGCAAGCGCTGGCAGCGAGAGCGCGATGCCGTGAGTTCCCCGGCACGCGTCGTGCACCGCACGCAGCGCATGCAGCGCCCGCAACGCCCGCAACGCCCGCAACGCCGCCCATGCGCTTCACGCGCAGCGGTCCTGTCTACCCGTCAAGCCAGGAGGATCTCGCCCGTTATGGTTACTTTCGACGACTTCAGCCGCTTCACCGATTCGCCCCTGCACACGTGGCTCGGCACGTTGATCGTCTCGGTCATT
The DNA here is from genome assembly GCF_904848625.1 of Paraburkholderia metrosideri. Classification (GTDB taxonomy): domain Bacteria; phylum Pseudomonadota; class Gammaproteobacteria; order Burkholderiales; family Burkholderiaceae; genus Paraburkholderia; species Paraburkholderia metrosideri. The sequence continues at coordinate 517,472 of NZ_CAJHCP010000001.1, forward strand.
TGCGCGGTGCTGGCCGTGGTGATTCACCGGCTCGGCTCGCGTATCGTGATGCGCCTGGCGAAACCTCATCCGCTGCCGAGCGTGATATTGCGGTACATCAACAAGCCGTCGCGGTTCGTCCTTGTCATCATGGTGCTGGAGGGAATCTGGGCGGAAGCACCGGATACGCTGAACTACATCGTGCCGTTGCGCGACGTTACCGCGATCGCGCTGATCGCCGCGCTGACCTGGCTGTCGGTACGCTCGGCGGCGGCGATTGGCGAGGCGATCATCCGCGCCCATCCGCTCGACACGGCTGACAACCTGCACGCACGCCGCATCCACACCCAAGCCCGGGTGCTGGCGCGTTCGGTGATGATCGTGATCGTGATCGTCGGGGTGGGCGGCGCGTTGATGACTTTTCCGAATGTCCGGCAGATCGGCGCCAGCCTGCTGGCGTCAGCGGGCGTGGCCGGTCTGGTCGCCGGTATTGCGGCACGGCCGGTGCTCGGCAATCTGATCGCCGGTTTGCAGATTGCGTTGTCGCAGCCCATCCGCCTGGATGACGTGGTCGTGATTTCGGGCGAGTGGGGGCGTATCGAGGAAATCACCGGTACTTACGTGTCCGTGCGGCTGTGGGACCAGCGCCGGCTGATCGTACCGTTGCAATGGTTCATCGAGAATCCCTTTGCCAACTGGACGCGCAGCAGTTCGCAAATCATCGGTACGGTGTTTCTGTTCGTCGATTACCGGATGCCGCTCGCGCCGCTGCGCGAAGAGCTGGCGCGGATCGTCGAAGACGCGCCCGAATGGGATCGACGCGTGCAGGTGTTGCAGGTGACGGACGGCACTGAACGCGCGATGCAGTTGCGCGCACTGGTCAGTTCGCTCGATTCGGGGCTGAACTGGGATTTGCGTTGCCGTGTTCGTGAGGGCTTGCTGGATTTCATTCAGAGGCACTATCCGCAGTACTTGCCGAGGGCGCGTGCCGAGGTGTCGGCGGAACTGGATGTCGGTCTGGACGAGCCGCCGCTCGACTGGGTACCGCGCAGTGCGCAAGCGCCTGCCGGCAGTACGGCGGCGAATACCGAAGCGGATCCGGTGGCGAGCCGGATCGGTCGACCGGGTGTTGGGGATGTTTCGCAGAAAGCGAGGGAAAAGGCTTAGCGAGAGCTAGGGGATAATCTTCTCACCGCCCACAACGAAGCTAGGCAAGCCGCGCTATAGAACCGATCCCACCTTTGTGCGGTCGAAACGTCCACTCACTCACGAATCCGGCGTGGCCTCGCGTGCTTCACCAGGCCTCGGGCAGTCGCGGTCGCAACGTCATCGCGTTCGCGGCGCGCATCATGCCCGAGGTGCGCAACGCTGCGTCGTGCGAACCAAGGAGGACATGCACTATGGGCCGATTGATCGTCGTGTCGAATCGCGTTGCGACACCCACTGAAACCAAAGGATCGGCGGGCGGGCTGGCTGTCGGCGTGTTCGGCGCGCTAAAGGATGCGGGTGGCGTGTGGTTCGGTTGGAGCGGTGACGTGGTCAGCGAGACCGTCGCCAATGCCGGGCCCACGCTCGAACAGGACGGCGCGGTGACGTTCGCCACGGTGGGCCTCACGCGCAAGGACTACGACCAGTATTACCGCGGTTTTTCGAATGCCACGCTGTGGCCGGTATTCCACTACCGTAACGACCTCGCACGCTATGAACGTGAGGAATATGCGGGCTACCGGCGTGTCAACGCATGGCTCGCGCACAAGCTGATCAAGCTGCTCGAACCCGACGACGTGATCTGGATTCACGACTACCATCTGATCCCGTTCGCCGAAGCGCTGCGCAACGAGGGCATTACAAACCGCATCGGCTTCTTCCTGCACATTCCGTTTCCTGCTCCGCAGATCCTGCTCAACATCCCACCGCACGAGGAACTGGTGAAGTCGCTGTCGTGCTACGACCTGCTGGGCTTCCAGACCGCAACAGACGAAGAAGCCTTCCGGGATTACGTCACCCGTCATGCACGCGGCTCGGTCGGCAAGGACGGCGTCGTCGAAGCATTCGGGCGCAAGCTGCGCACAGGCGTCTACCGGATCGGTGTATTTCCCGACGAAATCGCCGAACAGGCGAAGCGTTACGAAAGCCGTCAGCACGTGCTCGATCTCAAGCAGAGTCTGGAAGGGCGCAAGCTGATTATGAGCGTCGACCGGCTCGATTATTCGAAGGGGCTTGTCGAGCGATTCCGCGCGTTCGAGCAATTGCTGGAGCGCTCGCCGGAGTGGCGTGGCAATGTCACGCTGGTGCAGATTGCGCCGCCCACCCGGTCCGACGTCGCGACTTATCAGAAGATCCGCCAGGACCTCGAGTACGAGGCAGGGCGAATCAATGGCCGGTATTCGGGCCTCGACTACACGCCGATCCGCTATCTGAATCAGCAATACGATCGCTGGAAACTGATGTCGCTATTCCGCGAATCGCAGATCGGCTTCGTCACGCCGTTGCATGACGGCATGAACCTCGTCGCCAAGGAATACGTTGCCGCACAGAATCCCGACGATCCCGGCGTGCTGGTGCTGTCGATTTTCGCGGGTGCGGCGGCGGAGCTGAGCGGCGCGTTGCTGGTCAATCCGCATGACGCAATCGGTATGTGCGAAGCGTTGCAACGCGCGTTGCAAATGCCGCTCGACGCCCGTCAGAGGCGTCACGAGATCAATATGGCGGCGTTGCGCAAGAACGATCTCGGTGTGTGGCGCGATACTTTCCTGAGCGATCTGCGTAGTGTGCCGGTGCAGAAACCGGGCAAGGGCGGCGGGCATAAGTAATGGCGTGGGCCGACGCGATTGTTCCTGAGCGTGGTCCTGTAGGGAGGTGGCGATTCGCCCTTGCCGCGAGGCGACGGGGGCTTGCATGCTAACGACCCTGGCCGTCGCCGGATACCGGTCGTTACGCGAACTGATCGTGCCGCTAGGCCGGCTGAACGTGATCACTGGCCCGAACGGCAGCGGCAAGTCCAGCGTGTACCGTTCGCTGCGCCTGCTCGCGGAAACTGCCCGCGGCGGCGTGATTACGGCACTGGCACGCGAGGGCGGTTTGCCGTCCACGTTATGGGCCGGTCCCGAGCGATTCTCGCGGGCCGTGCTGGCAGGTGAGTTGCCCGTGCAAGGCACGCGGCGCAAGGAGCCGGTCAGCCTTCGGCTCGGCTTCGCCAGCGACGAATTCAGCTACGCGATCGACCTCGGATTACCCGCGCCGGAAATGCCGTCGCCTCTGGTGCCCAGCAAATTCCTGCTTGATCCGATCATCAAGCGCGAATGTATCTGGAGCGGGCCGGTGTTGCGGCCGTCGGCGGTACTGGTCGACCGGCATGGCGTCGCGCTGCGCACGCGCGACGAGAATGGCGACTGGCAGACCGTTCCGCAGCCGGTCGCCAGTTTCGACAGCATGATGACGGAGTTTTCGGACCCGCGCAGTGCGCCCGAAATGATCACGGTTCGCGAGCAGATCCGTTCGTGGCGCTTTTACGACCATTTCCGGACCGATGCCGACGCGGCTGCGCGTATGCCGCAGATCGGCACGCATACGCCGGTGCTGTCCAACGACGGCTCTGACCTTGCTGCCGCACTGCAAACCATCCGCGAGATCGGCGATCCGCTCGCACTCGACAGCGCGATCGACGACGCTTTCCCCGGCTCGCGTCTGGACATCGACACACATGACGGCCGCTTCGAAGTGGTGATGCAGCAGCACGGCTTGCTGCGGCCGCTGAAAGGCGCCGAGTTATCTGACGGTACGTTGCGCTATCTGCTGTTGGTCGCGGCGTTGTTGACGCCGCGTCCGCCCGCGCTGCTCGTGCTGAACGAACCGGAAACGAGCCTGCATCCCGATCTGCTGCCGGCGCTAGCCCGTCTGATCGCACGGGCTTCGGCCCATTCGCAGGTGCTGGTGGTGTCGCATGCGGCGCGTCTGATTTCGGCGCTTGAACGTGAGGAGGCGAGTCAGTCGATCCTGCTGGAGAAACACTTTGGCGCAACCCGTATCGCCGATGCGGACGAGCGCGATATTCCCGCCTGGAAGTGGCCGTCGCGTTAGGTTGGTAAAAGGTTGGCAAACCGGTTGGCAAAGACGCTGCAGGTCGACGGCGGATGTAAGCTGAATGTAACAGCGCGCAGCAAATGCAAGACTCGGCGCCACGCCTGCCCTGGTAGGGAATAATGCTTTGATGCCGGTCGCACCGGCTGGCCGTGTGCGGACTACCGCATTGATTGGATGTAACGGCGCTGTCATACTCGGCGTCGCTGATGTGCACCGCCAGGAGGCGCAAGCCATCAGTCCACGGAGACAGACAACATGAAGATTGCGCAGATCGCCCCCCTGACCGAATCGGTGCCGCCCAAGCTGTACGGCGGTACGGAACGCGTCGTGTCGTATATCACCGAGGCGCTGGTCGAGCTTGGCCATGACGTGACGTTGTTCGCAAGCGGCGACTCCGTCACCAGCGCGAAGCTCGAAGCTGTCTGGCCGCGTGCACTGCGTCTGGACCCGGGCATCCGCGATCGCGTCGCGCCGCACATGCTGTTAATGGAACTCGTGCGCCGCCAGGCCGAAGATTTCGACGTACTGCATTTCCACCTCGACTACTACTCGTTCTCGGTCTTCAAGCGCCAGGAAACGCCTTTTGTCACGACGATGCACGGTCGGCTGGACCTGCCCGAACAGCAGCCGGTGTTCGATACGTTCAACACCGCGCCGGTCATTTCGATCTCTAACGCGCAACGTCATCCGTTGCCGCAGGCCAGGTGGCTGACCACCGTTTATCACGGGCTGCCGGAGCAGCTTTACACGCCGCAGCCCGTCGAACAGAAATACCTCGCGTTTCTCGGCCGTATCTCGCCGGAAAAGCGCGTCGACACGGCCATCCGGATTGCCGGCCGCTGCGGTATGCAGATTCGCATTGCAGCGAAGGTAGACGAAGCCGACCGCGAATACTTCGAGCGCGAGATCAGGCCGTTGCTGGACTTGCCGTACGTCGAATTCATCGGCGAAATCGCCGATGGTCAGAAAGCCGAGTTTCTGTCCGGCGCCCATGCGCTGCTGTTCCCGATCGACTGGCCGGAGCCGTTCGGCCTCGTCATGATCGAAGCAATGGCGTGCGGCACTCCGGTCATCGCGTTCAATCGCGGTTCGGTGCCGGAAGTGCTGGAAGATGGCGTGACGGGCTTTATCGTCGAAGACGAGATTGGTGCGGTGGCGGCGATCAACCGTCTGCACAAGATGCCGCGTGCGGGCGTGCGGCAACGCTTCGAGGAGCGCTTCACGTCGCACCGGATGGCGCAGCAGTATGTGGACGCGTATCAGTCCGTCATTCGTGCGCAGAAGCGATCACGCTTCAAGGTCATCGATACGTCGGGAACCTGAGCGGGGCCGTGTTGGCTCGCGTTGTCCTGATTGGGCAAGTCGAGCGACCAATAAAAAAGAACGGCGGTGTGCAATGCACATCGCCGTTTTTTATACCGCCCGAGGTTTGCAACGCGTGCGCGCTGAAGCTCGTGTCAAGTTACTGCTGCGTGCCGGCGACGAAAGCCCACACGCAGCTCAATGCAACCGGTGCGCGTCGCCCCTTAAATCTTCAGGCGCGTCACTTTGGTGCCCGCTAGCGACAGGTCGCCCATCAGGCCGGCATTGGTCAGCACGAATGCCTCGACCGGCGCGGTTGCCGTGTTCGAGTCGATTGCGCCGTTTGCGCCGACCGTGATCAGCGCGACCGATGCGTCACCGCCAACCGACCAGCCGTCGGCATTGCGGAATCTGTCGAGCGCGTCCTGCGTCATGAACAGGAAGATCAGGGCCTTCGACTGCGCGCCAGCCTGCAGCCCGAACGAGCCGGAGATCGTGCTGTAGTAGCCGACGGTGCTGCCGCCGACACGCAGTGCACCTTCGCCGTACTGACCGCCGACGATGAAGCCCGCTTGCAGAACCGACGGGAACACCAGCACGCCGCGCGCCTTCGAAACCAGTTCACGCGAACCCTTCACCGTGGTGAACAGCCGCGACATGGTGCCGTCGACACTGGCGTCGATCGACTGCCGTTTGGATTCATTGGTTGATGAGGTGCCCTTGTTGCTATCCGAGCCGGTTGTTGTACAACCCGCGAGTGCAAGGCCTCCGAAAGCGAGCGCAGCGGTAGTCTTCAGCATGAAGTTTCGTCTTTGCATCGTTTTTCTCCGTCATGGTTCCGGGGCGCAACCCCAGTAAGAGTGCTAGGTCGCTTTTAAGTTATATCACACGGGAGCGCAAATAGCGCATTTCGCCGGTAGGCGAAAAGCCTTACGCGGCGGGGCTTTGCGGCGAATCGTAAGGTCTCTGGCTGTAATTTTGACCGGCTTCGCGAAGCGCCACGAACGCTTCGTATGACGTGATTGATTCGACGGTTTATGACTCGCGCCTGGTTCGCGCCTGGCGTGAAGGCTGCGAAGGGACGCTGATTGACGGCCGATCAAGCTGGCCTTTTTTACCGATTTTCGTGTGCGATGTATCGATGAAATCAAATTGAAAGTGTTGTTTGCGCGCAGCAGTTGCGGCTGTAGGGGGCCAGCCGGCGGCGAGGGGGAGCGAGGAAGGATGGGTGGCAGCGAAGCGCATGCCAGAAAACCGCGCCTACGTTTGAGCGGCGCAGTTCCACCGTCGTGATTTGCACGAGCGTCGGCATGGCCGTGGTCACCCATGGTTGGCTGGACTTTTCACCGGCGGCGGCCGGCGCAACGCGCGGCGCACCATGCCGATCAGTAAACCGATCAGAAACAGTACGACTGCCGGCACGACCCAATAGCCGACGAACGCATGCCACAAGTAAGACATCAGCGTAGTGCGCCGCACACTGTATTCATGGATCGCATCCTTCTGATGCGGCAGGTTGGCGGCCAGCACATCGGCCGGACAGCCTGCGGCTTGCGCCTCTTCGGGCATCCCATGACAGCGCGCGGGGGCGCCGGCGGCGCGTTGTGCGTCGGTGAAATTCCAGGTGGTCAACTCACGGTTGAGGTCGACGGCGTTATAGGCCATTTCCTCGCGGATTTCGTTGACCGCCACGATCGCCACGGGCACGGCCCAGAATACGATGACGACGAGCCACCGCCTCAACCAGCGGTTTTTATGCTTCGATACCATCCTTGCCTCCAATCGATGCTCAGCAGCACCAACGACAAGATGGCGGCCCGTCTAATGTGGTTGATTTATATCTGGGGGGGTGGGCCGTCTCCGCAGCCATCATAGAAGAAAATGGCGGGTTAGGGCGGGCGGACTGCGACGGGGCGACGGGACGAGCGGCGGAAGAAGAAGACGGACGGGTGGCCGCGCCAGCCGACAGCGCGGCCCAATCAGCACGATGAGCGTTCCAGCAACCCGATGAACGAAAGGACCAACGCCGGCACCGCGCGCTCGCCACTCGCGTTCATCAAGCGAGAACGCCGCAATCAGTTAGCCGGCGCGGACGACAGGCACGTCTTCATGAACGCCTTGCGGTCGTCGCCCTTCTTGCCGGTGGCCTGCGTGTTACACACCTTCATTTTTTCCTGCTGGGTCATCGGCGCGGCCGCGGGTTTGGACGACAGGCACGTTTTCATGAACGCCTTGCGGTCATCGCCTTTCTTGTCGCCCGCCTGCTTGTTACAGTCGGCCATTTTCGTTTGCTGGCTGTTCTGCGCGAATGCCGGAGTGAACATGGGTGACGTAAGGACAGCGCCGAGCACCAGCGTAGCAATAGCGGATTGGATTTTCATGTGACACTCCATCGGTGGTGAAAACGTTTTTGGTCGTTCATGCGCGTGGGTGTCAACGGCATCCAGGGACCCGCGGCGCATCCATTATGGCAAATGCTGTCTGCGAGAACGGACAAAAGCGCATTCCGGTTGACAGCCTGGGCCACTCGTTTTCCCTCGGCATACGGACATCGCAGCGGGCTTCATGCGACGCTGCCGTTTGAAACAGGCGAATGAACGGCGTAATAAAATACGCTATGCATTCCAGATCAATTGAAATGGCAATTTCAAACGATTTAGCCTACCTGCTATTCAATCAGGATGATAAAAAATTGAAAATGCTTTTCGCATTGCTGCGAATGCACCCGAATAGTAAATCGGCATAAAATTCCGCCGGCGATCGCGTGAGTAATTCTGGCCAGACAAGCGGCCGGCGGTCGTCACTGACTCGCACCCGAAGCTGGCCATAGGAGGCTCGCCATGCACTATCTGTTGATGTACGACCTTGTGTCCGACTACCTCGAGCGACGCGGCGAGCACCGCGACGAGCATCTGAAACTCGCATGGGCGGCGGCGGATCGCGGTGAACTGTTGCTGGGCGGCGCATTCGCCGATCCCACCGATGGCGCCGTACTACTCTTCAGCGGCGACTCAGCCGCTGCCGCCGAAGCCTTTGCCAGAGCCGATCCGTATGTGCGGGCAGGACTCGTCGCGGGTTGGCGGGTGCGGGCGTGGAGCACCGTCGTGGGCGAGGCAGCGGCAAAGCCAGTACGCGTCACGTAGCCCACATAGTGGCATCGGAGGCAGTGACAAAAAGTCGGGCGGGGCTCACCTACACGCGTAGATGAGCGCCCCACACGATGCAATTCCCAGCGCGCATATTTTCGGCCGCCGCACTGCGTGCTGGTGTAACGGGAGCTATAGGCAGATCCAAAAAAATACGTCGAAATAGCATGCCGGCTGCTCTACTAATTCATAAAATCAATTCAGTGGTCCTGCGTGCTGTGGTGCTGTGCAATAACGCGCTTCGTCGCTGGATCCGACAGTACTTCTGTTACCGCAATACGTGAAACGACGCAGCGAAAAGGACAAGATTGTTTCTATCCGTAACACTTGTCTCAAGCGTATTCACGCAAACCCTGGTGGTGGTATGCTTCGTGCACAAATTCTCCCATGCACGAGTGAGACCACGTTTTGTGCTTCGCAATAGGGACAAACCGCACTAAGTCAGGGCGGTATTGACCAGACACCAGAACGTACAAAACATATTTGTGCAACCGCGGGGCTGCACACGAATCGTGAAAGCTGAATTCGTGGCGGGCCCAAAGCCGCGGCCAGGCCAGGCTGCGTGGAGAAAACCCAATGTTTTTCGATGAGCTAAGCAATGACGAATGGGCGCTGCTGGCAGTGCTTGTTTCCGATGAGCCGGCCGTCCGTCTGAACCGACGCGGCCGGCCCCGCGCCGAACCGCGCATCGTCGCGAATGCCGTCCTGTGGATTCTGACAACCGGCGAGCCCTGGTCGAAACTGCCAGGCCGCTATCCGTCCGGGCCTACGTGCCGGCGGCGGTTCGAAGAGTGGCAACTGAACGGCACTCTCCTCGAGATGGTTCGGCTGTTGTCGCAAACCGGGCGTACGTTCGCGTACATTCCGCAACCGGCTCCGCCAGTGGCGGCCAAACCCGTGACTCCGGTCACGGAGGCCCCCAGCATGCGCGAGGACGGGCTGCGTGGTGTGTCGTGGAAAAGCCCTGAATCATGGCAGGCGCCTCGCGTGTCGAGCACGCTGGGCAACTGGCGTTCGGCCGATCCTATCGCCGATATCACGCGGCAACTGTCCGGCCTCTCGCAGGGGGCGCCGGCGGTGCGCGCGCGTCCGTTGCCTGCCACACCCGCAGCGGTTGTGGCGCGCTCAACCGTGCGCGCCGATCTGCCGGTGAGAACGGGAGAGGCGAGTGCGGTGGGCATGGCGATGGAACAACTCGATTCCGCGATCGCGTCGGCACGCCGTTCGGCCTATGCACCGGACGACGCTCCGCGCAGTCCGCTGTCAATGAGTCTCGCGCCACGTGGCATGCAGGTCGCCGATCGTGACGGCTATCTGATCTACACCGTGGCCGAGCAGGTGCCTAACGCAATGTATCGCGCGTCGGCGGAAATCATGAAGGACGGCAGGCGCGTCGAGCGCTCCGGACTCGTGGGCCCACGCTTTGCCGATGAGGCCGAGGCGCAGCAGTACGCGCTCGAATGGGCGCGGCAGTGGATCGATCGGGACTGCGTCGCGCAGACTGCGGCCGAACCCGCGTCACCGGCGTTGAGCCAGGCCGCTACGACCCAGCAATCGACTCCGTCGACCCAGGCATCGACTCAGGCATCCACTCACACACCAGTGGCTCGCCCGTTGCCGGCGTTGCGTCACGTGCCCGAACCCGTCACCGTGAATCACGGCGCGCCGCTGCACGGCCCGCTCAATGCGTTTCGCGGACCACTGCGCCGTTATCCCGGCGAAGCGTTTGCCGCGACTGCGACAACGTCGTCCGTTGCAGCCAACGCGGTCACCGAAAGCACCGCATCAGACCGTTTTTCGTCGACCTATATAGAACTCATCTCCCACGCGGGATGAGCACGCAGTACCCCGCGGCCGGTAGGAGCAACCGCCGCAGGTTCCCGCTTCATTCGTTGTGATCTACCGCTGTTGCTTGCGTGGTTGCCCGAGTTGTTACCTGAGTCGTTACCCGAGTTGCCGTCCGGCTGACATGGTTCGCCGATGACACCCGTTGGCGCGCATTACTGGCGTCCGTATGTGTCGTCGAAGCGCACGATGTCGTCTTCGCCGAGATACGAGCCGGACTGGACCTCGATCATTTCGAGCGGCATCTTGCCCGGGTTTTCGAGTCGGTGGGTGACACCCAGCGGAATATAGGCCGACTCGTTTTCGGAGACGATAAAGCGCTCTTCACCCCGCGTGACGAGTGCGGTGCCGCGCACGACAATCCAGTGTTCCGCGCGGTGGTGATGCATTTGCAGCGACAGGCGCGCACCCGGTTTCACGACAATGCGCTTGACCTGGAAACGCTCGCCGGTGTCGACGGAATCGTAATTGCCCCATGGGCGATGCACCTTGCGATGGTTGGCCGCTTCGGCGCCGCCGTCGTTGCGGATGCGTCCAACGATCTTCTTGACGTCCTGCACGCGCGACTTGTCGGCGACCAGAATCGCGTCGGGCGTTTCGACGACGACCAGATCCTGCGTGCCCACGCAGGCAATCAGGCGTCCCTCGGAGTGAGCGAAGGTCGACGTGGCGCCTTCGAACATCACCCGGCCGCGTGCCACGTTCTGGTCCGCGTCTTTCTCGGAGATGTCCCAGATCGCGTCCCACGAACCGACGTCGGACCAGCCGGCTTGCAGCGGCACGACCACGCCCGACGCCGCGCGCTGATCGCCGCTGAGCTTTTCCATCACCGCGTAGTCGATCGAATTCGACGGCGATGCGCTGAACGCGTCGCGTTGCAGGCGGAAGAAGTCGCCGTCCGATTTGCCACCTGCGAAGGCTGCTTCGCAAGCTTCGTAAATCGCCGGTTGGAAGTGGCGAATGGCCTTCAACCACGTCGACGCACGCATGATGAAAATGCCGCTATTCCACCAGTATTCCTGCGATTCGATATAGCGCTGCGCGAGTTCGAGATGTGGCTTCTCGACAAAGCGGTCGAGCTGACGTACCACGATATTTTCCGTTGATTCGCCATCCGAATCAATGCCGACGCCTTCAGTTGTACCAAGCGCTGCGCCGACACGAATGTACCCATAGCCGGTTTCTGCACGCGTCGGCACGATGCCCATCGTGACGATATGACCGGCTGCGGCATGCTGCACGCCTGCCGATACAGCCGCCTGAAATCCTTTGCCGTCGGTCACCGCGTGATCGGCGGGCATCACGACCATGATGCCGTCCTCGTCCTGCGCGGCGATCGACATCGCAGCAACAGTCAGCGCCGGCGCCGTATCGCGGCCAGCGGGTTCGAGAATCAGCCGCGTCGGTTTGCCGCTCGTGCGCAATTGCTCGGCGGTGGTGAAGCGCTGTTCTTCGTTGGCGACAACGACGAGTTGTCCGCTAAGCGGATAACCCGCTTCGAGTCCATCGAGTCGGTGCGTGGTGGATTGCAGCAGTGAATCGTCGCCGAGCAGACCGATTAACTGCTTCGGATGCTGCTCGCGCGACATCGGCCACAACCGTGTGCCGGAGCCGCCCGCCAGAATCACGGGATGAACCTTGAGCTTGACGTTCAGGGGCGTAGCTTGAGTGGACCGGGTGTCGGCAGACTTGGCCGTGACCGGAGCTGTCATGATGAACTCCTCGAGGCTGGGTGAATGCGTCGAGATTTAACACGAGTTCTCGAATCAATAAAAGCGCGTTAAATGAAAACTATATAAAACGAATAATAAAATTAGATGCGCGATGAAGGAAAAATGTCCGATGGATTTATAAAAAAGAAAAATTACCCGAAAAAATTCAGCGGCGATTTTTTTACCCGATTTTCTGCGTCAGAATGACGTCACAGGGTGCACCGAAAGCTTCGTAGGGAAGCCAGCGAGCGGAGTATTCAATACTTGCACGAAGGCCGGAAAAAGGCCTCCGACGCGTCGAAAACGGTAACAGTTGCCGAGCAAAAGTCGGAAAAAATGACGAAATATTGACCGATACAATTTGAGATATTTTGCTGTCTTGCAGTGCGAATTTTAATATCGCTTTATCTATACCTGTACAAGGGTATTCACTCATTCCGACACATCTTTTCTGATCCGGTCGCTCAGGCAATTTCATGGGCGTTGGCGGGATCGGGAAATGGAAGGGCAATAGCACCGGTTCAATCAGTTTCGCGTTGCGTATTGATTTGCGCGACGCGAATGCCGGCGTTGCGCGCTCATCCCGCGGAGTTGATGTGCAACGGAATTTCAACCAATCAACGGACGACACTTGACTGACGAACTGAGGGGCCGCGCATGCTGAGCGTTCTATCGAGAATCATCGACATCGCCATGGTCGCGCTGGGCGCTGCCATCGCGGCGGCCATGCGCAGCGGGAAAGTCGTGTGGCTGGACGATATGCAAAGCGTGTCGCTCGCGTTTGGCTGCCTGCTGATGGTGGTGTTTTTCCCGGCGCTGGGTATCTACCAGTCGTGGCGCGGCAAGCCGCTCTACGACCTGCTGTCGCGCGTCGCAGGCGGCTGGTTGATGGTGGAGATCACCGGTGTGCTGATCAGCTTCAGCCTGCACCGCTCGGACAGCCTGTCGCGGTTGTGGCTCGTGTACTGGGCGCTCGCCACGGTCGTGCTGCTGATCATCACCAAGGTCATCGTCTATTCGATTCTGCGCGGACTGCGTCGCGAAGGGTTTAACCAGCGCGCGGTGGCGATCGTCGGTGGCGCGCCATATGGGCGCTTTCTGATCGAGCAGATGCGCAGCCGCCCGGAGGCGGGCTTCAGCCCGGTCGTGCTGTTCGATGAAGACGGCACGATCAATCCGTACGAAGACCCCGACGCGGACAATTCGATCGAAGGCGTGCCGGTCGAGCGCGACTATCAGCGGATGATCCAACTCGTACGCCAACGCTCGATCCGCGAATTGTGGCTGGCGCTGCCGATTTCGAAAGAGAAGGCCATCCATCGCTTCGTGATGGATCTGCGCAACGACTTCGTGAATATCCGCTTCATTCCGGATGTGCGCAGTCTCACGCTGTTCAATCAACCGATGGTCGAACTGCTCGGCGTGCCCGCCATCAACCTGGCCGCGTCGCCGATCACCGATCTGCGCGTGCTGCCCAAGCGCGTATTCGACCGTCTGTTCGCGCTCGCCGCATTGACGGCGCTGGCGCCGCTGATGATCGCGATCGCCGTGATGGTGAAGATCAGCTCGCCGGGACCGGTGTTCTTCCGTCAGAAACGCAAGGGCATCGACGGCAATCAGTTCGAGATCTACAAATTCCGCTCGATGAAGATGCACAAGGAAGAGGCCGGCAAGATCACCCAGGCCACGCGCCGCGATCCGCGTATCACCGCGGTCGGTGCGTTTCTGCGCCGCACGAGCCTCGATGAGTTGCCGCAATTCATCAACGTGCTGCGTGGCGAGATGTCGGTGGTCGGCCCGCGTCCTCACGCGCTCGAACACGACGACATCTACAAGGATCTGGTGAAGGGCTATATGCACCGCTACCGGATCAAGCCGGGCATCACCGGTTGGGCGCAGATCAACGGCTATCGCGGCGAAACCGACCGCATCGAAAAAATGATGGGGCGCGTCAAGCTCGATCTGTACTACATGCAGCACTGGACCTTCTGGCTCGACATCAAGATCGTCGTGCTGACGCTGTGGAAGGGCTTCGCGGGTAGCAACGCGTATTGAGTCCGGGCCGTGCAGAGCGCTTCGCGTCAGCTGCAATGGCCGCGCTCCTGAATCAACTTCACCGAATCAACTCCTTTTTCCGAGGTGCAACACATGAACCTGACGATCATCGGTAGTGGCTACGTAGGCCTCGTGACGGGCGCCTGTCTGGCCGACATCGGCCACGATGTGTTCTGTCTCGACGTCGATCAGCGCAAGATCGACGTGCTCAACAACGGCGGCGTGCCGATCCATGAACCGGGTCTGCAGGAAATCATCGCGCGCAATCGCAAAGCAGGGCGCCTGACATTTTCGACCGACATCGAAGCGGCGGTCGCACACGGCGATATCCAGTTCATCGCGGTCGGCACACCGTCCGACGAAGACGGCTCCGCCGACCTGCAATACGTGCTGGCCGCTGCGCGCAATATCGGCCGGCATATGACGGGCTTCAAGGTGATCGTCGATAAATCGACGGTGCCGGTCGGTACGGCGTCGCGCGTGCGCGACGTGGTGGCCGCAGAACTCGCGTCACGTCATGTCGATCATATGTTCTCGGTGGTGTCGAACCCCGAGTTCCTGAAAGAAGGCGCCGCCGTCGAAGACTTCACGCGGCCCGACCGCATCGTGCTCGGTTGCGATGAAGACGTGCCTGGCGAAAAGGCGCGCGAACTGATCAAACGCCTCTATGCACCGTTTAACCGCAATCGCGAACGCACGCTGTATATGGACGTGCGCTCCGCCGAATTCACCAAGTACGCTGCCAACGCGATGCTCGCCACGCGTATTTCGTACATGAACGAACTGGCTAATCTGGCCGATCGTGTCGGTGCGGATATCGAAGCGGTGCGCCGTGGTATCGGCTCCGATCCGCGCATTGGCTACGACTTTCTGTATGCCGGTTGCGGTTACGGCGGCTCGTGTTTTCCGAAGGACGTGCAGGCCCTGATCCGCACGGCCGCCGAGCAGGGATCGAATCTGCGCATTCTCGAAGCGGTGGAAGCCGTCAACGACACGCAGAAGAAGATCCTCGCGCACAAGATCGTCGCGCGTCTGGGCGAAGACCTGTCGGACCGCACGTTCGGCGTGTGGGGGCTCGCGTTCAAGCCGAATACCGACGACATGCGCGAAGCGCCGTGCCGTCCGCTGATCGCCGAATTGCTGCGCCGTGGCGCGAAGGTGAAGGCGTATGACCCGGTTGCCATCGACGAAGCGAAACGGGTTTTCGCGCTGGATCTGCAGGACGTGCCGCAACAGCATGCGCGCCTGACGTTCGTGAACGACGAGATGGAAGCGGCCGACGGCGCCGATGCGCTGGTGATCCTCACCGAATGGAAAGTCTTCAAGAGCCCGGACTTCGGCTCGCTGAAGCAGATCCTGCAGACACCGCTAATTTTCGACGGCCGCAATCTGTACGAGCCGGACGCGCTGCTCGAACTCGGTATCGAGTATCACGCGATTGGCCGTCAGCACGCGCTGCGCAATGCGCCGGCGCGAGTCGGCGCGAACGGCCTGCCGCTCGCTCATGCGGTTGCGGGTGCCGAAGCGGTGAAAACCGCTGCAATCAGCGGCTGATTCGTCGCATCACCGCGCCACCATTCGCGTCAACGGGGAGCCTGCCATGTTCGCCAACGTTCTGATCGTCTGCCACGCCAATGTGTGCCGCTCGCCGGCTGCGGAAATGCTGTTCAAGGCACGCCAGCGCGCGGTCGCCCAGGCGCGGCGGTCCACCGCGCCGATCGCGTTTCATTCGGCGGGTCTGCGTGCGATGAATGGCCACGGCATGGACCCGGTCATGCAACGCCTGCTCGCCGAGCAAGGCGTTGAATCTGGCATTCACTACTCGCGGCGGCTCGATCGCCAACTCGTGCGCTCCGCCGATCTCGTGCTCGTCACCGAGCGCGCGCAGGTGAGCGACGTCGAAGCACTCGATCCGGCCTCGCGCGGCAAGGTCTATCCGCTCGGCAAATGGGAAGACGATTCCGACGTCGCCGATCCGCACGGTGGCGCGGAAACCGCATACAGGGAGAGTCTCGTGCTCATCGAACATCTGGTCATGGGATGGCTAAAAAAAATATGCTGATGAAAAAACTCACTGCAAACTCATTCGCGAATCTCGGTTCGAAGGTCGGATCGACATTTGCCGCCACGCTTTTGCTGACGTCCTTTCTGTCGGCTTGTGCCACCGCACCGGGTAACTATCTCGACTCGTCGCGTCTGAAGGACGATGGTCAGACGCCCACCGAAACGTACCCGGTCCATCTGATCGATGCCAACCTGATCGTCGCGCAGGCGCAAGCCGCCGCATCGAAAACGCAGGAACTGCCGACCTCGGCCATCGCCGACCCGTCGCAGTACGTGTACCGCCTTTCGCCGCAGGACATTCTCGGGATCACCGTGTGGGATCACCCGGAATTGACCACGCCGCAGGGCAGCACGCTGTCGGCGGGCGGCAACACCACGCAGTCGATCGGAGGCGCGTTGCAGCAGCCGTACACCGCTGCGCTGCCTGGCCAGGCCGATCCGTACGGCCAGACCATTGCCGCCGACGGCACCATCTTCTTCCCGTTTGTTGGCCGCATTCAGGCCGCCGGCAAGACCGCGGGCCAGTTGCGCGATCAGCTCGCGAGCGGCCTGGTCCGCTATATCCGCAACCCGCAGGTCGACGTGCGGGTGCTGTCGTATCGCGGACAGAAAGTGCAGGTCACCGGTGAAGTGAAAACGCCGGGCCCGCTCGCCATCAGCGACGTGCCGCTCACGCTGGTCGACGCCATCACCCGCTCGGGCGGCACGAATTCGGATGCCGACATCCAGCGCGTGCGCCTCACGCGCAACCACAAGCTTTACGTGCTCGACGCCGACCGGATGCTCGACAAAGGCGACACGACGCAGAACGTGATGCTGCAAAACAACGACGTGATCAACGTGCCGGACCGCACCGATAGCCGCGTGTTCGTGATGGGTGAAGTGAAGACGCCGATCCAGTTGCCGATCATTCGCGGCCGCATGACGATCGCCGATGCGCTGACGCAAGGCGGCGGCATTCTCGATACCGACGCCAATCCGCGGCAGATCTTCGTGATGCGCGGCATGAAGGACCACCCGACCACGCCGGAAGTGTTCCGCCTCGATATGACGCAACCGGACTCGATCATGCTGTCGTCGCAGTTCCAGTTGAAGCCGCTTGACGTCGTGTATGTCGGCACGGCTGCCTCGACCACGTTCAACCGTGTGTTGCAGCAGGTTCTGCCGAGCGTGCAGACGCTGTTCTATCTGAAACAACTGACGCGCTGAACGTCTGAGCCGTAGACAGGCCCGCGCCGCATTGCCCATCGAGGATGCAGCGCGGGACCGAAGCAAACGCCGAGGCTGACCGCTGACGCACAACGCTGAAGCGCAAGCCTTAAGCAAACGATACGGGATCGAATTGTGAGCAATCAAATCTCTCCACACATGGCTGGTCCGATCAAGACCGAAGAAGAAGACATCGTCCTCGGACAACTGGTGCAGGTGATCCTCGACGACATCTGGTGGTTGCTTGCGATCGCCGGGGTGATCGTCGCGCTGGCCGCCGCGTACTGCTACCTCGCCAAGCCGACTTATTCGGCGGATGCGCACGTGCGCGTCGAAACCTCGGACAACACGTCGCAGGCGCTGACGCAGACGCAAACCGGCGCCGCGATCACCACCGGCTCGACGTCGCTGCCGACCGACGCCGAGATCGAGATCATCAAGAGCCGGGGCGTGGTTGGCCCGGTCGTGCAGCAGTTGAAGCTGAACTTCAGCGTCACGCCGAAGACCTTCCCGCTGCTCGGCAGCATCGCCGCGCGGATGGCGACACCGGGGCAGCCGGCGCGTCCGTGGCTCGGCCTCAAGTCGTATGCATGGGGCGGTGAAATCGTCGATGTCGATTCGATCGATGTGATTCCCGCACTCGAAGGCCAGAAGCTCACGCTGACCGTCCTCGACGACCAGCACTACGAACTGCACGCGGATAACGGCGCGTTGCTGCTGCGCGGCCAGGTTGGCCAGCAGGCGCAAGGCGGTGGCGTGACGATCCTGATCAACAAGCTGGTGGCCCGTGCGGGTCAGGAATTCACGGTGATGCGCGCGAACGACCTCGACGCGATCACCGCGTTCCAGTCGGCGATCACGGTGCAGGAACAGGGCAAGCAGACCGGCGTGATCCAGATTTCGCTGGAAGACAAGAGCCCCGAACACGCGGCGCTGGTCGCCAACGCGCTGGCGCAGTCGTACGTACGCCAGCACGTGGAAAGCAAGCAGGAAGACGCCATCAAGATGCTCGCGTTCCTGAAGAGCGAAGAGCCGCGTCTGAAGTCCGACCTGGAACGCGCCGAAGCTGCGTTGACCGCCTATCAGCGTCAGTCGGGTTCGATCAATGCCAGCGACGAGGCGAAGGTCTACCTCGAAGGCAGCATGCAGTACGAGCAGCAGATCGCAGGCTTGCGTCTGCAGATGGCGCAGTTGACGGAACGTTATGGCGACGACCATCCGACGTTGGTCGCCGCACGTGAACAGATGGCCGAATTGCAGGCGCAACGCGCGAAATACGCAGACCGTTTCCGCGATTTGCCGGCGACCGAGGTGAAGGCCGTGCAGTTGCAGCGTGACGCGAAGGTCGCTGAAGACATCTACGTGCTGCTGCTGAACCGCGTGCAGGAGTTGTCGGTGCAGAAAGCGGGCACCGGCGGCAACGTGCATATCGTCGACGTCGCGCTGCGCCCGGGTGCGCCGGTCAAGCCGAAGAAGATGCTGATCCTGTCGGCGGCGGTGATTCTCGGGCTGATTGCAGGCACGGGCTTTGTGTTCCTGCGCCGCAATATGTTCAAGGGTATCGACGATCCGGATCACATCGAGCGCGCTTTCCATCTGCCGGTATTCGGTCTCGTGCCGCAAAGCGCTGAACAGGCATTGCTCGAAAGCGGCTTCGAGCGCGGCGGCGAACGTCTGCGCTCGGTGCTGGCGACCGCGCGTCCCAAGGATGTCACGATCGAAAGTCTGCGCAGTCTGCGCACCTCGATGCAGTTCACGATGATGGACGCGCGCAACCGCATCGTCATGTTGACGGGCCCGATGGCCGGTGTCGGCAAGAGCTTCCTGACGGCGAACCTCGCCGTGCTGCTCGCGAATTCCGGCAAGCGTGTGCTGCTGATCGACGGCGATATGCGGCGCGGCGTGCTGGAACGCTACATGGGTGGCGCGCAGGACAACGGTATGTCCGAATTGCTGAGCGGGCAGATCTCGCTTGAAGAAGCGATCCGCAGCACCAGCGTGGAAGGGCTGAGTTTCGTGGCGTGCGGCCGCCGTCCGCCGAATCCGTCGGAACTGCTGATGTCGCCACGTCTGCCGCAATACCTCGATGGACTCGCGAAACGCTACGACGTGATCCTGATCGACACGCCGCCGGTGCTGGCCGTGACCGATGCGTCGATCATCGGCGCGTATGCGGGCTCGACCTTCTTCGTGATGCGCTCGGGCATGCATAGCGAAGGCGAGATCGCCGATTCGCTCAAGCGCCTGCGTGCCGCGGGCGTGCAGGTGCAGGGCGGTATTTTCAACGGCATGCCGGCACGCTCGCGGGGCGGTTACGACCGGGGTTATGCAGCGGTTCAGGAATATCTGAGCACCTGATCGAAGGCACCTAAGCACCCGAGCACCTGAGCGCCCGCGTTCAGAACCCAGCGCAATGACGATAAAAAAGGACATCACGATGAAAGTGACGGTACTGGTTCCAACTTACCGCCGCCCGGCCGATCTGGCGCGCTGCCTCGCCGCGCTGCAACGGCAGTCGCGCGCGCCGGACGAGGTCGTGGTGGTCGCACGCGCCGACGACGATGCGACCCATATGTGTCTGCGCGATCCGGCGGTGCCGGGCAAGCTGCCGTTGTCGGTGGCGCTGGTCGACGTGCCGGGCCAGGTCGCGGCGCTCAATCGCGGCCTGGATGCGGCCACCGGCGACATCATTGCGATCACCGACGACGACGCTGCGCCACACGCCGACTGGGTCGGCCGGATTGCGGGTGCCTTCGAAAACGACGCCCGTCTCGGCGCCCTGGGCGGCCGTGACTGGGTCCACGAAAAGGGCCGCGTGCTGGATGGCGAGCGGCCGCTGGTGGGCAAGGTCACCGCGCACGGCAAGATCATCGGCAACCATCATCTGGGGGTGGGCGGTGCCCGCGAAGTCGACATCCTGAAGGGCGCCAATATGAGCTACCGGCGCGACGCGGTACGCACCATCCGCTTCGACGCGCGTTTGCGTGGCGCAGGCGCGCAGGTTCATAACGACATGGCGTTCAGCCTCGCCGTGAAAAACGCCGGCTGGAAGCTGATGTACGACCCGCGTGTGGCGGTCGATCATTTCCCCGCCGAGCGCTTCGACGACGACCGGCGTGACGCGCAAACCATGAACGCACTGCGCAACGCCGCGTTCAATTTCCATCTGATCCTGCGCGACCAGTTGCCGCCGCTGCGCCGTGAAACAGCGTGGTGGTGGTGGACGCTGGTCGGCACCCGGGTCTATCCGGGGCTCACGCATGCGGCACTGGGACTGCTGTCGAAGCAGGCGGGGCTCAAGCTGTCGCGCTGGCGCGCGGTGCGTACGGGGGCGCATGAAGCTCGCCGGGCGTTGTCCTGATGCGCATGCAAGGTTTTGACGCGCTTACCCCGTCTGCGACGTCGCTGACGTTCGCGCATCGGCACACGGCCCGCACCAGGGCCGCCGATGCCCCTTTCCACCGGCAGAGCGGAGTGTCTGCATGAGTACGAAAGTTCACGTTCATCTGTTTTACGGCGCCGACCCGCGCTATTACCGGCCCGGCGACGACATCGGCTGCCTGTACGGCTATCACCACGCAGAGTCCGACGCGTTCGCGCTGACCTATTCGCAGGACGCGCGCGAGAGCAAAGCGGTGCGGTTGATCCGCCGTGGCCTGAAGGCGATGCTGGGCTTCGACCTGATCCACACATGGCGTAACCGCGCGGAAATGCTCCGCTCGGATGTGATCTGGACGCATACCGAACAGGAATGGCTGTCCGCCGCGTTAATGCTGCTTCTGAGCGGCCGCAAGGCCGGGCCAGGGGCCAAGCCCCTTCTGCTCGCGCAAAGCGTGTGGCTGCTCGATAAATGGCCTTCCTATGGGATTGTGCGTAGCTGGCTGTACCGGAAGCTGATGAGTCGCGCCGATCAATTGACCACGCTCGCGAGCGAGAACGCCGAACTATGCCAGCGCTATTTCAACCGCGATGCCACACCGTTGCTATACGGCCTGAACACGCAAGACTTCCCGGTCAACGCGCCGACCAGCTGGACACCGCACACGCCGATCCGCATCGCCGCGATCGGCAACGACCGCGACCGCGACTGGGAGACGCTGATCAAGGCGTTCGGCAACGATCCGCGTTACACGGTCAAGCTCGCGACGCGGCGGCGGATTCCGTCGTCGCTGCGCGCCTCGAATGTCGAGATTGCGTTGTTCTCGGGCATAAAAAAGCAGCACGAACTTTACGACTGGGCCGACGTGATTGTCGTACCGCTGCGGCCCAATACGCACGCGTCGGGTATCACCGTGATGCTGGAAGCGGCGGCGGTCGGCAAGCCGATGGTGGCGACCAGCGTCGGCGCCTTGCAGGACTATTTTCCGTCCAGTGAAGCGTCTTATATTCCGCCGTTCAATCCGCCGGCTTTGCGCGATGCGGTCGATCAACTCGCCGCGTTCCCAGCCGAAGCATTGCGCCAGGCGCAAGCCGCCGCAGCCGGTTTGCTCGAGCGCGACCTGACCACCCGGCACTACGCGATGCAACACGTGCGCATCACGCAGGAAATGCTGCGCGCACGGGCACGCACGCAACCTCAAGCGCAACCGCAACCGCAAACGCAACCGCAAGCCTCGGCGCAACGTGCTGCCACGCGCGAATCGCGCGGAGGGCTCTGAACCATGTCGACCATTCCGCGAGCCGACCCCGCCGCTGCCGTGCGTTCCACCTCGGGTGGTGCGCAGGAATGGCTGCCGCCGGTGTTGCTGTGGCTGATCACGGCGGTGCTGATCATCGCGCATCAGGGCACGGTGCTGACGCTCGCGTTTCCGGTGCTCGCGATCCTGACCGGCCTGTGGCTGTACTTCAAAAGTCCCGCGCGCTATATCGGCTTCATGTGGTGGCTATGGTTCCTGAGCCCCGAAGTGCGGCGTCTGGCCGACTGGTCGAAAGGCGCGTTCACGCCGACCAGCCTGATTCAGGTCGCGCCGCTAGCGGTCACGATGATCAGCGCGTTGTCCCTGCTGCGTTATTACAGATTGCTCGCGCAGCGGCGCGGTCTGCCGGTGCTGCTGATCCTGCTCGGCCTCATCTATGCGTTCATGATCGGCGTGATGTCGAGCGGGCCGCTCGCGGCCACCTATGACCTCGCGAACTGGCTCTATCCGATCCTGATCGGCTTTCACATCATGGCGAATACGCGCCAGTATCCGCAGTATCGCGACACCATCGTCAATACGTTTATCTGGGGCATGCTGGTGATGGGCGGCTACGGGCTGATCCAGTTCTTCATCATGCCGCCATGGGACGCGCTGTGGATGCTCGGCTCGCAGATGAACTCGCAAGGCGACCCGGTCCCGATGGGCGTGCGCGTATTCAGTACGATGAATTCGTCCGGACCGTTCGCCTTCGCGATGATGGGCGCGATGGTCTTCGTGATGGCGGCGACGCACCGCGTGCGCTGGATCGCCGCGGCGCTAGGCTTCTTCTCGTTCGCGCTGAGCCTCGTGCGGTCGACGTGGGGCGGCTGGGTGATCGCACTGCTGATCCAGCTCGTGAAATCGAATAACAAGGTGCGGGTGCGCATCGTTGCCAGTGCGGTACTGCTGGCTGGCCTGTGCGTGCCGCTGCTCGCGGTCGGCCCGGTCGCCGAGCGGATGCAGGCGCGTCTGACCACCATCGTCAATCTGAACGACGACCAGAGCTACGCCGCCCGGAACGAGTTCTATGCCACCTTCGCGAAAACCGCCTTTACCGATGTGTCCGGTGAAGGCATGGGCGCGACGGGCACCTCCACCAAGCTCTCGAACGACGGCGGTCAACTCGGCCAGTACGGCAACTTCGACAGCGGCGTGATGAACATCCCGTTCGTGCTCGGCTGGCCGGGCACGCTGCTTTATATGTCCGGCATCATCTGGCTCGTGACGCGCGCGGTGCTCGCGTCGTTCAAACTTCGCGACGACAAATTCGTGTCCGCGTGCCTGAGCCTGAGCCTCGCCACCTTCGCGATGCTGGTGTTCACCAACTCACTGGTCGGCACCGGCGGCCTGCTGCTTTTCATGGGTGTTTTTTCGATCCTTTCCGCGGTTCATTACGAAAAGATGAACCGCCGACGCACGCTTATTCTCCACGGAGGCACTGATTGAGAGTCGCCATTGTCACGCACGTCGTGCGCCATAACGACGGCCAGGGGCGCGTCAACCACGAGATCGCGCGCGCCGCTCTCGACGAGAACATCGGCGTCACGCTGGTCGCCTCGCACGTCGCGCCGGAATTGCTGGCGCATCCGAATGTCCGCTGGGTACCGGTGAAAATCGGCCGCTGGTGGCCCACCAATCTGCTACGCCAGCAGGTGTTCGCGTTAAAGAGCGCGTTATGGCTGCGCGCGCATCGCCGCGAATTCGACGTGCTGCACGTGAACGGCTTCATCACGTGGATGCCGGCCGACGTCAATACGTCGCACTTCGTGCATAGCGGCTGGTTCGGCAGCAAGTACTACCCGTTCGGCCTCACGAAGGGCGTGTGGTCCGCGTATCAGTCGGTGTATACGCGCTGCAACGCGTTGCTCGAAGGCTGGGCTTACCGCCGCTCGAAGGTGATTACCGCTGTGTCGCAAAAGGTCGCTGACGAGATTCGTGCGATCGGACTCACGCCGGATAACCGCGTCGACGTGATTTACAACGGCGTCGACACGCAGGGATTTGCGGCGGCCACCGGCAATCGCGAGAAATTCAATTTGCCGAAGGACGCGTTTTTGCTGCTGTTCGTCGGCGATCTGCGCACGCCGCGTAAAAACCTCGGCACGGTGCTGGCCGCTTTGAAGCATTTACCCGATCACGTGCAGATTGCCGTGGCCGGTTATCTGCCGGGCAGTCCGTATCCGGAACAGGCGAAGGCGCTGGGCATTGCGCATCGTGTGCATTTTCTTGGGCTCGTGAAAGAGATGCCCGTGCTGATGCATTCCGTCGACGCTTTCGTGTTCCCGTCGCGTTACGAAGCGATGAGCCTGTCGCTGCTCGAAGCGATGGCGGCCGGGTTGCCGGTAGTCACCGCGCGCACGGCGGGCGGCGCTGAAATCATCACGCCGGATTGCGGCATCGTGCTCGACGATCCGGACGATCCCAAGGCGCTGGCCGGCGCGGTCGCACGTCTCGCGGAGAACGACGAGGCGCGGCTCGCGATGGGCGTCGCTGCCAATCAGCTCGCGACCGGTTTCGGCTGGGCACGAATGGCCGAGCAATACATCGCGCTGTATCGCCAGTTGGCGGGGCAGCAGAAGAATCGCCAGCGCAGCGAAGCGGAAGCGTCGGCGGTGGCGAAGACCGATGCGCTGACGCTGAACACGCTGGCCGGACAGAAGAGCGCGGAGTGAGATGGCGGTTCCTTACCCTGCCATCCATTGATCCGGCGCACTACCCACACAACTCTCAGAACGCACAGGGGCAATAACCATGACGACGAGCTCAATCAAATCGCTGCAGATCGGGATGCACTGGTTTCCCGAGCGCGCGGGCGGCCTTGACCGCATGTACTACTCGCTGGTCGGCGCATTGCCGGGCGCAGGCGTCGCGGTGCGCGGCGTGGTGGCCGGCTCGCCGAAAGTCGCCGCCGATACGGGCGGCGCCATCAACGGCTTCGGCTCGGCTGCGCAATCGCTGCCGTTGCGATTGATGGCGGCACGCCGGGCGCTGCGCCAGGAAATCAGCACGTCGCGTCCTGACGTGATTTCGTCGCACTTTGCGTTGTACACGTTTCCAGGCCTCGACGTGACGCGCGGCATTCCGCAGGTCTCGCATTTTCAGGGACCGTGGGCCGACGAGAGCCATGTTGAAGGCGCGGACTCGCTCGGTCAGCGCGCGAAGCGCTATCTGGAGCAATCGGTCTATGCGCGTTCGTCGCGATTGATCGTGTTGTCGGAAGCATTCGGCAAGATTCTGACTTCCCGTTATCGCATTGCACCGGAGCGCGTGCGCGTGGTGCCCGGTTGCGTCGACGTCGAGCAGTTCAATCTGCCTATCACGCCGGCTGAAGCACGTCTGAAGCTGCAATTGCCGCAAGACCGGCCGATCGTGCTGGCAGTGCGACGCCTGGTGCGCCGCATGGGTCTGGAAGATCTGATCGATGCGGTGAAGCTGCTCAAGCACAGCGCGCCCGACGTGCTGCTGCTGATCGCCGGCAAAGGGCGGCTCGAAGGCGAATTGCAGGCACGCATCACCGAAGCGGGTCTCGAAGACAACGTGAAGCTGCTGGGGTTCGTGCCCGATCAGCATCTCGCGGCGTTGTATCGCGCGGCGAATATCAGCGTCGTGCCGACGGTCGCGCTGGAAGGCTTCGGCCTGATTACCGTTGAATCGCTGGCATCGGGCACGCCGGTGCTGGTGACGCCGGTGGGTGGTTTGCCGGAAGCGGTGGCGGGATTGTCGCCGAATCTGGTGCTGCCGGAGACGGGCGCGAAGGCGATCGCGGATGGACTCGCCGGTGCGTTGAACGGCTCATTGAAGTTGCCGGATGCCGAAGCGTGCCGCCGTTATGCGCGCGACAATTTCGATAACTCGGTGATCGCGAAGCGGGTGGCGTCGGTGTATAGCGAGGCGATTCGCGCAGGCGAAGTGCACTGAGTCTCGCGCATCTCGCGCATCTCACGCAGGGAAATAAAAAACGAGGCCCGAATCATAGCGATCGGGCCTCGTTCTTTTGCGTCTGACCGGGACAAAGGAGCGCGGCCTTCAGGCCGCGCGTCGTCGTCAATCAGAACGTCTCGTGATGCTCGTTACGGCCAATGTCTGCATGAACCATCATGTGGCAAAGCTGTTCCAGCGTGGTTTCAGGCTTCCAGCCGAGCGTATCGCGGGCTTTATCCGCGCAGCCAATCAGCAACTCCACTTCAGCCGGGCGATAGAACTTCGGGTTCACGCGCACCAGCGTCTTGCCGGTCGCCACATCGATACCGGTTTCGCGCTCTTCCTTACCCGACCACTCGATCTGATAACCCGCTGCGGCAAACGCCATCCGCACAAAATCGCGGACCGTTTCGGTGCGGCCGGTGGCGAGCACGAAGGTGTCCGGTTCATCGGCTTGCAGCATGCGCCACATGCCTTCCACGTATTCGAGTGCGAAGCCCCAGTCGCGCTTTGCGCTCAGATTGCCGAGTTCGAGCGCGTCCTGCTTGCCGAGCTTGATCTTCGCAACCGTGTCGGTGATCTTGCGCGTGACGAATTCGCGGCCACGCAGCGGCGATTCGTGATTGAACAGAATCCCGCTGCTCGCAAACAGGTTGTACGACTCGCGATAATTGATCGTCGACCAGTGGGCGAACAGCTTGGCAACGCCATACGGACTGCGCGGATAGAAGGGCGTCTCTTCGCGTTGCGGAACCGCTTGGACCAGGCCGAACATTTCCGATGTCGACGCCTGATAGAAGCGTGTTTTAGGGCTCAGAATGCGCAGCCCCTCGAGCAGATTCAGCGCGCCGATGCCGGTCACTTCGGCGGTGGTCACGGGCTGATCGAACGACACACCCACGAAGCTTTGTGCGGCGAGGTTGTACAGTTCGTCGGCCTGGGTATTGTCGAGCAGTCGCAGCGTGGAGCCGAGGTCGGTCAGATCGTGTTCGACCAGACGCAGATTCGGATGATCGAGCACGCCGAGCTCACGTATGCGCCAGAAGTTGACGGAACTGGTGCGGCGGTACGTGCCGGTCACGTGATAGCCCTTTTCGAGCAGCAGCTTGGTCAGATAGGCGCCGTCCTGCCCGGATACGCCGGTAATGATCGCTTTGCGTGGTTGGCTCATAGCTCGCCTTCAATATGGGTTAATTAATAAAAAATATTCACGCCTGACTGGCGCATTTCTTCGGCACACCCGGAAGCGCATTTCAGAAGCACGTTCGGCGTCGTTTCGCTTCACGCGATTCGGTCGAATCGCGTAGCGCGCTTGAAAAAGAGCTTCAGCGCGTGCCGTCCAGCAGTCGCCGCACCAGCGGTTCGACGACCTGATAATCCTGTTCTGCTTTCAGCCGGTACAAACCCGGCTTGGGGTGTGCACCGTCGGACATCAACGTCTTCCAGTCGGGCAGGCCGCTCACATAAGCGAACTGGTCGACCAGCGGCACCTGTTGTTCGATCGCGACGCGGCGCGTCATCGTTACCATCGCGGCGAGCCGCGCATTGAGTCGGTTATCGGGCAGCGGATTCGAGGTTTGCAAAACCGGCTGCTTGCCGAGCGCGCGAGCGGTTTTTACCAGCGTTGTTTCTGCCGCATAAAACTGCTCGGGCGTCTGGTTCTGCATCACCTCGTTGATGCCGTAGTTGATCAACACGATCTGCGCTGGCGACGCTGCAAGACGCGCCTGCCAGGGCAAGCCCGCTGTCGGCCCCGCACGCCGGTTGCCCGTGCCGTCGCGCAATTGCGTGGCCATCGTGCCGCCCACGCCGTAGTTCGTGACGCGCACCTGGTCGCCGTGGTGCGTTTGCAATTCATCCTGCAGATACGACACGGCGTTTTGCGGCTGCGGGCCGCAATGGCCGTTGGCGCACGTAATGCCGAGCGTGGTCGAATCGCCATACGCTTCGATCACGACCTGCGCAGGCGGCGGCGGCGTCGTGCGTGCAGCGGCGGCGAACGTCGTCAGCGCAGGTGTAGCCAGCATGCAGAGGTTTGCCGCCAGCCATGCCCGCCGCCTCATGCGCGGCTTTGCGGCGCTTGCCGCGCGGCGCCCGCCGTGGCGACGCTCTCATTGGCCGTCACTTGCACGCGCGCCTGCGCTTTCTTGTGCGCCGAGCCGAATATCAGCCGCTTTTCAAACGCAAACCACGTGAAGCTGGCGTAGAGCAACGTGATCGCGAGTGCGAGCGCGGCGCTCGGATAGCGATTCAGATGCAATGGCCACAGCATGTACAGCACGCTCAGGTGAATCAGATAGATCGTGTAGCTGATCGTGCCGATATACACCAGCACGGGATTGCACAGCAGCCGTTTGACGATGCCCTTGCTTTGCAGGGCGATGACCACGATTGAAGTACAAAGCACCAACGAAACGCTGTAGAGGCCCGCGTTCGACAACGGCGTATTAGCCGCGCGAAAACGCGGAAAGTGCAGATGCAGCCACGCGAGCACGGCTAGCGCCGCGAACAAACCGAGGACCGCGAGCCCTTTGAACGGCTCCAGCGCATTGCGATCGCGTCGCACCGCCGCCGCGAGCAACGCGCCGGCCGCGAGCAGG
The DNA here is from genome assembly GCF_904848625.1 of Paraburkholderia metrosideri. Lineage (GTDB taxonomy): Bacteria > Pseudomonadota > Gammaproteobacteria > Burkholderiales > Burkholderiaceae > Paraburkholderia > Paraburkholderia metrosideri. Next base: position 546,067 of record NZ_CAJHCP010000001.1, read on the forward strand.
TCCATGCGGAACGGCGTCAGGTAGTAGATCGGCCAGAACGAATCGAACCACGGCGTAGCGACCGCGCGCAGCACCGGCACCAGAACGATCAGCGCGGCAGCGACGTAGCCGAGCACGCGCTCGGGCACCAGCAGGATCACGAACGGCCAGAAGATGTAGAACTGCTCCTCGACCGCGAGCGACCACAGCACGTTCAGGCTGTCATGACCGCTCTGATTGAGCGCATCGCCGATATTGGTGGCAAAAAACGTGTACCAGTACCAGTGTTGCGCCCAGCCGAGGCCGAACAGAACCGACGACACCACCATCAGCAGCACATACGGCGGCAGGATGCGTCGTGCGCGGCGTGCGTAAAAGTAGCCGAAATACGATTGCTCACGGGCCTTGCGATCCAGCAGGATGCCGCTGATCAGAAAACCGCTCAGAACAAAAAACAGATCGACACCCATCCACAGCGGCGCTTTCAACGCGTGTTGCGCGAATACCGCGAGCACGGCGATGGCGCGCAGGCCATCGAGCTGCACGATGCGGGAGTGGGTGGGCGCGAGGGGCAATGCGCTAGCAGTCATGAACCGTCCATGGTGTGAAGCGGATGGGCCGGGCGAACGATTCGCGTCGCAACCGAAGTGCAATCGATTCTAGGGAAAATAAAATCGCGAAAAAACGGGAATGAATTGGATAAATGAATCAGATTGCAACAGGGTGTTTCGTTACCCATTCGAAATGGATTTATATGCTTGGTCGATAACGATGGCGCAGTGCGTAATAAATTCTTGGCGTACACCGCGGCATCGGTAAAGATGGGGCAAACCCATCGCGACGGGATCCGCTTCACAATGCATTCCGGCTTATTCGATTTTTAAATCGATTTCTTTCACGCCGCTTAAAGCGCCGAATATTTTTGAATTATTTTCGATTTTCGTTGCGGTGTTTTTTCCGCGTAATGTGAGCCGTGCGGACTGAAGGTCCAGGGACGGCGCGTGGGCCGCATTCGGCGGCTCGCTGCCGGTTTCTTTCCAGTCGCATTGAAGTGCCTCGTTGAAGTGCTGCTTTGCCGACGTCCTTTCCTGCACGAACCGGCCACACGTTCTTGCGTGGCCTCTGACGGACCGATCCGTCACATCACTGAATTTTTTAGCCGCGTGGGCGATGCCCGACGCGCGACATGTCGCTGACTGGAGGACTTACCTTGCGCCGTTTCTCGTTCAAAAGCTGGCTCGCTGTACTCGCGTATGCCGCTGGACTGGCTGCTGGATCAGCCAGTTTCACGGCTTGCGCTGAGACGGCATTGAACGCGAAGACGTCGTGGATCGGCAATACGTTCGGTTTCGGCGACGGCACCTGGGCGCAGATCAACATCACCGCGATCGCGGTTGCGCCCGACGGCAAGGTGTATACGAACGCGCCGTGGGATGAAAGCGGTGCTGAAGCGAGCGTCTATCAGAACGGCAAGATGCTCGGCTTTGCGGGCGGCACGCACGGTTGGGGCAATGCCGGCGGCAGTGCGGTTGCTGTGAATCGCAAGTATGCGTTTGTGGCGATTGCGGTCGGCAATGAAAAGGGCCGCCTGGTCCAGCAGGGTGTGTGGCCGGACAAGGGCAAGCAGTGGTTCGGCATTTCGCGCCGGGATATCGCCGATACGAAACGTGCGGCGCCGTTCCAGCCGGCTGCGAATAAGGCCGACCCGCATGCGCAACTCGCCGCCGCCTTCCTGATGATGAACGAGGTGCCGAGCGGCACGAACGCGGACATTGGCGGCCTCGCGGCCAATGACACCACGTTGTATGCGGCGAATACCACGCACGATCGCATCGAGGTGATCGACGCCGAGACGATGCAGCAGAAAAACACGTGGAGCGTGCACGAACCTGGCCGCCTCGCGCTGGCGCCGGACGGCACGCTGTGGGTACTGAGCGGCACACGCACCGATCGCGCGCCGAAGGTCGAGCATTACACCGCGGCGGGCAAACGCATCGACGAGAACTTCACGCTGCCGGCCGATACGGTGGCAGTCGACCTCGCCGTCGATGCGCAAGGCCGCATCCTGATCGCCGATAACGGCCCACGTCAGCAGGTTGTGTTCTTCGCGAAGAGCAATGGCGGTTACAGGGAAGCGGGCTCGTTAGGCGAGCGCGGCGGCATTTTCAGCGGCGTTGCAGGCAAACCGGGCCCACGGCGCTTCAACGGCCTGACGGGTGTCGGCGTCGATGCGCACGGCAACGTGTACGTGTCGACCAATGGCATCGGCCCGCATTACGACCCGATCGGCGCGGGCCTCGGCGCAACCCTCGAAAGCTATGCGGCGGATGGCAAACAGAACTGGCAGGTACAAGGGCTGCTTTTCGTCGATGGCGCGTGGATCGATCCGTCGCGGCCCGATAGCGTTTATACCGGCAACAAACGCTTCGAACTCGATCTGACGAAACCTGCCGGACAGGACTGGAAATATGCCGGCTTCCTGTCGAACCGTTTCAAATATCCGGACGATCCCGTTTTCCACACCGATCAATATCCGGGCCTGCCGATTGCCCGCAAACTGAAGGGCCATACCTTCCTGTATCTGACGGACATGTATGCGGATCATCTGAAGATCTACCGCTTCGATCCGCAGCACGATGGCGAAACAGCCATTCCCTCCGGCTTTATCGCCGGACGTGAGCGCGCGGTCGCCAAAGTGCCGAATGCGCCGCCCGGCGGCGACTGGATCTGGCGCGACGTGAACGGCGACGGCAAGTTCGACAACGACGAATTCACGCTCAACACGACCGGCACCAAGCTCGCGGGCGGCTGGGGCTGGTGGGTCGACACCGCAGGCGACATCTGGCGCACGCGCGACAACAAAGGCATTAACCGCTTCCGGTTCGGCGGACTCGATGCGAAGGGCAACCCCGTTTATTCGTATTCGAACATGACGCAGTACCCGGTGCCGCAACCGTTCACCGAACTGCATCGGGCGATCTACGAACCGGCTACCGACACGCTGTACGTGACCGGCTATACGTCGGACCTGCCGTTCGATCGCGGCTTCTGGAAGGAAACCGGCCGTGTGCTGGTGCGCTACGACAAATGGTCGAGCGGCAATCCGGTGCAGCGATACGCAATCACGCTGCCCTGGCAAACACAGAGCAAACCGATTGCCACGATCATCGGCGTGACCGTCGAAGGGCAATACATCTTCGGTGTCGAGCCGGTTGGTGCGGTGCATGTGTGGGACAAGGACAGCGGCAGGGAGCTCGGCGTGATCCGGCCAGGCGCGGAAGTGGGACGCGCGTCGGGTTGGGTCGATGTGCCCAACGGTATCAGTGCGGCGAAACGCAGCAATGGCGAGTACCTCGTGTTCGTCGAAGAAGACGCGCGGGGCAAAGTGATGATGTATCGCTGGAAACCGTGAAGTCAGAGCATCAGCAACGCAAACGTAGTCAACCCCAAGGCATCCGATGGACAAAGGCATTCTCAAGAACGTAGCGATCAATTTCTTCGGGCTGGTACTGCCGACTTTCGTCTCGCTCGTGACCGTGCCGTCGTATATCAAGCTGCTCGGCGTCGAGCGCTATGGCGTGATCAGTCTCGTGTGGACCTTGATCGGCTACTTCGGGATCCTCGATCTCGGCATGAGCATGGCCGCGCAGAACCACATCTCGAAGGCGCGTGCGTCCGGCGACAAGGAAGAGAGCGTGCGGGTGTTCTGGAGCGCAACGTGGCTCAATCTGGCGACCGGTGTGATCGGCGGCCTGATCATTTATTTCGGTGCCTTTCTTTACACCGCGTATTTCACGAAGGTATCGCCCGAGTTGCAGCACGAGGTGTATATGGCGCTGCCATGGCTCGCGGTGGCGATTCCGATTGCCAACGTGTCGTGGGTCTTTGCCGGTGCGATCAATGGTGCGGAGCGCTTTGGCGTCTACAACACGAACCAGACCATCGGCACGTTTCTGTTCCAGTTGCTGCCGCTCGGCGCTGCGCTGTGGATGGGCGCGACCTTGCAAAACGTCCTCGCGGCAGCGGTGTTCGCGCGCATTCTCGCCGCGCTTCTGCTGGGCCGCTCGGCGTTGAAGGTATTGGAAATTCGCCGCGTATTGCCGCCGCAATTCGGCGTGGCGAAGGGGCTGTTCAATTTCGGCGGCTGGATGTTGATTGCCAGTGTCACCACGATGATCGCCGACTCGCTCGATCGCGTGATGTTGGGCACGAGCCTCGGCGCGCGTTTCGTTACGTATTACACGGTGCCGCAGAACCTTGTGACGCGTTTGAACATCGTGCCGACCGCGCTGGTGCGCACGCTGTTTCCGCGTTTGTCCGCGGTGGGGCGTGCGGATGCGGACACCATCACGCAGCAATCGCTCGAGTTTCTGAACGGTGTATTCACGCCGGTCGCACTGGTGGCGATGCTCGTGCTCGAACCGTTTCTGCATCTGTGGGTCGGCAATGAAATTGCGACTGTGGCGGCTCCGGTGGGCCGCATCATGATCGTCGCCGTGTGGCTCGTCGGCCAGGCGAACGTGACGCGGATTCTGATCCAGTCGCAGGTCAATCCGGCCACGGCCGCGCGGGTCGGTTTGTTCGAACTGCCGCTATTTGCAGCCGCGCTGTGGTTCGGCATCACGCATTTCGGCCTGACCGGCGCAGCGATAGCGGTCGCAGCCCGCGCGCTATTCGACTATGCGGTGCTGCTGCATTTCGCGGCGATCCGGGCACGCCAGATCGCCCTCGACATGCTCGCGCACCTCGCTTTCCTGCTGGCCAGCCTGTGGCTCGCCAGCTTCCTGCCGAGTCTGACCATGGCGATTGCCGCCGGCGTTCTGATGGTCGCCGCCAATATCGCGTGGTCGATCACGATGACTCCCGCCTTGCGCAATCTTGCGCGTTCACTGCTGTTGCGACTGAATCCGAGGAAAAGCGCATGAACCACGAAGTCCTTGAAGAAGCCGTGCTGAGACCGGCGACGCGCAGTGCTCTGAGCGAACTCACGAGCGTGCCCGGCGTACAGCCCGCCACGCGCCGCGCTGCACTGCGTACCGACAAAACCGTGCGCATTGCGATCGTGCACGACTGGCTCGTCACCTACGCCGGTGCGGAAAAAGTACTGGAGCAGATCGTCGCGTGCTTTCCGGACGCCGATCTGTTCAGTCTCGTCGACTTTCTCGACGACCGCAGTTTTTTGCGCGGCAAGTCGGTGACCACGTCATTCATCCAGAAGCTGCCGATGGCGCGCAAAAAATACCGCTCGTATCTACCATTGATGCCGCTCGCGATCGAGCAACTCGATGTGTCGGCCTACGACGTGGTGATCTCCAGCAGCCACGCGGTGGCCAAAGGCATTCTCACAGGCCCCGACCAGGTGCATATCAGTTACGTGCACTCGCCGATCCGTTACGCGTGGGACTTGCAGCATCAGTATCTGCAGCAATCGAAGCTGACCAGCGGCCCGAAATCGGCACTGGCGCGGCTGATTCTGCATTACATCCGCAACTGGGACGTCCGCACGTCGAATTCGGTGGACGGCTTCGTCGCGAATTCCGACTTCATCGCGCGACGCATCAAGAAGGTCTATCAGCGCGACGCACAGGTGATTTTCCCGCCGGTCGATGTCGAAGCATTTTCGCTCTGTACCGACAAGGAAGATTTTTATCTGACCGCGTCGCGGATGGTGCCGTACAAGAAAATCGACCTGATTGTCGAAGCGTTTGCGCGGATGCCGGAGCGCAAACTGGTGGTGATCGGCGACGGCCCCGACATGGAAAAAATCCGTGCGAAGGCGGGGCCGAATGTCGAGATCATGGGCTATCAGCCGTTCAAGGTGCTGAAGGACCGGATGAGCCGCGCGAAAGCGTTTGTGTTCGCCGCCGAGGAAGACTTCGGCATTTCGGTGGTCGAAGCGCAGGCCTGCGGCACGCCGGTGATTGCGTACGGCAAAGGGGGAGCGCTCGAAACCGTGCGTGATCTGTCCGAAATCCGGCCAACCGGGATGTTCTTCGACGAACAGAATGCCGACTCGATCATCACGGCAGTCAAACGTTTCGACGATCACATCAAGCGCTTTTCAGCAGCGGACTGCCGCGCCAACGCCGAGCAGTTCTCCGCCGCGAATTTCCGCGAACGCTTTTTCTCGCATGTGCTGGCTGCGGTGCCTGCGCTGCGCGGCGCGAGGCTGCCGGCCTACGTGCCTTATAAGGCTGAACCCGTCGCTAGCGCGCCGCGCATTCTTGCCGTCGATCAAAGCGGGGTGCTGGGCGGCGCCGAACTGTCGCTGCTGGAAATCGTCAAGGCGCTGCGCTCGCGCATCGAGGTCGTGCTGTTCGACGACGGCCCGTTCCGCACCGCGCTGGATTCGGCGGGCGTCACCGTCAACGTGCTCGATGCAGGGGCGCTGAAGCATGTCCGCAAACAGGGCGGCTCGCTGCCGAAGGGGCAGGCGATCAAGGGCCTGTTGTCGCTCGTACGCGCCACCGCGCGACGCGCGCGCAACGCCGAGGTGATTTACGCCAACACGCAACGCGCGATGGTGATCGGCGCGATTGCGGGCAAGTTGGCGAGGCGACCGGTGGTCTGGCATCTGCGCGATATCGTCAGCCCCGAGCATTTCGGCGCCAAGCAACTGGCGATCATCAAGTGGTGCGCGCGGCTCGGCCTGACGCATGTGATCGCCAATTCGGCGGCGTCGGCGCGTGCGTTTGTGGAGCTGACGCAATTCGACGAAAAGCGTATCGATGTCGTGTTCAACGGCATTTCGTCGGCACCGTTCGACGCGTTGCAGGGCGTGCCGCAAGGCACGCTGCGCGACCTGCTGGGGCTGCCGCAGAACGCGTTTCTGGTCGGTTCGTTCAGCCGGCTCGCGCGCTGGAAGGGGCAGCATGTTCTTCTGGAAGCCATGGTTCTGAATCCGCAGATGCATGCGGTACTGGTCGGTGCGCCGCTGTTCGGCGAGGATCAGTACGAAGCCGAATTGCATGCGTTCGTCGCCGCACACAATCTGGGCGAGCGCGTCCACTTCCTCGGTTTCCAGCACGATATTCCGGGTTGCATGTGTGCCGTCGATGCTGTCGTTCACACGTCGATCACGCCTGAGCCGTTTGGCCGCGTGATCGTCGAAGGGATGCTGGCGCAGCGCCCGGTCGTGGCGGCTCGCGCGGGTGGCGTGCTCGAGATCATCGACGACTACGAAAACGGCGTGCTGTGCACGCCTGGCGACGCGCACGGCCTGGCCGATACGCTCGCGGAGCTGCGCTCGAACGACGAACTGCGCAATCGCCTGGTCAGAAACGGTTATCAGACGGCGCTGAGCCGCTTTGGCACTGGAACGTATGTCGAAGGTGTCGCGCGGATTCTGAAAGGCGTGGCGGGGCGTTAAAAGCGGTTGGGGAGGCCTTGGTGGGTCTCCCGCAGTCTTTTATGGCGGCCCGGTTTTACTGGCAGATGAAATGAGGTGAGGCGTGGCAGATGCTTGCGCGCCGAAGGTGAGCGCAACGGTTTTTACGCGGGGGTAGGCAAGGGCTCGGCCGGTTCTTGTCGTTGGCGCAGCGGAGCGAAGATCCAAGGACCTTCGCTCCGTTTTTTTCGTTCGTTTTGAGGCCCGCAGAGACGGGCCCGCGAGTTCACACCGGTGTCCGTACCGTCTTCGGTTTGAAACTGGCCGACCACTTCATCGCCGGCAATTCGACCAGCCGGTAGAACACATAGGCAACCGGCACGGCCACCAGCATGTAGCCAAACGATGGCCAGATCGACATTTGCAGCGACGAGCGGAACAGCAGCGACGACAGCAGCACAAAGATCGGCAGATGGATCAGATACAGCGAGAAACTGAAGTCGCCGAAACGCGACAGCCAACGCGTGCCGAACGTTTCGCGCTGATTGCCGCTGCCGCGCTCCAGTGCTTTATAGAGGTAGAACGCGAAGCCGACCGCCCATAACTGGAACGCACCGTACTGGCCAAAGTGGAAGGCCACGCAACCTAGCACGATAAAAGCCGCCGCCAGCACGTAAAGCCAGATCGACGAACGGGCGTCGGACGCGCGACGGGTTCTGGCGTCTGCGATCCACGCGCCGAGCGTCCACGAAAACCAGTACGACGTGAAGAACTGGATGTCGTGACGCTCCAGCACGTAGGCGGATATGACATTGACTACCGCGACGATGGCGAGCACCGACGTCATGCCGATTCGCCGGCGCAGCGCGAACAGCAACGGATAGATCGCATAGAACTGCACTTCGAGCGACAGCGTCCACAGCGCGCCGTTCGACCCATAGGTTTTACCCGCGACGCCTTGCAGCGAGAGCAGATTGACGACGAACGACTGCCAGCCGATCTCGCGAATCTTGTGACTGACAGGCGGCAGTTGCAGACTGAACCAGTCGAGCGCAAATGTCAGCACCAGCGCCGCCAGCAACACCGGGTAGATGCGCGCAAAACGCCGCACCCAGAAATTGCCGGTGTCGAGCCGGTAATCGGGATTGCTGGCCAGCCGCAGCGCACCGCCGCGATGAATGCAATAGCCGCTGATCACGAAGAAAATCGGCACGCCCGCCGAGCCCCACGCAATCGGGAACGTCAGATAAGCGGCAATGGCGCCGACACTCAATGAATGCCCGACGCTCTGGTGAAAAGCCTGCATGCCGACCCACGCCACCTGGCGGCAATGAAAATACGCGACCAGTAACGCGGCGAAACCCCGCATCGCGTCGATCACATGATCCTTGCCGGCGCTCGCGGCGCGCGCATCGCTATGCGTGCGCGCTGCCGCGGCGGTACGGGGCGGAGAGAGGGGCAGGGATGAGCCGGCGGCATCCAGTGCAGAGTCGCTCATGCGCGGTCCTTATCTTTCTGACGGAGGAAAAAGCGGATTCCCGGACGCCATACACGCCCGCGATGCCTGACATCCTAGTGCAGCACGCGGGTAAAAAAATCGATAAAAAAATGCCTGATCAATTCTATTTGAATGGCGATTTTGTGACGAATTGTAATTGAGCATAAGCAGATGAATAATCGAATTATTTGCCGCTTTTGTCGTGCTAATTTTAGTCATGGATTCTCTTGATCAGAGGTGAAGTCATGAACCTGCATTTACTCGCCGGCATTGCCGTGCTGCTGATCCTCGTGGCGGCCTCCGCTTACCGCGAAGCACTGCGCAACGAGCCGATCCGCCGTTACCGGATGAATCCCGGCAAGCTGCCGCCAGTGGACGACAACGAATAACGCCGACCCGCAACGCATCACACACGCTAGCCCTTTGACGGGTTAGTCTGTGTTGGTCTTGCGGGTCGTAACATGCGGGCCGCGTAGCCGGATCTGGCAAAAAGTTCAGAATTCCGGAAAAATAATTCAATTCGAATGAGTCATTATTTCCTGTTTTCACCGCGTATTTTCCACAGTCCGGAATATCGAAGTCGAATTAATTTATTTATTCAGGCGAGGAAAATTTGACAGGTGAATCGGTCTGAAATTTTTGCTAGTCTTTTCGGGCGACATCGATTGGCCGCAAGGCCCGCGACACCACTAACTTCTAACCGATGTGGGAATGCCTACCATGCTGAAAGTCACCAAAGCCGTGTTTCCCGTAGCGGGCCTCGGGACACGATTCCTGCCGGCTACCAAAGCAAGTCCGAAGGAAATGCTGCCGATCGTCGACAAGCCGCTGATTCAATATGCGGTTGAAGAGGCGATTGCCGCCGGCATCACGGAAATGATTTTCGTGACTGGCCGCAGCAAGCGCGCGATCGAAGATCATTTCGACAAGTCCTACGAAATCGAAGCCGAACTCGAAGCGCGTAACAAGCAGAAGTTGCTGGACCTCGTGCGCAGCATCAAACCGGCTAACGTCGACTGCTTTTATGTGCGTCAGGCCGAAGCGCTCGGCTTGGGCCACGCGGTGCTGTGCGCCGAGAAACTGGTGGGCGACAGCCCGTTCGCCGTGATTCTGGCCGACGATCTGCTGCATAGCTCGAAGCCCGTCATGAGCCAGCTTGTCGACACGTTCAACCACTATCACAGCTCGGTGATCGGCGTCGAAACCATTGCGCGCGAAGAAAGCCGTTCGTACGGCGTCGTCGACGGCCGCGAGTGGGAAGACAACGTGATCAAGATGTCGGGCATCGTCGAAAAGCCGTCGCCGGAGAATGCGCCGTCGAACCTCGGCGTGGTCGGCCGTTATGTGCTGATGCCGACCATCTTCAAACATATCCGCGCGTTAAAGCCGGGTGCAGGTGGCGAACTGCAATTGACCGATGCGGTGCAATCGCTGCTGACCGAAGAACAGGTGCTGGCGTATCGCTATTTCGGCACGCGTTTCGATTGCGGCAGCAAGCTCGGCTATCTGAAGGCGACGGTTGAATTCGCGCTGCGTCATCCGGAAGTGAAGGCGGATTTCGAGGCTTATTTGCAGGCTTATATGCAGAATAATGTGCCGGCGGGTGACGCGGTTCAGTACACGGCGGAAGCGGCTTGATGATGCCGATGAGCTGAACGGCAACGTCGTGCCGTTTCGCGACGCTTAAGCATTGCCGGGAACTACCTAAAAAAAACGGGCGCCGTATCATCACGGCGCCCGTTTTGATTGTCAGCCAGACCACATCAAAAACGCGGTCCGTCCACCACAGCCTCACCCCAGCTTCTTCACTTCCAGCCGGAACTTGTGCAGCAACGGTTCGGTATAACCGCTCGGTTGCTGACGTCCTTCGAATACCAGCGCCTGCGCAGCCTGAAACGCGATCGTGTCGAAACCCGGCGCCATGGGCTTGTACTGCGGATCGCCAGCGTTCTGCTCGTCGACCACCTGCGCCATGCGCTTAAAGGTCTCTTCGACCAGCTCGCGCGTCACCACGCCGTGATACAGCCAGTTAGCAATATGCTGGCTCGAAATGCGCAGCGTCGCGCGGTCTTCCATTAGACCGACGTTGTGAATGTCGGGCACCTTCGAGCAACCGACACCCTGGTCGATCCAGCGCACCACGTAGCCGAGAATCCCTTGGGCGTTGTTATCGACTTCGCTGCGAATCTCGTCGTCGTTCCACTTCGCCGATTCGACCACGGGAATCGTCAGTAGCCCGTTGAGCAGCTCGTCGCGCACTGTCGCATAGTCGGAGCGCTCCAGCTGCTGCTGAACCGCCTGTACGTCGATCTGGTGATAATGCAGCGCATGCAGCGTCGCAGCGGTCGGCGAGGGCACCCATGCGGTGTTCGCACCGGCCTTCGGATGCGCGATCTTCTGTTCGAGCATCGCGTGCATCAGGTCGGGCATCGCCCACATGCCCTTGCCGATCTGCGAGCGGCCGCGCAGGCCCGCGCTCAAACCGGCCAGCACGTTGCTGCGCTCATAAGCGGCAATCCATGCGCTCGACTTCATGTCGCCCTTGCGCATCATCGGGCCGGCTTCCATCGCCGTGTGCATCTCGTCGCCGGTGCGGTCGAGGAAACCCGTGTTGATGAACGCGACACGCTCCGACGCTTCGGCGATACAGGCGAGCAGGTTCACGCTGGTGCGGCGCTCCTCGTCCATGATGCCCATCTTGATCGTATTGCGCGGCAATTGCAGCAGGTCTTCCACACGCGCAAACAGTTCGCTCGCAAACGCGACTTCAGCGGGACCATGCATCTTCGGCTTGACGATATAGATCGAGCCGGTGCGCGAGTTCAGCTTGTGTTTGCGGTCGTGCAGCGCGCACAGCGACGTGATCACTGCGTCGAGAATGCCTTCCGGAATTTCGTGGCCGTCTTTCGTCACGATGGCCGGATTGGTCATCAGGTGACCGACGTTGCGGATGAACAGCAGCGAGCGGCCATGCAGGACGACTGGCGCGGTGCCGTTCGCGGCGACGTACACGCGGTCTTCGTTCAGCCGGCGCGTGAAGGTCTTGCCGTTCTTCGTGACCTCTTCGGTCAGATTGCCGTTCATCAGGCCGAGCCAGTTGCGATACAACTGCACCTTGTCGTCGGCATCGACGGCGGCAACCGAATCTTCACAGTCGATGATCGTGCTCACGGCCGCTTCGACCACCACGTCCTTCACATGCGCGGAATCGGTCTTGCCAATCGAGTCGTTGGCGTCGATCTGAATCTCGAAGTGCAGGCCGTTGTGCTTCAGCAGCAGCGCCGACGGCGCGCTTTCCGTGCCCTGATAGCCGATGAATTGCGCGGGCGACTTCAGTTCGCTCTTGCCGCTCTTCAGCGTGACGACCAGCTTGCCGGCTTCCACGCCATAGTGCGTGGCCTCGGCGTGCGAACCGTTGGCAAGCGGCGCGGCCTGATCGAGAAACTGACGCGCATACGCGATAACCGCAGCACCGCGTACCGGATTGAACGCCTTCTGCTTTTCCGCACCGTTCGTGTCGGGAATCGCGTCGGTGCCGTAGAGCGCGTCGTACAGACTGCCCCAGCGCGCGTTCGCGGCGTTCAACGCATAGCGTTGATTCGACAGCGGCACCACCAGTTGCGGGCCGGCCTGTTCGGCGATTTCGGTATCGACGTCCGAGGTCGTCGCTTTGACGCTGGCCGGCACCGGCACGATATAGCCGATGCCTTCCAGAAACGCACGATAGGCGTGCAGATCGCGCACCGGGCCCGGATTCGCGCGATGCCAGTTGTCGAGTTCGGTTTGCAGGCGGTCGCGCTCGGCGAGCAGCGCCCGGTTTTTGGGCGCCAGCTCGTGGACGAGGGCGTCGAAACCCGACCAGAATGCAGCGCTGTCGATTCCGGTGCCGGGCAGGGCTTCGGTTTCGACGAACTGGTCGAGATTGGCGGCGACCTGCAGGGCGCCGCGCGGGTTCATCTGAGTCATCGACTGCTCCATCTGTCTGATGGGACCGATGAGGGGGCATCGGTCCGCGTTGTTGCCAGTTAGCTTCTTGATTGCGGAACTGCCGGTTGTGCGTTGGCGCCGTTGCGGGATGGCGGGCGGCGTCAGGCCACAAGCGGCTCAGGCGGCTGAGGCGCCTCAGGCGGCAATAGCCTGGATGCCGGCCTTGGCGATCTGCGCGTCCTGATCCGACTTGACGCCCGACACGCCGACCGCGCCGACCACCTGGCCGTCGACGATCACCGGCACGCCGCCTTCCAGCGTACCTTGCAACGGCGCGCTCAGGAAGGCCGTGCGGCCGTTGTTGATCATGTCTTCATAGACCTTGGTCTCACGACGGCCGAGTGCCGCCGTGCGGGCCTTCTCCGTTGCGATGTACGAGCTGGACGGCGCACTGCCGTCCAGACGCAGCAGGCCGAGCGGATGGCCGCCGTCGTCGGCGACCACGATGGCGACGGCCCACTGATGCTTTTCGGCTTCCGCGCGGGCGGCTTCGAGGATTCGGGTCGTTTCGGCAACGGTCAGCACGGGTTTGCTCAGCATGATGAATTTCCTGTCTCGGTGATGGGAGGGATGCTTCTACAAGTTCTAGCCAGTGACTTTAGCTGGTGATTCTAGCCAGTGACGCGGTGGCATTCGCCAGGCGCTGCCTCCGCGGCTTCAATACGTCCTTCAGCGAAATGGAACAGGTGCCCGCCGCTCGGTCACGCAGATGACGATGGGACCGGGCCGCGTCATTGCAGGCTCGGCCCGGCCACGTCACCAGCTTGTGCGCAGGCGGCAACTAGCCCGCTGGCCTGCGCCGCGAAACGCGATTTCTCTGTTGCGCGTGCCCGTGCCAATCTTTGCTGTAGATGGATTGGCGACTGTCCTGGGCCGACGCTACCGTTGGGGATTTTACGTCCAAGCGCGACCGGAAGAAACGGCCGCCTCGCGTGACCGGCTTACAATCAGGTTTTCGCCATAAGAACCTGTGATCCCCAGGGCGCCCCGACCATGCCGACCATCAGCGAACTTTTCGTCTATCCGATCAAATCCTGCGGCGGCATTGCGTTGCACGAGGCGCGGCTGCTCGATACGGGCCTCGAATACGACCGTTACTGGATGCTCACCCATCCGGACGGCGCGATGCTCACGCAGCGTGCGTACCCGCGTATGGCGCTGATCAAGGTCGAGATCGGCGCCGACGCGCTGATCATTCGCGCACCTGGCATGAGCGAATTGCGCACGCCGCTCGATGCCGGCCGACTCGACGCACCGCGCAAGGTACAGACCGCCGTCTGGCACGACGCGGCCTACGGCCTCGACACCGGTGAAGCAACCGCCGCGTGGTTTTCGACCTTTCTCGGTCTGCCGGCGCGGCTTCTGCGTTTCGATCCCGAGCGCGAACGCCAGGTCGATCCGGACTACACCAGCAGTGTCGGCGGCGCCACGACTTATTTCGCCGATGGTTTTCCGCTGCTGGTCGTCGGCCAGGCATCGCTCGACGACCTGAACACGCGTTTGATCCGCAAAGGCGCGCCGTCGATTTCAATCGACCGCTTCCGTCCCAATGTCGTGCTGACCGGGCTCGACGCATACGAAGAAGATTATGTGGAGACGTTGAGCGTCAACGGCGCAAGCGCAGCGGAGCAGGGCGTGCAATTGCAACTGGTCAAATTGTGCGCGCGTTGTCCGATGCCGACCGTCGATCAGGCAACCGGCGCGCCCAACCCCGAATGGCCCCACGAACCCACCGACACGATGACCACCTACCGCGCGAATCCGCAGCACGACGGCGCGGTGACGTTCGGCAATAACGCGTTGATCGCGAGCGGCGCGGGCGCGTGGCTGCGGGTGGGGCAAGAGGTCGACGCGGAACTTGGTTTTGGCGACTGATCGATGCGCGGCCGCCACTTTGGCGGTTCATCACGGGGTTAGTGTCTCGTGCGCCCGTTTAAAGCCGCGAGTATCACCGGCATCGGCACCGGCTTGACGAAGTGATGGTTGAAGCCCGAGCGCAGAGACTCGTTTTTTTCCTCGGCGCGGCCGAGCCCGCTGACTGCAACCAGCATCGGCGCGGGCGTATCGGCGACATAGCGGATCCGGCGCGCGACCCCGCGTCCGTCGAGACGGGGCATTTCGACATCGAGTAAAGCGGCCTCGGGATGCCACGCGCAGTATTCCGCCAGCGCATCCAGCCCGTTGCGCGCCGTGCGGATATCGAAACCGTGCGCGCTGAAGTAGAGTGCGTAGGCAGCCAGCAGATCGGCGTCGTCGTCGGCGATCAAGAGGCGAGCTTGGTGAGTGCGCATCCGGCCTCCCAGGTTGTGTTACTGATAATGAGCAATTTGAAGTCCCGATACAATCGGGACACCAAAGTCACTGTTTTCACGCCTTACCGGCAAGGGCACCCGGCAGCGCCGCCTTATGAATAATTTACCGTCTGGAAGCAGAGACCCGGATCTCGCGCGCGATATCGAAGCGGTTCAGCGCATCGACGCGGTGCCGTCCATCCTGCGGCTGATCTGCAAGAACACCGGCATGGGCTTTGCCGCCGTGGCTCGCGTGACGGACCAGACGTGGACAGCCTGCGCGGTTCAGGACGAAGTGAACTTCGGCCTCGCGGCCGGCGGTCAGCTCGATCTGCACACCACGCTGTGCTTCGAATCACGGGCCGCGCGCGCTTCGATCGTGATCGACAATTTCGGCGACGACCCTGTCTATCACGGCCATCACACGTCCCGAATCTACAACCTGGGCAGCTATATTTCCGTGCCGATCATTCTGCCCGACGGCAATTACTTCGGTAATCTCTGCGCGATCGACCCGGCGCCGGCCGATCTGTCGAATGCCCGCATCGTGAGCATGTTCGAAGTATTTGCCGATCTGATCGCCTTCCAGCTGGTCAGCGAAGGGCGGCGGCAGGCGGCCGAGACCGCGCTGCTTCGCGAGCGCGAAACCTCGAATCTGCGCGAGCAGTTCATTGCCGTGCTGGGACATGATTTGCGCAATCCGCTGTCGGCGGTGAGCGCGACGGCCGAGTTGCTATCGCTGCGCAAGAACGAGCCGGATCTCGTGAAAATCGGCCAGCGTCTGAAGGCCACCACACTGCGAATGGCGCGTCTGATCGACGATGTGATGGATTTTGCGCGCGGACGGCTGGGCTCCGGCATTGGCGTGTCGATCAACGAGGTCGACGATCTGGCGACCGCGCTGCGTGTCGTGATCGCCGAAGCGCGCGAAGCGAATCCCGGCCGGGTGCTGGCCGACGACATCGCCATCAGCACACCGGTGCGTTGCGACCGCACGCGCATCCAGCAGTTGCTGTCGAACCTGCTGGGGAATGCTGTCACGCACGGCGCGATGGAGTTTCCGGTGCGGGTGCAAGCGCGGATCGACGGCAGCGAGTGGGTGCTGAGCGTGGTGAATGGCGGCAATGCGATTCCGTCGGACGCGTTGACCAAAGTCTTCGAACCGTACTGGCGGCCCGCTACCAGTACGCCCGGTGGTGGGCTGGGGCTCGGTCTGTATATCTGCAAACAGATCGTGCTGGCGCACGGCGGCTCGCTGGAAGTGAGTTCGTCGGCGGAAGCGGGGACGTGTTTCAACGCGAGGCTGCCTACTGGCGTTTGAGCCTTTAGCGGCGCTTTAAACCACCTCCACGCTGGTGCCGGCAACAAACGCACGGCGCAGCCCAGGCACGGCGGCAACCCGAGTTCAGGCCGCCTGAGCGACCACCCCATCATCCGCTTTGTCTACGGCCGTCAGCGCCCCCGCTGCGGCCCCGTATTCCGCTTCCACGCTCTCGCCAATCGCATCGCCCACCAGAATCACCGCCGGGCTGTCGAAGCCCGCGTCGACAGCATCCGCCGCGAGCCGGTCGAGGCGGGTCAGCAAACGCCGCTCGGCGATTGCGCCGGCCCACTGCACGACCGCTGCCGGGGTGTCGGCGGGCAGGCTCGCCAGCAACGCAGCGGCGATGCTCCCAATGCGCCGCATTCCCATATAGATGGCCAACGTGGTGCGGGTCGCGGCCAGCGCCGCCCAATCCGGCTCGCCGTGATCTTCCGTGTGCGCTGTCACGAAGGTCACGCCATGACAATGCCGCCGATGCGTCAGCGAAATGCCGAGCCCCGCCGCTGCGGCGAAGCCCGACGAAATGCCGTTGACGATGTCGAGTGCAATGCCGGCGTCGCGCAAGATCGCGATTTCTTCACCGGCGCGGCCGAATAGCAGCGCTTCACCGCCTTTCACCCGCACCACGTGCAGGCCTTTGAGCGCATAGCGCCGCATCATGCGCTCGATGAACGCTTGCGGCGTCGAGCGACAGCCGCCGCGTTTGCCGACCCGGATCACGCGAGCCTGCGGCGCGAGCGTGACGATGTCGGGGTTCGCGAGATCGTCGAGTAATACGACGTCGGCGGCTGCAAGTGCCTTGACGGCTTTGAGCGTGAGCAGATCGAGGTCGCCGGGGCCTGCGCTCAATAGCGTGACCTTGCCAGTGTTCGTATTCATCGCGGTGTCCTTAATTTCCCGGGTGGCTTCTGTCCGGGCCGACGATCGTCATCCCGTCGGCATCAAATAAAAAAACGGCGTCCGCTCGTGATGCTCACGAGGGGACGCCGTTGTCCGTTGCTGCGTTTGCTGTGTTTTCTGCGCGTGGCAGGGGGCTGGATGTCATTGCGACTGCGTTGCCGCGATGACCTTGCATTGAACAATGCAAGGACTACGCCACCCACCATCGACATCTTCGCTATTCGTTGCAGCACGTTGTTCGCAACGCCGAAACCTCACCGAGGATGCACCGTCGATGCACCACCGCCACGCGCTTTTCTCGCACGCGCTCAGTGCTGCGTCGCACCACTCAAGTGCTTCGCTGCATCGAAACGTATCGCAACTGCAGATCGCAGCACGTCCGTTCAATTCATCCAGAAGCCTTGCGCAAGGGCCTTGTCGCGTGGATTTCATCTGCCTGGCACAGGCTTTGCATTAAGGCTTGCCATCGGATCAACGTGGGTCCGGCGCGAGTGCAACACAAAGTACTCGCCGTAGCACAGGTCAGGACAATGGCGTCCCCCGAATTCAGTCACCGACTGGGTTTGCGGGACGCCATTTTTATTTCCGGAATCGTTTCGCCAGCCCTTCGGTGGCGACGCCCGACGCCCTAGCACTTTGAGGACACCGCGCTCATGAAAATCATCGTTATCGGTCACGGGATGGTCGGCCACAAACTGGTCGAGAGCCTTGCGCAAGACGCCGCACATGGTCTGGACATCACCGTGCTGTGCGAAGAATCGCGGCCGGCCTACGATCGCGTGCATCTGTCCGAATTCTTTGCGGGCAAGACCGCGGACGATCTTTCGCTGGTCGAGCCGGGCTTCTTCGAGCGCCAGAACGTGCTGCTGAAGCTGAACGCCAGGGCCGTCGCCATCGATCGCGATGCGCGCACCGTCACGGTGTCGACCGGTGAAGTCCTGCCTTACGACAAGCTGGTGTTCGCGACCGGCTCTTATCCGTTCGTGCCGCCCGTAGCGGGACGTGAGCGCGCCGATTGCTTCGTCTACCGAACCATTGACGACCTCGAAGCGATGCAGGAATGCGGCGCGCGTTCGACAACCGGCACGGTGGTCGGCGGCGGACTGCTCGGACTCGAATGCGCGAAGGCATTGCGCGACATGGGGTTACAGACCCACGTGGTGGAATTCGCCCCGCGTTTGATGGCCGTGCAGGTGGACGACGGCGGCGCTCGCGTGCTGCGCACGAAGATCGAAGAGCTCGGCGTGACGGTACATACGCAGAAGAACACCACCGCGATTGTCGACGGCGAAGCAGCGACGCACCGGATGCAATTCGCGGACGGCTCGCATCTCGACACCGACATGATCGTGTTTTCCGCCGGTATTCGGCCACGCGACGATCTCGCGCGCGAATGCGGACTGACGCTTGGCGCGCGCGGCGGCATCGTGATCGATAACGCATGCCGCACCAGCGACCCGCACATCTACGCAATCGGCGAGTGTGCACTGTGGAACGGCCAGTTGTTTGGTCTGGTCGCGCCGGGCTATGAGATGGCGCGCGCGGTAGCGAAGCAATTGCTGGGCGACTCCGCGGAATTCGCGGGCGCCGACATGAGCACCAAACTGAAGCTGATGGGCGTCGACGTGGCGAGCATCGGCGACGCGCATGGCAACACGCCGGGCAGCCGCGCCTATCAGTTCAGCGACGAGCGCAAACAGGTGTACAAAAAGCTGGTGGTGTCGGAGTGCGGCAAGTATCTGCTCGGCGGCGTCATGGTGGGCGACGCGAGCGATTACGGCACGCTATTGCAGATGATGCTGAACCGCATCGAACTGCCGGCATCGCCGGAATTTCTGATCCTGCCGCAAGCGGACGGCAACGCAAAACCCGCGCTCGGCGTCGAGGCATTGCCGGCCGGCGCGCAAATCTGTTCGTGCAATAACGTGTCGAAAGGGGACTTGTGCGCCGCTGTATGCGCGGGCGCCACGGACATCGGTTCGCTTAAATGCGCAACCAGCGCGGGTACTTCGTGTGGCGGTTGCGTTCCGCTCGTCACGCAGGTAATGAAAGCGGAGTTGAAGAAGCAGGGTCTCGCGGTCAATAACCACGTGTGCGAGCACTTCGCCTATTCGCGCCAGGAGCTGTATCACATTGTGAGGGTCGAAGGGATTCGCAGCTTCGGCGAATTGCTCGCCAAACACGGCCACGGGCTGGGCTGCGATATCTGCAAACCGGTCGCGGCAAGCATCCTCGCATCGTGCTGGAACGAATTCGTGCTGAAGAAAGAGCACGCGTCGTTACAGGACACTAACGACTACTACCTCGCGAATATCCAGCGCGACGGCACTTATTCGGTCGTGCCGCGCATGGCGGGCGGTGAGGTGACACCGGATGGTTTGATCGCGGTCGGCCAGGTCGCGAAGAAATACGGTCTCTATACCAAGATTACCGGCGGTCAGCGAGTCGATCTGTTCGGCGCGCGTGTCGAACAATTGCCGCTCATCTGGGAAGAACTGATCGCAGCCGGCTTCGAATCAGGGCATGCGTATGGCAAATCGCTGCGCACGGTGAAGTCCTGCGTCGGCTCGACCTGGTGCCGTTATGGTGTCGGCGATTCAGTGGGCCTCGCGGTCGAGATCGAGAACCGCTACAAGGGTCTGCGCACACCGCACAAGATCAAGTTCGGCGTGTCCGGTTGCACGCGCGAATGTGCGGAAGCGCAGGGCAAGGACGTCGGCATTATCGCGACTGAAAAGGGTTGGAATCTCTACGTCTGCGGCAATGGCGGAATGAAGCCGCGTCATGCCGAACTGCTCGCGTCGGACCTCGATAAGGAAACGCTGGTTCGCTATATCGACCGCTTTCTGATGTTCTACGTGCGGACTGCCGACCGCCTGCAACGCACCAGCGTATGGCGCGACAACCTCGAAGGCGGTCTTGAATATCTGATCGACGTGGTCGTCAACGATCGGCTCGGCGTCGCCGCCGAACTCGAAGCGGACCTGCAGCACGTGGTCGACACATACGAATGCGAGTGGAAGAAGGCGGTCACCGATCCCGAAACACGCAAGCGCTTCCGTCATTTCGTCAACAGCGGCGAGTCCGATAGCAACGTCACCTTTGTTGAAGAACGCGGCCAGATTCGTCCCGCGACCCACGCAGAACGGCAAGCGAAGCAATCGGCGCTCGCATCGATTCCTGTCGTCGTTGAAATGGTCTGAGTCGTTTTCCTACCTATCTGCAGCACTTATCTGGACTTCCGTGATGAACAACGATCGTGTGCCACGCCCCTGGACAGCTATCTGCCGACTTGACGATATCGTTCCCAACACTGGCGTCTGCGCGCTGGTCAACGGCGAACAGCTGGCGATTTTCCACGTGAATCACGGTGATGCCACGCCGGCCGTTTATGCGATCGAAAACTTCGATCCAGGCTCACAAGCGGCGGTGCTGTCGCGCGGGCTGATTGGCAGCCTTGGCGAACGCATCGTGGTCGCGTCGCCGATCTACAAGCATCACTTCGATCTGCGCACCGGCGAGTGCGTCGAAACACCGTCGTATTCCGTCAGCGCGTTCGCTGCGCGAGTGGAAGACGGTCAGGTATGGGTCGCGGCGTGAAGCGCTGATCGACAAAACTATTCTCCAACGACATTGCCCGTTATGTCCTCGTCAAGCGTAAAAACCGTGTGCCCCTACTGCGGCGTTGGCTGCGGCATGGTGCTGCACGTCGAGGGCGGCCAGGTCGTGAAGATCTCCGGCGACAAGGAACATCCGTCCAACTTCGGCAGGTTGTGCACGAAGGGGCAGTCCGCCCATGTCGCGCTGCGCAAGTCGGGGCGGCTCGAAGAGGCGTTCGTCCGCCATGCGCGTGACGCAGACCCCGCGCCGCTACCCATGGCGCAGGCAATCAGCACGACCGCCTCGCGCCTGCGCGGCATTCTCGATGAACACGGACCAGACGCGTTGTCGTTTTACGTGTCCGGCCAGATGTCGATCGAGGCGCAGTACCTGATCAACAAGCTCGCGAAGGGCTTTGTCGGCACGAACAACATCGAGTCGAATTCGCGTCTGTGCATGGCGAGCGCGGGAAGCGGCTACAAGCTGTCGCTCGGCGCAGATGGGCCGCCTGGCTCGTATGAAGACTTCGATCATGCCGATCTTTTCTTCGTGATCGGCGCGAATATGGCCGACTGTCATCCGATTCTGTTTCTACGCATGATGGACCGCGTGAAAGCCGGGGCCAAACTGATCGTCGTCGATCCGCGCCGTAACACGACCGCCGAGAAGGCCGATCTGTTCATGCAGATCAAACCCGGCACCGATCTCGCGTTGCTCAACGGTCTGCTGCACCTGCTGCACGAAAACTGCCAGACCGATGCCGCTTTTATCGCCGACGCGACCGAAGGCTGGGACGCGATGCCCGAGTTTCTGGCCGACTACACGCCCGACAATGTCGCACGCATCACCGGTCTCGCCGCCGACGATATTCGCAAGGCCGCGCAGATGATCGGCGCAGCCAAAGAGTGGATGAGTTGCTGGACCATGGGCCTGAATCAGAGCACGCACGGCACGTGGCACACCAACGCGATCTGCAATCTGCATCTGGCAACCGGCAAGATCTGTCGTCGCGGCAGCGGGCCGTTTTCGTTGACAGGCCAGCCGAACGCGATGGGTGGCCGCGAAATGGGCTACATGGGGCCGGGTTTGCCAGGACAGCGTTCAGTGCTGGTGGACGCCGACCGCGCGTTTATCGAAGACCTGTGGCGTATTCCGCGCGGGACTTTGAAGACGGGAGTCGGCAAAGGCACGATCGACATGTTCTCGCGAATGACCGCGGGCGAGATCAAGGCGTGCTGGATCATCTGCACGAATCCGGTGGCAAGCGTAGCGAATCGTCAGAACGCGATCGACGGTTTGCGCGCGGCCGAACTCGTCATTGCACAGGACGCATTTCTCGACACCGAGACCAATCGCTACGCCGATGTGCTCCTGCCCGGCGCTTTGTGGGCCGAAGCGGAAGGCGTGATGATCAACTCAGAGCGCAATCTCACGCTGATGCAAAAGGGCATCGAGCCACCAGGTGCTGCATTGCCGGACTGGCAGATCATTGCGCGTGTCGCGTGTGAAATGGGTTTCGCCGCTGCATTTACCTATGCGAGCGCCGACGAAGTTTTTGCCGAAATCACCGGTACGTCGAATCCGAAAACCGGTTATGACCTGCGCGGCGCAAGTCATCGCAGGCTGAAGGACACGCCGTTGCAATGGCCGCTTTCAGCCACCGATTCAACCGATCGCAATCCGATTCGCTATCTCAACGACGGTGTGAGTCAGACGCTCAACGAACTGCCCGACGGCTGCCGCCCGCGACTCGTGTTTCCGACTGCCAGCGGCAAGGCAATGTTTTTCGCCCGCGTCTATGCGCCGCCCGCCGAATTGCCTGACCGCGAATATCCGATCGTGCTGAACACGGGCCGATTGCAGCATCAATGGCACACGATGACAAAGACCGGCAAGGTCGCCATGCTCAACAAGCTGAACCCGGGACCGTTCGTCGAGATTCATCCCGAAGATGCCGCAGCACTTGGCATCAACGCAAAGACGCCAGTCGAAATCCGCTCGCGCCGAGGCCGTGCGGTGTTGCCCGCGGTCATCACCGAACGCGTGAGCGCGGGCAACTGCTTTGCACCGATGCACTGGAACGACGTATTCGGCGACGACCTGTGCATCAACGCGGTAACGAGCGATGCGATCGACCCGGTCTCGCAGCAACCTGAACTGAAGTTCTGCGCAGTCGCGCTGACTGCGGTCACGGTCGACACGATTGAGCCGGCTTCGAGCAGTGACGACGAGTTGCGAATGGATGCTGCTGTCGCCGTTGCTGCCGACCCGGTACAAACGAGCGCTGGCATGGCTAGCATTGAGGATCAGGTTATGCCACGTATTGAAGCACTGAACAATCTTCTGCAACTGCCGCAGGTACCGGTGCCGTCGTTCAGCGAAACGGAGAAAGCGTATCTGGCCGGATTCGTTAGCGCACTGCAATCGGCGCAAGCGCAAGGGCTCGACGGCGTGCCGGTTTTGCCCGCAAGCGCGCCATTCGATGCGAACCATCGCCTGTACGTGGATGGTCTGCTGGCCGGTCTTTACAGCCGGAGCGGGGCCGCCGGTATCGCGACGCCTGCGGCATTGCCGGCTGCGACTGTGGCGTCGGAAGCGGCAGCGGCATCCGGCGTACGTATCGTTCGCGCGCGACCGAAAGTGACGTTACTGTGGGCCTCGCAAACCGGCAACACGGAGTCGCTCACCGAACGTTACGCCACGCGCCTGATGGAATCGGGCTTTGAAATCCGCACGTCGTGCATGGACGACTATCAGGCAGCGTCGCTGGCAAAAGCGCAATACGTGCTGCTGATGACGAGTACTTTCGGTGACGGCGATCCGCCCGACAACGCGCAAAGTCTGTGGACGCAATTGAGCGCCGACGACGCACCGCGTCTCGATGGCGTGCGCTTTGCGGTACTCGCACTGGGCGACCGCAACTACGATCAGTTCTGTGGTCACGGACGCCGTCTCGACGAGCGGCTCGCTACGCAAGGCGCACTGCGTTTGATGGATCGCGTCGATTGCGACGGTGAATATCAGCAGAGCGCAGACGGGTGGCTCGAACGCATCATCGTGCGGATCAATGAAGAGGATGCCGCGCTGCATGCGGTGCCGGCAGGCGGAATGATCAATGCGGTCGTGCCCGGTGCCGTGCCGACCAAAACGCGGCCGGCCGCGTCGCGCGTCGTCAGCAATCTGCGCCTGAACCGGCACGGCGCAGCGAAGGACACGCGCTATGTTTCGCTGAATACACGCGACGCCGGCCTCGAATACGAAGCGGGCGACGCACTGGGCGTATGGCCGGTCAATTGTCCCGAACTGGTCGGTGAGTTGATCAGCCTGAGCGGCGCAACTGCGGACGCTCCGGTACACGTTCCAGGTGCCGGCGAAATGCGTCTGGCCGATGCCCTCAGCACCCACTACGAAATCGCGCGGCCCGGTACGGACGCACTCGCGCTGATCGCGGCACGCAGCAGCAATGGCGCATTGCGCGATCTGCTGACAGCAGAGCGCAAAGCCGATCTCAAGCAATGGCTATGGGGTCAGCAACTCGCCGATGTATTGCACGAATTTCCCGTCAACCTCACCGCGATCGAATTGACCGGCATGCTCAAGCGATTGCAACCGCGTCTTTATTCGATCGCGTCGAGTCCGAAAGCGCATCCCGGTGAAGTTCATCTGACGGTTTCCGCGGTGCGCTACAGCAACGGCCGCCGCCATCGGAAAGGGGTGTCGTCGACTTTTCTCGCCGACCGTGCAAGCGATATCGACGTACCGGTCTTCGTGCAGAAGTCCGCTCATTTCCGTCCGCCTCATCACGCCGGCACGCCGATGATCATGGTCGGTCCCGGCACGGGCATCGCACCGTTTCGCGGCTTCCTGCACGAGCGTCGTGCACGCGGCGATCAGGGCCGCAACTGGTTGTTCTTCGGCGAACAACATGCCGCCACCGATTACTACTATCGCGACGAACTCGAAGCCATGCGCGACAGCGGTGTGTTGACCCGGCTCGATGTCGCGTTCTCACGCGACCAGGCCGACAAGATCTACGTGCAGGACCGCATGCGTGAGCAGGGTGCGCAACTCTGGGCATGGCTCGAAGAGGGCGCGCATTTCTATGTATGCGGCGACGCGAACCGGATGGCACGGGATGTCGACCTGGCGCTCAAGGAAATCGTCGCAACACATGGCGGCATGAGCGACGACAAAGCGCTCGACTACGTGAGCCGCCTTTCGCGAGAAAAGCGCTACGCCCGCGACGTTTATTGATCGCGAAAGCCGCTTTGAAACGGCGGTTCAAAACGCGGTAGCCAGCGTGTCGAAGAGCATGCGGTCGAGTCTGAAAACAGCTTCAAAAAGGCGGACCCGGATGGCATGGAGGTTGCATGTCAAGGCCGGTATTTTCAATCACGTGACATGCCGGTGCATCGCGTTCATCGCCACTGCCGGACAGTCGAAAAATCAGTTTTGTGAGGATGTCTGATGAAAAACGTAATGGCCTCCCTGAAGAGCGGGGACTGGCGCGCACTGGTCGCGTGCTTCCTCTATTTCGATACCGGCTTTACCGTGTGGGTGCTGTATGGACCTCTCGCGCCGTTCATCAGCAAGAGCATTGCGATGACACCCGCGCAACAAGGTTTGCTGGTCGCGGTGCCGGTCCTGTCGGCGGCGATTCTGCGCGTGACGCTCGGCAACCTCTATCAGTCGGCGCATGGCAAACGCATTGCGTTAATGGGCGTGTTGTTGTCGGCGGTGCCGACCATCGTGCTGCCCGCGATGCACTCAGTGCCGTCATACAACATGCTGCTGGTACTCGGCGTGTTCCTGGGGGTAGGCGGTGCGAGCTTCGCGGTCGCGTTGCCGATGGCGGGCAGCAACTATCCAGCGAAGGTTCAGGGCCTCGTGCTGGGCCTCGCTGCCGCCGGCAATATCGGCGCGGTGCTCGACGGTTTCCTGTTCCCGCAACTGGCCACGCATTATGGCTGGCAGATGGCTGCTGGCGGCGCCTTGCCGTTGCTCGCGATTGCTGCGATCACGCTGTACTTCTGGGCCAACGATGCGGGTATCAAATCGGGTAGCGTGTTGCGCGCATTCGGCAGCTTCGCGGTGACGCTGGTCGGCTTGATCGTGCTCGTGCTGCTGGTCGAAGCAGGCTTGTTCGGTTCCGGAAAAACCGGCGTGCTGCTGTTGCCGGTGATCGGCGCACTGCTGGCGATTGCCGTGTTGCCGAAGCGCTATCGGTCGGTGCTCGGCGAACGCGATACGTGGGCAATCATGCTGGTGTACAGCATTACTTTTGGCGGCTTTGTCGGCATGTCGTCGTATGTGGCGTTGCTGCTGACCAACCTGTATCAACTGTCGAAGATCGATGCGGGGCTCTTCATGGCCTTGCTCGCCGCGACCGGCGCGATGGTGCGGCCGCTCGGCGGTCTGATCGCCGACAAGGTCTCCGGCGTGCGCGCATTGACCTTCCTGCTCGCGATCATTTCGCTATGCGACTTCGTATTCGCCGCGGCGATGCCGTCGATGGCGGGCGGTATCGCGCTGCTGTTGTGCATGTACGTGGCGTTTGGCCTCGGCAATGGCGCAACCTTCCAGTTGGTGCCGCATCGTTGGGCGGGTCGCACCGGCTTGATGTCGGGCATCGTCGGCGCAGCGGGCGGCATCGGCGGGTTTTATTTGCCGGTCGTGATGGGTATCGCGAAGGAAAGCACCGGCAGTTATCAGATGGGCTTCGCGACGTTCGGCGCACTGGCCGCATGCGCGTTTGTGGCGATCGTCGCGCTGCGCCGTCCGTGGATGGCGTGGTCGATGCACACGGGCGTGGTGCATGCGCATGCTACGGAGTGAGACGTTGACACGTGTGACGGGTGCGTGATTTGCGCCGCTAGTCCTGTGGCGCGAGCCGGAACGGCCACAAGGGCTCGCGGCGCACACTCGAAGATCAATATGCAGTCAATTCCTTGCATATCGGCAGTCGCTCTCCTAATATGCAGTCAGGAGGCTGCATATGACCACATCGACCGATCGGATTGAAAAGCAGATTCTGTTGAAAGCGCCACGCGCCAGAGTGTGGCGCGCGCTGTCCAATGCCGAGGAATTCGGCACGTGGTTCGGCGTGAATTTCACCGGCAAGCAGTTCGTCGCGGGGCAGCCGGTACAGGGCACGCTCACGTATTCCGGATATGAACATATCGTCGTATCCGTCGCTATCGAACGGGTCGAGCCGGAACATCACCTGTCGTGGCGCTGGCATCCGGCCGCGATCGATCCATCGTATGACTACGCGTCGGAGCCGACCACGCTGGTCGTGTTCGAACTGACCGAGGTCGACTCAGGCACGTTGCTGCGAGTCGTCGAGTCGGGCTTCGACCGCATTCCCGCTTCACGCCGTGAAGACGCGTTCCGGATGAATAACGGCGGCTGGGACCATCAGATCGTCAACATCGAAAAGCATGTCGCCAACGGTTAAAACTGCTTCTGGCCGGTCCACCGGTGGCCAGTCCATCGGCAAACTGAATCCGTCGGCGCTGCGAAAATCCGCGCCGATCTTTGCAGCACTTGGCGACGAAACGCGTCTACGGCTGATCGCCGTATTGTGCGCGGGCACGGCCATGTCGATCGCGCAACTGACGGCCGGCACGGACATCACGCGACAATCGGTGACGCAGCATTTGCAGGTGCTGGCCAACGCGGGACTGGTGCGGGACGTGAAGGTGGGACGTGAGCGTCTGTGGGAATTCGAAGCCGCTCACCTCGACGACGCACGTCGCGCGCTCGATGTGATCTCGCAGCAGTGGGACCACGCGTTGTCGCGATTGAAGGCGATGGTGGAGGAGTGAGGCAGACTTAGGCAGACTCGGGCAGACCCAAATGAAACCGGTCTGCCCCGACCGGCGCGCTTTTCACACGCGCCGTGTTCGAATGCGTCAGAACTTGTGACGCAGCGCGACGCGCACAGCAACCTGGGTATCCGTCGATGACGGCGCCTGGGTGCCCGGAATAAACGCGTTGTCGAGAATCGACTGGGTCGAGTCGCCCGCGACCTTCTGATACACGCCCTGCACATAGACGTCGGTGCGCTTGCTGATGTTGTAGTCCGCCATCAGACCCACCGAGTGAATCTTCGGTTTGACGTTACCCGACGAAGCGTCGTAGTTCACCAGCGAGTACACATACTGCGCGCCGACAAAGAACGCCGGCGTGAGCTGGTATTTGCCGTTCACCTCGAAGTTCTGGTACCTCAGCGTATTCAGTTGGCCGCCCTCTGCGACGAGCGGCAGGCCGATGTAGCCATTGCCGGTCGGGTCGTTGTAGGTCGAGTTGGTGTACGCAAAACCCGCGGTTGCCGAGCCGAACGTGTAATTGATACCACCGCCAAATATCCGCATGCGTCCGGCGATAAAACTCGCGTCGTTTGCGGTGATCGCGCCCGTAGAGCCCACGCCCGGATTGTTCGCCTGCAGATAGGCCGCCGCGACCAGCAGGCCGCCGTTCACATACTGACCGCCGAAGCTGTATGCGCGGTTGTTCGCGAAGTTGGTGTCGTTGCTGAAGCTGTACACGCCGCCAAACTGGAAGCCCGCGATGTTCGGGCTCGCGTATTTAACGCTATTGCCAAGCCGGAATGAGTTGTCGGTGTTGTCGTTGTCGTACGGATGCGCAAACAGGTAACCAGCCCAGTTGCCGTTCGCCGTGGTCTGCGCAAGGTAATCGACCACCGAATCGTACTGCCGGCCGAGCGTCAGTGTGCCGTAACTGTCGTTACTCAGACCCACATAAGCCTGCCGCCCGAACAGCCGGCCACCCTGGCCGAGCTTTCCTGACCCGACGTCGAAGCCGTTTTCGAGCTGGAACACGGCCTTGTTGCCGCCGCCCAGATCTTCAGAACCCTTCATGCCCCAGCGGCTGCCTTGCGCATAGCCGCTTGCCATTTCCCAGACGGCGCCGCCTTTGACGTTATTCGTGTAGTCGATCCCTTCGTCGAGCACGCCGTACAGGGTCACGCTGCTTTGCGCAAAGGCGGACGTGGCCGCCAGCGACGCGAGCGTCGTGAATGCAGCGAGGGTGGCGCGGGCAAGTTGGTTCTTTTTCATCGAGAGCTCCAGATGTTGGTATGAGCGGCCCTTTGCGGCTTGAGCTGGCCTGATCCGGATCGAATCTGGCGGGCCGCTGCTTTTTTACGAAGCCCGGATTTTGCATATCGAGATGGGTTTCACGTATGAGGCAAATCCCTGGATAAACATGATTTTTTCGAATGTTTGTCCAGAAAATTATTCGCTTGTGGCCCGCGGTGCCGAGGAGAAAAATTCCAATCATTCCCCTTTGGCATGAAATCGAGTGCCAGGGACCATGCGGTTTTTGCACCCAGCATCTCAGGAGACGACATGCGACTCGATCGGAATTTTGCTAACGGCCGGTTTATTGAACCGGCAAGCGACGAGCTCATCGCCGTCTACAACCCGGCCACAGGGGCCGCCATTGCGCACGTCACGGGCGCGACGCAGGCCGAGGCGATTGCAGCCGTCGACGCTGCAGCCGTTGCACAAAAGGGTTGGCGCAAACTGCCTTCCGCCGAGCGCGCGGTCTATCTGCACAAACTCGCCGACGCGCTGACCGAATGCGCGCCGAGCATCGGCGCAGCGCTCGCGCTGGAGTCGGGAAAAAGCGTCGCGGACGCGACCAACGAGGCGATTTACGCCGGCCAGATCACCCGCTATCACGCTGAGTGGGCGCGCCGCATTGAAGGCGAAGTGATTCCGAGCGATACGCGCGACGAAAATCTCGTGCTGCATCGCGAGCCGATCGGCGTAGTGGCCTGCCTGATTCCGTTCAACTATCCGGTCTATACGTTCATGCGCAAGGTCGCGCCTGCGTTGATCGCCGGTAATACGGTGGTGGTGCGCCCGAGCAACAACACCCCGACCTCCGCATTCGAAATCGCCAAAGCCGTCGAGAAAGCCGGTTTGCCTGCGGGCGTCGTGAACATTCTCGCGATGAATCATGCAACCGCCGAAGCACTGTGCACGCATCCGAAGATCGGCATGATTACGCTGACCGGCAGCGTCGGTGCCGGTCGCAAAGTGCTCGATTACTGCAAGGCGAACATTGCGAAGCCGTCGCTCGAACTGGGCGGCAAGACGCCCGCGATCATCGAAGCGGATGCCGATCTGCAAAAAGCCGCGCGTGAACTCGTCGCGTCGAAAACCACCCACTGTGGCCAGCTTTGCACGGCCATCGAACGTGTTTATGTGCATGAAAGCGTGCATGACCGTTTCGTCGCGCTGCTGAAACAGCAGATGAGCGCGGTGGAATTTGGCGACCGCAGCGAACAGCCTTCGCTGATGGGACCGCTCGTCAACGAAGCATCGCGTCAAGCGATTCACGCAATGGTGAAACGCGCTATCGCAGAAGGCGCGAAGCTCGAAACCGGCGGCAAGCTGCCGTCGGGTGAGGGCTTTTTCTATCCGGCCACGTTGCTAACGAATTGCCATCAGGACATGGAGATCATCCAGGAAGAAACCTTCGGCCCGATCATGCCGGTCGTCAAATACAGCACGCTCGACGAGGCGCTGGAGATGGCGAACGACCACCAGTTCGGTTTGTCGTCGGTGCTGTATACGGAGAACTATCGCGGGGCGATGAAGGTCGCCAACGGCATCGAGGCAGGCGAGTTGTACGTGAACCGCACGCCTGCCGATCCGTATCAAGGCTTCCACGCCGGTTGGAAACGCTCGGGTCTCGGCGGCGACGACGGCAAGCACGGCATGCTCGAATTCACGCAGACCCGTCTCGTCGTCATGAAGTACTGAAAGCATTGAAGTACTGAAGTTCAAAACCGAAGCGGCGCGCGTCGCACTTACATCACAAAAATCCCGGCGCGCGCTCTTTTCAATCCCTGAAAACGCAGCCTGCGTGCTGCCAATCCAAAACAAAACACATTGGAGACCCGGCCTTTCGCTGCGTCTCTCAGGAGCGCTCACGTGTCGTCACAGCCCGTTCAAACCCATGCAGCGTCCGCATTAGGCGACGCACAAGCCGCGTTGGACAAAACCAAGGCGCAACGCTATATCCAGTTGATGCTGCTGGTGCTCGCCGCCGGCGCAATCTATCCGATCCTGTATCTGCGGCAGGTTTATCAGCCGACGATGCTCGAAGTGTTCCACATTACCGATAGTCAACTGGGCTATCTGTATTCGTCGCTGGGCACCATTTTTCTGCTGAGTTATCTGCCGAGCGGCTGGCTGGCCGACCGGATTGCACCGCGTCTGCTGATC
The DNA here is from genome assembly GCF_904848625.1 of Paraburkholderia metrosideri. Classification (GTDB taxonomy): domain Bacteria; phylum Pseudomonadota; class Gammaproteobacteria; order Burkholderiales; family Burkholderiaceae; genus Paraburkholderia; species Paraburkholderia metrosideri. The sequence continues at coordinate 577,235 of NZ_CAJHCP010000001.1, forward strand.
TGCTTCTCGCTGATCGCGACAGGCCTGCTGGGGCTGCTGTATTCGACCGCACCGTCGTTTCACATCCTGATGCTGATCTTCGGCGGCTGGGGTGTGTCGACGGGATTGACGTTCTGGGCGGCTGTGATCAAGCGCGTGACGATGATCGCCGGTTCGCAGGAGCAGGGCCGTTTCTTCGGCCTGCTCGACGGCGGACGCGGGCTGATCGAAGCGATGCTCGCCACCATCGCCATCACGCTGTTTGCGTGGGTCACGCAGACTAAAGGCGAGCCGGTCGCAGTCGGCTTCAAGATGGTCGTCTACCTGTACGCGTTTCTTTGCATTGCACTGGGCGTCGTGCTCGCGCTGGTCAAAGATCCACAAGGTACGCAAGACGCAGTGGCCAATCGCTCGGCGCGCCAACGCAGCAACGTGCTGGTCGAATTGAAAGCACTCGCGTCCATTCCCGAGTTGTGGCTCGTCGCGGCCATCGTGTTCTGCGGTTATCAGGTGTTCTGGGCGACCTACAGTTTTTCCGCGTATCTGCATGAAGGCGACATCGGACTCACGGTCGTGATGGCCGGCACGATCACCACGTTGAAATTGTGGATGCGTCCTATCGGCGGCATTGGCGGTGGCTTTCTGGGTGACCGCTATTCGAAGGTATCGGTGCTGGTTATTGCGCTCTTTCTCGCCGCGCTGTCGTTGCTTGGACTGATGGCCGCGCCGCGCATTTCGAGCCATGTACTGCTGGTTTTCCTCGTGCTGTTCATCGGCATTCTGACTTACGCGATTCGTGGCCTGTACTGGTCGTTGCTCGATCGCTGCAATATTCCGGCTACCACGATGGGCCTCGCGATCGGCCTGATCTCCGTACTCGGTTATTCGCCGGATGTGTTCCTGCCGTTGATCAACGGCTATCTGACGCAGACGTTCCCCGGCGTCTTCGGCTATCAACTGTACTTCGGCTATGTAGCCGTCATGGCGGCGCTCGGCGGTTTTGCCGGGCTCGCGCTGAGAAACATGCTTAACCGTCAAGAAGGTGCGTAAATGAAAATTGTCTCGCTCGAAACGCATATCGTCGCTGTTCCGCCGCCGCACGTTGGCGGCATGTACTGGATCTTCGTCAAGCTCAAGACCGATTGCGGGATTGAGGGTGTCGGCGAAATCTATTCGGCGACGTTTCATCCGAAAGCGATGGCCCCCATCATCGACGACGTATTCGGCCGCTATCTGCTGGACCGTGATCCGCATCATATCGAGCGGCTCTGGCGCGAAGCGTATTCGAGCGGTTTCACGCAACGTCCCGATCTGACCATGATGGGCGTGGTTAGCGGTCTGGAAATGGCGTGCTGGGACATTATCGGCAAGGCGGCTAACAAGCCGGTGTATGAGTTGCTCGGCGGCATGGTGAATCAGCGGCTGCGTTCATACACGTATCTGTATCCGAAGAACAGTCGTGGCGAATACGACTACGACGATCCCGATCTCGCTGCCGAATGCGCGCTTGAAAACGTCAAGCGCGGCTTTACCGCCGTGAAGTTCGATCCGGCTGGACCGTACACCGCGTATTCGGGACATCAACTGTCGATGGAAGTACTCGACCGTTGCGAAACCTTCTGCCGGCGCGTGCGTGAAGCAGTGGGTAACAAGGCCGATCTGCTGTTCGGTACGCACGGTCAGATGGTGCCGTCGTCCGCGATCCGGCTGGCGAAGCGGCTCGAAAAATACGATCCGTTGTGGTTCGAAGAGCCGGTGCCCCCAGGCCAGGAAGGTGCAATGGCGCAAGTCGCGCAGCACACCAGCATTCCGATTGCCGCTGGCGAACGGCTCACCACCAAGTATGAATTCTTCAAACTGCTCGAAGCGGGCGCCGCATCGATTCTGCAATTGAACGTGGCACGCGTGGGCGGTTTGCTGGAAGCCAAGAAAGTCGCGACGCTGGCCGAGGTGTACTACGCGCAAATCGCGCCGCATCTGTACAACGGGCCGATTGGCGCAGCGGCGAGCATTCAGCTTGCGACCTGTACACCGAACTTCCTGATTCAGGAAAGCATCGGCACGTGGGACGGTTTCCATGCGGCCGTATTGAAGAAACCGATTCAATGGGAAGACGGCTACATCATTCCTTCGCAGGAACCTGGCCTCGGCGTCGAATTGAACATGGAAGTGGTGAAACAGCACACGCCGTATACCGGCGAGCGTCTGCATCTGCAAATGGCCGCACAACCCGCCGACGTGAAAGATCTCGCGCCGGCCAGGGGTTGAAGCCAGCCCACGCTTTTATACGCATTCAATAGATTGAGCGCCTGCGGGCGACATAGAGCATGAATTACGACTACATCATTGTCGGCGCGGGTTCGGCGGGCTGCATTCTCGCCAATCGTCTGTCGGCGTCGGGACACTATTCGGTGCTGCTGCTCGAAGCGGGCGGCAAGGACAGCTCGTTCTGGTTCAAGATTCCAGTGGGTTTCACGAAGACGTACTACAACGAAACCTACAACTGGATGTACTACAGCGAACCGGAAAAAGAACTCGACAACCGGCCGATCTATTGTCCGCGCGGCAAGGTGCAGGGCGGTTCAGGTTCGATCAACGCGATGATCTTCGTGCGCGGCCAGCCGCACGATTTCGACGATTGGGCTGCCGCCGGCAATGCGGGTTGGGCGTTTCGCGACGTGCTGCCGTATTTCCGCAAGCTCGAATCGCATCCGCTGGGCAATACGGAATATCACGGCGCTAACGGCCCGATCAGCATTTCGCCGATGAAAGACGCGGCGCATCCAATCTGCCATGTGTTCCTGAAAGGGTGTGATCAGGCGGGCTATCAGCGCAGTGACGATTTCAATGGCGCGCAATTCGAAGGCGCGGGTATCTACGACGTGAATACGCGTCGTGGCCAGCGCTCGTCGAGCAGCTTCGAGTATCTGCATCCGGCGTTGTCGCGCGAGAACCTGCGTGTCGAACGTGACGTGCTGGTCAACCGCGTGCTATTCGACGGCAACCAGCGAGCGATTGGCGTGAGCGTCATGCAGAACGGCGTCGCCCGGCGATTCGTGGCGAATCGCGAGGTGATCCTGTCCGCGGGAGCGGTCGATTCGCCGAAGCTGCTGCAATTGTCGGGTGTGGGCGACAGCGCGCTGCTAAACAGGCATCGCATTGCGCTCGTCAAGGACTTGCCCGCAGTCGGGCAGAACCTTCAGGACCATCTGTGCGTGAGCTTCTACTATCGTTCGAACATGAAGACGTTGAACGACGAGATGCGGCCATTGCTCGGCAAGCTCAAACTCGGTCTGCAATATCTGCTCACACGTAAAGGGCCGCTGGCGATGAGCGTGAACCAGTCGGGCGGCTTCTTTAAAGGCAGCGAGAAAGAGGCGCAACCGAATTTGCAGTTGTACTTCAACCCGCTGTCGTACCGGATTCCAAAGAGCAATAAGGCGAATCTCGAACCGGAGCCGTATTCGGGCTTTCTGCTGGCGTTCAATCCATGCCGGCCGACCAGCCGTGGCTCGATTGAAATCGCGTCGAATCGCGCCGAAGACGCCGCGAAGATCCGCATTAATGCGCTGACCACCGAGAAGGATATCGACGAGGTGATCCAGGGGTGCGAACTGGTGCGTAAGGTGATGTCGTCACCGGCACTGCAGGCCGTTACTATCGAGGAAATCTCGCCGGGACCGCAGGTGAATACGCGTGAAGGCTTTCTGCAGTATTTCCGCGAACAATCGGGTTCGATCTATCACCTGTGTGGTTCGTGCGCGATGGGTGACGATCCGCGTACGTCGGTGGTCGATGCGCGTTTGCGCGTGCATGGGATCAGCGGTTTGCGCGTGGTCGATGCATCGATTTTCCCGAACATCACGTCGGGCAATATCAATGCGCCAACCATGATGGTGGCGGAGAAAGGCGCTGAGATGATTCTCGAAGACGCGCTGAGCCAATCGGTGTGTCAACCTGTGGTGGCGGACATGGCGGCTGCGGCCTGACTGGCCCGCTTATTTCGTCTGAGGCAGAGGACTCAACTCAACGGACTCAACTCAACGGACTCAACCCAGCGGACTCAACCCAGCGGACTCAACCCAGCGGACTCAACTGACTCAGCGAACCCAACGGCGCCGATTCCGACGAATCGAGCGCCCGTTCACTCAGCCAGATTTCCTGTTGCAGCCAGTCGCGGAACAGCGCGACGTGCGGCAATTCTTCCTGTTTGTGCTTCTCGCGCGTCACCAGCCAATAAGACTGATGCCCATCAACGTGCGTATTCAGCACCTGTACGAGTTGCCCATCGGCCAGTTCCCGCGCGATCATGTGGCGATCGGCAATGGTGACGCCGAGGCCGTCAATGGCCGCACGAATCGCGTGATCCAGCAGATCGAATTCATAACCGCCGCGTGTGTCGACATTGTCGATGCCGGCTGCTTTCAGCCAGTGCTGCCAGGTGAGATAGCGCTGATCCGCACTCGCCAGCACGTGCAGTAACGTGAACTGATTCAGATCGATCGCTGCGCGGCCCGCCTGACGCGCGAGCAGACCCGGTGCGCACACCGCAATGTGCCGTTCGTTCATCAGCAGACGATTGTCGAAACCTTCCCATTCACCATTGCCAAAACGGATCGCGCAATCGAGTACGCCGGATTCGGCCAGGTTGTCGTCGATGCGTGTCGACAGGCTCAGTTCAAGATGGGGATACGCGTCGCGCAGGCGCCCAAGGCGCGGCATCAGCCAGCGGCTGGTGAAGGTGGGAGGCGCATTGATCCGCAGACGGTTACGGTGCGTTTTCTCCTGCAAACTGCGCACGGTCAGCTCGATCCGGTCGAACGATTGCTGGAGCGCTTGCAGCAGGATACGGCCCGCAGCCGAGAGTTCCAGATGATGATGGTGACGCTGCAAGAGCGTCTCGCCGAGTTGCGCCTCGAGTTGCCGCACTTGCCGGCTGACCGCGCTTTGCGTGACGTTCAGCAATTCCGCGGCACGTGTGAAGCTGCCCGTGCGGCCAGCCACTTCAAAGGCTTTTAGCGCATTCAGCGCGGGCATTTTGCGTTTCAAGATTTTCAGCCGGGGAGGGTGACGCGCGACGGCGCGAACTCCCCGTATTTTACTTGCTTGCCCGCGTGGCGCCTGACGGACCGTGCTGCGTGTTGTACATGTGCAGCATCGCCACGATCGCCACGCGTCGCGCGGGCAACGCGTCTTTCAACGCGTGCTCAGGCGGAACTCAGTAAGCGACTCAGTAAGCGATGCAGACCGACTTGCTTTCCGTGTAGGCGTCGATAATCGCCTTGCCATGCTCGCGGCCGATTCCCGATGCCTTGAAGCCGCCGAACGGCATCGCCGGATCGACCATATTGTGCGTGTTGACCCACACGGTGCCGGCTTCGATACCATCGACCAGTCGCAGCGCCTTGTCGAGCTGATTGGTCCAGACACTCGCGCCCAATCCATATTCGGAAGCGTTTGCCTGCGCCAGCACCTCATCGAGATCGTCATAGGGCATCGCGACGAGAACCGGACCGAACACTTCCTCCTTGACGACCGACAGCGGTTTGCACGCGCGATTGGCAATGACGGTCGGGCGCACGAAGTAGCCATTGCCGTCCACCCGCGCATCGTTCGACAGAATCTCGCCGCCTTCCTGTTTGCCTTGCGCGATCATGCCGGCCACCTTGTCGCGATGACGTGCGGAGACCATCGGGCCCATCTGGGTCGCTGCGTCGAAGCCGGAGCCCAGCGCGATACCGTCGGCCACGGCGGCAATCCCTTGCACCACGTCGTCGTAAATCGACCGCGCGACATACAGGCGCGAACCGGCCGTGCAAACCTGCCCATGGTTGAAGAAGATCGCGCCCGCCGCGCCTTCAATCGCCTTGCGCGGGTCGCAATCGTCGAGCACGATCACCGGACTCTTGCCACCCAGTTCGAGCGACGCACGCTTCAGATCTTCAGCGCATTGACGGCCGATAATGCGGCCCACCTCGGTCGACCCCGTAAACGTGACCTTGTTCACCAGCGGATGTTTGACCAGCGCCGCGCCCGCCGTCTCACCGCGCCCTGTGACCACGTTGAACACGCCTGCAGGAAAGCCGGCTTGGTGCGCCAGTTCAGCGAGCCGGATCGCCGTCAGCGGGGTTTCTTCGGCGGGCTTGAGCACGACTGAACAGCCGCATGCAAGGGCGGGCGCGATCTTCCACACGGCCATCAGCAGCGGGAAATTCCACGGAACGATCGCGGCCACGACGCCGGCAGGAACGCGCCGGGTCGATGCGTTATAACGGGTGCCGGGAGGAAACGGGATCGACAGATCGAAGGTCGTGCCTTCGACTTTCGTGGCCCAGCCCGCCATATAACGCAGCCATTGCACACTCCCCGAGACTTCGAGCATCTTCGAGAAGCCGATCAGCTTGCCCTGGTTCAGCGTTTCCAGCGTCGCGAGTTCGTCGGTGTGCTGTTCGACGAGATCAGCGAGTTTCAGCAGCAGGCGTTCGCGAGCGGCCGGCGGCATTCTGCGCCATGCGTCCGATTCGAATGCCGCTTTCGAGGTTCTGACCGCGTGATCGATATCCGATTCCGACGCGTCGGGAATCTGCGCAATTTCTTCTGACGTAGCCGGGTTGAATACCGGAAAAGTTTTGCCCGACGTGCCACGCGTTTTTTCGCCGTTGATGAACATGGTGTGCGGCAAGGTCACAGCAGGATGGTGATCGCTCATGGTGCTTTGTCTCCGTTGGGGGCGTTAGTGCATTGATTCAGGCGTGTGAGTGAGTGACGCATTGCTTGACTGGATGAATGCGCTTAGTGGTGGCAACGATTCGCGCGTAGCAGAGGCGGGTTGCCGCCCGCGCCAAAGCGTCGCTAACGATGCCGCGCATATCAGGTTTGCTGCTGCGCTGAGCGCGAACAGCACGACGAAAGCGTCGCCGAAAAAGTAACGGGAGGTCGATAACGCGGCACCTGTCACCATGCCGATGTGATGCAGGATGCCGGGACACGTCACGCTCAATGCGGTCGTTGAATTGCCGCGCAGATTCGCGAGCGCTGGAATCGTCAGGCAGTCGAGAAGCAGAAAGATCTTCGCTGCGAATGGTGCAAGCGCAGGCTTGTCGGCGGTGGCGAGTGCGGCGATCAAGCCGGCGCGCACGAGGTACAACATCATCAGCATGCCGTTGCTGTTGTTGCGCGAGCGGTCTGCCATGCAGGCCAATGCGCAGACGGCGGTGAACAGCAGCGCGATTTGCCATAACGGTTGAGCGCCACTCGCGCCGCACAACGCGAATAACTGGAAGCGCGCGAGACTGCCGCTCGATAGTCCCGCAAACAATGCGAGCAACGCGGGCATCACGGTCGCGCCGTTCAGACGAACTGCCGCAACTGACACGTCGACAGGGTGATGTGCGTTGAAGGCTGTGCGACCAGAATTCGATCGCAACCAGAACAGCAGCAGGATGCCGCCTGCGACGATCATCGTCACGGCAACGGCATGGCTATGTGGAAGACCGTTCAGATACCCCGGCACAGCGCTCATGGCGCTCATCGTGGCGATCAGCGTCGCGGCCGTTTTAAGCGTGGTGTAGCGGCTTGACGAGCGCGCGATGAGCAACGGCGCGCCCATCATCGTGACCAGAGCCAGCGCGCTCATCCACCTCGCGCTGGCCTGTTGGCCGAGACCGGCCTGCATCGACAACGCCGCGCAGCCGCTAGCGACAAGCACGCACGCCGCACTTGCGGCACCGGCCGCGCACGCCGCCAGCACGCCTGATTTGCCAACCGCGTGCTGCGCGCCGCGCATGACGCGCAGATCAGTGCTTGCAGCAGCCATGATCGGCGGACTTGCCATCTTCGACGCTGTTCAGATCGCGCTCGGCCGGCAGGTCCATCGTCGGGTTGGCCGAGAAGAAGTTGTTGGGCTTGAGCATGAAGCCGGCGTACTCGACCGGCATTACCGGAAAGTCCTCGGGCTTGCACACATGCGTGTGGCCAAAGCTGTGCCACAACACGAGGTCTTCGTTCTCGATATTGCGGTTTGCCTCGATATAACGCGGCAGGCCATCACCGCCCGAATGCTGATTCGGATAATCGCCACTCGCATAACGCTCAGCCGGATCGAACGGTGTAACCCAGACGTGACGCGTCGCAAAGCCGCCGCGTTGACGAACCTTCGACTTCTCGTCGGCGAGCATCAATGGCGAGTCGTTCACGATCAGCTTGTAGCCCGGATTCGCGCCGACCGCATTCTTCACATTCGGATTAGTGACTTTCCAGTAACGACCCGTTCTGCCGTTTGCGAGCCGTGCGGCTTCGCTTTCGGTTTTGAACACCTGCCGGGTCGTGTCGAATACGTTGCCATATGGATTCGATTCGCCCATCGGACGCGGTACGAATTCGTGTTCGGAGACGCTGTTGCGCTCGCCGTCCACCATCATGTGCATGCGTGCATTGAAGAAGTGCTGATGCGTCGGACCACCGAGGTTCGGCGTGATCATGCCGCCCCATGGATACGAGTCGCCGTCCGCCACCGCCGAGGTTTGCACGATGCCGGTCAGCTTGCATTCGAGTTGAATCGTGCCGTCCTGATACAGATACCAGTAGAAGCCGTAGTCGTAATTGCCGACCGTGGCAAAGAAAGAAATCACCAGACGCCTCGAACGGCGCATTTCGAACACACCCGTGCGGAATTCGTAGTGCTTCCACAGCGTGCCGTAATCTTCCTCGTGCATGCATACCGCGTTCTTCATCGTGAACGCATTGCCGAAATCGTCGGCGGAAGGAATGTCGAAATAGCGGATCGTGCCAAGACAATCGCAGCCGAGTTCGAGCTGGTTCGCGAGCTTGCCGAGGCCGTATTCGCCCGCATCGAATGCGCTTTTCCAGTAGTGATTCGTGGTCGGATCGGAATAGGGCACGCACATTTCCGTCACGCTCGCCCGATAGATAATCGGCCGGGTGCTCTTGCCGTCATCCCACGACAGTTGATGCAACACCAGCCCCTCGCGCGGCGTAAAGCCGACGCGAAAATTCCAGTTCTGCCAGTTGACATGCCAGCCGTCGATCGTGAAGCTCGGGCCGTCAGGTTGATCGATCGACAGCGGCTTGAGGGTCTTGCGTGGCTCGCCGAGACTTGGCGTGTCGTAGTTGTGCTTGGCGCGCGGAACCGGAATGATGCGGCCGTCGTCGACCAGTTCGATCACTTTCTTTTCCAGCAGATCGACCACCGCCATCACGCCTTCAATCGGATGCGCGTAGCCATTATCGGTCAGCGTGTCGCGGTAATAGCTCACGCAACGCACCAGACGGCGGCCGTTTTCGTTTTCGCGATCGAACGCGCCAGCCGAAAACGGATCGACCTGGACGCGCTCCAGATCCTTTTCACTGAGACCGCGCTTCATGATTGCCACGCGCCACGCTTCGTCGTTCTTGACGATCTGCTCGGCGTTCATGAAATCGTCGATCATGATCGGCGGCTGACCATAAGGCGCCTGATCGAACGGCATCACACGGCGCGACGCAATTCTTTTTTCTCTCAGGTCCACATCGAATTCGATCGTCGCGCCATTCGAGCGGTCAATGGCCAGCACGAAGGCCGTGCGCGAAAAGTACTCGCCCGTCTTGAACGCCACGACTTCCGCTTTCGGCGGCTCGCGCAATTCGACCATCGGAAAGCGCGCGTGCCCGTCGAGTTTTTCGGCGGCTTTCACGAGATCGCAGGCAAGCTGCATTTCTTCCCCGCTCAACGGATCGAGCGGATGAACAGGGGTGTGAGCAGCTTTCTTGGCATTCGTGTTCATAAGGTTCCCGTCAGGAAGTTTGCTGGACCGGACAGCGTGCTCGTGGACCGGAGTGACGAGCGGTGTACGCTGAGTCGATGGCAAATCGTAGGAACCCAATAATATTTTCGCGCTTGCTTAACGCGCCATTTGAACGATAAAGTGCGCCAGGAAGGGATGACCCTGGCAATCCACAAGCGAAGACTGGGAGGAGACGCTCGAGATGAAAAAAGTCACGCTGAATGGCAACTTCGCAATGGTCCGCGCCGCGGTGATGGGACCGGTATTGCGCGCACTGGATCAATCTGGCGCGGATTGCGACGCGCTGCTGGAAACTTTCGGCATGAGCCGGAGGCTGCTGTCCAACCCGTATGAAATCCTGCCGCTCACGCGTTATGTGGCCGCATTCGAACGCGCAGCGGAGGTGCTGGACGAAGCGTCGCTCGGCTTGCGGCTGGGCAGTGAAGTCCAATTGACGGAACTCGGGCCGGCGGGACTCGTGTTCCTGTCGTCGCCGACGCTGAACGCAGCGATGCGCAAGTTCACGCTCGCCCTCGCGTCGTGGCAGAACACGACGACCTGTGAAGTACTGCGCGACGACGAGTGGCCGATCTGGACATATCAGATTGCCAGTCCGCAAATCTGGCCGCGTCGTCAGGATGCGGAGTACAGCATTTCGACGATGTGCCACATGATCCGGCTCGTACGCGGCTCGGCATGGAATCCGGTCGAAGTGCATTTCGAGCATGCCGCGCCCGCAGATACGAAACCCTATGCGCGGATATTTCGCGTGCCGGTGCGCTTTCAACAGCCTTTCAACGGAGTGATTCTGCGTCCTCAGGATCTGGATGCTTCGCTGAAAAGCGCTGATACGCAGATGGCGCGAATGATGGAACGCCACGCGACCGACCTGATTGCGAACGAGGCGATCCAGCACGGCATCGTCGAGCAGGTTCGCGACCTGATTACACGACGGCTCGCGCACGAAAAGCTGATCGTCGCGGACATCGCGAAAGACCTTGGCCTTTCACAACGTTCATTGCAACGCCATCTCGCGGAGGAGGGCTCGTCGGTGCGCCAGATTCTGCGCGAGGAGCGGCAGCGCAGCGTCGCAGGACTGCAGGAACGCGACGGCCTGACTAACGCGGCCATTGCACGCGCAGTCGGTTATGCCGATGCAACCGTGTTGTGGCGTGCTACGCGTAACTGGAAAAAGTAAAAAGTATGCGATGCATGGAACCCTGCTTTCACGACTGAAAGCCCGCCAATTACAACAGCTTTCAAAACAAGGAAAATCCGGTTTCCTAAGCATTCATACGGCGATTAAGTACAAACCCGCGAAACCGGCAATCGCGCCACTATTGGCGCGGTTTATCGAAAATTTGGCGCGGTTCGCGAAGTCGTTTTATTTTTTAGCTACCTAACATGCGCTCAGCCCGAAGCATTTGACGTCGGTCAAACGAGCGCCATAACCAGCCTTTGTGGGGTTCTGGCGAGTTTCAGACTAGCCAATAACATAGAGGCAGCGATGAACGAACCCTATTCGCCGACCAGTCTGGTCGACGCGGAGAACCCCGTGGAATTGAAGGGCAATACGCTGGGCTTGTGGCAGATCGTGTTTCTCGTGATATCCGCGGCGGCGCCGCTGACCGGCATGCTGGGTGCGGTACCGCCCGCGATCAGCCTCGGCAACGGTGCGGGCATTCCCGGCGCCTTCGTGATTGCCGGGGCGATTCTGTTGATTTTCAGCGTCGGCTTTGCGTCGATGAGCCGGCACGTGGTGCGTGCCGGTGCGTTTTACGCGTACATCACCGCAGGACTTGGACGTCCGCTCGGCATGGCGGGTGCGCTCGTCGCGCTGATGTCGTACACCTTCATCCAGATTGCGCTGTACGGGCTATTTGGATTCTTCTGCACCGTCATCCTTTCGCCGCTTCTTCACACCGCGTTGCCGTGGTACGGATATTCGCTGATCTGCGTGGCGGTGGTGCAATTCACCGGCATTCGCGGCATCGATCTGAATAGCCGTTTGCTCGGCGTGCTGATGTGCCTCGAACTCGGCATCCTGTTGCTGCTGTCGATCGCGATCCTGATTCACGGCGGCGGCCCTAACGGTCTCACGCTGGCGCCGTTCTCGCCGGAACATGTTTTTAGCGGGCACCTCGGCATTGCGGTGATGTTCGCGTTCGCGTCGTTTATCGGCTTCGAAGCGACCGCAATCTACGGCAAGGAATGCCGCGATCCGAAAGTAACCGTGCCGCGCGCAACGTATGTCTCGGTTGTGCTGATTCTGGTGTTCTTCGCTTTCGTCACGTGGACAATTGTTTGCGCATACGGTCTCGCCGACGTGGTGTCGGTCGCCACCAAACAACCCGGCGACTTCTGGTTCATTCAGTCGGGCAAGTACCTGGGTGGCGCTGTGACGACGGTGATGAGTTTCCTTCTTCTCAGCAGTATTTTCGCGAGCCTGCTGTCGTTTCATAACACCCTGGTGCGCTATATCCACGCATTGAGTATGGAAGGCATCCTGCCGCAAGTACTCAACCGTGTACATGAAAAATACCGTTCACCGTATGTCGCCAGCTATCTGCAAACGCTGTCGGTGGTCGTGCTGCTCGGGTGTTATATCGCAGCGGGCAGCGACGTGTTCAACATCGTGTTTAGCTGGAGTTCGGCGCTCGGTACGATTGGTGTGGTGATGTTGCAGGCTGTCACGAGTTTTTCGGTGATCGCTTTTTTCCGCAAGACGCGCAAGGACACTCGCGTGTGGCACTCGTTGATCGCGCCGCTGCTCGGCGGGATCGGTCTGGTGTATATCGGCGTGATTCTGGTGCGCAATCTCGACGCGCTCAGCGGCTCCGATAGTCCGATCGTCAAGTCGTTTCCGTGGATCGTGTTCGGCGTGGCGGTGATCGGCGTGCTGATCGGTCTCATCCTGCGCAAGAAGCGGCCGGACATTTACGCAGGCTTCGGCCAGTAACCCGTCCGCGCAAATCCGCTCAACGTCCGCAGAAAAAGCAGCCCAACTCACTTCCGGCAGAAAACCATGGCAGACAAATTCGTCAAGCGCTCGGCGCTTGCGCTGGCCGCGCTCGGCCTTTCGATCGGCGCACACGCACAATCTTCAGTCACGCTGTACGGCACGGTGGACGCCGGCCTCGTCTACACCACCAACCAGCAGACGACACACGCGGACGGCAGTACCAGCGGCCACGCGAACTATCAACTGGCGGGCGGCAATCTGGTGCCGTCGCGCTGGGGCCTGATGGGCACCGAAGATATCGGCGGCGGAACGACCGTCAACTTCACCTTGGAAAACAGCTTTCTGACCGGCAACGGCGCGATGCTGCAATCGAACACGCTGTTCAACCGCAATGCGTGGGTCGGCGTCAGCAACGGCACGTACGGCTCGGTGACGCTCGGTCGCCAATACGATCCTTTCTCCGATTACCTCGGTGCGTACGCATCGAGCAATAACTGGGCGACGCTATACGGCTCGCATTTCGGCGACGTCGACAACCTGAACGAAGCATTCAACTTCAATAACTCGATCAAGTACATCAGCCCGAGTTTTGGCGGGCTGACGATCGGCGGATTATTCAGCCTCGGCGGCGTCGCGGGTAATTTCTCGCAGAACAAAGGCTGGTCGCTCGCCGCCAATTACGCGCACGGACCGTTGTCGTTGAGTGCAGGATATCTCGAGTTGAATCAGCCTTTGCAGGCCGCTTTGGGTGGCACCAGCGGATATATCGGCGACTTCAGTTGCGCGAATGCAAGCGCCTCGTATTGTCTGTTGCAGGACGCCAGCAAGGTGCGGATATTCGGGGCCGGCGGATCGTATGCGTTCGGCAAGGCGAATGTCGCGCTGACCTATACGCATACACGATTGTCGGAGAGCCAGTACTTCGCGACGGATGCGCGGCCCGACGGCGCGGATATTTCGTTCGACATTGCCGAATTGAACACGACTTACGCGCTCTCGCCCGATTTGCAATTAGGTCTCGCGTACATTTTCAACGACGCCAAACCGTCGGGCGGTTCGTCGACACGCATTCACCAGGTGAATCTGGGCGCCGTGTATAGCCTGTCGAAGCGCACGGCGGTGTACGCCGTGGCAATTGGGCAGAAATCGTCCGGTGCAGGGCTGGGAATCAATCCGTCGACGGGGGAAACGGAGAACCTTGCGCAGATTCCGAACCTCGTCAATTCGGACACGGATAAGCAGCTTTCCGTGATTGTGGGTTTGCGGCATAACTTTTAACGCGGGAAGGGCGCTGCACGCGGAGCGGGATAAAACGCCCGGTCAAAGCGTGCAGTGCCGGTCACTCAGTCCGCGATTCGCTTATCCGCCAATGCGTTCTGGCAATCCGCCAACACCTGTCTGAGCAGGCGCGCTTGCGGATCGAGTTCGTCGGTATCCAGTATTTCTTCGACCGCGTCGCGTGCCCAGTCGGTATCGACGAAGCGCGCGTGGCGTCTCGCGATTTCCACGGCGGTAGCCGACAGCTTCGCAATGCACAGCCAGTCGGCTTCGCGCGAGCGGCGGTCGAGCCATTTATGGGCCGCCTGCACGTGAAATGCCGCGTCGGGCCAGTCCTCATTCAGGTAATAAGCGCCAAGGCTTCCGCATGTGAGCCAGCACAACAGCTCCAGACGGTCACGGGGACTCAGATGGTGGCGTACATCACTCATGGCGACGCTCGCTGCTGAAAGTTGCTTCCGATGAGGACGGCGGATCGCCGTCCTTTGCTTACAGCAACAATATCACGCAGAATTAACTAGCGGCAATGCCTGAGCGCCCTTGGCCCGCCGTTGTCCCGCAAGCCTTGCGGCCATTGTGTTGGCTACCGCACGGCTAGCGCGTGGCGACGACGAAAAGCCGTGGAAACGGCAATAGCACGGTGCCGTCGGCGAGGGCCGGATAGGCGTTGGCGACCTCGTCGCGATAGCGCAGCAGAAAGGCCTCGCGTTGGGCGTCGTCGAGCGCGGCAAGGAAAGGTCGCAGCGCGCTGCCCTTGAACCATTCGACCACCGCGTCCGCCCCGCCTGCAAGCGGGTGATGGTAGACGGTGCGCCATACGTCGACCCGCGCGCACAGCGGTTTGAGCAACCCGTAGTACCAGTCGGCGCCGAGCCGCAGCGTGCGCTCCACGCCCTTCAGCTGGTCCGCCCATGGCCCGTGCGCGGCGACTTCGCGCATCACACGGTGCGCCGGTTCGTCGAGATTGTCCGGCATCTGCACGGCGAGGCTGCCACCCGGCGCGAGCTTTTTCACGAGCGATGGAAACAGCTGCTGATGGTCGGGAACCCATTGGAACACCGCATTCGCCAGGATAACGTCGTACGGTCCGGGGGCGTCCCACGTCGATACGTCGTGCATATCGAACTGGCATTGCGGCAGACGCTTGCGGGCCGCTTCGATCATGTCGGGCGAACTGTCGATACCGCTGACCGCCGCGCCCGGCAGATGCGCGAGAAGGACCTCGGTGGAGTTGCCGGGGCCGCAGCCGATATCGACCGCGAGGCGCGCGTCCGTTGCGGGGATGGCCGCGATCAGGTCTCTGACCGGCCGCGTGCGCTCATTTTCGAATAGCACGTATTGCCTGGCGGCCCAATCCGATGTCGTTGTCGTTGTCGATGTCGTGGTCATATCTCACTCCTGGGGACTGGACGATTGCCGGATCGTCTTCCGGAACCGGTTGGCGGCGATCCGTAGCAATCCAATCCGCTCATTCTCGATGGAGCGGGGAGCGGAGTAAAATGAATTTATCATTCCGATTCCTTCATTTTTCTAATGAAAATCGACACTCTCGGCGTCCAGGCCTTCGTCGCGATTGCGGATCGCGGCAGCTTCCAGAGCGCGGCCAATTCGCCGCACGTCACGCAAACGGCCATCACGCAGCGTCTGCGCAAGCTCGAAACGTTTCTCGGCGTCACGCTGATCGAGCGCACTACGCGTTCCATGGCGCTGACCGACATCGGCAGCAGTTTTCTGCCGCAAGCACGCCGCTTACTCGGCGAACTCGCGGACGCGCTGGTCGACATCCGCGAGACCGGTATGGCGCGTCGCGGCGACGTGTCGATTGCCTGCGTGCCGACTGTCGGCGTGCAGTATTTGCCGCGGATTCTTCAGGCGTATTCGGGGCGTTATCCGCATAACCGCATCAAGATTCTCGATCATGCGTCTTCCGCGGTCGAAGAGGCGGTACTGCGGCGGGAAGTCGAATTTGGCATCAATATCGCGCGCGATCATCATCCCGATCTGAACACTGTGCCGCTCACCGACGACCGCTACGTACTGATCTGTCACGAAGATCACCCGCTCGCGAGGCGGCGGCGCATTGGCTGGTCGCAACTGCAATCGTATCCGCTGATTTTCGCGGGCGAGGTCAGCGGCAATCGTGCGTTGCTCGACGTCGCGCTGGAAACGAGTGGTTTGGCGCTGCGTTCGTTCTATGAAGTGCAGCGCAGTTCTACCGCCGTGGGGCTGGTTGCTCAGGGCGTGGGCGCAGCGGTGGTGCCGGCGCTGGCGCTTCAGAAGGGCGCATATCCGACGGTGCGTACGATCGAGCTCACGCATCCGGCGGTGTCCCGCACGCTGGTGCTCGTTGCACGTAAAACCGCACAACTGTCGCCGGCAGCGCAGGCGTTGTACGACATGATTAGCGAGCAGGCGACGCTCAAAGGCCGCTAGCCACGCGTCGCGCACGCGCCTTTAGCCACCCTTTAGCCACCCTTTAGCCACCCTTTAGCCACCCTTGAGCCACCCTTGAGCCAGCCTTTAGCCACCCTTGAGCCACCCTCTAACTCCTTCAATCTCCGATACTCCACATCCATGCTACAGATACTCGGCAAGACCTCATCGATCAACGTCCGCAAGGTTCTGTGGACCTGTACCGAACTCGGGCTTTCGTTTGAACAGGAAGACTGGGGCGCGGGTTTCCGTTCACCGGACACCGCAGAATTTCGCGCGCTCAATCCGAACGCGATGGTGCCGGTGATCCGTGACGGCGATTTCGTGCTGTGGGAATCCAATTCGATCATCCGCTATCTGGCGGGGCGCTATCACGGCGAATCGCTATATCCGGCCGATCCGTACCGGCGGGCCCGCTGCGATCAATGGATCGACTGGCAGGCGAGCGAGTTGAATCGCGCATGGAGTTACGCCTTTCTCGCGCTGGTCCGCCATTCGGCGGCGCATCAGGACCCTCAGCAAATCGAGCTGTCATGCGCAAACTGGTCGAAGCACATGGCGATTGTCGAAAAACAGTTGGCGCGGACCGGCGCGTTCATCGCGGGCACCGCTTTCTCGCTGGCGGACATTCCGATCGCGCTGTCGATCAACCGTTGGCTCGAAACGCCCCTGAAACACGACGATTTTCCCGCGATTACTGCTTATATGACGCGCCTTGGCGAGCGGGAAGGTTATCGCACCTATTGCCGCAACGGGACGCCATAAACCGTGCAGGCCGGGCCGGCGCACACTGCCTGCATGCCGGCCTTTCTTACAACCATCCTTCCGTGATGCTTACGAATTCATGCGCACGCGGGTCTCGCTGCGCAGCGCCTGCCGACTCACCTACAATGGCGGTCTTTGCGACATAGATTGAAGGTTCGACGATGCGGGTTTCAAAATTTGCGCCGGCTTTGCTGACAGCGTTTTTCACTCTGAATGCGAGTGCGGAAATGACAGCCGCCCAGTACAAGAAATGGGCTCATGTTGATAACAACTCGGTCTACTCGGCCTACATTACCGGCACGATCAACGCATTAGGCTGGGCCAACGGCGATCTGTTGTCGAGAAAGCAGGCGCCGCTTTTCTGCCCGCCGCAAAATCTCGCGATTGGCAACCAGAACGTCTACCCGTTGCTGGACGAATTCTTCACGAATCACCCGGGCATTTCAGATGATTTTCCGATCGGCATTCTGATTCTCCGCGCGTTGCAAGGCGCGTTTCCCTGCAAATAAGCGCGTAGAAAACCGGCAGCGTGTTCGCGGCAACGCGCCGGTTGCGTCGTTTGACAACGCGCGCGTTTCAAGCCGCCGTCAGCAATTCACGCGTGCGCTCTGCGGCATCGAGGTTTTCCACGCCGGGCAGAATTTCTACGACTTCAAACAAACGATCCCAGATCGGCGTATCACGTAATGCTTCAACGAGCATCTCGTACGCGTGGTGGCTTTTTGCATCCCAGACCCAGATATCGCTGACGCGCGCCGAATAGAACTCGACGTCGTAATAGCGCAGGCTGATTTCACCCGCATGTTTTTTCAGAATCGGCACGAGGTGCTCGTTGAGCAGGCGAGCGCGCTCGCCGGCGGAACAGGCGAGCCATTCGGGCCGCGTTTTGACGAGCATGAATACGGTCAGTACGGTGTCTTTAGCGGATGAAGTCATGATGTCGGTTCCAGATCGAGGTCAGATAAGACCGGTTGAGTTGTGTTGTGCTGTTGTCGCGAGAACAGCGTTAGAATACGAGTGAACACTCATATTTGAAACTCGCATTTCAGCCATGACTAAATCGACTGCCGGACCTCCTCTGAAGCCCCGTAAATCACCGGTTCAGCGGCGCTCGGCGCAAACGGTGGAGGCGATCCTCGAAGCGGCGGCTCGCATTCTGGAGGCGCACGGTCTGAACGGCTACACGACCAATGCGGTGGCGGAGCGGGCGGGCGTCAGCATCGGCTCGCTGTATCAATACTTTCCGAATCGCGATGCGTTGACGGTGGCGTTGATCGAACGCGAAACCGCGCAACTGATGGCGGACGTGGAAGCGGCGGCGCTGCTCGACGGCTCGCACGACAGCGTTCAGGCCATGGTGCAGGCGTCGGTCGCGCATCAGATGCGCCGGCCGGAACTGGCGCGGATCATCGATTTCGAGGAGCGCAGGCTGCCGCTCGGCGAACGCGATCAGCGGGTCGCCGACACGATTCACGCGATGCTGGTCAACGCGCTGACGGTCAAGGCCGGGGCGCCCGAACTCGACGACGCGAGCCAGGTTGCGCACGATCTGCTGGCGATCGTGCACGGCATGGTCGACTACGCGGGCGAGCGCAGCGAACGCGATGCGGCGGTGCTGGAAGTGCGCGTGATGCGCGCGGTAGATGGGTATGTCGGACAGTCGCGCATCGTCCGCGGCGACCGGCAGTAGTGGCGGACCCAAAGAAAAAGGGCCCGCAGGCCCTTTGGACATTCACCGGCAAGCGAGGCCGTTAAAGCCCCGCAAAGCGCGTCAGACCTGCACCAGCTTCGGAATCTGCACGTCCGGATTGACGTCCGCTTCGTAATCCACGCCGGCAATCTCAAAGCCGAACAGACGCAGAAAATCGGTCTTGTAACCGGCGAAATCGGTCAGCTCGTAGAGATTGTCGTTCGTCACCTGGTCCCACAGCGCCAGCACCTTGCCTTGCACTTCCGGAGCGAGTTCCTTGTAGTCCGCGCGCAGACGGCCTTCGTCGTCGAGATGCGGCGTCGTGCCGTACAGGCTGTCCTTGTACAGCCCATAAACCTGCTCGATACAGCCTTCGTGCGTGCCTTGCTCCTTCATCACCTTGAAGAGCAGCGACAGATACAGCGGCATCATCGGGATTGCCGAGCTGGCCTGCGTCACGACCGCCTTCAGCACCGATACGCGCGCGTCGCCGCCGTTGGCTGCGAGCTTCTCGCGGATGCCCAGCACCTTCTGGTCGAGGTCTTTCTTGGCCGCGCCAATCGAGCCGTTCCAGTAGATGTCGTGCGTGATCTTTTCGCCGAGGTACGTGAACGCGGTGGTCTTCGCGCCGTCCGCGAGCACGCCGGCTTCGAGCAGCGCGTCGATCCACATCTGCCAGTCTTCCCCGCCCATCACTGCGACCGTGTGGTCGATTTCGGTCTGCGTGGCCGGTTCGAGCACGGTTTCGCGGATGACTTCCTTGTCCGTGTCGATGCCGCGCAGGTTCACGGCCTTGCCGACCGGCTTCAGCGTCGAGCTGAACGTTTCGCCGGTTTTCGGATGCGTGCGCTTGGGTGCGGCGAGGCTGTAGACGACCAGATCGACCTGACCCAGATCGCGTTTGATCACCTCGATGGTGCGCTGCTTGACGGCGTCGGAAAACGCGTCGCCGTTGATGCTGGTCGCGTACAGGCCTTTTTCCGTGGCGAATTTCTCGAACGCGGCGGTGTTGTACCAGCCCGCCGTGCCAGCCTTGGTTTCGCTGCCGGCACGCTCGAAGAACACGCCGAGCGTGTCGGCGTCGGAGCCGAATGCCGCGCTGATGCGGGCAGCGAGGCCGTAGCCCGTCGACGCGCCGATCACGAGCACCTTCTTCGGGCCATTCGCGATGGGACCGCGTGCCTTGACGTACTCGATCTGTTCCTTGACGTTGGCTTCGCAGCCGGTCGGGTGAGTTGTTACGCAGATAAAGCCACGCACGCGCGGTTTGATGATCATGAAGCACCTCTTGTCGGAATTGGCGACATTATAGTGGCCCGCGCTTTGCGCCGGATCGTTTGCCTGGGGATCGGGCCGGCGCAGCGTTCACCGAAGCAAAAATCCGCCGCGGCTGTGCGTCTTGGTAGGATTGCGCCTTTCCAGGCAGACGGTAGCAAGTGTGAAGCGCATCATCCCCCCCATTCTGGCGGCTCTCGACAAAGGGCTGACCCTCGCCAATCCGCTCGTCGCCCAGGCACTCTGGCACCTGCGCCATCCCACCCGGCGCGGCGTAGCGTGGGCGTTTGCCGCGCTGCCGGTGCTGTTGCTGCTGTACGCGCTGCTGCTGATTCCGTTCACACCCAGCATCGGCGATATTCGCAAGGCCCGGATCGAACAGCCGGCCCAGATCGTTTCCGCCGACGGCAAGCTGCTCGCGGAATTCAAGCCGTCCAACCGCGAGTGGGTCAAGCTGAAGGACATCTCGCCGAACGTCGTGAACGCGCTGATCGCGACCGAAGATCACCGTTTCTACCAGCATTGGGGGCTCGACTGGCGGCGCACCGCATCGGCGGCGCTGCACACGTTTTCCGGCGACCGGCAGGGCGGCTCGACCATCACGCAGCAACTCGCGCGCAATCTTTATCCCGACGAAATCGGCCGTGCGCCGACGCTCACCCGCAAGCTGAAGGAAGCGATTACCGCATTCAAGATCGAGGCGCTCTACAGCAAGGACGAGATTCTCGAAACCTATCTGAACACGGTGCCGTTTCTGTACAACGCGTATGGGATCGAGATGGCGGCCCGCACCTATTTCGGCAAATCGGCGTCCGATCTGAACGTGCTCGAGAGCGCGACGCTGACCGGCATGCTCAAGGGCAATAGCTATTACAACCCGGTGCTGAATCCGGACCGCGCGCTGGAGCGCCGCAATACGGTGCTCGGCCAGATGGTCAAGTACGGCAAGCTGACGCCGGCCGCGTATCAGACGCTGAGCCGCAAGCCGCTGCGGATCGATTTCGAGCGGCAGACCGAGCCGCCCGGACCCGCGCCGCACTTCGCGCAGCAACTGCGCAAGTGGCTTGCCGCATGGGCCGATCGCAACGACTACAACATCTACTCGGACGGGCTCGTGGTGCGCACCACGATCGATTCGCGTCTGCAGGCCATGGCCACCCAGGCGGTGACGTTGCAGGGCAATCAGTTGCAGGGTATCGCGAACTCGGCGTGGGGCGCGCGTTCCGGCTGCTCGGGCGCGAAGGATCTGATGCCTACTTTCCTGCGCGAAACGCCCGACTATCGCGCCGCGAAAGACAGCGGTCTGAGCGACGACGACGCGCTCAAAAAGCTCGCGTCGGATCGCGCGCTGGTGCAATCGGTCTGCGACACGAAAACCCGCGTGCAGGCCGATTTCCTTGCGATGGACCCGCGCAATGGCCAGATCAAGGCATGGGTCGGCAGCCGCGACTTCAGCCAGGACCCGTTTGATCACGTGCAGCAGGCGCGCCGGCAGCCGGGCTCGACGTTCAAGCCGTTCGTCTACGCGGCCGCTTTCGAGGCGGGCGCGAAACCGGACGAAACTTTCGTCGATAAACCAGTGGAAATTCCGCTGGCGGGCGGCGAAGTCTGGCGCCCGAACGACGAGGACGAGCCGAGCGGGCGCAAGATCAGTCTGCGTGACGGCCTTGCCTATTCGCGCAACCGCATTACCGCGCAGCTGATGGAGCAGGTCGGTCCGAACCGGGTTGCGCGTCTGGCTCGCGCAATGGGCGTGCGCGACAGCGAACTCGATCCGGTGCCGTCGCTCGCGCTCGGCACGAGCCCGGTCACGCTGAAGGAAATGGTGTCGGCGTACGGCACGATCGCCAATCTCGGCGGCTACGTCGAACCGGTGATGGTCACCCGTATCGAGAACCGTAACGGCGACGTGCTGGCCGATTTCGAACCGGTCGCGCCGCAGCAGGAGTTGCCGGTGTCGACGGCCCGCACGCTGGTCGACGTGATGCGCGATGTGGTGAGCCGGGGCACAGGCTCGGCCATCCGCACCCGGTTTGGCGTGCGCGGCGATGTCGCCGGGAAAACCGGCACCACGCAGGGCAACGCGGACGGCTGGTTCATCCTGATTCAACCGCAACTGGTCGCCGGCGCGTGGGTCGGTTTCAACGACAGCCGCGTGACCTTGCGCAGCGATTACTGGGGGCAGGGAGCCCATAGCGCGCTGCCTATCGTCGGCGATTTTTTCCAGCGCGCGCAGCGTTCGAGGCTGATCGATACCCGTCTGAAATTCGATACGCAGCAGGAACCGGGCTGGTTTGCCGAGCGCACGGGCAGGCTGCGCGACTGGTTCGAGCATCTGTTCACCGGGTCGGCAGCGAAGACGGACGCGAAGGTGGCGTCAAGAAGTCCGGCGCGACATGGGACGGTTGCGAGGCCGGCCGAGCCGGTCGTACCGGCTGGGCCGTCCGGCCCGGGTGGAACGGGTGGAACGGGTGGAACGGGTGGAACGGGTGCGGCGGCGGTCGAGCCGCGTGCACTGCCGCAGCCGCCGATTCTCCCGGCGCCTGGTTTATCCACCGTGCCTGCGAACCCGGCGGTCGACGGGGAAGCACACGGCGGTGGCGAACCGGCCCTTGCGCCGACGCCCACACCGGATGATGTCGTGCCATCGGAAGGGGGAAATTCAGGCGCGACGACGGGAGACAATAGCGCGCAGTGACTAGCGTGACTGGAAATGGCCGGCTGGCGGGCGCGATCTGAGTGGCGTCGTCAGCCTGCGAAGTTAATGCGGCGCTTTGGAGGCGCCGCATTCAAACGCATTGCGCATCTTGGGAGCGTGGTGACGCTCCGTTGAAGAGCAAGCCGGGGCGTCAGCGCATGTCGTCAGCGCGTGCGGAAGCGGAATAACCGCAAGCGCCCAAACCCCGACACCGTGACCGGGCAGAACCAGAAACCGCCCCACGGGCCGGGGTGTCGCGCCCTCCCCAGGACACTACGACCGCGCCACCTTCGCCCCTCCGGCAGTGGCCGGATCAGGCATGCCCGACGACGCTTCGAGCGACGGATCGTGATGCAGCAGCAACACCGCTGCCATCCCCACCAGACCCGCACCCGACAGGCACAACAGGCCCGCGCCGAATCCGCCCGTGCTGTCCTTGATCCAGCCCATCGCGAACGGCCCGAAGAAACCGGCCAGATTCCCGAGCGAATTGATCGCCGCGATCCCGCCCGCCGCCGCCGCGCCCGACAGGAACGACGCCGGCAAGGTCCAGATCACCGGCAGACAGCCGAAAATGCCAAACCCGGCAATCGACAGCGCGATCATCTTCTGCACCGGATTATCGAGCCCGGCGGCCGCCGCAATCCCGCCCGCCGCGACCAGCAGCGCAATCGCCACGTGCCATTTGCGTTCGAGCTTGCGGTCCGAGTGACGTCCCCACAGCACCATGCTGATCACCCCGACGATATACGGCAGCGAGGTCACGAACCCGGTCTGCAGATTGGTCAGGCCGAACGACTTCACGATCTGCGGCAGGAAGAAGCTCAGCCCGTAGTTGGTTGCATTGGCACCGAAATAGATCAGCGCGATGGCCAGCACCCGTGGGTTGAACAACGCTTCTTTCACGCTGAACGCATGCACGGACTCACGATGCGCACGCTCCTGCTGCTGGCGCGCGATCAGCCAGTCACGCTCTTCGTCGGCGAGCCAGTGGGCGTCGGCGGGCTTGTCGGTCAGATAGAGCAGCACGCCGAACGACAGCAGGATGGCCGGCATCGCTTCGATCAGATACAGCCATTGCCAGCCGGCCAGGCCGGCACGGCCGTCCAGCGACAGCAGCGCGCCTGAAATCGGCCCGCCGATCACGGTGGACAACGGAATCGCCGCCATGAAATAGCCGACCACGCGACCGCGATAGGCGGCAGGAAACCACAGCGTCAGCAGGAAGATGATGCCTGGGAAAAAGCCCGCTTCGGCAATGCCCAGCAAGATACGCAGGCCGAAAAACACATGCGCGGGTGAGATTCCCGTATAGCGCGAGATATTGGGAATAAATGCCATCGCACCGGCGAGAAGACCCCACGTGAACATGATCCGCGCGATCCAGCGGCGCGCGCCAAAGCGTTCGAGCAGCAGATTGGATGGGACTTCGAAGAAGAAGTACGCGATGAAGAAAACCCCCGCGCCAAAGCCGAAAGCGCTAGCGGAGAAATCCAGCGCCTTGTTCATCTGCAGTGCAGCAAAACCGACATTGACGCGGTCGAGATAGGCAATGAAATAACACAGCATCAGGAACGGCACGAGGCGCGTCATCACGCGTTTAATAGTGCGTGTTTCGAGCTCCATTGATGTCTCCTCCGGTTTAGCGTCCGGGTCATTGAAATGATGTCGTTACAGACTAGTCGCTTATAAGCATTTCCGGAAATCTTTTATGAGGGACGATGTGCCCCGGCCCACGCTTACGTCCATGGAATGTGAACCTTGTCCAGATTGCGATCCAGTTGATACGCGGCGCTGATGAGCGCGAGGTGCGTCAATGCCTGCGGAAAGTTGCCGAGTGCTTCGCCGCTAGTCGCGACTTCTTCGGAAAACAGGCCGACGTGGTTCGCGTACGCAAGCATTTTCTCGAACACGAGGCGGCCTTCGTCGACACGTCCCGCCCGTGCCAGCGCTTCGGCATACCAGAACGAACAGGCGCTGAAACCGCCTTCGACGCCGGGCAGACCGTCGAGGGTTTCGCCGCGCGTGTAGCGGAAAATCAGCGGGTCGACTTTCAGGCCGGCGCCAATCGCGTCGAGCGTACCGAGCCAGCGCGGATCGGTCGGGCCGATAAAACGCACCAGCGGCATCATCAAGGCGGCCGCGTCGAGCGTCTTCGAATCCGGTGTCTGCACGAACGAACGCAATTCGTCGTTCCAGAAATTTTCGTGGATGTCGTGATGAATCGCATCGCGCGTATCGAACCAGCGCTTGAGCGGTGCCGGCAATGAACGTTTTTCCGCCAGACGCAGTGCACGGTCGACCGTCACCCAGCACATCAGCCGCGAATGAAGCAGCGGCCGCAGGCCGTTGCGAAACTCCCAGATGCCGTGGTCCGGTTCGCTCCAATGCTCGACGACGTAGTCGACGGTGCGCGTGACGTCGCGCCAGCCATCGTGCGAAATCGCCGCGCCGTATTTGTTATACAGATAGATCGCGTCGAGCAACGCGCCGTACACGTCGAGCTGCGTCTGATCGCGCGCGGCGTTGCCGATCAGCGGAACAGCGGGGGTGCCGTTTGCGAGCGTGGCAACTTCGGTTTCCTCCGGCGGCTCGTTGCCGTCGACGGTGTACATCACGTTCAGCGAGCCGTCGGAATCGCAATGACGGCTGCGCTCGGCGATCCATTTCATGAAATGCCGGGCCTCGCCGGTATAGCCGAGACGCAGCAGCGCATAGACGGAAAAAGCGGCATCGCGAATCCACGTAAAGCGGTAATCCCAACGGCGCGAACCGTCGAGCGCTTCGGCGAGACCGAAAGTCGGCGCCGCCACGATCGCGCCGTATTCGCTGGAACTGAGCAGCTTGAGCGTCAGCGCCGAGCGCATCACGACTTCCCTATAGCGTCCGCGGTAAGTCGATTGAGCGGACCAGCCTCGCCAGTAACGGACCGTATCGGCCAACGCAGTTTCGCAGTCGAATGCGGCGTCGCGCAGCGCGTCGGCCTCGCCGAAGACGAACCCAGCCGACTCGCCGTCGTGCAGTTCGAACTCGCTGTGCGCGGCGCCCTGGCTTTTGTCGATGGAAAGCGGACCGGTGCTGTTGAGCCGCAGCCGCAGATTGCCTTCGCCGCTGGTGAATTCCACCGCGCGGTCGTCTATCAGATTGGCCGCGGTGTCGCTGCGCGCGTAGGTAAAGCGCGGCTCGCAACGCATTCTGAAGCGCATGCTCCCGTGCACCATCCGCGCCACGCGGATCACGCAGTTCGGCAGCGACGGGGCAGCATTTGCCGGCTCCCTGTCGGGGCCATCGTCATTGCCACCGGCGGGCACCGGCATGAAGTCCATCAACTCGCACACGCCTTCCACCGTCATGAAACGCGTCAGCAGCACGTTGGTATCCGGCAGGTACATCTGCTTGACGTTGGCGGCGTCATCCGCCGGCGTAATCGAAAAAGCGCCGCCGTGCGACGGCTCCAGCAGACCCGCAAAAACGGACGGCGAGTCGATGCGCGGAAAACACATGAAATCGATCGAGCCGCGCAGCGACACCAGCGCGGTCGTTTTCATATTGCCGATCAGCCCGCGGGCATCGGGCGGCAGAGCGGGTCTTGGCGGGATGGGGCGCTCGTCGGGCATAAATGCACACTCCGTGAAACTGCAATGCAGACGGCCTCGCTAGAAATGGAACGGCCTGCCGGGACGCTGCGTCGATGGGTTTGGGTTCGGCACGGCAAGCGCCGCGTTCTATGCAGGCACGCGCCGTGCAATCAAGCCGATGAAGTGAAAAGTGCCGCGCCCGCCGATGTATAGCCTTAGCAACGGCCGTGCCGCGCGGAGCGACGCGGACTTGATTGTTCAAGTGTCCGCAACAGTGTTTCCGTATGAATCGGCTGATCTCTTACGCGCGATTACGGATAATTTGAGATTTGGCGAACGCCTGGAGCGCAAGCGGGTGTGACATGATGAATTGGGATTCAAACGAGATGGATGACTTATCCACGGACAACGTATTGGCCGCGCCGAAGTGGCGAACCCTGTGGCCGGTCCGCATGCAAGGGCTGGTGGCGGCGATCGCCGTGTGTGCGAGCCTCGCAGGATGCGCATCGGGAAGCGACGTGGCTTCCACCAACCAGCCCGGCGTCTACACGGTAGCGGCAAGTGCGACCGGCGGCCGGATGGCATGGGCTCGCGCGCATGAACACGCGATCAACGAAGCACGTGACTATTGTGAGCAACGAGGGATGCAGAGCAGCGTGACGACGGAAACCGTCAGCGGCGTGCAGATGATGGAAGCGCACGCATCGTCGGTGAGCTTCGAGTGTCATCCAAAGTTCTAATCTGAAGCGTGCGTCGCGCTTGATGTGCGCGCCGCACGACCTGCAGCACGTTTAGAACGTCACTGCGATCCCGAGCATGCCGACAAGCTGCGAGTTCGTCGACGAAGGCGTGAGGTTCTGCGAATCGCCCACCACCGGCGCTGCGTCGATCACTGCGCCGGTGCTGTCGAGCGTCTGACCGCTCGCATGCTGCCACGCTTCGACGGCATACAGCGTGGTGCGCTTCGACAGGCGATAGCTCTGCTTGAGCGACACCTGCTGATAACGCGCGGCGTTGGCCACACCATTTCCTTTCGACGCAAACGTGTACGAATAGCCAGCCGCTACGTCGGCAGCGGGCGTGATGGTCCAGCGCGCGAACGCGCCATACGTATTGAACGCTTCGGTATCGACGAAAATCGAATGCGAGCCCGGCAGATAACGCACGTTCGAATACGTGAGACCGGTCAGCACCGAACCGAACTGATAGTTCGCCGAGATCGCCGCATGACGCACCGAACGCGCGGTCACGTAGCCCTGATTCAGCGCAGACACACCAAAGCCGGTCGTCGACGACGAATCGAATGCCGCGCTCGTTGGGCTCGTGTTCGCGTTATCCATTTGCAGATAACCCGCCGCGATCGCAAACGGACCGTTCGTGTAACGCAGCGCGCCGCTCCACGTCTGTCCGCGTCCCGTACTGCCGGCAATGCCGCCGAACGCATACATCGCGCTGGCCTGCAGGCCGAACCATTGCGGCGACACGTAGAGCACCGCGTTATTCGTGCGGATCGTCGTGTCGAGTCCGTCGATATCGCCAGGATGTGCGCCGGTCGCGCCCGTCAGGAAGGTGCTCGATGCGAGCGGCCCGACGAACTGGAAATATGCGGTGTACTGGCGTCCCAGCGTGACAGTGCCGTAGTCGCGGTTGGAGAGTCCCACGAACGATTGCCGATTGAACAGCAATCCACTCGATGAGCTCGCGCCGGTGTTCGGATCGTAGCCTGCCTGGAGGTCGAAGATCGCGGACGTGCCACCGCCGAGATCTTCGCTGCCCTTGATACCGAATTTCGACGAATACAGATTGCCCTGCCGAAGATAAACGTTCGAATGGCCTTTCTGATTGTTCACGTAGGTGAGGGCATCGTCGACCACGCCGTACAGTGTGACGCTGCTTTGTGCACTGGCGGGGAGCGCTGCCGCGCCGGCGGCGGCAGCAAACAACGTGTTGAGGATGACGTTGCGGGTATTACCTTGTTGTTGTTTCATCTGTCCTGCTGCTTATTACCTGTTGCGTGTTACCTGTTGTTGCTTTGCCTGCGCGGCCCGGGTGAACCGCGCAGGTGCGCTCAGCGCATTTTTGCCACGTTAGCCGCGCTCGTCGTGGCGGCCGGGTTACCAAACTGCATGGACAGGAAGTTCACCAGCGTGGCAACGTCGGCATCGCTCAACTGATCCGCGAAACCGGGCATGGCGACGTGAACCTGATTGGTCTGGCGGCTCACACCGTGCAGGACAACCATGGTCAGATTGTTGGGCGTCGCAGCGCCGAGAGCGGTGTTGTGCAACAAAGACGGATAGGCGCCCGCGGAATCGCCACCCACGCCCGTGCCTTGCCAGCCGTGGCAGCTCGCGCAATTGCCGTTGTACAGCGTGCGGCCGTCGGCGGGAGCACCGCCGCCCAGCACCGTCAACGCCTGGTTGCGAAGCTGGCTGACCGACTGGATCGGCGAACCGAACGAGAAGCGCGGCTGCGTTTCGCCGTTGTTGCGCGCCGGGACTGTGCCCAGATAGACGGCCATCGCCTTCAGGTCTTCGGGCGTGAGAAAGCGCGTGCTGTTCTCGACGACTTCCGCCATTGGCCCCGCGGCGTTGGCCTTGCCAGGCGCTGCGCCGTCGCGCAGATACGCGATCAGTTCAGGTTCGGTCCAGCCGCCGATCCCGGCGTTCTTGTCCGGCGTGATGTTGAACGCGGTCCAGTTGCCCAGTTCCGCACCTGCCAGCGCCTTGCTCGACAAACCCTGCATGAAGTTGCGCGGCGTATGACATTCCTGGCAGTGCGCAAGCGCGCCGACCAGGTATGCACCCCGATTCCACTCCGCGCTCTTCGTCGGGTCTTCCTGGAAGCGGCCCGAGCTGAAGTTGAACAGATTCCAGAACATCATCGCCCAACGCTGGTTGAACGGGAACGATAGCGTGTTTTCGGGTGCAGGCTTCGCAACCGGCGCAACCGTGCGCAGATACGCACGAATCGCGAGAATGTCCGCATCGGTCAGTTGCGTGTACGACGTGTACGGCATCGCCGGATACAGACGCTTGCCGTCCTTCGACTTGCCTTCGCGTACCGCGCTGATGAAGTCCGCGTCGCTCAACTGGCCGATACCGTGTACCGGATCCGGCGTGATATTGGTCGAGTAGATCGTGCCGAACGGCAGATTGAACGGCACGCCGCCCGCGAAGGGCTGCGCCTTGTTCGACGTGTGGCACGCAATGCAGTCCGCCGCGCGCGCGAGGTATTCGCCATGCTTGATCTGCGCGGTGTCGTCGGCATGAGCGACGCCGGTGAACGCGAAGCTCGCCAGCGTGGTCAGCGCGGCCGCCGGCAGCCATTTCAGAAGCGCACTGGAAAGCGCGTTGGGAAACCCTTTAAAGGCGCGCCGAGGTTGTGTGTTTGTCATTGTTCGCGCCTCACGCATGCTTCATTTCGTCGATCAGCTTGTCGGCCAGGCGCATCGACAGTGCGGCCAGCGTCAACGTGCAGTTGACCGTGCCCGCGCTCGCCATCGTGCCGCTCGACGCGATGAAGAGGTTGCGGTGATCGTGCGAACGCAGATCCTTGTCGACCACGGAGTCGCGCGGGTCATCGCCCATGATCAGCGTGCCCATGATGTGGTTATTGTTGAAATACGTATCGTCGAACCGTACTTCGGTGCCGCCGAACAGACTCGCGATATTCGCGTAGTGTCCACGCGCTACCTTCGCTGCACGGTTGATGTAATCGTCGATGTGGTAATGCACTTCCGGGCGCGGAATGCCCATCTTGTCCTTGAACTCGGTGCTCGCGGTAATGCGGTTTTCCGGGTCCGGCAGAATGTCGAAGAAGCTGTTCACGACGACCCAGCGCGAGCAGTACTCGCGAATCTTTTCGTCGAGTTCCGCGCCGTACACGCCTTTGCCAATCAGGTAGTCGGTGACTGCGCGCATTGGCGAATAATTGCCGACGTTGATTTTCATCGACGAGTAGTCGGAACGGGTCGGACCGTCGCGCAGATTGTTGATGCACGATAGGCGCATCGGGCCGCGACCGGGCCACATCGGCTCAGCGGAGAGGAACGTGACCGAGGTACCCGGGTGATCCATCAGATTACGGCCCACCTGGTCCGAGCTATTGCCAATACCGTTGGCGAACTTGTCGCTCTTCGAGATCAGCATCAGCTTCGGCGTTTCGATTGCATTCGCCGCGAGCACGAAAATCTTGCCCGTCACGCGATGCGTGGTGCCGTCCGGGTCCTTGTAATGCACGGCGACGATCTGCGCGTTCGCATCGTGTTCGATCCGGTAGACCACCGCGTTTGCCAGCAGGCGAGCTTTCGCGGCTTCGGCTTTACGGATCGCCGTTTCACCGGTGTATTGCGCTTCAATCGGACAGATCGGCATGCAGTTGCTGTTGCCGCAGCACGCGGGGCGGCCGTCGAACGGCGCGGTGTTGCGCGCGGCGGGTTCGGTCACGTGTGCATAGCCAGCTTTCTCGACCACTTCCTTGAAGCGCCGGTCGAAGTCCGACAGCGGCAGCGCCGGGTGAGGGTAGGGCTTCGAGCGCGGCGAACCGAGACCTTCATCGGGACCGCCCACGCCCATTTCGACTTCGGCTTCGTAGTAGTACGGCTCGATGTCGTCGTAACTGATCGGCCAGTCACGGCCCACGCCGTACATCGTCTTCAGCTTCATGTCGTTGGGCAGCAGGCGCCACGATTGCGCGGACCAGTGCCACGTCGTGCCGCCCACCATCCGCAGATAACCCGCCTTATACGGCTCCGGCCCACGCTGAATCAGGTAGTCGTTATTCGGCGAGTACTGCGGATGCGGCGCGTGCTCGGTCGGCGGATACGGCGACTGGAAGTCGGACTTGAACGGGCTGTTGCGATAGTTCTCGACGACACGCCAGCGCTCGATGCGCGGACCGGCCTCGAGCATCAGCACGTCGATGCCGGCTTTGGCGAGTTTCTGCGCGATCTGCCCGGCGGCGATCCCGGCGCCGACGATCACGACGTCGGCAGAGTTATTCGATGGCATGGCGGTTCAGACTGGATCAGGAATGGGGATCGGATTGCGCGATCACGATTGCAGCAAGCGGGGCGGTTGCGCCCAATAGCCAGGGACGCCGCGAGCGAAACTCGGCATCACGATGACGTCGGCGATCGGCGGATACATCAGCGCCTGTTCATACGCGACAGTCCGTGCCTTCGCGCCGGTGCCGACCACGCCCAGATACCACGCGGGCATGATCCGCTTCGGCACCGTCGCAAGCGCCGGCTGGCTGCTGTCGAGCACCTGTTGCAGGCCGTTCGCAGGCGTCTTCGAACTGGCGACGAAGTCGTTGAGCTGCGCCACCTGCTGGGTGAAATGCGGATCACCGTCGACGAGGTTCGCGAAAATCGCGTGGCCAATTTCGACGTCGAGCGTGTTCTTACCGGTCAGGTATTGCGATAGACGCATGAACGCTGCGAAATCCGCGTTGCCGGTGCTGCCCGCAGCGGTCTGCGCGACAGCGCTGCCGAGACCGGGCAAGCCGGTATGGCGCGCCAGGCCAACCAGACCGGCGGCGGCAACGATAGCGGAGCCGACAATGAATTGCCGGCGCGAAGGCGTGAATGACGGCGTCTGCGAAGGCGTCAATGGCGACGGCGAATTGCCCGGAGACTCATTCTTTGGCATTTCGATTTCTCGTGAGAAAGGGGTGTCCAGCTATACGGGCGAGATGCATCGACAATGCTCGACAGACAACCGGACAGCATCGGGATTCGCTCGCGCGGTGGTTTAACTGGTTAGTACACGGACGACGGCCCGCATTCTACGTGAAGCGAAAAGATGATGCACCGCGCAAAACATGGAAATGATTATCGCGAAATCCGTAAAAATACAACGACGTATCTGAACGAAGAGACGCTCGCGTACCAACGCCTATATAGAGGAGGCCGTGGCGCGTAATAGCTGGAAAATTAGCTGGAAAATTCAGTCTAGGAAAAAAACGGACGCTATGGCAACTCTCCACGCGACGGTAAAAAACAACAGACTGGTTGTTTTTTTAATTGACGTGGCGACCTTAGGGGAATGCAGCGGTGACGGGAAGCGTAGGTAATTGATGGAAAGCATTCGGGGCGCTCAGCGCGCCCCGACAACTACTGGATTTTAAATTTGAAGTCAGCGTGTCTTCAAATGGGTTCAGTTCTTATCGAACGTGACGAGGTTTTTATCTTTCGTGTCTGCCACGAAAATGGCGAGCAGCCTGGCGGGTTCGGTCGCGCTCGCATTTTCGCTGACCGTGTGATGAGCGCCCGGCTTTTCGGTCCAGGATTCGCCCGCGTGATAGACGCGTGCATCGCCGTCGTTGACCTGGCTGCGGATCGCACCCGACAGCACGTAGCCCACCACAAAAGCCTGTCCATGACGATGCGACGCCGACTTGCCACCCGGCGCATAGTCGACGACCAACGCGGTCATGGTCTTGCCCGGTACGTTCGCGATGGCTTCGGCGAACGCGGGGGTGATCGTTTCGCGGGCGACAGGGGCGCTGGTTGCGTCGGTGGCGGCAGCCGCTGCCGGGATTGCGCCGGCCATGATCGATAAACCTGCCAATGCCGCTGCTGCGATGAGTGTGCGCATGTTCATGGCGTTACTCCTGACAGGCTGTCATGACTTCATCGTTCGTTTCGACGCTCGATGAAGACTTCGCCCACTCCACAGCCACCGCGTCCAGTTCCGCATGCGCCCGCTCCAGCGCTTCAGTGCGCGCCTCCGGGTCGGCAAACTGCAGCGGCTGCGCGTCGACGAACGTCGGATCGGCTACGCCAAGAAAACCGAACGCCGCTTTCAACGCAGGCGTGAGCGCGTCCATCGCCGCATAAGGCGAGCCTGCACGCAGATCCGCGCCCCGGCTGGTGATGAACAGCACCTTCTGACGCCCGAGTTGGCCGGCCGTGTGGCCGTCGTCGGTGAAAACGTAAGTCAGGTTGGTGCGCGTTACGCTGTCAATGAACGCCTTGAACGCCGACGGCATCGACCAGTTGTACATGGGCATCGCGAAGACCAGCGCGTCGGCAGCAAGCAGGCGCTCGCACAGTGCGTCCGACGAAGCCAGCGTGGCCTTCATCGCGTCCGTGCGCTGGTCCGCCGGCGTGTAGGTCGCAATCGCAAACGCTTCGGTAACATGCGGCGGGGTATCGACCGTGACATCCAGATAATCGATGTCCAGATCGACATGCTGTTCGCGCAGGCGCTCGAGAAAATAGCGGCTCAATGCGCGGGAATTGGATCGCTCGCGCTTCGCGCTAGCGTCGACGTGCATGATCTTCATGATTTCGTCCTTCCGGTAGTGACTTGACCTGACCGCAGATTAGACGCTCGACTGGCTTTAAGAAATGACCGGTTTTGTCTAATTTCAGGTGACCACTTTGACGGGAGGCTGCAACCGCAGCGCGCTTTGGCGCGCGCCACAATGCGCTGTTACTGAAACACTGAAGTGTCAAAATCAATTTTGACACTATCTGACTTTGCAGATAAAGTTCGGCGCATCAATCTGGAGGCTCCGATGAACCACTACTCGCCGGAAAATTTCACCCTGACGCAGAGCGTGGGGTTCTCGATCACCAAAGCACGCAACCTGTTGATCACCGAGATGGACGCAGCGCTCAAGGAACTCGGCATCACCAGCCAGCAAATGGGCATTCTGTTGTCACTCGCCCGCGGCCTTGCGACCACGCCGTTCGAATTGTCGCGGCTGCTTGGCATCGACACCGGCCTGATGACGCGCATGCTCGACAAGCTGGAAACGAAGGGCTTGCTGGAACGCTCGCGCAGCGTTGAAGACCGCCGCGTCGTCAACCTGACGTTGACGACAGAAGGGGAGGCCGTTGCCGCGCACATTCCGGCAATAGCGCCAGTGGTTCTGAACCGGCGCCTGAGAAAATTTACCAAAACCGAATTTGACGAATTGCGTCGCCTGCTCAACAAGTTTCTCGCCGATTAGGCACGGCCCCATGCGGCACGACGCGAAAGCGTAAAGCAGGGCAATCCGCTGCGACCACGCGCAGCGATTTTTACACCCAATTATCTGACAGGTCAGAAAATGAACGAA
Source organism: Paraburkholderia metrosideri (assembly GCF_904848625.1). GTDB lineage: Bacteria > Pseudomonadota > Gammaproteobacteria > Burkholderiales > Burkholderiaceae > Paraburkholderia > Paraburkholderia metrosideri. The sequence goes on from NZ_CAJHCP010000001.1 coordinate 611,748, forward strand.
CAGTTAATTCAGCAGACAACCGGGTCGCGGGTCGCAAGGGCCGGTGTGTCGGTGATCTTCGCGGCCGTACTGTCGGCCTGCGCGAATTACGCCGGTATTTCGAGCGACAAACAGATGGCGCAGCCGCAGACCTACGCGACGCAGCAGAGCATTGCGCCAGACAACGGCCATTGGCCGGCCGCCGATTGGGCCGATCAGTTCGGCGATGCGCAACTGAAGGCGTTGCTCACGGAAGCGCTGCAGGGCAATCCGTCGATCGAGCAGGCAAGGGCCCGGGTCGCCGCCGCCGCCGCGTACAGCGACACGGCGAAGGCCAGCACCATGCCGCAGGTTGGCGCGAGCTATTCCTTCACGCGACAACAGTATTCGAGTACCGCACTGGTGCCGCCGCCCTATGCCGGTTCATGGCAATCGGAGAACAAAGGCCTGCTCTCCGCTTCGTACGATCTCGACCTGTGGGGCAAGAATCGCGAAGCGTTGAAGGCGTCGTTGTCGCAATTGCAGGCCAGTCAGGCGGACGCCGAAGTCGTCAAACTGTCGCTCACGTCGGCCACCGCGAGGGCGTATAACCAGCTCGCGCGGCTCTATGCTTTACGCGACATCGCGCAGCAGGAAATCACGCAACGCGAACAGATCGACCGCATCACTGCGCAGCGCATTGCCAACGGGCTGGACACGCAGGTCGAACGCAAGACCGCGCAGGCCAATCTCGCCACCAGTCGCGCGACTCTGGCGGCCATTGACGGCAGCATTCTCACCACGCGCTATGAGCTAGCGGCGTTGCTTGGCGCTGGACCTGACCGCGGACTGGCGATCAGCCGGCCCGCGCTGGGTGTCGGCGATGAAGTGCGTCTGCCGGACAATCTGCCCGCCGATCTGGTGAGCCGCCGTCCCGATCTGGTCGCCGCGAAATGGCGCGTGGATGCGTTGACGCACGACGTGAAAGAGGCGAAGGCCGAGTTCTATCCGGACATCAACCTGAGCGCGGCGATCGGACTCGACGCGTTTGGCTTCGGCCGGTTTCTGACGGCGGCGAGCCGCACGGCATCGGCGGGTCCGGCAATCCATCTGCCGATCTTCGACGGTGGCCAGTTGCGTGCGCAGTTGAAGGGCCGTTACGCCGATTTCGATTACGCCGTCGCCACCTACAACCAGACGCTGATCACCGCGCTGTCCGAAGTCGCGACACAGCTCGCGCAGATCCGCTCGACCGACCAGCAACTCGGCGACGCGCTGGCCGCCCAGGACGCCGCCAGCAGCGCCGACCAGCTGGCGTTGACGCAGTACAAGGCGGGCCTCGCGAATCAGTTGACCGTTCTGAATGCGGACACGACCGCGCTGGCCGCCGACCAGCAGGTCGCCAATCTCAGCATGAACCGGCGCGATCAGCAGATCGCGTTAGCGGCGGCGCTTGGCGGCGGCTATGTCGATAGCGACGACGCGGCCCGTTCTGTTGCGTCAGTGAAATCAAAACAATCCATTCAACCCGTCGTCGCCGCGCGCTGACACGCAATCGCGACACTTTCCTATCCTGTCAGGAGCTACAAAAATGAGCGATACGATCGATGCCATCCGCGCGAAGGAACCGGCGGACCAGGCCCATCAAGCAGACCCTCAGACGGCCGATGAAGCGCAGCCGTCCACCAAACGCAAATTGCTGCTCGGCCTGCTCGCTGCGGGCGTCGTGCTGGCGGGCGCGGGTTATGGCGCGTACTACTTCACGGTGGCCCGCTTTTACCAGTCCACCGACGACGCGTACGTCAGCGGCAATCTCGTTCAACTGACGCCGCAAGTGACCGGCACGGTCGTCGCGGTGAATGCCGATGACACGCAGATCGTCAAGCAGGGCGCGCCGGTCGTCACACTCGATAACGCCGACGCGAAAATCGCGCTGTCGAACGCGGAAGCGACACTCGGCCAGACAGTGCGCCAGGTCAGCGGTCTCTACGTGAACAACGATTTCTACGCGGCGACAGTCGCGCAACGTCAATCCGATCTCACGCGCGCCAACGACGACCTCAAGCGCCGTCAGGCGGTGGCCGATACCGGCGCAGTGTCCGGTGAAGATATCGCCCATGCCCGCGACGCGGTCAGCGCCGCGCAGGCCGCGCTCGACGCCGCTCGCCAGCAGGCCGAAGCCAATCACGCGCTGACCGACCGCACGTCGATCGAACAGCATCCGAACGTGCAGGCTGCTGCGTCTAAAGTGCGTGACGCCTACCTGAATTACGCCCGCAACACGTTGCCCGCGCCGGTGACCGGCTACGTCGCGCGACGTTCGGTGCAGGTCGGTCAGCGCGTCGCGCCCGGCACGCCGCTGATGGCGATCGTGCCGCTCAACGGCGTGTGGGTCGACGCCAACTTCAAGGAAGGCCAACTCAGGCACATGCGTATCGGTCAACCCGTCACGCTTTCCGCGGACGTGTATGGGTCGGGCGTCAAGTATCACGGGCGGGTGGTGGGCTTTTCAGCGGGAACGGGCTCCGCATTCGCGGTGCTGCCCGCGCAGAACGCGACCGGCAACTGGATCAAGGTCGTGCAACGGTTGCCCGCGCGGATCGAACTCGATCAGCGCGAACTGGACGCGCATCCGTTGCGGATTGGCCTGTCGATGCAGGTCGATGTCGACACGCACGAAGAGTCGGGCGCACAACTCGGCGCAGCGGTCAATACGTCGTACCGCACCGATGTATTCGCGCAGTACGGCGACGAGGCGGACGCGGAGATCGCTCGAATCATCGAGCAGAACATGCCGGCAAAGCGCCAGGCGTTAGCGGGCACGGCATCGAAAAACACGGTACGTAAAGCAGGTTAGTGGCCCCGCAGGCGGTTTCAAGCGCACATGAAGCAGAAATCGCAGTTATACGGGGCCATGTTTTTTGCCCATTTAACTGATACGTCAGATAGTTTTATCTTTGTCGACAGGTGATGAAATGAATGGATCGAGCAACGCATCCACGCTGCCGCCCTTGACCGGCGGCAAGCTCGTGCTCGCAACCGTGGCCGTGGCGCTGGCCACCTTTATGAACGTGCTGGATTCGTCGATTGCGAACGTCGCGATCCCGACGATTGCGGGCAACCTGGGCGTGTCGGTGGACGAGGGCACCTGGGTGATTACGCTATTCGCCGCGGCCAATGCCATCGCGATTCCGTTGACCGGATGGCTCACGCAACGCGTCGGGCAGATCAAGCTGTTCGTCTGGGCGATCCTGTTATTCGTGCTGTCGTCGTGGCTGTGCGGCATTGCGCCGACTCTGCCGATCCTGCTCGGCGCGCGAATCCTGCAAGGCGCGGTGGCCGGTCCGCTGATTCCGCTGTCGCAAGCGATCCTGCTCGGTTCGTATCCGAAGGAAAAAAGCTCGCATGCGCTGGCGTTATGGGCGATGACCGCGACTGTCGGCCCGATCGCCGGCCCGGCACTGGGCGGCTGGATCACCGACAGCTACTCGTGGTCGTGGATTTTCTACATCAACATTCCCGTGGGACTGTTTGCCGCGAGTGTGACGTGGATTATCTACCGTCACCGCGAAACGCCGACCAAACGCTTGCCGATCGACAAAATAGGGCTGCTCTCGCTGATCGCATGGGTCGGCTCGCTGCAGATCATGCTCGACAAGGGCAAGGATCTCGACTGGTTCAACTCGCCGGTGATCGTCGCTTTGACCGTGTTCGCCGCGATCAGCTTCGTGTTCTTCGTGATCTGGGAGCTGACCGAAAAGAACCCGATCGTCGATTTGAAATTGTTCGGAAGACGAAACTTTCTCGGCGGCACGATTGCGATTTCAGTGGCCTATGCGGTGTTTTTCTCCAATCTCGTGTTGTTGCCACAATGGATGCAGGAGTACCTGAACTACCGTTCCGTCGATGCGGGTCTCGCCACCGCGCCGCTCGGCATCTTCGCGGTGATTCTCGCGCCGGTGATGGCGAAAATCATGCCGAAGTCGGACGCGCGGGTGCTGGCGACGTTGGCGTTCCTGGGTTTTGCAGGCGTGTTCTTCATGCGCTCGCACTACACCACTGGCGTGGATACGTGGACGCTCGTGTTGCCGACCTTGCTGCAAGGCGTGCCGACCGCACTGTTCTTTGTGCCGCTCACCGCGATCATTCTGTCGGGTCTTCCGGCCGCCAAAATTCCGGCGGCGGCGGGGCTGTCGAATTTCGCGCGCGTGTTTGCCGGCGCGGTGGGGACATCGCTGGCAGCGACAGGCTGGAACGATCGGACGATCCTGCATCACGCGCAACTGGCTGAGCAAACCAGCGTCAACAATCCAACTTTCGTTGGCGCGCTGGATTCGCTGCAACACTCGTTAGGCGGCAGTGCATCGCAGGCGATGGCGTTCTTCGAGCAATCAATGAACGCGCAGGCGGCCATGCTTGGTCTGAACGATATTTTCTGGCTCTCGTCGGTGATCTTCGTGCTGATCATTCCGCTGATCTGGGTGACGAAGCCCGATCAGTCGAGCTCAGCTGCGGCTGCGGGCGCAGGTGGGCATTGAGTGTGAGCGAACCGCAGCCAAAGCGGGATCATGGCTTCTGACCGGACGGGCGCCTCACAAACGGACCGCCCGATAAATCGATCGACGCCCGCCCTTGCGCGTCTGCTTTGACGCGCGAGCGTGAGCGGCGGCCAAGGTGAGGGTGAGGGCGCCCGAGCGTTGTGTCGGCCCGCGCCGCTTCCAGCCGCAGCGCCAACGTGTCGACACGTTGGCGAAGCAGTTCGCTCGCAGCAAGACGCTCGGCCAGCAGCGCGTCTTTTTCGGCAGACAGTGCGTCGATCTCCGAACATCGTGCCGCCGATGCCGCCAGTTCGGCCTTCGCGGTAGCCAGCGCGTCCCGCAAAGCATCGCGCTCGGACCGATGCTCGGCCTCGACCAACGTCGTCCGTTCATTGATGGCCTGCCATTCCTTGCGCACGCGGGCCGCCGCCGCCCGTTCGCTTTCAATCTCGAGCAGCGCCCGCTTTTCAGCCGCCGCGAGCCGCTGCTCGTTCTGATCGTGCGATTGACGCAGCTTGGCCAGTTCCTCGGCGAAGTCGCGCCTTGCATCGGCCAGCGCCACGGCGCCCGCCGCAATTTCTTCCTTCGATAACGCGAGTTGCTTCGTCAGCATGTCGTTAGCGGTTTGAAGCTCGACCAGGCGCGCCTCGAGCGCACCGATCTGCTGTCCCAGCGCGACGGCGGTGTCCGCCGCCTGTTCGGCTTTCCGGGATGCTTCGGTGCGTTGCAATTCTGCGTTCGACGCACGTTCACGCGCCGCGGCCAGTTCAGCTTGGGCATCCTGCCTGAACACCTCCAGACCGGCGTTCGCGGCATCGCTCGACAAGCGCCACAGATTGGCCGCCAGCTCGCCAGCCGCCGCCGCGACTTCGGCCGGCAAATCTGGACGACCGACATCGACCCGGGTTTTCTCCCGAACCTCGACCCAGAAATCCCGCAGCGCCTTGGCCGGCGCGCTCATGCTGCCTTTACGCACGAGCTGGTACAGGCGGTTGGCCGTCGGCGTTTCGCCGTACCGGAAGAACATCAGCGCACAAACCTCCCTATATAGCGCCTGCGTGTCGGAAACGCGTTCTCGGACCATTTCGATGTCGGATTCAAGTGTCATGGCGGGATGGTGTGGAGACGTAGCGAAGATATGTTGATAATACAACGTATTTTATAAAATTCGCTACTTTCCCCATGTTGATACACGACATTAGTACTATAATGTCGTGTATTGTATGTTGTGGTCTAATCTGACACTTCCACCGCATTTCCCCAGCCATCTGGAGCCTTCAAACCGTGTCCAATGCCCAGCTCGCCACCGTGCAGCCCGTCGAAACGCTCGCCGTGCCCGAAAGTCTCGACGGCCGCGACGGCACCAATCGCGGCGCGATCGAAACCTCGCAGCTCTCGGCCCGCAACGATCTGGACGCGGTCCGCGCGTGGCTGTCGAATTACGCGGATACCAAAACCACGCTCGACAACTACCGCAAGGAAGCCGAGCGATTGTTGCTGTGGGCGGTCGTGCAACTCGGCAAGCCGCTGTCGTCGCTCACGCATGAAGACCTGCTGGTGTTCAAGACCTTTCTGACCGACCCGCAGCCGGCCAGCCGCTGGGTGTCGGCCAACGGCGGCAAGTATCCGCGCAGCGACGAACGCTGGCGCCCGTTCAACGGGCCGCTGTCGCCAGCCAGCCAGCGCCAGGCGCTGATCATCCTCAACGCGATGTTCACGTGGCTGGTCAGCGCCGGGTATCTGCGTGGCAATCCCATGGCGCTGTTGCGGCAACGGGCCAAGCGCTCCGCACCGCGCGTCACCCGCTATTTATCGACATCGCTGTGGGATGAGGTCAAGTTGTTCGTCGAACAACTGCCGCAAGACACCGACGCGCAACGCGCATACTACGCGCGCTGCCGCTGGCTGACCACGCTGTTCTATCTGCAAGGCATGCGAATCTCGGAAGTGGCCGGCGGCCAGATGGGCAGTTTTTTCAGGCGGCTCGGTACCGACGGCAAAGATCAATGGTGGCTGGAAACGCTGGGCAAAGGCGACAAGGAACGGATCGTTCCGGTATCCGTCGAGCTGATTCAGGAACTGCGCGGCTATCGTCTGGCGAACGGCCTCGCTGCCCTGCCCGTGCGGTCCGAGGAAATCCCGCTCGTGATTCCGTTCAAGGGCAGAAATCGCTGCCTGTCACGTTCCGCGATTCACGATGCGATCAAGGGCATTTTCAGCGGCGCGGCACTCTGGTTGCGCACCAAGGGTTCGGAATTCGCCGACCGCGCCGACGAACTCGAACGGGCCTCGGCGCACTGGCTTCGCCACACCGCAGGTTCCCATCAGGCGGACGGCGGCGTCGATCTGCGCACGATCCGCGACAACCTCGGGCACGTGTCGCTGAACACGACCAGCCTGTACCTGCACACGGAAGACGATGCACGGCACACCGAGACCGTCAAACGTCACCGGATGAACTGGGGCGCCCCTGACACCACAGACGACACGACGGGCGACGTATAGCGCACGCAACACCACGTAATAGCCCGTAATTTTTACGATTGGCCAGAACGCAAGCGTTGCTATCAAGAACCCCGATCCGTGTCCGTTATTAGTAAGTCGCTCGACAAAAAATAATCAGACACACGGGAAATAAATTGAAAACGCTATCAAAAGCGCTATTGGCTTCGGTTGCATGCGCCAGCGTCCTGGCAGGATGCGCGACCAACGGGCAGGGCCAGCTCGTTGTCGATCCTCGGGTCAATGCAACGATCACGACGGCGCTGATGCCGGCACCCGCGCCAGCCGTCGTGGTCGAAGAGGCGTATCAGCCTGTGCCGACCGATATCTATGTCGCCAATGTCGCCGAGCGCGACGTCTTCATTTCGGGCGGCAACACGTATTTCTGGGTCGTCGGACCGGATGGCGTGCGGCATCGTCACTTCTACGCGCGTGGCGATCATCGTGCCGACGTGTTTCATCGCCGCGACGAATTGCATCGGGTGATGGCGAATCATCAAGGGCATCTGCCGGATCACGCGATTGCCGGGCACCCGCAGATGGCGGGTCCGGGAGCGCATGGCGGCCCTGCTCCTTCTATGGCGGCACACGGTCAGCCCCGCCCCGGCGCTGCTCCAATGATGCCTGTCGCGCACGCTGCGCCGCCGGCAAGGCCGGCACCGGCAGCCAGGCCGTCGAAGGACCCGAAGAAGTCGTAACGACGTAGCAACGGGCAGCGATGCTGCTGCAGTCGAATCAAAGCCGGACCACTGAACGGGTCCGGCTTTTCTATTTGCGCTTGCATTACGGACGCGTGCTCAATGCAGCCGTCACGCGATTGGCGTCCCACACTCTGTCGTTGCCGACCAAGCTGTTCGGCATGAACAGCTCCGTCAGCCCGAAGTCAACCGTTGCGGTATCGAAGAGCGGCACGAAGTTCTGATTGCGATACGGCGTGTACACATAGAAGAGCCGGTTACACGCGCACTACGCTGACGCCGGTTCTGTAACGCTTTATTTCGAGTCGTGCATCGCAAACGCCGCGCACAGGCTGATGAGCGCGCTGCGCCCATTAGCAACCCTAATGGGCGGAAAGTTTTCAGTAACGAGCGGACGAACACCCGTCCCTATACTTCGCGCTTTCCAGAGCCTCGGGATCTTCGTTTTACAGACGCGACTCCCCTTCTGGCGTTCCCGTTTGCGCTGCGCGCGCCGCATCAGGACTGATACCTGAGATGAAATTACAAGTATTAACCAGCCGGATTGCCGGCCACCGGATCGCCGGCCACCGGATTGCCGGCCGCCGGATTGCCGGCCACCGGATCGCCGGTGCGCTTTCGCTTGCCGGCATCACGCTGGCGACCGGGTCGGCCCATGGCGCGGAGACCTTCGTCGTACAGGACATTCGAATCGAAGGCCTGAAGCGGATTGAACCGGGCACGCTGTTCGCGTATCTGCCGATCAAACAGGGACACACATTCAGTGCCGATAAGGCTTCCGAAGCAATTCGCGCGCTCTACGCAACGGGCTTTTTCAACGACGTGCGTATTTCGACCGAAGGGAATGTTGTCACCGTCTATGTTCAGGAGCGTCCTGCAGTCGGCACGATCGACTTTGCGGGCATCCACGAGTTCGACAAGGACAACCTTACCAAGGCGCTCAAATCGGTAGGGCTCTCGCAAGGGCAGTACTACGACAAGGCGCTGGTCGACAAGTCCGAGCAGGAACTGAAGCGCCAATACCTGACGCGCGGCTATTACGCCGCAGAAGTCACGACGACGATTACGCCAATCGACCGTAATCGGGTGGCGATTCTCTTCTCGGTGGCCGAAGGTCCGAGCGCGAAGATCCGTCAGATCAACTTGATCGGTAATCGGGCGTTCACCAGCGCCACCTTGCTCGACGAAATGCAACTGTCCACGCCGAACTGGTTCTCGTGGTACACGAAGAACGATCTGTATGCGAAAGACAAGCTCACCGGCGACCTCGAAAACGTCCGCTCGTATTACCTGAATCGCGGCTATCTCGAGTTCAATATCGATTCGACGCAGGTGTCGCTAACACCTGACAAGAAAGAGATGTACCTGACGATCTCGCTGCACGAAGGCGAGCCGTACACGATTTCGTCGATCAGGCTGGCCGGTAATCTGCTCGATCGCGAAGCGGAGTTGAACAAGCTCGTCAAGGTCAAGGCCGGGGACCGCTTCTCCGCGGAAAAGCTGCAAGCCACCACCAAGGCGATCGTCGACAAGCTCGGTGAATACGGCTACGCATTCGCGACCGTCAACGCGCAGCCGCAGATCGATCAGCAGCATCACACGGTCGATCTGACGCTGCAGGTCGACCCAAGCCGCCGCGTGTATGTGCGACATATCAACGTGGTCGGCAACTCGCGGACGCGAGACGAAGTGATCCGCCGCGAAATGCGTCAGCTCGAAAGCTCGTGGTTCGATTCGAACCGGCTCGCGTTGTCGAAAGACCGGATCAACCGTCTCGGCTATTTCACCGACGTGGACGTGACCACCGTGCCCGTGGAAGGCACGCCGGACCAGGTGGACATCGACGTCAAAGTAAGCGAAAAGCCGACCGGTGCAATTACATTAGGCGCGGGCTTTTCGTCGACGGACAAGGTGGTGTTGTCGGCGGGCATTTCGCAGGACAACGTGTTCGGCTCCGGCACGAGTCTCGCGCTGAACGTCAACACGGCCAAAACCTATCGCACGTTGACGGTGACGCAGACCGATCCGTACTTCACCGTCGACGGGATCAAGCGGATTACCGAAGCTTATTACCGCACCACCTACCCGCTCTATTACAACTCCGACACGAGCTTCCGGATTCTCACGATCGGCGCGGACCTGAAGTTCGGCATTCCGTTTTCCGAAGCCGATACGGTCTATCTCGGCATGGGGGTCGAACAGAACCGCATTTCGACGGACTCGACGACGCCGCAAAGTTACCTGGACTACGTTTCCGAATTCGGCCACGTCGTGAATAACGTGCCGCTGACCGCAGGCTGGGCACGTGACAATCGCGACAGCGCACTCGTGCCGAGCCGCGGCTATTTCCTGCAGGCCAACGCCGAAGTCGGCACCCCTGCCGGCGACACCGAGTACTACAAGGGCGATCTTCAGGCGCAGTATTACTACTCGTTCGCACGTGGCTTCATTCTTGGCCTGAATCTTCAGGGCGGTTACGGCAATGGCTTTGCGGGCAAGGCGTATCCGATCTTCAAGAACTATTACGCGGGAGGGATCGGTTCAGTGCGAGGCTACGAGCCGAGTTCGCTCGGCCCGCGCGATACGACGACCGGCGACCCGATTGGCGGCTCGCGGATGGTCGTCGCGAACGTCGAAATGACGGTGCCGCTGCCCGGCACCGGCTGGGACCGCACGCTGCGGGTGTTCAGCTTCGTCGATGCGGGCAACGTGTGGGGCAGCGAGGGCGACAGCACCGGGGCCAACGGCTTGCGCTACAGCTATGGCGCGGGTCTCGAATGGATTTCGCCGATTGGGCCGCTCAAATTGTCGGTCGGTTTCCCGATCATCCGGCACGCGACGGATCAGTATCAGGTCTTCCAGTTCCAGATCGGCACGTCGTTCTGAACTGCCCGCGTGGCCGTCGATCCGCTTTCGGACATGGACCGGTGCCCAGGCGCCCGGGCTTGAACGCTCCATTCCTGTCACGCCGATAGAGCTCGCCCCCCGTGCGTCTGTCGCCAGCGGTAAACCAGGGTATCCCTTCCAGACCCGGCGAAACCTGCGCAACCTGCGCAACAGCGAGCGCAACAACCCGCACCCTCGCCCGCCGCCCCGCCCCACAAACCGCCAATCTCGCCCCATTGCCCGCTAGAATGCCCGGTTTTGGCCGCCCCGGGCGCGTCACAAGGCAAAATACGGGTTTGCGCGTCCTGCGACGCGCGCGACACCGGATGCATCACGCGTCGGCGGCAGGCATGCCCCCGGCCTTCGACAACCCGCCCGATAACGGCCGCACCCCGCCCTGACATGGGCCGGCGGCCCGTGACGGGCGGCGCAGCCAGGACAGCTCGTCCTTTAACAGAGCACCTCAGGAGCATTGATGACCGATTCGAACCCATCCTTCCTCGGCAGGATTTCGCTTGCCGTGGGCACGTTTTTCAGCATCCTCGGCGATGGTAAATTCGCCGCCGACGTGTTGCGTCTGCGTAACGGCGCTGCAGCCCCAGCGCCCGCACCGGCACCCACACCGGCGCCCGCTGCTGCTCCGGCTCCGGCCCCGCAGCCCGCACCTGTGCTGAAAGAGGCCACGCCGGACGCCGCGCTGCAATTGCTCGGCCTGCTGCAACGCGACGCACGTCTGATCGACTTCGTCGAAGAAGACATCAAGAACTACAGCGACGCCGACATCGGCGCCGCCGCACGCCTCGTTCACGAAGGCTGCCGCGCCACGTTGCGCGAGCACTTCACGATCCGTCCGGTGCGCGACGAAGCCGAAGGCAGCCGCGTGACGCTGGCCGAAGGCTTCGACGCAAGTTCGATCCGCCTGACCGGCAATGTGGTCGGCAAGGCGCCGTTCAATGGCAGCATCAGCCATCGCGGCTGGCGCGTCGACGAAGTGCGTCTGCCGAAACTGACGGACAGCCACAACGCGAAAGTGATCGCTCCGGCGGAGGTGGAACTGTGAGCGACGCCCGTTATTCGATCGGTATCGACCTCGGCACCACACACTGCGCGCTGTCCTATGTGGACACGAGCGTGAGCGACGGCGAAAAAACTGCGCAACAGGTGCTGCCCATCGCGCAACTCACTGGCGCGGGCGCGGTCGACTACCTCGATCTGCTGCCGTCATTCCTCTATCTGCCGCACCCCGACGAACTCGCTGCCGGCGACCTGCACCTGCCGTGGACCGGCGAGCGCCAGTTCGCGGTCGGCGAGTTCGCCCGCAGCCGCGGCGCGGCCACGCCGATCCGGCTGGTGTCGAGCGCGAAAAGCTGGCTGTGCCACCCGGGCGTCGACCGGCGCGCCGCGATTCTGCCGAACGACGCACCGCCCGAGGTGGCACGCGTGTCGCCGCTCGAAAGCTCGGTGCGCTATCTGACGCACCTGCGCGAAGCGTGGGATCACGCGCATCCGGACGCGCCGTTCAGCCAGCAGGACATCACGGTGACGATCCCCGCGTCATTCGATCCAGCCGCGCGCGAACTGACCGCCGAAGCCGCGGAAGCCGCCGGCTACGGCCGCATGACGCTGCTCGAAGAGCCGCAAGCCGCGTTGTATAGCTGGATCCAGAAGAGCGACGGCCAGTGGCGCAAACAGGTCAAGCTCGGCGACATCATCCTCGTGGTCGACGTGGGCGGCGGCACGACCGACCTCTCGCTGATCGCCGTGATCGAACGCGACGGCAATCTCGAACTCCATCGCATCGCGGTCGGCGAACATATTCTGCTCGGCGGCGACAACATGGACCTCGCGCTCGCGCACGTGGTCGCCCGCAAGCTCGCGGCCCAGGGCACTCAGGCCGACGCGTGGCAGTTGCGCGCCCTCACCTACGCGTGCCGCTCCGCGAAAGAGACGCTGCTGAGCGACCCAGCCACCGACACCGTGCCGCTCGTGGTGCCGAGCCGCGGCTCGAAGCTGATCGGCGGATCGATCCGCACCGAACTCACGCGCGCCGAGCTGACGCAGACGATTCTCGAAGGCTTCTTCCCGCAGGTGGACAGCGCAGCGCGTCCGGTGACGCGCGCGCGGGCCGGTCTGACGCAACTTGGTCTGCCGTACGCGCAGGATGCGGGCATCACCCGTCATCTGGCGGCGTTTCTCGGACGTCAGGTCGGCGCGCTGGCCGAGCTCGAGGGTCTGCGCGATCAAGCCGCCGAAGGCGCCACCTTCCTGCACCCCACCGTCGTGCTGTTCAACGGCGGGGTGTTCAAGTCGGCGCTGCTGGTCGAGCGGATCATGAGCACGCTGAACCACTGGCTCACGGCGGAAAACGCAGCGCCGGCCCGCCTGCTCGAAGGCGCGGACCTCGATCTCGCGGTCGCGCGTGGCGCCGCCTACTACGGCTACGTGCGACGCGGCCAGGGCGTGCGGATTCGCGGCGGCACCGCGCGCGCGTACTACATCGCGATCGAGTCGGCGATGCCCGCCGTGCCCGGCCTCGAACCGCCGATCCAGGCGCTGTGCGTCGCGCCGTTCGGCATGGAAGAAGGCACCGACGCCGACTTGCCCGCGCAGGAGTTCGGCCTCGTGGTCGGCGAGCCGGTGCACTTCCGTTTCTTCGGATCGTCGGTGCGTCGACAGGATCAGGTGGGCACGCTGCTCGACTTCTGGGGCCCGGAGGAGTTGCAGGAACTGGAGGAAATCCAGGCCACGCTGCCCGCCTCCGGACGCACGGCCGGTGAGGTCGTGCCGGTGAAGCTGCATGCGCGCGTGACCGAAGCGGGCACGCTCGAACTCGAAGCGATCCCGCGCGGCTCCGACGAGCGCTGGAAGGTCGAGTTCGACGTTCGCGGCAACGCGAATGCATGACTGAGATGAAGCGGTACAGCGTCGGGATCGACCTTGGCACCAGCAACACGGTGCTGGCGTACGCGCAGACCGGGTCGACGGCGGACGGCGGTTCGCCGCCGATTCGCGTGTTCCCGATCGAACAACTGGTGAGTCCCGGCGAGGTCGCCGCGCGGCCGCTGCTGCCCTCGGTGCGGTATCAGCCGGCCGACGGCGAGCTAAGCGAGGGCGATCTGCAATTGCCGTGGACGGGGTCTGCTGCTGACAACGCTGACGCTAAAGCGCCAGCGTTCGCGCAACCGCAACCGGTCGTGGTCGGGCGCCTTGCGCGCTTGCTCGGGGCTCAGGTTCCCGGACGGTTAGTTGCAAGTGCGAAGAGTTGGTTGTCGCATGCGTCCGTTGATCGCGTCGCCCCCATCCTCCCGTGGGGCGCCGCCGACGACGTCCGCAAAGTCTCGCCGGTCGAAGCCAGCGCGAGCTATCTCGCGCACGTGCGCGCGGCGTGGAACCAGCAGTTCCCCGACGCACTGCTCGAACATCAGGACGTGGTGCTCACCGTCCCCGCTTCTTTCGACGAAGGCGCTCGCGCGCTCACCGTCGAAGCGGCGCGCATGGCCGGCCTGACTACCTTGCGCCTGCTGGAAGAACCGCAGGCCGCGTTCTACGACTGGCTGTTTCATCACCGCGAGCGGCTCGCGGACGAACTCGCGCACACGCGCCTCGTGCTGATCTGCGACGTGGGCGGCGGCACCACCGACCTCACGTTGATCGAAGTCGGCCCGGACAGCGGCGCTGGTCAGCCGCAACTCACGCGCATCGGCGTCGGCAATCATCTGATGCTGGGTGGCGACAACATGGATCTCGCGCTCGCGCATCTGGTCGAAGCGCGACTGCCGGGTAGCGACGGGCGTACGCGTCTGTCGGCGGCGAGTCTGTCGCAACTGGTCGAGCGCTGCCGTGGCGCCAAGGAACAACTGCTCGGGCCGCAAGCGCCTGATTCCGCGTCGATCACACTGCTTGGCGCAGGCTCGAAGCTGATCGGCGGCGCACGCACGGCGCAGGTCACGCGCGACGAAGTCGAGCGGGTGATCGTCGACGGCTTCTTTCCGAAGGTGGCGCCGAACGAACGGCCGGGCAGACCGCGTGGCGCGATTGTCGAATTCGGCTTGCCCTATGCGACCGACGCCGCCGTCACGCGTCATATCGCAGCATTCCTGAGCCGTTTCGCCGCGCAATCACGTAAGGCGCTGGGCCTGCCTGATGCGCCCGCCGCGTCCAGCGACGGCAACGGCGCTGGCGCTGGCGATGGCGGCTCATTACCGATCCCGGACACATTGCTGCTCAACGGCGGCGTATTCCGTGCCGACGCCCTCACCCGACGCCTCGCCGATACGCTCGGCGAGTGGCGCGGCGAAGCGCTCAACGTGCTGCATAACGACAACCCCGACGTCGCGGTTGCGCGTGGCGCGGTGGCCTACTCGCTGGCGCGCGCGGGCAATGCGCCGAAAATCGGCGGCGGCTCGCCACGCAGTTACTTTCTCGTACTCGACGAAACCGGCGAGCGTAAGCAGGACACCGGGCAGGACGCCGAAGCCGCACCCCGCGGGATTTGCCTGCTGCCGCGCGGCACCGAAGAAGGCCACGAAATCCTGATCGCGGATCGCACGTTCGCGCTGCGCCTCGGGCATCCGGTGCGCTTTCACCTGGTGTCATCCAGTGCGGACACGGTTTATCAACCCGGAGAACTGGTCGATCTCACCGGCAGCGACTTTATCCGCCTGCCGCCGATCGCCACCGTCGTGCAAGCGCACCGCGAACGCGCCGCGCGCTCGGAAACCCGGGTGCAGATCGCCACATCGCTGACTGAAGTGGGCACGCTCGACGTGCACTGCATCGAACTCGACAATCCCGCGCAACGCTGGCTGCTCGAATTCCAGTTGCGCGGTGACAATCCGCAAGTGGATTTGTCGACCGATGACCCCACCGCAGCACAACACCCGTCGCTGGATGCTGCGCTCGAACAGATCGACCGCTGCTTCGGCTCACGCGCGCAAAAGATCGACCCGAAAGAAGTCAAACGTCTGCGTGCACAACTCGAACAGTTGCTCGGACCACGCGACACCTGGAACAGCGCGTTGCTGCGCGAACTGTTCGGCGCGCTGTGGGAACGTGCGCGCCGTCGCCGGCGTTCGGCGGATCACGAACGGCTGTGGCTCAATCTGGCCGGCTATTGCGTACGCCCCGGTTTCGGCTATCCGTTGGACGAATGGCGGGTCGAGCAACTGTGGTCGCTATTCGACGACGGCATTCAGTATGTCAACGACAGCCAGGTCTGGTCCGAATGGTGGACGCTATGGCGCCGCGCGGCAGGGGGTCTCGACGAAAGCTCGCAATTGCGTGTGCTCGATGCAATGGCCTATCTGCAAACGGCAGCGCAATCGCGTCACAAGCTGCCGTTCGACGTTGCCAAAAGCGGTCTCGCCGATATGCTGCGCCTCAGTGCGTCGCTCGAACGCATTCCGGTCGAACGCAAAATCGAACTCGGCGAGGCGGTGCTGACGCGGCTGAAAAAGCCGGCTGAGAATCATCAAAGCTGGTGGGCGGTTGGGCGCATTGGCGCGCGGCGGCCTTTCTACGGCAGCGCGCATAGCGTCGTGCCACCGGAGATTGCCGGTCGGTGGTTGAACGCGATCCTCGCGCTCGACTGGAAGAAGGTCGATCCCGCCGCATTTGCCGCCGTGCAGATTGCGCGGATGACCGGCGACCGCTCACGCGATCTCGCCGACGATTTGCGTCACACGGTGCTGCGACGGCTCGAAGCGTCCAACGCACCGCGCGCGTGGATCACAATGGTCAGCGAAAACGTGGAACTCGATAACGCCGACGAAGGACGTGTGTTCGGCGAGTCGCTGCCGGCGGGGTTGAAGCTGATCGCAAGTTGAGATGTGCGCGTCAGGCGCTGGCGGGTCGCGGCGGCCCTGCTGCTGGATCCCGCTATTGGAAATCGAACTTCAGCACCGCCTGCGCCGCCAGCGGATGGCCGCGTTTCTCCAGACTTTCCGCCAGCAGATCGCGAAACATCAACGCATTGTCCGCGCCGTGCTGCAGGCGAAATTCGCGCAATACCTCGGCAATGGCGTTGCGCTGCGTCACCGGTGTCAGCGTGCTGGCAATGAACGAACTGCCCCGGGCCAATTCCATCAGATAGGTTGATCTGAAAAATGCCTCGGCCTGCTGGCCGGATTTGCTGCGTGCTTTGGGTTCTCGGGGCATCGTTGTTGTTTTCTGCCGTTTCGTTGCACGTACCGGAAGCAGGCGTTTCCTGTCTCCTTTCACGCCCTGCAGCGCTGACTTCGACTCACTGCAACTATCTAAACAGCAAGTTCTTAAGGAAACCTTACGCGCGAGCAAAGAACGATCCAGGCGGGTGCGATGGACACCCATCGCCGCTTCTCACGCATTGGGTCCAGGTCGTAAATACCTGCAGCGCTGTCGTTTGCCTGAGCGCGCGCGCAAACAGGCCGCGACTTTCAACCTCGTTGCCGGACCGTGCCGACTCGCACGCTACGGCAAACAGGGCCGAGTCATCGCCGGCCACGCAAACGGGTTGCTACGCGAATCGTCAGGATGCCTGATGGCGGGACTCGCACTTCATGCCATCGTCACCAGATTCCGGCCGCGATGTTTCGAGCGATACAGCGCACTATCCGCGCTCGCAAACCCGTCACGATGCGCGGGCCGCGGCGACTCCGTGATGCGCGTCAGCGATGCCCCCACGCTCACCGTCACCACGCCGAGCGGCGACGCGCGATGTTCGATCGCCAGATCCTCGACTCCCTGGCGCAGCGCGTTGAGGGTGTCGGCGAGATCCGCGGACTCCGCTCGCAGCACCAGCAGCCCAAACTCTTCACCGCCCATGCGTCCGACGACGATGCGCTCGCCATCGGCCGCCGCCTGCATCACCGACGCGACCGCGCGCAGACAGTGATCGCCCGCCGGGTGGCCGTAGGTGTCGTTGTATTGCTTGAACCAGTCGACGTCGACCACCACAGAGCCCATCACCTCGCCTTCCTGCGCCTCTTTCCAGCGGCGCGCAATGGTCTCCAGCAGGAAACGGCGGTTGTACAACTGCGTGAGCGGGTCGATTGCCGTGGCCGTGCGCATCTTCAGATCGTTCTCGATCATGGCGCGCAGGTGGTAGAACACGCCGCGCTGCCCGGCGTCGAGCTTGCCGGGCGAGGGATCCATCGCGCACAACGCGCCGACGATCTCGCCATTCGGCGCGCGCAGCGCGATCGCCGCGTAAAAGCGCACGAACGGGTAGCGCTTCACCAGCATGCATTCGCGAAACCGGCTGTCGTCGTGCGCATCTTCGATCACGAACAGCTCGGCGTCACGCACCGCATAGTCGGCCAGCGATCGGGCCCGCGTCACCAGCGGCATCGACATGCCGACCTCGGCGCGATAGTGCTGATACTCCTCGTCGAGCAGCGTAATCGCGGTGATGGCCGCGCCGGTCACGCTCTTGAGAATTTCCGCCGCGTGAATAAAGCACTCGCGCATCACCTGATCGTCATGTAACAGCCACTCGATGACAGACGACTCCACTTCAGGTTCACCAGAGGCGGACGAATCAACTGCCATTCGACTGGCCAGACGGTCGTTACTGTAAGCGAGTTGCACGGCGAGGTTCCAGAATGTAATTAGCTTATGTCAACGGCATCAGCATCCGAAACTTGAGTGTCCGGCGTGAGTTCCGCGCAATTTCTACAGGGTCTGGCGCCCTGTACGGGGTCAACCCAGGTGAAAGGACGCGGATGACCCACGAAGTACAATTCACCCGCACGTCGCTGCCCGCTTTCGTTTCGCTGAAAAAGGGGTCACGTGAATTATTCAACAGACCAATGCAGTGCCGGCCGTTAGTCTCTGTTCGTGGCCGTCAAACTGCGAAGTCCATAAGGAGACAAGCCGCATGACGAACACCTGGCTCATCACGAATGTCCGCCCGCATGCGGGCCCGCGCGCCGATGGCTGCGTCGATGTGTCGATCGCCGCTGGGCGGATCGCCGCGATCGGCCCCAACCTGCCGCGCGAGCCGGGTGTGACCGTCGAGGACGGCGCGGGTGCATTGCTGCTGCCGGGTTTCGTCGAAGGCCATACGCATCTGGACAAAACCCTGTGGGGGATGGACTGGTATCGCAACGAGGTCGGACCGAAGCTGACCGACCGGATCGAGAACGAGCGACGCTACCGCGCCGAAAGCGGCCACGATGCGGGCGCGCAATCGCTCGCGCTGGCTCGCGCGTTCCTGCAGGCGGGCACGACGCGCCTGCGGACCCATGTGGATATCGACACCGACGCTGGCCTGCGCTATCTGGACGGTGTGCTGGCAACGCGCGATGCGTTGCGCGACGTGCTCGACATGCAGATCGTCGCGTTTCCGCAATCCGGGGTGCTGCGCCGTCCGGGCACCGACGCGCTGCTCGCCCGTGCGTTGCAGGCGGGCGCCGACGTGCTCGGCGCGCTCGATCCGGCCTTGATCGACGGCGACCCGGTGGCGTCGCTCAACCTGAGTTTCGAGCTCGCGCAGCGCTACGACAAGCCGATCGACATCCATCTGCACGAGCCGGGCGAACTGGGCGCGTTCACGCTGGGACTTCTGCTCGACCGCGTCGAGGCGCTCGGCATGCAGGGCCGCGTGGTGGTGAGTCACGCGTTCTGTCTGGGCGCGCTGCCCGAGCCTGCACGCGATGCGCTGCTGGAGCGCCTCGCCGATCTGCGCGTGGCGCTGCTGACCACCGCGCCGTCATCCACCCCCGTGCCGCCGCTCAAAGCTTGCCTGCAAAGAGGCGTCACGCTGTTTGGCGGCAACGACGGGATTCGCGACACATGGACGCCTTACGGCTCACCGGACATGCTCGAACGCGCGATGCTGATCGCGATGCGCTACGGCCTGCGTCGCGACGACGATCTGGCGCTCGCGTTCGACTGCGTGAGCAGCGTCGCCGCCCACGCCTGCGGCTTCAGCGAATACGGCTTACACCAGGGCGCGCGCGCCGACCTCGTGCTGGTCGCCGCCGATACGCTGGCGCACGCGCTCGTCGCGAGGCCGCCGCGCAAGCTGGTGGTCGCGCATGGACGGATCGTCGCGCGCGATGGCGTATGCGTCGAAGACCTGATCGAGCACTGAGTTGACACCCGGATCGCCCGCCACGCTGCTTGGGCAGCGGCGCCGCAAGCCCTGCCGCGCAATGCGCGTTTCACGTCATCGGCCATAACGAACACGTTTTTTCTTTCACATGATCAATCTCTTCCAGGCCATGCAGGCTTTCGTCAAGGTCGCCGACGCGGGCAGCTTCG
The DNA here is from genome assembly GCF_904848625.1 of Paraburkholderia metrosideri. Classification (GTDB taxonomy): domain Bacteria; phylum Pseudomonadota; class Gammaproteobacteria; order Burkholderiales; family Burkholderiaceae; genus Paraburkholderia; species Paraburkholderia metrosideri. The sequence continues at coordinate 631,573 of NZ_CAJHCP010000001.1, forward strand.
CGCAGGCCGCCGCGAATCTCGGGGTGTCGACGTCGGTCGTGACGCGCCATGTATCGAGCCTCGAACAGCATCTCGGCATCCGCCTGTTCCAGCGCACCACGCGCAAGGTCGTACTGACTGAAGCCGGCGCCGACTACGCCGGCGGCTGCCGGGTCCTGCTCGCCGAGCTCGAAGAAGTCGAGATGCGTGCGACCACCACGTCGAAGGAAGTCGCGGGCGATCTGCGCATCGTGGCACTCGGCAGCTTCTCGCTGTTTCGCCTCACCCCGCTATTCGCCGACTATCAGACCCGCTTTCCGCAAGTAAATCTGCGGGTCACGCTGACCGAAAAACGGGTCGATCTGCTGGAGGGCGGCTTCGATGTGGGCATCGTGACCGAGCACATGATCCGCTCGGAATCGCTAGTGGTGCGTCGGCTGATCAACTCGCATGCAGTGCCGGTGGCGGCGCCCGCATATCTCGCGCAGGCCAGCCATCCGCACCTACCCGCCGATCTGGCGCGGCACCGCGTGATTGCCGCGCCGCTCGACACCAGTCCGCACACGTGGGTGTTCAGCAAAGACTCGGGCGGCGACGAAAGCATCGCGCTGGATGCGTCGTTCACCGTGAACAGCATGATCATGCAGAAGCAGGCGGCGCTGGGTGCGATGGGGATTGCGTTGCTGCCGCTCGAAATGGTCGCCGACGAATTGCAGGCCGGCACGCTGCAACGCGTGCTCGGCGACTATGCGGTGCTCAATGGCGATGTCGCTGTGTCGCTGGTTTATCCGAGCCGGGAGTTCGTGCCGCGCAAAGTGCGCGAGTTCATCGATCTGGCGGTGGGCTATTTCAAATGAACTCGCGGACCGGGTCTGCGCGGCGTTTTTTCAAACCGCAGCGTAGACGCCGGCCATCGTAGTGAATCCTTCGACACGCTTGAGTCGCGTGCTCCAGCGTGACAGCGCCGGATAGTCGATCGATTCGATCTCCGCTTCGTCGAGCAACGCGACCGGCACGAAACACGCGACGTCGGCGATCGTCGGCGCTGAAGTCCCGCAGACGAATGGCGTGCCCGACGCTTCGTTGAACCAGCAGGTTTCGTCGAGGATTCGTAGCCGCTGTCTGGCTTCTTTCCTCGCTTCGTGAGACGGCTTCGGGTCTCGCGATTGCGCGCCCTGCAGTACCCGTGCCCGCGCTGCAAACACCACGCCGCTTAATTGCGCAGCGAAATCGAGCCACATCTGAATCTGCGCGAATTGCAGCGGATCGTCTGAAGGCAACCAGTGCAGGTGTTTCTCGCGGTTCCCTGCATAGCGTCGCGCAACGTACACGAGAATGGCGTGCGCACCGTGCAGCAGTACTCCGTCGGCGTCGAGCACCGGTAAGGTGCCGAGGGGATTCATCGCGAGAAAGCGGCGTGTGCGGTTCTGTTTCGACGGATAAAGCTCGATACGTACCCTCTCGTATTCCACATCGAGCAGGCCGAGCATCAGCCGGACCTTGTAGCTTTCTCCGCACAACTCGTCGTCGTAAAGTTTGAGCATCGCGGCCTCACAGATCCAGGGTCAGCGCTGCGCCGGCCGCACGCGACACGCACACCAGCATGCAGTCACCGGCGGCGCGTTCCTGCGGTGTCAGGAAGTCGTCGCGATGCAGCGGCGTTCCTTCCAGCACGCGTGTACGGCATGTACCGCAGACGCCCTGCTCGCAGGAAGTCGGCACGTCGACGTGATGGTCTCGCAAGGTTTGCAGCAGGTTTGCGTTGGCGGGCACGGTCAGCGTTTTTTCACTACGCGCCAGATGTACCGTGAACGCGTGATCTTCGACCTCGTCTGCCGTGGCGGAAATCACGAAACCCGCTGTCAATGGTCGAGCGGGAGACACGGGTCTGGATGCCGCCGGCTGGAAGAAAACCGGCTTTTCGCTTAGAAGCGCCGCAGGAATCGAAGGCGTTGGCTGACTCGTCACAGTGTCACTGCAGGGTGGCTCAACCTGCTTTTCCAGCGCATCGCGCAGCGCGTTAAGACGCTGTTGATGATGCCGCTGGACAGCCAGTCTCTCGCTACCATTGCGCGCCGACACCCCAAGCGCGACACCATGCAAACAGGTTCGCCCTTCACGCGTGGGCTGCACCAGAAACACCACACCTTGCTGCGCATCGTCCAGTTGCGTAACAACGACCGCGTGGGGGCCTGCATCGAACGCAACGCAACCGGTGTTGCTCCACGGGTCGAGCGTGACATGGTCGAATTCATACCCGGCAAGCGCACGTTGGACGGTTTCGCTGCACGCATCGATAGCGACCGTGCGCAAGCGAATCTGCTGACTCACGTCCACTTCGTTGTCGAGTTCATGGACGGGCGTGAACGGTGGCAATCCTTCATCCGGTTTCGCCAGCGCGGTCCACACAAAACCATGCCGCACTTCAACCGGCCACCTCTTCACCGACACCGCCGGCGGCGCCGCATCGGGATGCGCAGGCACGAAGCGGCACGCGCCGTCACCCGAACCGAATTGCCAGCCGTGATACTGACATTGCAACGCGTCGCCGCGATGATGTCCCATCGACAGCCGCACGCCGCGATGCGGACAACGGTTTTCCCACACGTTGATGGCACCGTCTTGCGCTCGCCACACCACGAGTTCATTGCCGGACAGTTCGGTGTGATAGATCGCGCGCTCACCCAGTTGATCGACATCGCACAGCGCAAACCAGCCGGATTCGATCGAGCTGTTATCGGCCATGAGTGGTTCCATAAGTAATGTGCTGGGCCGACAACCAGCGGCGATACGCGACCGACATCGCATCGGCCCGCACCGGATGTTCGATATCCGTGCCGAGCGGCAAACGCCTGGGCACCTGGTTCACCAGGATCTTGATGTCCTGCGCGAAGATGGTTTGCTGGAAGCCGCGCAATTCGTCATCGCTGCTGGCGTCGTCGAGATAGCTCATCACGGTGTGCGCGATGCACCAGTCTTCGTCGACCGGTTGCACGAACAACGCGATCACGTCGAAGCGTTCGGGTTGTGGCGGGCACGTCTTGTACAGAATCGCGCAATACGGACGCGCGACGCGATACACATACTGAACGTCGAGCGCGGCACCTGCGGTCATGGCTGCGCGCGGCTGATAGAAGCGGCAGTCGTGCGCGTACAGCTCGTCGTTGATCTCGTCGCGCTCGATGCGATAGGGCGCGACTTCCGTGTACGGTTCAACGCCGAGATAACCGGTATGCACGAACGGAAAATGCCCCATGTCGAGGAAGTTTTCGACCGCGCGCAAACCGCTCACATGCACGCGGAACGCCCCCGCGTGCAGCAGGCGGCGATCGGGTTCGTCGGCCTCGGGAATCGCGAGCAGATCGCGGCGCGGTTCGCCGAGACAGACCCACAGCACGCCGTAACGCGCGTGTGCACGGCAGGCAGTGAGTGTGTCGAGCCGCCATACGCGATACTGTTCCGGCGCACTGTGGCTGAGATTCACACCGGCTCGGCGAGGCTCGCTGCGGCGCTCGACGCCAACGCCGATATCGACGCCTAGCAGCCGCGTAGTCAACACCGCCGGTGACGCGCCCGGCGGGTCGAACGCATCGAGCGAATCGAACGAATCGAACGAATCGAGCGCCGCCACCGGATGCCAGTCATTCCACACGACCGGATCACGCATCGCGTCGTCCGTGGCCACTGCGTCCACTGCGCCCACCGCGCCCACTACCGTTGCCTCACTCATAGCCAGCGCTCCGTTATTGCGCGACGCTGCCCTGCACGCCGTCGACAAACCAGTTTATCCGGTTCGTATCGTCGGCGGACAGCACGGTGCCCGCGGGCACTCGCAGCTTGCCGCTCTGATCCTTCAGCGGACCCGCAAACGGATCGAGCCTGCCGGCCACCAGCGCCGCGCGCTTCTCGGCGAGCGCACGCTGCGCGTCCGCCGGCACCGCCGACGTGTTCACATGGACGAGGTCGGTAATGCCCTCCTTCACGCCCCAGTACACCGGCTGGTTGGTCCACGTGCCGCGTTTCACCTGGTCGATCACCTTGCTGTAATAGATGCCCCAGTCATACGCGACCGACCCGAGATGCGCATGCGGTCCCCACTGGCTCATATCCGAATCCCAACCGAATGCGTGCACCTTGTGCTGTTCGGCGACGGCCATTGTCGCGGTCGAATCGGTGTTCTGCATCAGCACATCGGCGCCGAGACCGATCAGGGTTTCAGCGGCCTGCCGCTCCTTGCCCGGATCGAACCAGCTATTGACCCACACCACCTTCACGGTCGTCTGCGGCGCGACCGACTTTGCGCCGAGCGCGAACGCGTCGATATTGCGAACCACTTCGGGAATCGGTACCGAGCCGACAAAGCCGAGCGTATGCGACTTCGACACGTAACCGGCGACCACCCCCGCCAGATAGGCGGACTCATACACCTTGCCGTTGAAGTTGCCCAGGTTAGGCGCGCTCTTGTAGCCGGAGCAATGCAGGAATACCGTGTCCGGATAGTCGTGCGCGACCTTCATCATCGAGTCCATGTAACCGAACGAGGTGCCGATCACGATCTTGTCGCCCTTCGCGGCGCGATCGCGGAACACGCGCGCCGCGTCTGCGTTTTCGGGGACGTCGTCGATTCGCGTCACCTTGATCTGCGAGCCAAGCTGTTTTTCCGCCGCGCCGATGCCGAGGTCATGCGCGTGGGTCCAGCCCGCGTCGCCAGGGTTGCCGAGGTAGACGATCGAGACGTCGAGCGGCGCAGCGGTGGCGGCGGCCGCTACGCCGCCAGACGTGGCGAACGTGCCGCATAAAGCCAGCAGCAGCGTGCCGCTTGCCAGCCGCGCCACGCGTGCGGACAAGCCTGCTGAAGGACCTGCGGAGAAAAATCGGCCAGCGCGAGGGAGTCGGGTCATGACGAGGTTCCAGTGGTGAGCGAAGGGAAAAGCGTGGTTCTTCATCATCGCGGCGGGCGCGACGCGGGGGTGTCACCGTCACCGCCGATGCCGATGCCGATTTCGGCCAGCGCATCGCACACCAGCGTCGCCAGTTCGGCGGGACGCGCGAGTTGCGGGACATGACCGCAATCGATCGAACGCACCAGCGCGCCGGGCACGAGCGCCTGCATCTTGCGTTGCAACGGCAGCAGCACCGACCGGTCGCGCAACGCTTCGACATAAATGCGCGGTATGCGGCCGAAACGCGCGGCGCTTAGCGTGGTCACCAGCGCCCGGCCGCTTTCCCGTTGCGGCGTGAGTTTCGCAGCGGCCTGCCCGGCCGCTTCATGCGGGCAATCGTGTAGAAAAATGTCCAGCGCGGCGGCGGCGGGTACGGCGGTGGTCGTGCCGTTGTCACGCCATTGCAGATACGGCGCGATGCCTGCGGCGTTGGGCACGTCGGCGGCGCTGGCGTCGACCAGCTCTGCGTAACCCATCCCCGCGGGCAGCATCATCCCGGCCACGTAGATAAGGCAGGCGACGCGCTCGGGCAACGTTTCGGCGAGTTGCGACGCAGGCACGCCCGCGCCGCTGTGCGCAACGACGACGACTGGCCCATCGAACGCGTTGATCGCTTCGCTCAGCGCATCGACATAGGTCTGCAGCGTGATTTCAACGCCCGCATCGCGTTCGGGATTCGCGCCATTGCCAGGCAGATCGACCGCGTTGCAGGTCCAGCCGCGCGCGGTCATTTCCGGCAGCCAGGCATCCCACGCCCAACTGCCCTGCCACGCGCCGTGAATCAGCAGCATGCCGGCCGCGCGAGTGGTGACAGCAGGAGCGGCGCTCATCCGTAGGTTCTCCGGTAGCACGCTTCGAGATGACCAGCGACCGAGATCGGCGGGTACTTCGGCCTCTCGCCGGGTTCGGTGCAGCCTGGCAGACACTCGACCACGTAATCCGGCCGTCCGGTGAAAAAGAACGGGATCGAGTAGCGCTCGCGGCCCGACGCATTGACCACGCGATGCATCGTCGAGCGATACCGGCCATTGGTCCAGCGCGCGATCATGTCGCCGAGATTCACGACGAAGCTGCCGGCGAGCGGCGGCACGTGAACCCAGCCACGGTCGCCGTCCTGAACCTGCAGGCCGCCGTTGCCGTCCTGCCAGAGCAACGTCAGGCAGCCGAAGTCGGTATGGGCGCCGCAGCCCTTCTGGTCCGGCAACGCCTGCGCCGGTTGCGGCGGATAGTGCAGCAGGCGCAACGTGGCCATGGCGTCGTCGCAGAACGCATCGAAATGATCTTCGGGCAGACCGAGCGACAGCGCGAGACCGCGCGTCAGTCGGATAGACAGGTCGTAGAGCGCGGCGAAATATGCGTCCATCGCCGGACGAAAACCCAGCGGCTGCGGCGGCCACTGGTTCGGCCCGCAATTGAACGCGCGAGCCACCACGTGCGGATGATCGAGCGGCAATTCGTTGCCGATATATAAACCTTCCTTCAGGTCGGGCGGCGTGCCCGCCTCCAGCACCTGTCCGCGCAACGGCTCGTAACCGCGATTACAGAACGACTTGGCTTTGTCGACGAGGCGCTTGTCCGCGTCGTCCAGTGCAAAAAAATGCTCGGATGCGGTGCGGGCCGCGTCGATCAGCGCGTCGCCGACGCCGTGATTGACGATATAGAAAAACCCTTTGTCGACACAGGCGGCGTGCAACGCAGCGCCCACCGCCGCGCGCTGCCGCGGATCTGCCGACGCCAGCCCGGCGACGTCGATGACGGGCAGGCTCGTATGCGGCACTGCTTTGGCTGATAGCACTTCGGACATTGCGCCTCCTTTGAACCGGCTGATTCCGTTTCAATCCAGTCTGGAGGATCGCGGGTGTCCAATAAAGCGCAGAAAAAAGTGCAGGCTGATGCCGAAACGGCATCAGGGCGACTGCGGGCGTTTCAGTTCAGATCGCATCGCCGCGCGCGCCCGCTCCGGTAGACTACGCTCACGCCAGAACTTGCCGCGACAGCATGGACACCCAGCTTTTAATCATTTGCGCGCTGACCTTCATCATTCATGTGATCGCGACGTTGGCCTACGCCGTGCGGATCGCGGGTGTACGCACGCGCCGTATCGCGGTGTCGTTTTCGTTATTCGGAATCATCGCGCTGGTATCGCGGACGGCAAACTCATTTCAGGGACCTTTCATCGCCAAGCGGGTCGAGCTGGATATCGCGAAGCACCTCGAGGGCGGCCTACTCGGCGACTTTCGGCTTTTCCTGCTGACGGCGACTGTGGCAACTGCCGTTGGAACATTTTTGATCCCGACGTTCCAGCGTTATTTCAGCCGGGCGGTCGAACACTTTCAGGTCAATCGCTCGATACCCCGTCTGCTTCTTCACGTCTTCAGTCGCGGCGGCGTCAACTACATCCGCGACGGCGCAAGGATTCCCTCCCGACAGAACGTCACGCAACTGACAAGCGGCGCTGGCGTTTCCTGGAAGGTCATCGCGCTGAACGTCATCGCGATGTCGATCTGGACAGTCGGCGTTTTTGCGTCACTTTATGCGGGCTACCTGAAGCCGGATTTGCGGGTGACGTGTGCGAATCTGTCGTCGGTCATTAATGGCTTTGCGACCGTCGTCCTCGCGGTCGTCATCGATCCCCAGGTGTCGGTGATGACGGACGATGTCATCGAAGGTCGAATTTCCGAGAACAGCTTCCGGCGCGCGATTACTACGCTGGCCGGCGCACGCGTTATAGGAACCCTGTGTGCGCAGGCCGTGCTGGTTCCAGCGGCGTTGATTATTGTCCGCGTCGCCGAACTGATATAGCGCGGGCTTCCGGGTCTGATGCGCATTTAAAAGGCAACCCGTTGCCCGTCATTGGACTGGCCGATCGCTTCCTGCCGCAAGACCTCGCATGCGTGAATTCTGCGCGCTCAGATCGCCGGTTCATCGTCCTCCCGGCCCGCCAGCGCTTCGGCGAGCAATCTGACGAAAGCGTCCAACGCGGGTGTCAACGTCCGCCCCGCCCGCGCGTAAGCGCCCAGTTCCGACACCAGCGGACGCGGCGAGCGCAGCGGAATATGCTTCAACGTGCCGTCGGCCAGATCGCGCTCCAACCCGAGTCGCGTCTGGAACCCAACGCCGCGTCCCCGAGCCGCCATACGCCGCATCAATTCGATCGAATCGCTTTCAAGCACCGTTTGCAGCGGCTTCGCGTAATACCGGATGAGCGGTTCGAGTAATCCGCTGATCGACAATTGCGCGTTACCCAGAATCAACGGATAGCGCGCGCACTGCGCGAACGTCACGCTGGACTCACCCGCAAGCGGATGATCGGCGGCAACGATAGCGCCTAACTGGAAACGTCCCACTGCAAGCTGCTGCAGATCACTGGTGCGCGGCAATGAAAACGCGAGACCGAGGTCGGCATCGCCATCGAGAATCGTGCGGGCAATCGTCGCCGATCCCGCCGTATGCACCTGAAAACGTATCGCCGGATATCGCGTTAGCATCCGTTCGACCAGATCCGGCAGAAAACTCGAATTGAGTCCTTCGACCGTCACGATACTGATCTCGCCGCGCCGAATCCCGCGCAGCGCATCCATTTCGCTTTCGAAACGGCGCGCGTCCTGCAGCACGGTAATCACATGCCGCGCGAAGACTTCACCCGCTGCGGTCAACGCCAGCCCCGACGAGAGCCGCTCGAACAGCGGTGTGCCGACTTCCGCTTCGAGCTTCAGCAATTGCCGGTTCACCGCCGACGACGCCACATGCATCTGACGCGCCGCTTCCCGGATCGAACCGCAGCGGCGGATAGCATCGAAATAGCGCAGCGACCGTGCGTGGATGTGCCAGGCGAGAGCAGCGGCGACGGTAGGTTTCGGCATGGTGGGTCGTGCAGTGGGTTGAATGGCTGATTAAGGTGCCGATGACGAACTGAACCTGCCGGCATGGCTGATTCATCGGCCCGACAGGATAGTACGTTTGCGCCAGCAACAAAAAAGCGCACGGTCAGATGACCTGTGCGCTTTTGCCAAACAACCATCACGTCAACCCTCGCGTTGACCTTTACGCGATCACGGCCGCTCACCGCGCGCGAGCCGCGCCTCGATGTCATACACCACCGGCATCAGATCAGCCACACTGTCGATCACATAATGCGCGCCCGCCGCCTGCAACTTGCTGATCGCCGCCTGGCGGCGCGCTGCGAACTCATCCGCCGACAGCGCCTTGACGTCCGCCTCGGCCATCCCGAACGCGTTGCCGCTGACCGCGACACCGACCGTCCACGTGCCGCCGTTAATGCCTTCCTCGATTCCGACCTCGGTGTCGTCGACCTTGATCGCATCGCGCGCGCGCCAGACGCCGAGCTCCGGCAACGCCTTGTAGATCATGTACGGCGACGGACGCCCCTCCGGCGTATCGCCGGTGCACACGATGCTGTCGGGCGAGAAACCCTGCGCCGCCGCGCCCGGCACGATCTCGGCCATGATTTCGCGGGTGTAGCCGGTGGTCGTGCCGATCCGGATATCGTCGTGACGCAGCGCGCTCGCGACCTCTGCGACACCCGGGATCACCGAGCTATAGCTCGCGGCCACGGCGATATTCTTCGGGACGAACACGTCATAGATCGCATCGATATCGGCTTCGCCAGGCACATGACCATACTTGTCGGCCCACGCCCGCGCCACCCGCGGCAGCGCCATCAGCGCCGCGATATGCGGGCGTTTGGCCATGCCCATCGGGCCGCGCGCTTCGTCGATCGTGATCGACACGCCGAACTGTTCGAAGGTCTCGACAAACGCCCCCATCGGCGCGAGCGAACCGTAGTCGACCACCGTGCCGGCCCAGTCGAAAATCACCGCTTTTACGTGTTTCATTGAGTTCGATCCTCAAGAGATTCAACAGCTCGCGCGATTGATCGCACGCTAGCATTCCTTCGTGACAGCTTGCAGGGTCCGCCGATGAACCTTTTTCAGGCCGCCTGCGCCAGCGTTTTGCGTTCTTCGAGCGCGGCTTGCGGCGGCGTAGCGTGCGCCACGCCCATCGCTTCGAGCGATTGGGCGCACGCGTTGACGACCCGCTGCATCACGTCCTGATCCACCTGACCGATGCAGCCGATACGGAAGCTATCCACCACCGTCAGCTTGCCCGGATAGATGATGAAACCCTGCTGCTTCATCAATTCATAGAAGCGCTCGAACCTGAACGACGGATGAGCGGGTGCAAAAAACGTCACGATGATCGGCGAGCGCCAACGCGCGTTCAGTAGCGGCTCGAAGCCGAGTTCATGCATGCCGGCCACCAGCACATCGCGGTTGTTCGCATAACGAGCGAGCCGCCCAGCCTGGCCGCCTTCGAGTTGATGCAGACGCAGCGCTTCGATAAACGCGGCCACCGTGTGCGTGGGCGGCGTAAAGCGCCACTGACCGGTGCGGTTCATCACGTCCCATTGATCGTAGACATCGAGCGCGAGCGAATGACTGCGGCCCTTCGCTTCACGCAACGCGCTCTTGCGGGCGATCACGAAGCCGAAACCGGGCACACCCTCGATGCATTTATTCGCCGACGACACAAAAGCTTCGCAAACGATCTCGCGGACATCGAGCGGCACCGCGCCGAATGCGCTCATCGAATCGATCAGCAGCTTGCGGCCCTTCTTTGCGGTGGCAGCGGCGATTTCCTCGATGGGATTCAGAATCCCCGAACTGGTCTCGCAATGCACGGCGATCACATGGGTGATGCCCGGATCGGCGTCCAGCATCCGTTCGACTTCGGCGCCACGCGGCGGCAGGTAGTCGCCTTTGTCGAGCACCGTGCAGGTTCGGCCCAGATAACCGAGCGTGGTCGCGATGCGCTTGCCATACGCGCCATTGGCGAGCACCAGCGCGTGACCATCGCGCGGCATCAGGCTGCCGAGCATCGCTTCGACGCAATAGCTGCCGCTGCCCTGCAACGGCACACAGTCGTAGTCGCCGGCGGTGTCGCCCGCGATGTCCAGCAGACTGCGGCGCAGATGCGCGGTCATCGCACGGAAATCGCCGTCCCATGAGCCCCAGTCGCGCAGCATCGCTTCTTTGGTCGAGAACGCGGTGGTCAGCGGCCCCGGCGTCAGCAGATACGGCTCGCCTTTGGCGGGCGCAGCGCAGCGCACGCTTGTCGAGGCCGCCACAGAGGTGGCCGGAGAGCAGTCGACCGCGTTTTCCGTCGTGCTATCCATCGCGTTTGCCATCGCGTTTGCCATGTTCAGAACCCCGATATCGCTATGTCGATGCGGTACACAGTACAGAAAGGTCGTCCATCGGTAAAATCGATATAATCGATGACGGTATCGCTAAAACTTATCGCTAACGACGAAGCGAGGCACACGTGCAATACGCGCAATTGCGGGCGTTCCATGCGGTCGCCGAACACGGCGGTTTCTCCAAGGCCGCGCAGGCGTTATCGCTGACGCAGCCCGCGGTGTCCGACCACGTGCGGCGGCTGGAACAGGATTACGGGGTCAAGTTATTCGAACGCGGGCCGCGTGGCGTCGAAACGACCGAACTGGGCCTGCGCCTGTTCAGCGTGACGCGTCATATGCTCAGTTGCGAGCGCGACGCGCGGCAGTTGCTGGAATCGGCGGGGGGACTCGAATCCGGCTCGCTGTCGCTGGTCGCGGACGCGCCCGACCTCGCCGTCACGCTGATCGGCGCGTTTCGCAAGCTGCATCCGGGCATCGTCGTGACGCTGTCCATCGCCAATGCCGCCGATTGCATGCAGCGCGTGCTGTCGAGCGCGGTAGACGCGGCCATTACCGCCGCGCCGCAAGTCCACAGCCGGCTCGAATCGCGCGTTTTGCGGCGCGACCCGTTGGTGGCCATGGTCCCGGTGGGCTATCCGGTCGCGAAGAAGCGCAAGCTGAGCTACGCCGAACTGGTCAGGCAGCCGATGATTTTTCGCGAGCCGCAGTCGGTCACGCAGCAGTTGCTCGAAATCGAACTGGTGCGCGAATCGTTGCAGGTGGAACCGGTGATGTATGTCGACGGACGCGAAGCGCTCGAGGAAGCGGTCGCGCAAGGGATGGGGGTCGGCGTAATTGCACGCGCCGAATTCAACGAGTCGCGGCGAATCAGGATGATTCCGCTACAGGACTGCCGGGTGCAGATGATCGAATCGCTGACACGGCTTGCCGAGCGGCCGGGATCGAATCTGCTGGATGCGTTGTTTGCGGTCGACTTGCCGACGGCGCCCGCTGCGGTCATCGCCGAATAAACACAAGCCGCCCAGCAGGCATTACCTGACGGGCGGCTTGGTTTCTTTCTGTTTCAACGTGGCGTTATGTGTTGCGACGCCATTTGCGACAGCCTTTCAGCGCAGATGAACCAAAGACGCTCTGCGGGTAGAAAGTCTTAACGCGACCCACCGCTTGCAATCAGGCTTTCGCCGGTCAGCCAGCGCGAGTCTTCGGACGCGAGGAACACGGCGACATCCGCGATATCGTCGGGTTGACCGATGCGCCCGAGCGGCGTCGTGCTAATGGCCCACTTTTCGAAATCCGAGCCGATGATGCCCGCGCTATGCGTGCCTTCCGTCGCGATCATGCCGGGGTTCACCGAGTTCACGCGAATCTTGCGCGGACCCAACTCCTTGGCCAGCACACCGGTGATCGCATCCACCGCGCCCTTGGTCGCCGTATAAACGGAGCTTCCAGCCGGCGTGATACGGCTGACCACCGAACTCACGTTGACAATGCTGCCGCCTTCGCCGAGATGTTTGGCCGCTGCCTGCGTGGCCAGCAGCAGACCCAGCACATTCACATTGAAGTGCTTATGGAAGTGCTCTTCGGTGATTTCTTCGATTGTGCCGAATTCGTACACGCCCGAGTTGTTCACGAGAATGTCGAGACGGCCATAGGTTTCGACTGCCGTGTCGATGATGCCCTTCGCGTCCGCTGTTTTGGACACGTCGCCGGCCACGGCCACTGCCTTGCCGCCTGCAGCGGTGATCGCATCGACCACGCTATCGGCGCCTGCCTTGCTCGACGCATAGTTCACTACCACCGACGCGCCCTGGGCCGCCAGCGCCTTCGCAATAGCCGCGCCAATACCTTTCGATGCGCCGGTTACAACAGCAACTTTACCTGTGAGCTTGCTCATGATCGTATCCTTTCAATTGGGGTTTCGCGCCGACGCGTGTTCGCGATGATTCGCGGAACTGGCGTCGATGAAGCGGAAAATGCAGTGGCGCTGTCACTGGACACAATGTAGGGATGTCAGCGAGATGGATAAAGCGGCTGAAGGCGAATAGATACGTCGGTTGAGACGAACAATCGCGGTGTGAGGGAAATGGGTGGGGAAGGTCTGGGGACAGGTCGCGCGCGAATTTGCAGCAATGAGGCTATTGATCGTGTTTAGCCGCAGGCTTGCCTGAGCGCGCCGTTCATTCAGCTTTTACGTATCAAGGCAATCTGGGCGGCCACACTCGCGAGCACCGCCAATGCGCCTAACGTATCGAGAATAATGGGCCACATGGTTTCGCTCCCGTTGATCGCGTCCATCACATTGTCGTTAAACGAATGCGCGCGCGATCAATTGAATGCCGAGCGCCAGCAGACAGATAAAGAACCAGCGTCGAAAGCTTTCTGGACTGATACGTCCGCGCACACGTTGTCCAATGAACATGCCGATGAGGGCAGGAATCACCGCGAAAAGCGATTCACGCAGATCGCGAATAGCGAATGCGTTTTCACTCACGAGTCCAATGGCAAGTGCAATCGTGGATACGGTAAACGACAAACCGAGCGCCTGAACCAGATCCTCTTTTTTTAAAGCAAGTCCTTGCAGATAAGGCACGGCCGGAATCACGAACACCCCCGTGCCGCCAGTGACCACACCGGTCACGGCACCGATCGCCGGCGACAACCAGCGCTCGTAACGCGGCGGAACCGAGAAGCGCCACGCCATCAAACCGGCCAATGCATACAAAGTCAACGCGACACCGAGGCCGGCAACCGCCCGCACGCCTCCGCCGCCCGCAATGAACGACGCCGCAGCCAGCGTGCCGACGACGATCCCCGCCATCATCGGCCACAGCCGCTTCGCCAAAGCTCTCACACCCGGCCCCGCGAACAGTTGCCACACGTTCGTGATGAACGATGGCAACAGCAGCACGGCGGCGGCCTGCGCGGGCAGCATCAAGGTGCCGAGAATGCCCATCGCGACGGTCGGCAAGCCCATGCCGGTCATGCCCTTGACGAAGCCTGCCACGACGAAAGTCGCGGCAATGATGCCGGTACGCAGCACGAACGGAGAAATCATCGGAGAGCTTGTGCATTTGGAATGATGTCGACGATTCTGCTTCTGACGTGCGCAGTCCACAATGCGTAAGATACTGACTGTGGCTTAGGCTGCGGCTAAGGCTAAAGCCTTTTCGCCGTATTCGCGTTTCATCTGGATGATGCTCCATGCGCTTCGACCTGATCGACCTCCGGCTGTTCTTGCATATTCTCGATACCGGCAGCATTACCCACGGCGCGGCGCGCGCGAATATGTCGCTGCCGTCCGCCAGTGCACGCTTACGCGGTATGGAAGACAGGTTGGGCATGCCGCTGCTCGAACGCGGCCGACGCGGCGTCGAGACCACCCCGACCGGCGATACGCTCGCGCATCACGCGCGGCTCGTACTCGGGCAGATCGAGCGGATGCAAGGCGAGTTGGGCGATCACCAGCAGGGACGCAAAGCGTGCATTTGCCTGTGGACCAATACTGCGGCGATGACGGAGTTTCTGCCGTCGGCGATCGGTCTGTTTCTGCGCGATCACCCGAACGTGCAGATCGATATGAAAGAGCGGCAAAGTACCGAAACCGTCAAGGCGGTGCTGACGGACGTCGCCCGGATCGGCATCATTTCCGATGCGGTCGAACATGGCTCGCTGCAAACACTGCCCTTTGCGGTCGATAAACTGGTGCTGATTACGAGCCGTGACGACGCGCTCGCCATGCGCCGACGGGTGATGCTGTCCGACGTGGTCAATCGGGAGTTTATTGGTCTTGATGCCGACAGCGCTTTGCAAGCGTATCTCGCGGAGCGGGCACTGCTTGCCGGTCACGCTCTGAGCTTTCGAACCCGTGTGCGTACGTTCGACAGTATTTGCTGCATGGTCGAGCAAGGGGCCGGGTTGGGGATCGTGCCGGCTACGGCGGCCAGGCGCTATCGCGGCACGTCGGGCATTCGCGTGATCGGGTTGGCCGATAGTTGGGCCACGCGGCAATTGCTGATCTGTATGCGCGATCTGAATGGGATGACGCGCACGGAGAAGGCGTTGGTGCGGGATCTGGTGGGGAGTCGGGGCTGAGGTTCCAGAAAGGCCAAGGGGCAAATGCCGATGCAAACCACCATCGCGCATCACCCCTCGTTCAATGGCGGAAGACCGCTCTGCCTCTCTTTACGCGCACCCCACCACCGCCACCTCCGCCCCCAGCGAACCCGAAACCGCACACGCTGCCCATCAGCGGCCCCTTGCACATAGTGCTGCTGCACGGCATCCGCGAGCGGCTTGAGCTGCGGATCGTCGATCATCGCGACCCGCGCTGGGCGCGCAAAGCGCGTACTGGCATCCATCCATCGATAGAGCGCCGGCACTATCCGTTGCATCGCGCCCGATTGCGCCGCAGCACGCAGCCCGCGCCACGCGGCGAACTCGCCCTCCGCGCGACGCTTTCTCCACGCAGACCATGATCGCGAAAGACGTCCCGTCCAGCCACGCACACGGGGATAAAACGCCACCCCCGCGACGATGCACGCGAGTACGACGCCCGCCAGCACGAGGTCCCCTGTCTTCAGGAAGATCACCGTATGGCGCGCCGCCCCCGCCAGCGCATCGGCGGGAATCGCCCACAGCGGCTTTTCCCGGGCGGCTCGCGCGGTGAACGTGATGGCCGGCAGATGGACGATCTCGCGCTGCCGGGTCGCGGTGTTCCACCATTCGACATCGAGCGGCGGCAGCGTGTAGTGCCCACGCCGGTTCACGACATACGTCGCTGTGTCGACGCGCTCGCCCGCGATCAGTCCGCCCCGGCCATCGGCAATAGTGCGCGTCGCAGGCGCTTTGGCGTAGCGGCGCAGGCCGTCGATCTCGCCGAACGTCACCGGTGGAATCAGCATGGGTTCGGTCGCTTCCGCGCGCTGGGTGACGATGCGCGAGATCGTCCCGCCAACTTCGAGCCGGCCGTCCGTCGGCTCGATCGTCTGCGTCACCGTGAGTTTCGGCGCAGGAAAAAACGACGCCATGTTTTCCGCACCCGGCGGCAGCGTGGCCGCAAAGTGCAGCACCGGCGTCTGCAGGGTGACCGCCGTGGCGGAGCCGCCCGGATGCAACGTAATACCGAACGAAGGCACCTCGAAGGTACCGGACGTGCGCGGCACGATGTGATACTCGCGACTCACACCAAACCACTTCGCACCGTCGATCGTCTCGTTCAGGTTCTGCGCGCTATCGTCGGGCAGCGTGACAAACGCGTCGTGCAGATCGAACAGCGGCCAGTCGGGTGCGGCGGAGAAATACGTGGTCGTGAGCACGTCGACGACGAGTGTCACCGCACTGCCTGCCACCACCGGCCCGGCAGGGTCGAGATGCGCGCGCAGCATCGTGCGCGGCGCATCGTCGTCGGCGTACGCCGGCGCGGCCGTGAACAGGCACGCGAGCAGGATCGCAAGGAAGCGCGTGATCATGGTGCGCCCGGCGCCTCCTGTGCGAAACGCCGCTGCAAAAACGCCGCTGGCGACGTGTTGAGATTGCGCATCCATGTGTCTTCCGAAGGTCTCTGCTGCTGCACGAGCACAGGCTTGCCCTCCTTGCTCTTTTTCTTCTGCTGGTCGATCTGGTCCGGCTTCACGGTGGTGGGCTCGTCGCCTTCGTCGGGCTTGTCCTTGCTGAGTTTCGCCACCAGCTCGCGATTTGCGCGGGCTTCCGCGAAATCGGCGCGTTTCGCGAGCGCGCTGTCATACGCTGTCAACGCGCCCGCATAGTCCTTCAAATGGGCGAGCGCATTGCCGCTATAAAAGTATGCCTGCGCGGAATCGATCCCCGAGAAGGTGTCGAGCGCGCCTGCATAATCGCCCGCGAGATATTGCGCGCGCCCTTTCCACATCGGATCGTCGAAGCGCGCCGCCGCCTGCGCGTAATCGCCATGCTCGAAACACCATCGTCCCTGCTGATCGTGCGTGGCGAACAGATCGAGCCAGTCGAACGACATCGCGCGGGCTTCCTTCGGTGCGAACAGTGCCGCCGACGTAATCAACAGAACAGGCAGCCACTTCACGGTCCAGCCGCGCCGGAAGCTGTAAAGCGCGATCAGCAGGATCGGCAGCACGAGCCAGTAGCCCGATTCTTTCCAGCGCGGCACGACCTTCGATTCCTGCGCCGCTTCCAGGTAGACCTGCGCACGGCGCTGCACCCATTCGATGTCATCGTCGTCGGCGCGTACGCTCGCGAGCGGGATCGACGCGGCCTGGGTGATTTTGCGGATCGCCGCCGCGTCGAACGAACCGGTGATGGGGCGGCCTGCATCGTCGGTCGCGATGTCGCCTTTCTCGTTGCGAACCGGGCCACCGTTTGCGGTGCCCACCGCCAGCCACAACAGTTGGTGTTTCGTCTCCTTCGCAATACGCAAAAACGCATCCGTGCCGCTCTCGTCGAAGCCATCGCTGATGAACACAATGGTCCCGGCGGCTTCGTCTTTTTGCAGCATCTGCTCGGCAATCGCGAGACCCGCCGCGGCGTTTTTACCATCGCGAGGCATCAACTCGGGGGCCAGTGCGGGCACGTACAGGTCGAGCATCGCGGGATCTTCAGTCGGCGGCACGACCAGATGCGCGCTCGACGCAAACACGACCAGCCCGGTGCGCGCCCCCTTTCGCGCAGCCGCGAGATCGAGCACTTTCTGCTTCGCGCGCTCGATGCGACTCGGCGCGATATCGACCGCCCCCATCGATCGCGCGAGTTCGAGCACGACGACCAGCGGTGCCTTGTCCTGATCGAACGGCGGCCGCTCTTCCTGCCAGGTCGGACCGGCGGCGGCCAGCGCGCCGAGCGCGATCAGCGCGGCGAGCGTGTGCACGGGCCGCACGCCGCGCTGCGTCTTCTCGCCGACAATCAGATGTTCGAGCAGGTCCGGCGCGATGATGGCGCGCCAGCGCGCACGCACATCGTTGCGTCGCAACCAGGCGAACGGCAACAGCACGGCCGGTATCAGCAGCAAAAGCCAAAGCGGCCGCAGAAAATGGAACGCGGTGACATCGATCGTCATTTCACGCCTCCGTCGTGTCTGTCGACACGCGACGCGGCGCGCGCAGCCACGCGATCAGATACGCCAGCACGTGATACAGCGTGAGCAGCGACACCGCGAGCGCGAGCGGCACCCAGTAGAACTCGCGCTGCGGCCGGTACACCTCGCGCTTGATCTTCTCCGGCGTCATTCTGTCGATCGCCGAATACACCGCTGCCAGATCCTCTTCGCGACCGAGCGCGTGAAACGCGTGCCCCCCCGTTATCTGGGCAATCCGCGCGAGCGCGTCGAGATCGACCTTGTCTTCACCTTCAGTTTGCGGATCGCCGATGCCGATCGTGTGCACCACGATGCCGTGCCGCTTCGCGATCCGCGCCGCCTGCTCGGGCGGGATCGCACTCGCGGTGTCGTTGCCGTCGGTCAGCAGGATCAGCACCTTCTCCTGCGCGGGCGTGTTCTCCATCAGCCTGACCGCGAGGCCGAGCGCGTCGCCGATCGCCGTGCGCGGTCCCGCCATGCCGATCCGCATCGCGTCGAGCAGTACCAGCACGCTGTCATGATCGAGCGTCAACGGCGCTTGAGGATAAGCGCCGTCGCCGAATACCACGAGACCGATGCGATCGCCTTTGCGCCTGGCGATGAAATCCTTGACCACGTGTTTGACCGCGGTGAGCCGGTCCATCCGCTCACCCGTCGCACCGTCGACAAAATCCCGCTCGCTCATCGATTGCGACAGGTCGATCGCCAGCAGCAGATCGCGCGCCGGCATGTCGCGCGTGACGGGCGCTTCGACGAACACGGGACGCGCCGCCGCGACCAGTAGCAATAGCCAGAGAAAAGGCATCAACAGACGTTGCAGCCAGTTGCTGCGCAGACGGACGCCGCCGGGCGCGGGCCGCTCGCCGGTGACGTCGGCCATTTCCTGGAAGAACGGCATGCGCACGGCGGACGCCGTGGTGCGATAGGCGGGCACGAGCCACCACACCAGCGCGGGCAGCGGCAGCAGCGCCAGCATCCACGGAAAGTCAAACTTCCACATGATGGCTTTCGATCCAGCCACGCGCCGCCTGCGCGAGACGCTGCGCCTGTTGCGGCGAGATCGTCGCGATGCGTGCCGCCGGTGCATAGCTCGCGGTGTAAAGAAGCGCACCGCTTTCGTCGTCGAACCCGCCGTGCGTGCGCAGGTAATCGAGCCACGCTGCGCCGCTCAGCGACGCCACCTGCGCGCGCGGCGCAGCGGCGAGCGCCGTGCGTTTGATGAGCGGACCGATCCCGGCAAGCGCGGCGCCACGAGTAGCGTCGTCGTTCAGCTTCGCTTCGAGACGGCCGAGCTCCGCGAGCGCTTCCCGCCGATACCGTGCACGTTCGTAACGGCGCCACGCGCGCCATGCGAGCGCGAGCATCAACCCAATCAGCAGCAGCGCGACGAACAGCCAGCCGATGGTTTGCGGCGCGTAAGAAACGGCGTCCGGTAACGGCAGTTCGCGCAACGACTGCAACGCGGCCGGTGTATCGGGCGGCACCAGGGGTGCTGCGGGCGCTGCGCTCATATTCCGCTCCCGGCTACGTGACGCGGCCGCTCGCCAAACAGACGACGCACCTGATCGACCACCGGCTCGGCGGTCGAGAGTGCCATCAACGGCACGCCGCTCGCGCGCAGCAACTCGGCGATCTCGGCAGCGCGCCCGCTGAAGAGGCTCGCAAGCGGCGCGCGCACGCGTTCGTTGTCGATGCGCAATTCCACCTGAAGATGCCCTTCGCTGACGACGAGCGCACGGTGTGCCGGCATCCGCTGCCACAAAGGATCGTAGACGAGCGTGGCGATCACGTCGTTGTGCGCGGCGAGCTGGCGCAACAGCGCGCGCGTGCGTTCGTCCGCGCCCGCGAAATCACTGATGATGCAGACCAGGAAATCGTGGCTCGCGATCTGCAACACGCCTTCGAGAGCGGCGTTCAGTTGCAGGTAGTGGGTGCGCGCGGGACTGTCGGCGACGAGCGACCCATTCATCCGCGCGATCGCGTTGAACAGCATGTCGATGCGGCTTCGGCTGCGCAGCGGTCGCACGCGCACGATGTCAGCGTCGCCGAACACCACGCCGCCGACCCGATCGCCAGCGGCAAAGCCCATCCATACAGCAAGTGCAGCCGCTTCGGCCGCGACAACCGACTTGAACGCGCGGCTCGAGCCGAAAAACATGCTCATGCGTTGATCGACGACGACGATCAGCGGACGGTCGCGTTCTTCGGTGTAGACCCGCACATGCGGCTTGCCGGTGCGCAGACTGACGCGCCAGTCGAGATGACGGATGTCGTCGCCGGGCAGGTAGCCGCGCAGTTCCTCGAAGTTAAGCCCGCGTCCGCGCATACGCGAGGCCTGACGTCCCGACAGAATGCTCGATACCGGCGCAGGGGCCACGAAGCTCAGGCCGCGCGCGCGCAACTCGAGCCGCGCGAGATGCGCGGCGTCGACATACACGCTTCCAATCGATCCTTCCACGTTCGGCATCATGGCCTCCGTGCTACGCAGGCACCGCGACCTTCTCCACCAGCCGGTCGATCACATGGTCCGCGCTGACGTTGTCCGCGTTCGCGTCATACGACAGCAGCAGACGGTGACGCAGCACCGGATGAATCACCGCGCGCACGTCGTCGGGCGTGACGAAATCGCGGGCATCCAGCCACGCATGCACGCGGCTCGCACGATCGAGCCCGATCGCGCCGCGCGGACTCGCGCCCACTTCGATCCACTTGCCGAGATCCGCGTCGAGCGCAGCGCCGTGCCGCGTCGCATTGACGAGCGACACAATGTATTCGTCGATGGCCGGCGCCACCGCAATGCGCCGCGCTGCATCGCGCGCGGCGAACACAGTTTCCTGCGACAGCATGTCGAACGGCGTGACGGCACCGTCGCTCTCACGCCGCAGCAGGCGCAGCATCTCGCTTTCGTTTTGCGGCGACGGGTAGCCGATCAGCACCTTCAGAAGGAAGCGGTCCATCTGCGCTTCGGGCAGCGGATACGTGCCTTCCTGTTCGATCGGATTCTGTGTCGCCATCACGAGAAATAGCCCGGGCATCGGATGGGTTTCACCGGCCACCGAGATCTGCCGTTCTTCCATCGCCTCGAGCAACGCGGACTGCACCTTGGCTGGCGCGCGGTTGATTTCGTCGGCGAGAATCAGGTTGCCGAAAATCGGGCCCGGCTGAAACCGCAGCGTGCGCTCGCTGCCCGATTGCAGCAGTGTTTCGCCGCCGGTGATATCCGACGGCAGCAGATCGGGCGTGAACTGGATGCGCTTCATCGTCACCGCGAGGCGCGCGGCAATCGCTTTCACGGTGCGCGTTTTGGCCAGACCCGGCAGGCTTTCGAGCAGCACGTGACCGTCGGCAAGCAGCGCGATCAGGATTTGCCGCACCACCGCTTCCTGACCGATGACCGCTTCCCCGATGCTCGCTTCGAAACGAAGAATAGTGTCGCGCATGGCTCACTCGCTGTCGATGATTCGCTTTTATCTTGCCCACCGGATTCCGTCATGGCGGAATGTGACGCACAAGTTACTGGAGTCAGTTGCTTTCGTCAAAGCATCGTAGACCTCAGTAATCGACGAAAAAAGACGCTACGGCAAGCGTTTTTCCGGCTTTTTTTCGCACGAAAAAATTGATTGCATTCGCCAGTTCGTTCGTATATTGGTGGATAGATTGGACAAAAGGCAGTCGCATTTCGACTCTACCGAGGAAGCGGAATTGACGGACAAATCGAGGCAGCGCCAACCGCCGCCACCGCGCGCGGAGGTCCCCGCATCCGGCGCATCGTCGCGTGACGGGCAGCGTCGCGTCGCCTCGCGTGTTCAACGCATCGCACTGTGGGCAGTACTGCTTCTGCTGTGTCCGGCGCTGGTGGGCTACGCGGTCAGCCGCGCGATGACCGAGCGCACCGCGACCCCGTTTCACCCTGTACTCGGTGACGGCACGAAAGGGCCGAACGGCATGGCGTGGGTGCCGGGCGGCGACTTCCTGATGGGCAGCGACAGCAAGCTCGCCCAACCCAACGAGCGCCCAGCCCACAAGGTCCGCGTGCGCGGTTTCTGGATGGACGAGCATCACGTGACCAACGCGGAGTTCCGCCGATTCGTCGAGGCGACCGGCTACGTCACCACGGCAGAAAAGAAGCCCGACTGGAAAACGCTCGAAGTGCAACTGCCGCCGGGCACCCCACGGCCGCCCGACAGCGCGCTGCAGGCCGGCGCGATGGTGTTCGTCGGCACCCAGCAACAGGTATCGCTACAGGACTATTCGCGCTGGTGGCGCTTTGTGCCGGGTGCAAACTGGCGGCATCCGCTCGGCCCGGCGAGCAATATCGACGGCAAGGACGATCACCCCGTCGTGCAGGTGTCTTACGAAGATGCCGAGGCTTATGCGAAATGGGTCGGCAAGCGACTGCCGACCGAAGCCGAATGGGAGTTCGCCGCGCGTGGCGGACTCGATCAGGCAACCTACGCGTGGGGCAATCAGTTCGCGCCGGACGGCAAGCAGATGGCCAATGTCTGGCAGGGCCAGGAAGCGCAGCCATTTCCGGTGGTCAATGCGAAGGCGGGCGGAGCCGTGGGCACGAGCCCGGTCGGCAGCTTTCCCGCCAACGGCTATGGTCTGTTCGATATGACTGGCAATGCGTGGCAATGGGTGGCGGACTGGTATCGCGCGGATCAGTTCCGGCGCGAGGCGGCGACCGACGGCGTGATCGACGAGCCGGTGGGGCCGGTCAGTTCATGGGACCCGGCCGATCCCGGCGTGCCGGTCGAAGCACCCAAGCGGGTTACGCGAGGCGGCTCGTTTCTCTGTAACGAGGCTTACTGTTTGAGCTATCGCCCGAGCGCGCGACGCGGCACCGACCCTTACAACAGCATGTCGCATCTCGGTTTCCGGCTGGTGATGGACAAGGACGTCTGGGCCAAAAACCACGGCAACGATGTGACGACCGCTGCGCGCTGACGGTGCGCGCCGGTTCGATCGGGTGAGGTTTCCATGATGACGATCGATCACGCAGCGAACCAGCGGATTTCATTCATTGCGATACACCACGCATCACATATCACGTATCGCCCGTGCAAACAGCGGTCTGTTTTTCAGCACGCCGGGCACGCAGCACAGCAGAACACGATTGATCTGACGAACGCGCGTCGATAAGAGACAAAGCGCACTCGCACGGACGGGCAACCGCCCGCGTCGGGAACACTCCTCGGGAGAACAACGATGACGGCAAGCAAACTTCGACGCATCCGTTACATCACAGGAGCACTCGTTGCTGTCGCGGCGGTCTGTGTGCTGATCATCCCACCGGCGATCTCCACGGCCCAGACGACCAACGGCGCCAAACCGGCCGCGCCCGCCGCGTCCGCGAAACCTGCCCCTGCCGCTACCGCCCCGCAGAACACCACCAAAGCCGCAGGCAAGCCAAACATCCTGGTGATCTTCGGCGACGACATCGGGCAAACCAACATCAGCGCTTACGGCAAAGGCGTGGTGGGCTACGAGACACCGAATATCGATCGCATCGCCAACGAGGGCATGCTTTTCACCGACTACTACGCAGAAAATAGCTGCACGGCGGGACGCTCGACGTTCATCACGGGCGAAGTGACGTTGCGCACCGGGCTTTCGAAGGTCGGCATTCCCGGCTCGAACATCGGCTTGCAGGCGCAGAACATCACCATCGCGGAAGCGCTCAAGCCGCTCGGTTATGCAACCGGTCAGTTCGGCAAGAACCACCTCGGCGATCGCAACGAATATCTGCCCACCAAACACGGCTTCGATGAATTTTTCGGCAACCTGTATCACCTGAACGCCGAGGAAGAGCCCGAGCGCCCGTACTATCCGAAGAACGATACAGCGTGGGTCAAGGCGAACGCACCACGTGGTGTGATTCATTCGTTCGCGGATGGCCGCGTCCAGGACACGGGCCCGCTGAACACCAAACGCATGGAAACGATCGACGACGAAACCACCCAGGCGGCTATCGACTTCATGCAGAGGCAGGCGAAAGCGAACAAGCCGTTCTTCGTGTGGATGAACACCACGCGCATGCACCTGTTCACGCACGTGCGAGCGTCGATGCAAGGTCAGAGCGGCATGCCCGGCAACGAATACGCGGACGGCATGATCGAGCATGACGGCGACGTGGGCAAACTGCTGAAAGCACTCGACGATCTCAAGCTGACCGACAACACCATCGTCGTCTACACCACCGACAACGGACCGAACCAGTTCTCGTGGCCCGATGCCGCGACCACGCCGTTCCGCAGCGAGAAAGACACCAACTGGGAAGGCGCATTCCGGGTTCCGGCGATAATCCGCTGGCCCGGCAAGATCAAGCCGAACACCGTGTCGCGCCAGATGATGTCGGGCCTCGACTGGTTCCCCACCCTGCTGGCCGCAGCGGGTGACACGAACATCAGCGATCGCCTGCTGAAAGGCAGCGCGATTGGCGGCAAGAACTTCAAGGTGCATCTGGACGGCTACAACTTCCTGCCCTACCTCACCGGCCAGGCGAAGGAAGCGCCGCGTCACGAGTTCTACTACTTCAACGACGACGGCATGCTCGTCGCGATGCGCTATAACGACTGGAAATTCGTTTTCTGCGAGCAGCGTGACCCGGGCGGCTTCCAGGTGTGGGCCAACCCGTTCACGTGCCTGCGCGTGCCGAAGATGTTCAACCTGCGCATGGACCCGTACGAGCGAGCGGACATCGTGTCGGACCAGTATTACGACTGGAGTACCAAGAACGTCTATCTGTCGCAGTACGCGGTCGCGAAGGTCGCGCCGTTCCTCGCGACGTTCAAGCAATATCCGCCGAGCCAGCGTCCAGCCAGCTTCAGCATCGACCAGATGACCGAAGCGCTCACGAAAAGCATCGAGAGTCCCGGTAAATAACGAAGGAGTGCAATCCGCACGATGATCGATCCCGGCGCCGCCATCAAGGCTGAACGCAGCGCAAGCCGCCACAGCAAGCGGGTGCGCAGCGAAGCGCCGCCCGCCCCCGCATGGCGCCTCGCGTGGCCCGCGCTGCTGCTGTTCGCGTCGGGCAGCGCGGCACTGGTTTATCAGGTGTTGTGGATTCGACTGCTGACGCTCGTCGTCGGTATCGAAGTGCAGGCGGTGACGGCCGGCATCAGCGCGTTCTTCGCGGGTCTCGCGCTGGGCGGGTGGATCTTCGGCAAGCTCGCCGACCGCAGCACGCGCCCGCTGTTGCTGTACGCGGCGCTGGAACTCGCCGTGCTGATTCTCGGCATCGGCGCGACTCACGCGCTCGCGCAGTCGGATTCGATCTTCGCCGGATTGCAACGCAGCGTCGGCGCACTGGCGTGGCTGTGGCCATTCGTGCTGGTCGGCGTGCCCGCTATCGCGATGGGCGGCACGCTGCCCGTGCTGATGCGGGTGCTCGCGCCGTGGCGGCGGGACATCGGCGGTGCGGGCGGACGGCTTTACGCGGCCAGTACGGCTGGCGCGATCGTCGGCGCGCTGCTGCCCGCGTTCGTGCTGATTCCGCTTGTCGGCGTCAAGGGCAGCGCTTACGTTGCAGCGGGCCTCAACGCGATGGCAGCGCTCGGCGCAATGCTGCTCGCACGCTACGCTGACCTATCCGCATCCGCACCGGCCGATTCGCGCGATGAACCCGCCACGCACGCCCTCGCCCTCGCCGACGCCGGACGCGCGCGCGTCGCGATCGCGCTGTATGCGGTAGCGGGCGGCATCGCGCTCGGCTATGAGGTGATCTGGTCGCAGGCGCTCGGGCAATTCATCAGCACGCGCAGCTTCGCCTTTTCCATCGTGCTCGCGACTTATCTTCTCGGGCTCGCCCTTGGCAGCGCTGTCGCGGCACGTTACGTGGGACGCGTGCGCGACCCCTGGTGCGTCTTCGGCGTGCTGATCGCGCTCGCCGGACTTGCCGCGTTCGCCGGTGTCGCGTGCGCGGGCGGCTGGCTGACGCTCGCCCAGCGCCACGCAGCTGACTTCGTGCTAGGGCTGACCGGCAACCTGCTCGCGTCGATGTGTGCGGGCTTTGCAGTCGCCGCAGGCGCGCTCGTGCTGCTACCGACCCTGCTGCTCGGCGCCGCGTTTCCGTTCGCGCTCGCGATGATGACCGGCAGCGATCAACCCGCGCCCGGGCTGGCGAGCCAGGTGGGGCGCCTCGTCGCGTTGAACACGGCAGGCGGAATCGCCGGAACCCTGTTCGCGGGATTCGTGCTGATACCGTCGCTCGGGCTGATCCGCTCGCTCGGCGTGCTGGCGGTCGCGGCCAGTCTGATCGGTCTGTCGGCGACCTTGAGCGGGCGAATCGTGCAGAAGGCCGCGTTGCTGACGAGCGTCGGCATCGCCGCGCTGGTGGTCGTGTTCGTGATCGTGGTGCCGTCGAACCGGCTTGGCCTGCTGCTCGCCGATGCGCATCGCGGCAATCTCGTCTACTACGAGGAAAGCACGGGCGGCACCGTCGCCGTGCTCGAACAGGGTCCCGACGCGCAGCGCTTTCGGCGCCTCTATATTCAGGGCGTGTCGAATTCGGGCGACGCGATGACGTCGCTGCGCTACATGCGCATGCAGGCGCTGGTGCCGCTGATCGTGCATGACGGCACGCCGCGCTCCGCGCTCGTCATTGGACTGGGCACGGGCATTACAGGGGGCGCGTTACTCGCGTGGCCGGATCTCGACCGGCGCGTGATTGCGGAACTGCTGCCGGCGGTAGTGCGTGCGTCGCCGGCCTTTGCCGGCAATCACGAGCTGAGTGCCGATCCGCGCATCGACATCCGTATCGCGGACGGGCGGCGTGAGTTGCTCTCGCGTGCCGATCGCTACGACCTCGTGACGCTGGAGCCGCCGCCGCCGTCGGCTGCGGGCGTCGTCAATCTGTATTCGACGGACTTCTACCGGCTCGCGGCCGCGCGATTGAACCCGCGTGGCATCGTCGCGCAATGGCTGCCGCTCGCGACCCAGAACGAGCCGGAGACGCGCTCGCTGATCCAGAGCTTCCTGCAGGTGTTTCCGTACGCGACCCTCTGGACCACCGAGTTCCACGAAATGATGCTGGTCGGCTCGCAGCAACCGCTGACTCTCGACGTCCCCCAAATCCGCGCGCGGTTCGCCCAGCCCGAGGTTGCCCGCGAGCTGAACGAAGTGGGCATCGCGTCGCCGGAAGCGCTGCTGTCGACGTGGATCGCGGACCGTCCTGCGCTCGCCTACTACGCAGCCGATGCGCGCCCCGTTACCGACGACGATCCGCGTATCGACTACGCGCCGTGGGTGAATCCCGCAGAGTTTCCGTCGACGCTCGCGCGACTCCTCGCGTTGCAGATGGAGCCGCCGCTCATCCACGCGGACGAAACCTTCAGGTTCGGGCTGCGCGCCGAGCGGGATACCTTGCACGCGTTTTATCGCGCGGGGCTCGATGCGTATCGTGGTGACCGCAATGCGTGGGCACAGGAAATCCGCACGGTTCTGGGTGCCGATGATGCGAATCCGTATTACCGCTGGGTTTTCGGGTCATCGAACTGATCGGGCATCTGGGTCCCAGCCAGTCCAGCCACCCCAGCGGATTTCCTTCGCGGCCTTTCAACCATTACCTGAAGCGGCGGACACTTATCGAAGCGTGCTCACCGCACGTTCTTTGGCTCGATTAGCAACGTACGCCGGCAACGGCGGCCCGCATTTGAGCGGGCCGTTCCGGTCATTCCTTATCTGACTTGTTATCCGCCCCGCTCAAGTGCTGGCTGTCCCATACGCGAAGCTCAATAGCACGTTGGAGCATTGCGACGGTCAACGGGATACTCTGCCAGTTGTTCCGTCGTCCCGTGTCGCGAACGGATAACGAGCGGCCATGCACCCCACAACACAGCGCCCCCCCGCTCCGCCGTATTACTTCACATCGAACGAATAATCACCATGCGTTCGATGCCCGTCCGACGCCACTGCCACCCAGTTGACCTTGTAGTGCCCCGCTGATAGCGTCGGCAGCGCGACCGTCATCACCGCCGCGTCGTGCTGATCGACCGCGGACTTCTCCGTGTTCACCTGCTTGCCGCTGGCATCGGTCACGGTCAGCGAACTGAACGCCGGCTCCAGCGGCCCGTCGAAAATCACGCGCACCTGAGCAGGCGACGTCACCGTCGCGCCCGCACCGGGCTCCTGCTTCTGTGGAAACACATGCGCCCATGCCGCACCTGCCAGCGCGAATCCCGCGACAAGCGTCGTCAGTTTCGCGACGCCACGCAGACCTAGATTGCCGAAAACTTTTTTCATCTCATCTCTCCTGCTTTACTGGAACAGCGGTTTGCCAATCGTGGTCAGTGCAACGTCGTCGAAGAAGATATGCGCCTGCACGAGAATGCCCACATGCGACCCACTCGCGCGATTAATCGGAACCTGCGCCTCGACCCCGAACTGCCCATAACGGTTCAGCCAGATAAAGCCCGGATTGATCGTGCCGGTTGTCTGCCCCTGGCTTCGCGAGAGTGGAATTTCGACCAGCGGAATCAGACTCGCCAGCGGCTGCGGCAAACCCACGTCGTGCACGTGTTGCTGCAGGTACGGCAGGCTGTACTGCACCGTCACGCCGTAGTTGAACGCGTTCGGCTGACCCGCGCCGGTGGTGAGCGCGGGCCCGGCTTCGGCAGTGATGGCAACCGGCCGCAAATAGGCAAGCGAATCCGGCAGATCCCCCATGCCCTTGCCGGCGTATACGGTCGGCGAAATCGTCGAAAAGTTGTCGGCGATCGCACGGCTTCCGGTGCCGCCCAGTTCGGCGTCCACGCCAACCGACGTCATGAATTCATGCGCATCGTTGACGTAAAGCAGGTATTTCAGCCCCACGCCGAAGTTGTCGAAACCGCGCGCCCGCGGATTGTTTTGCATCGCATACGTCCCGTCGACGGACACCGCCAGCCTCGGCGTGATCAGCTTGTCGTATTCGAAGTCGAAGGTGTTGATGCTCTGATCGCCGTTATCGCCCGGCACGCGTTGATGGCCGTATTCCAGGTTGGCTTCGTCGCCGACGCCGGGGTCGTCGACGGCCATCGTCGACGGAAAGACGCGGTCGCCCGCAATCGCGTGTGCGTTCGCCAGCGACGGCGCGGCTAGCGCGAGGCCGGCCGCGACGAGCGACGCCGCGCGCAGCGTGCGAGCGCTGCGTACTGATGGTTTCTGCATGGTTCATCCTGTTTGATCGGTCGTGACAATGCCGGCACGCACGCCCCGAATAGACGCGCGGACGTGCGGCAGCCGCCGCGATGCGCCGGAGCGCATCGGGCAATGAGAACCCGGATCAGACGATGAACGGAGGGGCGCGTGGTTGCGCGAAGGTGAGCGGTTCGACGCGGCGAACGCTCTCGAAGCGGGTGGCGACGACATGCTGACGGGTCCGCACAGCGGCGACGAACAGCGTCTCGACGCCCGGCATGACCGGCAGGTGCGCGAGCAGGCTGCAATAGCCGCACGCGTCGCCATTGGACATCTGCGTGTGCTTGCCGGCGGAATCGTCAGCGGCGGACGCTGCGTGAGAGGTGTCGTCAGCCGGGTCGCCGTGCATGGACGCCATCGACTCCATCTGCGGCATGGCGTCCATTGACTGCATCGACGCCATGTCGCAATGCGCGTCCGGCATCGCACGTGGATCGCTGTGCGCCGCGAGTGTTTGCGAAATCGTCGGAGCGAGCGTGGCCATCAGGATCGCGAGCAATCCCAGCCAACTGCCGATCTTCCGATAGAAACGACTCAAGATTCGCCCGGTGACACGATGAGAAGCTGTCGCGGATTATGCCACGGTCAATAGAGCAAACTGCCGACGGCAAACACGCGCCGGACAGTGGACAATGCATCATTCAGGCCCCCCACGGACCGCCCATGAAAGCGCAGCGCCCGCATCCCCCGCATTTTCCCGGCGGTCACCATGTCGAGTGGCGCGACCACACAGTGCCCTACCTGATCGTCGCCGCACTGATCCTGCTGACGATCACGCTGGTCATCTGGCTGGTCGATCCGGCGCCGCCGAAGACCATCACCATCAGCGCGGGTTCGCGCGACAGTTCATTTTTTGTGGCCGCCAATCAGTACAAGAAGATCCTGGCTCGCAATGGCGTGCGGCTGAACGTGCTGGAATCGGATGGCTCGGTGCAGAACCTGCAACGTCTGCTGGACCCGAAACAGCATGTCGATCTTGCGCTCGTGCAGGGGGGCGTCGCCGAAGGAATCGACACGTCGTCGCTGATGTCGCTCGGCAGCGTTTTCTATATCCCGGTGGTGGTGTTTTATCGGGGCACGGGCTTGACGCAGCTTTCGCAACTGGAAGGTAAAAGGATCGCGATAGGCCGCGAAGGCAGCGGCACGCGCCTGCTCTCGCTCGCGTTGCTGGCGGCCAACGGCATCGGGCCGGGCGGCAGCACCACGCTGGTGCCGAGCGACGGGTTGCAGGCGGCCACGCAACTGGTGTCGGGCGAAGTGGACGCAGCGATCCTGAACGGCGACTCGGCAACCCGCCCGCTAATGTTGCGACTGCTCAAAGTGCCCGGCATTTCCGTGATGAATTTCGACGAAGCCAGCGCGTATACGCGCCTCTTCCCCTATCTGGCCGACATCACACTGCCCGCTGGCGTGCTGGATCTGAAGTACAGGATTCCGCCTGAAACGGTGCATCTGATCAGCCCGACCGCCGAACTCGTCGCGCGAACCAATCTGCATCCGGCCATCTCCGATCTGCTGATCGAAGCCGCGCAGGAAGTGCATGGGATGCCGGGGCTACTGCAACACGGTGGGGAATTTCCAAATCCGGTCGCCCGCGAATATCAGATCAGCGAGGACGCGCAGCGTTACTACAGGACGGGTAAAAGTTTTCTGTACCGGACGCTGCCGTTCTGGCTGGCGAGCATCGGCGACCGCACGCTGGTTCTGCTGCTGCCGATGGCCGTGCTGCTCTTTCCGACCATGCGCCTGATTCCAGCGCTCTACCGGTGGCGGGTGCGCTCGCGCATCTATCGGTACTACGGCTCATTGATTGCGATCGAGCGCGGCGCCCTGGCCCAACTCACCCACGACGAACGCAAGCAGCTCTTCGCGCAACTGGATGAGATCGAGGCGTCGCTGAACCGGCTGCGGATGCCGTTAGCCTATGCCGATGCGTTTTACGTGCTGCGTGAGCATGTGGGATTTGTGCGCGGCCGGCTGACGGCCGCGGCGCAGGCGAGCCACCCGTAGGCGGGCTGGCTCGCTTCAGGCTTCTTCAGACTTCTTCAGGCTTCGGGTTGAGCCGGCGGAGTGTCGGTCGGGCTTGCCGGAGCGGCAGTGGCTTCGTTGCTGACCGGTGCGTCTGGCGAGCCGGCTTGCGGCGCGCTGACCGGTTCGGCCGCTGCCGGTTCTGCCGGTGCCGCTGCATCCGCCGTATCCGCTGCCTGCGCTGCGGTCGCCGTCGCGGCGGCGGTTTTCGCTGCGCTCCGGTTCGCCCGGTGCGCCTGCAAACGCTGCGCGCCCGCCGCTTCCTGCGCGGTGACCTGGCCGGCCTCGGCGCCCGTCAGATCGACGCGTGCCGCGCCTTCGACGAGAGATTTCCAGTAGCGGCTGCCACGGCACCATGTCTTGATCGCGTCGCGCAACTCCGCTTCGCTCAACGACAGATCTTTCGCATGCACGACGAGGTCTTCGAAAATACCGACCTTGAGCGGCAATTTAGGCGCCGGATTCTTCGGGAACGCAATCGGGAAACGCTTTTGCAGCCGCCCAATCGACTTCACCACCGGGTCTACCGGTTTGGCCTCGACCGCCGGTTTGGCGTCGACGGCGGCCGGGTTCGCGTCGCGACGCGGATGCGCCGGCTTGCGCGCAGGCCTCGCGCCGGGCTGGGAAGCCGCCTTGGCGCCTGGCTTGGAAGCCGGGTTAGAAGCAGCATTGGAGGCATGCTTTGAAGCGGGCTTGGCACCGGTTTTGGCGGCAGGCGCAGCTTCGGCACGTGCCGCAGCCAGTTGCTTCTTCAGTTCAGCGAGTTGTTCGAAACCCATAGCGCACAATCGATTGAGAAAGACGAGATTGTAGCAGCGTGCGCAAACGCACTTGTGACAACGCTGCCAGGCGGAATGGCGTGACATCGCCATGTTGCTAAAAGAGTAGGATTTTTGCGGCGTTTTTGTAGTTTCAGGCGTTTGAATTGTCGATTGATCGACAGCGAAATGATAGCTTCCGATGATCTTGACTGCGTCGGAAATCATGACTTCACGAACCGTGAACCTTCATCACGGTCTGACGGGCGCCCCCACGTCGTCGTGCTGCGCCTTCAACCCCGATACCGTAACGCACAAACCCGGCCGGCCGACGTTATTGCGCAGCAAAACGTCGAGCTGATGCCGCCCCGCTATGCGCGACACAATCGCGAGACCAAGCCCGCTGCCGTCTCCCTGCGCGTTCTCGCCGCGATAAAACCGGTCGAAAACCCGGTCGAGTTCGGCCTCCCCAATGCCCGAGCCGCTATCGACCACCGCCAGCCCGACGCCCCCGCCCTCCATGCGCCGGAGGATCACATCGACACGGCCGCCCCGAGGCGTGTGGCGAATCGCGTTGTTGACCAGATTCGCCAGCAGGACGTTCATGCCGTGCGGCTCGGCCAGCACCGTGTACGCGTCGTCAGCCGTTTGGGCGCCCTCACATTCGAGACCGAGGTCGATCTCCTTCGCCTCCGCCAGCAGCGAAAAATCGCCGACGACCTGCTCGCCGATCCGGCGCAGGCTGACCGGCGTCATCGACGTCACCAGGTGCGCGTCTTCGCGCGCCAGTGTCAGGAGTTGCTGTACCAGATGGATGATCCGGTTGACGCGCCCTTCGACACGCTCGAGTGCCTGCCCCTCGCCCTTTAACGAGCCGTCACGCGAGGCCGCCTGGAGTTGCAACTTCAGCGCGGCAAGCGGAGAACGCAATTCATGCGCGGCATCCGCGATAAACGTGCGCTGCGCCTGCGACGCCGTGTGCAGCCGTTGCAACAGATCATTGAGTGCGTCGACCAGCGGCCTGATCTCGACCGGCACCGTGCCGTCCAGACGCAGCGGCTCCAGCGAATCGATTGAACGGGTTGTCAGCGCGCGCGACAGGCCGCCAATCGGTCCGAGTCCGCGCGCGACCACCAGCAGCACCAGCACGATCGTCACCGGCACCAGCAATGCGAGCGGCCAGAGCGTATGCAACGCGAGTTGCATCGCGAGATCCTCGCGCACCGAGACGGGCTGCGCGACCTGCACGTAGCGCCCTTTCTGTTCGGCCGCGAACGTGCGCCAGTGATGGCGGCCACGTTCCACCGTGCTGAACCCCGGCGGCTGACGCGCGAACACCGGCTCCTGGCTCGAGTGATAAATGAGTGCGCCGTCGCCGTTCCAGATCTGGATGACGATGCGGTCGTCGGCCAGATCGCCGAGATCCGGATCGTGATGCTCGCCGTTGCCGATGCCTGTCAGGTTCGACGGTAACGACAGCGCGACGGTACGCAGTTCGTAATCGAAAAGCTCGCTGGCTTCGTGTCGCGCCGTATGAAAGATGCCGTAACCGGCGACGCCCGACGCCGCTGCCATGCCGAAAATCAGCCAGCCCAGCAGCCAGCGGCGAATCGACGTCATCCACACCTCTTCAGGCGATAGCCCACGCCGCGCACGGTCACGACCTGCTCCGCACCGATCTTGCGACGCAAGCTGTGCACATGCACTTCGATCGTGTTGCTGCCGACTTCCTCGCCCCAGCCATATAGCTTCTCTTCGAGTTCGGCCTTCGTGAAGACCCGCGTAGGCTGTTCGATCAGCGCCTGCAGCAACGCGAACTCGCGTGGCACGAGCGGCAGTGCCGCGCCGTTCAGCGTGACTTCGTGCGCGGCAGGATCGAGCGTGAGCTCAGCGTGTGTGTACACCGGCTGTTTCTGTCCGGTGCGCCGCCTCGACAGCGCGCGCACGCGTGCGGCCAGTTCGTCGAGGTCGAAGGGTTTGATCAGATAGTCGTCTGCGCCAGCGTCGAGGCCGCGAATCCGCTCGTCTACCGCGTCCCGCGCGGTCAGGATGATGACCGGCGCGTCACCGCCGTTTTTGCGGTAGGCATTGAGAACCTCGATACCGTCTTTCTTCGGCAGACCGAGATCGAGCAGTACGAGGTCGTACACACCGTTTCCCAGCGACAACTCCGCCGCACGACCGTCTTCGGCCCAATCGATCGCATAGCCGGCGCGGCGCATCGCACCGAGCACCGTCTCGGCAATCATGTCGTCGTCTTCAACCAGTAGTAGACGCATGGCCCTCTCCTCTATCCAGTTGGCCCGCATTGTCGTGTGAGCGAGCTTAACGTTTCCTTAACACCTGCGGCGAATCATCCGCGATAACAGCACGCGGATAAAATCATTTTCGCTGCCGGCACGAGGCATCGGCCGGCGTCAATATCACCATGCTGCCCATCCATTCAGAGCAACGAAATTGACGTTAAGTGATTCCGCGACAGCGGCTACACCCACGGCCATATCAAGCGCGATCCGTGCGTCGCTGCGATCGCGCAACCCGTGCGGGCTTTCGGAAGCGCCTGTTGCCGGGCGGCGTGTACTACGAGCTAGGCGGCTTGTACCAGCAACAGCAGATCGCATTCAAAGGCTTGCTAACCGTGTTCGGCGCGGCGATTGCTCTCGTATTCGGCTTGTTGCTGTTTCTATACGAACGCTTTCGCGTCGCGCTGGCGGTAATGGCCATGCCACTGCTCGCAGCGGGCGCCGTATTCATCGGTTTATGGATGACCGGCATTGAACGGAATATCTTCGCGATGATGGGCATGACGATGATTATCGGTATCGTCACCGAAGTCGCGATCTTCTGCGTGTCGGAGTTGCAGGCGCTGGTGCGGGACGACGAGATGCCGTTCGAAGAGGCGCTGTTGAGCGCGGGCCGCAATCGTCTGCGCCCTATCGCGATGACGACGATCGCCGCCATTCTGGCGTTATTGCCGCTGGCATTCGCGCTTGGACAAGGTTCGGCGATGCAGCAGCCGCTGGCGATTGCGATCATCTCGGGGTTGATCGTTCAGTTGCCGCTGGTGCTGGTGCTGGTGCTGCCGGTGTTGCTAAGTTGCTGATGAAGAAGCAGGCTATCTAAAGCAGGTTCCGTTCGTCTCACCTGCGCAGACGAACGTGAAGTTTGCGACCGGTACGCGATGGTATGGAGAAGAGAAGAAGAATGCGCCCGTCGGTAGGAGCCCTGGCGGTGCGCGTCGCGATTGCCCGCTTCCGTCAATGCCCGGCCAGCACGAACGGCTTACCCGACAGCCGCAAATGAAGAACGACCAGCCAGCGCCGCGGACAATCCGCTTCCACCGCGAATTCAACCGGCCACGCGGACCGGTTGACCGGCATTGCGTGATGTTTTTCGATAGCGGATTCAAACGCAGCCTGCGCGAATTCGCGCGCGACGATCACGCCGCCCACGATCACCGCCATCGCAAACAACCTGAACGATGCCGAGCTGAAGAACGCCTGGGTGACCGGCAATACCAGCAACGCGACGCAGACCAGCGCCTCGGCGCCCGCGGCAGTGAGCGAGGCGACCAGCAGATGAGCTCGCAGCATGTCGACGGTGACTGTTTTCATGACGTAGTCTCGCGACCTGACGGGATGCAACGCGCGCTTCTGCAACGCGTTTCACCGATGAATTTCATTCCATCGATGTGCTTACAGATACGCCGCGACAACCTGACAAAACACCTGCTTTCATCGGCTCGTCAAGGCCATGCGACTGTGGTCTGTCGAGTGGCGATAGTATCGATTCAAGCTGAAGGAAACCTTAAGCATTGGCGTGATAAAACGCTGATTGAACAGTACGGTTCAACTTCGACTGCACCAGACGGAACTTGCATAAAAGCGCCCACCGTTGTGCAATAAACATCAAAACGGAATTCCCCATGCGCGTACTTCTCGTAGAAGACGACGACCTGATCGGCTACGGTGTCGAAGCAGGTCTGCGTCAAGCCGGCTTCACCGTCGACTGGACCCGTGACGGCCACAAGGCCGGACTCGCGCTCGACACCACGGCTTACGCTCTGGTCATTCTCGACCTCGGTCTGCCCCGCGTGTCGGGCATGGCACTGCTCAGACGTTTGCGCGATGCCGGCAAGGACGTGCCGGTGCTCGTGCTGACCGCGAGAGGCACGGTGGTCGACCGGGTCGGCGGACTCGAAGCCGGCGCTGACGACTACCTCGGCAAGCCCTTCGATCTGACCGAACTGATCGCACGTTGCCGCGCGCTGCTGCGTCGCGCGCAGGGCCGCAGCATCGAGCTGATCCGCTATCAGGATCTGACCGTCAATCCGGCTGCGCAGACGGTCGACGTGTCCGGTACGCGCGTGCCGCTCACGTCGCGCGAATGGGCGATCCTGATGCAGTTGCTGACCCATCAGGGGATTCCGCAGTCGCGCTCGCAGCTCGAAGAAAGCCTGTATGGCTGGCAGGAAGAAATCGAAAGCAATGCTATCGAGGTCCATATCTCCAACCTGCGTAAAAAACTCGGTGCGGCCTTGATCAAAACGGTGCGCAATATCGGCTACGTCGTGGAGAAAATGTAATGGGCGCGTCGATCCGCCGGCGCCTCGTGTTGCTGGTACTCGCCAGCATCGTGCTGTGCTGGGGTATTGCGTTGACCTCGAGCTATCGTCAGGCCACGCACGAACTCGGCGAATGGGAAGATGCACGCCTCGCCGAACTCGCTCAGATTCTCGCGTTGCTCGACCAGCGCAATCTGACCACGCTCGCGAATGCGCGCATCGACGTGCGTGAAGAAGAACAAGGCGGCGAACCCGGCGCCAACGATCTCGATGACGACGACGCGCTGCCGCGCGACGCGCTTTTCCAGGTGCGCAATGCCAACGGCGAGGTGCTGGCAGGCAGTCCGCCATTGCATGCGCTGAACGCGTGGAGTCTGCCGGTTCCGCCAGTGAGCGGCGCGCAGGACATCATGCTTGGTGGCCAGATGTATCACTCGTTCACGTTGCGCGACACAGCGCTCGGTCATACCGTACGCGTGTTCGAACCCGCCAATACGCGCAGCGACCTGGTGAGCGGTGTCGCGAGCCGGATTGCCCGGCCCACGCTGATTGCGTTACCGTTGCTCGCGGTGCTGGTGTGGTTCAGCATCGGCTGGAGCCTCGCGCCGCTGAAGGTGCTGTCCGACGCCATCGGCTCACGCGATATTCATCGGATGGAGCCTGTCGACATTGGCCGCGCGCCCATTGAAGTACGGCCGCTCGTCGACGCAATCAATCTGATGCTGTCGCGTCTGCTGAACGCGCTGGAACGCGAACGCGCGTTCACCGCCGACGCCGCGCATGAACTGAAGACGCCGCTCGCCGCCATCAAGGTCCAGGCGCAGGTCGCGCTTGCGGAACCGGACACCGCGTTGCAGCGGCTCGCCATGCAGCGTGTGGTGCAAGGCGTGGATCGCAGCGCGCGGCTCGCGGAACAATTGCTGCTGCTCGCGCGTTTGGATGTGCAGGAGAAATTGTCGGCTGTGCCGCTCAAGCCTGCGTTAGTGGCGAAGAACGCGCTGCTCGCCAATCAGCGCAATGCGCAGCAGAAAAACATCAGCGTGATGCTGATGGGCGACCTGCGCGCCGAAATCAATGCGGAGCCGGTGCTGATCGGCATTCTTCTCGACAATCTGCTCGATAACGCCATCAAGTATGGGCGCGCGGGCGGCAGTGTCGAGGTCGCGATCCAGCATACGGACGACCGCGTGCAGGTCACCGTGCGCGATGACGGTCCAGGTGTTGCGCCCGACGATCTCGCCCGTCTGACCAATCGCTTTTTTCGCGCGACGGGCAATCAGGCCACCGGCAGTGGTCTGGGGCTGTCGATCGTCTCGCGTATTGCGGAGCATTTTGGCGCGAGCCTGCGTTTGGGAACCGGGATTGGCGATCGGGGTCTGGCGGTTGAAGTGACATTTCCGGCGTATGCACAGGCGCAATAACCGGGTTGAACGCTACGCACTGACTGCCACCGCTTGTCGCGTATGCCGTGCGCGCCCGGCATTTTTCAGTGCCGATGCGTGTCGCCGGCCACCACGCGCCCGTCTCTCTGCCCCCCTGCAGGTGCACGGTTCGACGACTCGAAGAACTGCCATGCAACGAGCCCCGGCACGAACATCAGCAGATCGCGAATGCGCCGCGCGCCCGCCAGCGCGAGACAGGTTGGCGCGTCGAGTCCGAGCGCGCCACCAATCAGGATAAAGCCGCCTTCCTGAACGCCGAGACCGCCCGGCACGAAGAAGGCCGCGCTGCTGATGGCCTGGATCAGCGATTCGATTACCACCGCTTCGACGAGCGTCACAGGTGCGCCGAGAAAATACAGCGCGAGCCAGATTTCCAGCGACGTCAGAAAACTTTGCAGAGGCTGCCAGAAGAACAGATAGCGCAGTACCACTGCACGACGGCGCCAGATCAGCCTGATCGCCTGATCGATCTGCGCCGACTGCCCGACGAGCGCTGCGAGCTTGCCGCTCGTCATCCGGTTGAGCACGCGCGTGATGCGTTCGAACGGACTCGCGTGCTGCACGAGTGCGAACAGCACCAGCAATGGCGTCAGCACCACCACGCCCCATGCGAGTTGCCCGGCCAGTCGCAACGTGTCGGACTGCGCATGAGCAAACAGAAAGCCGATGCCCACCATCGTGAACAGCAACTGGCTGATCACGGTGAGTTGCATGTCGACGACGATACTGCCCACCGCCGTCGACGGCTTCACGCCCCAGCGCCGGAGCATCCGGAACGACACCACTTCGCCGCCAATCCGCGCGACCGGCAGCATGCTGTTGACCGACTCGCGCACCCACACCAGATGCAGCATCCTGCCGACGCCGGGCCGGTTCGCGCCGCGAATCAGCGAACGCCAGTCGAAGGCGTTGGCGAGCATCGGCAACACGTGAACGAGAGCGGCCAGCACGAGGCCCGCGCCAGCGGCGCGCAGTGCGCCGAGTACCGCGCCGGGATTGCTCTGCCACACCAGCCACAGCGATAACAGCAGACCGGCAAGCGCGGCGAAGCGGCCAAGATGTTTCATCACGCCGACACCTCGCGCGCGTGATGCATTGCGATTGCCGCTACCGTCGCTGCGGAAAGCGGTCTTTCAGAAAACCCACCCGTCATTGCCGATCCAGCCTGCCATTCATATCTGTTCCACCTGTTCTTCCTGCGTCGCTGAAAGCAGACCGTCGCCATCCACCTTGAAACTGAAGCCTCGCCAGATCACGCGTGACGACCAGAAGCTCGCAACGAAAATTGCAAACGATACGACATCCCACAGCGGCAGCAGCCACAGATCGCGATGCGCTTGCCGCAATGCGCGGTCGATCAGCAACTTTAGCGTGAGCCGTGCGCACATCGCGGCGAACGCTAGCTGCCACGCCCATATCGCGCCACCCGAAAACGCGACGGCAAGCAGCGCAAACGCCAATGGATGGATCAACGCCGAGCCGAAATGACCGAGCGGATCGATACGTCGAATCGTGCGGCTCCAGCGCAGTTCATGCGCGATCAGTTGTGTCGCGCTCGATTCGACACACGCATGCGTGATCGTGAACGGCGGAATCACCACTTTCTCGCCGATCATGCGCACGGCCTCGCCGATGGCATGATCGTCGGCCAGATGGCGCACGAACGGCATGAAGCCGCCGATCCGGTCGAGCGTGTCGCGCCGCATCGCAACCGTCTGTCCGAAACAGGGACGCGCGAGTCCGAGCGCGAGGCCGGTCACGACGCTCGGTAGAAACTGATAGTTGGTAGCCTTGGCCGACATCCTCGGCCAGAAGCCTGGATCGGGTTGGCCGCGATACACGCAGGTGACGAGACCCACGCCCGGCTTCTGCAATTCGCCGATCACGTTGCGCAGGTAATCGGCAGCGACACTGACGTCGCTGTCGGCGAACACCAGCACGTCGTACTGCGCACGCGGCAGCATATTGACGATATTGCTGATCTTGCGATTCGGGCCGTAGAGGCGCGCATCAGCAACCACGCTGATATCCGCTTCGGGATATAGCCGCCGCAGTTCATCGACGGCTTGCAGCGCGGGGTCGGTTGAATCGTGCACCCCAAACAGAAATTGCACGGGACCCGGATAATCCTGCTGACAGAAACTCGCGAGATTAGCGAGCAGCGCCCACTCGGTACCATGCAACGGCTTGACGATCGTAACCGCTGGATAGCTCGCCGGCTGCGCCACCGGCCGCCTGAAAAAACGCCCGATCAGCACACCGGTCAGCACGGTGTACCCGAGCCCGAAGACCGCGCCCGCTGCGCACGCGTACCCCAGCGTGACGGCGAGCAGGTGCGTGGCGTTCACGCCTCGTGCGCACGCAGGAAACGGAAGAATTCGACGCCTTCACGCAAGCGCCGCTTCATCATGTCCCAACTCGTCAACATCTCGCGAAGGATTTCCCAGATCTTCGACGGACGAAAATAGAAACGTTTATAAAAGTTTTCGAGCTGGTGATACATCTCGTCACGCGACAGATCCGGGTAGCCGATCGCCGCCAGTTGCACGCCTTTCTTGCTGACGAGATTGATGACCTTGTTCTCTTCGAGCCAACCGCTTTCCACCGCCTGTTTATACAGCGTGGTGCCTGGATAAGGCGCGGCGAGCGACACCTGGATGGTCAGCGGGTTGATCTCTTTCGCGTACTCGATCGTCTTCCTGATCGTTTCCTGGGTCTCGCCCGGCAGACCAAGAATGAACGTGCCGTGAACCTTGATACCGAGGGTGCGGCAGTCTTTCGCAAAGCGCCGCGCGATGTCGGTGCGCAAGCCCTTTTTCACGTTCAGCAGAATCTGGTCGTCGCCCGATTCATAGCCGACGAGCAGAAGGCGCAGGCCATTCTCCTTCATGATCTTGAGTGTCGCGTAGGGCACGTTCGCCTTCGCGTTGCAGGACCACGTCACTCCCAGTTTGCCCATGCCGCGCGCGATTTCTTCAGCACGTGGCTTGAAGTCGGTGAACGTGTCGTCGTCGAACATGATCTCCTTGACTTCGGGCATGTTGTCGCGAATCCACTTCACTTCTTCCAGCACGTTCTCGACCGAGCGCACCCGGTAGCGATGGCCGCCAACGGTTTGCGGCCACAGGCAGAACGTGCATTTCGAACGGCAGCCGCGGCCCGTATAAAGCGAGATATACGGGTGCTTCAGATAACCGTTGAAGTAGTTCTTGATAGTCAGATCGCGCTTGTAAATCGGCGCTACAAACGGCAGCTCGTCCATGTTCTCCAGAATGGGACGCGCTTCGTTATGCTCGATCGAGCCGTCGGCGTTGCGATAGCTCAGGCCTTTGATCTGCGGGAACGGTTTGCCTTCGGAGACTTCCTTGCACGTGAAGTCGAATTCTTCGCGGCCCACGAAGTCGATGGCGTCGCTCGCGGTCAGCGAATTATGCGGATCGACTGCGACCTTCGCGCCAACCATGCCGAGTAGCAGCGATGGCTTGCGTTTTTTCAGGTCTTCGGCAAATAAAGCGTCGGTGGGAAAAGATGGCGTGCTGGTGTGAATGATTACCAGATCGTATTGCTGTGCGATATCTAGTGTTTCTTCGACGGACAGGCCGTCTGCAGTGGCGTCGAGTACGCGGCTGTCGGCGATGAGTGCGGCGGGCTGCGCAAGCCATGTGGGATACCAGAACGAGCGCA
The DNA here is from genome assembly GCF_904848625.1 of Paraburkholderia metrosideri. GTDB lineage: Bacteria > Pseudomonadota > Gammaproteobacteria > Burkholderiales > Burkholderiaceae > Paraburkholderia > Paraburkholderia metrosideri. Next base: position 673,435 of record NZ_CAJHCP010000001.1, read on the forward strand.
CTTCACGCTTGGCCTGATAGCGCGAACCCGCACCACCGTCGAAGCCGTCATACGACGGCGCCTGCAAGAACAGAGTTTTCATGGACGCTCCAGCAAGCCTGTTAGGCGCTTTCAGTTTTCTAGGGGAAAAACTTTCGAAACTATTGCCCCGCATGGGTGCGAGTGGTCGCGCAAATAGTACGGAGCGAAGCTGAAGGAAACCTTAACAATCATACTGCGTTCCCGCTTCAAACGGCATTGTTCCAACGCTGCGTTTTTAGCGGCCGATTCATGCTGTGGTCATATTAGTAACCGCCAAAATAAATGCCGCTATACCTCGATGAATGAAATGCCGGCAAAAAGATTCGTGCCTGCTCGCGTTTACCACTACGCCAGCGGCGGCATGAATGAGCGCGTGCCTTCTCCTTTCAAATAGCCCAGGCGTTTCGCCCAATTCCGCCATAGCGTCCAATCTGCTTTGATTGTGAGTTTTTATTCGTTCAGTTTCGCTTACGTATTCACTACATTGATCGGTCACTACTCAATGACAGACCAGGACCGTTCAATGATCTTCTCGCGGGGCACGGCACGCTTGCCGCATTTTTCTTCGAGTACTTCGGGTACTTCAGGTACTTCGGGTACTTCGCGTGCGCCGAAAGCGGGCCGCTTCGGTGCGGACTTCGGTCAAGGCTTTCGCGCTGGCTTCACGTCTCTTCTGATTGCCGCCACTGCTACGGTCGCCCTTTTTGCACCGGCTATCGTGCGCGCGGCGCCCCCTGCGGAATTGAAACTGGACTACGCGTACTATTCGCCAGAAAGTCTCGTGATCAAACGCAATGGCTGGCTTGAACAGGCACTCGCGCCGCAGCATACGGAAGTCAAATGGGTACTGAGTCTCGGTAGCAATCGCGCGCTGGAGTACCTGAATAGCGGTGCAATCGACATTGGTTCGACAGCCGGACTTGCTGCGGTACTGGCAAAAGCGAATGGCAATCCGATTCGCTCGGTGTATGTTTTTTCGCGCCCCGAGTGGACCGCACTAGTGGTACGCAAAGATTCGCCGATCAAAACGCTCGCGGACCTCAAAGGCAAAAAGATCGCCGCGACCAAAGGCACCGATCCGTTCCTCTTCACACTGCGTGCGTTGCATACGGCGGGCCTCTCACGCGACGACGTGGAAATCGTCAATCTTCAGCATCCCGATGGCCGCACCGCACTGGCCAATGGCCAGGTCGACGCGTGGGCCGGACTCGATCCGCATATGGCCGCGGCCCAGGTCGACGATGGTGCAAAGCTGATCTATCGCAATGTCGATTTCAACACGTGGGGGCTGCTCGATGCGCGTGAAGACTTCATTCATGACCATCCCGAAACCCTCGTGCAAGTATTGAAGGTCTATGAAAAGGCGCGCGTGTGGATCGCTGCGCATCCGGATGAAACCGCGAAGATCATCGCGGAGGAATCGAAGGTGTCGTTACCGGTCGCGAAGCTGCAATTGAGCCGCAACGATTTCAGTCATCCACAGCCGGGGCCGCAGCAACTCGCAGCGCTCAAGGAAGCCGCGCCGATTCTCGTCCAGGAGCAACTGGTGAAGCCGGGTACGGATCTGAATCAGGTGATCGACGCGCTGATCGATGTGAAAGCGGCACAACCCGTGATTGCGCAAAATGCCGCGGCAAATGGACAAAACGGCCAATGAGGCCTGTGTGTGCCGCTGCTTCGATCATCTGCACCTGACTCACTGACTCACTGACTCACTGATTCACTGATTCCCCGACTGAACGACACCCGCTCATGGCTACCGACGAATCGCTCGCCCTCAACCGCCTCGCGCACGCCGCTGCCGGACAGCGTGCCACGCCGACGCGCGACCCGCTCAGGCGCTGGCGCATTGCCGGCCTGATCCTGCCGCTGGCATTTCTCGCGCTGATCGAAGCGCTGGTGCGTGCATCGGTGTTGCCCGAGCATCTGGTGCCGGCACCGAGTTCGATCGTCGAGACGCTCTGGCAACTCGGCGCCGGACGGCTCGGCCGTCATATCGGCGCGAGCACGCTGCGCGTGTTCGCAGGCTTTGGAATAGGCGCCGCGCTCGCGTTGCTGGTCGGCGCGCTGATGGGCCTGAGCCGCCGCTTCGATGCGCTGCTCGATCCCGCGTTTCAGGCACTGCGCGCCATTCCGTCGCTTGCGTGGGTGCCGATTCTGCTGCTGTGGATGGGGATCGACGAAGCGCCGAAAATCGCGCTTGTCGCGATCGGTGCGTTCTTTCCGGTGCAGTTGAGCGTGGTGGCAGGAATTCGCGGCGTCGACCGCAAGCTGATCGAACTCGGCGAGGTCAACGGTTTGAGCCGACGGGCGCTGTTCACGCGCGTTCTGCTGCCAGCGTCGTTGCCGCATATTTTCACCGGCTTGCGCACGGGGCTGAGCCTCGCGTGGATGTTCATGGTGGCCGCCGAACTGATCGCCGCCACGCGCGGCCTGGGTTATCTGCTGAGCGACGGACGCGAGACGGGCCGGCCCGATCTCGTGTTCGGTGCGATCCTGCTGCTCGCGTTGCTCGGCAAGCTGAGCGACAGCGTGCTCAAGGCGATCGAAACGCATGTGCTGTCGTGGCGCGATACCGCGGATCGCGATGTAGCGTCGGGAGGTGAGCGATGAACCTGGCTGCTGGAGACGCCAACGTGGCCGAAATGATTGACGTGTCTGCCGTGACCAACGCGGCGGAGACGATCCACACCCCGCCGCTTCTCGAAGTCCGTGCGGTCAGCAAGCGCTACGAAACACGAAACGTACTCGAGCGCGTGAGCTTCACGCTGGGGCGTGGCGAAATCGTCAGCCTTGTCGGTCCGAGCGGATGCGGCAAGAGCACGTTGCTGCGCGTACTGGCCGGACTCGATCGTGATTTCGACGGCGAACTTCTACTCGACGGCCTGGTTCGACGCGGCCCCTCGCCGCGCGTCGGTGTGATCTTTCAGGAGCCACGTCTGCTGCCCTGGCTGAGCGTGGCCGACAACGTCGCATTTTCCGCAGGACCACGCCAGGGCAGCGACCCGCGCGTCGCACGCCTGCTCGACGAGGTGGGTCTTGCCGGCATCGGCGCGGCGCTGCCGAAGCAGCTATCGGGCGGCATGGCGCAGCGCGCCGCGCTCGCCCGGGGTCTTTTCTCCCAGCCCGACCTGCTGCTGCTCGACGAACCGTTCAGCGCCGTCGACGCAATGACGCGCATGCGTCTGCAAAATCTGCTGCTGTCGCTGACGCGCGCACACGGCACTGCCGCGCTGATCGTCACGCATGACCTGGATGAAGCGTTATATCTGTCCGACCGGGTGCTGCTGCTCAATACAACGGGACCCCATGGCGCGGGACGTCTGGTGCGCGATATCGCCGTGAGCGGTCCGCATCCGCGCGACCGGCGCGATGCGTCGCTTGGCGATCTGCGGGAGGCGTTGCTCGAGGGGATCGGTGCGGGGCTGACGGCGGGTTGAAAGGCCGGGTTGAAAGGCCGGATTGAAAGGCGGATTGAACGACGGGTTGAAAGGCGGGCTGAGAAGCCGGCAAAAAAACACCCGGAAAACCGGGCTAAAAATCGTCCGCGCAAGAGCCCAGAGCCCATGCACCGGATTCGCGCATCGGATGAAATCGTCCCTGTGCGCACCGCACCGGGACAACCGCCATCGCCATCAAGCAAATCGCGGCCGGCCCGTACCTCTATAAGCACGAACCGGCCGCCGCCCGCGTCACACCGGCTTGATATCCGCCGCCTGCTTGCCTTTGGGCCCTTGCTTGATTTCAAAACTGACTTTCTGGTTTTCCTGCAACGACTTGAATCCCTCGGAACGAATCTCCGAGAAATGGGCAAAAAGATCTTCCCCGCCGTCGTCGGGGGTAATGAATCCAAAGCCTTTAGCGTCGTTGAACCATTTCACTGTACCGGTTGGCATGTCAATTCCTCGTTTGCATCTGGGTTGATTGGGCGGTATTCGCCGTCTCTTGACTACTGACTGCTACTTCCGAACCTTTGCCGCGCCGGTCCTGCGTGTATCCGACACCGTTCAAGGCCGCGGGCCCGCGCCCGCTCATACCACTGCCACTGCCGCCTGACTTTACGCCAGTTTGCGCGACGCCGCTTCGACCTGTTTTCCGGCGCCGCCGCAGCCCTCACGCAAGACGCATGCCGCGCACCAGGACTGGGCGGCCCGCCGATGCGATTGCCCGCAATCAGATAAAATCATTGGAATCGGCAGTCCATCCAGAGCCGCGCTAGTCCGGTTGCAGCCCTCGCCCGACCGCACGGTCTGTCGTTTTTTCCCGTTTCTCCCACTAACAGGAACCCAGCATGGCCACCTCGACCTATACCGATACCCGACTTCTGATCAACGGCGAATGGTGCGATGCCGCCAGCGGCAAGACTCTCGACGTCATCAACCCGGCCACCGGCCAGGCCATCGGCAAAGTGGCGCACGCCGGCATCGCCGATCTGGACCGCGCACTGGAAGCCGCGCAACGCGGTTTCAACGCATGGCGCAAGATTCCGGCCAACGAGCGCGCTACGACGATGCGCAAAGCCGCTGCGCTGGTGCGCGAGCGCGCTGCCGACATCGGCCGTCTGATGACGCAGGAACAAGGCAAGCCGTTCGCCGAAGCGCGCGTCGAAGTGCTGGCTGCTGCAGACATCATCGAATGGTTCGCGGACGAAGGCCGCCGCGTCTACGGCCGGATCGTGCCGTCGCGTAACCTGTCCGCGCAGCAACTGGTGTTGAAGGAGCCGATCGGCCCGGTCGCGGCATTCACGCCGTGGAACTTCCCGGTCAACCAGATCGTGCGCAAGTTGAGCGCGGCGCTGGCCAGTGGCTGCTCGTTCCTCGTCAAGGCACCCGAAGAAACCCCGGCGTCGCCGGCAGCGCTGCTGCAGGCTTTCGTCGAAGCCGGCGTGCCGGCTGGCACGGTCGGTCTGGTGTTCGGCGATCCGGCTGAAATTTCGAGCTACCTGATTCCGCATCCGGTGATCCGCAAGGTCACGTTCACCGGCTCGACGCCGGTCGGCAAGCAACTGGCCGCGATGGCCGGCCAGCACATGAAGCGCGCCACGATGGAACTGGGCGGTCACGCGCCGGTGATCGTCGCGGAAGACGCGGACGTGGCGCTCGCCGTCAAGGCAGCCGGTGGCGCGAAGTTCCGCAATGCCGGCCAGGTCTGCATTTCGCCAACACGTTTCCTCGTGCACAACAGCATCCGCGAAGAGTTCGCTGCGGCGCTGGTCAAGCACGCTGAAAGCCTGAAGCTCGGCGACGGCCTCGCCGAAGGCACGACCCTCGGGCCGCTCGCCAACGCTCGCCGCCTGGGCGCGATGAGCAAGGTGATCGACGACGCGCGCAAGACCGGCGCGAAGATCGAAACCGGCGGCGAACGCGTGGGTTCGGAAGGCAACTTCTTCGCGCCGACCGTGCTGACCAACGTGTCGCTCGAATCGGACGTGTTCAACAACGAGCCGTTCGGCCCGATCGCGGCAATTCGCGGCTTCGACAAGCTCGAAGAAGCAATCTCCGAAGCGAACCGTCTGCCGTACGGCCTGGCAGGCTATGCGTTCACGAAGTCGTTCAGCAACGTGCATTTGCTGTCGCAACAACTCGAAGTCGGCATGCTGTGGATCAACCAGCCTGCTACGCCGTCGCCGGAAATGCCGTTTGGCGGCGTGAAGGATTCGGGCTACGGCTCGGAAGGCGGTCCGGAAGCCATGGAAGGCTACCTGGTCACCAAGGCCGTGTCGGTGATGGCGGCTTAAGGCTCGTGGCTTGACATTGGTATTGGATAGCTGGGGCGTTCGTTGCGCTCCAGCGTTCCTGCGATGCACCACACCGGGTCCGCGAGCCTTCGCTCGCGGACCTTTTTTATTGTGTCTGTTTTCTTTCTGATCATCGCCATCAACTCATGCAGCCCACGCTGACTGGTAAGACTGTCGAACTCCGCCCGCTTCAGCAGGAACACGCGCAAGCGCTGCTCGGCGCCGCCGCAGATGGACACTTGTGGAATATGAAGCTGACCGTGGTGCCGGGGCCTGAAACCATCGGTGGCTATATCGCGACCGCGCTCGAAGGCCGCGCTGCCGGCACCGTGATGCCGTTTGTGATCGTGTTGCGGGAAACCGGCGCGGTTGTCGGCAGCACCCGCTTCTGGAAGATCGACCGGAGCAACCGCAAGCTCGAAATCGGCCATACGTGGCTGGGCCAATCCATGCAGCGCTCGGCGGTGAATACCGAAGCGAAGTATCTGCTGCTGAGCCACGCGTTCGACGTGATGCAGTGTGTGCGTGTGCAATTCACGACCGACGAACTCAACGAAAAATCGCGCGCGGCGATTCTGCGGATCGGCGCGAAACAGGAAGGCGTGGTAAGGCACGAACGGATCATGCCGGATGGACGCAAGCGCAATTCAGTGCGCTTTAGCATCATCGATGATGAATGGGCCGAGGTGAAAGCGATGCTGGAGGCGAAGCTTCGGCGCTAGGCCCTACGCTGGGAGCGATGGCGCGCTGGGCGGCCTTCGGAGCCGGGAAGGAGCGCGCCCGCTAAGCCGCCTAAGTCCCGCTGTCATCAATAGGCTGATGGCCCGTTCGCGCCACGATGATGCGCAAACCGGCCACCCAGCGCATCTCAAACGTGCGCGTCCTGCTCACTCAGCGGTGCGGCCTGCGCGGCAACAAACTCTTCGCGCAACGCATCGCGCGCGTGGTGCCGGCGGACCCAGAGCGCCGTCAGAATCGGCACCAGAATCGCAGTGACCAGGCAAGCCGTCGCGACCATCGCGGTCGCGGCCGGCACTAACGGTTTAAAGCTCGGAATCATGTCGGCGATGATCGCCGGGTTCGCCACCGCCGCCCCGGCCGTCGACGACGCCGCCAGCCCAGCCGCGCCGTTGCCGCCCGCCAGCCAGCGGTCCGAGAGAATCAACGGAATACCGGTCACCACGATCACGGCGAGGCCCAGCACGACGCCGGGCAAGCCACTGGTAACGATCACGTTCAGATCGATGCCATTACCCAGCGCGAAGCCAAAAAACGGAATCAGCGGATGCACGCAACGGCCGAACAACTCGCGCAGATCGCTGTCGAGATTGCCGAGCGTGAAGCCGATCAGAAACGGCAGCACCGCGCCAACAAAGAGGCGCGGCTCGAAGAATGCGACGCCCGTCGCGCCCAGAATGATCATACTGACGAGCGGCCCGGATTCGATCGACATCAGCACGAATGCGCCGGCTTCTTCCTTGGTTCCGTACTGCTGCATCACCGCGGCGTAGAGGCCGCCGTTGGTCATGTCCATCGACGTGGTGATGGCGAGCATCGAAAGGCCGGCGAACAAGCCGGTCTTGATGCCGTCGACGGGAATAAAGCGGGCGGCGATCAGCGTGACGATCCACGCCACCAGCATCTTGGTCGCGAGCAACGTGCCCGATTTACGCAGAACGACGCCGGTCGCCCGCAAGTCGATCGTCGCGCCCATGCAGAAGAACCACACTGCCAGAATCGGCACGGTGCCAGTTATCAGACCATTGGTGAACGAGCCGAAATATTTTCCGGCGCCTGGCGCGAACGTATGAACACACGCGCCGAGTAGCAGCGGCACCAGCATCAGGCCGCCAGGAATGCGGTCCAGAGCCTTCTTGAGCTTCATGCCTCCTCCATGGACTTGACGTCCCGTTGCCGGGTGGATCACCCGGTATCTGGATTAGTGGTCCGGTCTGATGTCGGACTTCTTCCCTTTCGGCGCAATATATCATCGTGAAAGGAAGCGGATTCCGATTCAGTTTCGATTTTTGGTCATCGTTTACCCGGGACTGGCTCGCAACGCCTGCCAGCTCTGATACGCGTGGTGCTGGCGCCGGGCGGCTCCACAGCCGGGCACCACGTCATCAGATTCACCCCGACACTATCGGCTTCAGCGTCGGCCTCATCAAGCCAGAATTTCCGGCTCTCTACAGGATCAACGACGCGTGGAAAAACCTAGCGCGATCCGCCAGGCCCACCAGATTTATCACGTCGTGAGCCAATTTTTTGCGGCGCGAGTGAATCATTCATGCGCCACTAAGCAAAGCTCAATGGCAATCCATAGCGCGTGATCCTTTTCCTGCGGGTGCATTCACCAGCATCGGGACGAGCGCCGTGAGCGCGTGCAAGCGCACTCGCCGCGTGGCATCGCGTCGCCAGTCTGCAACTGAATGTATCCGCACGGCATAGAAGCGGTGAAACACGATGTCAGCCACTTATCGACAGTTGATGTGTTTGCCATCGGCTGCATCCACACCCACGGCACTCCCGCCTATAGCGTTTTTTTCATAGCGCGTTCAATAGCTTGCCTGCGGTTTTGTCATCGCTTACCGGCCTGCCGTTTCACTCAGCGTTGGTCTTCTCTCCCCGCCACACGCTCTGTCGATACGTATTGCCATCGACACGTCCTGTTACACACAAACACAACGATATTTTCGCCGCTCAGTAGAGTTCGGTTCACAAGCAAAAAGGGAGCAACGTCATGAAACGAATTTTCGCGCTGGCCATTCTCGCAGCAACGCTCGGCGCCACATTGAGCGGCTGTATCGTGGTCCCCGACGGCGGTTATCACGATCATCCGCACTATCACGACCATTACTAGGCTAGGCGCGTCGGCGCAGCCACCTCCACTCTTAATCGCAGAACCCGAGAATAAAACATGAACACTTCACGAAACCGCTGGATGTCGCTGGCGATCGTTGCAGGCCTGGGGATTGGTGCATCGTCGGCCGCTATGGCTCACGTCGATGTCGGTGTGAACATCGGCGTACCCGGTGTCGTGGTCGCGGCGCCCGAGCCGGTCTATGCACCGCCGCCACCACCGGTCTATGCACCGGCGCCAGTCGTCGTGGTGAGCCCCGGCTGGCACGGCGATCGTTACTACGACGGCCATCGTTACTGGGAACGCCGCGATTGGGACGCACATCACCACGATGGACGCGAGTGGCATGACGCGCGCGGCCCGCATGGCCATGGTGACGACCGCGACCGCGGCTATCACTAATGCATCGGCTGGAGCGGCTTCGATCAGGAAGCCGTTCCGCGCCCGCATTCGCGTCACTCACTTTGCAGGAGCGACGATATGCTACGCAGCGATCCACGACGAGTAACGGCGCAGGTCGACGGCACGCTCATCTGCGCTGAATATAGCGAGCAGACCGGGCAATTGTGTTTGCGACAGGACGGCACGCTATTGCGCGAATGGTTTCCGCCGCACTCGTGGATGGCGATCGCTTCAGTGGCGGGTGCGCGACATTGGGGCACGCGGCCTAGTGATGATGATCTGATGGCGCTACTGCGCAACGAGCTGGTGTTGTTGCGAGTACTCTGAGAATAGATATGCAAAAGCGCGCGGCGAGCTCAATGCTCGTCGCGCGCTTTTTTTCTTTCCGGTGGACTGCTTCGTTATGCGCCTACGTTGATAAATAACGCTTAACGTGCGTTGTAAATCGGCGGGGAATACGAGCTGACCGTCGTGCTGCCGCCGCGGCCGGATTGCCATGTGCCGTGGCTGCCTGAACCATAACCGCTATCGGCTTGGGCTTTATTCTGCTGACCGGACACCTGAGCTTGCGTGGTCTGCGATTCTTGTGATTCGGGTTGATTTGCCGACTGCGCAAACGATGCAACCGGCGCGGCAAGAACGACAGCGATAGCAACAGCTTGAATGAGCGACTTCATGAAACCACCTCCACGGATTGTCTGCGTGCGGGCTGCCGGTGCAACTTGTGCGACAGCGATGGAGCCAGTGTAAGTGCCGCGCAGTAACGGATAAATCCATCAATCATGAATTCACTGTTGTGTTTGGCACGACAATGAAAAACGGCCGCCCTCAGCCGCCGTCATAAGAGCGACCGCTTTTGCAACGCAGCAATCATTTCACCGCAATAGCCGCAACCGTGCGTTCCGACGCAGATTTATCGTCGGGTACACGTCGCATCATCAGATACACACCGCTGGCCGCGATGACCGCCGGCACGCAAAGCAGGCTGAACACCGCGCCGAATTGCCAGCCAAGCCCCATTAGCGCCGCGCCAACCAGCGCCCCTGCCACACCGCCAATGCGGCCGACCCCCAACATCCACGCAACGCCTGTTGCCCGCGCGTGCGTCGGATAGAAACTCGCGGCGAGCGCCGACATCGACGTGACTGCGCTGGTAGCCACGGTTCCCGTGAGGAAAATCAGTGTGCCGAGCCAGATGTGATGGCCGACGCCTTGCCCCACCAGCAAGACGAGTAAGCCCACGAGTACATAAGTCAATGCCACGACTCGGTGTCCGACGAAGCGGTCCATGATCCAGCCGACGCACAGGTTGCCGAGTACGCCACCGAGTGGAAATAGCGATGTCATCAATGCCGCTTTTTCACTGGAAAAACCGGTGTCTTTGAACAGCGTCGGCAGCCAGTTGGTGAGCAGATAGTAGATCAGCAGACCCATGAAATACGCGAGCCACAGCATCAACGTGCCAAAGCGGTAGCGCGATGAGAGGACGACTGCGAGTGCCCATTGAGCGCGTGTACCAGGGCCGCCGCGTTCCTTCGCATCAGAAGCGTGGGTCACAGTGTCCGCTTTGGTCGCGTGCGCTCCGCGATCTTCCTGTGCAACGAAGCGGCATCCGTCCAGACTGAGATGCGGCGCAATGCGCTGCAAAATCCGCGCGATACGTTGGTCCGCTTGCCTGCGCACGGCGAGAAACTGCGCTGACTCCGGCAGCAACAGAATCAGCAGCACAGTCAGCGCGATCGGCCCTACGCCGCCCGCCACGAGCACACCAGGCCAGCCGAAATGAGGAATCAGCCATGCGGACGCGAGACCGCCAATCGCGAGTCCGCATGAAAAGCCGCAGAACATCGCATTGACCGCCATCGCGCGAATCCTTGCCGGTGCATATTCGGACATGAGTGTGACGGCGTTCGGCATCGCCGCGCCAAGACCGAGTCCGGTGAAAAAGCGCAACACCGTGAGTGATTCAATCGAGCTCGCGCGCGCCGCAGCGAGGCTCCAGATGCCGAAGAAGAATACCGACAACACCAATACCGTTTTTCGGCCGACACGGTCCGCAAACGGGCCGGCGGCGAGCGCGCCGATGCCGAGCCCGACGAGTGCCGCGCTCATCACCGGCCCAAGCGAACTCCTCGAGATGCCCCACTGCTGCACCAGTGAAGGTGCGATAAAGCCGATTGCGGCGGTATCGAAACCATCGGCCGCAACGACCAGAAAACACAGGATGAGGATCGTCCATTGAAACGGCGAGAAGCGTTGTTCGTCGATAAAGGCCTGAACATCCACCCGGCGATTCGAGCTTGTCATAGCGCGCCTCCGTGCCCGGCAATCTCCTGCGCGAAATGGGTATCAGGATTGTGCAGACGTAGAACGTCCGCCCTGCGTAGTCGAGGCTTTTTCATTGCGGTGTCTCCGTGATATGACGGGGTAATTTTTATTATTCGAAATGTTATTGAAGAGGCTATGTCCAGTAGGTGAATCGCACGCGTCTACCCAGCCGCTCCATATGCATGCCAGCCACCGTCCACGATGAGCGTCGTTCCGGTGATATAGCTCGCAGCGTCGGAAGCAAGAAAGCCGATCGCCCGCGCGATTTCATCAGGCTGTGCCAACCGGCCCATCGGCGTGCGCCGCTCGATTGCCTGGAGATCCATCTGGCCATTCAGTTTGAGCGTCTCCACCAGTTCGGTGGCGACGTAGCCCGGTGCCACGGCATTCACGCGAATGCCTTCGCGCGCCCATTCGCAGGCGAGCGAGCGCGTCATCGCTGCGATGCCGGCTTTCGCGGCGCCGTATGCGTTGCGCTGCGGGATACCAGCGAGACCGGCTATCGAAGCAAGGTTGACGATCGCGCCGCTACGCTGCGTGAGCATCACTTTCGCCGCCTCGCGGCAAGCGAGAAAAGTGCCGCGCAGATGAATGTCGATCAGCCGGTCGAACGCGTCGATGTTCTGTTCGATGGTCGGATACGGCTGATCGCTATTGCCCGCATTATTGACGAGTACATCGAGCCGGCCGAAACGTTCGACACACGCGTTGATAAGCGCAATCACGTCCACTTCGACAGCAACATCGGCCCGTATGCCGACGTGATCCGCACCTAACGCTTCCGCGCGTTGCTGCGCATGCTGGGCGCGCAAATCGGCAACCACCACGCGATATCCTTCCTGTGCGAAGCGCTGCGCAGTGGCCCAACCAATGCCGTTGGCGCCGCCGGTCACGATCGCAACCCGTCCTGTCTGATTAGTCATGTCTGTCTCCTCCAGAATCGCACCGTTACACGATCAAACCCTCACGCTGCTAGCGAAGCATGGCGAGGCTCCTGAAATCGACGCGTCTGATAATCCGGCTTTCCTGCGCAACGATCAGATGCGCCGAAGCCTGTAGATAAGCGGGCCATTCAGGGTCGGCATCGCGCGCGGTGCGGCGCAGGTCGTAATCGGCGATGCTCTCGTAACCCCACAGATGCACCACCTGATTCAACGCGCCGATGTCGCTCATATAAAAGCCAACCGGCGCACCGAGATACTCCACCTGGATCGGCATCGCGAGCCGATCGAATACGTCGATGAATTCCGCCATCCCACGCGGCCGGATCGTATAAATACGATGGTCGACAAATGCTTTGCCGCTACTCATGTGCCTGTCCTCAATACTGTTTCGGATCCTTCAGCGTTATGTCGTGTGGGCGCAGCGGTGCCGCTCACACCGGCAAGATGGCGGCCGGTGAGATAGCCGAAGGTCATGATCGGTCCGAGCGTGATGCCCGCGCCCGGATAGTTGCCGCCCATCACGCTCGCCCGATCGTTGCCGACGGCGTACAAGCCGGCAATCGGCGCACCGGCTTCGTCGAGTACTTCGCCGGTGACTTTGGTCGAGATTCCGTCGAAGGTACCGAGGTCGCCCATCAGCACTTTCAGCGCGTAATACGGGCCATCGCCGATTGGCGCGACGCATGGATTAGGCCTCTGTTCCGGGTCTGCCAGATAACGATTGAACGAAGTGGTGCCTCGTCCAAACTCGGGATCATCACCACGCGCCGCGCCGACGTTGTAGTGCTTCACCGTCGCTTCAAGTGCTTCGCCGTCGAGACCCGCATTGCGCGCGAGTTCAGCAAGCGTGCGTCCGGTATTCAGATAGCCGTTGCGCAGCAACGGCCCGAGCGGCACTGGCGCGGGCTTCGCGAAGCCCAGCCCATATTTGCGGATGGTCGCGTGATCGCAGATCAACCACATCGCCGTTTCCCGCTCGCTCGCGCAGGCTTCGATCATTGCCGCGCCCACGTCGTGATAGGAATTCGCTTCGTTCGTGAAGCGCTTGCCCGCACGCGTGACGCCGATAATGCCAGGCTTGTAGCGATCCAGAAGATGGGGAAACACGCCGACACTGCCATCGCGCATCGGTACACGCGACACCGGCATCCAGGCCGCCGGTTGCGGATAACGGATCGCGACTTTCGCGCCGAGGCGCTCCGCCATGCCGACGCCGTCGCCGGTATTGCCCGGCGGCACCGGCGACACATGTTCGCCGCCGCGCCGTACATGCGGATACGCTTTGGCAATCCGCGCCACGTCGTGTGAAAAGCCGCCGCATGCCAGTACGACACCGCGCCGTGCGACGATGCGAATTTCGCCGTCCGCTCCGTCGACGAGCGCACCTGTTACGCGTTGCCCTGCCATCGTCAATTCACGTGCGCCCGTATTCGTGTGGATTGGAATGCCGAGATCGAGCGCCGATTTCGCGAGGCGTGCAGCCAGCGCATTGCCGCTCGTCACCTGCACGCCACGCCGGTATAACGCGAGATCTTTCAGATGGCTTGCCAGCCGCTTCGCGACATACATGGCAGACTTAAAAGAACGGGTTGCATTGAAAAAGTGCTTGAGGTCCGCGTTCGACGAGTTGAACATCATGCCGATGAACGTGATCGTTCTGAGCGGCGGCCGCAAACGCACGATGTCTTTACCGAGCGCCCGTGCATCGAACGGCGCGGCCACCACCGAGCGACCGATATCGACACCGCCGGCCACATTCGGGTGATAGTCGGGATAAAGCGTCGGCACGAATTTGACTGCCGTTTCCTTCTCGAAGAAATCGAGCATGTGCGGGCCGGTGTCGAGAAAAGCATCGACGGCGGCGGCGTCGAAGAAGTCACCGGTTTCATCACGCAGGTACTTGAGCGCCGCTTCGCGGGTGTCGCTCACCTGGTTGCTTTTCGCGTGACGATTGCCAGGGATCCACAGCACGCCTCCGGAGAATGCAGTCGTTCCGCCAAAGAACGGCTCCTTCTCGATCACGATCACGTCGAGCCCCTGTTTGCGTGCGGTGATTGCGGTCGACAGACCGCCTGCACCCGAGCCGATGACGAGCACGTCGCAAGTCAGCGTGGTGTTGCGGGTTGCGTTGGTCATGATGGACGTCCCTCGTTGCCGGACTGGTGTGCGGCAGGCTGTGCGGCTTCGAAACCGGGGCGTGGCACGAGATCCATCAGCATGCTTTCAAGCCCACCGTCGACGACAATCTCCGCGCCGTTCACGTACGCGGCTCGCGCGCTGGCCAGAAATGCGACGACGTCGGCGATATCCTGCGGCTCGCCAATCCGGCGGCTAGCCGTCATCGCGCTGCGCCGCTGTTCGATATCGCCGTGCTCATAGAACGCCGCGGACAGCGGCGTGCGGATCATGCCGGGACACACCGTATTGCTGCGAATACCGCGCGGCCCCCACTCCGCCGCCAGTTGCTTCGACAGCATCGCGACCCCTGCTTTGCCGGGGCTATATGCGCCGCTATAAGTTTGCGGATGATGTGCCGCCACCGACGCCACATGCACAATGGCACCCGTGCGCCGCTTTAACATGCCGCGTCCGAACTGTTGCGAGCACAGCATGTAGCCGGTGAGATTCACGCGCAGCATTGCGTTCCACGCTTCCAGGCCAATTTCTTCGATGCCGCCGGGACGCAGCAAGCCGGCGTTATTCACGAGCACGTCGGCAGCGCTGTACGCAGATTCGACCGCGGCCACTGCACCGCGCACGCTGTCGATATCGCCGATATCGCACGCGAACGCGACCACTTCGATGCCGTTAGCATTCAGTGTTTTCGCAAGCGCCTGGCATCTTTCTTCGTCACGGTCGAGCAGTGCAACGCGTGCGCCCGCGTCGCCCAACACGTGTGCAATGGCGCTGCCTATCCCGCCCGCCGCGCCGGTGACCACACACACCTTTCCGTCAAGCGCTAGCCAGTGCAGTGAATCGACATGCTCACCGGCCTGATCCATTTGATTAGCCATCCGAATCTCCATGGTTTTAATCTCGGGTACGATGCAGCGGGCGACGTAATCACCGTGCCAGTCAACCGTCCCATCCATGAAAAAAGTATAGCTATACGCACGCAGGAGACATTGGACAAAGGGAGCACATCGCAGGACAATTCGTACATAGGAGACAAAACGGCATGAGGAAAATCCCTAACTACGATCTGTATGGAGAGTCCGCGCGACCGCCCTGGTACGACGCGTTCAATTTCGAATGGATCGCCGAACGCAGCCGTCCTAATGACTGGCGTATCGCCGCTCACCGGCACGACGCGCTATTACAGATTCTGTATATCCGCAGCGGCAGTGGTCATGTATTGATCGAGAGCGAGAGACTCGTGATCGAACCACCGTGCATCGTGCTGATTCCCGCGCAAACCGTGCATGGTTTCGTGTTTTCGCCCGACGTCGACGGACTGGTGATCACCGCTGCGCAGCGCGCGCTGGAGTCGATTTCGAAGGCGGTGTCACCAGGACTTGTGCCGGTGCTGCAACGGCCCGCGTTGATCCCCGTGCGGCCCATACTCGGCGAACGCACACTGATGCCGCTGTTCGGTTTGCTGGAGCAGGAATTTCGTGGCAGTGCGCGCGGCCATATTGCAGCAGGCATGTCGCTGATGATTGCACTTTTTGTACAAGTCGCGCGTTTGACCGACGCTGCGTCGGCGGCCGGTACGGCAGTCAACGACCGGCGCGCGACACAGATCAAACGGCTGCGCGAACTGGTTGCCGCGCATGTTCGCGAGCATCAGCCCATCGAGTTCTATGCGGGAAAATTAGGGGTGACGGCAGCACAATTGGGCCGCATTTGCCGCGACGAATTGGGTCAGTCACCCATGTCGCTCGTCAACGATCAGTTGATACGCGAGGCGCAGCGCGATCTGGTCTATTCCGGCCAGACCATCAAACAGATCGCGCATGCGCTCGGCTTTGAAGATTCGGCCTATTTCAGCCGCTATTTTCGTAAGCAGACTGGCGTCACGCCTACGGAGTTTCAGGCTGCGGCGCATCGGGATTTGTCGCTTAACTAACACTACTTATCCTGATGCTTTAAACGCAGCGCTTGAAACTAGACTGCTGCTACACCGACGTAGTTTTCCGCCATCGCGATCGCTGCCGGACGTGAGGTGGTGACGTATTCGAGTTCGGCCACCTGCAGTTGCTGTTCGAACGGCGACGCGCCTTCAATGCGGTGCATCATGCTGGTCATCCAGTATGAGAAGTGTTCGGCGCGCCAGATGCGTTTGAGCGCGGTTTCACTATAGCCGTCGAGCAGATCGGAGCGGTTTTCGACGTAGAACGCGTTCAACGCTTTCGTCAACACGCGCACGTCGGCGACGGCCAGATTCAAACCCTTCGCGCCGGTCGGCGGCACGATATGCGCGGCGTCACCGGCAAGGAACAGGCGGCCATGTTGCATCGTGGCCGACACGAAACTGCGCATGCCGACAATGTTCTTCTGGAAAATCTTGCCGTCGACAATCTTCTGACCGTCGTGCGAATCGACCCGTGCGTGCAATTCAGCCCAGATCCGATCATCAGACCAGTTCTCGACCGAGTCTTTCGGATCGCACTGGAAGTACATACGCTGCACGTTCGGCGAACGCGTGCTGATCAACGCGAAGCCGCGATCGTGGCGGGCGTAGATCAGTTCATCGGACGACGGCGGCCCTTCGCACAGGATGCCGAACCAACCGAACGGGTACACACGTTCATAGTCTTTGCGCAGCGCCTGTGGAATCGATGCACGCGAAACGCCTTGCGAGCCGTCGCAACCAATGACGAAATCGCATTGCAGTTCGTACGATTCGCCTTCGTGGCGATAGCGGATCGACGGTTGATCCGTATCGATGCCGTGAATCGAGGTGTCCGATACACCGAAATGCAGTGTGCCGTTTGCCGCGACACGTGCCGCGACGAGGTCCTTGATCACTTCATGCTGCGCGTAAACGGTGATCGAATGTCCGGTGAGCCCGGTCAGATCGATCCGGCGACGCTTGCCTTCAAAGGCCAGTTCGAAGCCATGATGCAACGCGCCTTCTGCTTTCATGCGTGCGCCGACACCAGCTTCGGTCAGCAGGTCCATCGTGCCCTGTTCGAGCACGCCGGCGCGGATGGTGGATTCGATCTGTTCGCGGTTGCGCGTTTCGAGCACGACGGACTCGATGCCGCGTTGATGAAGAAGATGGGAAAGCAGCAGGCCTGCAGGGCCGGCACCGATGATGCCAACTTGGGTACGCATGAGTTGTCTCCTGAATGCGGCGAATGATTTGCGCTCAGTGTGACGATCAGACGGTGTATCCCGCAACGCGATATGGCGGATAGGCTGTATCGCTTGTGGCGATAAACAGCCGATCCAGGACGCTCACCCTGATGGATTGCATCGAGCGCTAACGCCCGCCGGGAGGGGCTTTTGGCTCATTTCCGGCAGTGGGCTTTTACTTGACTCGCTCCGCCCAGGCCTAAGGTAAACCCCGAGCCCGTGATTGAACCTGTCTAGCCTAAAAAGAGGCGATAAACCGGGTTCTTGGTTTCTTCCCAATACGGATAGCCGAGCGTCGTGAGGAATTTTTCGAACCCATCGTTCTCGCTTGTCGGCACCTGAATACCGACGAGGATC
>NZ_CAJHCP010000002.1 GCF_904848625.1 Paraburkholderia metrosideri
AACGGCAAACGGCAAACGGCAAACGGCAAACGGCAAACGGCAAACGGCAAACGGCAAACGGCAAACGGCAAACGGCAAACGGCAAACGGCAAACGGCAAACGGCAAACGGCAAACGGCTCGTGCGGGGCGCACGAGCCGTTCGACCCGGCGCATCAGGTACGTCGGTCGTGATGACGTTGTTTCAGATCACGCCTCTGTGGCGGGATCGTAGGGCGTCACCCGTTCATGCTCGTCTGCATGGTTGCGCGCGACGATGGCACGCGCGGCAGTGTTAGCGTCGAGATTGAACGGTTGATGCGGAACGCCAGGTGGAATGAATAGAAAATCGCCCGGCTCGGTGATCACGGACTCGCGCAAACCGGGACCATAGCGCGTCTCGATCCGGCCTTCGAGCTGGTAAATCGCGGTTTCGTAGTCGGCGTGGAAATGCGGTTCGGCGTGGCCGCCCGGCGGCACCACGACCATGTACATCGACAAACCCGTGCTGCCCGCAGTGCTCGCGGAAATGCCGACGAAATACGGCAGCCGCTGGGTGGTCGCCATTTCCCGGTCGGGACGCACCTTGATGACCGGTGCCCGCGCGTCGTGCAAAACGTCTGACATGGTTGCTCCTGACGTAAGCGCCGCCGCTGCGTTCCGGTCGATGCCGGCTGTCATGGGTCGGCTCCTGCTCCCTGAGAGTCAAAGTCTAGACGATGGCGGCACGGTTGTCGGTCGTTGTTTGGCAAGCGGAATCAGGCGGCAGCGGGCTGCGAGCGCAGCTTGGGCGCGGGTACGGCGGAGTCGTCGATTGGAAAATGCAGCAGTGCCGCGATCAGTCCGCTGACAACCGTCGCTTCCCACAACAACGAATACGAGCCGGTCAGATCGAACACGAGACCGCCGAGCCACGCGCCGAGAAACGAGCCGATCTGGTGGCTCAGAAAGCAGACGCCAAACAGGCTGCCGAGGTGGCGCGTGCCGAATACTTTCGCCACCAGCCCGCTCGTGAGCGGCACGGTGCCGAGCCACGTGAGGCCCATGATGGCCGCGAAAATCACCACGGACTCAGCGGTCTTCGGCAGCAGAAAGAACGCGCCGATCGTCACGCTGCGAATCAGATAGAGCCAGCCGAGCACGTAATGCTGCCTGAACCGGCCGCCGAGCCAGCCGCATCCCCAACTGCCCGCCATATTGAACAGGCCGATCAGCGCCAGCGCGGTCGCGCCGAGCCCGAGCGGCATATGGCACAGCGTCAGATACTCGGGCAGATGCGTCGAGATGAATGCCAGCTGGAATCCGCAGGTGAAGAAGCCGAGCGTCAGCAGACGATAGCCGCGATGCCGGACCGCCTGCCTCAGTACATCGCGTAGCGGCACGGCCGGCGCTGCGTGAACCGTCGCGCCGGCTCGCGCGCCCCGGTCGAGCACGATGCCGAGCGGGGCGACCAGCAGCATCAGGAAAGCGAGTGCGAACAGCGACGCGGCGATGCCAGAACCGAGCCGGATGGTTTGCACCAATGGGATCATCAGCACCTGCCCGGCCGAGCCGCCCGCGCTGACCAGCCCCATCGCCATGCTGCGTTTTTCTGGCGATGCAACCCGGCCCACCGCCGGCAACACCACGCCGAAGGTCGTGCAACTCACGCCGATGCCGACCAGCAACCCCATGCCGACGATCAGCATCGCGCCACCCGGCGCCACCGCCGCGAGGCCGAGGCCAGCCGCAAAGGTGGTGGCGCCGAACGCGACGACAGGCGCCGAGCCGTAACGGTCCGCCGCCGCGCCCGCGAACGGCTGGGCGAAGCCCCACACGAGGTTGTGCAGCGCAATCGCGAAGGCGATCAACGTGACGGGCAGACCACGGTCGAACGAGAACGGGCCGATGAAAAGCCCGAAGGTTTGCCGGATGCCCATCGCCGCGCTCAGGACCAGGGCGCCAGCCAGGATCACGAGGGTCGTCGTGTTGACGAGCGGGGCGAAGCGTTTGCTGTTTGCAGTCGACATGATCTGATCTCCTTTGACCGAATGGTCGCAGCGAGCGTCAGAGGCGGCAAAGGAAAAGATGGCGATGACAGGTGAGCGTGGCTCACCTGTGTGACGGCGCCAGACGGTTAATTCGGCGCGTTATGAGTTACGAGTTTGAGTCATGCGTGCTCGCATGCGCGGCTTCGGGCGACGTGTCGAATTGCCCGGACTCGCCGATCAACCAGCGTCGGAAGTCGACAAGTTCCGGGCGGCGCTCCACGTTCTCCGCGCTCACCAGCCAGTAAGCGCCCGCAGAGGCAAGTGTTGGAGGACCTGCTTCGACCAGCGCACCGCTGCTCAGATCGGCATCCACTAGCGGCTTTCTGCCGAGCGCCAGGCCGAGGCCCATCGCTGCCGCCTCGAATGCAAGCTGGATCGTATCGACACGCAGGCCGTTCGCGGCATCGATTCCTTCGACGCCAGCCGCATCTATCCAGCTTTGCCAGTCCTCGCTCGCGGTATGCACGTGAATGAGCGTCGCGCGTCGCCAGTCGAGGCTGCCGTCGCCGCTACCGTCACGCAACGTGTCGAGGTACGCCGCGCTGCACACGGGCACGAAGCGTTCGCCGAACAGACGCGTCCACGCGGTTCCCGCAACCGGGGCGCGGCTCAGGCGGATGGCGAAATCGAAGCCGTCGACCGGAAAGCCTACCTGACGATGCGAGGTGTCCACGCTAACGTTGACATTCGGCCAACGCGCGCGGAAACCGGCGAGGCGCGGCAATAGCCAGCGCGAAGCGAAGGTCGGCGCGCAACTCAGCGCGATCGGGCGATCCGCGCGATGGTTGGGCAGACGCTGCGTGCCGATGGCGATCAGTGAAAATGCCTCGGACACGTAAGACAGATAGTCCGCGCCGGTCGCGGTGAGCGAAATGCCACGCGGTTCGCGCACGAACAGTTCGACGCCGAGCGCCTGCTCCAGTCCGACAATGCCGTGACTGACGGCGCTCGGCGTGACGTTCAGTTCGGCGGCGGCGAGCTTGAAACTCTGATGCCGGCCGGCGGCTTCGAAGAAGCGTAGCGCGGGCAGCGGTGGTAGACGAAGCGGCATAGTGCATCCTCAGGGACGGCGCGCGGCGCGCTGTTTGGCGAGAGCATACCTTGATGGGCGAGGGCGGTTGCTGCGCGTGGCGTGCGTGATGAAGCGACGCGGCGATGCCACTCAGGTCGACAAGAAATGTCCCGGGTGCGTGTCGATTTGCGCTCTCCCCATCCGTCGTGACCAGATAGAGGGCGATAAAAGGGCCGAGCCGCTTGTCGCACCCCTATCCTTTTTCGATTGAGGAGATGGCTAATGACTGATGGACAGACCTCCGCGCAGACGCTGATACCCGCTCGGCAACTCGCCGACTTGCCGCCGAGATTTCCGGGCGAAAGCGCCGGCTATCGCAGCGCGCGCAACGCGCTGCTGGCCGAGGAAATCGAATTGCGCCGCCATATCGAACGGGTTGCCGCTCAGCGGCGCGCTCTGCCGCCCGGCGGGGCGGTACCCGAGGACTACCGTTTCGAGGGCGAGGAGGGGCCGCTCACGCTGTCGGAGATGTTCGGCGAGCACGACACGCTCGTGACCTATAACTGGATGTTCGGCCCGCAGCGTGCGCGGCCCTGCCCGATGTGCACGTCGCTATTGAGTGCCTATGACGGCGAAATGCCCGACATCCTGCAGCGCGTCGCCTTTGCGGTGATCGGCCGTTCACCGATCGACAAGCTGGCGGCCTTTGCGAAAGAGCGGGGCTGGCGGCATCTGCGGCTGTATTCGTCGGGTGGCAATACGTTTAATCGTGACTACGCGGGCGAAGATCCGGCCGGCGACGACGTGCCCGCGTTAAATGTATTCACGCGTTCCGGCGGCACGGTGCGGCATTTCTGGGGCGCCGAGATGGGTGCCACGACAGCGGACCCAGGCGAAGACCCGCGCGGCGCACCTGATCTGATGCCGCTGTGGACGATACTCGACATGACGCCCGCAGGTCGCGGACAGGACTGGTATCCGAAGCTGGAATACGGCAACAAGGCGCGCTAGGCTGCCGTCACGCACATCACGCACATCACGCATCTGCCACGGCGCAGGCAAGCCGACCTGCAACGGCGCAGCCCGCTCAAGGCTGCGCTTCCACCGCATCAGCCTGCGCGAGCGCCGTTTGCAGATAAGCGGCGACCGCGCTCGCCCGCATCGGCCGACTGAATAGATAGCCTTGCACTGCGCGTGCGCCAAGCGTCTTGACGACCTCGGCTTGCGTCGCCGTTTCCAGCCCTTCCACCACGCATTCGAGGCCGAGGTTGCGGCACAGGTCGAGCACCGACTTGACGATCTTCTTCGACGCGCTATTGGAGTCGATATCGGTCACGAAGCTGCGGTCGATCTTGATCGTATCGAACGGCAGCCGATGCACGTAACTCAGACTCGAATAACCGGTGCCGAAGTCGTCGAGCGATACGCGGCAGCCCGCCTGCTTGATCATCGTCAGTGCGCTGTGAGCCTGTTCGAAATCGCGCGTCACGGCGGTCTCCGTGATTTCGAACGACACGCGATGCGGCGGCACGCCACTTTGCGTCACGATATCGATCAGCCGTCGGGCGCGCGCCGACGTGGAGATATCGATCGCGGACAGATTGAAGGACAGATAGAGTTCGCACGGCCAGCGCGAGACTTCATCGAGCGCTTTGTGCAGCAGTATTTCGGTGATGCGCAGAATCAGTTCGGTGCGCTCGGCGATGCGGATAAATTCTTCCGGTTTGACCGCGCCGAGGCGCGCGTTATGCCAGCGCCCGAGTGCTTCCAGACCCGTCGGGCGATGCGTGAACAGATCGTAAATCGGTTGAAATTCCAGGAACAGTTCCGACTCGAGATCGGCGTGGCGCAGTTCCTGAGTGACGAGACTCGATCGACGGATGCGCGTTTCATGTTCGGTCGAGAAAATCACCGGCGTGCCACGGCGGCCTTCCTTGCCGACGTAAAGCGCGGCGTCGGCGCGTTCGAACACTTGCGCGACCGTGGTTCCCGCTTCAGGAAACGCGGCCCAGCCGATGGTGCCCGACAGTTCGGCAACGTTGCCTGCCACCCGGTAAGGCCGGCTGAGCGCCTCGCAGATGCGCGCTCCCAACTCGACCAGTTTCTCGTTCGACAATTTGTATTGCACGAGAATGCCGAATTCATCGCCCCCTAAACGTGCAAAGAACAGACCCGGTTCGGCGAGTTCGAGTAGCCGCAAGCCCACCTCCTGAAGCACGAGATCGCCGCAGGCGTGGCCGTAAATGTCGTTCACCTGTTTGAAGCCATCGAGATCGATCAGCCCGACGTTGAAGCCGTCGCCGGTGCTGAGCGCCAGTTCCGACATTGCGCGCAACGACGCGAAAAAGCTGCGCCGGTTAGGCAGATCGGTCAGGCTGTCGATGCTCGCGAGCCGGAAATTGTCGTCGCTGAGACGCTGGGTTTTCTGCTGGCTTATTTGCAATTCGCGCCGTGCGTGAACCACGCCCGCAAAAGTCCGGTAGTACAACAGGATGATCACCGCGAGCGCGAAGCCGACCAGCGTCATGTCGACCGCCATTGCAATGAACACGGGCGAGTGGGTGAAAATCAGAAAGCCCGAGAAGCTCAGTACGACGATGGAAAGCAGCAACAGCGACGCCGCACGCAAATGCATCAGGCAGAACACGCAGCCCACCATCGTGGTCGCCATATAGAACGCGACCTGGGATTGTTCGAAGGCGGTTCCGTATGGAAACAGCAGAAGCGACCAGCTACTGAACGCGACGCCGAACAGACCCACCAGCCAGATCAGCTTGCGCAATTCGGGCGCGGCCTGGTCGTCGGTGATCACGCGATGACGCACCGTCCACCATCGGGCGCTGCGCACGACGCACAGCGCGCAGAGCACGACAGGGATATAGATGGACAACCATGCCGGTGCACTGCCCAGATGCGTGATCGCGACCGCCGTCGTGTTGACGATCAGCATGAAATAGATGAGCGGGATCTGACGGCTGAATGCCTGGAGCTGCGAGCGCACGAGATCGGGATCGTCTTCCGCGACCGATAGCGCTTCCCTGAGTCTGGCTAGCCGAACCATTCACATCCCTTTAACGTTTATATGCCATACGCAACGTGATATCGGCATGCCGACCGGGACCTTGATAGCGCGTCGGCAGGAAATAAATAGGGCGGTGGATAAGCGGTAAGTACGACCTGTTGCCCATTCGCTCACGTCATGTCGAGTCATTTGTGCCGGATAGGCCGGGCGCGGCGAACGGCTTCAAAGCGCCGGACACGACAGCACATGTTGGGGGGCAAGCCTCGTGCCGGGTTGGCCGTCTGCGGCTGGCGAGCCTTGAGGCGGCGTCGAGACCAGTCGTACGGCATCGGTGCCGGCATTCGCCAGCACATATTTTTCAGCGCTGTTCTCGGGTTGCCAGTACGCGCGAAACACGCCGTTGTCGCCGAATACGAGCAACTTGCCGTGCACCGTTTTGCCGCCGCTGACGAGATCGACAGGTTCGCCGTCACGAACCTGAAAGCCTTGCGGCGAACCTGAAGACGATGCGCCGACCAGGGTTGCGCAGCCGTTCGCGTCTTGTGCTGCCACCACGCCGGACATCGCGCCGAGCACTGAAGCCAGCAGCGCGCCTGTTGCTATCTGGCGAAATTTCATTTTTTTATTCCTCCCGGATTCTTAACTTGTCAGGTGTGGACCCTGACAATAGCGAATCTCTACGAGCCACGCCAACCCGGTCAAAAAGCTTGCCCGAGGCGGTTTGCGTCGCGCTAAAGCACTGAAATTGCAACGGATTGTGATCCGCTGAGCGCGCGCGTAAAGCGGGATAAACGCGTAAGCGCGCGATTCTTATGGCACTTTGCAGCAAAAAAACGTCAAATTGGCTCTGGGCGGGTGATACAAGCCTTACATGGACAGTTTGCGCGAATGCGCGCCTATGCGTTAGTGTGTCGGTCCCGGCGCGACAGATGTGGCGCCGGTTCCATGATTACCATACGGGAAGTGCTATGAACAAACAGGAACTGATTGATGCAGTCGCCGCAGCGACGGGCGAAAGCAAAGCGGCCACCGGCCAGACCATCGACGCAATCGTCGAAGCGGTCACCAAAGCTGTGGTGAGCGGCGATACGGTGCAACTGGTCGGTTTCGGTTCTTTCTCGACCGGCGCGCGCGCAGCACGCGTGGGCCGCAATCCGTCGACGGGTGCAGAGATCCAGATCGCGGCAGCCAAGACGGTGAAGTTCACGGCCGGCAAGGCGTTCAAGGAAGCCGTCAACGCGTCGTAATGCAACGCGCTTCACGCTGGAGCATCCACGTGCGCTGTCTGGCGCACGCAGGGCGATGTCTCAGGCGTGAGGAATCACGCGCTGCCCAACGCCGGTAAGCGGGATCTGTCGGCGGCTGGTGCGGCGCGTGTGCCTGAATGGCGAAGTGGAGCGGAGCTCGCTCCAGTGCGCCTTGGGCTTGTTTGGACGCGTGGTTGACCCGCCGGTCGACCCGCTTGCTTAATCCGCTTAACCCGCGCGTCGTTTGCGGGCTGCGTCGGCGAGCGTGGCGAGTACCGGCTCGGTTTGTTCCCAGCTCACGCAGGCGTCCGTGATCGATACGCCGTATTGCAACGGCACACCGGCTTTCAGATCCTGACGGCCTTCTTCCAGATGACTTTCCAGCATGACGCCGATAATGCGGCGCTCGCGCTGCGACAATTGCTGCGCGATATCCTGCACCACATCCAGTTGACGCAAATGCGACTTGCCCGAATTCGCATGCGAACAGTCGATCATGACCTGCTCGCGCAGACCCGCTGATCTGAGCGCCGAACAGGTGGCTTCCACCGACGCGCTATCGTAGTTCGGTCCTTTCTTGCCACCGCGCAGAATCACGTGAGCGTCGTCGTTGCCGCGCGTTTCGAAGATCGCGGCCATGCCCATTTTCGTCATGCCCATGAAAGCGTGACTCGCGCGCGCCGCGACGATGGCGTCCGCGGCGATCTGTACGCCGCCGTCCGTGCCGTTCTTGAAGCCGATCGGGCAACTCAGTCCCGACGCCAGTTGCCGATGGCTCTGGCTCTCTGTCGTGCGTGCGCCAATCGCGCCCCACGCGATCAGATCGGCGATGTATTGCGGACTGAGCAGGTCGAGAAACTCAGTGGCCGTGGATAGCCCCAGACCGTTGATATCGAGCAGCAATTGCCGCGCGAGCCGCAGGCCTTCATTGATGCGAAAGCTGCCATCGAGACGCGGGTCGTTGATATAGCCTTTCCAGCCGACGGTGGTGCGCGGCTTTTCGAAGTACACGCGCATGACGATCAGCAGATCGTCTTTATACGTGTCGGCTGCCGTTTTGAGTTTGCGTGCATATTCGATTGCCTGGTCGTGATCGTGAATCGAACACGGGCCGACGATCAGCACCAGCCGGTCGTCGCGGCCATGCAGAATGTCGGCAATTTCCGCGCGGGTTTTTTCGACCAGCGTCTGCACGGGGGGCGGCACGGGCAGTTCGTCCTGCAATAGCGCGGGGGAAATTAGCGGACGTACCGCGCCGATCCGCACGTCGTCGATGCGCGTGGTGTCCTGGGTGGCGTCGGCCGAGCCGACTTCCTGATCGTGCAAAGGATTGTCGATGGCGCTCAAAATGTTCTCCCGGACCTTGGTAGTGGGGTGGCCTGATGGCCTGGATAGGCGAGTGTCGTTGTGTAGATGTCGCGCCTGCTTTGCGTGGCGTCTGCTTCGCGTTTGCGTCGTATCTTCGTCGCGTTGGCGTTGCATGGTCGGCAAATCAATGGCGCGATTATGACACCCGCGTGTGACGGCCGGGAGCGCGCGTTGTCAGAGTTTTTTGATCAACGCCATTGCTGCGGCGGGATTACGTTCCTTGAAGCCGCTGATCACGTACAGGTACACATCGCGCGTCGCTGCTTTGGCCGGTGGCGCCGCCGAGGTTTCCAGATCGTCTGGCGTCGTACCCGCCGCGAGTTGCCGCGCACGTTCGGCCCATGCGCCAAGTGCTTTGGCTGAATAGCCGTTGGCCTGCTTATCGGTCGTGCCCATGATGCGCGCATACACGAAGGGGGCGGTGATGTCGGCGATTTGCGGGTAGTCGCTATCACCCGCGAGCACGACGGCAACCTTGTATTTTCTTGCGAGCGCGATAAATTCCGGCGTTTTGAACGTGTCGTTACGTACCTCGATTGCGTGCCTCAGTGTCTGACCTTCGATACTCGCAGGCAGCAACTTCAGAAACGCCTCAAAGTCTTCGTGATCGAATTTTTTGGTCGGCGCGAATTGCCAGTTGATCGGGCCGAGTTTCTGTTTGAGCAGCAGCACGCCGCTCGCGTAAAAACGTTCGATCGTTTCGCCGGCGTCGGCGAGTACTTTTCTGTTGGTCGCGTAACGCGGGGCCTTTAGCGAGAAGACAAAATTGTCCGGGGTTTCCTGATACCACTTCTCGTAACTCGCCGGTTTTTGCAAACCGTAAAACGTACCGTTGATTTCAATCGACGTGAGATGCTGGCTCGCGTATTCGAGTTCACGGCTTTGCGTGAGATCTTCCGGATAGAAGGTGCCGCGCCAGGGGGCGTAAGTCCAGCCACCTATGCCGATGCGGATGTTCGAGGGCTTGGCGGGCTTGCTTGATTTCGCTTCAGGCACGGGGGTTCTCCTTCTGGCGGCGCGGGGAAGCAGTAGATTAGCTTCTTTCGGGCCGCCATGGCATAGCGCGCATGAGACTTTTCCCTGGCGGCGCCAGAGCAGCTTTAAGTCATATTGGACTTCTGCTGCGCGCCATTGACATGGTTGCCCACAGGTTCGGGCCATCGGAAGTCAGTCGTGCGCACGCTATCTTTGGACTTAACTTATGCCAGGATCTACGTTTCGCGGCCGCTAGTGCGACGTACGAATAGCTCGCTTCCGCTCGTTACACCTTAAGCCCCGTTATTCATTGCTGCCAACGCGTGGTGCCCGCTGCGTGCTTTCCTCAAACCGTCGATTCGCCTCCGCCACCTCCACCCTGAACCGCTGCAACGCATTCACCGCGAGATCCGGCGGCGTGAGCGCGTGCCACAACACGTCGATCAACTGATCCGCGGTTGCGTCGATATCGATCTGCCGGTTCGTCAACGTGGCGTCCCACAGCACATGTTCCATGGGGCCGAACACCATCGACCGTAACAGCCGTAGCGGCACGTCAGCGCGAATCTGGCCGCTTTCGCGGCCTTGCGCCAGCACTCGCATCAACGGCGCGGTGTAGCGGCGTTGCAATTCGGTGAGTGCCTCGCTCAATTCATGATGGCGGGCCCGTCCTTCGGACAGCACCAGCGCGCACAGATCGGTGCCGTTGACGAGCATCAGCCGCAAATGCGTTCGCACGATAAAAGCGAACTGTTGGCGCACATTGCCGTCGCGAGGCAGGCCGGATTCGATTGCTTCGATAATCTCGTCGTACCAGTCGCCGATGACCCGCGCGCACAACTCGCGCTTGCCACGGAAATAGCTGAACACGGTCGCCTCGGAAATCCCCAGCCGCTGCGCGATTTCCGCAGTCGTCGCGCGCTCGTAGCCTTTCTCGGAGAAAACGTCACGCCCCGCCTGAAGGATTTCCTTCACGCGCTGCTGCGACTTGCGCCCGGCTGGCTGGCGGCGCGAAACAGGCGTGTCGGGCTTGGATGCAACCGTCATATGAGTAAGATTCAGATTTTATTCAGTGAGTGTGGCCTGACTGGCCGGACATAAGCGATGCTAGCACGGCAAATGGGCTGCGAACCGTCACATTAAGTTTTCTGAGTAACACTCAAAAATACCTATTGACGCTTACGTCAATCTGGCGTGAAATGCGTGTGGAACCTGTCGCGCGCCGGGCGAGGCGACAGCGGCAGCGAGCCAGTTGGAGCACCAGGCCGCCGCCATCGCCCGCGAAGCCGCCCCCGAACAAACCGGCGCCCACCGAGGCGAGCCGACTGCCAACGAACTCTGGAGACACCGCTATGCCCAATCTGCCCGGTCTGCAATTCCCGCTCGGCGAAGAAATCGAAATGCTGCGCGACAGCATCGCCGGTTTCGCCGCGAAAGAAATCGCCCCGCGGGCGGCGGAAATCGATCGCACGGATCAGTTCCCGATGGACCTGTGGCGCAAATTCGGCGATCTCGGCGTGCTCGGCATGACGGTGTCGGAAGAATACGGCGGCGCGAACATGGGCTACACCGCGCACATGATCGCGATGGAAGAGATTTCGCGCGCATCGGCCTCCGTGGGCCTGTCGTACGGCGCGCATTCGAACCTGTGCGTGAACCAGATTCATCGTAACGGCACGGACGCGCAGAAGCAGAAGTACCTGCCCAAACTCGTATCGGGCGAGCATATCGGCGCACTGGCCATGAGCGAGCCGAACGCCGGCTCGGATGTGGTCAGCATGAAGCTGCGCGCTGAAAAGAAGGGCGATCACTATGTGCTCAACGGCACGAAGATGTGGATCACCAACGGGCCCGATTGCGACACACTGGTGGTCTACGCCAAAACCGATCCTGAAGCGAATTCGCGCGGCATTACCGCGTTTATCGTCGAGAAAGGCATGAAGGGGTTCTCGGTTGCGCAGAAGCTCGACAAGCTCGGCATGCGCGGCTCGCATACCGGCGAACTGGTGTTCGAGAACGTCGAGGTACCGGAAGAAAATATTCTCGGCCAGTTGAACGGCGGCACCAAAGTGCTGATGAGCGGCCTCGACTACGAACGCGCGGTACTCGCGGGCGGCCCGACCGGCATCATGGTCGCGGTAATGGATGCGGTCGTGCCGTATATCCACGACCGCAAGCAGTTCGGTCAATCCATTGGCGAATTCCAGCTGATTCAGGGCAAGGTGGCCGATCTCTACACCACCTTGCAGGCGTGCCGCGCGTATCTGTACGCGGTGGGCCGTCAACTCGACACGCTCGGCAAGGAACATGTACGCCAGGTGCGCAAGGACTGCGCCGGTGTGATTCTTTACACCGCTGAAAAAGCCACGTGGATGGCCGGCGAAGCGATCCAGATTCTCGGCGGCAATGGCTATATCAACGAGTACCCGGTCGGTCGTTTGTGGCGCGATGCGAAGCTCTATGAAATCGGCGCGGGCACCAGTGAAATTCGCCGGATGTTGATCGGACGCGAACTGTTTGCCGAAACGGCTTGATACGCAGCGAAACCTGCCAAAACCACGCAGAAAAACCGGCCTATAAAAAGCGGCGAACAGGAGACGTACCCAGATGCCGATCATCGAATCAAAGCTGAATCCACGCTCGGACGATTTTCGCGCTAACGCAGCGGCGCTCGAAGCGGTGGTTGCCGATCTTCGCGCGAAGGTCCAGCAACTGTCACTCGGCGGCGGCCAGGCGGCGCGCGACAAACACACCGGGCGAGGCAAACTGCTGCCTCGCGACCGGGTTGCGCAATTGCTCGATCCGGGCACGCCGTTTCTCGAGTTCTCGCAACTCGCCGCTTACGACATGTACAACAACGATGCACCTGGCGCGGGCGTTATCACGGGAATTGGCCGGATTGCGGGGCAGGAGTGCGTGATCGTGTGCAATGACGCGACGGTCAAAGGCGGCACTTACTATCCCGTCACCGTAAAAAAGCACGTGCGCGCGCAGGAAATCGCGGCAGAAAATCATTTGCCGTGCGTGTACCTGGTCGACTCGGGGGGCGCCAATCTGCCGAATCAGGATGACGTGTTTCCCGACCGCGACCACTTCGGCCGCATCTTCTATAACCAGGCGAATCTGTCCGCTGCGGGCATTCCGCAGATCGCGGTCGTGATGGGCTCATGTACGGCGGGGGGCGCGTATGTGCCGGCGATGAGCGACGAGTCGATCATCGTGAAGAATCAGGGGACGATTTTTCTGGGCGGCCCGCCGCTGGTCAAAGCGGCGACTGGCGAAGTGGTGAGCGCGGAAGATCTCGGCGGCGGCGATGTGCATACGCGTCTCTCGGGCGTCGTCGATCACCTCGCGCAGAACGACGCGCATGCGTTGGGAATCGCTCGCAGCATTGTCGGAAATCTGAATCGCACGAAGCAGGTGCCGGTGGCGTTGCAGGAACCGAAGCCGCCGCGCTACGACGTGCAAAGCATGTACGGCGTGATTCCCGTCGATACCCGCAAACCCTTCGATATCCGCGAGGTGATCGCGCGTATCGTCGACGACTCCGCGTTCGACGAATTCAAGGCACGGTACGGCACTACGCTCGTGTGTGGCTTCGCGCATATCTGGGGGCATCCGGTCGGCATCGTGGCGAATAACGGCATTCTGTTTTCAGAGTCGGCGCTCAAAGGCACGCACTTTATCGAGTTGTGCTGCCAGCGCAAGATTCCGCTGGTGTTTCTGCAGAACATCACCGGCTTCATGGTTGGCCGGAAATATGAAAACGAAGGCATCGCACGGAATGGCGCGAAGATGGTGACGGCCGTGGCGACAGCGAAGGTGCCGAAATTCACGGTCATCATTGGTGGTTCGTTTGGCGCGGGCAATTACGGCATGTGCGGTCGTGCCTATTCGCCGCGTTTCCTGTGGATGTGGCCCAATGCACGCATTTCGGTGATGGGCGGCGAACAGGCGGCGTCGGTGCTGGCTACTGTCAAGCGCGACGGCATCGAAGGTAAGGGCGGAGCGTGGAGCGCGGAAGAAGAAGAGGCGTTCAAGCAGCCGATCCGCGAGCAATACGAACATCAGGGCCACCCGTACTATGCGAGCGCGCGTCTATGGGACGACGGTGTGATCGACCCCGCGCAAACCCGCGACGTGCTCGGTTTGGGCCTCTCGGCAAGCATGAATGCACCGATCGAAGACACGCGCTTCGGTGTGTTCAGAATGTGACCTGACGCAATTCGAAGGAGCCGCAACGTATGCAATACGACACGCTGAATATCGGATTCGACGCCCAGGTAGCCACCGTCACGCTGAATCGCCCCGACGTGCGCAATGCGTTCAACGAAACGATGATCGCCGAACTGACTTCGGCGTTCACCGCTTTGAATACGCGCGACGACGTGCGCGCGGTGGTGCTCGCCGCGAACGGCAAGGCGTTCTGCGCGGGGGCGGATCTGAACTGGATGAAGAAAATGTCCGCGTATTCGGACGACGAGAATCGCGCCGATGCGATGTTGCTGGCAAATATGCTGTCGTCGGTGTATCGCTGCAACAAGCCGGTGATTGCGCGTGTGAACGGCGATGCGTACGCAGGAGGCATGGGCCTGATCGCGGCGTGCGATATCGTGGTGTCGGTCGATACAGCACGCTTTTGCCTTTCCGAAGCGCGTCTTGGTTTAATCCCCGCGACTATCGCGCCGTACGTGATTCGCGCGTTGGGCGAACAGGCCTCGCGCCGCTATTTCATCACGGCGGAAGCATTCGATTGCGCGACCGCGTTGCGGCTCGGGTTCGTCAGCGAAGCGGTTCAGGCCGAGCAACTCGATGCCACTGTGCAGCAGGTCGCCACCACGCTTTGCGCTAACGGACCGCAAGCGGTGCGAGCCTGCAAGCAACTGGTGCAGGACGTCGCGGGTCGTGAGTTGAGCGACACGCTGATCGAAGAGACAGCCGCGCGTATTGCGCGTACACGAGCAGGTGCGGAAGGCCGCGAAGGCGTCGCATCGTTCCTCGAAAAACGCACACCACGCTGGCGCAACTGAAGCCTGAATCAAAGCGAAAGCGAAAGCGAAAGCCGAAGTCCACACCAGAACAACAGCCCGGAACGGCCCATTTCATCGAGACATTCATGTTCAACAAGATCCTGATTGCGAACCGGGGCGAGATTGCGTGCCGCGTTGCCGCGACCTGCAAGCGGCTCGGTATTGCAAGCGTGGCCGTCTACTCCGACGCGGACGCCAAGGCGAAACACGTGGCCGCATGCGATGAGGCCGTGCATATCGGCGGCGCAACGGCAGCGGAAAGTTATCTGCGCATCGAGCGCATTATCGAGGCCGCGCGGGCTACCGGCGCGCAGGCGGTGCATCCGGGTTATGGCTTCCTGTCGGAAAACAAAGACTTCGCGCAGGCGTGCGAGGCGGCCGGCATCGTCTTCATCGGACCGCCGGTTGCGGCCATTGCTGCCATGGGTTCCAAGGCGGCGGCCAAAGCGCTGATGCATGCGGCGGCAGTGCCGCTCGTACCCGGCTATCACGGCGACAATCAGGACCCGCAACTGCTGCATCGCGAGGCCGATGCCATCGGCTATCCGGTGCTGCTCAAGGCGAGCGCGGGTGGCGGCGGCAAGGGCATGCGCGTGGTCGAACGCAGCGAGGATTTTGCTGCTGCGCTGACGTCGTGCAAGCGTGAGGCGGCGAGCAGCTTCGGTAACGATCGCGTGCTGATCGAAAAATATCTGACGCGGCCGCGTCACGTGGAAGTGCAGGTTTTCGCGGACCGTCATGGCGGCGCGGTGTATCTGTTCGATCGCGATTGCTCGGTGCAGCGGCGTCATCAGAAGGTGCTGGAAGAAGCGCCTGCACCGGGGCTTGCCGCCGAGATCAAGCGCGAAATGGGCGAAGCCGCCGTGGCTGCCGCGCGCGCGGTGAATTACGTCGGCGCGGGCACGGTCGAGTTCATCATGACCGGGAGTGGCGATTTCTATTTCATGGAAATGAACACGCGCCTTCAGGTCGAGCATCCGGTGACGGAGATGGTGACCGGCCAGGACCTCGTGGAATGGCAACTGCGCGTCGCGGCCGACGAACCGCTGCCGCTTACGCAACAACAGTTGAAACTCGACGGCCACGCCATCGAAGCGCGCATTTACGCAGAACATCCGGCGCGGGGCTTTTTGCCGTCGACGGGCACGCTCAAACATTTGCGCATGCCAGAAGGCGTGGAATTCGCAATCGATGCCGGCGGTGTGGGCGAGTCGGGCCGCAAGGCACCGGTGCGGATCGACAGTGGTGTGCGCGAAGGCGATGCCATTACGCCGTACTACGATCCGATGATCGCCAAGCTGATCGTGCACGGCGCGACGCGCGAAGAGGCGCTCGCGCGTCTGAAGCGCGCGCTGCATGCGTGCGAAGTGGTCGGACTGCACACTAATATCGAGTTCCTGCAGCGCATCGTGACGAGCGAGCCGTTTGCGACCGGCGATCTCGATACCGGCTTGATCGAACGTCATCACGACGCATTGTTCGCGCCGGCGAAAAAGCCCTTCAAGGAAGCGCTCGCGCTTGCCTGCGCTGCGTTGCTTACGCGTGAGGGCGGCACCGCGCATGGCGCGTCGCCGTGGGATGCGTTATCGCACTGGCGCCTGAATGGCGGCTATACGCAGACGCTCGGCTGGCGCAACATCGGCGACCACAGCGACAACGAAAGCGCGTTCACCGTGAGATTCGCCCGCAACGGCGGCACGCAAACACTCGACCACGACGGCGTGCGCGAAGACTTCACGTGGTCGAACGGCACGGGCCAGCATGCGTTCTGCGCGACGATAGGCAATGCGCGTGCAACGGGCCGCGTGTTTGTCGACGGCGATACGTTCCACGTGTTTTGCCTTGGTGAAGCGCAGGCGTTCGAGTGGCAGAACCTGCTCGCGCATGCCGCCGATGTCGAAGGTGGCGAAGGCCGCCTGACTGCGCCGATGCCGGGGAAAGTGATCGCCGTGCTAGTCGAGCCAGGCGCGATCGTGGAGAAGGGCACGCCGCTGATCGTGATGGAGGCGATGAAGATGGAACACACTATCGGCGCGCCGACGGCGGGTACGGTGTCGGAAGTGCTCTATGCGGTGGGTGATCAGGTGGCCGACGGCGCGCAGCTTCTGGTGCTGGACGTGCAGTCGGTCTGAGGGTCACGCGAGGCGCGTATAGCCAGCGGCACGCGCTTCGTTTTCGAGTTGCCCGATCCGTTCGTAGTCCGTGAGCGGCAAAACGGAAAAGCCCTGCAAACGCAGGCGCTTTGCCCGTTCAGGGCGAATGGTCAGCGTCTCGTTCAGCGCGTCGCGCAGCGCTTCGATCGTGGCTCGCGGCACGCTGCCGGATGCGATCAGCGGCAATCCGGGCGACGCCGCCGTCACGCCGATAGCGCGAACCTGACGGGCCAGATCCGGTAGTTCATCGCAGACAAAAGCGAACGTCACACAGTCGATCGCGGCGACATCCGCCCGGTTGTCGGCCACCGCCTGCAACGAGCCGAGATGCGAACAGGTTCGCAGTACCGCGCTGAAAAACATCCCGGCGCGTGAGTGTGGCGCAACTGCGTGACGAAACACATTCATGCCGCTGTTCGAATCGTCCTGATTGTAGGCAGCGCGCGCGCCACGGCACGACGCAAGCGAGTCGAATTCCGCGTTCGCGCGAGTCACCAGTACGCTCGAATAGTGCGCACCGTCGCAGCCGGGCGCGTCGAAGCGCGGCGTTGCGATCAGTTGAACCTGCTCGTGCAGACCGTGCATTAACGGAAAGCCGCAGGTTTGCGAAATCAGAAGATTGGGGCGCCGCCAGAAGCCGTGCAGTTCTTCGTCCGGTTCGACGATGCGGCACGCCGGTTTGACCTTATGCAGCACGTCGCTAAGCCAGCCGCGCCATTCGAGCGCGAGAGCAGGGGTGATGTTGTACATCGGCAGGGCGGCGATCCAGGTCATGGACGTCATTCTGGCATAGCTAATGTCTGACCATTCGGAACTCGTCCATCCCGAGCCTGACTGCCTCAGTCGGTCTGAACGTCCATTTTTGCGCGGCCACCGTCAGGATCTCCTGTTGCGCGTCTTCAAAAGCAACCAGCAGATCCTGCTTGCGCTGGCTCGCCGCTCCGCAGAATGTCATCAGCGCCTCGGCGCTGACCTCGAAAATCTGTGCACGATCATCGCAGCACACGCGGAACGCGACTGTTTTGCATTCGGTAACACAGGGCCGGAATCCTTCATCGACATAAACCGACATGGCGATCTCCCCTCGTACGTCTGAGAGATCAGGATGACAAGATGTAAGCCTCGAGTATGTGGGAGAACCGGCATTGGGGATAAAAAGCTGGCCGCGTTGAACTGCTTGATCGATCGACAGATGGATACACCGGAGAACGTTTTGTAAGCGGCTCCGTTTTTTGCCCCGGTATTCGTTCGTTCTGGGTATGGGCGTGCTGGCTACACTCGCTCCAGCAATTTTGCGTGGCCCCGAACATATAGAACGCTCAGGAAGGAGGACAAAAAAAATGATCCACGACAGCCGACCCCGCACGGTAATGCGCAATCGCACACGACACGGCTTACTGGCTATTACGCTGGCTTGTGTTTGCAGTTTGCAAGGTTGTGCGACGTCGCTTGAAACGCTTGGGCTGGGTGTCGGGATTGGCATTGCGGGGGCGGTGGGGCTGGTTACCTGCGCGGTTACGTGCCGGTGATTGCGCAGCACAACGCAAGTGGGTTGTCCCACCGGTGACAGGCGCGGCCTCGCCGGTAGATGTCCGCCATCTGGCACGTTACGACTAGCAGCGCGACCGCCGCGGCCTCGCCTCGCCAGCAACGAGTCGTCACACTATTGACCCTGTGGTCGTGGCCGATAACCCGATACGCCGCCCCAAACGGCGTTCACTGCGTCAACTGCCACCTCAAAACCGGATGCGTAGCGCCCGCAGGCATGGCCCACGCGCCCGTGGTGCTGAAGTCATACCCCTGGAACGAAGACGGCGTGCTCATCTGGGCGCTGGTGAGGCCATTCGTGTCGGGAATCGTCGTGCCGTACACGACGCCCACCGTGGCGCCGGTCGTGTCCCGGTTCCAATAGACGTCACTCGCGATGGTGCCGGTGTTGGTTCTCGAGACGCCTATCGGCTCATAGAACGGTTGCGTGACCAGACCCGTGCCGAAGGACTGACTGATGGTTCCATTGTTGATGGCGACCAGCGCCGCACCGCCGCACGGCGTACCGGCCGCGCCGCGGCAATAACCCTCGAGCGTCGTCGACCCGGTCGCATACGATTGCGTCACCGAGCCGAAGTTGATGCCGACGAGGCCACCCGCGCCTTCGTTGGTATAGCCCGCCGATACCAGTGCGCCCGTGGCGAACGACTGCGAGATACTCCCTTCATTGGCGCCCGCCAGGCCACCCAACGCGCCCCCGGTCGTGGCGGCGACGCTGCTCGACGAGCGCACGATCGTTCCGCTGTTGTCGCCCACCAGACCGCCGGCGACGCCATCATCCACGGTATAAAAATTGCCACCGCTCAGCGTGCCCGACACATTGACGCGAACTATCGTGCCACCGTTGGTCCCGGCCAGCATGCCCATGTCAGCATACAAACCGTGAGACAGCGGGTTTTGATCATTGTCGGCCCCAGTACCGTTGACGCTCAGATCGCGCACGACCCCCTTGCTGCCAATGCTGCCGAACATGCCGATCAATTGCGGGTCGTAGGGGCTCGGCGGCGACCATGCCTCCAGCGTCAGTGAACTGATTGCATGGCCCTGACCGTCGAACTGTCCGGTGAACGGAGTCGCGGCGTTGCCGAGTGGCATGTAAGACCCATCGCTGCTCGCGCTCGCGTCGATGTTCGTGCCGAGCGCATAGTTGCCGGCAAGATCCTGCGACACGTTCTTCAGGTCGGCAAACGAATTGACCAGCTTGTAAGCAGTAATCTGAGTGACGAGCCCGCTATACGGGCCCGGCGCCCATCCAGGATTCGCCAGTTGAGTGCCGGCGGTGTATGTGCCGTTCATGTCGTAGAACGCGCTCACGCCGCCGGTGCTCGAAGACCAGTCGATCGCGCCGTTGTTCACGACGCTGCTGCCGTTGTCGATGGCCGTCGCGTCTGCACGCATCGTCAGATTGCCGGTGCCCTTGTTCGCGATCGTCGCTCCATTTGCGACGGCGACATCATGGTACGCCGCGAGCGTGAGCGATCCCGCTCCGCTCCAGCGCAGATCGGAAGCAACCTGGAGGTTACCCGTTGCACCGTTCGCACCGGTGGTCGTCACATCGACGGACGTGCCTGCGTTCAGGCTGCGTTGCAACGCGCCCGCGGCAGAGCGGTCGATGGTGAAAGCCGGCGTCGACAGATTCCATGCGCCTGCCCTGACGACGGCGCGATCGCCGAACGCGAGGCGCGCCGCCTGCATGTCGACCGTGCCGCCGCTGCCGTTCGCGTCGCTCGCGACGATCTCGCCGCGTTGCTGGACGAGGCCGCTGTTTGCGACGAGCCAGACGTGGCCGTCGCGAGTCGCTGTGCCGGTCGCGCGCAGCCGTGAGCCGCCACCCGCCAGCGCATAGATATTGCCATCGGCCGCTTCGAGATTGATCTGCGCGGCGCGCACCGTCCCCGTATCGACGATGCTGCCTTTGCTGCCCGTCTGCACGAATACCTGCTGACTACTCGCCGAATCCTGCAGCAACACCTGTTGGCCCACCGCAAATTCCGCTGTGCCGTTCGGTGCGCTCACTGTGCCGGTATTGACGACCGCGCGTCGTGCAACGAGGAACACATCGCCGCCGCTGGAACTGATCTTTCCAAGGTTGACCACGGACGCATCAGATTGACCGGACAGCGTGAGCGTGTCGCCGTTCATGAACGCGCAATTACAGACGTCGAGTGTGGAAGCGACGAAACGTCCCCCGGTGTTGATGATGCCGGACGGTCCCACGACGATGCCCTGCGGGTTGATCAGATAGACGGTGCCGGTCGCGTCAAGCCGGCCCAGAATGGCCGAACGCGAGTTGCCCGTCACACGGTTGAGCGTTGCGCCCGACCCGTTGTTGAACGTGACGGTGTTGTAATTGCCGATAGAAAAACTGCGCCAATCGATTACGCCGCGCGTCGAGCCGGGCTGCGTCACGACGACGTGATTGCCGCTGGCTGCGATAGAACCCTGACCGCTGACGTATTGGCCGCCTTGCGGCAGAACGCCGCTCGCGAAAGCGGCGGATGCGGGCATCAGGCCGGCCAATGACAAACTGATGAACATCAAACGTTTTGCGCTGCGGCTACGTTCGATTGGAGTATCGGGGAGGGATCGGTAGGATGACTGACAAGACATACATGCCTCCTTGTCTTGACGGCGCCACCCGTGCTGGATGGCAAGCCACCGACTTCAGAAAGTCATGCGAGGGTCGATGGGTATCAGGCCATTCAGCTTACCAGACGCGCGTGCCTGGCAAACGCTGATAACCCCATCATTTTGGGCCAGGCGTTGTCGCATTATCAGGAACCCGTACGCGGTTTTTGCCGCGCTTGTTGCAGTGCTTTTAGCTGCCGATCGAAACATACAGCAGCACCATTGGTGCTTTCGAGCCACCCGGCGTCGGCGCTCGCAACGGCACGCCGTAGGTGCAGCGAAAATCGACGAACCGCGACCATTGAAAGCGCACCCCCACACCGACGCTGACAAGCGACCCGTTGCTGATTTCGGCAGGCTGATCGATCCGGTTCCACACGTGTCCTGCATCGAAGAACACAAAGGGCTGCGTCATCGCACTGCTCGCGCCGAACGGTAAGCCTGGCGCGCGCAACTCCGTCTGCAGGTTCCAGCCGCGATCCCCTAGCACCACATACGGCGCATAGCCGCGCACGCTGGATTCTCCGCCGAGGCCCATTTCTTCACTGGGCAATAAGGTATTGGGCGTCCATTGAAACGTGCCGCGCGCACTCAGCGTGAAGCCCCCGCCGAGCGAGAAGGCGCGCAGCGCCGCCAGTTGCAGGTAGACGTAACGGGCTGTCGCGCCCGCTCGCGATGCAGTGAAAGCCTCGTCATTGTTGGGATTGTCCAGTCCGCCAGGACTCGCCACGAGGGTGGCCGACGCGTTCGCGGTTCCCGCGTCGGTGGGCTTGCTGAGGGTGTAGATCCACAGGAATTGATGGATATGGGTGTTGGAGCCGAATACCTGCGAGCCGCCGAACTCCAGGTCGTTGTTGCTACGCTTGAAGTCATAACCCAACTGGAGCACCTGCTGGACATCGGTGGTAGTCGGCAGACGCCAGTCATAGCGGAAACTGAATTGCGCGGAAATGCCCGTCTGTCCGTAACTGTCGGGCAACCTTGGCGTGCTTTGCGCGTACACCCCAAACAGTTCGATGCTGTCGCCCCACGGCAGCGGCGCGATGTAGTTGAGTGCGTGCGCGGTGAAGCGCGCGCGATCCGGACGGCCTTCGATATCCGGGTTGCCGCTAAAAAAATCGTTGCTGGCAGTGAATTGATAGGCGATGTGCTGATCGAGTCCGAACAGATTGCCGTAGTCGATGCCCGCAAAGAAGCGATCGCGGCCGAGCTCGGGCACACCTGCGTTGTCGTAGCCCGCATTCACGCGTAGCGGCAGACGGTCCTCCGTTTGCAGGACGACGTCGGTGGAGTTTGCGGCGTCACCGGGCGCAAACACGACGTCGACGTGCCGGTAAGGGTTGGCGTTGAGCACGGCCAATCCCGACGATATCGCGGATTGCGGAATCGGTGCGCCGGCTTCGAGCGGCATTTCGCTCGTGAGAAGTTGGTCCGAAAAGTAGCGGTTGCCGCTGGCGCGGACCTTGCCCAACTGAAATTCGGCGACGGCGATGTGCACGACACCGGCGCTGACATCCTGCTCGGGAACGTACACGTCGACGAGCGGTTTGCCCGCTGCACGATAGCGTGCGACTACCGCGCGCCGAATGTCGGCGAGGCGGCCGAAGGTCAGCGGCTTGTCCAGGTCGCGCTCGAACGTTTGCAGAAAGGCTGCGTCGAGTACCGGCAAGCCTTTGGCGGACACGCGCTGTTGTGGTGACGATACTGTTGGCGCAGATGCCGCTGACCCCGCTGACCCCGCTGACCCCGCTGCTTCGAAGACCAGTCCTGCCAGCGAGCCCACGGCAATCTGTGTGGATTGATCCGGCGCTTCTGTAGGCGGTTGATTCGAAGGGGGCGGTGCCGTTCGCGGCGCGGACGGCGGCGCAACGTCCCGCCATGCCTGCGCGCATGCGGACGGAGCGTGGACGGCCGCGCACACGCATGAAGCCACTAGCGCGGGACGGACACACCTGCCCAGCTTTCGCGATACGCGGAGAACATGGGCCACGAGCGACCCGTTGCGTTTAATGCGCAAGCGGCGAGTGCAGCATGACATCGACCATGGAGGATGGCATCGCATGAATACCTTTCGCCTGCGGACGGTTCGCGCGGATTGAAAAAGCGTGCCGGTCAATCTTGCCGTGGGTTGCGCCGAACTGCGCGATCACGCCACGCCACACGAACACGAACGTACGGTTGCCGGATCGGCGCCCTGAAAACGATCGAATCGCTGCCAGCAGAGGCATATCCGTCTCCGTTGCGAATTGACACGCGTTGGAGTGCCAAAGAAACGCTGTCGCCCGAGAATAGCAGGTGCTTGCGGAACGACAACTGCAAAACCTGTCACATTCGCAATGCGCGCATTTGAACCTTTGCTAACATCCGCGACGGAGGCTCACGCCTGGAACCGGAACAGCCCGAAACGAAAAGGAACGCAACCCATGACCTGTTTGCCCACTGATCAACTCACACAGCAGCTTGCCTTTCTCGTGGAACTGGATCGACTGAAGTCGATTGTGCGGCAATCTCCATTGATCAATCAGAGCCGGAAAGAAAACTCGGCGGAACACTCGTGGCACCTGAGTATGTTTGCACTGGTCCTCGCAACTCACGCCAAGGATGCAGTGAACCCTCTCCACGTCGTCAAACTTCTGCTGGTTCACGACATCGTCGAGATCGACGCCGGCGATCATCCGATACATGCGACCGGTGGCCCCGATACGCAGATCGCAGAGGCTGAACAACGTGCCGCCGAACGGATCTTCGGCTTATTGCCCGAACAGCAGGGGCGCGAAATGCTCGAACTCTGGCGTGAGTTTGAGGACGCGCAGACGCCTGAAGCGGTCTTTGCAAAAGCCCTCGATCGATTGCAGCCACTGTTGATCAATACGTTAGCGAATGGTGGTACATGGACCGAGAACGGCGTCACACAACAGCAGGTGATGGAACGGTACGGCCCGGTCATCGAGCGCGGCTCACCGGCTTTGTGGGAAGCGGCAAGCAAGCGGGTCAGCGAATTTTTTGCCGCGGGCGAGGGTGGCGGCTGATCGCGGTTGTAAGCAGCAGCGTTGGAGTGAAGTGCATCCGATCGTGCACATGATTGCGGCAAACCGACCCCGCGCTCTCGCCAACCCAAGCGGTGCAGCGCGCTCAGCCAGCAGTGGACCGGATCGCATCCGAGAGCGTGCGCAGCGAGCGACGCGCCTGCTGGTCGGCCAGGTTCGAATGCAGCACGACGTCGCGCTCCGGCAGAGGCGGCAGTCCCAATGTCGCGCTAACGTCGATCGTGCCGGGCGGCGCCACACGCCGGCTGAGCGCGGCCACAGCGAGTCCGGCAGACACAGCGGCGCCCACGGTAGCGACACCGCCACCGACAAATACCTCGGTCCACATAATGCCGGCTTCCGTGAGCGCATCGAGTGCCATGCTGCGTACGCTGCATGGTTCAGCCTGGGTGGCCAACCGGAGCGGCGTGCTGGGATCGTGCTCGAAGGCTGGCGTCGCCATCCAGCCAAACGCGTCCGTGACGATAACGTCGCCGTCACTGCGGTGTCGGTCGTGGCGCAGAGTGATCGCCGCGTCGAGTGTGCCGCGATCGAAATCGTCGAGGATCGCGCGTGATGAGGACACCCGCAGTTCAACAACCACCTCGGGTTCCTCGATGCTCATTCGTTTCAATAGCACTGGCAATTCGGTGCCGACGATGTGATGGCTGATGCCTACCGTCAGCCGGCGCTGTTGCACGTCGAAAGAATTCAGTGCGCCCTGATGTGCGGCGACAAATGAGCGCGCGGCCCCAAGAAAGAGCAAACCTTGTGCTGACAGTCGGACGAGACGCGGCGTACGCTCCAGCAAGCGGCGCCCAAGGCTGCTCTCCAGGCGCCTTATCTTCACGCTCACTGCCGATTGGGTAGAACCCAGCGCTTCAGCGGCACGGGTGAAACTCTTGAGATCCGCGACCAGAACAAAGGCCTGTACCGCTTCGACGTCGAGTGCTTTCATATCGGGACCATGTCAGTTTCGCATCATTGAAATATTCTTCCATGGCGTTTTCAAAGTATCAAACGGTTGTTATCGTCGTCTACATCGCATTGCCTGACGCCAACCGACGAGTCTTCTGCCATGATCCTCGCGCATTATGCCCACCGCTTACCCGCTGACTACGACATCGACGCGATCCGCGAGCGTGCAAAGACGCGAGGTCCTTTGTGGGACGACGTCCCCGAGTTGTATTTCAAAGGCTTTCTGCTACGTGAAGCGGGCCGCTCAGGTGCGATCGCGAATAACTATTCGTCTTTATATCTTTGGCAGACTGACGCAGCTTTTCGCGATTTTCTGACGAGCGGGCGTTACCGGACGGTGACTGATCTATTCGGACGTGCATCGATTCAGACGCGCGTCACGCTTGACGCTCGCAGGGGACGAGCGAGCCATGCGCGCTTTGTCTACGAAGAGGAGTTGAGCATTCCCGTCGACGCTGATCTGACCGCGGTATTCGAGAACGAGATCGACAGGAACCGGCGTATTTCGGCTGTGCCGCAGACCGTCGCCGCTGTCATAGCCGTGGAAACGCAGCGTTGGCGAATCACGCGGATTGTTTTATCGGAAGCGGGGCCCGGCGAGCGCGATCTCGGCACACCATATGAGGTGCTGCATCTGGCGAGACCTCTGCTCGATACTCTTCCGTCAAGCGACGCTCGATGAGCGTCGAGCCGCACGGCGAAGCTCGCGCACGCCTGTTGCAGGAGGGACACTGCGATGCTTTACCACTGGCAGCACAGAGCGCCCTCGTTGCCCATGTGCTGGGTGTCGTAGCTGGCATCCTGCTGATTGGTGGGTTGACCGTCGGAGTAGTAACCGTACTGCGACTACTGTCATGACCGATACCCGTTTTACGCGCTGGCTGGACGCGCGGCGCCGAGACATGAATGCCGTTGCTCGACCTTGTCGGCACGATCTGAGTCTTACATGCACGCTTGCAATAGCGGCTTTTCGAAGAAATCAGACGGTGACAACGCTATATGCATATCTGAATCCGGTGGTTGGCGCCCGCCAC
The DNA here is from genome assembly GCF_904848625.1 of Paraburkholderia metrosideri. Lineage (GTDB taxonomy): Bacteria > Pseudomonadota > Gammaproteobacteria > Burkholderiales > Burkholderiaceae > Paraburkholderia > Paraburkholderia metrosideri. The sequence continues at coordinate 26,029 of NZ_CAJHCP010000002.1, forward strand.
CCGCCGCGATACGCTAGCTTGTCACGTTCGTGACACTCTTTGATTGGGGTTTAATCCCGCTGCCGCGAGGTTGGCGGGATTTTTTTCTGAAGCCATGCGCCATGGTCGCGATGCCGTTCGCGATAGTAACAATGAAGACGCTGCGGTGATCCGCGTTGTCCGGCCGGCGATAACCTGTCCGTCAACTATTCTCGGCGCGACTCGCCCGGAGAATCCATTCTGCCAAACGCAATGCGCCATCAGGCAACTCCGCACCGGCACGTCGGCACAGATAGTAGTCGCGCCCGTCGTCCAACTCGGCATCGAACAATTGCACGAGTTCGCCGGAGTCCAGCTCTCTTCTGACAAGCGGCGCTCTCAACAGCGCGACGCCCAGACCCGATTGCGCCGCCGACAACGTCAGTTGTCCGTCCTCGAATAACGGGCCCGAAGCTCGCGTGAACTGACGCACGCCGGCCTGCTGCATCCACGTCACCCACGTGTTGCGGTCTTCATCATGAATCAGCGGGACATTGGCGAGCGCCTCGGGTGTATCGAGCGGTCCGTGCTTCGCCAGCCACGCGGGGCTGCACATCGGTACGACCGCACCCGACAACAGGCGAGTCGCCTCATAGCCGCTCCAGTTACCCGCGCCGAACCGGATCGACAGGTCCGCGGCATCGCTCAGGTAGTTGCGGTGATGCGCATACAGCACGTTGACGTCGACATCGACATTCTGTGTGAGGAAGCGCTGCAGGCGCGGAATAAACCATCCAATCCCGAACAGTGGAATCAGACTGATCGTGACCTGCCGCATCGTCGCACGGCTGCGCACGACGCTCGTCGCGCTGCGTAACACCGAAAAAACCGCGCTGATCGAACGATAGTAGTCGCGGCCTTCGTCCGTGAGTACCAGTGAGCGGCCCTCGCGCAAGGTCAGCGGTGTCTGCACGAACGACTCGAGTAACTGCAGTTGATGACTGACCGCCGAAGGCGTGATGTCGAGTTCGCGCGCGGCCGCAGTGACCGAGCCGTGTCGCGCGAATGCCTCGAATGCGCGGACTGCACGCAAAGGCGGGTCGTCGTTCAATTGTTCGATATTTTTCATGTAAAAAATTATATCGCACAATTCAATCCAGTTTAAACAGCAGAAAACCCGCTAAATTGCGGACAAAACGCGAGGTGAATAAGCTAAGTGTTTTTCGATATTTAGATTCGACGAGCCAACCGTTTAATATTTCTCATCGAATTCACTCCAGAAATCCCCGCTCAGATGAAAAAACTCAACCGTGTCCTACCTTTGACTTTGCTCGCCTTGTCGATGGCCGCGTCCGCGCAGGCGCCAGGCGAACAGGTCGTGCTGATCGGACTGGCCGCGCCGCTGACGGGTCCGTCCGCGCGCATCGGCAAAGATCTGCAGAACGGTGCGCAACTCGCGCTCGACGATGCCAACGCCAAACATCCGACGCTCAACGGCAAGCCGGTGTTCTACAAGCTCGCTTCGGCTGATGACCAATCCGATCCGCGCACCGCGGTGACGGTCGCGCAACAGCTAGTGGATGGTCATGTGATCGGAGTGGTCGGACACTGGAACACCGGCTGCAGCATCGCCGCATCGCGCGTCTATCACGACGCGGGCGTTCCGGAAATCGCACCTGCGTCGACCGGGCACCAATACACGCAGCAACACTTCGGCAACGCATTCCGGATCATGGGCCACGACGATTCCAGTGGCGCGTACACCGGCGCCTATGCAGTGAAGACGCTGCATGCCAAGCGGATCGTAGTGATGGACGACCGGACCTCGTTCGGCTCGGGTCTGGCGACGCAATTCATCAAGGGCGTCGAGGCGAACGGCGGCACGGTCGTGGATCGCGAGTATGTCGATGACAAGACCACCGACTTCAGCGGCGTGCTGACCGCGATCAAAGGCAAGAAAGCGGACCTGGTTTTCTTTGGCGGCATTGACGCGCAGGCCGCACCGATTGCGCGCCGCATGCGGCAACTCCAGATCAACGCGCCGTTGTTGGGGGCCGGCGGCTTTGTGAGCCAGACGTTCCTCAAGCTGGCAGGCAACGCTGGCGATGGTGTGACCGCGCTGGAGCCGGGTCGTCCGCTTGACCGGATGCCTGGCGGCAAGGCGTTCGACGCGCAATATCGCGCGAAATATCACGCGCCGATCGAGTTGCACGCACCTTTCGCGTACGACGCAGCGGCGACAATCATCGCAGCGGTCCAGCAGACACAGTCCACCGATCCGGCGAAACTGGTCGCGGCGATCCACGCCATCGACCGGCAAGGCGTCACGGGCACCATCGCTTTCGACAGCGAGGGCAATCTGAAGGACCCCGCGTTCACGATCTATCAGGTCAAGGGCGGCAGCTGGGACGTGGTCGATATTCTGGGTGGCAACGCCAGCGTGGCGGCACGATGAGCGAAGCGAAAAAAACATTCCCCATTCATGTGGAGCAGGGAACCGATGCAGACGACCGCCTCGGCATTCTCGCGCGGCGGCGCATCGAAGCGGAGATCATCAAGCCGATCTACGAGATCCTGAAACGCGACTACGGGATCGAAAAAGCCCAGGCAGTGATCGCCGAGGCCGTGCAGGGCGAAGCGATTCGCGCGGGCCAGCAGTTCGCCGCGGCGGACCCCGACGGTACGGGAATCGAGTCGTTCACCGCACTGCAGGTGCTGTGGGAGAAAGACGACGCGCTCGAGGTCGACGTGCTTCGAGCCGACTCGCAGCATTACGACTACGACGTCAAGCGTTGCAGCTACGCGCAGATGTATCACGCGATGGGCCTCGGCGAAATCGGCCACCTGTTGAGTTGTGCACGCGACAGCCTGTTTATCGCCGGTTATGACCCACGGATTCAACTGACGCGCACGTCGACCGTGATGCAGGGGGGCGCGCGTTGCGATTTCCGCTATGAGATGGTGAACGCAGGTGGAGAAAGGCCGCGCGATGAGTGAGTTAGCTGAAAATACCGTCCAACACGCATCGTTGCGGACCAACCGCGAGCGGCTGTGGGCTTCGCTGGAGCAGATGGCGCAGATCGGCGCGACGCCGAAAGGCGGCGTTTGCCGGCTGGCGCTGACCGAACTGGATCGTCAGTCGCGCGATCTGTTTGTCGAGTGGGCGCGCGAGGCGGGCTGCGCGATTCGCGTCGACAGAATGGGCAATATCTTCGCGCGGCGCGCCGGGCGCGATGTGAAGGCTGCGCCGGTGCTGACCGGTTCGCATGCAGATACGCAACCGACCGGCGGTCGCTATGACGGCATCTACGGCGTGCTCGGCGGACTCGAAGTGGTGCGCGCGCTCAACGATGCGCAGATCGAAACCGAGCGTCCAATCGACGTGGTGGTCTGGACCAACGAAGAAGGTTCACGCTTCGCGCCAGCGATGATTGCATCCGGTGTGTTCGCCGGTGTCTATTCGCTCGAACACGGGCTGTCGCGATCCGATCCGGCGGGCACGACGATCGCCGAGGCGCTTGAAGCGATTGGCTATAACGGCACGGAAGAAGTCGGGCATTTTCCGATCCATGCCGCGTACGAATTGCATATCGAGCAAGGCGCAATTCTCGAGCGCAGCGGCCACACCATTGGCGTCGTGACGGCCGGACAGGGACAGCGCTGGTACGAGGTGACCCTCACCGGTGTCGACGCGCATGCGGGTACCACGCCGATGGATCTGCGTCACGATGCGCTGGCGGGTGCGGCGAAAATGATCGGTTTCGTCGAACAGACCGGACGCAGCCACGCGCCGTATTGCCGCGCGACCGTCGGCATGATCGAGGCGCGGCCGAACTCTCGCAACACCGTGCCCGGAGAATGTTTCTTTACCGTCGAGTTCCGTCATCCGGATGCCGCGGTGCTGGCCGACATGGATCAGGCATTGCGTGCAGAGCTTGCAAGGGTCGCGAGCGAAGCGGGATTGTCCGCGCAGATCGAACAGATCTTCAACTACGCGCCGGTTCCGTTTGCGCCGCAATGTATCGACGCCGTGCGCCACGCGGCGCGGCAACTCGATTTGCGTCATGCCGATATTGTGTCGGGCGCTGGCCATGACGCGTGTTATGTCGCCCGCGTTGCGCCGACTGGGATGATCTTCATCCCCTGCGTCGGCGGCTTGAGTCATAACGAAGCTGAAGCGATCACACCGGAGTGGGCATCGGCGGGTGCCGATGTGCTGTTGCATGCGATTCTTGCAAGCGCGGGTGTCGTGCGGCAATGACGCGGTAGTGTGATTGGCGGCCGTCGGGCTCGACTCCGCGGCCGCGCAAATAAGCTCACGCGCTATCGATATTTCGCGAAGAGTGCAGGGGGAGGGTGACGCGTCGCGCAGACGCCTGTGCGTTCAGATTCGGCTGGAGATTCCGCGAACGTATCGGTTATTTTTCGAAATTCAGGCTTATTACCATGCTGCATATTCATCGATAACTTGATGCTTTGTGGAAGTCAGGGGCCTTTGCTAGAGTCCGCCCACGCTGGTGATCCAGTTGCTGGCGGGAACCGAGTTCTCATCTCTATCTCTGCGGAGCCCACTCTCATGAAATCGATTCGTACCGTCCTGTTGTTTGCGTTGCTGCAGGCCGTTGCCGTCACTCCGGCATTTGCGGCAGACGAGCTCACCCAGATCAAGACATCAGGGGTATTCAAGGTAGGCACCGAGGGTACTTACGCACCTTTTACTTACCACGACGAATCCGGCAAGCTGACGGGTTTCGACGTCGAGATCGCGACCGAGATCGCGAGACGTCTCGGCGTGAAGCCGGAATTCGTCGAGGGCAAGTGGGACGGCCTGATTGCCGGTCTCGATGTCAATCGTTATGACGCGGTGATCAACGAAGTCGCCGTGACAGACGCGCGCAAAGCGAAATACGACTTTTCCACGCCCTATATTGCTTCGCACGCGGCGCTGATCGTGCGCTCGGACAACACGACGATCAAGACTTTCGACGACCTGAAAGGCAAAAAATCCGCTAATACGCTGACCAGCAATTTCGGCAAGATCGCCAGGGACCACGGCGCGGACGTGGTCAGCGTCCAGGGCTTTAACGAATCGATCGATCTGCTGACATCGGGGCGTGTCGATGCGACAGTCAACGATTCATTGTCGTTTCTCGACTTCAAAAAACACAAGCCGGATGCGCGGGTAAAAATCGTAGCAATCGACAATTCCGCCGATAGCGACAAGTCGGCGGTTCTGCTGCGCAAGGGTAGTCCCGAACTGGTGGCCGCCATCGACAAGGCGCTCGCTGATATCAAGTCCGACGGCACCTACGAGAAGATCTCGCAGAAGTACTTTGGCAAAGACGTCTCACAGTAAGCGCTGGACGGAACTGAATCATGCCGCCCTGGTTGCATCTGATGGCACAGTCGCTGTGGCCCCTGCTCTATGCGGGGCTTGTATTTACAGTGCCGCTCACTTTGGCTTCATTCAGTCTCGGGTTGGCACTGGCGTTCGCAGCAGCGTTGATACGCCTGTTCGGTCCGCGCTGGCTGGTGGCCATCGTACGCTTTTACGTGTGGCTGATTCGAGGATCCCCGTTGCTGGTGCAGCTGTTCGTGATTTTCTACGGCTTGCCCAACGTGGGGATCGTGCTTGATCCGCTGACGGCGGCCATTATTGGATTCTCGCTTAATGTGGGCGCATACAACTCGGAAGTGATCCGAGGCGTGGTGGAGTCCATTCCGAAAGGTCAGTGGGAAGCCGCCTATTCAATAGGGATGACGCGCGCGGAAGCGCTGCGCCGTGTGATCCTGCCGCAAGCCGCGAGGGTCGCGCTGCCGCCTTTGTCCAACTCGTTCATCTCGCTTGTGAAGGATACGTCGCTCGCCGCCGTGCTGACCGTGCCGGAGGTCTTTCAGGCGGCGCAACGCATTGCCTCAGTCACCTACGAGCCGTTGATTCTGTACACGGAGGCCGCGCTCATCTACCTCGTCTTTAGTTCCGTGTTGTCATCGGCACAGGTCCGGCTCGAACGGCGATTTGGCCGGCATGCCCTTTTTGACGCAGGCAACCGATGATCAAACTGGAAAAAATCGATAAGGTTTTCGGCGAGCATCAGGTGTTGAGTTCGGTGGATCTGACGCTTGCACCCGGCAGCGTCACCGCATTAATTGGCCCATCGGGCAGTGGCAAGAGCACGCTGCTGCGTTGCGTGAATCTGCTCGAAATTCCCGACGGGGGAGCCCTCGAAGTGGGCGGTCAGCGCCTCGAATTCAGCCGCGACCAGCCACCAGCGCGCGATGCGCTGCTAGCCATCCGGCGGCGCACCGGCATGGTGTTCCAGAATTTTCAGTTATTTCCGCATTTGACGGTGATGCAGAACGTCACGGAGGGACTGCTTACCGTTCAGAAGTGGAACAAGGCCCGAGCCCGGGATCGCGCGCACGAACTGCTGACGAAGGTCGGCATCGCGCATAAGGCCGACGCTTGGCCCGCGACGCTTTCTGGTGGACAGCAGCAGCGCGTCGCGATCGCACGGGCGCTAGCGCCGTCGCCCGAGGTTTTGCTGTGTGATGAGCCAACCTCGGCACTCGATCCGGGGCTGGCGGTTGAAGTAGTCGAAGTACTCAAACAACTCGCCGTCGAAGGAATGACCATGTTAATGGCAACTCATGACCTGCGTCTCGCAGCGCTGATCGCGCGAGACGTGGTGTTTCTCAACAACGGTGTCGTGGTGGAAGCGGGGCCGTCACGCGAGATTTTCACCCGGCCTCGCGAGCCCGACACCGCGCGTTTTGTCTCGACGCTAACGCAAAATGTGCCGGACACATGGAAAGATTGAGAGGGCGGCCCGGCCAGCTGTTCGGCACTGAACAAAATTTGTGAGGCATGCCAGCGTGTCGCGTTAGAAAACTGCGCCAAAATAGGCTGTTGCGTGTTTTCAGCCGAGGCATCCTATGGAATCTTTCTCGCCCTATAGCGCGCTGGCTGGCGGCGTGCTGATCGGGCTTTCGGCCTCAGCGCTGCTCTGGCTCAACGGCCGGATTGCCGGCATCAGCGGCATTGCGCGAGGGCTGCTGTCGCTGGACCGCAGCGGGCTGATGTGGCGCGGGTTGTTTCTGGCTGGCCTGATTGGTGGTGCATGGCTCTACTACTGGGTGGCCGCACGCACAGGACAGGGTGACGCAATACCTCGCGTAAGACCAGGATTCCCGCCTGCCATACTGGTTGCCGGAGGGCTCGCAGTCGGTTTCGGCACGGCGCTCGCGCGCGGGTGTACCAGCGGACACGGCGTATGTGGCATCGCCCGTTTTTCCCGGCGGTCTATTGTCGCGACGGGGGTTTTTCTCGTTGCGGGCATTGCGACGACCTACGTCATGCGCCACGTGTTGGGGGTCCAATGAAGCCGCTGCGATATCTGGCCAGCCTTGCGTGCGGATTGCTGTTCGGCATCGGGCTTGCACTAGCGGGAATGACCCGCCCACAAAAGGTATTGGGCTTTCTGGATGTGGCTGGGCCCTGGGACCCGAGTCTGCTGTTTGTATTGGGCGGGGCGGTAGCGGTCAGCGCCGTCGCGTTCCGTTATATCTTGCGCCGACATTCACCGCTTCTGGCGGAGTCTTTCGATTTGCCGACCACGAAGCCGATCGATCGCAATCTGATTGCGGGCGCGACGATTTTTGGCATTGGATGGGGGCTGTCGGGCTACTGTCCTGGGCCGGCTATCGCGCTGCTTGCGGCTCCTGACACCGAGGCACTCTATTTTCTGCCCGCCATGCTGGCCGGCTGGTGGTTGTTCGCGTTCGTGGCGAAGAGGAGCAGGTAGGTCAGCACCGGTCAACGCTGCAATTCGCGTATGCATGGAGGGTGCGCCGCATTACCTCAGGTCGAATAGCGTCCCATCTCACGCGAACCGCCCACTGCGCTGGACGAAGCTCAACGCGAGCACTGCGAAGATCAGTACGCCAGTGGCGACCTGTTGCCAGTAAAAATTCCACCCGATCAGCAACAGACCGTTGGCAACCAGGCTGATCAGCAGCACCCCTAGCAGCGTGCCAATGACGCCGGGCCGCCGCGTGGGAGACAGCGTGGTACCAATAAAGGTCGCACCGATCGCGTTCAGCAGATACCCGTTACCGGCTTGCGGCACGTACGCTTTCACCGTCGACGACAGCAGTACGCCGACCACACCATAGATCAGCGCACTCGCGACAAACGTCCACGAAATGATCGCGCCCACTGGCAGCCCGGAGTAACGTGCAACGCCAGGCTGCTCGCCGAGCGCGCTTGCCTGCCGACCGAACACGGAGCGGGCCAGCGCCACGTGGACCACGATCGCGAACAACGCGACCACCCATAGCGGCACGGGAACCCCGGCCAACGTACCGTGAGCCAGCTCGCTGAAATACGGCGATAAAGCCACGTTCAGCAGATAGACCGGTTGTCCGCCATCGGTGGCGAGTTGCTGGACCGTCTGTCCGATGAACAGCGTGCCGAGCGTCGCGAGGAAAGGCGCAATCCCCAGACTCGCGATTAGCACGCTGTTCAGTGCGCCGACCGCGAACGCAGCGGCGAGACCGCCAAGCAGCGCAACGGGCAGGCTCATCTGATGCGCGCTCAGCAGCACGAACACGAGACTGGCGACATCGATCGAGGTACCTAGTGACAGATCAATCGCACCAATCGACAACGCCAGCGTCATTCCAAGCGACGCAATCGCCAGTAGCGCGAAGTTGTTGAGCAAAACATCGGCGAGGTTATCAACGCGCGCGAAGCCCGGCGCGAAAGCCGCGAAAAAGGCAACGATCCCGATCAACGCAGCGATCAGCGCAAAGCGTTGCAGGCGCGCAATCCGTTCAATCATTCGCATGGTTCCCGGTGTGGCTTCGACGGATCACGGCTGTGGTGGCCACGACGAACAGGATCAGCATGCCCTCGACGCCGTTGACCCAGTAGCTCGACACATTGTCGAGTTGAAAGCCGTTGTTGACGATGCCGATAAAAAGCACGGCGAGTAGTGTGCCGGGAATGGTCGGTACGAGTCGGCGCGAAAACACCACGCCGAGCAAAGCCGCTGCGATCACGGCCAGCAGGTTTTCGCCCGCGCCGGGCGAACTGCCGCTCAAGAGTGCCGAAGATGCCAGCGCCGCGAGCGCCGCCGCGATGCCGCTGACCACGTAACTGGCCGCGACGTAGCCACGCGTGGCAATGCCCGCAGCCCGCGCCGCGTCGCGATGCGCGCCGGTGGCGCGCAGTCGCAGGCCGAACGGCGTGTAGTGAATCAGCGTGGTAAAAAGCACGGCGACTACGACGAGCGCGTAGGCGAGATGCGGCACGTTGAAAGGGCCGCTGTCCAGCAGGAAAGCCATCACGGGCGACGCGACCGGCACGGAGGTGTTCTGTGTCAGAACGAGTTCCAGTCCCGCGGCGATATTCATCGTGGTCAGCGTGGCGAGCAGCGGAAAGATGCCCAACGCGATCACGGCAAACGCATTCAGCGCGCCGAGTGCTGCACCCGCCGCAACGGTGAGTGCGAGCGCCACGCTTTCGGGCAGGCCGTCACGCAACGTCACTGCGTAGACTGCCGCGCACCAGCCCATGTTTGCCGCAATCGACAGATCGAGGCCGCCTTTGATCGGATCCGCGCCACCGCCAATCAGCACCGCCGTCAGGCCAAAGCCAAGAATCCCGACGACAACCGATTGCTGCAGCACGTTCGCCAGATTACTCACCGTGAGAAACAGCGGCGAACTCGCGGCAAATGCCAGAAACACCAGCGCGAAGGCCAGCACGGCGCCACTGCGAAGCCAGAACTGCGCACCGAACCATCCCGCCGGCAACCCGACGCGAGATCGTGGTCGAGCGCTGCCAAGTGCGTTGCTCATGCAACGTTCTCCTGATGCAAAGGTAGGTGGCTGGGTCGCGCTATGTCAGGCGCTTCAACGTTGCGCGCGCCAGTGGCCCAGGCCAGCACGTCCTGACTGTCGGCGTCGCGCGAGATCAATTCCTTGACGATGCGTCCGCGCGTCATCACCAGCACACGGTCCGTGACTTCGAGCAGTTCGATCAGGTCACTCGAAAACAGCAGCACGGCGGCGCCTTCATCTGCGAGCCGGTCGAGTAGACGATATATCTCGGTTTTCGCGCCGATGTCGACGCCCACGGTCGGCTCGTCGAGCAGATAGACCGGTGTGGTGTGACTCGATCCCCGTATCAACCATTTCGCCAGGGCGACTTTCTGCTGGTTGCCGCCCGATAGATGGCGCACTGGCGCGTCCGCACCCGGCGTGCGGATGTTGAGCGCGTCGATCATTTGCCGCACGGCATCGCGTTCGCTGCGTTTCGCGACCAGTCCGAAGCGGCTGAAGCGCGCAAGATTCGACAGCGTGATGTTTTCGCGCACACTCAGCGACGGTGCGACGCCGTGCGCGCGCCGATCCTCCGGAACGAAGGCGATACCCGCACGCACTGCATCAGCAGGTTTTCGCAGACGAAGCGGTTTGCCGTCTATGGCGATATCACCCCGTACGTTGCGTTCCAGTCCGAACAGACTGCGCACGAGTTGTTTGCCGCCAGACCCGAGTAAGCCGGTCACGCCGACAATCTCGCCGCGCCGCAGGTCGAAGGACACCTGTTCGAAGCGGTTGTCTGCGCCAAGCCCACGGACCGACAGCAGTGGCGCTCCGGCGGTGCGGGCCGGGCGTGCGGTGCGTTTGGCCATTTCGACGCCAATCATCGCGGTGACCAGCGTCTCGGTCGAAGTCGTTCGGGCGTCGACATGAGCGACATCCTTGCCGTCGCGCAAGACCGTGACACGATCGCAGATGGCGGCAATCTCATTCAGGTGATGGGAGACGTAGAGGATCGTCAGGCCGCGTTGCCGCAAGCGGTCGATGGTCTGAAGCAGATGCTCGACTTCACGACTGACGAGCGCCGCCGTGGGCTCGTCGAAAACCAGAATGCGCGGCTCGCGCATCAGTGCGCGGGTAATCTGCACGATCTGCTGCTCGGCCACGCTCAACTCGGCGATCAACCGGTTGGGCGCAAGATCGACGTTGAAGTGCGCAGCGATTGCGGCGCGTGCGTCATGTTGCATCCGGCGCGTATCGAGAATACCGATAGCGGAACGGTGCCGTGCAAAGCGCCCGCCGTGGCTGCCAAGCGTCGGCTCGTTACCGGTCAGCAGCGCTTCGGCCACGGTGAAGGTGGCGGGCAGCAAACGCTCCTGATGAATGAAGCCGATCTGCGCGAGTGCGTCGCGCGATGCGCTGCCGGTCAGACTCACGTCTACCCCGTCTACCGCAATCGCGCCGCTATCCGCTGCATGGAGGCCCGCGAGAATCTTGATCAGCGTCGATTTGCCTGCGCCGTTTTGCCCGATCAAACCGTGTACTGTGCCGCGCTTTACCTCCAGCGACGCACCGCGAAGCGCAGGCACGCCGTTGAACTGTTTGACGATATCACGCAGTACCAAGGCAGAGGCGGGCAGTTCCTTCGTCATTTCGCGGCGACCACGCCATTCTGTGCGACCTGTCCGAGAGTTTGCTGGATCGAGCCGGCGTTGTCTTTTGTGACCAGGATGGACGGTACATAGGTGTACGGCGGCAGATCTTTCTGGCCTGCCAGATAACGCGCGACGTTGTCGACGGCGGTCTTGCCGATCAGGGCCGGCTGTTGCGCGACGACGGCAGCGGCGCTCGACTTCTGATCCTTGACCAGGTTGACCACGTCAGGACTGCCGTCTACCGCATAGGTCCTGATTTCCGAGCGATGCGCGGCGTCCACGGCCTGGGTCGCGCCCACTTGCGGTACATCCCACGCTGCCCAGATCGCTGAAACCTGTCCCTTCGGGTATTTCGCGAGCAATTGGCTGACCTGCGCATACGCGCTTTGCACGGTGTTCGGAATGACATCGCGCAGTTCTGGTTCGATGATGTGAACCTTCGGGTAGTACTTCAGAACCGCCTTGAGCTGGTCATAGCGGATCGCGCAAACCGGCACGCCGTAAAAGCCATTGAAGACCAGGATGTTTCCTTCGCCGTGAATGTCGTTGACGAGCTTCAACGCCAGTTGTTCGCCGATAAAGAAATTGTCCGACGTGGTGTCGTTCAGACTCGACGGCGAAGCGGTATCGATCGTGAAGAGCGGTATGCCGGCCTGGCGGATTTTCTGCAACCACGGCTCCAGCACGCTAGCCGTGCCCAGCTGTTCGACGATTGCGTCGGGCTTCTGTGCGATCAGCGTCTGGATTTGCGCAATCTGGCGGTTATCGTTACGGCCTGCGTCGAGCGCGATCGGCGTGCCGCCCAGGCGCTTGACTTCGTCAACGGCGCCTTGATACGCCTTCAGATCCCAGTAGTGATCGGTGCCGGCCGCAGTAATGCCGATCCGCTTGCCTTTGAGCGACGGCACGCTTTTATCAGCGGCGTCGTCCTGCGCGTGAGCGGTGACATTGGTGCCGCAAGCGACCATAGCCAGCAGCGCGAAGAGGGTGTGTTTCAGTCTGCGATGGATTGTTTGCATGTGATTAGCCGGTTGAAGCCGAGGGTGTTATCCGGTGACTTTAATCAACATGACGGCCATGCTGAAACCAACAAATCTGGCTATCGTTATGAGCGAACTGCTGAGGTGCTTAGCAAAATCGGCTGATAGTCGATTTCCATCTTCGGGGCTCACGAGGCAGCGTCGCAATTGCAGGGATTCGCGGTCGCGGACTGATGGTTGTATTTGTGCGTTTTTTCCGGCGAACGCGTGGTGTCGTAAGTCGCGTGCCGTTCGCACGCCTGCCGGTAATGAACGTGAAAAGACGAGACGGGCCGACGCCGCTGCGGGCGTGCTGAATGTTGATCGGCCGTCATTTCTCCGATAACGATCGTGCCTGCAAGCAACACATTCACGCGAATCGCCGACATCCCATCCCTTCTTCCATCCTTCACGCCTTCAGCTTTTCGGGCGTTGTAATCGGCTCAGCCGGATCGACGTGAACCTCGAGTAGCGCAGTGCCTGGCGAACCAAGCGTCGCTGCAAGCGCAGCGCGCAACAGATGCGGGTCTTTACAATTCGAACCCGCTGCACCACATGCCGCCGCGACTTGCGCAAAGTCGATACCACCGAGTTCGCAACCGTAAGGCGGGTTACCCAACTCCTTCTGTTCGAACACGACTTCCGCAAGCATGTCATTGCGCATCACGATGACCTTGATCGGCAAGCGGTTCATCACTGCCGTCGACAGTTCGGCCATCAGCATCGCGAGCCCCCCGTCACCGACGATCGCCACCACCTGCCGGCGAGGATTAGCCAGTTGTGCGGCAATCGCAAACGGTAGTCCGGGCGCCATCGTCGCGAGCATTCCTGTGGCGATCAGTTGCTGCTCGCGACGCAGCGTGAGAAAGCGCGCGGCAAAGTGCGTATTGGCACCACAATCGAGACAGACAATCGCATCAGGAGCCAGTGCGTCACTGACCGCGCGGATTACACGTTGCGGCCGTATGGGCGTGCGCTCCGATGAGGCGACCCGGTCGAGCAGTGTGTTCCATTGCGTCACCTGAGCCTGGATGTCGTGAAGAAACGCATCGTCCTTCTGATGCAGCAACGGTAGCAGCGCGCGCAGCGTTTCCTTCGTGTCACCGACCAGCCCGACTTCGACCGGATAACGCAGGCCGATCCGCTCGGCCTTGACGTCGATCTGAACGCCGCGGGCAGTCCCGGGCTTCGGATACGAGTCGACCCACGGCATGGTCGAGCCGAAGATAAGGACGGTGTCGCAGCGATGCATCGCTTCTTCCGAAGGTACGGTGCCAAGGTGGCCAATGCCGCCAGTTGAAAACGGTGAATCGTCGGGCAGCACGGCTCGGCCTAGCAATGCTTTGGCTACGGGCGCGTTAAGCCGGCTCGCGATCTGCTCCAGTTCCTCTGTCGCGCCGAGCGCGCCTTGTCCGGCAAGAATCGCTACACGGCTGCCTGCATTGATGACATCGGCGGCCGCCCGCAACTGCGCGTCCGATGGCGCGGACGCGGGCTGGCGCCACGCAGTCGACGTACGCAAGCCATGGTTCTCCATCGACGCCTTGTCATCGGCGAGACGCATCGCCTGAACGTCTTTCGAGATAGTCAGGTGCGCGACGCCGCGCGCACCAAGTGCGCTTCTGCATGCGATGTCGGTGACGATGAGCGCATGTCGCGGCCCCGTCACGACCGTGTTGTACAGCGCGACGTCCTGCATCAAGGCGGTCGTGTCCACGCCCTGCTGAAAACGCGTACCCAGGAGATCGTGAAACGTGAGGCCCGTGATCGCGAGCACCGGCGCACCGTCAAAATGCGCATCGTAAAGCCCGTTCATCAGATGCACCGCACCGGGACCGGTCGTGGCGATACATACACCGAGACGGCCGGTCGCCTTCGCCCATCCCGATGCCATGAATGCTGCCGCTTCCTCATGGCGCACGCCGACGAAGCGGATTTTGTCCCGATGTTGCCGCAATGCTTCGATCATCGGGTTGATCCCATCGCCCACGATCCCGAAGACGTGGTCGACGTCCCACGCCAGCAGCGTTTGAACGATCACCTCGGCAGTCGATGCATTGTCCTCCGGCGAGAAGGGCGGCTGGGGAGCGGAACTGACGGGTTGTCCCGAAGATGTCGCGGCGGCCCGCACTGCGGTGGTCCGCGTTGCCAGCAAGCCTGCTCCTCCAGCCACCGCGGCTTTGAGCATCGTGCGCCGTCGCTCGGAACTCGGGGCGTCGTCGAGACTGTCGCCGCGTCGGACCCTGCCGCGGTCGGCGGTTGCTTCTGCCGAATCGGACGGGGGACCGGGGTCGGGAATTGAAGTCATGGCAGAGCTCCACAGATTGCGTCGCGGCGGCATACCAACGGGTGGGCGAGCAAGCAGCGATCCTGGCGCCAAGGGAAGCGTGAAGGCGGGACTCACAGCGCGAACCGGACATATAGCGGGTACGTCGCCTGCTACAAAAGTCGTACGGTGCCACCGTGTTCAATGGAATTGCCGTGCCGCGGATCTCGTCGGAATTTGCATCTGAATGACTTGATTCGTACGTGCCGTTATAGACGGCGCGAGGAGGATCAAATGAAACGATCAATCTTGGTTGCAGTTGCCTTCGCTGTGTTGGCATGCGGCTTTTCGGCGTGTAAAGCGGCGCATCACGCCGGTAATGACAGCATGCGCGCGAGGGGTGGGGCCATCGCCACAGCGCCGACGCGCTTCGAACAAGAAAATGCTTCTGCGAGCGTGCACCTCCATCGACCTTTCGCACTCGCACATGAAAGCTTCTGTTAAAGCGTCCGTCGGCCATAAGCAGGGGAGGCCTGGCGAGCGCGGCGACATTAACAGCAAACCCTTGTGCCATGTGTCCGATAAGTTGCCCTTTACGCGGGCGCAAAGAAGACAAGGATCAAAGAGATGATTCCAGCTACCCGCACTTATGGATCGAGATTCGCCATGGCCATTTTCGATCTGCTCAATCCGATCCCGTACGGCCTCTTTGTCGGCACGCTTGTGTTCGACATAACCTACGCCGTCACGCGAAATGTGTTCTGGGGCAAGGGCGCAGCGTGGCTAGTAACGGCTGGGTTGTTCTTTGCGGTGATCCCGCGAGTCATCAATCTGGTCCATGTATGGATTTCAGCGCGCCGCACAGTGACGGGCGTGGAGAAACTCGATTTCTGGCTCAATCTTCTGGGCATTATTGCGGCGATTTTCAATGCGTTTGTCCATAGCCGCGACGCCTACGGCATCGTCCCCACCAACGTCATTTTGTCGGTCATTACCGTGCTGTTGTTGAGCATCGGACAATTCGTTGTTGGGTTGAACGGTTTCCATTCGAAGGGGACGGCTCATGACTAGGACCATCGTCAGCTGTTCTTTTGCGATCGCGCTTGCAATCCTCGTGAGCGGGTGCAACGAGCAGGCCACTTACGATCCGTCGAAGCAGGCTGGGGGCGAGCCGCCGTTGCCCGGCGCGCACAATTTCCTTGCGCCCCCGATCCAGGTTCCCAAATATGTTGGATGGCAGCCCGGCAAAAAGCCAAAGGTGGCAGAGGGTCTGCAAATCGAGGCTATCGCGTCGGGGCTCCAGCATCCCCGTCAGGTTTATGCACTTCCGAACGGCGACATTCTGGTCGCGGAATCGAATAGTCCCGACGCGGAACCCGTGACCACGCCGAAACAGCTGATAGCGGGCATTATCACGTCGCGGTCCGGCAAAAAGGCGAAAGGCGCCAATCGCATTACGTTGTTGCGAAAGCGGACCGACGGCAGCGGGCTGTGGGACAAATATGTGTTCATCGACCACCTGCATTCGCCGTTCGGCATGCAATTGATCGGCGACACACTCTATGTGGCGGATACGGATGCAATCCTGAAGTTTCCGTATCGCACGGGTGACACCAGTATGACGACCCCCGGAGTAGAACTGACCGATCTTCCGGACAAGATAAACCATCACTGGACGAAAGCATTGCTCGCGAGTCCAGATGGCA
Source organism: Paraburkholderia metrosideri (assembly GCF_904848625.1). Lineage (GTDB taxonomy): Bacteria > Pseudomonadota > Gammaproteobacteria > Burkholderiales > Burkholderiaceae > Paraburkholderia > Paraburkholderia metrosideri. The sequence continues at coordinate 42,461 of NZ_CAJHCP010000002.1, forward strand.
AGAAGCTCTATGTCGGCGTTGGCTCGAACAGTAATGTCGGTGAAAACGGTCTGGACGTCGAGTACCGGCGCGCTAATGTACTCGAAGTCGATATTGCGACGGGCGGCAGTCGAATCTACGCGGCCGGGATCCGCAATCCGACGGGACTGCAATGGGAACCACAAACAGGACGCCTGTGGGCAGTTGCGAACGAACGCGACGAGATCGGTGCGGATCTCGTTCCCGACTACTTGACCTCGGTCCACGAAGGTGGATTTTATGGGTGGCCGTATAGCTACTGGGGTCAACATGTCGATCCGCGCGCGCAGCCCCAGCGCCCGGACATGGTGGCGAAGGCAATCCGCCCGGATTATTCGATTGGCTCGCATGTCGCTCCGCTCGGCCTGTTTTTTTATACCGGCAACAATCTGCCTGCCCAATATCGCGGCGGTGCGTTTATTGGCGAGCACGGTAGCTGGAATCGGTCTCCGCTCAGTGGCTACGCGGTAACGTATGTCGCCTTTCAGAACGGCAAACCCGTCGGCACGCCAATACCGGTCGTCACGGGTTTTGTCTCCGACGACGAGAAAGAATCGTACGGCGCACCGGTCGGACTCACGCAGGATCGGGATGGTGCGCTTGTCATTGCCGACGATGTCGGCAATACGGTCTGGCGAGTGACGAAGGCAGGTGGGTAATGTGCGTCCACGTATGCGCTGCGTCAGTGGAGATGCGCTGCAACGAACAGTTTGGATGCGAGGCAATCAAAGTCGGAAACCCAGTCGCTCTTTACAAAGCGCTGATGCTTGCGGTGCGGCATACGGATTGCGGCGATGCTGCAAGGCGATTACCGCTTTCCGATGTTGATGACCGCTGCATGCAAGGAGGCTGATATGAGAGTTGCGATGAAGGCTATCGTGTGTTCGGCGTTGTTAGTCATTTCAGGCGGCGCGTTTTCTCAGGGCATGAACGGTGGCGCCGCCGAGGCCAAAGGGGCCACAGGTACGGGTAATCCTAGTGGTGAAGGGTCGACAGCTACGCCTTCTTCCAGCGGGTCTGGCAAAAGCCCGAGCGCGGCCGCCACGAATAATGCCCACGGAAAAATGCATCATAAGTCGGGAACAGCGACGCCGGCTTCGGCGTCGGGTGCTAACCGGGCGTCAGGCGGCAGTTGACCGAAGCAAATCGTCTGCCGACGCGCGTGTTCTAACGGAGCCATCCGGCGACCGGCGTGACAACATATCCTTTCGCGGTAAGAGCGCGATGCGCGCCGCAGCAATGAATCGAGTGCGACCTGCGCAAGCTTTGTTCCGAAAGACCGCGTGGTGAATCAAAGAAACTCATTCGGCAACTGAAGTTCCACCGCGCAGTCTCCCTCCAATGCCTGCGGATTTGGACGCTCCCCGAACCGTTGATTCACCCATTCGGCGAGCCGCGCTTGCCAGTTTTTGCGTTGCGCCGTGTCCAGCGAAGCATAGCGCTCGAACTGCGCGCGGGTCATGGCCACTGTAATGGCACATCGCTTGTCGAGAGTCGTATCGGCATGCGAATCGACAACCCAGGATAGTTGCAGAAATAAGCGTTCGCCTTCGTCGTAACTACTGATAGACGGTGCCTTGGGCGATTCGACAATACCGGCCAGTGCGAGCTCTATTTCTTCCAGGCGTTGGTCCAGGTCTACTTGGTTCATCATGACTCCCGCAAATTGGTGTGTTGGGACGGGGATGCGACCCAGTCCCAACAGATAAACCGCAGTGGTTATCGGCTGATCTATCGGCTGATCGCCATCACGCGTCATAGAGCGAACTAGCAACCCCCATTCCTCACAACGCCGGCTGTATTGCGCAACGCTGGATCAGGCATGACCGATGCTGCATTTGTCATGTCGGGGCGCGCAACTCAAAGGTCAATTTGACGTTGCATCCACTTGGAGGCATCAGGTCATGAATCACGCTATGAGCAAGCAGGTCCTTTGTGTCGTCATTGCCGCGCTGACCGTGGTGGCGTCCGGGTGCAAGCGGACAGATAACGGCAATCCAGGCGCGTTGAACTCTGAAAGCAGCGGCGTGATGAGCAATTCCGCTGGCGGCAGTGGCACGCCAGGCAGCAGCGACGCTGCCAGGCGCGTGGACAGTTCTGCCGGCGGGGCTGCTAGCGCCACGGATCCGGCGGCTAGCGAAGCGCCGGTGGTGAGCACCCCGGCGAGCGCGGCGAGCCAATAAGGCTCTATGTATCGATACGTATAAATCCGTCGAATCGCGGTGGGTGAGCTTATAGGATCTGGCTGGTGGTTTTGCGTTCCGCAGGAGCCGATAGGTGAGCTTCCTGGCGAGTTCCGTCACGGACAACTGCCACGAATTTCACCTGCAATTTACCTGCAAAGCCGGCAGAAGCTGGCGAATTTTGCGGAAAACGATGGGCGCTCCCGCCAGCGACCGGATGCGCTACCGCAGTAATTCCATAGCGCGTGAACCATTCGCTGTAGCCCTTGACCAGAAAGCCTCCTGAGCGTGCAACATACTGCTGGCGCGACCGCTCATAGACATTCCGAATCGCAAACCACGGCACATGCGGCAAGTCGTGATGAACCAGATGGTAGTTGTTGTTCAGAAACAGCACTCGCCAGCCCCACGCGGCCTCATTGATTACCGTCCGATGCGTCGGGTCGCTCGCTGCGCGATGTTCATGAAACGAACGAACCGAGCCCAGCGACAGCGCGCCATAACCAACGCACAGAATAAATACCCACGCCGGTATCGTGCAAGCCTGCTGCAACCACATCGTGAGCACGCCCAACGCGATGCAATGCGCCAGCCACGCAGGTACGTCGCGCCAGTCGCCGCGTCTGATCTTGCCAAGCGCGTCGGCCATCGTGGCCGCGATTGCAAACGCGGGCCCCACCAGCAGTCGGCCGATAAACGTATTGCGGAACGCCAGCAACGCACGAATCGCCGATCCAGCGCTTTGCCACACGTGCTCGCTGACGAAGTAGCTTTCCGGGTCTTGCCCGGGATGAGTCAGATGCGGATCGTCGTGATGTCGAAGATGCGAATCGCGATAGATGCGGTAGGGGAACCACACGGCAAGCGGCGCGAAGCCCAGCAGCGCATTGATAAACGGAGAGCGGGTCGGGTGGCCGTGCAGCAGTTCGTGTTGCAACGACATGTACCACGTGCTGAGTATTGCAAGCAGCAGTGCTGTCAGTGGCAAGCCGAGCGCTCGCGCATGCAGTGCCACGCCAAACCATCCGCTGTATATCGACGCAATCAGCAACCAGGTCGGCCATTGCGTACGCCATGCCCAGCTAGATGCCAGTCCGGCGATAGTGGTGCGCTGCGTGTCGTCGAGATAAATCGCCATAAGACCAGTCAGGAAAACCATGTTCAAGACCGATCCTAAGGATCAATGCGCGACGCCAGAACCATTTTGTTAAGCAATGCTTCTGCTCAATCGTGCATAGGCTACTCACGAGATTGCAGCCACGCGCATTTTTTCGGCGTTTATTGAGCGTCTGCTACACGGCATTGATGATCGAGAAAGCCTTCGGCGGTACCGCTTCCATTCTTCAGATCGATGTCGCTATTCACGATCAGCCAGCCGTCTTCGGCAGCGGATGGGCCGGCACCCGTCACCAGAATGGTTTGCCGTGCCATCGCCGCTTCACCCGGGTTGTCGCGCGCGACGATGCGGAAAGGATTGCTGGCGTCGGCAAGCGACGTCACCCGCATGACCCGGTAACGATTGCCGTCGAACGTATCCCAATGCCACTGGCCAGGCGCGTCTTTCGCGTGCCGCGCAAATGCTGCGCTGACGTCGGCGTGCATGCAATCGATATGAATGTGCAGCTGGTTTTGCGAGCGGCGATACGGCGAGTTGATTTCGAGGCCAAGCTCGTTATCCGGCAACGTGCGCGCGACCGCGTGCTCGACGTATTGCCGTGAATCCCACGCATCGACCCAGTAGTCCTTCGCATGCGGGGCCAGCAGCAACGGGCTTTCAATTCCTGTGATGCGGTCGGTCGGAATCAGCAGATGCTGCGAGCGTCCAACAATATCCTTCAGGATCACATAGCGTTTGTCGAGGTCGACCACCGTGCATTGACCCGGCGTGCCGGTTGCCTCCTGCGACGGTACGCAGCGAATGTCGACGATCTTCCACAGCGCATTGGAATCGACTGTAGCGAGGCGCGCACAGGCCGATGCGGTGAACACGACCGCGAATGCGGCGGCAAATCGAACCATGGAGTGAAAGGATGGTCTGTGCGATCGGGCAGGTGTCGGTGTGGTCATCGGCACTTTGACTGAAGATAGGGAGAGAGGCTGATGGACCTCAAAGCACAGGCGCGGGTAACGGGCCGAGCAATTGTTCGAACGCGACGCCGATGGCCAGCAGGCGCCGGTCTTCGCCGAGCGGGCCGTCGAGTTCGAGGCCGACCGGCAAGCCGCTCGCCGTCATCCCCGCAGCCAGCGACAAGCCCGGAATGCCCGACGTGCTGGCCGGGTCGGTATTGCGCAGGAAGGCGTTCATCGTGGGGATCGACGGTCCGCCATCGATCGAGACCGTCGATGAACCCAGGATGTCGTCGATCGGTGCGGCGGCGAGGCGCGTAGTTGGAAATAGCAGCGCATCGAGCTGCTGATCGGCGAACGTCGCCGCGATGTATTGCTGCAAGCGCGGCCGCCAGTGATTCAGCGCCGCTTCGTATTCGCCGCTCAGCGCGCCCGCGAGTACGTCGTCATAAATCTCGCGCACGTCGGGGCTCGCGATGCGAGCGGCAAGCTCCGCGACCGTTTTGACCGGCGCGTGATTGGCGACGAGCCACGCACGTAAGTCGTCGAGCGCTTCATGGACTGCTATCGGACTGCCGACCATGCCGTTCAGATAGTCCAGATCGCTCATGGCCAGCGGCACGAACACGACGCCGGCTGCGCCGAGTTGAGTCAACGCGGCACGCGCCACCTGTTCCACCTGCTGTTCGAGTCCCTCCCAAAGCGGTTCGGGCAGACCGATGCGCAAGCCATTCAACGCGAGTACCGGCAATTCACCGGCACCGGTTATCACGCCGTCGAGCAGCGCAATATCGGCGACGGTGCGCGCCATGGGCCCGACTGTATCGCGCGTATGACTGATCGGCACGACGGCGTCTGGATCGTGATAGCGCCGCTCAGCGCCGCCATTGCCTACCGACGGACGAAACCCCGCAATGCCGGTCAACGCGGCCGGAATGCGGGTAGAGCCGCCTGTGTCGGTGCCTAGGCCGGCCGGGACGATGCGCGCGGCAATCGCCACGGCAGTGCCGCCTGACGAGCCGCCGGGAATCAGCGAGGGGTCGTACGGATTACGCACCGGACCCGCATGCGTGGCGAGGTTCGTGCTCGTAATGCCGAATGCGAGTTCGTGCATGTTGGCTTTGCCGAGCACGATCGCGCCGGCATCGATCAACCGCTGCACGGATGGCGCGGTCGTGGTCGGCATGAAGCCAGCGAGCGCGGGCGTACCCGCCGACGTCTGCATGCCAGCCGTATTGATGTTGTCCTTGACGACGATAGGCAAGCCCGCAAGCGGCAACTGGGCTTTCTGCGCCGCAGACAACCCATCGATGCGCTTCGCGGCAGCGAGTGCGCCGTCGAGATCGAGCGTGGTGAGCGCGTTCAGGTTAGCGAGCGACGCGGCTCGGGCGAGCAACGTGGCGACGTAGTCGGTGGCGCTGAGTCGTCCAGACTGGATCGCCTCGACTGCTTGCGTGGCGGTTAGCGCGAGTTGTTCATCGACGGTCCATGTCATGACCGGGTGTCCCCCAGTCGTTGCGGGGCCGCATAAAGCGCGGACACAAGCAAGCCGTAAAGGGGAGAGATATCGCGCATGGTGGCCTCGTGAGAGCGAACTCGATGTGCCGCCTATTCTGGCACAACCGCTTCACGCGCATAGCCGGAGAGGGCAGGCGGCTGATGTTCGCCCGCTGCGGTTCATCGCAAACGAGTTGGTGCAAGTGTGCGAGTCTCGCGCCGGTACATGCCGCGATCGGCGACACGACCTTGTCGACCGTGATGGCGGATCACTGCAGCGCTGTTCCGCAGCCTCAGGAGTCCATTCAGGCCCATCACGACTTACTGATGATTATCGATCCACATGCGTCCCCATCGGAATGCATACGCGAGTGCATGTTCTTCGTCGAAGAAGTAATCGAGCGCGTCGAACGAGTACGCTTTACCGTGGTCCGCGCTGGCTTTCTCGATGGTGAGGTTGGCGGCGAATAGGCCGTTGGGCAACAGTTGCGCGACCGGCGCGACTTCGTAGCCCTTGTAGCGAATATGTGAATTCATGGTCTCGACTAAGGTGCCCGTGTGCGTTGCAGAAAATCCAGTGCGTGCGACTAACCCTGTAGCACCTTGCGGCAGACAAGGCGAATTGGTGGACAGGGTCAAGCGTAGGGCGCGCTGCGCAGCGGGTGAACCAATCTTTCGTCGTAAGCAAATGAGCGGGGTTCGGGAGTGATATCCCAACGCCCGGATCGGAACATATTCGCTGTGTTCGATCACACTATCGGGCGTGGTACCGTGCGTCTGTTATGTGCCGCACGGTTCGCGCAAACGCCGATGGCGTGGGCCGCCGCAGCGGGTCCACGCGATCGGGCACGAAGCGGAATCAGACCGCGTGCAGCAGGCGGGCGGTGGGTGTGGAAGCGACGGCGGAACCGAGCGGCTCGGTCTGCGTGGCGCGATGCGCGTTGAACGCGAGCGCGAATTGCGCGGCCTGCTGGCCGACGGTGGCGAGCTGGTCGATAACCTTCGGATCGGAGCAGGTATCGACGGAATCGAAGCGCGTTTCCAGCGTGTTGATCCCTGCACCGAACGGCGTGGGCCAGCCGCGCAATGCGTGGACGATCGAGCGCAGCGACGTGAGTACCGACCCTGCGGCTTGCCAGCCATAGGCGGTGACGATGCAGCCTACTGCGCGGCCGTCAAGATACGGACGCTCATCGGCGCGCAGTTCTTCCAGCGTGTCGAGCGCATTCTTGACGAGTCCCGACACGCCGCCGTGATAGCCGGGCGTGGCAATGATCAGCGCGTCCGCATGGCGCACGGCTTCGATCAGTTCGAGCTGTTCGTCGGTACGATTGGGCTGCTCAGGCGCGTAGTGCGGCAGGCTATGCAAAAACGTGCCGCCGAACAGGCGGGTGTTCGCGCCTGCGGCTTCGGCGCCGCGCAACGCGAAGCTGAGTGCCCGCTCAGTCGACGAAGCGGCGCGTGTGGTGCCGCCAATGCCGATGACGAGAGGCCGGCGGTGGTGATCGAATCGGGTCAACGAAATGCTCCTTCGGTAGCGGCTCACGGCGCGCTGGTGCGGGGTGCGCGAGCGAGGGGCCGGGGCGAACCGGACTTTGAAGTGTCATCTTAATGACCCGTGCACGCGAACCTAAGCGACTTTTTGTTCTAACGATATAACCATGCGGTGCTTGAGACGGAGCATGCGATGTACCTGAGTCCGCGTGAGACAAGTCAGATAAGCATATGGCGAACCATTGGTTGGGCGTGCGATGACGCGTGGCTATCATCGAATCGTCTCCTCCATGACATCTCCTTGACATGGGTTAAGCCTCACCGCGCGAGCGGCGGGGCTTTTTTTTCGCCGGGCGCATGTTTCTGCCCGACACGCTGACGCTGTTTTTCGCATGCTACGATGGTCCGCGATGATTCCCGGCGAGGTCGAGCAAGCAATGACAACCCTATATGACACGCTTGGCGTGCAAACGGACGCCACCGAAGAAGAGATCAAGCGGGCCTACCGGAAAGCGGCGATGAAGTGGCATCCCGACCGCAATCACGGCGCACAGGAAGAAGTAGCGCGTGCCACCTTTCAGGAAATCAAGGACGCGTACGCGATCCTGTCCGATCCCGCGCAGCGCAAGGTGTACGACGCGGTCTACGCGGAGCAGATGCGCGGCTGGGAGGCGCAGCGCACGCGGCAGCAGCAGGCCCAGGCAAAGCGTGAGGCAGCAGCGCGCGCGGCTGACGAAGCAGCGTATGCGGAAATGGTCTCGGTGGCGATCCGTTTCGCGGACGAGGGCCACAATCGCGACGTGCTGTTCGGCGTGTTGCTGGGACGGCAATGCGAGGCGAAGCGAGCCGCCCAGATTGCCGACAGCGTGGCCGCATTGCAGGCGTCGCGCCGCGAGGCAGCGAAGGCGGCGGATGCCGCTACACCAGCCGATGACGTTGCTGAGCCGACTGTGTCCGATCAGGCGCAGACGCAGGCGCGGCCAATGAACGAAGACGGTCCCAATCATCACACGCGCGGCAAGCAGGCCAGTCAATCCAGCCGCGACGAATCCGCTGCTGCGGCCCATCCCGCTGGTGCGCTCAGCGGCCTGTGGTTTCAGTTCCTCAACGGCTTGCGTTTCTAGCGCGTCAGGCGGCCCGACTGTTGATTCGCGTCAACTCGCACGCGAGTTCATCGATATAGGAATCGGTCAGACTGCAATCCGCCAATGCGTTTTGCAGCTTGAAAACATACTCGGCATTCGTGCCGAACAGCCCCGTGGCAACGGCCATTGACGGCGCAATCGCCGAGGCCCGCGAATCGCCTTCGTATTGCGAATTCTCGTGTTCCGCAACGAAGGCGATGGCCGACACCTGGGTGCCGTCGTCGAGCGTGACGGATGCCCAGCTCGGACGATAGGCGCCTGTCACCATCTCGCGGATCCAGAGAATCCGCAGTTCTTCAGCGGCAGTTGCGCGGCACAGCCGCAATGCGACACCTTGTGTACTCCCGCCGGGTTCGAGTGCGAGCATGCGCCCCGGTTGCTCCGGTGTACCGCGCCCTGCGATCAGCCGGATACAGAAACTGCGATGCCAGCCGTGCAGCGTCGCGATACGGCGGCAGTCGAATTCGGAGATCGGATTCCACATTAACGAGCCGTACGCGAAAACCCAGACATCGCCGTCGGACGGACGTTGCCGCAGGGTCTGCGCAAGCGATGCGTCGATCTGTGCCAGGCTCCACAGCATCTCGCCTGGCAGCGAATCAAAACTATCGAGGTAAGCGCCTGAGCAAATGGCGTTTCTGTTCAGCATCCGGTAGGCCCCGTCATGGTGCGTCGCGCGGGCGACAAAGATCTGGGTCAAGTATGAGCGAGCGCGGCGCAGGAATAAATTGGTCGAGCGGAAACTGAGTGTCGCTTCAGTGGCGACAATCGCGGTCGCATTGTTTGCATTCATGAGGCGCTCCGGATCGAACGACGATCAGTCTGACGAATCGCCGCGCGAGCTCACGCAATCCGCAGCCGTGTGACGAATAACGTAGTGGCCGCTAGACCATAGACGTAGACCGAATTGATATAGACCACGGTCTTTAGCGTTCGAATCTGCGCTTCTAGAATCATTAGCACGTCTGGAAGAGAAGCTGTCCGGACGTGCGCAATAGATTGCGCACGGCTTGTATTGCCACCACGCCTGGAGAATGCCGGGCCCCGAATGAGGCTCGCAACCGACTCGTGCAGCGGTTGATTGCGCTCTCCTTTTTATTTTCCAGCGAGCGATCTCCCCATCGATTCCCGCGAAAGCTACGCTTCGCCCCACCTCCACGTTTCGATTCCCGAGAGGTACGACGGCTATGTTTACCTTCATCGTTGTAGTTGCGGTTGCAGCGTTTATTCCCTATGTCGCGGCGCCGGGTATTGTGAACGGCGTCAAGGCGATCAGTTCGCCGTCGCCCGCAGCCGTGTCGTTCGACGCGACTCCGGCGATGCCGGCTTACGGAAGCGATGCAGCCAACCGGATCCTGTCGGATTGCGGCGATAGTGAAAGCGCGACGTGAAACAGAACGCTACGCCCGTTCAATATAGGTACCTCGGCTCGCAGGTGCGGTAGACAGGAAAATGTAAGGCGTAGTGTCGCGCTGGTACACTTGCGCGTCATTACAGTGCGAAGTCTGCGATAGATAGAGAGTCGGGAGTGAGTCGGCAGCGAATTGTGCCCGTGAGTCGAATCGCCAGGCACCTGGTGCAAATTCCCGTGGCGTCGGGAATTAAGAAATCGTAATGTCACGGGGGCGCAAGACTGGGTTGGCAGAATGGCACCCAGAAGCAAAAAAAAAACATGGGTACGGGGTGAGCGTGACCAGAAAATATAAAGTGCTGTTTCTTTGCAGGGACAATGCGGCACGCAGCATTATCGCGGAGGCTTTGCTGCGCGAACTGGCGGGGCACCGGTTTGACGCATTTAGTGCGGGACCGGAACCGGCCGCGCGAGTTCATCCTCATGCAAGCGCGCAATTGCGGCCTGGCATTTCGGATCACGGCGTCCTTTGCCCGAAAAGCTGGCTGGAATTCACCGGCGAGTGGGCGCCGCGAATGGACCTCGTCATAGCGATGGACGCATCCGTCGACAAAAACCATGCACCGGTATTTCCTGGCGAACCGGCTTTTCGCAACTGGACTTTTGCCGATCCGCTCGCCGAACATCTGGACGAGTCAGAGCGGGCCCGCTTATTCGGCAAGGTGTTCTGGCAGATCGTGCGGCAGGTCAGTGGCTTTATCGAGTCGCCTCAATTGGCTTTGCTCGACCCGCAGACTTCGGTTCTTCGCACTGAAGTAGCCGGTGGCAATGACATGCGCCGCGGTAGTGAACACCACTCGAACCATCTGGCTGTCCAGTTGACCGGGCATCGCGACGATCACGCCAATTCCGATCGCGACGCACGACGAGTCGATATCGCCGGCGCCTGATCGGACTGAATCACGCTTCAGCCGGCGGAACAGCAGACTGCTTTTATTGCCCGCTTTTCGCGGGATTCATCGAATCGCCCGGCGACATCGACTGCATGCCATTGTCGGGCGAATCCATTTTCTTCATTTGGCTTCCCGGCATTACGTCCATCGGACTTGGAGCAGGGTCGCCCCAATGGGTCATGCCCGCCGTGGCGGCGCTGTGCGCATTACCGCCGCCACTGCCACCCTGACCATTACCGCCGCCTTGCGCGAATGCCGGGCCGCTTGCAAAGCTACAGGCAGCAAGAGCGGCCGCACAACCGGCGATGATTTTTAGCGTTGATTGACGCATCACGATTCTCCTTGCGAGCTCATCAGGCGCTAGGGCTGCCGCGAGCTGGACGTATGCCGGTGATGAAAATCATGACCGGTTCCTGGAAAGCAGCGATTTATTGCGCTGCTCTTACCGGATATACGGCAGGCACGGAGAGATGGATGCAAACCGATTGCGGGAACGACGCGTTGTCCGGCACGTGCACGCGGGGCATGCCAGACCTGGGAGGTCCTGCGGGAGAATGCAGAGACAGTCTTTTTACGCTGAGCCATTCAGCCGCAACTCAGCGGGGTCGCGACTTAGCGGTTGCTCGGGCGCGCTAACGGACTGCCAGCGAACGGATCATTTTTCCAGTCCACCTGCTTTTTGGGCTGCGGGGCAGACGCTGGTTTTGCCGACATTTCAAAGTGGTCAATTGATTGACCCGCACTGATTGCCTGTTTAAGCCATTGGGGCATTTCGCCCTGGCCGTCCCAACTGTCACCCGTCGCACTACGGTAGCGTTCCGCCTTTTGCGCCGAGGGCTCGGACGCCAGCACGGCAGCTAGATCTTCTGGTTCGATACCAAACTCTTCCATGCGATGGCGGAGATACGCAATCATGCTATCTCGCTTCCTTTCGTCCATAAGATATTCGTCCTTCTAAAACGTCCAGCGTTCTGTCAAGTACAGATTGCAAGGGAAAGTCGCGATGCCTCGAGCCCATATGACTGGGGCCGGCCCGCGGTGGGGTTGTCGATTGAAGGAAATTTCCTGAGCCGCGTTAAAAAACGTTGCTCCATAAATCGCAATACAGTCAGTGCCAAATGCGCCAATCAGGAACAATCAGTGAGTATTGCCACACTCCGACAGCACTTCGCCGCGTGCCGGATGAGGCTGGATAAGCCTCACGGCTGCAGGGGGAAATACTGTGGTGACATTGCTTTGATTGCGAATGGCTGGTTTCACGTCCACGCTCCGTCTCTCGCCGGTGTCTTGCGCGCCGCTCTTTTACGTTATAGCAATATCATAACGCACTGCGCGGATAATGCACGCGCTGGTTTAACGGATTTTCTCTGCCAATGCGGTTTATCGAACGGTTTGGGCTTCGTGCGACACGGCCCGAACCGGAGATTGAATTCCCAAGCCGGCGAACTATAACGAAACTGCGGAACAACAATCCGCGTTGCCGGCCTGCAGGATCGATTCCGGGTACCGTGAGGACGCATCCACATCGGTCGAAGGGTAGGGCAATTATTTACTCGTTTAGTTCGATGACTCATCGCAGCAGTTGCGCATCGGCATCAACTCGTCGGTCAACCCGATTGAGCGAGCTAACTTTTTCGCAGATCAATTTTTCAGGGGGCGAGAACTGCTGCGCCGGATTCGAGGAGTCTGGACATGAAACTACGTTTATTGATGGTAATGACAAGCGCCGTTCTCTTTCTCGCGCCGAGACCGGTGAACGCGCTCGAGTCCGACGGCCCGCAGGGAGCGGCAGCGCCGGGAGGCGCGCAGATGCAGCGGAATGCAAACGAATCGGCGCAAGCGACGACTGACATTCCGTTAGGAGAAGCCGCGCAGGGTCAGTCGGTACAGAACGTTTCATATGGAGGCGTGGCGACGGGGCAATCGGAAGCGGGAAGCCATCCCAATCGGCCGTGCGGTGCCGCGCCTCAATGCAGGATCTATTTTGGTCAATGACGGACCAATGCGGTGGGAACGCGGTGTCAGCTAAAAGGAACCGGCGCCGCGTCTCACCCACCCATCATGCTAGTGCCAGGTTGTGTGGCGCTTGAGCGCCGGGTTGCTCGTCGAATCCTTTTGCCGCGATTTCCACTTCGGCCCGCTGATTGAAGCTGCTGAATTCTTCGAGCAGCGCGCGCCATGAAGAATGCCAACGTGTTTCCCTGATGCAACTCCCCGACGGATCGGCAATGCGTAATACGCCATTGTCCGGATAGAACGTCAATGTGACGGGCATGCCTTCGATCACGCAGGTGGCGGTGCAGGGGCGTGTGGTAACCATGTGCGGTAGTCCTTTTGTGAGCGGGTGAGATTGCGCTAAACGCTGATGCGAGCTTCAGCAAGCGATGTGCCCGCGTCTCGCGCATGATTTTTCGCATGAGACTGCGAGCAGAAAAGCTCTGCTGCCAAGGAAGCCGATCTCACTGGCCGTGCGCCTGAATAACCCCACACTCAACCGCAATTTTACGGAACGGTCGGCATGAGAGTTAATGCAATGGTAAGGTGTGTCCCATTCGGGTTTTCACTCACTGATTCGTCGGCGCCGCCAGCATGCGTTGGCTGCCAAAGCCTGCTTTTTCGATGCAAAAGGCGGCGTACAAGTCGATTAGTGCGGTGTAATCCCGACAATCTCACCTGTTGTTAAGTAACCAGCAAACAATACTATGTTGATGGAAGATAATCTGCCGGCGAGCGATGCCTCGCTGGACGATGGGACCTCGTCGTCCCTGCGTTCGTGGCTCGCGGTCGGTGCCGTTGCCATTGGCGCTTTTGCATTTGTGACCACGGAGTTTCTGCCGGTCGGCTTATTGCCGCACGTTGCGGCGGACCTGAATGTATTGCCCGGCACCGCCGGATTGATGGTCACGGTGCCCGGCATCATTGCGGCCATTTCCGCGCCGGGCCTGATGCTGGTGGCGGGGCGCATGGATCGCCGGCGCGTGTTTCTGTTGCTCACGGCTTTACTGCTGGCGTCGAATCTGATCTCCGCTTTTGCCCCGGATTTCCTGATCATGCTCATGGGCCGCGCGCTGCTCGGTGCTGCATTGGGCGGCTTCTGGACGCTCGCGACGGCGGCGTCCGGACGTCTCGTCAAACCGAAGGATTCCGCGAAAGCCATGGCGACGATCCTCACCGGCGTGACCTGTGCGACGGTGATCGGCGTGCCGCTCGGCACATTTATCGCAAGCTTTGCATCGTGGCGTGCGTCATTCATGGCAACCGGCGTGCTTGTCGCGATCGCGCTCGTCGCGCAATTTTTCTTCGTGCCCTCGTTACCGTCGTCGGCTGCATTGCGTCTGCGCGATCTGGTGACGTTGCTGCGCCAACCGCATCCGCGTCGCAGCATGCTGATGGTGGCCCTCGTGTTCGGCGCGCATTTTTCGTCGTACACGTACGTCACGCCATTCCTGCTGCGTAATGCCAATCTGACAATGTCGACCATCACCTGGCTTCTGCTCGGCTTCGGCATTATCGGGTTCTTCTCGAACTTCGCTATTTCATCGACCGTGACGCGCAATCTGAAAACGTCAGTGGGCGTCATGGTGTCGCTGTTGATGTTCGCGCTGGTGTCATTGCCGCTTTTGCAGCATTCGTCGATTGGCGTCGCGGCATTCGTGCTCGCGTGGGGCGTTTCGTTCGGCGCGTTGCCGCTGTGTTTCAGCATCTGGATTCAGCGCGCCACCCCGGAGTCGCCTGAAGCGGGTTCGGCCCTGTTCGTCAGCATCATTCAGATTGCGATTGCGTTGGGCTCGCTGGTGGGTGGCGTCGTAGTCGACCACGTCGGTATTTCTGCCGATTTCCTGTTCGGTAGTGGACTCGCGTTGCTCGGCCTCGCGGCATTGGCGAGCTTTGGCCGCAGCGAGCGGAGCACATCGGCGCAAGCAGAAGCTATCGCTTGTCCTGCGTGCGTGGACTAGCTATCCGGGCGGTAGGGCGGGCGACTTCTTCGTGAGCCGTTGAAGTATTCAGGGCGGCACGCAAAGTGCTAGACATCCATGCGATTGATAACCATGGAGGCCGTCATGCGAGAAGAAGCGCCCAACACATACGCGGACAGCCTGGACACCGTTCCCGATACATCGAGTCCTGCCTACGCGGCGAGACATCCCGTCACGCGCGCGTTTGATGCATTCGCTAGTACCGTGACGCGTTTAGCCGGGTCACCGGTCGCATTTGGCGTGGCCGCGATTACCGTGCTCGTCTGGGCGGTAACGGGTCCGCTATTTCATTTCTCCGATGGCTGGCAACTGGTCATCAACACGGGCACGACCATCATCACGTTCCTGATGGTCTTTCTCATTCAGCAAAGCCAGAACAAGGATAGCGTGGCCGTTCATCTGAAACTGAATGAACTGCTCGCGTCGCATCGCGCCGCGAACAATCAGTTGATCGGAATAGAGGATGCCTCTGAAGACGATCTTCGACGCCTGGCCGCAGCGTATTTGCGACTGGCGAGCAAGGCTGGGACCGCTGGTGTCGAGAGCACCGAAAGTGTCGACGTGGACGCTTGCGTTGATGGACCGGCGCAATAGCGCGGCTGAAACACCGCGTTCCTTTCAATTAGCCGCACGCTTTATCGGCTCGATTTGGACAGGCGGTGTCCCAAGCCCAAATTAGTCGCCAGTTGCCAGGTATAGACACGGGAGTAACTCACGCCAAAGCGGGTCTTGATCAACTCACGAAGCCGCGCGTTGGTCCACGCATCGGTCGGGAAACCGTGGTCGCACGCAGAGCCGCTTAGCGCCGCAGCAATCCATTGCATCGCCGCACCGTCGAGTAATGGCGAACGGCCACCTACACTCATTTTCTGGAGCGCTTCGAGGCCGCCTTCCGCAATGATGTTGCGGTATTTGCGGACGGTGTCGGTCGATAAATGCAATGCGTCGGCTACCGCCGCGACCGATGCGCCTTCCATCAGCATCCGGCCGGCAGCCATCCGTCGCATGACGCTTGGCAGGTCTTCGGTTCGGGAGGGCATAGCCAACCTTCCTGGGAAGTCCGGGCACAAAAACATGGAATGCATACGCATTCCCCTCGTGTCTGATTCCAGTGGACCGTCAATGTCCTTCATGGGAGCGGATTAACATCTCGTCCGCCGATACTGAGGCAGCGACGAAAAAGTTTCTGACGCAATCCGAATATGAAACTACTAATAATCGCTTTTTGGCCTTGTGTGGCGTGTTTATGGTAAAAACAATCGACCTGCAAATTTAATTCAATAGGGCTATGATGCGTCCGCAAAATATTTGCACCGCGACAATGCACCAAGATAAACGATGGCTTAATAATTCAACATTACAAATTCATTGCTATCGTCCTTGCTATTCTCAAATACGTTTGCTAGCATCCCGTAACAGTTTGAAATAATCAGAACTTTACCAGCCTTAAGCCCGCACAGGTCGCCCGTGCGGTAGCCAACGTCTCTGCGAGGATTGCGTGATGGCTAGCTATTCATCTGTCTGCTGACGTTCGAACCAGCGTAGCGCATAGACTGCGTGGTCTTTGCGGCTTATTAGTCAAAATGAATGTTTACTGAATCGCATTTTGCGATGCGGGCGACGCTGTTCGTTATTTTTGGCGATGGGCATTATGCAACGGATTCCTTGGGCTTAAAAAAGATGGGATAAGGGTGGCAACAGCTATTATGTCGAGCGGCGGATTTTTAATGGCGGCCGTTCTGGCGGTTTTCGGCGAAAACGCATTCGCGCAAAGCGAAGCCGACAACCCGACAAAAAGCAATCCCCCGTTTAATCTGGCCCCGTCCCTTTGTGTTCAAAACTTTTTCGCGCCGAAGTATGAATGGCGCGACCTGATGCAGCCCGCAGGTTGTTTGGCGAAGTAGCGGCACGGAGTGCGCATCGACCCATCTCGCAGGAGACGGCCTTGGATAAACGGAATCGCTCTGTCAACAACCCGTTCTGGTGTGCGGTCACGACGGCAGGTGTGTTTGCGCTGACGAGCGCGCAGCCTGCATTCGCGACGGAGGGCGGCGTGGGGCGCCCCATTACAGGGCAGCAGGTGACGCCGTACGCAGGAATTGTTCCGCCCACGTCTGACTGGATCCTGTCGTTCACCTCTATCTACTACGAGGGATCGCTAGGCTCATCCAAAACTATTCCCGTTGCGGGAACGATAACGACGGGCCTGAACTACCAGGTGGTGTACGTGATGGCGAATGCGATCAAAACGTGGGGCATCACAGCGGGGGGATGGAATTTCGCGTCGAGCTTTGGCGTGCCGGTGCAGTACACGAACGCATCGAGCTTTAACGGCATACTGCCGAATGACCACGCGACCCAATTCGCCGACCTCTTTTTTACGCCGGTGGTCGCCGGATATCATTTTAGTCAGACCGACCACGTCGCACTGAGCGTACAGATCTACGCGCCGACCGGCGCATACAGTACCAGCCGGATTGCAAATGCCGGACAGAACACGTGGACGTTCACGCCGACCATTGCCTACACCCATCTGATTCCGTCGCAGAACATCGAGCTTTCCGCCAATTACGGCGTCGAGTTCTATACGGTCAACAACAAGACAAATTACAAAAACGCACCCGTCAGCGTGCTCGATCTACTGGCGCTCAAACGCTTCAGCAATGGCTGGGGCGTTGGCGTGGTGGGCGGCTGGATAGAGCAACTCGGCAACGACACAGGCGGCGTCGCGGATCTGATTGGCAGTACCAGTGGACACTCGTTGGGCATTGGGCCAATGGTCACGTGGTCGGGAAAAGTCAGCAAAACACCGGTTTCTGCGACGCTGCGCTGGGTCAACGAATTCGAAGCGAGCAAGCGTCCGAAGGGAAATGCCGTGCAGCTTTCCATTAGCGCGACTTTTCAGTAGCCGGGCAGGTGATTGAAATCGAAGTAGCGCGTAACGCCTGTACCTGGACGTCCAGCATGGCGTCGGAACAAGCCTGACAACAGGCTACGCGCTCGCAGGCTCGTAATTCAGCGGAGAAACCGGATGGATGCAACTCTTACAGCCCGATTGATCGACACGCTTGTGCGCACTGCCAGGAATCGCAGCGTTCTACCGTATTCGCGCTTTCACGCACTGTTTCCCAGTAACACACCGCTGACAGCCAGGAACGCAATACTCGACGAAGCATTACGCACTATCTGCCATGAGCAGGACGGGGACTATGGCGTGCTTCTCGCTCGGGACAATGGCTTGCCGGGTCCCGATTTCTTCAGGCGCTACCGGGTGAACCGGCGCACCGAGTACACCGGCTTAGTCGGCGATCCTCGATATCACAACGCGACAATGAAACAACAGCGGCTTATCGTAACTGCCGAACGGGACCGTGTGTATGAGCATGCGGCTAAGCACGTTCGCGACCGGGTAAAGCCCGCGGAAAGTGCGCGCTACGCAGTCAATGGCTTCTGAGATCTGCTTATATCAACGACGCAGTAAAAAAGGAGAGTTTCATGACTTGCCATGCATCGAAGCCGCGTTTGTACTCGCTGAAGACCGCCATCGCAGCGCTTGCGGTTGGCCTCGGCGCCGCCCACCCGGCTTTTGCTCAAGCGCCTGCATCGGAACCGGCTCCGCAAGCCGTGGGCGCAGCGGCGCTGGTCCATCTTCAGGCACGTGTCGTCGAAATCGACGCCGCTTCGAATAGCGTCGCGCTTCAAGGGCCTCAGGGTAATGTCGCGGTGCTGGACGTGAATCCCAGTGTGGCCGATGTGAAGAAGCTGCAAATTGGAGACATCGTCAACATTGCCTACCAGAAAGCCGTTCTGATCGGCGTAGACAAGCTCGCGCCGAATGGCATTCGCAAACGTATCGACACCGAGATCGCGCAACCGGCGTCGGGTGGGGTTGTGGCGTCGGCCCGTCGCGTCGAGGTGGTGGCGACGGTGCAGAGAATCGACCGCAAGCATCGCACGATTACGTTACGAGGACCGACGCGTACGGAAACACTCGATGTCTCACCAGACGTTGCACTGGATCAGATCAAGGTGGGTGACTCCGTAAGGGCGGTTTTCGTGACCGCTATTGCGGCATCCGTTGCACGTAATGGCGAGGACGTGAAGTGATCCATCAGGCGTGAACAAACGGTTCATGGCAGTTTGACGCTACCTCGCCGATGTCATCGGCGTATTGCGCGAAGGAGCATGAAATGGAAGAGGAACAATCGGACTCCACCGACGCGTCGACGCGCGGAAAGCTCCTTCGCAGCAAGATTCACGTTGGGCTGGCCGCGTTCGGTACGCTGGCTGCGGTCGCTGGAATTGCCGTTGCCATTAATGGTGGGCTCGAATTCAACCGGACCAAGGTACTGGTCGGCGTGGGCATCATCGTGGTGTCGACCATTCTTTATATCTCGATGCTTTTTATCGACGCGGCCGAATAGGCGGATTCGAACGCCTTGTCAGGAAAATGACGAATTGCCTGCTAGTTGTTGCAGGCCGGAATTACACGATGCGGCTTTACCGGCCGCGTGCGGAAATCCTGACCGGTGCGTGGGTTTTCCCGCAGGCGAAAGTGTTGCAGTAGCGCAAGGCTTTCGACTACGGCGTCCCGCCATGCTGCATCTGCCGATGCGTAACGTGGTCGGCGAGCAGTCGCCGCATCGTAGTCAATAACATGGCGCCATCTACAGGCTTGCGCAGGAACCCGTCGTAATTGATGAAAGCCGGCGGGCTGGGTTCGCCTGACACCAGAATGAACACCACGTCGGCCAGCCCGGGCAGATTGCGCAAGCGGTGACACAGTTCGCTTCCCGACATGACCGGCATGCGCCAGTCTGCGACGACGACGTCAGCGGGGGAGTCGATGAACATCGCCAACGCTGATTTGCCCTCGCTTGCGATTCTTACTTCGAAGCCGTCAGCGGTGCAACTTGCGCTCCATGCAGCCAGAGCTTCTGCGTCGTCGTCTACCAGTAGTACGCTTGCCATGCTTGATTTCCAGGTTGCCTGTCACGAGTTGGGCAGCCTGGGGCTAATCAAAGTTCAAGCAGTCATTCATCTGGAATGGCATTTTGTCGTTGTGCCACGCGCCAGCCCTGCGCTGACCACGACTCAATCGGGCCAGTAAAAATTTCAATTCGCGAAGGTCCGGTGTCGAACGGCACGTGGACTCCTGTCTGCATTGCCCCCGCCGTGACAACCCGCTAGCCGGCAGCGCGCACCTGCCACCCGATCCACTTTTGTTATCGCCCTCTTCAATACTCGAATTGTTAGCACATCGCCCCGCCCGTATATTGGCAGCAATCCAAGCATTCACTGCAGCATCACAACAACTCACAGAGGCACGCCGCTCAGGCGGCCCACAGGAGCACGGCGATGAATCAGATCGATCTGGAGGGGCGCGTAGTTGCCATTACGGGCGGTGCGCGCGGCATCGGCTACGCAGTGGCGCAGCGGGCGCTGAACTCGGGCGCGTCGGTGGCGCTATGGGATGTCGACAGCGAACGTCTGGCGAGCAGTCAGCGCGAGCTTGCCGAACTCGGCAAGGTGACAGCCGTCACCGTCGAACTGACTCAGGAAGCCGCTGTCGCGCAGGCCGTGGCACAAACTGTCGCCGATCATGGCGCAATCGATGTGCTGATCAACTGCGCCGGCATTACCGGTGGCAACGGCACGACGTGGGAGCTGGAACCCGACATGTGGCGTCGCGTGATCGACGTCAATCTGATCGGGCCGTATCTCACCTGCCGCGCGGTCGTGCCGCAAATGCTCAAGCAGGGCTATGGCCGGATCGTCAACATTGCGTCGGTGGCAGGTAAGGAAGGCAACCCGAACGCGTCGCACTACAGCGCGTCCAAAGCGGGGCTGATTGGCTTGACCAAATCGCTCGGTAAAGAACTTGCGACGAAAAACATTCTCGTCAATGCCGTCACACCGGCGGCCGCCAAAACCGAAATCTTCGATTCGATGTCGCAGCAGCACATCGACTACATGCTCTCCAAAATTCCAATGAACCGCTTTCTTTTGCCGGAAGAAGCGGCGTCGCTGATTCTCTGGCTGTCATCCGAAGACTGCGCGTTCAGCACGGCTTCGGTGTTCGATCTGTCCGGTGGCCGGGCGACTTACTAGGTCGATCTAGCGTCGACGCGGTAGCGGCAAGAGCATCACCCAACACAAGAACGCAAAGCGCGCCCAGGTAGCGTGCTTCGCGAAGGAGACGACATGGATCTGCACGCCAGGCGCGAGCAACGCAGTGTGCCGCGCGTTTGCATGGCGTCCGCCAGCGGAATCTCTCGTGTTCGTCACTCGTGCGCTGCTGCGCGAGAACGCCAGACCATCATTCCAGAACTTACTGCATCGCGCCCGCGAGGCGCATTGTCGACTGCACGTTCGACGCATCCATAACGGAGCCTTTCTCATGGCCATGCCTACTATCCGGCACGTGCGTGCCTTCATCGTCCGCGGTGGCGGTGCGGATTATCACGATCAACCGGGCGGACACTGGATCGACGATCACATCGCCACGCCCATGGCGCGTTATCCCGAGTACCGGCAGAGCCGTCAGTCGTTCGGCATCAACGTATTGGGCACGCTGGTTGTCGAGATCGAGGCGAGCGACGGCACAGTCGGTTTCGCGGTGACGACGGGCGGCGAGATTGGCGCGTTCATCGTCGAGAAACATCTGGCGCGCTTCCTGGAAGGACAACTCGTTACCGACATCGAAAAGATGTGGGATCAGATGTACTTTTCGACGCTGTACTACGGCCGCAAAGGCGTGGTGCTGAATACGATTTCGGGCGTCGATCTCGCGCTATGGGATCTGCTCGCGAAAGTACGTAAAGAACCGGTGTACCAGCTACTAGGTGGTCCGGTGCGTGACGAACTGATCTTCTACGCGACTGGCGCGCGCCCGGATCTCGCCAAGGAAATGGGCTTTATCGGCGGGAAATTGCCATTGCAGCATGGTCCGGCCGAAGGCGAGGCGGGTCTCAAGAAGAATCTGGACAAGCTCGCGGACATGCGCAGCCGTGTCGGCGACGACTTCTGGCTGATGTACGACTGCTGGATGAGCCTCGACGTGCCGTACGCGACCAAACTTGCCCAAGGCGCGCATGAATCCGGGCTGAAATGGATCGAAGAGTGCCTGCCGCCCGACGACTACTGGGGTTACGCCGAACTGCGCCGCAACGTGCCACGCGGCATGATGGTGTCCACCGGCGAACACGAAGCGACGCGTTGGGGTTTCAGGATGCTGCTGGAGATGCAGTGCTGCGATCTGATTCAACCGGATGTGGGCTGGTGCGGCGGCATCACCGAGTTGATCAAGATTTCCGCGCTCGCCGATGCGCACAACGTGATGGTGGTGCCGCACGGTTCGTCGGTTTATAGCTATCACTTCGTCGTCACGCGTCACAACTCGCCGTTCTCTGAGTTTCTGATGATGGCGCCGAAGGCCGATGAAGTCGTGCCGATGTTCACGCCGCTTCTGCTCGACGAACCGGTACCCGTGAACGGCAGAATGAAAGTGCCGGACACGCCGGGATTCGGCGTGCGATTGAATCCGGAGTGCGCGTTGGTGCGGCCTTATCCGCGTTGAAGCCAACGCCCGCATCGAATCGAGGTTCTCACCGCTTTCAGTATCCGGATTGACTCTGCAAAGGAGAATGACGTGCTGCTCAAGGACAAGGTCGTGATCGTCACGGGTGGCTCGCGTGGTATTGGCCGCGCGATCGCCGTCGCATGCGCCGCCGAAGGGGCGGACGTGGCGATCAACTACTGGGGCGATAACGACGCATCGTATGGACGCCGTTCCGCCGTCGCGGAAGTGGTTGCCGAAATCGAGGCGCTGGGGCGGCGCGTGATCGCGATTGAAGGCAATGTCGCCGCGCGCGAAACGGGTCAGGAACTCGTGCGTCATACCGTCGAGGCATTCGGTAAAGTGGACGTGCTCGCGAGCAATGCCGGCATCTGTCCGTTCCACGCGTTTCTCGACATGCCGCCGGAAGTGCTCGAATCGACAGTCGCGGTCAATCTGAACGGCGCGTTTTATGTGACGCAAGCCGCTGCGCAACAAATGAAAAAGCAGGGTACAGGTGGCGCGATTGTGGCGACGAGTTCGATTAGCGCGCTAGTGGGCGGCGGCATGCAGACGCATTACACGCCGACCAAAGCCGGCGTGCATTCGCTGATGCAGTCGTGCGCGGTGGCGTTGGGACCTTACGGCATTCGCTGCAATTCGGTGATGCCCGGCACGATTGCCACCGACCTGAACGCGGAAGATCTCGCCGACGAAGCGAAGAAAGCGTACTTCGAAAAGCGCATTCCGCTAGGCCGCCTTGGCCGTCCGGAAGATGTTGCCGATTGCGTGGTGTTTCTCGCGTCAGACCGCGCACGTTACGTCACCGGCGCGGCGCTGCTGGTCGACGGTGGTCTCTTCGTCAACCTGCAGTAACACGCAATGCCGATTTCAATGCGCCGGAGCCGGCACGACCAGCAAGTCCGCTTCGGGCGCGGCGGAATCGTCGCGTGTGAGCTTGCGCGAGAAACCGCGCAACAGGTCGATGAAACGCAGTGCGGGTTCCGCGAGCGTTTCTCCTTTACGCGTGAGAATGCCGAAGCCGGAGAGGCTCTTGCCGATTTCGAGCGGCAATGCGACCAGCAGCTTGCCGCGCAAATGATCGCGCACGACCGACTCGGGCAGCATCGCGACGGCATCGTAATTTTCGAGCAATTGCAGCGTAGCGAAGATCGACGCACATTCGGTGAGGTTCACCGGTGTGGCGAGTCCGTCACGCGCGAGTTCCTCTTCGAACAACACGCGCGCCGGACTGGTGACGGGTTGCGCCACCCACGGCCAGTCGATCAGTTCGCGCAATGTAATGCGCGAGCGCTGCGCCAGCGGATGCACCGAGCGCACCACGAGCAACAAGGTTTCACGCGCCAGCGGCTCGAAGCTGAAGTCGTTGTGCTGCAGCGGACTGGTCAGCCGGCCCAACGCGAGATCGACTTCGCGGCGATGCAGCAACTGGACGACCTGGTCGCTGGTCTCACCGAGAATGCGCACATTCAGCAGCGGGCTTTCGGTTTTCAATGCAGCGACCGACATCGCGAGCAGATCGGGCGCGGCGCCCATGATCGCGCCGACGGTCAATTGTCCGTGGCCGCCGCGTCGTTTGACGTCGAGGTCTTCGGCGAAGCGGGTCAACTCGGTCAGCGCGCGCCGGGCGTAGGCGAGCGTCACGACGCCAAGCGGCGTGGGCGTCATACCGCGCGCGTTGCGTTCGAACAGCAGAAAGCCGAACGCTTCCTCGATATCGCCGAGCATGCGGCTCGCGCTGGGCTGGGCGACATTGACGGCTTCGGCGGCCTGATGGAGATTGCGGGTGTCGTCGAGTGCGACGAGCAGCGCGAGGTGCTTGAATTTGAGCCGATTGACGAGTGCGACGGCAGCAGAATGTTGGCTCATGGAGGCGGTGCGATTCGGTTTGTGGATCGCCCAATCCCAACAACGGATTGAGATGCTATCGACGCAGGAATTATAGTCGCATCAGACGCGCCCAAGCTTGATAGGGAAAGCGCCCAGATACGACGGGAGACAGGCCGCAATGGAAACAATCGCTTTCCGCATGGTGCTCAACCCCGGCATGCGCGAGGAATACGAACGACGTCACGCGCAAATCTGGCCCGAGCTGGTTGATGCGCTGCACAACGCAGGGGTGCGCGACTACCGGATTTTCTTCGATCCGGACTCAGACCATCTGTTCGCGGTGCTGACGCGGACCTCCAATCACACCATGCAAGAACTGCCGCAACTCGAGGTGATGCGCAAATGGTGGGATTACATGGCCGACATCATGCACACGGCGCCGGATCACACGCCGCTTCAGCAATCGCTGGAGCCGGTCTTTCACCTGAATTCGCTGAGCTGACGGTTCGATGATGTGCGCCGGCATGCGCCGGTGCATGCAGGTATCGCTGAGTTGACCTCGAAGTGACTTTCACTGGACGGAGAGTGTTGCATGCAGGTTGTCGATTCACATATCCATTTGTGGGACCTGAAGACGCATCGTTATCCGTGGCTGGAAAACCCGGGCGTGTCGTTCGTCGGCGACGCGCGTGATCTGAAACACGACTATCTGCTCGACGATCTGCTGCGCGAAGCCGGTGATATCGACGTGTTGAAACTGGTGCATGTGGAAGCGAATCACGATCCCGCCGATCCCGTCGAAGAGACGCGCTGGTTGCAGTCCATCGCGGATCGTCAGGCGTCGCGCGGCATGCCGAACGCGATTGTCGCTGCTGTCGATCTGTCATCGCCGGATGCGCCGGCGTTGCTCGAAGCGCATGCATCGTTCGCGAATACGCGGGGCATCCGGCAGATTCTGAATGTGCATGAAGACAAACTGTTCGATTACGTCGGCCGTCATTTCATGCGCGAGCCGCAATGGCGTGAGAACTTTGCGTTGCTGCGCCGTTACGACATGTCGTTCGATCTGCAACTGTATCCGTCGCAAATGGAGGAAGCGGCCGCCTTGGCGCGTGTCCATGGCGACACGCTGCTGATTGTCAACCATGCGGGCATGTTCGTGGACCGCAATAGCGTGGCCGGATATCGCGCATGGCGTGAAGGCTTGCGCACGCTGGCGGGTTGCAAAAACGTGGTCGTGAAGATCAGCGGGCTGGCGATGTTCGATCATCAATGGACCGTGGAAAGCCTGCGGCCCTATGTGCTCGAAACCATCGATACGTTTGGCGTCGAGCGCGCGATGTTCGCGTCGAACTTTCCGGTCGATCGTCAATTCGGCTCTTACACGGACTTGTGGCGCGCGTATGCGGCGATTGTCGACGGTGCCAGCGTGAGCGAAAAAGAGGCGCTGTTTCGCCGTAATGCCGAGCGTTACTACCGCATCTGACAGGGCGTCTAACTGCATCGTCTAACGTAGCTGGCAGTCGTCGGAATTGCGAAACAAGAAGGAGACAGGCAGTGCAGCAAACACCATCCGCCGTGCCGCGGCTCGAACTACGGCATGCGAGTAAATCATTCGGCCGCGTACGTGCATTATCGGACGGCGATCTCGCGCTGTGGCCGGGCGAAGTCCATGCATTGCTCGGCGAAAATGGCGCAGGCAAGTCTACGCTCGTGAAGATTCTCGCCGGCGTGCATCAGCCGGACGGCGGCGAATTGCTGGTGAACGGCACCGCCAGCCGTTTCGCGACGCCCGCTGAAGCACGCGATGCGGGCCTCGCGGTGATCTATCAGGAACCCACGCTGTTCTTCGATCTGTCGATTGCCGAAAACATTTTCATGGGACGCCAGCCGGTCGACAGAATCGGCCGGATTCAATACGACGCGATGCGCCGCGAGGTGGATGGTCTGCTCGCGTCGCTCGGCGTCGATCTGCGTGCGGATCAACTGGTGCGCGGGTTGTCGATTGCCGATCAGCAGGTGATCGAAATTGCGAAAGCATTGTCGCTGAACGCAAACGTGCTGATCATGGATGAGCCGACGGCGGCATTGTCGCTCCCCGAAGTCGAGCGGCTCTTTGCCATTGTGCGCAAACTGCGCGAACGCGATGTGGCGATTCTGTTCATCACACACCGGCTCGACGAAGTATTCGCGCTGACACAACGCGTCACGATCATGCGCGACGGGGCCAAAGTATTCGATGGACTCACCGCCGATCTCACAACCGAATCGATCGTCGCGAAGATGGTCGGCCGCGATCTGGAAACGTTCTATCCGAAGGCCGACCGGCCACCAGGCGAAGTGCGCCTGTCGGTGCGAAACCTGACGCGAATCGGCGTCTTCAAGGATATTTCCTTCGACGTGCGCGCCGGCGAAATTGTCGCGCTGGCGGGGCTCGTCGGTGCGGGACGCAGTGAAGTCGCACGCGCGATCTTCGGTATCGATCCGCTCGATTCAGGCGAAGTGTGGCTCAGCGGTGAACGCCTGACCACCGGCCGGCCGGCCGCGGCAGTGCGGGCAGGCCTTGCGTTAGTGCCGGAAGACCGGCGTCAGCAGGGACTCGCACTTGAGTTGAGCATCGCCCGCAATGCGTCGATGACTGTGCTCGGGAGACTGGTCAAACACGGCCTTATTTCCACCCGCAGCGAGACGCAACTCGCGAATCAATGGGGCACGCGTCTGCGTCTGAAAGCGGGCGATCCGAATGCGCCGGTCGGCACGTTGTCGGGCGGCAATCAGCAGAAAGTCGTGCTCGGCAAATGGCTCGCGACAGGACCCAAAGTACTGATCATCGACGAACCCACGCGCGGCATCGATGTCGGCGCAAAAGCCGAGGTCTACAGCGCGCTCGCAGAACTGGTGCGCGAAGGCATGGCTGTTCTGATGATATCGAGCGAACTGCCGGAAGTACTCGGCATGGCCGACCGTGTGCTGGTGATGCACGAAGGCCGTATCAGCGCGGATATCGCGCGCGCCGAAGCTGACGAGGAGCGCATCATGGGCGCGGCGCTCGGTCAACCGCTTCCACCGTTGGGACACGCCGCATGATGCGCCATTCTTCAACTCATCCCGCACCGGTTCAGCCGCCGTTGCCGAAGCGCTCGGCCAGCACGCCGGGCGGCTTTGTGTCGAGCATCGCAAAGAGCCGCGAGACGACGCTGTTCGTCGTGCTGATTCTGTTGATCGTGGGCACGGGGCTCGCGAAGCCGCAGTTCCTGAATCTGCAGAATCTGCGTGACGTATTGCTGAATGTGTCGATTATCAGTTTGTTGACCGCCGGTATGACGGTGGTGATTCTGATGCGGCATATCGATCTTTCGGTGGGGTCGACAGTCGGCATTAGCGCGTATGCGGTCGGCGCGCTTTACGTCGCGTTTCCTCATATGCCGGTGCTCGTCGCGTTGGCGGCCGGGCTGGCGATCGGTCTCGTAGCGGGCGGCATCAACGCGCTGCTGGTTGCGGTGGGCCGCGTGCCGTCGCTGGTCGCCACACTCTCCACGCTGTACATCTTCCGTGGCGCGGATTACGCGTGGGTTCACGGCGGCCAGATCAACGCGACCAGTTTGCCCGACGCGTATTCGCGGCTTGCAACCGGCACGCTGCTCGGCATCCCGACACTCGCGTTGATCGCGATCGTCGTGCTGATCGGTCTGGCGGTGTACCTCAAGCAGTTTCGCGGGGGGCGTGAACACTATGCGATCGGCTCGAATCCCGAAGCCGCGCGTCTTGCCGGCGTGAATGTCGAGCGTCGCGTGATGTCGGGCTTTCTGCTGTCCGGCGCGATTGCCGGTTTCGCGGGCGCCTTGTGGCTGGCCCGTTTCGGCACCGTCGACGCGAGCACGGCCAAGGGCATTGAATTGCAGGTCGTCGCCGCGGCCGTGGTCGGCAGTGTTGCGATTACCGGCGGCGTCGGCACGATTCTGGGCGCAACGCTGGGTGCGCTGGTGCTCGGCGTAATCAGTATCGCGCTGGTCGTGCTGCACGTATCGCCATTCTGGGAGCAGGCCATTCAGGGCGCGCTAATCGTCGCCGCGATTACCGCCGATACCTTGCTGGCCCGCTCCGTTGCCAAACGCATGATGAGGAAACGCGATCATGGCTAAACCCGATTCCGCGCTGCTGACGCGCAAACGCGAAACGCCGTTGCAATGGGAAGTGTTGCTGGTGATCGTGCTGGTTCTGTCGCTCGTGCTCGGGCGCGTGCTGTCGCCGGTGTTTCTCACGGGCGCGAATATGAGCAACATTCTGGCCGATCTGACCGAGATCGCGTTGATGGCGTTGCCGATGACGCTGATCATCGTCGCTGCTGAAATCGATCTTTCCGTGGCGTCGGTGCTGGGTGCGTCGAGCGCATTGATGGGCGTGTTGTGGCATATGGGCTTGCCGATGCCCGTGGTGATCGTGCTGGTCGTGATTGCCGGTGCGTTGGCGGGCCTGCTGAATGGGCTCGTGATCGTCAAATTGAACCTGCCTTCGCTCGCGGTCACGATCGGTACGCTGGCGCTGTTTCGCGGCCTCGCGTATGTGTTGCTCGGCGATCAGGCCGTCGCGGATTTTCCGGCCGGTTACACGGCGTTCGGCATGGACACGCTCGGCTGGAGTTTCATTCCTCTGCCGTTCGTGATCGTGATTGTCGGCGCGGTGGTGTTCACCGTGCTGTTGCAGTCCACCGCGTTTGGCCGCAGCCTCTATGCGATCGGCGCAAATCCGACCGCCGCCGCGTTCTCCGGCATCGAAGTGGCGAAGCTCCGGCTGCGTCTGTTCGTGCTGTCCGGCGCGATGAGCGCATTGGCGGGCGTGGTCTACACGCTGCGCTTCACCAGCGCACGCGGCGATAACGGGGAAGGCTTCGAGTTGTCGGTCATCGCTGCCGTGCTGTTCGGCGGCGTGAGTATTTTCGGCGGACGCGGTTCGATGATCGGGGTTCTGCTGTCGCTGCTGATCATCGGCGTGCTGAAAAATGCGCTGACGCTCGACGATGTCTCCAGCGAAACGCTGACTGTCGTCACCGGGGTGCTGTTGCTGGCCTCGGTGTTGATACCGAACCTGGTTGCCCGCTGGCGGGCCGCGCGCGACCGGCGCTTTATTGCGAAGTCTGCTACCTCTTTATAACGCTGTTTTTCATGTTGTCTGCGAGCTGTCTACGAAAAGAAAGTCCAACGACTGATAACCCGGACATCACCACGTCCAACAACAAAGCAGGAGACGCTTCATGTTCAAACCTCTAGGTCACACTGGTAAAGCCGCGCTTTGCGTTGCGTTGATTGCGATGAGTTGCGCTGCATCGGCCGCCGATCTGAAAAGCGGTCTGAAGATTGCATTCGTGCCGAAGCAGATCAACAACCCGTACGAAGTGATTGCCGACAACGGCGGCATGGCCGCGATCAAGGAATTCGGCGGCGTGGGCAAAGTGGTGGGGCCGTCGGATGCGGGCGCGTCGTCGCAGGTGCAGTACATCAACACGCTGATTACGCAGCATCAGGACGCGATCGTGATCGCGGCTAACGATGCGAACGCCGTGGTCCCGTATCTGAAGAAAGCGATGGGGCAGGGCATCAAGGTCGTCACGTTCGATTCGGACACCGCGCCAGAAGGCCGTCAACTGTTCGTCAATCAGGCCAACGCGGAAGGCATTGGACGCGGCCAGGTGCAACTGGTGTCGAAGCTGATGGGCGGGGAAGGCGAGTTCGCCGTGTTGTCGGCGACGCCGAACGCGACCAATCAGAACACGTGGATCAAGTGGATGCAGGAGGAATTGAAGAAGCCGGAGTACTCGAAGATCAAGCTCGTCAAGATCGCCTACGGTAACGACGACGATCAGAAGTCGTTCACCGAGACGCAGGGTCTGTTGCAGGCGTACCCGAACCTGAAGGCGATTGTTGCGCCGACCACGGTCGGTATTGCCGCAGCAGCACGCTATATCTCGACGTCGTCGAGCAAGGGCAAGGTGGCCGTGACCGGTCTCGGCACGCCCAACCAGATGCGAGCTTTCGTCAAGAACGGCACCGTGAAAGCGTTCCAGTTGTGGGACCCGAACCAGCTCGGCTATCTCGCGGCCTATGCGGCGGCGGCCTTGTCGTCCGGCACGATCACGGGTAAGGAAGGCGAATCGTTCGATGCAGGCAAGCTCGGCAAGCGCACGATCGGGCCGCAAGGCGAAATCATTCTTGGACCGCCGACTACGTTCGATGCCAGCAATATCGACAACTTCAACTTCTAAACGCGAGCGCTGTGCGTGATACGTGAAAGGCCTCGGGCAACGAACTGCCCGAGGCTTTTTTATCGGTGAATCGTAAAACGCTGGGCGTACGCCGTGGCCTGCGCACCGCTGCTCCAGACCTCTCCATCGATCAACGTGCGTGCCGGCTCCCCATCGGGCACCGCCACGTTCACGCGCGCGGCCGCCTCACGATACAACTGCGTCTGATTGATCTGTGCCGCAATCTGCGCGTAATCCGTACGCGCGTCGATCATGCCCCAGCGTTCGAACTGCGTGAGAAACCACGCGCCTTCGAACGGATACGGATAGTTGACCGCACCGTCGTCGAAGAAACGCACCGGCAAGCCCGCTTCGACAGCGGCGCCTAGTCTGGCTGCAATCAGCGCCTCGTCAATGCCGATGTAATCGGGCCGCGCCAGCCAGCGCGCAATTTCATCGCGATGTCCCGCACCGTCCAGCCAGCGACACGCTTCCAGCATTGTCTGAACGAGTGCGCGCGTCGTATTCGGATTGGCGTCGACGAAATCGCGGCGGCACGCCAGCACCTTCTCGGGATGATCGGGCCACACATCGCCCGTTTGCGCGACGGTTCTGCCGACACCTTCCGCTTCGGCCATCGCATTCCACGGTTCGCCGACGCACAGGCCGTCGAGTTTGTCGTCGGCGAGCGCGGCGACCATTTGCGGCGGCGGAATCACCACGCTTTCAATCTCGCGTAATGGGTCGACGCGTTGCGACGCGAGCCAGTAGTACAGCCACATCGCGTGCGTGCCGGTCGGGAACGTCTGCGCGAAAACGGGCTTGCGACCGAGTGTGGCCAGCGCCCTGGGCAGCGTGCCGTGTTCGGCGAGCGCATCGGCGAGACGGTTCGACAGCGTGATCGCCTGGCCATTGCGGTTGAGCACCATCAGCACGGCCATGTCGGTTCGCGGACCGCCGAGGCCGAGTTGCACGCCGTAGACGAGTCCGTAAAGCGCGTGAGCCGCATCGAGATCGCCGGACAACAGCTTGTCGCGCACGGCGGCCCACGACGGCTGACGGCATAACTCGAGCGTCAGCCCATGCGCGTGGCCGAATTCGAGCAGCTTGGCGGCGACGAGTGGCGCTGCATCGGAGAGCGCCACGAAGCCGAGCCGCAAATGCGTCTTCTCGAGCGGACCCGAGGAGGACGACGCGACGGACGACGCAGCGGAAGTGGCAGAGTTCATGAGCGGCGCTTCATTTAATCGAGTCGGCCAACGCGACGATCGCGCGCGCGACTTCGGCGAGTTTGACGCCCTGGTTCATTGCGCGTTTGCGCAGGTTCGCATAGGCGGCGTGTTCGGTGATTTTCTGCTGATCCATCAACAGACGCTTGGCGCGGTCGATCAGCTTGCGTTCGGCGAGTTCGTTTTCGACTTGCGCGAGACGTTCGCGCAACTGCGATTCCTGCGCAAAACGCGCGAGTGCGACTTCGAGGATCGGCGCGAGCCGCTCGGTGGCGAGCCCTTCGACGAGATAGGCGGTGACGCCCGCGCCGACTGCGTCGCGAATCAGTTGCTGGTTAGCATCGTGACTGAACATCAGCACCGGGCGCGGCGCGGTCGCGTTC
Source organism: Paraburkholderia metrosideri (assembly GCF_904848625.1). Lineage (GTDB taxonomy): Bacteria > Pseudomonadota > Gammaproteobacteria > Burkholderiales > Burkholderiaceae > Paraburkholderia > Paraburkholderia metrosideri. The sequence goes on from NZ_CAJHCP010000002.1 coordinate 74,405, forward strand.
ATCACCGCGAGTTGTTCGAGCGTGTCGCGCGACGGCGATTCCGTATCGATGATGATCACGTCGGGCCGCTCAGTCTGCACCACGCGATGCAGCGCCTGCGGGGTGGCGGTGCCGGCCAGCATCTCATAGCCGAGCCGCGCGAGGGCATCGCGCAGATCGCCGATGGGCTTATCTGTGTCGGTAACGAGGAGAACGCGCAGCATGAGGAGGTTTTATGACGACTGGCCACGTTAAAAGCAATAAGCACGCCAGAAACTCCGCCCTGCCACGACCGTTATGCAATCATCGACTTACTGCCAGCGAGGGCCTGTGCGCCTGCACCCGCACGGGGCATGCGCGGCCAATGCACCGAGGCGGCGCACGTCGGCGGCATCAGGCAATCAGCGCCAGCGCCCATAGCTGCGCGGCGAAAACAGCAGCGTGACCGCCATCATCGCGACAACGCAGACCGCCAGCATGACCCACGCGGCGCCGAAACCGCCGCTCCAGCCTCGCACGATGCCGGCCACAACGGGCGCCACGGCCGCCACGATGAAGCCGACACCCTGCGTGAACGCGACGAGCTTGCCGGCCACGCGGTGATCGTGGGCGTGATCCATCGCGGTCACGAGTGTCAGCGAGAAGGTCCCGCCCAGGCCCGCGCCTGCCACGCCTACCCAGATCAACGGGGCGCTGTCGGGCGAGATGATCAGGCCCAGCAGTCCGATGAGTTGCGCGGACAATCCCAGCATCAACCATGGCCGGCGATCGCGGAAGGAGGCGGCGGCCAGTGGCAATAACAACGCGGCCATCGCCTGAAAGACCGTCATGCCTGCGAGCAGCGAGCCGCTTGTGGCGACGCTCGCGCCGTGCTGCTGGTAAAACGCCGGCAGCCATGCGACAAGGCTCGTATAACCGCCGTTGACGATGCCAAAGTACAGCCCGAGGGTCCAGGCACGCCGGTTGGTCCAGAGGGAAGGCGTCGCGGATTGCACGTTCCTGACTGGCTGCGCTGGCGCAAGGTGGGGTCGCTGGCGATTCAATGCCCACCAGCCCAGCAGCGCGACGCACGCTGGGATCGCCCACATTGCAAGACCCGCGTGCCACGACTGCATCGTGCGACTTACCCAGGGGCTCAAACTCGCGCCCAGCCCGCCGCCGCCCATGATCGACGCCGAGAACACACCCATCGCCAACGGCACACGCGCGTGAAATCGCTGCTTCATGACGGCGGGAAGCAGCGCCTGGATCGCCGCGACACCCGCGCCCGCGAGGATCGCCGTCGCGAGCAACGCGCTGCCGCTCGTCGCCGCCCATCGAGCCGCGCAGGCGAGCGCAATGGCAATCAGTCCGAGCGCGACGCCGCGTATCTCGCCGATGCTGCGGCTCAGTGCGCCGGCGCCAAATGCGCCAATGCCCATCGCGACCACTGGCAGGCTGGTCAGCAGCGACGCACCGTAAAAGCTGAGGCCAGTAGCGTCGCGGATGGTGGTCATCAACGGGCTGATCGACGTCAGAAGCGGACGCAGATTGATACTGATCACGACGATTGCGCCGAGCCAGACGACGTCCTGCCAGTTCAGCGCCGTGGTGGTTGGGTCGGCGGAAACATGGGAGGAGGTGGCGCTGGATTGCGAATTCACGGATAGACCTTTGAGTTGGCGGAAACGTAACGCGATGAGCCGGGCAGTGACCGGCCGGATGAGCGCGAAAAGTCGAGCGCGGCAAGCGGGGACGACTTCGCTTTACTCGGGATCCGGATTCAATCACGCCGCATCACGGCATCGGAAAATCCTGGCGACGGGAATTTTGGTCAACCATAATAACCTGGAATGGTTAACCATTTGATCAATGTCCGGTATAGCTCACGGCATAAGCCGATGGCGTGGTCCATCGGCGGCCGCTAGAATGCCCGCCGATACCGCACTGTTTACGCTCACTGAACCATGGCCACACGTACACGGCGCTCACCGTCAATCGACACCGACATGCCCATTCCCGCTGCAAGCGAAGACGATCCGGTCAGCGTCGAAGAGCGCATTTACACGTCGATTACCACGGCGTTACTGCAAGGCCGCCTGCGGCCAGGCGCGCAACTAGTCGAGCGCGATCTTGCTGCGGCGTTCGGCTGCACGCGCGGCGCGCTGCGCAAGGTGCTGGCGCGACTGGGCTTCGAGGGCAAGCTGAGGCTGGCGGCGAACCGCGGCGCGTTCGTGCCGTCGCCGTCGGAAGAGGACATCCGGCAGGTGTATCGGGCGCGGCAGATTGTCGAGGCGGGAATCGTGGCGGCTTTGTGCGGCGGCTTGGGCGCTGCGCACAAGCGTCGGTTGCGTGTGCATGTGCGCAGCGAAGAAAAAGCGTTGCGTTCAGGTTCCATTGAGGAGTGCGTGCGCCTCGCCGGCCAGTTTCATGTGCTATTGACCGAATTGGCCGGTGGCACCGAATTGCTCGGGCTGGTCGGGCAACTGGTTGCGAAGACCGAGTTGTACAAGGCGTTGTTCGACCCGTCGAAAGGATCAACCTGTTCTGCAGACGAACACACGCAAATCATCGACGCGCTCGACGCCGGTGACCTTCATGCGGCCTTGGCGGCGATGCGCGAGCATCTGTCGGAGTTGGAAGAGCGGGTGGTCGAGCAGGTGCGCAAAAGCGCCGCCGGAGAGGATCTCGGGGCGGTGTTCGGCGTGTAAAAAGGCAGGGTGCTACGACGAGCGGGAAATGCCCGTCGGCAAAGCGACGGCGCTAAAACAGCGCGCCGGGTCATGCATGCAATGTCGCAAACCGATAAATTGGCCAAGGCGGCCAAAATCGACCCAAGCGCCAGCCGTAGCTGGCCTGAGCGTGCGATGCCGGTGCGTGTGAGCCCCGTAAGCGACTCATCATGAACACAGCGTGCAGATAAAACTCAGACGACGCCGCAGCGCGCCGTCCAAGCCTGAATCAGCAGATCAGTGAACCTGGCCGGAAGAGGCGCGCGAAAGGCCTCGCTTACCACTTTCACGCAACGACCGTGCAACGCGCGGTCTGCGTGCCGTCAAACCTTAACGGCGACGGAATTGCGAATTGGCCGGGCGAGGACCACCGCCGCCAGCACGTTCGTCTTTGTGACGGAAATTGATCCGGCCTTTGGTCAGATCGTAAACCGACAATTCCAGCGTCACACGGTCGCCCGCGAGAATACGGATGTGGTTCTTGCGCATGCGTCCGGACGCGTAAGCGCCAACCACGACGCCGTTGTCGAGCGTCACGCGGTAACGGCTGTCCGGAAGTACTTCGTCGACGATACCGTCAAGTTCAAGCAGTTCTTCTTTCGCCATGCATAACTCCTGGTCGATGGGATAAGGGTAGCTGGTCCCCGGAAAATCCAGGTGGCACAGCATTGAATCGGTTTGCAGTGGCTTTTAAGGCCCGCTGCGCGGCGGCATCAGCCTTCAGGCTGATAATACCGCTCAAAGATCGGCGACAGACTGGCCGTCTACGCGGCCGTCGATCAGTTGCTCGGCGTGAACCATGCACGCAATGCGTGCCTTGCCCGTGCCGTCGAACGGAAACAGGTACTGCAGACGAAACACGCGCCCGTCGGCCGCCGGATTGGCGCCCACGCGGCAGATGCGCACCGAAGCATCGTAGCCTGCGTCGGGGTTGCGGCTCGTCTGACCGTCCGCCGGGCGGCGCGGATAAACGAGCGGGTGAATCTCATAACCCTTGTACGTCTTGACAACTGAATTCATAAAGCTCGTGTCCTGTATTACGTGGCTCGCATGTCACGCGTGTTACGCGCGGCAAGACAGGCCGGGCAGCGCAGCACCTGAGGGGCGCGCCGCCATGGAAAAAGGTTGGCACAGGCCCGATGGCAAGGGCTTGAGCGCGACCGCGCAAACTCGCGGATTCGATGGAGAAGAAACACGCTGATGTCGCGCAGACATCGGGCGCGTACAAGCTGAACACTCAGCTGCACAACTCGCGACGGCGAATGCATGCGGCGCATTGCCGGAGTGACGGGATCGCCGACGAGCGGCGGTCGAACAGTCGGGGGTGGTGCGGAGATGCCGGTTTGAGACTGCCCGCGGTTGCCCGCAGTTGCCAAACTGCTGTTGCCAGATACTGCCGGTGCTACGAATGCGGGGCACAACTATTCCCCATATGATGCACTAAATGGGCTTAATTGGATAGCAAAAACTTCCGGGCAAGCGCACACCTCCCGCCAGGCGGGGCTTCAGGTGCGGTGCCGCGTGCTGTTGACGGCGCGCCGCGCATCAGCGGATGCCGGGCAGCGGACGCACCGCGATGGCGCGGGCGCAAATCGCCGGAGAGGCGGCCGCCCGCTGCCGTGTCAGCGGGAGGTTTCAGCAACGCGCTTCTGCAATTCGCGCGACGCCGCGAGCGGAATGCGCGCGTCGTCCCATTTGGCCAGCCATTCGACTTCCTTCGACGTGAAAACCTGGCCGTAATTTCGCAGCGCGTACTGCAGCGAGTCGATGATGTGATTGCGAATGATCTCCGGCGTGCCCTCGTCGTCGAGCACGGCGCGAAACGCTTCGAGCGTGGCCATCTGTTGCTCCATGAAATAGATGGTTCTCTTATCGCACGAAAAAAAAAGCGTCGCCACGTGGACAAAAATCGCGGCGAACGTGAAGCGAGTGTGGGGGTGTTTGCATCGCGCTCGCGCCGCGCGCTTGCCACCAGAACCCGTTAGCCGTGCATCGAGCGCGCATCGAGCACGCTGCAGAACCAGCACCGCCGCTTTTTTGAGCGCGCGAGCGGCGCAGAGGTCGCCGTGGCGGGGCGACGTGGCTACAATGTCGAGTCGATTTTAATGCGCAAGACCAACGTGCCTCCTGTGAAAGACCTGCTGCTGGAGCGCTACGCTCCGATCGCCGACGGCATCGCCGCGCTCTTCTACCCATGCGCCGAAGTGGTGATTCACGACTTGCGTCAACAGACCGTTGCGTATGTGGCCAACAACCTGTCGAGGCTCGAAGTGGGTAGCCGGTCGGTGCTGGACGACGTGCTCTTTGCGGCGCGCGGCCGCATGATCGGTCCATACGAAAAGCTCAATTGGGATGGCCGGCGCATGCGCTGCGTGAGCAACATCCTGTTCGATGACGACGGCAAGCCGGCGGGCATGCTGTGCATCAACTTCAATATCGCCGTGTTCGAGGACGTGCGTTCGACGCTCGATCTGTTCATCAAGGGCGGCAGTCTGACGGATGCGCCCGCCGAAGACCTGTTTCGCGACGACTGGCAGGACCGCATCAATACGTACCTGCACAACTGGTTGCGCGAGCGGCAGATCGGCATCAATGCGCTCACGCGCGAACACAAGCGCGAAATCGTCGAGGCGCTGCATGCGCAGGGCGCGTTTCGCGGACGCAGTTCCGCGAACTACGTGGCCGCCGTGCTGACGATGGGCCGCGCTACCGTCTACAAGATTCTGAAACAGATGAAAGAGGCGGGCTAAGGCTGCGGCAGAACGCTTTCCCCGAGCGTGGGTCATGGCACGTTGCGGGGAATGTGGCGATCGATCAAGTGTTCCGACGCGACAAGCGAGAACGGCTTCCTGGCAGAGGCCCAGAGACCCATTACGCTAATGGCCGCACTTGCCGCACTTGCCGCACTTGCCGCACTTGCCGCACTTGCCGCACTTGCCGCACTTGCCGCACTTGCCGCACTTGCCGCAAACGCCGAAAAACTCCGCCCCGCAAAAACATTCAGACGATCGTCCAGCAGAGCACGACGCTCCGCATACACGACTGTTTTCAATCATTCGACGAGGTGAAACATGGTGCAATACCGGCACTACAAAGGCGGCATTTACGAGCACATCTGCGAGGCCACGCTCGAGTCTGACCCGACGATCACGATGATCGTCTACAAAGCCAGCAATGGTACGATCTGGACGCGTCCCGCCTCGGTATTTTTCGAGCTGGTCGAAAAAGATGGCGTCAAGGTGCCACGCTTCGCACCGATTTAACCCGGCGCGCGCGTTCGCTTCATTCGGGCGCATGCGATGACATCGTGTTCCGTTTGGAATCGTCGTTGCATCTGCTACTAATGAACACGCAAAGAACGCACGCTGCCACGCTTATGAACAGGACATCTGAATGCGTTTATTGCTTGCCATCATTCTGCCGTGGTTTCAGTTTTTCACGATCGGGCGCCCGTTCGCGGGCGTCATCTGCCTGATTTTGCAGATCACGCTGATCGGCTGGATTCCGGCTGCGATCTGGTCCGTCTATGCATTGAGCCAGTACAACACCGACAGGAAAATCGCCCGTGCATTGGGCAACGGGCGCTAACGCTGACCATCGCGCTCACGCTTCTCGCAGTTCGATGGGCGGCGCGCGGTTTGCATGACGACGCCCGCTGCATCATTCATTTCGATGGCGATAAGTCGACGGTGTCCGGTGCTTCTATCACCACGTCGGTTTCGGCTATCGCCACGCACGGCAGGATATATCCGTCTGCTTTTTCTTCGCGGCTGAGACCGGGCCATTCGATCGTGTAGCGCACGCGTCCCGCCGTCATCTTGCAGAGACAGGTTCTGCACGTACCGTTGCGGCATGAGCGCGGCAGACGCAGATTCGCGAATCCGGCAGCTTCGAGAATGGTCAGCGAGTCGGGCGCTTCGAAGCTCTGGCCGAGCGGCTCGATGCGAACGAGAGGCGGGCGGGTAGGGTCGGACATCGTGTGGCGTGAGTGGCTGCGTGCGCGACACTTTACACGGGATCAGCGGTCATTCAGCGATCACATTTCGCAACGTCCGCAGCGTAATGCAATACAAGCCGTCGCCTTCGCACGCCACCGCGTTCAATGCGCGGGGGCGGCACGGCGCAAGTACCGGTACACCGTATTGCGTGCCAGCCCCAACTCGCGTGCCGCCGCCGACACATTGCCGTCGAGCCGCGCAAGCGTCTGCGCGATCAACGTGGTCTGCCAGTCCTCCATCCGGGCCGAGGTGTTTTTCTGGGCAGACGCCACAGGGCGACCAGCGCAGTCTTCATCCTGATTTGAAGACGCAGCCGCCGGCGCCGCAGCGGCATCGACGCCCATACAATCCTGCAAGAAATCGTCCGGCAAATCCTCGACCTCGATCTGTTCCGCCCCTTCGGCCATGATGCTCGCGGTACGCAGCACGTTGGCCAGTTGCCGCAGATTCCCCGGCCAGCGGCACCGTTCAAACCGCTCCAGCACCTCATCCGACACACGCGTCGGCAGGCGTTCGCCGTCGGACTGCATAGCCAGGATGCGCGTGACGAGCGCGGCCAGATCGGTGCGTTCGCGCAATGGCGGCAAGGTCACGACCAGCCCGTTGATCCGGTAATACAGATCTTCGCGGAAGGTGCCCGCTTCGATCATCTCGCGCAAGTTGCGGTGGGTCGCGCAAATAATGCGCAGATCGACGGGAATCGCGCGAGTGCCACCGAGCGGCACGACCGTGCGCTCCTGCAGCACGCGCATCAGACGCACCTGTTGCGCAAGCGGCATGTCGCCGATTTCATCGAGGAACAGCGTGCCGCTGTCGGCCTGCACGATCTTGCCGACGCTGCCGCGCTTTTTCGCCCCGGTGAACGCGCCGTCCTCGTAACCGAATAACTCCGCTTCGATCAGCGTATCGGGCAAGGACGCGCAATTCAGCGCGACAAAGGGCGCGGCCCGTCGCGGGGAATCGTGATGGATCGCGCGCGCGAGCCACTCCTTGCCGGTACCGGTTTTGCCGAGCACCAGCATCGGGATATCGCGGCCACGCAGTTTCGCGACGCGCCGCAGGATCGTGGCGACCTGGGCGTCACCGGTATCGAGCGTGTCGAGTGTGGCGGGGGGCGCAGGTGGCGCCTCTGCGGATCGCGTGCTCGGACGCGTGCTGGCGGGGCCGGTCTGGCGCGGCGCGAAGCCCGCCAGATCCTCCGCTGGCGCGACATAACGCGGTGCCGCATATTCGCCGCGCGCCACCACGCGCACACCGCTTTGCAGCGTCAACGTGATGCTTTCGCCGGGCGCGCGCGTGATCTGCTGCAATAAGCGGGCGAACGCGATACCGAACAACGCATCGAACGGTTGCTTTTGTAATTGCTCGAGCGGCTGACCGAATTGAAACAGCGCACTGCGATTCGCCGACAAAAACGTGCCGTCCGGCGCAAACGCCGCGAGCCCTTCGAACAGCGTGCCGATAAATTCCGCACGTGCGTGAAAGTGCACGCGGATCGCATCGGCGAATTGATTGGAGAACAGATGATTTTCGATCATCTGTGCGGACATTCTCACCAGCGCGAGTGTGTGCTTATGAAAACCGCGCGTGTCGCCGCTCACGTCGAGCGCGCCGATGGTGCGCCCGAACGGGTCCGCAATCGGTGCGCACGAGCAGGTGAGAATCCGGTTAGCGTGGAGAAAATGTTCGCCCGCGTGCACGACCGTCGGCTGTCCGTCGACGAGTGTCGTGCCGATCGCGTTGGTGCCGCGATCCGCTTCGGCCCACGACACGCCCGGACACAGCGCGACGCGATTAGCCTTCTCGACGAAATCGCTGTCGCCGAGACTGTGGAGGATCACGCCGTGACTGTCGGTGAGCAGCACCATGCTCTGCGTGTCGACGATCTGCGCGTGCAGCGTTTCCATGACAGGAAGCGCGTGAATGTAAAGCGACTGATTGCGTTCGACCAACTCGCGTAGCGCGACCCGCCGCAACGGATGAAAATCCGGCGTTTCCGACGCGCGCAGGCCGATTTCGAGCGAGCGCGCGTGAGCTTGCGCGATGACTTCAGGCCGACCGATGCTGGCCGGCGAGGCTGGACGATGAGTCAAGGCATGTCTCCGTTGATCGGACGCGCAGCGGGTGCTTGGCCCGTCGTTCGATGCCGCAGCGCAACATGCGCGCTCGCAGCTGAATACCGATATTACAGGACGAATCGCGTTGTGCACGGCAGGGAAAAGACCGAGACCGCGCACCGGCGGCACGGAAAAAATCGGGCACAGCACCAAAATAACGCATGCACAAAGGAAAACTTGCGCCGCGCCCGAACTCGTCTACAGTGAATCAATTCACCTCCGCAGGGCGCGAATCACAGCGTCCTCACGTCGAGGTGATGAGCCCGCGTCGCCAGCACAGGACAAGGAGGCGATAGCTGCAGGCGCGATCAGATGCAACCGGCGTGCGCATTACCACGCGACATCATGCGCAGCACCTAACTTTCAGGTGAACTCCCATGCAGATCCTTTTCCCCAATGAAACTCCTGAATATTCAGGGCGCGAACTCACCTTGGCGTTCCCGGCGATGGTCGATGGGCAGAGGGTGGAATGCATGATCACGGCCGAGGCGCTCGAAGATCATTTCGGTGCGGCATCCCCGAGGCTCGAAGATATGGTCGACGCGTTCGACGCGCACCGTTCGCGGATCGAAGCGGCCACGCGTCGTTTGCTGTCGGAAACGCGCGCGCAATGTCTGGTGCTCAGGAGCGGTTACGTGCGGTTTTACGAGGCGAACTGGCGTAACTGAGTTGATGACTGGGTGCCTGATTTCTATCTGCGCACGCTGCACTCGATCAGGCGCAGGCTGGAACCACGTCGCACCAGGCGTGACAGGGTTCTGAAAACCCGGGCGCGGCGTTAGCTCTCAACACTCTGCTTGAGACCGCCGGCGGTGATGTGTTCCGCTGGCTTTTCGGCGCGCACGGAGACATTTTGTGCGCCGCTTCCCAACCGAAATTTATGTTGAGCGCGCGTCATTGGCAGGCGTCTTCTGCCGCGCGCAGTTCTCGCACCAACTCACATCATCCGCCGCAGCGTCCGATCCTTGAATATCACGTGATGTGCGATCGCCGCCAGCGCGTGCAAACCGATCACCCAATAGAACGCATTGCCGAGCCACTCGTGCGCGTCTCTCAGCAGGGGCCGCGCGATCGAATCCGCGCTCACCAGCGTAAAGCTGATATTGGTCCACGCAAGCGACACAGGTCGTCCGCCCGCGTTGATCATCAGGATACCGAGCAGCGGCTGCACGAAGATGAAGAGGTAAAGCAGCAGATGCGCGGCGCGCGCCAGAAACGTGACCAGCCGATTGTGTTCGAGTTCAGCGGGCGCGCCAGCCCACAGCCGCCATAGCACGCGCAGAACGGATAGTGCCAGCACGAGCGTGCCGGCCCAGAAGTGGATGCCGTTCCAGAAGGTCCGGCTGTCCGAGCCTCGCGGGCCACGGACTTCGATCGCCAGATAGGCGAGCGCGACCAGCAGAAAAATGATCCAGTGAAAGAAAATCGCGGCGGTGGTGTAACGATCCGCGGTGCGGCTGGGGTGGCTGTAGGACATGCGGGGACTCCTATGACCAGGTCGACCGTTCTTCCAGAGTTTCCTGCCAGTCACCGGATGATAAACGGTGCCCGACTGCAATTGGGCATCGCCATCCATCACGACAGACCGCGATTCTTACCGCTTATTCGCTGCCCAGATAGAAATAACGGAACAGGAAAATCGCCGCGATGATCCACACCACCAGCTTGACCTTGCGCGCCTGGCCGGTCAGCAGCTTCAGACCCGCGTACGAGATGAAGCCGAACGCGACACCATTGGCGATCGAATAGGTGAACGGCATCAGCAGGGCGGTGAGTGCGGCCGGCACGACTTCGGTGGCGTCATCCCACGGCAGGTCGAGCATTTCGCGCAGCATCAGGCACGACACGTACAGCAGCGCCGGTGCGGTCGCATAGCCGGGCACCACGCCGGCGAGCGGTGCGAAGAACAGCGCCGCGAGGAACAGCACGGCGACGGTGATCGCCGTGACGCCGGTGCGGCCACCCGCCTGCACACCCGACGCGCTTTCGATATACGCCGTAGTCGACGACGTGCCCAGCATCGAGCCGGCCAGAATCGCGGTGCTATCGGCGAGCAGCGCGCGGTTCAGCCGGTGCATCTTGCCTTCGACCAGCAGCCCCGCGCGATTGGCCACGCCCATCAGCGTGCCGGTCGCATCGAACAGTTCGACGAGGAAGAAAATCAGGATCACGTTCAGCACGCCAGCGGACAGCGCGCCGCGAATGTCGAGCTGGAACAGCGTCGGTGAAATGGACGGCGGCGCGGAAATGATGCCGTGAAACTGATTGCCGCCGAAGAAAAAGCTCAGCACGGTCACGCCGACAATGCCGATCAGGATCGCGCCGCGCACGCGCAGATAGTCGAGCGTGACGATCGTGAAGAAGCCGATGATCGCGAGAATCACGTGCGGGTCATGCAGGTTGCCGAGCGTGACGAGCGTTGCCGGATTGCCGACCACGACGCCCGCCGTTTTCAGCGAAATGATCGCAAGGAACAGCCCGATACCGCCCGTGATTGCGATCCGTATCGAATGCGGAATGCCTTTGACGATCACCTCGCGGACGCGGAACAGCGTAACGATCAGGAACAGGCAGCCCGAGATGAACACCGCGCCGAGCGCGGCCTGCCACGTGAAACCCATGCCTTTCACGACGGTGTACGCGAAGTACGCATTCAGACCCATGCCAGGCGCGAGCGCGATCGGGTAATTCGCATAGAAGCCCATGATCAGCGAGGCCAGCGCGGCCACCAGACAGGTCGCGACGAACACCGAGTCTTTCGGCATGCCCGCGTCGCCGAGAATCGCGGGATTGACGAAGATGATGTAAGCCATCGTCAGGAAGGTCGTCACGCCCGCGAGCACTTCCGTGCGCAGGTTGGTGCCGGCGGCGTCGAAGCCGAAGTAGCGTTTTATCGAGTCCATGAGGCGGGTCTCTCGTTGTTCAGAAAGCGTTTCTTGTGGTTGAGACGGGCAATCCCGCCGCGAAATCTGTAGCGAACCGGCGCCGGGCGAGCCGTCCGCGTTCGGCGCTGGATAACGGCAACGGGGTAACGGCCACCGTCGCACGGTCGCGACCGCAGGGTTACGGCGGGATTGTAATCACGATTGACGGCCCGGCACCGTATCAGGTGGTCGAACTCGCGCGTTTAAGCTTAAGAATCCGGTGGTTCGTCGGGAGAGTGTGGCGTCGGCGCATCAGAGCGGGCGGGCTGCCGCGCCAGCCAGCGGTCCAGTTCGCCCGCGAAGGTTTTGCTGTCGCGCGGGCTGAAAGCGGCGGGGCCGCCCGTATCGACGCCGCTGCCGCGCAACTGGTCGAGCATCGCGCGCATGCGCAGCCGTTCTTCGATCGTGCCGGGCGTGTACCAGTTGCCGCGTGGGTCGAGCGCCTGCGCGTGCTTCGCGAGGACGGCGGCGGCGAGCGGGATGTCGGCGGTAATCACGAGATCGCCTGCATTGACGCGTTCGGCGATCAGATTGTCGGCGGCGTCGAAACCGGCCGGCACCTGGATCGCGCGGATCAGCGGCGACGGCGGCACGCGCAGAAACGCATTGGCAACCAGCGTCAGCGGCATGCCGGTGCGGCGCGCGGCGCGATACAGCATGTCCTTGATTACGACCGGACAGGCGTCGGCATCAACCCAGATTGGCATCGTTTGAAGTCAGGCAGCGGGATAAAGGACGAAGGGGCGAGATGATACCTTGCCAGCGCGGACGCGGTGGGCACAAGGCCATTGTGATGATGTGGACGATGCGGATGCCCGAGCCCGGAACAGGAACAAGGCACGCCGAAGCAGCGCCGCCTGCGACTTTGGCAGTCACAGGCGGCCGACCCGCGGCTCATGGCCATGCGAGCGTTACTGTGTACTCGTCGAGCCGGCCTGCTGCGCGCGCCGTGCCGCGACAATGCGGCCCGCGCGCTGCGCGTTCTGCGGATAGTCGATCCAGTCCAGCGGATCGTAGCCGGCCGCGCGCCAGTCGGCCAGGTCGGCGCGTACCTGTGCACGCGTTTTCGGCGCCGATGGATCGGACGACTGGGTGAGGCTCTGCGCAAACGCGCTGCCCATACTCACGGCGACGAGCAATGCGCCGAATCCAACTCGATAAGCGATTTTCATGATGGGCTCCTGGGGAGCGGTTAAAGATGACCCTTTTATTTTAGTTTTCGGCTACATCGCGAGTAAGGCGATGTAAGGCAATGCAGCATTTCACTGGCTGATCCAAAGGGTGAGGCGACGCCTGCCGTTCATCACGTCGACGGTTTGGTGAAACGATCCAGCACCGCGCTCAGCAGATCGATCGGCAGCGGGAAAACAATCGTCGAGTTCTTATCGGCGGCAATCGTCGTGAGCGTTTGCAGATAGCGCAATTGCATCGCCTGCGGCTGCTTCGCGAGCGTCTGCGCCGCCTCCAGCAGATGCTGCGAGGCCTGCAATTCGCCTTCGGCGTGAATCACCTTGGCACGCCGCTCGCGCTCGGCTTCGGCCTGGCGGGCAATCGCGCGGATCATCGTTTCGTTGATGTCCACGTGTTTGATCTCGACTATCGAGACCTTGATGCCCCACGCATCCGTTTGCGCGTCGAGCACTTTCTGGATATCCGCGTTCAGTTGTTCGCGTTCGGCGAGCAGTTCGTCGAGTTCGTGTTTGCCGAGCACCGCGCGCAACGTGGTCTGCGAAAGCTGGCTGGTTGCCTCGAAGTAGCGCGCGACCTGAATCACCGCTTTCTCCGGATCGACCACGCGGAAATACACCACCGCGTTGACTTTCACCGAGACGTTGTCGCGCGTGATCACGTCCTGCGGCGGCACGTCGAACACGACGGTGCGCAGATCCATGCGCACCGATTGCTGCACGATGGGGATGATCAGCACGAGTCCCGGTCCCTTGACCTTCCAGAAGCGCCCGAGCATGAACACCACACCGCGTTCGTACTCGCGGAAAATCTTGATCGACGAGGCAATCAGCGCGGCCGCCAGCAGAATCAGAATGCTGGTGAAGCCGAATGTGAAACCGATCATGAGGGTTCTCCTTGTTGTGCCTCTCCACGTGACGCGGGCGCGGCAGGCGCGACGGAAGACGCCGGCGCTTGGGGCACGACCGGCACCACGGTCAGCGTGAGCCCGTGCCGTGCGGTCACGCGCACCGGCTGGCCCGCAGCGAGCGGGGCCGCGCTGGACACCCGCCAGCGTTCACCGTGCACGCGTGCCCAGCCGGCTGGGGCGCTGTCGGGCGCGTTGCTGGCAGCGGGGCTGACAGCGTTATTGACCGCCGCGCCGGAGACGTCGCCGGCCGTGGCGGGGTTGAGGCTTTCCGCTTGCACACCGCCGTCGAGCACCACGCCGAGGCTGCCAATCAGCGCCTCCGAACCCGTCACCACCGGCCGGCGCCGGGCGCGCAACGCGAGCCTCGACACACCCAGCACGAACACCACGCTGAATACGACGACGGCGGCGATCATTGGCAGCGGAATGCCGTAGCCGGGCACGTCGGTGTCCATCAGCATCATGGCGCCGATCACGAACGCGACCACGCCGCCGAACCCGAGCGAACCGAAGGTCGGCAGAAACGCCTCGCCGATCAGGAACGCGATGCCAAGAAAGATCAGGCCAAGCCCGACGTAGTTGACCGGCAGCATCTGCATCGCGAAGAGCCCGAGCAGCAGGCTGATTGCGCCGACCACACCGGGCAGCACAAAGCCCGGATTGGCGAATTCGAAGAACAGGCCGTACATGCCGATCATCAGCAGGACCAGCGCAACGTTGGGATCGGTAATCACCGCAAGGAAGCGGCTGCGCCAGTCGGGTTCGACGCTGACGAGCGGCGCGTGGGCGGTGCTGAGGGTGACGTTGCCGCTGACGGTGGCGACTGTGCGGCCGTTCACCTGGCGCAGCAGATCGGGTACGTCGCGCGCGATCAGATCGACCACGTGCTGCGCAAGTGCTTCTTCCGCTGACAGGCTGACGGCTTCGCGGACCGCACGCTCGGCCCACGCGGCGTTGCGCCCGCGCATCTGCGCGAGGCCGCGGATGTAGGCGGCGGCGTCATGAACCTGTTTGCGTAGCTCGGTGGATTGGGTATCGAGGGGAAGGGCGGCGGCAGAGGCCGGGGCCGTCGCGGCCGAGTCGCTCGCGTTCGCACTGGCGCCTGCATGGCCACCCGCGCCCGCGGTGGCTGCGCCGTCTGCATCCGGCAGTCCCGGCTTGCCGCCGGCCGGCAGCCCTGGCATTCCGTTACCGCCGGGCGGCTCCGCTCCGCCCATGCCCATCTGAATCGGCGTTGCCGCACCGAGATTCGTCCCCGGCGCCATCGCCGCGATATGACTGGCGTAGACGATATAGGTCCCGGCACTCGCCGCGCGTGCGCCCCCTGGCGCAATGAATGTGGCCACTGGAACAGGTGAGCCGAGAATCGCCTTGATGATCTGCCGCATCGACGTATCCAGGCCGCCTGGTGTGTCGAGTTGCAGCACCACGAGTTGCGCGCGTTGTTCAGCGGCGCGTTGCAGACTGCGTACGATGAAATCGGCACTCGCCGGACCGATTGCGCCGTTCACCGGAACGATGACGACGCTATTCGGTGCAACCGCCGCGTGCAGCGGCACGGAGGATTCGCACGATGCGAATGCGAACGTCAACAGGATGCCCAGCGCGGTCAAACCGCGCATTAACCGGCTCACGACATCGCCACGGATAAGCGAAATACGCGAACCAGACTGCCGGAACGGGAGACGCGGATACGTACTCATCGCTGACGGCTGCCGCGCAGCATCGACCGTGATCGACGGGCGCGGGCCGATACCCTGGGAAAGCTGCTGGCCTGATCCTTACAGCTTAGTCCGATTCGACGCGACGCGTGAAATCCCGCTGCCGAGTGGGATGCTTCGGTTGCCGGTCTGACTGATCCGCAGGCATCGGCAAGGGTTCGTGCGCAGGCCGGTAGTCCCCTGGCCGCATCCCGGTCCATTTGCGAAACGCGCGATGAAACGCACTCGGCTCCGCAAAGCCGACTGCACTCGCGATGTCGGCAATGGTCCGCCGGGTGCCTTGCAGTTCGCCGATGGCGATGTCGCGCCGCAGGTCGTCCTTGATCGACTGATACGTATAGCCTTCGTGCTTCAGAT
This sequence comes from Paraburkholderia metrosideri, assembly GCF_904848625.1. GTDB lineage: Bacteria > Pseudomonadota > Gammaproteobacteria > Burkholderiales > Burkholderiaceae > Paraburkholderia > Paraburkholderia metrosideri. Next base: position 90,310 of record NZ_CAJHCP010000002.1, read on the forward strand.
GCCGCCGCAGCGTGGCCTCGGCGACGTGCAGACGGGCGGCCATCTGATCGGCGGCGGGCCAGGCGGCCATTGGCATGGCGCGCAGCAGCTTGCGCACGCGCGCCGCCAGCGAATCGGCATTGCGATACTTGACGATGAAGCTGCCGGGCGCGTCGCGCAGAAAAACCCTCGCCGAGCGGGTGGTCTGAATCACCGGCAGGTCGAGAAAATCAGGCGCGAGATCGACATACGAGTCGGCCTGATCGAACCTCATGTGATCGCAGAACATCAGCCGGTATTCGTGCGCGGCGGGCGGCGCGGCACAGCGAAAGCGTGCTTCGAGCAACGGAATGCGCCGCCCGACCAGCCAGCACACCAGCCCGTAGACAAGGATGAAGTAAGTCGCATAAGCGAACATGGCTGGCGCCGGCGTGCCTTCGCGCTCGACGAATCTGAGCCGCACGCGTGGCGTGCCTGGCTCGCCCTGCACGTCGACCCGCGCGCCGAGATCGTCCAGCACCAGCCGCATGAACCCCACCGCGCGCGATAGCGCCTGCGCACCATTGCGCGCGCTCAGCGCCATGCGCGTCATGGCGACGAAGCTGCCGCTTTTCATGCGATGCGAATCCTGCCCGAAAAACTCGTCGTCCAGTGCGCGTGCAATGCCGACCCACAACGCGCCGTATTGCGCCGGCGTGACCCGGCTTTTCGGCGACGCCAGCATCGACGCAGCAATGCCGATGGACTCGGCAAGCGGGCGCGCATCGAAGCCGCGTGCCTGGGCGAGCGCCAGGGTCTCTTCGACCAGGCTGACGGAAATCGTGCCCTTATCGTTCTTCATCAATGAGTAGCTTGTCTGGCAAGGCTGATAAAAGTGGCAAAGCTGGCGAAGCTGGCAAAAGCGCTCAGTGTTTTCCCTATTGCGATCTGCCAAGTCCTTGAAATCACGGTTTTTACTCTGTATCCATCGTACCAGTATGGCAAAAGCGCTCAGCCAGAATGATCGGCCTGAGCATCGAAGGTGAGTGATGGCTTGCTTAAACTTGCCCGCAGGAGATCGCGGGTGGGCTGCATCCATGCATCGCGGATCATCGCAAAGCGGCGCGCGAGCCGCGATCCCACGTACAGACAGGACCGAGCCCATGGACAGCTTCTACACCGACGAACAACGGATGATCCGCGACGCCGCTCGCGACTTCGCCACTGAACAGCTCGCCCCCAACGCCGGGCAATGGGACCGCGACGCGCAACTGCCCGCGAGCGTCGTCACGCAGATGGGCGAACTCGGCTTTCTCGGCATGATCGTGCCTGCGGAGTGGGGCGGTTCCTATACCGACTACGTGGCCTACGCGCTCGCCATCGAAGAGATCGCCGCGGGCTGCGCGTCCTGTGCGACGCTGATGAGCGTGCACAACTCGGTCGGCTGCGGACCGATCCTCAACTTCGGCAGCAACGCGCAGAAAGAGCGCTACCTGGAAGACCTGGCCACGGGCCGCCAGCTTGGCGCGTTCTGCCTGACCGAGCCGCAGGCCGGCTCCGAGGCCCACAACCTGCGCACCCACGCGGTGTTGCGGGACGGCATGTGGGTTCTCAACGGCAACAAACAATTCGTGACTAACGGCTCACGCGCGAACCTGGCGATCGTGTTTGCGGTCACCGATCCCGAACTCGGCAAGCGCGGCCTGTCGGCGTTCATCGTGCCGACCGCTACGCCTGGCTTCAATGTCGGCAAACCGGAACACAAGCTCGGCATTCGCGCGTCCGACACCTGCCCGATTTCACTCGACGATTGCGCTGTGCCGCAGGCCAATCTGCTCGGCGAAGCGGGCGACGGCCTGCGGATTGCGTTGTCGAATCTCGAAGGCGGGCGCATCGGCATTGCTGCGCAGGCGGTCGGCATCGCGCGCGCCGCGTTTGATGCCGCGCGTCGCTATGCGGGCGAGCGCGTCCAGTTCGGCAAGCCGCTGAAGGACCATCAGGCCATCGCCACGATGCTCGCCGACATGGCCACGCGTTTGAATGCCGCGCGCCTGCTCGTGCATCACGCGGCGCGGCTGCGCACGGAAGGCTTGCCGTGCCTGTCGGAAGCGTCGCAGGCCAAGCTGTTTGCATCGGAACTGGCGGAGGAGGTCTGTTCGAAAGCGATTCAGATTCACGGCGGTTATGGTTATCTCGAGGACTACGCCGTGGAGCGTCACTATCGCGATGCGCGCATTACGCAGATCTACGAAGGAACCAGCGAAGTGCAGCGGATGGTGATCGCGCGAAATCTTTAAACGCGAATTGGACTGTGTTTTGAGCGCAAAATAGCTTGGTGGGTACGCTTGGGTGTCGTTCACAAGCGGAGCGCGCGGTGCTCGCAACGCTCGGGCGGGGCACGGACAAAGTGCCGGCAGCGCACGAACGGCTCAAGGTGTGGATGAACGGGCGCGCATGGAACCGCGTAAAAACGGCACGACAAACGGCACACAACGCAGCACACAAGCAGGTTCACAAGCAGGATCACAAGCAGGATCAGAAGCGGCATATAAAAGCGGAGTTCATACCGCGCCATCAGGAGACGAGACGATGACTGCAGCGAAAGCCTTCTTCGACGCGCGCGATCTGTTGTTGCGCCATCGAACCGACTACGACCGCGCGTATCGCGAATTCACGTGGCCGGTATTAGGCGAATTCAACTGGGCGCTCGACTACTTCGATGTGATCGCACGCGGTAACGACAACCGCGCGCTGTGGATTGTCGATGATCCCGCGAGTGACGGCCTGCGTCTGTCGTACGCGCAGATGTCGGAGCGCTCGGCGCGGATGGCGAACTTCCTGCGCGACGCGGGCGTCGGCCGCGGCGACCGCCTGCTGCTGATGCTGCCAAACCGCGTCGAACTGTGGGACGTCATGCTCGCCGCCATGAAACTCGGCGCGATCGTGCTACCCGCCACCACCCAGCTTTCCGCCGACGACGTGCGCGACCGCGTGCAGATTGGCGGCGCGAAGTTCGCGGTGATCGATAGCGCGGAGTTGAGCAAATTCGACACGCTCGACGTGCCGCTGACACGCTTTTCCGTGGGCACGCCACGTGAAGGCTGGATCGATCTGGGCGCGGCCTGTCACGCGTCGCCGGAATTCACGCCAGACGGTGTCACGCTCGCCACGGATCCCATGCTGCTGTACTTCACCTCGGGCACCACCTCCAAACCCAAGCTGGTCGAGCACACGCATCAGAGTTATCCGGTCGGGCATCTGTCGACGATGTACTGGATCGGTCTGAAGACCAATGACATCCACTGGAATATCAGTTCGCCGGGTTGGGCCAAGCATGCATGGAGTTGCTTTTACGCGCCGTGGAATGCGCAGGCCTGCGTGTTCGTGTTCAACTTTCCGCGCTTCGTGCCCAAAGACACGCTGAACGTACTGGTCCGTTTCAACGTGACCACGCTGTGCGCGCCGCCCACCGTGTGGCGCATGCTGGTACAGGAGCCGCTTGCCGACTATCCGGTCAGATTGCGTGAAATTGTCGGCGCGGGCGAACCGTTGAATCCGGAGATCATCGAACGCGTGAAACACGCGTGGGGCATCACGATTCGCGATGGCTTCGGTCAGACCGAAACCACCTGTCAGATCGGCAATTCACCCGGGCAAACGGTGGTGGCGGGTTCGATGGGACGTCCGCTGCCAGGCTACCGGATCGAATTGCTCGACGCCGACGATCAACCTGTCAGCGAAGGAGAAATCGCGCTGCCGCTTGCTGAACGCCCGCTAGGTTTGATGACCGGTTACGCGAACAACGCCAATGCCACCGCTCAGGCGATGCGCAACGGTTTCTACCGCACGTCCGATGTCGCGATGCGTCGCGACGACGGCTACTACGTGTACGTCGGCCGCGCCGATGACGTATTCAAATCGTCCGATTACCGGTTGAGTCCGTTCGAACTCGAAAGCGTGCTGATCGAACACGAGGCGATCGGCGAAGCTGCCGTGGTGCCGAGTGCCGACGCGTTGCGTCTGTCGGTGCCCAAGGCGTTCGTCACGGTACGGCAGGGCTACGAAGCAGGCCCCGAACTGGCGCGCGCCGTGTTCGCGTTCTCGCGCGAAAAACTCGCGCCGTACAAGCGGATTCGCCGTCTGCAATTCAGCGATCTGCCGAAAACCATCTCCGGCAAGATTCGCCGCGTCGAATTGCGACGCCGCGAAATGGAACGCGCTGCGGAACCCGCGCGTCTGCCCGACGAATACTGGGAAGAGGATTTCCCCGATCTGCGTTGATTTTTTCTCTGATGATTGTGCCGCCGCCGCGCGGCCACTGCACAGGAGTTTCAGCATGAGCACAATTGCTTCGAACCATGCCGGGCACGATGCCGCCACCGCCCATTCGATTGCCACCGTCAAGCTGCTGATCAACGGTGAGTTCGTCGAATCGAAGAGCGCCGAATGGCGCGACATCGTCAACCCCGCGACCCAGCAGGTGCTGGCGCGCGTGCCGTTCGCCACCGTCGACGAGGTCGACGCAGCGATCCGTAGCGCACACGCGGCATTCAAGACGTGGAAGGACACACCGGTCGGCGCGCGGATGCGCATCATGCTGAAGTACCAGGCGTTGATTCGCGAGCATATGCCGCGCATTGCAAAAACGTTGAGCGCGGAGCAAGGCAAGACGATTCCCGATGCTGAAGGCGATATTTTCCGCGGACTCGAAGTGGTCGAACATGCGTGTTCGATCGGCACGTTGCAGCAGGGCGAATTTGCGGAGAACGTGGCGGGTGGCGTGGACACCTACACGCTGCGTCAGCCGCTCGGCGTGTGCGCCGGCATCACGCCATTCAATTTCCCCGCCATGATCCCGTTGTGGATGTTCCCCATGGCGATTGTGTGCGGCAATACATTCGTGCTGAAGCCGTCGGAACAGGACCCTCTGTCGACGATGCAACTGGTCGAACTCGCGCTCGAAGCCGGGGTGCCGAAGGGCGTGCTGAACGTCGTGCACGGCGGCAAGGAAGTGGTCGATGCGCTGTGCTCGCACGAACTGGTGAAGGCGATTTCGTTTGTTGGCTCGACAGCGGTCGGCACGCATGTGTATCGCCTCGGCAGCGAACACGGCAAGCGCGTGCAGTCGATGATGGGCGCGAAGAATCACGCGGTCGTGCTGCCCGACGCGAATCGTGAGCAAACCTTGAACGCGCTCGCGGGCGCAGGGTTCGGCGCGGCAGGGCAGCGTTGCATGGCGACGTCGGCGGTGGTGCTGGTGGGCGCGGCGCAGAACTGGCTACCCGATCTCGTCGCGAAGGCAAAGACACTAAAGGTCAATGCAGGCAGCGAACCGAATACGGATATCGGTCCGGTCGTTTCGCGCACGGCGAAGCAACGCATTCTCGGGCTGATCGAAACGGGCGTCACTGAAGGCGCGACGCTTGCGCTCGACGGCCGTGACGTCAAGGTATCAGGCTACGAAGAAGGCAATTTCATCGGCCCGACCGTGTTCACCGACGTGACGACGGAGATGCAGATCTACCGCACCGAAATTTTCGGGCCGGTGCTCGTCGTACTGAACGTCGCCACGCTCGACGATGCCATCGCACTCGTCAATCGCAATCCATTCGGCAATGGCGTGGGTCTGTTCACACAGAGCGGGGCGGCGGCGCGTAAATTCCAGAGCGAAATCGATATCGGTCAGGTGGGTATCAACATTCCGATTCCTGTGCCGGTGCCGTTTTTCAGCTTCACCGGCTCGCGCGGATCGAAGCTCGGGGATCTCGGCCCGTATGGCAAACAGGTCGTTCAGTTCTATACGCAGACCAAGACCGTCACCGCCCGCTGGTTCGACGACGATACCGTCAACGACGGCGTCAACACGACGATCAGCCTGCGTTGAGCAGGTCCGCCAGCCAGCCAGTAACGGAGACGACATCATGAAAATAGGCTTTATCGGACTCGGCAACATGGGTGCGCCGATGGTGCACAACCTGCTCAAGGCGGGACACGCGGTCAACGTATTCGACCTCAACGCGCAGGCGGTGCAGGCGCTGGTCGACGCGGGCGCAAAAGCGGGCGCCTCACCGAAGGCGGCGGTCGCGGGCGTGGAATACGTGATCACGATGTTGCCGGCGGCCGCTCATGTGCGCAGCGTGCTGACATCGGATGACGGCGTGTTCGCGGGCATCGGCAAAGGCGTGACGATCATCGATTCGAGCACCATCGATCCCGTCAGTGTGAAGGCATTCGCCGAACTCGCCACACAGCATGGCAACACCTTCGTCGACGCGCCGGTGTCGGGCGGCACGAGTGGCGCGGCGGCGGGCACGCTGACGTTCATGGTCGGCGGCAGTGCAAGCGCGTATGAACATGTCAAACCCGTGTTGTCGGCGATGGGCAAGAACATCGTCCATTGCGGTGATACCGGAACGGGACAGGTCGCAAAAATCTGCAATAACCTCGTGCTCGGTATCACGATGGCGGGTGTGTCCGAAGCGATGGCGCTCGGCGAAGCGCTCGGTATCGATATGAAAGTGCTGGGCGGCATCATCAATACATCGACGGGGCGTTGCTGGAGTTCGGACACCTATAACCCAATGCCTGGCGTCATCGAAACCGCGCCCTCCACGCGCGGGTACAGCGGCGGCTTTGGCACCGATCTGATGCTCAAAGACCTGGGACTGGCCACCGACGCCGCGAAATCCGCGCGTCAACCGGTTTATCTCGGTGCGCTCGCGCAGCAGCTTTATCAGACAATGAGCACAAAAGGCGCGGGACGTCTGGACTTTTCGGCGGTGATCAAGCTGTATCGTCAGGACGAAAAAAACCTCAAGGACGGCAGCGCGTGATATTCGAATTCGAAGACCTGTGCGACGTTTCAGGCAGACCGGACGCGCAGATCCGGCCGACCGCATACCGCAGTTGCACGACACTCACCCGCCAGGAGACCCGTTAATGAGCGCCGTGCAAAGCGCCGCACCTGACACCACCGTGGAGACGGAGCGCGACATTCTGTTTCGCGTCGTCAACCGTGTAGCCATCATCACGCTTAACCGGCCGGCGGCGCTCAATGCGCTATCGCACGCGATGGTGCGCGAGCTCGCCGTGCTGGTCGAGCATTGCCGCACTGACAGCGGCATCGTCGCGCTGGTGTTGAAAGGCGCGGGCGCCAAGGGCTTTTGCGCGGGTGGCGATGTGCGCGAAGTGCATCGCCTCGCGAAGAGCGGCGATCACCGGTGGCTCGCGTTCTTCGTCGACGAGTACCGGCTCGACTACGCGCTGCATACGTTTCCGAAGCCAGTCGTCGCGCTGCTCGACGGTATTACGATGGGCGGCGGCATGGGCCTGGGTCAGGCGGCGCGGCTGCGGATCGTCACGGAACGCAGCAGGATCGCGATGCCGGAGACGCGCATCGGCTTTCTACCGGACGTCGGCGCGACGCGTTTTCTGAGCGTCATGCAGGCGGAAGTCGAGTTGTATGTCGGACTGACCGGCGCGACGTTGTCCGGTGCCGATGCGTTGCGCCTGCAACTCGCCGACCTGTGCGTGCCTGCGGAATGGCTCGCCAGTTTTGAAACGCGATTGCAGCGGATGCCGCATGACGGCGATCTGATGGCCGCGTTGCGCGCAGTGTTCGAGCCACCGTGCAACATCATTCCACACGCAGCGCTAGGGTCGCTTACGCAGTCGATCGTGCGGCACTTCGACCGGCGTTCGAGCGTCGAACGGATCGTTGCGACATTGCGGCATGAACTGGAACGCGAGCCGCCGCGCGAAGTGAAGCAGTGGCTGCAAGCCACTTACGACGCGATGGTCAGCCATTCGCCTACCATGCTTTACGTCACGCGCGAGGCGTTGTTGCGCGGCCGCCAGATGACGCTCGCCGAGTGTTTCCGGATGGAACTGGGCATCGTCAAACGCGTGATCGAGGAGGGCGATTTTTGCGAAGGCGTGAGGGCCCAGTTGATCGATAAGGATCGGCGAAGCCGCTGGGCGCCTGCCACGCTTGCGCAAGTGCGGCCCGAACGCGTCAGATATTTTTTGACTTCGCCATGGAAGAGCGAAGCGCATCCGCTCGCTGGGTTGGGTGCGGAACAGGGATGAGGTAGCGCTTTCTCTTTGCGCCCGCCAGGTGGGGTTTGCGTCAGGCGGGCTGCCGGATTGCCTCAGGTGCGCGTGCAGGCCCGCGAACGTGCCTGCCTACCTCTAGGCCATCAGCGCCGCGCAATGCGGTGCGATCGAACATCGCTTTGACTCCTTCGTTGTATTTCTTGCCGACTGTGTGCGTGTTGCGCGCGCTATTTCGTCCGAAGATCGCGTGATAATTGCCGATTGGCGTCGTCGTCTTGCGTGATGCTTTAGCATGGCCGATGCATCTAATTGGGCAGTCCTCGCTGCCCACATAGCCGAAGCCGTGCGGCTAAAACAGAGGTGTTATCTCACACTTCAGGCGCATGCGTTCACATAAAGGGCTCACGTCTCGTCTTCATGTCTTGACGTCGATATCCGGCCAGGAACGAAGTGTGCTTAACCGAAAAGCTGACCGATTGTGGTTCGCGGAAAGCAAAACTATTCGCGGAGGCGGTACGGGCGATTTGCGGTTCGGATACATCGTGTAACGATGTGTCACCGCGACCGCGCAAGGACATTGACGCAAACAGGACAACGCGGGGCGATCAGCCTGTCGTCGAATGCCGGCGCGAAAGCGGCTATACGTCAGGAAACCGCAGCGTGCGTGGCGTCGCTTGTTTGTAACTCAACCGTTTTAGGAAACCGTCATGGACAAGAATCGTGTGGAAGGCGCAGCGAAACAGGTCAAAGGCTCCGTGAAGGAAGCGATGGGCAAGGTCACCGGCAACCGGACGACCCAGGCCGAAGGGGCGGCAGAAAAGCTGGCTGGCAAGATGCAGAGCAAGATTGGCGAAGCAGCGGACGCCGTGCGCGACCGCCTCAAAAGATAGGCAAACATAACGTGCTTGCAGACCACGCCGGCCCTGCGCTGGCGACTGCCTGATCATTCAGTTCAAGGAGAATAACGATGAATTCAAACCAGCTCGACGGAACCCTCAACGATGCAGCAGGCAAGGTGCAGGACGCCGTGGGTGGACTCACCGGCGATCTCGACTTGCAGGCCGAGGGCAAAGCCCGTCAGGTGGCGGGCAAGGCGCAGGCGAAATATGGCGACAGTGTCGAGCAGATCGCTGAAACGGCTCGCAACAATCCGCTCGGTGCGTTGGTGATCGCCGTCGGTGTCGGTTTTCTGCTAGGTAGACTGCTGTAAATCGTAGGCGCGCCGTGTTGCTGGTGCCATTGCAATACGCGGCACGAGTGACGCGGCGCTTGCATTTTTAGCCCCGCGGGTGCCTTATTTGTCCGATGTTCCCGGCGCGGTTCTGGCGTCGGATCTCATCGTCTATGCGAGGAAGGTTCATGCTGGGTTTCGATGTCTCCACGGCCAGAAAGGTCTGGACCGCGTTTTTGATCGCGCTGCTGTTCTTTGTCATCTATATCGCGTCATCCACGGTGCTGGTGGTGGTGTTCGCGGTGTTCTTCAGTTATCTGATCTACCCGATGGTTGAACTGGTCGATCGCGTACGGCCGCGCCGGGTACCGCGCGTTGCGTCGATCGCGTTCGTGTTCATCGTGGTGGTCGCCGTGATCGCCGTGGTCGGCTCGCTGTTCGGCGTGCAGTTGCAGGATCAGGCCACGCATCTGTTCGCGCAATTGCCCGCGCTGATGAAGTCCGATGTACAGAATCGCATTCCACTGCCACATTTTCTTGAGCCGCTGCGCGAACGGATCATCGATTTCGTCAACAGCCAGATCGAGACCGGTTCCGACAAGGCCGTGCCGATGGCGCGTAGCGTCGGCCTCGGCGTGGTCCATGCGGCCAGCAATCTGATCTACCTCGTGCTGATTCCGATTTTGAGCTTCCTGCTGATCAAGGAAGGTCCGCAGATGCGCGACTCGCTTCTCGATCTGCTGAACGATCGGCATCGCACGCTGTGGGCTGAGATCGTTACCGATCTGAATGTGCTGCTGTCGAAATACGTGCGGGCGTTGCTGTTTTTATCGCTTGCTACGCTGATTTGCTATGGCGTGGCGTTCTCGCTGCTCGGCGTGCCTTACGCGTTTTTGCTCGCGGTGAGCGCGGGCTTGCTGGAGTTCGTGCCGTTCGCCGGGCCGCTCGGCGCGGTCGCGATCACGCTGGTTGTCGCGGTGTTTAGCGGGTATCCGCACCTGCTATGGCTGGTGATTTTTATCGGGCTGTACCGGCTGTTTCAGGACTATGTGCTCAATCCGTATCTGATGAGCGAGGGCGTGGAGGTCAGTCCGTTTCTCGTCATTGTCGGATTGCTGGCGGGCGATCAGCTAGGCGGCGTCGCGGGGATTTTCCTGGCCGTGCCGGTGATTGCGATGCTGAAGATCGTGATTGGTCGAGCGAGGGTGTTTTATGCGGCTTCGCACGCGCAAGGCGAAGCCGCGCGCAAGGCGCTGACCGGGAAAACCGATTGATATCGCGAGCTTTCTTTTGAAGGGTGCGCAGCGGGTTGCGCGCCTTTCGAGGACAGTGGGCCGGTTCGCCGCGCTGGCCGTTTCGTCGTGATCACGCGAGCGTATTGCCACTCGCTCAGCCTTCTACCGCCTTGCCTTGCAATCCCGCCGTCGAGGGCGAGTCGCCTTGCGCGCCTCGCACGCGGGATACCCACAGCACGCCCACCATCGCGACGGCCACCGCGACCCATCCCACGGTGCCGTATCCGACGATCTGGCCGGTCGGCGAACTGCCCAGCACCAGGCCGCCGATCCACGCGCCGCAACCCGTGCCCAAAGCCTGCAACGCGCTGTTCGCGCTGAGAAAGGCGCCGCGCCGGGCGGGTTCGGGAACCGTGGTCAGCAGCGCCTGCATCGGCACCATCCGTCCGGACATCAGCACCATGAAGAACGGAAAGAACATGACGAGCCCATAGAACGGCAGATCCGGCAGATGCGTGACGAACAGTACCGGCAGGAACGACAGTACCGCGGCGATCCGGAACACGCGCCGCGTGCCGTACCGGTCGGCGAGTTTGCCGACCCGGCGCGCGGTGAAGAACGTCGCCGCGCCACCGGCCATATACAACCACGACAACTGCTGAGGCGCGACGCCATGATTGGCGACCAGCACCGGCGAAATGAACGGAATCACCAGCATGTGCGCGATCATCATCATGAATGTGAGCGCAAACGCGTTCAGATGACGCGGGTTGCTCAACAGTCGCCACAAGTCAGGCAACACCTCGCCGAGCGGCGGTTGACGACGCTTCAGATGCTCGGCCAGCGACGGCACCAGCTTCCACCCGCCCAGCCAGATCAGTAGCGACAGCGCGACCAGCAGGTAGAACGGCGCGGCCCAGTTGAAGTGCGCGCCAAGCATCACGCCGGCCGGCACGCCCGCGATCGCCGCGAGCGAGAAGGCGGTCATGATCGTGCCGGTGGCGGCACCGCGTCGCTGGACCGGAATCACGTCGCCGACAATCGCCATGATCACCGAGCCGAGTACACCGCCCGTGATGCCCGCGAAGGCTCGCGCGGCAAGCAGCAAATGGAAGCTATGCGCGAGCGCGCACGCGAGGTTCGACAGCGCGAACAGCGCGTAGACGCACAGCAGCAGCCGGCGCCGGTCGAAGCGGTCAATATAGGTGGCCGCAAACAGTCCCGACAGTCCCGAGCACCATGAATACGCGGATACCGCCGTCGCAAATGCGGCCGGTGTGATGCTGAACGCGTGCATGATCTGCGGGCCGAGCGGCATCATCACCATGAAGTCCATGATGATGGTGAACTGCGTCAGCGCGAGCAGCCACAGTAAGCGGCGCTCGTGCTTTGAGCTGATTGAATACATCGGTCGAACCTCGTTGTTGTTGTAGTTGTTTGCAGCGGTTTGTTCTTGCGACAGTCAGGCGATGAAGCACCGCCGCCGTGACTCGAGCAGACGGTGCCGGTTGCCGCGTTCAGTTGGACCGATGCGATCCCGGCGAGTCCAGCCAATCCGAACGTGCGCGAACGCTCAATCGTCGAGCGATTCGTGGACCGCTTCCGCGCCCTGTTTCCAGTAGCTCGACGCGCGAATCCGCGATTTCTCGACGCCACGTTCCGTGCACAGATGCTGACGCACCGCGCGGATCGTAGCGGATTCGCCTGCGGCCCACACGTAGCCTTCGCCATCCTTCGGCAAATACGTATCGCGGACCGCTCGCAACAGCGCTTCGCCGCGTGGACCGGCGCCGCTGCGGTAGCACCAGACCAGATGCAGTTCGGCCTGCGTGCTGAATTCGATCTGCGCTGACGGGTCGGCTACTTCGATCACCACGGCGACACGCTTGCCGGCCGGCATTTCTTCAAGGCGGCGAGCGATTGCCGGCAGCGCGGTATCGTCGCCGATCAGCAGGTGCCAGTCAAAGCCGGTCGGCACCACGAACGAGCCGCGCGGGCCGCCGACGCCCAGGTACTGGCCGACTTTCGCCTGCGCCGCCCAGCTTGCCGCGGGGCCGGCTTCATGCATCGCGAACTCGATGTCGAGCTCACGTGCTTCGCGGTCGTAGCGGCGCGGGGTGAAATCGCGCGCGGTGGGGCGCTGGCCTTCAGCGAAGATCGGGCCGTTGGGACCAGCTTCCGGCAGTGCCGGTTTGTCCGTGCCGGGTTCGGGGAAGAACACCTTGATGTGATCGTCGAACGACGCGGAGACGAAGTCGTGCAGATCGTCGCCGGTGAACGTGACGCGGATCAGATGCGGGGTCAATGCCCGGACCTGCTTGACCTGCAACAGACGGAATTTCAGCGGATGCCGCACGCGTTGCACGGTCAGATCGGCTTGATGGTCATTGCTCTGCATGAGGGTGTTGCTCCTGTTTCGGCCGGAGTCAGTGCACAGCGCCGACTCCGGTCTCATGAAAAATAGTTGCGGTGATGGGGCTTTACTTAGCTGCCGTTCGGAGTGCGCGGATTCGCGCATGACTCCGGTCCCACGAAAAACTTTCTACTGATGCCTGCGCGCGCTCTGTCCATTCGGCGCGGGCGCATCTGCAAGACGTCCCGCATCAGTCAGGCCGTAGGCTCGCCGCCGTGGTTGCTGGCGTCTTCGTCACCCGATGGGCTTTCGGCTTCGATTTCCCTCGCTGCCCGCAGCAGAATTTCGGCGATGCGGCGTTGTTCGGCGGCCGGCGCGCTATCACGGCGCAGCAGCGCGCGCTTCAGCGTGCGGCGTGCCTCGTTCAGTTCGGGAGCCCAGCCGCCTTCACTGATATCGGCGGGTTCTTCGCCTGCGAACGCGCGGCGTACCGAATCCATCTTGCGTGCGATATGCGTCAGCCGGGCAAGCATCAGTTCGACGCGCTCGCGGTTGGCGGCCAGATACTCGCGCCCCGCGTCTGCCAGTTCGTAGCGCTTGCGGTTGCCTTCGAGTTGCACGGTCACGTAGCCCAGCTCTTCCAGATAGGTGAGCGCGGGATAGACCATGCCCGGACTCGGGCTGTAGAAGCCGTTCGAGCGCGTTTCGAGCGCCTTGATCAGCTCGTAGCCGTGGCTGGGCTGGGCGTCGATCAGGGACATCAGCAGCAGTTGCAGATCGTCGGAGCTGAATTTGCGGCCGCGCGGAAAGCCGTCGCCATCGCCGCCGAAGCCACCGGGGCCACCGCCGAAGCGTCCGCCGCGTCCGCCGCCGTGCGGATCATGCTGACGTCCGCCTGCATGCCACATTCCGTGCGGAAAGCGGTCATCGCTACGGCGTTCGTCGCGTTGTCCGCGTGATTCTGACTGGAATTCGCGACGGATATCCCGCCCGAGGCCGTCCCGTTCGAACTCACGTCGACCATGACGATGCAATTCATGGCCGGCAAAGTCATGTGGTTCGGCCCGGCGCTGTTCTTCGCCGTAGAAGGCTTGTGGATTGCCATGTCCGCCGTGACGGCGTCCGAAGCCCGCGTCGCGGGCTTCGCTGCGGTGGGCTTGTTGACGGATAAGCGCATGCCAGAGAGCGTGGAGGGACCCGCGAGCTTCGCTTGAGGAGAAACTGTCGTCCGCGCTACGCGGACGGGGAAAACGATGGTGATGACGCATCTGGATACTCCCATGAGTGTCTTACGATGTATCTTAAGATATATATCTTAAGATGGTTTGTCAAATTACTTTTGCGGGATTTATGGGCGCACAACAAAGTCTGCGGGAAGCCACGAAGGGCGGTTCAGCGACAACAAAGTCTGCGGGAACGTGATTTTTGATTGTGCAACGCAAGATGTTTAACAGTGACAGATCAATCGATAGCCGGCGATTACCGCCCGAAGAAGTCGCGCTTCCACCGAGAGAATTGGTGTGAATACGAGTCGCATTGACTTTCCCGACGCTTCTCGATGGGGCGTCCAGAAACGCGCGCTGTCGAGGGGAGTTATTTCTGTCGGCCCAAAAAATCCTACGAATTAAGGATGTTTTTGAGCCACTGATTTCAAGCTCGACCGCGCTATACGAATAAGCAGTCAGTCGTCGAAGCAGTGACCACAACTAACGGCGCTCATGGCGGCAGATATGCAAAGAGGGCACGACACTCGTGCCTGGGACTAACAAACATGGTAGGTAAATCAATGAATGGCATCGAAATGTTCGACTTGAATCCCAATCTCATCGCCATGGGGCGGCTGGAGTTGCTCAAGTCGTTCGAATGCAGGCTCAAGCAATCAATCGGTCTGCGCGGCGACATGCCGGTGCTGACCTGCCCGGTTGCGGCAGTTGACGCAGATTGCTTTGAAATGAGGAACGGTGAAGCGAACTTCGGCTTCGGAACCATCCGGTTATCGTCTGGGCTAGTCCAGTCCATTCGCGTGCAAGTAAACGACATACAGATTTACTGGCTCGCGGACATGACTGACCCGGAGGTCTGGGCTGCAATCGATATGTGGCGGCAAGCCAAGCGCGCACCAATTCAGTTTGATGTGCGGGGCGAGCCGGGAGAAGCGGGGCACTCGTTGTTTATGAAAATGGGTGTGCCGCAAGGTACCTATCAAAACGAGCAATTTCGCAATGCGCCAATGCCGCCGGCTGAGCGCATCTGGAAGGAGATGGTCACACTAGCTGATAGCGGGATGCTCCAAAGTCAGGCGGAAACCGATATCGAGGGAATCCCTCTACGGCGAGTCTTCGTGAATGTGCTGTTCACGGAACGATTCAAGCCGTGCGTTGACGTCAGCAGTTTGACGGAGATGCCTGTGCGCGTAGAGCCGGTCTTCCGAAAGGTAATTTTTCACTGAGGCCGAGTCTCAACTTTCTCGATGCGCGGCCAGAGGTCGCGCATTTTTTGAGTTTCATTTGGTTTAGAGACGCGACCGATTGCCATCCGATTAACGCACCTTAGCCTCTCACAGTAAGCCCGTAGGTACACCTAGATAAACGGACTGCTCTACGGGGTAGCGACGCGCGCCGCTTGTCTCAGTTCAAGCGAAGTTACAATGCAAGAGAACGCCCATTTCATCACCTGCTTGTTGAGCGGAGCAACCCACGTTTCATACTCCTCGCTTGCCGCAAGCGGTCTTCAAACGACTAATCATGCAGCGCACCTCGCTGCCTTCATTGCGGAGCGCGCAAGGCGGACGGGCGGCCAACATGGAGCCGCTGATGTCATAGCGTTCGTCGACAGGCTCGCACGGGACGAAGGACCAGAGACAGCACGCAACCTGCTTGACCTGGCTGCCAGATTCGGGGACTTCGACATCGTTGACTATGAAGTCTACAAAGAGCTGCTAACGACATCGAGCTATGCGTCCGTATCGGCACCGCACTGATTGATGAACTAGCCGAACCGCGCTCGCTGCAATGGGACCCAAGCGCCGCGCGAACGAATTCCGTGCTGACACATCGGTAGGCGCCATGGGACGATCCATCGCGGGAACGACGACGGATGCCGCAGTGGCATTGGGCGGTCTTCGGCGCTAGCGATAACGCATGATCTGGGGTTCCTGCCTCGTCGGTGCTCATTGTGATAGCGTTGGCGAATCGAGCTTCAGCGACACTTGGCTTGGGCGAATCTTTATCACGGAGCAGAGACTGGCCAAAGACGTCGCCGTAGGACGCACCTTCAGCGTAGAGGTTGAGGCCGAGCATTACTATCCAGCGTTCTTTCTGGCAACCGAGGATCGACCGGAAGGATTTAGCGAAGGTCGTGCGGCGGCTGGATGGATTAACCGGCTGAAAAATCTGGCATTTCCTCACAGAGCCGAACGAGTCGCGTGGCGGTCTCACACCGCTTCAAGCACTTTCGCGCGGCGACGTGAAGCAGGTAACGCGCACTGCAGCGGCTGTCGTAGAACGCTCGCAGAAGCTTCAGAAAGGCAATGCGCCAGACACGCGGAAATCGTGAAGCTAATTTAGCAGATCTGGACCTTCGCTTGGACCATCCGGCGCTTTTGGTCGACCCGGCCATCAGTCTTGTGCTCAGCTTGTTCGTGGTGCGCATCAAGACGCAATATATAAACGAGGGCGTATTGTTTTGTTGGTCATCAAGCGCGGAGCACGAGAGTGAACGAGCGAGCGCAGCTGAGGAGGGAGAGATGTGCGCTGAAAACTACATCGACCTGAACATCGCTCTGAAGGCGATTCATAAGCTCGCCATGCGGGAGGGTGATCTTGGGTACTAGTACTGGTACCAGATCGACAGGCTCTTGAAGCGGGCAGCCGGCATGCAATCAGAGATAGATTCGCAACAGGGAGCTGGAACGGTGCCGCGCGATTCTCGATAAATCGAAGTGAACTGGACAGGAAGCCGAGTCGGTGATCAAGGCGCGAGGATCATCCTCTCAGTTTTCTGCGCGAGAGATTCGATCGCCAACTTGTTAGCGCTTTCCCGATCTGTCCCGAGCTGGGGACTCGTGTTTCTGCGTGCGCGGTGTGACGGTCGGACCGCGGCTTGTGCTGATTAACTTGATTGTTTCAGCCACTCCCTCCCGGCCGGGACCGCTATTGCTTGACCTGTTTTGAAAGGAGCCTCTGCTCGGCAACGCTCCGAGAACCGGACAAAATTCTTGTCAGCCGATATGATTCGGTCTGCTTCAACCAGATGAGTGGCTAGCCTCGAGTCTCCGGGCGTTCCATCGGTGACCTTGTGCCACGCTTGGAGGAACTCGAAGGCGCCGCGCAGCCATTGTCGCGGCACGGACGCTGCGTCGAGTTCGTGCAGCCAGAGCTGATTCATCGAAGCGCGTGATGAGAGCATCGCCCAGACGTCGATCTCATTGTCTAGCCATTCTCGTACAGGGCTCGCATAAACTTCAAGTTCCAACCGAAAGAAATTAAGGCTTGGAGTACGCCAGTAATCGACGTGTTCACCGTCCCACCCTGGAGTGTGTTCTGACGGCATGCCCGCGACAAGCTGCAGGTGAGTGTTGCCCATTGGCTTCTTGACGGTCGCTACCCGTTTCCGGATAGCGTATGACTCGTTCTTCGCAAGTTGCGCCTCGCGCTCACCACGAACGCTCTCGTCGGTAGTTTCGGGCTCTAGCCCTCTATGAGCACGATCCCAGAAACCGCCCAAACGTCGCACCCAGTCGTAACGTAACCGATTCACCTCGCCCATCTTCGGATTGAGGATCACCCACTCCGGACGGAGTCTGCAGATCTCAGCCTTTAGCTCCATGCATTCGCTGTAGATTTCCGGCATTAAGCGCTTCCAGTCGGATCGGGTGACAACCCGCAGCACCCGGCGGCGCGCAACAGCGTCAGGAATCTGCCTGACTTCGTCAACAATCGCCGGCGACACGATGACATCCACCCCAGAAGCACGAGCTGTACTTGCGAGATCATCGGCAGCCTGATGATCTGCGATGTAGCTCCAGATATTTGTGTCGAGGAAAACGCGCATGATTTACGTATGAGACTGTGCCGAGAGCCCGAAGTATTTCGCAACTGGCTCCGGTCCGGTTGTCGAACCGCGGACAACCTGCGCCGACTTGCCTGTAGGGACTTTTGTTTACGTGCGGATGAATCATACAACAGGGACGCCTTTGAATCGACCCGTCGACAAGTTCCCCAAACCAATTCAAAATTACAGAGTCGAACAACGGCATCCTCAACATGACAAAACGATCGATGGCTGGATTTATCGCGGTGCTAAAGGAGAGTGATTCGAGACCGAAGATCGGCGACGGGAGAGCTCTTGAAGAACACGTTCGAGACGTCTACCAGACACTTCTTGATCTTGAACTCGATAACACCGTAGTTGGGCGAGATGTAAGCTTGCGCGACTCACGAGGCAATGTGTATCAGATAGACGTTTACTACGAGTTTGAGATGGCGGGTATTCGTCATCGGGTGGCGATTGAGTGCAAAAATACAAGGCGCCCGGTGCAGCGAGACGATGTCCTTGCATTTGCGCTAAAGGTGCAGGATTGCCAAGGCGTGGTTGGTGTGATCGTCTCAGCTAACGGGTATCAAACTGGCGCATCTGATGCGGCCTCGCAACACGGGATCAAGATCTTGACGCTGGACGAGTTGCCTTCGATCGGTGCACTGATTGCGATGCGCTTGGATGACAATGTTATGCCGCGCCCCGAGTCCAAGGGCGAACCGTTTTGGACTTTCTACAGCGTCGAGACGAAGGAACCGTACTCGTTTGCTCAAAACGACGAGGTCTTCGGCGTTCTGTTTCTTTCGCGGGCGCATGCCGAAGAGTATCAAAAGAAATGCCGATTAGATTCGCGCTGGGTAGTGCGAGGATTGGAGATGCGGCATCTGGGCGCTTATATTCTTACATGTGATGCCGTACGCGGTCGTGTGCTCATCGTAAGGCCGGAAAGTGCCCGAGGCCTGCATTTGAAAGGGTTCGAGTTGTTGGAGATTGACCGCAATAAATTAATCGATGAATTCTATACCGGTAGGCCGCTTCCAACTACTCCCAACGTGATGCCGTCGAGGCGTTGATAGGCGACTTCCCGAGATTTTCGAGTGCTGCTTGGGGCAAGCTTACGGCGGCGGTCCGACGCCGAACGCAAGCGGTGTTGACCCGCATGAGTTAGAGATGGCGGACATGCTCCAACTTTTCCCCGCGCGAGGTTAATCGAAGCGTGCTTGTGGATGAGTATTCGTACGTGGTCCTTGATTCGTCATCGCAACGTCGTCGCGAACGTAATCCTCGGCAGCCGAGATGAGCCAACGCTCGAACGTCGATATTAGCGAAGAGTTTTGTTTCTGCTCCGGATAAACGAGGTAGTAACCCTTGTCGTTCGGCAAGCTCAAGTCACACGGTCTTACAAGTTCCCCGGACCTCAGTTCATGAGCGATGAGAAACCTTGGAATTAACGCAACACCAAGCCCCGCCTTGGCTGCCTCAACGAGCATCGAGAACAACTCGTATCGCTGTCCTTTCATACTGTCAACGTCGTGCACACCCGCTTGCGCGAGCCACTGGCGCCATGCATCCGGCCGGGCCGATTGATGAAGCAGGGTGAAATCGGCGACTTCGCGTGCAGACAAGTTTTCTGTTCCCGCCAGCAGCCGTGGACTGCACACCGCCGTAATCTCTTCTCCGAACAAGTATTTGGTTACCGACCCTGGCCAGATCGGATCGCCAAAATGGATAGCCGCATCGAACGGAGTGTCTTTAAAGAGAAACGGAGCCGCCCGCGTGGTCAAGTTGATGACGACGTTTTCGTGTTTCGTGTAGAACTCCGGTAGCCGGGCGATGAGCCACCGTGTAGCAAAGGTGGGTATCACAGCTAGCTCAATAATGCCTCCCGCACTGCGGTGCGCCATGGTCGCAAGCGTGTCGCGCTCGATCCGCTCAAGGTTTTCCCGAACCCTTTTCGCGTAGAGTTCACCCGCCTCTGTGAGACTTATTCGCCTCTTGAATCGATTGAACAGCGGGGTCCCAAGGTACTCCTCCAAAGCGGCGACCTGTCGACCGACCGCACTCTGCGTCAACGAAAGCTCCTCAGCGCTTCTGGTGAAGCTCAAATGCCGCGCCGCAGCCTCAAACGCAATGAGGGCGTCTGTACTCGGAATCTTGCGTCTCACACATCCTTCCCTATACGCACAACGTTGCGCGTTTATATCGTTTGCCCGACCTTAATGGCGTCGTGAAAATCACACATGCTCACTGACATAGATTTCGCGGTATCGCGCATTAAATCCTTTACTTCTCAATAAAGACATGAATCATTCATTCGATGAAGCCGAACACGCTCGGCAAGCTAACTCCCAGCCAAGGCGCTCGGCATCTGCGAGCGTCAGTGCACAGAAACGTATCTCTTCATATTCGAAGCTCCTGGAAGGACCTGTTTCCATCATTGCGGGCAATGTCCCGGAGCGGGCCGACGCGACTTCTGTTGCGATTTTAGGCTATAACTGACGGCCCATAGGGGGTTCCAATGCATCGCATCGTCATCGTAGGAGGGGGAGCTGGCGGGTTGGAACTCGCCACTCGGCTCGGAAATCGCCTTGGAAGGTCCAATCGAGTACATGTGACGCTTGTCGATAAAAGCGCCACGCATGTTTGGAAGCCGCTCCTGCATGAAGTTGCGGTCGGCAGCCTTGACACCAACGTTCATCAAATATCGTATGCAGCACACTCTCACTGGAATCATTTCACCTTCGTTCAGGGGGAATTGACGGCCCTCGACCGGCACACGAAGCAGTTGAAAATCGGTCCTGTTCTCGAAACAGACGGCATCGAAGTGCTGCCGGGCCGTAGCATTGAGTACGACACGTTGGTGCTCGCGCTAGGTAGCCGCACACACTTCTTCGGAGTGCCCGGGGCGGAGGAGCACGCGATTACCCTCGATAGCCTGCGGCAAGCAGAGCGGTTACGCAAGCGACTGCTCCATGCGTGCCTAAGAAAGACAGCGCACATCTGGGCCGGCGAAAGTGCAGTCGTTGACATTGCGATTATTGGCGCTGGCGCTACTGGTGTTGAACTGGCAGCGGAATTACGCCGGATGGAAAGCACCTTCAAACACTTCGGGATTCTCGCAAAAGGTCCGGGGGCAAGATTGCGGATCACCCTTCTCGAAGCAGGTCCGCGGGTTCTCCCAGCGCTTCCACTGCGAGTGTCGGCTTCGACCCATACCGTATTGGATAGCATGGGCGTCTCGGTCCTTGTCTCGAAAGCTGTCACTGGCGTACACGCAACAAAGATCGAGCTCGCCGACGGGCAGACGCTCCCGAGCGACGTCACTATCTGGGCGGCGGGCATTAAGGCGCCAGGCGTTTTGGGGGCACTTGATGGCATCGCTGTCAATCGTATCAACCAAGTGAGAGTGTCGAAGTCGCTCCAGAGCGAAACGGACGAAAACGTCTTCGCGCTCGGCGACTGTGCGAGCTGCGTATGGACGGCGGAGAACATGGTCCCGCCAAGAGCCCAGGCGGCACATCAGCAAGCTACGTTCTTGGTCAAGGCATTGTGTGCTCGGATCGACGGACGACCGCTCGGCATATTTCAATACAAAGACCATGGTTCTCTTGTTTCACTGGGGTCATCGACAGCCGTTGGGAGCGTAGCTGGACCGTCCCGTGGAGGAAAGGTTTTTGTGAAAGGCTACGTCGCGGAAATTATCTACGCTGCGCTCTATCGAAAGCATTTGATGGCTGTCTCGGGTCTGCGTAGGGCTGCATTTGCCATTGCAGCGCATATGCTCGGTCGCTTGTTATCTCCTCGAGTCAAGCTTCATTGACGATCCCGCACTTGAAAGCGAGGAGCCTGCATCCTTTGTATTGCGATGACAGTGTCAGTTGCGCCGCTTACAGTCCAGTCGTATTTTGTGTCGTATTGGTAAGCTAAGCTGAAGTCTTCGCTCTCCGGCAGTTCATTGTTGAACGCTGCTCATAGGTCCAATAAACAGACACTGGTAAAACAACCGCTCTATCTCCCTTACTATGTTTGCGCGTCTTTGCGTTCGGCCTGGACGTTAGCGATAGATATAGGAGCGGTGTCATGGTTGACGGGATCGAAGGGGAAGTGATCGTAATCGCCGGCGCAAGCAGCGGAGTGGGCGCCGCCGCCGCTCGCCACCTTGCCGAGGGGGGAGCTAGGCTCTTTCTCGGTGCCCGACGTACCGAGTGGATCAATACCTTGGCGCGAGAACTATCGGATGAGACACCAGGCTTGGCCGTTGCAGTCCCGACTGATGTGACCGATGCAGTCCAAGTTCGCCATCTAGTCGACGAAGCGGTTTCAGCATTCGGCCGTGTCGACGGCATCTTGAATAACGCCGGCGTGATGCCGCTGTCTCCCTTGGACCGCTACAAGGTCGAAGAATGGGACGGAACGATCGATGTCAACATCAAAGGTGTGCTCTATGGGATCGCTGCGGCTCTTCCGCATATGCAGGCGCAGAAAAGTGGCCACATCATCAATGTTGCATCAGTCGCTGGACACACGTGGTTTCCGACAGGCACCGTTACTGCGGCACGAAGTGGGCCGTTTGGGGCAATTTCGGAGGGGGGCCGCCAAGAAGTAAAGCCGTACGACATTCGCACTACCATCAGTTGGCCTAGAGCAGTGGCGACGGAACTGCTCGAATCGATAAGCGAGGCGGACGTATTGGAGGCAACCCGGAAAGCCACCTCCATAGCGATCCCCGCCGACTCGTTCGCGCGAATGGTCGCATTTGCAATTAGCCAGCCGGACGATGTCGACGTGAATGAAATCCTGTTCCGGCCGACGCGTCAGCAGGGCTGGGCACGCGCGCGTGTCCAGTTTCTCGTGTTCAGGAAGGACAGGGCAGCCACTAATAGGAGCTTAAAAGTAGTGCAGTATGCCGCAGTTCCAAAAGCCGTCATTGCGCGACGGCCGAATTGAGGCGCAACCTACTCGATGTCAGCTATCGTCGCCGGTCTAATCGTATGTGAACTGCTCTCGATAAGTCTTCTCACTCCTATCGCAAAGAACCTTCACGTCACCGAAGGGATAGCGGGGCAGGCGGTTTCCGCAGCGGCTCTGATGAGCGCGATGGTCGCTTGCATCCTGTCCGGACCACTGTGCCGGCGATTCGATCGCCGACTGGTCTTTCGTGCGTTCGGCGTCTTCCTCGTCCTAACGTGCTTGCTAGCTTCCTTCGCAACGAAATATGAGATGTTCCTCGCCGCGCGGTTCGCCTTGGGCTTAGGCCTTGGCGGATTCTGGTCGATGGCAGCGTCAGTGGCGATGCGGCTGGTTCCTCCAGCCTCTGTTCCGAAGGCTCTCGCCTTCATGTATGGCGGCACGTCGGTCGCGATGCTAATCGCCGGCCCGCTTGGTAGCTATCTGGGTGTCTCCATGGGGTGAAGAGGCGTGTTCTCTCTGGCGCTTATAGCCTGTGTCGCCAGTTCGTCTGGATGTGGCGCGCGGTTCCCGCAATTCCACCGAGCGCGTCGGCGCGATTGAGCACGACCTTTGCACTCCTGCTGCTATCGCAGGTCCGACTCGGTATTCTCGCGACTGTGCTGTTCTTTTGTGGTCACTTCGCGTTCTTCACTTGCTGCCGGCCATACCTCGAGAAAGTGGAGCATTCCGATGCCGCAGAGGCGTCGTTAAGTCTGCTTGGCTTTGGACTTGCCAACATAGCCGGCACCTTCCTATCGGCGTCCATGCTGCGGCGGAATATGAAGCGCTCGCTGGGGGGCGTGCCGCTGGTCATGGCGTTGCTTCCCCTAGGAATGGCAATCTATGGCACCTACACGCTTGTTTCCGCGACCTCGATGTTAGGTTGGAGATTGCTGTTTGGCTTTGTGCCAGTCGCTTGGACCACCTGGCTGACGTGGGGCGTTCCTGACCAGATCGAGAGCGCCGGAGGCTTGCAGATCGCATGTACGCAACTCGCGATCACTTCGGGTTCGGGCGTCGGCGGCATTCTTTTCGACGTCGGCGGAATCAAGGAAGTTTTGATTGGAAGTGGAATCGTTTTTGTCGCTATCGGCGCTGGTGGTTTTGCTCGGTTTGAAGACGACGACCACAGCCACAGCCACAGCCATTAGGTCTGTCCAGCACGAATCCTCTCGTTAACCCGATGAAATTTTCGGCCCTCGCTTTCCTTCTGTTAAGGGACGAGCATCCGCTGGGACGAGCGGGCTGGAGAATAAACAATAAACTCGTCGACACCGGGTTTTTACCGATTTGAAAGCAGAGTTTTCTGACTTAGTGCAGAGGCGGTTAGCTTAGCTTACCCAAAAGACAAGAATAATCAACTGTACGCAGTGCGGGCGACGGCGCAAACTGGCCTTACAAGATGCCCACCATTAGTCGAATAACCACGGAGACGACCCGCCACAAATCCGCACATCCAATCGTCACAGGCACCCACGCCACGCACGGTTTCCCGCATGTTGAATGCAAAACCGAGCGATCTAATTGACCGCGTGTCGGCAACGGTAATCCGGCATTGGACGGCATCGGACGTGGACTGGGTGCCCATTGCGCGATTTGTTTCGGGCGCAGCCAGTCGCATACTCCGCGAGGATTCCGTGATTTGTTCATTTCCGGTCCGCATCGCTAGCTGCACGGAGTTCGGCTGCGGCCCAGCATGTTTTCTTGATGTTATGAGAAATCTTGCGCAGAGAGCGAACACCGCCTGTACGGTGCCGTGAAGCCGCCACGGTAAGTAGATAGTTGAAGCCATTAATAGGGGACTTTAATGAGTAATAGAGTAAATGCCGGTGCGCGACTTGATCGCTTACCTATCGGACCATTCCATACGCGAGTTCTGTGGTTGGTCGGTTTGGGTATGTTCTTCGATTCGTTCGACAATACTCTATCGAGCTCAGTGCTCGCCGCGATGCTAAAGAGCGGCTGGTCGACGTTGCAGTTGAATTCGATCTTCATGTCGTCCACCTTTGTGGGGCTAACCATCGGCGCTGCACTCGCCGGATTGCTGAGCGACAAGTTCGGGCGTCGCTTCGCGTATCAATTTAATCTTGCGATTTTCGGCGGGATGGCTCTTGTGTCTGCCCTGGCGCCCTCTATGCCCTGGCTCATCGCGGCTCGGTTCATTATGGGGATCGGGA
Source organism: Paraburkholderia metrosideri (assembly GCF_904848625.1). Lineage (GTDB taxonomy): Bacteria > Pseudomonadota > Gammaproteobacteria > Burkholderiales > Burkholderiaceae > Paraburkholderia > Paraburkholderia metrosideri. Next base: position 115,246 of record NZ_CAJHCP010000002.1, read on the forward strand.
TGGGAGCAGAGTATGTGATGGGATATGGCCTCATCATTGAATTCGTCCCGCCGTCCCATCGTGGCCGCTATTTGGGCAAGCTCGCGCTGATCGGGGGTTCCGGAGTTTTTGTTACCGCCGTCGTCGCAACGCTCGTCATTCCGTGGATCGGTTGGCGTCCAATGTTCGTGATTGGCGGTATCGGGACCCTTTGGGTCTGGTGGATGCGCCGTCATCTGCCTGAGTCGCCACGGTGGTTGGAGCGCGTCGGGCGCCATGCTGAGGCGGAACAGATCATGCAGGCGATCGAGAGAGATGCAGGCGTCTCTACGCCGCTGCCGTCTTCCTCCGGAGTGCCTGTAAGAGAGCCGCACTGGGTACCGCTCTCAACTCTCTTCTCTCGGCCGGTTATTCGCCGCACCCTGCTTGCGATCGTGATCAATGTTGTCTGTCTGTTCGGATCGTATAGCCTTACCGGTTGGATGCCTACATTCTTTGTTAAGCAGGGCATGAGCGTTACGCATTCGCTCGGCTTTACTGCAGCAATGATGGGTGGCTGGGTCGCAGGACCCCTGTTCCTCTCATATATTTCGGACAGGATCGGACGACGTACCGCGATCATGTCGTTTGCGGCGGTATGCGCGTGTTTGGGATCCATATACCCGTTCCTTACGTCCGCGACAGAGATTATCTTTTGCGGCTTCCTGCTTGTGTCTTCGGTTGCAATTTTCTTGACACTCGGATTGGGGATGACCCCCGAAATGTTTCCGACGGAATACAGATTCCGCGGGGGCGGCGTGGCGCAGATGTTCGGGCGGCTCGGTCTGATCGGTTCGCCTTTCATCGTGCTCGAGTTGTTTAATCGCTTCGGGATCACCGGTGTCGTCTTTGCCATCTCTGGCGCATATATTTTTATCGCGATTTTGATCATGGCGGCTGGCATCGAGACCAACCAGCAATCCCTCGAAGCATTGGAACCCGAGGAGGTGCCGGATACGGATCGTGTGCTCGCGTCGACTGCGACTCGACGCTGACTTTCGGCCGGACCTGAAAGGTGGATGATTGCAGGCGGTCAGCGTGCCAAAGAATGGCCCTCGCAAGAACCTACCGAGAGGTATCGCGTGGGCCGTCTGCGATTGATGGATTAACACAGAAGAGGAAATTGGGATGCGCGGTATTGTCTTTCGCGGTGACTGTACTCTCGAACTTGCTACGTTTCCGGATCCGACTCCTGGCGTCGGAGAAGTTGTCCTGGAAATCAAGGCTTCTGGAATGTGCGGAAGCGATCTGCATTGGTACCGTCGACCAGCGGGCGAGGTTCCCGCCTTCATCGCCGGCCACGAACCGTGCGGTGTGGTCGTCGCGGTGGGGCCCGGCGCGGTCGGACCGCATGCGCGCCTTGGTGCGCGCGTGATGGTGCACCACTACAAGGGTTGCATGGGATGTCCAGACTGCCGTTCCGGTTGGCCACAGATGTGCAGAACAGCGCCGATTGTTGTCTACAGCGCAGATGCTCACGGCGCTCACGCTCCGTACATGAAGGTTTCTGCAGACACCTTGGTACCTTTGGACGAGCGGCTCAGCTTTGAAGCCGGAGCTGCCATCTCGTGCGGAACAGGTACAGCGTGGGGGGCCTTCGAACGCGTCGGTTTGACGGGACGAGACACTGTCGCGGTCTTTGGTCAAGGACCCGTAGGCCTCTCTGCAACGATGCTTGCAAAAGCGCAGGGCGCGCGCGTCATTGCACTCGACATCGATGAAAGTCGTCGCAAAACTGCCAAAGAGTTTGGGGCTGATGCGGTAATCAATCCGCTCGATGGATCAGTTCCTGAGGCAATTGGGGAGCTCACTGGTGGGAAAGGGGTGAGCATTTCGTTGGAGACCTCTGGCGCTGCTGCCGCAAACCGGGATGCCCTTGACTCAGTGAGCCCATGGGGCACCGTTTGTCTGGTGGGGATCGGCTCGGAATTCAACTTTTCGCTGGCAAAGTACCTGCGCACGCAGGTTCGCATCTTGACCTCCTGGACGATGTCGGTCCAAGCGCAGCGTGCTTGTGCCGACTTCGTTGTAGACCGGGGACTGAACCTAGATGCGTTGTTCACTGATCGGTGGCGTCTTGAGCAGGCGGAAGAAGCTTATCAAGCCTTCAATCGTCAAAGCGGCGGTAAGGGCGTGTTCTTGATGTAGTAGCGACGATCAAACCTTTAGGTCGCTCCACAGGAATATGGACACAAGGAATCAGATGAGCATTACCAGAGAAAAAGCGGCCGAGCGATATCCCAGGCTGGGCCAGCTCATCGCAGGTGAGATGAAATATGACGGCGGGTGGTCGACCATAGACGTCATCGATCCCACGACCGGCTCAGTTCTTGGTGCCGTGTCGATGGCGACAGAGGCCGACGTAGATGAGGCCCTTGCGGCGGCGAGCAAGGGATTCGATATCTGGCGAAACACATCGGCCTTTGAGCGCAGCAAGCTTATGCGTAAGGTTGCCGAGCGTATGCGGGAGAGCGCGGAAGCCCTCGCTGAGCTTTTGGTGCTGGAGCTAGGCAAGCCGTGGAATGAGGCGCTTGGTGAAGTGGAAGTTGCCGCCGGTATGTGGGAGTGGGCAGCCGAGGAGGGCAAGCGGGCGTACGGTCGCGTCATCCCGTCCAGGGAGTCAAACGCCCGCCAGATGGTACTCGTTGAGCCGGTGGGTCCTGTCGCCGCGTTTGTCACCTGGAATGGCCCGCTGGTCACACCGTCGCGCAAAATGTCAGGTGCTCTCGGCGCGGGTTGCTCGATCGTTCTTCGCGCATCTGAGGAAGTACCCGCGTGCGCTTTTGCGTTGGGTCAGATTGTCTACGAATGCGGTTTGCCTGCTGGGGCCCTATCGGTTCTGACGGGGGATCCGGTGATGATGTCGAGGAACCTGCTCGAGAGTCCCATCACCCGCGCCGTGACATTCACCGGTTCGACCAACGTAGGCAAGCAACTGTCGCAACTCGCGGTGTCTCATATGAAGAGACCCATTATGGAATTGGGCGGTCATGCGCCGGTATTGGTGTTTGACGGCATCAACATACAGGATTTCGCCAAACGAGCTGTCGCCGCCAAGTTTGCCAACTGTGGACAGGTCTGCTTCGCGCCGACCAGATTCTACGTGCAACGTTCGATATACCCCGACATCGTAGATGCCATGACTGAGGAGGCAAAACGGATCGTCGTTGGTTGTGGGTTTGACCCGAAGACGCAGATGGGGCCGCTTAAAAGTGAGCGCCGTCTTCAGGCGATTGAGCGACTCGTCGACGACGCGCGACAGCGCGGACTTCGCGTCACAACGGGAGGCAGAAGTCTTGATCGTCCCGGGTTTTTCTTTGAGCCAACGGTCGTCGCGGACGTGACTACGGAGCCGAAACTTTCGAATGAAGAACCTTTCGGTCCAATAGCCGCGCTCACTCCGTTTGATACGTACGAGGAAGCAATTGCTCTGGCGAACCGCCTCCCGTACGGTCTGAGCGCCTTCGTGCACGCTCGCGACTTCGAGACGCTTCATCGAGCGACCAACGACGTTGAGGCGGGCAACGTCATCTGTAATGGATGGCGAGTCACATATCCGGAAACGCCCTTCGGTGGTCACAAGGAAAGCGGAATGCTCTCCGAAGGCGGAATTGAAGGCCTCAGAGCTTTTCAGAATGTGAAATACGCTGTTTTGTCTTGACGCCACCGCGCTCTTAGTCTCGGATCTCGGGTCTGCACGGCTAGCTGGAGATGAAGGGATTGAGTGGCTGCGGCCTGAGGTCGACATGCGCCGGGCGGGTCGGCGGCCACGACTCGGCGGCGTGCGATTTAAAAGGGCGGTGCTTACCGAATCTCCGAAGACTTTGCGTTCGCTTTTCGAGGCGTTGAAACCTCGATGCCGTTAGCGCAGCTTACCAGGCTGTCGACGAAAACGAACTGTACTAAAAAGGAGTGCACGCGCAGAATTAATGGGACGATTAAGCGCAGCCGGAAGAACATCGGCGCGGACTTCAATCGAAAGCACACGTTGCAGCACAGTATTCTGAGCAAAAATCTCTTCATGAACGACGACCTGGACATCTGCCATCACTTCGCTAAGTTTGTAGCCGAAACGCGCTACGAGGACTTGCCCGCAGACGCAATCGAAGCCGCAAAGAAGACGATTCTCGACACATTGGGCGTGACACTGGCCGCGAGTGGTATGGAACCGGCGGTCCGGGCGCTGGTGGAGTTGCTGCAGCAGGGCGGTGGCAGCGCCGAGAGCACTGTCCTCGGTTTTGGGGGGAAGCTTCCAGCAATCTCTGCGGCCTTTGCGAACGGCTCAATGGCTCACTGTTTGGACTTCGATGACCAGACGCCGTGGGGCGCACACGCAGCGAGCTCGATTGTCCCGTCCGTCTTTGCGATTGCCGAGCGCATGGGCGGTGTGTCGGGGCGCAGGCTCATCACGGCCGTCGCCATCGGTCAGGATCTGTTTGCACGAGTGCGTTGCAATGTTGGCTGGAACCAGAATTGGAACCTGTCGTCAATGGTCGGTGCGTTCTCCGCGACAGCATCTGCAGCTTATATGCTCGGTCTTTCGGCGGAACAGACCGCCCACGCTCTTGGGATCGCCAGCCAGCAATCGTGCGGAACGATGGAGGTCATATTTGCCACTGGCAGTGATCTACGCGGGATGTACGCTGGCTTTACAGCGAAAGGCGCCGTGATTGCGGCTCTGCTCGCGCAAAAGGGTATCACCGGCATCAACACTCTGTTCGAAGGAAAGGCCGGAATCTTCAACGTTTATTTCGGCGGAAAGTACGATCGGCAAAAGATGCTAGAAGGGTTGGGTGAGCAGTTCTTGGGCAGCACCACGTTGTATAAGGCTTGGCCTGCAGTCGGAAATTCACATACCTATATTCACGCGACGATCGAGTTGATGAAGGAGAAGGCGATCGCGGCGAAGGATATTGAGACGATCCGGACCTTCGTCGGCGATTTCACATACACCATGTGTACGCCGCTGGGCGTGCGGCGCGCACCAGCCACGCTCGTCGATGCGAAGATGAGCCTGCCGTTCATCGTCGGTATCGCGGCGAGCAAGGGAAAGATGGGCATCGCGGACTTCAGCGAAGCGGCATTGAAGGATCCGGACGTGCTAGCCATGGCGGCGAAGGTCGTGCCAGTACAGGACCCGAACCAAAACTGGACGTTCAAGCTTCCCGACGGTCGAATCGAGATTGTGACCCGCGATGGTCAGGTCTTTGAACGGATTGGGGACAGCATTCCTGGCAGCCCAGAAGCGCCGCTCACTTGGGAGCAACTCTCAGACAAGTTTTCGAGTTGTGCCTCCGTTGCAGCCGTACCTTTCCGTGATTCCGCAATCAAGAACGCTCAGGATCTGATCCATCAGCTGGAGCATGTCGCTGACGCTACGGACATCATTCGAGCATTAGCGTAGGACGATTCTGTGCTGCCGGGCAGGGGGAACTAGCTCGCCAGTCCGCAAAAGCGAAGGTGGCAGAGAAGTGGTGAAGTGCTATGTGACGCGTTCTCGAGTGGACCTCGGCTAGCTCCGGCATTGCCAGTCTCGGAACACGAAATCGAAAAGCAGATTCCCGAATGCAAATAGGAGAACTAATTTCGGTTCTCCCTTGAGTTTCTTTCATTAAGCGCCGGCAGGCGTGCATTAATCATCACGCGACCTGCCCGTGACCATAAGGAGGGTCAAATGCGAGTTTCGGAAGCATCAGCGACGGATTTTGGCACAATTGGCAGCAACATGCGGGAGGGGGTACTTGAACAGAAGTTTCTCCTGCAGGGGAAGCCAGGCTCCAAGAATAACTACCTGATCAATGTTGGCCGTACCGGTGCAGGCGGCTGGGTGGCTCCGAGTCATCGTCACAACTTTGATCAGGTTCGCTATGTGATCAAGGGCAATTTTCCCTATGGTCAGGGAAAGAGTTTGCCAGAAGGTTGGGTCGGATACTTTCCGGAGAGCGTCTATTACGGCCCCCAGGACCGCCCTGAAGGGCTGGAAATGATGGTTGTCCAGTTTGGTGGTTCGAACGGCTACGGTTTCGCGAGCGTGGAAGAGCGCGAGGCGGCAAACCAGGAGCTGAAGAAAAAAGGCGAGTTCAAGGACGGCATCTTCACCTGGTACGACGAGTCGGGCAAGAAGCACAACCAGGACGGCTTCGAGGCATGCTTCGAAGCAGTGATGGGTCGCAAGCTCGAATACGCGAAGCCTCGCTACGAGGATCTCGTGCTCATGAATCCGGCAAGTTTCGACTGGATTCCGGAAGCAACGAAAGGTGTCTACTCAAAGTGGCTGGGCTCGTTTACTGAACGCAACACGCGGATCGGATTCGTGAAGATTGAGGCGGGCGCCTCATTCTCCGCGGGTTTGCAGTCGTCGATCGAACTGCTGTTCCTGAGCAAGGGGAAAGTCAGTTTTGAAAGCAAGGAATACGGACTCCACACTGCATTTGAATTCGAGGCGAATGAAGGTCCATCGCCACTCAAAGCAGTCGAAGAGACGGAGTTTTTCCGACTAGTTATGCCGACATTCTGAAGTTGGACTGGGCGCGTGGCTAAGCTGGGCCCCTCAAAACTTTCGGTTGTCTCCTATTGCCCTCCATTTTACGAAGTGAACTGAAGCCATGACGACGATTGCTGTGGTGCACACTGGGCCGGTTACGGTTCAGCCGATCAAGGAGCAAATCAGTGAGCAAATTCCTGAGGCGCGTGTTATCAACATCATGGACGACAGCTTGCTCAACGACGTGCGTGCTGCTGGCCATCTGACTCCAGAAGTTGCGAACCGGATTCACTCGTACATGACCAACGCGCAAGCCATGCACGTTGACATCATTCTTAACGCATGCTCCTCCGTCGGCGAAGCCGTTGACTCGGTACGCAACTTTGTGAGTACGCCCATCGTAAAAATCGATGAAGCGATGGCAGAAGAGGCCAGCTCTATTGGTCGACGTATCGGTGTGGTGGCCACTGTGTCAACCACGCTCGAGCCGACCGTTCGGCTGATCAAGAAAAAGGCCAGCGAACTCAACCGCACTATTGACGTCACCGAGCGGATTGCTGAGGGCGCGTTCGAGGCTTTGCTCAGCGGTGACGCCGCGAAGCACGATGAGATTCTCAAGACGACTATCTCGACATTGGCAGAGACCGTCGACGTCGTTGTCTTGGCTCAAGTATCGATGGCGCGACTGGTTCCGCAGTTGCAGGGCGTTCGCGTGCCGGTGCTTTCCAGCCCACGCAGCGGGGTCGCTGCGTTGAAGCGCGCCCTCGATAGTAACGTGCGTTAATCGGGACGTTCAGAGGGTTTTAGAGCTTGCTTCGCATCTGATGAGGGTCGCCTTCACGCCTTCGAAAGCTTGGGCTTTGCAAACACTGTGGATCAAGTTCTCGGACACGATGAGATGCGACGGAACGACACGCGATGGATACAGTCGCCAGCCGTTTCCGGTTTGGACCGGTTGGATTCTTTGTCAAGTTTGTTTGGGTCCGAGATTAAGGAAACAAAATGAAAGTAGCTGCGCGGGACCTGGTCCGCAACGTTGTTAAAGAAAAGCTGGCGCGCGATGAAGTAGCGCTGTCGATGACGGTTCGCCTGGTCAGGACGGCCGAGATCGTCACAATCGCAAAAACCGCTGGCTTCGATACGTTCTACATTGATTTGGAGCACAGCACGCTGTCGTTCGAGACCGCCAGTCAGATTTGCTTGACTGCAATGAACGCGGGCATCGCGCCGTTTGTGCGATTGCCGAATCTCGCACCAGACGTCATTGCTCGCATTCTGGATGGCGGCGCCCTTGGAGTGATTGCACCTCACGTCGAATCGGCTGAACAGGCAAAGCAGGTCGTTAAGGCCGCGAAGTTCCCGCCCTTGGGCGAGCGTTCCCACGGGGGCGTGCTGCCGCATATGGGCTTTCGCTCGTTCCCCGCCGCTGAAGTTGGCGAGGCCGTGAACGCGGCGACCATGGTCGTCATCATGATCGAGACCAAGGAAGCGCTTGAAGCGATCGACGAGATTGCGGCTATCGACGGGGTTGACCTGCTCTTTATTGGAACCAACGACCTGTGCGCCTCGCTGGGCATCGGGGGACAATTTGAGCATCAATTGGTACACGATGCCTACGCGAAGGGCATTGCTGCGTGTCGGAAGCATGGGAAACATCTAGGAGTCGGCGGACTCAACGCTCATCCTAAGTTGGTTGCCCAGTTTGTTGAGATGGGCGCTCGCTACGTCTCGACGGGTACCGACATCTCGTTCCTCGTTAACGGCGCTAGCACGCAGGCGGCGAGAATGCGAGACCTCTGATTGCCAACTCGAGACTACGGGGCAAGGGATCTGCAGGCGTGAGCTCATCGCCGCTGATGAAGCCGACTCGGGCTCATGGCGGCGCAGGAACGAATAGGAGCGCCGGCGTGCAGTCGCGTTGGTCGAACAATGTCCTGCGCTGTTACTTCTAGAGGAATATCTTTATGACCAAAATCGTAGTTTATAAGCCACTTCCAGACGAAACGATCGAATACCTGAGGTCGCATGCCGATGTGGCGATCGTCGATCCGAAGCAGCCGGGCGCGTTAATCGAAGCACTGAAGGACGCTGACGGTGCGATCGGGACCGGTGCGAAAATGAACGCCGAGACGCTCGCGGGGGCCACCCGACTTAGGGTGCTCTCTACCGTTTCGGTGGGCTTTGATGCCTTCGACGTCGAGTATCTGAATCAGCGTGGCATCGTGCTGACCAACACGCCGGATGTGCTGACCGAATCGACTGCTGACACCGCCTTCTCGCTGGTTCTCCTAGCGGCTCGACGCCTTGCCGAACTCGCAGCATTTGTGAAGGCCGGCAAGTGGACCAAGAAGATCGGCGAGGACAGGTTTGGAGTGGACGTTCACCACAAGACTCTGGGCATCGTCGGCCTTGGTCGTATCGGGACCTCTGTCGCGCGACGCGCCGCTTTGGGTTTCGAGATGAATGTTCTGTATGTCGACCAAGGCGTCAACGAACGAGCTGAACGGGAGTATGGCGCGAAAAAAGTGGACTTGGACGAACTACTGAGAACATCCGACTTCGTTCTTCTGCAAGCACCCTTGACGCCGGAGACGAAGAACCTGATCAGCACCCCGCAACTCAAGGCAATGAAACGCAGTGCGTTCCTTATTAACGCATCGCGTGGACCGATTGTCGACGAGGCTGCGTTGGTCGAAGCACTTAAAGACGGTACTATCGCAGGCGCTGGACTTGATGTCTATGTTGAGGAGCCGCTCTCGTTAGTGTCGCCGCTGCTCAAGCTCGACAACGTCGTGACACTGCCTCATATCGGGTCGGCGACCCACGAGACTCGTGCCGCAATGAACAAGAATGCCGCAGAGAACCTCATCGCCGCGTTGAACGGCACCCTCAAGACGAATATAGTCAACCCCGACGTGCTGAAGCGCTAAGACCACTCGACGGCCCAGGGCAAAGACCCTTGGTCGGCCGATATTCCCCACCCGAACAACGCGGTGAGGTGACCGTGACCTCTGAGACGTCCTCAACGCTCAGAGGTTCGGTGTTTTTTGGGCCTAGAATCTGGCTACTTCGATAAGTCCTTAACAATCTCGATCATCTTCTCGAGGATCGGATCGTTCTGCCTTCGCACCCACCCGAAAATGAAACGGGTTGAATAGTTAATGTTCGTCAGCGGGATAATCGTCAAGTCGCTGGGGTACTGGAAGTTCTTGCCCACCACCGCCAGTCCGACGCCCATGCCTACCGAGATAAGGTTGAGCTGAGACGCGATGGTGCTGACCTCCTGAACGATGTTCGGCTCGAATCCCGCGGCCTGACAGAAGGCGTAGAGCTGCCCGTAGCTTAGGCTACTGCTGGACTTGGGGTCCACTACGAACGGTTCGTCTGCGAGATCCTCAAGCGTCAGTGACTTTCTACGGGCTAAGCGGTGGTCATTCGGTACCGCGACGCCTACATTGCCCGTCTGGATGCAGATTGAATCCAGGACAATGCCTTCGCGCTCCATATTGATTTCGGTACGCCGCTTTCCTGGATGCGGACTGGGGCCTAAATGCATGAAGCCAGCATCAATTTTTCCTTCCGCGAGAGCTTTCGGTTGGAGGGAAGTAGATAGTTCAACCAGCGAGAGGTTGATTTCAGGATAAGTCGCCCGAAATTGCTTGACTGCAGCCTTGAAGATTGAGTGCATCAGGGTTAGGGATCCGTAGCCGATTCGGAGCGTCCCCGTCATGCCTTGTCCCACGCGCTTGGTGAGGACGATCGCTTCGTTTAGATCGTCCATGACACGGACAAGCTGCGGCAGGAGCGTGCGCCCCGCAGCCGTGAGCTTGACCGTATGTGCCAGCCGTTCAAAGAGCTGTGTCCCTAGCTCCCCTTCCAGATCCGCGATGATCTGCGAGACGGCCGGCCTTGTGATGTGCAGTCGTGTAGCGGCGCGCCCGAAATGTTCTTCCTCTGCAGCTGCGATAAAGTAACGTAGATGTCGAAGTTCCATCTCTCTCGTGTCTCCTTCAACAGCGGCCGGTCGGCTCTTCGAGGAGACCGCCGGCATGATTTGTTCCGACACAAAATCTTTGACTTTCGCTGTGTCGGTTAGCTTCGCTTACCAGTCCACCATAATAGCTGACTTGACCCTAAGGCGGGGCGATTTCAAACTCTTATCATTGTCGCTGCCAATGCTGTGCGTTGAGGCTGGTTCTTCTGCATTGGAATACGCGCCTGCGCCGGCTGTCCGAGGCGGCTTCGTTCAACGAGAAATAGCTTTGTCGGAAGGGCACGAATTCCGACAAAGTGGGTGGCATCCATTACGCGGTCATAACTCGTAGAGCAGGAGACATCTGTGAGCCTTTCGGGAAGATCGTTGCGCACCCTTGTGGACAAATGGATCGGAGCGAGGTGCGATATTCGCATTACGCAGTTCAGTCACGGTCGCGATGAGCAGTACAGGTTTGTGCGGATCGAGGGGGCATCGAACGAGTCATCGATAGCGCTAATCTTCTTTCGGCACGATGATGGCAGCTGGTGTGTCTTTCCGCCCGCGCCGAGACGACCTGCCATGAATTTTGGCGTATAGCCACGAGCGGTGTCGATCTGTTGGAGGACCCCACAAGTTCACCCGTTCTCGCGGAGTCGTATGCCGCCGCACTTCACGTGCTTCTGGCGCTGCAACGTCGGTAAGCGAGGGGGATGCGCCGGCGCTTCATCCCGAAGGAAGCAGCGACCCTGCTCGTCGGCGCCCCTCGCGGGAACGCGAGCCATCCTTGCGAATCTCGAGTGAGGACAGCCTTGAGCGCAGGGTTCGCAGACGCTGCGCCAAACGAATTTATTTTCGGTTGAATGGAGCCACGAGAAAAGCCATTGACCAAGTGCATTAACCGGAGACTAGTATGCGATCGTATGAAAAGTGTTACATCAATGGGGAATGGGTTGCCCCCCTTAGTTCTAGAGAATGGACGCTGACTGACCCCGCAACTGAGAAGCCGTTTGCAAGCATCGCGCTGGCCGGTGCGGAGGACGTAGACCTGGCAGTCAAAGCCGCCCGAGCAGCGTTCAAGGAGTTCAGTGAGACTTCGAAGGCGGAACGGATTGACTTGCTCGAGCGGGTCATTGAGCGCTTCGGGAGCCGGGAAAACGAGCTCGCAGACGTCGTGACTGCAGAACTTGGCACGCCCGTCTCCCAGAAGATTCACGCCCCGGCAGCGCTTGCGTCGTTCAAACAAGCTTTGGCGACTTTGAGAGAATACGAGTTCGAGTACCGTCTTGGACCTAACATCGTTCGCCGCGAGCCGATCGGCGTCTGTGGGCTCATCACTGCGTGGAACTGGCCATTGCAGCTTCTTGCGACCAAACTCGCATATGCATTGGCTGTTGGCTGCACGATAGTTTTGAAGCCGAGCGAATTTACGCCACTGAGCGCAATTCACCTCACAGAGGTGCTTCACGAGGCGGGCGTGCCGAAGGGCGTTTTTAATCTGGTCCTGGGCGACGGACCTATCGTCGGCAACGCCATCAGCAAACACATGGACATCGACATGGTGTCGTTCACGGGTTCAACCAGGGCCGGTGTGTTGATCGCAGAGGCGGCTGCTCCCTCGGTCAAGCGGGTGGCTCAGGAATTGGGCGGGAAGTCGGCTAACGTGATTCTCGACGACGCCGACCTCAAAGCCGCAGCTAAATGGAACGTCACTCGAGCATTTTCCAACACAGGTCAGTCATGTCATGCTCCGTCGAGAATCCTGGTTCAAGAGAATCAGGTGGAAGAGGTATTGGCCTTGCTCGAGCAGGAAGCGAAGGCAGTAAAGGTGGGCAATCCGCTCGATCCGCAGGTGACGATGGGTCCCGTCGTCAACAAGCTACAGTTTGACCGAGTGCAGGAATACATCAAAATCGGCATCGAGGAGGGCGCTACTGTTCGGGTCGGCGGCGTCGGTCGACCGGAGGGGCTTGAGCAGGGCTACTTTGTTAAGCCAACCATTTTCTCTAACGTGACGCCTAACATGCGTATCGCGCAGGAAGAGATCTTCGGTCCAGTGCTTGCCGTTATCCCTTACCGCACAGAGGAAGAGGCTATCGAGATTGCGAACGGGACGCCCTATGGCTTGGGTGGCTATGTGTTCTCGTCGAATCGGGAGCGAGGCAAGTCGGTCGGCCGTCAACTTCAGGCAGGCCGCGTCTTCCTGAATGGTGCTGTGAGCAACACCGAGGCGCCGATGGGCGGATACAAGCGTTCGGGGAATGGGCGGGAGATGGGCGTCTTCGGCCTTGAGGAATTCCTCGAGACAAAGGCGATGATAGGGTTTGACTAGGACGCAGGCGCCCGTTCGCGGGCGGTTTGCAGTTCACTGGTGAAAAAATGGACGAAACGCTGCCCACGAGCGCCATTTCGATGTCGCTCGCGGGCCGAGGTGGCCGATGTATTCATGGCAGCGTCGTTCACAGGTAGGGTTTGATCCAGCCAAGCCCATCAGATGTCCCTGCTTTCGGACGATATTCGCATCCGATCCAGCCGTCGTAACCGAGCGAATCGATTAACTCAAACAGGTACGGATAGTTGAGCTCGCCAAGGTAGGGTTCGTGACGGTCGGGCACCCCAGCGACCTGGATATGGCCAATGCCGGCGTTGTGGCGCTTCATGTCACGCTTCAGCTTCACTGCAATATCGCCCTCGACAATCTGGCAGTGGTAAATGTCAAACTGGACTTGCAGGTTGGGCGCGCCGATCTCGTCGCAGACGGCCTGTGCGTCGTCCTGCCGGTTCAGAAAGAAGCCTGGAATGTCGCGGGTGTTGATTGGCTCTATCACGACGGTAATCCCTAGTGACAGTGCTTCTTTTGCCGCGTAGTCGAGATTTTCCAAATAAACCGCGCGGTGTTTTTCGCGCAGTTGCTCCGGCGCGATCAGGCCAGCCATGACGTGGAGTCTTCTGTTACCCAGTACGGCCGTATATTCAAGGGCTTTTTCAATGCTCTTTCTGAATTCTGGCTCGCGCCCGGGCAAGGACGCGATGCCGCGCTCGCCCGCTGCCCACTCGCCGGGCGGGGCGTTGAACAGTGCCTGCGTCAAGCCGTTGTCTGCCAACCTTGTCTTGATTTCCGCGGCTTCGAAATCGTATGGAAATAGAAATTCGACAGCCTTGAATCCGTCCTTGGCTGCGGCGGCAAAACGGTCGAGGAAGGGATGTTCTAAATACATCATCGTGAGGTTTGCTGCGAACTTCGGCATGTGTCTTGTCTCCGGGTCGATATCTCTCGTGTCATGCTTACCAGCGCGCGCCGAATACAGTTCGCAACTCTTCGATCGACGAGTCTCTAAGCGGCTCCGGTCGCGGGACGGCCGACAGATAAAGCCGCGCCGTTTCTTCAAGTTCTTCTAGTGCGTAGCTCGCCTGTGATACTGATTTTTCCCACACGACCGGCCCGAGCCGTTCCAGCAGCACTGCCCGCACCTTTGACGCCAGCACGGCCACTTGTTCCGCCACGGCTACGTCGCCCGGACGGCGATAGCGAATCAGAGGCACATGACCAACTTTCATAACAAAGTAGGGCGTAATCGGCGGCAGCACGTCATCGTCCGTCCAAACACCGGCGACGGTCAACGCGACGAGATGTGTCGAATGTGTATGCACAATGCCGTGTGCATCCGGGTTGTTCTCGTAGATCCGACGATGCAATGCGAGCGTCTTCGAGGGCCGCGCCCCCGATACATGGTTCCCCTGCAGGTCGACCTTGGCAATGTCATCCGGATCTAGAAGACCGAGGCAGGCGTCGGTTGGCGTGATGAGCCAGCCGTCCTCAAGGCGAGAGCTGATGTTGCCCGCTGTACCTACAGTGTAGCGACGGTCGTAAAGACTTTTCCCCGTTCTGCAGATTTCTTCGCGAATGCGTGATTCATTCGATGCCATCACAGTACCTTCAGCGCCTTTGCAAAAAAATCGGTCGTACCAAAGTTTCCAGACTTGAGCGCGAGCGCGAGAGGCATCTCACCGCGTTTTCCGATTGATTGTGTCGCGGGCACACCGGGATCGATTTGCGGCCCGATCCGCAGCGAGCGGACGTCGAGAGCTTGGACGACAGCACCGGAGGTTTCGCCACCGGCGACGACGAACTTACGTACGCCGGCATCGCGCAACTTACGTGCGATAGAGGCGAGCGCATCTTCAACGAGATGCCCCGCCTTCTCAACGCCTAGTACCTTCTGCACTGCTTTCACATCGTCGGGGGACGATGTCGCGTAGATCAGCACGGTTTCATCGTGGCTCCGCGCGAATTCAAGGGCGTTTGCGATCACAGGCTCCCCACGAGACAGCGCGATTGGATCAATTCGGAAACTTGGTTTTGATGCGCGCCATTCCGCCACCTGTGCATTGGTAGCCTTGGATGCGCTGCCCGCGAGGATGACGGCCTTTCCATCCATTTTCGGCAGATCAGCCGCGTCTCCTCCATACACCAGCAGATCCGCGGAGTGAAAATTCTGCGGCAGGCCGAGAGCTATGCCAGAGCCGCCTGTGACGAGCTTGAGGTCGCGGCATGCCTTACCGAGGGCATACAGGTCGCTGTCGGACATCGCGTCGGCGATGGCAAGTCGTACACCGTCCTCCTTCAGTTCTTCGATGCACGCGCGGATTGCATCGGCACCCTTGGAGATCGTGCCGTAGCGGATCAAGCCGACTCTGGACTTCGTCTGGCGTTGCAAGACGCGCACCAAGTTTGGATCGGTCATTGGAGTCAGTGGATGATTCTCCATTCCCGATTCGTTTAACGGTACATCACCTACGAACAGGTTGCCGCGGAAAATCGTTCGGCCGTTCTCGGGAAACGCGGGGCACGCGATAGTAAAGTCCTCACCCAATGCTTCGAGTAGGGCATCCGCGACCGGCCCGATATTACCTTTGTCAGTGGAGTCAAAGGTCGAACAATATTTGAAGAAGAACTGGGTGCAGCCTTGTACACGCAACCATTCAAGGGCCTGGAGCGACTGGCGCACGGCATCTTTCGCAGGAATCGTGCGCGACTTTAGCGCGACGACGAGCGCATCCGCTTCAATCTGCGTGTCCGCGTCCGGAACACCGATGGTCTGCACCGTCCGCATACCGCCGCGCACGAGCATATTGGCGAGATCGGTCGCGCCGGTGAAATCGTCGGCGATACAGCCTAGTATTGCCTGCGCCATTGCTAACTCCCTTCCGGATTTCGATGCCCGGCTTAATTTACTTTACGTTAGTTCTCGTCGCCATGACCGATGGCGAGCGATCGCGCCGATTATCCGAGCACCGCTCTTGCAGCGCAAAAGCGGCCTCTGGATCACCGGACCTCAGGTGTCTCGCTTGTTTCACCACTCGAACAACCCGCATGTCTTCCAGTTCGAAACGGAAGGGTTAAGCGCCACCGCCCGGAACTGCCGCGCGACACGAAAGATTTAAGATGCAGGTACACGAACAACTTCGTCACAGCGCATATTTTGGCGCCTTACGTTGAATGCGTGTTTCCAAGGGGCTTGGTCTTACGCGAGCATGAGCTTTTCGCCGCAAAAAAGGCCAGTGCCGCATATTCGCGCCGGGTTTCGCGCTCGCATGCACTGGCACGCCTCTTTAGCTGTGGGCGACCGTTTGATTATCCCGCACCTTGTGTTGGCAGGCCTGAGTCAACCGCCCAGATGTCGGCAAGTCTATCGACAGTGGCCGACTCACCAAGTCGATTCGAAGCGGCATCCAACGTAGATCGGGTCATCGTCGCGATTAGCATCGGCGCTCCGTAGCGCATTCCGACAGCTGATGCCTTTCTCAGATCATCCGCCCAACTGCCGAGCGTGACGTTGGCCGTTCGCTTGTTTGCGACTAAAGCGGGAAGCACGCGAGCAGCCGCACTGTTGTAGCCAGAACTCTTGTTCAAGACCGTCGCCATGTCGGCAAGGGTGAGTCCATTCTTGGCCCCCATCGCCGCGCATTCATAGGTAATGAGACGGTTACACGCCGCGACCGCCGCTACGACGAGACGCATGGCGTGGCCGCTCCCTGCGTCGCCACAATGGATGATCGTCGGACAGACTGCTTCCAGAATGGCGCGCACCGACTCCAAGACGAGAGTCGGGCCGCCAAAGAGGATGGCCGATGCTTCCAGGATCGCTGCTGTGTTTTCCGTGTGCAGAGGTGCATCTACGAGTGTAACTCCGACCTCGCTCAATTCCCTGGCAAGCGATTTGGTATCGTCCGGATCACCTTGGCTCATATCGATAAGCGTTTGCTTTTCGACAAGATTCGATCTCAGCCCGTCGGGGCTTCGGAGTAGCGCATCTCGTACCTTATCGGAGTCTGTGCATAGAATAACAACGTCCGCTCCCTTGGAGAGCTTCGAAGCGCTGTCCACCTCTTCCGCTCCGTCGCAGCGTAGAGAGTCGTTGCCACAGCCGAGGATGCGAACCGAATGTTCTTTCACCATTTGGCGAGCGATAAACGCGGCGACTTCACCGCTTCCTGCCAATCCAATCGTACTCACTTTGCCTCCAGAGACTCTGCGGTCGTAGCGCCACCGACGAATTTGGTGTCTGCCATGGACTCAATAATCCCAATCATTTGTTCGAGCTGCGCATCCTTACCTAGCGAGTTAAGTCCAATCTGCAGAATGGATCGCGCTGCCGCGCCGATGGGCATCGGAACTTTCTGATCTGCAGCGAGTGCGATTGCCTGGTGAATGTCTTTGACCTGGAGAGCGAGCCAGAACTTCGTCGACTGACGGCCTTCGGCGATAGCGGGTAGCATGCCTTGAGAAGTGTAATTTCGCGCCGTCGTGGCGTTGATCGCATCGGTCATGCGTTCGAGGGGAAGGCCGAGCTTCCGTCCCATCGCAACGACCTCGAGGGTTGCCAGCCGGCAGCTAACATTCATCATGTTGTTCACGGTCTTCATCGTCTGACCGTTGCCAACGCGCTCGCCGCAGTGAAAGACATTCGGACTGATTGACTGCAGCACAGGCAGCGCCTTCTGGAAAGCTGCCTCAGGGCCGGAAGCGATAATGGAGATCGTCCCGGCAATAGCGGTCGCCATGGCTCCAGAGACCGGTGCGTCGAACAGCGAGACGCCCATTTCCTCGAGCTGTTGAGCGAACCCTCTCGTTTCCGCTGGAACTCCACTGGTCTGGTCGACAACAATCTTGCCTGCTGACAACCCCGCTGCGGCCCCGTTGGGTCCGAAAAGAACTGCCTGAACGTCTGAGCTTCTGGGCAAGCAAAGCAGTACCACGTCGCTGTTACGCGCCAGTTCTGCTGGCGTCGCTGCGGCCGTCGCACCGAGCTCGACGAACGAATCTACGGCCTTCTGATTCAAATCGAATACGGACAACGGAAACTTGCCGATCAGATGGCGGGCCAGCGCACCGCCCATGGCGCCCAACCCGATATAGCCGATGCGCATCTATCTCCTCCTTGCTTCGACTGCCGATGCTGTCCTCGGCGAACTGTCGCATTAAAAAGCGACCTTACGCAATCGTGCGCCTTGTGAAGAGGTTCGTCGAGTCGCATTTTCTTCGCTGTATGGTAAGTGGCACTTACCGGACGCCGCTTCAACGTGAAGGCGTACACACCTGTCAGCGGAGAAAAAAGCCTTGAAATATTCGTGGGCGTGCGCATCTGAGGCCGCGGTCTCCAAGCGCACCGCAGGCATCAGTACGGTCCAGGCTGCGCCTCTGAGTGTGACGGTTATTTATCGGCCAACCATTGCACGAGCGGCCGCGGTTGCATGTGGGATCCCCGATTCGACAGCGCGGACCACCGTGTCACTTCGTCGCGTAGCCGCACCTTCCAGCCTGCCCGTCCTCGTTTGAATCGGACAAGGCTCTCGGCGCGGCGGCACATCGTTGTTCAAACAGGCATTTTGCCGGGAAAGCGAAATCAAGCCGGTACGCCGTCGCGAGTTAGCAGGTGGAAGGCGACGCCGGCGGTGCAAAGAACAACCAGAGCGCTGACCAGGAATACAGCACCCAAACTGACGTGCCCGCCGATCCACCCGAGCGCCGGGCTACCCGTAGCCATCGCTACATCGAGGAACGCGGTATACAGTCCCATCGCCAAACCGCGCTTCTGCGGTGTGGTACCGCGAACCGCTTCGACGCCCAGCCCGGGATACACCAACGAATAGCCGACCCCTGCAAGCGCCGCTCCGACGGAAGCGATTAAGGCCGTCCTGGCTAGCCACATCAGCAATAAACCTGACGTCTGTACTATCACAAATATAAGAGCTACTCTGGCACCGCCGAAACGGTCGGGAAGATGGCCCCCAACAGCGCGCGCCAAGATCAGCGCGCCACCGAAGGCCGTAAAGCCCATCCATAGCGGCTCCCAGTGCATCTCCGCATAGAAAAGCGAACTGAATGTCAAAATTGCGCAATACCCCGTACTCGCTAGCGCCGCGCCAAGTCCGGGCAACCAGACCGCTCGGACGATAGTCCCGAATGACGAGTGTTCTCCATGCGGATGGGGCGCAACTGCGGGGACTCGTATCAGGAACACTAAGACGATCAAGGGCACCAGCGTTGTTATCAACGCAATTGCGAAAAAACCGAACGACGTGTAGGCGGTCGTCCCAATCGGGCCGCCAAGGGCTAAGGCGGCGAACATTGCCGTTCCTACCCAAGCGATTACTTTGCCAGCATGTTCCTTGTCGACGAGACGAAGACCCCAGGCAATTCCACCGGTGATTATGAAGCTCTCGGCACCACCGAGTACCGCGCGGCCGGCGAGTAAAACCGCAACGGATAGAGCCGGGCGTTTAAGGAAAGCGAGCGAAAGCTGGTAAAGCAGCCCGGCGGACGATGCCGCAACCAAGCCAATCAGCACGCCGCGCTTGGCGCCATGTCGGTCGGAGTATGTGCCCGCCCATACTCGCGAAAACAGCGTTGCAGCAAACTGTGCCCCCGCCACGAGGCCGACAACCGACATTCCGAAACCGAGATCGTTGCGAACATGCAATGGCAGAACTGGAAGCGCAACGCCAATTATTAGAAAGCCCGCAAGCACAGAGGTCATAAGAGGCAATAGGGGCGTGACAACAGAATACCTGGCTGCTTTGCCCCGACGGAAATCGGACATATCGACGTTCTCTACATTTAATCGAGGTCAAGCCACAATCGAGCTGCGAGACGCTTTGCGCCTCGTCGGATGTCCGATTCAGGAAGCGGCGTCGTGCTGATTCCATTTCTTGCCGCTGGCGGCACAGAGGCCAGTCGGCTGCGGCAAATGACGCTTGTGCGAAAAAAAGCCCGCTGCTACGCGGGCGAACTTGAAGACACATGCGCACAGGAGTGTGTCGTTCCTCAGACCGCGAGTGGAACGGGCGGCCTCGAGCGTATGCAAATGCAACACCTCTAGCGCTGAAGGAACGGATTACTTGGTGGAGTTGCTGAGGTAGATAGGAAGACGCTCTTTGTTTCGAGAAACTCGTGGACGGCTTCAATGCCATTCTCGCGGCCGAGGCCTGACATTTTTACTCCACCAAACGGCATCATGAAGCTGTACGCACGGTAAGTGTTGACCCAGACGGTGCCGGCTCTGAGAGCCTTTGTCATGCGCATAGCTCGACCAATGTTTCCCGTCCAAACGCCGGCAACCAGGCCGTAAATGATACTGTTGCCCAACTCGATGGCGTCGTTTTCGTCGTCGAAGCCGATAATTGAGAGCACAGGACCGAAGACCTCTTCTTGCGCAATGCGCATGTCGTTGGTTACATCGGTGAAGATGGTCGGCTCGACAAACTGTCCGCCCGTTACTCCGGGACCGGTAGCTGGCTTACCACCGAGGACGCAACGAGCACCGTCGCCGTGTGCAATCTCTATGTATTCCAAAACCTTCGCGAATTGTAGAGGCGTTGCAATTGGCCCAACGTTCGTGGTCGGCTGCATGGGATCGCCCAGCCGTACATCTCGGGCGAGGGCGACGAGTCTTTCGGTGAAGCTTTCTTTGATGGAGTTTTGGACAAGGAGCCTAGAACCGGCAATGCACATCTGCCCTGCGGCCCCAAAGATCCCGGACGCCACGCCGATTGCTGCGGCATCAAGGTCTGCATCCTCAAAAACTATATTCGGGGATTTACCACCCAGCTCCATAGCGACGCGCTTCATTCCGCGCGCAGCGGTTTCGTAGATGCGTGCGCCGGTGACGTCAGAGCCGGTGAAGGTGATTTTCGCGACGTCCTGATGCTCAACCAACGCCGCACCGACTTCGCCGCCGTACCCAGTGACAACATTCATAACCCCGTCGGGAAGCCCTGCTTCCTTGGTGAGTGCCGCAAACTCGAGAGAGCTCGCTGACGCAAACTCCGAGGGTTTGATCACCACTGCGCACCCGGCCGCCAGCGCGGGAGCACACTTAAGAGAAAGGAACTGTAGCGGCGAATTCCACGCTGTCAGTGCTGCGACCACTCCCACCGGCTCATGCGTCGTGAAAGCGAAGACGCCCGGTTTTTCAACTGGCATGACCGCGCCTTCGATCTTGTCAGCAAGTCCGCCGTAGTAGTACCAGTATTCGGGGATGGTCTTTAATTGCCCCTGCATTTCCGCGAGGACCTTGCCATTGTCGCGGGTCTCCGTTTCAGCCAAACCCTTAGCGTTGTCAACGATGAGGTCGCCAATGCGACGCATGACCTTTCCACGTTCGGTGGCCGTCATTTTGCTCCATGGACCATCGTACATGGCGCGCTTGGCTGCCCCCACCGCGCGGGACGAGTCTTCTGCGGTACCGCGAGGAATTTTCGCCCAGGGCTCGCCGGTGTAAGGGTTGACTGTGTCAATCCACTCGCCCTTTGCCGGGTCTTCTGGCTTCCCGTCGATCCAGAGCTGATACTTCTTCATCCTTTTATCTCCAAGGGTCGGCTGACGCATCAACCGAAGGGGGCACCTTCTCGCAGCACAGACTGGAGAACTGGGAAGTCGACATGCTCTGCGTTGCTCACAATGTGTGGCCGCTGCACGATTTGGGGCGCTGATATGCGCCATCCTTTTATAAACGGAGCTTCGCTTCTGTGATTGTCTACAGGGCGCGCGTAAGCGTCGAGTTGGATTTGCTTCTCGAAGGGAAAGATCTTCTAACCGATGCTGGGATCCGCGGGAACGACGAAGATGCCGCTAATGGGAGTTCGCTGCGTCGACGATCTTGACGCTTGTGCCAACGATCTTGCCGTGCTCATGCGCGCGGTTCAAGACGGCGCCCGGTGCCGACCACGACTGCGGAGAGGACCAACAGGACTGAACCGCCGATGAATGCCGCCGCGATCGAGTAATGGTCGAGGAGTGTGCCACCTAGCTCAGCACCTACCATGATCGAAAGCTGGATGGAGGCCACCATCAAGCCGCCACCGCTCTCGGGCTTATCCTTGACGCCCTTCGCCAGCCACGTCGACCATGCCACTGGTATTGCAGCGTTCACCGCTCCCCATGCAACCACTAGCGCTGATACCGCCCAGAAGCTGTGTCCCACCGAAAGAATGGACAAGGTCAAGGCGGCCAGCGCGGCTGGCAAGGCCATCAAAAGTTGATAGAGACGCTTGTTCATGATTGCGCTTGCGCCGTAGGTACCGCCGAAACCGGCCAAGCCCATGCACAACAGCAGTATTGATAGCTCAGAGACGTTGGCTCGAGTGTACATCTCGAAGAACGGGCGATAGTAGGTGAAGACGGCGAAAGCGCCGCCGAACGTAAGCATCACAGCGAGCATCGCGAACGCTATGTGGGGGCGCCGGAGCAGTAAGAGCACGTTACCGTTTCGTCGGGATCCGTCGCTCTTCATTGGGGGCAGGGTAATAAAGAGCAGAATTAGATTTGCTGCGACGATTGGTACCAAGGCCAAAAAAACGCCTCTCCATCCGACGATGCTGCCTAAATAGCTGCCGATTGGAGCAGCAAAGGACGTGGCGACAGCGTTGCCTGTGTACAAGACACCCAAAGCCTTCGGCAACGATTCCTCCGGAACCAACCGCATGATCGTCGCTGTGGCGAGCGACCAGAAGCCACCCACTGCGATTCCCAGCAGCGCACGGGCAGCCATCAATGTTTCGAAGTTGCCTGCTTCTGCGATGAGGATCAGTGACATCAACATCAGTCCCGCGAGGCCTGACAAAACGTAGCGTCTGTCGAGACGACTCGTGGCTGCAGGAACGATGAGGCTCGTCACTACCGCGAACAGCCCGGAGATGGAGATGGCCTGGCCCGCCATACCCACGGTCGCGCGGAGGTCCGATGCGATAGGCGTTAGAAGGCTGACAGGCATGAACTCGGACGCGATCAGCATCGCCGCGCACATTGCCATGGATCCAACCGCGCTCCATACCTGCCGTCTTGAAACGGTTGATTGGTCTATTAAAGTGGACATCAAATTTCCTCTTTCAACATGCGCGCGCGCCCCCACTCCAGGCTGTCGAAACACGCCGGAAAAGAATTGGAAAACCCAGCACGGATTACGGTCGAGCTTGCCCCGTGGGGGCTGGCACTTGCGCAGCCTGCGTTTAATGCAAGGCACGTATTGTGGAAAAAGCACGTTGTGCGTGCTCCCAAGCGGGTGACGAGGCACATGTCTGCTTACTACGCCCCGCCAGCTAGATGCTTGACTGATTGACAGTAGTTTAGCTACGCGTGAATTTGGGATAAACCCGCCCCAAGTGATTGGACTTATGAGCCGTTCTTATCAATTGGGGCAAATCCTTGTCACGGCGGCAGTCCGGGGGCGCTGCAGGAGCTTCCGAATGTGTTTTCAAACGCGTACAAGCGGCGTCGAGGCCCGGAAGACAATGTTTGGGGACATCCAACGGCAGCAAATCGCCGATGCCGTTTTCCGATCATTTATGAGTGAACCTAATAGACTCAATGAGTTTTCGACGCCTAGTAGCCAGGGACAGACGTGGTTAGATTACCTCATGAGCGTTTGAAGTCTTGCCATATGGACGCTGTCGTTACCAGAGGACACAATGCTAGCGCAAAGAATCTCCAAGCAGGTTTCGCTTATTTTTATGTCATTCTTAATTCTCGCGCAAGTGAGTGCGGCAGCGGATGCTGCAGACAGCCGATCGAGTTCGTCATCTCCCCGTAGCACAATCAATCGCGACCAAGCCGTCGGCATGACAAAAGTCATCATAAAGGTTGCAGGCAAGGAACTGCCAGGAACGCTTGCCGATAATCCGACGGCACGTGAATTCGCGTCTCTTCTTCCCCTCCACATTGTGATGGATGACCTTTTCGGTCGAGAGAAGACCGGGCCACTGCCACGTGTAATCTCAACGAGAGGGCCAAGCAGCGACGTCTACAACGTCGGAGAAATCGGATATTGGTCTCCGAGCCACGATGTTGCGATCTATTATCACCACGACGGGGACAGAATTCCCTCCCCAGGCGTTATCAATATCGGCCGTGTCGACTCAGGAATCGAGACTTTCAACGTACCCGGCTCGCTTGATGTCATCGTTGAGCGGGCGCCTTAGCGGCGCGATGCGACGTGCAGCCGCTAGCCGGTAATTGGCCACGGGCTGAAGCAGGCCTACATGCGATGCTTCAATGCGTCTATCACGAGAGAAAAGGCGCGGGAAGTCTGACGGCGGCTCGGATAGTAGGCATGGTAGCCGGGCCAGGTTGGACACCAATCCTTCATGACGCTTTGAAGTTCCCCGTTTTGGATATGTCGAATCACTGAGTCCTCGGGGACGAACGCTAGGCCGAAGCCGTCCAAGGCTGCTCGGATCATCTGCGGTTGAGTGTTGAATGTAAGTTGGCCTCCGACCCGCGCCTGCATTGCTCTTTTTCCCTTTGCGAGCTCCCAGGCGTAGAGAGCCTTCGTGGTCGTCATTCGCAATGTGATGCATTCCTGGTTGAGAAGATCCTCGGGCGTCTTTGGAACGCTTCTGTTTGAGAAGTATGACGGGGATCCAACAATCGACATCGGAATATCAGGGCTTATACGGACTGCAATCATATCCTTCGCCACTTGATCTCCAAATCGCACACCTATGTCGTATCGCTCTTCGACAATATTGGAAAGACCATAGTCGACGGTAACTTCCACCTTGATGTCAGGGTAGGATGGCAGCACCTTTCGTAGCTTTGGCCAAATGACGGTTTCTATGGGATGGTCAGTTGCAGTGATGCGGATTGCGCCTGCCGGCTTGTCTCTAAAGTCGGACAGGGCAGCCACGCTGGCATCAATTTCCTCGATACGCGGAGCGACTGCCTGAAACAGCTCCTCGCCCGCTTCAGTTGTCGAGACGCTCCGAGTAGTTCGGGTTAGAAGACGAAGGCCCAATCGTGCCTCTAGGTCTCGAATGCTATGACTCAGAGCAGATTGAGACACGCCAAGCCTTGCGGCTGCACGTGTGAAGCTTTTCTCGCGTGCAACGGCGAGAAATACAAGGATGTCATTCAGGTTTTCTCGAGGCATCTCGCGTGTGTTCCTATGCCGAAGAATCGCGGGCTTGGGAGCCGCCGACGGTGAGATTCATGAACAATTCTAATAAGAGCAAGTGGTCGATCCCACTTAATCGAATAGGTATAAACCCTTAAAGTATCACTTGGAAGGGGTTGCCGACAAGTCCGTGCACGGTACCTCCAAGTAAAAAAATGCGCGGCCAGGAGGAATTTGCATCGTGTGCGAGACGCGCGATCTTGATGTCCATCTCTCTTTCGAAAGCCTCAAGGCGCGTCGTTTAATTATCTTTCTGGAGCTATTAACATGAATCGCAAACTTCAAATGCTTGCTATCGCCCTAGGTCTTTCGGCGCCGCTGCTTGCAACAGCGCAATCGTCCTCAACGCAAGGCCTGACGCGTGAGCAGGTACGTCAGGAGATGGTCGAGTATAAGGCGGCAGGATTCAATCCTGCGCGTATGAATCCGCGCACCTGGGTGGATGATGCGCAGTCAGCTTTGACGAAGGTAACGACTGCGAGAACGGCGCAAACGTCCAATCAATTTGCGGTTAATAAATCGGAGGACGCGAGTCAATGCAACTGATTGGGGCGTCCGAAGCGTGATGCACGCAGCCTCTCGGCGCATCTCCTTTTGTCCCGCGAGCTATGGGGCGGAAATCCCATAGCTTTGGCATGCGACTTGTGTAGGTCAACCGGCATGCCTGCGTTAGACAGTAAGCGCTAAAACGAGCACACCTTTCTTCGAGGGGCGTTAAGAGCGACGATTGCGTCCGCAACCCACATTGCGGACGCAGACCATGAGCGACGATGAGTTTGACTTTCTGCCACTCCGAGTCATCCGAGAATGCTCCAACGGCAAACGAAGGTACGACCCTGAAGGCAAGCGCCGACTGATTCAGGCGTGCTTGCGACCGGGGGCGTCAATTGCCGGACTCGCACTCAGGGCACAGGTAAACGCAAACCAGCTTCACAAGTGGATAGACGGCATCGACATCGACGCTGTACGACGTCATCCGGCCCGGCAGTACCATCATACGAGCTGATGCGGCGCGCCTCGTCCAAGCGACGGTCCCAATAGCTGTTACAAATTTCCGTAAACCCATCGAGCGTTGCCTTTCGCTACCGTGGGTACCATGGATGAACGCGAATTCTCCCAATTGCCTCCTGCCGCGCAGGCTTACATTCGCGAGCTCGAGGCCAGCAACCGCCAGTTGGGCGAACGCGTTCGCCATCTCGAGGAACAATTCCGGCTCGCGCAACACAAGCGCTTCGCGCCAAGCAGCGAGAAGCTCCAAGATCGGGTGTTCGACGAGGCCGAGCAGATCGCAATTGAGGACCTTGATGAGGACGTAGACGAACTCGACTTACCAGACACAGGTCTGCCGGAGGCGGCCGAGCCTGCTCGCCGCAAACGAGGACGCAAGCCTCTGCCTGCAGATCTTCCGCGTCAGCGAATCGAGTACGACTTGCCCGAGGAGCAGAAGATCTGCCCCTGCTGCAGCAACGCAATGCATCGTATGGGCGAAGAAATCAGCGAACAACTGCATATCGAAGTGAAGGCTTCAGTCCTGCAGCATGTTCGTTTCAAATATGCGTGCCGTCATTGCGAGCGTGTCGCTGAACGTACGCCGATTCTTACCGCGCCGATGCCGGCCCAACCATTGCCAGGCAGTCGGGCGAGCGCGGCCATGATCGCCACGGTGATGACGAGTAAATACGTCGACGGCACGCCGCTATATCGGATGGAAGAGGCGCTCGGGCGTGCGAACATTCCGGTGGGCCGAGGCACGCTGGGGCACTGGGTCATCAAGCCAACGCAATTGCATCTCGACCGCCTGTACCGGGAGTTACGCAAGACGTTGCTGTCGCAGCCGCTGATTCATGGCGACGAGACGACCGTTCAGGTGCTGAAGGAACCGGGTAAGGCCGCACAAAGCCAGTCTTACATGTGGCTGTACCGCAGCGGGCAGGATAGCGAAGAGCCTGTTGTGTTGTTCGACTATCAACCTGGACGCGGCAAGCAATACCCTCAGGCGTTTCTTGCGGACTACAAAGGCGCGGTGATGTCCGACGGTTATAGCGCCTGGCGAACAGTCAAAGGTGTGACCCACTTCGGCTGCCTTGCTCATGCGCGACGCGGATTCGTAGATGCTCTGAAGACGCAGAAGAAATTAGGCAAACGCGCGCAGCAAGCACTCGAATTCTTCCAGCGACTTTACCGCGTCGAAGCACTCGCGCGAGAGAAACCTCCGAGCGGGGAAACGCGTGCTAGCTATACCTTACGACTGCGACAGCAGCACAGCGTTGCGCTGCTTGAGGCATTCAAAGCTTGGCTGGATGAGCAAGCACCTCAAGTGCCACCCGAAAGCGCGCTGGGCGATGCGATCAACTACACGCTTAACCAATGGGAGTATCTCAGCCGTTACGTCGGCGACGGGCAAGCCCCAGTGGACAACAACATCGCGGAACGGGACATTCGCCCGTTTGCCACCAGCAGAAAGGTTTGGCTCTTCAGCGACACGGTCGCCGGAGCAAAAGCCAGCGCCGTCATCTACAGTCTCGTGCTTACATGCCGCGCGTGCAACGTCGAGCCATACGCGTACCTGCTTCACGTACTGACCCAACTGCCTCAACGAGCACAAGACGCCGACATAAGCGACCTACTGCCATTTCGGTTCATGCAGTCTCAGGTTCCGATCGACGCCGGCTGAGCAAAGAAAAAAATCACACGCAAACGTCACGCTTCCACGCCAACAGATTTGCGGCGCTCGGCGAAATTCATGCGCGCGCCGGTGCGCTCAAATTAGCGCTTACGTTAGACAGATGCGGGAAAAGAACGTTGGTCGCGGGTTAATGGAGACTCAAACCCCTACGCGGTCTTACCTTCACGGGCGACAGCGCCTTGTGGGTGAGGCAGAACTCGTGGGGGATCAAAACAGACGCTTTGTAACGTCCGGCGGATCCTCGGGCTAGCGCTGCAGTCTTGCTGGGACCGGTGACTTAACCAGACACCGCCGCCGTGGAATAAAGCGTGGTCGAGGTGCGGCGACTTGCGATTATCGGTCTTAGATCGAAACGGGGAGCTTACGGCCGGGCATGGCCGGTCGCATGCGACTGAGACGAGTCTGATAGCAAGGTCCAACGCTGGACACTATGGGACGCGCGATACGATCTTGAGAGGCCGCACCGACGCTGGGAGGCAAAATTAGTTTCGTACCGCGGAAAAGTCCTGCATCCGCGAACGTCCTGATTCGCTCCATCGCGCCGATGAGTGGCCCGCATTCGATTACAGCCCGGCTGTCTGCCCACCGTCAACGACGACAGCGTGGCCGATGGCAAAGCCCGAAGCATCGGAGCAGAGCCAAAGAACCGTGTTGGCAATCTCCTCTGGCCGACCCAGGCGACCAATCGGCTCTTGCGCAATCATCCGTTTTCGATTTTCTTCGGTACCTTGCGTGAATCGACCGATCATCGGGGTGTCGATGATGCCCGGACACACTGCGTTGATGCGTACTCCGTCCTTCCCGTACTCGAGCGCTGCTGACTTCGTTAAGCCGATAACGCCGTGCTTGGCGGCACAGTAAGCGGCCTGACCACGAATTCCGACGATACCCGCGCCTGATGACGTGTTTACAATCGAGCCGCCGCTCTTGAGCATGATGGGAATCTGATACTTCATGCAGTAAAAAACGCCGCCGAGGTTGACGCGGAGATTACGCTCGAACACCTCGTCGCTGATGTCGGCAGTGTATGCGAGCGGTTGTTCAATGCCTGCATTGTTGAATGCAAAATCCAGGCGACCCAATTTATCGATGGTCACCGCAAGGGCCGCCTGGACGTCTTCAGGCTTCGATACGTCGCACCTGACAGGCACCGCGCGTACGCCCTGTGCCTCGATCATCTGCGCCGTTGCTTTTGCGCCCTCTTCTGAGAGGTCTACGACGACGACGTCCGCACCCTCCTGCGCAAAGGCTAATGCTGTTGCTTGCCCGATACCATTCGCCGCACCGGTAACGAAAGCCACTTTCCCTTCAAAGTTCCACCTACGATGAATCGTCATTGATTCTGTCTCCATTAGGTTACTAGCTAAAACCTCACGATCCTTTCAGGAAGTGCGCGCTCTTACGGGCGCCATTACATCGGATTGCCAATCCACAACGGAGTGGTGCCGACGCTCTTCCTGGGCTCGTCTCACCCGGCCGGATCAAGCGCGTAGTTCGACTTTGTAGATAGCACTGCGCGGCTGGCGCTCTCTCAGCTGCTCATCCGTTCCGAGATAAACGCAGCAATACAGTGTGTTTCCATTGCTGCCGCCCAAGGCGCATGAAACTGCATTTCCATAGAATTTGACACGATCCGTGATTTCGCCACCCTCGAGCACGCGGACGAATTCACCGGTGTTATAGCAACCAGCCCAGATGGCCCCATGCTTGTCCACGCAAATCCCATCGGGTTGTCTGCCGTTCAGATCAGCGAACAGGCGCCTATTGGACAGTTCGCCGTCTTCTGACCGGTCATAAGCGGTCAGATTTCCACGCCAAGTCTCGGCTACAACCAATGTGCGTCCATCGTCCTTGATGACCGCTCCGTTTGGAAATTCGAGCCCGGCAGCCGCTACACGAACGGAGCCGTCCGGTTCGACCGCATGCATGTCAGTTAGTTGTATCGGCGCACCGCCGAACAGGTCGTATCCGAAATTGCCTACGTAAATCCGGCCTGCGTCATCTATGACGAGATCATTGAGATCGCCAGTTGCGACGTCAGTCAAATCGGCATAAACCGAGATGGCGTTCTCAGATACCTTCATCAGCTTCTTCTCAGCGCAGGACACCACGATAGGCGTATTGTCCGGCAGAAACCCGATCCCAGCCGGACGCCCCGGCACGTTACAAACCAGCTTACGAATGCCGTCTTCGGTAACGGTATAAAGCTTAAGGTCGAAGACGTCTGATACCCAGAGGCGATTGTCGTGCCAGCGCGGCGCTTCCAGGAACACGAACCCGTCAGCCACGAGCGCCGCCTGATGCTCTTTCATGAATATTCTCTTCTGTTGAAAATGACGCGGTGAAGTGTCTCCTTCCAAGCTAGGTTATTGCCTTGCAGGCAGTTAGGTCTAGTTCGTTTTTATTGCCTCAAGGTAAGCTTGGCTGACAAACGCCGGTAGGAGCCGGCGATCGACGAGTCGTCGGTCCAAGGTCGTCGTGTAAGCGCGCGCTTACTTCGAACGACTGGAGCTCACCGTCTGTTGAGGCCGGGCGGACGTTCTGGATTGGTACGTCAGCGTTTGCTACTTTCCCTTCCGCAGAACGTGAATCTTGTTGCTCTCTACCCAGCCGTCCGTTTTCTGAAGATAAGCGATGACATGTGGCGAGTTGCAATGCGCGTCGAAGGTCTCCTCATCCTCCCACCGCTCGATAAATACGAAGCATCGAGGCTCTTTCATATCTCGATACATCTCATACTGTAGAACCCCTCGCTCCTTGTGGGTGGGCGCAAGCAGACCTTCAAGCGCCTCGGCCAATATCTCCTCGAACCCTGGGTTCGCAACAGAGATGGCAATTGCGGATACCTCGGACATGCTGTTCTCCTAATGAGTGAAAAGGAAACGCGAGAATAACCGCGGGTATCTGATAAGGGAAGCGCATGCGGGTCTGCCCCAAGCCGGATCGCGTCGGTCGGAGTAAGGCGGAGCAGCGCGCGCACTAGGTCTTTCCCTTAAGCGCAGAAATCCTCGCCATGGCGCCGATCCGCTAGTGGTGGGCAAAAGGCGCTGGAACGGGCGTCTGAAGGGAGCCCAGCCAAGGCTTGGGAGCCGGTTTAGCAATACTTACCCTCAACGCCAGAAAAACCAACTAGACCTAACCATGGGACCGGAAATAACCTTCAAACAACGGGGACACCCTTCTGAGCAAGTTACTCATCGGCATGCAAACCTACCATTACATAATTATCGGAGCCGGATCTGCGGGCTGCGCCCTCGCTCGAGATCTCAGCGACAGTCCCAACAACAAGGCGCTACTGCTTGAAGCGGGGCCGCCTGCCGACAAATCTGGGTGAACACCAGTTGCGCGTGTTCAATGAGCCGCGGACAGAAGCGTCTGTCCTGTCGATTAAGTGAGGATTGACGAACGGCATCTCGGCATCCAAATCGCGTGCACTAGCACAGCCCACTGTACAGATTTAACTGAATTGAGGATCACAACGATGTCTACTACAACTCTCCCAGCCGATGTAAGCACGACGCAGGCGCAATATCCTCGCGTTGGACTCTATATTGACGGTGAGTGGATCTACAACCGTGAGGTGGCGGTTGAAGTAAGAAACCCAGCGACCGAAGAAGTGTTGGGCAAGGTGCCGAAGGCAACCAGTGACGACCTCGCGCGCGCCTTGGATGCTGCGGCGCGTGGTTTTTTAGTTTGGCGAGATACGCCGCCCCAGCAGCGCGTGAAGGTCATCCAAAGAGCAACGGCGCTCATGCGCGAGCGACTTGATCTCATTGCTACAACGATCACGTTAGAGAACGGGAAGCTGTATTCCAATTCGTACGCGGAAGCCGACCGCTCGCTGAATTTCTTCGAATGGAACGCGGCGCAGTCATTGCGGGACTACGGCTTGATTATTCCTGGCGAAGCGCAGATGCAAAAATTCATTCTGCGACAGCCCATCGGCCCCGTGGCGGCCTTTACTCCTTGGAATGTGCCTATTAGCTCCGCGGCCCGCAAAGTGAGCGCGGCGCTTTCGGCAGGCTGTTCGGTCATTCTCAAACCGGCGGAGGAAACACCAGCTACCGCGTGCCTGTTGGTCAAGGCCTTCGAAGATGCGGGCCTACCGCCTGGAGTGTTGAATCTCGTCTTTGGCAATCCCTCAGAGATCTCATCGACGTTGATTGCTTCTCCCATTATTCGGCTGGTGACGTTCACTGGTTCGGTAGGGGTCGGAAAGCATTTGACTCAACTGGCCGCAGCCGCCATGAAGCCGGTTCTCATGGAGTTGGGTGGTCATGCGCCGGTACTCGTCTGCGAGGGCGTCGATGGCGCCGCGGTGGGTCGACTCGCAGCCATCGGAAAGACGAATGCGAGTGGGCAAATCTGCGCGTCGCCGTCTCGTTTCATCGTTCATCGAACAGTGTACGACGATTTTGTTGCGGCTTTCTCTGGCGCAGTCAAAGAGGTGAGAGTCGGCGACGGTTTCAGTAAAACCGCACAAATGGGCCCCGTTGCCAGTGCCCGCCGGCTTTCCGCCATGCAGTCGTTCGTGGAAGACGCAAAGCAACGCGGCGCGCGCATCGCTGCGGGAGGCAACCGCATTGGTGATCGCGGTTATTTCTTTGAACCCACCGTTTTGGCTGACGTGCCGATAGATGCCGACGCAATGACGATCGAGCCGTTTGGCCCCCTCGCTGCTTGCGTTCGCGTTGACGATCTGGGCGAGGCAATTGCACTTGCGAACAGTCTTTCGGTCGGCTTGGCAGCATACGCGTTTACCAATTCCTTGCAAGACTCGGAGCGTGTTAGCCGCGAACTTGAGTGTGGGATCTTATCCATCAATCATTTTGGTACGCCGGATGCGGATACGCCCTTTGGCGGAGTCAAGGACAGTGGCATCGGAAGGGAGGGAGGGCCGTCGACACTGGACGCATACATGATCACGAAGACGGTGTTGCAGAAGACCGTCCGCATCTGACAAAAGCATTGCAAATCAGACTCGTCTTGAACCGAGCAAAAACAGTGTTGAATCTATTAAAAAACATATTGGAGACAAACGATGAGCGCTCTTCAGAGAGGTCTTTTCGGCATAGGAGTAGCAGGTCTTTTTTTGGCGGTAGCCGGCGCATCAGAAGCAAAGGAGATCACGGTCGGCTACGTCGCCGCAGGGTTGCAGTACCCGTTTAATGTCGCGGTAGCGAAGGGTTTCGAGGATGCCGCTAAGGCGGCAGGAGCCAAGGCGATTATCCTGGACCCAAAAACCAGCGTCGAAAAGCAGGGCAACGCTATCGATGACCTCATCTCGCAAAAGGTGGATGGCATCGCGTTTCTCCCCCTCGACGGCGTCGTCGCTCAAAGCTGGGCGGACCGGGTAGCCTCGCACAATATTCCTCTGGTGTCGGTTGCGACCGAATTAGGTGACCCGCAGAAGCGTTCGATCCACGACGTCTATCCGAAATTGGCCGCGCTTGTGGCAAGCGACGAGGTACATACCGGCTATAACGCGGGAGTGATCGCTGCAAAGCTGCTTCCGAAGGATCGGATCTCCAACATCGCAATCGTCGAAGGGGCACCTGGCTACCCACAGGTGTGGCAGCGCACAAAGGGTTTCAAGGATGCCTTGGACAAGGCAGGGACAAAGTATCGCATCGTGGCGTCCCAGCCCACCGACTGGACAGCAGAAAAGGGTGAAGCTGTCTGTCAGAACATACTAACTGCACATCCCGACGTCGATCTCTTCTACAACCAAGCTGATGACATGGTCATCGGTTGCGCGCGCGCTGTTCACGCAGCTGGCTCGAAGGCCAAACTCGTGGGCTGGGGCGGTTCTCGCCTTGGTATCAATGCAATCAAGGCGGGAGATGTCGATGGCACGGTCTGCGTCGAGCCAGAAATGATGGGGCAGCAGGCATTTAAGGCGCTTTACGCCGCTGTGACAAATCCCCAGACGCCGAAGGGAAAGTTCATCGAAATTGATACACCTGCGGTTACAAAAGAGAATGTATCCAGTTGCGTCCCCCAGTGGTGACAGCGGCATACGCATTCCATAAATCAGCGCTGCGCCTCGGTTGGTTGAATTGGAGAACCAGCAAAGAGAGTGTCGTATGGTTCGTCCGTAATCTGACGGCTCTGCGATCGACATAAAACTTGAGTGGAGACATGAAATGAAAACGAGTATCAAAGGATGGGGATGGGTTGGTCTCGTAGGCGCGCTGGCCTTTGTCACAAACGCCGCTGTAGCGAAGGACATCACGTTGGGATACGTGGCCGCTGGGATGCAGTATCCATTCAACGTCGCGGCAGCCAAGGGCTTCGAAGCGGCGGCAAAAGCAGCGGGCGTTAAGACGGTCATCCTCGATGCAAAAACGAGCGTGGAACGCCAAGGTAACGCAGTCGATGATCTGATCGCCCAGAAAGTCGATGGAATCGCCGTTCTACCAATCGATGCAGTAGTGGCGCAGTCATGGGTCGACCGGGCCGCGTCACACAATATTCCTTTCGTCGCGGTTGCTACCCAGATTGGGGACCCGCAGAAGCATCCTGTGAAGGACGTTTATCCCAAGTTGACCGCGCTTGTCGCAAGCGACGAGGTTCATGCTGGATACAACGCGGGTCAGATCGCAGCAACGTTGCTCCCGAAAGATCGGACGGCAAACATCGCCATTGTTGAAGGCGCCCCTGGCTACCCAACCGTGTGGCAAACAACTCAAGGCTTCAAGGAAGGGCTCGAGAAGGCCGGCATCAAGTATCGGATCGTCGCGTCGCAACCGACTGATTGGACGCCGGAAAAGGGGGAGTCCGTTTGCCAGAATATGTTGACGGCACATCCTGACATCGACCTGTTCTTCAATCAGGCCGATGACATGGTCATCGGTTGCGCTCGAGCAGTACACGCAGCAGGTTCGCACGCAAAGCTTATCGGGCGCGGTGGTTCGCGGCTGGGCATCAACGCGATCAAGGTGGGTGACGTCGATGGAACAGTCTGCATCCAACCAGGCAAGATGGGGCAACTCGCGTTCAAGGCGTTGTACGCAGCGGTAACTAATCCCGGCACGCCGAAAGCGCAGTTTGTTGACGTTGACACGCCTCAGGTCACGAAAGCCAGCTTGGCGCAATGTGTTCCCGAATGGTAAGCAAGAGCGTGGCCAACCGAAGTCGAAGGAGACGTTCAAATGGCAAATGAAGTCCCACTCTTGCAGCTTCAGGGGGTGACCAAGACCTTCCCGAATGGGCTCACAGCGCTGCGTGGAGTCAATCTGGAGGTCTCGCGCGGCACCGTTCACGGACTGCTGGGTGCAAACGGCGCTGGTAAATCGACACTCATCAAGATACTTTCTGGCTCGTTGCCGGCAACGGGCGGACAGATTGTATGGAAGGGTGCCGCAGTTGACTACTCCAGTCCGAAAGCCGCGAATGACATGGGGATTGCCACGATCCACCAGCATATTCCGCTGGTGCCGACGCTGTCGGTCCTCGAGAATGTGTTCCTGAGCGAGGAAGGTCGTTGGCGCCGGAACGCTTCGATTCGACGCCGGTTCTCCGAACTTTGCCAACGAGTGGGCTACTGGCTTAATCCGGAGAGCCTCGTAAGCGAATTGTCGATTGGTCAACGCCAGATGGTCGCGATTCTTCAGGCGCTAGGAACGGGAGCCGAGTTGATTGTGATGGACGAGCCGACCGCGTCCCTTGCCGGTAACGAACGCGAGGTCGTGTACAGGATCGTGCGGCACCTAGCAAGCGTCGAAAACAAGGCCATCGTGTTTGTCTCCCACTTCCTTGATGAGGTCGTGGCGCTTACAGACCGAGTCACGATATTGAGAGACGGTCAAGCGGTCGTAGATGCTGAGACTCGCGACCTCGACGAGTCGCGTATTGCCGAGGCTATCGTCGGGCGCCAGATTGTCGCGCTCGAGCGGGCGGCGTTGAAGCGAGTCGATGCCGGCGCTCCGGTGGTTCTGGAGCTAAGGGACCTCGCTTCTCCGGACAAGCTCGAACCAATCTCTTTGAAGGTTCGAGCGGGCGAGGTGGTAGGGATAGCAGGGCTCCTCGGTTCGGGTCGTAGCGAGCTTTTGCATGCGATCTTTGGAGCAGACCCGGACGCGACAGGTGAGGTGCGAGTTGACGGCCGACTGCTTGGCAGGTCGACGGCAGCAGCTGTCAGGGCAGGACTGGGTCTAGTCCCGGAAGACCGCATGGCGCAAGGCCTAGTGCCCGGCTTCGAGATTTGGCGCAATACAACCCTTCCCGCGCTCGATGGCGTATCGCGAGGCGGTTGGTTGCCGGACGGCGCTCAAGAAAGAAAGCGCGGTGCCGAGGCCATCCGCCGTTTGTCAATTAAGGCAAATTCGCCGGACATCTTGGTGACGGAGCTCAGCGGCGGGAACGCGCAGAAGGTGACTATCGCCAAGTGGCTGTTCAGCGATGTGAAGGTATTCCTTTTGGACGAGCCAACGGCCGGTATCGACATTGGAGCGAAGACCGACGTGTTGCTGCTTGTTCGCGAGTTGGCCGCGGAAGGAAAGGCGGTCGTCATCGTTTCTTCTGAATTCGAAGAGATTCTGGCTGTAAGCAGTCGGATCTTGGTCATGCGTGACGGACGTTGCATCGCTGAGCGTGCTGGGCACGACACGTCCGAACATGAGCTGATGTTGTTGGCGGGCGGCAAGAGTGCGAACTCAGCTGGCGCGCAACAGGCGGACGCGCAATCTTGAGAGTGAGTAATCATGAATCTGACGACTTCGACACATTCCGGCCCGTCTCATGATGGCAGCGGATCCCCAGGTGGACCTTTAGACGGCGCTTCTTCAATGGCACAAGGACAGACGACAGACTGGCGTCGATTGCTCAGTCTCCGCGAAATGGGCGTGTATTATGCCCTGATCTTGCTGGTACTCGCGATCTCTGCGGTTACGGCCTACACGGGCAGGCCTAGCTATCTGAGCGTAGCGAACATTTCGAACGTCCTTTATCAGTCGTCTCTGGTCGCCATCATTGCTGTCGCAATGACAGTTATTTTGATTACGGGAAACTTCGACCTATCGGTTGCATCAGTGGCTGCTCTTTCGGCGGCGGTGGTCGTTGGCCTCGCAGATTCACTTGGTTTCTGGCCAGCAGCGCTCGTCGCGATGATCGTCTCGATTTTGGCCGGTCTCCTGAATGGGGCGATTGTGCAATACCTTGGCATCAACGCATTCATCGTGACACTCGGCACTTTGACGGCGATCCGAGGCGTGGTTCAGATCTATACCGACGGACGTTCCCTGTCCGTAGATACGCCTGAGGCCCTGCAGGCTATGCGACTGTTCGAATCCGGACGTCTGCCTGTTGCGATTCCGCTCATTATCGTTGGTGCTGCTCTGATGCTGGGGGGAATCTGGTTGTTCTTACGGTCCCGGCGAGAAGCACAAAATGTCCCTGCAAGCGCTCTCGGCATGATTGTTGGCGGTATCTGTTGTCTCGCTCTTGTTGGCGCCGGAGGGTTGTCGCTGGCAATGCCGAAACCGGTCGTGTACATGGTCATCTTCACGTTGATCGTCTGGTTTGTCCTAAGCATGACGAACGTGGGTCGACGCGTCTACGCGGTGGGCGGCAACCCTGAGGCGGCTCGCTTGTCCGGTATCAACGTGAAGCGTTACAAGATGGCAGGATTCATTCTGTGCAGCGCGGCAGCAGGTTTCGGCGGTGTGTTGTTCGGTAGTCGACTTGGTGCTGTCAATCCGACGGCGATGCAAGGCGCTGAATTGACTGTCATCGCCTCAGCCATTCTTGGCGGGACATCGCTGTTCGGCGGAGCCGGTTCGGTCATTAAGACCCTTGCAGGGGCGCTGCTCCTGTTCACTCTGACGAACGGATTCAATATCCTCAATCTCGGAGCGAACTATCAGGGCGTCATCGAAGGAACGGTAGTCGTCACGGCTGCCGCGATCTATACCGTCGGTGGAAATCGTCGGCGAAAGAGGTAATAGAGGACAACTCGGTCACAGCGCTTCTCCATTTATAGACGCCGAAGAGTCGCGCTTATTAGGCCCGAGTTAGCTCGATCCCGCGCGGTCCCAGCTGACTGGAGCGTGTTCTTGACAACAAGAACCGTGCGGATTAACCCGTATCGGCATGTGCAAACGTGCTCGAACTAATCCTGGATCGCACATGCTTCAGGAGCCGTTCATGACCAAGAACAATTTCTCCGACCGCGACGCCTTGACGCCGGCAGACAGGGAAATCATTTCACAAGGGCTGAATGCGCTCTTGCGCGAACGGTCGGTGGCCTATGAGATTGCGGTGAGAGTGGCGCTTTCTCGGGGACAGACTCAGCCAAACGTGAGCGATTTCGGCCTTCCGGATATCCTCAGGCTTAGCCGGATGATCTAGTCGCGGCACGGCTTTCGAGCAGACGCCGAGGGTGCCCTAGGGACTGAGCTGCGGACACAGGGCTGTTGGTTGCCCGTCGACGTGTGAAGCGATGAGCGCCCTGCCGTTTCGAATATACAAGCATATGTGGAGGAGAAACGTGGCAAAACAAAGCTCAATCCGAACGCTTTCGGCGGGTTCCATTGGAAACTTCGGGGAAATTTATGACTTCGCGGTTTTCGGATTTTCCGTTCCGATTTTGTCAATCCATTTCTTTCCTGGAACCGATTGCACGGCAGCCCTTCTGAGTACTTTCGCCGTCTATGCAGTAGCGTTCTTCGCTCGGCCGCTCGGCGGACTGATGTTTGGCGTGATGGCCGACAAGGTGGGGCGGGTAAGAGTAATGGCGATGACCGTCTGGTTGATGGCGCTTGGCACCGCTGTGATTGGACTCTTGCCTACGTACGGCACTGTAGGCATTGGAGCTCCCATATTGCTGGTCCTATGTCGAATTGCCCAGGGTCTTGCCCTCGGTGGCGAGACGACCGGCACCACAAGCTTCATCTTAGAGTCGGCGCCGGATGACCGAAGAGGCGGATGGATTGGTCTAACCTTGATTTTCTCGCATCTTCCGAATGCTCTCGTGGCAGTCCTCCTGATCGGACTTCAACTTGCCGCCGGCGCGACAGCATATGCTGATTGGGTTTGGCGGGTACCATTCCTTGCAGGGGGCCTTATTGGCGTTGTCGGCTTCTGGTTGCGCCGAAATCTCGATGAGCCGGACGAATTCAAGCAGGCGACCCGTAAGACAGGGTCCAAGAATCCTCTGCGCACAGCGATTCGAGCTGGAGGTCTGAAAGGCATGTTGAACGTGGCGATGATTCAGCCAATACAGACTGTGGGGTCGTACCTTCTTCTGGGATTCATGTACACGTTTCTGGTGCGGGTCGCTAAGCTTGATCCGACCTCTGCACTTTTCACGAACGCAGCTGCCATCGTTGTGTTGTCGTTCATGATTCCGCTTGGAGGGGTATTGAGCGACCGGTTCGGTAGAAAGCGCATCCTGTCTATCGGAGCGGCCTGGCTTGCATTCGCTGCCTACCCTGGTGTGTACCTTGCCGCTACAGGCACCATTACAGGTGCGCTCCTTGGTCAGCTCTTGCTGGTGCTCGGCGTCGGCCTCTATGGGGGTGCCTGTTTTGTCGCGGCGCCAGAGTTCTTTCCAACGGCGTTTCGGGCAACCGGGCATGCGATTTCCTACCAAGTCACGGTAGCCATTTTTGGAGGGACCACACCGCTCATCGGGACGCTTCTAGTCCAGGCATTCGGATCGCCGCTTGCGCCCGCATATTACGTGGCGTTAGTAGCGGTGGCTTGCCTGGTTTCGATTCAGTTCGTGCCGGAAACGAGGGGCGTGAGGTTGCGTACGTCTGCGAGTTCCGCTGCTGGGGGTGAGGCGTCCGGCGTGATCCATGAATTGAGATGAGAACCGTCAGCCTCCGTTTCGCAAGCATCAAGTGGAGCGGAGACGGTTGAGAAGGGAGGGGGGCGATAGTCGTGTCCCTTCCGTCGGAACGAGACTCAGCTACTGCTTAGTGTGCAGGGGCACAAAGCAGAATTTAAACGTTGAGACGGTAGCTCTTGATAGCGTTATCGCGGAAGATTTTACGCCGGTCGGCCTGCGCCAGGTGTTGGGTAGCGTGATCCAACACGTCGACCCATTCGCGATAGCTCGCGGCGAGTTCGAGGACTGGCCAGTCGCCGCCGAAGAGCACTCGGTCGACAGTAAAGCAATCGATGACGTGGTCGATTAGCGGTATCACTTGCGCTTCGCTCCAGCTCGAATGGTCGGCCTGCGTCAAGAGACCTGAAATTTTGCAGACCACGTTGGGCAGCGCCGCAAGCTCCGCAATGCGCTCGTGCCACGGAACGAGCCGGTCCTCTTTAACATCCGGTTTTCCCATGTGGTCCAAAATGAAGGACACGGCTGGGCACCTCGCCACCATTTCGATGGCGTGTTCGAACTGATGCGGGTCAATGCAGATGTCGAAGGAAAGGCCATACTTCGGGAGAAGCTTTACCGCGTCGAGGAAGTCGTCCTGCAAGATGACTGCTGAGTCGGGCATGTTCTGTATAAGGCGTCTGATCCCACGGACAGACGCCAGGCTTGCGAGACGCGCGATCTCTGGTTCGATGGATAAGCCTTGTTCTAGCGGCAGACATGCAACGCACGCCATAATCCGGCGATCTTCAGCGGCGCTGGAGGCGGCCCAATCTGCCTCTGCCCGATATTGTGGCATGTCGACATCTGCTTCAACGAACACGAATCCTTCTACGTTGTAGGGTTTCGAGTAACTGGCGAGGTCTTCGGCGGTCCAATCCCGATTTAGTTTTGTCGCCCCGGTCGCCCACGAAGAGCCGCTAGACCACGAGTAGTCGAAACGGCGCCTGTCCAGGAGGTGGATATGCGAGTCAATAATCGGGAAATCAATCATTGCTGAGATGCTCAATGTGGAAAGACTCGTTGCTTGGCAGCTGGCATCTAAGTGCCATGCTTTAGGAGCCTACCGGATGTCTCGACTAGATTAATTAATAATCCCAAATCGTTGTGAAGATTCTTCATCGAAAGGAGTGGTATCGTCGGCATCGGCATCTATCGATAGTGCGTCTTCACCGACCGAGGTCATCTTTACCGGCTAGCCAT
Organism: Paraburkholderia metrosideri; assembly: GCF_904848625.1. Classification (GTDB taxonomy): domain Bacteria; phylum Pseudomonadota; class Gammaproteobacteria; order Burkholderiales; family Burkholderiaceae; genus Paraburkholderia; species Paraburkholderia metrosideri. The sequence continues at coordinate 155,893 of NZ_CAJHCP010000002.1, forward strand.
GCGATGAGGTGCTCGCGAAAGCCTTCAGCCGCTGGGGACAGCGTGCGGATTGACGAGTGATAAAGGCAGACTTGGCGCATTACCTCAGGCTGAACAATTGGCCGCATGACGAGTCCAAACCGCCGCCCAAGCAGACCCACATAGGTGGGCGCAATCACCAGGCCTAGCCCTTCGGCTGCCATGCCGAAGGCCGTGCTGATGTTATCGACCATGTCCACCGGCGTAATCTGTTCGTTCTCGTGGTGCTCGCCAAGTGTCAGAGAAATCGTGCGTTCGTAATCTCGTCCGGCGACAACCAGGGGATACTGCCTCAATTCTGCCCACGAGACCTCGCTTCGCTCAGCTAGCGGATGATTCGGAGCGAACCATAAAACCCATGGGCTTCTGAACAGATCGAGACGTACAGTACCTTCGTTTACTGCCTGGTCAGGACCGACTGCCAAATCTACTACGGCGCTGTCGACCATATCGATAAGATTTTCGACCGACGCGTCACGTATACGGACGAGAACTTTCGGTTGCTGACTCGTATAGGCCTTGACTGCTCTAGGCAGAACTGTACTTGCCAGAATGAGCGGGGCAGCAATTCGTACAATTCCGGCGGCGCGATTGAGAATATCATCCGCGGCTGCTTGCGCGAGCTCTATATGGCTCAACACGCTTTTTGCAGAGGCATGAAATTCTCGCCCCGCAGGAGACAGGGAAACGCTGCGCGTGGTGCGGTCAAAAAGCCGAAATCCGATTGAAGACTCTAATTCGCTAACGAGTTGACTAACGGCAGAGGCGGACAAGGAAAGCCGTTCGCCAGCTTTGGCGAAGCTCCTGACATCGGCGACGGCGACGAAAGCGTAAAGCTGTCTCGGCGTGAATTTAGGAAATGCCATGAGGGAGGCGATGTTTCGCTATTGCTAAGAGTTCCTTAAGAATACATCAGAATTCATAGCTTGTTGATTCGTAAATCTCCTATCAAACTGATCCTAGAGCTGTTGCTTACCTATCCGGCCGGTGCGCACTGCGCGGTTCAGGTTTTAAGTCCCTATCAAAAATCACCATGTCCCCTCATTCCGACATTTGCCAGGTATTCGCTGATCATGTCGCAAACGCTCGCTTCGATGACCTTGCCGAAGGAGCAGTTGAAGCAGCCAAGAAGTCGATCCTCGATATAGTTGGCGTGACGCTTGCCGGCAGCGGCATGGAACCGGCGGTACGAGGGGTGGCTGACCTTGTGCTTGACGCGGGCGGACGTCAGGAAGCGTCTTTGCTCGGCTTCGGGGGCAAGGTGCCGGCGCAGTCGGCCGCCTTTGCGAACGGTGTCATGGCTCATTGCCTCGATTTTGATGACCAGACGCCTTGGGGAGCACACCCAGACAGTTCCGTCGTTCCAGCTGTTCTTGCGCTGGCTGAACGCAAGGGAAACGTCTCCGGACGAGATCTAATTACCAGCGTAGCGCTAGGCCAAGATCTCTTTGTGCGATTGCGTTGCAACGTAGGGTGGCGGCAGGACTGGAACCTCTCGTCAGTGGTCGGTGCATTTTCCAGCGCCGCAGCAGCCTCATTCGTGCAAGGCTTACCGCAAGAGCGGACCGCTCATGCGCTGGGCATTGCAAGCATGCAGTCGAGTGGGACCATGCAGGTAATCTTTGGAATCGGCAGCGACTTGCGCGGTATGTACGCTGGGTTCACGGCTCAGGGCGCCGTGATGTCGGTGCTTCTAGCTCAAAAGGGCATCACAGGCATCGCCGAACTGTTTGAGGGGAAGGCCGGCATTTTTAACGTCTATTTTGGTGGGAAGTACGAACGAGAAAAGATGCTGGAAGGCTTGGGCAAGGAATATCGGGGCGCCTCGATGCTGTACAAGGCTTGGCCGGCCGTCGGGAACGTTCATACATACATCCATGCCACGATCGAGCTGATGAGAGAGCATGCTCTGAAGGCGAGCGACATTGAGCAGGTCAGGGTATTCGTTGGAGATTTCCATCAACGCATGTGCTATCCGCTGGAGCTGCGTCGTGCACCTGCAACCCTCGTTGATGCCAAGTTCAGCCTTCCATTCTGTGTGGCGTTGGCCGCCGTCCGTGGAGGAATTCGGATCGCCGATTTCAGCGCAGTGGCGCTGAAAGATCCTGAAGTTCTTGCTGTCGCGCGAAAAGTAGTGCCGGTTGAGGACAGCAGTCTCGACTGGAAAATGAAGATTCCTGACGGACGCATGGAGGTCACTACTCGTGACGGTCGCCGATTCGAACGCGTGGGCGACAAGGTGCCCGGTAGCCCCGAAGCACCATTGTCATGGGACGCAATCGTCGCAAAGTTCGGCGACTGTGCTTCTGTCGCCGCCCGACCTATCGCACCAGACAGAATCGAGCAGGCACAAGAGATGGCACGCAATCTTGAGTCGCTCGACGATGCCACGATGCTGTTGAAAGCCTTCACACAATAGTCAACGGCACCTTCGACCGTGTGCAGATGCCATTGTTTTACCGGGACTCTTTTTGATTACGAATTTTAACTTAATAAAAGTCGATGATTCATTGCTTGTTGACCAAACGATCTCCGGCGAGACTGATACCACATTTAAAACTATTCGCATCTGCCGGAGATGCTTTATGACGGGGCGGTGATTTCGGTCGACGGTGGACAGACTGCGCGCATTCCCCCCGCATACGTTCTCAGTTCGGCCCAACGGAAAGGACAGGCATAAGGCGCGCGCTGGTACTAGGGACTAACGACGTGCGTGCCTCTTGATCTGAATCGACACACTTACATTAGCGATAGGCGAAATGAAGACGTACCAGCATTGGATTAACGGAGCGTGGGTGGGTCCAGCGCGCGCTGAATGGCTCGAGTCGGTGGATCCATATCATGGCGGAGCGTGGGCCAGGATCCCACGAGGCAACAGCGAAGATGCCGATCGCGCGGTAGCGGCGGCGTACGATGCGATGCACCACGGACCGTGGAGCCGCATGACTGCGACGGAGCGTGGCAAAATTCTCCGGCGCATCGGCGACCTGCTCGCGGACGCCAAAAACGCACAGCGATTGGCCGAGATTGAATCCCGAGACAATGGCAAGCTTCTCGCGGAAATGGAAGGGCAATTGAAGTACCTTCCTGAACATTGGTACTACTTCGCTGGCCTGGCCGACAAGATTGAAGGGAGTGTGGTCCCTGTGGACAAGTCCGATATGCTCGCTATCACTTACCGCGAGCCCGTCGGGGTTGTGGCAGCGCTCACTGCCTGGAATTCCCCGTTGATGTTTTTCACCATCAAATGCGCTCCGGCGCTCGCTGCGGGTTGTTCTGTCGTACTGAAGCCGTCCGAGTACGCATCGGTGAGCTCCCTCGAACTCGCGGCTTTGACAAAGGAAGCCGGTTTGCCGGACGGTGTGATCAACGTCGTGACCGGGCTCGGACAGGAACTCGGTGCACCGCTGGTCGAGCATCATGACGTGGCCAAGATCACGTTCACCGGCTCCGATGTAACGGGCGCCAAAGTATATGAGACCGCGGCACGTACGATGAAGCGAGTCTCGATGGAACTGGGTGGTAAATCGCCGAACATCGTATTCGAGGATGCCGACCTGGGAAGTGCCTGTATCGGTGCCGTCTCCGGCATCTTTGGGGCGTCCGGGCAGATGTGTACGGCAGGTTCGAGACTGCTGGTGCAGAACACTATCCGACATGCATTCACGGAACGTTTGCTCGGTATTGCACGCAAACTTAAGCTGGGCGATCCGATGCGCACGGACACGGAAATCGGCCCGATTGCTACCCGGCCTCAGTTCGAGAAGGTTCTGCGTTACATCGAAATCGCCAAATCCGAGGGCGCTCAATGTGTTCTCGGGGGCAGGGCTGCGACTGGTGATGGGTTGACCGGCGGCCAATTCGTGGAACCCACGATTTTTACTGAAGTGTCGAGCAGCATGCGCATTGCCCAGGAAGAAGTATTTGGCCCCGTACTATCGATTATCGGCTTCGATACCGAGGACGACGCCGTGAAGATCGGCAATGACGTGATCTACGGGCTGGCGGCCGGAGTATGGACGCGAGACGTGGGGCGCGCGATTCGGATGTCGAAGGCGTTGAGGGCTGGGATGGTTTGGGTCAACACCTACCGAGCCTACAGCTTCACGGTGCCAATTGGTGGAATGAAACAATCGGGCCTTGGGCGCGAGAGCGGAATGGAGGCGATCAACGATTACCTCGAAACAAAGAGTGTCATGATTTCAACCGCGTTGAGCGCACCAGAAAATGCTTTTGTTCAACGATGAACCGATATTCAATTGTGGACTCGCTTCGAATTTCTTCGAGCTGGGTGCCTCAATGGTGATAACAAGGGAGCGCGACACAAGGGGGACATAACTCCGAACAGGCGCCGGCCTTGAAAGCTGTAAGCGTGCCACCCGTTTCGACCTACGCCGCCGGCCGTGAGCCGTCTTTAGGATATTCGCTCCAGTCTTGTCTTAAAGGATTGCATCGAGAGATGGGTACTGCTGCCATGAGGCGAAACGCGCCTTTTCTGGGAATTTCTGCCGTCCCAACCTCTGAACACTGCTACACGCACGGATTAGACACAAAGTGAATTACATGGATAGAGATTCAAACTTGTGGGACGACATCGTCGTCGGAGCGGGAAGCGCTGGCTGCGTAGTGGCTGCTCGCCTCAGTGAAAACACGTCGCGGCGCGTTCTCGTTCTTGAGGCGGGCCCTCCGGATGTGTGGCTCATGAAGCCGTTCGGCCTCAGCTATTATCTTGACTTCTCGCGCTTCGAATGGGGCTACTGGTCCCAATCAGACTCCACTCGCAATATGCGAACCGACCATTGGCGGCGCGGACGCGTCGTGGGTGGCAGCGGCAGTATCAATGGCATGAACTACGTGCGCGGCACTCGTGCCGACTACGACCGTTGGGCTGCCATGGGGAACGTCGGCTGGTCGGCCGATGACGTCATGCCCTTGTTTCGCGACATGGAGCGTTGCGAGCCCGGCTACCATTCACCGCCTGACTACTCAATTCGCGGCGATTCTGGGCCGCTGCCCATCCGTGAGGTGCGGCACTGCCATCCGCTCACGAACGCCTTTCTCGAAGCCGCACAAGCGGCCGGCATTCCGCGTACACACGATTTCAACGGTGCTCAGCAAGAAGGGGTTGGCTACGGACAATTCAACCAGCGCCGAGGAATGCGAGTGAGTTCGGCCGATGCATGGCTCAAACCGGCGTTGCAGCGCAAGAACCTGAAGCTGGTCACGGATGCACTCGTACACAAACTCTTGGTAAAGGAAGGTAAGGTCACGGGCGTCACCTACGAGCGCGATGGCGTAATGCACGAGGCCCGGGCCGGCCGCGTCATCTTGTGCGGAGGAGCGATCAATACGCCGCAGCTTCTAATGCTATCGGGCGTCGGCGACGGAGAGGAACTGCAAGCCCGTGGCATTGATGTTGTGTTGCACCAGCCTGGCGTTGGACGGAACTTGATGGAGCATCCTCTCATCAGGCCGAGTTGGCGCGTGAAGGGGCCTAGCTACAGCCCCACAAGCAACTGGCTGCGAATGGCGGGCTTTGGAGCCAAATTCTTGTTGACGGGGCAAGGACCGCTTGCCACGATCACAGAGGCCATGGGATTCCTGAGGACTTCACCGGCGGAGACCGTGCCGGATGTACATATGCTTTTCTCGGTCGCAGGCGCAGTCAACGACGACGAACTCAAGTTCTACAAGAGCCTGAAGGTGCTGCCTTATCCGTCGTTTTCAATGGTGCTCGACAAGAGCTATCCCTTGAGTCGGGGCACCATCCGTCTCGCCAGCACGGACCCTAAGGCGGCACCGCTAATCGAACCCAATCTTCTGGGAGATTCCCGGGATGTGGAAACGTTGGTGAAAGCGATAAGACTTCTGCGACGTATCGTCTCCAAGTCTCCGTTGACCGATATGGTGATGGAGGAGGTAGAACCAGGCCCACACGTCACCTCCGAAGCAGCGTTGGTCGAGTACGTTAAGGCCCGCGCCGGGCTCGCGTACCACGCGTCGGGCACCTGCCGCATGGGAGTCGACGAAACGGCAGTAGTGACGCCCGACCTCAAAGTAAGAGGACTGGAAAACCTCTGGATCGCCGATGCGTCGGTGATGCCCGACCTTATCAGCGGAAACATCAACGCAGCGTGCATGATGATCGGCGAAAAGCTGGGGCGGCAACTCAGAAACTAAATCGTCGACAACATCAGCACAGCCTTCGCATGGCTGTTGCGGTGCTTGCGCTAACTTCCGCGCCTGGCCTATGTCTCCGGCATCATCGAGGCGTCCGCGCGGAGACGTAAGGCAGGTTCGAAGCTGCCGGTGCAGAACTCCATCCGACACGCATTCACGAGACGTTCGCGCAAACTGAAACTCCGAGATCTGATGCGAATGGGCACGGAATCGGACCTATCGCTACCCAACCGCAGTTCGAGAGAGGTTCTGCATTACATCGATCCCGCCTTATCCGAGGGCGCGATGTGTTCTCAGAGGCCTCCGGTGAGTGAAGATCTGGGACGGCGGGCGATTCGACCGACACTTCAGTGGTGGACTAGCTTCGACTCTTTTGAGCTGCTTGCCTCAATGGTAATAACCAGGGCGCGCAATACCTCGGTGCACCGAGGACGCAAGTTCGAAGAGACATCGGCTTGGAAGATATAAATATTGGAGACGAAACATGAGAATCCTCGATGACGCGCCGGTACGGAAGGCGTTTTTTCGGCTGATGCCGCTGCTTGTGCTCTGCTACTTCGTTGCTTATCTCGATCGCGCGAACGTCGGCTTCGCCGCGGTTCATATGAGTCACGACATTGGACTAACTGCCTCCGCGTTTGGGTTTGGCGCGGGATTGTTCTTCCTGACGTATTTTTTGCTCGAAGTGCCTTCTAACCTCTTGCTCGCACGATATGGCGCACGTCGCTGGATTGCGCGCATCATGTTGACTTGGGGCGCGATGTCGGGGGCGATGGCATTCGTCACCAACGAAACGGGCTTCTACACATTACGTCTGCTTTTAGGCGCGGCGGAAGCTGGATTCTTCCCAGGCATCACGTACTTTGTCACGCTTTGGTTTCCGGCCGCGTACCGCGCTCGCATCATGGCATTCTTTCTTTGCGCTGCGCCTATTTCGCTGTCACTCGGAGGCCCGGTTTCAGGTGCGCTTCTCGGTCTGGATGGATTTCTGGGCATAGCCGGCTGGCGATGGATGTTCATCATCGAGGCGGTCCCCGCAATGGCCCTTTCAGTTGTCGTCCTCCGATACTTGACTGACCGTCCCTCTGACGCAGCATGGCTGGCTCCGGATGAACGGATAGAACTCAGCGAACGCCTTGCCACCGACGCTCAGCAAAGCTCGCAGTTAGCGGAACAAGGGATTTTTCAGGCGCTGTTTAATCCCCGCATATTGCTTTTCGGTGTCGCCAATTTCGCAATCGTCGTGGCTGCTTATGGGGTAAGCTTTTTTCTTCCCAGGATCATCAAGGAGTTCGGGCTGAGTGACCTGCAGACCGGCTTCCTTTCGGCCGTACCTTATGCGCTTGCTGCGATCGGTCTGGTTTGGTGGGGAAAACGTTCGGATGCGAGGTTGGAGCGCCGCTATCACACCGTCATCCCCATCGTGTTCGCGAGTGTGGGGCTTGCAGCGGCTGCGCTGCTGACCAATCCAGCCGCAAGAACGATTGCATTCAGCTGCGCAGCGATTGGTTGCTGGGCCGCCATGCCGGTATTCTGGTCGTTGTGCTTTGGAAACATTCCAACTAAGAACGCGGCGGGCGCTATCGCCGTCATCAATGCCATCGCCAACCTTGGTGGCTTCACCGGACCGTCCATTATGGGCTTTTTCCGTGACCACACTGGCGACTTCGAGGTGGGTCTTCTGGTTTTGGCCGGAGTGAATCTTGTTGCTGCGGGGATCGTGGTCCTTGTCGGCAGAAAGCCCACTACTCCGGATATACTCGAACGAGCTATGCATGTTTGAATAAGTCTGCGCTCCTGTATGAACCCTCCAATCACAACCTTTAGCTAAACGTGTTGCTCGCGAGCTCGGGTGCGCTTCGCTTCCTGAAAAACTTAATCGCAGAATTGGGCGCGTTTCAGCACACTTATTGTTCCCCTGTCAGATGACAATTCCGAATACCGAAAAGGGGAAGTTGGTCGAGGCAGATACTCTGGAAGTTTCCAAAGCGAACGTCCCGAGTTGCGTGTCCCATGGCGCGTCCTCAGCAAGTTGAGAAGTGTCGGCCACCTGCATTGAGCGCCAGGCGGTTTTGTTCGCGAGACATACGCGGAGAGTAAATCCGAACATCCGTGGCGGCCTGTCGCTAACTGTCCGACGCCGGCCGAGCCTCCAGATAGCAGGGGAAGCCGGTAGTAAGGGTGTCTCGAACCGTCGAAGGACACGCCATAGCGTTGCGCAAGCCGGGTCTTACGGATAAGTGTTGCACCCGTGCTAGTTGCGCCGGTGTAATTGACTCGCTCAATTCACCAGACCTATGCATCTATCTCACTAATCATCGCTTATTACGGCTTTATAGTATGTGTTCCGCACGCTCAGCTTCAAAGGGGAACTCATGGCCGATAAGGCGGGCAACACGAAACCAGTCGATGACGAAGCTGCTGAGGAAAACGGCGGCTTTCGGATCAGTCGACGAACTCTTCTCAAAATGGCCGGCTCTAGCGCGGCATCGGTGGGGATTATGACGGTGACTACTGGCGCAGGGGCGGCACGAGAGCAGCGTAGTGAAACGGACGGCGTTGCCACAAGCGTTTCGCTGTTCATCAACGGCCAACAACATCAACTTTCTCTCGACACGCGTACAACTTTGCTTGACGCACTGCGCGAGCATCTGCATTTAACCGGCACCAAGAAAGGCTGCGACCACGGACAATGCGGTGCCTGCACCGTCATCGTCGACGGGCGGCGGATTAACTCCTGTCTGTCCCTTGCGGTAATGCATGACGGGAACCACGTAACAACAATTGAAGGTCTCGGTACCCCGACGACGCTGCATCCGATGCAGGCAGCATTCATCAAGCATGACGGCTTTCAGTGCGGCTACTGTACGCCTGGGCAAATCTGCTCGGCCGTAGCCGTGCTAGATGAGATAAAGGCTGGCATCCCGAGCCATGTCAGCGCGGATCTGGTCGTTGCGCCGCGTGCGACGAACATGGAAATGCGCGAGCGCATGAGCGGCAACATCTGCCGCTGCGGCGCGTATTCCAACATAGCGGAAGCAATGGCGGAAGTCGCAGGAGGTCAGCTATGAAGCCGTTTACCTACGAGCGCGCGCACACGCCTGCCGCCGCGGCGGCGGCGGCCCGCCAACCCGGCGCCAGGTTCATCGCTGGCGGAACAAATCTGCTTGATCTGATGAAGCTGCAGATTGAAACGCCGGTTCATCTCATCGACATTAACGGCCTGGCATTCGACCGTATCGAAACGACGCCAGACGGCGGTTTGCATATTGGTGCATTGGTTCGCAATACCGATCTGGCGGCCGATTCGCGTGTGCGTCAAAGCTATCCGCTGCTGTCGCGCGCATTGCTCGCGGGCGCGTCGGGGCAGTTGCGCAACAAAGCGACAACTGCCGGCAATCTGCTCCAGCGCACACGATGCCCATACTTTTATGACACGAATATGCCTTGCAATAAGCGTGCGTCGGGCAGCGGTTGCTCTGCGATCGGCGGCGCGAGCCGGTCCCTTGCTGTAATTGGTGGCAGTGACGCTTGCATCGCGACGCATTCCAGCGACATGGCAGTGGCGATGCGCGCACTCGATGCGACCGTCGCGACGGTGAGCGACGATGGCTCGGTGCGTGTTATTCCGATCGCTGACTTTCACCGCTTGCCGGAGAGCACACCTCAGCTGGAGAACGCGCTTCGTCCAGGCGAGCTCATTACCGGCGTCACGTTGCCGAAGCCTGTAGGTGGGACGCAGCTCTATCACAAGGTGCGTGACCGCGCTTCATATGCCTTCGCTTTGGTTTCGGTCGCAGCGATCGTGCAGAAGGACGGGACTGGACGCGTCGCACTGGGCGGTATCGCTCCCAAACCTTGGCGAGTGGAAGCCGCTGAGGCACAAATGCCGCACGGAGCAGGGGTCGTTGCATCGCATCTTTTGTCCGGCGCAAAGCCGACTCGCGACAATGCCTACAAGCTAAAACTCGTCGAGCGCACACTCGACGCTGTGATGAACGAAGCAAGGAGCTGATTTATGAAGTTTGATACGCCCGCCGGAACAAATCCGATAGATCAGCTCACGCACATTGGCCGCGCCACCGATCGCATCGACGGGCGTCATAAGGTCACAGGCACGGCGACCTATGCGTATGAATGGCACGACAGTATGCGCCATCCTGCGTACGGCTTTATAGTTGGCGCCGCGATTGCTAAAGGCCGCATCGCGTCGCTAGATCTTCGTGCGGTGAAATCGTCGTCGGGCGTACTCGCGGTTGTTACTGCGGAAAACGCCGGACCGCTGGATAAGGGCGACTTCAACACCGTGAAGTTGCTGGCCGGGCCTGATGTCGATCACTACCATCAGGCAGTCGCTGTCGTCGTCGCCGAGACGTTCGAGCAGGCACGCGACGCTGCGCAGAAAATTGAAGTTCGATATGTCATAAGCGACGATGGTGACTTTGACCTAGCTGTAGCCAAGGATTCCGCACCGATAGCAGGTAGCGGCTACTGGGGGGAGCCTGCAACATCCATAGGCGACTTTGACGGTGCGTTGGCCGCCGCGCCCGTCCGGCTCGACGCCACCTATACGACGCCAGATCAGGGTCACGCTATGATGGAGCCGCATGCGTCAATTGCTGCGTGGAACGGCGACAGATTGACCCTCTGGACTTCAAACCAGATGGTCGCGTGGGGAGCAGGGGACGTCGCAAAGACGCTTAAGATGCCGCGTGAAAAGGTGCGTTTAATCTCGCCGTTCATTGGGGGAGGGTTCGGCGGCAAACTGTTCGTGCGTTCGGACGCGATTCTCGCAGCGCTTGGCGCGCGAGCCGCAGGGCGGCCGGTGAAGGTTGCGCTGACACGGCCACTTATGTTCAACAACACTACGCACCGCCCTGCAACGATCCAGCGCATTCGGATCGGCGCGACGAAGGACGGGAAGATCACGGCAATCGGACACGAAAGCTGGTCTGGAGATCAGCCACATGGCAACCCCGAGACCGCTGTCGGCCAGACTCGATTGCTCTACGCGGGACCAAACCGGATGACTGCAATGCGTTTGGCAACGCTGCATCTGCCCGAGGGCAATGCCATGCGCGCGCCGGGCGAAGCGCCAGGATTAATGGCCCTTGAAGTCGCAGTCGACGAAATTGCCGAAGAGTTGAATATGGATCCGATCCGGTTCCGCTCAATCAATGACACACAGGTTGACCCAGAAGACCCGAGTCGGCCGTTTTCGCAACGCCAACTGGTCGAATGTTTTCGGGTAGGTGCAGAGCGATTCGGCTGGAGCCAGCGCAATCCGGTGCCCGGGAAGACGCGCGATGGCCGGTGGTTGATCGGAGTTGGGACTGCCGCCGCGTTTCGTAACAATATCGCGATGAAGTCGGGTGCGCGTGTGCATTTGGACCGGCGGGGAAAAGTCACTGTCGAGACGGATATGACAGACATCGGCACCGGGAGCTACACAATCATCGCGCAAACCGCTGCCGAAATGATGGGTGTGCCGCTCGAGAGGGTCGTCGTTAGATTGGGTGATTCAACATTTCCAGTCTCGTCTGGTTCAGGCGGGCAGTGGGGAGCAAACAGCTCGACAGCAGGTGTCTACGCTGCTTGTGCGATGCTTCGTGAAGCAGTGGCCAAAAGACTAAACATGTCAGGCACCGATGCTGTGTTCGCCGACGGCTACGTGCGTGCAAACGGTCGGCGCGTCGCCATTGCTGACGCCGCAGCGTCAGGCGATCTCGTCGCTGAAGACACGATGGAATATGGTGATCTCTCGAAGCGCTATCAGCAATCCACGTTTGGCGCGCACTTCGTAGAGGTAGGCGTCGACGCTGCAACGCTTGAAATTCGAGTACGACGCATGTTGGCTGTGTGTGCGGCGGGACGCATTCTCAATCCGAAGTCGGCTCGTAGTCAGGTCATCGGTGCAATGACAATGGGGGTGGGTGCTGCGCTGATGGAAGATTTAGTGGTCGATAAGCGATATGGCTTCTTCGTAAACCACGATCTAGCTGGCTATGAGGTACCGGTTCATGCCGACATTCCTTACCAAGAGGTTGTATTTCTTGATGAGACAGACCCGACTTCTTCACCCATGAAAGCAAAGGGCGTCGGCGAACTGGGCCTCTGTGGAGTTGGTGCGGCAATCGCAAATGCAATCTACAACGCGACGGGCGCTCGCATTCGTGACTATCCGATCACGCTCGATAAGCTACTGTCCCAGATGACCTAATGAGCGAGCCGAGTCTCATTTGGATGGTCGCCACACCGAATGCGCGATTGGCAGCACCAACGGCAGCCAGAAGCGGATTCGGCCGACCTACGGAGCTTGATGCAGACGAATGACTATCAGCATGCGGGACCGGTAGATTCGGTTGGCTGCGTACCCGCGCAGGTACGTATGCGAGAAAGCGTCGGGCGTGGTCGCACCTGGCAACCGTGATGGATCTGCACATGCGCTGCATCGTAGGCTGCGCGTTCTGCATGCGGGCGGATATAAAACTGGTCATCCAGCCGCTACAGCAGGCACGCCAGAGGCGGCGCCCGGGAGCTGGGCTAGTATCCACTCTAATCAGGATTGCCAGTACATGAGCGAGCGGGATCCCGCTCATCGTTTTCGGAACTCGCGGCTTGAGTTCAACTGGAAGTATCGTTGATCCAGTTCCATATGCTCGATCCGCACGTTTGGTAGGCGTTGACGAACGATCTCAGTTACGTCGTTCCTTCGGTCGTCTGGCATTTGCGCTCCGAGGCACACCACTCGTATTGCTGACGGCTCGAACTCATAATGCCCCGGTCCTCCTTCAGACGCTAACACATCAGCGATGTCATTAAGTGCGTCAGGACTCTCCGTCAACAGCTGTTTGTAGTACGTCTTCTCATCATCGGAGACTGGACGCCTGATGGCTCGCCACTCGTGTTCATAGCTCCAGTGCAACGACTTGGTCAGGAGCGCGAGGTCAATGATCTGGTCGTCGTCACTCTCAGCATCTTGCGATATGACAGCGCGCTGCTGGGAATATACAACGGCACGAGCTGTGTTGAAAGGCGTGGCTCCAGAGTCAAATCCAACGCAGATTCCTCGGTGACTATCCGCGTAATGTGCCCACATCAGGACGTCTGCTTTCTCCGTCGTCAGGCAGAGGACGCCCAGAGAGTCAACCCATCTGCGCTCAAGCGCCCTGGGCGCCAAAGCCTGCATTCGGCGGAGGTAATCCCGGTAAATCGCTCGCTTGCTAGAAGTCGATGTCAATAGATTTGTTATCCCGGCATCGCGGAGAGCAGAATCGAAGCCTGCGACGGTTCGTGGGGCTCGCAGCGAAGTCATCTCAAACGGGTCGTTGAAGTGTGCCGGCGACGAGAAGTAGACATGTCCATTCAAGATGCGTTTTAGCCGCTCGATCTGGTCGTCCGAACCGCACGGCATAAATTTGTATAGCGTAGGCTGCATGTTTTTTTGCTGTCAAAAGCGGAAGCGAAAGAATGAGGCTTTCTGCGCGATTCGTCGGATGCGAAGTTGTATGTTCTTGACACTGGGCATTTCGCGTCTGAACTCAAACTCAATGAGATCAAACTGTTGTTGCTCGATTCCTGTATCGGAAGGTCGCGGCGTTTTGAGGACGATGACCGATACTACGGCGGACTGTCAGGACACAGCTTCCGGCTGGACCGCCATCACGAAGTCTTGTTTAAAGGACCGGACGGACCCGAAGTCCCAAAAACCGACCAGTTCACCGTGGACCTCAGCGACGACGCGAGGATAGCTGCCGTCTCCCACGATGCAACAACCGCCTACCTCGATTCGCGGCGCGTCGGACAAATCCCTGCTCCAGAACCGGCCGAACTCGTTAATGAGCCGAATCCATCTGTCCGCGCGCGCGGCGTCCAAAGGATTAGGCCGAAGCGTCGCCGCGGTGTAGCGCTTGAGTTGGTCGCTCGCAGCGTCGTCGCCGACAACAGGGGGCGCGAGGGCGAGGAACATCGCCTTTGCGCGCACCTGTTCGTTCTGACCGTTCGGGTCGAACGCGTCGACTGACGATTCCGGAACCTTGTCGCCGATACTCCATGCCAGCCACAACAGCAACACACGGAGCTGAATCGCTTCCTCGGTTTCTGCGTGGGTGTCGTCCGTCAGCGTGTCGATGAGCCGCGTTCTGGAATTGAACAAACACCGCATAGATTCGTCCAGCAAGCGACGGCGATCTGCCTCGGGAACGAGGAACTCGCGCGCCATTCGCCAACGGGGCAGGCGCTCGATACGCACCAGCTCTTTAACGAGCGAAAGTACGGCGATGAGTTGAACGAGCGCCCGTGCCTTGGTGTCGGGTTGGTCGGCCTTCGTTAGCTTGAGGAGCAGCCGATTGATGAGGTTCGTCACTTTTCTGGCGACCCGCCGTGCGAGCTCGGCATCCCGGAGGCCCTGAACCTGAGCGTCAAAGTATGGCGTGTCGTCGGATTGCTCCGGGTCGTCGTCCTGATTGACCTGTTCTTCCTCGGTTCGGCCTGATCTGTCCACAGGCACGGTCGGCTGCGCCTGTAGCTCCTCGCCGATTTTGCGGGTCAGCAGGTCGATCAGCGTGACGATATCGGCGGATTCGACTAGACGGCGACGTTTCCTCGCGTGACGAAGCTCGCTGACGCTGATTTCGAATGTGTCGGGCCGGCCGCCACTCGCTGTGCCGGCTTGCGCCGATCCACGCCGTGATCGCACTTCGTTCTGCACTTCTTCCTCGGCGGCCTGGTCGAAGATCGCATCTTCGACCGCCTGGAGCATCTCCGAAATAGTCTCACCGGACGGGTCCAATGCACCGAGCGCATCGCGAACCTGACGATGCGACGATTGCGTCGCCGCCGTCAGCAAATGCGGGTGCGCGATCATAGCCCTTGCCACGCGCCGGCTACCTAGGAACAAGTCGCAGGCGCGGACCCGCTTCATGTCGACCGACACGGGAACACTCAGAACGTCTCCCATCCGAGTGACGGCGATATTCGCTTCAATTACGTCCAGACTGTCGCTTAACAGACTGGCACTGCCAAGCTCGATGGCCGGGCCTGGCGTCGCGATCCGCAATTCGTTGGGGCTTGCCGCCACACCTATCCAGAATCCCTCGTCGGATTCATCGGTCGCGCGTATTTCGGCGAGACTTCGTGCAGCTGTGGCCTCGAGCGCGCTGGCCGAAAGCGCTGGCAGCGCGAACATGCCGCACAAACCCAGCGCCTCTGACGCGGCCTGCGCGTGGGGGCCCATGCGCATCACCACGGCTTCGACATTCGCGCTGTTTTTATTGCCCATCCAAGCGGGGCGGCTGGGGTTGGCGCTTCCGGAGATGAGTGCGTTCCCGTCGCCATGCGTCTGCTCGATGTAAAGGGCCTTCGCGTGCAGGTATTTGTCGCTGCGATTGGCGGCATTCGTCCAGAGAAGCCTAGCGTCCACAAAACGCGCCTGCATCTCACGCATGCTTGGCAAATGTACGGTTTCCGGATCGATTGCAACGACCACGTCGGCCTGCGGCCAGCGTCCGTGCAGATGCGCGACAAAAGCAAGGTCGCTATCGAAGAACGCGCCGGTCACCCCGATCCTGCGAACTTCGCCTTTCACGCGCGCCGCGATCTGCTCGATGAGCGACGCTCCTCCCGGGCGTTGATGTAACGCGACGGTCGTCGTGTCCGCGCCCGGCGACGACAATGGCATTACGCTTTTGGAGAAGGAAAGCGCCGCTGCGATCAGGGAGGGCGGCACCTGCTTGCGTGCGAGTTCGATCCATTCGCGCACCATCTGCCACACCGAGTCCAGCAATGCGGTGCCTTCCCCATCCTTACGGTCGGAAACGTGTACCCAGTTCGTGATCTCCCGGTTGTAACCAAAGCCCGAAAGCGTCAGATTGTGGCTGCCGACGAGAACCGCCGCCTTCTTTTTGCCGGCCAGAATGCAGACCTTCGGATGGAACGCCCCGGGCACGCTCACCGGCACGAGCGAGTACGCCGTGCCTGCAAGCCTCGGACGGGTCGCCTCGGATTGCCAGCTCAAACTGCATTGCGCGTGATCCATCAAGACGATGTTCTGCTGGCAGCCTGCCGCCACCAGACGACGCAGCACGACCTCTTCGTAGAAGGGGAGACTCGCGTTGAACGTGGTAATCAGCGATGCATCGAAGCCGCCTTCCTTGATGACATTCAAAAGGGAAATCGAATCAGGCACTGACGGCCTCCATCAACTGCTTGCCTTCCGCGCTCAACGACGTCTGTTTTTCGTCATCGCGCACGACTGCTCCTATGTCCATCAAAATCTGGAACGCCTGACGAAAGCGCGGCGTGGTATTGGATGGCGCCGGTATGTTTCCATCCGTCAGTTGCAACCCTCGCTCGGAAGTGCGGAAGCGAAACGTCGCCGAACTCGTGCGATGAAGTTTGCGCAACGACACGCGCAAATGCGTATTCATGCACCACGCAACGACGTCGTAGACCACGTTGCCTAGTGGCATCTCGCGCCACGCCGCGGCTTTGCGCCGGAACGTGTAGAGATTGATGGGGTAATCCTGTAGCGCTTGTGGCGTGATCGCGAGCCCCTCATAGGGCGCGCGAGTCAAATCGTCGCGAATGGCGAGGATCGCGAGTACCTGCATGGCCGACGCAAGCAACGCGGCGTCGCTTGCGCGCCCCCAGGAAGACACCATGGTTTGACCCAGCGGCATCTCGTGACCGTCAGCGGACCACTCGCCGAGCGCTGGCAATACCGATTCGATGTTTGTGAGCCATGCTCCAAACGTCGCACAGTCCGTGTCGGCAACGAAGCTGGCCACGTGGTCCGATTCCTCGAATGCCTTCGCGAAAGCCTCCACCGTGTCGCACACGTAGCGCTCTCCCGCGGTCTGCGGTGACAACTTGCTCAAGGCAAGCGCGAAGATCGTCTGCATCGCAACCGATAGCAGGTCGTTGCGGACGTAGACTGCCCAGTTCTCACGCGTGGACGCCAGATCGGCCGGGATATTCCAACCCGTCACGCCAGGCAGCGCGTTGCCATACACGGCGGCGCGGAATACGTATTCCGAAAACTCGATACCGGCCGGAAGATTGTCAATGAGACGCTGAATCAGCGCCAGCGAACGCTTGCGCTGAGTGCCTTCTTCGCCGTACTCACGCTGCCGGTCGAAATAGATGTCGGTGAGCTGCTCGCGCTCGCTCGATCCCGCTTTTCGAAGGTGACACGGGCAAAACGCATGCAGCTGCCGAAGGCCGGCGTCAGCGACTTCACCGCGCTCGAGGATGTTCCAGAAAAGGTCTGCCGGCACCGAAGCATCGAAGGCTTCGGCAATTGGCTTCCCGACCTCCTTGGTGAATCGAAACCACGGTTTTCTGCCACCGTCCAGCACGCGCAAGTCGGCGAGCGTCCCCGCGTAATATTGCGAAAGGCCACCCATGCGATTCATGAAGTACCGGTCTTCGGAATCGTTGGCGGTGAACCTGACGAGCTTCAGTGTCTCGCCGTCGAGCACCCGTTGCACCGCGCTGACCAGTTTCTGTCGACCGACCATCGCTGCGCCGTGACGCTCGCTGATCTTGTCGGTGCATTGCGCGTGGTGTTCGGCGATCAGCGTGAACAGGCAATCGGCCCGCCGAAAATGGTCGACGAACGATGTCTCGTCCTCGTCACCCGGAAAGCGTTGAGCGAGCGACCATATGACCCACGGATAGAAGGAGTAATAGCGGGCCCGATCAGTGACATTCGTGATACCCGGCAATAGCTGGCCGTAAATAAGGACGCACGGCGCCTGTGCGCCGAGGTGATCCAATCCGCCAATGGAGTACGGAGGTTCAACCCACGCGGTGTCGACTTTCAATTCTCTCTCGCTTTGTGGCCGTTTTTTACTTGAGGATCGGTATGGCGTGACATGCGCAGCGGGTCCGATCTGCGTAATTGGAGGATTGCCGGATTCCTCTACGTTATCGGCAGACCTTGCGAATTCTAAAGGACCGGTGCGCTCTGCAAATGGCCGCAGGCCAGAGGTTCGGGTTACGAATGTCGGTTTCCCTTCCGACAATCATACTCGGGGCAAGGTGGCGCCGAGGTTTGCAGTTCCTCGCAGTTGTGCCTCGGCGGCAGGTTGGCCTTCCCGGTCCAGCAAGAACTCGGTGAGAATGCCGTCGCTGATAGTCAGCGTCTCGTGATAGGTCAGTTAATCCGTGGCCAGCATTCACTGACAACGCGTAAGAGCTATCCCGGAAATAATGTGTTCCGATGTCGGGCGGACGGCCATCACGTGCCGATGGGATGCCGCGTAAGCCTCTACCGGCCCTAAGCCAAGGTAGGTACTATTTCGGTGATTCGACAGCAAATCGGTGAACGTTCGTAAAGGTTGAGTGAGATGAGACAACGGATGGGGGAGCGGAAAACCGTGCCGCTTACCTGTGTTTTTCCACGGATAATCCGCTCTTGTCTCACGAGCTTAGGTTGGAGATCAACGCTCAAGATGCATGCTCTGTTTTTCGAGTTGCATCCTGGTGGAGTTGAGCCCAGCCCCCATCCTGCTGGGAGCCTTCAGACCCAACTCGTGAGCATCTTTTCGATGCACCCCGGAGCCAGCGTCGCCCGTCAGCCGTTCGTCTCAAGGCGCTAACTTCGCCACCTTGCCCGGGGTCTCAAGACTATCCCACAGTCCCGGGGTATCCCGTGGCCGCTGCCGTTAGTTTCCCCGACCAGCCACGCGGCAGTCCAGAAAAGAGGACTGCACTTACTATACGGCGGCGGCATGGCCATAAACTGCGGCTTTGGGCCTGTCCGTCCAATTATTCGCATGGATCTGTAGCCATCGGATGCCGCCTGGATCGTAGCGCGTATCGAAAAACCAGTTGATCTGCATGAAGGGAACCGCCGGACAGTCCTTCTCAATCGGACAATTGCGCGCATGAACACCCTCTTGCGCAATCGTGCAATACGTCCGGACGACCTCCAAATTTAGCGGTAACCTGCAATATGCAAACATTGAATTATTTTTTGGAACGGTTTAATCAGCCGTCGAAGCCATCAAATATTCCGGATGCGCTCTATGCCAATCGTCCGGGCCGCTCTCGAGGGAGCATTTTTCATATGGTTTGGGTTGTTTGAAGGGTGGGTAGGAAGTCGGGTCGCGTCCGCCACAACCTCGGCGCGCGCCTCTACAATTCGAGTGCCCCGGATCGGTTTTCCACCCGCTGGGACAATTCTCATTGTTTGCGACGCAATGCCATTCCCCACTGCTGTTGGTATTGATGCAGGCTTTGGGCGTCTCCACGCATTGCGCTTGCGCCATCGGGGCAACCAGAAGGATTTCTGCAGCCATCGCAACGGTGCGGGCGAAAGGACGAGAGGAAAGCTTTCGAGATCCCATTTTTGCCCTCCTTCCCAGCGATCTCAGAGTTCGCGTTAAAACATCCTCGCTTAAGGAACTCCCAAAAGGGTAGGACGCCGTTTACGCAAATCAAGCTTCGCGCTCGCAAAATCCAACCCTACGCTCGAAAAATCGACAAGACCAAGGCCCCAAACGCAAGCGAGTAGTAGCTTCGGCCGAGATCATGGCGGCCTCCGCGGCCTCGCGGATGGCCGTCGGGCTGGGGAAGCCGCCGTTGACGATATGTTGGATCGAGCGACCTTCGAGAGTCGTAAGTACACACTGGCGACCGCCCGCTTCCGGGCAGCCAAATCCCACTGGCCGCTTTCTGGCGATAAGCTTGAAGAGCGGACAGACGCAACTCGGACCCTGAGCGGACCTTAGGTCTGCGCTCGCGAATGGTCCGCGATGGCTGCGGGAGCAGTCGCTTGAAGGACATCCAAATGTTGCCGCCCTATTTAAGGAGCGCAGTCAGCTATAGACCTCAGACGGCCGACGCTTGTACCAATCGTAAGAACGTCGTTTATGCGCTCGACGGCGGCGGCGGGCGTTTTGGGCTAAGCGCTGCGGCAAATCTACGCACAACACGAACGATTTAAAGAAAGCGATGAGACCAAGATCTCAGCTGCCCGCTTCACAATTGATTTGGAGGAAGGCAGCGATCTTGGCATTTTCGCACGCTCACAGACTATAGTGCGTCTATGCCACGTTAGAAACATCCGTCGGGCTCTGTGTCGTGGTCGAGACTGGTCACAACGCGCAAGTTTACTGCCGACGTGGCCAGCCTATCGGTGCCAATCGTGCAGATTGCCAAAAGAGGCCGCGAACATGGATCGACGTACGTTCTTGGAAGTCGCGCTAGGTGCTCCCAGCGTATTAGCCGCTCGGAGACCTTCTTCTCAAGCCGCGAACGGGTCTCGATCTGCTATCGTGATCGGCGTGGATCGAGCCGGTGATCTTCCGCCCCTGAACGCGGCTTGCCAAAACGGAAGCGACATCGCTCATTGGCTTCGAGCCGAGGGTTTTGACGTCAAGCTACTTGTCGACAGTGAGAAGCCCGTGACGATCAGGAGCGTGTATGGCGCCGTTGATGAAGTCCTTTCAAAGGACAATTGCAGGCAGTTGGTCGTTTATTTTGCAGGGCACGGATTTACTAGCGCCTATAGCGAATATTGGCTGCTGTCAGAGGCTCCAAAGAACCCTAATGAAGCGGTCAGCCTAGTAGAGACTACGAGGCTGGCTTTGCAAACCGGCATTTTCAATGTGATCTTTATCTCTGACGCGTGTCGGTCGACAGCAGATAGCCTTCGCGCGCAACAAGTCAGAGGTAGCGTAATCTTTCCAATCCCCCAGCTACTGTCCCAGAGGCCGTCGAAGGTGGATCAGTTCTTTGCGACACACGTTGGTGAGCCAGCTTGGGAGGTCCCTGTATCGAAAAGCATAACTGCTTATACCGGAATTTATACGGCAACGTTTCTCGATGCGTATCGACATCCGACCGCTAATATGGTGGTATCGATAGATACAAAGAGAGTGGTGACAAACCAGCACCTTGAAGAATATTTAGAGAAAGAGGTTCCGCGAAGGTTGCAAAAGAAATCCCTATTGCTTCGGCAGAGTCCTGATGCTCAGGTGACTTCGGGCGACAGAACATACATTGGCTCCGCTGGAAAGTTGATCACAGGAAGAGTCGGGCAAGAGGTGGAGCAAAAAGGGGACTTTCGTCCAATCGTCGCCACACTGTTTGACGTCGCCCAATCACAGTTGCAACTTGCCGGCGTACGAGGTATAGGGGTGCCCGACAAACATCTAGATACAGCGACCCTTAATTTAGCAGCGCAAGCGACGGGGTTTGCGAGGGTTGAAACACTGATACTGAACGCCAGTGCGCTTTCCGATTCTGTCGATGCGCTTAGTGGGTTTGTTATATCAGGCATGACCATCAAATACGTCGTTTCAGGCCCGGCAGTCGCGGCAACCGCGCAGGATGAAACTCACGTGTGGATCGATTTGCGGGGAGCACGCGCGGCAAGTATCGCACTGCGCTTTTCGAACGGATCGGGGGCTGTAATCGCTGCCCTAGACGGATACGTTGGCAACTTGGTTTTTGATGGCAGTGGGCTTACGAGTGTGAGTTACGTGCCGACAATAAAGAACCCGCTGTGGGGTGATTACGCAACTAATGCGAAGCGTACCGCGCGCATGCACGCAGCCTTGGCGACCTCTGCTCGGTTCGGAGTTTTCAGGGTAGCAGAACAGCATTCTGAGGAGCCATGGCTTAAGGACGAGAATAAATATTTAGTTGAACAGTTTCTCAGAGACCTTGAGCCAACGCTCGGGATGTATAGTGCGTATGCCTACGCCAATGCGGGCTTGCAACCGGAGGTGGAAGCCATCGCTATCGGTCTACAAAAACGCTTGGGCATCGATCTTTTTGACATTGCAGTGCTTTCGGGATCCATGCGCAAACGCGAAGCGAAAAACCGAACAGGGGTGTTTCCGTTCGTGCCGATGCTTGCGCAAGGCTGGAATTTGCTCCGCGTGGCGAATGTCAAACTATCTGAGCGGGTTCTGGCATTCCGAAACTCTCTGAAACCTTCTCTTTGGACAACGCTCGACATGCAGGCAATGGAGATCGCAGAAGCAATGCTGCGAAAGGGAGAAGTGCAGTAGTGGCCATGGAGTTTGCGACACAGGTCATGATCAGAAGTGTCGACATTCCGAAATGATCATCGAAGGACAACAACATGAATCGACGGGACGTACTGCGAGGATTCAGCTTATACGCCGCAACAAAGTATTCGCCTGCGAGAGCTTTTTCGTCAGAGATCGATTCACCAAACCACCTACTTTTTATTCACGGTCGCGGGCAGCAAGGTCGAACGGCGATGCAAATAAAGAATGAGTGGTTGACAGCCCTCAACCGGGGGGCAAAAGCTCTTGGAAAAAATCTCCCAAAAGGAATAGACGTCACGTTTCCCTACTACGGAGATATCCTCTACGATCTCGCATCTGGGGCCGATGTTCCTTTGACATCCCAACTCCAGCCTCGAGGGGAACAAACGTCCGGCGATTTCCTCGAGTTTCAAATTGAGTTTGCCGACGCGATACGCCGGAAGGCGAAGATTACAGATGCACAGATAGACGCAGAGTATCGCGGACGGCCTGAGCATCGGGGACTACAAAACGACGAATGGGTGCTGGCTATGTTGCGTGCAATAGACAAGAACGTGCCCGGCTGCAGTCAATTGTATTTGGAGCGGTTTATGCGAGACGTGTTTCTCTATGTCACACGTCCAGGGGTTCGAGATGCAGTAGACAAGACCGTGCGGGCAGCCTTGAGCAGCCAACCAACGGTTATTGTGAGTCACTCATTAGGAACTGTCGTGGCATACAGTGTTCTGTCGACTGACCAGCGTACCTTGTCCGTGCCATTGCTGGTTACGCTGGGTTCTCCGCTGGCCGTCCGCCCTGTTCGCGATCTATTTCGTCCGATAGCGTTTCCGGATCCGGTGGAAACATGGTACAACGCTTTCGATCCGCATGATGCAGTGGCCATGTATCCCTTGAACCCCGAAAACTTTCCTGTGGGGCGCGTCATCGAGAACAACGCGCAAGTTCAGAACCACACCGATAATCATCACGGAATCTCGGGCTATCTAGATGATGACGCAGTTGTCGGGCACATTTTAAATGCGCTTGGGAGGGCATAGGTGCGACTGCAACGTGACTGCTGATGAACAGACTGGAGTCATTCAGCCAGCTAGGACGAACGACAGATCATGGCCGATCGGGTGAGGTCGCCAACGGCCGCTTATCGGCACACCACTTCGCAAAACCCGGATTCGGCTGACTGACCGGTTCGGAGAAAGTTATCCGACCGGAGTGGGGTCGTCTACGGAAGTTCGGCTTTTAACCAGGGATCGCGGTGTTCGAGGCGACCTCGTATTTCCAGGTTCGGCCAGGAGCAGTCATACACTACAGGACAGCGAACGATAGCTCCAGGCTGCACTGCCGACGGCCATTTCCGTGCATAGGTGGCTGCTGGAATTTGTGAAGCGGAAGTTACGCTGCGAAGGAAAGATGTCGCCCGTGGTTCTCTTGGCTCAGCGGTCAACGCGCCCCACTTTGACGCAATGATCGGGTGGAAGGAGCGTCGAACGCGTGACCCAACCGGCGTCAGATTTCGGTCTGATTCGAATGTGCAACGAGTCATCCACTTGAATGTTAAGGTAGCGTACCGTGGCTCTGAGCTCCGAATGGCTACAAGGCAGCCTCTGCGCAGGCCGGACTCGAAGTCGACGACCGACTTGTGTTCGCGATGAACCCGACGCGTGCCGACGGGCGCGCTATTATACTGCACCTTGAACATCCGTTTCGAATATACTGCGTCACCGTGCGACGTGTGACCATCGGCTTTGCATAGCTGACAAACGACGTTTTTAAACTTAGAGCGTAGCGAGATAGAAAGAACCTAGGGGGTTAAGGTCGCTTGATGGATCAGCCTTCGTTAATGCCCCGCGGAGTCTTGAGAACAAAACGATGCGGATTCTCCATCTTTCTGACATCCACTTTAGAGCCCCTGAATGTCTTGATCCCGACCACGACCGGGACAAGCCTTATCGCACGCGCCTCGAGCGGCACCTGACTGGCCGCGTTGCCGCGTTGGGTCCGATAGACGCAATAATGGTAGGCGGCGATATTGCGTACCAAGGGGATCCTCGGGAATTCGAGGTGGCGCGAGCCTGGTTGCTGGACTTGGCGGCGAAATGCGGTTGCGACAGCGCCAGTATCTGGGTGGTGCCCGGAAATCACGACGTGAACAGAAAGTCGTGCGAGGACGCACCGACGATGAACGCGCAGGCGATGATCTTCCAGGCACAAAGCGAAGACGACCGTCTATGGATGCTCCGGAAGCAACTGAATCACGACGTCACCGGACAGGCTCTCTTCCACGGACACGTTGCGTACAACGAGTTCGCTAAGAAGATGAGCTGTCAGGTTTATCCTGGCCATCTCTACTGGAAGCAGGAACGAGAGCTAGGACCGGGCGTCACGCTTCGGATTCATGGCCTGACGTCAACCTTACTTTCAGCACGCAACGGCGCCAACGACCGTAGAGGTTCGCTCTACCTGAGCCCGCTCCAGACAATCGATCCTTCACCAAACGTCGTGAATCTCACCATTTGCCATCATCCGCCCGACTGGCTAATCGACGGTGACGACGTCGAGGACATGCTAAACGAGCGGGCGATGTTCCAGGTGTTCGGTCACAAGCATCGGCAGCGGATCCATGAGACTACGACCTACGTCCGATGGAGTGCGGGTTCGGTGAACCCATCGCACGCGGAAAAGCAGTTCGAACCGAGCTACAACATCATCGAGTTGAATGTGGCAGGCGAGGGGACGGAGCGGCGGATTGACGTCGCTAGCCACCTTTACCGGTACCAGCCGCAACCAGAGGGCTTCCAGCCAATTCGGAAGAACGACGGCCAAGAAGTATTCAGGCACTGGATACCTTTTCCGTCCGAGGAAACGAGCGGAGTGAAGACCGGCGGGATTGTGCAGACTGTCACACGCGAGACCTGCAAGGCTCAGGCGACGGCTTCCGCTTCCTATACAGATGCGGAGGCATCCATGGGCGACGCGAGGACGAGGCATCTTGTCGACCGCTTCTGGGACCTGGACTCGAGTGATCGGCGTGAGATCGCGCTCGAGCTTGGTCTGATCAGCGACGGGGAGATCGATTTACCCGAGCCTCACCGCTACGGCGTCGCCCTAATCCGCGCTTCAGAGCGCGGCCTGCTTGGCCGACTGGAGCAACTCATTGACGCGCGAGAACGATAGACTGGAGCGGGACTAAAGATGCACGCAGACTTTCCAAAACTGTATTCCGAGATCTCGACCGACGGTGCGCAGCGAGCCCTGCGCTGGACCGCAATCGAAGCCATCACTAAAAATTGGACGCTAGCCCAAATGGAGATGCTCGCACGGCTAGTCTTCGGCACAAAGTCGCCGCCCGGGGGGCATCAGGAGGATGACCTGGCCGCGGCGTTGGCAGCGTTTCATCAAGCGTTCTCGGACGCGGATCCGTCGATCGAACAGGGAGCCCGGCAGGACCAGGTCCTGGCTGCCGGCGTCGTCCTACGATACCTCGGTTGGCATTCGCTCGTCGCACTAGCCGTCACCACGACCGCCTGCGGCGGCGCGCGCAAACCCTCACTGCCGGTTGATTTGGTCACTTTGGCCGAGAACACCCTGTCGCAGCTTGGCGCTTCGCGTCGCATGCGACCTGACCTCAGCAAGCTCAGCATTCCCGCCCCAGAGTTCGCCTTCGAGCCCGACTTTGCCGGGGTCGCGCATAATGTCCCGAGCACGTTCAAGAGTGTTTTCGACCAATTCACCGAAACTGTAGGCGAAGCGCTTATCGATCTCGTCGGCAAGTTCAACGAGTCCACCAAGCTGCTCGCGGAGGCCGGTAAGAAGGCAGACGAGGAACTCGACCTACTATCGTGGGTGCTCGGACAGCGATCGCTGTTTTCGAACCAGGCTTTCGCCGACCTTCCCGTCAGCGAGAAGCCTCTCGTATTCGCGCGCGACCTTGCATCGCTCACGAAGATCTACCCAGGCCCGAACTCGATACCCGCGTTGCTGTCGCGCGCAGGCGTGAAGGCGACGGGTAAGATTAAGATCGCCGATGCAGTGAATGCCGTTTCAGACGACTGGACATCGTCCGTTCTGAAGGATCGCAAGCCGTCACCCGTCACTTCGCCAGTTCATTTCGCGCTGCTCCGGCGCCAAGAGACCGGGGCCGGCGAGGGCTGGTATGCCGGATGGACTGCCATAACCGGTATTGATGGCGGGGCGACCATGTCGCCCATCGCACTCGCGGAACAGTTCTACCGCGAAATCCTCTTGCTGCGTTGATCCGCAATGGCCACGACCGAATTAGTCTGCGCAAACCGTGAGTGCCGCATCGCCCAGGGCGGCCGGTGCATCGAAGGCCACGACGATCTCGCTAAGTGCCCTTATTACGGCAAGGAGCCAGAAGGGGGCGATCAGGCCGAGGGAGACGACGGCCAGGAGACGATTGGCGCCTTCGACGGCGTGCATTTGCCCGACGCGCTTCCGCTTGAGAGCAGACGCGCCGACCGCGTGCTCGCATCGCTACCCTCGCGGGTCATTGGCGTGATCGGTGTGCACGACTCTGGCAAGACAAGCGTCATTGCTGGCCTCTTCGACTTATTCCAAGTGGGCCCGGTAGCCCACGCCATCTTCGCCGGCTCATCAACCTTGCACGGGCTGGAAATCATCTGTCACGACGCGAGGGTCGCTTCGGAGCGCGACGAACCGCATTCGGAGCGCACAAAGAGGGGCGAAGTCCGCTTCTACCATTTCGACATGCTGCGGGACGGGCTCCTTCAGTCGGTGCTCATCGCAGACCGTTCGGGCGAGGAGTACGAGGAGGTCGCCGACCTAGCGGCGAACGCGGCCGCCATGTTTGAACTCCGGCGGGCCGACGTGATCACCGTGCTGGTGGATGGCCGGCGGCTAGCATCGCCGCGCGACCGCGCCGACGTCATCGGCACCATACCGCTCATCATCCAGGGCATGGTCGAGAACGGCGCATTTTCACGGAAGCCGAATCTCGCGATCGTCCTTACGAAGGACGACGCCGTGCAGGCCTCGACCCGTAAGGACCAAGTGCAACGCGACTTCCGCGCCATCGTCGACGGCATTAGGGATGCGTTCGCCATCCACTTCGGCGAGTTTTGCTCTTTCGTTACGTCCGCGTCGCCCAAGGACACGAACGTCATGCGTGGCGCCGGTTTGGCCGAAATGCTAGAGTTCTGGATGAAGCCGGGTGCGGGGCCCCAAGGCATTAGGCAGCATCATCGCAGCGGTCGCGTCTTCGACGGCCTCACGATTGAGGAGGCGGAACGTGGCTGAAAGCGGCAAGCATCACGTCTCAATATCGATCATCGGCTTGCCGGGATCCGGCAAGACGACCTTCCTAGCGGCGTTGTGGGAACTAGTGAACGAGCGACGCGTCACGAAGATGCTCGCCTTTGACTCGATAGGGGAAAACGACCATAGCTATCTGCGCAAGGTCGTGACGGTTTGGCGGAAGGCGACCGAACAAGCACGCACTAGGCTCACGGGCTTAAGCGCGGTAAAGATGAATCTGAAGGACGCTGCTGGAAAGGTGGTCGAGGTCGCGATGCCCGACGCACCCGGCGAAGACTTCCGCGCAATGTGGGAAGATCGCGAGCTCGGGCGCGAGCTGGGCGAGAGCCTTGCCGACGGCAACATTCTGCTGCTCTTAAACGGCAACAAAGTGAAGGCGCCCGCTTGGGTCGCGGAGCGCGCCGCGCAGCGCAGGGCGACAGGCAGGGAGAAGGCTGAGACCCTTCCGAAAGATTGGCAACCAAGCTTCGCCCCGACCCAGGTGCAGTTAGTGGATCTGCTCCAATTAATTTCGCATGCTCCCGTAGGTCGTGCGGGCCGCAAGGTTGTCGTCATGATCAGCGCCTGGGACAAGGTTGAGGGCGAAAGGCTTACGCCTGACGCCTTCCTTAGGCAGAAGCTGCCCCTCCTCGCCCAGTACCTCGAAGCCGCCCGTGACGGTTGGACGAGCCGGGTATACGGAGTCAGCGCTCAAGGCGGCGAGTACGACGGCAACGAGGCAAATACCCAACCGGTGGACGGAGAGGCCCCGAAGAAGAAGGCGGCGAAGGGCAGAGACGCGGAGCGACTGCGAGAGGTGGACATCGCGGCCAACCGCATCCGTCTCGTTTTCGCCGAACGCGAATCGAACGACCTGACAGAGCCGCTGCAATGGCTGATGCATTGACTAGGGATCGTATAAAAGTCGATCAGACGCTTCATGGCTACAGCGAGGGCCACCGTCTCATTGAAGGATCGCTCAAACTCCCGCAGTCTGACGCGCGTACGATGTTGGTGCTTAGCGACGCGTCCGGCAGCGGCAGTCGCATTCCTGCGAACGGCTACATCACTGGATACCCTCTCGCCGAATCGGGCAAGTACGTCCTCGCGCGAACTTGGGCCGCTCCAGAGATGAGCCGGCCGGGTTGCGTATGGACCCACTCCATCCTCATAGACTTTGCAGATCTCGCGAGGCTCGGCTCGGTAGACGACCTGCTCGAGCGCCTCCAACGTCCCTCTGCCGGCGGAGGATCCCCGTTTGCGGTCCAGCTCGAGGTAATGGCCTCTCGGGCGGCGACTCCCGTCGCACCTTCCGATCTGAGGCGAGCCGGTCAGTGGGCTAGCGCGCTCTATGGAAAACCGAAGGATAGGATTGTCGACGAACGCGAGCGTCCCGAAGACGAAGAGCTCGTCGTGGCCATATGGATGCAGCAGTGGCCCCGCCTGCGTCGGGCTTTTAGGTTCTGCACGTTCTCTGCGGAAGACCGCTCCACCTCCACCGACGCGTTCGATCTTCAGCTGAGGGATGTGAGTCGAACGAGCCGTTCGAAGGTGTATGATCGGGCGATCGCCTCCGCGAAAAACCGGGGCGACTGGATGGAGACCCTTCTCGACGACCTCGTGACGCCTACAGGATCGGGCTTGCGGCAGTTCCTGCGCGACGTGGGTTCAGACGTCACCAACGGCCGGGCGGCAATGATTCCGCTTGTCCAGTTGTATGCCGCCCTGGAGCAAAACGCAGGATCGTTTAGATTGGCCGAAGCAGTTTCCGAACTGGAGCGGCTGGGGCCGAACCAAGGCCGCATGGGTCGCGCTGCGGCTGCGCGCATGGTGTTCTCGCGACCTGGACTCGTAGATCGAAGGCTCTTTGATTTCGCGTTGCAGCAGGTGCGCGCAGACCGTGACCTGCTTGGCATCGAACCGCTTGTAGTCGGCCGCGCCCTGCTGCGATGGAAGCCTGACTTCCTCGCCGACGACCTGCCGGAAGACGATCCGCTCCATAAGGCAGTCGATGCCGCGCTCGCCGAAGCGGACGTCGAGGAACTGAGCAATCTGATCGAGGCCGTGCCCGGCGCCGCAATGGCAGTGCTTTCCGCACGTCCGGACGTCCTCGAGCGTGCATCGTTGTGGCGGATAGCCTCACTGGACGCGTCGAGACTAATCGGCGCCCTGGACGCCAGTCAGGATGCGGCAATCCGGATCGTAGGCGCGCTAATGGAGGCTGGTCGCGACGAATGCTCGGCAGTTATGGTTGACCGCTTCGGCATCGATCCGGTGGTGGCTGCACTGTCCAGTCTGGACGCCGCCGGGATCCGCTCTAGGCTAACTTGGATTCAAACAATTGCGCATCGTATCGACGATCTGGCCGAGGGAATGTCGCGCGGGATCATCTGGCACAGGCCGTTGCTGTTCGCCCTGGCCGAGATGTTAGCCCCTGAGTCCGTACCGAACAGCGTCGGGACCGACCCATGGGTGACTGCGGTCGAGCGAACGAAAACTTCAGATAACGTGCGGGACGAGGATCTGCTTGCCTCTTTCCTTTTTGCCCGCGCCAGAGGGCGGTATTCGAGGTCGGCCGGCAAGCTCTTTTTCCTCTCCGTGCAGCGCCTTCACGAGGCGATGGCATCCGCGCGCCTTACCGACGAAGCGTGGCGCATCGCCAAGCCGCGGCTGCCATACGGGTCAGTCTTGCGTGATTGGGACCGGTGCGAGAAGCTCCGGAACGCGGTCGTCGACAGCTTCATTGACCGGGAACTGCCCCCAATCGAATTTGGTACCGTCGTCGACAACGACAATCTCTGGAAAGAACTGGTTGACCTCGCGGCCGATAGCCTCAGGGGGCGCCGCTATCTGGATAAGGTGCGTAGCGCGCTACGTGGCGGCGAAGCTTGGCGGGATGAGCGGGCGAAAATCATCGACCGCAGGATCAAGTAGCAGGGGAACCCCGCGGATGAGGCGGCTCGTCGAGCAAAAGCTCTCGCGCAAAGGGCTGACTCGGCATCCATGCGTTCCGCAAACGACTGTTGTTCGGCTCAAACGGCGTTGTCGCGTCGTTACTGCGGCTGACTGCAATCGCTGCAAAGCAGGCGCTTGCAAGTAACGTTGCGACCTGCGCATAGGGGTCGACATGTGCCCTTCGTAGGCAGTCTCGGTTCGTCCGCGGGCTTAGCCGTTCACACTAGGATGAAGCATTGTCACGATGAAGAGCACCACGGTTCCTCGCAAAGCCTTTCTTTGCGGCTGCAGGATGGGTTCGACCTTGGCGTTGCTCGGCAACCCGATTGACGCTGCGTCGGGTTGTTCTCGGGAGACGGCAAGAGTCGTCAACGCTTTCAGGAACAAAAGTGAGATTTCTCCGCTACTATCAGTTGACGGTCGAACGGCCGATTTAGTTTCTGGTCGATTAACGTAGCGAGCGTTGCTTATCGACTGATGCAGTATCGGATTCCGCGTCTCGGATGACCTTGAGCGGAACCTCACCGACACCGAGCGCGCGCTCAATGAGCAAACTATCGCCTTCGGCTACGAGGAGCTCCTGAAGTCGGCCGAAGTCACCACACCAAAGGGTTTCGACGTCTTTGTCGCGTGCGCTATCGCGATTTGCAGACAGTGCCACTGCTCGAACCTGCAGGCGGCTCGCCTCAGCCTGCCCTCCGATTTCGACACCGTAGCCAGGCAATGCTGGGTTTTTAACTACGACGCGGCCATCGCGGGCCCATGCGGTCTCCATGCCGTCGTTGATTTCGTACCCGAGGCGGGCCAAGCCCTCAAGGATTGCGTCACGTCGTGCGTGTGCCGCTTGGCGTTGCTGCTCATGCGAAACGAAGTTCTTGCATTCACCAGCAAGCTGGGCAATCGTCTGTAACGACGTTGCGGAGCCGCACTGCTGAACACGGGCAAGCAAAGCTGCGGCCTCGGTGGACGCGTTTGCTCCGAGCTCAGAGGCGAACTCTTGCAGTTCTTCGATCGCAGAGCGATGTGCGCGAGACGCATCTACGGCGCTAGAGAGGTCGAGGATCAGACTATCTAGCAAGAGGTTACGACGCTGTTCGTTTGCCTCGGCTTCGATCGAGCGCAGTCTGGCCGCAAATGTCGCAACTTCAGCGTCTTCAAGAAACACTTGCGCCTCGGCAACCTGGCGGTCGACGCGGTCGTAAAGAGGATTGTTCTTGTGGGAAACGTTCGTCACTTTCCACTCGCCAAAGTCCTGAGGCGTCTCATTGCCCAACAGGTTAGTCGCCAACTTTTGCTGTGCCTCGCTGATAGTCTGCGATGACTCCGGTACGAGAAGGCTGAATCCTTGAGCGAGCAGTGTGTCGGCGTTTGCGACGTCCACGCCCGAGGCGATGAGGTCGAGCTTTGACGAAAGCTCCTGCGGCACCACGATGCCTTTGGACTTGAGGGCAGTCATGAGCGTCGCCGCACTATCGCGTCCCTGCCTTTTACGCTTTGCCGCCTGTTCCGCCTTATCGACCGCAGCGCGTTGTCGCCGTGTGACGTCTGCCTTCAGGAATGCGATCTCATCCGGAACCTTCTTCTGCAGTTCCATGAAAGCGTCCTTGGCAATTAATCCAGCGAGTGCCTTTCGACGTTCGTGAGTCGCTGTGATCTCCTCAGCCGAAAGCTCGCCAATACGCTGGCCTGATGCCGTCCACGCGGCAATCGCTTGGTCGAGCCGGTGAAGATGCGCTTCGCAGATGGCAAGAACTTCTTCGCGTGTGACGATTCGAACAACCTTCGGCCCACTCATGCTGCGACCTCCGTTTTCAGGGCTGCGTCAATTGCCGCTTTCAGTCGAGCCTTTTCCGCCGCTGGTTCGTGATACCACGCCTGCGATGAGACGCGGTGCAGTGTCGGTATGGCTCGCCGCAGGACGGAAGGTCGCCAGATTTCACGTGCCCGGGCTCTTTGGAGCAGATGGTGGCGCGGGGCGTCACACTCGATACCGATGGCATACAAACCGGTTTCCGGGTCGGCGATGGCAAAATCAAGGCCAAAGGCGTCGCCTTCCTGAGCGAAGACGGGCGACAGTCCAAGCCCGCGGAGATACTCGAGAACATCCGTTGCAAAGCCGTCGGTTTCGCCGTTGTCCTGCAATTTCAGATGAGCACGCTCGCTGCTCATTCGGCCAAGAAGCGCCCGCCCGGTTGGGACATCTCCATTTGACATCGCACGCGCGTATTCCAGATAGCCTTGAAGGTAATCACGCGGGATGGCTGGTTTGCGCTTGGTGTTGAGCATGTCCGAGATGTCGCGGATGGGCATCGATGTAACAAGCACGACTTTCTTTCGAGCGCGCGTCACCGCGACGTTCAGGCGCCGTTCGCCACCCTTTTGTCCGAGCACGCCGAAGAAGCGCTTGAACGCTCCCTGACTGTTGCGGCCGAACGTTGTCGAGAATACGATGACGTCGCGCTCATCTCCCTGCACGTTTTCTACGTTCTTGACGAACACGCCCATGTCTTCGCCGCCGTCGGAGCGATCGCTTTCTTCGCGATAGGCATTTCGGAAATCCTCGTCCTCTTCGGCCCGTATCTCCAGTCGTTCCTCGATGAGGCTAGCCTGCTTAAGATTGAACGTGACAACGCCGACAGACGGACGTTGGTCATAAGGTCGCTTCCAGAGTTGCGCGAGGTATTCGACCACGCGGTCCGCCTCATCAGAGTTCGTCTGGCGTTCGTAGATACCGTTCACCGGAATCAGCTCCAGCGGCTTGACTTCTCGAATCGTCGCTTCAGGATGCCGGACCGGAACGCTGAGTTCGTTGTCGTAGAAGGCCGCGTTCGAGTAGCCAATCAGTTCACGGTAGGCAGAACGATAGTGGATCTGCAAGGTGGTAATGGGCAGGGAACTGCGTGCCAGTTGAAGCAGGTCGGGGCAGTCTTTAATCTCGCGGCGGTTCCAGGTATCTTCGAAAAGTTCGCGTTCTTCTTCGGTAGCGTCCTCGTCGAGCTGTTCGCCATCGTAAATCTCCGTTTCGTCGCTGTCCGTCCGACCCGAAAAGAACTTGGCTGGCGGCATCTGCTTTTCGTCACCGCTCACAACGGAGACACCGCCACGGAACAATGTTGGGATGGCGTATTCAACCGGCATCTGTGACGCCTCGTCGTAGACCACTGAATCGAACAGGTTCGATTTAAGCGGCAACACGCGGCTGGCCACGTCCGGATTCATCATCCAGACTGGGCGCAGCGCCATCAGGCCGAGGCCTGCGCCAAGTTCAATAAACTCCCGCAAGCGACGGGAGCGTCGGCCGCTCAGGCGGGTCACGTCCTCCCAGTCGCGTACCGAGCCGAGCTTGCTACGGTCAATCCCGTTGCGCAGCACCTCGCGATTAAGCCGTCGCATCTCTTCATCTGCGCCCGCCAACGCTTCGACCTTTGCAGCCGTCTCAGTCTGGTCGAGGAGGAGCTCCGGGTTGTCCTGCTCGAAGCGACGCTTCCAGCCCAGTCTTGCCTCTCGGTTTATGAGGCGCCGGACCTCCCAGTCAAGATCTTCGGACGGAACATTAGCGAGAGCCGTGTCGTGGATTCGCATGATGGCAAACACCTCAAGAGCTTGCGCATTGAGGTGCTTTGAACGCGTGCGGAACTGCTGATATGCGGCGAGTGTCGGCAGCGCGTCGTTGATACGGTTTAGCGGCGCCTGGTAGCTCACGTTCTCTGCAATGGCGCGACGACACGCATCAGCCAGCTCTGGTGAGACCCATTCCTCAAGCCTACTCAACGCATTGAAACTGTGCTGGCGGGCGTTGTAACGAACGAAGGCTGTCTCGAACCCATCGAGCAGCTTTTTCACGGGGGCCTGGTCGCCAGTCATTACCGCAGAGTCGAATTCATCTCCACGCGGAGCAATCGCAATATGCTGCGCAAGCTCGCGCACCTCTTCGAGTTGACGCAGGCGGGTCCGACATTCTTCGGCGAGTGTCGGCCCGCATGCCGGTTCTACTGTATCCAGGTGCAACGAGCGGCTCGTGGCGTTCAACGCATCGCGTTTCGGACGCCACTGCTGCTCGAGGCGCGCCGCTGCCAGAAGCACACGAAGCGCATCGTCAGTCGTTGGAGCACCACAGCTACAGAGGTACTTTTTCAGCCCGCTACGTCTGACGTAGGTCGCGGGATTGAGTCGATTGAAGAACGTCGGCGCTCTGGTTGCGAGTGCAGCCCTTGCTTCGATGTCATTGAGTTCTGCATTGGCCAACTGCGTGAGCTCTGGCGATAGCGTTTTGTCGAAGGCGGCATTATCGATTGCCAGCAACTCCTGATGGAGTTTTTTCAGCGCGGCGTAGTGCGCATGGCCAGGTGCGTCGGCTTTGTCGGCCGGTCGGAAGAGAGGCAACCATTGGGCGAGACGCTTACGCTGTGTCTCGTCCAGATTCACGAGGCGGCCTGCGTTAGCATCAAGCCAGGCTCGATACGGGGCAGGGTCGTCAACATCGAAACGCGCTGGATGGGCAGCCAGGGTGTCGATGCGTAACTGCTCAGCTTCGCGGAAGCCCGCGAAGATGGCGCTGAATTCCTCGATTGTTGCAGGGTCGGTCGCAAAAGACTTCAACTGACCAAGCGCGCTGCCTTCGAACATGGCTGGTAGCCAGTAGCGCGCAAGCGGGGCGCACTGCTCCTCGAGCGTCGTCAACGCGGAGATGTCCATTCCGGCGAGCTTTGCTCGGAGCTGCGGAACGCTAACAGGCGCGGAACCAGCCTCAAGCTGGATCAATTCGCCGAGTAAGGCGCGATAGCTAAGGCCCGTCGAGTCGTCCACGCGATGGAGCGCTTGATGTTGCCGGTCGAGCTCGCCTTCCAGCGTTTCGATTCTCGCTGCCATGCGCTCGCGTTGGCGCACCCAGGTATTGTCGAACGACGAACCTCGAATAATGGCGTCAAGCTGCTCCCGGACAGCCCTGATCGTTGGTTCACGGTCCTTGTTCACGTCATTGACCATGACGATGCGGTCTCCCAACCCTTCCGCAACAAGCCGCTTGTGTACCACCTCCAGTGCAGCGTGCTTCTGGCACACGATCAGCAGGCTTTTGCCGCGTCCTATCGCGTCCGCAACCATGTTGACAATGGTCTGGCTCTTCCCGGTTCCGGGAGGGCCCTCGACAAGGAGCCCCGGGCCTTGCCGGGCCTGCATGACCGCAGACTCTTGCGAAGGATCGCTGGCGACAGTCAGGAAGCGCTCGATTTCCGTGGCTGACGCTTCAGGTGCCTCGTAGGCCGCCTTGTCTTTGAGACGGAGCATCGATTCAAGCGCAGTCCCGGAGGGCGACAACACTTTCATCTGGCGCAGGTCTTCACCGATCGCCTGGCCGGCGAAGTCCACGTGAAAGAAGACGCCAGCACATGCAATCCGAAGTTCGCCCACCGGCACATCGGCCATAGGAGAAGGAAGGGCGCTGAGCTGGCGGCGTTCTGCACTTGCCAGCAACCCGAAGGCATCGACCACGTCAGTAACCTTGAGCGCGGAGCGTCCGAGCACGTCGTCCGCTGCGAGCCTCCATGCCTTGACGGCGTCACGTCCGAACAAACCTTCGAGCGCGGGGTTCAGCCGCACCTCCTCGCGCTCGCTGTCAAACGCCAGCGCAACCTGACCGCGGGTTCCAAGCTCCATGAGCAATTTGACTGGCCAGAGCAAAACGGGCGCAATGCGCGGGCGCGAGCCGCTGCGACCATCCTTGTAGTGAAGGAACGGGAACCCGAGGTAGAGGCCGTCAATGCCGGTATCCCGTTTGTAAAGAGACGTTTGCCGGTAGAGTGTATTAAGCCGGTTTTCCAGAGTTGCGTTGGCGCCGAAAACAGCGGGGTCTATCGAGACCGACTGGGCGTTACGTTGAAGCAAATGTTCTAGCATTGCGGCGCTCGAATAACGCTCGCCGTTCAGCTCGTGGACGTCAACCCGGCCAGTCGTCTTGCCGATGGTCATTCGCACCAACGGGCCGCGCAACACCGTAGTGGCGACTTTCTTTTCGAAGAACTCCAGGATTTGAGACACGTACTGCTGCTTTTGGGGCTCCAGCCACTGTTCTGCAGGCACTGAGAGCAGGACAAGCACCTCGTGCAACGGCAAGCGGCGTTCAAGGCGAAAATGCTCGGCCCATTCGTCAATTGACTGATTCCCGGTTCGAGCGAAGCCCGCGATTCGGTCGTCAAGCTTCCGGAAGAGCTCTGCTCGGGCAAGCGCAAGCTCAGCCCGAGCAGCCTCCCGGTCGAACGCAAGAACGTGTTCCCGCTCGGCTACGTCAGCGGCCTGGTTGAGAATCTCCTCGACGGACCGGAACTGGGTAATCTTTGCGCTCAGAAGAACGATAAGGTCTTCTTCGCTGACGATTCTGCGTTCCGAGAGCGACAATAAGCCTGAGTGAGTAGAGTCCGGCAGAAGGAGCCGACGCTCTTCCCATTGCGCTGCCAATTGTGCCCGGGAAGTGGAGAGCACCGCGATCCGCACCATGTCCTCATCAAGCTCGATGGCGTGATTGTGCGCACGCGTGCGTACTTCCTCGGCTCGCCGCCGCAAGCGCGAAAGCCACGTCTCTGTGTGAAGTCGCTCAAGGAACGAGGGAACCGCGCCCGTCACGAGGTCGTAACCCTCAAGCGGGTTTCGAAGCAGCCATCCTGGCGTGACGATGTCGCCGCGCAGGATAAGTGGCATTTCCGGGTTCAGAAGCTTGAGCGCGATCATGAGACGGCAGTCGTCGTCAACGCCGTCAAGTTGAGCAGCCTGTCGCAGGCCGGCGAGCTCCTTAGACGGAACGCCAGCCCCTTCCGCCCATGTGACGATTACGCCACGGTTCAGGTGGTCGCGGGCTTCGTCCCAATTCTCGCGTTCCGCAGCCGCGAGTGCAAACACGGTGGGTTTGTGATACTGCTTTGAGCCAAGTGAGATGCTTGCGCCTTCAACCGTATCAGTCTCGGAAGTCGCGGCAGATGGCGCATCGACGTGCTTGCCTTCTAGCCAGTCCTTGACCTGCGCCCACTGCCATCGCTGGTGGCGGTCGCGCGCCAGTAAGCCGCGCAGAAGAAGGCTAACAGTAGGATCGAGGTCGTCCGGAAGCGTGACCCCGTTCGCCAGCACGTGAATCAGGAACGCACGTGGGTTGATACCCTCGAAGCATTTGCCCTCTGTCAACTGCTCGAGCAGGATCATGCCGAGGCTCCACCAGTCGGAAGCCGCGGCGACACCGCCGGCGATGGCTTCTGGCGCCATGTAGCGGGTCGTTTCGAGCGGAGAGACGATGTCGAGGTCGAATTCCGACAAGCGTGCCGAGCCGAATCCGCTGATCACAAGATCGAGCGGCTCCCGACTGCGCACAAGCAACGTGCCAGGCCGCAGGTCACGATGACGCAGACCAGCCTCGGAGAAAGAGTTGAGTGCCTGTCCGAGCTCGTCTACGACATGGCGAATAGTCGCCATGTCCCGCACCGCGATACCCAAGTCGGCAAGCGTGCCTCCACTGAGCTCTTCGGCGACTTCATAAGCCCGCGTATTCCAACGACCGGTCGCGATGATTTCAGGAACGTGCTCGCGCGGAAGGCGACGGACAACGTCGTAGACAGATGGGTCTGGCTCGGCACCGTCGCGGTAGAGCGTCAGAACCGCTTGTCGGTTGGTATCGCAGTGCTGCACTACATAGCGCTCTCGCACGCCGTCGGTGCTGGAAATTTGCCTGAGGAGCCGCCACCCGTCGATTTGAGTCTCGGTCGTCTCGGGCAACGTCGTTGATTCGTCGGCAGCAACGCGCTCGGCTTCGTCTGTGACACGGCCAGGGTGCTCATTTGCTGCGGCCGTGGCGGGGTCGGCCCCGCAGTCGAGGCACATCAGGTCACCCTCATTCATCGGGTGCCCGTTTGTGCACAGGAGTCGCGGCCCAAGCGGCATCCGGCGCTCAGCTTCGTTGTTGTCTTTGTTTGCATCTTCTGCAGTAACAACGTCGTGCGGCCGCCACCCCGGCGCTCGAATCGGCAGGCCGGACAAGTCCCAGTTGCACTTGGCATCCGCGACGGTGCCGGCGCAAAACCATTCCTCTACAGACCGCTCGGTCTTGCAGTTCGGGCAAAAACGCATCATTACTGACATTTCCTGTCTTATCTGTTTCGCGCTTTATCGGCGCTGATCTGGACTAGGTGTCCCCGGTCCGTCAATAGGTCTCTCAAGCGCTGAAAGTCATCCCGGTTCGGTATCCCCGCGAACCAAACGCTACCGTCCTCGTCGAACATGACATCCAGCGACTTATCGCTTTCGCGTAGGTCGCGTTCATACTGGGAAAACGTCTCCCGACCGAGATCCGTGAGCAAATGCAGTCGCTGGTTATCGCTACCTCGCAGCGGTCGCGTATGCGGCGCATCCATTTCAAATGGGTCAGTGATGAGCGCGTCAATCAAACCGTCGGCTTGCGCAAGAATTTCAGCGAGCGACTCTATCGGGTGACCGCTGTAGACGAGAATATCGCCGGAAGACACTCCGCGAAGCTCGCGAAGAAGCGCTGCGAGGGCTTCCGGCTGGTCAAATGGCTCTCCACCCGAGACGGTAAAGCCGTCTGCGTGCGGCAGCCATGCTTGAACCTGCTCGAGCACGCGTTCGAGTGTGGTCTCTCCACCCGAGACTGACCAGGTGTCTGCTGAGATGCATCCGGGACAGCGGATACTGCAGCCTTGAAACCATATGCCGATTCGCTGCCCTGGTCCCAAGGACGTGACGGGAAAGTGCATTCGCGACAGATGGAAGTTCATGGCCTAAAGCTTTCGCAACAGCAGCTCACCGATTGCGATACCTGTTATCACGAACCGGTCGCCTGTCTTCGCATCCTGGTCGAACAGGCCTCGCGCGAGCGGATTTATAAGGTGGGCCTCGATCTGGTTCCGGATTCCACGTCCGCCATTCGAGAGGTCGCCGAGGCATCGCTGCTGAAGGGCCACTTTGGAAGGCTCGTCGAGTTCGACGGACATTCCTTGTGACGCAATATCCTCGAGTACAACACGGACCATCTGATCGAAAATCTCTTGCGCAACGTCGTCCCGGATGAAGTCGAAAACGATGATGTTCTCGCCAATCCGGTTAAGAATTTCAGGCCGGTTGAGCACCAGCTTGAAGTGCCGCTCGATCTCGCCGAGCACCTTTTTCTCCATCTCCTCGAAGGAATCGCTTGGAAGCACGTTGGGCACGCGTTGGCCCAATTCGTCCTCGCGGTAGATACCAAGGTTAGAGGTGAAGATGATCAATGCTTCGGAGAAATACACCCTGTCGCCACGACCGGACGTGAGCACGCCGTCATCGAGGATCTGAAGGAACTTGTCGAGAATCCGTGGGTGTGCCTTCTCGATTTCGTCGAAAAGCACGACGCTAAATGGCCGCTCCCGAATCGCGTTTGTCAGTTCGCCGCCGACGTCATAACCGACATACCCGGGCGGCGCACCGATTAGCCGCTGGTCGGAATGCTCAGAGCTGAATTCGGACATGTCGAAGCGAATGTACGCACTCTCGTCCCCAAACAGAAGGCCGGTAAGTGTTTTCGCGAGTTCGGTCTTGCCTACACCCGTCGGCCCTGCGAGAAACGAAACGCCGCGTGGCCGGCTGCCCTTGCGTTGGGAACCGACGCCCGTCATCGCACGCTTGACCAGATCAAGCATATGCGTTACCGCGTGAGCTTGACCCTTCACACGCTTGCGTATAACGGGCTCGGCATTGCGTATCTTCTCGCGTCCAATCAAAAGCCAGGGGTCTTCCGTCACACCAACCTTATAACGCCTCACGGCATCAGAGATTTTCTCGATGGAGACATTTTCGACGCGGGCGAGGGTGGCGATCGCGTTCATGTCGGCTAGCAAAAGGCCCTCGCATCCGTCGATAAAAGCCGACTCGGCTTCCTCGAAGGTCGCCGGCGAAGCTTGCTGCGAGCCCGGCACGCCACGCAAAAGCGCCTTCGAAAGCGCACGTCGGGCGGCACTGTCGGGTTTGGATACCGGGATATGACGGATTCGCGAGCTGCCGATAAGCAGCCAGTCGGGCAAGTCGCCTTCCTTGTCGACGACCCAAATCACGGTGTTGAAGAAGGGGCGTCGTTGTTCGCCTGCCGGACGGGCGCTTACCGTGTGTGCCAGTACAAGCGCCCGTGTGAAGAGGTTGTGCTCTGCTGCGCTCAACGACTCCGTCCGAATAGTAAGTCGCGAGGCAAAGTCCACGATCAGCGCTATAGGGGCTCCGGGCAGGGCGGTCAGGCGCTCCAAGGAAGCCGTCAGCGCATCGATCCCACCAGGCGCTGCACCTTCGACCGGCGTCAGGCCAAGGCGTCGTAGAGTCTCATCTCCTTGCTCAACAGGAGGCTCGCGGCCTTCTGAAACAGCAAAACCGGACACAGGGTTCCAAACCACCAATTGTCCGTAGCCCGTCTCCCTCAGGCTGTCGGTAAGCGTGCTCACGAGAGACTGCGCAGTTACCACCCCGGGTGCGACCTCGCAAGCCTGGAGGTCGCGAACGTTTCCGGACAAGACGAACTGGCTCTTCAATGGCAGAAAGCGCAGCAAGTCCCTTAACCAGCGGGGCTTCACATAGACGGACATGGCTTCGTGAAATGCTTGGAAATAGGCCAAAACGTTATCATAGCCGGTCCCGCCAAGTATGTATTCCGCGTTACGCCGGTTGTTTTCAGTGTTGATTTGCACGGAATCCTGACCCACCGGGGATGCGGACATTTTCCTGGACTGATTTACGTCGTTAGCCCGAGGCTTTCACGGTATTCGATGGGGCTGAGATAGCCAAGCGAACCCTTGATCCGCTTCTCGTTGTACCAGCGAATGTAGGCGTTCAGTACCTCAACGAACTCCGCGATGGTCGTCGAACGCCAGTCTCCTGGATAGAACATCTCGGTCTTCAGCCTGCCAAAGAATCCCTCACAGGCCGCGTTGTCAGGTGAACAGGCCTTACGCGACATGGAGCGGACCAGATTAGCCTTTGCAACCCGCGATAGCCAGCCCGGCCATCGGTAGTGGCCACCCCGATCTGAATGCACGATTGGCGTCTCATCGTCCTCGGTCACAGTCTCGATAGCCGCATCTAACATGGTATTCACGAGCTCTGCGTCGGGGCTTGTGCCAATCGTCCAGCTGACTACCATGCCATCGAAACAGTCGATCATGGGTGATAGATATACCTTTCCCGCGGGAATCTGGAATTCGGAGATATCCGTGACCCACTTTTCGTTCGGGGCGTCAGCGTGGAAGTCGCGATTGATGATGTTATCTGGGGCTGGGCTGATTTCTCCGATATAAGAACGATATCGGCGACGCCTGGGCCTGGCCGCGTGGAGGCCGCCCTGTTTCATGAGGCGACGCACGACTTTCTCCGATAGAAACACCCGTTGTCGGCTGAGCGCTGCCTGCACTCGACGATAGCCGTAGGATCGGTGATTGTCCTCGAAGATCTCAGCAACGGTACAACGGACCTCTGCATATTTGTCGGCAAGCCGTATGGACGACCGATGGTAGAAATAGGAGCTGCGCGCCAGGTCTAACCGCGTAAGCAGCTCAGCCAAACCGTATTCTTTTCTCAGGGCGTCAACCAGCGTTGTCTTCTCCCGGTTGCTCAGGAGTGGCAGGTCGACGCCCAGGTCTTTTTTTACGAGTTCATCCGCCTTCTTCAACAGGTCGTGTTCAAGCTGCAGATTGCGGATGTCGCGCCGGAGCTCTTCGACCTGCCGCTCCAGTTCGTCCCGATCCGTCTCTGCGGATGATCTCTTGTCGCGCTTCATGGATGCAGGGGCCTCTCGCCCGAGTAACTGGTTCTTCCAGTTGTACAGCGTCACCCTGTCGACGTCCAGCTTTCGCGCCACCGCCTCCGCACTTCCTTGCCGTGTGCACAGTTCGTACACTGCGGCTTGCCTGGACGCCAATGACGCGGCCGGTCGACCTCGCTTGCCAACCACGTATGTCCTGGCTTCAGGATAGCGCTCGCGAACCCACGCCGTCAGTCTCTGGCGACAGGGATAGCCTAATGCCCGGAGGGTGAAGCTGACGCACCGCCCGTGATTGACGTAATGCTCGAGTGCCAGGCTCTTCTGTTCCTCTGAGTACTTCGGCTTGGCGCGAACATATTCTTTCTGCAGATCGCCACTGCTCTCGAATTCCGCACACCACGCCTTGAGAGAATTCTTCGTCGGGTAACCCAGCTGGCGGATTGCTGCCCTGACGCGCTTCCCGAGCTTCAGGTACAGCTCGACCGCGCGAACGCGGTCTTCGTATGAATACATGGACTACCTCCAAAGTAGTCCAGGATTTTGTCCGCATCCCCCGTGGGTCAGGATTCCGTGCAAATCAACACGTTCACGGTTGGACGCCGGAACTGGCTCTTCAGTGACACCGTCGCCGGCGCAAACGCCGCCGCCAACCTGTATTCGCTCGTGCAAACCTGCAAAGCCA
This sequence comes from Paraburkholderia metrosideri, assembly GCF_904848625.1. GTDB lineage: Bacteria > Pseudomonadota > Gammaproteobacteria > Burkholderiales > Burkholderiaceae > Paraburkholderia > Paraburkholderia metrosideri. Next base: position 198,797 of record NZ_CAJHCP010000002.1, read on the forward strand.
ACAGCATTGAGCCGTACCAATACCTCATCGCGTTGTTCAAAGGTCTGCCGCACGCGCACACCGCCGACGACTACGAGGCTTTGCTGCCTTGGCGACTGAATCCAAACGTGGCCTGACGCATGTCGCATGGCAATGCGCAAGGGACGCCGTCTAATGCGCGCTTACCGAACAAGGAGCGGAAGAGTTGCTTCGTGGTCGATGGGCTTGTTGTTGGCGATAGACTTTGATCAAGGGTACGGTCAAGCTTTGTTGCGTCTGTCGAGATTGCCCTTGTCTTTCATCTGGTCCCCAACTGTCCTCTGAAAAGTCTTGGTCCTCGTCGCGCGCACATAGCGATGGGCATGAACAGCAGTGCGAAGCTCCATAATCTTCGCTGCCTCTTCGTCCGTTACCGGAGTGAGCAGTTTGCTCAAGCCCTTTAAGTCGATGGCCATAGGGTGCGCTTGTCGCAAATTCCTTAAGATTCCTATAGATGAGTTTACCGCTTTCCCGAAGCGGGTGCGTTGCGTTTAGCCGGAGGGAGAGGGCAGTCGACATAGTCGACTGCCCTGTGAGGCAGGGTCGCTAATCGAGACGTCCGGTCTGTGCAATCTGCGAAAGCGCTGACTTCTGGTCTGCGTACCACCGCAACAGGCATTCACGATCGTGACAGTTTTGCTCCCGGTAGTTCCACTGCTGGCGAACTCGTTCCTTGAAGCCTGTCTGGTCGACAACTGCGGCTTTTGCTCTGACAAAAATGCTTGCCAGCGCCACATCGTCGGACGCCAGTTCAGGGTCGCTGCAAATCAGATGCTCAGCATCAGACCTCGCTTTGGAGCAATCGAAGCTGGGGGTTATCGATGTGGTCGACGGTGGCACCATCGTTGGAGGTATTTGCAGCGCGGCGGGCGAAGCGCTGGTAGCTGTGCCGTTCGAAGTCATGTCACCGGCAGTTTGAACAAATTTCGGAGGATCGTCCTTCTTGACCAACACATATTTGCCTCCTGCGTACTGATACACGTGATCAGCTATGTATGCCGCCTGACCCGGCAGCGAGTACGAGAACGCTACCTTGACGTCATAGTGAGTTGCGTTCTTGCCTTTGATAAACGTGGCTTTGGTCGAGAGGCTCTCCTGGTCGGATGCACCTGTATCCGAGTCATCGATTGCAGTGGAAAACGTACCATCCTTGCCGCGAATGAAGGCTGTAATCGATGCCGTCTGGTAGCCCTGATGCATGTCGTCACCACCAACTACCAACGCGTACGTGTCGTCGCCGGCGGGTGCCCATTCGAAGTGGCTGCCGACTGAGCCCATCGCGCCAATTGACGCGACGTATGGGTAGTTCGACTCGACCTTCCAGTTGTTGCCGTCTTTGGAAAATACGGCGACGCCCAATAATCCCGTGCAGGCATGACAACCGCCGCCGTCCGGAACCGCATTCGTCACAAAGACCTTTTTCTCCTTTCCACCTTCGGTCAGGTTAAAGATGGCCATGCTGCTCACTGCGAGCACCTTCCCGGGCGCAAACTGAAGGTTGTCGCGCCACGGCAGGTCTGCCGGCACATTCGCGTCCGTCCAGGATGCCGTCTTCGTACTCTCGTCATATGGCCCGTACAGAAGTTCGAGCGCTGCCGGGGCGTTGAAATCTCCGGCAATAGAACGGGACGCCATTGCGACTCCACACGCCGTTGTCATCAACTCGGTCATACCCGGTTCGGACTTCGCGGGGACTGCAGCGTCATTACCGGGATACTCCTGCTCAGCGGTGCCATCTGCGCGATACTGAGTACCGGTCTGCCGTCGAGTCATGTCGCGACAATTCGTCGCTACATCAAACCTGGCATAACCTTGTGGAAAGGACTTGAGCGCGTGAATCAAATAGCTACTGCCGCTTCGAGAGATGTCCGTCGGGTTGAACCACAGTTGCGCGGCGTCGCCAGAGCCGCCCACCTGTTGGTATCCAGGAAACTGTTTCGAGGAAGCTTCGGGTTTCGGCTGGCTGCCATCTTTGCCGCATGCGGCTACAAGCATTGCGGCGACAAGGATGGCGACCTGCGTCAGAAAACCGAAGGGTCGTTTTCTGATTGCGTTCATGCGCTGACGACCTCTTGTTCCTCAGACTTGGTGGGCAACACGTTTGAACGGCGAAGTGAACGGGTATTGCGCTCAATAGCGAGCAGCACAAGCACCAGACTAAAGATCGCGACCAGGAAAAGGCCGCCAGCGGTGATTTCTCCGACCAGTTTGAGCGTTTCCCATTTCTCAGCGCGCTTGACCGCAGCTTGCTTATAACGCTCACTCTTTGCTTCCATATAAGCGTTGATTGCCTCAACCGCGCTAATCTTGTTTGCTTCGGCAGCGGTGACGACGGCTCCAAGTTCATTCAGATATGCCTGACGTTCCTCAACGGGGACCTCGTTGAGGTGATTGCGCACGATCTGTGCGTTATCACCTGAAACATATTTTTGGAGGGAAAAAGGAATCTGGAAACCGGACAGAGGACTCTGCGCGGGTCCTTGTGCGACGGGAGGCTGGGTTCCCTGAGGTTGCTGTGCCTCAGTTTTGGGCGGGTCAACGGGTTTTAGCTGGTCGACTATCTCCTGCGGCGAGACTTTTGTATTGACCTGCTCTTGCCATACTGAGGCACCGTAGAACACGCCACCGACGATACCAAGTAGAAAGACGGTCACGCAAACGAGAGCGACGCCCCGCGTGATGTTGAAAAGCGCCTTGCGCTCGAACCCCTCAACAATACTCATGGTCTTCCTTTTATTTTAGTGAAACGTGGTCTTTTTTTCGCTCGCGGTCGCGAGCTCTGAGATCATATATTGACCGTAGGCGGATCGCCACTTGAAACGTAAGCGAGCTTTTAAATATGTAGATAGCATCAAGAGTTATGGCCCGTGCAGGCAGATGTAAATTGCCCGATAGGCGGAGGCATTCGCCAGGAGGGGTACACTAGAATTGAGAGGTCGCATTGATGGTCAACCAGATGTGCCGTGACGCCGTGGCGGTCCACATTTGCTTCTACCGAAGTAACGCAACCGCTGGCATTAGATGGCTGGCTTCGCCTCTGCTCAAGGGCCTCCGTTTTCCTAATAGATCGCAACCCGTTTGCGTCGCACGCTTCGTTGGAAGCTTTGTCGACTTGATGCCTGATATGGCATAGTTCGATGATTGCTAACGGGTGGGAGAAACAATGGGTACGCTAGAAAATCTACGAGCAAAAATAGCCAAGCTGCAAGAGCAAGCCGAAGCGATCGTCAGAGACCAGTCGTCGACGGTTATCGCCCAAATTCGTGAGCTTATGCAGGAGCATGGGCTGACCATATCCGACATCGAAACATCCGGGCGAGGCAAAAAACGAGGTCGCAGGGCTGCAGGTGAGAAAATGGCTAGTAAGCCTGCAGCAACTGCCAAATACCGTGACCCGAAGTCAGGAGCGACATGGAGCGGCATGGGCCGTGCGCCGGGTTGGATAGCGAAAGCGAAAGATCGAAGCAAGTTTTTGATTGTCGAAGGCGTGCAGGAGTCGGCGGTTGCAACCAAGAAATTGGCGAAAGCCGGAAACTATGTTCGCGGGCCGCAGGCGCCGCAATATCGTGACCCGAAAACCGGAGCAACCTGGAGCGGGCGTGGACGAGCCCCGGCGTGGATCGCCGGAGCAAAAGACCGAACCAAATTCCTAATTTCGGCTGATAGCGATGCCACACCGGAGCAGACTTCGGCCAAAAAGGTTTCGAAGCATAAGCTGGCTACTGAGAAAGTCCCAGCCGGTAGGCTGACGATGGCCAAGAAGATCGCGGCGGCATCCCAGCAGTCAACCGGGAAAAAATCCGTAGCCAAGAAGTCAGCGACGGAAAAGCCGGCAGCGAAGAGAGCCGCTAGCAAGAAGACGGCTGCGATTGCGGAGCCGTTGGTCCAAGCGCCCGAGCAGGTGAGCGACGGAGCGAGTGCGTCGACGGTTGCATAATCGCACTTGTGACGCGCAGGTTGCTATCGGAGAGACGGTGTCTTCCAGTCGCACTCAGCGGTTCCAACCATCGGTCTGTTCACTGCTGTTTCCGAAAGTGTGAAGTTAGTCGGGAACGGGTATGTCTGCGACCGATGCGTTGCAGTCGTCGCAGCGCCTTAAACATACGGGCGCTACTGACGAACAGGTTTCGGAGCAGTTAATTTTCCCTTGGCGGCTGCATCAGTCGCTCAATTTTTTCCAGCGCATCGAGTGCGCCTGCAGCGATTCCGACGCCTCGGTCCTCTGAGACCTTGAATTCGCGCGGATTGATTCGAATCAGGCGGCGAGCATAGTGCTCACCGAACCGACGTACAGTGGGAATCGCGCGTCCAGCACCGACCTCAACCGCGACAAGATTCTGGCATTGCGCAATCCAATTTTCCAAATGCTGAATCTGCTGGTTGGTCCGATTCTCTATCCAGTGCGAGTCGTTGAACATCAAGATGTTCGGCCGGGCGACCGCGCCACAGGATGGACACGTCGGTAAAGGCGAGACGAGCCGAAACTTGCGATCGTCGACGACAGGAAAGACGTCGTCTGCGGGCCAGGTACGCTGAGTACATTCGTCGACGCATTGCAGCCAGTGAATCGATCCGTGGCATTCCGCGACTCTGTCTTCTGAGAATGCCGCCTTCTGAAAGTGCCCGTCCACGTTGCTCGTGAAGACGAACGCCCCGCTGGGCATCTTCGCCGCCCATCCTCGCAATATGTCGAAGCCGCGGTGCGGCTGAGTTCGGCGATACAAATCCAGCCGATGCCCGTAAAAAGCCCAGGCAAGCTCCGGGTCGTTCCGAAAATTCTGCGGGGATGCAATTTCCTCGAAGCGGATTCCGGCCGTTCCCAGCGCCGGGTAGGCACGCCAGAAGCCGGCGGTACCTCGAAAATCTGGCAATCCAGAGTCGACACCCATCCCGGCCCCTGCAGTGATGAGCAGGCCGTCGGCATCCCTCAGCCACTGGGCGGCAAGCTCGATCGCATGGCTTGTTTCCATCACCTCTCCAAACCTCCAACGATAGTGGCCATCAGTGTGGTCAGCGACGCAGTCGAGAGTCCATCGACCGTTGAAGCACATTCTGCGCCGACTGGATCAAAAAGGGTAATGGCAAAGATTGTCGAGTCACGGCGCAGGACACACGTACGTCTGGTCCTCAGCATGGGCCGAGGATGCCTACGCACGCCTGTTACGAGTGCGTGCTCCCACGTGTACCTCACTCGGTTGTGCCCCGGCGCGCATGGACGCGGACTCGTTTGACGAAGGCAGGTGGAACTGCTCTTCGGCCTCCGAGCGCTTCGTTGTTTTCGAAGAAGGTCTACACTGAATCATTACCTACCGCAGGTGGCGCAAAATGTCGAACGATAGGAAGATATAGACGCCGTCGATTTCTGCAGCAGCGGAAGTCGCGCATGAGGCAGATGCCGGCGACTTCATGTCCATCGCGCAAGCAGCCGCGCTGCTATTCGTCTCTAGTCCACATGTGACGAAGCTTCTCGAACAAGGGTCGCTGAAGCTCCATCATGAGACTGGAAATAACCGATATGTGACGAGGACGTCGGTGCTGCATTATCAAGCCGCTTGTCAGAACGCAGTAGAGGCCTATAGGGCATCCGCATCTGGCGAGGAATGATCTGCCCGTTCCACTCTTACTGTTGCTCGTTTGCCGGAGGGCGGGAAGGGCAGTCCGACGGCGCTACGTCATGCTCGACGTAGGCGCTTCGGCGACGCTCCGTGTTGTGCGAGGAATCTGCCCGCTATAACCGCACGACGTGGCCTGTAGAGTGTTCCACGCCGGCATCGCGGCTCAGTTGCACCCTGGTGGGGACGACGCTGTTCTCAACGATTGAGCGATTTGAAGCATCGGCAGGCGAACGAATGCGGAGATTTTGCGGCAACCAGGACAATGGTGAAGGGGTCCATGCATCATCGTAACTTACCCCCGTCTCAGGCGCGGCAACCGTCTTTTTGCTGCTCAGCCAGCACTCGGCTGCGCCAGTGCCGAGCGACTTCAGTCCTAAGTCCCTCGAACTTAACCCCGCTCGCCGCAATCGCGGGCGCGACTGCGTATGGCCAGATCAGCAGCGTCTGGTAGAGGCGCGCGCCGCGCGTCACGCGATCGGCGCACTCGAGGCAGTGCAATTCCTGCAGGGCACCTCCGCCGCAACTTTTGACAAGCCGCTCTGCAACTCTCAATGCCGTCGAGGTCATAATTCGCACCTTGCGCGGGTCGCGATTCGACGGTCGGCCCAAGAAATATTCCCGAATGACGGGGACGGTCTTCCTGCTGAGTACTTTCAATTGGGGCTCAAGAGTTGTCGGATAGCTTCACATGTTATGGTTGAAATCGCCTGAGTTGTCGGGTAGCGTCCCCGGAATCTCGTATTTTGTCGTGTAGCGTTGCCGAAGCAGCGGGATCCCTGGACGCACCCGACGCCCCAGCATGTGAAAGCGAGGAGATTTTTCGGTACCGCGTGTCGAAGGTAGCGTCTTCGCGAACTTCTCTCGCGCTGTTTGAGATAACCGTTTTTGTCCGCAATCCATCTCCTTGCCGGTGATACTCCTATCCTCAGTTCCCATGTACTCGTCGGTCAATTCGGTCCAGTATCTCAAGTGCTCCCCCTGCGATTCCGACACTGCTGTCATCTCTCATTCGGGAGTCGCGTGGATTGCTACGAATCATGTGAGTCGCGTAGTGCTCACCAGACCTGCGTACGATGGGAATCGCGCGTCCCACACCAGTCCTATAGTGACAAGTTTGCGGCATTGCGAAATCCAGCTTTCAAGGTGTCGAATCTGCTGGCTTGTTCGCGACTCGAACCAATGCGAATCGTTGAACATCAAAATATTGGGTCGCGCTACAGCTCCGCACCTTGACATCGCGGAATAGCGGAGACCAGACGAAAAGAGTGCTCGTCGAGCACTTGAAGCACGTCGTCGGCAGGCCAAAGATCTTGAGAGCATTCTTCAATGCACTGCAATCGGTATATCGAACCATGACATTCCGCGATCCGCTCTTCAGTGAAGCCTGCCTTTTGGAAATGTCCATCCGCGTTGCTCGTGAAGACGAACGCAGCGTGACTCATCTCGGCCGCCCAGCCACGCAAGATGTCGAAACCACGGTATGGTTGCGTTCGTCGATACAACTCCAGTCGGTGTCCGTAAAATGCCCACGCGAGTTCGGATCACGGCGGAAAGTTTGCGGCGATGCGACTTCTTCGAAGCGGATGCCTGATGCACCCAGTGCCAGATACGCGCGCCAGAAGCCTTCGGTGCCGCGAAAATCCGGCATACCCGAATCAACACCCATGCCGGCACCGGCAGTGATTAGCAGACCATCAGCGTCACGTAGCCACTCGGCCGCCTGCCGGATCGCATCCTTCATAGCCATCGTATCTCTCCCGCTTTCTTAAAAAGCGTTGATTCCTTTCGGTTAGATCCATATTTTTGAGGGGCGTGAGTCGAAAGTATCTCGCTTGCCGAGCCGAATTGCATTCAGGAAGCTCTTCGCCTGCCTAACATCAGCTGAACGATCGACACGTTTGCTTGAGTCAGATGTCGTGCGTCTACGCGATACCCATACAATCGGTGCAACGCGACAGCGACGGCACATGAACGGGAGTATCCTCCCTCGCAGTGAACGACAATCGAAAAGATTGTCGCCGGAAGAGATTCGACAAATGAACATATAGCGTTCGCATCCGCAACGGTGAATGCCTGACTGAGCTTCTCCTTGGCTCTCGCAGACAATTCTGGATCGAGAAAATTGACGTCCGCAAAAGAGAGTCGTAGTACGGGAAACGAAGAGTCGAGGATGGCCGGTGGTCGCTCGGGTGCAGTGATTGAGATTACGGCAACCGACGACAACGGCGGCAGTTGCTCCGCGTCTGCTCTGGATATCGCAAACACCTGGCGAGTCCCATCCGTAAAAGGTCGATACAGCTTCCCGATGATGTCTTTCAATCTTTGAGGCATTCCTCTTTCCGCTTTATATGAAGCGCGCATGCCGCTCGAGTTTGGATGGGTGGAACTGCCGAAACCATGTCGATACCCTGAAGGGAAACACGAGACTACTTGCGATCTTTTCGGGAATCTTTTCGAAATTTATCTTCAGAGATCGTTTTGCCAGCAACCGCATCCTTGAGGCCGTTCTCCGCATCGCTCAGTAAGATTCGTTGACGATGATCGGCTTCAAGAGCACGGTAATAGTCTAGTTTTTGTGCATCGACGATAGCAACATACGGTGCGCCATCCTTCATCAAGAGTATTTCCACACCTTTGACTGCGTTCTCAGCTAGTCCTGCCAGCTGCGAACCGACGTCGCTGAGATTCACTGAGTACTGCCGGTGCTCTGTTGACATCGCGTCCGACCGATCCTCGAGGGCGAGCTCGGTGAGCTTGCAGGACGCCGAGAGCCCAGAACTACCTTTTATGTACCAGGCTTTTAACTTCAGAATTGCGAGGGCTGCCAGGAATCCACATGCCGGCAAAACGATCATCGCCGGATAGTCGAGCGCAAACCTTATAAATCCACTCATGGTTGTGCACACTTCGATTAGGAGCAGGAGACTTGCCCCTTTAAGACTGGCCTAAATCCTCAATTGAGCAGTGTTAACGCATCGGCGCAGTAGCGGCTACGTGCTGCATCGGATGGCGAAATTATGACGAACAGTGCTTTCCTGGTTCGCTTCGAAAACCGTATCTACTGCATTATCAGGTTCCAGCGAGACGAGGTGCGGGCCATGGGCGCACAGTCTTGAATTCTTCTTTGAGACTATCGTAGCGTCAGCGGTTCGCATGTTCCTGCACCACCCGGCGAGGCTTGTGATTCGACGAATCAAGTCTTCTCTTTTCGTTCGAGAATTCTCAAAGTACATGAGAATCGAAGAGAAAAATGTGACGTGGGCTATCACGATTTCAGAGCGAGGTAAACGTCAGAGGAAGATGGCGGGGCCTCAATTATTGTAGAACGCACGCCAGTGCTCTAGTTGTTCGTTTATCTCTTCAACCGTCGATCGCGCCTGGAAAAAAGGTTGATGCATGAGTTCGGTTACCGAATCGATGCATTTCTGAATCGCGGGCATCGCGGTGATAGGTTTGTGAAGATAAGCGGCAACTGGGTTTCGAAAGCTGGCAGCGGTGCTCACAAGCGTAGATTGAAGGCTCGTGTCATCTGTCACTAAAAAATCAGGTGGAGAAATCACGCTTGCCAAATCGCGTAGCGCCTGAATTTCCCATCCTTTGAACGATTTACCAAATAGCTTGAGGCAAAGGCAGGACGACCGTGGAATCTCGACCACAAACAGCAATTCAAATTCGGGCGCCGCGCCCACTATTCTCCCATTCCATCTGGTGACAAACCAGGCTCGACTACTATCGTCGAACCTTACGGAGTCCCACCGTTTCGATTCGCCCTTTACCACTTCTCGCTCCTGAAAGGACTGATTTGAAGTTTCGTGACTGTTCTTGATACATATCGCTTCCTGCAAATATAGAGAAGTGGAGATTTTAAAGGGTCCCCACGGCGGCATGGAAGAAACTGTAGTTTCGGCAGTATTAAATAAACATACTTAATCGCAAAATGATATTAACTTATTTGATATGCCCGCCCGGGACCTTCAAGATAGGCTTGGAGGTGGGGACCGCGAACAGATGTATATTTCGGATCACCGAAACGCTCATGTCGCAGAAGACGCTGCCAGGCCAATAGATCGGGTGCTGTTTGTCCAGGTAATCCACTGGGCTGTGATTGCACGCCCGAACCAAATCTACCAGCGAACTGTATCAGGCATTACTCAAAAAATTTCTGGATTTTGTGAGTTATCAAATTATTTAAAATAATACGTTTTTTTGATTTCTTTTCCGATTGCAACATGGCAAAGTACAGGCTGAAACCGAGATTGCGGCGTATCGCTTAAGGGCTCACCCGCTCGAATCTCGCTACCCGTTTATAAAAAATCTCCTTATTTAAATAGTGATATGTTCACTCCTGAATTTCGCCGCAAGGTCTGCGTCCACGAGGCAGGCCATGCAGTCGTATACGCCTTGGGTGGCGAGGTTATTCGTGGTCTCGCTGTCGCTCCGGTAGGTTGCGAGTCCTGGACATTTTCGACTTACTCTGGCGTAGTAAGCCAAGATTTGTGGGGAATATGCGAGCTCGACTCCAGTGGCTTGTGCACGAATTATCTCCAGTGGGAAGACGAAAAGTTCCGCTATCGAGGAAACCGGGATGAATACAATAGTTCGCATCGGTCGTTGCTAGTCCTTCTCGGAGCAACTCGCGGAAGGAAGGCCGTGGCCAACTTGAAACGATTGGTGCGTCTTCGCGTTTGTGGGGGATTGGCAGGACCAATTGCCGAAGCCCACTTTGAGAATAGCGAATTCGATGTCTGGGAAGTCGAAGGGTGGAGAGAACCAACCAGCGACGTAGAGGTGGCTGAGGGGCTATCGCAACTCTTACCGTTCCGCTGCGAATTCGAGCACGCATGTGACGTGACATGCGAGACCTTGAGACGGCCGGAAATCTGGAGCCGCGTGCTTGCGCTTGCTGATGTTCTGGAGCGACGTGGCCGGCTGGGTGAAGATGAGATAGCCGAATATCTCCCCAAGGTTGATATCAAGTGGCCACCATCTCCTGCCGTCATGTGGCAACGTCAATCGGCAGCTGTACAGTGATGAGTCCGGGGGTCCCGACGCATCGACCCAACCAGATTAAGTCGATGCGTCCTGCTGCCTTGAGGGCTTCGATAGGCACTCGCTCGAAATAGTGACGTGAATAACGTGACCAAACCAGCGGCGCTTCTGTCGTCGCGCTTAAAACCGACTCCCGGCAAACGACGCGAAACTCGCGAAATTGCTTCATACCCTTCGCACAGCGTCTTCTGGCCGCTCTGCTATCCCGATCAAATAATTTAATTTCCGTCGCGAAATATTGAAGCGGGCCGGACAGATTCTGTCGCCATGGCGACGGGAGCACGTGCGATTCAAAGAATGTCAGCTCTTCATGAACTCTCTGCGTGCTTATACATAGGAGTCTGCCACCGCGGACATCGGGACGCTGATGAAACGGCGCTCCCCAAACAACACGAGTTCATATTCGGAGAGATTATCAACATGACTTGCAGCTCAACCATCACGATTGGCGGATATCCGTTGGACGTGATGAGACGCACTTACACCGTCTGGCATCATTTTAGGCCGGAGGACAGAATCATCCGGTCCAGAAAGAGGGGCCAGCGCAATCCTCACCTCCAAGGTGTGCCGACAGACCCGCTGGAATTTCACCAACTGGAGCTAGATTTTGCGTACTCCGTCTGCGCAGACGTCCTGCGCAGACGACTGGGCTTTGCCGGGTTCACGCTTGCAACACTTGAGAAGGAGTATCGGCGTTACTACGAGGCTGTCTGTCAGTGTTCAGGGAGGTTGTTTTTCACTGGAGACCCTGAAGCTGCTGCGGCTCGCGCTGACGCGTTTCGGGCAGCCACGCTGGACGACTGGCTCGAGGCCCTCAAAGAGACTGTGAACACCAGTATGAGCCGCGTTCGGCGCAATAGCAGGGAGGTGGCGGAGCCTGCCAACATCCTCGTCAACATCATCACGGGTTCGGACGAACCGGGTGTTTCAGAGTTGAGAGCTCATCACGGTCTTCTTGGTTTTCCGTGCAGCTCGCTCGACCAGATGGCCGTGGCGTTGCTAGAGGTTACGCCTGGCAATGCAGTGTGCGAGCAGGAGGTTTCCATGTTCGTCCGATACCAGGGCGACACGACCTTCGATGACATGAGGCTTCGGACCGCGTGTCGAGAGCCGCAGCGCCAGACGGGCTCGTGTCAAGATGTATCCATGTCGAAGGGCAACCAGGACAACATGTCGTTCGACGACATCTAATCGCGACAACTGAATCAGGGAATCACATGGATTGCATCGTACATACGACTATCGGCACCTATCCAATTGCCACTACCGTCAACCGCTACAACCGTTGGCGCTTCAGGCCGGAGGACAGAATCATCCGGTGCAGACGGAGGGACCAGCGCAATCCGCTTCTTCATGGCACGCCCACCGACAAGCAGGATGCTGCGGTAGTAGATATGGAGTTTGTCTACTCTGCAACGGCCGATACCTTGCGCCGACGGCTCGGCCGCGCTGGCTTCCATCGTGGGTCGTTGGAGAAGGAGTTTGAGGAGTACCAGCGGAAGGTCTGCTATGAATCGGAGACCACGCATTTGCACTTCACGGGTGACACGGCTGCAGCTCACAGTCAAGCTTTTTGCCTCTCAGCGCTTGACGATTGGCTTGATGCTTTGGCTCAGGTGGTGAAAACTGGCGTGACTCCGGGTCGACGGAAAATGCAGGGATTCAGGCCGACCGGGAATCTTCTCGTGGACATCATTACGGGTTCAGAAAGGCCGGCGTTTGATGAGCTTGAGCCGAGACACGGGATTGTGGGATTTCCGTGTGCTACGTTCTGCAACATGGCAGTGGCATTGCTTGAAGTGACTGCTGGAAACGAAGCGTGTGAACTGGATGTGACGTCGTTCGTGCTCCACCGAGGCGATATTACCTTCGACGACATGCTCGGAAGAAGGGACGAAGTCTGACTCAACGTGCGCGATCAGCATCGCGCACGTTTTTCTGTTCTCTGGCGCGGATAAAAATCTAACCATCAACGCTACACAGTGCCCTTGGCGGCGGGTAACTGTGGAAGACCAGGCCAGACACTCAGAGTCGGAGGTGGAAAGGTTTGGACACGGTGATTGATCATTTTGGACGTCAGTTTCATGCCTGCCTGACGTTCCTATACTCATAGCCATCGATTCGATGGCTTAACCCACCACCCAAACTGAACCATCGAACATGACAGACTTCAACATCACCAGCCAGACGACCGCAGCGCTCCACGCCACAACCACCGACACATTGTTCGGATACATCGCCGACTGCCGGCTCAAGGCGTCGCAAATCAGGGGGGATATCCTTTTCTATGCGCTTGAATACGCCTATCAACCTCATCCGAGGTTCTGGCGCGACCTCAGGACTGCAACCGTGGTCGAGGAGATGTCACGCCGGTATCCCGAATGGCGCACGGAGCTGGCAATGTCCGGAGATTCGCCGGACACCGTTCTGAAGGAACTGGAGGAGATTGTCTACATGAATGCGTTTGATGAAGCCAACGCCGAAAGACTGCAGGCGTTGCCTGTTGCTGAGCGACCAGTTACGTCTGCGGACGCATCCGAGTGGATTTTCAAGGCGCTTGCTGAAGAAGGCCTTCAGGACGAACTCGAGTATGCGGAAAGGGATGGCTACCGCTGCGGCGGGGATGCCCGTATTGAACTGCACCGACTTGAGCAGGCGCGCCAAGGAATTATCAACGAACGGCTCGGTACCATTGTTGCTCGCCAATTTCGGGATGCATCGATGAAGGGCAAGCACTGAGGTTTGCAAGAGTCTCTTGCCAATTTTCTATCGATTTTTGAAGCGACACGTTGAGGACTTGTCCCTCGCGGGTAGACCGTGCGGCATGGGTCCTCAAACCTCGTCAGCTTGGTCAGAAAGCGATGAATGTGACGCCTTTGAGGTCTCACTGCCGTGACGACTACGGCAAGCACCGACTGATTAGCGAGTCTAGCAGGTGTTGCTGTACTGAGTTCAGCCTCACCTGCTAGACGTGACGCCGCTGCTGGCGCGGTCACGGACGTTCCAAAGTCCGTGGGAATGCGGCGCGCATCTAGTCACCACGCCGTTCCTTGTCGTCCCTGTGTTCCGGGGCATAACAGGTCTTTCGACGAGGCAATGATCCGGATACACACTGCCTCGTTTGCGAGTAGAGTTGTCTATGATGCGCCGCGAGGGATAATCGACTTTTGCTTTACGGGCAGGGTGTGAACTGCTCGCCATTGTGCAGACCAGCGCCCGTCATACCTAAATGGAAGAACAATGTCACGATCTGTACCAACTTCCGAGAGTGTTGCCACGTCCGACCGCACTCGAGTTGAACATATGTTGCAGCGAGCCGCAGTCGCAGCGGTCTTATCCGACCTGCGAGTGATCGATGAGCTTGCGAACACCTCAGATGCGGAACTTGGGCGGCGCTTCAAGGCCCGTCTCGCCCAAGTAATCGGAATTGCCACAATGTTGAACATTGACTCTCATTCGATGCGTAAGGGAGACGCGAGGCAACTGAACGAATTCGAAGGTCGCGCAAAACGACGGAGGTCCACGCAGTCCGTTCTTGTTTCAGAAGGAAAACTGCTGCGCGCACCAATTTTCTGTCAAGCATTGGGTATTACGGAGAGAAAGTTGGCTGGGGACGTCGCATCAGGGCGCATCTTTAGTGTGGACCTTCACGACGATCAATTTTATCCGGCATTCTTCGTCACTAAGGAGCTTGAGCGGAGGGATCTGACGAAGGTCGTGCGAGTGCTCAATGGCTTGACCGGCTGGAAGAAGTGGAATTTTTTCACAAAACCAAATTCGTCACTGGGCAAACTAACGCCACTTCAGGCGCTTTTTAACGGCGACGTGAAACAAGTATTGCATGCGGCGGCAACCTTTGTAGAGCGTTAGGTACGCTCTCAAGCTTCAACTGTATCCACCTCTGCGGGAAGGGCTAGTCAACAGAAAATAGGAAGGTCGGCTGATGAGTAATGAAGAGACCACGCAGCATGCTTCGAGCGAACATATTGCAGTGAGCAGAGTGCTGTCCAAAATACTGCGGCATGAGCCGGACCTTGTGGGTATCCATCTCGATGCTCAAGGCTGGGTGGCAATAGACGAGCTCGTGCATGCAATCAATCGCCGTGCCCGCGCGGCACAAGCGCCAAAGCGTTTGCGGTCGCTGCCGAACATCACGCGGGCTATCCTGCTGGCTGTGGTTGCTTCCAGCGACAAGCGGCGCTTTTCGATTTCGCCCGACGGCAAGCGACTGCGGGCGGCTCAAGGTCATTCGCTTGATGTAGATCTGGGGTACGCGGACGCTGAACCGCCGCCGGTCCTCTACCACGGGACCGCGTGGCGTAGTTGGCCAGCCATCGCGAAAGGAGGACTAAAGGCCGGCAGTAGACATGCAGTTCACCTGAGCCTCGACGTCCGTACAGCAGCACGCGTTGGAGAGCGGCACGGACGTCCTGTCGTCTTGGAGGTTGATGCAGTGAGAATGCATTCGATTGGGTTCTCGTTTTCTCGGGCAGACAATGGTGTCTGGCTGGTGTCGCACGTCCCGGCGGAATACCTAAGGGTCGTGCCGCAATAAACCTCCACTGTGAGCCCCGGGAAACGTCGTGAAGTGACGATAGACGACACCCTCTCCACCGAATCGAGCGCCGAGTGACAATCTTACGTCCCATGCGAGTGACCGTGTCGTCAGTTGAGTCATAGCTTTAAGGTCCAGACGACAATAGGAGCTTCGCGAGTTCAGGGGGGCTCACTGAGCTTCGTGACGCTCTGAGATTGCCCGGTCATGGTTTCAGGAAGCGAATTTCTCTGGGATGTCAATGGACGTTCGAGAAGGTAGTAGTCAAGCGCGCAGATACCACTCGTCGGGACCATAAAGCCTGCGCAGGGTATCAATGTCGCGTTTGTAACCGAGCTCGTCGACGTAACCTAACGCACGCAAAACATCACGCGCCCGCATGAGGTCTTGCGTGTCCGTCCAGTCGGTTGTGTATACGCATATCACGTGGTTGTCGCGGCTCAGCACACGCAGAGCGGTCGAAACCTTCGCACACCAGAGCTGGTTCCGATCCAGCGCGGATACGATTTTTTCCCACGCGGCATCGACCCCAGCGCGTGGCACGAAGATGCACCATTTGCCGGCCATGTCGCTGGACGTGGTGTTTTGAAATCCGGGAGACTTTTTAAAGTGCCAACTGCGACTGAGATCTTCGGACGGTTTGTCGGACTGGCGCGGTTCTCCATTCATTGAGCCTCCCTTTCCGATACCGATTGCGCTGAACACTGAAAGCCTATCGCGGAATTCTCCGATCGACATAATGCTGGAATTATTTGCGATTTGCGATTAAGCCCAGTTTCGAAATTCTGAGCGAGTTGGAATGGCCGGTCGCTTGGCGATTACGTTAATTTTTGCGAGAATTCTTCTGGGGTGGTTTTCGTAGCGGTGAGTTGGCGAGCCGTTGAGGCACAATGCAAAGTGTTGTTCGGTACCAGATCGTCCACTCCGCCTAATGCATGCACTATCGGCGTGTCACGCGCCCGAATGCAGCGCGAACCTGTTGCGCGCGTCGCTCCTTGTCGTCATTTAGATAGGTCGAGGTGGTCGAAATTGATGCGTGACGCAGATTGTCACGCACCGCAACAAGATCCACGCCACCGGCCAGCGCATGGGAGGCGTGCGTATGACGTAGCCAGTGCGGGCTGGCCTGTTGCAGGCGTGCTGCCAATTCGGGGTTCTCATCGACAAACACCGCGGCGGCGAGCCCGAAAAAATCATCCAGAATTTGGCGCAGTCGGGTGGCTGAGACCGGATCATTGCCGTGGACTTTGTGGCCCAGCGATGCAACGACCGGGGCAGCCGGATCCCATCGACGACGTGTCACCGGACGCCCACGCTGCGTCAGGTACTGCTCGAGTGCGTCCTGCGCAAGCGGCGGCAGCGCAACCGACCCGGCCCGTGCACCCTTGCCGGTGACGCGCAGCCACCATTCGCCCCGATCATCGACCTGGATGTCGCGCAGCGTTGCGCCGACCAGTTCCTGGACCCGTAGCCCCGTTGCGTACCCGAAATCCAGCAGGAAGCGCAGACGCTGCGCGGCGGGTGCCTGCCAGCCGTGTGACCGCTCCAGCCGGTCCGCGAGGCCGCGCACCGCCGTCCATTCGCTGCCGGTAAGTGCGCGCGCCGTATCGAAGGGTGCGGTGCGCTGTCCTCCCCGCACGGTCAGCCCGGCGAACGGATTGCCGAATACATAGCGCTGCTCGACCAGCCAGCGGAACAGAGCGTTGAGCACGGCGAGCGCGTAGCCGACCGAGCGGGGCGAGAGGCCGCGCGCGAAGGGACGCCATTCGACGGAGTCGCGTGGCCGGGGCGGACCCGTCCAGCGCGCTAAGGGCGCCGGATGACGCAGGAACGCGCGATATGCGATCGCATCGTCGGTGGAGAGCGACGAGAGGGGTTGCTGCCGTTCGACGATGGCCCACAGTATCAGCCGTTCTGCCTCGCGGCGATACGCGCGCGCGGTGTGGGGTGCCTCGTGCAGCGCCAGCCACGCTTGGACGGCCTCGAAATCGTTGCGGGCATTGAGGAGGCACGCGCGGCGTGGTGCCCGGAAGCGACCGTTCGAACCGTCGAGGCGCGGCACCGGTTGCAGGTGTTCCCATGGCGCAATGCCGGCGTCGCGTGGCGGCTCGATCCGTTCGACAAGTGCCCGCGCCTGGGCGGTCAGTGCGGGGTTCGCCGCGAACAGCGCCTCGACCTGATGCGCACCGGCGCGCCCGAGCCCGGGAATGCTGCGCCACCACAGGTGCCGCCGCGGCACGCGCAAGGTCAGTTCGGCGAGCGTCCTCATGCGAGCGGTGCATAGCACCCGCGCGATGCGCGCTGGCAGCCATGCACCGACGCCGTCGGTCAGCCGCGGCTGCGGGACACGGGTGCATCGCAGGAGGTCGATCGCGTGGGCAACGGCCGTGGCGTGTCGCGTGCGCTCAGCGGCCGGGCACTGGAAGAGGCGCACGAGATCGACGCGCTGGCGCGCGGTCGCGCACCTGACAAGCTGGAAACGGATGCGGGCGATCAGGCTGCGCGAGGACTGACCATCATCGCGGGTGTGGTCGAGGTAGCGCGTGATGGCGGCGCGCGCCGTCAGCCCCTCGTGCCACGCGCGCAGGGCGGCGAGCGACGCGAGATCAGGCAATGCAGGGGGCTGGGCAGCGGGCCTTCCGGCGGACAGTCCGTTCCCCGGTTCGGGTGGCGGGACAGGGACGTTCTTCATGCGCCCAGTTTAGACCTGTGCGGCACTACTAGCGATAAGGATACTTATCGCAATTGCCGTCTTCAAATATGGGGTAGGAAAGACGTAACTGTGTGATTTTGGGCAAACGCGGATTTGACTTTCACACCGGTCACCTCCAATCTGACTAACTCCGAAAAACGCGGCTGCCAAATGCCGGAAGCAACGGAGCATGCCGACGCGCCCAACAGGAGGTGAAACATGAAGGCCGCGCTTTATGCCGTTGTTCCCATCGTTCTTGGAGCATGTTGCTCGACCAGAGAACCAGTTTCGCCGCCAGCGTCTGTTGACATGAGTGTGGTGATTGATCGGGTCAAAATGGAACTGAATCGATTCCAGCACAGTCCGGTTTCCGCAACAGGGGTTCATGGAGGTGTATGCACAGGGATCGACAATGGTCCTGTCATCTATATCGTTGCGACGCAGGCGGAACTGACGCTCAAGGCTGTGTCGACAAATACTGTCGAGGGTTCGGTCGGCGCTAAGATTCCAGCGGGAAAGATCGTAA
This sequence comes from Paraburkholderia metrosideri, assembly GCF_904848625.1. Classification (GTDB taxonomy): domain Bacteria; phylum Pseudomonadota; class Gammaproteobacteria; order Burkholderiales; family Burkholderiaceae; genus Paraburkholderia; species Paraburkholderia metrosideri. The sequence goes on from NZ_CAJHCP010000002.1 coordinate 217,252, forward strand.
CCGTAAGTCCTGGCTTCTCTGGAAGCTACAAAACCGTCGGTACGCACACGCTGACGCTCAACCTTGATATCCAGCACACACCAAGCGCGTCTGAAATACAGTCGAACATCGACGCAGCAACAAAAGAGATTGACTCTTACAAGAAAGCACAGACAGCGATCACAAACGTTGATTCGTCCGCAGCGGGAAGATTCGGCAGGCTCATAAGCCAGCGAATGACGGAGCGGACAAACAGTTACATAGCGTTGGCCGTCGCAGCACCTGACAGTCCGCGCGGGCCAAGCACGGTGGCTGACGTACCCGCGCCTGAAAACCAGAAAGCCGTCAATCGCGACATTTCAGCGTTGCCCACGACGCTCGCTGCCTATCCGCTCGCTGCAACGCTCTGGACGTTGCGTGAGCAGCTGCTCCATGTTGATCACGGGCTCACTCCCTGTCTCAAACCGGAAAAGCTGGAAGCCGAAATCGACTTCGAAGTTCAAAAGGATGCTCAAGGAAAATTGGGGATCGATGTTTTGATAGTCAGCGTCAGTGCAAGCCGCGAACGGAACGATGACGCAACTCAACACCTTAAAGTGACTTTCGATATGAGCGGAAGCACGGAGCTACTCCTCGATAACGAAGCGGCTCACCAGTGAACCGTGAGTTATCAGATGCGCCGGATTTTGCAAAACTGAAGTCGTAACGACGGCGTCTGCGTTACAGGGTCAGTTCTCGACAAGTAAGTGGCTCGCGATTTTGAGGCGGATCCCAGACTACGCTCAATGGTAAGCGGTCCATCAGCGACGCCCCTCAATTCAGGTGGCGGAGCGCGCGACGTGTGGTGGGAACGCGGATCAGCGTAGGTTGGCCGGCAGCTTCCAGGGAAGCAGCGCGTCGTAGTCGTCGACCGTCGTTGCCAGAGGCAACCGCTGGAACAGCCAGGTGAGATAGCGATACGGATCGATGCCGTTGGCTTTTGCTGACTCGACCAGCGAATAAAGATTCGCACTCGCATGTGCGCCAGCAACTGTATCGGCAAACAGGAAGTTTTTGCGTGCGACGACAAACGGGCGAATGGAATTTTCGCAGGGATTGTTCGATATGGGCCAGTTGCCGTTCTCGACGTAACGGATCAGTTTGGGCCACTGCCCGTGCAGGTAGGTCAGAGCCTTGCCGAGTAAGCTTTGAGGTACGACGCCGGGCCTCTGTTCGACCATCAGCTTTTCGATGGCATCGAGCACGCGTGCACTGTATCGTCGCCGCAATCGCTGTCGTCATTCAGCGGTCCACGTTTCACTGCGCGCCTCCGCCGCGAACAGCTTGCCGATCAGTTTGATGAAGCGCGTCGCGAGCAGGTTGGACGAGCGTGCGGCCTTCGGCACGTTATCTTCGGCCTTGACCAGATTCCGTCTCGCGTGAGCCCAGCATCCGAGATGCACGAGCTGATACTGTTCAGCGATGCCGTTGTAGGGCTCGTATCCGTCAGTCATCAGAACCGCACCCTTGCGAATGCCGGTGAACAGTTTGTCGGCCAGCTTCGCGCCGCGACCAGCCGTATAGGCGAAACAGCGGATGGGAGTTCCCGATCCGGTCATTTGCGCCCAGAGATAGCTTTTCGTTTGCGGCTTGCGCCCTTCTTCCTTCAAGACCTGGAACGTCGTCTCGTCGCAGTAGATCACGTCAGCATCGAGCAAAGCGTCGCGCATCAGGTTGATAACGGGCTGCGTTGCGAGACCGACGCGTACCATGCTCGCGGCGAGCGTATTCGATGAGATGTCGCCACCGAAGCGTCGCAGCAGGACCGCCTGGCGATAGATCGGCATGCCAAACTGATACTTGCCGGAGGCGACCCACGCGAGCGCCGATTCCGTGAGCAGTCCACGCGGGATGATGCGCAGCGGCGCCGGCGTGACCTTGATGCCAAGATCGCAGCACGGGCAGGCATACTTGACGCGCTGGTGCTGGATGACGCGAAGCTGTTCGGGGATCACGTCGAGCTGCTCGCTCGTTTCGACACCGATCTCGACGAGCGCATGGCCGTCGTGGTTGCAGAAGCGTTCGGATTCGGGAAGTTCGTGCCGAACGACTTCGCGCGGCAAGTTGGGATCGAGCGGTTTGCGATGACCGCGCTTCTTGCGCGTGTGCTCGGCGATCCTGGTTTCGGGAGTATCTTCCTGCGCGGGTGTTGCGTTCGTGCCGAGCACTTCGGCTTCATTGAACAGACCCGGCTGATCCGATGCGCGAGCTTCGCTCTTCGCGCCGAACAGCTCGCGCCGGTAAGCGCGCAGTCGTTCCTCAGCCAGGTCGCGCTCCGCAGTTACGAGACGCAGTGCGCTGCGTAACCCGTCGCGCTCTGACTGAAGGGCGTCATGTTCCTCGCGCATCGCGAGGAACATCTTGAGTTCGTCTGCGTCGATGGTCACGTTGATCGGCATACCGCTTAGACCAGTATGCCGACGACATGTTCAGCTCACACGCGCATAATGCCGCCTCGGATGACGCTGGAGCGCAGCGATGTCAGCACCCCCGAGAAGCCAGTGCAGCAGCTCGACGGTCAATGCCACGACCTCGCTATTGTCATCAGGCCAAACAAAGCGATCATTGGCCTCGAGTCTCTTGAGCATGAGCCAGAAACCGTTGTCCTGCCAGCCCAGGATCTTGACGCGATCACATCTCCGGTTGGTAAAAACGTAGAGCGAGGAATCCATGGGATTCAGGCGCATCGCCTGTTCGACGAGAATCGACAGACTGTTCATTCCGTACCGGAAATCGACGGGATCGCGGTACAGGTACACCTTCAGATTTTCGTCGAACCGGAACACGGCATCCTCCCGAACATCTGGACCACGGTGCTCAGTTCGTCGATGCTCGCTGCACTGAGATCAAGCTCCACGCCATTCGACAGTCGCACATGCAGCGAAAGGGTGATCGGCGCAGTTGCAGTCAACACGAGGGGCAACGGCGGCACCGATGATGTTGAAACGACCGGCACAAATGCAGAAGTAGACGGTGCGCACAGGAGGTGCTTACGTGAGCCCGCAACATCGGTCGATCCATCATCCACGCAACGACGGAAGTCTTCGTGAGCAATTGCGTCGATGGCAGATGACAGTAGATCGCGCTCGTCGGCGCGCGTTTCCTGCGATGCAAATGGGATGCCTTTCTCGCGCTCCATCAGATACTTCGCGATCCATTGCGCAGCAGGTTAGCGTTGATCCCTTGCTCCTGTGCCAAACGGGCGACCGACGCGCCTGGTCGCAACGCGGCCTCGATCAGTACGCGCTTGCCTCCCTCTTCATAGCGACGGCGCCCGTCGCGGCTTTGACGAACTACTTTCAACTCTGAGTCTTTGCCAGTCATAGGTGTCCACCTCCAAAATAGGTGGACACCTATGCTCCTCGCTCAGAGCGTCAGTTGGTAGACGTCGAAAATGGATCGCTTACGCTCAATGAGCACTATTTTGGGAGCGACGGTCTGAGCAAAATTCGCTCTGCAGGCCGCCGAAGGAAGCGGTGGTTGTCAGACGAGGTCAGGAATGCATGAAGGAAAGAAACATACAGCCAAAAAGTCACTATGGGTGCAGGACGACTGTCATTGCGCGAAGCGGAGCCGCCGTAATCTAGCGAAATTCAGACAACCGTATAAAGTAAGGTCGGCTCAATTTTGGTAATTAGGAGATTGTTTGGTGCGACGCTCAAACCGGTGCGAATACGACAGCGTGCCCCGACGGGACGACATCGAATCCCAGCGGCTATTGCGTCTCGAAGTTAACTAAATCAGCAGATCGACGCAAAGTTAACTTTCTAAGCTCACGCCAATCTTGCACATGTAACTCTAGGCTTGCAGTTATCACATTATACTAACAGATATATAGTTAGTATGACGAAGCGTTGTAACGGTTGAGGAGAGGGATTCCATCGCGTGTTTAATTAGAAAGTGCATATTTGTCAAGAGCGTGAAGAGCGCCGAAAAAGCTTGAGGTAGAGAGAGTGTATTGGTCGGATCCGCAAGGGGGATAGGCCATGCGCTTAACAGCTGAAATAGTTAACAACGGTCGCTTCCGTAGATAGCGTCTGCGCTCTCGGGTCATGTCTCGAGAGCGCCAGACTACGCAAAATGACGCATATCGTTTCGCCTGCCTGCACCAATTTGCATGCTTGTATGACCCATGTCGATGTGCCTAGACTGTGCTCAACCGGGCCATATCTCGTAAGACAGGAGGCGACATGAAAAACGATGAACACACAATGGAATTGTTCGGATACCGGCCTCGGCGTTCGGATTTCGATCGCTCTACGACTGTTCAAGCTTCTGCGCGCGACCATTTTGACACTAAGTCGCGTCCAAAGCTCGAACCCGTGAACGGATCGTGGGAGGTACGCCAAACGCAAGTTCACGCGGCACCGCGAGCGCTTTACCTGACTACCGTTATTGATTGTCTGAGCCGACGCGTTCTGGCATTCCGGATAGACTTCGACCCGGCAACCAAGCATGCTACGGCTCTGCTTGTTGATGCCTTTGAAAAATATGGACTACCCGGAATTGTCTGGACCTATAACAGTGGATGCTTGGGGAGCGAAGAATCAACCAGCTGATTTGGAGGAACGGAATCTGCGAACGAGCGTCCGCGGGTCATCGATCTCAAGATACTTGGTCGTTCCTCGGAAGCGTTCGGTACGTGGCAGAGGGCAGCGACAGGATTCGTCCAGTGTCGCGCTTAACGTCGTAGTCGACGACGCGTCCCGTCTCTACACAGAAGTTTAGAGACTCGCTTCAATCTTCGCGTGCCTCTCTAAGTGAGGATTTCGCAAGCAGCGATTTCAGCTTTATTACATTTGAAGGAGGGCTGTTAGCGAAAACTTATATGCAGTGAGATCACTAGGCTTCGAAATCGTAGAGTTGTTGCTTGATCTACTGCAAAAAATGGCGCGGCCAGAATAGTCCGCGCAAAGTGAAAGCGGATGCCTCGTCGGGAAACGGAGCATCCGCTATTGTCGGCTCAGCAGGCAAACCGACCCTGTCCTTCGACGCGACAGATGGTGACCCTGATCGAGCCGTTTGTCAACCGTTCTCCGAAGGAGAAGGGATATGTTTTCGTCTAATGTTTATGCTCGGGAATGTCAATCAGCCGCAGCGGACTTTACACATGTGACAACGGGGTTGGAGTTTGTGGCTCAGAATGCTTCACGACCGGTTTGCTGGCCAATGGCAGCCTCGCAGGAACCCGTCGCAGACGGCAGAGCCCGTCGACGCGGCCCTTATCGTCAAGAGTGTGCCTTCGACTGCCCAGTCGAGGTTGTGCTAATAGATGGGCCCGATTCACGCTCCCGAAAGCGTGCGATGTCTGGCGTTTTGCGATTTCTGGTGGAACATGGATCGTCAAACATGCGGTGCGATCAGGATCCAGCGCGAAAATGTTACATCCTCAAAGTAACGGGGAGGCAGAACTTCGATTTACGTCTGCGTATGGTCTTGGCGGATCGCCGCTTTTCAGAAACCCGGTTTGTCGCCATAGATTCACCCGACGACCATTCTCAGTGTCTGTTCTCAACCGCCGCTCAGATAGCAAGGCTGGCTGCTCGTGGAGTCATCGTGGTCTGCGCTGTTGATCTTTCGCATGAGAGCGCCAAGACGTTGAAATTCGCGATTGAAACGCTTGGCATCAAATTGAGGGAAATCCACTTGAAGTCCAGCGCTGAGAGTCAGGACTTCACGACGCAGATAGCGAAACGTGATTGCGAAAATATAACATGGAGGCACAACGCGGCCGTTGCTCTGCATCCCGCATCTTTCTCGCCAACGCCAGTTGTCCGGGGTCTGATGCGTTACCTCGCCGCGCGCAATCGAATCGGTATCCCTCGCCGTGTCCACGTCGATAACGTCCTCGACGCAAAAGTTGACGCGTTCACGGTGGTTCATTGGTGGATCAAAGTGGTTCAATCGTTGCAACGCATAGGCGTGGACTGTCCCGATGGGAGTGCTGCGACCTCTCGGCGTGTCGAGCATGCGGTCACCTACAAGGCGAGAGATTGCGCCATTCGTACCACAGTGCATCGCGAAGATTTTTTGGTCAACCGCGTCCTGCGGGAGCGTCGTTGGCGATAGCGCGCAGATTCGTTTCATCTAGCTAGCAGGATGACGACCATAGGCCGAGTTGCCGACCCGTCCCCCGATCCTCAAGCCGGTAACATCGTTGCATTGTGAGTCTCCACAGTTTGTTGGCCGGCACCTTTGCCCGAGGACAATCGTTTTCTTGAGGCTGACGTTGCAAGAAAAATACTGCGGATGAGAAAGGGAGCGTCGACTAGCGAGAGGACGCAGGCTCTGGCAACGCGAGAAGGGATCCGCTTTAGATGTAAGCATGCTTACGACCCAGCGGGCTCCGGTAGCGAAACGCGGATTGCTAGCAATAGGACAGCGCTCGATGCACTAGGTCCAATGTTCGAAGCTGAACGAGACGAACTCTTGAATGGTCGGAGAAACACAGGAGAACGGGAAATGAGCACTACTAAGGTGACCCACGTTGTTTTTGATTGCAAGGTAGCGGATCGAAAAATTTTGAGCGTCCCCATTGCGACAATCGAGTTTGCTCCATACAACCCGAAGGCTCGAACCGCAGATGGAAAAAAACTGAAGTATTTGATCGAAGTCATTAAGGTGTATGGAGTTCTCTACCCCCTACTGATTACTAGGGATCGCGAACTGGTCGATGGCCATCGTCGTTTAACTGCGTGCCTTACGCTTGGTTATACCCATGTCGACTGTATCGTCCTTGATATGGAACGGGATAAGGCATTCACGGCCATTAACACAACACCCGAGAAGCTCGGCGGAAAGGGCTGGCTGGAAGTTGGCCGCGGAGGTGGATATTTGCCCGAGCCACTGCGCGGACAATACAAAGAGCTTGCCTCCCTGGTCGGGGAATTTGGTATTGACCTTTTGATTCAGAAACGTCTTGGTCTGAACATCCTGCAGTTGTGCAAGAGTGTCGCAAGTCTCGGCCTATCGCGTGGCTTGGCCGAAATTATTCTTCTGACCGCGAAGAATGGATTGACTAACAAAATCAACGCCGAGCTTCGCGCCAAAAAGACTAGAGAGGAAAAGATGCAATCTCTTGAAGAGATTTTCGGTCGTGCCGCCAAGGGGATCGTCTGACCCACCAGGGCGAGAAATATATCTTTAGTGAACGGGACGTCGAGCGCGTGGCTCGCGCGCTCAGATGCAATCCGAAGACAGGATCGTGCTGGAGGTTAAAATGACAACACGAACAATTCGAATGCCAAGAGGAATACCCGCATCGATTAACAATCGCATCCCGCGACAGGAGGTCGGTTATGTCGACGAGAACGCTGAGAATGAAGAAGCACGCTCTTCATCGAAAGCTCAACGAGCAGGCGCGTGCGAAGAAAGCAGGCGCGTATTTGCGCTGGTTTCACACGCGGGATATGCCCGGCTCAGGAACCAAGACTCGATTGGTATGTGAGAAAGCAGCTGCGGATGAACTGCATCTGATGTCCGACGCGGAACATGCGGCGTTCCTAGAGGCGTGGTGGCGCGACGATGTTTTGACGATCTTCGACCAGTACGCTCTCGACAGAGAAAAAACGCAACGTGCAGCACTCTCCGTCAACGTCGATCATCCCAGATACGATGGTCGATCCGAATCAGCGGTACTAAGCACTGATTTAGTACTCAATGTTCGACGCGGCAGCACGTACATAAGGGAAGCGAATTCAGTTAAGTCGGCACGTTCGAATGCGAGTGAGACGCTTACACGTATGCAGTTGATCGAACGCCGGATGTGGGAGAACGAGGGAGCGATCTACCGGTTGGTCACAGCTAACGGCATGCATGCAAATCGGTCGAAAAATCTGGCTTGGATTTTCCGGGCTCACAACGATACAGTCGGGAGGCAGCTATCGGATTTCGAGTTGATAGCTCGGCGGGAAATTCTCCGATTTTTTCGAAGGCGAAAAGACGTGCGCGTGGTTGACGCTTGCCGGTACGTCGATCACACCTTCGAACTGGCTTCGGGTACAGCTGTTCAAGCCTTTCGGCAGCTCGCCGGCGCCAAATATTTAGCGTTCAGTCTAAACGTTCCCGATCCTATTCAGCTGTCATTTAGTGAGATTTGGAGGCCGAAAAGGAATGCTTAGCGCTTTGATGAAACAATGCGGAGAATGCCGTGCTAATGAAATCCATATATCCGTCACCGCTTGCCGTGTGCGACGTTTTAAAAGAACGGTTTGGTAAGACCGTTTACATCGTCCTTAAGACGGGGAAGGGATCGCGTTGGACGCATCTCATCGATATTGAACATGATAAGAAATCAAGCAGGAATCGTAAGGCGTTACCCATAAAGCAGAAAACGGATGAGTTGATGGATCGCCTATCTGAGCAATATAGAAAATTAGACGCGCTCGATCGATTGAATAAGTTGCCAACCGACGTGTCAGATAGGCGTAGCATACATCCATTCGAATTGTCGAACAGATCGGATAAATATAGGGAGATATTGCTTGACCCGACAAAGTCAAAAGGCTGGAAACTTATCGCTGGCCTGCTGACCTTCGACCTGCCTTTGAACGAAAAGGGCGAGGCGCCCGAGCCGTCATATTACGGAGACGAATTCGAAGCATTAATTCTACCTGAGACTCGTCGAAAACGCATATTGCGCTACTGCGAACATTCAAAAATATCTGAAGATACGGTATATCGAACGTTCCGTCGCTACTGTCAGCAAGGACTAACTCCTGCAGCCGCCGCTGATGACTATGATCTGAGTGGGAGAAGAAATCAGCAGAGGGAATGGAAATCCCGACCGGGCAAGGATCCTCGGCGTAGGAAGTTCGGCGCGTCCGCGTGTGATCAAGAGGTTCGGCGGCTCATTGCATTGGCTGCAGACTACTACTACTCATTCCAGTACGGAAAGGGGAAGAGATCCCAGAAGACACTTGAGCAGGCGTTGAACTGGCTACGTGCGACTTTCCTACGGGACAGGGTCGTGTACAACGAAAAAGGGGAAATGGTCGAGCTTAGGTTGAGTAGTCGAATTGTCATCACGGTCAGGCAGTTGCAATATTACATACTGAAAAATTTTACATACGAGGACCGGCGTATTCATAAGGTCGGTCTTAAGCAATATCTACTTCATGAGCGACCACTAAAAGGTCAATTGCGAACAACGAAGGGACCGGGAGAACGGTTTCATATCGACGCGACTGTCCTTGACATCTATCTGGTTGGCGAGATTCTGCGAACGAAAGTTATTGGTCGACCAGTTTTGTATCTAGTAATTGACGATTACTCTGGAATGGCCGTCGGATTTCATCTCACATTCGATCCACCATGTTGGGATGGGGCAATGATGGCGCTTGTGAACGCGATCAGTCCGAAGGTCGAATTCTGCAGGTCATTAGATATTTATATTCGCGAGGAACAGTGGCCCGCTTGCCGCCTCTGCGAGGGCATATATGCGGATCAGGGGGAGGTCAGTAGCGTTCACAAAGCGCACCCATTAATTTCTCACTACCGCGTGAACGTGTCGAATGCGCCTGCTTATCGTCCAGATCTTCGCAGCGTGATGGAGCGGCGTTTTGGGATTATTCCAGCAATCTGGAACTCGCTTGTTCCAGGAATAGTAGAGAAAAGCTCATTCGATCGTGGAGTCTCACATCCTGCGTACCACGCGGCGCTCGATCTGAAACAGCTTCGGCGGGTCATTTGCCACTCATTGCTGAGCTACAACACTCGCGTAATTCGCGGCTATCCAACTCCTGCAAAAATGATTGAACGGGAGCTTGCGCCGACGCCGCTCAATCTTTGGAAGTATGGAACGGAGATTAACGGATGCGGAAGGCACGTTGCTGTAGACGAGTTTCGGGCCAAGGTTATGCCAAAAACAACAGTTTCAATCGATGCTCAGGGAATACTGCATAACCATCTGCACTATGAATGTCCGACGTTTGATCTCGTCGAACGTCAAGCAATGTTCCGCGCGGAGGGAACCGAGACAAAAGTTGAAATCACATTCGACTCTACCGACAACAGTAGTATTCAGATACTCGGTTTGGGTGAGCCGATCACGTGCCCGATTTCGGAACACGACGTCGGAAACTTGCAGGGCGTTACATACCAAGAACAGAGTCTCGGGAAAGACCTTGATGCAACCGCTCGCGGAATGGCTAAAGAAGCGGGTGAACCTGAGCGTGCTAAGACTGATTACAACATCTCGGAAATCGCGAGGGAAGCGACATCGAAGACGGCGAAGGCCTTGCGCGAGGCAGGTAAGACCCGTCCTGACATCAAGGATATGGATGAAATGCGTAGCGTCGAGCGATCGATGAGTAAAGGTTTGTTGGAAAAATATGCATCGAAGGATGCCGAGAAAACTAGGCGGAACAGAAAGACTGGTGCTTCTTTCAAAAATTTCATCCAGAAGATCGTGCAAGGCTCCCGCGTGGGCGTCCCTGTAGAGCAAGAGGAAACGTATGACGAAGAAGGAGACGTTTATGAGAAGTCTTTAAATGAAACGAACGTGCCTTCAGGCGAAATTAGCAGGATGACCTCCAAAGAGCTACGCGAGAAGCGTGCGAGGGAGTTGCTCGAGGAACAGGACAGATAGGAGCACATCATGAGCATCAACGAAGCGGTTGCGAAGGTAATTTCAGGTAAGAAGTCGAACCAAACTGAACACATTAAGCAGTGCATTGAGTCAGTTGAGGCGCGGTACTACAACGGAGATGATCTATTGCCAGAATATCGAAAAAATCCCTTGATCTCTGCACTCGGTCCCGTTTGGGACAAACGGTCGATCCTGAAGGCGCTTGATGTGCCTATTGCGTTTTCAGAGGATGAGCGGTGTAGGTCAGAAGAGTATCGCTTGCATGCCGTCGGAAGACTATCCCGATTTGTACTGGCGCTGCCCGCACATCTCGACGTGGTTAGCACGATACAGCTCATTGTGCGACAGCATTACATCGGAGTGAATATCGGGGACGAATATGTGCAAGGCATCAAGGACCGTTATCTTGCGAATCAAGATGGGGAGCTTGCCCCAATCTATCCTCACGAGCGCTCGCATGCCTATTGTGCGGGCGTATTTGGACTTTCTGGCAGCGGGAAGACAACGGCCTTAGAGTCCGCACTCCGGCTATTGCCGAAGGTGATCCACCATGAGGATTATGGTTTGAACCAGGTAGTATGGGTAAAGGTGGACTGTCCTAAGGATGCTAGCTTGAAGGGCACGCTCAAACTCTTGATACTAGAGTTTGATCGCTTGCTCGGAACTGACTACACGGCGGAAACAGGGGCGCGAGCGACGCTGGCCGATTACGCGAATAAGCTGCACCGTATTTCGAAGCGGCATCAGACGGGTCTTATTGTGATCGACGAAATGCAGAACGCGCTGCAGGCGGTTGTGCGGAACGACCCACTATTCGATTTTTTTGTCAATCTGACTAACGTGGTTAAAATTCCGGTCATTGTCAGCGGAACACCAAAAGCGGCTCAGCTGTTCCGGAAGACGCTGCGATCGGCGCGACGTATCAGCAGTCAAGGCGTAATAACCTGGGACGGAATGCGGAATGAGGATGACTGGCGCCGATTCTGTAATCAGTTGCAGAAGTATCAGTGGCTCGCTAATCCTGGTCCCCTTTCTGATGAGTTGCGACAGTATTTGTCATTCTTGACTCAATGGCTACCCGGCGTTGCGGTGCCTCTGTTCCAGTTAGCACAGTACGCAGCAATCTCCTCTGGCGCGGAGAGGCTTACCAAAAGGTTGGTTGGGGATGTGTTCGATGAAAAGATGGTTTCATTGAGGCCGATGATGAACGCTATCCGCTCCGGGGATAAAGCGCGGATGATTGCATATGACGATTTGTTGGGCGACACACTCAACGACATCGTTGAATCGATAGAAGCCGAAGCGAGGCGGCATGGCAATCAAGAGCTGGCGATGGAGCACGATAAGAATGAGTCCGCGATCAGTGCGGTATCGAGACTGTTGCTCCTCGGAGTACCAGAGGATTTGGCGTCGTCGCTTGTGAACGCAGTGCAAAAGGAATACCCGAGGGCATCATCTCAGGACCTAAGTAATGAAGCAGCACGACGGTTCTACCAGAAGAAGGCTCCCGCAGATTCGCTGAAGGGAGCTGTTGGGGAACCGCTGGTCTGCGAGTAAGAGTTCCTAGGGTCACCAAGCGAATCTCGTTTTGACTGCATTCGACTCCAAACCTTGACAGCTGAGAGATTTGCTATGGCCATTGCGCTGTTTCCTCTTTTGGATGGAGAAACGATCGGCAGCAATATCGGACGATATGCTGAGTTCACTGGAGCTGGCACTACGTTGCTGCTGAGGCGTCGCCTCTTTGGTTATCCGTGCAAGCCCGAAACAAGGCTTCCGAGCGGAATAAATCATCTTTCTGACCAAGCCAGAGACTACTGGAACCTAGATGCAAAAGAAATAGTCAGGCGAAGTACAGAGTTTTACTATGCAACCGCATGTGTTCTCGAGAAACAGAGAGATTCAATGTTCGCAAATATGCTTACGTTGCCTGTCAGCAGATGTCTGCGGAGAAGCGTCAGCGGCTGGAACGGCGAGCGCGTGGCGAAGTTTCGGTATTGTGAAGAGTGTCTAATGCAATGGAGGGAGAGTGGGATCCCCCCACATTGGCTAGTCGATCACCAACTTCCGGGTGTGTACATGTGCCCCATCCATTTGTGCCTACTGAAGTTGGCGAAAAGGAGTTTTCCTCAAAATGTCACGGATCCAACAGTCACGGCATTGAAGCAGGAGGACGATGAAGAAATCGTAGCAGGAACTCAATCATGCGTAAGGGAAGCAATCGGGGATGTTGCAAAACTTAGTGCGCGGTACAGGATGGCCGAAGGCAGTTTTCTTTCGCCAGCAAAGTACCGTGAGTTGCTTCAGGCGGCGGGGTTGATGTGGCCGACGGGTGGGGTGGACGTCCGTGCGTTTAGAACTTGTGTCTTGGAGCATTTCGGCCCGGAGTATTGTCAACTGGGTGGATTAAGTCCGCTAAAACTGTCCACTTGGCTGTGCAATTTCCTGGATCAACGAAGGAGCGGAGAACCATCTCATCCCTTTCTGCTCATCTCCACTGAATCGCTGCTAAATCGGCGCTGTATGGCGCCCGGTTCGTTTGTTCCAGCGATTCATGCTCAAAATGTGCACATCAATTCGGTATCACCAGAAGATATGGCAGATTTTTCATGTCAAGGAAAAATTGCGCAGTTATGCAGAGGAATTATTCATCGAACGAACGATTCGTGGACAAAATGTGCAGGTAATCATCAGGAATGGAAGCTCGTTTGCTCGTGCGGAGTCATCTACAAAGCTTCAGAGCCCTTGGGCGATGCTGAAAGCACTAGGATAGTGGAGAGTTATGGGGCGCGTTATCAAAATCTTATATCGATGCGCTTTGCCGATAATTTCGGCTTGGTCAATTTTTCTGGAGGATTTCCTTCCATAAATCCAAAGTTCTTGCGGTGGGCGCATTTTATCGGTTTTTACGCCTATGAGGGAATCCATCCAGATATGGTTCAGAGCATGCGTGACCGCTGGCGTTCCATCGTTGAGAAGGCTCGACCCGACAAGCGTATTACATCGTCCTATCGGCTTGACCCGAAGCTATATAGGACACTTTACCGGTACGACAGAAATTGGATTAGGGAATTCAATAAATCTAACCGGACGCGACCCTCGCGTGTATTGCACCGTGTAGAGGTAGACACACACTAAGCGTGATCTTGGTTTTAGATTCAAGGTTTTCGTTAGTTCTTGAACTTGCGTGCGCATATGTGGATTGTCTGAGAACGTCGGGAGTAAGCTCACGTCGCGAACACACGTGGCGTGATTAACTTGGTAGGCAACGTTCTAAGTGAAGTTAGGGAGGAATGCTGCTATGGCTATCGCGCTGCTTCCATTAATGGAGGGAGAGTCACTTGAAAGCAATTTTGGACGATATGCGGAGTTGATGGGGCTTAGATCCACTGATCAGTTGAGGAAGTCATTATTTGGGTATGCCTGCGTGGTCAATACTCGCCTTCCGAGCGCAATAGAGCGCCTGGCGCAACAAACCCGTGACTATTGGAATTTGACAGGCGAAGAAATCGTCAAGAATTTTACGGAATTTCAATACTTGACGACAATGTGTTCTCAGCCAACACGTGAAAAACTAATGAAAAAAATGCTTCGGAGCCCCTCTAGGGGCGGCTTACCGTTAGCATTTGGCGGATCTAATGGTGAACGCAGGAAAACTCTGCGATACTGTTCAGAATGTATTGAAGAGTGGAGAGATAATGGGCAGCCATTCTACTGGAAGATTGACCATCAATTGACCGGAGTGTACTGTTGTGCAAAGCACTCTACTCTTCTGAAGACGGTTGATCAGAGTTTTCTTGGCGAAACTGAGTGTTTTAAACTTAATAAATCAATTCGAAAAACTGACAAGACTATTTTTGATAATGAGTTTCCTCCTGAGAAATCGGCAATAGAAGACGTTTCTCGAGCGAGCGTTAGGCTGAGAGAAAAGGGAAAAGCATATAGTTCGTCACAGAGGTTTCGCGATCTTCTTCGGGATTCTGGATTTACTCGGGCCAATTCGACAGTGAGGCAAAGTGCTTTTATATCGGCTTGGCTTGACTATTATGGTGCGCAATATTGCTCTATGACGGGGATGAATGCATCGAGGGTCGCAAATTGGATAGCTGGTTTGTCGGATCGTGCAATCCATCGTGAACTTATTCACCCTTTTTTCTTCATCGCAGCGGAGTGTTTTCTTGAGCATTGTGTTTCATTTTCAGGGTCGTATCTACCAAAAGATCGAGGCAAATCGACAGTTGTTTCGAAAGAATTCGAATTGGGCGAATCTAATTTTGAAAGCAACTTGTGCAAGGGTGCGTTACATCGAGATTCTGACGTAATTGAGTTTTCTGGATCGTTGAGAAAATCGGGATGGTTCAAGCTTGTTTGTACGTGCGGTGTTTCATATAGATCACCAGGCCTGACGAAAAGCGAAGGTGAAAAATTTATTCCTTTAGCATACGGATCTCGCTATCAGCAGCGCTTTTATGCGCTGCTTGATGAAGGGAAGACTCTTCGTCGGGCAGCACAAGAGCTAAATATAACCAGGGCAACAGCTTTATCGTGGAGAATTAAAGAGGAAGGAGCTTGTACGAAAAAATTGTCCCAGAAAGAAGTCAATAAGCTGCGCGCGGATTGGCGCGCATTGGTGAGAACTATCTCATCGGAGACTCGCATTACAACAGCTTCGGAGTATCAACCGGGGCTGTACAAGACGTTAAAAGAAAATGATCCGGGTTGGTTCATCGCTTTCAATCGAGCACATCGGTCGTGGCGACCGCAGAGTTCGTACAGGAACAACGAACCAACTACGGATCAGATCCGGGAGGCATACATGAAAATCATGTTGATGGAGCCTCCTGTTCGGGGCAGTAAAGTGGCTATTCTCGAAAAGGCTGGCTTCCGTGGAGGGGCGCGTCGAAACCAGCCTTTCGCTGCCTGTCTGGAAAATCTAGTTGAATCTCACTCCGCCTACCACGAGCGGGTCATTTCTTGGCTCGGTACTCGGGCGTCCGAGCAACAAATGGGCACATTAGATGAAGCGTTACGGCGGGCGGGATTGCGGCTGCGTAGTTTCACTAGAGAGCAGCGTCGCCAGATCCTAGGGTTGAATTCACTATCCGACAGTGACAGTCGGTAGTGCGGGTGTATTGACGCAAACTTTCAAAAAGGAGCGTCATCTGGGTTCGAAAGGTGGTATCACCCACAAATTAAATATTGACCTTTGCATTGCCCATGTTTTCGAACGACTAAAGAAAGTCTGAAGAGCAGCTAGTTAAATAGAAAATTACTATCAATTCGTGCTCTGCGATGTATCTGACGATTTGTCTAAAAGTCTACTTCGGGCGAACGATGTTGCGGATGACACCATCCTCGTAACAAGGGGTGAGGTTGGACTCGAAGGTCGTCCCGATAGGACTCATTCGGGGCGCTAATGGCGCGTCCGCCGGCGTAACCTTAGTGCAGCAATGCGCTGGTGCGACGCAGCATTCAGCTGTCTCAGCCCTTTTAATCGATGCTCGTGTGACTCCCATCAGGCCGCCTTCCCGCACACTTTGCGTCCGTGGAATCCATGCTGGCGGGGCAACACGATCTGATCCCGCAGACTTTGTTCATCCGTTGCAAGTTAATGCTGCAACGTAAGCGCGGGCCTTGGAGCCCTTTTTTCCCGCAGACTTTAGTGAACGTCCGTAGGATTTATCGGCAGACAACAAAGTGTGCGGGGAGCGGGGAAGGGCTGGTCAAAGACAACAAAATCTGCGGCATCACAAATTTTTTCGTTATGCGACACACGATTTTCAGGCGGTGATTGGCCTGCAGTGCGCGCTGCGTGGGCGCGAGCTGCCAGCACACAAAGCTGGTCACGATCGCAAAGAACGAACTTGTTCTCGTATCGCGGCTTTTGCAATCGGGTGGGAACTCAGTCAGAAGTGTGCGAGCGGGTACTGCGGCGCTTTGCGATAGATCGCCCACTGATTCGCCCTCTGCGAGCAGCCGATAATGGGCATGCCGAAGCCACTGGATGTGAGCGGCAATGATGCCTGCCTTGGTCATCATTGAAGGGCATGGCGGGGTCTACCACGCCGGCGCGCTCGGCGACGACATGAGCGGATGCGTGCGGCAAGCATCGCCGCAGCATTGCCCCAGCAGAAAATACAGTTCCCGACGCCTGAGAGCGATCAGACCATCGACTACGCCTCGAGCGCATTCGAAGGACGCGCACCGCAGGTTACCGCGCGCTTGCGGATGCGACACGCGCCATAACGATTAAAAAAATCCTCCGCGACCGCGACCGCGACCGCGATGGCAGTGGGCTGGTATCGGGCAAAGGCCGCCAGGCGCCTCAAAGTTTGAGCCGTCGCCTAGGATGATCAATGCGGCCTCAGGCTCCCCGAGACCTGGTCGTCAATCGATACTGCACGCTACACAACATGGAACGGAGACGAATCATGGATTTGAAACTGCGCGGGAAAGTTGCGGTGCTGACGGGCGCAAGTGTCGGCATTGGGTTGGCGGTTGCGGAAGGGTTCGCAGCCGAAGGCGTGAATCTGGTTCTGGCTGCCCGGCAACGCGAACGGCTCGAACAGGTGGCGGCAGACATTGCCGCGCGTTGCGGCGTACGCGTCGTGCCGGTTGCGTGCGATGTGGGCACGACAGAAGGCGTCGACGCGTTGGTCAATGCGGCTATCCAGGAGTTCGGCGGCGCAGACATCCTGTTCAACAACGCAGGAACCGGCAGCAACGAGACGATCATGGAAGCGCCCGACGAGAAATGGCAGGCCTATTGGGAGTTGCACGTGATGGCAGCCGTTCGACTCGCAAGGGGGCTAGTGCCATCGATGAAGCAACGAGGCGGCGGCGCGATCCTTCATAACGCGTCGATCTGCGCGGCGCAGCCACTGGGTTACGAGCCCATTTACAACGTGACCAAAGCCGCGCTGATGATGTTTTCAAAAAATCTCGCGAACGAGGTGGTCAAAGATAATATCCGCGTGAACACGATTAATCCGGGCCTTGTCCTTACACCCGACTGGATCAAGACCGCAAAAGAGCTTACACAGGGCACGGGCGGGGATTGGGAAGGGCATCTGCAAAAGGTGGCTGATGAGTTCGCGCCAATCCGCCGCTTCGCGACGCCTGCGGAGCTGGCAGACTTCATCGTGTTTCTCTGTTCGGACCGTGCAAGCTATAGCGTTGGATCGACCTATTTCGTCGACGGCGGGATGTTGCGAACGGTTTAAGCTTCGAGATGCTCGGGCTAATCAGTCCGGGCATGCAAAAGGGTTAACTTCCAAGGGCATTCGGATCGCGCCACGCTCGCTCGAACGGAAGTCGCCATGCACGGGGCGCAACGAGCTGATGGATCGCATTCGGCCCCCACGAACCGGGCTGGTAAAAGCGCACGGGTGGCGGCGCTTCGAGCAGGCCGGTGGAGACCTGCCAGAGCCGTTCAATGCCTTCGGCCGTTGTGAACAGCGTGCGGTCGCCGCGCATTGCGTCGAGAATCAGGCGCTCATAGGCCTCCAGTACATCGCCGATCAGCCCCGTGTCGCGCATCGCGAATTGCAGGCTCAGCTTGTCGAGCCGCATGCCCGGGCCGGGGCGTTTGCCATAAAACGACAATGACATTTTCGACGCGTCCGCCAGATCGAACGTGAGGTGATCCGGGCCTTGCGAACCCACGCCGGAGCCCGCTGGAAACATGCTCTTGGGCGGCTCGCGAAACGCGATGGAAATAATGCGCTGCCCTTCGGCCAGACGCTTGCCGGTGCGCAGATAAAACGGGACGCCGGCCCAGCGCCAGTTGTCGATCGAGCATTTCAACGCGATGAAGGTTTCCGTTTCCGATTCGGGACTCACCCCTTCCTCGGCTCGATAGCCGGTGTATTGGCCACGCACGACATCGGTCGGCTCGATCGGCAGCATGCTGCGGAAGACCTTGTTCTTTTCCTCACTGATCGGCGACGGTTCCAGCGACGTGGGTGGCTCCATCGCCATGAACGCGAGAATCTGGAACAGGTGCGTGACGACCATGTCGCGAAACGCGCCCGTTTGCTCGTAGAACCCTGCGCGTTTGCCGAGGCCCAGTGTTTCCGGCACGTCGATCTGCACGTGGTCGATAAAGTTGCGATTCCAGATGGGCTCGAACAAGCCGTTCGCAAAACGGAAAGCGAGAATATTCTGCGCGGGCTCTTTACCGAGGAAGTGATCGATCCGGAAAATCTGCTCCTCCTCAAAGACCTCATGCAAGCGGGCATTCAGCGAAACAGAGCTCGCCAGATCGGTGCCGAATGGCTTTTCCATGATGATTCGCGAGCGTTCTACGAGAGCCGCTTCCTTGAGCATCGCGACGGCGGACAACGCGGCATTGGGCGGAACGCTCAGATAATGCAAGCGTCGGCACTCGCCATCGAAGCTTTTCTCGGCGTTCAGTACTGCATCCTTCAGTGCGTCGGCGCCAGCCGTCAGTGGCACGTAGTCGAGGTTGGCCGCGAACTTGTCCCATTCGGGCTGAGCGAGCTTGCGCGAGGAAAACTCGTCAAGCGCGCCGCGTGCCGTGCGACGAAAGTCGTCGACGTGAATGTCTTCGAGCGCGACGGCAATGATCCTGCAGCCCGGAATGAATCCCGCGTTCGACAGATGGAACAAGCCCGGCAGCAACTTACGCCGCGCGAGATCGCCGGTGGCACCGAACAGGACCACGACTTGAGGGAATTTCGGACCTACCCCAGCTGAGACCTTGGCCATCACGCGAATCCTCCCTGGACATGGTCACGGTATCACGCAACGGCGGACCGTCGCAATGCAGCGAAGGGGAAGCGCCGGGCCTCCTGCGGGCGACGTCCTGGATGTTTTCCCGCCTCGGCGGGCGCGTTGCGCGGCGCGACCCGAAGTGCTCTGCACGGGCAACTTCAGGACACTCCTGCGGATAGGCCAGTGAAATCCTGGTGATGTCAGATCGCGAGAACATGCCCGCGCGCCGCCCTGTCAATCCATCACGCCCGCGACTGCGTTCTGTCAAAGCATTCGCTTCGCGGCCGCCGTGAAGTCCGTCTTTTTTGTCTCACTCCGGTCAATCGTTAGAATGTGAACTTTTCATGACGGGGCGATACGCGCGCCGTCGCTGACGGGTGATCCGCATATGTTCGGTCGCTTCATGCCCCGTGAGGGCAACTTCTTCGAGATTTTCAATGCCCACGCCCGTTACATCGTCGACGGCAGCCGTGAACTCGAAAAATTGATCGAAGATCTCGACGAAGCCGAGCGCCATCGCGGCAACATCAAGGTCGCCGAGAAATCGGCCGACAAGCTGACGGACGACTGCAACGACCTGCTGCACAAGACGTTCATTACACCCATTGATCGGGATGACATTCAGAAGCTGATGAACGGGATGGACGACATCATCGACGTGGTCGAGGACATCGCCAACACCATCACCCTGTACGACGTCAAAGCACTACCGGACGATGCGATCGAATTCGCGCGTATCAGCACGCAGACCGCATTACAGGTCCAGCAAGCCGTGCAGATGCTGTCGGACATGAAGCAGGCCGACCAGATCCGGCAGTGCTGCCAGGAGATCGATCGCCTCGAATCTGACGCGGACCGACTGCTTCGCACGGCGATCTCGCGCCTGTTCCGGGAGGAGGAAAACGTCAAGACGCTGATCAAGCTGAAGACTGTCTATGAACTGCTGGAGACGATCACCGATAAATGTGAGGTCGTTTCCAAGATCATTGAAGGCATCGTGCTGGAAAACGCCTGAGACATATTCTTGAAACGTCGGCGAGTTGTGTAACACTACTGTCACATTTCGCCGTCCGTTTGCGGACGTTGTGAGGACATATTCGCGTCTGCTGGGGAAGCCGATCTGCCGTGCTGATTCTTCTTAATCTGCTGTCGAGCGTGGCCCTTCTTGTCTGGGGCTCGCACATTGTACGTACCGGTATCCTCCGGGTACTGGGCGCGGATCTCCGCGCAATCCTCGGGCGCAGCACCGGAAGCACGTTGCGCGCGTTTCTCGCCGGCATCGGCGTGACGAGTCTCGTGCAGAGCAGTAATGCTACGGCTGTGATCATCACGTCGTTTGCCGCGCAAGGGCTGGTTTCGCTCGCAGGCGGTCTGACGGTGATGCTCGGCGCGGACGTCGGCACGGCGCTCATGGCACGTGTGCTGACGCTCGATCTCTCCTGGCTATCGCCGCTGATGTTTCTCATTGGCGTCCCTCTCTTTCTGACCCGCAAGCAAACCCGGGCGGGCCAGGCGGGCCGCACGATTATCGGGCTCGGCCTCATTCTGCTTGCCCTGCACCTGATCGTCGAGGCAGCCCAGCCGATGATGCAAGGTACGGGCGTACGTGTCATGTTCGGCGCACTCACCGGCGACACGATGCTCGACGCGCTGGTGGGCGCCGCCTTCGCGATGTTGTCGTATTCGAGTCTCGCTGCGGTGCTCCTGACGGCGACGCTCGCATCTTCCGGCGTGATCTCGCTGAAAGTCGCGCTCTGTCTCGTAGTAGGCGCCAATCTCGGCAGCGGGATGCTTGCGCTGATCAGCGCACTGCCGCAGAACGCCGCTGCACGGCGATTATCGGTCGGAAGCTTTGCGTTCAAGGTCGGCGGCGCGCTGATCATCCTCCCGTTGATCACGCTTCTAGCCCGCGGGATTCCTGCAATCATCGCCAATCCGCGTGAAGCGGTGGTCGGATTTCACGTGATCTACAACACCGTGCGCTGTTGCGCGTGTCTGACGCTCGTCAGTCGCGTGGCGGCCATCTGCCGGCGACTGCTTCCCGACCGGCCTGTGCCCGGTGGCGAACTGCGACCGATGTATCTGGACCCGGCGGGGCTCACGACGCCCGGCCTGGCACTCGCCAATGCATCACGCGAGGTGCTACGTATCGGAGATATCGTGCGCGTGATGCTGGATAACGTGTCGGAGCTTCTGCGGCGCAACGATCTGGCCGTAGCCCGGGCAACGATGCGCATGGACGACGACGTCGATCAGCTCTACGGAGAAGTAAAGAGTTATCTGACGCTCATCTCACGCGAACAACTCGACGAAGCAGAGAGTCGTCGCTGGACCGACATCATTTCGCTGACAATCAATCTTGAGCATGCGGGCGACATCATTGAACGCATTGTCAGCGACATCGAGGAGAAAAAGATTTCGCAGCGTCTTGCTTTCTCCGACCAGGGACTGGGCGAGCTCGATGATCTGCATGCAAGGCTCGTCAGCAATCTTCGACTTGGACTCTCGGTGTTCCTGAACAGCGATTTGCGCTGCGCTGAACAACTGCTCGCAGAGAAGGAGCGCTTTCGCGATCTGGAGCGAGCCTATTCGCACAAGCACCTCGAGCGACTTGCCGGTCAAAGTTCGCGCACGATCGAAACCAGCGCGTTGCATCTCGACCTGATCGGCAATATGAAGAGACTGAACTCGCTCTTTTGCTCGACGGCTTATCCGGTGCTCGAAGCAGCGGGCGCGTTGCACGACACCCAGTTGCGCAGACGTTCGCTCGATTCGCTGCATGTGAAGGAGTAAGCTGCGCCGCGACGTCCGTATCCGCCGCATGCTCTCCAGGTTTGGGCGACGCACAAGCTCGCCGGTGTCATGCTTCTACACTCGATGCCAGCAGATCGAAAACGATGCTGTCCACGCGTTCGATTCGCGGTTGTCGACATGCGTGGGAAAAGCTGCTTGAAGTAGTGCGTGGCCGGTGGAGGAGGCCGCTCGCCATCGGCAATGGCCAACCTAATTTTGTGCGGTCCGAAACCACCGCGGGTCACGATTCCGGAAACACATGCGCGCACATGAAGTCGACGAAAACGCGGAGCTTCGGCGACAGTTGCTGGCTCGACGGCCACAGGATAGAGAACTGACCGGGCGCTATCGAGTGACCATCGAGCACCGTGACGAGCGCGCCGCTCTGCAACGCATCGCGGGTGAGGAAGTCCGGCATGAGGCCGATCCCGAAGCCGGCAATCACCGCGCCCCGCAGCGCCTCCATGTTGTTGCATGTCATTGCGGTGCGCAGGTTCGGTGGCTCGCTGCCATCTTCCGCAAGGGCCCACGGTTGCAGCCTGCCGGTGGTCGGAAACCGGTAACGCACGCAGTGGTGCCCGGCTAGCTCGGCGAGCGTGCGCGGCAGACCCGCGCGCGCCGCGTAATCGGGTGATGCGCATAGAACGAAGCGGAACGGGCCAAGCCGGCGCGACATCAGGCTCGAATCTGAAAGCGCGCCGCCGCGGATCACCGCGTCGAAGCCGCCGTCGACAACGTCAACCAGACGGTCGTTGAAGTCGAGATCAAACTCGACTTCCGGGTAGCGCGCGCTGAATGCCGGGAGCACCGGCAGCAGGAACCGGTAGCCGATTACGGGCAGGCTGATACGCAAACGGCCACGCGGGCTTTGAGCAGCCTGCGACAGCATTGCCTCGGCATCGCGCAGTTCGTCGAGGATCCGGTGGCAGCGCTCATGGAAGTGCCTGCCTTCGTCCGTGAGCGTGACGCGCCGTGTGGTTCTGTTAAACAGCCGCACGCCGACTGAGCGTTCCAGCTTCGCGATCGTCTTGCCGATCGCCGATGCGGAGACACCCAGCTTGTGGCCGGCCGCCACGAAGCTGAGCGTCTCTGCGGTGCGTACGAACGCGACGATATCGTTCAGATTGTCCATGCCGCGTCGAGCCTCCTGTTCACTCAATTATGGAATTTTATTCCGCTATCTGCGGAGTTATACGTCATTTTTCCATGATTGAATCGAAATTATCCTTTGTCGCTCTGGCGTGATGCATCGCACCGCGATGTGCCGGATGTGATGAGGAGCGTTAATGGAAACCACGATTTCTTCCCGTTCGACGAGGCCGCTTGTCGTGCTCGCCGCCGTGTGCATGGCCGCCCTCGCGTTGCCGCTCGCGTTCTCCGGCGGCGCGGTCGCGACGCCGGCGATTGGACGAGACCTGAGCGGCAGCCCCGTCGAGATGAACTGGGTCACCAACGCGTTCATGCTGACGTTCGGCAGTCTGCTGATGGCGGCGGGGACGCTCGCGGACCGATTCGGCCGCAAGAAGGTGTTTGCGTACGGTGTCGCAGGCTTCACGCTGAGCTCGCTCGCGCTCGGCTTCGCAGGGTCGATCGTCGTCGTGGATCTGCTGCGCGCCGCGCAAGGCGTCGCAGCCGCTGCGACGCTGGCAGGCGGGACCGCCGCGCTCGCGCAGGAGTTCGACGGCGCCGCGCGGACCCGCGCGTTCAGCGTACTCGGCACGACCTTCGGGATCGGTCTCGCTTTTGGTCCCGTGTTGGCCGGGTGGTTGATCGCCCAGTTCGGCTGGCGCGCGATTTTCGCGGCAGGCGCGCTCGCGGGCGCGTTGTCCCTTGCGTTCGGCGTGCCGTGGATGCGCGAGTCGCGCGATCCGCACGCGCACCGGGTCGATTGGGCGGGCACGGCCACGTTCACAGCCGCGCTCACCTGCTTCACCTGCGGGGTGATCGAGGCTCCGTCCCGCGGCTGGACGTCACCGGTCGTGATCGGGCTTCTTTGCGCGTTCGTCGTGTTTGCAGTGGCGTTCATCGTCGTGGAAATGCGCGCAGCGCGGCCGATGCTGGACCTGTCGCTGTTCCGTTATGCGGGCTTCGTCGGCGTTCAGGTGCTGCCGGTTGCGACCTGTTACTGCTATATCGTGCTGCTCGTCGTGCTGCCGCTGCGTTTCATCGGCTTCGACGGCTATGACGAACTGCATGCGGGCACGCTGATGCTTGTGCTTTCTGCACCCATGCTGGTCGTCCCATTCGTCGCGGCGACACTGACACGCTGGCTGTCGGCGGGTGTTATTTGTGGAGTCGGGCTGGTGATCGCCGCGGCTGGGCTGTACGCGCTCGGCGGCGCATTGCACCATGGCGCGGGAACGACTGCGCTCGGGCCAATGCTCGCGATTGGCGTCGGCGCAGGTTTGCCGTGGGGGCTGATGGACGGCCTGTCGGTCAGTGTCGTGCCGAAATCCCGCGCGGGAATGGCAACCGGCGTCTTCAGTACCACGCGGGTCGCGGGCGAAGGCGTCGCGCTCGCGGTTGTGACCGCGTTGCTCGCGGCGCTCGTGCATGGGCGTCTGCTCGCCGCGGTGCCGTCGGCCGCACCGGCGGCTGTCGCCGACGCGGCCGCGCGGCTCGCGTCCGGTGATCTGGCCCATGCGGCGGCACAACTTCCAGAGGTCGCGCCCGCTGCGCTACAGCTCGTCTATCAGGCAGCATTCGACCGCCTGCTCGACGGGCTCACGATTGTCACGCTGCTGTGTGCGCTCGCAGCTTTCACCTTCTTGAGCCGGGTCCGTGTCGAGGACGAACCGGTGGGCACAGAGAGAGTCGACACGCATACCGTCGACCCCGCCGCGGCGGCGAATATCGTATCCAGCAAACCCGAACTGGCTTGCGACGATGGTTGACCCAACACAGGCGCGCGCTTGGCAACGGCGCCGCGAGACGAGCGCGGTGCCGGTCTCTTCGTGCCGATCTTCGGCGCGTCATGACCGCCGGCCGCTTGCCCCGGAAAAGCCGGTGAACGACACCGGAAAAGCCAGTGAACGACCGCTTTGCGTGACGGCGACCGCCGACTGCGAGTCGATCAGGGCGAGATCGATCCAGGTCTCATCCGTTGAACTGCACGAGCAATCTTTGGGTACACCTCGTACCGGGCCGCTTCTAACTTCCGAGGCCGGCCATCAGACGCCATTCGCTTGTGCGGGAAGTCTGGCGTTCGTTAGTGCCTGGTCGAGGGGTCGTAATGGGTCCGTCCTGAGTCGGTAAGCTTGTGGTTCAGTGCGGTCAGTAAGACTTTCGATCAGCCACCTTGGGCGGTCTGCTGCCGAACGTATAGCGGACGCCCTGAATAATTGAGCACAGGAGAAGCTGCGCCTGAGCGGACCACCGTGCCTTTCGTGTCGCCTTCGTCATTAAGACCTCACATTGAGCGTCACGGCGACAGCGAAAGGGCGGACGCGACGATTACCTCCATGCGTTGCCGACGCATTCTTCCAGCACGCCGAGTAACGCCCGCTTGGCGGGATTGTCGCCGTCGGTGTAAGCGAGTCCGATGCCCGCGCGGTGATCGCCAAGTTCGAGCGGACGCGCCACGACTTTGGGTGGCAACGCAATGGCTGCCTCGGCCGGGATCATCCCGATGCCCAGGCCCGCGGCGACTAGCGCGAGCATGGTCGTAAATTCGCCCAGTTCCTGAACGATGTTGAGAACCGCCCCCTCGCGTTTCAACGCAACGAGCAATTCGTCGTGAAAGCCGGGTGCGTAACGCCGTGCAAGCACGAACGCAGGACAGCCTTGAAGATCCGTCGGGTAAATGAGCGATTGCGCGGCTAGCGGGTGGTCGTCCGGGAGCGCGACGACAAAGGGCTCCTCGAGCACCACGCGAATTTCAAGTCCGGCGCCCGCAACGGGCAGACGTATCAGGCCGAAATCGAGCTTGTTGTCGTGAAGGGCTGCGAGCTGGTCGGGTGTCGGCATGTCCTTCAGCTCGAGCGTCACGCGCGGGTAACGCGCATGCATGCTGCGAATGAGCGTCGGCAAGAGCTTCGGCAGCACCGACGACACGAAGGCGATCCGCAGCGTACCGATTTCCCCGCGGCCCGAGAGCCGGGCGATCTGCTCCGCCCGCACTGCCTGATGTAGCGTGGCGCGAGCCTCGGGCAGAAAGAGCCTTCCGGTGTCGCTCAACGCGACCTTGTGACGGTCGCGCTCCAGCAGCCGCACGTCGAGTTCCTCCTCCAGTGCCTTGATCTGCATGCTCAGCGCGGACTGCACGATGCATAGCCGCTGCGCGGCCCGTCCGAAATGCAGTTCCTCAGCGAGCACCACGAAGGCTCGCAGAAGCTTCAGTTCCATGCTCACTCCGGTTGCTGGGACGGGGTCGTCCCGTGTAATCAAAATTCATGATAACAGCGTCACAAAAGAACATTGGCGCAAGCACGGCGCTTCGGGTGAACTACACCTATTGGAGACACCAAAGGTGCGCATCGCATGCGCCAGCCAGCCATGAACGACATTTTGAAGCTCTTCAGCCTGAGCGGACGGCGCGCCCTGATCACCGGCTCCGGGCGAGGCATCGGCCTCGCGCTGGCGCGCGGCCTGGCGGGCGCGGGTGCAGCCGTCGTCATCAACGATCGCAATGAGCAGAAGGCGACAGCCGTCGCGGCTCAACTGCGCGACGAAGGTCTCGTCGCGGATATCTCGATATTTGATGTGACGCAACGCGAAGAGGTTTCCGCCGCGATTAACAAGGTCGAGGAACGCATCGGCAGCATCGATATTCTTGTGAACAACGCCGGGATCCAGCGAAGGGCGCCGCTCGACACTTTCCCGGCCGACGACTGGAACGACCTGTTGCGCGTCAATCTCGACGGCGTATTCCATGTATCGCAAGCGGTCGCACGGCACATGTTGCCGCGCGGGCGAGGCAAGATCATCAATCTCTGTTCGGTGCAGGGCGAACTGGCGCGGCCCGGCATCGCGCCTTATGCGGCAACCAAAGGTGCCATCCGCATGCTTACCAAGGGCATGTGCGCGGAATGGGCCAGTCGCGGCATTCAGGCCAATGCGCTGGCGCCGGGCTACTTTGCGACCGATCTGAACCGCGCACTCGTTGACGATCCCGATTTCTCGGACTGGCTGTGTAAGCGCACACCGACGGGGCGCTGGGGCCGCGTCGAAGAGTTGTGCGGCGCGGCGGTGTTTCTGGCGTCGGCGGCATCGGACTTCGTGAACGGGCAGACGCTCTTCGTCGACGGCGGCTTGACCAGCGTGGTCTGAGACCGCCGCGCACGCGGTATCACAACAAAACAAAGAGAAGGAGACATCGAAATGCGTTCACCCACTATGCGCCGGACACCCTGCGCGCGAGCGATCGCCGGTCTGACGATCGCAGTCATGGCCTGCACGTCATATGGTGCCGACTGGATCGTCTCAGGCAACGATGGGAAGTATCAACGTGTCGAGGGCCGCGATACGTACCCTGACAATCCCCAACCCGACACGCTGACGCTGCTGGACGCGACCCACTTCCCGCCGCAGGTGAAAGTACAGGTGGAAGTCGAAAACGGCATCCAGGGGCCACCGCAGGCTGTCGCGATTACCCCAGACGCAAGCGTCGCTCTCATCGCCGCACCGACGCGCTACGACTACGCAGCCAAAAAGCTGTTGATGGACTCATTCCTGCAGGTGGTCGATCTGCAGGCGTCGCCGCCAGCGGTCGTACGGCTTGATCTCGGCAGCCATCCGCAAGGCATTGCTATCGACCGGAGCGGGCGCCTCGCGCTCGTTACTTGCGTCGACGGCAGCGTGGTGGTGCTCGGCATCGAGGGGAATCACGTGACGCCTCTGGACACGCTCAAGATCGCGCAAAAGCGCCTCGCTGGCGTGAGCTTCACGCACGACGGCCGGCACGCGCTGGTGGCGCTGCGCGATGAACAGGGCGTCGCCGTCCTCGATGTCACCGACGGTCGCGTGACCGACAGCGGCCTGCGCCTCTCGAGCGGCGTGGCGCCGTACACGATCGACGTGTCGAGCGACGGCAAATGGGCCGTCGTCAGCGACGTCGGGTTGGCCGGGCTGCCGTCATATGCGGGCAAGCTCGCGGGGGACGCCGACGCCGTGACGCTGGTCGACGTATCGCATGCGCCGTTTCGCACGGTCCAGCACATCACAGTGCCGTCGCTGCCAGAGGGTGTGGCGATCTCGCCCGACGGCAAATGGATCGGCGTACAGGCGATGGACGGCTCCAACCTGAGCCCAGATAACCCCGGACGCCATGCGCGCGGCAAGGTGATCCTCTTCGCGATTCGCAACGGTCAGGCTTTGAAAGTCGCCGAGGCGCCCGGAGGAGAGGCGGCGCAGGGCATCGTCTTCACCGCGGACAGCAAGTATCTGATCGTGCAGTTCAACGTCGAAAAGCAACTGGCGTTGTTCGCCGTGGACGGCGGGCATCTGCGGGATACCGGACACAGGATTGCGTTGACAGGCGGCCCTTCGTCTCTTCGCACGACCCCGCGCTGAACCCGCGCTGAACATTGGACCAATCGGAATAAGACAACCAGCATGTCGACGATGAGCAAAACACGCAGGACGGTCACGCCGTTTCCGCACATTGAACCGGCGGCGCCCGAGACGCGGCGCACGATGGTCGAGCTCGCAACCGACAATCTGCTGCGCGTGCCAGATGGCGAAGTGGCCATCGCAGGTTCAATCTCCAGAAAACATAAAGTAACCATGCCCCATTCGATTCCAACTCTTTGCGGCTCGCTTGCGGGCCAGCCGTTCACATTCAATGTCAAAGTGCACAACGCCGCATATCGGGTGCTCGGCCTGGACTATACGTTCGTCAGCTTCGGCGTCGAGGACATTGCCGGCGCGGTCAATGCGATGCGTACGCTGGGCATTCGCGGATTGAATGTCACGATGCCGCACAAGCAGGCCGTCATGGCCCATCTCGATGCACTCGATGAAACCGCGCGCGAAATCGGCGCAGTGAACACGATCGATAACCGCGACGGGTGGCTCACGGGCTATAACACGGACTGCGCGGGCGCGGTGCGCGCGCTCGAAGAGGCGACGCCGTTGCAAGGCCGCCGGATCGCGCTGCTCGGCGCGGGCGGCGCAGCTCGGGCGATTGCGTGGGGGGTGCAACGAGCGGGCGCCCACGTGACGTTGTTCAATCGCACCGTGTCGCGCGGACAGGCGTTGGCGCGCGACTTCAACCTCGCTTTCGGTGGCAATCTGGGCGACTTCGATCCAGCCGCGTTCGATGGCGTCGTCAATGCGACAGCCGCTGGCTTCCGCGCGCCGGACGTCAATCCGTTACACACCGAACAGCTTGCTGCGCATCTGTTCGTGATGGACGCGGCCTTTATCCCGGTGCGCACGAAGCTGATTCGCGATGCCGAGGCGCTCGGTTGCCGGGTGGTCGACGGCACGCGGATGCTGCTGCATCAGTTCTGCGGACAGGTCGAACTGTACACAGGCCAGCAGGCCCCCATCGACGCGATGAGCGCGGCTTTACTCGACGAGATAGCGCGGGTCGGCCAGACATGAGCGTAGTGACGAAGTAGTAGGACGGAGCCGGAGATCCAGCACCTTGCGGCAAGACAAGGGCGGATCGATCGCCGCGGCGAACCTGGCGACAAGCGGTGCTCACGCGCCGCGATGCGGAAAGAACGCTTCGGACCACGATGTGATCCGCAGCGGAATCCAATCTGGAGGAGACGACATGAAGCACCAACATACCATCGCCGCCGCAGCGGGCGCCGTCCCTACGGACGCAGCCACGGCAAGGACGGAAGTGACGACCGCCGATCTGTACCGCGCGGCGTGGGCCGCATCCATCGGCAGTGCGCTCGAATACTACGACTTTGCGCTCTACAACCTCGCGTCGGCGCTGATCTTCGGACCGCTGTTCTTCCCGTCGAGCGACCCGGGCATCGGACTGATCGCGAGCTTCGGCGCCTACTTCCTCGGTTTCGCGATCCGGCCCGTGGGCGGCATCGTATTCGGTACGCTGGGCGATCGTTATGGACGCAAATTCGTCCTCATGGCGACGATCCTGCTGATGGGCGTCGCGAGCACGCTGATCGGCCTGCTGCCCACCTATGCCACGGCCGGTGTCTGGGCGCCGATCCTGCTGGTCGGCTGTCGCCTGTTGCAGGGGCTCGGCGCAGGCGCGGAGCAGGCTGGAGCGGCCGTGCTGATGGCCGAGTATGCGCCGGTCAAACGGCGTGGATACTTTGCGGCTTTGCCATTCATGGGCGTGTTGCTTGGGACGGTGATGGCGGCCGCGATCTACTTCGCGCTGGTGCGCGTCGAGGACATTTCGCAAAGCTGGCTCTGGCGCGTGCCGTTTCTGCTGAGCGTCGTCATTGTTGCGGTGGCGGTCTGGATCCGCTTGAAGCTCAAGGAGTCGCCGTCTTTTGCGAAGCTCGAAGCACGCCAGCAGGTCAACGAGAGCCCGTTGAAGCACCTCATCAAGCATTCGAAGCCGACGCTCCTCAAGGTCATCGGCATGCGGATGGCGGAGAACGGCGGCTCGTCGATCTATCAGTCGCTCGCGATCAGCTACATCGCCACAGCGACTGGCCTCAAAGGACCGATCGGGCCGGTCGCGCTGCTGCTCGCCGGCGCGTCAGGGGCCGTCGTGATTCCGATTACCGGCATGCTGAGCGACCGGTTTGGACGAATTCCCGTCTACCGTGCGTTCGCTTTGTATCAACTCCTGCTGGCCTATCCGACCTGGTGGGTGCTGAGCCACGGCAATGCAACTGCCAGCATCGCGATGCTGTGTGTCGCGCTGGCCGGCGTGTGGGGCATGTTCGCCACCCAGGGCGCGCTGCTTCCGGAGCTATTCGGCGCGCAACACCGCTATGCCGGCGTCGCGGTGGGGCGCGAGGTGTCAGCGGTCATCGCTGGCGGTGTCGCGCCGCTCATCGGCGCCTCGATCATTGCCTGGGCGACGGCGCACTGGGGCGGCGCGGAAGGCAGGATTCTGGCGTGGATTCCGCTTGCAACCTACGTGGCGATCCTAAGCCTGATCGGCGTGATCACGACCTTCTACACGCCGGAGACGCGTGGCCGCGACCTCGATGA
This sequence comes from Paraburkholderia metrosideri, assembly GCF_904848625.1. Classification (GTDB taxonomy): domain Bacteria; phylum Pseudomonadota; class Gammaproteobacteria; order Burkholderiales; family Burkholderiaceae; genus Paraburkholderia; species Paraburkholderia metrosideri. The sequence continues at coordinate 248,477 of NZ_CAJHCP010000002.1, forward strand.
TCTACGCGACGCCGCAGACGTCCCGGCAGCGTTGGGCGGAGAACCCGCTGCCCGGCAGTTTTAGTGGGTGCTGACTAACGGGCTCTGGCGCGAGGTGGGACGTTTGGGGTGAGCGTGTCTTCGAGCATGTATGGCACTCGCACCCGCGTCCCTTCATGGTGCAGTCAGCTCGAACACGTGATAGCCCCAAGGCGGGAGATCCAGGTAGAGGCCGCGCGACACGATGTCATTACCGTCGCGATCAAAACTCGCTGGGCCCATCAGGTCCGTCAGCCGTACCGTGCTGCCGGTCAGGTCGGCAAACGGGATTCGCACGTAACACTGACTCTGATTCCCCGCGTAGTTGACCACAACGAGCCGCCGTTCGCCGTCGTCCCGCTGCCAGACCCACCCGATGAAGCAATCCGAAGTCCAGTTTCCCTCCCACGCTGGCGTGATTTCGACGAGGCCCCAGGTGCCGTCCCGGAAGATGGGCTGCCGCAGCACCGTCATCAACATCTCATAGAACCCTTGCAAGCTTGCGTCGACAGGCTCCTGCGGCCCCCGCACCAGATGCGGCGAAATCCGTTTCCTGCGGCCGTCGAACTGGCCCTGGTGAAAGAGTCGCAGGCCTGGCGACAGAAATGTGATGATGGCGCCGGCTTCATGTTCACCGGGTTCGAAGGTCGCCGCGGCCCGGGGTTCGTCGTGGTTTTCGAGGAAGCGCGCCAGCTTCTGCTGGTAATCGAGTTCGGCATGCAGGTGCTCGCGTACCGGCCGTGCGTTCGCATCGCGCAAACGGTCGTACATCTGCTTGTCGTAGGCGTAGTCGAAGCCCTGTTGCAGCATCGTCCATTCGAGATCCCAATACACTTCTGCCATGAACCGGAACGTCGGATGCTCGCGTCGTACGGCCTCGGTTGCTTTCGGCCAAAAGGGCTCGGCGCGGATGCCCCACGTCCGTTCGAATACCTCCGGCAGGACCAGCATGGCCATATCGCAGCGTACGCCGTCGCATTGCCCGGCGATTCGCTTCAGTTCGCCGATCATTGCCTGCTGCAACGCCGGATTGCCGTAGTTGAGTTGCAGCGTGTCGGGCCATCCGTCGAAGTAAGGATCGCGGCCGTGGGCGAGGACCAGCGGCCCGTTCCTTGTCTGCACCCGGCAATAGTTGAACGGTGAGCGAACCAGGTCCGACTCGCTGCCGGGCACGAAGTAGTCCGGATGCGCGTCGATCCAGTCGTGATCCGGCGCCATGTGATTCGGCACGAAGTCGAGCATCAGCTTCAGTCCGCGTTGCTGCAGGCGCTGCCGCAAGCGGACGAGCGCGTCAGGGCCGCCCAGATCACGATGAACCGTGTAGCTGCGGATGGCGAACCCGGAGCCGGCCACGTCGTCGTCCGTGAGGTCCGGTAGCGTATCGGCGAATTCGTGGCGCCATCCGGCATGCGAGCGAGAAATCGCCTGGGCGGCCGGTCCGGTCTGCCACACACTCAGCAACCAGAGCCAGTCGAAGCCCAACCCGGCGAGACGATCCAGTTCGGCATCCGGAATGTCGTCGAGTGTCGCGCGCGTGGCCGACGCGCGAGACAACTCGGTCAGCCAGACGCGAGTGTTGATCTGGTACAGCGCCGGGTAGCGTACGCCGGACATGTTGCTCTCCTCATGCCATACCAGCGTCTTCTCCGCTCACCTGTTCCCTCACCAGCCGGGACACCACGCGCCCACGATCTGTTTCCAGCATCGTTTGGGCGTCGACCCGCCCGAACAGGTCGAGCAGGGGAGCGACGAGACCCGTCCAGCCCGTCTGGTGACTGGCCCCGAGGCCGGCGCCGTTGTCACCGTGAAAGTATTCGTAAAACAGGATCAGGTCGCGCCAGTGCGGATCGTTCTGGAATTTTTCCGTTCCCCCGTACACCGGCCGTTTGCCATCCGCGTCGCGCAGGAAGGTGCCGGTGAGGCGTCGCTCGATCTCGTGAGCCACTTCGAAGAGCGTCATGTGCTGCCCGGACCCTGTTGGACATTCGACCTTGAAATCATCGCCGAAGAAACTGTACAGATTCACCAGCGCGCGGACGATCAGCAAGTTGACCGGCATCCACACCGGTCCCCGCCAGTTCGAGTTGCCGCCGAACATGCCCGTGTTCGATTCGGCCGGCAAGTACTGCACCTTGTATTCCTGTCCGCCGACGTGAATCACATACGGGTGCTCGAGGTGATACAGCGAGAGCGAACGGATGCCGTGGGGCCCGAGGAATTCCTTCTCGTCGAGCATGTAGCCGAGCACCCGTTCGAGCTTGCGCTTGTTCAGGATCGATAGAAGTCTTCGCTCCTTGTAGCCGATGAAACCGGTGTCGGTCGGCGCGACCTGTGCGATCAATTCGGGGTAGCGTTTGCGAAATTGCGCGACCAGCTCCATCAGTTTCGGATAGCGTGTGATGGACTGCGCTTCGAACACCGTCGATGCACACAGCGGCAGCAGCCCCACCAGTGACCTGATCTTCAGGCGCGTCGTCTGGCCATCAGGGAGCCGCAGCAGATCATAGAAAAAGCCATCCTGCTCGTCCCACATTTCGTCGTCGTGTTCGCCGCGCCGGTCCATTGCATAGGCGATCCACATGAAATGCTGAACGAACTTGAAGGCGACCTCCTCGTAGATCGGGTCGTACTCAGTCAGAATCACGGCCATCTCCAGCATGGTCTGGCAGTAAAACGCCATCCATGCGGTGCCGTCCGCCTGCTCGAGCGATCCGCCGGTCGGGAGTTGTGCGCTGCGGTCAAAAACACCGATGTTGTCGAGACCGAGAAAGCCGCCCGCGAACACATTGCGTCCCGACGGGTCCTTGCGATTCACCCACCAGTTGAAATTAAGCATCAGCCCCTGAAACGAGCGCTCCAGGAAACGCGGGTCAGCCCGTCCCAGTTCTTTTTCGTACTTGTACAGCCAGAGCGTGGCGGCGGCATGCACGGGCGGATTCACATCGCTGAAGTTCCACTCGTAGGCTGGAATCTGGCCGCTCGGGTGTACGTAGAGGCTGCGCAACATCAGCAGCAATTGCTCCTTCGCAAAATCGAAATCGACCTGCGCCAGTGCAATCGTGTGGAAGGCCAGGTCCCACGCTGCGTACCACGGATATTCCCACTTGTCCGGCATGGAGATCACGTCGGCGTTCAGCATATGGAACCATTCCGCGTTGCGCACATCGCGCCGTGCGGAGTCGAGCAAGGGATGACTCCCGTGTTCGCGCAGCCAGAGTTCGAGATCGAAGTAGTAGTATTGCTTGCCCCATAACATGCCCGCCAACGCTTGGCGATGCACCCGGCGTTGATCTTCGGTCTGCGATTTGGGCGTGATGCGCTCGTAGAACTCGTTCGCATCGGCGAGGCGGCTAGCAAAGATCGGTTCGAATCCTTCGAACGCGTGATCGAGTCTGGAGGGCGCGAGACGCAGGCGAATGATGGCGCTGCCACCGGCGGGTATTTCGCAGGTGTAGTGGGCCGCGGCCTTGGTTCCCGTTCTGGCGGGATTCACGGCGTCGCGCTGTCCTGAGATGACGTAGGCGTGGAATGCGTCCTTGACGAAGGGCGACGCGTTGGGTTGACCCCACAGGCGCTGCGCATTGCTTTCGTTTTCGGTGAAGAGCATCTCCGGCGCGTCTTCGCAATGGAGCCAATATTCGCCCAGATCATGATGCGTGGCGCGAATGGCGCCAGCACCCGCGTCTTGCAGGGACGGCTTGCGATTGTCCTCGCTCCACGACCATGTATTGCGGAACCAGAGCGTCGGCATGACCCGCAGCCGTGCCGCCTCCGGTCCGCGGTTGTGCACGGAAATCCGCACGAGAATGTCTTCCGGAGCGGCCTTCGCATATTCCACGAACACGTCGAAATAACGGTCATCGTCGAAGATACCGGTGTCGAGCAGTTCGTACTCCATCTCCTCTCGCGATCTTTTGCGATTGGTCTCGACCAGATCCCGGTACGGATATTCTCTCTGAGGATACTTATAGAGGTACTTCATGTACGAGTGCGTGGGCGTGCTGTCGACGTAGAAGTAATACTCCTTCACGTCCTCGCCATGATTGCCCTCGCTGTTGGTGAGGCCGAACAGGCGCTCCTTCAATATCGGATCTTGCTCGTTCCAAAGTGCGAGCGCAAAGCAGAGGCGCTGCTGGTCGTCACAGATTCCGCCGAGGCCGTCCTCGCCCCACCTGTAGGTGCGCGATCGCGAATGATCATGGGTGAAGTAGTTCCAGGCATCGCCATTGTCGCTGTAGTCTTCACGCACCGTGCCCCACTGCCTCTCGCTAAGGTAGGGCCCCCACTTCTTCCACGGTACCTTCGCTTCACGCGAGTCGTTCAGGCGCTTTTGTTCCTCCACATCGACGCTTACCGGGCTCATGCTAGTTCTCCGTGACGGCTGAATAGACTCGGCTCGACGCAACACGTGAGAGCCGATGAGTGAAGCGTCGGTGATCAGCACGGTCGATCTCTGCAAGTGTAGTTTGTGCGGGTCGGCAAATGCGAGTTCGGCAACGATGTATTGAAAGAGCATTTGCCCTCCCTTTATCTGCGCTCGCACGCGCGATGCGAATGAGCGGTCTGTTATCGAAGTTGTTGACTGCTCCCGCACCCGTCACTGGTGTTAACGCCTGGTGGCGCCAAATCACAAAAGAATGGCATCCAATACGTAAACCACGTTGGCGGATTGCCGTATCGTCGGCGCACTGCTCAAGCTCCCGTCTCGCCACCACAGGCCTGATGCGGAGCTGACCCGTCCGTTATCTACGGGGAACGGCAAGAGGTTTTCGGTTGGCCAGCCGCTGGTCAACGACACGCGCGCATTGGCGCCGCCCGATCTCTTTCTCTTTCCCCTCAACCCGCGCCTGGAGACCATGCCATGAACTTTCTCGACGGTTCGCTTTACACCGAAAACCAGCAACCTTTGATTATTACGGCCGCGCCCTACGCGCCGTCGTGGGTGCCGTCCGACTTCCCGGAAGACATCCCCGTCACGATAGACGAGCAGGTCCAGAAGGCAGTGGATTGCTACAACGCAGGGGCCACGGTGCTCCATCTGCACGTGCGCGAACTCGACGGCAAGGGCAGCAAGCGCCTGTCGAAGTTCAACGAGCTGATCGCCGGCGTGCGCAACGCGGTGCCCGAGATGATTATTCAGGTGGGCGGCTCGATCAGCTTCGCACCCGAGTCCGAGGGCGCCGCCGCCAAATGGTTGAGCGACGACACGCGCCACATGCTGGCCGATCTCGACCCCAAACCCGATCAGGTGACGGTGACGATCAACACCTCGCAGATGAACGTCGTCGAACACTGGGAGGATGCGGACGTCGCGGGAACCTCGATGGCGGACCCGGAAATCTACAACGCCTATAAGGAAATGACGGTGCCGGCGCAACCCGGCTGGGCCGAGGAGCACATCCGCCGGCTGAACGCTGCTGGCATTCAGAGCGCGTTCCAGTGCTACAACATCAACAGCTTCGAGTCGGTCGAGCGCCTGATCCGGCGTGGCGTCTACAAAGGCCCGCTGGTGATGAACTGGGTTGCCATTGGTGGCGGCATGGATGCACCGAACATCTACAACCTGGCCAACTTCGTGCGCGCCACGCCGGACGGCGCGGTGCTGACCGTGGAAAGCTCGATGCGCAACGTGCTGCCGGTCAACATGATGGGTATTGCGATGGGCCTGCACGTGCGCTGCGGCATCGAGGACAACCTGTGGAACCAGTCGCGCACAAAGAAGATGAGCACCGTCGAGCAGATCGAGCAACTGGTGCGCATCACGCGCGAGTTCGGCCGCAAGGTGGCCACCGCCCAGGAAGCGCGCGAGATCAGCAAGATCGGCGTGTTCTACGACACGGTGGAAGAGACGCTGCTGGCCAACGGCTTCGCGCCCAACCGCAACGGTGGCACCCAGGGCTTCCTGCGCAAGGTGGTCTGAAGCGGTGAGTCAGCCGGGAGGGTGGCGGCGGCGACCCTCCCGCGCTTCGAGTTCGAGGTTAAAGCCGCATGTCTGCATGGCGCCCCAAGCGAGCGCCGTGCGGCGCAGTTGCGCTGACGCTTTGCTCAACGTGAGCCGCTTGAGCAAAGCGTCTCGCCAGGATGACAGTTCCAACCGCTCGCTCGTAAGCCGGCCCCGGCGTTCTGCGTGGCGCTCGTCGACCGGCCGGCATCGCAGTCGATCCCTGTCTGGATCAAACCTGCGCGCAGGCCGGCGAGTCGCCGCTCGTTTCACTTAGCCTGGCCGTTACGCCAGTCACGCGGCGTCATGCCGAATCGGGACGCGAACCAGTTCGTAAAGGAACCCTGCTGGTTGTACCCGAGCAGGGCCGCGACCCTCCCGATCGGATAGCGAGGATTGCTCATATAGCGCACGGCCAACTCGCGGCGAACTTCCTCGACTAGCGCGGAGAAGCTGGTATCGGCGGCTTCGAGTTGCCGCTGCAGGGTGCGTACGCTCAGACGTAAATGACGAGCCACCAGATCGACTGTGCCTTGCTCGACGGGCAGCAGCAGGTAGATCGCCTTGCGCACTTCCAGCTCGATCGAATCTGTCGCTGCGGCGTTGAGTGGTGTAGCGAGGCTCTCGGCATAGCGAACCAGTTCGAGGTCGGCGGCGGGATTCGGATAGTCGAGATCGGCGGCGGTGCACACGAAGCCATTGAAATCGCTGCCGAATTCCAGCGGGCAGCCGAAAAAGCGTCGATGAAAGGTCGAATCAGCGGGGCTCAGGTGCGTGAAATGCACCGCACGCGGCTTCCAGTGGTTGCCGAGTAACGCGCTGGAGTGGCGCGCAAGGATGCCCACCGCCAGTTCGATCGCCTGCCGGGTTGGCGTGCCCGGATCGACGACCAGTTCCTCCCTGATCGTGACCGTCTCTCCTGCGTCCTCGACGTACACGGCCAATGCTTCGTTGAGCAGATGGCGGAATTCGGCCGCGGCCAGCAACACATCACGCAGCGTGCGCTTATGCGCGAGCAGGACATTGACGACACCGGTGCCGAATTTTTGCCGGGTTTCGGCCATCTGCAGTGCGAGAGTCGGGCACGACGCCTGGTTGGCCGTGAGTTCGAGTAAGCGGCAGCACGCAGCAGCGGGCACGCGATCCTCGGGATTCGCAAGCGCCGCGGGATCGATCCCGACTTGCTGCACGAGTTCGACGGGATTCAGTCCGAGTCGCCGCGTCACATCGAAATAGCCGCTCATCGCTACTGAGCGCAACATCGTTTCCATCGCTTTTCTCCTCCAGGCGTGTCCGTGCGGCGCGGTGTTTTCCCGAATGTAATGCCCGCTGAAACGATTACCGGTGTTTACACGCAGTGGCATCTATCGCTAAAAAGATGGCACGCAATCATAAAAGTGTAATGCGTGATGGTCGTATTGTGCGAACACGATGTTTGTTTCGCTTCCGAAAGTTTGCACGCGCTTCACGCGTCACCTGAGCGCGGGGTTGCAACCGGAGCCGGCCGCCTTTCGCATCGAACAGGCACTGGTGGGACAGACGCGACACAAAAGCGTGATCAACGCGAAGGAGACAAATGATGCTCATGCAACATGCCGAGCCCACCACGGGTGAAGTTCCAGCAACACAAGCCGATGTGCGCCCCTACGCGTGGGTGGTTTTCGCGTTGACGGTTGGCTTGCTGCTGTCCGACTACATGTCGCGGCAGGTGCTGAATGCCGTGTTTCCGCTGCTCAAGGCCGCCTGGGATCTCTCCGATACCCGCTTGGGTTCCCTGAGCAGTGTGGTCGCGCTGATGGTGGGCGTGCTGACGTTCCCGCTGTCGGTGCTGGCCGACCGCTGGGGCCGCGTGAAAAGCATCGTGCTGATGGCGGCACTGTGGAGTCTCGCGACGCTGGGCTGCGCGATTGCGACGAACTACGGCGAAATGCTGCTCGCGCGTGCGTTCGTGGGGATCGGCGAGGCCGCTTACGGCAGCGTCGGTATCGCCGTGGTCCTGAGCATCTTTCCGGCCCGGCTGCGCTCCACGCTCACCGGCACGTTCATGGCGGGCGGCGCGTTCGGCTCGGTGCTGGGCATGGCGCTCGGCGGTGCGGTCGCCGCTCGCATGGGCTGGCGCCCGGCGTTCGGCGCGATGGCGGCCATGGGCATCCTGCTGGTCATCGTCTACCGGTTCGTCGTTACCGAAAAGCGTCTTGCGCCGCTCCAGCCTGCGAGTCTCGGTAGCCAGCGGCTTGGCGTGCATATGAGTTTTCGCGCGCTCATGAAGGGGCTCTTTTCGACCAGGTCGGTGGTCTGCGCCTACGTCGGCAGCGGCATTCATCTGCTGGTGCCGGCTGCCGTGTGGGCCTGGATGCCGAGTTTCCTGAATCGCTATTACGGCTTGCAGACCGGCAAGGCAGCACTGGGCGCGGCGGTCTTCGTGCTGGTGACGGGCCTGGGCATGGTGGTGTGTGGAAACCTCGCCGACCGGCTCGGCAAACACGGGCGGGACAGGAAGTGGGGCGCCGCGATCGCCATCTGTCTGACGTGCTTCACGCTGCTCACGATTGGCATTCGCATGCCGGCGGGTCCGCTGCAACTCGTGTTGATCGGCGCCGGCATGTTTTTCAGCGCAGGTGCGAGCGGTGCCTCGGGCGCGATGGTGGCGAACCTCACGCCGCCGTCGATTCATTCGTCTGCCTTTGCCACGCTGACTCTGGCAAACAACCTGCTGGGTCTGGCGCCCGCAGCCATTCTGACGGGCATCGTCGCCGACCGGATCGGGCTGCTCGGTGCGTTGCAGATCGTGCCGTTCGCGTCGCTCGTCGCCGCGCTGGCTTTTTTCATCGGCAAGCGCAATTACTCCGGCGATCTGGCGCGGCTGAACACCCTCCGCGATCAGGCCGCACGCTGAAAGCTGCTCGCCGCGATGCGGCGATGAATGATGCGCCGGGCACCTCCCAGCAGAGGACGTGCAGGAACGGCCGGCGCCATACCCGAGCACCCCCACTGCGGCGCGGGAACAAAAAACACTCAGGAGAACAAGGATGCAAGGTTTGATGATGCAGCAACCACTACTGGTGGCATCGCTGCTCGTGCACGCCGATCGTCATCACGGTGACCAGGAAATCGTGTCGCGACGGGTCGAAGGCGACATTCACCGGTATCGGTATCGGGATCTCGCGCAACGTGCGCGCCGTATGGCAAACGGTCTGACGGCACTCGGCATCCAGCCCGGCGAGCGGGTAGGGACGCTGGCATGGAATGGCTACCGCCACATGGAGTTGTATTTCGCGGTGTCGGGTTCGGGGTCCGTGCTGCATACGCTCAACCCGCGGCTGCACGTTGATCAACTGGCGTACATCATCGAACACGCGGAAGACCGCGTGGTGTTTTTCGATCTGACTTTTCTACCGTTGATTGAAAGCGTCGCGCCTCGGGTGAAAAGTCCGAAGCTTTTCGTGGCGATGACGGATCGCGCACACATGCCGCGAGCGCATGGCCTGTCCGGCACGCTGATGTGCTACGAGGACCTGATCGAGCTTCACAGCGATGCGTTCGACTGGCCGCTGCTGGACGAGAACAGTGCGTCGTCGCTCTGTTACACGTCCGGCACGACCGGCAACCCGAAGGGCGTGCTGTACAGCCATCGGTCGACGCTGCTGCACACGTACGCCGCCGCGCTGCCGGACTCGTTGAACTGTTCGGCGCGCGACGTGATCCTGCCCGTGGTTCCGATGTTCCATGTGAATGCGTGGGGGCTGCCTTATATCGCCTGCATGGTCGGTGCGAAGCTGGTGTTTCCGGGGCCCGCGCTCGACGGCAAGTCACTTTACGAGCTGATCGAGACGGAACAGGTCACGCTGTCGGCCGGTGTGCCCACGGTCTGGCAGGGACTGCTCTCGCATGTCGCTGAACGGGCCGGCACGTTTTCGTCGATGCGTCGCACGGTGATCGGCGGCGCGCCGTGTCCGACAGCGATGACCACACAGTTTCAGGAGCGCTATGACGTCGACGTGCTGCACGCATGGGGGATGACCGAATTGAGCCCGGTCGGCACGGTTTGCAGCTTCAAGGCGCATCAGCGCGCGCTGTCCGGCGAGGAGCGCTATGCGATTCAGGCGAAGCAGGGCCGCTCCGTGTTCGGCATCGACATGAAGATCGTCGGTTCCGATGGTGACGAGCTGCCGTGGGACGGCAACGCGGCCGGCGACCTGCTCGTGCGCGGTCCGTGGGTCGCGCGACAGTACTTCGGCGGCGACGACGTGCCGCCGTTGCGCGATGGCTGGTTTCCCACCGGCGACATCGCGAAGATCGATGCCGACGGCTTCATGCAGATCACGGATCGCAGCAAGGACGTCATTAAATCGGGCGGTGAATGGATCAGCTCGGCCGACATCGAAAACGTCGCGTGCCTGCACCCGGACGTGACGATGGCGGTCTGTATCGCCGCGCGCCATCCGAAGTGGGACGAACGGCCGTTGCTGCTAGTGGTGAGAAAGCCGGCCAGCTCGCTCACCGAGCGCCAGCTACTCGATTTTCTGGACGGCAGGATCGCGAAGTGGTGGAAGCCGGACGCCGTGATCTTCGTCGAAGAAATTCCACTTGGCGCGACAGGCAAGGTGCTCAAGCACCGGTTGCGGGACCGGTACGGGAGTTACTACCTGTGAACCAGCACGTTCAAGTCGCCGCGTCATCAATTCATTAGGCAAAAAACCATAAACCGAAAAACCACAGGAGACAGAATGAAACAGAAGTTGAAATTGAGCAGCGTTGCGGCGTTGCTGATGTTCGCCACGGCGGCTCATGCGCAGTCGTCGGTCACGCTATATGGCGTGCTCGATAGCGGACTGCTTTATCAGAGTACCTCGGCGGCGTCGTTCCAGCCTACCGCCCGCAACCTGGGGCACGTGTATCAGCTGAAGGACGGCGGCATCTACTCCAGCTTCTGGGGTATCAAGGGCAGTGAAGATATCGGCGGCGGCTACAAGATTAATTTCAAGCTGCAAAGTTCGTTCAACACGACGACCGGCAAACCGGGTCTGTCCGACACGCCGGGCGTCACCGCGATGTTCAACCAGTACGCGACGGTCGGCGCATCGGGGCCGTTCGGCTCATTCGACGCGGGCCGGCAAATCGTGCCGATGATCTACGCGATGGCGGAAACCGATGTTCGCGGCGCGCAATATTTCGGCAGCATCCTGACCGCGTGGCTCGGCGTCAATCAGGCGGCCGGCTGGCCCGGCACCAGCACGAACGCGCCGATCGGCGCGCTGTATGACAGCAATGCGCTGGTCTACACGTCGCCGAAATTCTATGGCGCGTCGCTCGCACTAGAATACGCACCGGGCGGTGTCGCCGGTCACTTTCAGGGCGGCACGCGCGAGTCGGCGGTGCTCAAGTACTCGAACTACGGGCTGAATCTTTCCGCTGTCTATTACAACGGGCACGACACCAATCCTTTTCCGTTGACCTATCCCACCACGCCTGCGGTGCCCGCCACAGGCAATGACAACAATCGCTTCTACTATTTCGGTGCGATGTACACGATCGCGGGATTCTCGATATCCGGCTCTTACGGCATAGGTAAAGATCCGGCGAAAAGCAACACGGCGGATTTCGAAATGGCGTCGGGCGGCCTCGGCTATCAATTCAATTCGCACTTCAAGATTACGTCCGGCTACTACTATCTGAAGGACCGGAATCATTCCGCCAATCATTCGAGTGAAGTCGCGGTGGGTGCCGAATATAGCCTGTCGCAACGGACCAAAGCGTACGCACAGGTCGGCTATGTCGACAACAAGGGGACCATGAACCAGACGATCATTTATGGAACCCCGGTTGCGCCAGGCGTCTCGACCACGGCGGCCATGATCGGCATTCGCCATACCTTCTGATTGCGCCATCCACAGCGGAGTATTCAATGAAAAGCATTCAGACAGTCAGGCTCGCGGTTGGCGTCGCCATCATTGCCGCGTCGATGAGCGCATGGTCGCAGGGCAGCGAAACGGCCAGTGCCCCTGCGATGGCGGCATCGGGTTCAGCGGCGCCGGCTACAGGAAGGAAAGCAAATCGTGCGCTGCGCAGACAGGTGTATAGCGCGATCGTGAAGCAGAAGGAGATCAGTGCCGGAAACATTAGCGTCGTCGCCAAAGATGGTGCGGTGACACTGAATGGCACGGTCACCGATCCCGCCCAGGTGAACCGGGTTGCGGAAATCGCGAAGGGTGTTCCCGGCGTCACGTCGGTGACCAACAAGTTGACCGTGCAGAAGCCGCTGGGTGGCATGTAAGCATCGGTAGTCGGGATAGCGCGCAGCGGGGCCGATGACTGCATCGGCCCCGTCTCCGTTGACGGCACGCGTGGATCTCCCAAGAGGTAGGACGCAAGTTGGTGTTAACACGCACTGTCGTCAAATCACAAAACAATGGCATCAAAAACGAAATCTGTATTGTCGGATTACCGTATCTTTGCTCGATTGAACCTCAACTGTTGGAGAAAGAATCATGGCGAAAGCAGTCCGCTTTCATGAAACCGGTGGCCCTGAAGTCTTGCGTTATGAGAACGTCGAAGTCGGCGATCCGGGCGTGGGCCAGGTTCGCCTGCGCCATGAGGCAGTTGGCCTCAATTTCGCTGACACCTACTTCCGCTCCGGTTTATATCCGGTTCCGCTGCCTGCCGGCATGGGTGTCGAGGCAGCCGGCGTGGTCGAAGCGGTGGGCGAGGGCGTGACGAACGTCGCGGTTGGCGATCGTGTCACCTATACCGGTTTTATCAACACGTTGGGCGCGTACAGCACCGAGCGCCTCTGTCCTGCTGCGCCGCTGATCACGCTGCCTGACGGGATTAGCTGCGAGACCGCTGCCGCGATGACCATGCGCGGTTTAACCGCGTCGTATCTGATGCGGCGCATTTACGACTTCAAACCCGGCGACACCATCCTGCTTCACGCGGCCGCGGGCGGCGTCGGAATGATCGTATCGCAGTGGGCCAGGCTGTTGGGGCTCACGGTGATCGGCACGGTATCGAGCGACGCAAAGGCAGAAGCGGCCCGCGCCTACGGCTGCGAACACACCATCAACTACAGCCATGAAGACGTTGCCGCGCGCGTACGCGAATTGACCGGCGGGGTCGGCGTCAACGTGGTGTTCGACAGCGTCGGCAAGGATACCTTCGACGCCACGCTGAACTCAGTCAAACGCCGCGGTCTGATTGTTTGCGTGGGCACGGCATCGGGACCGATCACCGCATTCAATCCGCAGATTCTGGCGATGAAAGGATCGCCGTATCTGACCCGTCCCGCGCTGGCCGACTATATCGCCGACCCCGCCGAAAAAGCGGAGCTGGCCGCCGAAATCTTCGGCCACGTGGCGGCTGGGCGCATCAAGATCGAGATCAATCAGCGCTATGCGCTAGAGGATGCCGCACGGGCGCATCGTGATGTCGAGTCGCGCAAGACAACCGGCTCGTCAGTCTTCGTTATTTAAGCGGGAGAGCGATATGCGTGTCGAACAACTCAACAACGCCATTGGCGCGGAACTGGTCGGCGTCAAACTCGCCGACGCGATTCACGACGATGCTCTGTTTGCCGAGATCCGGGCGAACCTGCTCAGGCATCGGGTCCTGTTCCTGCGCGATCAGGACATCAGCCGTGCCGGGCATGTGGCGTTTGCGCGCCGCTTCGGTGAGCTCGAAGATCATCCGGTCGCGGGCAGCGATCCTGAGAACCCGGGCCTCGTGCGAATTTACAAGTCGCCGGAGCAGCCCGGCGACCGCTACGAAAACGCATGGCATTCGGACGCCACCTGGCGCGAGGCGCCCCCATTCGGCGCCGTGCTGCGGTGCGTGGAATGCCCGCCCATCGGCGGCGATACGATGTGGGCGAACATGGTGCTGGCGTATGAAAACCTGCCCGCGCATGTGAAGGAGCAGATCGCCGATCTACACGCGCGCCACAGCATCGAGGCGAGCTTCGGCGCGGCGATGCCGATCGAAAAGCGCCATGCGTTGAAGGACCGATTTCCCGATGCGGAACATCCGGTTGTGCGCACGCACCCTGAGACAGGCGAGAAAGTGCTGTTCGTCAATGCGTTCACGACGCACTTCACGAACTACCACACGCCGGCGCGCGTGCGCTTCGGACAGGACGCCAATCCGGGCGCGGGCGATCTGCTGCGGTTTCTGATCAGCCAGGCTTACATTCCCGAATACCAGGTGCGCTGGCGCTGGAAGCCGAACAGCATCGCGATCTGGGACAACCGCAGCACGCAACACTACGCGGTGATGGATTACGCGCCGTGCCATCGCAAGATGGAGCGAGCCGGGATTATTGGCGACAAGCCGTACTAAGCCGGAGGAATCAACTTCGTGACTGTCGATATCGCACCGACCATCCTGTTCGTGCCCGGCCTGCGTGACCATGTGGCCGACCACTGGCAGACCTTACTGCAGGCGCGTCTTCCAAGGACGGCATCGGTGCCGCCGCTGGAGCACGACAAGCTCAGTTGCGCGGCGCGGGTCGAGGCGCTGAACGCAGCCATCGCGAAAATCGAGGGGCCGATCGTACTGGTCGCGCATAGCGCGGGCGTGATGATTACCGTGCACTGGGCGCAGCACTACGACCGGCCGATTCAGGGTGCGTTGCTGGCCACCCCGGCGGACCTGGAAATGCCGATGCCCGCGGGTTATCCGACTCGGCAGACGCTCGAAGAAAACGGCTGGTTGCCGGTGCCGCGCCAACCGTTGTCGTTTCCGAGTCTGGTGGGCGCCAGCCGTAACGATCCGCTTGCGGCGTTCGACCGCGCGGCCGGATTGGCCGCGGCATGGGGTAGCCAACTCGTCGATCTCGGCGAGGTCGGGCATCTGAATCCCGCCGCCGGTTATGGCGAGTGGCCGCACGCCGAGATCCTGATCCGCGAACTGCTCTGACGTGGACAAGATGGCGTAGCTGCGCGTGACGTCCCGCCGCTGCGCCCCGCGTTAGCGTATATCGCAAACGACCGCGCGTTGACATAGGCCCAAGGTCCGATGCCTGCCACCGTGGTAGCGGCCTATTCTTGACCTGACTCTCTTTTGCCGGAGATTGTCGACGCACGCAGTCACGCCGTTCGATTCCCCGACAACCGTGGTGCTGCGCCTGCCACGGGTTGTCGCCAGCAAGATCGTCGAGGTCATCTGCGGGGAGACAAGCCATGTTGCTCACACCGACTACCCAACGGGTATGGTCCAGAGAGTTGCTCGATGTTTTGATCCGCGCTGGACTCGTCGCTGTTCTGGCTATCTTCTGTTTCCGGATTTTCGTTCCGTTCCTCAACCTCATGGTCTGGGCGTTGATCCTCGCGATCACGCTGTATCCGCTTCAGGTACGACTGAGGCGGACATTCGCCGGCAAGGATGGCCTGATCGCCACGCTGATCGTGCTCGTCGCGTTTGCGGTGATCCTCGTGCCGACCTACCTGCTGGGCGTTGCTGTCGCTGCATCGATCGATCATGCCATGGTCGTTTTCAAAGCCGGCACCTTCCGCATTCCACCGCCCGCGGAGTCGATCGCCAGTTGGCCATTGGTAGGCCAGCGGCTGTACGACTACTGGCTGCAGGCCTCGACCGATCTGACCGGCCTGGTGCAGAAGTTCGCGCCGCAACTCAAGGATGCCGGGCTTGCGCTGCTCGGCATGGTCACCGGACTTGGCGCCGGGCTGCTGCTATTTTTCGTCGCGCTGATTGTCGCGGGCATCCTGATGGCGCATGGTGAGAAAGGCCACGCCAGCGCGGTGCAGATTGCGTCGCGCATTTCCGGCCCGGAGAACGGTCCGCAGATTGCCGAACTTTGCACTGCCACGATTCGCGCGGTCGCCCAGGGCGTGGTCGGCATCGCGTTTATCCAGATGCTGTTGATCGGTATCGGCTTCGTCGTCATGGGTATTCCGGCGGCGGGCCTGCTGGCGCTCGCCGTGCTGCTGCTCGGCATCATGCAGTTGCCCGCGACCCTGATCACGATTCCGGTCATCGTCTTCGTGATTGCCACGCAAGGCGTGACCACCATGACGGTGATCTTCTCCGTGTATGTGTTCGTCGCGGGGCTGGCTGACAACGTCCTCAAGCCGTTACTGCTGGGCCGCGGGGTCGCCGTACCCATGCCGGTGGTGCTGATCGGCGCGTTGGGGGGCATGGTGACGGGGGGCGTGATCGGCCTGTTTATCGGTCCCGTGATGCTCTCGGTCGGCTACCAGCTGTTCTGGCGATGGGTCAACGACCAGGCGAAGCCGGAGCGCCTGAAAGAAACGCCCCGCGCCTGACGATGCCGCGGCCATCCCGTGATCCCTGCGGCACTCTCCGTGCGCCCATACTGGCTGCTGCTGGCAGCGGGGTGTGTCAGCGGATGCATGCGTGTGGGCCCTGACTTTTCCCCGCAGCATGAGCGCTGGTCGGAGCACTGGAGCAGCGCATCGATCGGACAGGTCTCGCAGCAGGCACCCCAGCCTGATATGCGGCAATGGTGGCGGGTATTCGCGGACCGCAACCTCGAAAGCCTGATCGACCAGGCCGATGCCAACAACAGCGATGTGCAGATTGCCGGGCTGCGCGTGCTCGAGGCTCGCGCGCAACTCGGCATCGCGCTGGCGGGCCGCTACCCGCAGGTTCAGCAAGCCAGCGGCGACCTGTTTTACGCGGCGCGCAAGCGCTCGGATGGCTTCGATCCCCGCTCGTCGGGGGGTTACCTGCAATACGGGGCGGGCCTGAGCCTCGGCTGGGAACTCGACTTCTGGGGGCGCTTCAGCCGCGCGATCGAGTCGGCCGACGCCACCTTCTTTGCCGCGCAAGCCAACCGCGACGCCGCGCTGGTCCTGCTGCACGCGCAGATTGCAGATACCTACTTCACGTTGCGCACGGCCGAGGCGCGTCTGCGTATCGCGCGCGAGAACGCGCAGTTGCAAAAGCGCAGCTTCGACATCGCGCAGAAGCTTTTCAGGAGCGGTGAGACTGACGAACTCGACCTTCAACAGGCGAAGACGCAGTATCTGGGCACACTGAGCAGCGTCCCCGATCTTGAAAGCCAGATCGTGCTCGCCGGTCACGCACTGGCCGTCCTGATGGGGCGACCGCCCGGTCCGTTGCCGGAACTCGAGGTGCAGCCCGGCAGGCAAGGCGTGATTCCGCTGGTGGACCATGCGGTGCTACAGGATGTGCCAGCCGATTTACTGCTGCGCCGGCCGGACGTTCGTGCTGCCGAATATCAGATGGCCGCGCAGTCCGCGCTGATCGGCGTGGCAAAAGCCGATCTTTACCCGTCCGTCTCGTTGCTCGGCTCGCTTGCCTGGAGCGCGAGTTCGCTGACCGGTTCGCCGAACACGCTGGGCTTGCTGATCGGCCCAAGCGTCACGTGGAACGTGTTCGATCACGGCAAGATCACCAACAACGTGCGCGTGCAGGACGCCCGGTTGCAACAGTTGACGCTCTCGTATCAGAGCACCGTGCGGGAAGCCGCCCGCGAGGCTGACGATGCCGCCACCGCCCTGATCGCCGCGTTGCAGCGGGACGCCATTCTGAACGACGCACAATTGGCCGCGGGGCGCTCGCTGAAGCTCGCCAATGCGATCTACCGCGAAGGGTACTCGGACTTCCAGCGGGTCCTCGACGCGCAACGTGCGCTGTTCGCGCAGCAGGATGCGTACATCGTCAACCGCAGCAATGCAGCAGGGAGTCTGATTGCGCTTTACAAGGCGCTTGGCGGAGGCTGGTACTCGACGCAGCCGCTCGTCGATCCCGCGACACGCTTGCAGATGCAGCAACGCACCGACTGGGGCGATCTGCTGAACGAACCGGATGCAGCGTCAGCGAGCCCAGCCAGCCCGTCCGCGGAGCCGTCCCGATGAGCGACCCACCCGAGCCCATCGCCGCGCCGCCGCCGAAGCCTGCAGCGCCTGCCGCCGACCCATCGGGCAAAGCGGTGAAGGCGGTCGTCTGCCTGATCGTGGTCAGCCTGATCTGGTATCTGCTCGCCGATCGCCTGACTCCTTATACGCAACAGGCGCGCGTGCAGGCCTACGTGGTGGCCGTCGCCGCGGAAGCGTCGGGACGCGTCACGCGCGTCCTCGTGCATGACAACCAGGAAGTCGCGGCAGGCGACCTGCTTTTCGAAGTCGACAGCGAGTCATACCGGATCGCTGTCGATCGTGCGCAGGCCGACCTCGAGTCGACCCGCCGGCAGATCGGTGCGGGCACGGCCGGGATCGATTCGGCGCGCGCCTCGTTGCGCGCCGCAATCGCCAACGAGATCAAGGCGCGTCAGGACAGCGAGCGCCTCGAACGGCTGTACCGCGACGATACGGGCACCGTGTCGCTGCGGCGTCTCGAAGTCGCACGAGCGACCCACGAGCAGGCCGAAAGTCAGGTTGCGGCGGCGCGCGCCGAAGTGGAACGGGCACGCGAGCAGCAGGGCGGCAATGACGCAGAGAATGCGCAATTGCGCGCCGCCGCCGCTTCGGTGGCAAAGGCTGAACTCGATCTTGCGAATACGCAGGTGAGGGCGCGCACAGGCGGCGTCATTACGGATCTGCGCACGGAAGTCGGCCAGTTTGCTGCTGCCGGCAACCCGGTGATGACGCTGATTGGGATCCGCGATGTATGGGTCAGCGCGGATATGACCGAAAACAACATGGGCCATCTGAAACCGGGCACGCCCGTGGCGATTGCGCTGGATGCGCTGCCCGGCGAAGTGTTCGAAGGACGGGTGCGCAGTATCGGATATGGCGTGAGCGTCGGGCAGAGCGCACCGCCCGGCGGTCTTCCGAGCGTGCAGAACAGCCGCGACTGGTTGCGCCCTGCCCAGCGCTTTCCGGTCGTCGTCGAATTCGATCAACGTGAGAAGGCGCGCCTGCGCAATGTCCGGGTCGGCGGCCAGGCCGAGGTGATGGCGTTTCCGGATCAGGGCAATCCGCTCAATCCGCTGGGTCGTGTGTTTCTGCACGCGATGAGCTGGGTCTCTTACCTGTATTGAACGACAACCATGGAAAACAGGCTCCGGCTTCCCGGTCGACGTGCGCTACGGGTTGCCACAGGAACGGCGCTTTGCCTCGCAATCAGTTTTGCCCTTGACCTGTCGATCCCGGTGATCGCGCCGGTTTTCATCGTCTTTCTGCTCGCGGCCCAGAACCGGCCGCTGCCGTTCAAAGCGGGCCTGGCTTTCGCATTCGTCGTGATGCTGACGACGGGCAGCGGGCTGCTGCTGGTGCCGTTGCTGCGCCATTACGCGTTCGCCGGCGTGCTGCTGGTCGGCCTGATGCTCTTCCTCGCATTTCGCTATGGATTGCGCGGCGGCAACAACCTGGTCTCGACGTTTCTGGTGGCCGGATTGACGATGATCTCCGCAGCGGGAACCACCAGCTTCGAACTGGGCGTGACGGTGGTGGGTGCGTTGGTGAAGGGTCTTTTACTTGCCGTGCTGGTGTCCGTGTTGACTCACTGGCTGTTTCCCGAGCCTGCCAGCACGCGGCCCCAGCCCGCGCCGCAAGTCATGCCCGGCGGCCACGCGGAGCGCATTGCACTGCGCGCCGCGCTCGTGGTCATGCCGGTGTATCTGCTCGCCATGACCGATCCGGCGAGCTACATGCCCATCATCATGAAGTCGGTCAGTCTTGGCCGGCAAAGTTGCACGACGACGGCTCGTAGCGCAGCGCGCGAGCTGATCGGCGCCACGCTGCTCGGCGGGCTGCTTGCCATCGTGTTCTGGTTTGCGCTCAGACTCTTTGTGCACCTGTGGATGTTCTTTCTGTGGATGCTGCTGTTCGGCCTGCTGGTAGGGCGCAAGCTTTACGGCATCAGCCCTACGCGGTACTCGCCGGGCTTCTGGCTGAACAGTCTGGTCACCATGATCATTCTGCTTGGCCAGTCAGTGCAGGACAGCGCCGCCGGCAAAGACGTCTACACGGCGTTCGCGGTGCGTATGGGGCTGTTTGTGGCGGTGACCGTCTACGCGTGTCTGATGTTATTGATTCTGGAGCTATCGGGCCGCGCGCCATGAGACCCGGCGCCCGGCCTGTCGGCCGCCTGCATCGGCATCTGTGCGGATGGAGGGCCGAAAGCCGGGCGACGTCGCGGCGACGCACGTCGTGTGCAATGAAGGAGGTACCGCAATGAGCAAGGCGACAAGCGAGGCGGCCGTGCGCCTGCGGGCCGGCGACATCTTGCTGGAATCAGGCAGGACGCTCTGGTATCTGCGCTCGATCCTGCTGGGCCTGCTGCTCCTGTTCGTGCTGCTGGCGGTCGCTATGTATTACATGGGAGAGCCCGTGGAGACGGCGAAGCGAACGCCTTCATCGATGGGGGAGACCTTCTACTTCTGTGCGATCACGGCGCTGACCATCGGCTACGGCGACGTGGTTCCCACTTCGACGTTTGGCCGGATCGACGCAATCCTGCTGGGGTTGGGCGGCATGATATTCACCGGGCTTTTCGTCGCTGCGGCAGTCCGTGGTGTGCAGGAAGCTGCACGCCGCGCCGGTGATCAGGAGTAGTTGGGACGCGATGATTTCGGGAGCGCGCGAGAGCGGACGAATAATCGCGGTGCTCTTCGACATTCGGGCGTGACTACTGATTCGCGGGCGTCTCCAAAGAACTTTGCGACGTCGTCGCCAGATCTTCCTCCACGAAGCGCAGCAGGGCCTCCGTCAACGCCTCGCGCGGGTAAGCGTTCTGCGTGACGAACAGCGAGCCGATCGTCGTATGGACACGGGCGATCGGTACCGCGAGTGCCCAATGGTCAGCGTTGACGTAGCCGACGAGGGTACTGCCGGGCACGATCTGATCGTAGAAAATCACTTGACTGTCGTTGCGTGCATCGACGCGCGAGAGTTTGTCGTAACTCCGTTTGAGTATCGACGAAATGCGCTCCGGTTTTGGGAACGTCACGAGCGAGTAGTAGTGCAATTCGCGCGGCAATGGATTGCTTGCCAGCCAGGCCTTGCGGGTTGCCGGCCGCAGGCTCTGCACGGCACCTCCATCTCCCGGGGTGCAGGTCGCGCCTGGAAAGTGGCGCAGCAGATCGGCCTGATATTGTTCGGCGTCGTTGGCGAGCGGCGAGCCACCCACGGCTCCGGCAACACTCACTATCGCCGCCACCCGCCCGCGAATCTCCGGATACGCAACCACCGCTTCCAGAATGTCGGGTGCACCTTTGGAATAGCCAATCAGTACCAGCCGTGCCGGGCCGTCGGGCGGCGTCATGGCCATGATCGCGTCGCGAATCTGCCGCGCATTGTGCGCGGAACCCGAGAGTCCGCTGACGTCGAGCATCATGGCGTCGTAGCCGGATTGCCGGACGTGCGAGGTCACCGTGCCTGGTGCATTCAGCCAGGCCTTGAAGCAGTCGTAGCCGATGCCGGGCACGACGAGCGCAATCAGGTGCCGTCTGGATGCGCCGAGATCGACAGGCAGTGCCGTGCCTGGCGGTTCGGTGCCGACGCGCGTCAATGCGTCTTCACAGGGCCGGTAATCAGGCAACGTCGAAGCACGCGCTTGCAGCACCGCGCAAAAGATCTCGCGAAAGCGGGCCCGTTTGTCCAGCACCGCCGCTTGAGATGCGGGGACGAGAATCAGTGGTGGTGTGTCGGTCGAATAGGGAATGAGGGGTTTCGCCGCGCACCCAACGAGTGAAACACAGGCCGCGACGAGCAGGCTGAAGACGCGCATGCGCTGAGCGGCGTTAGTGGCCGGCATGGCTGTTGCCATCATCGACGTTGCTTCCGGCTGGCTTACCGCTCTCCAGATACGGCACCCAGTCGAGAAATTCCACGTTCGAAAAACTGAGCGGCCGCGTCGCGAAGAACATCACCGCGCGCAAACCGTCGGTGAAATAATGCGTGCCGTTGAGCGTGGTCCGCGGCCGCGCCGGTGGCGCTGAACCGACACCGTTCACGAAGCCGAGCTTCTCCAGGCCGCCCGCGTACATCATGTCCTGCACCAGCAGATTTCTCGCTTCGTCGACGTCGTCATCCATCACCTCGGCCGCGTCGCCGCCGCGAGCAAAGCGGCCGCCGACTGGCCGCGAGACCTGGGCCACATAGACGCTTTCAGTGTTGAAGCGGATCGGCGCGAGCCATCCGCGTATCGAAGTGGCAGGCGCGCCGGCTTGCGCTTCCTTGCGCAACACCACGTCCGGTTCCCGTCCGAAGGTCCATTGGGCGAGGTCGCCTGCATGCACGTCACGGTGATACCTTCTGCGCACCATGGCGGCACCGATGTCGCCGAGCGCACCGATCACAACCACGTTCAGCGGATCGGCGGCAGTGCTCGCGTGAAGGTCGGAGGCGCAACACGGCAGGCGTTCCAGTGCGGCGCGCAGCGACGCAAGATCGTGGCAGTAGGTGATCGCGTCATCGGGATACTGGAACAGGGTGAGTGCGAGGCGTGCGTCCGGAATGTCGTCGGGCACGGGCACAAAGAGCGTGAACGCAATCAGTGTCCGGTTACCAAACAGATCGACGTTGACCAGTTTGGGGTCCCGATCCGGATTGGTGAATAGAATCCCCGCACGCGTCTCGCCGGGCGGAACCGGATTTCTGAAGCCTGCTGCATGGAAGTATTGATCTATGCGCGCGTTCGTCGTGAACCCCATCAGCGTATGCAACGACCACGCGACTTCGAGCGGCGAAAAGTAATCCGGATCGGTGCCTGATTGCAGCAGCCACAGCGGTTGCTGCGTCATGTTCTGAACTTCGATCCACAACGGCTGCACGCTGGTTCTGTTGATGTCCGCGCCGAGCATGCGTTTGCTGTCCTCCGGTCCCAGCACGGCCGCGCTTACCCGTACGCCCTGTTTCTCTGCGCTGACCGAACGTTCACGCAGAGGCGCATCGGTGACGTTGGCCGGCGCGGTCCACGTCGCGCAACCGGCTGCGGCGAGTAGCAGCGCGGCGCTCGCCCACGCTTTGCTCGAAGCCAGTCGTCGCGATGGGAACGTGCTCATCGTCTCCCCCCTAGCGGAACGTCATCGCTTGCGGGATTCGTCTCCGAAGGAAACAGGTCGATCTCTGACAGCGAAGAGGGGTGCTGGTCAAAGATCAGTAGCTGACGATAGCCGTCGGTGTAATACGGATCAGTCGTGAGATTTTCGCGCGGCGCGCTTTGCAGAGCGGCACCGACTCCTTTGACGAAGCCGATCTTCGCGAGGTTCTGCGAATAAGCCATATCCTCCGCGAGCGCGGTGCGCGCTTCATCGACGTCGGGGTCGATTTTATGGGTCGTGAAAGTCGGTGAATGAAACGTGAAGCGAACGCCGATATCGCGGCTGATCTGGCCGACCCACACGGACTTGCCCCGGTAACGCATCGGGCTTAGCCAAAGTCGCAGATGATTGCGCTGGTGGACCGTGTCACGTGCTTTCTGCAACGCGAGGTCCTGCGCGCGTCCGAACAGATAGAGGTCGCTCACCGGCGCGTTGACGTAGCGCTCGCCCGATAGTGCGGAGGTGACCGTCTTCATGATCGCACCGGACCATCTTTGTTCGGTCGGGCTCCAGCCGCGACGGACCAGGGCGGGAAATGCATCGTCAAGACCGCCGACGATCACGAGATTGAGCGGGTCGCCATTTTTTGAACCGTCCCGATTCGTGGCGCAACAGGGAAGCGCCTCGAGTGCGGTGCGAAACGCGTCGTCGTCGGTATAGTCGATCATCTTGTCCGGCGCATAGATGGGACGCCGGAATATTTCACTGACGTAGTAGTCGGCATAGAAGCCGGGCACCACGATGAGGATCGAAAACGTTCTGGCCTGCCTGCTCGCAATCAGATCGATCTGCACGAGTTTTGCGCCTTCGCTAAGGTGGGTCAGCACGAAACCGGAGGTCTTCTCACCGGGCAGCACCGGGTTGTGAAACGCAAGCTGCCGAAAGCGCGCGTCGAGTTCTTCCTTGCCGCCCGAAGACGCTCCCTGGGCAAACGCCTCGGCCACCTCCGAAGCGGGAAAGAAGTTTGGATCGAGCCCCTGTGACATCAGAAAATAGCTGCGGGTGTCGTCGTTCTGAACTTCGATCCAGACCGGTTGGATCGATTGTTTCGCGAGCGGTACACCGAACACCGCTGCACTTTCTTCGTCCGACAGCACCGCTGCCGACACCCGCACTCCGCTATCGCTGCGCGTCGTCGCACGGCTTTGATAGGCGATTTGACCGGTCGAAGAGGGCGTCGCGGCACAAGCCGACAGAACGCAAATGACGACAACCGCCGTGAGCAGTCGATTCACGATGCCGTTCATCGCCGTACATTTACGCTCAGTTCAGTTTGTCGTCCGCTTAGTACTTCGTCCTTTGACGGTGAGTTCGAGAGCCAGCCCCTCCTTGCTCGCCGCAACGGCGATGGCGGGCCACGCGAGCGCGCAGGGCAAGGTCAGAAGCACGGTGCGACGTTTCACGATAGCCGCCTGTTGAGTGTGGCCTGCCGCATCGATACCGGCATCAAAGCGGACTCTGGACTTATAGGCACGGGGAGATGGCGCTGGTCGCATTGTTGTCCGGGCCGCGGAAACTCACCGAGGTAGCGGCGCCGCTGAACGACTGTCGTACGATGGCGGCTGAGCCGGAGGGCGGTTGCTGACCAGGCACGTAGACGTCGAAAGCCATCTCGTTGGCGAGCATGTACTGAAGATAGACCGTTTGCCCTGACGCGTTCGCCCAATTCACTGCAATGCATTGAGCGACCGCCTTCGGCGCATGCTGGCTTTGGCCAACGGGGTGCACGTCAGCAGGAGGTTGGGCGGCACAGGCGGACAGCGCGACGACCAGCACGGGGAGGATTTTTTTCATGTTGGCGGCTCGATATCAAATTCAGCGGGATTCAGACTTCTTCATGGAAGACGAATTGCCGTGCGATTCGTCTTCGCGTCCACCCTGTTGCGGGAGCGCAATGTATGGGGTGGAGTTATCACCTCGAAGACTTGCGACGCGCTTAGGTTGAAAGTCCATAGTGTTGTGCAGGCAACGACGATTCAATCGGACTTTGGTCTTACTCGGCCAGTCATTAACTGCTCGCCAACAATGCGTAGAGATGGCAGCTAGCGAAAATCGGCTGCTTGGCCTGCGTTATGCGCCAGTGATCGATCGCATCGCCCGAACTCTCTTGCGTGGCTCGAACGAAACCAACGCTAATGATGGGCGAATTTCTCCTGGAGCCGCTTAAGCACGGTTCTTACATGACTTTCTTTCCATTCGCCCCCGCGCCTCGACGCAATGCCCCGCCGATTGAGTTCTTCCGCCATCGCGCGCTGGGTCAGTCCTTCTGCCTTGAAGCTGGCGAACACTTTCGCTACCGACTTTTCAAATGCATTGGCCGCGTTCCGGCGCGCTTCGATATTCGCTTTCAAATTTTCCGTTCCCGTTGCACCGAGAACGACCCCGCGCGCCTTCGCGGCAGCGAGTGCAACTTTCATCCGCTGGCTTCGCTGATCGCGCTCCCACTCAGCCATCACCGCATGGACCTGCATCATGAATCGGTCCGCCTCGGGCAGATCGGCGGCTTTAAAGTCGACACCTGTATCCATCAAACTGTTCACAAAGGGAGCACTTCGCGCGAGTCGACCGAGATGCGCAAAAATTAACGTCGCGTGTTTTTTCTTGCACATCTCGACGGCTTTACGTAATTCGGCGCACGCGGCCAGGACGTCAGTGCTTTTTTTCGTATCATTGCCGGTAAACTCTCCAACCACCTTCCACTCACCTGTCTGAAGATAGTCAGCTACCACGGCGCGCTGTGCGTACAGATCGGGACAGCTGGAGCCTTTGCGGCCATCGCTGATTCTGTAGTAGACGACGCATTTGCACGTTGCCATGAAGTGAGTTCCTTAAATCATTCGTAGAATTCCCACTACGGTCATATCGACGGCAGTGATGAACTGCGCGCCATCTTCATTGAGTTCAGTGGATGAATGTGACGCTTCCAGCCGCCGACTTAAGCGAGATGTTTTGAAACATAACGGTAGCCGTGTACCAGTGGAGCGGCTTGATTAGAATATCAATGTATGAATCCTGAGGTGACCAGACCATAAGACCTTGGTCCAATATGACCTTTGGATCGTGCGACATACGCTGGCTATTTCTTTTTCGTGCGTGAGCGCCCTGGTAACCGCGCTCGCCGGAGCTGTGGAGTGCCGCGACATGATGGATTTATCGGCGCTGCATTAGAACGGTTATCCGATGCAATTAAGAAGTCGCGACCTTTCATCGGGTGCGCGTCTTGGCGAACTTCACGATGTGCGACCTCGTGGCTTCAGGAATGAGGCGACAGTGCGCGCTGATAACAGGAAATCGCACCTCAATATAGATCGTCAGCCAGACGCGATTCGGTGCTGACGATCTTGCCAAAAAGCTGGATCTTGTTGTCAGCGCGTCTCAACCATAGGGTTATCACGGACCAATGTATCCATTCCGGTATGTACCGGAGGGATTGTGATGTCGCACTTCTGCGTCTTGTCCTCGAATGGACCTTTTAGATGAAGCCCGGAAAAATGCATATTGCATCATTCGGAAACGTTCGGAGTACTTTTGACGGACCCTCCCACGATCCGATTTCGGTGTGATGCAGGTGGGTGGATATCCTTAACCATCCTGAGAACGTTCGTTAAACGTAGTTGTCAAGTCTGGCTGAATGCAACGCAGCAGCTTTGACACCTTCGGTGCATTTTTCTGCTGCTGTTAAATTAAATATCTCTATACAAACGCAAATCCAGGGAAGCAAAAAAACATTGGTAATGCACGGTAATAAATTTTTGCATCGCCTATACTTCGGTGCAGTTGCCGCTGGCCACGGCAATTGTGTCGCGCAATCAAATCAGGTGGTTCAATCCCGTAGTCCAGACGTTCGGTAGCATTGCATCTGCACGTAACGGTACGGAGACACCGATGATCAATCTGATCATGCAGGTTAAGGAACTGGCGTTAAACAAAGTAGAACCTTCACTAGCCCGGTTCCACCCAAAGCGTTGGATTCCTCACCGTCATTACCCAGACATTCCTTCTTTGCGAACAACAAGCCAGGCGACTCGCGTTGGGGAAAATCGCCCTTCGCGAAATGGTATATGCGTCTCGTTTCCTTTTGTTCGCCGTCGAGTTGAATCATCGAAGAGGCAGACAATGTCCACTACGCATCGGGTTGCTGAACCGACGCCAGGATTGCGAGGATATGTCGGTGCATGGGCGACGTGGCTCTGGCGACGGGAGCGCCATACCCGTCGCGTGCTGGACGTGAGAATGCCCCTGTGCGAGACACTTGAAATGATGCCCGTCGCGGTCGTCACGATCGACCAGCGGGCCCGGATTATCTTTGCCAACGCCAAAGCAATCGAACTATTCGGCTATAGCCGGGAAGAATTGACGGCTGCATCGGCCGATATGCTGTTCCCCCTTCATGCCGTGTGTGACAGCCATTTGACGGGGGCGAACAACAACGTCGAAAACAGAATCGCGGAAGTGGCAACGACTCAGGTGCTCGTTGCGCGACGCCGTGATGGCGTCGACTTTCCCACTGAAGTGAATACCAGCAGACACAGAAGCTTGAATCAGGTCATACAGATCGTGGTAATTCTGGATCGCACGGCTTGTGCCGAAGTGTCTCGAAGCGGTGAGGAACTCGAACATCTGGCGCGGGTATCGTCGTTAGGTGAGCTCGCCGGCTCTCTTGCCCATGAGTTGAAGCAACCGCTTACCGCGATACTGTTCAATGCTCAGGCAGCGCAAAAATTCATGGCGTCGAAGACGGCCAATCCCGCAGAATTGCGCGATGCGTTGGAAGATATTGTCACGGACAATTGCCGGGCGAGTGAGGTGATCCATAGAATCCGCACCTTGGCGCGTAAAGGCGAGATTGATTTGCGCCCGTTGAGTGTCAACGAGGTGATCGGCGATATCGAGCGATTGGTGCACAGCGACGCCATCACGCGCGGCATCCAGATCCGCTTCGACCTTGCCGGCAATCTCGCGCCAGTGTACGGCGACAAGGTGCAAATTCAGCAGGTCGTACTGAACCTGCTGCTGAACGCTTTCGACGCGGTCAAGGAGCGCGCTCCTGAAGAACGTCTGGTCGAGACCATCGCCCGCGACGAACCGGGCGGCGGCGTGCGGATCACCGTGCGAGACCACGGACCCGGCCTGACGGCCGACCAGATGCACAAGATTTTCAGAGCCTTTTACACCACCAAGCCGTTGGGACTCGGGTTGGGTCTTTCCATCAGCCGCACGATCATCACCGGTCACGGAGGCCGATTATGGGCGGAGAACAACGAGGGTATGGGAGCGTCGTTTCACGTGACATTGCCGGCGGGACCGGGTGCACAGCAGGCCGATATACACCGGCCGCGATGAACGAGAGCATCGCGCGCGTTTTTATCGTTGACGATGACGAACGTGTGCGAGGTGCGCTAGCCCGGTTACTGCGCGCTTCGGGATACCACGTCGAAGCCTTCGAGAGTCCAGAATCGTTGCTGCAGAGGAACGATCTGGCGAGCACACCCGCTTGCATTCTGCTCGATTTGCAGATGCCCGGGCTGACGGGTCTCGAAGTTCAGAGTCAACTCAATCAGCTTCTGCCCATCATATTTCTGACGGGGCACGGCGACATCGGTTCCTGTGCCGATGCGATGAAGGGCGGGGCGGTCGATTTTCTGATCAAGCCGGTGTGCGAATCGCTCGTGCTCGCGGCTATCGAGCGTGCGCTTGCGCGTGCCAGTGCGGAATGCGCAAAACGAAAGCAGCGCGCCGAGATCGAGGAACGCGTCAATCATCTCACTCGTCGCGAGCGTGAAGTGATGGCGCTGGTGCTAACCGGTCGACTGAACAAACAGGTCGCCAGCGAATTGGGCGCCGCGGAAAAGACCATCAAGATTCATCGCGCTCGTGTGATGGAGAAAATGAAGGCGAGATCGATCGTCGAACTCGTCCGGTTGGCAGAAAAAGGCGGCGTGCACGCCGCTGACGACGAGTAACCCAGCGCGGTACCCCGAACCGCGCCCCGCCAATTTTCCGAGCTCACTGCCGGCGCCAGCCGGGCAGTCCGCCCGGACATGTTCACTTCGCCGATGCGCTGGTGGACCAAAGCCCTATATCGCAACCCGCTATCTGCCGTTACGCTGGAGTGGTAAAGCTTATCTATGGGGAACCGCGCGCTCGCGCTGTCATATGCCCAACCTCGAGCCAATCGTAGCTGTGATCGACGACGATGAGTCGGTGTGCCGCTCTATCCAGCGGCTGCTGCGCTCGGCCGGAATCGAAGCAGAGACGTTTTCCAGTGGCGCCCAGTTCCTGGACACGCTCACCTCGACTCCGTCGTATCGGCCCGCGTGTGTGATTCTGGACATCCAGATGCCGGGCATCAACGGCCTGGAAGTTCAGCGGCGGATTTTGCCGATGTCATTGCCCATCATCGTGATTACCGCCTACGACGAGATGTCCGCCCGACAGGCCGCGATGGCGGCCGGCGCGATGGAATACCTGTGCAAACCGCTGAACGGCGCCATTCTGATCGGCGCCGTGGAGAGGGCGCTGGGGCGCCAGTCGCTGGACTGAACCACGTTCGCTCTGCACAGCGATATGAGACTAAGGTCCGATTGTCGCGTTTTATCCCGACTACCAAACTGCACTCAGTCGCCGCGTTCTTCGGCGCGCTGCGCGGCATCGTTTGAAGAAAATCCGGGAGCGTACGTGATGATGTTCAAGTCCGTTGTACCCACGATGTTGCCCGGCGTTGCTGTGGTCAGCCTGCCGGCAACACCAGTGCCGGTCGGCAACCCGACGGCCTCATGATCATGCGGGCCCTACGATGAAACCCGTTCCCGTCCTTCGCTGCGCGCCGCTGTGGCGGATTGGCGTGCTCGCGCGTGCATTGGCCTGGTTTGCGTGTGCAGCACGTGCGCTGCTGCTGCTCGCAGCGGGCGTCACCCTGCTCGCGGCATGCAGGAAACCACCCGCCACGCCGGCGGCCGTCGTGCCGGATGTGACGGTCACGACGGTGGTCCAGCAGGACACCCCGGTCGATTTCGAATTTACCGCGCAGACCCAGAGTTCCCGGGAGGTCGAGATCCGTTCGAGAGTGGACGGCTTTCTCGACAAGCGCATGTATGTCGAAGGACAGGTAGTCAAGGCCGGTCAGACGATGTTCCAGATGGACAGCAAACCGTTCGAGGCCGCGTTGCAGACCGCCAGAGGACAGTTGGCGCAGCAACAGGCCCGGCTCGAAGTCGCGAAGGCCAATCTCGCCCGCGTTGAACCGTTGGCCGCGCAGAATGCGTTGAGCAAGAAAGATCTCGACGACGCAGTCGGCAACGAAAAGCAGTCTGCGGCAGCGGTCATCGCGGCGAGGGGCGAAGTCGATACAGCGCTGCTGAATCTCGGCTATACGACGATCAAATCGCCGCTCACAGGTCTGTCGAGCTTTGCCCGCCAGCAGGATGGCAGCTATGTCACGGCTACCGCCAACGGCTTATTGACCTACGTCTATCAATTGAACCCGATGTGGGTGAACTTCAGCATTTCTGAAAACGAGATGTTGAAGTACCGCGACCAGATTGCAACGGGGCAGTTGAAGTTTCCCGCGCACAACAATTTTGAGGTCGAGTTGATTCTCGCCGACGGTTCGCAGTTCTCGCAGACGGGACGCATCGACTTTACCAATCCGGCCTTCAACACCGAAACCGGGACCTTCCTGGTGCGGGCGGTTTTCGACAACCCGAAGGGGCTCCTGCGGCCGGGTCAATTCGTCCGGGCGCGTATTTCCGGCGCGATTCGGCCCAATTCGATTCTGGTCCCGCAACGCGCCGTCTTGCAGGGTGCGAAAAGCCATTTCGTGTGGGTGGTGGACGACCAGTCGAAGGCGCACCAGCGAGTGATTGAAGTGGGCGACTGGCACGGCGACGACTGGTTCGTGTCGGAAGGACTCAAGGCGGGCGAGCGCATTGTCGTGGACGGTGCGCTACGGGTTGCCGCGGGGGCTCAACTCAAGATTGTCGCGGCGCCGGCAGTCGCGAATAGCGCGGCGTCCGCTCCTGCGACGCAGGCTGCGGGAGCCCCGGCGCAAGGATCCAGCAGCGGTGCGAGCCAATGAAAGGGCGACCGACATGAGCATCTCGCACTACTGCATCGATCGCCCGATATTCGCGTCGGTCATTTCGATCGTGATTACGCTGGGCGGGGCATTGGCAATGTTCTCGTTGCCGGTCGCGCAATATCCAGACATCACGCCGCCGCAGATCACCATTTCGGCCACGTACCCGGGCGCCAATGCGGAGGTCGTGGCGAACAACGTCGCCGCGCCGATCGAGCAGCAGGTGAATGGCGCGGACAACATGCTCTATATGAACTCGTCGAGTTCATCGACCGGCAATCTGACGATCAATGCATTCTTCCAGATTGGCACGAACCCCGAACTGGCGCAGGTGGATGTGCAGAACCGCGTGAATCTGGCGTTGCCACAGCTGCCGCAATCGGTCCAGGCGCAGGGCATTCAGGTGCAGAAGAAGTCGTCGGCGTTCATGATGGTGATCGCGATCTATTCGCCGACCGATCGCTACGATCCCGTTTATATCGCGAACTTCGCGAACGTGTACGTGCTCGATGCAATCAAGCGCGTGCCGGGCGCGAACCAGTCGAGTATTTTTGGCAACCCCGACTATGCGATGCGTATCTGGCTGAAGCCTGATCGCATGGCCCAACTTGGGATCACCGCGGGCGACGTGCAGCGCGTGGTGGCCAACCAGAACCAGCAATTCGCGGTGGGCAGCATCGGCCAATCGCCGACGGGCTCGGCCGTCGAACAATCTTTTTCCGTGACGACCACGGGCCGTCTCACTGAGCCGCGAGAATTCGAAAATATCATTGTGCGCGCGGCGAATGGGGGCGCGGCCATTGTGCGGATCAAGGACATCGGGCGAGCCGAACTCGGGCAAAAGGATTACTCGATTCGCAGCCGGTTTCAGGGCAAACCCGCGACCGTTCTCGCGGTTTATCAGCAACCTGGCGCCAATGCGCTCGACGTCTCGAAGAAGGTCCGTGAGACGCTGGCCGAGCTTAAAAAATCGTTTCCCGAGGGGATGACCTACGAAATCGCAATGGACACGACCGAGTTCACCCGGGCCTCGATCTCCGATGTGATTCATACCTTCTTTGAAGCGCTGGTTCTGGTCGTGATCGTCGTGTTCGTGTTTCTGCAAAGCTTGCGCGCTACGTTGATTCCCATCGTAGCGGTGCCGGTCTCGATCGTCGGCACCTGCATGTTCATGCTGCTGCTGGGCTTCTCGATCAATATGCTGACCCTGTTCGGGATGGTGCTCGCCATCGGGATCGTGGTCGACGATGCGATCGTCGTGATCGAGAACGTCGAGCGAAATATGGTGGTCTATAAGCTCAGTCCAAAAGATGCATCGAAAAAGGCCATGGATGAAGTGGCCGGACCGGTCATTGCCATCGTGCTCGTGCTGTGCGCGGTGTTCGTGCCGGTGGCGTTCCTCGGTGGCATCACGGGGCAGATGTACAAGCAGTTCGCCATTACGATCGCGATCTCGGTGGTGCTGTCCGGCATCGTGGCGCTGACCTTGTCGCCGGCACTGGCTGCATTGCTGCTAAAGAGTTCCCATCACGAGAAGAAGGGTTTCTTCCGCTGGTTCGACAACGCCTTCGCAAAGATGACCGCGGGCTATACGCGAGCGGTCAGGCTGATCATCAAGCGTTTCATTTTTGGCCTGTTGTTCTTTGTCGGCATGATCGTGCTCGCGGTACTGATGCTGCGCTCGATTCCATCGGCCTTCCTGCCGCCGGAAGATCAGGGCTATCTGCTCGGCGCGATCATCATGCCGGACGCGGCGAGTCTCGACCGCACCGGCGAAGTCTCGCAACAGGTCACCGATTACTTCATGAAGCAGCCAGCCGTGGGCAGCATCACGGTAGTCGACGGCTTCAGCCTGCTCGATAGTCAGAACAAAAACAATTCGGGGACTTTCTTTGTCGGCTTCAAAAGCTTCGACGAGCGCTACTCGTCGGCGAATATCAGAACCCAGAACGCGCGCACGGTTCTGCTCGACGCGGCCCGTCATTTCGCGAACGTGAAAGAGGGCGTGGTATTTCCCGTGAATCCCCCGTCGATTCCGGGTCTCGGCACCACGGGCGGTACCGAAGTGTGGATCCAGAGCAAGGGCGACGCGAGCATTGCGCAACTGGCAGAGGTCGCCCAGGACTTCCTGATGCGGGCAAGGCAGCGCCGGGAACTCACGGGGGTGACGTCGACCTTCAACGCGTCGTCGCGGCAATTGCTGTTTCAGGTGGACCGCGACAAGTCGGAGACGCTAGGCGTGCCGGTCGAAGATGCATATAGCGCGATGCAGACCATGTTCGGCTCGCTCTATGTTTCCCAGTTCAACCGTTCGAGCCGGCTGTGGCAGGTGATCCTGCAGGCAGAGCCGTCGTACCGTCTGAAGCCCGCCGATCTCGATCAGGTTTTCGTGCGCAGTAAAACCGGCACGATGCTGCCGGTCACCTCGGTGGCCACTTACCGCTTTGTCGTCGGTCCCGATCTGGTCACGCGCTTCAACAATTTCCCGGCGATCAAGATCACCGCGAGTGCCGCACCGGGCTTCAGTTCCGGGCAGGTGATCTCGACCCTGGAGGAACTGGCGGCGCAGATGCCACCCGGCTACGACGTCGCGTGGAGCGGCGAGGCCTACGAGGAACGGCAATCCGGCGGCACCTCGGGGCTCGTGTTCGTGTTCGGCCTGGTGATGGTCTTCCTGATCCTCGCCGCGCAGTACGAGAAATGGAGCTTGCCGGTCGGCGTGTTGATGGCGGTCCCGTTCGCGCTGTTCGGCGCACTGCTGGCGATCCTGATACGCGGCCTGAGCAACGACGTGTACTTCCAGATCGGGCTGACCATGCTGGTTGCGCTCGCCGCCAAGAACGCGATCCTGATCTTCGAGTTCGCGGTGCTGAATCGGGAGACCGGTGCATCCGTGCTCGATTCGACCATGACGGCGGCCGAAGAACGTTTGCGTCCTATCGTGATGACGTCGCTGGCATTCATTCTCGGCTGTGTGCCGCTGGCCATTGCGACGGGCGCGTCGGCCAACAGCCGCCATTCGATCGGCACCGGGGTGATTGGCGGCATGATCGGCGCGACGGTGATCGCCGTGTTCTTCATTCCAATGTTCTATTACCTGCTCGAAACGATGTCGTCGCGCTCTCAAAGCGGCAAGCAGACACCGGATAAGGGCGCAGCGGACCCGGGCGTGCCGCCGGGCGCGTCCTCGCAAGAGAGTCACTGACATGGACCGGAGAGCGCCGCCGCGTCTGTTCGCTTGCGCCGCATTGCTGGCGCTGGGCGGTTGCCTGCTCGGCCCCAACTACGAGCGGCCCAGCGTGGAGGTGCCGGCCACCTATCGCTTCGCGCAGGGCGAGTCCGCGCAGATTGCCAACGTGGTGTGGTGGGAGCAGTTTCAGGACCCTGTGCTCAATCAGCTGATTGCAAGCGCGCTGCTCGAGAACCGCGATGTCAAGATGGCGGCTGCGCGGGTCGACGAGTTTCAGGCCCAGTTCGTGACGACGCGTTCGGCCCTCTTTCCGCAGTTGGGCGCCGGTGCGGACGCGTCGCGTCAACGCGCGTCGCTGGCAGCAGGGATACCTGTGCCGAATGGCGTGAGTCCGATCTACAACCAGTTCGACGCGAGCGTGTCGGTCGCGTGGGAGATCGATCTGTTCGGCAAGGTTCGCCGTCAGACCGAAGCTGCGCGCGCCAATCTGCTGGCGAGCGAGGAGGGGCGCCGCGGCACCATTCTGACGTTGGTCGGCTCGGTTGCTTCCGCGTACATCAACTTGCGCAATCTCGATCAGCAACTGGCCATCGCGCAGGAAACCGTGAAGAGCCGCGACGAATCGGTGCGGGTGTTCACGTTGCGATTCAAGGGCGGTGAAGTGTCGCAAATGGAGTTGGCGCAAAGCGAGTCGGAGTACGAGGCGGCGAAGCAGACCATCCCGCTTCTGGAGATGCAGATTGCGCAGCAGGAGAACGCGCTGTCGGTCCTGATCGGCAAGAATCCCGGGCCGATACTGCGCGGTCGCGAGCTGGGGGCGATGGGCTCGCCGGCGATTCCCGATGGCTTGCCGTCCGACTTGCTGGAACGCCGCCCCGATCTGCTGCAGGCCGAGCAGACCCTGGTCTCGGAAAACGCGCTGATCGGCGCGGCCAAGGCGCTTTACTTTCCGTCCATCTCACTGACGGGACTGTTCGGCACCGTCAGCGCGCAGTTCTCGAATCTGTTCACCGGCCCGGCCAGAGTATGGTCATTTGCGGGTAGCGTGACGCAGCCTATTTTCACAGCGGGCAATATCACAGGCCAGGTGCATCAGGCCGAGGCGCGTCAGCAGGAGGCGCTATTTGCCTACGAGAAGGCGATTCAGGTGGCATTTCAGGAGGTGGAAGACGCGCTGGTTTCGGTTCAGAAGACGCGCGAACAGCTGGAGGTAGTCGGCAAACAGGTGGAGGCATTGCATACCTACGCGCGGCTCGCGCGTCTGCGTTACGAAGGCGGTTATACGAGTTACATCGAAGTGCTCGACGCCGAACGGAGCCTGTTCAATGCGCAACTGAGCTACACGCAGACGCAGGGCGCGCAGCTAACCTCGTTCGTCAATCTCTACAAGGCGATGGGGGGCGGCTGGGTGGTCGAAGCGGAGAAGCTGTCGGTTCCGCCAGCGGCCGCGCCTATGCCCGCGTCGACCCCTCCGTCGACAGACGTCCCTCCCGTTGCATTGGAGGCGAAATGAACGGGCGGGAGATCATCGCGTGCGAGGAGTGCGATCTGCTGCAGCATGCTGCGCCGCTGACGCCCGGCAGTTCGTTGCGCTGCCGGCGCTGTCGCGCGGAACTCAGGAGAGGGCGTAGCAACGGGCCGGAATATGCACTCGCTTTCACGACTGCGGCGGCCGTGCTGTTGGTGATCTCGAACGTGTTTCCGATCGTCGGCTTGTCGGTCAACGGCAATCTGGTTCAGACGACGCTGGCGGGCTCGGTTCGTATGCTGTACAGCCACGGCACCTGGCCGCTCGCCATACTGGTCGCGCTGACGACCATCGTCATGCCCGCATTGCAAACGCTGGCGATGCTCTGGCTGCTCGTCCCCCTGCATCTGGGGCGCGTGCCATGGCGCGCGGTCGAAGGCTTTCGGCTGTTTCAGCTGGCGCGGCCGTGGGGCATGACCGAAGTGCTGATCCTCGGTCTGCTGGTGGCGCTCGTCAAACTCGCGCACATCGCCAAAGTCGTGCCGGGCACGGCACTGTGGTCGTTCGTCATCCTGATGCTGTTGCTTGCGGCGGCGTCGGCAGCATTCGATCCACGTGAGATCTGGTCGCGCATCTGCACCGTCGGAACTGGCGGCCGTCCATGGGCGCGGCCGCAGCTCAAGCTGCGGCGCGGTGCCGTCACCGCATCCGCTTACGGACTGGCGCTGTGCGAAGAATGTGGACTGCTGGTCCGCGATCCTGCGCGCTCGGGCGCGCAGGCATGCCCGCGCTGCAAGTCGCATCTGCATCTGCGCAAACCGGCCAGCCTATCGCGGACCTGGGCCTACCTGCTGGCCGCGATGGTGCTGTATATCCCCGCCAACGTGCTGCCCGTGATGAACACCAGTTCCCTGTTCGGCGCGCAGAAAGACACGATCATGAGCGGCGTGGTGTATCTGTGGACCTCCGGTTCATGGCCGCTCGCGGTTCTCGTGTTTATCGCCAGTATCGTGGTGCCGATGCTCAAGATTCTCGGCCTCGTCTATCTTGCCGTCTCGACCCAGTTCCATTCGCAATGGCTGCCCGAGCAGCGCACGCGGATTTATCGCGTGATCGAACTGGTTGGGCGGTGGTCCATGCTCGATATCTATGTGATTACGATGCTCGTCGCGCTGGTGCAATTCCAGGCGCTGGCGACGATCGAAGCCGGCCCGGCATCGATAGCGTTCGGGGCGGTCGTCGTGCTGACGCTGCTCGCGGCGATGTCGTTCGATCCGCGCCTCATCTGGGACGGAGCGGAGAGGCACCATGTCCGGGTTGAAT
The DNA here is from genome assembly GCF_904848625.1 of Paraburkholderia metrosideri. Taxonomy (GTDB): domain Bacteria; phylum Pseudomonadota; class Gammaproteobacteria; order Burkholderiales; family Burkholderiaceae; genus Paraburkholderia; species Paraburkholderia metrosideri. The sequence goes on from NZ_CAJHCP010000002.1 coordinate 285,478, forward strand.
GACGAGCCTGATAGCCCCGAGTTGCCCTCGGCGGAGACAATTCCGCGCTCGCGCTGGCGCATGCAGCTGGTGTGGCTCGTGCCGATCGTGGCGGTGCTGATCGGCGGATGGCTGGCCACCAAGGCCGTCCTCGAACGCGGTGAGAAGATCACCATCAGCTTCAAGACCGGCGAAGGTCTGGAAGCCGGCAAGACCAAGCTCAAGTTCAAGGATGTCGACATTGGTGTCATCGAAACCGTGAACCTGTCGGCGGATCACAAGCGCGTGGTGGCGAGGGCGGAAGTGACGCGCGATGTCGCGAGCCTGCTGGTCGACAACACCCGCTTCTGGGTGGTGCGCCCGCGCATTTCAGGCGGCACGGTGTCGGGACTCGGCACGCTGCTCTCCGGTTCTTATATCGACGTGGATGTCGGCAACGCCAGCAAAGCTCGCCGCGAATTCGTGGGACTCGAGGAGCCGCCGGTTTTCGCCAGCGATGTGCCGGGGCGGGAGTTCACGCTGAAGTCGTCGGGGCTCGGCTCGCTGGACGTGGGCACGCCGGTCTATTTCCGCCGGCTTCGGGTTGGCCAGATTGCCTCCTACCAGTTGGACCCGGATGGCCGGGGCGTCACGCTGAAGGTGTTTGTCAACGCGCCGTACGACCAGTTCGTGAAAGCGGATACGCGCTTCTGGCACGCCAGCGGCGTGGACATGGCGTTCGATACGAACGGGCTGCGGGTCGAAACCCAGTCGATCGTGTCGATCATCATCGGTGGGGTCGCGTTCGAGTCGCCGCCAGACTCTGCCCTCGATTCGACGGACGGCGCCAGCGCCATTCCCAATGCACAGTTCCGGCTCTACGACACGCGTGCCGATGCGATGAAGCAGCACGACCGGATCGTCGATCGATACGTGATCAACTTTCTGGATTCGGTGCGTGGTTTGACGGTGGGTGCGCCGGTCGACTTCCGGGGTGTGGTGATTGGAGAAGTGACGGCGATCTATACCCGCTTCGACCGGGCGCACAATCGCTTCAGTATTCCGGTCGAAATAGAGATCTATCCGGAGCGCTTTACGTCGCGCTATCAGAAGGGCCGGGCAGGCGGGCGTATCAGTGACGACCCTCGCGGGATCGCAAACTATCTCGTCGAGCACGGCTTCCGCTTTCAGCTGAAGAGCGGCAATCCGCTGACGGGTCAGCTTTACGTCGCGCTGGATTACTTCCCCGATGCCCCCAAGGCGACCATTGACTGGAGCGCATCACCGCCGGAATTGCCCGCCATTCCGCGCACGCTGCAATCGCTGCAGGACTCTGTTACGCGACTTCTGGCCAAGCTTAATAACATTCCGTTCGAAGGGATCGGCAACGATGCACGCACCACGCTGCGCACGACCAACGCGCTGATCTCGCAGCTCAATACCGACGTCGTGCCGAAGGCTCACGACACGCTGAACTCGGCGCAAACCGCGCTGGATTCCGCGAACAGCATGCTGCAGCCGGATTCGTCGCTGCAGCAATCCACCGAACAGGCGATGCAGGAAATGACCCGCACCGCCGCGACACTGCGTACGCTGGCGGACTACCTGGCACGGCATCCGGAAGCGCTGGTTAGGGGCAAGTCGGAGGACAAACCATGAAGTCTGCGACCGCATGTTTTGTGATTGCAATCGCCGGCGTCGCGCTCGGTGGCTGCAAGTCGCCATCGGCCAGTTTTTATACGTTGAGTCCGGACGCTTCGCTCAGCAATACCGGCGCGACACGGCCCGTGGTTGCAGTGGTCGGTCCGGTGACGATACCGGAGACCGTGGATCGTCCACAGATCGTGACGCGGGTGGGCGACGGCGAGGTCGCCGTCAACGAATTCGCGCGCTGGGCACAACCGCTGGGCAGCGACATTGGCCGCGTGATCGCCGCCGATCTCGCCGTGCTGCTCGGCTCGCCGCAGATCTCGGTGTACGACGCGACGCACGATCCGCTCGGCGTCTGGCATGTACGGATCGACGTGATGCGCTTCGAGTCCGCGCCGGGGAGGGACGTGACCGTCGACGTGCAATGGGTTGTGCGAGCGCCGGGCAAGGGCCGCCCCATGACGGGCCGCTCCGTGGCCCATGAGCCGGTATCGGAGCCGGGCTTCGCGCCGTTGGTCGCCGCGCACGATCGGGCGCTGGCGTCGGTCAGCCGCGATATCGCGGCTGCGGTGCAGGCCGCGCCGGTTCAGTGACACGGCATGCCGCGGCATGGGCTATTCCTGCGTGATTTGATTTCGCCGCGAGTGCAACGATTGCCACTATCGAGGAGCCACGATCATGGCTGAACTTCTGCTTGGAAACGTGGAAGAAAGCGTCACGGACGAAGAAATCGGCGAGTTCCTGACACGCTATGGATTTCCCCCGTTCAGTTCGATCCGGCGGATTCCTGGCGCGGGGTCGCGGCCTGCGGCAATGGTGGTTTTCGACGATATCCCGGCGGACCGCTTGCGCGTGCTCCAGACGCGTATTCACAACCTGTTCTGGATGAATCGCACGATCACCGCGTTGCTGCTTCCGGATCGCGACGAGTCGTGATCCGGCGTTCCGCGTAGGTGCTGGCTATCGCGGTGATCGGCGAGGCGCCCGGTTGAGCACAGCCGGGCGTGCCTGCCGCGCGGCTATTTCGCCTGAGGTTCGACGGAAATGGCGACGGCCTCGTTGTAGACCACCTCCATCTGATCGCCTTTCTTGATCAGCTTGAGCTGATCAGGATCTTCCACGACGACTTCCACCGAATTGCCTTGCGGACCTCTGAGCGTCATCGCGCCACTCTGGTGATTGACGGCCGTGACGTTCGCCATGATCGTCACTTCCCGGCTTGCGGTGCCGCCAGGTTTGGCGCCCATCGGAGCGCGTTCCAAAGTCTGATTTTCATTCGCCATCGGCGCGGCTCCGCCCCCTTTCTTGAGCGTGACGGTAATCGCCTGCGAGTATTCCGCCTTGACCACGTCGCCGATCTTGAGCTGGTCGAAGTTGCGTGCTTCGTCACCGACCACCAGTTGCACGACTTTGCCTTTAGGGTCTTTCAGCCACACAGTGCGGGTGGCCGGTTCGATACCGACGACCGTCGCGGTCGTCTTGAGCGTCCCGCTCACCGATACCTGGCCGGGCGCGCTTGTCGTCGCTATCTGGGGCTGCGTCTGCGCGAACGCGGCGCTCGCCAGACACACGAACGCCGCCCCGAGGATCAGTTTGCCGCTGCTCGTTCTGTTTCTCATGCTGCTCTCCTTGAGTGCTTGCGTGGTGCGTTGTCGTTCATTTGATCGTGTAGCCGCGACCTTCCATACACGCGGCATAGGCGCGATTGAAAGTGTCGATCGCGCCCTGGCTCTGCGACTGTGTCGACGCGGCGGCCGCGCGCCGGTTCTGGCGCGCCCGCGAACCGCCGACCACGGTGCCGGTGGTGGCGCCAATCGCGGCGCCTTTGCCGGCGTCACCTGCAATCGCGCCGATCACCGCACCGCCTGCCGCACCCCGCGCCGCGCCCTGCACGCGCTCGCCGCCGCCGACCGCCGGGCCGGATGGCGGCGGCGGGGCATTGGCAACGGCAACGGGGTCCACGCCGGTGTGGCTCTTGGCCCACGAATAACAGGCGCCGTCATCCTGCTGCTGCTTTTGCTGGCTTTGTCCTTTCGCGGGATAGGCAATGGGTTTGCTTTGCGCCAGACCGTCGAGCGCCATCGAAGCGGCGACAGCGGCGACGAGGAAATACTTTGTCAAGGTGGTGATGGTCACGGCGACTCCTTGCGTAAGCCTTTGCCAAGGTGGACCGCAGGCGACCCTTGCGGATGTCGGGCACGCGTGAAGTTCAAGCCTGCGTGAATCGCGGCGGTCCTGTCAGGATCCCGCACAGGGCGGTGTGCGTGCGCTCAGCGCAGGTTCACTTTAATCATTGCGCCGAGGCACGCAGCAGGCAATCGGACCAAGGTCGTATGTGCAATTCGACCGCTGTTCGGGCCAGGGCCGGTGGGTGGGATACGCCCATAAAAGACAGCGACTTCTGAGGAGGCGATTCCCGACTCGCCGTGGCCGGAGTTCCTCTGCCGAACCCCGAACGACCACCGGTTTGATTCATGGGACCAAGGTCGTATTGTTCGTTGCCGGCAGAAGAACCATTGTAGTGACGCAGAGAGGCCGGCGAGAGACGCCTGTTCGCCGTCGGCCATGGCGTGGGACCGCAATGCGTCCGCGGGATCGCCAGGGGCGGCTTGCCGCAAGCGCTGTTCGCCGGCGTGCCATGCGTGCTGTCGTTGGCGGCTGCGGTTCTGGGGCTACGGCGGCCGACTACGACCGACGACGTGTTCGCTCAAACTCCAACGGCCACGCCGGATAGATGGCCTTATCAGCCCACTTCGCGACCGCCACGACACCGGCCAGAGGCTGAAGAAGTCGAGGTGGAGCAGGAGAACTCGTCATGGCTCGCGTGGAAGGCAGGATCGTTCTGGCGGCGATTGCGGTGTTCGTGACGCTGGGCGGTCTTGCAGCGTCGATTCGTGGCTTGCTGTATGAACGGCCGACGCTGGTCGAACTCGGGGTGTGTGCGATGGTTATCGGCATTGCCGGTTTCGTCTGGTTTCTCAGGCCGGGCAATCGTGCGGGCAAGTGAGACGGAGATAGCGCAGCGTTCCAGAAAAATCGGCTTTGATGCCCTGCATTATGTTTTCGTCGCAGCGCTACGCGATGCGGCTCACCTTATGGTTGGCGGCGGCAGCGACGCTGACTCGAACGATTTAACTGCGAGACTTGCTCACCCGGGGACGTAGCTCGGAAACTCATCGGAGGTCGATCGTGAACAGAAGGAATTTCGTCATAGAAGCGGCTGCAGTCAGCGTCGTGGGGGGCTTGATGCTCGCGGGCTGCACCACCACGTCGGGTAGTGGCAACAGCCCGGAAACCGATCAGTCGAAGCGTCAGGCGATCGACGCCAGCGTCGACGGCACCTTGAGCCGGCTTTTCTCGATGGTCGGGGGCTCTCACGAACTCGCGTCGAAGGCCCAGGGCATTCTGGTGTTTCCGGATGTGAAGAAGGCCGCCTTCATCGTCGGCGCAGCGTATGGCCAGGGAGCCTTGCGAGTGGGCGGTGCGACAGTGGGCTACTACAGCACGGCAGCGGCTTCTTTTGGATTCCAGGCAGGGGCTCAATCGACGGCCATCATTTTCATGTTCATGACACGTAATGCGCTCGATTCGTTCCGAAATGCGGCCGGGTGGTCGGTGGGCAGCGACGTCGCGGTGTCGCTCCTCAAGGTCGGCGCGAACGGGACGATCGACACCACGTCGGCTTCATCGCAGGTGCTGGCGCTCGTGCTGACCAATACCGGGTTGATGGCGGATGCTTCGCTCAACGGCACCAAGGTGACACGGCTGAATTTGTGAGCCGGGAGCGGTCAGTCTCGCTGTCACGCGCGGGACGATCCCCCTGAGTGCGTTCGGTGCGCAGCGGCACTCGCGGTGCAGAGTGCTGGCATGCCGCTCGCCGCTCGCCGCTCGCACTAGCCGCCGAGCGCTATCACGGCTGCGATCAGCGCGACGCCGAGTGCGGCCATCGCCAGTCCGGTGTAGAGCGGCACGCGATAGCCGGCGTATCGTCCCAGTGCGAAGCCGAGAATGAATAACATGCCAATCGCGATCACACGCGATGACAGCAGCGCAAGCGGCGTGGAACGCAGCAGCAGGAAGGGCAGTACGACGGGGAAGGTGGCGATGACCACCAGCAGGAATATCCCGAGGGCCTCGAGAAAGTCGCGTGTTTCGAGCGTGCGGCGACCATTGGCAGGGAGCGAGTGGATCCGGCTGCGCATGACTTCGATCTCTGCGTCGCCGACTATCGCGCGGACATGGTCAGGCAGCGTTGTCTTGATGATTTCCCGTGCGGCATCCCGGTCGGACTGGATGACCCGATATCCCAGACTCCGCAAACGCGATCGCTCAGTCGCCGTACGCAACAGATACATCACCGCATCCACCAGCCCCCACGCGAGGTTGCAGCCTAACGCTGCAATGGTCGCCACCCTCCCTGGCGTCGCCGACGTGGACGCGATCGACGCGGAGCCCACGATCGTGACCGCCATGATCAGGCCAAATAGAATCTCGGACACCCGGTCGATTGGATCAAGCAGGGCTTCGCGTTGCATAGCTGCTCCTGACTCTTGCCGGTGTTGCCGCCGCACAGTTCGGCTTGACGCTGCGCAACAGAACTAGCCGGACCGACCTAAGCGCGCTGCTTCGCGATCAACTCGATTGCGCGTTCAAACGTTGGGCCGTCATCGGCCCATCCGCCGGTCATAACTACGCGAGATACGTTGCAGCAAAGCAGGATCGCGGGAGTCGCTGGCGTCGAAGCGCACTTGCACGCTGCCGTCGGATTGCTGATTGATGCCGGCGGTCACGACGCTGCCGTCGCTGTTGCCCACCACGATGCCACGTGCCGGATCCTGAACCGTGATGGCCAGTCCCTCGTCACGCATCGCACCTGCTGCCGCGGAGAACGAGCGGTCAAAGCTGGCCGGCGTCATCACGACGGTGCCTGCGGGAACGGCATAGTATGCGCAGGCCGATAGCGCGAGCAGGACGCCACACGCGGCGGCGAGCAGGGGGCGTGTCAAGGCGAGACCTTGGCCCAGCCTGGACCGGGATCGAAAGATTGCATGGCCGCGGCCTTCGCTGCGCCATCCGGTCCGAGATCCCGTTCGTAGACCTGTCCGTCGTGACTGACCATGAAGCTTTTGATCCCGGTATCCGCGTAGCGAACCGGCCACGCGATAACGGCGAAGCCGCCAAACAGCTTGCCGTCCGCGACGTAGTCGTACGCACCGCCTGGCGCGTGCGGTCCCTGCGAGGTAAGCAGCTTGTAGTGGTAGCCGTAGTAACCGGCGTGACCATCCTGACGCGAGCCCGCCGTGGCGAACGCGGCACCAAGCGGGCTTGGCGGATCATCGGGGCCGCTCGGCCAGTAGAGCCCATCCCGTTTGCCGGGCGAACTCGACATCTTCCTGGCATAAGCGAGAACGCCGCTGCCGTCGTGATCCGTTTGCGCGTATTCGCGCTGGGCATCGTAGATCGCGAGCATCGTCTGGATGACGGCCAGTTCGTTGCGCCCAATGCGGCGCAGGCGCATCTCCTCGACGCCGGCGAGCGTGTCGAAATGCCAGCCTTGCGCCGATTTCACCAGGGGGATTGGGAGTGTCCATCCGTCGTTGCCGACGGCGATCTCGGCATGGTCGTCGTCAACGGTTTGAATGGTGTGAGACACGCCCCAGGCCGTCAGGAAGCGGTCGCGAATCTCCGAACCCATTGGCGGAATGAGAGCGCGAAAGCGCGGGCCGAGCAGGACCTTCAGGCTTTCTTCGTCGCCGCCGGCAACCGCGTCGCCAAATGCGCTCATCGCTTCCTGTGGCGATTCGAAGTGCTTCTGGGCGTTCGCCATATTCGGTGCGCCGAAGCAGAGCGCGACGGCAATGGCGAACCACGCGCCGAGCGAGCCCAGGCGCGCTGCGAGAAATCCAAGTGGTGACTTCATGCTCGTGTCTCCTTAGCGCCTGCCACGTCCGCCACCACCGCCGCCTGCTCGCATCCCGCCGCCGCCGCCGCTTGGTCGGTTGAAATTCGACGACTGAGCGCTGGATCGGCCGCGGTTGAAGTCCTGTTGTGAGCGGCCACCGCCGCCGACGCCCTGAAAGGCGCCGTCGCGGCTAGCACCGCCGGTGCTGGGCCGCGCGGACGCTGCGGAGCGATCGCTGACGCCGGCGGTATTGGCGGCGCCAGCACGGTTTGCCGCGCCGGCGCCGTTGCCGCCAGCGGCCCGGTTGGCCACGCCGGCCTGGTTCGCTGCGCCGGTCCGGTCCGCTCCGCCAGCGTTGTCCCTGGTACTGGCGCGGTCACTCACCCCGGCGTCGTTCCTTGTATTCGCGCGGTCGCTTACCCCCGCGTTATCCCGCCCGCCGTTGCGATCGCCCGCACCGCCGTTGTTGCGTCCGTCTCCACGATCACCCGCGTTGTTGCGTCCGTCTCCACGATCACTCGCGTTGTTGCGGTCATTGCGGTCGCCCCGGTCACCTGCCTCGCCATTTCGACCGCGAAAATCACTGCGCGCATCCGAGCCGGAGACGTTCCTCGCGTACTTTTCACGCGACGCATTGTCGCGATACGCAACACCCTGGCGATGGCTCGCGTCATGCTGCCATTTGCCGCCCTGGACCTTGGTGCGATCAAAATTGCGATCGATATTGGCAGCTTTGTTGACGTTGATATTGACGTCGCCGCCGCCCCAGTTGCAGTTGCCGAAGATCGCGCCGGCGGCCGCCAGGCCGACGCCCCAGGCGAGGCCCGTGGCGAGCGCGGCGCCCGGATAATAAGCGGGTGCCGGCGGCCAATAGTAGGGCGGATAGCTTGGATAGCTCCAGGTGCCGTACACCACGGTAGGGTTGTAGGCCGGCACGTAGATGACTGCCGGGTTCGCCGGTTCGATCCGCACGATCGTCTGCGTCGCGGGTGCCCCCGCAGGTGCGGGCTCCACGCTTACATTTTGTTGTTCATTGGTCTTCAGGTTGCCTGCTTCCTGCGCACGCGCGCGCAAACGCTGCACGGCATCGAGAACGTCTTTCTCCTGGGCGAGAAAGGCGTCGCCTAGTTTCTGGGTCCAGTCAAGTTTGTCGTTCATCGGTTCCAGCGCCTGCGGAAACGCGACCAGCGATTTCACGCTGACATCCCACGGCTGACTCTGTACCGCCTTTACCGCCGCATCGCCCTTGAGTTTGGGATTCTCTTTGACCCAACGCGCGGCATGCACGATTTCCAGCGGATAGGTCGACGCCATCAGTACCTGAGACAGCACAGAGTCTGGATAAAGGGCGATCGGGGCCACCAGTGCCTCGATTTCCTCCGGCTTGAATGTGGGTCGCTGCGGCTGATCCTGGGCGGTCGCGTCGATCGAACCCACCATCAGCAGGGCGATGAACGCCACGCAGACTGCTCTCGTCAGTCTTTCAGTCCACCGATACATGGCAGGTTCTCCCAGCTGAGCACGATGTCAGACGGTGTGCGGATTTTTGTAGCCGGTTTTATTTCTAGTCTGGTCATGGGCCAAACAGTCGGAATCGTCAGCACGTTCTGAATCTATTCGCAAATTGAAACCGGCACACAGGTTTGGTCGCTGATTTGCCGGTTTCATCGCAGCTTCATTATTGAACCTTGCTTCGGCCCGTCACAATGAGCCTTTGGTCTTATGACGGCTGACTGTAAACGGTCTTTACCAGTATCAGCATTCTCGCGGGGCGGTGCGCTCAATGATCCTGATAAGACCAAGGTCCAATATCAGAGTCAGCAGCGTTCTTCTATTGTGCTCCCGAGGGGCGCGCGGCCGATTGCGCACTTGCGCAGTGACAATCGATGTTCGCACGCATTAACCACGAAGAACGCGTAGAACTCTTCGGCAGATATCGCCGCAAAACATTCACTGCGATCATCTCACGCCGACTTTGTTCAATTCAGTAACTGGAGAGAATAGTGAATCATATGAATAGGGTAATAACAGTTTCGTCGGTCCTGTTTGTTCTGAGTGCACCGTTGCAGTCATGGGCGCAAAACGATCAGAGCGCTCCGCACAGCGGCAGCAATGATGAGATCGTCAAGATGCGCATGGAAGTCGCCGCGGCCAACAAGGCGTATGACAGGAAAGTCGCTGCCGCCAAGAAAGTCTACGACCACAAGAAGGCAGAAGCTGCCAAGGAAAGAGACGCTGCAATTGCAACGGCTCATAACGGGGCACCCCAATGATGTGCAAGCACCTGCGATGCAATCGCCTACGCGGCATCGGTTTCGCGGTCACGCTTCATAACCTTCAGAGGCCTCACACTTCCAGGAGCGACCGAAGAAAAGTCCCGCGTCACGCGGGCCTCCCCGATTGACAGGGAGTTCTCTCGCGCCCTGCTGGAGGTAAGGCCGAACATCAAAGCCCGACCTGTAATTCTCCTCGCAGGCAGCGATCCGAGCTGGCTGGTTTGCATCATGACCGAACATCCAATCGAATGATGAAGGCAAACTGGACACTCGCCATCGCCACTGCGGTGCTATGCACAGGATCTTTCCATGCGTCAGCGCAGGAAATCGCGCTGTATGGCGGACCGTTGACCGGTGAGCACAGCCACTCTTACGCATGGTCGATCGACTATACGGAGGGAATCGGCCAGTACCTCGCCGGCAGCATCACATGGCTCAATGAAGGGCATATTCCTGATCATCATCGTGATGGCCCTCTGGTGCAAATGTGGGGCCGATTTCCATTCGCGCAGCGGCGTTTCGTCGTCGCGCTGGGCGTAGGTCCCTATCGCTACTTTGACACTGAAGCCGCTGAGCAGGGCCTCAGCTATTCGAATACGCATGGCTGGGGTGTCGTCTATAGCGCGCGTGCCACGTGGTATTCGTCGCAGCGCTTGACGGCGAATCTGCAACTCAATCATGTGCAGTTAGCGAACGGTCCGTCGACCACTGCGATCATGCTCGGCATGGGCTTTCAACTAGACGCACCTGAAACGCCGGGGCCGCGCGACTTCGCCGTGCCGCGCTCGCAGAAGGTCACGAATAACGAGGTGACGTTGCTTGCCGGGGCGACGATACTAAACAGTCCGGGATCCGAAACATCGATGGCGGAAGCCATCGAATACAGGCGCGGCCTGACCAACTATCTCGATGCGACGCTCGGCTATCTGCACGAAGGTAATGGGCTAACCGCGCGCCGGGACGGCATCACCGCGCAGCTCTGGCTCACACGCGCTTTCCTCAGCGAGCGTCTTGCGCTGGGCGTGGGTGCCGGTGTGTATGCGGCTATCCATCACGGTGAGACGAACGAAAATGGCGACAGCCAGGGGGACGGCATCATGTCTGCGCTTCTGTCCGTATCGGCATCGTATCGCGTCACGCGAAACTGGTCGGCGCGGATAACGTGGAATCGGGTGGCCACCCGTTACAGCCACGATACGGATGTCATCCTGGCCGGGATCGGCTACCGGTTCTAGTACGGTCAATGGTAAAGCTCAGAACAGGCGGGTGCGGTCGATCAAAGCTCGCGGAGGTGCGCGTGAGTGACGTAGGCGGGAGATATTTCCGAGCAGCGGGCGGGATCGCGTTCACCTCATGCGTACGGGAACGCGCGTCGAGGCCAACCAGGCAGAGCAGGGGTTGCAAAAACGAGGATCAATCCCCGCGCGTGACTGGTACCCGCCACGCGGCCATATCCGTGCTGAACGACGACATCTGCCTTCAATGGATCCGGCCATGGTGATCCGCAAAGCAGGCTCGCTGCTGGGAAGAATCTTCTATCAGCGCTGTTTCTATCTATTTCTGGTGCTGATGCTTTTCCTCTGTGCAGCACCGTTCACTGAGCCGACTCCGATCGGTCATTTCATCATCAATTGCGCGAACGCCTTCATTATTGTCGCCGCCGTGGCGTCAGTTGGCCGCACGACGACATCATGTGTGGTCGCAGTATTGTTCGCCGCGCCGGCGCTTGCATACCAGTGGATTGCGGTGGTGGGTGGAGATCCGCACGCGGCCGCGAAGGCATGGGGGTTCAGCGCTTTGCTGTACGCCACCACGATTGCCTACCTGCTTGATTACGTGTTTCGGCGGGATGTAATGACGACGGACAAGCTCTTTGGTGCCGCGTCGGCCTATTTGCTCCTCGGTGTCTTCTGGGGCTTTCTGTATGCGCTTGTCGATCATGTCTATTCCAGATCGTTCGCGCTGTTCGGGAGCCCTTCGCCACTCGTTCTGTTCGACTTTATCTATTTCAGTTTCACGGTCCTGACCAGTACCGGATTCGGAGATATATCGCCTCTGAGTCGTCAGGCACGCGGCATCTGCGTGATCGAACAGGTTGTCGGCGCATTGTTCCTTGCCATTCTGATTGCGCGGCTTGCTAGTGCATATCGGATGTCAGCGAAAATTCGTGAACAGGCTGCGCGAAAAAAGAGGCGCGCGTCTCCTTCTGAGGATTGATGGGGTTCCACGTCGGCGAACATCGTTTCGGGTCGGACTCGCCAATCAGTCCGATCAGTCCAATCAATATCCAACGCTAACTTCAGCGAAATGGGTAGCGACGAAATCCAGTCTGCCGTGCCAATCGGTCTTGTGCCACAAGGAGAGACTAGAACGACTTGCGCGCCTGCACCCAGCAATGCACGGACGTGTTGGCGTTCGTGCCGAGTATGTCCGGCGCGCGTCCGAACGGAAAAGCGACGCTGGCCGTGACGAGGAGCTTGTAAGGCCCATTCCACTGCACGCCGAAACCCGCGCTGCTCAGTTGGCCGGTGTTGGGCCCAGGCACGAACGTGTTCTTGAACTCCTGTACCCAGCCGGTATCGACGAACGCGGAAAACTGCCAGATACCGGGGACCTGCTGAAACGTCATGTCGTGCCGGTATTCCAGCGTCGCGAGGTAGCCGCGAGAACCCGACAGCACGCCCACGTCGTAGCCGCGCACGCTATCCGGTCCGCCGAGGTAGAACTGCTCCGACGTGTCGAGGTTCTTGCTCGCTAGCTGTCCTGAGAAGCCGAAGTAGAGGGCGTCGCTGCGAGTGAGTTGCTGTAGGCGTGACATCGACAACGCGAGCTTGACGTAGTGGCCCGCCGTGTCCGCCCCCAACTGGTCGATGATGTCGGTCTGCAGATTATCCGCAGCGAGCACGCCATATGTCATCGCGAGATGCGCGTTGACCACGCCGGTGGTATCGAGTTCGTCGCCTGCCAGCGTCGTCGTCACGCTGTTCGTGTTGCGGTCGTTCTGCAGTCCGATCACGTCGATGTTGTCGTTGAGCCTTCTGAAGTCATACTCGACCTGCCCATAGAGGTTGCCGCGCGTATTGCGGATCAGCGGCTGCGCGAGCACCACACCGCCCACGAAGGCCGACCCGTGCGACTCGAGATCGGACAGATCGTTGCCGAGGTGATAGTCGAGCCCGGACACCGTGGCGCCGAGCGTCGTGCCCTGTCCGTTGAGCAGATAGCGATAATCCATGCGCCCGTAGGTCATACCGTGGCCCGACGTCAACGCGCTGAAGTCGAGCAGGTCGCCCTGATTGAACGGGCCGTTGATGCTCAGATTGCCGCTGCCGCGCACGCGCCCGCTGTACGGGTCGCCGAAGTTGTCCACCCCGGCGTCGCCGGTCACGCGCTGCTGAGGCGCCACGTCGACGAGCAGATCGGAGGTGCCCACCTGGTCGCCGGGCCGCAGCGTCGAATTCACCTGCGCTCCGGGGATGTCCTGCAGCAGCAGCAACGTGCGTTCGAGCGTGAATTCGCTAACGGGCTGCCCGGACTGCAGCGCCGCGAGCGTGTTGTTCAATACGCGGCTCGATACCGCACTTTGATTATTCATCGACACCGCACCATAACGCGCCTCGGCAACGTCGATGCGCACGATCCCGTTGTCGAGCGTCTGCGCCGGCACGTAGGCGGTGGCGAGCGGAAAGCCGTGCTGGTGATACACGTCGCTGATGCGTTCGGCCAGCGCGTTCAGATCGCTCAGCGTGAGATCCTTGCCTTCGCTCGACGCCACGACCTGATGCAGCAGGTCGGTGGGCAGTTCCGTGTTGCCGGTGATCTCGATCTTGCGGACCGGAAAAGTCTTCGTGCTGTCCGGCGGGGCCGCGTTTTGCGGCTGGATCGTGAGATCGAGGTTAGACGGGGGCGGCTGAATCGGGCGCTGCGGCACCTGCTGAAGCAGTTGGCCGCTCCCGCTGTTGGGCGTCGTCGCGCGGACCTGAGCTTGCGCGGCAAGCGCCGTCGCAGCGAAGCTCATGGCGACACAGATTCGGGCTTTGCGTAAGCGGTTCAGGCGAATCTCGGTCATGTTTTCAGTTCGAAGATGTCGTGGGCCGCGGCAGCGCGCAGGGTCGATTACGTGTGTTCAGGCATTCGTCAATGGGCGGGCAGGTGAACGCCGCCGTTGAGCACCGTGAGCGCCAGGCCCGGTTGGAAATCCGGCCGTGACACGTTGCGCTGGTTAGGGTGATCCGACTCCATCTGATTGCCGGCGTAGTGACCCTGCGCGGAATCGGGCGCCGTGCCATACGGCGTCTCGATGCCGTCCGGTCCGAGCGGTGACTGAACATGGGCCAGCGCTCCCGATGGCACCGGCGCGACCGGCGTCACGATGTCGGCGCTTAGACCCGACGGCTGCACGAGTACGTAATTGCCTGCATCGGGACCGTTGATCGTCATTGCCGTGCTGACCGGCTTGTTGATGCCGGGGTTGGGGTCCCTGAAGTAGCCCTGCGTATCGTTGCCGAGCGTCACGCCGTCGCTGCCGAGCACGCCGGAAAGTCTGTCGCCGTGAAGCGCGTCGAAGACGGTGCCGTCGTATGTCCGGTTGGTTGTCTGCGTTCCCAGCACGGTGAGCGTCGCGGGCGTGATGCCGACCCAGTCCACGCCGCCGAGCAGCGTGTAGTTGCTCGCCAGCGCTGCGCCGTTGCCGGTGAGCGCATAGCCGGCGAGGCCGCCGGGCGCGAACGCGACCTGATTGCCAACGTTTTTCGTGGACAGCGTTCCACTGCCGGACAGCGTCAGGCTCTCGCCATTCACGCCTTCCAGCGTTCCTTTCGTGCCGAACAGGCTCGCCGCTGCGTCGGTGCCTGCGTCGTACACGCGGCTGCCCGTGAGGTTGAGGACGAACGGCGTAATGGCGGCCGCGGTGGTCGCTACGGTGTTGAACGTGTAGTTGCCCGCGTCCGCGCCGCTGCCAGCGATTCCCGTCACGAGGACCGGTATGTTGCTTCCGGCATTCGGCGTCACAAAGTTGGCCGACTGCGCGCTGAACGTGACGCTGTCGCCGCTCACGATGCCGCTACTGCCCAGACTGACCGACGCCGTACGTGTGCCGTCGTAGATCTTGTTCGCGCCCGTCGCGGTCACGTTGACGGCCAGCGGCGTAATGGTGACCCAGTCGACGCCGCCAGCCAGCGTGTAATTGCTCGCGAGCACCGGGCCGTTGCCGGCCAGCGTGTAGCCGGCGAGGCCGTTTGCGGCGAATGGCTGTTGCGAGCCCGCGTTGCGACTGGACAGCGTGCCCGTACCGCCGAGCGTCAGCGTCTGGCCTGCTACGCCGGTGAGTTGACCGCCGTTGCCGAACAGGCTCGCGCTCGCCTGATTGCTGCCGTCGTAGACCCGCGTGCCGGTCAGGTTCAGCACGGCCGGCGTGATATTCGCCGACGTAATCGCCGAAGTATTCCACGTGTAATTGCCGATATCGCTACCCGTTCCGGCGATGCCCGCCACATCGACCTGAATGCCGTTGCCCGCGTTCGGCGACACGAAGTTCGCGCTGCCCGCCGTGAACGCGGCCGAGTCGCCCGTGACCAGCCCGCTCACGCCAAGCCCGGTGAGCACCGCCGCGGTGGTGGCGTCGTAGGTTTTATTCTGCGCGCCTGCGGTGATGGTCAGCGCGCGCGGTGTAATGTCGGCGCTCGTCGCCACCACCCGGCTGCCGAACGTGTAGTTACTAATGTCGGCGCCGTCGCCGTACAGGCCCACGGTGATCGGAATATTCGTGCCGACATTGCGCGTGATGAAGGTCGCCGATGTGTAGCCGACCGACACGTTATCGCCCGCTACGAGGCCGGTCACATTGAAACTCGCGAGTTGTGCCGCCGTCGTGCCGTCATAGATCTTGTTGCCGCCGGTGGCCGTGATCGAGATCGGTTTCGGCGTAATGTTGACCGAGTCACCGACACCGTTGCCGAGCGTGTAGTTACTGGCGAGCGCGCCGTTGTCGCCCGTCAGCGTATAGCCTGCAATACCGTTAGCCGCAAACGGCTGCTGCTGGTTGACGTTCTTGCTCGCCAGCGTGCCGGTGCCCGCGAGCGTCAGCGTTTCGCCGTTCACGCCAGCAAGCACGCCTGCGTTGCCGAACAGCGCGGCGTTGGCGCCCGCCGTGCCGTCGTACACCCGCGAGCCTTGCAGTACCAGCACGTACGGGAAGATGTCCGCCGCGGTGGTCGCGCTCGTGTTGAACGTGTAGTTGCGCGCATCCGCGCCGCTGGCCGTAATTCCGCTGACTGTCACGGGGATCCCGTTGCCCGCGTTCGGTGTCGCAAAGTTCGCGCTGCCAAAGCCGAAGCTCACGGCGTCGCCCGCGAGTATCCCGCTTGGCGCGATGGTCGCCGTAGCGGTGGTCGTGCCGTTGTAGTAACGGCTCTCGGCACTCGCGCCGACGCTCACGGCAAGCGGGTTGACCGTCACCCAGTCGGTGCCGCCGGTGAACGTGTAGTTCGCGGGCAGCGCGCCGTTATTGCCGGTGAGCGTGAAGCCCGCGAGTCCGTTGGCCGCAAACGGCACTTCGGTGCCCGCATTCTTTGTCGACAGCGTGCCGGTGCCGGACAGCGTCAGCGTCTCGCCGTTCGTGCCGGTCAGCACGCCGCTGTTGCCGAACAGGCTCGCGCTCGCGCCGGTCGTGCTGTCGTAGGTGCGGGCGCCGGTCAGATTCAGCACGAACGGCAGGATGTTCGCGGTCGTCGTCGCCACCGTGTTGTAGGTGTAGTTGCCAGCGTCGGTGCCGCTTGCCGCGATGCCGGTTACCGTGACCGGAATGGCGTTGCCCGCATTCGGCGTCGCGAAGTTCGCGTTGGCGGGGGTGAAGGCAAAGTTCACGGTGTCGCCGGTCAGCACACCCGTGCTGCCTACCGTTGCGGTCGCCGCGGTGGTGCCGTCGTAGGTCTTGTTCTGCGCGCTCGTCGTCACCGTAATGCCGCGCGGCGTGATGTTGCCCGTCAGGCCGGAGGGTTGAGTCAGCACGTAATTGGTGGCGTCAGTGCCGCCGATGGTCATTGTGGACGGCGTCACCGGCTTGCCGTTGCCGACGTTCTTGTCGGCGAAGGTGCCGGTGGCGTCGTTGCCGAGCGTCACGGTGTCGCCCGCGAACACGCCCGCGAGCGTCGCGCCGCTCAGCGTTGCCGCTGTCGTCGCGTCGTACACCTTGGGGTTCACCGTCGTGCCCGTCACCGTGAGCGTGGCGGGTGAAATCGCGACCCAGTCGGTGCCTCCCGCGAACGTGTAATTGCTGCTCAGCGCGCCGGCGTTGCCGGTGAGCGTGAACCCGGCGAGCCCGTTCGCGGCGAACGGCTGCGCGCTGTTCACGTTCTTGCTCGCCAATGTGCCGGTGCCGGACAGTGTCAGGGTCTCGCCATTCGTGCCCGTCAGCACGCCGTTAGCGCCGAACAGACCTGCGTTTGCATTGGCGGTCGAATCGTAGACGCGCGCACCCTGCAGATTCAGCACGAACGGCGTGATGTCGGCGCTCGTGGTCGCGCTCGTGTTCTGCAGCGTGTAGTTGCCCGAGTCGGCGCCGCTGAGGTTGATGCCCGCCACCGCAATGCTGATGTTGTTGCCGACATTCTTCGTCGCGAAGTTGGCGGAGCTATCACCGAGCACCACGCTGTCGCCCGCGACAACGTTCGGGCTGCTCAGCGCGACCGTTGCCGTGGTGGTGCCGTCGTAGACCTTGTTGCTGCCGGTCGCCGTGACCACGATGATGGGCAGCGCCGTGATGCTCGCAGTGAGGCCGGCGGGTTGTATCAGCAGGTAGTTGCCGGCGTCGGTGCCCGAGATCGTCATGCCGGTCGTCACGGGCTTGTTGGTGCCGACATTCTTGTCGTTGAACTGGCCGACAGTGTCCGCGCCGAGCGTCACTGTGTCGCCGGTCAGCACGCCTTCGGGCGTCGCGCCCGTCAACTGCGCGTTGGTGTTGCCGTCGTACTGCTTGTTTTGCGCGACCGTATTCGCGACGGTCAGCGTCGCGGGCGTAATCGTTACCCAGTCCGTGCCGCCGTTGAGCGTGTAGTTGCTGGCGAGGCCGGTGCCGTTGGCGAGCGCGAGCGTGCCGAAGTTCGCGAACGGCACCTGGTTGCCGACGTTCTTGGTCGTGAGCGTGCCCGCGCCGCTCAGGCTCAGCGTTTCGCCATTGACGCCGTTGATCGAGCCGCTCGTCGCGAAGAGGTTCGAGTTGGCGCTGGTGGTGGTGTCGTAGACGCGCGTGCCCTGCAGATTCAGCACGCGCGGCAGGATGTTAGCCGCCGTATTGGCCGACGAGTTGATCAGCGTGTAGTTCGACGCATCCGCACCGCTCAGCGTGATGCCCGTCACCGTCACCGGCAGATTGCTGCCGACGTTGGCCTGCGAGAAGTTGGCGGAATAGCCGGAGAAGGTCACCGCGTCGGTCGTCACCAGACCTGGGCTCGCGAGGTTGACCTGGGCCGCCGTCGTGCCGTCGTACTGTTTGTCGATACCGCTTGCCGTCACGCGGACCAGCGCAGCCGTGATGTCGGCGGTGAGTCCGGTGGGCTGCGCCAGCACGTAGTTGCCGGCATCGGTGCCGGAGATAGTCATGCTGGTGCTGACCGGCTTTGCCGTGCCCACGTTCTTGTTGTTGAAGGTGCCGGTCGTATCGTTGCCCAATGCGACCGTGTCGCTGCCCAGCACGCCGGACAGCAGCGCGTTCTGCAACGCGGCCGTGGTCGTGCCGTCGTAGGTCTTGTTCAGCGCGACCGTGTTGAGCACCGTCAACGTGGCGGGGGTAATGGTCACCCAGTCCACGCCGCCTAGCAGTGTGTAGTTGCTCGCCAGCCCGGTGCCATTGCCGAGCGTCAGCGTGCCCAGGCTGGTGAACGGGATCTGCTTGCCAACGTTCTTGCTCGTCAGCGTGCCGTTGCCGCTCAGCGTCAGCGTTTCGCCGTTCACGCCGTCAACCGCTCCGGCGCTCGCGAACAGGTTGGCGTTGGCGCCGGTCGTCGCGTCGTACACGCGCGTGCCGGTGAGGTTGATGACCTTTGCGGTGATCTGTCCGAGCGTGCCGTTCGCCTGGGTTGGCAGGCTGTAGTTCGACAGGTTGGTGCCGAGCGCGGCGGCGTAATCGGATGGCTCCAGCGTCGCGCCGATACCGACATTAGTCCCCGCGTTCGGCGACAGGTAGCCGCTCGCCGCAGTCTGCGTGACGGTGGCACTCTGGTTGCCGACGAAGCCCGAGACGGTGAAGTCGGACGCGCCCAGCGTCACCGATGTCGTGCCGTCGTAGGCCTTGATGGGATTGCCCGTGATCGTCACGATCAGCGGCGCGGGATTGATGTTGGCGAACAGGTTCGACGGCTGCGAAACTGAGTAGTTGCCGGCCTGCGCGCCGGCGAGCGTAAAGCCGTTCGCCGTGACCTGGAGGTTCGTGCCCGCGTTCGCCGTGGCGAACTGACCGCTTGCGCTGCCGGACGCGAGCGTGACGTTGTCGTTGCCGAGCACGCCGGTCAGACTTGCGCCGCTGCTGTTGACGGTGGCGGCCGTGGTGCCGTCGTAGTTTTTGTTGTTCGCGATTGCGCCGCTGATAACCAGCGGCGCAGGCGTGATGTTGGCGGTCAGGCCTGCGAGCGGCTGCAACGTGTAGTTGGCGGCCGCGCTGCCGGTAATGCCGAATCCGCTCGCGGTCACCGCAATGCCGTTGCCGACGTTCGATTGCGCGAACGTGCCGGTTGTCGACGTAGTGAGCGTCACATTGCCCGCGTCGACCGGCACCACACCCGACAGCGCGGCGCTGCTCACGTTGAGCGTATCGGCGGTGGTCGTGTCGTAGACCTTGTTGGTCGCCCGCGCATTGATGATGAAGAGCGGGGCCGGCGTGATCGTGCCGAGGCCGGCAGCCGAGGTGGGCAGCAGGTAGTTGCTGAGCAGCGTGCCGTTGCCCGCCGCGTAGTTGCCTGGCACGAGCGCGCCGCTGACAATCCGGTTGCCCGCGTCGGCCTGCGCATAGTTGAACTGCGCGGACGGCGTGATAGTTGCGCCTTCGCCGCTCACCAGACCGCCTATGCGGAAGTTGCCGCTGTCCACGCGAGCGATCGAATCGCCGTTGTAGACCTTGGTCGGATTGCCGATGATCGTCACCGTGAGCTGCGCTGGAAGAATGGTGCCGGTGCCGTATGCGGTGATTGGGAACGAGTAGTTGTTCAGGTTCGTGCCGGGCCCCGCCGTGAGATCCGCGACCGCGAGCGAGGCCGTCACGCCCTGCGAGCCCGCGTTCTTTGTCGCGTAGGCGCCGGTGACGGTGTGCGAGACCGTCGCGCTATCCGTGCCGACAAAACCGCTGAAGGTGAAATCGTTCGCTGGAATCGTGGCGATCGTGTTGCCGTCGTAGGTCTTCGACGGATTGTTCGTGATCGATGCCGACAACCCGCCGTCAATCGTGCGCTGGATGATCGTGCCCATGCCCGCAGCGAGGATCGGCAACGCGTAGTTCGACAGTAACGTGTTCGGGCCCGCCTGGAAATTGCCCGCACTCACCGACGTGCTCACTCCCTGGTAGCCGACATTGGGCGTCGCGTACGAGCCGGTGGTCGGGAACGGGGTCAGCGCGATCGACTCGCCGGGAATCGCGCCGAGCACCTCGTAATTGCCGGCGCCGAGCGAGGCGGTCGCGGTCCCGTCGTAGACCTTGGTTGGGTTGTTGATGATGTTCACTTCGACGGGCGCGGGCGTGATGATGCCGGTCGGCGACGTCACCACGTTGGGAAACGTGTAGTTCGACATCGACGTGCCGGCGGCCGGCACGAAGTCCGAAGGCCGCAATGCGGCGGTGATCGTGATGCCCGTGCCGGCATTCGGCGATGCATAGGACGCCGAGTCCTGACCGATGGTTGCGCTCTGGCCGCCCACAAAACCCGAGATCGTGTAGTTCGACTGATCCAGCGTCGCGTTCGCGCTGCCGTCGTAGACCTTGGTCGGCGAGCCGAGGAAGGTGACTGTGAGCGGCGCAGGCGTGATGTTCGCGGTCAGGCCGGAAATGGCGGCGACGGAGTAGTTGCTGGCAGCCGATCCACCGAGCGTAAAGCCGGCCGTCGATACGGCCAGGTTGTTGCCCACGTTCGACTGGCTGAACGTGCCGGTCGCGCCGCTCGTCGACAGCGAGACGTTGCCCTGGTCCGCCGGCACGAGTCCCGAAATCGTTGCGCTGCCGAGATTGAGCGTTGCCGTGGTCGTGGCGTCGTAGACCTTGTCGTTCGCGCTGACGCCGGTGATCGTGATCGATTTCGGTGTGATGTTCGCGGCGAGATAGGCCGGCACCGAAATCTCGTAGTTGCCCGCCTTCGCGCCCGTCAGCGTGAAGCCCGAGGGCAGCACCGCAATCTGGTTGCCCACGTTCGGCGACGCGAATGTGCCGGCCGCCCCGGCTGTGTTCAGCGAAACCTGGCCGCTGTCCGCGCTGATCACGCCGAACAGCGATGCACCGCCTGAGTTGAGAGTGGCCGCGCGGGTGCCGTCATAGACCTTGTTGTTGGCGATCAGTCCGCTGATGAGCAACGGCGCGGGCGTGATGGTGCCGGTTCCGGCCGCCGTGGCCGGCAGAATGTAGTTCGCCAGGTTCGTGCCGCTGCTGGCGACGAAATTGGTCGACGTGAAACTGGCGTTGACCGGAATGCCCGTACCGGCATTGGCGCTCGCGTAGGCGACCGAACTGGCCTGGTTGACGGATGCGCCTTGTCCCGCGACGAAGCCGGTCAGGCTGTAGTTGCTGGCGGTGAGCGACGCCGACGTGGAGCCGTCATAGACGGTGGTCGGGTTGTTGACGATGGTCGCGGTGACCGGCGCAGGCGTGATCGTGCCGATATCCGCCGAGACCTGACCTCGCGCCTGATAACCGTACACAGGAATGCCGCCCGATGTTTCGATGACGACGCCCGCGAAGGTCGTCGGCGAATTCACCGTGATGTTCGCGCCCGCGTTAGAGGTCGCATATGTACCCGTGGCGCTAGTGACCACGTCGCCATTGACGAGGCCAGTCGTCTGCAGGTTTGCACTGCTCAGGTCTGCTGTGGCGGTGCCGTCGTAGACCTTGGTCACGCTGCCGGTCAGCCCTGTCAGCGTGATGGTGGGCGCGAGGCTGTACAGGAAGCCGTCCCCGCTGGCCGCGGGCGTGGTGCCGTACGGCGCGTTGTACTGAATGAATGACGGTGCGAGACGGCCTGCCGTGTCGAGCCGCGGGTCGCTCGAATAGATTCGCCACGCTGCGGAGGTGCCCGTGCTGACCGCCGCCGCGCCCGCGTTGTTGATGAAGTTTGCGTTCGTCGCGAGCGTGACGCCCGCGCCTCCCGTGATCGCCGCGCCTGCCGCGATCGTCAGATTGCCCGCGCCGGCCTGCATGGTCACCGCACCCGCGCCGCTCACCGATGCGTTCACGTTGATCGCGTTGAGCGCCTGGAGCGTCAGGCTGGCGGCAGCGTTGGTCCAGCTAATCGCCGAGTTGACGTTGATGTCGCCCGCGCCCGGGGTCTGCTGGCCCGCGCCGGTCGCGCCCGACGCCGTGGTCTGCTCGATGATGTTGGTGCCGCCGTTCAGCGTGTCCGAAATCTGGCTGGCCGCGGTGGCGTCGATGGTCAGATCGGTCGGATCGACCAGCCAGGTGCCTGCTCGCCCGAACGGCGCCGCTGCCGTGATACGCGCGTCGGGCGCGAGGCTGAAGTGCGCCGCCGAGGTCTCGATCGACCCGCCGTTGCCGCCGTTCGGCGCGCTCGCATCCAGCGTGCCGCCGACGTTGACCGATCCTGCTTCCATGCCGCCGAGCAGGACAATCTTGCCGTCACGATCCGCGACAGTCTGGGCGCGGATTTTGCCCGTGTTGTTCACGGCGCTCGCGAGTAGCGCATCCTTCGCGCCGGCAGTCATGATGACCTGGCCGCCATCGGCCACCAGAAGCTGGCGGTTCTCGGCCAGATTGTCGAGGGTGCTGGCGTTCACCTGAATATGAACGAGTTGCGAGCCGTCGAAGGTGAGCGTGGCGGCGCTGCCGCCAGCCAATGCAATCGTACCCAGCCGCGCGCTGACGATGCCCTGGTTAGAAACGTGATTGCCGAGCAGCGCCACGTAACCGCCGTCGGCCGCCACAATCGAACCCTGATTGACGATCGCGCCTTTGCCGTTACCCGAGAACACCCGCTTATCGCTGTTGAGCGTGCTTGCATCCAGGTCAAGCGTGGAGGCGACGATACCCCCGACGTTCACTCGCGCCGACGGGCCGAAAAGTACGCCATTGGGATTGATCAGCCAGACCTGTCCGTTAGCGCTCAGGTGACCGAGGATCTGACTGGGTGTGCTGCCGAAAATACGATTGACGGCGATTGAGCCGCGTCCAGGCTGGACGAAATTCACGGATTGAGCCGCGCCCACGTTGAAGCTCTGCCAGCTTAGCTGGAGGGTAGGGCTGCTTTGCTGGATGGTGGTCGTCGCGCCCGACTGGCTGATCGTTCCGCTGCCTGCGGTGATCTGGCCGCCAACCGGAGCGCCCGCCGCATACACCGTCCCGGCCCAAAGGAAGGGTACGCAGGTAGCGAGGACGGTAATCGCGCGTCGCGCACCCTGACTGGCCTTGCTTGCGCCGTTGCCAGGGCGTCGGCGCGCAAGCTCCGATGCGACCACCCATTGCCTCAACGAACGGCTCCAGCACAAGCGATAAATGTGATTCATGGCATCGCCCATCCTCGACGGGCAAACGGACATGACAGCCACGACGTTGCGCCAGCCACGCTGCCAGCCGCGATTCTTCTTGCCGTGAGGCCTGCCGGTTCAGACCCGTTTGCTATGTTCAAGCCATTCTGCCCAGTGGCTGATCACATAAGTTTTAGTTAAACGGCTGAGTGTTTCTATAGGGATAAAGGGCAACGCAAAAAATTATCTATTTACGCAAGGATAATAATGAGCGGGCATAGCGGCAAAAGCGGTTCGGTCAACGCACATGAGTCACCGTGTATCGAGAACGCCGGCGCAACTCAATTTATTCTTCGGTATTTAATTCCTGGTCAAGAAAAATATCCTTGGATATCTGAATTATTTTCACCATCGCACGGTTATCTGCTTGAAGAGAACCACTTTCCATATATCTGTTCGTAGGTTCCGTCCTCGTACGTGGCAAGCAGAGTTTCGCTGATGGATTTTCGCAACAGACTGCCATCAGGCACCGCAATACCGTATTTTTCGGGCCTGAATATCGGCCCCACGACGGCCAGCACACCGTTGCCGCGTCTGCCCAGCGCGATGATCCGCGAGGCCAAAACTGATCGTCGCGTCTCTCCCGAACTTTGTGATCCGATTGCGGCGCGGCTCCACGATTGTCAGTCGAATGCGTCCGGGTTCGTCAAACGCGAAAATCCGCCGCCATGTCTTCGTCGCTGCGCGATTCGAGTTTGCCGGTTCGGCAGGCCCGGATGAACGTGTCATAGTCTTTCTGGTTCTGGCCGGAGTAGGCCAGCGCGTAATCCGTCAGTGCTTCGGCGAAGCGTCCACCGCTGCCCAGATACGCGGCGATTTCCACGGCCCTGCCACCGCCCTTGGCGTGTGCGCGAGCCAGCGCCCAGCCGCACAGGCGGGCGTAACCCTGCAGAATCGTGCTGCTCATCCGCTCCACTTCCGCCGATATCTTCATGTCGCGCAACTGCCGGAAATAGAAATAGCGGCCGGCAGGCCCCGTGGTCCAGCCAAGAAACGAATCGCTCGCGGCCTGCAGCAGGCGCTGACCGGTCACCACGCGCTCGCCTTCATGCGCCGGAATGTCCGTTTCGAAAAAGCGCGCTACCACCGACTGTCGAGCCTCCTTGACCTGCAGGAAGAGCGGCTTGCCGTGGCCGTCGATGAACAGCATGACGAGACAGAAAGTGCCGACACTGCCCACGCCGACAACCTTGAACGCGGTGTCCTGAAGTTCGAACTGCGCGATCAGTTGCCTGCGCTCCGGCGAAATGGTTTGCAGATAGCGTTCGAATGCGCTGGCAAGTGCGCCTTTCCATTCGTCGCTGTCCGCCCACTTCTGATCCTTGCCGAGCAGAGAATTCGGGCCGCCGGGATGAAACAGCGCGGGCGGGGCGTCCTGAATCGTCCAGCGGCCATCGCGCTGGGTGGCCATTTTGCCCAGCATGCTCTCATGCGTGCGGCCAGCCGCCTTTTCCATCGCGCGGTTGATCAACTGCCGCCCTTCGCTGGTGGTGGCTGTCTCGAGCATCCGCTCGAACGTGACGATCTCGTGCCATAGCTCGAGCGCGCTGCATTCGGCGTACGAGTGCATGCGGTCCCGATACTCGTGAATAGCCGTGGCGATAATGTCCTTCACCGATCCGCGATTGATGCCCATCTGCTCGCCGGCAATCGCGAAACTGGCCGCGAGCCGTTTGACGTCCCATTCCCACGGGCCGGGTGCAACTTCGTCGAAATCGTTGAGATCGAAAACCAGTTGCCGCTCGGGTGTCGCGAAGCCGCCGAAGTTCATCAGGTGCGCATCGCCGCAAACGGGAATCGTGATGCCCGAGTAGGTCGTGCCGGAGAGATCGTGAGCCTGGAGAACGGCACTCCCGCGATAAAACGTGAAGGGCGAGACGGACATGCGGCCATAGCGCAATGGAACCAGGGCGGCGACTCGCCCCTCGCTGTTCTGCTGCAGCAACTCGACAGGGTCCCGATCCACATTGCCGATCATCGCGTTGTTCGAGCGTGGCGAACGCTCCCGGGCCAGCTTGCCCGCTTGCTGCCGCTCAGCCACCGTCTGGACATTAGCCATGTTGGTCTCCTTTATCCTTTGTCTGGTTCAAGCATCGATTTGCGAGTAATGCGAGCGGGTGAGAAAACATCGTGTTGCCGGCGCAGCCATTGATCGACGCAGCGAATCTCATGGCGCGGCTCTTGAAATAGCGTCCAGAAATGCCTGGGCGACGAACGGCTTGATCAGCAGTTCCTGGGAGCCGGCGCTCGCGACCGCGCTGCGGGTCGCCGGATTGTCGTGCGAAGTAATGAAGACAGCCGGAGGACGGGGATCACCAAGCTGCGCGTAAAATCCAGGTCCGGACAGACCGGGCAATTGAACGTCCAGTATCAGGCAGTGCGGCACGCGAGGCTGGTTCGCCTGCGCGTAAGCCTCGGCACTCTCGAATAGCAAAGTGTCGAAACCGGAGACTTGCAACAGACGTTGCAAAGCGCGACGCATACCGGCGTCGTCATCCACAATCACGATTAGCGGTCGGATATCTGCCATAGCCCACCGGAATCTCTTTCATCAAGTGTCGTGCGAGCCGACCTTCGACGCTATCCGGGTTTGGGGCAACACGATTGCCCTCGGGGGCAAGGGCGAGTCAGGTAACCGCGTGATTTCGCACAAACGGGTCCGCGCGTCGGACGAGGTCGGCAAACGAGTGCGCATCCAGCTTGCGCATGATCTCGGCGCGGCACGATTTGATGGTTCGCTCGCTCAGTTCCAGTTCCGCGGCAATCTGCTTGTTGAGCCTGCCTGCCACCAGACTGCGTAGCACGACCTGTTCACGCGAGTTCAGATTGGCGGCATCGGTGAGTGCACGGAGTGGGCCCGTAACCGGGTCGACCGTGGTGGTGGATAGCGCGTTCTCGATGGTCGCGAGGAGCCTCTGTGTATCGACCGGCTTGAGGAGAAAATCGCTCGCGCCGGCCTTGATTGCCATCACCGTTCTAGGAATGTCGTGATGCGCGCTGATGAATACGACGGGCATTGGATTGCCCATTCGTTGCAACGCCTGTTGCAGGTCCAGGCCGCTCGGGCCGGGCAGTTCCAGGTCTACCAGCAGGCAACCGCGCGATGCAGGCTGCTCGACGAGAAACTCCCCGGCGCTCGGGTATCCTCGGGTTCGGTATCCGGCATAAGTCAGGACCCGCATCAATGCGGTACGCAGGGCTGCGTCATCGTCAACGACATGGATAACCACTTCGGCCCGATCGTTCATGGTATTCCTCCTTGCGTGGCAACCTGATGACTCATGCTGGCGATGGCAGAGGGGCGGTATTCGGAATCAGGTCGAGCCCGGGCTTGCTGCTCGACGCTGGGAAGCAGCACTGTGAATACGCTGCCACCGCCTTCGCGGGACGCTGCGCTGACCCGTCCGCCGTGAACCTCGACGATGGTGCGCACGATGGAGAGCCCGAGTCCCATGCCGTAAGGTTTGGTCGTGTAGAGCGAATCGAACAGACGCTCTCCTGCGTCGGCTGGAATACCGTGGCCGCGATCGCTCACGACAAGTTCATAGCCGTGTCTCACGACTCTCGTCGAGACGGATATAACCCGGTCTGGGGCGGGTGTATCGTCCATCGCATCCATTGCATTGATTGCCAGATTGAGCAATACCTGCTGCAACTGCACGCGGTCGCCCAGCACGCGCGCGTTGGCCGCGGTCAGATGCGGCTCGATGATGACGCGGCGGCGCCTTGCTTCAAGGCTGATCAGGTTCAGTGACTCATGGAAGGTCGCATTCAGGTCAAGCATAGCGAGGGTGGGCAGGTGCTTCTGCAACAGCGTCCGCAATCCTTGTACGACCTGATTTGCACGCAGGGCGTCGCGGCGGATGTCGGCAAGAATCAAGTGAAGCTCACCGGTCTCAGGGCAGTTGTCAAACATCATGCCTGCCGCGGCCGCATTGCTGAGAATGGCGCCCAATGGCTGTCCCACTTCGTGAGCGATCGAGGCACTCAGTTCACCGGCGAGTGCAAAGCGCCCAGCACGAGCCAGATCGGCCAGTCGCCGCGCAGCCTCTTCTTCGGCCAACCGCCGGCATCGCCTCTGCCAAAGGAAGGCGGTGACCGTCAGCACCTGCAGGAGCACCACTATGATTGCGATCAATATCATCGTCTGCCGCTCCTGTCGACGCAGGCAACATCAGTCGAGCCGATTGAGGCCGCGGCCATTGGCCTCGCGCGCTGCACGGAATGCAACGCGATAAAGCTTCCGCCGACTGTTTTACTGTACCGGGATAAGGCTGGATGAAACGCTAAATCATATTGGTAATAGGCGAGATAAACCCACGAAATGACCAGTGAACGAAGTCGGGCAATGCGGAAATCGATTGCCGTGCGAGGTTCGCGTCGTGAGATACCCGCGTCGGACTCGCATGCTGGGTATAGGCATGCGCGTACAGAGCACGGACCAAATAAGTATTCAGGTGGGAAGAACGAGCGCGTACGCTTGCGAATTGCACGCGCACGAGTCTTGTCAGTAATCCTCGAAATGCGTTCCTCGTCCATGGTATCCACGAAGGTTGACGCTCGTAATAACTATGTCAGGAATGCCTTTAATCGAAAAGTATTTTATAAAAAATGTCTGAAAAAAACCCGAATTAAACATCGATTTACCAGAAACGTTAATAAACATTTCGGCAAAAAATGACGGCTGAATTGCCTGTCAAGTCGATGCGCCACTGGGCGAAAAACCGGGGGCATCACATACCGTGCTTCAGGGGAACGCAGGTTGGCAAAAGCATAGGCCATACAATTCCGCGCACTGCAAAAAACCCACTCAACGGAATATGAGTTACGACGCAAAACAAACTGCAATCAGATCAGCTGGTTGGCCAGGAAATCGTTGCATAAGGCAAAGTGAATAGTGCTGCCGACGGGGTTCGAATACCTTCGGGCGACCATGCCCGTTAATCAGAGCACGTTATCGAAACGCATAGCCAACGCCAGCGCCGAAAGTGAGCTGATTTCGCGTTCCGCGTTGAGTAACGATAGGACTATCTGCTGCCGGGCCGGTCAAGCGCTGGCAGAAGATGAGCGCACCCGCGTACCAGTGCGTGTTGACTTGATCGACGCAGGCGAGCCAACTCGTAATCTGCTCGACGCCGGAAGACGGACTATACGAGGGCAAACCGCTTCGCACGGAATCCTCCCAGTTACGCCAAAGTAAGTCGTGTTGAAACCGCCGCGCGCAGAGAACCACAGGCAAAGCTTAAACATGCAATTTGGCGAGCGGTTCTTTGAGACTGGTCGCGGTGCGTTCGGGAGTGTTTATTTCGAAGTGAGGGGTAGTCTGTACTCGTCATCACTCGAGCCGGGTGGGCGGCGGGATGCCCGCCTGCGAACAATCAAAGCGATGCAGGCCGGCGCCCGTGATCAAGAATGACGCATTCGAGATACAGCGCAGTCGTCACCCATCAAGCATTCGCTTGGCTTCGACTCGCGCTGTTTTGGCCGCTGCCTGAAGTCGCACCAGCGCTTCCCGCACGTCGGCCAGCTGTTGATCTGCACTTATCGTTTGAGCGGCCTGGACCATATCGATGCAGGCACCGATCGCCCGTATGCAAGCATTCTCGACTACCGCTGCCGCCAGATGGCGGTGTTCAGCAGACTCTCCAGCGCTGGCCTCGGTCATTAGAACCTCCGTGAGATAACTATCCGCTAGATCAGATGCGCCGTTTCGTGCGAGTGGAACAACTCGCGCCGAGACGTGAGCATGGGTGCCTTGGGTCATCGGTCGCACGTGTGCACATTGTAGCGGTCACGTTGATGCTGGAGGGCGATCGTGATGTCACGTTGATCCGCTATATATCCCGCTTGCGTCGTCCTGGGCAGATTGCGGGATGAGAGCGAATGAATGGGTTTGGGAGGCTGAGCTTGAATCGAAGTTTCTCGACGTCCTGTACAAAGCACGTTGTGTGATTTCGATGCACACCGCAAGCCCGTTTCTGTCATCGCGGTGAATAAACGAGTAGTTGCCAAAGGTCTACCCAATTTCGTCAGGCTTATGCGAATCTTTGGCCGTGTACGATCTCCTTGAAGTGGAGCGCCGGCCAGGAGCGTTCATGGGAAACATCTCGCCATCCGCTTGGACCTCTCGCTTGAACGTCATTGCGCGCCAGAAGCGGCCGTGTCGGACGCGCCTTTTCCGTGCGACGCACTCTGTGGCATATGGGTTGGCGCATTGTGTGAATTCGTGCTCTTCAAATCGGTGTTACTCGTCGCCCCTCCCATATTGGGGCGCTCTTTGGTAGCGCCCTGCGTGGTTCCTCCACTGCCCCCGCCCACCGCAGCGTTACCTGCGCCGCCAGTTCCTTGTGCAAATGCACTCGCGGCCATTGTGAGTAACAGTGCGGCGGCCATTGCCGCTTTTTCGATTGCTTTCATCATTGTCTCCCTGGTTGACATCGCCCAACAAAGCGGTGCGCAGTCAGAACTGCGCGACCCCGTTGGCAGGCTTGCGCCAGTCGGTCCCTCTCATCGTTGACAGGAGGGTCCTCCACACGCGGTGAATCTTAACGGATGCTTGCAGTGCGCAACGGCTGTGCCTGGTATGTCGTCACGTGCGGCTAGCTTGGGACGACTACCCGTACTGAACGCGTTTGGAACCAGTCGCATTCTCGGGCACCCAGGTGACTCTCCAACGACGTCACGGAGTACGTGTCGCCTGGACTAGCCAATCAAGCTCAAGCAGAGCCCGACATGATTGGGAAACCTCCACACGGCTTCGGCCCGCGTGCTGACTTCATCCGCAATGCGAGGGGGACGGTAGCACCTGTGAGAACGAACGAGAGTGCGTGAGCGGCAATCCACCAATGAACGCCCCCAGCAAGGGCGAACACCCTGTTTCACGCGGCCTGCGCCGCGACGATCCGCACCGGAACCGCTTTCGCAGCCGGCACCTTGCTCTCTTTGGCATGATGGGACAGCGGGATCAGCGGATTGCATTCCGGGTAGTAGCCCGCTACGCACCCGACAGGCAGGTCGAACGGGATGATGCGGAAGCCGTCCACCTGGCGCTTCACGCTATCGGGCGACACCGCCTCCAATGACACCTCCGAATCAGCGGCGAGGCCATGTCGCTCGATATCCTGCTGATTCATCAGAAGTACCATTCGCGAGCCGTACACACCGCGAAACCGGTCATCGTGCGTGTAAATCGTCGTGTTGAACTGGCTGTCGCTGCGTAGCGTGAATAGACGCAAGTCGCCTGGCCGACGTTCTGGCATGTCGGGATCTTCGTCGAGTGTTTGCGGCACGAGGAATTCAGCCTTGCCGCTCTTCGTCTTCCACTTGCGCTCGCGCGCGGGTAGCGGCCGATGAAAGCCTCCCGGCTCCCATATCCGCGCGTTGAAGTCGTGGAAAATATCCGGATAGGTTTCGGCAATCGCATCGCGCACAAGGGCGTAATCGTTGCTCCACGCGTCCCAGTCCACTGACGATGATTCAAGCGTCGCCTTGGCGATGCCCGCCACAATCGCCTGTTCGGACAGCAGGCGGTCGCTGGCCGGCTGCGTGACGCCGTGCGAGCCATGCATGCAACCGGTGCTGTCTTCCATCGAAACAGCTTGCGGCTTCCCCAATCGTTCGTCGATCTCGATACGGCTCAGGCACGGCAGCAGATAGGACACTTCGCCATGAACGAGGTGGCTGCGATTGAGTTTGGTCGCGATGTTGACGGTCAGGCGAAGCTTGCGCCACGAAGGTTCGATCACATAGCGATCGGGCACGGAGCGCACAAGATTCCCGCCTAGCTGAAACACAGCGCGAACCTTGCCGTCGATCACACCCTGGCAGGCGTCGACCGTTGCCATGCCCTGAGTGCGAGGCGGCATGAAATGATATTGGTCGGCCAGCTTGTCGAGCGGTGCGAGTTCAGGCTTTTCCGTGACGCCGACGGTGCGTTGGCCCTGCACATTTGAATGTCCGCGAATGGGTGAAGGTCCCGACCCGGGTTTGCCGATATTGCCGCGCAGGAGCAGAAGATTGACGATCATCCGCACGTTTTGCACGCCCATCCGATGCTGGGTCAAGCCCATGCCGTAATGAATGATGACTGCTTTGGCTCGCATGTATTCGTCGGCGGCCGCAGTGAGCGCTACGCGAGGCAAAGCGCATCTGGACTCGATTTCGTCCCAGCCGGTGTTTCTGACGTAGTTTGCGAAATCGTCGAAACCCTGCGTGTGCTGCGCGATGAAGTCGACGTCGAGAATACGTGCTGCTCCTGTCGCTTGCGCGTGATCGTCCGCTTCGATCACCGCTTTGCAGATGCCCACGATTGCCGCCGAGTCACCGCCCGCTTTCAGTTGATGATATTGCGTACTGATTTGCGTCGCGCCCGGCGTGAGCATTTGTCTAGGGGACTGCGGATTCACAAAGCTCACCAGCCCGGGTTCGCGAATCGGATTGAACGTGATAATGGGTACGCCGCGTTCCCTTGCTTCCTGCAAGTCGTGCAACATGCGAGGGCTATTCGTGCCCACGTTCTGACCAAAGAAGAACATCAGGTCGGTATGCTTGAAATCATCCAGCGTGATTGTGCCGACCCCCACGCCGATGGCCTCGGTAAGGCCAACGCTAGTGCTTTCATGACACATATTCGAGCTGTCGGGCAGATTGTTTGTGCCGTACATTCGCGCGAAAAGCTGATACATGTACGCGGTTTCGAGCGAGGCGCGACCGGAGGTATAAAAAACGGCTTCGTCCGGTTTCATCGCTTGCAACTCGCGGCCTATTTCTCCGAATGCGTGTTCCCAGCTGACTTCGACGTACTGATCTAGTTCTGCGTCCCAACGCATAGGCGCGCACAGACGCCCCGCGTTTTCGAGCGCCTGATCGTGCCACTGCTCCAGTTCGGCCAGCGTGTGCTGCCGGAAGAATTTGGGATCGACGCGACGAGAGGTCGTGTCCCACGCGGTCGCCTTGGCGCCACTTTCGCAGAATTCGAACCGATGGGGGTGGGCCGGCTTCGCCCATGAACAGCTCACGCACATGAAGCCGTCGGGCTTATTTTGATGCATGAGCACGCGGCTCGTTTCGACCGGCGCCTGTTCCTGAATCAATGCGCCGGCGACTGCTTTTACCGAACCCCATCCGCCGCTGGCGTGCTGGTAGGCGTCTGATTTTTTGTGTGCGGTGCTCATGGCTGATTCCCCGGGACAGTTCATTACCGATGAGCAACCGCCGTTCCTTGCAACTCACTGACGATAACGGCTATGACGCGGCTATTTGAATGGGTCGCGTGTTCTTTCGTCCATGAGTCGCTTTTCCTGGAAATTCGTTCGACTGATGCAGGCAGGAATCCGTTTTGCAGCAAGGCCGAAAAACGCGTGTGGAGGTTGGAGGCGGCTGCGTCTTTACCGCATCCGCCGTCTCCCGATTCATTCCAGGACCCACCAGGCTATCAGTGCAAACCACCGTGCGTGGTGCCGGATGAGACAACCTGGCCCGAGCTGTCCACGATTGCAGCGGCCTCGTTGCGCGTGGCTGGCGAGGACTGCCCGGTCAAAATCTCGCCCGCTTCGTCGAGCAGCGTCACGCCTGAGTCGCGGGCCGACGGCGCGACGTCAGACAGAGCGCTGAACGTCGACAGATACTTGCTCCAGACTGTCTGCATGATGGTGATGATTTCTTCGTGCGTTTCCTTTGCGATTTCCTCGACGTGTTGCCAGTAAGCAAATGACTTTTTCGCGCTAGCGGGCACTCGTTGTGTCTGAAGCTCGATCAATTCTTCAAACGAACGGGACGAAAGTGCAGCATTCGTGAGCGCCTGCTGTTCGGCGAGAGTCGTCTTGACCGTCTGCGTATTCAGCTCAATGAGTTTTTCCCACGGTCCGACGAGGTCGAACGTCCAGTCATACGCGCGGGGGATAGCGGTGGATTCGACGAACACAGCGGTTTGATTAAGGGTCGTAGTGGGCACGAAAAGCTCCTAAGGGACTGCATGGATGGGGATAGCTGCGGGGAGGGCACTCTGCGTTTGCGAGCAACGGGTATTCCCGGCATTGCGGCCATTGATGGATAGTTCGCTGCACCTTACAGGCAGGAACCTTGCTGCAAAAGCCGTACGATCATCCTCCTGCCCAAGGACCCAACATGGCGCACGACCGCGCACAGGCCCAAACACAAACTGAACGGCGACGACTCGGCGACTGGCTGCCTCGCAGTGAGCGCCATCTCGCGAAATACCGGCTGGATCTTGCCGAAAAAGCGCGCGAGCGCGGCGCGAAGGCGTCGAGAAACGTGGTCGTCGACGAGTTGTCTAAACTGATTAGCGGCGACCCGGTGCTGCGGATGGATCTGACGCGGGCCATCGGCGAGGCGCGCGACAGCGGCTATGTGCTCGGCTATGAATCCATCGAAGAACTCATGGTCATCGTCGATTATCTGATGACCTATGCACCGCCATTTAGCGAAACCAGCCTGATTCACTGCCCACTCAACGCGGTGCTCGACTGGCCGATGTGCATGCCTTCGGGATACGCGCTGTTCCGCGATCCTGCGCTCAATGCGCAACTGAAACGGGTGCTCAACTGCTGGTGCGGCTTTCTGACTGGCCCGCATTCGCGCGAGCATCTGACGACCGACGCGCCGAATGGCTGGTTCAGTCGCGAAGCGGACCAACATATTGGCATGTCGCAATTTATCTGCGACCCGGACAAGCCGTACTGGGGATTCGCTTCCTGGAACCATTTCTTTACCCGGCAATTCCGCGACGGCGTGCGGCCCGTAGCGGGCCCTCACGACAGCAAGGTCATTGTCAGTGCCTGCGAGGCGGCGCCATATAACCTCCAGCACGATGTAAAACTGCACGACAGGTTCTGGATAAAGTCACAACCTTATTCCCTCCAGGAAATGTTTACCGCGCGTCACCGCGATGTGGCGGAACGGTTCGTTGGAGGCTCGGTTTATCAGGCGTTTCTCAGCGCGTTTAATTACCACCGTTGGCATGCTCCCGTCAGTGGCATGATTTCCCGCGCGTATCTGGTTGAGGGCAGCTATTACTCCAACGCGGATTCTGAAGGCGAAGACCCGGGCGGGCTCAACGACTCGCAGGGCTATATCAGCGCGGTAGCGGCGCGCGCCGTTATCGTGATCGCGTGCGACGACGCTGCGTTGGGGCAGGTCGGATGCGTGTTTGTCGGTATGGCGGACGTGTCGTCGTGCGTGATCGATGCGCTGCCCGGGCAACATGTCAATAAGGGTGATGAACTCGGCTTCTTTCAGTATGGTGGCTCGACATGCTGTCTGGTATTCGAGCCACGCGTCATTCAACGCTGTTTACCTGAACCTCGCTTCGACGATCAAACTCCGGTAAAGGTCAACGCGCAGATTGCAACGGCCAGTTGATGTTTCGTGTAACCGGTTAGCGAGAGAGGGAACCCGGCCATAGGTGCGACCTGTGGCCGGATTCCGATACGCTTCACGCGGCTGGCTTGAGTACGACCTTGGTCCAACCCTCGTCACGCTCGTCGAAATGCTGGTAGCCCTCCGGCGCCTTGTCGAGCGGCAGTTCATGCGAGATGATTTGCGACGGACTGGCCTTGCCCGCGGCGATCAGGTCCCGCAGTTTGCGGTTATACGCCTTGACGTTGGCCTGGCCCGTGGCGATATGCTGACCCTTCATCCATAGCTGCCCGAAGTCCAGTGCGAGCTGGCCTTTCTTTGCCAGCTTGTCTTCGGCTTTGGGATCTTCGGCAACGAATACGCCGACCACGCCAATGCCGCCCGTCGGACGCACTGCCTTGATGAGATTGTTCATCGTCAGGTTCGGCACTTCGTGGCCTTTGCAGCTGCACTGATAGCCGACGCATTCGCAGCCGCGGTCGGCGCCTTCGCCACCGGTCATCTCGAGGATCTGATCGGCCGATGAACCATCGCTGTCGTCCACGGGAATCGCGCCCATTTTTTCGGCGAGTTTGAGACGGTCGGGGTGGCTATCCACCACCATGACCTTGCTCGCGCCTTTGATCGATGCGGACAGTGCCGCCATCAGGCCCACTGGCCCGGCACCGTAGATCACGACGCTGTCGCCCGGCTCGACGCCGGCAAGTACCGTCGCGTGATAACCGGTCGGGAAAATATCCGATAGCATCACGTAGTCGTTCTCCTTCTCTTCGGCATCTGGCGGCAGGACGAGGCAATTGAAATCGGCGAACGGCACGCGCAGATATTCCGCCTGACCGCCGCTATACGGCCCCATTCCTGCAAAACCATACGCGGCACCCGCCATGCCCGGATTCGCGGTCAGGCAGAAGCCGGTTAGCCCGCGCTCGCAATTCTTGCAAAAGCCGCAACCGATATTGAATGGCAGACACACGCGATCGCCCACCTTGATCCGCTCGACGCCGTTGCCGACTTCCGTCACGACGCCAAGATTTTCATGGCCCAGGATGCGACCTGTTTCCATATTGGTGCGGCCTTCGTACATATGAAGGTCGGAGCCGCAGATGTTGGTGGTGGTGATCTTGACCAGAACGTCGGTCGGACGTTCGATCCTCGCGTCCGGCATTTCCTTGACGACAACTTTGCGCGGACCTTCGTAAACCAATGCTTTCATGTTGATCTCCTGATAAACAACGGACAGTCGAGGTGGCCACCGTGTGAAAGAGACAGCAGCACGCATGCCTGACTGGCTGCGCGAGACGTAACGAGAGAGGGAACGTTGCTTGCGCGTGCAGTTCGAAACCGGGAATTGGTGATGCGCTGCCTTCCTACGATGGTGCGCGCGTTTTTTTGCACGAAATTTTTACGGAGGCAAATATGAGCACCATGCTCGCTTATCGCATCCACAGCTTCGGCGGTCCCGAAGTATTCAGATCGGAGAGGATCGACGTGCCAGAACCGCGCGCTGGCGAAGTACTCGTGCGCGTGCGCACGGCGAGCGCCAATCCGGTCGATAACAAGACGCGAGCGGGAAAATACCCGCTGATCCGCGAAGACAAACTGCCGTATACGCTAGGCCGGGATTTTGCCGGCGTGGTCGAGCGTGTCGGAGCGGACGTCACAAACTGGAAGCCGGGCGATGAAGTGTACGGTTTCGTCGGTCAGGGGCAGGGCGCGTATGCGGAGTTTGTCGCTGTCGATGAGGACGCACTCGCGCGCCCTCCGTCAACGGCTGACAGGGTCACGGCGGGCGCGGTGCCGCTCGCCGCGTTGACTGCGTGGCAGGGACTATTCGATCACGGCGGACTGGAAGCCGGACAGCGGGTGCTGATTCACGCGGGCGCGGGTGGTGTAGGACATTTTGCCGTGCAGTTCGCGAAACAGAAAGGCGCGGAAGTGTTCGTCACCGCATCCGGCGACGGAATCGACTTTGTCCGTTCACTGGGCGCTGATCACGTGATCGATTACCGTGCGCAGCGTTTTGAAGATCTCGCGCCTGACATGGACCTGGTTTTTGACCTGGTCGGCGGTGAGACGCAAAGCCGTTCGTGGGCGGTGGTCGCGCGCGGCGGCGCTTTGATCTCGACACTCACGGAGCCATCGCAAACCGAGGCGTCCAGCCACGGTGCCCATGCCGCGCGATACACCGCGCGGCATGACGGTACGCAGCTAACCACGATTGCTTCTCTGATCGACGCGGGCAGCGTGCGCGTTGTGATTGCGGAAACTTTCCCGTTCAACGCGGCAGCGGACGCACTCGCAAGACTGGAGAAAGGCCACGTACGCGGCAAGATCGTCGTCGAGGTTTCGGGGACAACTTAAAGTTTTGGTAGAAGCGACGACCGCCATCGACAGCGTGCAGGCAAAGGGCGTCTTGGGTCCGGCGAAAAGGAAGAGCAAACCGGCCTTAGCCGCTATGCAAGCCACTCGCACGCAAATCGGGCGGCCAGCGCCGCGCTGGCGAAAATCGTCGCGAGCCAGCATAGCGCACGCAAGGTCCAATGCGCGCTGAGATCGCCCACCGCCGAGTGCCTCGTGCTGAGCAGCACAAGCATCACCATGACGGGCGTTGCTGTCGAGCCGTTGAGCACTGCGCTCCAATAAAGCGCGCGAATTGGCTCGACGTGCACGAGCGTCAGCGCCACCCCAATCGACACACCCAGCGCCATCACGACGAGCAGCGCGTGCGCAACCGGCCGGTTGCGTTGTTTGCCGACGCGCTGGTCCCGCGCGCTTACCGCTGCATTGGCCGCCGACCCGGCGAGCGGCGGCAGCGCGAGCAGTGCGGTGCCGATGAACGCAATCCCCAGCACATGTGATGCGTATTCGCCGGCAATCGGGGCAAGTACGCTCGCGGCGTCGTGGGAATTGTCGAGGCCGTGTCCGGTCGCATGCAAGGTCGCTGCAGCGGCCGCCATGATGAACAGGCCCACGCCATTCGAGAGGACCGTTCGGATCAGCGTGTCGTGGCGCATTTTTTTCAAATGGGGCCCGCGCGTCTGGCAGGTGGCCTCGGCTCCGTCTGAGTGAGGTTGCGACTGGGGTTGCTGTTCTTCGATCTGCTGTTCGGCTTGAGAAAAAAGCAGGTACGGACTGATCGTCGTACCGAGCACCGCGAGCAACATCGTGAAATAGTCCACGCTCCACGTAATTCGCGGCACGACAGCGCGCAGAGCGAGCGTCTGCCAGGATGCATGGCTTACTACGACCACGCCGACGTACGCAAACAGACATAGCGCGAGCCATTTCAGAATCCTTGCGTAACGTGCGTACGGCACGAACCATTGAAGCGCCATCGACAGCACGCCGAATGCGGCAGCGAATAGCGGAACTGAGCCACCCCAGACGAGCTGCGCACCCGCACCCATCGCGACGACATCGGCTGCGATATTGAAAATATTGGCGATGAGAAAACGCATGACCGCGAGATAGAACAGGGGCCTGGAATAATGCGCGCGCATATTCACCGTCAGCCCTTTGCCCGTCTGCGCGGCGATTCGCGCGGCGACGAACTGGAACGCTACCATCGACGGATACGACAGCGCGCAGGTCCAGAGCATGTCATAGCCGAATTGCGCGCCAGCCAATGAATACGTCACCACGCCGCTCGGGTCGTTGTCCGTCGCGGTCGATACCAGCCCGGGTCCGACATGGGCGGCCCACGAATGCGCCGGCAACTCGTCGCGCGTCTCCGTACCTCCTTGCTGGCCGTCGGCGAGAGACATGCTTGTCCTATTGTTGTTGTGCTGGCGAGAAACCGGTGCGTTATAAGCTCGACTTTCTGGTCGTTGCCGCGTGTCCCGGTTGTTGCAGCGGATGCCGGCCCGATCCAATGCCGCCATCCGCCTGCTTATCACGTCAGGTGATTGCCGCCCGTGACACCGTACACCTCGCCGGTCACGAAGCTGGATTCCTGCGACGCCAGCAGCACATACACCGGCGCGAGTTCCGCCGGTTGTCCCGGCCGCTTCATCGGAACCTCCGAACCGAATTTTTCGACCTTTTCCTGCGGTTGACCCCCGCTCGGTTGTAGCGGCGTCCACACCGGGCCCGGCGCGACGGCGTTCACGCGAACCCCTCTGCCAACCACCTGTTTCGCCAGTGCATGGGTAAAGGCCGTGATCGCAGCTTTGGTCGACGCGTAATCGAGGAGTCCGGGACTTGGCTGATAGCTCTGGATCGAGGTCGTATTGATGATGGTCGCGCCCGGCGGCAGATGCGGCAGCGCAGCTTTGCATAGCCAGAACATGGCGAACACGTTGGTGCGGAAAGTGGCTTCGAACTGGCTGCTCGGAAGCTCCGCGATGTTATCGACGTAGGTCTGCTTGCCCGCG
Source organism: Paraburkholderia metrosideri (assembly GCF_904848625.1). Classification (GTDB taxonomy): domain Bacteria; phylum Pseudomonadota; class Gammaproteobacteria; order Burkholderiales; family Burkholderiaceae; genus Paraburkholderia; species Paraburkholderia metrosideri. Next base: position 324,741 of record NZ_CAJHCP010000002.1, read on the forward strand.
ACATTCACCAGAATGTCGAGGCCGCCGAGCCGTTCGATCGATTGATCGACAAGCTCCGTGCAAAAGGCTTCGTCGCCGATATCGCCAGGCAGCGCGATGGCCTTGCGGCCGGCAGCCTCAACCAGCCTGACGACCTCGCGTGCGTCCGCTTCTTCGCTTGGCAGGTAATTAAGCGCCACGTCGGCGCCTTCGCGCGCAAAGGCAATCGCAACCGCGCGGCCAATCCCGCTGTCCGCGCCGGTAATCAGTGCACGGCGGCCGGCCAGTCTGCCGAAGCCCTTGTAGCTGGTTTCCCCGTGGTCGGGTTGCGGATTCATCTGTTTCGCGAGCCCCGGCGCCGATTGAGGCTGGCGTTCGAACGGCGGCTGTGGGTACTGTTTGGTGGGGTCTTGCATCGTAAATTGATCTTTGGTGTCGGACATGTGGGGCTCCTTGCGTCGGTAGCGGGTGCGGGGCGTCGTCTTGCGCGGCCCGCATGAACTCAATTGAGAAGCAACGGGTATTCCTGGTAGAAGGGGGGAGGCACCCGTACGCCGTTAGACCGTGCGACGCCAAAGAGCCACGTTCGGAAATCCGCAAGGGAAACGGCACTAGCCCGCTCAGCCGGAACGCAGTTTGCTCGCGTGATAAACCACGATGCACTGATCGCGCAGGAGCCAAACATGCCCGACGACAAGCCCGCGAGGAAAGCCCGCAGCGCCACGCTGGCCGACTCCGACTCCGACGTCGAACGCGATCAGCAACCAGCAACACTCGACGCTTGCCGCCGTTGCCCGTTATGGCGTGACGCGACGCAAGCGGTGCCAGGCGAAGGACCGCGACGCGCGCAGATCATGCTGATAGGTGAGCAACCTGGCGATGCAGAGGACGTTCAGGGCAAACCGTTCGTCGGCCCAGCGGGCGCATTGCTCGATAAAGCGTTGCAGGACGCGGGCGTGGCGCGCAACGAGGTGTACGTCACCAACGCGGTCAAGCATTTCAAATGGACGCCACGTGGCAAGCGCCGCATGCACAAGACGCCAGCGCAGCGTGAGATCGACGCTTGCGAATACTGGCTCGAGCGGGAGCTTTCCAGTGTCAAACCGCAAGTGATCGTGACGTTGGGCGCGACGGCGCTGAAAGCGATGCTTCACGATTCGCATGCCCGCTTACAGGACGTTCTGGGCAAGGCAATCGAGCATGGCGGGCAGCGGATCGTGGCGACCTATCATCCGTCCTATGCGCTGCGCGCGCCGGATCCGGAGACTCGGCGTGAAGTCTACGACGCAATCGTCGCAGCGCTAAATGCAGCGGAAAAGCTGCTGCGTTCAGCTCGCAAAAAAGCGGATTGATTGGATTCAAGAATCTGAAACGCCGCGCTCAAAAGTTCTCTTCATCCGGGTCTGGTCCCCGAGTGGGGCCGGCGGGCACAGCGATCTTTACCGCACGCCGGGTCCGCGCGGACTCGTAAATTGCCTCGACGATCCGCTGGTCCTGCAAACCTTCTTCGCCGGGCGTATGCGGCGTCTGTCCCCGCACTACGCACAGCGACATATGATCGATTTCGCGGGCGAACTGATCGACGGGATCGATGCCAATCTGTATCTGCGCGTTTTTGCCCTCGACCAGTTGACCTTTGCGCAACTGCAAGCCGTTATAACCAAACGCCGGATTCATTTCGGCCCATCCCTGCGCGCCTTGCAAGCGGAAAAAGCGCGACTCGTGGCTGGCGTAGCTCGCCATACAGGTCGCCGTGAGCCCGCTCGGGAAGCGCAGCAAAAATTGCACGGACTGCTCGACTTCTTTGAAACGCGGATCGTCGTCCGGCTTATACGTCGTGGCGAAGACTTCGAAGGGTTCTTCGCCGCTCAGAAAGCGCGCGGCATTCAGGCAATAGATGCCGACGTCCGGTAGTGGACCGCCGCCTGCCAACGCAAGCTTCAGGCGCCATTGAGTAGGGTCGCCCACATTCTGCGAATTACCCGCGATGAATTCGTGCAGCGGCCCAAGCTGTTTTTCCTTGACCCACTTCGCGATCATTCGGTCCATCGGTTCGTACTGACTGCGGTACGCAATCATCAACAACCGATTGGCCTTTTTACAAGCCTCGATCATCCGCTGGCATTCGGCGCTGCTCACGGCCATGGGCTTTTCGCAGAGCACATGCTTGCCGATCGCGGCAGCGCGGATCGTGTATTCGGCATGCATCCCATTGGGCAGCACGATGTAGACGACTTGCACCTCGGGATTGTCGGCGAGCTTTTCGTAGGTTTGGTAGGTGTAGATCGCCGATTCGCGCACGCCGTACTGGCGGCCAATTTTCTTCGCCTTCTCCGCGTCGCCGCTGACGAGCGCGACTACCCGCGAGTATTTCGATGCCGACAGCGCGGGCAGAATCTGATTCAACGAGAGGCGCCCCAGCCCGACGATGGCGTAGCCCACACGGCGATCCGGTTCGGCGTTTGGATCGGGCGTGTTCTCGGCCGGCTCGGTGTTCGGGTCCTGGATTAGCGGCAGCTTGACGCTATTCGGCGCACCTGGTGTCGCCGCGGCCGCCAACGCCGGGCCGCTCGCCCCTGCCATCAACAGCGCGGCCATGCCGGTGCCCGAGCGTTGGAGAAAGCCGCGTCGGCTTTGGGCGCCGCTGGCGTGTTCGGGCGGCCGCGAATCGTTAATGTGATCGGGGGAATCGTCGGAGTTCATGCGCTGGCTCCTTGCATAGTCTGGCGTGTGGCTGAGTCGCGCAAGGCGCGTTCCTTGCAGCGCGTTGCGCTGGGTAAGCCAGCTGTAATTTCGCGGTTCGGTTTTTGCTTAAGCATGCTGATTGTTTCTCTGATCGACAGGAGAAAAGATGCGGACGGCGAGGGCATCGCATAAACCGGCACGCTTCAAGGTTCGGCTTTTGGGCGCCTATGTCGCGTTCGCGCTTGCGACAATTTCCCGATCCGTCGACGCTGAGTCCACTGCGCCGCTCGATTACTTCCTTCATGCCGGCGGCCCGGCCGCGCGGCCGACGATGCATCTGGGCTGGGCGCTCGCCGCTATTGCAGTGCTGGTCACGCTCATCGTCGGGGTGTTGCTGGTTGCTGCGATAGTCCGCAAACGGCCTCTGAACGCTGAAGATTCGCTGCACGCCGACGCCGGCGGCATGCGTTGGATTTATATCGGCACAGGCGTGTCGTCAGTCGCGTTGCTGGCGATATTGGTCTATATCCTCATTACGCTGGAGCGGGTTGCGTCGCCAGTGACCCATCCGCAACTGACCATCATCGTTACCGCGTACGACTGGTGGTGGAAAGTGGATTACACCGACGACTCCAACCCGAAGCGTAACTTCAGCGCAGCGAACGAGATTCACATTCCGGTCGGTGAACCAGTCAGGATCGAGCTGAAAAGTGCCGACGTGGTCCACGCATTCTGGGTGCCGCAACTGGCGGGCAAAACCCAAACCATTCCAGGGCAAACCAACCAACAGTGGATTCAGGCGGACCATGCGGGCGTTTATCGCGGGCAGTGTTCGCAGTTTTGCGGCGCACAGCACGCGCATATGGCGTTCGAGGTGGTCGCGCAAAGCCCCGCCGATTTCAACGAATGGCGCGACAGTCAGGGACAGCCTGCAATGTCGCCTGCCAATGCGGACAACGTGAGTACGGGGGGCGCAGCAAGTGTCGCCAATGGCAAGCGCCTGTTCGCCGATCGCTGCGCGGGTTGCCATACGATTCGCGGCACTGATGCGCAAGGCCTGCAGGCACCCGATCTCACGCATCTCGACTCCCGCCGCACGATTGCCGCGGGGGCACTCAGCAATACGCCGGAGCATCTGCTCGACTGGATTCAGCACGCGCAGCAGATCAAGCCCGAAGCCCTGATGCCCGACATTGCGCTGAGCGCGGCGGACGCCGCCGCGTTGTCCGCATATCTGGCCACGCTGCATTGAGAATCTGCCGGCCCACGAAGGAGCGAATGCATGTCCGATTACTCAGAGCCTTCCTTGCCGCCAGGCACGTCGGCCGAGTCGCAGTCATTGCCGCTCACGCGCGTTCCGCAGCGCGGCCGGGTAGCGCCCGGCAGCGTCGACGAAAAGCGCCTGCGAGAAATATGGGAGGCGCCGCCCGGTTGGCGCGGGTGGCTTTCGACGGTGGATCATAAAACCATCGGTCTGCGCTATCTGGTCACCGCGTTCGTCTTTCTGCTGATGGGCGGTGTAGAAGCGTTGCTGATGCGTATCCAGCTCGCCCGGCCCAACGCGACGGTCCTCACGCCCGAGCAATACAACCAGTTGTTCACGATGCACGGCGTGACGATGATTTTCCTGTACGCGCTGCCGGTGCTATCTGGCTTCTCGAATTATTTATGGCCACTCGTGCTTGGTTCGCGCGACATGGCGTTTCCGCGGCTGAACGCGCTCTCATACTGGATCTTTCTATTCGCGGGCATCTTCCTGTATGCGAGTTTTCCGGCGGGGCAAGCACCGGATGCGGGCTGGTTCAACTATGCGCCGCTGTCGGGCCTCGAATACAGCACCGGGCCGAACATCGATATCTACGCGCTCGGCATGGTGCTGCTCGGCATTTCAACCACGGTCGGCTCGATGAATTTCGTGGTGACCTTGCTGCGGATGCGCGCGCCAGGCATGTCGCTCGACCGGATGCCGGTGCTGGTGTGGGGCACGCTCACCGCGTCGGGCGGCAATCTGCTGGCGGTGCCCTCGGTGAGCCTCGCGTTTTTTCTGCTATGGATGGACCGTCGTATTGGCACGCACTTCTTCGACGTGCTCAACGGCGGCCGCCCGCTGCTCTGGCAGCACCTGTTCTGGATCTTTGCGCATCCGTGGGTCTATGCGGTCGTTCTGCCCGCGATGGGCATCGTTTCAGACGCATTGCCGGTGTTCTGCCGACGTCCGCTGGTGGGCTACGGGCCGGTTGCGCTGTCGACGGTCGCGACGATGGTGATCGGCTTCGTCGTATGGATTCACCATATGTTCGCGACCGGGATTCCGGCGCTCGCGCTGTCGTTTTTTGGCGCTGCCAGCATGGTGATCGCGATTCCGAGCGCGGTCGCCACCTTCGCGTGGATCGCGACGATCTGGACGGGGCGGCCGGTGTTCCGCGTACCGTTCCTGTTCTTCGCGGGCTTCGTGCTGCTGTTCGTGGTGGGCGGGGTGTCCGGCGTGATGACGGCAGCGGTCCCGTTTGACTGGCAACTCACCGACACCTATTTCGTGGTCGCGCATCTGCATTACGTGCTGCTGGGAATCAACGTGTTTCCGGTGATTGGCGGCATCTACTTCTGGTTTCCGAAATTCACCGGCAGGATGATGAGCGAGCGGCTGGGCAGGATTGCCTTCTGGGTGTTGTTCACCGGCTTTAACGTCGCTTTCTTTCCGATGCATATTGCCGGACTGCTCGGCATGCCGCGGCGCATTTACACCTATCCCGCCGACATGGGATGGAACACGGTGAATCTCGTCACGTCGATCGGCTCGTTTCTGTTTGCGGCAGGCGTATTGATCTTTCTGATCGATCTGCTGGTGAGCCTGAAAAGCGGGAAGGTCGCCGGCGACAATCCATGGGATGCGCCCACCCTCGAATGGTCGGTCAGCTCTCCGCCGCCGCCGTATAACTTCGCGGTCGTGCCGACGGTCGCGAGCCGTCATCCGTTGTGGGAAGGGCGTATCGACGAGCCTGGCGTCACCGTTCATATGCGCTCGCAACTGGACGAAGGCTATCTGCTCGCACAGGGCCGCGAAGCGCTCGGCACGACCGCGCTCGAAGGGATTCCCGATGTGATCCTGAAGATGCCCGGCGATTCGTACGCGCCATTCTGGCTCGCGGTTTTCGCAACGCTGGTGTTCAGCGGGCTCGCGCTGGGCGCATGGATTTTCGCGGGCGCAATGGTCGCTGGCTGCGCGGTGTCGATCATTGCGTGGTTGTGGCCTGAACGTGCGTTGATCCAGCGCGAACCGGCCGTGGTTCACGACGTGCGAGGCTGACATGAGCGACGCCTTCGATCTGAATCAGCCTGCAGCGCAACCTGACGAGCCCGCGCGCCTGTTGCCCATTGGGAGCGCGGGAGAGCGCTCGAGCGGGTGGTGGGGCTGCCTCACGCTGATCGCCACCGAAGGCGCACTGTTCGGCTATCTGATCTTTTCGTATCTGTATCTGGCCTCGCAAAGTCCGCAGCATTGGCCGCCTGAGGGTTTGCCGAAGCTCGGCCTTGGTATCGCGAACACCGTCATCCTGCTGTCGAGCAGCGGGTTCGTCTGGCTATGCGAGCGCCTGGTGCGGCGCAGGCGCTTGCGCTGGGCGGTGGTGTCGATGGCGGTGGGCGTCGTGCTCGGCTGCGTGTTCGTCGGCATCCAGATGATCGAATGGCACGATCACCCGTACGGACTGACCACGCATCTGTACGGTTCGCTGTATTTCACCATCACCGGGTTCCATATGGCGCATGTGTCGGTGGGGATCGTCGTGCTGCTGTTGCTGCTGCTATGGACCGCGCTCGGCTACTTCGACGAAAAGCGCTGCGCCGCGTTGACGATCGGCGGCCTCTACTGGCATTTCGTCGATGTCGTCTGGCTGTTTATTTTCAGCACGCTGTATCTGACGCCTTACCTGTTTCGGAGCGGGTCATGACCGATGACATGAAAGCGCTCGATACGTCGCCTCCGACCATGCGATACCTGCTGATCGGCCTGCTCGTCGCGCCGTTCGCGTGGCTGCTGCAAACGCTAATCGCGGAGACGCTGGCGGCGCAGGCCTGTTATCCGTTCAACCAGCCCTTGTCCGCACCGATCGTGCCGTGGATGCGGCCCGCGCTGATCACGATGAGTGTGGTGTGCCTGGTCGCGGGGGCGTTTGGCAGCCTGATCGCGTGGCGCAATCTTCGGAAGATCGGCCCGAAGCAGTGGGGCGCGTTAAGCGGTGCACGGCGTTCGCGCGCCGAACTGGAGTGGTTTCTGAGCCGTGTGGCGATGATGTGCAGCACGTTGTTCCTGTTCGCGCTGGTTGCGACCGACGTCGCGTTGGCGGTCGTGTCGCCTTGCAGGTGGTGGTGATGATGCGGGCCTATGACGCTTACGTTTCCGCTCGACATGCCGTGCCGCGTTCACGCCTGCGGAAGCGCGCGGGATTCATCGTGATCGTTGCGTGGGCGCTGGCGCTAGCGCTGGGCGTCACGCGGGTCGATGCGGCCGAACCGGTCATCGCGCCCGCCGACAACGCGACGATTATTGCCGCGAGCGGCGCGGTCAACAGCGCCGCCGACGCCGCGCAGATCGCTCGCGGGGCCTATCTTGCGCAAGCCGCCGACTGTGCCGGCTGCCACACGGCCGCGCCGCGCCCGACCCAACCGGGTGTCAAGCCGATCCTGTCGCCGCCGTTCGCCGGCGGTCTTGGCATGGCGTCGCCGTTCGGCACGATCTATTCGTCGAACATCACGCCCGATCCGCACGTGGGTATCGGCGCCTATAGCTATGACGATTTCGCGCGAGCGTTGCGTGACGGCGTTGCACCGGGTGGCAAGCGGCTATATCCGGCGATGCCATTCCCTTCGTTCGCCAAAATCTCCGACGACGACATGCACGCGCTCTACGCGTACTTTATGCATGGCGTTCAGCCGGTTGCCATCGCCGCGCCCGAAACCAGCCTGCCATTCCCGTTCAGCCAGCGCTGGGCGCTCATGTTCTGGGACTGGGCGTTCGCACCACGCGGGCCGTTCAAGCCGGAACCAGCACGCGATGCGCAGTGGAATCGCGGCGCCTACCTCGTGCAATCGCTTGGACATTGTGGCGCCTGCCACACGCCACGCGGTCCCGCGTATGAAGAGCGTGGCTATACCGAATCCAGCAAGCTTTATCTGACCGGCGGCACCAACGATCACTGGTTCGCGCCGAACCTCACCGGCGATCCCGGTTCGGGGCTCGGCCGGATTTCCGCCGCCGACCTTGCCGCGTTCCTGAAGCAGGGACACGGCGGTGGCCTGGTTACGTTCGGCAGCATGGTGCAGGTGGTGGAGGACAGCACGCAATACATGAGCGACGCGGACCTCGCGGCCATCGCCGCGTATCTGAAGAGCCTGCCGCCGCGCGCACAGAGCGGTTTGTTCAATGGGCGTTCGCGCGCCGCTCAGCAGACCGCGCAAGCGCTGAAAACCGGCGATGTCGAACGGCCTGGTGCAGGCATCTACGCGACGTATTGCGCGCGATGCCACCAGTCGGACGGTGCGGGCGTAGCGCAGAAGTATCCGCGGCTTGCGGGCAATCCTGCGGTGCTGTCGGCGTCCACGGCGTCGCTCGTGCGACTGCTGGTCGAAGGCGGCGGCAGTCCGCATACCGGGGAGGGGCCGGAGTCGCGCAAGATGCCGCCGTTCGCCGACAAGCTCAACGACAGCGAAATGGCCCACGTGCTCACCTTTATTCGCAACACGTGGGGTAACGCAGCGGCGCCGGTGACGACTCACGATGTGTCGAGCGCGCGCAGCGCGTTGCACAAATAGTCCGGAGTCCGGCTGAACAAGCCGTTTTGATTCCACTTACCTGACGGGGTGATGCGATTAGCAAGGTTGCGATAGTGACCGGCGCAGGCACTGGGGTGGGGCGGCCGCCGTCGAGGCGGTGGAGGCGACTAGTGCGGCGGTTGCATGCGACCGCGATTGTTGTAATCGCGTGGAAACAGCAAGCACCCCAGTTTCGATCAGCCGAAGCAACGCTGTTGATCTTCCGCGCGAGTCGATATTTAGGCATCCCCTGGCAACGGCAGCAGCGGCCACCGTGCCTCGGATGCGGGTGGCACTTGTCGGCCGCGGGTGGCTGTAGCGCATCCGGCTACAAACTCACGACGGCCAACGGGCGCCACGAACAGATAATAGTCACCACACGACGACAAAGCCATGACGGTTTTTGGGGCTAACGCTTCAGACAGCAATCCGCGACTTCGAAAACCGGTCACCCAGACTGGCGATCGGGGGAGATTACGCGATGCATCAAACCGGCAGGGCCGCTAGGACGCTGATCGACGCGGCTGCGTCAATCGACTATCGAGCCTGACAGCGTGACCAGCTTCAGCCAGATTTGCGGACCGGCGCAAATCGCCGTTTACCTAATAAAGGCGTCAAGCGCCGGAAACGCTCCCGCTTGTGCTCTTCTTCGAAATGATTGAGCGACGGCTTGATCAGATCGCTGCGCGACACGATACCGACGAGGCGCATGGTCTTTCGATCGGCGACGACAGGCAGCCGCTCAAGATTTTGCACGGCCAGCCTTGTCGCAACGAGGCGGCAGGTTTCCGACGGCAACGCAAAGGCCGGCACGCTCTGGCCGAACACGTCGGCCAGCGTGGCGGTGCGTGTCATTTCCGGATTTTCATTGCTGAACCGTTCAAGAAATCCCCGGTCGACCACGCCGGTTACCGCACCCTCGCAGACGACGGGATACGCGCGGCGCAGTTGGCTCGCACCAAAATACGCTTTCAGTGTCTCTGCGACCGTCATTTGCGCATCAATCGATTCGACCGAGGCGGTCATCACTTCGTCGACATAGTGCCGCTCAAGCGGATCGACGCCGTATTCACGGTAGATGTGATAGCCGCGGCGCGCGATTTTCTCAGTCATGATCGACCGGCGCATGACCACCGTCGAAAAACCATGAGCGATCAGCGTTGCGGTCAACAGTGGCAGAAGTGCATTGCTGTCATGGGTCAGCCCGAAAGCGAACACAATGGCGGTTAGGGGCGCGCCCAGCGTTGCGCCGAGCGTCGCGGCCATGCACACGAGCGGCCACAACGCCGGCTGGTTGCCCGGCAGCCAGTGCGACAGCACCGTGCCGAGGCCGGCCCCCAGCATGAGGAGCGGCGCGAGAACACCGCCCGATGTGCCAGACCCGAGCGCGACGACCCACATGATGGCCTTCACAGCAAGCAACAGAAGGGCGATTTGCAATGCGATGTGCTGATGGAGCAGATCGCCGATCACGTCGTAGCCCACGCCGAGTGCGCGCGGTTCGAGCCATCCTCCTATGCCAACGACGATTCCGCCCAGCGCAGGCCACCACATCCAGTGAATTGGCAGCTTGCCGAACAGGTCCTCGGTCTTGTAAAGCGCAGCGGAAAGTCCCGACGCCAGTGCCCCGGATAACAGCCCCGCCACCACGCAGGAAAGCAGTGACCAGCTATCCGGTGCTGCGGTTTCAAGCGGAAACAGCGGACCCGTGCCGAAGAAAATCGCGCGCGTAAAGCCGGCGATGGCGCAGGCGACTGCCACTGGCAAAAAGCTGCGCGGCCGCCATTCGAACAGCAGCAGTTCAACTGCAAGCAGCACAGCAGCCACCGGGGTACCGAACACGGCGGTCATGCCGGCGGAGGCACCTGCGACCAGCAATGTCTTGCGCTCCGCCGCCGTCACCTTCACGCATTGCGCGATCAGGGAGCCCAGCGCACCACCCGTCATGATGATCGGGCCTTCAGCGCCGAATGGGCCGCCACTGCCGATCACGATGCCAGACGACAGCGGCTTGAGGATAGCCACCTTCGGTGACATTTTGCTCTTGCCGAACAGGATGGCTTCGATCGCTTCGGGAATGCCGTGTCCACGAATCTTCTCGGAGCCGTATCGTGCCATCAGGCCAACGATCAGACCACCGAGCACCGGCACCCCAATGACCCAAAGACCGAGCGTATTGCCCGCGGGCGAACGTTCAGCGAAGGACAGTGTGCCGAAGAAGAACAGGTTGGTGAATAAATGGATCAGATTCAGCAATACGAAGGCGGCGAGGGTGCTGACGACCCCAATGCATGCAGCCAGCGCAAAGATGCCAGGTAAGCGCGCGTTGGCCGAAAAATCACGCTTGTGTGAATTCATGCTCATAGTCAGTCAAGGTCGATTTGTGGAATCTGGAAAGCACCCTCGAGAGACTTCAATTCTGCGCGGTGCAATTCTGCCAGTCTCGCCAGCACGCGTTCGCCGGCCTTCTCGAGGTGCACTTCAACCTGCCGCCTGTCGGTCTCGCTGATCTGCCGGCGCACCAGGCTGAGAGCCTCACAACGCGATACCAGCGCAACCACACCGTGATGCTGCGACTGAAGCCGCTCCGCCAATTCGCCGACGGTTGCCCAGTCGCGTTCCGGATAGCCCTTGATATGCAGCAACAACAGATATTGCAACGGTGTAATGCCTTCGCTGTGAGCGGCCTCCTCCGAGAACCGTTCGAAGCGCCGCATCTGATAGCGAAACTCAGACAGTTGTTCGAAGTCGGTTTTGCTCAACCCTTGAGTGCGTACTTTCATGGGATGCCTGTCAATACGAGTAAAGCGGCAAATATATCATATAGTGATGCATTTATTTTATACCTCTTCGTGAAGATTGCCGTGTCGTTATGCAGCGTGTTGAGCGTGGATCACGGTCTGTCGATAGAGGCCGGAGATCAGATCGACCTGGGTGATCATGCCGATCAGATGTCCTGCGGAGTCCAGTACGGGAATATGGTGGTGGCCATGATTGGCGAACAGCGGCACGAGGTCCGTGATGGGTGCCGTTGCCCGGATGGTGCGGACCTCGGTAGCCATCACGCTGCCGACGCTGGGGGTACGTGACGGGTCCCCTCGTAGCCAGCCGTCCAGGCGTGTGGCGAATGGCAAATACTGGCCAAAAACCCGTTTGTCGACGAGATCGGAGCGCGTCACGATGCCGATCAGGTTCTGGTTGGCGTCGGTTACGGGCAGAGCTTTGACCTTGTTGCGCTTTAACAGACCCCATGCGGCGGTTGCGCGAGTGGTCGGGGAGACGGATAGCACCTGGCGAGACATGATGTCTTCGCAGCTTAATTCGTTGAAGCTGCGCGAGAAAGCCTGAAGTTGGGTTTCGCGTAGCAGGGACTCAAGGTCGTCCGGGTCAATGTCCAGCATTTCGCCGCGACGCTTCAGCACGCTGTCGAGATCTGCCCGTGTGAATCCTCCGCGTGATGCGTCGTCGGCAGGCTTGCTGTCTGCGTGGCGGCTGTGCCACCCTGCGTGCGGATAGCGATGCCCGGTGACCGCGTGATAGATGATCGTCGCGGCAAGCAGCGCTGCCGACTGGATTGCAATCGGTTCCAGAACGAACCGGTAGCCCAGCGCATGGATGACAGGTCCACCGAGCACCGCCGTCAACGCAACCGCGCCGGAAGGCGGGTGCACGCAGCGCAACGCGAACATGCCGGCGATCGACAGCGCAACGGCCAGTGCGGCAGCGAGAGTCGGATCTGCGACAACCTGAGCGCAGGTCACCCCGATCGTGGCGGACACAAGATTCCCGCCGATGATGGACCACGGTTGCGCCAAAGGACTGGCCGGCACCGCAAACAGCAGGACGGCCGACGCGCCCATCGGTGCGACCAGCAGAGGAATGTTGGCGGCCGGCCCAAGCAGCAGAAACATCGACCCGCCAGTGAAGGCGATACCCAGCAGCGCACCGAGACAGGAACGTGCACGCTCCTGCCATTTGACTGACACCGGGGCGGGGATAAAGCTGGAAAGCCAGCGAAGAGTGGCGGAGCGGGACAAGATAGGGATAGAGAAAAAGTCGGTTATGCGCGGCCAGAAGTTACCGGGGAAACCCCGGCAACACGAATACACTCTGGTCATGATTATATTTCATTGTGATATAAGTGGCGATTTGACAGTACGTTACCTCGTCACATATATCACATGATGATATATAATGAATCGATGGTGCGATGACCTGGCAACGACGTAACCGTAGCACCCGAGCGAGCACGTCAGCGGATCGGCGCATGATTGAACAAGAGAGCGCAAGGGGAAATGACATGCCAACTTTTCATCGCATTCTTCTCTGTTACGACGGCACCCGCGAAGGACAACACGCGTTGGCCGACGGTGCTTCCCTGGCCGGGGAACTCAACGCGGAAGTCCACCTGCTCTCCGTCCTGAACAGTTCTTCGTGGGTACAGGGTGCCGATATCATCTCTGCGGTTCCTCTGGATCTCGTCAATGAGTCTGCAAAGAGTTTGCTCGATGAAGGGCGGCAAAAACTTGCTGCGCGCGGAATTCGTGCGAGCGTGCACTTCGCTGTCGGCGATCCGCTCGAACAGATTCCGCGCTTTGCAAATGAACTGAAGGTGGATCTGGTCGTCGTCGGGCACCGTCGTACTACGGGGCTGGCGCGTTGGTGGAGCGGCAGGAATGACGGTCTGTTGCTTGATCGGGTCAGTTGCAGTGTGCTCGTTACCATGGGGCCAGGGAGCGGTGTGCAGGCAGCGCTCGACGAAACTGTCCCGTCAGCAGAACACCTTTAGATCGGATTGCGCCGGTTCACGTCTATGCTTGTTGCGCACGCCGGACCACTCACACAGCCAGTTCGCCGCGCGCTACCAGTTCGACGATAGGGTCGTCGGTTCAACACGCTATTGCCTGAATGGTCAGCTAAGGGTTCACACCGCCCACTGTCGGAAACACTGAGCCATCGCAAATCCACAAGTTAGGGATATCCCAGCTTCGGCAATCGGCGTCGACACCGCTGGTCGACGGATCGTAGCCCATGCGCGCGGTGCCGTTCAGATGACACATATCGTCGTTTTCGCGTCAGATCTCGCCACCGCCCGCTACCGCCGCCGCCCGTTCCATGAAGTGCAGTGAATGGGCGATCAACCGCGTGTCGTTTTCGCACAGCGAATACGTCACGCCCGCCATAGCGCACAGCAACCCCGTAAAGGGTTGAACTCGTGAAAGTGGGTTCATTCACCAGGTGAGCAGATAGGCCACCTGCGAGGCGGCGACACGATGCGAGGCAACCATGGTTGCCTCACTTGTCGTGATGACCCGGCAATACGGCGCTGAGCACCTGCTTCGCTGTTTCGACGATCACACTGCCTTCGTTCGGATCGCCCTTCAGCAGCGTCGACGCGAACGCCTTCGCCTGCGCGAGCGTGATATGCGGCGGCAAGGGTGCGATATTCGGATCGGCTTTCACTTCGAGGACGACCGGACGGCTGGATGCCAGCGCTTCGTCCCACGCGGCACCCATCTGTTCGTCGCTGTCGACGTAGATGCCTTTCAAGCCGATCAATTCCGCGAACTTGTGATATGGCACGGACGGAATATCCTGCGACGCCTCGAACTTGGGATCGCCTTCCATCGCGCGTTGTTCCCACGTGACCTGATTCAGATCGCTGTTGTTCAGTACCATGCAGATCCAGCGCGGATCGGCCCAGTCTTGCCAGTACTTCGACACGGTGATCAACTCGGCCATGTTGTTCATCTGCATGGCGCCGTCGCCGACCAGGGCGATCACGGGGCGCTGCGGATACGCAAACTTGGCCGCGATCGCATAAGGTACAGCGGCACCCATCGACGCCAGGCCGCCTGACAGCGAACACATCATCCCTCTCTGCACTTTCAGGTCGCGCGCGTACCAGTTCGCTACCGACCCGGAGTCGCTCGTCACGATCGCGTTCGCGGGAATACGGCTGGACAATTCCCACACGGTGCGCTGGGGATTGACTGCATCCTTGCCGGGTTCATGCGCGCGCTTGTCGAGCGTTTTCCACCAGTCCTGGGTCCACCCTTCGATCCGCTTGCGCCACGCTCGGTCCTTTTTCTCTTCGAGCAATGGCAGCAGCGCGCGCAGGGTCTCGACGCTATCGCCGACCAGATTGACTTCCATCGGATAGCGCAGGCTCAGCATGTCGGCCTTGAGATCGATCTGCACGCCGCGCGCCGCGCCTTCCTTCGGCAGGAATTCGGCGTACGGAAAACCGGAGCCGATCATCAGTAATGTGTCGCACTCGGCCATCATGTCGTAACTTGGCTTGGTGCCGAGCAGCCCGATCGACCCCGTGACCCACGGCAGATCGTCGGGCAGCACGGCCTTGCCTAGCAGCGCTTTGGCCACGCCCGCAGCCAGTTTTTCGGCGACGGCGATGACTTCGTCGGTCGCGTGCAGCGCGCCCGCTCCGACGAGGATCGCGACCTTCTTGCCGGCGTTCAGGACATCGGCGGCTTGTTGCAGATGGTCCGGGTAGGGCACGAGACGAGGGGCGTGATAGCCCACGCCGGAATGGAGGGTGCCGTGTTTGCGGCCCGGCGCTTCATAAGGCAGATCCTGAAGATCGTTGGGCAGGATCAGCGCCGTGACCTTGCGTTCGGCGATGGCTATGCGTACAGCACGGTCAATCAGATGGCGCACTTGGGCGGGCACGGCGGCCTGCTGAACGAACGCGCCGGCGACATCCTTGAACAGCGAGAGAAGGTCGAGTTCCTGTTGATAGTGGCCACCCAAGGCGGCGCGCGCCTGCTGACCGGCGATCGCGAGCACGGGCATATGGTCCATGCGCGCGTCGTAAAGGCCCGTGATCAGATGCGAGGCGCCGGGGCCCGAGGTGGCGATGCAGACGCCAAGCTCGCCGGTGAATTTCGCGTGCGCCGCCGCCATGAAGGCGGCCATTTCTTCGTGGCGAACCTGGATGAATTCGATCGGGCCGGCGGCGTCATTGCTCTTGCCATCTTCCTGTTTGCGATGCTTCTGCGCTTTGGTCTGCGCGCGGTTTAACGCGCCGAACACACCGTTGATGCCATCGCCCGGATAACCGTAAATGCGCCGAACGCCCCACGCGTGAAGTCGTTCAACTATGAAATCGCCGACGGACTCTGACATCGCTGGCTCCTTGGATCGAAAATGCACGAGGGAAACTGACATTGTTCGGCAAGCAAGCAACGTTCCGCGCGATCGAAGGCTGAACGTAATGTGTTGCGAGATTAAATGTTCTCTGCGCCGTGCGGGTGAGCGGGCAACGTTCACCCCGCACCGTTCGCAGCCTGCTGAACTTACAACGCGATGAGTGGCGGCTCTTTTATTGTTGTAGAACTCAAAGCATTTCGGTTCTGTCGCCTACCGATTTACTGCCGACCGCATCCAGCCTGCTTTGCAACTCCGCCTTGCGGCTCGCCATCCTCGCGCCGAGCGCGTGGAGATTGCATGTCGATTTGCGTAGTTCGGGAAAAAGCTCCTCCTCCTCTTCCTCGACGTGATGACTCACCATTTCGCTCATCACTTTGAAGGTTGCATCGAAGCCCTTGTCGCCCGCCTTCATCGTTTCAAATTTCGCGATCAGCGTTTTCACGAGGAAATGCTCAACGTATGCCTCTTCGACGTCGACTAGGTCGCTGTCAGGCAACGCTTTCTGAGCGGCCGGATACAGCAGTTCCTCCTCCAGCATCGTGTGGATCGATAGTTCCTCGCATGCGCGTTGAGCAAGCGTTGCCTTGGCGTCGAGGTCGTCCTCAGCGGCCCGCTCGAACGCCTTGAAGAGTTTCTCGACCGCGCGATGGTCCGCCACTAGTAGAGTGAGTGCGTCCTCAGAGGCGGAGCCCGATTCAGAATTGTGCTTTTGCGCCGTTTCCATGCTGATCTCCTCGTTACTGCCGTTCGACTCCAGGATGGAATGCTCGGCTAAATCTTTAACGAGCAAGCCCTGTGCCTACGGGGAAGGCAAGGGCAGCGGCGCCGGCGAGCGAATCAGACTATGTGTTGAAACGCCGAGTGGGAACCGAAGGGACGGCACGGGTTGATCCGGCGACGTTTGTACGCGCACACATTCTGCCGGACACCTCGCTGCTATTTCTTGCGCGGTGGGGTTGCGCTGCCAAACGGATTAAAGCCAGCGGTTACGCGAGGTCGCTTCTCGGTATTCGTGCGTCGCCTGGCTGCCGGGGTGGCGCTACCCGATAATTGCGCGAGAAGTTCGTCACTGTCTGCGGCGTCGTCCGCGGGCGGCGGCTTCTTGCGAGCCGCGCGCTGCGACTTCTGAGTCTGCGCATCCTTTCGCGCGATGCCATGGGGCGCGCCCCCGTCGGTCAGGTGCGCGACGACTGCCAGAAACGATTCCGTAACGGACTCTTGCGGCGTAGCGGGCATCATGGTCGAGACTACGATTTCATGCAGCGAGCGGCCATCCACGGAACGCAGCGAGGTATCCGTTTGCCAGTCGACGCCGTCTTCAGCGAACGCGCCCATTACGCGTTCCAGTACCGCAGGTGATAGCACCCCGCCGTCATACAGGCTGACGATGGCACGTTCGACTATCAGGAACAGCGTCGAGTTGGAACGATTCGGCACGAGTAATCCCTCACCAGGCTGGGTATGACAAAAGAGGCACGGCCAGAATGCTGTCTGACATAGCAGGGCTATCGTACGGTGCAGCAAACAGCGACCACCGTCTTGGGCATTATTTAGCAGGCAGGCTGCACAGAGCCATCTTTAGACAGGCTGTTTGCGGCGTTACGTAGCATGCTGCCTACACAAAGAGCGTGGCACGAAAGAGGCCGTCACGGTAGCGAAATTTTGCATAGCCGTGACGCGAACGGAATCGCCAATACATCGATCCGATCATGAAGTCTATCCAATGGACAGTTGCTTGATGCCAGACCTACGGGAGGAGGTTATCCCGTGCG
Source organism: Paraburkholderia metrosideri (assembly GCF_904848625.1). Taxonomy (GTDB): domain Bacteria; phylum Pseudomonadota; class Gammaproteobacteria; order Burkholderiales; family Burkholderiaceae; genus Paraburkholderia; species Paraburkholderia metrosideri. Next base: position 342,158 of record NZ_CAJHCP010000002.1, read on the forward strand.
TGTCAGCCTCATGCGCTGCGCGCGCGGAAGAGGCAGATCACCCACTCACTGCGCGATCGTTGCACAGATTGCAGAAACGTTGCGCCGCAAGTTTTGATCGACGTTCAATCGGATCGACCCACCGCGCCTTTCGCGTATGAAGCCGTCACCAATCCCGAATCGATTCAAGCGCGACGACGGCACAGCGCGCAGCGCTGACCGGCTACCGCCCGCCGAATACCCGCTCCCGACGCGGCGCCCGCATGCGCAACGAGCGGGTATTATTTCTGTCATTCCATCCAGGGGACATCGCCGATGTCTGAGACCCGTCGCGAGGATTCCGGGCACCGCAGCGAGACGTCGATGTATCGACGCGACTACGGGCTTTGGGCACTGACTTTCAGCTACGTGCTGAGTCAGTTTTTCCGCAGTTACGTTGCGGTCATCTCCACCGAGCTGATCGCGGATTTTCGGTTTACACCCGCAATGTTTGGCTGGTTCGCAGGGGCTTTTTTTCTCGTTTTCGCCATTGTGCAGATACCGGTTGGCATGCTGTTCGACCGCTTCGGGGTGCGTGTGCCGACTGCGGCGTTGATGGGCGTAGGGGCGTTGAGCGCCAGCTTGCTTTCAAGCACGACCCACGCCTGGGTCGCGATTGTTGCGCAGGCGGGAATAGGGTTGGGCTGCGCACCGATTTTCATGGGCCTGCTCAACCATGCACTGGCCAGCGGCGCCGGCCCAGCGCAGACCCGAGCGGTCACTATCGCGAGCGCTATCGGTATGGCGGGCGCGCTGGCCGCCGCGTCGCCGCTCGGGCAGCTCACGGCACAAGTGGGATGGCGACCGGCCATGATGGTCGCTGCTGCGGCCATGTTCTGCGGCACGCTCGGCGTGGCCCGTTTCGTGAAACGTCGCGAGTCGTTGGGTCATGCATCGCCCACTGTGGCGACACGGCGCGCTCCGTTCCGACGCAATGGCCGGTTCTGGACACTGGCGCCAGCATGTCTTGCGATGTCGGTGGGCGGCACGTTTCGTACGTCGTGGGGCGGCCCCTATCTCGCAGATGTTTTCCATTTCGATATCGTGGCTCGTGGAAATGCGATGACGATCGCGAGTGTTGTCGGCACAGGTGCGTCGTTTTGCATTCCGGTCATGGTGCGTTACGGGGCGCCGAAGCGCATTTCCCTGATCTGGCTGCTGGCCGGCGCGCTTGCGGCCCTGGTACTTGCTGTGGTCCCGGACGCGAGCAGTGCGCTCGGTGTGGGACTGATCTGCGTGCTGTTTTCAGTGGGTTCGATTCATCCGCTGGTGATGTCGCAAGCGAGGGCGATTGTGCCTGCAAGCAGGTTGGGGCTTGCGTTGGGCTTACTCAATAGTCTCGTCTTCCTGGGCGTCGCGTTAGCTAGCGGGGGATTCGGCAGGATAGCGGGCGCGTTGCGACTCGCGAACGTTCCTGCTGCGCAGGTTTACGCGCCGCTGTTTGCAACCGCCGCATTGCCGTTGGTGATAGGTGCAGCGGTGTATGCGTTCAGTCCCGCCGCACCGATTCAACGCCTGCGCAACCGGGCATGATCGATCGTGACCCGATGTGACTGCTATCGCCGCCTCACTGCAGCGATTTTTGGCAATCAGCGTGGCGGCGCCGGTGAAACGGGAGCGTAATGTTTAGTTGACATCGAATGCGTTCGGTCAAGGAGATCCGCATGGGGCGATGGACCAAAATTCTTGTCGTTGGGGCGGTTATAACGTTTATCGCTTCGATTGCAATCGGCGTCGGCTGTTTCAAGTGGCGGGGCGCGATTCGAGCCCCGCGCAGCTTCGACAAGATCACCGGGATCGTCGACATTTCGTCCTGTCGCCGAGCATAAAAGTATTCAAACGGCCCGAGGCCCACACACGATCAGGACGACATGCAAACCGTCAATCCACACACCGCACCGGAACTTGAATGGAGCGCTATCGCTAACGATAGCGCTGCCATGCAACATGCGTCGGAAGTGACGATAACCGGGTGGATGATTCCGCTAGATCCGACGTTGCCGACCGCCGATTATTTTCTGCTCGCCGCCGCGCAACCCTGTTGCGGCGGCTGCATACCGCGCGATCCGTTGTCTTCAATCGAGGTCACCGTGAGCGAGCCTGTCGCGTTGGGCACGGGGCGGGAGCCGGTGCGTCTTCGTGGCCGTTTGCGGCGGCTGGCCGACGATCCCGCGGGCTGGCGATACCGGCTGGAGGCCGCGACCCTGGTCGACCCCGACAATCCGGTGAGAGCGCCGGCCGCGATGAGCCGACGCGTATTTCTTATGTCGGGCTCCGCGTTGGGTCTCGCTGCGTGCATGCCCGGTCGCTTTGCAGCATACGCGGATACGCACGATGAATCCCGTGCGCCCGATGCCGACGCGGGGTGGCGCGCGTCCCCGGGTGCGCGAACGATCGACATGCATAGCCACGCCGGTCACGTGATCGTGTCGCGCGATCCCGCGATCGGTGTGCATCGTCCGTTGACGGCGGTGAGCGCTCCGATGCTCGCCGGCGGGATGAACGTCATCTGCGTTGCGATTGTCACGGACACCACGGCCACGCGCGTATCCGCCGATCGCAAGCGTTTTGAAGCATGGCGTACGCCAGAGCCCGGCGAACTGTATCGGCTCTCGCAACAGGAATTCGCGCGGGTGAACGAACTGGTCGCCCGTGAACAGTTGATTGTCGTGACCGACACCGCGGCGCTCGCGTCGGCCGGCAACCAGGGGCCATGCGTGATCATTGCGGCAGAGGGCGCGGATTTTCTCGAAGGTCAGTTGGAGCGCGTTGACGAGGCTTATACGCAGCATCAATTGCGGCATCTGCAGTTGACGCACTATCGCGTGAATGAACTCGGCGACATCCAGACCGAGCCGCCGGTTCATGGCGGACTCACTGATTTTGGTGCCGACGTAGTGCGGCGTTGTAATCGATTGGGGATCGTGGTCGATGTCGCGCATGGTACGTACGATCTGGTCAAGCGCGCCGCAGCCGTGACGACCAGGCCGCTGGTGTTGTCGCACACCGCGCTGGCGACGCATCCGGGCGCGCGCAGCCGCCTGATTACCGCCGACCATGCACGCGCCGTCGCGGACACGGGTGGTGTCGTCGGCGTATGGCCCAGCTCGGGTACTTTTCACGACCTGCAGGGCATGGCGCACGGCTTCAGACGCATGGCAGAGGTGGTCGGTGTCGACCATGTCGGGCTGGGCTCCGACATGCTTGGCTTTATTTCACCGCCGGTATTCCGCAGCTACGAACAGTTGCCGTCGCTTGGCAGCGCGTTACTCGAAGCAGGATTCTCGCAGTCTGAAACGGAACAGGTTCTCGGCGGCAACTATCGGCGCGTGTTCGACGCTTCGATGGTTTAGTTAACTCGCGCATCTGCTCGCAGCTGACAATCCCATCTATTCAACGATGGCGGTCTACGTGAAGCGTTCCCGACCTGCATGTTGCATTCCGCGCTGGCGCAAGGACGCGTAATCATGCAATCCCGTCGGCGCGATGTCGGAAGCGTGACGGAATGCGCGCGTAAAACTCGACGCATCAGTGAAGCTCAACGCCGAAGCAATGTCCCGGACCGCCAGGGTGATGTCGCGAACGCTTTCGGTCGAGACCCGATCCAAAGATCGCACGGCCGGGTTCGGCCCGGCGCGAAAGTCGAAGAAGCTCAGATTATCGATCGTGTAACTGGACAGCGATGCATCGAACCTGTTCTTCAGTGTTCTTCAGTCCGGCGATGATCGAACTATATGTCTCCCCGGAAGCTTGCTGAAAGGAGGCGCATAGAAAATGGTCGGTCTGTCCAGTTCGGGAGCGTCTGTATGGCAAACCTTGGAACCGTGTCATCTGGGCCACTTCGCGCCGCGTATTCGACGGTAGACGGAAAAGACCTCCGCGATTTCATCGCCTCGGCCTATCCGTTCGACTCACCATTCGAATGCGGCCTATTGAGAAGAGGTTTTAACGATGTTTATCGTCTTCGCTTCGCCGATGGTCACAGCAAGATAGCTCGTCTCAGCTCGCGTCGAGCCAGAGGAGAATCAAACGTCGCCTACGAAACCTCACTGCTCTGCCATCTGAAGGCCTCGGGGGGCGATGTGGCGGCGCCGATTCCTACTCACACGGGTGCGCTGAGTATCGAGGTCGACGCAGCGGAAGGTCGCCGATCTCTAGTCGTCTTCGAGTTCCTGGCAGGCGATCCTCCTGGAGTCGACGCTCACGATACGAAGACGATGGCTGCGAGTCTCGCCAGACTGCATCGCCTCGCGCAAAGTTACAGCGGGCCGGCGAGCAAATATGTGCTGGATCTCCAGCATCTGGTTAGCCGACCGTTACAACGGCTTGTGAATCACTCGTCGGTGGACGAGACTCTGGTAGGGCGCTTCAGCGCCATTGCCTCGGACCTGATCGCAAGGATCGAAGCAACGACGCAATTGACCATGGTCGCCTGCCACGGTGACTGCCATGGCGGAAACACGTTCATGACAGACGCTCCGGACGGGCGTCGCGTCGCTTCGTTTTTTGACTTCGACGACGGCGGCCCGGGTTACCTCGCGTACGATCTCGCCGTGTACCTCTGGTCGAGTTTGTTGCAGAGCAAGGACCCAAAGCTGAGCGCCGAGCAATGTGAACGATGGAAGTGCTTCATCGACGGCTATTGCGAATCGTCGCCATTGTCTTCGAGTGATTTTGCGGCAATTGCGTTGTTTGTTTCCGCGCGGCACTTCTGGTTTTTGGGTGAGTATGCGAGCCGCAGCGACGAATGGGGTTCCGCCGTGCTTCCGCCTGGATGGCTACGGCAACAGGTCGACAGGCTCGAGCAGTGGAAAGCGCTCGACACGCCTCCGGGCTGACGGCGACACGCGAATGCCACCGTGGTGATGGCCGCGTATGAGTTGCTTGACGGGCCGGCTCCTGGGTCGAGCTAACCAACTATCAAGCAGCAGCCGGCCAGCAGGAGACGCTCGACCGGGCGCTCTATATTGTCGGCAATCGGTCTTCGTTTCCTGATCGGTACAACCTTCACTTCGAGAAGGGGGAGTACCCGATGCCGGATACGACGCATGAATCAGAGAAGTTATTTGCAGGTCGCGGTTTTGTGCATGCGACCACAGCACGAACCGGTCAAGTTTGAGCGGTGTAGCGGTCGCAGCACGGCCAGCTGCAGTCGTGGAATGCGTTCCCCAGACTGGCAACAATCGCGGAGGCGAAAACCGTAAAATCGTATGGAATCGCCGACGCGCTGCTTAGCTGCGAAGACAAACGCATGACTTCAAAGGAGCCAGATATTTTGCAGCCTTCCTTCATAGCGGCGAAGCTCGTGCCCGAGCTGCTAGTCACGGACGTGAACACAAGCCTACGTTTCTGGCGCGATCTATGCGGGTTCGCCGTCGCTTACCACCGTCTGGATGAAGGCTTTGCCTATCTCGATCGCGATGGTGCGCAGCTCATGCTGGAGGAGCGGGGGCGAGGACGAAACTGGGTCACGGCTCAGCTGGAGGTCCCGCTTGGGCGAGGAGTGAATTTTCAGGTGAGCGTCAATGCGCTTGCACCGATACTCGACGCGTTGGAGAGTGCCGGCTGGCCCCTTTTCCTGGCGCCCGAGCAAAAATGGTATCGCACTGGAGAGGTTGAAGCCGGAGTGCATCAGTTCCTGGTGCAAGACCCGGACGGCTATCTTGTGCGTTTCGTGTCCAGCTTGGGACGGCGACCAGCTCAACGCGAGCTCGTCAAGTAAGGTGTGTGATGTGCTCTGGCAGTGAATCTTCAAGCCGCCATCGATTCACGTGTACCTCTTATCCGCGAAGGCGATGAACAGGCGCAGATGATCCGCTTGTAGAGCTGCTCGTGACCGGATGCGAGGTTATTTGTTTCGAGGCAACGGTGGACTATGACGACAAAGTCATCGTCAAGCAGGGCGGTGTCCCGCGTCCACCCTACAAACTGTCGTGCTTGGTATGCAATGGCTCGACATCTTATGCCGCGCTCCTTAGCGGAGTGCAGCCGCCACCGCCTCGTCAATCTGCAGCGCAAAGCGCGCTTCAACATCGGGCACTGTGTAGCCAATTGACAGTTCCAGATAGGCGTCGCCTAGCACCAACTGAACGAATGTCGCTGCCCGCAATGCAGCAGTCGATTCGTCAAATCGCTTTCGCAGAATTTTTGCGGCGAAGGCACGCACGACCTTTGCACCGTTTTCGTAAAACACCTGGCCGAGTTCCGGAAGACGCTCGGCCTCAGCAACGATCGCCCGGTAAAGCCGCAGGTTATCTTGGGTAATAAGGCTTCGTGCCAACATCCATCCCAACTCGCGCAATTCGACTTCGGGTGTTCCATCGGATTGCTCGTCCTGAGCGCTCGCAAGAAATCCACCCACCTGAGCGCACATCGCGCTGACCAGACCAACGAACAGCGCCTCCTTCGACTTGAAGTGGCGGTAGACCGTCTGCTTGCCAACGCCAGCGGCCGCAGCGACATCGTCCATCGTTGCCAGGCCGAACCCCTGGCTTAAAAAGACGGCTTTCGCGCCATCGAGGATGGCGATCCGCTTACGGCGTTGCAGCGGGCTCAGGTCGGGAAGAGTGGACGTGTTCATCCCGGATAAATAACAGATCGTCGAATAGTTGACAAGACTGGTGAGTCTCGTTTAGATTGGTCAAAACGAGACCGATGAGTCTCGTTTGTCTGATTATTCAACTTCGCGGTCAATCATTGGAGAACGCTTTGAAACTGTTCATGACAGGTGGTACTGGCTTTATCGGGCAAGCGGTCGTGCGCAAGGCAATCAGCCTCGGCCATCAGGTGACGGTGCTGGTGCGCGAAGACAGGTCGGCGGCCGCGATCGCTCTGGCACGTCTCGGCGTGCAACTGCATTGCGGCGACCTGCGCGAGCCACAGTCTTTCGCTGCGGTTGCAGGCGCCGCTGAGGGCGTCGTGCATATGGCGTCGACCAACGATGCTTGCGCCGCTGAAGCTGATGAGGCAGCGGCGGTAGCGATACTTTCGCATTTGCGTCCGGGCGCGGCGTTTGTCTATACGTCGGGCATTTGGGTGTACGGCAATACGGAAGGGGAGCCAGTGACGGAAGCATCGGCGCTGAACCCGACACCGCTCATCGGCTGGCGGCCCGCAGTGGAGCAGCAGGTGCTGGCGCTAGCAACACGCCGCTCGATTGCTGCGGTGATCCTCAGGCCTGCGATGGTGCACGGCTACGGCGGCGGCATCTTCGGCATGCTCGCCGGCATGGTCGGGCAGACTGGCACCGTGAGAGTCGTCGGCAATGGTCGCAACCGCTGGCCCGCCGTGCACGTCGACGATCTGGCCACGGCCTATCTGAGCGCGGTGGAGCGGGCGGCAAGCGGGGACAATCGGGTCACGGGACAGATCTTCAACGTAGTCGCAGAAGATGCCGTTGCCGTTGCCGAAATGGGCGAGGTGATTCGCGCCTCGGTCGGCGCCGACCGCGTCGAATTTTGGTCGCTCGACGATGCACGCAATTCGCTTGGGCCATTTGCTGACGCACTGGCGCTCGACCAGACAGTAAGCGGCCAGCATGCCCGGCGAGTTCTTGCGTGGGAACCCCACGGCCCCGGCCTGCTTGCGGACCTCTCTATACGGAAGCACTTTCAGCAAAGCAACGGAGTATGACGATGGCGTTGAACATTGCATCTATCGAAACGCTTCTCGCGACGATCGTAGCGGTTCTGTTCGCCGTTGCTGGCGTGGTCAACCTCGCAGGACCCGGCGCAGTGAAGCGCGACTTTGCACGCTGGGGTTACCCGGCATGGTTTCGGTTGCTTTGTGGCGCTCTCGAGCTGTGCGGTGCAGCGCTTCTGCTTGGACAACCAACCCGAGTCCTGGGTCTGACGCTGACCGGTGCGATCATGATCGGCGCGCTCTTCACGTTGCTACGAAACCGGGAGCCGTTCCGGCATCTTGCCCCGGCGCTGATCTTCTCGGCTCTCATTGTGGCTACTGTGGCGGTCCGCAGTTGAGGCCCCCTCGCCATCAGGCGAGTGAGCGGGGGATGCGAAGCCTGGAATCCGCAGCGGGCCCTTGGCGAAGTCCGTTGTTGAGAGCGACGACCGTCGCTTATGGGGCGCGTGCTGCCGGTCTTACACCCGTTGTTTCATCCAGCAAGCGATGCTCATGCGGTCGCGCGTCGCGGGCAGCACCTCGTGTTCAAATTGTGCAGAGAGAAACAACAGCAGCGTTCCGGAGCGCGGAAAGACATCGTGATGTGTCTGATCGGCAAGGTAGAGCCGCAATGCGCCACCCTCGGCGTCCTGCCACGCTTCGTTGAGGTAGAACACGGCGGAAATCACGCGGCTGTCGTTATCACGCAGACAGTCGAGGTGGCGTGCGTATCCGGTACCTGGCCGATATACCGCGTAGTGTGATTCGCTCTCGACCAGACCTAAAAACAGCTCGCGGTTGAGCGCGTTCTGTAGCGTTTCGATGCGATCGGCGAATGGCTGCTGCCGCGGACTCAGCGCGTCGAGTTGAAACCAGCGCGTACTATCGCCGCGCAAAAGCGTGGCAGCGCGGTTGGCCCCTACACGGGCTGGTGTCAGCAACTGGGCTGCGTACATTTCCATGCATTCGGTCGCTAATGCCTGTGTCTGGGTCTGTGACAAAAAGTTCGACACGACACACCAGCCATTGACGGCGAGCGCGCTTGCCGCGATGTCGAATTCGCCGGATCGGGAATTCGTCGAGATATCGATTGCGTCGTCCGGAGCGGCGTCGCCGATCCGGCCATCACCCAGCAATTCGATTTCCACTTCAATCAGGGGGTGTTCCAGAAACGCATCCCTTGTTATTTGTTCTTTCGCTGGCGGCTCGGTCGAGCACTCGTTCCGGCCTGCTACCAGTTGGTCAAAACCATCAAGCGTTGGTGGGATCGCGTCGAACGCGGGCGTTGACACACGCCGGACTCAGGACGAAGAGCCGGGTCGAGGTAGCCGATCTGTTGGGACGACGGCGCAGTCTACACGAGTGGCACAAACCGACCGTTTATTCTCGAGCGAAGGCTTTGGCCGACGCTTATTACGTGAGAACGGCCATAGGGGCGCCGTCGGATCTAACGGGGCAATCGGATCGCGTGCTGTCGATACGTGGCCCTTACGAGGTTGAGCTTGGGGATGCAGATCGTATGAGGCGGTGGCCGGGCAGTTTGAGACCTTCGACAGAGCCGCATGGATCGTCAACAATGCAATGTCTGTCTGGACTCGACCTATTGCATTCGACTTGAAGTAATCGATAGAGTCGTCGGATTACTTCAGTGTCGATATGAGGATTCACCTATGTCTCGCTCCGAACGTCTGCTTCAACTCCTGCAAGTGTTACGTCGTTATCGGCGCCCGGTGCGTGGCCAGGTCCTGGCTGAGGAGCTCGGCGTGAGCATCCGCACGCTTTACCGGGACATCGCCAGCTTGCAGGCGCAAGGAGCGATGATCGAGGGGGAGCCGGGCGTTGGTTACGTTATGAAGCCGGGCTTCATGCTGCCGCCTATGATGTTTCGCTCAGAGGAACTCGACGCCCTTGTTCTTGGCATGCGGTGGGTGGCCGATCGCGGCGACAAGACGCTATCGTCGGGTGCGTTGAGTACGCTTGCGAAGATCGCCGCCGTACTGCCCCCTGAACTGCGTCGCGAACTGGCGGAGTCGTCGCTGCTGGTTGGCGCGCCGTTGAAAAGACCTGCTCACGAGGTCTCACCCGACCTTTTGCGTGTCGCAGTCCGGGGAGAGCAGAAGCTCAATATTACCTACGTGGACGCCAGCGGGATTCATTCGCAACGTGTCGTGTGGCCCTTCGCCCTGGTGTATTTCGACCAGGCGCGGGTCCTGATGTGTTGGTGCGAGCTTCGAGCTGATTTTCGGAATTTCCGGTCCGACCGGATCTCGAATGTCGAGCAGCTGGACGTGCGCTACCCCAAAAGGCGGTCAACCTTGCTTCGTGAGTGGCGTAGGCTCAATCACCTCGCCAGTCGCACGATACTGCCAGAATCTGACAGTATCGACCATTAGACTGAGCTACCTTTCTTGGCGAGGAGCTCAAAATGAAGTTCGCATCGGTTCGTGTTGTGACCCGGGATATCGACGGCCTGGTCGAGTTTTATAAAAGACTTTCCGGCATAGAGGCCGTACGTCCGGCCGATGGATTCGCCGAAATGCGATTCGAAGGAGCGACGCTTGCGATTTCGGCTGAGCATCTGATCGAACTTTTCAATGTCGGTGCTGCCACATCGGCTGCAAATCGATCGGCAATCCTGGAGTTCGAAGTGGAGGACGTCGACGCAGTGTTCGAACGGATGAATGCGTCCGGCGCAACCATCGTGATGCCGACGACGTCAATGCCGTGGGGCAATCGCTCGCTGTTGCTGCGCGACCCCGACGGGAATCTCGTCAACATATTTTCTCGCCCCATGAGTTGAGGAAACTGCCGTGACAGCGGCTGGCCGGGTTGCCGTTCGCTCGTTCACGAACGGCTGTCTTGTCGCGACTGGACCCCGGACCGCTGCTTTCCTCACGACTCCGCTGCGTTTAGCTTGTCAGCGCCGGCTTGAGCGACCTGCGCGTCCTGGTCGGAACGCATGCCCGACACGCCTATCGCGCCGACCACTGCACCGTCGCGAATCAATGGAATTCCCCCGTCCAGCGGCACGAGGTTATTCATACCGAGCAGGCGCAGGTGGAGTCCGCCTTGCGCGATTGCTTCTTCGAAAACGCGCGTGGGACGTCGGAACAACACGGCTGTTTCGGCCTTCTGTCTCGCAACGTGGATACTGCCGAGTTGCGCTCCATCAAGCCGTTGCTGAAGCACCAGGTGTCCGCCGCTGTCCACAACTGCGATCACCATGGGCCAACCGTGACGTGCTGCCTCCTGTTCGGCCGCAGCTACGACCCGGCGGGCATCGGCGAGGTTGAAACGGTTGCTGTAGCTCATGGACATGTCATTCTCGTTGCGTTGAGTCATTAATCGCCTCCTGCGGAATTAATTGGGTGTCAACATGGCTAGAATGTACGGCGGCGACCCAACCACGTATAGGTGCGCGAGCCGTCAAACATTCTTCCACGAAACGAGAGAATGACGGGCATGAACAGGGACGAATATGAAGTACTGTTGGCTATTCTTGACGAAGGAAGCTTGACAGCCGCTGCGCGATCGCTGGGCCGAACGTTGCAGTCGGTGAGCCGCGCCATTGCGGCGCTCGAGCGTGATTTGAACACGACCTTGTTCCACCGAACGACGCGCCGTGTGCAGCCTACTGCGGCATGCCTGAAGTTCGCCGCACGGATTCGACCCGCACTGGGAGAAATCGACGCGGCACGTGATGAACTCGTCGACCACGCAACCCAGCTGCGCGGCAGTATTCGCGTCGGCGCGCCGACAGCATTCGGCGCTGAATTTGTTTCGCCGCTTGTTGCGCAGTTCTTGACGATTCACGAAAACGTCAGGGTAGAACTCGTGCTCGCCGAGCAGCATCTTGAGCTCACCAAAGCCAACATCGATCTTGCGGTCCGCCTCGGTCGTCTGCCGGACTCGAGCCTGCGCGCGAAGCAAGTAGGCACTTTGCGGCGCGTTGTCTTTGGCACGCCGGAGTATTTCGCCTCGCACGGCTACCCGATTCATCCGTCCGAGCTTGCCCTGCACGACTGTATCCTGCGCCAGCACGCCCTGCGCGAGACATGGACATTCAACCACACAGGTGGCGCAGTCGAGGTCGCAGGGCGCTTCCGGTCGACGAGCGCGCTAGCCTGCAATGCCGCGGCCGCGGCCGGAGCAGGCATAGGTCGCGCACCGATCTTTCAGGTGCAGAAACTTCTCGACGTGGGGCAGGTGGTGACAGTGCTCGACTCGTTCGAGCCCGAACCCGTACCCGTTCATCTGGTATGGGCGGGGGGCCGCTCAGTGCCGCGTCGCGTACGCACACTGATTGACTTTCTGGCCGCGCGCCTTGTCGCCGGAAAAGGGGAAGGTGTTATCTGACGGTTCGCCTGCGGCCGATCGCGCCTGTCCGGTTCGCTCGAAAGCGATCATTTGCAGATCGTCGGTCATCGTGCAGGCGTGACTGGATGTGTGGCAGAACACGGCCTGCGTACGCGCATCGACTAACGACCGTGGTGCTTTGGACGCTGCAGTTGAAACCCCCTTGATCGGCGGGCCGAAGTGGGTCGCGTGCGGAAGTTCATAAGGCTGCTCGATTCATTCGGCATCGACCCATGCGACTTTCCGGGTTCGGCCAATTAGCGGCGTTCGACATCGTAGCCAAAATCGTCGACAATCAAAGCCGTTAATTATCTTTTAGTCTCGCCCGGATTCATGCGCAATATTACCTATCTGTTTCTCTCAATTATGCTCGCCTCTCCGCTCTCGGCAGTGGCATTCGGGCCTAACAATTCAGACTACGATCAGTGCATATTGATCTCACTGAGAAATAGTGAAAGCCGGCAGGCCGCAACCTCAATCAGAGATGCATGCGACGCGCTTTACAGAAACGGCGAGTTGCTCTTACCTCGCGAAAAGTCGTATCACGTGTGTGTGCTGCAGAACGTGCAGGGCGTGAGAGACGCATTTGCGGTGAATGAGATTCTGCACGCTTGTCGACGTCAGAATCAGATGTGACTGTGCGCGGATGAATTTGACCGCTGTCCCGTGCGGGTTGGGCGTGGAAATTCGCGAGACGAATCGATTCATTCGGCATCGAGCGAAGTGAGCTTCCGGGTTCGGTGATTACGTTCTTTGGTCTTATCGGACTTGGAATTGCCTCCTTCAGATGGCAACGGGCGAATTACCAATTTGCGCCGACATCGATCAGTTTGCGGAAAGCGTTCGCTGCGAATCAGGCAGGGGGGCGACCTGTTCGCTCCTTTACCTTCTCTCGCACGAACTCGATGAAGGCGCACGTGAGTCGCGCCGGAGGCTGCCTGTCGGATGTGACGATGCCGTATTCAAACGGAATCGCCGGCATAAAATCATGGACAGAAACCCCTTCCGTCAAATAGTCGGTGGACACCGGATCAATGACCGACACACCGGCGCCACGTGCCACAAAGGTTGCGATTGCGGCTGATAACTGACACTCCGCGCTCATCACACGTTCAATTTGCCGCGCGGCGAAGATGTCGTCGACGATGCGGCGCGTATCGTACTCCCGCGGAAACGAAATAAACTTCTCGCCGGCCAGGTCCTCAGGAGTAATCACCCGCTTGCGCGAAAGTCTGTGTCCCTTCGGCAAGATGCACTTCATATCGGCACGGAACAGTGTCTCGAGTTGCACGCCAGGCTGCCACGTCGTGTACGTCACGAATCCGATGTCGCATTGCTCGCTCGCCACCAGCTCGCCGACCAGTTTCGTGCCATGAATGAGTAGCGACACGGTCACACCTTCGTGTACCTGTGTGAAATCGGTAATCCACTCCGGCAGCAGATTTAACGCCAATGCGGGTGCCGCCGCGATATTCAGCGATCCCCTCGTGAGCGAGCGAATCTGCTGCGCCGCATGGGCGATGCGCTCCACGCCGACAAATGAGCGCTCCACTTCCTGATAGAGCAGTAACGCGTCCGAAGTCGGAAAGAGCCGGCCTTTCTCACGCGTGAACAGGCTGAAGCCGATTTCAGTCTCCAGATCGAGGATCAGGCGTGTCACGGCTGGCTGGGTGACGTGCAGCATTTCGGCTGCCCGCGTAATGGACTGCCGCAGGATCACCGCCCGGAACGCCTCAAGCTGCCGGCTCTTCATTCCATGCTCCATAACATTTAGGCATCGATAATCGAAAATTTCTGATTTGACGGTAACTATTTGACGCACAAAACTGCATGTGTGCCGGAATTAACCGGATAAGTAGAAGCATAACATTCCGATATCGATGGAGACTTCAATGCGCAAGCGTATCGTCCCGATCATGCTCGCCGGCGTTTTTGCTGCCGCGCAGGCCCACGCTGAAACGACGCTCTATGTGGGTGCCTTCGGCGGATCCTTCGAACAACTCCTGCGGGAAAAGATCATTCCGCCCTTCGAGAAGGCCAACAACGTCAAGGTTGTCGTTGTCCCAGGCGATTCCACGACGACGATGGCGCGCCTTCAGGCGCAAAAAGGCAAGCAGAACCTCGATGTCGTGTTCCTCGACGACGGTCCGATGTATCAGGCGATCCAACTCGGTTTTTGCGACACCCTCACCGACGCGCCGGTCTACAAGAACCTGTACGACGTAGCCCGCTTCAAGAGCAACAAGGCGGTGACGATCGGCCTGGACGCCACCGGCCTCGTCTACAACGAGCGCCTGTTTGCAGCGAAGGGCTGGGCGCCGCCGACTTCGTGGCACGACCTGGCCGACCCGCGCTACAAAGGTAAGGTCGAGTTTCCCACTATCAGCAACGGCTACGGCTTGCAGACGCTGATCGTGCTGGCCCATCTGAACGGCGGCAGCGAGCAAAACATCCAGCCTGGTTTCGACACGGTGAAAGCATCGATCGCACCGAACGTGCTGTCGTTCGATCCGTCGCCGGGGAAGATCTCCGAACTGTTCCAGAGCGACAGCATCGCGCTTGCCGCATGGGGCGATGGCCGCTCGCAGGCGCTGCGCAACCAGGGCGTGCCCGTCAAGTTCGTCGCGCCAAAGGAAGGGGCGGTCGTGCTGGGGCTGAGCATGTGCCCAGTCAAACATGACGCACCGAACGATCTCGCCCAGAAGTTCGTGCAGTTCTCGTTGTCGCCGGAAGTCCAGGCGCTGTACGCAGACGAAGAAGGCGTCGCGCCGGTCAACAAACAAACCCAGTTGCCGCCCGCGGTTGCCGCGCGCGTCCCGGGTCCGAGTGCCGTTGCGAACATGCGCAAGGTGGACTGGGACGCGATCAACGACAAGCGCGCGACGTGGACCCAGCAATGGAATCGTGACGTAGAACGCTGACTGGCTGCACCGGCACCCGCGCGCGGTGGGCGACGCTGCCGGGTGCCTTTCTGTTGTCGCCAGAGGAATCGCAAGGTCTACCAAACTCATGACTTATTTACGGATCGAACGCCTGAACAAGCAATACGGCGAGACTGTCGTGGTTGACAGCCTCAGTATCGACGTCGCGCGCGGGGAATTCGTCTCCCTGCTGGGACCGTCGGGCTGCGGCAAAACGACGACGCTGCAGATGATTGCGGGCTTCGTCGAACCAACCTCGGGCGATATCAGCCTGGAAGGCCGGTCGCTGGTCGGCACGCCGCCTGCAGAGCGCGGCCTTGGCATTGTGTTCCAGAGTTATGCGCTGTTTGCACACATGACGGTTGCCGAGAACGTCGAGTTCGGCCTGCAGATGCGGCGCGTCGACCGGGCTGCGCGCAAGCGCCGTTGCCTCGCCGCGCTCGAGCTGGTTCAACTCGGCCGCCACGCGGCGAAGTATCCGCGCGAACTCTCGGGAGGGCAGCGTCAGCGAGTCGCACTCGCGCGTGCTCTCGTCATCGAGCCGCCCTTGCTGCTGCTGGACGAGCCACTGTCCAACCTGGATGCGAAACTGCGTCACGATATGCAGGCCGAGTTGCGCGCCATCCAGCAGAAGGTCGGCACCACGACCATCATGGTCACGCATGATCAGGCTGAAGCATTGGCAATCAGCGACCGCGTGGCACTGCTGAATCAGGGCGCAGTGGTCCGTTTCGATACCCCGACCGGCGTCTATGACGACCCCGGCAGTCTCTTTGCGGCAGATTTTATCGGTCGTGCCAATGTGTTGCATGGACAGGTGATGCACGACGGCGTGCAGCGGGTGCTCAGAGTGGGGCCCGCGAGTCTGCAGCTTGACGAGCCGCACCCATGCGGCGAATACGCATTTTCGCTGCGTCCCGAGCGCATCGAGCTGGTCGCGAGCGGCGCAGGATGCGTGGACGGGCGCGTCAGGGCGTGCGCGTTTCACGGCAACTGCTGGTCGGTCAACGTGAGTACCGATATCGGCGAACTGCAAGTGCAGCTTGCGAACGGTGGCGGCCATGTGGCGAAGGTCGGCGACGCGGTCGGCCTCGACTGGCCCGGTGGCGCCTTGCGTCCGCTCGCGCTGCACACTACGAGTGCCCAACCATGAGCGCCGCCCGTCCGATGATCCGGCGGCTGCCACCGGACGCCCCTCGCCGCAAGCGGCCGAACGGTCCGCTCCTCGTCGCGCCCGTCACGCTGCTGTTCGCCGTGCTGCTCATCATTCCGATGGTGCTCGTCGGCGTGCTGAGCCTGCAAGGCTTCGACGCGGCTTCGGGCGGCCTGCTCGACGTCTACTCCTGGCATAACTACGCGCAGATCGTCGCCGATCCGTACTATCACGAGATCTTTCTGCGCACGTTCGGACTCGCGATCAGCGTGACCGTTGGCACGGTCGTACTGGGTGTACCTGAGGCCTACATCATCTTCCGCATGTCGGCACGCTGGCGCGCGTTCTTCCTGATTCTTACGCTCGGGCCATTGTTCATCTCGGCCGTCGTGCGCACGCTCGGCTGGTCGATCCTGCTGGACGGTCAGGGTGTCGTCGCGCAATTGCTGATACGACTGCATCTGGTTGACGCAGCGCCGCAGATGCTGTTCTCGTTCTGGGCCGTGGTCGTCGTGCTGGTGCATGCACTCGTGCCGCTGATGGTGTTGTCGGTCTGGACCTCGTTGCAAAGCGTCGATCCCCAGATCGCCGACGCGGCCATCTCACTTGGAGCCGGCCCGCTCACGGTGTGGCGCCGCATCGTGCTGCCGCAGGCCACACCGGGCATTCTGTCCGGCAGCCTCATCGTGTTCGCCTTGAGCGCGAGTGCATTCGCGACACCTGCGCTGATCGGCGGCAGGCGCATCAAGGTGGTCGCCACGGCGGCCTACGACGAGTTCCTGCACAGCATGAACTGGCCGATGGGCGCCGCGATTGCGGTGTGCCTGCTCGTACTGAATATCGGCGCCATTGCGCTCTATAGCCGCTTTGTCGAGCGACGTCTCAAGCGCCGTTTTGGGGAGGCTGCATCATGAATCGAAACGGTCCTGCTGCGCTCGGCTTCCACGCCGTGTTCAGCGTGTTTTTGATCGCGCCGCTTGCGATCGTCTGTCTCGTCGCCTTCACGCCGGGCAATGTGCTCAGCGTGCCGACCGCTCATTTTTCGCTGCGCTGGTTCAGCGCAATCGTCGACGATCCGGATTTCACTCAGGCATTTGCTAACAGCCTGTGGCTCGCGACGCTCTCCGCGACGCTCGCGGCGATCCTGGCGGTACCGGCTGCGCTGGGTCTCATACGCTACCGCTTTGCCGGTCGCGACACGATTAATTCGCTGCTGCTCTCGCCGCTGATGATTCCGCCCGTTGTGCTGGGCGTCGCGCTGCTGCAACTGTTCACACGGGTTGGCGTGTCCGGGTCGTTCGTCTCGCTCGTGATGGCGCACGTGATGCTGGTGTTCCCGTATTGCCTGCGGCTCATCATGGCTTCGCTAGTCGCGACGACGCGCGATGCCGAGCATGCCGCCGTCTCGCTTGGTGCAAACGCATGGACCACCTTTCGGCGCATCACTTTGCCGGCGTTAGTGCCGGGTATCGCCGCGGGCTGGGTGCTGGGTTTCGCAAGCAGCTTCGACGAACTGACTGCAACGATTTTCATCGCGGCGCCGACCACGATCACGCTGCCGGTGCGAATTTACATGAGCATGACGGAGACCGTCGATCCAATGGTCGCGGCAGTCGCAACGGTGATCATGGTAGTCACGCTTGGCCTGATGTTCATACTCGACAGGCTCGTAGGGCTCGACAAGGTTCTGATGGGGAAGCACTGATGAAGCAGGAATACGACTTTGCGATCGTAGGCGGCGGTCTGGTTGGGATGGCGATCGCGTACGGGCTCGCCAAGCGCGGCCAGAAGACGATCGTGCTCGATGGAGAGGATTCCAGCGTGCGGGCCGCACGCGGAAACTTCGGCCTGATCTGGGTCTCGGGGAAAGGCAGGAAGCAGGTGGATTACGGTCGCTGGTCGCTCGAATCAGCACTGCTGTGGCCGGCATTCGCGGCTGAGCTTGAAGAAGCGTCGTCGCTCAATATCGGCTACTCGCGCCCGGGTGGCATCAGCATCGCGCAGACCGATGACGCGCTTGCGGGCAGCGTGGATGCGCTGCGCCACTTGCACGCCCAGGATGCGCGCCTCACGTACGACATCCTCGACCGCCGGCAACTGGCTGAACGCATCCCCGAGGTCGGCCAGAACGTGGCCGGTGCGGTCTACTCGGAAAACGACGGTCATGTGAGCCCGCTCTACACGCTGCGAGCGCTGTTCCTCGCCTTTGAGCGAGCAGGCGGCGACTACGTGCCGGAGGCTCCCGTGCAGTCAATTGAACGCACGAACGGCGGCTTTCGTATCGACACTGGCAAGCGCACGCTCGAAGCTGGCCGCGTCGTGCTGTGCGCGGGTCTCGGCAACCGCGAACTCGCGCCGATGGTCGGGCTCAGCGCGCCTGTCATGCCGCTGCGCGGTCAGATCCTCGTGACGGAACGCGTGCGTCCGTTCCTCAAGTACCCGACGATGTCCGTGAGACAGACCGCGGAGGGGTCGGTATTGCTCGGTGAATCCGCCGAGGACGTGGGCATGGACGACGGCGTGACGCCTGAGATCGTCGCGCACATTGCCCGCAAAGCCGTCTCGCAGTTTCCACTGCTGAAAAACGTGCGGGTCGTGCGCGCATGGGGCGCACTGCGCGTGATGACAGCGGACAGCATGCCTGTTTATGAAGAATCCGTGACGCATCCCGGTGCGTTTGTCGCCACCTGCCACAGCGGCGTGACACTCGCTGCTGCGCATTGCGAGTTGCTCGTCGCCTGGTTGCTTGGCGGCCAACGTCCTTCTCTTCTCGACTACTTCTATGCAAAACGTTTCTCTGTTTAGTCAGATCGACGGCGCCCCCACACGCACCGTGCGGATTGTCGTTGATGGCCGCCGGGTGGATGTCCCGGAATACGCCAACGTGGCAGCGGCACTCCTGCATGCGGGAGTCGCGGTCTTCCGTCATACGCCGGTGGGCGCTGCGCCGCGCGCACCGTACTGCATGATGGGCGTGTGCTTCGATTGCCTGGTCGAAATCGACGGCTTGCCGAACCAGCAGGCCTGTATGGTGCGCGTGCGCGACGGAATGGAAGTTAGAGCCATGGCTGGCGCCAGGACCCTCGTATGACAATCGAAACGGTGGACCTTGTGATCATCGGCGCCGGGCCAGCTGGCATGGCGTGCGCGCTCGCGGCGGCGCGTGCCGGACTCGACGTGCTGGTTCTCGACGAAAACCCGCTGCCGGGCGGACAGATCTATCGCAACGTCGGGTGCTCACCGCTGCCCGACGCCGCGCTGCTGGGCGACGACTACACCTCTGGCGCGGACCTCGTCACGCGTTTCGTTCGAGCCCCTCTGCGCTATTGGCCCGAGACGCTCGTGTGGCAGATCACGCGCGCGCTGGAGATCAGCTTCACACGTCGCAGCGGCACCGCGGCGAGCGGCCAGATCCGGGCGAAAGCCGTGATGATCGCCAACGGCGCGTACGAGCGGCCGTGTCCGATTCCGGGCTGGACCCTGCCTGGGGTCATGGGAGTTGGTGCTGCGCAAACGCTGCTCAAGTCGTCCGCACTGTTACCAGAATCGCCGGTCGTGCTCGCCGGCAGCGGGCCGCTAATGTATCTGTTTGCATGGCAGCTCATTCAGGCGGGCAGGGCACCGGCGGCCATCCTCGATACGACGCCGTCGCGCAACTACTGGCGCGCGCTCGCAAATCTGCCTGGCGCGTTGCGCACACCAGCGTATCTGCTCAAGGGCGGGCGCTTGCTGAGTGCGATCCGGCGTAGCGGCGTTCCACACATCCGGAATGTGACACGACTCTCGGTGGAAGGCGACGGCCGCGCAGAGGCAGTGCAATACATCGCGAAGGGGCACTCGTCGAGGCTCGCTGCAAGCGTCGTTCTGCTGCATCAGGGGGTCGTGCCAAACGTGCAACTCACTCGCTCGATCGGCTGCGAGCATCGCTGGGACGAGGCCCAACTTTGCTGGCATCCGCGCACCGACGCGTGGGGTGAGACCACCGTGCCGAACCTCTTCATTGCGGGTGACGGGGGCGGTATCCATGGCGCAGTCGCAGCCCAGACGGCGGGTGCGCTGACCGCACTGGCCCTGTCTCATCGACTTGGCTCGCTGAGCCGTGACGAGCGAGACGGGCAAGCCGCGCCGTTGCGGTCCGAACTCGACCGGCACCGCTCAGTGCGCCCGTTTCTCGACACGCTATACCGTCCCGCGGACGCATTTCGCCGGCCCGCGGATGAAACCATTGTCTGCCGTTGCGAGGAAGTCAGCGCCGGCGAGATTCGGGCGATGGCGCGTCTCGGCTGTGCCGGACCGAGCCAGACCAAGTCGTTCTCCCGTTGCGGAATGGGACCGTGCCAAGGACGCCTATGCGGGCTGACCGTCGCCGAACTGCTTGCCGAAGCACATGCGAAACCGGTGGCGGAGGTCGGCTACTACCGTATCCGCCCACCCATCAAACCAGTGAGCCTTGGCGATCTTGCCGAGTCTCACATCCCGGATCTCAATGCAGCGAAACCGACGGAGTTTGTACCCAAATGAATGCGTCCTCTATCGTCAGAACCCCAGGTAATGCACGGATGAGCAAAATGGTGCGAGCGGGCAACCTGCTGTTCCTTGCTGGACAAACATCGTCTGGCGAACCCCATGCACGCACGATCGAGGAGCAGGCCGCCGAGGCGCTGGCGCGCATTGATGCTCTACTTGAGCAGGCGGGCAGCAGCAAGCAACACCTTTTGTCGGTAACGATCTATTTGACAGATATGGCGCATTTTGATCGTATGAACGCTGTCTGGCAAAACTGGGTCGATCCGCAGCACTTGCCCGCGCGTTGCACTGTTCAGGCGACGCTCGGATTACCGGAGTTGCTCGTTGAGTTCAGCGTGACGGCTGCGACTTGACGAACGAGCTGCGATCTCCGGATCGCTTTCCATGGCGAGATCTTCCGCGTCGACCAGAACACGACATTCGACCGACGACGGAGGATCGTTGAAGGCGTCCTTGGACTTGCAGTATTCGTTGCGGCGCGGCGACCGGTCCTGCAATAGTCTCGGTAGGTAAAGCTTCCGTCTATGTCGCGCGGTTTCACTAATCCTGCTGACAGCCTTCCTGATTCGATTTACGACGAGTGGATTCACGAAATACTAGCGAGCGCGCTGTATGCGTCCTCATCGACGACAGGCGCTTGGCCGGCGAGAGCGAAGAAAGGCTTGTAAATTGCTCGGGATTGTCTAGGCTACGGCGATAGGCGCAGATCGGGCACTGAATTCGGGCCACTATGTGGATTCCCACAGACATCGCTCACGCTATGCGGCTTGTACGAAAGATCTGGATAACCAGGGGCGCTCGCCTGTACTACTTCAGTATGAAGAAGATGCCACACTGCGGGAGATCATCAGCCCAACTTTCAGCAATGGGTGTTTATGTGGAGTTGGGTGACTACCATCCGATCAACTCTTCCGGATAGAAAAGGCGAGAAGGCGAGGTCTTTCGCTTCCAGTTATAGATTGCAGCAGAGAATGGAAGTTTGCGACATGCGCTACACGAAGGCTTCACTGATCTATCGGCGCAAAGAACAAGCGAGCGGTTCAGTTGTTGTTAGGCAATAGAAAGATTGAAAGTGCCGGGAGACACCTCGGGATTGAGGTTGATGACTCACTCGAGATAGCGAAACAAGTCGAAGTCTGATTGCGCCGCAGTCGGTAAGCGGACGCTTGCAGGCCAGTTCCAGTCGTTGGCATTACGTCCATCACGGTCAATACAAGCCGCACGATGCGAAACGCTTCGCGCCTTATCGGCTATGCAACTCCATGCGAGAAATCCGCACACTAAATCGTTTGGCGTTCTAACAACAATAGTCGCTAGAGGCTGTCGAGTTGCATTACAGTATCTGCATTGCCAATGAACCAACCTCCCGTCCAGACTTTCAGGACGAGGTCCCTTCTCGTTGCCATGGAGAACCAAGATGATTGATGTGTCAGGTTCGCGCGTGATCAAGGTGCTGGGAGTTTCTGCGTTATCGCTGTTTGCCATTGCTGCGATGGCGGACGACACGCTTGGCCTATCGGAAAGTCTCTATTCGATCGGCGCGCCGGAAATCACGCAGGCGCCATCCAGCACAGCAAGTCCCTGGCGGTTTTCTGTCGGGGGCGGCGTGGTGAACATGCCTAAATTCCCCGGTGCTAGTGGCACCAAATGGGAAGGGGTGCCTGTCGTGAGTGCCAGTTACGACCGCTTCTTCATTGGGTCGAATCCTGATGCCGCGTCGATACTGTCACTCGGTGCCTATCTGTATCGGGACAGTAACTGGCGCATAGGCGCAGCCGTCACGTACGACTTCATACAGCCGCGAAGCGAATCGGATGACTCGCGGCTCCAGGGACTCGGCGACGTCAAACGGACTGCCCACGCTGAATTGTTCGGCATCTATACCTATGAGTTCATCTCCGCGCGCGCCAGTGTGCTGACCGACATTGCCGGCAACGACCGGGGCACAGTCGCAACATTCGATGTACTGGGCCGGTATCAGCCCATTCCCGCTCTCACGCTTAGTGCAGGACCGGGACTGACGTGGGCGAGCAGCAAATATAACGAAACCTACTTCGGCGTGACGTCGGAGCAGAGTTCCCGGTCCGGGCTGCCAACCTATTCGGCCGGGTCCGGCTTGAATGAGCTGCGTTTTTCGGTCAACGGTGCTTACCGGATTACGCCACGCGTGAATGTCGGCGCCAGTGTTTCATTCGCGTGGCTGCGTGGGGATGCGACCGACAGCCCGATCACCGAAAAGACGAGTCAGATAACGTATGGTCTCTTCCTCAACTACCTTTTTTAGGAAACCTGAAGCTACTGCCGCGAGTTTATTTAAACGTATTCCACTTCGAGGCAGTTGACACGATCGTCCCGGCGACGGCCGCCGCGTTGAGCTAGCGGCGAATGTCGCCGCGCCGCGATTGCAATTAGTCTGAAGCGGACAGGTCGGCGTACGCTACGCCGATCTCATTTCAAGCGACCCCAAGTGCCTGCAAGATAGGAAGATGAATCTGAGCAAAGCGGTTAGCTTTCGCTATTAGATTCTCCAGAGAAGCCGCTGCAACCGGAGGCAACTCTGTTGTTGCCCTCGTAGCCTGAGTAGTTCCACGCAGCACGCTCTCAGCGAACTCAGCCCATTGCGCCGGCTGTTGCATGTGATGCAGTCTTGCCAATAAAAAGAGTTGCGCCACACGCGGCATCAAAATGCCCGAGCCCGAAACCGGACTCACCAGAAATTGAACTTCGTCATGATGGCGCGCCTGTTCGCAAATCGCCGCGTTCAGCTTCGTGGCCGACGACTGGGCGGCACTGATTTGCGCATCATTTTGAGCATTCAGCAATACGCCCATACCGACCAGTAGCGTCACGGCCTTGACGATCTGCTCCAGCACGATGCCGCGTCCACGAACGCTGTTCTCGATATCAGACAGGGTCATCGGACGATAACTGTCTAAGACGTCGAGAATAGGGCCGTATAGCGTTTCCGGTAACTGCGCGTCACCGAGTGCACCACGTACCTTCAGCACCACAGAAGCTCTCGGCACGGCCAGGATCACGCGATGGTTGCGCAGGCTCGCGTCCCGCTCGTCGGCATTGAGCGGTGCGGGGGCCTTGATCCAGTAATCGCGCCGCAATGACCGGTTCACGCAGAAATCGCGCACCGTTTCCCGCAAGCCCGTATCTGCAATGTCCGCTAACAAAGCGCGCTGTGCCGGGTTGAGGTTGATCTCGTCGACGTGATCGCGATAGTCCGCCGATCCTCCATAAGTCAATCCTGCCGCAGCGAGCGACGAGGCGACCTGCGAGAAAGTCATCGGGTGCCAGTCACGATTGAAATACTCATGCGCGAGATAATTCGGGTTTTCCCCGGCCAATGCGTCGACACGCTCGGCAAGCAGCGGATTAACTATTGCGTAGCCCGGCTGGGTCGCGAATACTGTCCGCGCAAAATTCACGGCGGCCTCGATGCGCCCCTGCGTGCGCCCTTCGGCGGCCGCGCCGTCGCGCGACTCGGATACCGCACCGATTTGAAAATGCTGATGCATCAACTCCCGCACGGGCAGCATCGCGGTCCATCCGGGCTGAGTGTTGTAACTCAGATACAGCACGCCGCCGGGCCTGAGCTTGCGGCGTACGAATTCAACAATCAGTGCACGATTTTCCTCCGACACCCAACTCCAGATGCCGTGCGCACCGATGAAATCGAAATCCGGTAAATCGTCGCGCCGGCAGAATTCCGAAAAAGGCTCGCCGAACAATTGCGCCTCCGATTCGGCACTGTTCGCCAGTTGTTGGGCGAAGCTCGCGTGAGCCTCTTGAAAGTCGGTGCCATACCATCGAGAAGGCGACCCGGCAGCGTGAATATTTACGCTGACGCCGTGACCAAAGCCCAGTTCGCAAGCGGTATGGACCGTTGGCAAAGCAAGTCCAGCCTGCAATAAGGGGAGTCCCAGCCGTAGCGGATTCAACTCGTCGCAATAGCCGAATGTGTATGCAATCTCATCAACGTAACCCGTGTCCGACTCAGTCACCTTGTTAGCTCTCGTTCGTTGCGCGGGTGCCCGCATTGGCTCTGCAGATTGCGAAGCTGGCGGTCCTGCAATGCCGACACGATAACGGGAGCTCGCATGAAATGCAAAGTATCGCTGACGCGAGGTCGAGCCTCGAAATTGATGCGACTTTCAGCGCGCAGACTGTGATGTCCTTCCATACGACTAACAAACCGGGAAGTACTTTCGTATGTCATATAGTCATTAAATAAATGACATTCATGCTCTCGCGAAGTTGATCGGCGGCGCTGAGAATAAGCCTCATCGCGGCATTGGCCGTGACCCAAAGGAGCGATGAGATGTTTGCAATTACTGGTGTGACAGGGCAGGTTGGCGGCGCGGCGGCTCGTGCGTTACTCGAAGCGGGGCACGCGGTACGCGCGGTGTTACGAGACGAGAGCAAGGCAGCGCAGTGGGTGGAGCGTGGCGCGGAGGTGGCGATCGCGTCATTTGAAGACGCCGATGCGCTCAGCGCCGCGTTTCGCGGAACGGCGGGCGTTTTCGTGATGATTGCACCGAATTTCGCGCCACAGCCGGGTTATCCGAATGCACACGCGGCGGCTGCGGTCTTGAAGGAGGCGTTGACGAAGGCGCGTCCGGAGCGGATTGTGGCGTTATCGTCGATTGGCGGGCAGCGCGAGTCTGGACTCGGGCTCATCACCCAGGTGCATATTCTCGAAGAGGCGCTGGCGGATCTGCCGGTTGCGATTCCGACCGCGATACTGCGTCCCGCATGGTTTATGGAGAACTCGCTGTGGGATATCGCACCGTCTCGCGAAACAGGTGTGATGCCGGGTTTTCTGCATCCGTTAGACCGGAAGTATCCAATGGTTGCCACCGAGGATATCGGCCGGGTGATTGCAGGAACGCTGGGGCAAACGTGGCAGGGACGCCGAGTGATCGAGATCGAGGGGCCGCAACGTTATACGCAGCACGAGATTGCTGCGCTGCTGGGTGGTGTGCTCGGGCGCGCTGTGCGTGCTCAGGCGGTGCCGCGCGAGCAGTGGGAAGGGCTGTTTCAGGCGCAGGGTACGGCATGGCCTGCGCCGCGGATCGAAATGATCGACGCGTTCAACTCTGGCTGGATCGATTTCGAAGACGGCGTAAATGAGCGGGTGGTCGGTGAGACCGCGTATCAGACGGTGCTGGCGGGACTGGTCGGGCGTGCGGGGTAGGCGTTGGAATTGGCATTGGCATCGGCGCCGCAACTGGCTTGAATGTGTTAGGTCTTGAAAGCGGGTGAGGGCGGAATTCCTTTTCGCGAATAAGCGGAAAGCATTAGTTAATTCCAAATTGTCAATTTTCAACAAATGATGTGGAACATTCTTTGGGACGGTGATAGCGTCGATCAATACGCTTTTCCCGATCCTAAATATCGCCATCCTAAAGATGTCTTCACTGAGTTACGGCAGTATTCCCTACTACAAGATCAACCAGATATTCTGGACATGGACGCTATACGATGGCGAAGACGGTTGTCACATCGTGCGCGACACAGCGTTGTCGCTAGACAAAGCCCCGCCGAGGCTACGCGATCAACCAAAGACTCCACCGTTGCCACCCAAAGCACCGGCTCCAGAGAAAGATTTCCTCGACCATCTGGTCGCGGCAAAACAGGCCGTGTCTCGCTTTAAGAAATGGCTCGATACGCCTGACCCACCTAAACCGCCCAGGCCCGCAACGCAGGGGAAAAAGCGGGATACCGTACCACCGTTCGACATTCAGGAAATTCCCGACGCAATGCGTGCAACGCACATGCCAGTCGGGGCCAGGTTGATGGAAAAATGGTTTGCCGGTGAGTTGAACTATTCTCCTGACGATGCCGCAGAAGTTGCGATGACAAACCAGGACGGAAAACCCTATCCGCCCAGCATGATAGATACCAGGACCGTAAAAATGGCTTGGATTCTCGAGTTCGCGCGGGCTAAGCAACAATACGAATTTTTGATAAGTATCGCTATCTATAGCGAATCTTCAAGGGACAAGATTGCACAAAAGCTTGCGCCATACGGAGGGCTAGGGATTGTCGATCTGAATGCCTGGCGAGAGTGCCCAGATCTGCCTTCGCTACACAAGCGTTTCCAATTTCAACTAAGCCGCGTCAATGGCACGCTTGAACAGAAATTCGCGATGTTCATTGCCGATCAGAAACGAGGGACGCCTGACGACCTGACGGCCGCCCTTGGTTCGTTCAGTTTCTATGCTGCAATTGCAGGCGCGCGGATTGATCGCCACACTATGACGGTGACACATATCGCGGTTTATGTGAAAGACAACTACACGTTCGGCACGAAGCCACACGAAGCTTCGCAGTATCTCGGGCATTGGAACCGTAAGGGCGTGATTGTAGTTCCCGCCTTTCTCGCGGCCCAACTGGGAAATATTGAGTTTTTAGATTATGCGGTCGCGACCGAACCAAAGTCCGTGTACTACCCCGTGAAGAACAGCACGTTCAGGGACTGGCAAATGGAGCACAGACAGGGGGGCGACTTCATCATCTATAGCGATTGCGTCCATATGCGCCTTAAAAACCCGATCACGGTGTATTACAAGTGAATGGGCTCGCGTTATATACACAGTCAGTCTGGATTGGCGTGGTGTTTGTGTGCGCCATGGTCGTCATATTGCTATGTCTGCTAATGACTGCACTCTACGTTTTCTCTGCTAGAACTGAGCGGAAAGCGAGATTGAAAAGGGCCGGAAAAAAAATCCTCATCGGGAGCACGCTTTTTCTTCTGGTCGCGTTTGTACTCAAGTATCAAGCCGATGCAAGAGTGCGCAGCAACGCGCATATGTCAGGTCAGAGTATATCGACCAACGACGGTGGCCTATATATCGCAAGGTATGCGTACTTGGGCAGAGAGGAAGTTTTGCTAAGGGTCTACCGAAGAAGTGATATGACGTTGATTGCTGAACGAATCTATTCTGAACTTGACGAAGTCGGGCTAGTGTGGACCACAGACAAGGTTATTTACGATACCTCCGCATTTGACGGAAAGGGTTATATCGACCTGCCGCCTACGCTTCTGGATCGCATCCTCGCAAAATTTCCATAGGGCAACAGCGCAAGGTTCACGACCGGTCCGGCCACTCTGTTCAATCTATTTCCGATAGAAAACCTGGTTGCGCCGGAGTGTCGCGCAGCGCCACACAATTGTCACGCGCATCGATTGCCGAGATCAGATCTCACCGTCATCCGCTTCCCCGCCTATTGCATCGCATATAGGTTCGCTCACGTCGTCTGCCTGCCCGCCCAGCGCCCCCGGCGTGGGTGCGATCACCGGTCGTCCTGCTCCGACGCCATCGGTAGAGGCGAGCGTTTCATGTCGAAATGCACGATCGAAGCGCGCAACACCTCAAGCGGATCCTCCTTCTTGTCGCGGTAAGGCCTGATCTCGATGGTGGGTTGGCCGCGGTCTGTGACGACGATGGTCTCTCCACGCATCTCAACTTGCCGGAATAGTTCACACGCTTTGGACTTGAAAATGGCCTTCGATACTCTCTTTTGCATTGCGGTCTTTATCGAGGCAATTCATACGGGCTTGATCGATCGGGTGCACGTTGTACGCTTCGCGGTCGAACGGTGCTTTCATCGTTGCGAGCGGGCGATTCGCCGCCATGCGCTGATCAGGCCAGTGTTTGCTCTTGTTTTGAGTTGAGGTAAAAAGCGATTTTTTAACGTTAGCCTTAACGTTAACGAATGTTAATTTACGACTGGGAAGGGCACCATGCGGAGTTTACCTGGTCTCATGAGCCTGCCGTTACGGGGCGTTACAGGGACGCAATGGTGGATAACCTGATGCTAAATGGGCGTAAAGGACTCTGAAAGGCGTTGACCGAAGCCCTGCGGCGACTGGAGCGAAACGGCTTGGTCAATCGCCGGGTGATCGCGTCTTCGCCGGTGGCCGTTGAATATTCGATCACTCCGCTGGGTCGATCGTTACAGGACCCGTTTGCGAGTCTGGTAATGTGGGCAGTCACGCATGGAGACGGTATTGAAAAAGCGCAGACGGCTTTTGATCTGCGGTCAAACTGAGACCCGGAACGTCGGGGCAGAGGAGCGTGTATTGGCAGTGCGGATGTCGTTAATACGGAATCCAAATAATACGTGTCCGCTTTTTTTCGGCGCGGAAAATCGAATCTGCGAGAGTCGGTAAAGGGCGCTCAGCGTGGCATTAAAAGATCGACTGCCCGGTAAGCGTGGTCAACTGTTCCAATGCCCGCACGCCAGCCAACGAATTCCCATTGCTATCCAGCCCCGGCGACCACACGCATACCGCCATCTCGCCAGGCAGCACCGCGACAATCCCGCCGCCCACGCCGCTTTTCGCCGGCAAGCCGACCCGGTAGACGAAATCGCCGGCCGCGTCATACGTGCCGCAGGTCAGCATCAGCGCGGAAAGCCGTTTTGCCGAACTGGTGTCGAGAATCCGTTCACCTGTTGCAGGCACCACGCCATGATTGGTCAAAAACAGTGCCGCTTTCGCCAATTCCACACAACTCATTGAAATCGCGCACTGCCGGCAGTACGCGTCGACCACCAAGTCAGGCGGCATGTCTATATTGCCGAAGCTCGCCATGAAGTGCGCCATTGCGCGATTGCGGTGTGCGTGCTGCAACTCTGACTGCGCGACGTGCAAGTCGTAGTCGATGCTGGTCTCGCCGGTCAGCCGCCGCATGAATTCAACCAGCGCGGTTTCGGCCTGCACGAAACGGCGGCACAGCACGTCGGTGACAACCAGCGCGCCTGCGTTAATGAACGGGTTGCGCGGCTTGCCATTCTCGGCTTCGAGTTGCACGAGCGAGTTGAACGCGTTGCCGGACGGCTCGCGCCCTACGCGTTGCCACAACGCGTCGCCGAGCAGCCGGAACGCCATCGTGCAGGTAAAAAGTTTGGAAATGCTCTGAATTGAAAAGCGCGTGTCGGCTTCGCCCGTGCGGAAGACGTCCCCCGATACGGTGACGATCGCCATGCCGAAACTATCGGCGCGAACCTTGGCAAGTTCAGGAATGTAATCGGCGACCCTGCCGGTTCCCAGGTATGGCCGCAGATCGCCGTGAATCTGTTCGAGGATGGATGCGTAGTTCATTGGGGCTCGGACCGTTGAAGCGGCGATTCTACTGTCAAGCCGGTGTGAATGGTTCATACGCGATGACGCTGTCGGGGTGGCGAGTGGGCGCGGAGCAACCGTGCTAATCTTGCTGCCTTTCCCGATACGACAGGGCAAAACGGACGCCATGAACGAAGCCTTCGATCCAGACGGCATCGAACAAGCGGTCTTCGTGGTCGGCGGACACCACGAGACGCTGGACGAGCCGTGGCACGCGCTTCGCCGCGCGCGGCTGATCTACGTCAGCGACGGCGTGTTGACGGTGCGCACCGACAGCAGCCGCTGGGTCGTGCCGCCGGGGCACGCGGTCTGGATCGTGGCGAACGTGCTGCATAGTTTGTCCGCGACACGTCGGGTCCAGTCGTATTCGCTCTATGCGAGCCCGGACGCCGCGCCGTTGCCCAGTCAAAGCGGCGCGCTCGTGCCCGACGCGCTCGTGCAGGCGCTGCTGGTCGCCGTCGCTGAACTGCCGCTTGACTCACCCTTCGACGAACCCGCCGCCCGACTCGTGCAGGTGCTGCTAGACCGTTTGCCGGCGCTCCCCGCCGCGCCGCTGGGATTGAACTGGCCGCGCGACCCGCGCATCCAGCGGATCGCCGACTCGCTGAGCGCAACACCGGCGCAGTCAGCGGTACTCGAGGACCTCGCCGTGGCGGCAGGGGTCACGGCCCGCACGGCGGCGCGTCTGTTCGTCAAGGAGACCGGGCAGACCTTCGGCCAGTGGCGCCAGCAACTGCGCCTGCTGGTCGCGCTGGAACATCTCGGCGCCGGCGCGAGCGTCACGCAGGTCGCGGTCGAAGTCGGCTACAACGACGTGTCGTCGTTTATCGCCGTGTTCCGCGACGCGTTTGGCGACACGCCCGCGCGTTATTTCCGGGCAATTTCCGTCGACGCAGGGTGAGCATCGGAGCGCCTGTCAACAGGGCGTGGGCGCTCGCTTCGACTCCGGCCGCTAGCCTGCGCGCTGTCCTGCGTGACCGTCTGCGCAACTTCCTGCGCGACCTCCCGCGCGCCGGAAACCGTCGCCGCGCACGAGCATAAGCTCAACCCGCCATCACGCCGTCAATGCGCGCCCGCCGCATCCGGTCCGCCGCCGCCCTTGGACGGCCGCGTAATCCAGATCAGTGGAATGATCAGAATGAAGATGATCGCCGACACGAAGAAAATGTCGTTCAGCCCCATCATCGCGGCCTGCGTATTCACGGTGAAATCGAACAGCGCATGTGCCGACAGCGGATTCAGGTGCAGCAGCGTCTGGGTTGCATCCATCTGCTGATTGAACAGCGGGTTATTGATCGATGCCTGCTCGGTCAGTCTCGCGTGATGCAGCACCGTGCGGTTATTCCACTCGTTGCCCGCGATCGACGTGCCCACCGCGCCGCAAAACACCCGCGCGAAATTCGACAGACCCGCCGCCGCCGGAATCTTGTTCGGGGGCTGGCCAGACAGGATGATCGAGGTCAGCGGCACGAAGAACAGCGCCATCGGAATGCCTTGCAGCAGCGTGGGCAGCACGAGATGCCACGTGTCGATCTCGATCACGTATTTCGAGCGCATGTAGAACACGATGGCGAAGCCGACAAACGCCAGCGTGGCGATCACGCGTGCGTCGGAGCGCGGCAGCACGCGGCCCATGACCGGCGCAAGCAGCACCGCGAACACGCCGAGCGGTGCGGTGACGAGACCGGCGTCGACGGAACGGTAGTTCAGATACTCCTGCATCCATTGCGGCAACAGCACGAGGTTGCCGAAGAACACGCCATACGCAACCGAAATCGCAATCGTGCCGCCGAGAAAATTGCGTTGCTGAAAGAGCCGTAAATCGACGATCGGATTTTCTTCGGTCAACTCCCACACCAGAAAAAACGCAAAACTGATCAGCGCGGTGACGCCGAGAATCACGATCACCGGCGACGAGAACCAGTCGAGGTCTTTACCTTTGTCGAGCATGACCTGCAGCGATGCAACCCACGTGATCAGCAGAGCGAGGCCGACCACGTCGATAGGCAGCTTGCGGATGGGGGACTCGCGAGTGCGATAGATCATCCACGTGACACCCGCGGCGAAGATGCCGACCGGAATGTTGATGTAGAAGATCCACGACCAGCTATAGCTGTCTGTGATCCAGCCACCCAGCGCCGGGCCCGCAATCGGGCCGACGGTCGCCGTCATCGCCCATAACGCGAGCGCGGTGGACGACTTCTCCTTGGGATACGAGCCGAGCAGAATAGCTTGCGACAGCGGAATCAGCGGACCGGCCACTGCGCCCTGGAAAATCCGCGCGAGCAGCAGGATGGGCAGCGTCGGCGCAATCCCGCACAGCCACGATGCCACCACGAACGCGAGGATCGCGCCGACGAACAGTTTCACCTGGCCGATGCGTTGCGTGAGCCAGCCGGTCAGCGGAATCGATACCGCATTGGCCGCGGCGAACACGGTGATGACCCACGTGCCTTCGTCGACCGACACGCCGAGGTTGCCCGAAATGGTCGGAATCGCGACGTTCGCGATCGACGTGTCCAGCACGTTCATGAACGTGGCGAGCGCAACCGCGATGGTCGCCAGAACCAGTTTGCCGCCCTCTAACGGCGGCGGTGGCGACGGTGGCGTCGGCGGCGCGGAAGCGGGCGCGGCGTTGGGCTGGCTCAATGGGTTCTCCGGTTCGGCGTGCGGCGAATGTCGTGGACGGACGGCTGGATGCCTGCTGGCGGAATACGGCCGGCGGCGGGTCCGTCGAATGCTCGCAAAAGCATACCTGCATTCGGCTTTCGGCGTCGTCGGGGATGCAGCCCCGGCGGCACAAACCAATCTGCCAGCGTATGCTCGCGGCTGGGGCTGTGATCGCCGGATCGGATCAAGCGGCCGCCTTGCCGCGGGACGCGAAACGCGAGAAGCGAAACGCGGGACACGCGACGCAAAGCAGGCGCAGAACGAATCATCAAACAACCTGGAAGGAAACAGATATGACCTGGGAGCAATTTGAACACGGCTGGCGACGCGCGCCGACCACCGCGCCGGCGAAAGGTCTGGTCGTGCTGATGCACGGCGTCGGCAGCAATGCGCGCGATCTGATGCCGCTCGCGGACATCTGGAGCGAGAGCCTGCCCGACGTCGCGTTCACGTCGCTCGACGGCACCGATCCGTTCGACGGCGGCTTCGGCGGACGTCAATGGTTCAGCCTGCGCGACGTCACGCCGGGCAATCGCGAGGCACGCGTGAGCGCCGCCTATCCGGCGCTGCGCAGCATGCTTGAAGCCGAGTTGGCGCACTGGCAGGTGCCGTTCGGCCGCCTCGCGCTGGTCGGTTTTTCGCAAGGCTCGATCATGGCGATGCATCACGTCGCGACCAGCGCAGAGGGCGCGGCGGGTGTCGTCGCCTACTCCGGACGGCTCGCGTCGGCGATCACCGCGCAGAACGGCACGCCGCTCACGCTGATCCACGGCGAGGACGACGAGGTGATCCCCGTGCAGGAACTCGAAGACGCTGCGGATGCGTTCAACAATGCCGGCTACACGATCGACGCCTATGCGTTGCCAGGCATCGGCCATACGATCAACGCCGACGGTGTGGCGCTCGGCCATGAAGCGCTGGAACGCGCGTTGGGCGCTTTGTCGCGCGGTTGACACAGCCCTGATTAAAAACTGGCTATAAAGATTCTGATCTGCTTGCCGTTAACGGGTCATTAGCATGAGAATCACCCCCGCTGCGCGGATCGCGCCATGCCCTGCTGGGCGTGCTGTGCGATCCCCGTGACCGGGGTGCTTTCAGACTGCCTGACCGGGCGGATAACAACACATCAGAGCCTTTATATGGCCAGACCAACGCCGTCTTTCCCGCTTTTCGAGCGGTTATTCCGTCATTCCGTGGCGATGGATCTCGGCACGGCCAACACCCTTATCTATACCGGCGACGGCGGCATTCTGCTGAATCAGCCCTCCGTTGTCTGTTTCAAGAAAGAAGCTGCAGCCGGACCCAGGCGGGTTGCCGCCGTGGGCGCCGAGGCTCGCCAGCTATTGGGCCGCGCGCCACGCAACGTCGAAGCGGTGCGGCCGATGCGTCATGGTGTGATCGCCAATTACTCCGCCGCCGAGCACATGATCCGTCAATTCATCGACATGGCCCGGCCACGGCCGATGTTCAGCCGGCGCGCGGCGTTCACGTTGTGCGTGCCGGCCGGGGCCACCCAGGTCGAACTGCGCGCGATCAGGGAGGCGGCGGTCGCGGCGGGCGCATGGAAGGTGAGCCTGATCGGGGAATCGCTGGCGTCGGCGGTCGGCGCAGGGATGCCGGTGTCGGAGGCGACCGGATCGATGGTGGTCGATATTGGCGGAGGGACCACCGAAGTCGGCGTGATCGCGCTAGGGGGCACCGCCTATAGCGGCTCGATTCGCGTGGGCGGCGATACGTTCGACGCGGCCATCGTCAGTCATGTGCGTCATCTGTATGGCGTGCTGCTTGGCGAGCAGACTGCTGAGCACGTGAAAAAGAGCATCGGTTCGGCGTTGCGCAACGTGCCGCTCGAATCTATGAACGCAACCGGTCGCAGTGTCGACGACGGGCTGCCGCGTACGGTCCAGCTGACCAATCAGGACATCGCCGAGGCGATCGACGGGCCGCTGCGTCAGGTGATCGGCGCGGTCAAGCGCGGGCTTGAAATGGCGCCCGCTGAACTGGCGACGGACATCGCGCACAACGGCATCGTGCTGACGGGCGGCGGAGCGCTGCTGGGGCACCTTGGCACCCGCCTGACCCAGGAGCTCGGACTCGACGTGCGTGTCGCCGACGAACCGCTCACCTGTGCGGTGCGAGGCGCAAGCGCGGCCGCCGCAGCCGGTTTGCTCGACGAAGCAGCGTTTCAATAAGCGGGTGCCGGTGTCGGCTTTTTGTCAGGTTGCAACCGGCGAGGCGCGCTTCTGTCGCGCCATGAACGGCTGTGTGACAATACGCGGCGCGTTGCGCTGCAAAGCGCGCGAGGAACACCTGACGGAGCACTTGGGCGTTTGTTTCTTTCAACCCCTATTCGATTCTTGCTTGCGCAACCCGCGTCGGAAGCGGCTGCGCTGCTCGTGAACCCGCCGTGAATCAATCTGTTTCCGCGTCGTCCGTTGCGCCGTCTCCGTCTTTCATCGAATTGCAGAACGGTTTGCGCGTGCCCTACATCGAGGCCGGCCACGGCGAACTGCTGCTGTTCGTGCACGGGTCGCTGTGCGATTACCGTTACTGGCAACCGCAACTCGACGGACTCTCGAAGCAGTATCGCTGCGTCGCGGTGAGTCTGTCGCACTACTGGCCGGCCACCGCTATTGCTCCCGGTCATTCGTTTAGCTGGAGCGCGCATACCGGCGAAGTGGCGGAATTCATCGACCGTCTCGGCGCCGGACCCGCGCATGTGGTCGGGCATTCGCGCGGCGGTTCGGTGGTGTTTCAACTGGCGCTGCGTCATCCCGAGCGGGTGCGGACACTGACGCTCGCCGATCCAGGCGGCCAGTTGCGGATCGCCGGTCAGCCGGCTTCGCGTTTCCCGGAAAAGGTGAACGCTTTGCGCGCAAAAGCAGCGCAACTGATCGAAACGGGCGATGTGGAAAGCGGCGTTCAGCTATTCGTCGATTCGGTCAGCCGGCCCGGTTCGTGGGCGATGAGCACGCCAGCCTTCCGCACCATGGCGACCGATAACGCGCACACGCTTGCGTTGCAATTGCAGGATCCATTACCGGGTTACACGCAGGAGCAGGCGGCTGAGGTGCGCTGTCCGGTGCTGCTGATCGACGGAGAGAAGAGTCCCGACATGTTCCGCCGCACGGCCGCTACGCTGCAAACCTGGTTGCCGGATGCGCGCCGCGAGACGGTGCCGGGCGCGTCGCACGGAATGAACCTCGCGCATCCGCGCGCGTTCAATCGCTATGTCGACGGGTTTATTCAAGCGGTGAGCGCGGAATAAGCAATTGAAAATAGAAGAGAAAAATACGCAATGCGATGACGCTGCGTGCTTTCTTTGAATTCACACGAGTCGAGTTCATTTATTCGCGAGTTCGGGTACTCGAGCGACTCAATCGACTCACGCAATTCAATTCAACCCTGCCAATTCAGGCACTCAACCCCGAGTGCCTGATCTTTTCAATTGCGAGCCTTGAACCTCAAGCCTTGCGATGCGCGTCCTTATCGAGTTCGAGTTCCGCTGCTTCGCCAACGAGGCCGTGATAGTACAGATGCACGCCGATCGCGAGCGAGTCGTTGCGAATTTCGTGGAATGCCTTCCACGCTTTCACTGGATCTTTGAACAGCAGATAGTGCGCTTCTTCAGCGATCAGTTCGGCGACTTCATGCAGGCCGTGGCCGCGCATGACGTTCACGAGCGTGTCGAGACTGCGATGGGTGCGCGCGTCCGTGCGCGGATACAGCATGTGCAGAACCGCCACGTCCTGCTTCTTGAGCGCTGCCGACAATGCAACCACGATGTCCTGGTGATTCAGCGCGGTGACGATATTGTCTTCCGTGTGGATATGATCCGGAAACAGCGTTTCGAGAGAGGCATTCATCTGGTCCATCCTGTTCTTTTAGCTGATTAAAAAAGCCCGCCGTAGGATGGCGGGCCAAAGACAGCGTGTGAGTTACTAGGGGAAGCAAAACACGCAAGCAGTATCGCAGATGCATAGGGATAAGCGCAGCTTGACTACCGCAAAACATTGTTGCTTTAACTATTCAAACTTTCATTTAGCTGGCAGTCGTGTAAAACCTGCTACTTTTTATTGCACACGGTGTAGTCAGGCCTTTGGAACGCAACGAATGTTGCGCCAGCCGAGATGGTTTGTTGCGGCGTATCGTCGCAATCAATCACCTTCTGGACCTTAGAATGCGAAGCGGAGCCTGAGCATGCCATTGCGCCCATTCGACAATCAGACGAAATGACGGCTGCGCATGCCGGCACGTGTGCGATGTGAAAGTAAAAGGAACGCGTAGATGAACTCGAAGACACACGCAACGCTGAGCTTTTCCGACAGCGAACAGACAATCGACCTGCCGATTTATCAAGGCTCGCTTGGACCGGATGTGATCGATATCCGCAAGCTGTATGGCCAGACCGGCAAGTTCACGTATGACCCGGGCTTCATGTCGACGGCGGCATGTAATTCGGAAATCACGTATATCGACGGCGACAAGGGCGAACTGCTGTATCGCGGTTATCCGATCGAGAACCTCGCACAGAACGCCGACTTCCTCGAAAGCTGCTACCTGCTGTTGAAGGGCGAACTGCCGAACGCGCAACAGAAAGAAGAGTTCGTCAAGACCGTGACGAATCACACAATGGTGCACGACCAGATGCACTTCTTCTTCCGCGGCTTCCGTCGCGACGCGCACCCGATGGCGATTCTGGTTGCCGCGGTCGGCGCATTGTCGGCGTTCTATCACGACTCGCTCGACATCAATAACGCGGAGCATCGCGAAATCTCCGCGATCCGCATGATCGCGAAGCTGCCGACGCTGGTCGCGATGGCCTACAAGTACACCGTGGGTCAGCCGTTCGTTTATCCGAAGAACGAGCTGTCGTACAGCGCGAATTTCATGCGCATGATGTTCGCGAACCCGGCCGAAGAGTACCAGGTCAACGACGTGCTGGTGCGCGCACTCGACCGTATCCTGATCCTGCATGCAGACCACGAACAGAATGCTTCGACGTCGACGGTGCGTCTGGCCGGTTCGTCGGGTGCGAATCCGTTCGCGTGTATCGCCGCAGGTATCGCATGTTTGTGGGGCCCGGCGCACGGCGGCGCGAACGAAGCCGCGCTGAACATGCTGGAAGAGATCGGCTCGGTCGACAACATTCCCGAGTTCATCGCGAAGGTGAAGGACAAGAACTCCGGCGTGAAGCTGATGGGTTTCGGTCACCGCGTATACAAGAACTACGATCCGCGCGCGAAACTGATGCGCGAAACCTGCCACGAAGTGCTCGAAGAACTGGGTCTGCATGACGACCCGCTGTTCAAGCTCGCGATGGCATTGGAAAAGATCGCGTTGGAAGACGAGTACTTCGTGTCGCGCAAGCTGTACCCGAACGTCGACTTCTACTCGGGCATCGTGCAACGCGCACTGGGCATCCCGACCGCGATGTTCACCTGCATCTTCGCGATGGCGCGCACGGTGGGCTGGATTGCGCAGTGGAACGAAATGATCGCCGATCCGGAACAGAAGATTGGCCGTCCGCGCCAGTTGTTCGTCGGCGAAACGCAACGCGAAGCGAAGCCGATCGCACAACGATAAACCGGCATTCAACGCTTCAAACGCTCGGGCTGTCACCAGCCTGACACCCACGCGGCGCTCCCCACGAAGGAGCGCCGCGCCGCTTTCGGCGGCATGATTGCCTGCACGTCCTGTGCCACGGAAAAAATCGAAACTCCCCCGTGATAAGTTCGTCTGACGCAGACAGACCCTCTACAATCGGAAGCGACCGGGTGGCGCGCCACGCGCACCCAGCGGCAACCGGATGTGAAACTGAACGCACAAGCGAATTCATAGGAGTGACCCTGATGCAGCAGCCAGAAGCCCTCGGTGGCGTGTCCCTCTCGGGCGGTGTCGATCACCGCGAAGCGGAGCCGGACGGCGTATTCATCCCGACGGAAAATCTCAATGTCGCGAGTGCGGCACAGCATGTGCTGAAGTCGGGCGACACCTTCATCGTCAACGACCCGCTCGGTGATATCACCGGCCATGACGACGGCCTGTTCGTCAACGACACCCGCGTTCTTTCACAATTGCGTCTGACCTTCGGCGGCCGCGCACCGTCGCTGCTGTCGGGTAGCGTCAGCAGCGACAACACGTCATTTACCGCCCACCTGACTAACCGTCCGTTGCCGCCACTGGGCGGCGACAGTACACCGGAAGGCGTGATCCACGTCGAGCGCGTACGGGTGCTGTCCGGCACGGTGCTCAACGAGGCAATCGAACTCACCAACTACGGCACGAGCGATGCCGTGGTGCCGTTGTCCATTTCGTTTTCCAGCGACTTCCGCGACATGTTCGAAGTGCGCGGTTTGAAACGCGACAAACAGGGGCGCATAGAGCCGGCGCGCATCGAGAATCGCGAGGTGCTGCTCAGCTATCTGGGTCTCGACGACGTCACGCGCAACGTGCAGATCGCGTTTTCGCCGGAGCCGGACAAACTGTTTGCCGATCGCGCCGACTACACGGTGAAACTGCCGGCGCAGGCGTGCGTGTCGATTTATCTGTCGGTGTCGGTGCAGGTGGTTGCCAACAATGCCAACCGGCCCGGCGCCGATGTCTCGCAGCCCATGCATGCGTTGAGCGAAGGTCATCTGTCGCAAATCGATGCGGAGCGTCCTCGGGTGGGCCGCGCGGCCGTGCGTGCCGCGCTGGTCGATGCCCACCTCGTGATGCGCGAACGCCGCCGCGCTACGGCGCGCGTGCGGTCCAGCAACCCGCTGTTCAATGCATGGATCGACCGTTCGCTCGCCGACCTCGGGCTGTTGACCACCGACCTCGCAACCGGTCCGTACCCGTATGCGGGCATTCCGTGGTTTTCGACGCCGTTTGGCCGCGACGCTGTCATTACGTCGTTACAGACATTGTGGATGCAACCGGAGCTTGCCGCAGGCGTGCTGCGTTTTCTCGCC
The DNA here is from genome assembly GCF_904848625.1 of Paraburkholderia metrosideri. Lineage (GTDB taxonomy): Bacteria > Pseudomonadota > Gammaproteobacteria > Burkholderiales > Burkholderiaceae > Paraburkholderia > Paraburkholderia metrosideri. The sequence continues at coordinate 381,521 of NZ_CAJHCP010000002.1, forward strand.
GAACATCAGGCGCGTGAGAATTCGCCGTTCCGTGACGCGGCGCCCGGCAAGATCATGCACGAGATGCGCAAGGGCGAAATGGCCGCAGCCGGCGAGGTGCCGTTCGCGCTGTACTACGGCGGCGTCGACACCACGCCGTTGTTTGTCGTGCTGGCCGGCGCATATGCGGACCGTACGGGCGACTTCGCGTTGATCGACGAACTGTGGCCAGCACTCGAACGCGCGACGCAATGGGTCGCAGGCGTGTGCGACAAGAACCGCTACGGCCTGCTCGACTACCAGCGCGAGTCGGATGGCGGCCTGGCCAATCAGGGCTGGAAAGACAGTCACGATTCAGTGTTTCACGCCGACGGCCGTTTCCCCGACGGTCCGATCGCACTGGTCGAAGTACAGGCGTATGCAAGCGCTGCGTTCGACACGATGGCCCGCTTCGCCAAGCTGCGCGGCCTGAGTGAACAGTCGGCGCAATACAGCGAACGCGCGAAGAAAATCCGTCAATGTGTCGAAGAAAAGTACTGGATGGAAGAGTCCGGTTTTTACGGCATCGCGCTCGACGGTCATGGTGAACTGTGTCGCGTGATGGCGTCGAATGCAGGGCATCTGCTGGCTTTCGGCTTGCCGTCGCGCGAGCGCGGCGAAGCGGTGGTGCGTGCTCTCGATTCCACGCTGTTTCACACCGGCTGGGGCGTGCGCACGCTGGCGGCGAGCCAGGCACGTTTTAACCCGATGGCGTATCACAACGGTTCGGTCTGGCCGCATGACAACGCGCTGTGCGCGCGTGGGTTGTCGCATTACGGCGGCAAGGCATCGGCGGTGCGGTTATTGCAGGCGCTGTTCCAGGCGGCTGTGAATTTCGACATGCGTTTGCCCGAACTCTTCTGCGGCTTTCCGCGCCGGCGTGGCGAGCCGCCTACCGCTTATCCGGTCGCGTGTCTGCCGCAGGCGTGGGCGGCAGGCTCGCCGTTCATGATGCTCGAATCGTGTCTTGGCATTACGATCGACGCCGAGCGGCGCGAGGTCGTGATCGAGCAGCCGATGCTGCCCGAAGGGATCGACTGGCTCGAAATCAGTGATTTACGGGTCGGCGATTCGTCGGTGTCGATCACGTTCCGCCGGATTGGCGAGAAGGTGGTTGCGTCGGCGGAGCAGGGCGATGTGCGGGTAATAGCGCTGCTTTGAGTTTGGGCAGTGCGATCACTTTGTCGTCACTGGCACCTCCCGGCGTAGCCCCCGATCACTGCACCACGCACGTTTTTCTGGGGACGCTACGCGTTACCTGCAAGCAACGCGGAGGGAGGTAGTATTGAACCGCGTCGCTTTTGCGCGAGAGTGTCCGGCTTATCGTGAGCGGCTAGCGAACCGGTGGCGGGAAAGACTCCGCTACCATCTGTTCGCTCTTGCGCCACAGCGCTTCAGCGGTAGCCGTGTCGAGCGCATATCCGCGAACACCCTCGCTAACGGGGGTAATCACGACATCGTCGGCGACCACTTCGCTGACGTGGCAATTCTCGCAGTAGCGTCCGCCAACGGTTTCGGCGGACGCGACTACCGCGGTCCATACTGACGTAGCCGCCCCTTGGGGAACGGTCTTGAACTGGAACGGCTCCTTGCCTTCAGACGCCAGTTGTTTGTTAATCGTGTCGACGAGCGTGGTCAATTGCTCCTCGCCCATGTGACGTCCCAACTCGGTATGAATACCACCCGGATGTACCGCCGCAGCCCGTACTCCGCGAGCCCGATGCCGCCGGTCGAACTCGACAGCGAACAGGATGTTGGCTGTCTTGGCGCGTCCATATGCCAGGAATGGCTCGTACGGCGTGCGCTCAAAACCCGGGTCGTCAAGGTCAACGTTGGCAAACCGATGGCCTGAAGAGGCGAGCATCACGACGCGGCTACCGGTCGAAAGCAGGGATGCCAGTCGATTGACAAGCACGAAATGCCCAAGATGATTGACCCCGAACTGGGTCTCGAAACCGTCTGTTGTCGTGCCTTGGGGCGTCGCCATGACACCTGCGTTGGCGATGATGACGTCGAGTGGTTTACCCTCGGCGACCAGCCTGTCGGTGCAAGCCCGAACGCTGGCCAGGCTTGCCAGGTCGAGCTCGATGAGCTCGATACTCCCGCCGCCTGCCGTCGCTTCTTTCTGCGCGCTGCTGATCGCCCGTTCCGCCTTGCTCAAATCGCGGGCCGCTCCGATGACTGTTGCACCGTGGCTCGCGAGAGCCCTTGCCGTCTCCACGCCAAGTCCGGCAGATACGCCTGTCACCAGAATTCGCTTGCCGTGAAGACGGATGTTCGACAGTACGTCGTCGGTCGTTGATGTCGCACCAAACTGTTCGCTCATGCTAGCTCTCCGTCACTGTAAGATTGACGCCGCCTGTGTTGCCCGTTAAAACGGAGAGATTCTCCGTTTTCAGATAATAAGCGGAGCATCTCTCCGTTTGCAAGTGCCGATTTGCCTATGACTGATTCCACACCGAAAGAAAGGAAACCGCGAGCCGATGCCCAGCGCAATCGCGAGCGCATCCTGGAGATAGCGAAAAGCGCGTTCACCGACGGGGGAAGCGATATCAGTCTGGATGACGTCGCTCGACAAGCCGGTGTGGGTCCAGGAACGCTGTATCGTCATTTCCCGACACGCGAAGCTCTGCTGGAGAGCGTGTATCGCGCCGAGGTTGAGCGGCTCGCGCATGAGCAGCGCCGCCTCACGGATGAACTACCCGCACGCGAGGCTCTGCGAGCGTGGATGCTGCTGTTCGTCGATTACATTGCGACAAAAAAAATCATTGCGCCTGCGCTGAACTCGATAGTTGGCGGAGCCTCGTCCGAACTGTTCGCATACTCGGGAGAGCAGATCAAGGCGGCAATCCAGACACTGGTGGGCGGCGCGGTCGGAAGCGGCGACATCCGGCCGGACGTCGACCCACTGGACCTGCTCCGCGCGCTGGTGGGCGTATCCAATGTGGCGTCCGCGCCGGACTGGCAGGAGAGTGCCAAGCGACTGGTGGACATACTATTGCTTGGCTCCAGGCCAATCGACAAGTATCTTTAAGGACAAGCCGGGTCACGGCATGGTGCAAATGAGAGCCCTTCACATGAGCCCGGAACGGTCTGAAGCGGTTCTCGTCCGCCGTAAAAGGAGGCAGTCCACGTGCCAGCATCTGGAGCGCAAATAGCCGCGCTAGGCGGAAGTGCGGTAGCGACCTTCGCCCCGGCGTTTCCTGTGCTGTGGCAGTTCACGACCATGTCGACCGCCGTGACGGTGTGCATTTCGGGTGCTGCCGGCACTTTTCTGATTGCGAACCTCGCGGTGCTGCTTGCCGAATTTCCACGGTCGGCGGGATTCGGCACACGTCGAAGAACGACTACGGCGAGGCGCTTTTGGGTTGCGGTTGTGTTGTGTGCTGCGTCTATCGGACTTGGGTTCCTGCTCAACTACGTTGTCGCCAACGTGCCGATTTCGATCTCTCAACGCATACCTATGTTCCAGACACAGAGCCTGCTCAGGTTCCAGGCGGGCTTTCAGGTTGCAAGCGAGGTCACGGTGGGGCTGCCGGTTAAGGCGGCTCCGATCTGCCGACCATTAGATTCAAAAGAGCCGAATTCCGCGGCACAAGTCCGGATGGTCGATATCAATTCACCGAACCCGCATTTGCAGTTCGTGAACTTCAGACACCCGCAAATAGCATTGCTTCAATGCAACGAGCCGGTGACCGAAGAGCAAGTGCGGGTGGACGCGATCCCGGCTACTGTCGAGATATTCAACGAGGCTCGACAACAGGCGTGGAAAACGAAGATTTGGATTTTCGGAGCCCTGTTATGCGTCTGCAACCTGATCTATGTTTTTCGTCGGTAATTGTCGCGGTTCTGTTCTCGTTGACGTCGAGCGCCGCATTGGGTCAATCCGATTATTCCCACGCTGGAATTATTATCAATGGTCGGACCGGCGCACCTTTGCAGGCGGAGGTCAGTGCGTGGGCAAGCGTGAACGAAATGAACCCAGGACGTACACCGTGTCCGGTCTTCGGTGACAAGCCACTTGGGAGTGTGGTTGCCTCGAAGGAGGGGACATTCAAGCTTTCGGTTCCCCGCACAGAACGAACTTTCACGGACACTTACTGTGTCTACAACTTCGTGCCCAGGGTCGACACGAGGCTTGAAAACGTGACTCAAGGCACGAGGATACGGCCCACGCCGGTCGAACTCTACGAGAGAAGTTTTAGCGGTGACGACTACCAGGCGGCGGTGGTGAGCAAACTGAACGACCTTGCGTACATTCGGGACGTCAACCCGAAAGAGTTTCAGCGGGTTTTGGAGACGCTCGGTAAGTCCGATGATCTGTACAAGTATCTGCACGACTTGCCAGCGATGCTTGACGTCTGGGCGAAGCCGCGCCCGCAACAGAAACCGGAATAAGAAAGGCCTTCTCCCACGTGTCTTCGCAGATAGAACTCGCTTGAATGCCATGCTATCTACAGCGTAGTTCTCTGAAGGGTCAACCTGCCTGACCTGTTTTCAGAGGGCGGCTGTGTGGCGAACGAATGCTCGTCCGCTTAGGGTAGCTAGCAAACGAAATAGGGCGTGAGGGTGCAACGTCACCTATTGCCCTCGGGACTTAGCGCACCGCGACGCCGTGTCTCGCGGCGCGGCTTCTGCCGGCCATGTCACCGAGGATGTGCGCCGCGCCGCATAGGCGGCGACGCACAACAGACTTGGCGCATTCAAGCGCCAGGCCGCTCAGCCGGTGCATACCGATTTCACGATCGACGGAAACTCCGAGTGCGACAGGTGCGCACGTGCTTCGTTGCACCGGAAGGCCTGAATCTCGGCGCGATTGGCGGGCGGCGACGGGTAGGTGTACATCTCGTCATTGGCCATCGTGCCCGTCAGGAAGGACCGGTACAGCTCCTGGCGGACTTGCAGCCGGGTGATGCCGGTCGGCGCGGACTGCGCAGGCACCGCAAACGCAGAGGCGGTGGGCAGCGCGATGGCGCTTGCGATCAGAAGCAGGGAAAGGGTTCGTTTCATGGCGTGGAAATACTCCGGAGGGTTGATCGACGATGCGGTTCGCACCGTGAGGGACAGCGTGTAGCCATGTTTGCAGAGCGGTCCCGGAAACCTTGCTGCCGAAACATGAAGCTTCCTTTAGCGATCCCTCCAACGCTCACCTGGATGCGCGAGACGCGCCTTCAGAACGGGTCGACCACGCAACCGGCCGCAACCTAAAGGAATTCTCATATTCCGGGTTAATGGGTTTGCGATACTGTCGGCTGTTCTCTTCGACGGCCGACGCTCGCAGCGGAGGCGTGAGCCATGACCAGAATCCTGACGATTGAAGACGACCCCATCGTGGGTCGCGACATTACCGATACGCTGTGCGACGCCGGCTTCGACGTGGAGTGGGTGCGCACGGGGCAGGAGGGCATCGCGCGCGCGGTGGACCCGGTGTTCGACGTGATTACGCTAGACCGCGTGTTGCCGGGCATCGACGGCCTGACGATCGTCAAGACGATTCGCGGCGTGGGCATCGAAACGCCGGTGTTGATGATCAGCGCGCTATCCGATGTCGACGAACGGGTCAGCGGTCTGCTGGCGGGCGGCGACGACTACATCGCGAAACCCTTCGCGCCCGATGAGATGAAAGCGCGCGTGCAGGTGCTGCTGCGTCGCCGGGGCCGCTTGCAACAGCCGGTCGCCACCCTGCTCAAGGTCGACGACCTGGAGATCGACCTGATCGCGCGTTCCGTGCGGCGCGCGGGTCAGGAGATCGCATTGCCGCCGGTCGAATTCCGGCTGCTCGAGTACCTCGCTCGCAACTCCGGCCAGATTGTCACGCGGACGATGATTTTCCAGTCGGTGTGGGACATGCACTTCGATCCAGGTACGAACCTGATCGAGGTGTACATCGGCTTGCTGAGAAAGAAAATCGACACCCACGGCATGCGGCCGTTGATCAAAACAGTCCGCGGATCGGGCTACATGCTCGGCTGAGAGATGAACATGAGTCTGTGGCGCACCACGGTTTTCCGCTTGCTGCTGATGTTCGCGCTGGTGTTCGCAGTGTCGATGTCGGGGCTGGTGTATCTGAACTACTGGAAGTCGGCGTCCTATACCGCGACCCAGGCGGACTACAACATCAACTGGCAGTTCGCGTACTTTTCGTCGCTACCGGTCGATCAGATGCCGACGCAGATTGCCGCGCATATCCGCAGTGAAATGCATCGGCCCACGAACTACTACGGTCTGTTCGCCGCGGACCGGACCTGGATTGCCGGCGATATCGTCGCGTTGCCCAAAGACGTGATCGCCGATGCGGAGGGCGTGTGGAGCAAGCCGGAGCTGAACGGGCAGTCGAGCGCGCGGCCCGAGTACATGCGCACCAAAGCGATGCGGCTCGCGGACGGCAACGTGCTGGTCATTTCTCGCGACGTCGACGAAATGGCGCGGCTGCGCGGCTACATGCTCGGCGGCCTTGCATGGAGCGCGGCGATCGTGATGCTGGGCGGCCTCGGTGTAGGGCTGCTGGTTTCCACCGCCCAACTGCGGCGCGTCAACGAAGTGCGGCGCGTCGCGCAACAGATTGCGCTCGGCGACCTCGATGCTCGCTTGCCCGATGCGGGCCGCGATGAAATTGCATGGCTGTCGCAGATCGTCAATCACATGCTCGACGAAGTATCGCGGCTGATGCGCGAAGTGAAGGGCGCGTGCGACGGCATCGCTCACGATCTGCGCACGCCGGTGATTCACATCCGTTCGCTGCTCGCGCGCATTCCCACCGAAGGCATGGCTGCCGAAGACGCGCAACTCGTCGACCAGGCATTCGATGAAGCGGACGAGGTGCTCAAGCGCTTCGCCGCCATCATGCGCATTTCCGAAATCGAGTCGATGAACCGGCGCAAGGGCTTCAGCGAAGTATCGATGGAAGACCTTTGCCGCAAGGTCGGCGAACTGTACGCACCGGTGGCCGCCGCGAGACGGGTGCAACTGGTTCAGGATCTGCAAAGCGTGCCGACGGTGCGCGCCGACTATCCGCTGATGTTCGAAGCGCTCGTCAATCTGCTCGACAACGCGATCAAATTCACGCCGGAAGGGGGACGTGTGCAGCTTTCCGTCAGCGCGGCTGCTGACGGCCCGCGGATTGTCGTCGAGGATAACGGCCCCGGCATTCCGGACTCGGAACGGCTGGCGGTGTTCCAGCGTTTCTATCGAAGCGAGTTGACCAGTACGGTGCCCGGTTCCGGGCTTGGGTTGTCGGTCGTGCAGGCGGTCATGCATCTGCACGAGTTCGAACTGGTGTTGTCGGATGCGATGCCGGGCCTCCGCGTCACGCTCGATTGCTGGCAGCATCGCACTCGCGCGTAGGGGAACCGGACATGCGTATTGTTTGTGTAGGAGCCAGCGGCGCGCAGCGCTATCTGGCGGAGGCACTCGCCGAATCGAATCACAGTGTCGTCGAACTCGACAATGTCGATGACGCGAGTTATCTCGCGAGCGCCGAGCACGTCGACGCGATCATCGTGCTGACTTCAGGCGGCGCGTCCGACGCGGCGCGAGCGTTCGCGGTAAGACCCGCGCACACGGTGCTGGCGGTGATCGACCGGCAAGGTCAGAAGGACGCGCGGGTGGCCGCGCTCGAAGCGGGCGCCGATATCTGCCTCGACCACCCGTATGACTATGCGGAACTGCATGCGCGATTGCTGGCGTTTTGCCGTCAGCGCCACCATGGAGCATTGCCTGCCGCCCCACGGGCTGCGTCGTCCGCTGCTTTCGCGCGGCCGCTTCTCTCAGCGGCCACTCGCAGCCTGGTAGGCCGCGACGGCAGCCAACTGCTGTTACGCAAGCGCGAGTACCTGCTGATGGACCGTCTGCTACGCGTGCCGGGCGAAGCCGTCGCACGCGACGAACTGGTCGACTACATCTTCGGCGAGGCCGATGCCGACACGACGTCGCTTCATCTGCTCGTGTCACGGTTGCGCGCACGTCTTTCGCAGACCAACCTGCCCATCACCCTGATGACCGTGCCGAAGCTCGGCTATCGCGTCATTGTCGATGCCAGCTAGCCGCTCGCATTAACCAACCGGCTGGAAACACGCACGCTCCTGAAGCGTGTCGCTCCCTTCACTAAAGATTCCTTCATCTTTGCGCCACGGCGGTCCGTGAAGGCGTCCGCAAAATGTGCAGGCATGTCCTGGATCGGCCTTCACTGATCGGGGAACGAGGTCCGTGTTCTGGCGGACTTCACTGACCGGAGCACGTATTCGATGTTAAGGCTTGTCCGTCTCGCGCTATCGAGGCCACACACGTTCGTGGTGATGGCGCTTCTTATCCTGATCGTCGGGCCGCTCGCCGCGATGCGAACGCCGACCGATATCTTCCCCGATATCCGCATCCCGGTGATCAGCGTCGTGTGGCAATACACGGGGCTGCAACCGGGCGATATGTCCGGGCGCATCGTGACCTACTACGAGCGCTCGATCGGCACGACTGTCAACGATGTCCAGCACATCGAGTCGCAGTCGTATCGCAGTTACGGCATCGTCAAGATCTTCTTCCAGCCGTCGGTGGATATTCGCACCGCCACGGCTCAGGTCACGTCGATCTCGCAGACCGTGCTCAAGCAGATGCCGCCCGGCACCACCGCGCCGCTGATTCTCAACTACAACGCGTCGACTGTTCCGGTGCTGCAAATCGCATTGATGAGCGATCGTCTCGATGAGCAGAAGCTGGCCGATTACGCGACCAACATCATCCGGCCGCAACTGCTGAGCGTGGCCGGTGTCGCGATTCCGACGCCGTACGGCGGCAAGACGCGCCAGGTGCAGATCGATCTCGATCCGGCCGAACTGGTCGCGCATGGCTTGTCGGCGGAAGACGTCGCTACGGCGCTTGCGCGCCAGAATCAGATCATCCCGGCGGGTACGCAAAAAATCGGCGACTTCGAATACAACGTGCATCTGAACAACAGCCCGTTGTCGATCGACGCATTGAACCGTCTGCCGATCAAATCAGTGAGTGGCACCACGGTGTTGATGCGCGACGTCGCCCACGTGCGCGACGGCTTCGGACCGCAAGGCAATATCGTGCGCGTCGACGGACACCGCGCGGTGCTGATGAGCGTGCTGAAAAGCGGCTCGGCATCGACACTCGACATCGTCAGCGGTATCAAGGACCTGTTGCCAGGCATCAAGGCCACGCTGCCGCCCGGCCTCAAGCTCGTGGTGATGGGCGACCAGTCGGTGTTCGTCAAGGGCGCGGTGACCGGCGTGGCGCGCGAAGGCGTGATCGCCGCGGCGCTGACCTCGCTGATGATTCTGCTGTTCCTCGGTAGCTGGCGTTCGACCCTCATCATCGCGACGTCGATTCCGCTCGCGGTGCTGGCCGCGATTGCCGGACTCGCCGCGCTCGGCGAAACGCTGAACGTGATGACCCTGGGCGGCCTCGCACTCGCGGTCGGCATTCTGGTCGACGACGCGACCGTCACGATCGAGAACATCAACTGGCATCTGGAGCAGGGCAAAAACGTGCGCGACGCGATTCTCGACGGCGCGGCGCAAATCGTGACGCCCGCGTTCGTGTCGCTGCTGTGCATCTGCATCGTCTTCGTGCCGATGTTGCTGCTCGACGGCGTCGCGCGATTCCTGTTCGTGCCGATGGCCGAAGCCGTGATTCTGGCGATGGTGTCGTCGTTCATCTTGTCGCGAACGCTGGTGCCGACACTGGCGATGGCGTTGCTGAAACCGCACGCCCATTTGCAGGACGGCCACGACAGCGAGCACATGGCGGTCTCGAACCATCCGCTTGCGCGCTTTCAGCGTGGCTTCGAAGCGTGGTTCGAGAAACTGCGCGCCGGGTATTCGCATCTGCTGCATCTGGCGGTGGCGAATCCGCTGCGCTTTGCGGCGGGCTTCATCGTCGTGACGCTGGTGTCGTTCGCGACGTTGCCGTGGCTCGGCATGAACTTCTTCCCGGATATCGACGCGGGCGAAATCGCGCTGCATGTGCGCGCGCCGGTCGGCACGCGGGTCGAACAGGTCGCGGCACTGCTCGACCGCGTCGAGGGCAGCGTGCGCCAGGTGATTCCGCCTGCCGCCGTGGACAGCATTATCGACAACATCGGCTTGCCGGGCAGCGGTATCAACCTCGCGTATAGCAACAGCGGCACGATCGGGCCGCAGGACGGCGACGTGCTGATCGGCCTGACCGGCAAACATGCGCCCACCGCGAGCTACGTGAAGACCTTGCGCGAGCGCTTGCCGGCCATCTATCCCGGCGTGACGTTCTCATTCCTGCCCGCCGATATCGTCAGCCAGATTCTGAATTTCGGCGCACCGGCGCCGATCGATATTCAGGTGTCGGGCACCAACGAAGCCGGCAACCGCCGCTACGTGCAAGCGCTGCTGCAACGCGTCCAGCACGTACCGGGTATCGCCGATGCGCGTATCCAGCAGGCGTTCGACTATCCGCAACTGAGCGTGAACGTCGACCGGATTCTCGCGGACCAACTCGGCGTGACCGAGCAGGACATCTCCAACGCGACGGTCGCGAGCCTGTCGGGCACCTCGCAGGTCGCGCCGACTTACTGGCTCGATCCGCACAACGGCGTGTCGTATCCGATCGTCGCGCAGACCCCGCAATACCGGATGACCACGCTCGATTCGCTGCGCACGATGCCCGTCAGCGGCACCGGCGGCGCGCAATTGCTCGGCGCGCTGGCGACGATTCATCGCGGCGTCACCAGCGCGGTGGTGTCGCACTACAACATCATGCCGCTAGTCGAGATTTACGCGACGCCGCAAGGCCGCGATCTGGGCGGCGTCACCGACGACATCGGCAAGATCGTCCAGCAGATGCAGCCGCAACTGCCGCTCGGCTCGCACGTGACGATTCGCGGCCAGGTGCAGACCATGCACAGCGCGTTCGCGGGGCTGCTGCTCGGCCTGGCGGGTGCGGTGCTGCTGATCTATCTGCTGATCGTCGTCAACTTCCAGTCGTGGCTCGACGCCGCCGTGATCGTCTCGGGCCTGCCCGCAGCATTGGCGGGCATCGCGTGGATGCTGTTCATCACGCATACGAGCATCAGCGTCCCGGCGCTGACCGGCGCGATTCTGTGCATGGGCGTGGCGACCGCCAACAGCATTCTGGTCGTCAGCTTCGCTCGCGAGCGGCTGGCGGCGACGCAGGACTCCGTCAAAGCCGCTCTGGAAGCAGGCTTCACGCGCTTCCGTCCGGTACTGATGACCGCGCTCGCGATGATCATCGGCATGGCGCCGATGGCGCTCGGTCTCGGCGACGGCGGCGAGCAGAACGCGCCGCTGGGGCGCGCGGTGATCGGCGGGCTGATCTGCGCGACGCTGGCCACGCTGATGTTCGTGCCCGTGGTGTTCAGCTTCGTGCATCGACGCAAGACCGGCGAGGGCATCGACAACGCCGCGAGCGGCCATGACAAAAAAGACGACGTGACTGTCAACGAGGAAAACCATGTCAACCAATGAGATCCGAGTTTCATCCGACGACGGCACGGCCAAGCGTCTGCGTCGTCTGCGTATTGCCGGTGTGATCGCGGTGCTGCTGGCGGTCGGCGTGTATGCCGAAGGAGTGTCCAGCCGTATTCATACCGACCATAGCTTGTCCACGTGGAGCAATGCGCAAGCCGTGCCGTCCGTGCGCGTGCTATTGCCGGTCGCCGAAACGGGCGGCGCGAGTTTCGATCTGCCGGGCAGGCTCGAAGCGCATGACGACGCATCGATTCATGCGCGCGTGTCAGGCTATATGAAGGCGTGGTACGTCGATATCGGCGCAAAGGTCAAACAAGGCCAGAAGCTGGCGACGATCGATACCCCCGAACTCGATCAGCAACTGGCGCAAGCCCAGGCCGATCTCGCCCGCGAGAAAGCCGACCTTGCGCTCGCGGCCAGCACATCGGGCCGCTGGTCGGCGATGCTGAAGCAGGACTCCGTGTCGCAACAGGCCGCCGACGAGAAGAGTTCCGAACTCGCCGTCAAGCGCGCCGATTATGCGGCGGGCGAAGCGAACGTTCGCCGCTTGCAGGCGCTCGAATCGTTCCGCACGCTGACCGCGCCGTTCGACGGCATCGTGACTGCGCGTCATGCCGATATCGGCGCGCTGGTGAGCGCGGGCGATACCGGCGGGCCTGAATTGTTCTCGGTTGCATCGACTGCGCAATTGCGGCTTTACGTGCGCTTGCCGCAGGACTACGCGGGACGGATTGCGCCTGGCATGCACGTGCGCTTCGACGTGCCCGAGCGGGCTGGACAGTCGTTCGGCGCAACCGTGGTGTCGAGCAACGATGACGTCGACGCGCAATCCGGCACGCTGCTGGTGCAACTGAGCGCCGACAACCATGACGGCGCGTTGATTCCGGGCGAATACGCACAGGTGCATTTCGTGTTGCCCGCGGCGGCGGGCGCGGTGCGCGTGCCCGCTAGCGCGTTGCTGTTTCGCGGCAGTCATCCGCAACTGGCCGTGGTGGATTCGAACGGCCACGTGGCGTTGCGTGACATCGTGATCGGCACCGACTACGGTACGGCGCTCGACATCGCCAGCGGTGTGCAGCACGGCGATCGCGTGATCGACAATCCGCCCGATTCGATCGTGGCGGGCGAGGCGGTCAAGATCGTCGAAACGAAGGATGTGGCCAACGGGAGCCAGCGTCATGCATAGAGCGCTCTGCATGACGGCGTGCGCGATGGCCGCGATGCTCACCGCGTGTTCGTTTGCACCGGTTTATCACGCGCCCGCGTTGCCGCAGGTGAGCGCGTTCAAGGAGGCGCCGCCGCCGTCCGGTGTCTGGCATTACGCGCAATGGCCGGCGAAGGTGCGCCATGACGAATGGTGGAAAGCCTTCGGCGATCCGTCTCTCGACCGCTTCGAGACCCAGCTCGCCCAGAACAATCCGCAACTGGCGGCTGCGGTGGCGCGGCACGACCAGTCCAGCGCCGACCTCGATACCGCGCGTTCTGGGCTGTTTCCATCGTTGACGCTCGATGTGGATAGCGAGCAGAACCGTCAGTCGGACTATCGTCCGCTGCGCGGCTCGTCGCAGCCGGACACGTATGGGGCGCATACGGTCACGCTCGGCGTGTCGTACGAGTTGGACCTGTGGGGCAGGGTGCGCAACGAAGTGCGCGCCGGGGCTGCGCAGCAGGCTGCCAGCGCGGACGATCTGGCCGCAGTGAAGCTGCTACTGCAAGCCGACCTGGCCAACGCCTATTTCGAAACGCGCGGACTCGATGAACAGGCGGACCTGTTGACGCGCACCCAGATCGCCGATGCGAAAGCGTTGACGCTCACGAAGAACCGTCACGCAGGCGGGATTTCGTCGGAACTGGATGTGTATCGCGCCCGCACCGAACTGGAAAACGTCGCGGCCGATCAGGCCCGCGTGCGCCGTGCGCGCGCTGCTGCCGAACACGCGCTGGCGACGTTGGCGGGGGTGCCCGCATCGCTATTTACGCTGCCTGTCGCCCAAACGTCGGATGCGGTGCCCGATGTGCCTGCGGGCGTGCCGTCTGCGCTGCTGCAACGACGGCCCGATATCGCCGCAGCCGAGCAACGGGCCGTCGCGGCCAATTATGCAATCGGTGTCGCGCGTGCCGCGTGGTTCCCGGATATCTCGCTCGGCCTCGCGGGCGGCTTCCAGTCTGACGATCCGGGCAACTGGCTGAGCGCGCCTGCGTCGTTCTGGTCGCTCGGACCGGAACTGGCGGTCGATCTGTTCGACGGCGGCCGGCGCAACGCGATGGATCATCGCGCTCGCGCGATCTTCGACGAGCGTAGCGCCGACTATCGGCAAGTGGCGCTACAGGCGTTCCGCGAGGTCGAGGATCAACTGGCGAACGTGCGCGAGTTGCGCAGCGAGGCGCAGCACGAAAGCGCGGCCGCCGACGACGCGACGGGCGCACTTGCGCTCGCTACCGGACAGTATCGCGATGGCGCGGTGAGCTATCTCGATGTCGTCGCGGCGCAGACGTCGGCGCTCGATGCTCAGCGTTCGCTGATTCAGGCGCGTACCGGGCAGTTGCTGGCGGCGGTGAATCTGATCCGGGCGCTGGGGGGCGGGTGGGATTGAGGGTGTGGTCGATCGCGATCGAGTGTGCTGACGCAGTAGGCACACCACTGTGATCTGAAAATCGACGAGCGGAATGTCGAGTATCTATCCGCTTGCGCTCGTTGATTCGCAATACAGCCTCCGGGCTTGCGCCCGCAAGACTGCGCTGAAGGTTTCTTAACCGCTGGTGATGTCCTTGAGCAGGACTCGTCCGCTCATCATCGGCGCGGCGAGCGTGCGCTCATAGTCCGCGCGGATCGTTCCGATGATCGGCCGCTTCAGGTTGGCCTGATGCGTGGCGTCGCTGGTCCAGCGCTCCAGTTGAACCATCGAGTCGCGATGATTCGCGTCTTCGAAGACATCGAATGAAATATTGCCGGGCGCCGCGCGAAAGATCGGGGTGACATTGGCTATGTCAGTGTGGAATTGTTTTTCTGCAGCGGCTTTCACGCTCAGGAAGACCAGTACGTTGCTGGTCTGATCCGCCTGAGTCATGGTTTTGGGCTGGGAGCCGTCGCCGGGGCTAACCGGTGTAATGCGCATGTGACTGATCGGGCCGTCCAGATCGTCCTGAGCGGCCTTGTGCATCGCGAGCAGTGCGGGTTGCTGCATGTGCACGTTATACGCGGCCTCGCTGCTCCATTGTTCGAGGACGTAGAGCGTCGACCGAGCCGACAGCGATTGAAATATCGTGAATGAAATATTGCCCGGCGCATGACGCGCGTCGGCTGCGTTCTGACGCAACACGGTTTCGAACGGCTTTAGTGCGGACGATTTGACGTGCAACGTCGAGAGATTTTCGTACGGTGGCGGGTTGTCGATTGACGCAGCCGATGCCGCCGATGCAGCCGATGCAGCCGATGCAGCCGATGCAGCCGATAAGGGAAGCAGCGTCAGTGGGACAATGCGCGCGACGAGTGCCAACTTGAGTATGGCGGCGGAGAATGGCTTGTTGTGGTCGGACATGAAGATCCCTTGGTAGCGGTTGGTCCCTCATGCCGGATAGTCGAGCGCGCTCCGAACGCTCGCGTTGAGAAGAAAGTGATGCGCTGACGCTCCGGCACGCGATGCCGTAGAAGAATACGCATACCGTTTGCGGGAAAAACTGGCGCAAAGATGAAGGATCCTTCATCTTTTGACGATGAGCCGCGACAGGTCCGCTGCGACAGCGCGACGACGCCCGATGGGTTGCATCGTCGCGCATCGGTTCAGTTCAGCACTGCTCCAGCGCATTCGAGAGATCGGCGATCAGATCGTCGGGATGTTCCAGTCCAACCGACATGCGGATCAAACCTTCCGACACGCCTGCCGCTGCGCGCGCCTCGGCGGGTACACCCGAATGTGTCGTCGAAGCCGGATGACAGATCAGCGACTCGGTGCCGCCAAGGCTCACCGCCGATTTGAACAACGTCAGACCGTTGATGAAGCGGAATGCCTGTTTGCGTCCTCCGTCGAGGATGAACGCGAAGGTCGAGCCGGGCCCGCTGCACTGCCGCTGGTAGACGGCCTGATAAGCGGGGTCGTCGATCAGTTCCGAATGCAGCACCTTCACTGGCTTGAACGGATTCGTGGCGAGCCAGCGCGCCACCGCGCTGCCACTTCGCGCGGCTTGCTCCATGCGCAGCACGAGCGTTTCCATCGAACGGGTAATCATCCACGATGAATGTGGATCGAGTTGCGAACCGAGCGTGCTGCGGATCGCGCGCACCTTCATGATCAGGCTTCGGCTGCCCGTCACCCCGCCTGCAACCAGATCGCTATGTCCGCCGATGTACTTGGTCAGCGAATACACGCTCAGGTCGATGCCCTGTTCGACCGGCTTCTGAAATAGCGGCCCCAGCAAGGTGTTGTCGCACACCGAAAGGGGACGATAGCCGTGGCGCGTTTCGAAAGCGTCCAACTCGCGCGTGAGCCCTTCCAGATCGAATAACGCGTTGGTCGGATTCGCCGGCGTCTCGACGTAACACATCCGCACATTGCCCCTTTTTGCCGCCGCTTCGAGCGCGGCGCGGATCGACTCCGTCGACAGACCGTCTTCGATGATTTGCGAACTGATACCCCATTCGGGAAGAAATCTCGAGATCAGCGTTTCGGTGCCTCCATAGAGCGGCACGGACTGAACCACACAATCGCCGGGCCGTAGAAACGCAAGCAGGATCGCGGCGATGGCCGACATGCCGCTCGACGTCACCACGGCCGATTCAGAGCCGTCCAGCAACGCCAGACGATCTTCGACGATCTCCAGGTTCGGGTGATTGAAGCGGCTATAGACGAGACCCGCACTTTCGCCTTCCGGCAGGGGCTTGCGCCCCGAAACGATGTCGAAGAACTCGGCCCCGTCCTCGGCCGTTCGGAATGCAAACGTCGAGGTCAGAAAAACCGGCGGCTTGACCGATCCTTCAGACAGGAACGGGTCGTAGCCGTACGACATCATTTGCGTTTCGGGGTGGAGATTGCGATCGGCAATCTGGCGCTTGTGATAGTTGCGATAAGCCATGCTTTCTCCTTGCCGCGTGATAGGGAGGGTTGAAAGAGCGGTGATAGTCGCAGCGCGCAACATGCCGATACGGATCACCCGTCGTGCTTGCGCATGACCATGCTACTCCAGAGTAATCGTGCCGTTTGATTCGCCTGTGATATCCCTCAATACCCCCTTAACGTGATGCCGCCTGATTGCCGTAAGTCGATTCCCAGCCGGCGCCCGGCGCCTTGCAAAGCGTGATCAGATTCGCGTCTGCCCGAATGCTTCTCATATGTCACCAGATGGACTCGTTCGAGGAGCGCGTGGGAGGTCATGCGCGCCACAAGCGCTTCGGCGTGGTGCTCGATGTCCCGGTTCTATTCACGCTCGGGATTCAGGTTTGGCGCATAGCCAATCTTGCGATCGGCCCGCGTTCAAACTTCCAGACTCTGCCGCTATGGCGCTCGCAGAGGGCGCCCGGCGGTAGTTTCATTCGCATCGTGCGCGTGCGTATCGATGCATTCTTCCTCTTCGACTTGGACTGTCACGTGTTCGATGCTAAACCGCTCGGAGAGCCGCCGCTGAACAGCGGTAACAACATCTCGTGAGACCGTTCCTGGCGTCGGGTGCACGTGCAGCGTCACCAGATGTTGTTCGCTCGTGATGGACCAGGCATGAATGTGATGTGCGTCGCTCACTTCGGCCACGTTTTGCTCAAGGTCGGACTTAATATCGGCCAGATTCATCCCTTGAGGTGTGCCTTCGAGCAGGATGTGCGCTGACGATTTGACGATACCCCACGCGCTCTTGAGAATGATGACGGCAACGAATATGGACAGGATAGGGTCGATGGGAGTCCAGCCGATTAGCAGAATCACGCCCGCCGCAACAATGGCCGCGAACGAGCCCAGCATATCGCCGAGAACATGCAGCCATGCTCCGCGCACGTTAAGGTTTTCCCGGTTGCCGCCATGCAGAACCAGGAACGCGGCAATATTCGCGGCGAGCCCCACGAACGCCACAATGAGCATGGTCTTGCCCGCAACCTGCACCGGCGACGCAAACCGTTGAATCGCCTCGAACACAATCCAGGCTGCAATGACGAACAGCGCACATCCGTTGACAAACGCCGCGAGGATTTCTAGTCGCTTGTAGCCATAAGAAAGATCTGCCGTTGCAGGTCGCCGCCCGTAGTGGATGGCAATCCAGCTGAATCCTAGCGCCGCTGCATCGCTAACCATGTGGCCTGCGTCCGCCAGCAACGCCAGTGAGCCCGACAGCACGCCTCCAATGACCTCGACGACCATGAACACCGCGATGATCATAAAGGCCCATCCAATGCGTCGCTGGTCCGTCACGCCATGCAAATGATTGTGGCCCGCATGGTTGTGCCCGGGATGACTGTGCTCGTCAGTATGATTTTCGACGTGGCCACTTTCTTCGAGCTTGCCGTGTTCATGTTCCCCGCGAGCAGGCCCGTCCGTGTGAGTGTGTCCGTGACTATGAGCCATCGCATCTCCGCCGTAAGAAAGGTACCAGGACTGACTGCAGCAAGATATTAGCCCGACACCTGGCCCAAGTGAGAAGTCTTGCTCTTTGGCTGCATGGCTTCTGTTGACGTCAGTCCGTGAATAATCCCGCATTCCTCGACTGGTTGCTCGCCGGCGCAGCGTTCACGCATCGCGGTTAGCTGGGCACGAAGTTGCAGTAGGTCGTCGATACGCGTGTTCACCTGCCCTCCGAATGCCGTTCAAAGCATGACGTCCACGCAAGGACGGTTTGACCTGCCATTTACGGAGCAATCAGGTTTGTAGCAGGTGAGTGAAATCAAAGCACGTCGAGTTTTGAAACGAAACCCATAATATGAACCATTGCGTTCAATTGGTGAAACAAATGGATTGGAATAATCTAAGGGCGTTTCTAGCCGTTGTAAGGGGCGGAACGTTGAGAGTGGCTGCCGAACGGACCGACTTGAGCGCTGCGACTGTCTCGCGTCGCCTCGACGAACTTGAGACCGTTGTGGGGGAGAAGCTGATTGAGAGGATGCCGACCGGATGTGTTCCCACGGTGGCTGGGCAGCGGGTTGCGGCTTGGGCAGAGCAGATGGAGGAGATTGCTGCTCAGATTGAGCGAACAAGGGAATTGGAGGGAGTTGGTCCGGAAGGAACCGTTCGCATCAATGCAGACGAGTGGATGTCTTATTTCCTCACTGCGCGTATTGCTCCGCTGAAGCAGCGTTTCCCAGGATTGGCCGTGGAGATTTTGACCTCGCATCGACCTTACAGTCTTGCACGAAGAGAAGCCGATATATCGCTTCGACCTTTTCGTCCTTCGCGCGGCGACCTGGTAGGGCGCAGGGTTGGACAAGTCTACTTCGGACTCTACGGAGCGAGCGAATACGTGCACGCCCACCATGACGCAATCGCAAAGGAGCGTTGGGGCGGACTTGCATTTGTTAGTTTCGACGACCTGCGCTCGGCTTTCGCAGCGGATAGCTGGCTTCGAGGACTACCTGACGTTCCGGATCCGTGGCTGCGGTGCAGCTATGCCCTCGGGATTTTTGATGGGGTGTCAGCCGGAGCCGGGCTCGGCGTACTTGCAAGCTTCCTCGCGCGTCATTCCCCAAATCTCATTGCGGTCAAGCCGGTCATCCCCCGAACTTACTCAGGATGTCTGGCTGACCTATCACAGTGCGGTGCGCGGGAGCGCGCGGGTGAAGGCAGTAACGGACTTCATCGTCGAACTCTTCGAAACGGAAGCTAGTGCGTGACCAATCAAGTCGATAGATGACTGCTCCAGATTTGAAACACGCTGGTTCATTTGTGCTGACGCTTCATCACGGCTTCTTGCGTTACTGTGAGTGCCATCGGGCGAGTTGGAGCCCATCACTCACTTTGCGGGAGAGGCACCTTGGTTGCATCATTGATACAGAAGGCCGTTGGCGCACCTAAAGCCGAACTACACATGCACATCGAAGGCTCATTACAGCCGGAAATGATATTCGCTTTGGCAAATCGCAACGGCCTTAGGTTACCGTTCGACTCCGTTGAGTCGCTTCGGGAAGCTTATGCTTTCGAGAATCTGCAATCGTTTCTGGACTTGTATCACGCCGGGACTCATGTGCTTGTGACAGAGGAAGATTTTTTCGATGTCACCGCTGCCTACGTCGAGCGAGCGATTGCCGATAATGTGTTCATGCCGAAATTTTCTTTGACCCGCAAACGCACCTTGCTCGAGGGGTAACTCTCGAAGTTATGATTGCGGGCATGGAGCGTGCACTGAGCGACGCGGAAGGTCGTGGATTCAGCAGCAGATTGCTGCTCTGTTTTGTGCGCCATCTGCATGAAGATGCTGCCCTCCAAACTCTCGAGAGCGCTTTGCCGTTCTTCGAACGATACTCACATCGCCTTGTTGGCATCGGACTCGATTCTACGGAGCTTGGAATCCCACCGTCAACGTTCGGTCGAGTTTTTGCTCGTGCCCGAAGCGAGGGCTTGCGATGCGTTGCTCACGCGGGAGAAGAGGGACCGCCCGAATACATTGTAGAAGCGCTTGATTCTTTGTGTGTCGAACGCATTGACCACGGTGTAACTAGCGTCAGGGATATGACTCTTGTGAAACGCCTCGTTGACCTCCGTGTTCCGCTGACTGTCTGCCCTCTCTCGAATTTGCGTCTGAAAGGCGTGGCAGACATGAAAGCGCATCCGCTACCGGAACATTGGCGCATCGGCGAGACCTGGACGCATAGAAGACAGCGAGACAGGCGGAGAAATCGCTGACGTGTCCGAATGCCACCGATGAAGTCTGTGCTCACATGGTCAAACCTGAGGTGAGCGCAGGCCCAGCATCATGCTGTCCGGGAATTTCTTTGCCGCGTGGGGAGTCTTCGGCAATACCTTATAGTCCTATCTGACCACGGCAGTGGTGTGTTGCGCCTGCCGACAAAAAACAAACTCCTCGCTGCGGAGCGAGGAGTTCATTGGTCAGAACCAGTCGGCTAATGCCGCCCGGCAGACGTTAAGCGGCCAGTTGTTCCTTGTGCAGCGCGACGAGTTCAGTCTCGTCCTTCAGAGCCTTTTGAACTGCCGGGCGGCCTTCTATACGGGCGATGAAGGCAGCCAGGTTCTTGAGGTGGTCCAGGTTGACGCCCGAACGCTCGTGCCACAGGGTTGCCCACACGTAAGCGTCAGCAACCGTGAATTGCTCGCCCGTGAGGTACGAACGGCCGTCGGACAATTGTTTGTCGAGCACGCCGTACGCCGTGAGCAATTTATTCGTATGGAATTCGATGCCTTCTGGGGTCATCAGCTTGCGCATCAGGGGGATATGCTTCTGCGCGATTTCGGTAGCGATGAAGGTCAGCAACTGGTCCATACGAGCCCGCTCAATCGTACCGTGCTTGGGAATCAGGTTCGCTTCCGGATGCTGGTCTGCGAGGTAGGACGTGATGGTGATGGTTTCGGTCAGGGCTTCCTTTTCGCCGTCCAGCAGCAGCGCCGGCACGTAGAGAAGCGAGTTGACATCGGAGAACCTCGTGCCGTCGGTGGTCGACTTGCCAAACACGTCGAAGTGGACCAGTTCCGGCGTCAGGCCGATTTCGTTAGCGATGGCCTGTGCTGCGAGGGAGCAGGTAGCCTGGGCGATGTAGAGTTTCATTTTGAGCGTCGTCCTACGTAGATGAATGACCGGTTTGGACCGGGTTTCAGGTGGTGCGCCGTGGTGCACCGTTGGGATGAAGTATGGTCAAAATGCGGCTTTCGATAAACAGCGGCTCAAGCGTCAGTCTGTCGAATCACGAGCGACAATCGGGGCGTCCAGTTCCATCCGCGAAAGCTGCGTAGCGACGGCCGCCAGTGAGCAGATGGCGAGCCCGACGCCGCAAAGCAGGAAACCCGCGGACCCAAGCGCAGCTGCAAATACGGCAGCGACAGTCATGCCTGCAAGGACGCCCACGCAGCCTGCACAGACGTGCAGCGCTGTCATGACGTCGGGTGTTTCCGGAGCAAGTGCATGCAATGTCGTCTGGGTAACGAGCATGCCGCTTGTATGCGCGGCACCTCAGCTCAAGACTGCTATCGCGGTTAGCGCGTCAGGGCCATGAGCGAACAGGTAAAGGGCCGCGTAGACGACCGCAAGAGCAATGGGGTGAAAGAGGGCAGTAAGAGCCGGTTGGTTGCGAAGGAGGTGCCCAGTGAGGAGGGCGCCCGCTATGCCCCCCAACACCGAAAAGGACCATCTGCAGCGTGGCAAAGGGAAAGTCGATTGCTGGCTGATCGTGAGAAAGTGCAGCGAGTTACTGAAGACGGAGAACATCGCGGCGTACTGCAGAGCTATCGCTGCCAGAGAGACGCATATGACACCCGTAAGCCGGACTCGGGACCCCTGCGGGGTTACTTCCGCATGAGTCGCGCTTCTGCGGCGATGGCGGAGCATTATCCATACGCCGATGGCCGCCGTGAAATAGGCAGCGACAACGAACCAGACCCGGGGGAGGAAACTTCGTCGAGAGCCAGGTCGCCATTGGCAGTCCGAGTACAAGACCAAACAATGCGCTTCTCGCTGCAAAGATTCGTTGCCATGGCGAACCACCCGGCCTGTCGTTCGCCGTAGCGCTGTAAGCGGCGCCTGCCAGAAACACGGGATGGAGAAGCGCGGGGTGAAGCGAGAGCGAGAAGCTTGGCGAGCCAAAGACTGTGCCGAATGCGGGGTTGATTGCACAAAGGCAACTGCAAGGTGCGTCGAGCGACGTGAAGAAAAAAACATGGCACCTGAGACTCCAGGTGCCATTGGTGCTCTAACGCTGGCTGGCAAATGCCGGCCAGACGCACGGTGAATCAGTTCGGCGTGGGCGCCAGAACATGGACTTCAGCTTGCGATTCGCGCACTTTGGAGAAAGCTGCCCGGACTTCCGCCGCGAAGATTTCCGGTTGTTCAAAGGCGGCAAAGTGGCCGCCCGTAGCCGCACGGTTCCAGTAGAACATATTGCTGAACGTGCGCTCGGCCCATTCCTTCGGTGGCGTGTAGATTTCGCCGGGGAACACGCTGACAGCAACCGGGATGTCGACGGCTACCGCAGCGAAGGTCAGACCAGGATGTTCCGCGTACATACGTGCAGAGGAAGCGCCGCTGTTCGTCAACCAGTACAACGTAATGTTGTCGAGCATCTGGTCGTAGGAGAACACGTCTTCCGGGACGCCCTTGCTATCGCTCCACGCGCCGAGCTTCTCGTAAATCCATGCTGCGAGGCCGACGGGCGAATCGGCCAGCGAATAGCCAATCGTTTGGGGCCGCGTCGTCTGGAGGTGGTGATAGTACGAACCATCATTCGCGAATCGCAGACATTGGTCGATTGCAATTTGTTCTTCCGGTGTCGGTACTTCCGGGAACTGGGCCGGAGCGACGAACGGCAAGTTGACGTGAATCGCGCGCAGCCCTTCAAGCTTGATGCGGCCCATCTCGGTAGTGATGACGCTGCCCCAATCGCCGCCTTGTGCGACATATTCGTTGTAGCCCAAGCCCTTCATGATGGTGTCCCACGCGCGCCCGATGCGATTGCGTTCCCATCCCTTTGCCGTCGGCTTGTCGCTAAAACCGTAACCGGGAATCGAGGGCAGCACGACATGGAACGCGTCTTCAGCTTTGCCGCCGTGCGCGGTGGGGTCGACGAGCAGGTCAATGACGTCGAGGAATTCGACGATGGAACCTGGCCAGCCGTGAGTCAGAACAACCGGCAGCGCATTCTCGTGCTTCGAGCGGATGTGCAGAAAGTGGATACCAAGCCCGTCGACTTCGGCCTTGAACTGGGGATAGCCGTTGATGCGAGCTTCGACGCGGCGCCAGTC
The DNA here is from genome assembly GCF_904848625.1 of Paraburkholderia metrosideri. Classification (GTDB taxonomy): domain Bacteria; phylum Pseudomonadota; class Gammaproteobacteria; order Burkholderiales; family Burkholderiaceae; genus Paraburkholderia; species Paraburkholderia metrosideri. The sequence continues at coordinate 404,892 of NZ_CAJHCP010000002.1, forward strand.
GTACTGGGTGCGCCAGTATTCGACGAGTTTCTGAACTGGGTCCAGCTGCGCGCCTTGGGATTGGTCGTCCACGGTCTCGCGCTCAGGAAAGCGGGTGGCATCCAGACGCTTTTTCAGGTCATCAAGTTCGGCCTGCGGGATGTCAATACGAAACGGGGTGATGTGCATCTTTGTATCTGCCTGGTGAGAGTCGTGAAGGTAACGTCATCGTAGGCAATCGGATGATTTTGAAAAAGCCGTCTCGGGGAGACGCAGTGTCGCTTCGGGGGAGACAGTCCGGAGGACGTGATTGTCGCTTCAGGAGAGACGCTCTAACCACCGTTGCGGTGTTTATCTTCGCAACGGTGTTCTGCAGAATGACGCCGTTTGACGGGCTCATTGCGTATGAGTGCGTCGCTCCGCTTCGCAACCCATTACCCAAAAGGTCTGCCGATGAAAACCTCGATGTCGCAGGGACAAGACAGTAACAAACTGCTAATTCTTGCAGCCGTCTGTCTGTCCGCGCTAGTTTTGCCACTTGCCTTTTCAGGGGGCGCTGTCGCTACGCCGGCAATCGGGCGGGACTTGGGCGGCAGCCCCGCCATGCTGACCTGGGTCACCAACGCGTTCATGCTGAGCTTCGGCAGCCTGCTGATGGCCGCCGGTGCGCTGGCCGACCAGTTTGGCCGCAAGCGGCTCTTCGTCCTCGGTCTAGGCGGCTTCATCATTACATCGTTCGCCATGAGCTTTGCACCGTCGGTGCTGTGGCTCGATATTCTGCGTGGTGTCCAGGGCATCGCGGCTGCGGCGTCGCTCTCTAGCGGCGGCGCATCGCTTGCGCAGGAGTTTGATGGTCACGCCCGCACGCGGGCGTTCAGTATGCTTGGCACGAGTTTCGGCATCGGTCTTGCCTTTGGCCCGCTGATGGCCGGCGTCCTCATCGAGCACTTCGGCTGGCGTTCGATTTTTCAGGTTATCGCCGCCATCGGCATCATCGCATTCGTCTTCGGTGTGCCGCGTATGCGCGAGACGCGCGACTCAGGAGCAACAGGTCTCGACTATCCGGGTACTGTGACCTTCACGGCAACCCTCGCTCTCTTTACGTTCGGGGTGATTCAGGCGCCGGAAAGCGGTTGGGGTAGCCCGCTCGTCGTCACGCTTCTCGCAGCGTCGGCATTCTTTCTTGCCGCGTTCATTCTCGTCGAAATGCGCGTCAATCGTCCGATGCTGGAACTGAGCCTGTTCAGATACCCGCGCTTCGTCGGCGTGCAGATTCTGCCTGTCGGCACCTGCTACTGCTACATCGTGCTTATCGTGATGCTGCCGCTGCGCTTTATCGGCGCCGAAGGTCTGAGCGAAATCGACGCCGGCATGCTGATGATTGCGCTCTCCGCACCCATGCTCGTCGTGCCGATGCTGGTCGCTTCGTTCACGCGCTGGATGTCTGCTGGCGTGCTCTCGGGTATCGGTTTCCTGATTGCTGCCGCCGGTCTCTACTGGTTGAGCCTTGTCGACTTTAGTGGTCCGAAGGCTGAACTCATCATGCCGATGCTGGTGATAGGCATTGGTGCAGGTATGCCATGGGGTCTGATGGACGGCTTGTCGGTCAGCGTGGTGCCGAAGGAGCGGGCAGGTATGGCTTCGGGTATCTTCAGCACGACCCGCGTTGCAGGTGAAGGTATCGCTCTCGCAATCGCGACTGCAGTTCTTGGGGCGCTGGCGCATAGCAGTCTTTCCCAGCTCATTCCTGACAATGGCGGTGACATCTCCGCTCGTGTCGCAGAGGCCGCGCAACGAGTGACCGCCGGTGACATGGTGCATGCCGCATCGACTCTGCCGGAAGTCACCCGGCATGCGTTGTCGTCGAGCTACGCGGACGCATTCACGAGCCTTTTGCATGTGCTGATTGTTATCACGCTTCTGTCGGCGCTCGCGACGTTCGCGTTCCTGAGCAAGACGCCCGCACAGGATGACGAACAAGGTGCGAAATCTGACGAGAAGAGTGAGGTCAAAGAGGCCGTCGGCGCATAAGGTTTGAGTTTGCTCACTGCAGTGGGCTGCGCGGATGCGGCGGCCCCTTGGCGAAACAGCTGAGGCTGCTCCGGGTGAATTGGTCAGGACAGGCGAAGTGATGACTGACAGGCACACAACAAGTTTCTTTATTTCGGATGGCACATTTTGCATCAGGCCTACAAGGACAGCGAAGGGGTAACCGCGGCATTCAACGTCAATCTTCTTGTGCGTGCGAATACAGAGCCGCGGGCGGACTTTGACCTCGCCGGCTTCATGCATAAGGCGTTCTATAACGAGCCCATGCTGCGCATCGAGATGCACCTGGTGAGCCTGCGCCGGCAGACTGTCCGGGTCGCCGGATACGACTTCCGATTCGATGAAGGCGAGACCATCCACACGGAGAATTCGCAAAAGTTCACCATTAAGGGTTTCCAGAAGAGTGCGGCAGCCGCCGGGTTCAGGCCCGGTCCGGTCTGGACGAATGATGCGGGCCTGTTTAGCGTTCACTGGCTGGAAAGCCCGAGCGCCATGCCTGCGCCGCGGGACTGCACAGCGGCGCGCAGGCTGCAAGCGCCTGATACAGTCTGATTTTCCCACCTTGAGTAACCGGGGGCTAAGAGATGAGCGAGCGGGTAGATGCACCCATCAATGAGATAGCGGTGTTTGTGGCGGTTGCTCAAACCGGCAGCTTCACACGTGCAGCTGAAGAAATCGGTAGCAGCAAGTCCAATGTGGGTAAGGCGGTCCAGCGCCTTGAGGCCCGACTCGGCTCACAGCTGTTTCAGCGCACGACCCGCGCGGTCCGGCTGACCGAGGACGGCGAAACGTATCTCCTTGCGGCGCAGGAGGCCCTCGATGGTCTTCGAGAAGCGGAGCAGCAGCTCGCCTCGAGGCGCGCTGAGCCCGCTGGGCGGGTCAAGATTGACCTGCCAGCAGGCTTTGGACGACTGCTGCTGCCGAGCTTCATCCAGCTTCGGGAAAAGTATCCCAAGCTCACGGTGGAGATGGCCCTGACTGACCGGATGTCGGACCCGGTCGGCGAGGGGTGGGACGTTGTTGTTCGCATTGGCGCATTGCCGGACGACAGTGAATTTACCGTGCGCAAGCTCTGCGACCTGAGGCTAGGTCTGTACGCATCGCCTGAGTATCTCGCGCGCCGGGGAGACGTAAAGACGCTCACAGAGCTGACTGACCACGACGCTATAGTTTTCCGTGGCCCAACGGGTCGGCTACGTTCGTGGACAGTGAGAGAAAACGATACGGCGCGGGAAATTGTGCCGCATCCTGTGCTCGTACTTGCAGACGGGCAGGCGCTCGTTGATGCGGCGGTGGCGGGTTTCGGCATTACGCAGATTCACGACCGTGTCGCGCTTCCGCATGTGCGTGCTGGTCGCCTTGTACACCTGCTGCCGGAGGCAGATGTCAACGGGCCGCCCGTGCATGCCATCATCTCGCTTGGGCAGAAGATGACCGCCAAGACCCGGGCGGTGGTCAATCACCTTGCCGAGACTCTGCAGAACGAATAACGAACAGGCATACGTTGGGTGCCCGGCTGCGATGCCGGGCAGGCTTGACCCGGCTCGTGGAAGCCCCGGCGGTTTAATGGGTGCGTCCGTGCAGCTGATTTCATCAGTGCTCGCGCGACACGAAGCCCGTGGCTGCACGCGGCAAATCAATGACGCATTCCAGTCGAAATGGTCAGACAGGATGCTACTCCGCGAATTCTTGACGCTGACGCCCGATACACCCTCGCTTTCAGTTGCTCCAGTGAAGTGGGCATCAATGGAACAGTATTGTTCTGGGCCGTTAATCCTACGAACACTAAAGAATGCAAAATAACAAATTATATTTTCGCCGATTTAGAACAATCCATATCCGCGACTTCACCTTGCACGGCCGCTAATTCCGACTGTCGCTTTCCAGGCTACACAGTAACCACTCCATCGAGCTTTATCTGAAGTCTGAAAGGTTTCAGAATGCGAGCATTGGTTGGGTCGAAAAATGCACGAAGTTGGGCAGCGTTGCGCGCTGGACAACAGTTGCAATCAATAAAGCTTTTCTACCGGTATGCGGTGGCTTTGCGCAGATGACGCTGTCAGGTGTTGCGGCGCGCACAAGAGAGAACGCAAGGGTAGTGGCGTGTTTCAGGAGCAGGCAATGCGTTTTCTCAAAAACAACAGGGACCCGTGGGGCCACCTGCTTGGCGAGCTCAGGGTTTCTTCAAAGGGCCTTAAACGGGATACAACCCGCGGGCTTTCCGCAACACAAGTCATACTCAAGGCGCGGACGATTTATACGCCGCCGCCAGAACTTGTTGTGAGCATTGTGGAGCGCACGGGGCCGACCTCGGCGACCGTAACCTGGAATGAACCGAGTTGCAGGTATGGCTACCAGACTTGGCGGGCCGCAATATCTCGCTTGTCCGGCGTCTGCGTCATCAGTGGAAAAGTTATTCGACGGGGAGACCTGGTATTTAAGCCTCAGGGGAGACTGGTTCCTCTGAACGCACACGCGATGATTCTTCAATCAGTAGTCGACATACTTGCGCCCCTTCTTGAAGAAGACGAGTCCCCGTAAGTTGGTACAAGGCATTAAGCAGGCTCTCCAAGGATTGTTCGATGACGACAAGAAATCAATTCGGAAAACCAATCTTTATCTGAAGCGACAGTCTGGCTAATCTTGGTTTGCGCCGGTGGCGGGAAGCCTCCAGCAGCCAAATGAAGGGGTCTTTGCCATGACCAATGCTTTCACTCATCAAACTGGCGATTCAATGGGTTCGCGACTTCTGCGCGTTTCGCTCGCGCTGATTCTGCCCAGCGCCGCCAGTGATGCTCTCGTGGAGGGCAGCGGAGGCATTGGTCGCGCAGGGACCTACCCTTCTTGAACAGGCGGCTCTCGATAAGTACAGCTTTGTGCGTGACGGATACATGCAGCGACGTGCATATCTGTTGAACGAGGGTAAAGCTCTGCCTTCATACGAAGAGCCCGCCGAGAGCGCCAGCGATTTGGCTGTTCAGGCGCAGCCTGGTGGGGAAGCCGCGGCTGCTTCGAAGTAGAGATGAGGGATTGGACCGATGAACGGCGCTATAACCCGCAGCGAAGGCCAGGTTGCAATGTCTGGGTTTGACGTTGCAACGCTGGTCGACTGCGCAATCTGTGGGTCGCCGGACGTTTCAGTGGTCGGCGACGAAGAAGCTAGGGCGAAGTTTGAGTTTGTCAGGGATGGAAGCACGGATAGCACAAGGCTTGCGACCCTGGCTCTGGTAGTCTCGTGTGCCGAGTGCGGCGTAACCTACGGGCTGCAATCCTGATTCGATTTGATGGGCGAAAAAAGCGCGAATTCGGCAGTCCTCGCGCTTTTTTCTGTTTCTGCTCGTCGGACCAGAAACGCTGATCCGACTTTGGAGTTTAGAACTTGCGTGCCGCTCGCGTGCTGATAGGCCGCCATCGCGTAGAAGTCAGTGCGCTTGGACAGCCCCTAGTCGGCGCCGAGCGAAGCCTGGTGATAGCTCGCTGATGTGTCGCCGCTCGCCTTCATGTACGTCTAGCCTGTACCCACGAGCAACGCGGGCGTGAGTTGGTACGCAGGCTATTGTCGTAGTTGTCGACGGGCTGCGTAAAGCTCAACTCACGACTGCTCCGTTACTTCTGTGCGACTGCTGTTTGCACCGGGGCTGTGGTCCCAACCTGTCCAATGGCCGGCTGGACAGGTTGGGGGACCACGTCACCCCAGCCGCCGCCAAGCGCGCGAATCAGGTTGACTGTGGAGGCAGCCTGCACGCCTTGCAATTGCACCGCTGAGCGGCGGGCCTGCAGGACGGTGCGCTCCGCATCGATGACGTCGAGATAGTTCACCGCGCCCTCGGTGTATTGCGAGCGGGAGAGGTCTGCTGCACGTTGTGATGCCGTGACGGCTTCGTTCTGCGTCTTCGTCTGGTCTTCCAGGATGCGCATGTCCGACAGGTTGTCTTCGACCTCCCGGAACGCCACGAGCACCTGCTGCCGATAGTTCGCGACATCCTCCTCGTAGACGGCGCGCGCATTCGCAAGGTTGCCTTTGCGACGTCCACCGTCAAAAATCGGGATGTTCAGCGCCGTCCCTGCAAGAGGTCCGAGCAAGAAAGCGCGGCTGCTCCATTTGAAGAGGTCACCAATCGTCGCCGATTCGAAGCCGCCTGTACCTGTGATGGTGAGCGAAGGAAAGAACGCCGCCTTCGCGATACCGATACGCGAGTTCGCCGCGGCCATCGAACGCTCTGCAGCCGCGATGTCCGGCCGACGCTCGAGCAGCGAAGAGGGCAGTCCCGGCGGCACGCGCAGGTTGACCGGCGCAATCGGGTCCGCGACCATAGAGAACTCGGCCGGCGCCTTGCCGAGTAATACCGCGAGGCTGTGCTCAGATGCGGCTCGAAGACGCTGCACAGTCATTGCATCCGACTGCGCAGTGGCCAGTTCGGCCTTCGCCCTCGAGAGGTCGAGTTCAGTGATTTCGCCTTCCGAATAGCGGCGCTGTACCAGATTCAGGGCCTGCTGTCTGAGGTCGACAGCGTTCTTGAACACCTCGGATTCGGCGTCGAGTTCACGCAGTGCGAAGTAGTTCTGGGCGACGTCTGCCTGCAGGGCAAGCATCACCGAGCGAAACAATGCTTCGCTGCGCTGCGTGTCGGCGCGCGCCGCGTCGACTGTCGACGCAACACGACCAAAAAGGTCGACTTCATACGATGCGCTGGCCTGAGCGCGCCAGAAGGTCTGCTGCGGTACATTCGTGCCATCCGACTCAAAGAGGGAAGCGGCTGAGACCCGCTGCCTCGTCGGACCGAAGCCCGCGTCGAGCGACGGGAACAGACCTGCGCGCGCGGCCTGGTTCATCGCCCGTGCTTCCTTCACACGGGCTGCTGCCGCTTTGAGGTTCTGGTTCGCATCCAACGCCTGCTGTTCGAGTTCGTTCAGCTTCGCGTCCTCGAACACGGTCCACCATTCACCGCGTGCGACGTCTTCGGACGGTTGCGCCGTCTTCCATGTGCCGGTTTCTTCCGATGACAACGGCTGCTGCGGCGCCTCTTTGAAAGTTGCGGTCGTGGGCGTCGATGGCACCTCGTACTTGGGTGCCAGCGAGCAGCCGGCCAGAATCAGCAGGGCGCTCATCAGCAGCGAGCCGGCAAAACCCTTCTTCGTTAAAAAAATTCCTTTCATGACGGTCTCCTTATTCCTGAAGGGCTGGTTCCGGTACTTTCGCACCGGGAGCGGTTAAACCGCCTGCGGAGCCACCTTTGCCACCGTTGCTGTCGCGCTCGCCATCGTGGCTGTGCGGACCATGAACGTGCGGATGCTTACCATGTTTGTCCGTGAGCTGTTTGCCGCCAGAGAGTTTGCGGAGAATTACATAGAACACAGGGGTGAGAATCAGACCAAACAGCGTTACTCCCAGCATCCCGAAGAAGACGGCGATACCCATTGCGCGACGCATTTCTGAACCTGCTCCAGTGGAGATAACCAGCGGAATCACACCCATGATGAACGCGATGGAGGTCATCAGAATCGGACGCAAACGCAGACGGCAGGCTTCAATCGCGGCCTGAACAATCGTGCGGCCCTGAATTTCCAGCTCACGTGCGAACTCCACAATGAGAATCGCGTTTTTCGCCGACAACCCCACCAGCACCATCAGACCAATCTGGGTGAAGATGTTGTTGTCACCCCGGGTGAGCCACACGCCGAAGAGCGCGGACAGAATGCTCATTGGCACAATCAGCAGAATCGCCAGTGGCAGCGTCAAGCTTTCATACATGGCGGCCAGCACGAGGAACACCAGTAGGACACTGATAGGGAACACCCAGAAGGCTGCGTTGCCCGTCAGAATCTGTTGATATGTCAGGTCGGTCCATTCGAACTTGATGCCGTGCGGCAAAGTTTCAGCCGCGATGCGTTCGACAGCGGCCATTGCCTGGCCGGACGAATATCCCGGCGCCGGTCCACCATTGATATCCGCCGCGAGAAAGCCGTTGTAGCGAATAACCGTCTCCGGACCGAACGTCGGCGTCACCTTGATGAGCGACGACAGCGGGACCATCTCACCCGATGCATTGCGGGTCTTGAGTTGGAGAATGCTTTCAGCCGAGGTGCGGAACGGAGCATCAGCCTGCGCACGAACCTGATAGACACGACCGAACTTGTTGAAATCGTTCACGTACAGCGAGCCCAGGTAAATCTGCATCGTGTCGAACACGTCAGTCACGGAGACGCCCAGTTGCTTGGCTTTCTCGCGGTCCAGTTCAACGTTCAGTTGCGGGACGTTAATCTGATAGCTTGAGAAAGACGGGCCGAGTTCGGGCGCTTTTGCTGCAGCCGCGAGGAACGATTGAACCGCCTTGTTCAGCGCTTCGTAACCCAGTGCGCCACGGTCTTCAATCTGCAGCTTGAACCCGCCGATAGTACCCAGACCCGACACCGGAGGGGGTGGAAAGGGCGCAATCATTGCGTCCTTGATGCCCGCATATTCCTTGTTCAGATTTCCGACAATTGCCGTTGCCGATTCATCCCTGGTGCGATGTTTCGACGGGCTCATCACAGGGAACACCAGGCCGCTGCTCGATGAATTCATCAGGCCGGTAACGTTCAAGCCCGGGAATTCCGGCGAGTGCACGACACCCGGCTGCTTGCGGGCAATGATGCCCATCTCATGAACGACTTTCTCTGTCCGGTCGAGCGATGCACCCGGAGGCAACTGCAGAATGCTAACGAGGTAGTCCTTGTCCTGACCCGGCACAAAGCCGCCGGGCACAATCTTGCCGAACAGGAACGTGCCGCCCAGCAGGACTCCATAGACGACCATCATCGCGGCCTTGCGATTGATGATGCCGCCGACACCCTTACCGTACGCTTCCGAGCCACGATGGAACACCTTGTTGAACACGTTGAAGAACGGTCCCAGAATGCGGTCCATGATTCGGGTGAGCCAGTCCTTGGGCGCGTGATGGTCTTTCAGCAGCAGCGCTGAAAGCGCGGGCGACAGTGTGAGCGAGTTGAACGCCGAGATGACGGTCGAAATCGCAATCGTCATCGCGAACTGCTTGTAGAACTGACCGGTCAGGCCCGACATGAATGCCAGCGGCACGAACACGGCTACGAGAGTCAGCGCAATGGCGACAATCGGTCCACTAACCTCCCGCATCGCTTCGTACGAAGCCTCAAGTGGCGTCAGGCCCGCAGCGATGTTTCGCTCGACGTTCTCCACCACCACAATCGCATCGTCGACCACGATCCCGATGGCCAGAACCATGCCGAATAGAGACAAAGCATTAATGGTGAAGCCGAATGCCAGCATCAACGAGAACGTACCCACAATCGACACGGGCACTGCCAGCAATGGAATCAGAGAGGCTCGCCAGGTCTGCAGGAAGACGATAACAACGATAACGACAAGAACGATAGCTTCAAAGAGAGTGTGGACAACCGCGTCGATACTTTCCCGGACGAATTGCGTCGGGTCGTAGACAATCTTCGCTTCGACACCTTCGGGCATGTCTTTCTGCAACTCTGCCGTGATTCGACGAACATCGGTCGAAATCTGAAGTGAGTTGGCATTGGGCTGCTGGAAGATGATGAGTTGCACGCCCGGCTTGCCGTCGAGGCTTGCGCGCAGAGCATATTCCGCTGCGCCCATCTCCACGCGAGCCACATCGCTCAGATGCGTCACAGCGCCGTCCGACGATGTCTTCAGGATGATGTTGCGGAACTCTTCCTCGGTCTTCAGCCGGCCCTGTGCGTTCACGCTCAATTGCATCGGCACGTTCGTCGTCATCGGAGCGCCGCCGACGATACCGGCCGCAACCTGAACGTTCTGCTCGCGAATCGCCTTCACGACGTCGGTTGCCGTCAGGTTCTGACGGGCCACCTTCGTCGGGTCGAGCCACACGCGCATGGAGTAGTCGCCAGCACCCCACATTGCAACTTCGCCAACGCCCGGGACCTGTGCAAGCCGGTCCTTGACGTTGATAAGGGCGTAGTTGCGCAGATATGTGAGGTCATACCGTCCGTTCGGCGACACGAGGTTCACACCCATCGTCAGAGTAGGCGACGACTTGACGGTGGTGACCCCCAGGCGCTGTACGTCCTCGGGAAGACGCGGCATGGCTTGGGAAACCCGGTTCTGCACGAGTTGCTGTGCCTTATCGGGGTCCGTGCCGAGCTTGAACGTCACTGTCGTCGTCATCGCGCCATCGCTATTAGCCTGCGACTGCATGTACAGCATGTTCTCGACGCCGTTAATCTGCTCCTCGATTGGAGAGGCGACAGTTTCAGCAATGACCTTGGGATTCGCGCCCGGATACTGTGCGCGAACTACAACCGACGGCGGCACAACTTCCGGGTATTCGGCCGTTGGCAATTTTGTTAGCGCGATGAAACCCGCTAGCACAATCACCACCGACAGAACGGCCGCGAAGATTGGCCTGTCGATGAAAAATTTTGAGATGTTCATGGTGACCTTCTCACGTGTTACGCAGCGGATTTGGCGGCGTCGGCCATGTTGACCATGTGCGGGCTGACGGTGTCGCTTGGCTTGGCGTGCATCATGCCGTTGACGACGACCCGCTCACCATCCTTGAGCCCTGAGGTCACGACGCGAAGGTTGTCGTGCAGACCGCCCAGTTGGACTTCCCGGTAGACGACCTTGTTCGCCCGGTCGACAACCAGCACAAACTTCTTAGCCTGGTCGGTGCCGACGGCCGCATCGTCAATCAGAATGGCCGGATGGGGCTCACCGCCGCCAACTTTGACGCGGGCGTAGAGACCCGGAACAAGTGCGCCGTCTGCGTTGTCGATGGTCGCGCGCACGCGGATCGTGCCGGACGATGTGTCGAGCCGGTTATCAACTGACGTAACCGCACCTTTGCGCGAGTACCCGTCTTCATTCGCAAGGCCCAGCGACACCGGCACCTTCGAATTCCGGTCGCGGCCCAGGTATTGCAGATACGTCTGTTCGTCGACATCGAACGACGCGTAAATCGGCGACACCGAGACCAGCGTCGTGAGCAAAGGCGCGCTCGCACCAATCGAAACGACATTGCCCACGGTCAGTTCAGCACGCGATACGCGGCCCGTTACCGGGGCTGTAATGCTGGTGTATCCGAGATTGACCTGTGCGGCTTCCAGAGCCGCCTCAGCGGCCTTTACACCCGCAGCAGCCTCGCGAGAAGCATTCTGCTTTTCGTCGTAGTCACGCTTCGCGATTGCGTTGTCGGCGAGCAGGCGGTCAGCACGAGCTGCATCGGTCGCCGTGTAAATCGCGCGCGCTTTTGCTGCCGCAACCTGGGCCGCGGCGCGGTCAACTTCAGCCTGATAAGGGCGAGCGTCAATCGTGAAAAGTGGGTCGCCTTTTTTCACCAGCGCGCCGTCCTTGAAGTGGACGGCAACAATGGTGCCAGCGACGAGCGGGCGGACGTCGACGTGGTCAATGGCTTCGAGGCGGCCCGAATAGCGTTGCCAATCCGTGATGGTCTGCGAGAGGACAACCGCGACGTCAACTTCGGTGGCCGGTGGCGGCGCGTCAGCGGCCCGAGCTGCACTCACCGGACCCGAGGTGGTCCCGTGGGTGAAGCCAATGCCTGCAACTGCGCCGACAACTGCCAGCGCACCGAGCGCGGCAGTGAGTCGTTTACGATTGATAAGCATGAGTAGTAATCCTGATAGATTAAAGACGGTCTGTAAAAACGTGACAGGTTTGGATTTCAGTTCAGCGCCGTCTTTGCCTTACACCAATCATTGGGTGTACAGCGTTGACGGAAGTATGGACTCCGTGTTTCTTGTTATAAAGTATCGAACAGTGGTTTCTTTGTATTCAGAGAAGCGACAATTCCGCCCGGTCAATCAGATGCGAGCCGCTTGCGCAGAAACTCGACTACATCGTTGAGTGCCGGTGTGTGCGAGATAAGTTCGCCATGGCAGACGCCGGCATGGCGAGTCATCTCAACCGGCACGCCCGCCGTAATAAGTTCTCTTGCATAGGTCTCGCCGTCGGCGCGCACGAGGTCCTGCTCTGCGGTCGCTATCAGCGTCGGAGGCAACGTGCCCAGGCGCCGTGATTCGAGTGGCGCAGCGTAGGGATGAATGCGCTGAGCTGCGAGTGGAAGATACGCCCGGTATGACCGCGCGCAATCTTCGGGCGCAAGGTCGCTCTTTCTCGAGCGGTTTCCATCTATCAGTCGGGTCATGCTCGGGTCAAGCATTGGTGCAAGTAGCGCCTGCGCCGACAGGCGACGCACGCCACGGTCGCGCGCGATGGCGGCAAGTCCCGCTGCGATGTTGCCTCCGGCGTCATGTCCGACCGCGGCAATCCGGTTCGAGTCCACACGAAACTCTCGAGCGTTTTTAACCGCCCACTCGAGAGCTAGATGGGCGTCCTCAGTTGCGGCTGGAAAAGGAAATTCCGGGGCGAGCGAATAACCCACGGCAATGACCCATGCCGGAACTCTTGCCGCAATGAGTGAAGCCGGCTTGCTGGCTTCACTCAGCGAACCCTTGACGAAGCCGCCGCCATGGAAATACAGCACGATTGGCGCACCGCTGTGAGCGGACGGATTGAAGCTACGCAACGTGATGTTCTGTGCGTGTCCTGCAATCGCGATGTCCCTAATGTCCAGCTTTGCTTTCATTGAAGTGTCTGCGCGATGCGCCAAAAGTAAAGGAGGTTCAAGCAGCAGGAATTCTGCATACGTCGGGCTGCGGGATAAACATCTCACTTCCGATAAGACAATTCGTTCGTAGCGAATTGTGCTGTCATAGAACGGGCGCCATATGGCATCGCTCCCGTCTTGGGCGGTCCGCCTAGATAGGCGCCAAATCCCTGCGGCGCGCACCCAGGGCACGCGCTGACTCCAGCACGCGGCCGGCGGCGCTAGACGACTGGCGATGCTTGACGTATTGGGCGATACCGGACGGGAGAACGTTGTCGGCGCGAAGCAATTGACAGTTCTCAAACAGTTCGGCAACCCATTCAACGAACACGCGAACCTGCGGGGACAAGTGACGGTTCTGTGGATATACCGCCGAAATCGGAAACGGGCTGGGGCGCCATTTGCCGAGTACTTCGACCAGCGCGCCCGATTCCATATGGGGCATCGCAAGAAAGTGAGGCACCTGAACGAGTCCGAGGCCTCGTAATCCGCACTGAAGGTAGGCATCGCCATCGTTGGCGGCGAGTTTAGAGCGCATCCGGACCTCGATCGGCTCGCCGTCAACGACGAAGTCCATCTCTACAATGCGGCCATTCCGACTGGAGAAATAGTTGACGGCCGTGTGTGTCTCAAGCTCTTCGAGTGACGACGGTTTGCCGTTGCGGGCAATGTATTCGGGGCTTGCGACAGTGACAAACTCCGACACGCCGACACGTCGCGCAATCAGTGTGGAGTCTTGCATCGGGCCGATACGGATGGCACAGTCGACGCTATCCTGAATCAGGTCGACAGGCCTGTCTCCGACGCCAAGCATGAGGTCGATATCCGGATATCGCGAGTGAAAGTCGTCCAGCGCGGGGACGACCACGAGCCGTCCGATAGAACCCGGCATGTCAACTTTCAGTTTTCCTCGCGGAGCTGATGCCCGTGAAAACGAGCTTTCGGAATCCTCGACTTCCGCGAGGATGCGCGAACAGCGCTCATAGTAAGCGGCTCCGTCCGGAGTAAGGCTGATGCGGCGAGTCGTGCGATTGAGCAGGCGCACCTTCAGGTAGGCCTCAAGAGCCTGAATAATGGTCGTCACCGACGAACGCGTCATGTGCAGGGAGTCGGCCGCGCCGGAGAAGCTGTTGGTGTCGACTACCCGTGTGAAGACCTGCATCGCTTGAAGTTTGTCCATGATTCTCACTTAAGGCAATTACGGTGAGCGACTCGTGGTGAGCCGCTGCACTCATTCGGAGGCGCCGGGTACATCGCAGCAGGCGCGTCGCGACAGGCGCTCAATCTCTCGCGCGAGCTCTTCGATATAGGAGTCCTGCAACCTGCACTCGAACAGAGCCTCATGCAGTTTCAGCAGGTACTCGGTATTGCTTCCAAACTTTCCCGTTGCTGTGGCGATGAGTGGCGCAACGGTTGCCACACGGGAATCTGGCTCAAACTGCTCGCGGCTCTCATCTGCAACAAACGCGAGAGCATGCGTTTTGGTGCCATCGTCCAAAGTTATGGACGCCCACGTTGGGCGGTACGAACCCAGCACCATCTCCCGAATCCAGATGAGCTGGAGCTCATCGTTCAGCGTCAGGGCCGGCAACTTCAGCGCTACGCCGTTCGTGTGGCCACCCTCGCGCAGTGCGAGCATGCGTCCCGGACGGTCGGGGCTACCGCGACCTGCAACCATGCGCAGACAAAAGCTTCGGTGCCAGCCGTGCAACGTTGCCGTTTGCCGTTTCTCAAACTCCACCATCGGGTTCCACATCAGTGAGCCGTAGGCGAAAATCCAGCTGTTAGCCGCATCAGGCGGCCGCGCCTGAAGGGTCTCTGTGAGGGAACTGAGGATTCTCTCCAGGGTCCACTGGTTCGGCAGCGTCTCGAAATGTTCAAGGTACGCCCCTGAGCTAATCGCCTCTCTTGTCAACATCGCCATCGCCCCGTCAGGTTCCAAGTTGATGGGGCATTGCACGACGGCGCTGGTAGACGCCGCAGAAAACATGTCCCCACGTTTGGCGACAGTATGACGGTGGCGTAATACCAGATAAACACTCCTACGGGAGACGCTTTGGCCACTCAGAAGCGACAATCGGACGCCGTTCAGCCGTCGCGAACCGGTGCGAGCGCTGACGTGAGAATCATCGCGTCACTATTCGCAGGAGGCGCACTGCCACGTGTCTGAGGGCGATGCACAGCGTCGCCCTTTCTGATGTGTGCGCCTGACAGCGCGCATCTCCCCGAGCGACGGGCGAGGCCGGGGGTCCAGACCTGTTCTTCGTAATTGCACGAGGTCGGATCGTGCCAGGAAAGGCATACGCGAGAGTTGGCCATGTGCTCCAGAACCGTCAGGTTGAAGGTTTTCATCTGGGAGTCGCCCGCTGCGCGCTGCGACGGTGGGTATCGATACTCCGGCTGGGTAAACGGATTGACAGAGTCGTCCGGCGGCTCGGAAAACCGCTGGAGAGCGGCGAGCGTTCGTAGCCAGGGGTCCGTCTCAGGAACGGAAATATCGGCGGGACGGCGCCGGCCGACCCGACCGCGCCCATGTGATAGTCCGATGAGCGCTGCTTCGGACTGCGAGGGGGAACCCGAAGATTGGCGAAGCGAAGGCTGGTGACGCGGGGAATCTGGTTTGTCGGAGTCAGCCGGTGATTCCGCCAGCCGAGGAAGCGCTTGAGTGTTCAACATCATTTCCTCTCATCAAGAGTTAATGCCGTTATCGAACAACCAACATGGTTAAGTGAACCTACTGAAGACAGACCTGCCGGAAGTCCACCGTCCGTCTATAGACGTTTCTGTGAAGCCAACTGACAAACGTGTATTCGACGTAGGCATTGGCGCCGATAAATATCCAGTTATGCAGAGTGTGTGACACGGCTAGTTCCTTGAAGCTGTCATGCGTCGATTAAAGGGAGAAGGCCAGGCACGGCAGCTAGCATCAAATGACCGTCTGCTTGCCTTATCGCGGTCAGCGACGGAAGGATGGTTGTGAGGTGCTACGAGAATCCGTATTGCCATCAGTCGCGCGCCATCGCGATGACTGAAGAGTAGGTACGACAGGAGGAGGAATCCATTCTACGGTGGGGTATGACACTGCCGCGAAGGCGTAAGGGGGATATACAGCCGTATAACGCACTCTCTTGAAATAACCTAAGCGCCGGTGGTTATTTCGAGGGGAAACGAGTAGCCAAACCTGCACCGCATTTATACGTTTGTATATGATGGAGTCTGTACGCGTTGCATCAGAAAGTCCTTTCCTTTCAACGGAGTAAAGATGGGGGAGGCGTCGAAACGGGGCTTGCGCGGGTCGTCGGGCGAGAGGCCAGCGGCACGCCACGGGAGGGGACGTGGGCGGCAAGATGGGTTCGTCGGACAGGAACAGTCAGTGGAGCTACCTAGTGCGGTTATGGGTTGGCGGCAGCGTTGCCCTTTGCGCCATGGCTTGGCTTTGCCTGACCCTTCACCTCAGAATAGCCACCGCTGGCTTCTGCATGCTGATTGTCATCGTGCTGCTGTCTTTGCTGGACAGTTTCATTTCGTCTGCAATTTTCTCGGTTGTGGGCGGCCTGCTGCTCAACGTCTACTTCACACCACCCATTTTTAGCCTTGCAATCGATAAGCCGCAGGACATTGTGCCAATCGCGGCCTTTTTTATCACGTCGATTGCTATTACCTCGCTCGTTCGACGTATCAGGACATCCGAGCGTTTGCAGCGGGAACAAGCGAGACTGCTGGACCTAACTCACGATACTGTCTTCGTACGTGACGAGCAGGACGTGATTACGTACTGGAATCACGCGGCGGAGGCGCTCTACGGATGGAGCAAGGAGGAAGCCGTCGGTAAGGTCGTCGACAACCTTCTCAAAACCGTTTTTCTCGTGCCGCGGGAAGAAATACAACGGGTACTGTCACGTGATGGGTACTGGGAAGGCGACCTTGTGCATATCAAACGCGATGGTTCCGCAGCGATTGTGGCGAGCCGCTGGACGCTCCAGCACGACAGCCGGGGCGAGCCCTGCGCAACCCTGGAGACGAACAACGATATAACGCAGCGCAGGCAGGCCGAAGAACTCGTCAGGAAAAGTCAGGCGCAGTACCTTGCCGAAGCGCAGCAACTTAGCCATACGGGAAGCTTTGGCTGGAACATCGCCACAGGCGAGCTTTTCTGGTCTGAGGAAGCGCACCGGATTTTTGAGTCCGACCCCAACCGTGTGCCAACCCTTGATACTGTGCGTGAGCGGCTTCATCCGGAGGACGTCCATATTTTCGAGCGCATGCTTTCGGAGGCGAGCGGCACGGCGGATGACTTTGACATCGAGCATCGGCTGCTTTTCCCGGACGGCCGGGTAAAGCATCTGCACGTTGTGGCGCATGCTTCCGACGCGGTGGGCGGCAGGCGTCAGTTCATTGGTGCGGTGATGGACGTGACTGGCGCCCGGGAGACTGAGACGCAACTTCGACAGACGCAGAGTGAACTCGCTCGTGCCAGTCGTGTCTCGGCGCTCGGCGAGCTTAGCGCCTCAATTGCCCATGAAGTTGGACAGCCGCTTGCGGCCATCATCACAAGCGGCGAAGCCTGTCTGCGCTGGTTGCACCGCTATCCGCCGAACATGGAGGAAGTTGAAGGCTGTGTGACCGAGATGACTACTGAGGGAGCTCGGGCAGCCGAAATCGTCCAGCGGGTGAGGAGACTGATGAAGGGTGCACCGCCCGAACACGCGCCCGTGGCGGTCAACGAACTGGTCGACGAAGTAGTTGCGCTCACAAAGGGCGAGATGGAGAGCCACTGCTGCTGTCTCGTGCTGCACCTCGCGTCTGACACGCCGGTTGTGTCGGGTGACCGCGTGCAACTCCAGCAAGTGCTCATCAATATCATCATCAACGGGTTGCAGTCGATGGCCACAGTACCGGGCAAGCATTGGCTGACGGTGAGTTCCTCGACCGACGGTGACAACAACGTTGTACTTGCTGTCCGAGACAGCGGCCCGGGCATCAGTGCCGCAAATCTCCCACGACTCTTCGATGCATTCTTCACCACCCGTACCACCGGCATGGGCATGGGACTCGCAATTTGCAACTCGATTATCGAGGCGCATGGCGGTCAGATTCTGGCCTCCAACAACACCGAGGGCGGTGCGACTTTCAGCGTTATTCTGCCCACGGCTCAGGCGTCTATCGCCACAGCCTGACTGAAGACGAGCGGATGTTGTCGGGTACAACCCGCTTATACAATCGTATCATCGCGCCGGTCGCGTCCGTAAGGTAGTCTCTAAGTTACAAGACTACGGGTGTCCGACACCCGCGTTATTCACTGGGAGAGACGTAGGGGCCGCGATTTTGCAAACAACTCCTGTTGTATCCATTGTCGACGACGACCAGGGAGTGCGTCGTGCGCTTGGGAGCCTTGTGCGCTCACTTGGCTGGGAGGCGCGCCTCTTTGAGTCAGCAGAGGCGTTCCTGGCGTCCGGGGAGGCTGCTGTTTCGGCGTGCCTGATTTCGGACATCCGGATGTCTGGCATGTCTGGAGTGGAAATGCATGAACGCCTCGTTGCCCAAGGCGCGGCGCCGGCAACCATCTTTATCAGCGCGTATCCGACGCCGGCTTTGCAGGCGAGAGCGACTGGGAATGGCGCTCTCGTCCTTCTTCAGAAGCCCTATCAGCCATCCGCGATAATGCACTGGCTATCTGTCGCAATCGGCTCACCATAGGCGTCGGTACGAAGCTGCTATTGCCTGGTTCCACTCGTTCCAGACGAGGGGCGCACCTCGTGTGGTTCAATGCCGAGCGCCTCTGCTTTGCGGACAAGGTCCGGTAAAGAGCGCGATTTGAGCTTGCGCATCACCTGACCCCGGTGAACCTTGACTGTGATTTCGCTCACGCTCATTTCCGAAGCAATCTGTTTGTTAAGCAGGCCGGCCAGGAGGAACGGTACTACCTCTCTCTCGCGAGGTGAGAGAGTCTCATAGGACGCCCGTAGCTCGGCCAACGCAAGTTCAGATTGAAGTCGTGTAGCGTCGCGGGCCAACGCCTGACCGATGGCGTCGAGCATGTCCTGGTCGCGAAATGGCTTGGCAAAGAAGTCCATCGCGCCGGCTTTCATCGCCTTGACGGTCATCTCGATGTCACCATGTCCGGTCATGAATACGACGGGAATCCGCAGTCCACTTTGTAAAATTTCCTTCTGGAAGGTCAGACCGTTTTTGTTGCGAAGTCGGACATCAAGGATGAGACAGCTCGGCACTGGAGGGCGCGGGTGCTGAAGGAATTCCTCCGGAGAGGAGAATGTCTCAACATGCATGTCGACCGAACGCATCAGCGTCGCCAGTGCGCGACGTACTGGCGCTTCATCGTCGACGACGTAGACAACGGCGTCGTGCCAATCAGCGGTGCTGGAAGATTTCACGGATGGTTGAAGAACAAGTCCATTGGACATCTGGCCACACTCCAACGGGGATTCGTTTAGCGCTTGGTGGCGTCCTTTTGCGTTAGTTATTCTTCGCGTTCAAGCGAGTAAAGTATAGAACGACAACACCGTCGCTTGTATCCTGCGCCGTTCTTGCATTACAAATTAATTACACAATTGCTGCGGTGTGCGCTGTAAGGCGAGGATTGTTAGTCCTGCGACAATGACGGTCGGTGGTCCGCGGCGGACACGGACTCCTCTCTTATTTTTGGGAGGCTGCAATGGCAAAGCAGCGCGGAACGACGGCTTCTTCGGAATCCGGTTTGAAGCAGTCGGGTCCAGCGGTCAGGGCCGGCGATGCTCCGGTATCAGTCAGCGTTGATGGCGCTGTGCGCCTCGCGACTTCGAGTGTCATGACCAACACCTATGCCCGGGAGTTTGCTCACTTGTTCAACGTGGACACGGCACACACGCTAACCACAACAAGTCTGAAGACGGCACAGCTTACCGCCACTCATATGTATTCGTCCGTGCATGGGCTAGGGAAGAGCACCCCAATGCCCACGGAAGATGCATATATCCTCTCGTTGCAATTGCGACACTCGGGCGGGGCAGAGCTTTGGAAGCGAGGACGACGAGTCCCGACAGAGCCGTATGCTCCGGGTTCGATAATGTTGGGTCATCTGTCCAACGAGCCGGTAGCGAACCTGCCGGACCCCTTTGAGTGCGTTCTTTTTCATATTCCGCGCCCAGCCTTTGACGAACTCTGCGGGCTATCCGCTTTGCCGCCAGTAGGGGAGCTGGATGACGTCGACCGGGCAATTGACCCCGTCTTACACCATCTGGGTTTGGCTCTCGTCCCCGCGATGGCAGACCCGCAGCTTGCCGGCAGTCTCTTCTTTGACCATGTCGCGCATGCCATGTACGAACGGCTTGCCATTGCGTACGGACGCTTTCGGGGGGCGTTGCCTCCGCGCTGCCGGGTGCTCTCGAAGACGCAGGAGCGCATAGCAAAGGATTTGCTCGTAGCGGACCTGCTGGTTGAGCCACCTTTGAGTGAAATTGCAATCGCGTGCGGGCTGTCGGTACGGCAGTTCGTTGACGCATTTCGAAGCACAACCGGGATGCCGCCATTCCGGTGGTTGCGCGCCTACCGGATAGAACGCGCCAAGGAACTGCTTCGTCGCACTTCATTTTCGCTTGCAGAAATCGGAGATGCATGCGGGTTCTCAGACCAGAGCCATTTCACGCGGACGTTCGCGGCGGCAACAGGGACTACGCCCGGTGACTGGCGCCGTGCGTGTGGTGCATAGGGTCGCCAATTGCACCCGACTGCGGAGCAAGTTCGAGGCAATTATGTTCTTCGAGCTCAGCCGTTTTCGTGCTGCTGCTTGTACTCAAGCGGCCGCACGTGTCGAATACCTCGCTTGGCCACTGCTGCACTGAACGTGGGCAGACGTGGGCAAACGGTCTCGGATGGCGGCGTTTGCCGCACACGGCGAACGCCCTGGTTGTCATCACGCATCGTGACCTACGTTTATATATTTCCGGGCAGCCTCCAGAGAGGCTCGTGAGTCTCGCGGCTAGCGAAGGAAATTGCAGACATGCTCCGCAGACAACCAATTTTTCTATTTCGCCTATGGCTCCAACATGTCGACCCGACGCATCGTCGCTAGGCTGCCTTCCGCGAAAACCATTGCTACCGGCTTTATGATTGGCTACAAGCTCGTGTTCGACAAGGTTAGCAAAGACGGCTCTGGCAAGTGCGACTGTGAGCACACGGGAAGCGTTGGCGACCGGGTCTACGGCGTCATTTTCGTAGTGTTGTGCAGTGAACGGGCTGCGTTCGATAGATTCGAAGGAGTAGGAACCGGCTACAAGCCTTCGGCTGTACGAGTCGATACGGATGCCGGCGAAATGAGCGCGCTGACGTACGTCGCTACGAACAGGCAGTCCGGCCTGCCGCCATACGCTTGGTACAAGCAGCACGTGTTGGTCGGCGCACACGAAGCGAACTTGCCCGAAGACTACGTGCGAAAAATCGAAGCTGCCATCGCCATCAACGACCCCGACTTGACTCGAACCGGGAAAGACAATAGCGCATCACGTTAGATGCGACGTGAAGCATCAGCCGCTATCCCTTCCGGCTACCGGACGTCGCATGTGGCAGTCGGACTTCAGGGCAACATTGTTTGCGAAAAAATCTCCGGGACACCCTATTTGCGACAGACCAGAAATCGTTTGCGAACTACCAGCTTTTTTCACCCACTGTTGACCACCCCAGACCCGGTGGTAACATTTGTTGTCATCATTATCGCCGGCTCGGCCGGACTATCGCATGCCAGACAGTTTTGACCAGCTTGCCGCCCTGATCCGGGCGCGCTTTTCCGAACTGAGTCCGCAGTTCCAGATGGGAGCCGGTTTTCTGCTCGATCATCCCGACGAGGTCGCGGTCTCGTCCATGCGCAAGGTGGCCGAGCGCGCGCAGGTGCAACCGGCTTCGCTCGTGCGCCTGTCGCAGCAACTGGGTTTTCCCGGCTGGAACGAATTGCGCAATCTGTTCGTCGCGCGGGTGCGTACGCGCCCCGAACCGCTGACCAGTCGAGCCCGTTCACTCGTTAAATCGAAAGATGCGCTGGCGAACGACCTGCTCGTCGCGCAACAACATAATCTCGATGTGACTGCCGCGCACAACGGTCGTGTGATCGTGGAAGCGGCGCGTCTGTTGCGGCGCGCTCCTCATGTGCACGTGGCCGGCTTCCGGTCGTGTTACGCGGTGGCGTTTGGCCTGGTATACGGTTACCGGCTGTTTCGTTCGTCCGTGTCGCTGTTGAACGGCGAGGCCGGCACGCTTGAAATGCAACTGCGCACAGTCGAGCGAGATAGCGCAACAATTGTTGTCAGTTTCGCACCGTATTCGGTCGAGGCGGCGCGTGTCGCCGAAGCGGCGCTGGAAAAAGGCAGCAAGCTGATTGCGATCACCGACAGCGCGGTTTCCCCGATCGCGCTGAACGCCGACAAGGTGCTGATTTTTTCGCACGAGAGCCCGTCGTTTTTTCCGTCGCTGGTGGCGGCGACCGCGATTGCCGAATCGCTGGTCGCGCATCTGCTTGCGCTCGAAGGCGCAGGCGCGGTCGAGCAACTGGCTATCGCCGAACAGTCGTTGCATGCAAAGGGCGCATACGTGCCTTGAGTCTTTCCCTATGACAAGAGTGAACGGCGCTGCTGTCAGGCAGCGCCGTCATCATCTGGATCTTTGCTGTCCGGTTTGACAACAAATGTTGTTTTGACATATAAATATGTATCGATTGTTGATTGGATGCGATTCATGACGTCGAAGCATGCATTGAAGCTTTTTCAGGTGGGCGGGGAGCCATATGAGATCGGCTACCGGCTCGGCGAAATCGCGCGGCCGGTATTTGCCGATTACATGGAGCAAAGCGGCGCATGGCGCGCAGTGCGGCGCTGGCGCGGCGATCCGTTCGTGCAGAAGCTGCGCGACGCGGCTCAGGCGCACTTTCCCGCGCTGCTGACCGAACTCGACGGGCTGGCGGCAGGGCTCGAGTGGTCGGCGGAGGATGTGTTTTTGTGGAACTGCCGGGGCGAGTTGATCCACAACGCGCCAGACGGCTGCACGACACTGGCGGCAAGCGAAGCCGCAACGGAATCCGCAGCGGGCTTTATCGCGCACAACGAAGACGGCGATCCCTTTCTGCGCGAGCGCTGCGCAATGGTCGAGGTCCAGCCGGCCGGCAAGCCCGGCTTCGTGAGTTTCTATTACCCCGGTTCGTTGCCGGGTCATACCTTCGCGGCGAATCGCGCGGGGATCGCACAGGCGATCAACAACCTGCGTATCCGCACGCCGCGAGTCGGCGTGCCCCGAATGATCGCCGCGCGCGCCGTGCTCGACGCAGCATCGCTCGACGAAGCGCTGCAAATCCTGCGCACTGTGCCGTCGGCGAGTGGTTTTCATCACACGTTGGGTTGCGCGGGCGACGCGCGTTTATTCAGCGTCGAAGCCAGCGCGCAGCGATGTTCGGTGCAAAGCGTAGCGCGGCTTTCCGGCCACGCGAATCACATGATCCATGCTGGCTGCGAAGCGGAAGCGCAAATCATCACGGATTCATCGCGTGACCGGCAACAGCGCGTCGACGCGCTGTTGCGTACCCACGCCACGCCGTTGAAAGCCACCGCGTTGCTCGACGTGCTGCATGATCGCGCGCCCTCGGGCTTGCCGGTCTATCGCGACGACCCGCTCGATCCCGACGACGAAAACACGCTGGCCACCGCGCTCTTCGAGATCGGCAGCGCGGGGGTAGCGATGAAAGTTTACCGGCAACAGCAATGCGCGTTCGATACCTTCATTGCCCGCCCGGTGTCTGGCTCTGACGACTCTGACGACTCTGACGACTCTGACGGCTCTGACGGCTCTGACGGTTCCGACGGCTCTGACCTGACCAGCGCCTGATCACACCGGCGCAACCACAAGGAATTGCACACCATGTCCACCGTTTTTCATCGTTCGCCGAAGCAGAAACTGCCGGTCGCCGTGGCGGGCGACGGCATCGAAATCATCGATTCCACCGGCAAGCGTTACCTCGACGCATCCGGCGGCGCGGCCGTCTCCTGTCTCGGTCACAGCAACCAGCGCGTGATCGACGCGATCAAACGCCAGGCTCAACAGCTGCCTTACGCGCATACGTCGTTTTTCACCACGGAACCCGCTGAGGAACTCGCTGACCATCTGATATCGAGGGCGCCGAAGGGGCTTGAACACGTGTACTTCGTGTCGGGCGGCTCGGAGGCAATCGAGGCCGCGTTGAAACTCGCCCGTCAGTATTTCGTCGAGACCGGCGAAACGCAGCGTCGGCACTTTATCGCGCGTCGTCAGAGCTATCACGGCAACACGCTGGGGGCGCTGGCGATTGGCGGCAACGCATGGCGTCGCGAGCCGTTCCTGCCGATCCTGATCGAAGCGCATCACGTGAGCCCGTGTTATGCGTACCGTGAACAACACGCCGACGAAACCGAAGAGGCGTTCGCGCAGCGCCTTGCCGATGAACTCGAGCAGAAGATTCTCGAACTCGGCGCGGACACCGTGGCGGCGTTTGTCGCGGAAACGGTGGTGGGCGCGACAGCCGGTGCAGTACCGCCGGTGCGCGAGTATTTCCGCAAGATCCGCGCGGTGTGCGACCGCTATGGCGTGCTGCTGATTCTCGACGAAATCATGTCGGGCATGGGCCGCACCGGCTACCTGTTCGCGTGCCAAGAAGACGGTGTATCGGCGGATATCCTGACCATCGCGAAGGGGCTCGGCGCGGGTTATCAGCCGATTGGCGCGACGCTGGTGAGTGACCGGATCTATCAGGCGATCGTCGGCGGATCGGGCTTTTTTCAGCATGGCCACACGTACATTGGCCACGCGACTGCCTGCGCGGCGGCGCTTGAAGTGCAGCGCGTGATCGATGAAGACAAGTTGCTGCCGAACGTGCAGGCGCGCGGCGAACAGTTGCGCGGCCGGTTGCGCGAGCACTATGCGCGGCATCCGCATATCGGCGATGTACGCGGGCGCGGGTTGTTCGTCGGCGTGGAACTGGTCAAGGACCGTGCTAGCAAAACCCCGTTCGACGCGAGTCTGAAACTCCATGCGGCAATTCGCCGTGAGGCGTTCGCACGTGGGTTGATGGTGTATCCGATGGGCGGAACCGTAGACGGCAAGGTTGGCGATCATGTGCTGCTGGCACCGCCGTTCATCTGCACCGCGCGCGATATCGACGAGATTGTCAGCCGGCTGGCAGATGCAATAAGCGGCGCGCTGGCCGCGGTTTAAGCAACTCGATCTATTCCGTCACTTCGTTTCTCACGAGCCCGAGCACGATCATGACCGAACGTTTGCCTCACTTCGACCCGACCACCGCCACGCCCGAACAGAAGGCCGTGCTGGATGAAATTCTGTCCGGCCCACGCGGCAATCTGAACGGGCCGTTTCTCGGCTGGATTCATAGTCCGGAACTCGCGCAGCAGGCGCAGCGTCTTGGCGCATTTTGCCGTTATCGGACGGGGCTGCCGTTGCGCCTGTCTGAACTGGCGATTCTGGTCACGGCGGCACGCTGGCAGGCCCAGGCGGAGTGGTACATCCACTATCCGATTGCGCTCGATGCCGGCGTCACTGAGGCGGATGCCGAAGCGATCCGTCTGGGGCGTCGCCCCGTGTTCGCGGCAGCCGACGACGCGCTGATCTACGACTTTGCGAGCGAACTCTATGACACGAGGCGCGTGTCGGACGCAACGTATGCGAAAGCGGTCGAGCGTTTTGGGCATCAGGTGGTGATCAATCTGGTGGGCCTGCTCGGCTACTACGCGCTGGTGGCGATGACGTTGAATGTGTTCGATATGCGGGCAGTGGGGCAGGTGAGTCTGCCGTTTGCTGAATGACGGGCAGCGCGGACGCTTTATCGCGTGCTGCTTCTGAATCGCGTCTTTTTTACAGCGACGCTGTCGCATTTTCTCGCCAAGTCGGGCCGAGCCAGGCCACTCGGCTTTACGCGAATACGCAATAAAAACGCCCCGGTTGCAAATTCCACAACCAGGGCGTTGCAAGGCGTTGCGTTGACATCCCCCGCTTTCACTTGCCTCAACCGATTCCACTGTGACCTGGCGGGCGGGCTAACGCATCACCACTGCGTGGCCGCTTGGTGGCCGCTTAGTGGCGGCTTAGTGACCGCGATAAATCGACAGATCACGTTGCTGCACGGCGGCCGGCGCGCCAGCGTCCGACGAACCTGCGCTCACCCCACCCACGTCTTCCGAACCCTGTACCGACGCGACCACGGCTGTGCCACGTTGCGGCACCGTCTTCGGGTATTCCGTATCGTTCTGATACAGGAGGCCCGCTTTTTGCGCGGTGACAATTTCGGCGCGCACTTGTGCGCGGGTGAGCGGCACGTTGGCCTGCTGGGCGAACGAGATCGCCGGAACGATCAAAGCGGATGCGACGACAACGGCAGAAATAAGCGATTTCATGATGACCTACACATTTCAATTGTTAATAAGATCGGTGTGAATCACGTCTCCCGATCGGTTGAAAAGAGTCTATTTCTTGTAAGGTAAGTAATAAAGCAACTTTCATCGGAATAATTGTTGCAACTTTTGAATTAATTGATGGGAGCGACTTTGATGCCGGGCGTTTGGCGTATCGTCACGACGCCGGCACAGGGAAGCGCTTATGATGAAGTTCGGTCCACGCCCGCACCTGCTGCACTGCGCTGGAACTTCCGACCGATGCCTGAACCGCAAAACCTCCGGGGCGTGGCTGTTGCGGCGGCATCAGATTCAGTCGTGGCGCATGTGAAGCAGGGCATCAACAGGAGAAAGCGATGAAGCGCAAGGCATCAGCAGTCTGGCAAGGCGGCCTGCAAGACGGCAAGGGCTCGATTTCCACCGACAGCGGCGTCCTCAAGGAGACCCAGTACTCGTTTTCGACCCGCTTTGCGGACGGCATCGGCACCAATCCGGAAGAGCTGATTGCGGCTGCGCATGCGGGCTGTTTCTCGATGGCGTTGTCGGCGGAACTGGGCAAGGCCGGCATCACGCCTGAGCGTATCGGCACCACCGCAACCGTGACGCTCGACAAGGACGGCGGCGGTTTTTCGATTACCGCCGTGCATCTCGACGTAGCAGTGAAGATTCCGGGCGGCGACAAGGCCGCTTTCGACAAGGCGACGGCGGACGCGAAAGCAGGTTGCCCGGTGTCGAAGGTGCTGAACGCGACGATTACGCTGGATGCGAAACTCGAAACGTAACGCGCGCTCACCCAGATTGACGAACGGTCGATGAAGCTGGCGACGGAATTCATTCCGTCGCCAGTTTTTTTAGCAGTAGCGGTAGCGGTCGAGTTCGTCTTCGAGCGGCGTCGGCCAGTAGTCAAGCGCCGGTGGCGAAGCGCTGTCAGATATCGATGATCGGCCGAAGCAAAGCCTGCCCTTCATACAGATATCGCAGATACCGCTCGCGAATATCCGCCTGCGTCATCGACGACACCTGCATCGTGATGGTCAGGCTTGCCCGCATTTCGCCGAGCCGGTTGGTCAGCGGCACGCCGAGAATTCGCATGCCGACCTCGTATTCCTGGTCCAGCTCCGCATAGCCCTGTGCGCGGACCTGGGCGATCACCGCCTTGATGTCGTCGATCGACGTGCGGGTGAAGGGTGTCAGCGCTTGCAGATCGACTCGCGTCAGATACGCATTGAGTTCGTCGTCCGGCATCGACGCCAGCCACAGCCGGCCGCTGCCGGTGCAGTACATGGGCAGCCGGAACCCCTGACGGATCGACAACGACGATACGTTTGCCACCCGGCTACGGACGATATGCACGACTTCGTCACCGTCGCGCACGGCGACCGACACGTGTTCGCGTGTTTCGGTCGCCACCTTCTCCACGATCGGCCGCAGCATTCTTGGCAACCGGGCCGAATCGACATACGCCTGTCCGAGGCGCAACGTCTTCGCCGTCAGCCAGTAGTGCCGGCCATCGGTTTGCGCGTAACCGTCGTGGACCAGCGTCAAAAGAAAGCGCCGGGCGGCGCTCTTCGTCAAGCCTGCCAGTTGCGCTGCGTCGGGCACGCTCAGGCGGGGTGTTTCGTCGGTGAAGAGCTGGATCAGCGCCAACCCTTTCTGCAGCCCGACGATCAGATCGCGTTCGTGGATCAGCGGCGTTTTCATCGCTCGTGACTCTTAAAGCATAGAAATGATGCGATTATCGCATCGTACAACCGTTTATCGGGCCATTTTCCTGTTTGAGGCGTTGTTCTTGGGCGATCGTGGTCGCATCATCAGTGCTTACTTACAACGACATCCGGTGCAATTCATGATCAGCGGCTCGACCGAACTATTGGCTATCGTGGGATCTCCGATCGCACAGGTGAAATCGCCGCACAACTTCAACGCGTGGTTCGAACGGCACGGCAAGGACGCGTCGATGATCCCCGTCGACCTTGATGCGCGGTCGGTCGGTCCGTTCATCGAGGCGATGCGCGCATGGCGCAACCTGCGCGGCTGCGTCGTCACCGTGCCGTACAAGCAGGACATGGCCGCTCGAGTCGATGTGCTCAGCGACCGGGCGCGGGCGCTCGGCTGCGTGAACGTGATTCGCCGCGAAGTGGACGGCACCCTGATTGGCGATATGGTCGACGGCGATGGCTTTATCAACGCTGCACGCGCCCACGGCTTCGACCCGGCAGGCGCGCGTGCGCTCGTGATCGGCGCTGGTGGCGTGGGCAGCGCGATTGCGTGGTCCCTTTGTGAGCATGGCGCAAAGTCGATCACGTTGACGGATCTGGACACCTCGCGAACACGGCGGTTACGCACGTTGCTCGGGGCGCATTTTCCGGCCGTCGATACCGGCACGGATTTCGAGTCGCTGGCGTCGTTCGATCTGGTCGTCAACGCGTCGCCGGTCGGCATGGCCGGCAACGAAACCTTGCCGCTGCCGCGCGACCTGATGGCGACGCTGCGCGCGGACATCCTTGTCGCGGACGTCGTCACGTCGCCTGACGTCACGCGTTTTCTCGACGTTGCGCGTGATGCAGGCTGCCGGATTCAGACCGGTGCCGAAATGGCGTTGGCGCAGTTCGGCAATCTCGGTGCGTTCATGAAGATGACGCCACTGGACGCCTGAGCGTCGGCGCCGCGTCGCATTGCCTCGTGCACATGCTCGCGGGATATCAGAAAGAGGTGGCATGTCGCTGCACATCGGCGACAACCATCGCAGTACGACAAAACCAATCAGGAGACACAAATAATGCAGGCTCATAACCCAATACCCAATCCGTCGGCGCAGCAGACGCGGCGCGCGACAGCCAGCGGCTGGATCGGCTCGGCGCTCGAATACTACGATTTCTTCATCTACGCGCAGGCCGCGGCGATGGTGTTCCCGCAGCTATTCTTTCCGGCGGGCAACCCGAAACTCGCGATTGTCGCGTCGCTCGCGACTTATGGCGTCGGCTATGTCGCGCGACCGATCGGCGGTTTCGTGCTGGGCCGGCGCGGCGACACGCACGGTCGCAAGCATCTGCTCCTGCTGTGCATGTTCCTGATGGGTATCTCGACATTCGCGGTCGGACTGCTGCCGACTTACCATCAGGTCGGCGTTCTTGCGCCGATCGCGCTCGTCCTGCTGCGCCTCGTCCAGGGCTTCGCGGTGGCGGGAGAAATCTCCGGGGCCAGTTCGATGATTCTCGAACAGGCTCCGTTCGGCCAACGCGGCTTTTACGCAAGCTTCGCGTTGCAGGGCACGCAGGCCGGGCAGATCTTTGCCGCAGCCATCTTCATGCCGCTCGCCTATTACATGCCGGCTGATCAGTTCGCGGCATGGGGCTGGCGCATTCCGTTCCTGCTGAGTGCACTCGTGCTCGCAGCCGGTTTCGTGATCCGCCGCAAGGTGTCGGAATCGCCGGCGTTCATCCAGGAGGACGCGAACGGCGCGGTGCCTGCGTCGCCGATCGCTGTCGCGCTGCGCGAAAACTGGCGCGATATCGTGCGCATCGCGATTATGGCGCTCGCTGCCGTCATCGCGATGGTCGCAACGATTTTCGGCGCGGCGTACGCGGTGCAGCCGTCGTATGGCATCGGCTTTCACGCGAATACCTATCTCGTGATCCCGCTCGTCGGCAACCTCGTCGCCGTGCTCGTGATTCCGTTTGTCGGCAAGCTGTCCGATCGAATCGGGCGACGCATTCCCGTGGTGGTCGGCTCGCTCGGCGCGGGCTTGCTGTCGTACGTGTACCTGTATGCAATCGCCTCGAAAAACGCACCCGTTGCGATCGTCACGTCGGTGCTGATGTGGGGGGTGATTTATCAAGGCTTCAATGCGGTGTTTCCGAGTTTCATGCCAGAGTTGTTCCCGACCCGCACGCGAGTGTCGGCCATGTCGATCGGACAGAACATCGGGATGGCGTTGACGGCGCTGCTGCCGTCGCTGTTCGCGGCGATGGCGCCGCCCGGAACGAAAGACATCCCGTTTGTGATCGGCACGGCGACGCTCGTGATTTCTGGCTTCGCGGCGCTGGCTGCGTGGACTGCGCGGGAAACTTATCGGACGCCGCTTGACGAACTCGGCGCGCCAACCCGGTCATCGGGTGTGCCGTCGACGCGTGCAGCGGTAGGTGGCGAGGCTGCCGAGCGCGCGGCTGCTGTTACCCGGTCACGCTGACGGAGGCGATGATTGCCAACCCGCATGCGCAGCCATAGCGGGATCGGCGCATGAGAAGAGGGCATGGCGCCGGGTCTCGCGCGGCCATGCTTCATCGGGCGATGTTGCTTGAGACGTGTAGAGCGGTAAGGCCGGCTATGTTCGCGGGTGTTGATGCGCGAACGGGAGCCGGCCTTTTCTTTTAGCAGAGGCGTCCCGGCGGTACGCGCCCACGAAGGGCGCGTGACATCCCGCTGCTACGGCGGTGGCGTGGCCGGGGGAGTCAGTTGAATGCTCCACTGACCTCCGCACGAAAACCGCTCCTTGATTTATTGAACGGATAGTCATAATATCCGACACATGAAGCAATCCGGCAATCCGAAGCAATCCATCAAAAAAGCGGGTGAAGTGTGCTCCCGGGGGCGCCCGCGCGAGTTCGATACCAATACCGTATTGACCAGCGCGAGCCAGGTGTTCTGGAGCCACGGCTACCACGCCACGTCGATCGACGACCTGTGCAAGGCCACCGGCCTCCTGCGCGGCAGTCTGTATGGCGTGTTCGGCGACAAGCACGGCATCATGCTGGCCGCGCTGGATCACTATGCCGAAGGCTCGGTTGCGCGGCTTGCCGAACGATTGAACGCGCCGGTACCGGCGGAGGAATCGCTGCGTAACGCGCTGCTGCATTACGCGCGAGTCGCATGCGCGTTGACCGGCGAGCGGAGCTGTTTCATCACGAATACCACGCTGGAAATGCAGCCTGACGACGAAGAACTGCGCACGCGCGTCGCGGCCATTCAACGCCGTATGGCGACGTTGCTCGCGGCATCCGTGATCCGCGGGCAGGCGAGCGGCGCATTCAATTCGACGCTCGACGAAAAAGCCGTCGGCAATTTCCTGCTGTGCGTGATGCAAGGTTTGCGTGTGTTGGGGCGGGTTGCCCATCAGGAAGACGCGTTAATCGGAATAGTCGACGTCGCCATGCGCGCGCTCGTCTAATTTTTTTGTCGAATTTTTGAACGGTCGGTCATGAAAGACGAAGCTCTGAAGTCCGCTGCGGCGGCATTCGTTGGACCCGGCGGCGCATCGGCGGCGGTGGCGACCTGTCCGGGCGCGGTGGCTGCCGGCGCTGCGCGGTCGGCAGAAAAGCTCGCCGACAAAAGCGTGCCTCGCTTCGAGCGGCAAGGGCTGGCGCTTGCGGTGCTGTTCGTCGGCGCATTTCTGGCGCCGCTCGACTATTTCATCGTCAACCTTGCACTGCCTTCGATTCACACCGGCCTGAACGCAACGAACGCGCAGTTGCAACTGGTGGTGTCGGCGTACGCATCGGCTTACGCAGTGCTGCTGATCACGGGCGGGCGTCTCGGCGATCTGTTCGGCCGCCGCCGCATGTTCATGACCGGCATGGCGGCATTCGTGGTGGCGTCGGCGCTCTGCGGCTTTGCGACCAGCGGGCACATGCTGGTGATTTCGCGGATCGTGCAGGGCATCGCGGCAGCGGTGATGGCGCCGCAGGTGCTGGCGACCATCCGCGCGGTGGTGCCGCTGCATCAGCAAACCAGGGTAATGAGCCTGTATGGCTTCGTGTTCGGGTTGTCGTCGATCGTCGGTCAACTCGGCGGCGGCGCGCTGATTACCTACCATCCGTTCGGGCTCGACTGGCGGATTATTTTCCTGATCAACATCCCGATTGGCATTGCGGCGTTTATCGGCACGTGGAAATTCGTGCCGGAGAACCAGCCCGCTACACGCACGGGCGTGGACCTAAAGGGTGTGGCGTTGCTGTCCGCCGTGCTGCTGCTCGTCATCTACCCGATGACGCATGGCCGCGAAGCCGGCTGGCCGGCGTGGACCTTCGCGATGTTCGCACTCGCGGTGCCCGTGTTCGTGCTGTTCATGGCGACCGAACGCCGCGTCGAGCGAAGCGGAGGGCATCCGCTGGTGGATCTGCGCCTGTTTCGTAACCGGGCGTTCGCGTTAGGCCTCGTGCTCGCGTTCCTGTTTTACTGCAACAGTGCGTTTTTCCTGACCTATGGGATTTTCCTGCAAACTGGTCTGCACTGGTCGCCGCTTGCTTCCGGTATCGCCATCATGCCGTTCGCACTTGGCTTCGTGGTGGGACCGCTCGCGTCGCCAGCGGTGGTCAGGCGAATCGGCAGTCACGTGCTGACGCTGGGCTTCTCGATGATGACGGTCGGCTTCACCGTGACCGGTTGGGCCGCCACGCAATCCGCATCGCCTGACCTGCTGTTCTACTGCGGGCTGGTGTGCGCCGGTGTCGGCCATGGCTTGCTGCTGCCGTCGATCATGCGCATCGTCCTGCTGGAAGTCGCGCCCGAAAAAGCGGGGTTGGCCTCGGGCGTGGTGTCGTCGACCTTGCAGATCGGTTCGGCGTTCGGCACGGCGGCGATTAGCGGCGCATTCTTCGGCGCGATTGGCGGCAGCGCGGCACCGGCTGCCTATGCCCATGGGTTTCAGATCAGTCTCGCTATCAATGCGGCGTTGATGTTTATATGTATTGGTTTGAGCGTACTACTGGTGCGGCATCAGCAATCCATGTTGCATCGCGCCACGCAACCTGTTTGAAAAATAACCGTACGGTAATCGTTTTCATTGGTTGCATTGCGGCAAATATTATGTGGCTTAAACAAAAGCATAATTAAGCGCGCTGCATTTACCGATGACTTGCCTGTTCATAGGTAAGTTTGATTTTGACGTGCAACGGAATAAAATCTGCCGCTTTCAACGGGTTTAGATATGAAGAAAGCGCTTGCATTTTCTACCTGAACCGACAAATCGCTTGCAGCAGGTTTTACGATCGTGCGGTGCCGCACGGAATGGCGTCTGGCCGCGTGTTTAGGGATTTTCCTGGTTTCAGCCGAAACGCGCGTTGTCACCATGCCTATTCCCGTGCATCTGAAAACGGTATCAATAAAAAGCACTTGCCGTGAATAAATTCAATTGTTAATCTTGGCAAACTTTTAGAATTTTCCTTCAGTAGGGCTAAAGTCGAGAAACCCGGCGCAATGACTTAATAAAGCTCAACGGTTCCGTAGGGGATAAATATGCTGACCGCTACCATTGACGCATTCGAGACACCGCCAGCCGCGAGCTTCAACGTCGGCGACGTCGTTACGTTGAAGGAAGGAGGCCCGCGCATGACCGTGACATACGCAGGTCCGGTCGCGCTGAATCCCGGTAACTGGTTGATATGCGAGTGGTTCGACGAACAGGGCGAATTGCGCCGCGAAATGTTCGCGCCCGCCAACGTCCGTGCCGAGCCTCGCTCGATTCCGGCCGGCTCGGTACTGTGGAACCGTGTAAGCCGGGCCGCGTAACAACTGGTCCATCAGGCAGGCTGGCTCGATAATCTGCGTGACCCAATCTTTTGTCCTGGCCGGCCGGTCACTCGGCCGGCTTTTTTTTGCGCGTATTTTTCCGCGCGCGCGACAACTCAATCAATTCTCCGGACGATCCCGGGTTGCCGCGCGTCGTTGCACGCGCGCCATCAGCGCGGATGAAAAAGCACGCATCCGCACGATTTTGCGTGTCTGCACGATCTCGCCCGCGACGTTCTTCGGCGGGTTGGGTTGCAACGACCAATACAGCGCAAGCATCCAGCCGAACACCGTCCAGCCGAGACACGCGTTAAACAGCGCGAGCGTCAGCACGTCATGCCGTTTGCGACGGTCGCCGAGAATGGCGGGCAGAAAATACAGCGCAAGCGCCAGCACGGCGGCAATAGCCTGAACGATAACGTTGCCGCCCATGAAGCCGCTCCATATGTTTGAGAGATCCTCGGATTGTCGCGCGAAAGGGTTCGATTTGCGCGGTTTTGATGCGGGCGTGGCCATGCGTTGACGACCACGGCGCGTCAACCGGACCTGCCGCTCAACGCGACCGGCCCGATTCCGCTACCCGGAACAGGCGGCAGGGGGTTCAGCCATTCCCGCATCCGGACTATCATGATCGTTTCGACTGACCAGATCCTCCACGGACGCCATCATGATCTCCGACGATACGACCCAGCAGGCCCAGCGCATCAACCCCGACAAGCTACGCGAATTCGTAGACCGCAAATGGAACGACGAAATCGTGCCCGCACTGACGGACTACATCGCGGTGCCGGCCAAGAGTCCGGCATTCGATCCCGAGTGGGTCAAGCATGGCTACTTGGAACGCGTGATCACCGATGCCGCGCAGTGGGCCGAACAGCAAGCCGTACGCGGTCTGAAGCTCGAGGTCATCCGCTTGCCGGGCCGTACGCCGGTCATCTTCTTTGAAACGCCCGCCACGCGGTCGGGCAGCGACGAAACCATCGTGCTGTACGGTCACCTCGACAAACAACCTGAATTCGACGGCTGGCGCAACGACCTGGGGCCGTGGACGCCGAAGCTCGAAAACGACAAGCTGTACGGCCGTGGCGGCGCCGACGACGGCTACGCGATCTATGCCAGCATCACCGCACTCGCCGCGCTCGACGCGCAAGGGGTCGAGCGTCCGCGCTGCGTCGGTCTGATCGAAACCTGCGAGGAATCCGGCAGTTACGATCTGCTGCCGTACGTCGATGCGTTGCGTGAACGGCTCGGCAACGTCGGCCTCGTCGTGTGCCTCGATTCGGGCGCGGGCAACTACGATCAGTTGTGGCTCACCACGTCGCTGCGCGGACTCGTCGCCGGCGATCTCGAAGTCCATGTGCTCGACGAAGGCATTCACTCGGGCGGTTACGGCGGCATTGCGCCGTCGAGCTTCCGCATCATGCGTCAACTGTTCGATCGTCTGGAAGACGCCGCGAACGGCACGCTGCTGCCGAAGGGTTTTCATTGTCCGATCCCGGCCGACCGTCTGCGTGAAGCGGAAGCCACCGCGCAGATTCTCGGCGACGACGTCTGGAAGAAACTGCCGTGGGCGTGCGGTCAGGATGGCCGTCAGGTGTTGCCCACCACGACCGACCCCAGAGAGGCGCTGCTCAATTCGACGTGGCGTCCGTCGTTGTCGGTGACCGGCGCGGCGGGTTTGCCCGCGCTCGCCGACGCCGGCAACGTGCTGCGTCCGCGCACCGCGTTCAAGCTGTCGCTGCGTCTGCCGCCGACGATCGAAGCAGACAAGGCCGTCGCCGAACTGAAGACGTTGCTCGAAGTCGATCCGCCGTACAACGCGAAGGTCACGTTCAAGCCGGACGCGGGCGCCGCAAGCGGCTGGAGCGCGCCCGATCTCGCGCCGTGGCTCGCGACTGCGCTCAACGACGCGTCGCGTCGGCACTATGGCGCCGACGTCGCCTACATGGGCCAGGGCGGCACGATCCCGTTGATGAACGTGTTGAAGGCTGGCTTCCCGAAATCGCAATTCATGGTGTGCGGGGTGCTCGGGCCGAAGTCGAATGCACACGGGCCGAACGAGTTCCTGCATGTGCCGTACGGCAAGAAGCTGACGGCAGCGGTGGCCGAGGTGATTGCAGCCGCGCCTTGAGCGGCTGATCGCCGTCGACTTCCCCGTCAATCTGAATGCCAACTTCAACGCGCTGAATGACCGACCACCAGACTGCTCTACCCGTCACGCCCCGGATTCCGGCCGATCAACTGCACGCCTATATCAAGGCGATCTGGGAAAAAGCGGGCAGCACGCCGCGCGAAGCGGCGCTGGTCGCGGATCATCTGGTGGCGGCGAACCTCACCGGCCACGATTCGCATGGCGTGGGCATGACCCCACGCTATGTCGCGTCGCTGGCCGACGGCGAACTGAAGTTGAATCTGCACGCCGAGGTGGTGAAAGACGCGGGCGCGGTGCTGAGCGTCGAAGGCGGCAAGGGCTTCGGCCAGGTGGTGGCGTTCGAGGCGATGGAACAGGGCATTGAGCGCGCCAAACGCCTGGGTATCTGCGCGGTCGGCCTGCGCGGTGCGCATCATATCGGGCGTATCGGGCATTGGGCCGAACAGTGCGCGCGTGCGGGTCTCGTGTCGTTTCACTTCGTCAACGTGGCGGGCGATCCGCTGGTTGCGCCGTTCGGCGGCGTCGACCGGCGCATCGGCACCAATCCGTTTTGCGCGGCCTATCCGCGGCCGGGCAAGCCGCCGCTCGTGCTCGACTTTGCGACCAGCACGGTCGCGTACGGCAAGACCCGCGTTGCGTACAACCAGGGCAAGGAGGTGCCGCCCGGTGCGCTGATCGATCACGAAGGCGTGCCGACGCGCGATCCGAAAGTCATGCAGGAAGCGCCATTCGGTGCGCTGACACCGTTTGGCGGTCACAAGGGATTTGGTCTGGCCGCGATGTGCGAGATTTTTGCCGGCGCGCTGTCGGGCGGCTTCACGACCCACGCGGACACGTTGGGCACGACCAACGCGATCATCAACTGCATGTTGTCGGTGATCGTCGACCCGGCCGCGTTCGACGCCCCCGACGCTCAAGCCGAGGCCGACGCATTTATCGACTGGGTCAAGGCATCACCGCACGCGGCGGGCGTCCCGCACATCTACGAACCCGGCGAACCCGAACGCATCACGCGCGCGCAACGCGAAGCGGAAGGCGTTCCAATCGATCCGGCGACGTGGGCGCAGATCCGTGAAGCAGCGCTGGCGGTTGGGATGAGCGACGAGGAGACCGCGCGCTGGTCCGCTCACTGGCGGTGAGAGAGCAGCGAGCGCATAGAACAACGGCGCCGATTTTTGCCGCGCCGCTCTGCGTTCAATCAGGTCGAACGGGGCACGACACGAAGCGCAGAAGCCCGCAACCTCACGCAATCAGCCTGAGCTTCTGCCGATCCTTCAACCACCGCTCGAATTCGGCAGCGGGCATTGCCTGGCCGTACAAAAAGCCCTGCACATAGTCGACGCCCAGGCCCTTCATGAACAGTTCTTCCGACTCGGTCTCGATGCCCTCGGCGACCACCTTGAAATCGAGTTCCTGCGCGACCGCGACCATTGAACGCACCAGCGCCTGAGCCTTGGTGTCGGCGTTGATCGAGCGCACGAAACTGCGGTCGAGCTTGATGATGTCGAGCGGAATGCGGCCCAGTTGTGACAGCGACGAATAGCCGGTGCCGAAGTCGTCCAGATGCACCTGGGCGCCGAGTTGCCGGAACTGCTTGATCAGATCGATTGCAGCGGCTTCGTCTTCAATCAGGCAGCTTTCGGTAAGTTCCACGTCGACCAGACACGGGTCGAGGTTCGCGCGCTGCAGCGCCTCGGTGAAATGCTGGACCACGGCGGTGTCGGCCAGTTGCCGCGCCGACACGTTGATCGCGATACGCAGGTTGTAGCCGTCCGCTTTCCATTGAGCCGCCTGTTTGGCCGCCGTTTCCATGACCCAGCGGCCCAGCACGCCGATCAGCCCGGACTCCTCTGCATAACGGATGAATTCCGTCGGCATGATCTGTCCGCGCTCCGGCGAGTTCCAGCGCACCAGCGCTTCCGCACCTTGCACCACACCGGTAGCGAGCGACAGCTTGGGCTGGTAGTGCAGCGTCAGTTGGCCTTCGTCGAGGCCGCGCCGCAGATTCGTGTCGAGCCACATGTATTCGGCGACGCGCCGGTTCATGTCCGGCGAGAACACCCGATGGGTGCGCTTGCCTTCGTCTTTGGCCGCGTACATCGCGGTGTCGGCGGAACGGATCAGCGATTCGAGGTTGTCGCCGTGTTCCGGGTAGCGCGCAATGCCCATCGAGCAGCCGGTGTAGACCTCGACCAGTCCGACCGCAAACGGCGTGCGCATGCGTTCGAGAATGCGTTGCGCGGTGTCTTCGAGGCCGTGCGCGGTGCCTTTCGCCGCGAGCACGATGAACTCGTCGCCACCGAGCCGTGCGAGCGTATCGCCTTCATTCAGACAGGTGCCGATTGCGTACGACACGTCGCGGATCAGATGGTCGCCAAACACGTGACCGTAGTGATCGTTGACCTTCTTGAAGTTGTCGAGATCGAGGAACAGCACGCCGACCGCTTCGTCCGGCGCGGCCTGGTCGATCGCGGCGCGGATCTTGTCCTGAATCGCGTTGCGGTTGATGAGACCGGTGAGCGCGTCGGTATTGGCCAGCTCGGTGAGCCGTTCCTGCGCGAGCCGTTGTTCGGTGATGTCCGTGCCCGAGCAGATCATGAACCGGTCATCGACGCCGTTGCCACTCTGCACGAATGTATTGTGAAAGACGAACAGGCGTTCACCGTGCACTGTTTTAATGCGCCGCTCGACTTCGAACGACACGCCGCGATCGAAAAAACCGTTGATGTCCTGGCCGATGCCCGCACCGTCTGCCTCGTTCGCATTGCCTGCACCGTCTGCGCACCGCATGAACAACGCTGACACATCGCGGCCAATGATGTTCTCTTCGCTGACGCCCGTGAGCTTTTCGGCGAGCCGGTTAAAGCGCTGTATACGACCGTGCCGGTCGACGATCGCCACGATGGAATTGACTTCGGAGACGACCTGTTCCGCGAACGCAAGACTGTTGAGCAGACTGCGCGCGACAGACTCGGTGTCGTCATCAGCGGACGCAGTGCCTGCCCAGCTATTGCGGTCCAGCTTCTTGCCGACGAGATGCAGACGCAGCGGTGCGCCGTCGAGTTGCACGTCGACGACGAGGTGTGACGTGGTGCCGGTAAGAAGCCGGATTTGTGAGGCTTGCTGAGGATCGAGCGCAAGGGCGACGTGAGCCGACTCACCGCCCGAGGGCGTGAGTTCCAGCGCGTTGCTGTCGATTGACAGACGCCAGCATGGGCTGCTCGTGCCGAGCCGCGCGCGAAGCACCGACTCGTGTTGGTCGTCGTTCATTAGATCCCCGGGCGATGTTTGCCGGTATGGGCCGTAGAAGCGGCAGGTGGCAAACATTCTTCATCATACTTAAGACAACCCCATTGTAGCGAAGCGACGGCTTTCGGGCTTATAAACATTAACGGTCGCGCGCCTTCGAGCTTTAATGTTTTTTCGGGTGGCGACCGTGTTTTTATCGGGTTGCATCAAGTTGCGCCGCGCCGCCGCGTGGCGTCTCCATCAGCAGCTACTTTTAAGGGCAAGCTCCTTAAAATCTGCGCGTGAGCAAGCCACGCGCCCGCTCCCGATCCACGGGGTTCTTTTCCACGGAAGCGTCGAACCAGAATCTGCTTGCCACCAGCGTTGCAACGACTACGCCATCACGGTATAGAAGCCGGTTTCCCGCCACCGCAGGCACCCGCTCACCGACCAGCAGGGTCCCCGCAAGATTCAACGGATCGGTGCCGGCCACGCACACAAACGCACCATCGTTCGCGTGACGACGCACCTCGCGCAACACGGGAATCGCCTCCGGCAGCGCAAACTGCTCGCCGGCGAGGCCGTTCACAAAGCGTCCGCCGCGAATCACGCCGCGTGCTTCGAGCCGCTGAAACACGCGCAGCAGATCGCGCCAGGGCGGCAGCCATTCAGCTTCGCGTTCGAGCAGACGCCAGAACACGACGCCATAACGGCGCAGCAACGTCATGGCGACGTGTTCCAGTACCTCGGGCGGCAATTGTCGACGGGCTTGCGGCGCGGGCGCCGTTTCGGGCACGACGGCCGCACGCCGGCTCACGAGCGCCCAGCGTCCGGCGTCGTCCATTCCGCCGATCAGCGCGCTCGATCGGCTGCGTCGACGGCTGGAAAAAGCGTTGCGTTTGGCCGCCGGTTTCAGCAGTGCGCGTAAGCCCGCGAAGCTGTCGGAATTGGCGAGGCCGGCGGCGACCAGTTCGCCCAGCGCATTTTCCAGTTCCATCCGCAGCACGTGGACTTCGCCCAGCAATTCGTCGAAAAACATCGCGCCGTGTTGCAATAAAGCGTCATACACGCTCTGCGCAAGCGCCGATAACTGCAATGGACTGGACGGTTCTAGCAACGCACCCCATGCGCGCACCTGCGCACGCGGCAGCAGCACGATTGGGGTACTGCGGATCGGGCCCGCAGTGCCCCGTGCGCGCTCGGTCAACCGGGTCCAGACAATCTTGCCGGCGCGGCATAATTCGTCAAGCGAATCATTCAGATACGCTTTGACGCGCGCCGGCAGGATGTCGTCTTCCCAGGCGCCGGCTGCGGCCTGAAAGCCTTCCAGCTGATCCAGCACCGCAGCCAGCGCGTCGCGCCCTTCGCTGCGTGTGTCCGGCGTCAGATGCTGCCACTCGAACAGGAAGCGCATGAAATCGTGGCGCTCAACCGGCTCGATCTCGCGTCGCAGGCGTTTCACCGTATAGCGATGGATACGGGCGAGCAGGTGGCGTTCGCACCATTCTTCGTCGACGGCTTGCGGCGTGAAGCGGCCGCGCATCACGTAGCCTTCCGCTTCGAGGCCGAGCAGCGCCTGTTCGACCCGTTCGGTGGACTGTTTCAGCGGTCCGGCGATGGCGTCGACCGTGAGCGGGCCGAAGCCGGTGAGCCGCGCGCGGAGGACGTCGAGCAGAGCGGCGTCGGCGTTCCAGGTGTCGGTGTAGCCTTTGGGCGCGGCGAGTGGCGGCGTGAAGCGGGCGTCCGGATAGAGCGTCTGGAAGCAGGTGACGCGTTCGACGGGGAGCCACAACGTGGCGTCGTCGGCAATTTGCTGGCGGGTTGCACGGCCCGTTTCTGCCAGCGATGCCAGCCAGCCCGCCCAGCCTTCGTGACGTCCCGCTTCCGTCTCGGTGATGCACGCGAGGCCGGTCAACGCCTCGTGCATCTCGTCGGTGTTGCGCGCCTGCGGCCATGCCTCGTCGCGCACGCTTTCGATCGCATCCGCGTCGAGCGCGCCGAGATCGTCGGCGGTCGACGGATCGGTCCAGCGGCGGTTCAGCACGGCTTGCGTGCGGCGCTCCTCGATCGGCGCGTCGTCCAGATAAGCGTACGGCTTCGCGTTGAGGATCTCGGCGGCAAGCGGCGAAGGCGCCGGCAAATCGCGTGCGACCAGCCGAACCTCGTGCCGCTCGATACGGCGCAGCAGCGCGAGCCATTGCTCGGTGTCCATCGCTTCGTGCAGGCAGTCGTCCACGGTCTGATCGACTAACGGATGACGCGGCAGCTCACGCTCGCCGACCACGTTCTCCAGACACGCGGCCTGCTCGGGAAAGACGCTCGTGAGCAGGTCCTCGCTGCGCATGCGCTGCAATTGCGGTGCCGTTTTGCGGCCGCCGGTGTAACGCGGCAGGCCGAGCGCGGTGGTCGCATTCCAGCGCCAGCGCACGCCGAACAGCGGCGCGTCCAGCACCGCCTGAATCAGCAGATGTTCGGCGGTGTTCGAGTGCAGATAGCGCCACACCTCGTCGAGAACGAACGAGTGGCTGCCGGTTAGCGACAGCACGATCGCGTCTTCGGTGGCGGCGGCCTGCAGTTCGAAGTTGAAGGTCCGGCAGAAGCGCTTGCGCAAGGCAAGGCCCCACGCGCGGTTCACGCGACTGCCGAACGGCGCGTGAATGACGAGTTGGGTGCCGCCCGATTCGTCGAAGAAGCGCTCCATCACCAGCGTGTCCTGCGTCGGCAGGACACTTAGCGCGGCGCGCGCCCGGGCGAGGTAATCGACGATCTGGCGCGCGGCGGCTTCGTCGAGATTGAGGTTGGCGGTCAGCCAGCTGATCGCGTAGTCGATGTGCGGCGCGGTGGCGGCAGCGGGCACGGCCATCGTTGTCGCGTTGTTGGCCTTCGCCGCCGGTCTGGTCTTTTTCCGCGTCGCGTTGGCCTGGGCCCCGGCGGCAGCCGTACTTGCGCCGTGAGTCCCATCCCCGTTCGATACCGCCAGTTCGGGCCCGTCGAGCAGACGCCCGATCTGCTGCCGCAAGCGCGCCACGCCAATCGACAATTCGTCGCTTCGTCCCGGCGCTTCGCCGAGCCAGAACGGAATGTTGGGCGGCTGCCCTTGCGCGTCCTCGACCCGCACGTGTCCACTTTCGATCCGCAAAATCCGGTATGACGCGTTGCCAAGCTGAAACACATCGCCGGCCAGGCTCTCGACGGCGAAGTCTTCGTTGACGGTGCCGATATTGATCGCCTGCGGTTCCAGCACCACGGCGTAATCGGCGTTTTCGGGGATCGTGCCGCCCGACGTGACGGCAACCAGCTTGCCGCCCCGCCGGCCGCGCAGCGTGCCGCTCACCACGTCGCGATGCACATACGCGCCCCGCGGACCGTTGCGGCTCGAGTAGCCTTCGGCGAGCATGCGCAGCACGGCGTCGTATTGATCGCGCTCCAGCTCCGCGTAAGGCGCGGCGCGGCGGATCAGCGCGAATAACGCATCTTCGTGCCACTCGGCACTCGATACTTCCGCGACGATCTGCTGAGCCAGCACATCGAGCGGCGCACGCGGAATCCGCAGTGCGTCGAGTTCGCCGCGCCGCACGCAATCGAGCAGCGCCGCGCATTCGATCAGATCGTCGCGCGACACCGGAAACAGCCGGCCTTTAGGCATCCCGCCGACCTGGTGGCCCGAACGCCCGACACGCTGTAAAAACGGCGCGATCGCGCGCGGCGAGCCCATCTGGCAGACCAGATCGACGTCGCCGATATCGATACCGAGTTCCAGCGAAGCCGTCGCGATCAGAACCCGTAACTCGCCGCGTTTGAGCCGCTGTTCGGCGTCGAACCGATGCTCCTTGGCCAGGCTGCCGTGATGTGCAGCGACCACCTCCTTGCCGAGCCGTTCGGTCAGATGACGCGCGGCGCGTTCGGCCATCCGCCGCGTGTTGACGAAGATCAGCGTGGTCCGATGCAGC
Source organism: Paraburkholderia metrosideri (assembly GCF_904848625.1). Classification (GTDB taxonomy): domain Bacteria; phylum Pseudomonadota; class Gammaproteobacteria; order Burkholderiales; family Burkholderiaceae; genus Paraburkholderia; species Paraburkholderia metrosideri. The sequence continues at coordinate 447,805 of NZ_CAJHCP010000002.1, forward strand.
GCGACGAGTTCGGCGAGGCGGTCGTACACGCGCTCCCACACTTCGTTGGGCATGACGGCTTCGAGCGGCACGGGTGGAATTTCCAGCGCGAGGTCGCGCTCGCGGATGTGTCCGACGTCGACGATCGCGCAATCGGCGGGAGTGCCGCTTTCGATACTCGCTCCGCCCACCAGAAAACGCGCGACCGCGCTCACCGGTTTTTGCGTCGCCGACAGGCCAATGCGTGGCAAACGGCGCTGGCACAGCGCATCGAGGCGCTCCAGACTGAGCGTGAGGTGGCTGCCGCGTTTGCTGCCGGCGAGCGCGTGAATTTCATCGACGATCACCGTGCGCACCGTCGACAGCATGCGCCGGCCCGAATCCGAGCCGAGTAATACATACAGCGATTCAGGCGTGGTCACCAGAATGTGCGGCGCGCGCTTTTTCAGCGCGTTGCGCTCCTGCTGCGTGGTGTCGCCGGTGCGAACGGCCGTGCGGATGTCGAGCGGCGGCAGTCCGCGCGCGTCGAGTTCAGCGGCGATGCCTTGCAGCGGAACCTGCAGGTTCAGACGGATGTCGTTCGATAACGCTTTCAGCGGCGATACGTAGACGACCAGCGTTTCGTCCGGCAACGCGCCGTTATTCGCGAGGCCTTGCTGGACCAGATCGTCGAGCGCGGAGAGGAAGGCGGTGAGCGTCTTGCCTGAGCCGGTGGGGGCCGCCACCAGCGTGGAGCGGCCCTGGCGGATGGGCGGCCAGGCGGCGACCTGCGCGTCGGTTGGCGCGGGAAACGTCTTCATGAACCAGCCCGCGACGGCCGGATGAAAACCGTCGAGCGCGCGCCTGGCCTCGCGCTCCGCCGGGACGGCCGAAACGGCGCCTGGGGTAGCGTCTGACGGGGCGGTGCCGGCAGCGGGGGGCGTGGTAACCGAACTCATGCTCGCGTAGATGGGGGCGCCGCGCGCCATATCCAGAGGGCGACGGCACCCGGGTCATTGGAAGACGAAGACTCAGTCTGGCAGGTTTTTCAGCACCGTGCCGAAGCTGAACATCGGCTTACAGCGCAGATTTTCACAGACCTGGCGGCCCCGCTGCCGGATCGTCTCAATTGCAGTACGCTCTACGGCTCACCCCTTCACGAATTCACGATGGAGTCCCGACGATGCGATACAACCAGTTAGGCCGTACCGGTGTGTTTGTTTCAGAACTTTGTCTGGGCACGATGACCTTCGGCGGTGGCGACGGCATCTGGAAGCAGATTGGCGATTTGCAGCAGAACGACGCCGAGCGGCTGGTCGGCCGCGCGCTCGACGCAGGCATCAATTTCATCGATACCGCCGACGTCTACGCGGGGGGCCTGTCCGAACAGATCACGGGCCAGGCGCTGAAGAACCTCAAGGTGCCGCGCGACCAGGTCGTGGTGGCGACCAAGGTATTTGGCCAGACCGGCGAATTTCCGAACGCGCGGGGCGCATCGCGCTATCACATCCTCGACGGCATCAAGGCGAGTCTGAAGCGGCTGCAACTCGATCACGTCGACCTGTATCAGATTCACGGTTTCGATCCGGCTACGCCGATCGAAGAAACCGTGCGCGCGCTCGACACCCTGGTGCAGCATGGCCATGTACGTTATGTCGGCGTGTCGAACTGGGCCGCGTGGCAGATCGTGAAAGCGCTCGGTATTTCGGAGCGCCTCGGGCTTGCGCGCTTTGAAACATTGCAGGCGTATTACACGCTCGCGGGACGCGATCTCGAACGCGAACTCGTGCCGATGATGCACAGCGAAGGTCTCGGTTTGATGGTGTGGAGTCCGTTGGCGGGCGGCTTGCTGAGCGGCAAATATGGGCGCGAGCAACAGGGCGAGGCGGGTAGCCGGCGGACGAATTTCGATTTTCCGCCGGTCGATCGTGAGCGCGCGTATAGCTGCATCGACGTCATGCGCGGGATTGCGGAGGCGAAAAAAGTATCCGTCGCGCAGATCGCACTGGCCTGGTTGCTGCATCAGCGTGTGGTGAGTTCAGTGATCGTCGGCGCAAAGAAAATCGAGCAACTCGATGACAATATTGCGGCCACCGCCGTGACGCTCTCATCGGATGACCTCGCGAAGCTCGATCAGGTGAGTACGCTGCCTGCGGAATATCCTGGCTGGATGCTGGAGCGGCAGGGCGACGGGCGTCGCAAGCAGCTTGATGAAAGGCGTAGCGGCGGGTGATTGTGGAGGAATGCTGACGGGGCGCGGGGGCGTTGACTTTGACGACTTCGACGTGTGAGTCGGGCACGTTTTTATACAGCGTCAACTGCACGCCGCGTGACACGCATTTCGTGTCAACGCGGCGTACAGTGGATCACCGCCGCCCTCAACAGCTCACGCATAGCGACGCTTGCGCGCCAGCCGTTATTCGTCGATGACTCGGCGCTTCGTCCTTAGACCTCAGGCCGTCTCAGCGCGCTTGGCCGCGTCAGCCGTATAAGCGGCCACCGCATCGATCGTACGTGCCGAGTACACCATCGTCGCACCGGCGTTCATCGCGACGGCCACGCCCAGCGCTTCGGCGATTTCTTCACGGGTTGCGCCGTGCTTCAGCGCTTCGGCTGTATGGACGGTAATACAACCGTCACAACGCAGGCTCACGGCGACGGCGAGTGAAATCAGCTCGCGGGTTTTGGCGCCGAGCAGGTCGGCTTTCTGGCCGGCGCTCGACATCGTCTGATAAGCCTTCACGGTGTCCGGCGACAGCCTGGCAATCTCGCCGATACGGCCGAACAGTGCTTTGCGGTAATCGATCCAGTTCAACATGGCAGTGCTCCTTGGTCTGCTGCGCGTCAGCGGGTGCCGGCGTCGTGAGACAAAGTATTGCGCTGTGACGCGATATCCTGAATACTCAAATCGCTCAACTTTTAGCGCGATCGTCTCATGGACACGCTTAGCCGATTGCTCGATCTAGCCCGCCCGCAAGCCAGTCTCGATTTGCGCTGCCTGCTGACGGGCCCGTTCGATATCGATCATGCGCCGATGGAGGCGGGCATCGCGCCGTTTCATCTGGTGCTGGGCGGCGCGTGCGTGGTCGAGGCGGCCAGTGGTGCGCAGGTGCGGCTTCAAGCGGGCGATTTCATGCTGTTCCCGCGTGGCGCCGCACACCGGATGCGCGATGCGCAGCGCGCAGGGAGCGGCGCGCCGTTGTTGCTAAGTCACGACGGGATGTTGCCTCTGCGTCGCAATGACGGTGTGAACGGTACGGAAAAACGCTCAGCCGAGAGCCATGCGGGTGGACGTACCGCCGCCGGTCCCGAAGCAAGCCAGCGACGCCGTCACGGGGAGAGCCGTGGCAACGGCGCAAATGAACCCCACGGCAACAACGTCGAGGTCGATCTCCTCTGCGGCCGTTTCGTCTACGCGCCGGGTCCCTCGGCGCTATTGCTCAACGCGCTGCCCGACCCATTTCATGTGTCGCTGGGCGGCGAGCAAACGCTAGGCGCATTGCAAACGCTAATTGCGCTGATGCGCACCGAAGCACAAGAGCGCCAACCCGGCGCGCTCGCCATCGTCACTGCATTGAGCCACGCGTTATTCGCGATGGCGTTGCGCGTACACGGCGAGCAGAATGCGGCCACTTCCGGCGTGATTGCGCTGCTGGCCGACCCGCGCCTGGGCGCATCGGTCCAGGGGATGCTGAGCGCTCCCGAGCGGGCATGGACCATCGCCGAACTAGGTGCACTCGCCGCGATGTCACGGGCGACCTACGCGCGTCATTTCAACGAGCGCGCAGGCGTCACGGTGATGGACTTCCTCACGCAGATCCGCATGACGATTGCGTGCGACCTGCTGCGCCGCACGCAACGCAGCGCGGCGGAGATCGGGGAAGCGGTGGGCTATCAATCGGAGGCCGCATTCGGCAAGGCGTTTGCGCAGAGCGTCGGCGTCACGCCGGGGCGTTACCGGCGTCGCCCGCAGGAAGATGAAGCGCCGGCCGGCTAGCGCTGGTCGGCGGGTTTGCCAAACCAGCGTTGCTCGATGCGCGACATGACGTAGGCCACCAGCAGCGCGCAGACCGTGCCGATCGTCACTTCGCCGAGCCGCAGCAGCGCTTTGTCCCATGCGGGGCCCATGCCCGGCACCAGCAGCATGATGGTCGCCGTGATGCCGCCCAGACGCGCCGCGCTGCCGACGTTCAGGATCCAGCAGATCACGATGGCGATTCCAACCGTCGCGGCATAAGCCGCGAAATGTCCGCCGCCGACCAGCGTGCCCGCAAGGCCGCAGATACCGCCAACCATTGCACCGATGAATTGATCGCGCGACAGGTTGCGGGTGTCGATATAGCTATGCTGGCTGACCGCAATGGCTGTGATCGCCGCCCAGAAAGCCTGCTCGGTATGCAGCGCACGGCCAATCCCGAACGCGAGGCTCGCTCCCGCGACGGCCTGCACCGCCATGAATCCACCTTCGATCAGGCGCTCGCCGAGCGGCAGGGCCTTCAGGAATGCAAACAGCGAATTGGCAGCGCTTGCCCGTGCGGTGCGGGTTGAATCGTCGGAGGGTGTCATCGAAAGGAAGGGGCCTTATTGCAGCACGAAGGTGCCGTATTCTAGCGAGTTCAATTGCCGGCTGAGATCCAGTGCAGCTCACGGAGGTTCGTCGTCACGCGGCTTTCGGTACCAGTTCATCAACGGGGTCGCCGACACGCCGTGAATGACAACCGACGCGGTAATGACCGCGAGCGTGAGCGGCATCAGCGGCATGACGTCCGCTGCCGCGCCGTGTTCGAGCGCGTATGCGAGATAGTAAAACGAGCCAATGCCGCGGATGCCGAACCAGCTCATCAGCCGCCGCTGCGTCGCCGTCGCGCTCGATCCGAGCAACGCCAGTTCCACCGACACCGGCCGCACGATCACGAACAGCGCCACCGTCAGCGTGATGCTTTGCCACGTGAAAAGCGGCGCCTGCAAGGTAGCGAGTACATTGCCGACCATCGCCATCACCGCGACTTCCGCGATGCTTTCGAGTTCGATCGTGAAGCCGAGAACCGATTCGGCCACATACGCGTGGGCTTTGCTCGGATTAGCGGCGGTCGCCTCCACGTCTTCGGAATCCACGGTACCGAGCACCTTGCGCGGCGACGCACCGCCACTCGCGCGGTGTTCGACGCGCCGCATCGCCACCCCCGCTGCGAATACCGCTAAAAAGCCATACGTATGGGCGATTTGCGCTGCGCCGAATGACAGTTCGATCAAACCCAGCGCAAAAAACCCTTCAAGGCCGAGCGCCTGTGCATGCCGCATGCGTAGCCACGCGACCGAGTGGGTGGTGGCCCAGCCCAGCGCGCCGCCAATCGCGATGGCGCCCACTACGCCCCATACCATGCTCGCCGCGAGTTGCAGATTCAGCAGTTCGGCAGCGAGCGCGGGCGGTGCGGCGCATAGCGCGAGGCCCAGCAGCGCGAAGGGCAAGGCGATGCCGTCGTTCAAGCCGCCTTCGCCGGAAAGCGCAAAGCGCAGCAGGTCATGATCGCCGGGATTGTGTACCTGGACATCGTGAGCGAGCACCGGGTCGGTCGGAGCGAGGATCGACGCGAGCAATAACGACGGTCCCCAGCCGAGCTTCAGCACATACACGCCGAATAGTGTCAGCAGCGGGATGGTTGCCAGCATCGCAAGGAAGCCGAGACGCAGCGGCACGGTCCACAGCCTTTCCAATACGCCGAGGCGCAGACGCAGGCCGATGGCGAACAGCGAGACCAGTAGCGCAACTTCGGTAATCATCCGCAGCAGATGCGCGTCGCCGACCATATCGAGGCGCAGCAGATCGACACCGGGCAGTCCCAGCCCGTAGCCAATCGCCAGATAAAACATCGCGGCGCTAATAGGCAGGCGCCGCAGAGTCGTCGCCGCGAGGCCCATGAAAACGAGCACGGCGCCGACGATCAGAAACCACAATGTTTCGCGCATGAGCTTCCGGTGAGGACCGGCATGCGCGTAATCGCTGCCGGCCGGTTGTAAAGAGCGCCATCGCGAACCCTCTGGCGCATACTCGAACGCCGGGTCGGGGGTTCGCTCAGGGCGCGCGTCCGAATGCTTCGCGTAGCTTGCGCTTGGCCTGTTGCAATGTGTTGCGGCGGGCCTTGGGCAGATTCCTGCCTGCGCGATTGATATAGAAGTTCAGCATCGACATGGCGGATTGATACGGCGTGCCTTTACGGCGACGGCTATGAGTGGATGAGCGCTTCAGCGATTCGGCGATCGATTCCGCGCTGCCGGTTTTAAAAATATCATGCTCGAGGTCCATCGCGTCGCTCGTCTCCATCACATGATGAGACCATTTGCGCGAGCTGTGCGAGGTGCGTTGTTTAGCCGCTTTCGCACGATGCGCAGCACGCGCCTGAGCATGCCGTTGACGGGGCGGCCGGCCGGCCTTACGTCCCGCTGTGGGATGGCTGGATTTGCGGGTGGATTTTCTGGGCGCCATGGTTTCGCCTCCTTGATCGGGTTTCGTCTGGATGATCGCTTTGATCCAGCGGAGCCGCCTTTTGCGTGCGCGTGACGATGCCTGTAAAAAACGCGCGAGCTGACGCACGATACGAAACGCGCCGGCTGCCGCATTGGCGGCATGCCGGCGCATCGGGGCGGTACGGTTGACTACACCTTCACGCGGTCAAACTGGCTGCGTGAACGCGCCCGCAAAAGGCGACGCTTACAGCTTCAACCCGCCCGCTTCGGGGGCGTCCGACGAACCCGCCGGAATGTCGCCGACCCCCACGTCGTCCCGCAGATCGTAGCGGTCACGGCCCCAATACGGCTCGCTCCCATAGTACTGATGGACGGAAGTCGCCCATGTCTGATCGGCCATCGACGGCCAGTGGTCCTTGTCGAATCCCGGGGCGTTTTTCACGCGTTCAGCGGTCATGTTCAGCACGAAGCACTTTCTCTGCGTATCGAGCGTCAATGCGTGCCACGGAATCGCCATCAGCTTGTCGCCAATGCCGAGAAAGCCGCCGCTCGACAACACCGCGTACGCGATACGGCCCGCGCCGACATCGAGCATGATGTCCTTGACCTTGCCAATGTCCTCGCCGTCGCTGCTAATCACCTTGTCGCCATCGAGGGTGGCCGCTGCCATCACGTCCGGGCCCGGACCTTCGGCGGTCTCGCTGCCCTTGCCGACGATACGGGCGCCCTGATTCTGGCCGATGCCACTTTGCGTCTGTGTCTGGTTCAGCATGATGTGACTCCTCTACGGATGAATGTATCCAAGGTTCAGCAACCGGCGTGCCTTGCCTGGGTGAGGACCCGTATCAGGTGAGAGCACAAAGAGAGGGCCGCTCTGACACTCGCCTATAACCGCATATAAAGCGCCCTGTGCGTCGTCAATTGCAACGCTTGCCTGTAAAGTGAAAAAGCTCAATGAGCGGCCCGAGTCATTTCACTCGAGTCGCGACCCGTACGTCGTGCTGTTTTCACGCCGGGCCTTGCGTCATCATTTTTCTTCGCGGCCTTGTTGCGCACCTCGCGCGACTTCTTCAACAAACTGGTCAGGGAGCCGTCAATGCTATCGGCCACCGCGGAATCCCGCAGCTTGCGTCCCTTCGCGCCTGCCTGTCGTGCCAGTTTCGCCGCCCGTTTTTCCGCATGCGCGAGCAGCGCCGCGAACGCCACTTCGTCGACCCGGAGCCCGCGTCGCGATTGTCCAGGCGGCAAGCTTTGCAGCTCATCGGCTTCAAACGCGCTGATCACGGCGGGATGAATGTAGCAACGCCGACACACGGCCGGTGTGTTGCGCAGCAATGCGGCAACGTCCTTCACCGTCGCAACGATATGGTGACGCGCCTGCGCCGCATCGCTGCAAATCAGCCGCCGCAGTGCCGCTAGCGCGTAGACACTGCCGGCCCATGTGCGGTAGTCCTTGGCGGTGAAATCCGCGTCGCTCGCACGGCGCAGATAATCGTTGATATCTGCCGAGCCCACCGTATGGCGGGTGCCGTCGTCGTCGAGATACTGGAACAGGTCATGCCCCGGCAACTCCGCGCAGCGGCGCACGATGCGTCTGATACGCGGGTTTTCTACCGTGACGTCGTGTTCAATTCCGCTCTTGCCACGAAACCTGAAGCGCAACTGACCGGCTTCGATCTTCACATGCTTCTTGCGCAGCGTCGTCAATCCGTATGACTGATTGTCGCGCGCATATTCGACACTGCCGATCCGGATCAACGTCGTGTCGAGCAATTGCACGATCGCGGCAATCACCTTGTCGCAGGGCATGCCCGGCAGCTTCAGATCACGAGCGACCCGTGCGCGGATTCTCGGCAGCGCGCGGCCGAATTCGGCCATGCGCTCGTATTTGGTCGCATCGCGTGTTTCTCGCCAACGTGGGTGGTAGCGATACTGTTTGCGTCCGCGTGCATCCCTTCCCGTCGCCTGAATATGGCCGCGCGGGTCGGCGCAAATCCACACATCTTCATAAGCCGGTGGAATGGCGAGCGCGTTGATGCGCTTGATGTCGTCTTCGTCGTCAATGCGCTTGCCGGCTTTATCGAAGTAGACGAAGCCGTCTTTTTCGCGTTTGCGCGTGTAGCCGGGTCGGGTGTCGTCCGCGTGACGCAGACCTGGCGGCATCGCGGCGATCTCGGGTTGGGTTGCGCTCTCGTCAGAACGATCCGCACGGCGTTGCGTTGTACTGGTTGTGGTAGCCATCGTCGCAAGTAGAGAAATTTCAGGCACCAGGCGCGCGAGGCGCCGACCCTCAGGTCTTAAGCAAAGGCAATGCCCAGCGTCAATCGCTGCCAGGGCCGTGATCATGATGCGCTGACCCTGGCGGCGGAACGGTCCTTGCGCAGACAACCGTGTGACCCACGAACCTAGGAGAGAGCCATGAGCAGTACGCTAAATCCCGATGAAGAGCCGCAACAGGTAGTGAAGGAAACAGCGGGTACGACCGGTGTACTCGGTCCGGGCGATTCATCCGATAGCGGTAGCGATGTCGCGGGTGCAAAGCGTCATGAGTTCGATGTGGACTCGGAACTGGATAACCACGCGCTCGAAACCGGCGACAGCGAACTCGGCAGTGACACCGACCGTGCAGGCACCGGAGAGCGCGCAGCCGCAGACGGCGATTCGACGCTGACCGAGAACGGCGATATCGAGCCCGACCGGATCATTGATCCGCTGAATCAGGCTGAAGATGAAATAGACGACGATCCGGACACCGTTTAGAGGTGCTGGGCCGTTGTCGATCATGTGGGCACGTCTTTTGCGTGCTTATCAATTAATGAAGGAGCGGAGCCGCGCAATGTGCTGCAGTGGCTTCACTTCCGGCACCAGCATGAAGGAGAAGATACATGTCCAGCACGCTGAATGGTTACAAGGTGGCAGTACTTGCGGTAGACGGATTTGAACAGGCGGAACTGATTGAGCCGCAACGCGCGCTCGCTGAGGCGGGCGCAACGGTACACGTCATTTCAGCGAAGCCCGGCAAGATCCAGGGTTTTAAACATGTCGACAAAGGCGATGCCGTCAACGTCGATTCGACTTTCGACCAAGCCAGACCGGACGATTACGACGCGGTCGTATTGCCTGGCGGCGTGGTGAATGGCGATGCTATTCGTTTGCTGCCCCAGGCGCAGGCCTTCGTGAAAGCGGCGAATGACGCGAAAAAGCCGATTGCGGTGATTTGTCATGGCGCTTGGCTGCCGGTGTCGGCGGGCATCATCAAGGGACGCACGGTGACGAGTTGGCCGAGCCTGCAAGACGATATTCGTAATGCAGGCGGTACGTGGGTGGATAAAGAAGTCGTTGAGGATGGCAATCTGATCAGCAGCCGCAAACCCGACGATCTTCCCGCTTTTAACAGGACGCTAATCGCGCAATTGTCGAAGCGCAACGCGGCGTAAGCAAGGAAGGTGAGCGACGCGTAGAAGGAACCACTTCATGCGCGTCGTCAATCAACTTCGCTTTGGGTCAATCGTCGAACAGGGAGAAAGTGCATGAAATTCCGGTATTCCCTACAAGTCATGGTCGTCGCGCTCGGCTTGAGCGCTGTATCGATCAACGCGGTCCATGCGCAGGCCAGCGATGCGCCGGCGAGCGATGCACCGGTGAGCGGCAGCAAATTGTCGCCCGCAGATCAGCAGTTTGTGCAGACGGCCTCCCAGTCCGACGCGACCGAAATCGCCGCCAGCAAGGTTGCATTGAAAAATTCGCAAGACCCGCATGTGCGAAAGTTCGCGCAGCAGATGATTACCGACCATACGAAGCTCGCGCATGGAATGGCCGCGCTGGTGTCGAAGAAAGGCTTTTCTACGACACCCACGGCGGACTCCGCATTAGTCGGCAAATTGCAGACGCTGAAGGGTAAGGAATTCGATCAGGCGTATGTGGAGCAGGTGGGGGTAGAGGCGCATCAGCGGGCGGTGGATCTCTTCACGCAGCAGAGCCAAAGCGGCACCGATCCGCAATTGAAGGCAGCGGCCGCTCATGCATTGCCGACCATCAAGCATCACCTGGAGATGGCGGAGCAACTCGCCGGCGCGATGAAGGGTTCGTCATGAACGCGATCATCATGCCGCGACCGGCTTATGAGGATTCCCTTATGCAGATCAATTTTCCGGATGACAAACCGGCCTTTGACGGCGCGAATCTGACCGTGCGCTTCATGGCGCGCGTAGAAGGCGAGGCGGTGGTCTGCGCGATCACCGCCGAAGCGCTGGAAGATCATTTTGGCGCTGAATCCGCGCTGGAAACCGCATTGATGACCGCGTTCGACAAAGGCCGCCAACGTATCCGTTCAGTCTGCGCGGAAGCGCTCGACCAGAACAACGGCGAAGGCGTCGTGTTGCATAGCGGACTGTTCCGGGTGGAAGGCATGGAACCCGATCGCGGTGCAACGGCGTAGTGCGCGACGCGTGCCGATTTCCGGCCGCACGTCGGTGAGGTGCTGTGTGGGCAGAAGCCGGCGCGATCCGTGAACGCTATTTCTACGATGCAAGGAGGCGTCATGTCACTCATCGTCGCAGCACGATTTACCACTTTTCCGACCGCCGAAGAAGCGGCGCAAAAGCTCTTCAATGCAGGTTTCGTCGAAGAAGACGTCACGCTGTTTTTCGTCAATCCGCGTGGTCAGCACGCGCGCTATCCAATCGGCGGCGACACCGATACTGATCCCGCCGCGAAAGATGCGCCGAAGGGCGCCGGTTTGGGCGTCACGATCGGCGCAGTGGCAGGCGCGGTGGTGGGCGTCGGCATCTTCGCGGCGTTTTCTGCGCCATTGATCGTTTCGCTGATTGCGGCCGGTGTGGGTGCGTATGTCGGCTCGCTGGTCGGCGCGATGTCGCTGACGCGTCAAAAGGGAAAAACCGGCCACGGGTCGCCCCTTCACGAAGAAACGCGCGATTCCGGCGTGCTGGTCGCCGTGCACGTTTCGCCGGACAACCAGTTCGATGCGGCCCGTGTGTTGCGCGAAGCCGGGGGCGTTGCGATTGAACGGGCGAGTGGCCGTTGGCAGCAAGGGCGGTGGGCCGATTTCGATCCGCTGAAAACGCCGGTGCCAATTAATGAGTTTGTGGAGAAGCGCGCGTGATCCGAATGCTTTAAACGACGTGCATCAATAAAATGGCCCGACTGATGTCGGGCCATTTTTGCATGTGCTCAGCGAGTGCTATTTCAGGCTTCACACCCAGAGTTTCAAAGCGCTGCGGAGGTGTTGCGTTGCGCGATCCTCGCCTCCAGAAGCGGCTCCACGCGTTGGCTCGCATGCCGCGAACACCAGCCCGTGATGGGTCGTTTCGCACGACAACTGGGCCGCTTGCGGAGGCGCGGCCGGCGCTTCGGCGACCTGCATATGTTCGCGAATCTGCATCACAGTCGCTGACGTGATGATCGCAACAGCGGCGAGAAATTCCGCGCTTCTGATCTTCTTCATGGTGACTCTCCCTGTCGTTGTTGCCTGCCCGTTGTTTTCAATTGATTGGCACGTTTTGCAGTCCGTGAACGCATGCAGAGCGTGATTCGGGGCGAGCTTGTTAAGCAACCGTCGTGCCATCGATGGAACGGCTGGCACACGTGGATTGGCGGGTAACGAGAGCTATCGTCATGAGAAACATTTACGCGCGCTGGCAAGAATGCCAGGGTGGCCGCGTGCAGCGCGCGACGGCGCGAATGCGTTCAAGGCCAGGCACGACACATGCGGATACTTCTATGAACCCCGTTGCCTGATGGCCGCGTGCGATGCAAGTGCAGTAACGCAATTACCCAAGTGCACGCAGTGGCCGGCAGTGGATTCCAAGATCATCGAAACCTGGAGGTATTGAATGGCTACGAACGTTGTTTCCGTGCTGAATGATCTGGTCGAAACGTCGAAGGATGGCGAAAAGGGCTTTCGCAAGGCTGCCGAAGATGCGCACGACGCGCAGCTGAAAACGCTATTTCTATCGCGAGCCGAAGACTGCACTCGGGGCGCGCGCGAGTTGCAGGATGCCGTGCAAACGCTCGGCGGCAAGCCTGAGACCGGCGGCAGCGTGAGTGGCGCGCTGCATCGCGGCTGGGTCGACGTGAAGTCGGCTGTGACGGATCGCAGCGATCACGAAATTCTCGCCGAATGTGAAAAGGGTGAGGACGTCGCGAAGAAGCGTTATCACGACGCGCTCGAAAAGGATTTGCCGGTGGACGTCCGCGCGATTGTCGAAAGACAGTATCAGGGCGTTCTGCAGAATCACGACAGGGTGCGTGATCTGCGCGATCAATATGCGGCGACCCGGCGTTAAGCGTTTCGGATTCAGGTAACAACTGAAGTCGGCAGATAAGGCTGGCGCCCGTGAGGGCGCCAGCCTTTTTGCGTAGGTCGCGTAAGTCTCCAAGGTCTCGTAGATCTCGTAGCGCCCGCAGGTCTCGCGAAACCTCCAAGGTGTGAAGAGTATCCCGCTGCTATCGCGCTATACGCGGCCCAAAAAAAGAGCGGTCCGCATTCGCGAACCGCTCTTTTTCTCCCTGAAGCCTGACGCCTGAAAAAACGCCGGCGACAATCGCCGGCGCTCTTCAGGTGCGATCGCCCGATCTTATTCGGCTGCGACCTTCAGATGGTTCTTCACGCTCGACACACCCTTCACGTCCTTCACGACTTCTTCGGCAGCCGACTTGTCGTCAGCCGACGGCACCGAACCCGTGAGCCACACCACGCCCTGGCGGGTCTTGACGTGGATGTGCGTCGATTTCACGTTCTTTGCGGCCAGCAGGTCGGCCTTGGCCTTGGTGGTGATCGTGCCGTCGTCGACGTGCTCGCCAATGGTTTCCGACGACGACGACGGAGCGGCCGTCGTGGTTTGCGCGGTGGCGTTCAGTGCAAATGCGACACAAGCGATGCTACCTGCAGTCTTCAGAAGTTGGATCGTTTTCATAGTTTCTCCTTCGGGTGTTGATAAAAATTGGCGGTCTTGTTGCCTGCGGTCGATCGCGGTAACTGAATGCCGCCGATGACTCGCGTGGGGTCGTCGCCGCTACGGTACCGTCGGGGCCCGCTATCGACACCGGGCGACGGTCTGTGCACGCATTGCGCTACCTGGCGCCTGGCGTGCAAAGACTGACGTCCGTCCACATAGAGCTGATTCGCAAGGGCTGTGCCCGGGTCAGCGATCGTCCGGCGCCGACGCGAAAAAGCCGTTACGGCACAGACATTTACGCTGACGAATTACGTGACGGGCACACGCGGTATTCGGCAAAGGGGGCGGACCGGCAAAGGCCCGGAAATTGCCGGGTGCTTGTAAAAAAGGGCGCGCGGCGTCTGCGCAATTGACGGGCCTGCAACGGCAAACCCCAGAAAAAACAGCATGTTGCGCGAGCTGGTACGACAGTTGCTTTATTGACGTCACTCATCAATTTCCAGCTACTAACGGGACCTCACTACAATGCCTTCAATTGAACTACGCACAAGGCAGTCTCTTGCACTCACGCCGCGTCTGCAGCAATCGGTGCGTCTGTTGCAGTTGTCGTCTCTGGAGTTTCAGCAGGAGTTGCGTACCGCGCTCGACACCAATCCATTCCTTGAGTACGACTCGACGGATACAGAAGATGTTGCGCTCGCCACGGCATCGTCAGGCGATGAGGCTGGTGCAATGCCTGCGACGGACGCCGTCGCCACCGCCGAGCCGGACTCGATCGTGGCGGAAACGGCAAGCAACGATTCGCTGGAAAGTTCCAGCCAGGATGACATGCCGGGCGACTTCTCCGGCGATTACGGTAGCCGTAGTTCAAGCCGCCAGAACGGCGATTCGGACAGCAGCGATCCCGCCGAGTGGGCCCGCTCGCAACCGACCTTGCGCGAGCAGTTGCATGATTCGTTGCGCCTGTACCGACTCGATGACCGCGACCGCGCGGTGGCGCGCTTCATTATCGAAGCGCTCGACGATGACGGTTATCTGCGCCAGGAACTCTCCGATCTCGCGGATAGCGTCGATCTCGAACCCGAATTGACCGAAGAAGAATTGCTGGTCGCGCTGCGCCTCGTGCAGTCGCTCGACCGGCCGGGGCTTGGTGCCCGTTCGCTGTCCGAGTGTCTGTCGCTGCAGGTCAATGCACTGCCTGACGATACGCCGGGGCGCGACGTCGCACGGCAGATCGTCGACAACCATCTGGAACGCCTCGCGCGCCGCGAACAGGCCGAGTTGCAAAAGCAGATTGGGTGTAGCGCCGAGGAATTGCGCGTCGCCTGCGCGCTCGTGCGCAAGCTCGACCCGAAGCCCGGCAACTGTTATGGCCGCAGCGAAGATAACTATGTGGTGCCGGACGTCATCGTGCGTCAGGTGCGTAACAAGTGGGTCGTGGCGATCAATCCGGCGGTGCAGCCGCGCGCGCGCATCCACCGCATGTATGCAGAGCTATTCGCGCAGTCGGCAGGTGCAAGCCGCTCGCCGCTCGCGCAGCAACTGCAGGAAGCACGCTGGCTGATCCGCAATGCGCAGCAGCGTTTCGACACGATTCAACGGGTGGCGGAATGCATCGTCGCGCATCAGAAGGCGTTTTTCCAGTATGGCGAAATCGCACTCAAGCCGATGGTGCTGCGCGATGTCGCCGACGAACTCGGCCTGCATGAATCAACCATTTCGCGTGCCACCGGCAACAAATATATGGCCACGCCGCGCGGGATTTTCGAATTCAAACATTTCTTCCCGCGCGAACTCGGCACGGAAAGCGGCGGCACCTGTTCGGCTGCGGCAGTGCGCGCGTTGCTCAAGGAAATGATCGCTGCGGAAAACACTCGCGACCCGCTGTCGGATGTGTCGCTGGCGAAGATGCTCGCGGATCAGGGCGTGCTGGTCGCACGGCGCACGGTCGCTAAGTACCGGCATCTGATGAAGGTACCGCCCGCGGAATTGCGTCGGCAGGTTTAAGTTTAAGGACGCCCGAGCCCCTCGATGAGGGGCGGCGCTGAGGGGCCACGCGAGGCAATCCGCTCGCGTGGCCCTTTTTCGTATCTGGACGTTTCGTGCGCGCGCCTTTACATTGGCGGGTCAAATCGAAACGGATGAATCCAATGAAGTACTCGAGTCTGGTCGAGCGCCTGCAAGGCAGGCGCACGTCGGCGTGGGAAATCCATCGGGTCGCGCAGCAGGCGGCGGCCGAGGGCGAAGACGTCATCGTATTGAGCGTGGGCGATCCCGACTTCGCCACGCCGGCACCGATCGTCGAGCGCGCAATCGACGCTTTACGCAGCGGCGATACGCACTACAGCGCCGTGTCCGGGCGCGAACCCCTGCGTGCTGCCATCGCCGGCGAGCATAGGCGGATGACCGGCTGCGACGTGAGCGCCGCCAATGTGATCCTGACCGCGGGCGCGCAGAACGGCGTGTTCGCCACGTCGCTCTGTCTGCTGGAAGCGGGCGACGAAGTGATCGTTCCCGAGCCGATGTACCTGACTTACGAAGCCTGCATCCGTGCGGCGGGTGCGACGCTCGTGCCGGTGCCGGTCGATCCGGCGCGGGCTTTTCACGTCGATTGCGACGCGCTGGAGGCCGCGATTACCTGTCGCACCCGAGCCATTTTCTTCGCGACGCCCTGCAATCCGACGGGCGTGGTGATGCAGCGCGCGGACCTCGAGCGCATCGCGCGGCTCGCGTGTCAGCATGATTTGTGGGTGCTGTCCGATGAGGTCTACGCAGAACTCACGTTCGAGCGCGACCACGTGAGCATCGCGTCGCTGCCCGGGATGGCGGAGCGCACGGTGACCCTCGGCAGTCTGTCGAAGTCGCATGCGATGGCGGGTTGGCGCGTAGGTTGGGCCATCGGGCCGGCCGGGTTGATCGAGCACATGGGGCGGCTCGCGCTGGCGATGCTCTACGGTCTGCCCGGGTTTATTCAACAGGCAGCGCTGACGGCGGTACAGAATCAGGCGGCGATTGCCGCGGAAATGCGCGAGATCTACCGGCGTCGGCGCGATGTGGTGTTCGAGCGCCTGCATCGCGTGCGTGGCTTGCGTTGCTTATTGCCGGAAGCGGGCATGTTCATGATGGTCGACGTCAGCGGCACGGGGCTCGATACCGTGGACTTCACATGGCAGCTGTTTCGCGCGCAGCGTGTATCGGTGCTCGACGCCAGCGCGTTTGGCGAGACGGCGAACGGATTTGTGCGGCTGGGCTTCGTGGTCGATGAAACACGCCTGATCGAAGCCTGCGAGCGGATCGCCGCGTTTGTAGAGAGGCTGAAGGGTAATGAGGGCGCGTCCAGCCCAACGGTATAATTCACGCACATTAAGGGCAGTCGAACAACGCGGCTCTCACGCCGTGGGTCCGTTGCCCGCTCACGCATCTTCTATTGTCTTGCCGCCTGCTGCCCATGCCTTTTCAGCCGATCCAGTCCTTTACACGCAAACGGCTTTCCGACGTCGTGTCCGACCAGATCAAGCAACTGATCTCGGAGGGCACGCTGATGCCCGGCGACCGCTTGCCGGCCGAACGCGATCTGGCGACGCAACTGGGCGTATCGCGGCCTTCGCTGCGAGAAGCGCTGATCCGGCTCGAAGCGGACGGCTATATCGAAACGTCGGGGCGAGGCGGCTTCACGGTGGTCGACATGACCGCGGCGATTATTTCCAGGCCGCTCGCCGAACTGCTGTTGCAGAATCCGCGGACCAGTGCCGATATTCTGGAATTGCGCCAGGGGCTCGAATCGATTTCGACGGTGTACGCGGCGCAGCGCGCCACTACCGCCGACCTCAAAAAGATCACCCGGGCGTTCGACGCATTGAAGGCTGGCTCCCAATCGCGGGATCGGGTGAATCTTGCGGAACTGGATGCGGCGTTTCACCTGGCCATTGCCGATTCAACCCATAACGTCGCGCTCGCGCATGTGATGCATGGCATTCATACGCTGATTCGCGAAGGCATGCGGCAGTACCATCGGCTGATCGATTACGACGATGCGATGGAAAAGCAGCTGATGAGCCAGCACCAGGCTATTTACGACGCAGTCATCGCGCGCGACGCGCAAAAGGCGCGCAAGGCCGCCGAGCGACATCTCGCGTATGTGCGCGAGATGTATAAAGACGATGCCGCCAAGCCGTCGGCGAGTGAAGTTTCCTGACCGTTTTTCTGGTCGCCGGCTGTTCGACTTACCTGTCTGTGATGCCTGACGCAGGCGCGCGCTTGAACGCGAACGCTGCAACGCATTAGACGCCGTGCCGCCCGACCGCATAGTGCGCATCCCACCCTGTCTTTGCGCGCCGCGCCGCACATCGTTTCACCCGATCCCCCAATTGACACCCATCGCCGATTTCCCTATATTCCGTTGGTCAGACCAACCATACCAGTCTTACTGGTCGATCAAGCCCATACCACCCCCGGCGAGGAAGCCTCCGTTGTTGCTAGTGCCTATCGCATTGTCAGAAGTGGCGGCATACCGGGTTCGGGTGTCGTTCGCGGTGTCCTGCCATCATCCTCGCGCACCCGTCAGATTCCGCAGTAGAGTAGGCATGTCGCAGCCTGCTGTCTTTCTTTCAAAGAGCTTATGAAAGTCGCCCTGTTTATCCCGTGCTTCATCGACGCGTTCTATCCCGAAGTCGGGATCGCGACGCTCGAATTGCTCGAACGTTTCGGCATCGAAGTCGACTATCCGCAGCAGCAAACCTGCTGCGGCCAGCCGATGGCCAACAGCGGCGCGCATGCTGAAGCCGCCGGTGCGGAGCGCGTGTTTGCGCGCAACTTCGCCGGCTATGACTACATCGTCGGGCCGTCGGCCAGTTGCATTCATCATGTGCGCGAGCACTTGACCGCGCTGGAACAGACCGACGAAGTGAAGCAGGTCCGTGCAAGCGCGTACGAGCTGGTCGAGTTCCTGCATGACGTGGTCGGCGCGCGTGAATTTCCGTGGGCCGAGTTTCCACATCGTGTCGGCTTGCACAACAGTTGTAGCGCGCTGCGTCATCTGAAGGAAGCATCGGTGTCGGAGATTGCCGGAGCGCCGTTTTCGAAGCCACGTACCTTGCTCGAAGGCGTGAAGGGCATTGAGTTCGTCAAACCGGCGCGCCCCGACGAATGCTGCGGATTCGGCGGTACCTTCTCGGTCACCGAAGAGCCGGTGTCGGTGCGCATGGGGCAGGACAAGGTGCGCGATCATCTGAATGCGGGCGCCGAATACATCGTGTCGGGCGACATGTCGTGCCTGATGCACCAGCAAGGCTGCGCTGAACGGATGAAGGCCGACGCACGCTTCATTCATATCGCACAGGTTCTCAACGGAGCACGCGTATGAACCGGATCGATCATGCGAAGGCGGCCGGTGCTTTTATCAGCAAGACGGAGCACGTCGCATTTCACGACAAACGTCTATGGGATTTGCGCGAGAAACGCGACGCGCAGGCACATGGCATCGCCGAATGGGAAACGCTGCGCGAACTGGCATCGGGTATCAAGGAACACACGCTGTCGCATCTGGCCGACTATCTCGAACAGTTTGCAACGGCGGCTGAAGCCAACGGTGTGGTCGTGCATTGGGCGGCCACTGCCGAAGAGCACAACGCGCTGGTGCACAAGATCATGTCGGAGCGGGGCATGACCACGCTCGTCAAAAGCAAGTCGATGCTCACCGACGAATGCAAAATGCGCGAATACCTCGAACCGCGCGGCATTACGGTGATGGAAACCGACCTCGGCGAGCGCATCCAGCAGCTCGATCATCAGGACCCCAGTCATATGGTGGTGCCCGCCGTGCATAAATTACGCGCGGACGTGGCCGAGCTTTTCGGCCGCACCATTGGCACCGATCCGAACAATAGCGATATCCACTATCTCGCGGAAAGCCAGCGGATGAACACCCGCCCTTACTTCGTGCGCGAGAAAACAGCCGGCATGACGGGCTGCAATTTCGCGGTGGCGGAGACCGGCACGGTCGTGGTCTGCACTAACGAAGGCAATGCCGATCTGTCGGCGAACGTGCCGCCGTTGCACATCGCGTCGATCGGCATCGAAAAGCTGATTCCGAAGGTGTCGGACCTCGGCGTATTCATCCGCATGCTGTCGCGCAGTGCGCTCGGCTCGCCGATTACGCAGTACACGTCGCATTTTCGTGCGCCGCGTCCGGGCACCAAAATGCATTACATCCTCGTCGATCATGGCCGTTCCGAGCGGCTCGCCATGGAAGACTTCTGGTACTCGCTCAAATGCATTCGCTGCGGCGCCTGCATGAATACGTGTCCGGTGTATCGGCGCAGCGGCGGCTTGTCATATGGCGGCACGTATTCCGGACCGATCGGCGCCATCATCAACCCGACGTTCGATCTGAAGCGATATAGCGCATTGCCGTTTGCGTCGACACTCAATGGCAGTTGCACGAACGTGTGTCCGGTGAAGATCAACATTCACGAGCAGATTTACAAATGGCGCACGGTGATTGCCGAGCAGCACGAAGTGCCGTTCGTGAAGCAGGAAGTGCTGAAGATGGCGGGGCGCCTGCTGGCGAGCCCAACCTTGTATCGTGCGACGGTTTCTTCAATGGGCAGTGCGTTGCGGCGCTTGCCCAATTTCGTGCTGTATAACCCGCTGAATATCTGGGGCAGGCAGCGCGAACTTCCCGAGGCGCCGAAGCAGACCTTCCATGCCTGGTACAAACAGAATCGTGGAGGCGGCGATGACAACGCGTGACGCCTTTCTGGCAAAAGTACGGCAGGCACAACCGCCCGCGCGGCCGCGTCCCGATGTGCCGCTTTTCAATCCGGCAGGCGGCGATCTGCGTGGGCGCTTTACGACCGCGTTGCAGGCGATGGGGGGCACCTGTGTCGACGCTGCGGCGGCGGCCGACGTGAGCGCGATGATTCGCGAGCGCTTCGGCGACGCCGCCTCGATTGCATCGGCTACCGCTGAAGTGCAGGGCACCCGCACGCTCACCGCGGATACGGAACCCGCTTCATTGCAGGACGTCGATGTCGGCGTGGTGCGCGCCCGCTTTGGCGTTGCCGAGACAGGTTCTGTGTGGTTCAGCGAGCGCGAGTACGTGGTCAATGCGTTGGGCTATATCGTGCAGCATCTGGTTGTGCTGCTCGATCCGGCGCAGTTGATCGACGGCTTGCAGGATGTCTACCGGCGCGATGATTTCCGCGCTGCGCGTTATGCAGCGCTTGTCACGGGTCCGTCGGCCACGGCGGATATCGAAGGCGTACTGATTCGCGGCGCGCAAGGCGTGCGTTCGCTGACCGTAGTCTGGCTGCCAGACTAGCGGTGCCACGGACTTTGCTATCATCACTGTATAAACATACAGGGTTCGCAAAAGTCCGTGGCAACAGATGCTCGAGCAGATTTTCCGTCTGACATCCCTTACTACCTGCTGAATTTCGAGCGCGCGCTGGCGTGGCTCGCCGCTCGTTACGACGACTTGCTCGACGCGCACGAGCACGCTTTTTTGCGCGCTTTCGCGGCGTTGCCACAAGCGTCGCGGGCGCTGCTGGTGCGCATGCTGATGCGCAAAGGCACGTTGTTCCGAGCGAGCCGGCTTGTCTATGACGAGATCGGCTGTCCATTGCAG
Organism: Paraburkholderia metrosideri; assembly: GCF_904848625.1. Lineage (GTDB taxonomy): Bacteria > Pseudomonadota > Gammaproteobacteria > Burkholderiales > Burkholderiaceae > Paraburkholderia > Paraburkholderia metrosideri. The sequence goes on from NZ_CAJHCP010000002.1 coordinate 468,772, forward strand.
GCGGCGGCTCCGATGGCCGCGCTCGGCTGGATCGACGCCGAGCCGCACCTCACGCTCGACGATCTGTTCGCGCTCACCACGCGGCCCCAGTTACTGGACATGTTTGCCGACGCCATCGCGTCGATCCCGGGCGCGAAAGCGTTGCGCAAACCGGATCTGCTGGAAACGCTGCGCCCGTTTTATCCCGACGACAACGAACGGCAACGCCCGCTTTCGGCATGGCACACGCAAACAACCGATTGCGTTCTTCACGTCGTCGTCGCGCCGCTCTGCGAGCGTCTACGTTTGATGTTCTTCGGCAATTTGCAGCAGGACTGGTCGGAGTTCGTGCTCGCGGACCTCGGCGTGTTCCAGTACGAGAAAGTCGCATTTGCACCGTCGTCGCGGGCTTTTCAGCAGCGCGCGGACGTCGACGTATATCTCGCGTTGCACGCCTGCCGCGAAGCGCTCGAATGGCTCCCCGCCGATTCCGGTCACGCGCGCGAGGATCTGATCGCGACCATCCGCACGCTGGAAACCGCCAATCCGTGGCTCGAAACGCGTCGCGCGAAGCTGCTGTTTCGGATTGGCTACGATTGCGAGCGCCGGCACAACTGGCCTGCTGCACTGGCGATTTACGAAGACTGCGCATGGCCCGGCGCGCGGCATCGGCGTATGCGCGTGCTTGAACGCAGCGAGCGTTTCGACGAAGCTTTGGTACTGGCTTCGCAAGCTGCCGCCGCGCCGGAAAGCGAAGAAGAAGCGCAGCGTATCGCGCGAATGTTGCCGCGGTTGCAGCGCAAACGCGGTGAACCGATCAGGCGGACACCGGCCGCGCGTCCGGTCGAACGCAGCACGCTGGTACTGCCAAAGCCTGAATTGCCGCAGTCGGTCGAGTACGTCGCGCGCGATCATTTGAGCAGCGACGTCGCGCCCGTGCATTACGTCGAAAACGCGCTGATCAATTCGCTATTCGGTTTGCTGTGCTGGGAGCCGGTTTTTGCGGCGCTGCCTGGCGCATTTTTTCATCCGTTCCAGCGTGGCCCGGCCGATCTGCACGCGCCGGATTTTCATGCGCGCCGCGCGGAGCAATTCGCCGCCTGTCTTGCGCAACTCGACAGCGGTGTTTATCGCGAAACGATTCAGCGGCATTGGCATGGCAAGGCCGGCTTGCAATCGCCATTCGTATTCTGGGGGCTGCTGACGCCGGAACTCGTCGCGCTCGCGCTCGACTGTCTGCCGGCCGCGCATCTGAAACTATGGTTCGAGCGGCTGCTGCGCGATATTCGGGGCAACCGTTCGGGCTTGCCCGATCTGATCCGCTTCTGGCCAACTGAACGTCGTTACGAATTGATCGAAGTGAAGGGGCCCGGTGATCGCCTGCAGGACAATCAGATTCGCTGGCTAGCGTATTGTGCGCAACATCACATGCCCGTGCGTGTGCTCGACATCCGCTGGGCCGGGGAGGAGGAGCTCGCCGGGACCGAACTCAGCGGGGTCAGCGCATGAACTACGTGGTGGCGGTACGTGCGCTTTGCGAGTTCACCGCGAGGCGCGGCGATCTGGACCTGCGCTTCACTCCCGCGCCGACGTCGCTCGAAGGCATGGCGGGTCATCTGACGGTCGCCGGTCGTCGCACCAGCAGCTATGAAACGGAAATCGCGCTGACCGGTACCCATCGCAACCTGACCGTGCGCGGCCGCGCCGACGGTTACGATCCGCGGGCTCGCCGGCTCGAAGAGATCAAGACGTTCCGTGGCGATCTCGCGCGGATGCCCGCCAATCACCGCACGCTGCATTGGGCGCAGGCGCTGGTCTATGGCCACTTGCTGTGCCGGGCGCGCGGCCTGGCCGGACTGGACGTCGCACTCGTGTACTTCGATATCGGCAGTCAGAAGGAAACGGTACTGACGCAAACGCACACCGCGCGCGAACTGGAGATTTTCTTCGTCGAGCAGTGTGAAAGTTTTCTCGATTGGGCCGTCCAGGAAGACGCGCATCGAATAGCTCGCAATGCCGCGCTCGCGGCGTTGCAGTTTCCGCACGGGCAATTTCGCAGCGGCCAGCGAGAACTCGCGGTCTCGGTATATCGCGCGGCGCGAGACGGTAAACCGCTAATGGCGCAGGCGCCTACCGGCATCGGCAAAACACTGGCGACGATTTTTCCGTTGCTCAAAGCCTGTGCTGCGGATCAGATCGAGCGGGTTTTTTTCCTGACCGCCAAAACGCCAGGCCGTGCGCTTGCACTCGACGCCATCGAAACGCTGCACCGAAGCGCCGCGTCATCGTCGGGGCGATTGCCTTTGAGAACGCTTGAACTGGTCGCGCGCGACAAGGCCTGCGAGCATCCCGACAAAGCGTGCAATGGCGATTCCTGTCCGCTCGCGCGGGGCTTCTACGACCGTCTCGACGCGGCTCGCGCCACGGCGCTAGACAGCCCACGCCTCGATCGTGCGGCCGTGCGCGAAGCGGCCTTGTCGCACGAAATCTGTCCGTACTATCTGGCGCAGGAACTGGCCCGCTGGGCGGACGTGGTAGTCGGCGACTACAACTACTATTACGACGGCAGCGCCATGCTGTACGCGCTGACGCAGATCAACCAGTGGCGCGTCGGCGTGCTGGTGGACGAAGCGCACAACCTGCTCGACCGCGCACGGCACATGTACACCGCGTCGCTCGATCAGGCGGCGTTCCGCGCTGCGCGCAAGAACGCGCCCACTACGTTGCGGCGGCCGCTTGAACGCCTGCAACGTGAATGGAGCGCGCTCAAACGCGCGCAGACCGACACATATCAGGTGTACGACGATGTGCCGGAAAAGCTGCTTCAGGCCGCGCAGAATCTGATCGGCGCGGTCACCGATCAGCTTGCCGACGCGCCGCTTTCCATCGACGCAACCTCACTGCGGTTTTTCTTCGACGCGATGCATTTCGTGACGCTGGCCGAGCAGTTCGGCGAACACTCGATTTTCGACATCACGCTCAGCGCCGACCGCTACGCGCCGCGCGACAAAACCAGCGCCACGCTGTGCGTGCGCAACGTGATTCCCGCGCCGTTCCTCGCGCCCCGTTATGCCGCGGCCCATACCACGGTGATGTTTTCCGGCACGCTCAACCCCTATCATTTCTATCGCGATACGCTGGGCTTGCCGGACCATACGCAATGGCTCGACGTCGAAGGGCCGTTTCGCGCGGAGCAACTGGAAGTGCGGGTGGCGGCCAATGTGTCGACCCGTTGGCGCGATCGCGAGCGCTCGCTGGCGCCGATCGTCGATCTGATCGCGACGCAGTATGCAAGTCAACCCGGCAACTACCTGGGGTTCCTGAGCAGCTTCGATTATCTGCAACAGGTGGTCGAATTGATGCGCGAACGGCATCCCGCTCTGCCGGTGTGGGCCCAGCAGCCGGGCATGGACGAAGCCGCGCGCGACGCATTTCTCGCCCGTTTCCGGACCATGAATCAGGGCGTCGGGTTCGCGGTGCTCGGCGGTGCGTTTTCGGAAGGCGTCGATCTGGTCGGGCAACAGTTGATCGGCGCGTTTATCGCCACGCTCGGCTTGCCGCAGATGAACGACGTCAATGAACAGATGCGCCGCACGATGGACGCGAAGTTTGGCAGCGGGTACGACTATATGTACCTGTACCCGGGTTTGCGGAAGGTGGTGCAGGCGGCGGGGCGCGTGATTCGCACCGAGCAGGACCGCGGCGTGGTGCATCTGATCGACGACCGGTACCGGCGGCCCGAGGTGCGGCGGTTGTTGCCGAGCTGGTGGGTGGTGCGGTAGGTTTGCGCCCAGCGCACCACGTGTCGTCACATCACTTGTGTGGCGACGGCGTTCCGGGGTTCGATGGCGTTCCCGGGCCGCCAGCCGGTTGCGGATCAACCGGAATCTGATCTTCGACCGGCGCGTCGCCGTCGTGATCGTCATCTTTTGGCGCGGCATCCGCAGGCGGCGCCGTGCGCGCAGCGTGATCCTTCAACCCGGCCGCGGGCGTTTCGCTTTCGTCGATCCGCGCGGGCACGCTCTCCGGATCCCACGTCAGCAAATGGCGCTGCGGATTCGCAATTTCGATCCCAAGCTCGCTGAACCGGTCGAGAATGCGCCGGTTGAATTCGCGTTGCACCCCCCAGCGGGTCGTATCGCGGCACTGGATCTGACCGGCCAGCGTGACCGCCGAGCCGTCCACGCCATCGACGCCCCAGAACGAGAAGTCCGACAGGATGCCGTCCTTGAACTTGTCGTCCTCGCGCAGCGATGCACCGATCTCCTTCAGCGTATTGATCGCCAGATCGACGTCCTGGCCAAACACGATATTGACGCGGACGGCGGCATTGCCCAGTCCACGATTCGTGTTGTTCACCGTCGATACAGAACTGAACGGCACCGTGAACAGCGAACCATCACTGCCGCGCAGGCGCACCGTGCGGATCGACAGATATTCGACGGTGCCTGACACGCCCGCGAGCGTGACCCAGTCGCCGACCTGCATCGCGTTTTCCATCAACAGGAAAATGCCGGTGATGAAATCCTGCACGAGTTTCTGCGAGCCGAAGCCGAGCGCGACACCGAAAATGCTTGCGCCCGCCAGCAGCGGCCCGATGTTCACGCCGAGTTCGCTGAGACCGGTCAGCACGACCACCAGTGCAATCACGCAGAAGAGCGCGCTGCGCAGCATGGGCAGCAGCGTACGCAGACGCGCGGCGCGGACCAGATCGCCGCTGGTGGTCCAGCGGTCGAGCCGCCGTTCGACGGACACATTGACGGCTTCCCACACGATCAGCGCGATGACCGCCGCGACGCCGATGGTGGCCAGCGCCGACGCAAGCCGATGTCCAACGGTGCCCGAGCGGAACAGGCTGGCCACGTCGACGCCCCACACCTGCAGCAGTCCAAGCACGGTTGCAAGGACGATCAGCCAGCTGATCACGCGGCGCAACAGCGGGTAGTAGCGGTAAGCGTGCTGATGCACGAGCGATTGCTGCGATTCGTCCTGCACGTGAAAGAGCCGGGCCAGCGCACCGAACACGACGATCGACACGACTCGCGCGCCGACGATGATCGCCAGCGACAGGCCGCCGACATGCATCAGCGTGTGATAGCCGTTCTGCACGTCGAACGCCCAGACGACCCAGAGCGCCATCACGATTGCCACTGCGAACCACGCCCATGCATCGGCGAGCGCGTTGCCGAGCATCTGCAGCGACTCGTGCGCGGACAGGCGACGGCGGATCAGTTCGCCGACTGGCTTCGCGCATTGCAGGATCAGGATCGACAGCATGATGTGGCCGGCCAGCGTGACCACTTTCAGCAGCGCCAGATGCGCGGCGGCGTTCAGGCCGAGTGCCTGTGCGACTTCCGCGAGCGCCACACCGGCGCCCACCACCGCAACGATCCGCACGATCCAGCGATGCACGAAGATTGCCCAGGCGTCGCTCATGCCAAGCAGGCGCAGACGGGGCGCCGTAGGCTGCAGGAAGAAACCGAAGCCGATCACGATCACGCGCGACAACACATAGATGTCGATCAGCGAATCCAGCGCACGGTCTTGCGCCGTGCCATCGTCGGTGAAAATCGACATCAGCGCGCTGGCCGCGCCGACGAATACGACGAGCGGCAGGAGCCGCAACACGGTGATGAACAACGCGCGCGGCAGACGCTGAAGGAGCGTCCAGTGATGCTTGGCGTTCTGCTTGCCCTGGGCTTCGACGACCTGGCCATTAGCGGCGGTGCCGTGCGTCTCGGCTGGCGCAGCCGGGGACACCGGCAGCGCCGGTGCCGCGTTCGGCGCGTCGGCGGATGGCTGCACGACGTCGACAGGCAGGTCGGCGCGCGCGGCTTCGTCCAGTTCGTTGCGCTCCCGACGCGCAGCCAGCGCGAGGTACGCACGGCGCAACAACCGCCGCGCGAGCCACTCGAGCACGAACGCCGGTATCAGCGCGGCCAGCAACGAGCCCACCACGCGCAGCAGCGTAGCGCGCGCGTCCGGATTGGTCGCTTGCCAGTTCCACCATGCGTGCACCGAGGTGACGTCGAGCAACGCGGCCGCGGAGCCGCGCAGCGACTTACCGAACCGGATCGCGAGGTGCGCGCCCTGGCGGGCCAGTTGCGACGCGAGTCCGTTGGACTTGAAGGCGTCGGGAACAATCGCGGCGACGCCACTGGCCGGTGCGGTGGCGGGCGCCGACGCAGCGGCCGGCGCGGAGGCAGGCGGCGCGCTCAACGCGCCGGCGGCGGCGATGGCCTGCAAGGTATCGCTGACTTGCGCGCGGCGTTTCGGGTCGTTCAGGACGGAGAGGGCGTCGCGAGCCTGATCGGGGGTCAGGCTGACAGCGTGTCCGGAAGCGGGGGCGGCGGGCGCCGCTTTGGCCGCCGTGGTGGCGGCACCGGCGGCATCGGCAGATGAAGCGCCGATGACGAATAGAAGGAGTAACCAGACGTGAAGTAGTTTGCGCATAGGGTGTAAAGCGGGGTACCAGGTGCAGATGATTGTGCCGAAATGCGAGGAGTGCTTCGGCGGCGTGACCATGAACCGACACGGGTCAGGTTGGACAAGTTCCTCGAACGGCGACGGTGGCGGCGTCGAGGAACTGCGAGTCTGAAAAAACAGGCGTCAAAGCTAACGATAGACCACCTTTGGCGTCAGCTTCCGGCCCACTCCGGGTAGCACAAAGCTTGCCCGTCACGGCGAAGCTGGGGCTGAAGCAGCTACCTCGCCCGGGGTGTCGGCCGCTATGCGCAGAAATTCACGCGTGGAGGCCGAGCGGTCGAACGCGCGGGTCGCGATGACTATTTCGGTGAAACAGTTTGCCATGTCGAGCGGTTTGAACACCGCGCCGTCGACAGCAAAGCGGGCAAGATTGCGCGGCACGAGGCCAAAGCCAAGCCCGGCAGCGGCGAGCGCTATCACGCTCACCGAGTCGGCCACTCGCAGCACGCGGCGCGGCTCGAAGCCGGCTTCGCGGCACAACTCCAGCGCGCGGTGGCCGATGCCAATGCCAGCGGGGTCGTCGACGATCACGAGCCGTTCGCGCGTTAGGTCGCGCAGCGTCAGCGCGCGCTCTTTCGTTGCCGCACAGGCCGGGTGATCGCGCGGTAGCACGACGTCGAGCGGGGTGCGCGAAAACGGCGAGATACGGATTGCGGGCGGTGCCATGCCAGCGGGTGAGCGCAAGAAGGCGACGTCGATCCGTTCCTCGCCGAGCGCGCTCAGCTGCTCCTGCACGCCGATGCCGATCAGTTCCAGTTCGACGTCGGGCCGCGCCAGCGAAAAACGCTTGAGCAGCGCGGGCAATTCCGGCTCGAGCATCGCCGAATGGGCGTACGCGATGCACAACTTGCCGAGTTCGCCCCGGCTGGCACAACGGCCCGCCAGCACGGCCGTCGACGCATTGTCGAGGGCGATTTTAGCGTGTTCGAGAAAGACCGCGCCTGCTTCGGTCAATTCGATACCGCGCCGGACCCGGCGAAACACCTTGAATTCCAGCGATGCCTCAAGCGCCTTGATCTGCTGCGTCACGGCCGGCTGGGCGATGCCCAGCCGTTCAGCGGTATGGCCGAGATGAAGCTCTTCAGCGGCAATCACGAAGGTGCGGAAATGGCGGAAATCCATGAATTGAGGACGGCGGTAAGCCGCAGCCGCGTTATGAAATAAGTTTATCTTATCAAACAGGCTGGTTTACCCTGCTTTGTTCTTAATGCTGAGGCGCGTCAAATTCGGGCCTCGGTTGAACGAACGCACTTCAACGCACGTATCGACAACCCCGATCACATGGGGCTCTTTGATGGACGCAAACGCCCAAGTTGAACAGCTTCTCCCGGCCACCGACGCGGCAAACGCCGAAGTCAACGACCTGCGCTCCGCGCTGGCGCGGCTGGCGGGCGGTCCCGGCCAGCTTCACGAAACCGGTCGCGAAGTCGACCCGCACGCCGAACTGGCGGGCGTCTACAAGCGGATCGGCGCGGGAGAGTGAGATTGAAACTGAAGCTGAAGCTGAAGCCGTACTGTGAAACGAAGACGATCGGTGTCGCACGTTAAGGCTTGCGTCGCGGCTGGATGGTAAGCAGCGCCAAGCCGGCGCCTGCCAGTGCGCACATTGCCGAGACCAGCGCGACCGCGCGTAGCGCGGCGCCGAGCGACTCGGCCTGCGCCTGCTTAAGTTCGACTTCGGTCCCGTTTTGCGCCGATGCGGTTCCCGATCGCGCGGGGTGTGTCCCCGTGCCGGTTGCCGCAAGGCCGACTGCCGCGCGCTGCGCTTGCGGGATATGCAGCGCATCGAGCCGCGCGTCGAGCGCCGCATCGTGCGACCACACGAATACGATTCCCAGCACGGCAATCGCCAGCAAACCGGCGACCCGCGCGACTGCGTTGTTGATGCCCGACGCCACGCCGGTGCGTGCGATGGACACCGAGGCCATCACCGTGGTCGTCAATGGCGCGACCGTGATCGTCATGCCGAGCCCCAGCACGACCAGCGCCGGAAAAAAGCCGCGCCAGTAATCGCCCCGGACCCAGGGCAGCGCGAACATCGCGAAACCGGCGGCCGCGATGACCGGGCCGACGGCTAGCAACGCCCGCGCGCCATAGCGGCTCGTCAGGCCGCCCGTGAAACGCGACAGCAGCCCGATTATCACCGGCACCGGCAATAACGCGGCGCCCGCCTGAGTCGCGCTATAGCCATAAGCACGGATCAACGTGAACGGCAGAAAAAACAGCGCCCCGCCAAGGCCGAAATAGATCAGCAGCGTAACCAGATTCGCGCCGGCGAAGTCGCGTGAGCGGAACACGTCGAGCGGCATCATCGGATCGCGGGTCTTCGCTTCGAGTATCACGAAGGCGATCAATACGGCAATTCCGCCGGCCATCGACGCCAGCACCCAGCGGTCGTTGAAGCCGCGCGTCGAGGCGATGGTTAAACCGTAGGTGAGTGCTCCGAGCCCGGCTGCCGCAGTGGCCGCACCGGGCCAGTCGAGCTTGAGCGGTTGATTCGCATGATGCCCGGCGTCGTCATCCTGCCGGCTATCTTGCCGACTATCCGGCACGGCCATGATCGCCAGCGCGACGGTGGCGCAAGCAATCGGTACGTTCAGAAAGAAGATCGCGCGCCATGAAAACGCGTCCACGAGCCAGCCGCCTGCGACCGGTCCCAGCGCCGACGTGATTGCGCCGACGCCTGCCCATGTGCCGATTGCCTGGCCTCGCTCCTTGTCGTCGAACACCGAGCCGATGATGGCCAGGCTGCTCGGCACCAGCAGCGCCGCGCCGACGCCTTGCACCGCCCGCGCCACGATCAACGCGCCCACGCCCGGCGCCAGACCGCAAGCCACCGACGCGAGCGTAAACAGCACGATCCCGGCGATAAACACGCTGCGCCGCCCGAGCTTGTCGCCGAGCGAGCCGCCCACCAGCACCAGCGAGCCGAGGAACAGCAGGTAAGCATCGACGATCCACTGAATTGCTGCGACGCTCGCGCCCAGTTCGCTCTGAATGGACGGCAACGCGACGTTGACGACGGAGCCGTCGATAAACGCCATGCTGGAGCCCAGGATCGTCGCGGCTAGCGCGAGCTTTTTACGTCGACACGGATGGGTGAAGCTGAGCGGCTGCGCGCGGATGACCAGCGCGTCGCAGGGGCTGGCCTGAGCGGGCAGCGTGGAGGAGGGGCGGAGCGGGGAGTTCACGACGTGCTGATCGGCCAAGTCCACTCCGCTGCGGCTGAAGGGCCTTCAGGATAGCAACGCTGACGCCTGTGTGCAGATGCGCCGGCTTGAGGAGCGAGACGGTCTGCGTGACGCCGGCCGAACGGCGTTGCGTTGCGCTGAGTTGCGTTGCCGGGGATCCCAGTCGGGACTGGTGTGCCCCCCCGCTCAGCCATGCTCGTCAATCACACCATCGAGGGCGTCTGCCGCTCTGCCTCGTCGTCGGAATCCGCGCCACCGCTGCCGTTCGACGTACGGCTAGCCGGCGCCGGCTCCTGATGCAAGCGGTTCGCGTGCATCAGCCGATACAGCGTCGCGCGCGAAATACCCAACTCCGCCGCCGCCTCGGACAGCTTGTAGCCGTGCCGCTGCAACGCGTTCTCGATCGCGTCTTTCTCGGCCTTGCTGCGGATTTCCGCCAGCGTCACGGCGGGACCGTGGTCCGTCTCCGGCAAGCCGAGGTCGCTCGCGGTAATGAAGCGGCCTTCGCTCATCACCACCGCGCGCCGCACGCAATTGATCAGCTCGCGCACGTTGCCCGGCCACGGATAGTTCGACATCGCGACAATCGCGTCGCTCGACAACCCGCGCAGTTTGCGCGCGCCGTCCTGGCGGTACATGCTGAGCGCATAGTTGGCGAGCAGCTTGATGTCGCCGCCGCGTTCGCGCAACGGCGGCTCGACCAGACGCAGCACGCACAGCCGGTGATACAGGTCGGAGCGGAAGCGGCCGTCTTCGACCGCTTTGTCCAGATCGACGTGGGTCGCCGAAATCACCCGCACATCGACCTTGATCGGCCCGTTGCCGCCTAGCCGCTCGATCGTGCCTTCCTGCAGAAAGCGCAGCAGCACCGCCTGGCATTCGTGCGGCATATCGCCGATTTCATCGAGAAAGAGGGTGCCTTCATGGGCGCTTTCGATCCGGCCAATCTTGCGTTGCAGTGCGCCGGTAAAAGCGCCGCGTTCATGGCCGAACAGTTCGGCTTGCAGCAGGCTCGGCGGAATCGCCGCGCAATTGATCGCGACGAACGTGCGGCCGGCGCGAGGCGAGCGCTCGTGAATCGCGCGGGCGGTCAGTTCCTTGCCGGTGCCCGATTCACCGGCGACGAACACCGGCGCGTCGGTTGCGCTGCATTTGTCGATGCGCCGGTAGAGTTGTTGCATCGCTTCGCACTGGCCGACCATCCCATGCCGCCCAAGCGACGGCTCCGGCGTAACAGGGGCCTGGCGCAAACTCGACAGCCCATGCGCATGACCGAGCGCGAACACGAGCCGGTCGTTCAGCCAGGGCCGGGTCACGAAGTCGAAGCAGTAATCGAGAATGAAACGGCTGACCAGTTCGTTTTCCGCCTGGCCCGGCGCGATCTGCGCGACCCAGTTGGTTTCGACCCGACGCATGCACGAGGCCAGCGCGGACAGGTGTTGCGACGTGCACTCAGCAGGCAGTTCGACGAGGCCGACTTTGATATTGCCACGCTCCAGCATGCGTTCGGCGATCGCCGTGCTTTTTGCATGCACGGCTTGCCACCCGGAGCCCGCCAGAAAGTCGGCAAGTTTCTGATCGGGCGAGTTCGACACGTACAGAACCGAGCGTTCCGTGTCGACAGGCGTGCAAGTCGTAGTCATGTTACCCCCGGGTTCTATGCTGCTCTCAGGACTGCTGTTCGACGGCTGGACAGACCGGCAGGCAACGCCGGGCTACGGCTAACCAGATGGCCAGTGAAACGGGCCCGATCCACCTGCATGGATTCGGGCCTGACTTGCGCCACGGTGTTCAGGCTTTGCGGCCGCAGCCGCTTTTGAAGACGCGGCCGGTTCACGATAGCAGCAATGCGGAGGCTTGAAGCACGCCACGCGAAGCGCGACCTGCTACATCACGGACATTTAGCGGAAGAGCGTTCATGACTGAAACCGCCAGCGTATTTCGTCCCCGAATCACGGCAATCGTTTCTGCCTCGATGGCCTGATAAATAGGCTCTTATTGGCATATCGCCTAAAGATAAGCGAAAGCGCCCTGGAGCGCCATACAAACAGACTAAATCCGGCTGTGATTCGTGCGTAATGATACGGATGTGCACCGTTTAAAATTATTTCGTCAAGCCCTGCTGTGCTGGGTGCCCCACATAGTTTCGCATTTCATTTGCGTTTATCGCGGGACAAATCTGAGCGCGGCGCGACACAAAAATAATCTTCGTCATTCAACGTGTCTCAAGCTTGAGACACGTTGGGCACGCCGCTGCAAGCGCCGCTCCAACTGTGCGGGTACCGGCATATTTGACCGGACCGGCACGCAAACCACGGCCAGCGGGCCGGTGGGTGCGCGCGTGGGTCGCGCGCACCCACGTTAATGTTGCCGGACCGTGTGATTCGACGGCTTGATCACGTCTCACGAACGAATCATTGAACTATGCGAATCGACTGATTTAATAGGGCGGCGCAGCAAATATCCCGCAGCCAAAGGGTTTGGCGGTACATGGCATAGCCGTTGCAATAAGAGATTCGCAGCGGATGCATTAGCCGACCGGTCCACAGCACGGGGTAGTACGGGGGAAAAATACCGGCGGCGACATCAGGATTCGATGCGTGAAATCAGGCGCACGAAAATCCGGTAGACATTCGCGGGATGTCGTAAGCACGGCCGGGGAAAGCCAATGTGTCTTGCGAGTAAGCGGCGGGGCCACTCAAAAAAAGAGCATCGAATAAAACGGCGCGGACGAACGGTAAGCAGTGTCGATCAGCCGCGACCAGACGAGGTTAAGCGTTAATCGCCATTGTTCCGTCATCTGACGGCGGGTACGAAGTGAATAGCGATAGCGCGCAATAACGACAGGCGCCGCCCGCGCAGTGGCGGGCGACGCGCCGGACGGGGAATGCACAGCGCACGGATCAGGACCGGCCGGCGCGAAGAAGCGGGGAGAACCAGGCCACAACCTCCATAGAGAGGTGCAAGTACGAGGTGAACTGGGAGCCGTGTCCGTGGATTCACACGGGCACGGCCGCCTGGACATGGCCCGCAGCGCCGGGACTCATCTTTGGGGGTGTCATGAACCGAACGAACCGAACGAACCGAACAAACAGGACGAACAAGGCAACCGGAGAGGCCGGCAAGCTGGCCGCGTCGGTGCGGCTGGACCAGCAGGCTGCGCCAGGTGCCACACGCGCAAGCGGAGTCGCCTACCGTCGCCGCATCACCGCGTCGTCGCAGTTATTTGCCACGCCGCCGGTGGATCTGACGACGCTGGTCATCGCGCAGGAAATCAAACGCAAGGCGCAGGCAGAACTGCAGCGCGAAGTGTTGCGCGACACGGTTTATCAATACGACATGCCGGTCTCACGGGAACGCAACGACGAACGCAATGGATGGAACACCCCAGCTGAGTCCGATCAATAACCAATCTGAACGCCGGCGGCAGCCGGCGTGGCCTCGCCAACCGGGCGGCCTCAGCCCGGCGGAGACCTGACATGATCGCCATTTTCCTGATTTCCGCGAGCATCGAACACGCACAGCTCATCGTCGCGCGTCTTGAGGAAAGCGGCGTCCGTTACAGGTTGCGCACGGCTTATGGCAGCGCGCAGCAAATGCGCGCGCATGCCCGCGCCATCAAAAGCGCCGATCTGCTGATTGTCGATGACGATCAGCTGAATGCGCGTGAACTGGACGGCGTCGAGGAAGCGCTGGCCTGTTCGCCGTCGCTGCATTGCGTGCTGGTGACGCAGTCGCCGTCCACTGCGCTGCTGGGCGCGGCGATGCGGGTCGGCGTGCGGCACGTATTGAGCTGGCCGCTCGACTCGCAAGCAATCTGCGCCGCGATGACCCAGATCGAAGCCAGGAAAAATGCGCCGGAGCGCCGCGCGGGCCGGGTCGTGTCGCTGGCGTCTAGCAAGGGGGGCAGCGGCACCACGCTGATCGCCGTCAATCTGGCCTGCTCGCTCGCCGCGCAGCGCGAGCGTCGCGTGCTGCTGATCGATCTGAGCCAACAGTTCGGCGATGCCAGTCTGCTGATGGCCGACAAGCCGCCGCCCGCCACACTCGTCGACCTGTGCTCGAAAGTCGAGCGGATCGACGCCGCGCTGTTCGACTCCTGCGTGATGCACGTGCTGCCGAATCTCGACGTGCTGGCAGGCGCGGGCGATCCGCTGAAGGCCGCCGAACTGCTGCCCGCGCAGTTCGAGCGCATTCTGACGCTGGCGCGCGATCGCTATGACGCGGTGCTGATCGATGTTGGACAGAGTCTGAATCCGCTGACCATCCTCGCGCTCGATCAAAGCGACGCGATCTGCATGGTCGTGCGGCAAAACCTGCTTTACCTGCACGGCGGCCGGCGCATGCTCGATATCTTCCGCGAGCTGGGTTATCCGGCGAGCAAGGTTCGGGTGGTGGTCAACCAGTACGACAAGAATGCGCAGATCAATCTGCAGACACTCGAAAAAACGCTCGGCGCGAAGGTTGCACACCAGCTTCCGCGCGATGACCGGCAGGTCAACGAAGCGCTGAGCCGGGGCGTGCCGCTCGTGACGTCGGCGCGCGATAGTGCGCTGGCGCAAGGTATCCGTCTGCTCGGCGAGATGCTGTGGCCGGTGGTGGTCGAACGCCGGAAAGGCAGCATGCTGAGCCGGTTACTGGCGACATGGCCGAATTTGCCGCCGCAATTGAAGCCGGGGTTTGAAGCGGGTTGAGGTGGGCTTTATCGCGGCAGTCGAGCGGCGCTTATCCGCAAAGATCCGCGGCGCATCGTACCTGTGCTTATCGGCACTTGGTGCGGCACCACATGCGGAATCGGGTGCGGCTCCGGGTCATTCCGGGCGTATTTTGACGGTGTATGTTAAAAAGCCTGACCGCCCGATCAAGCCGAGAGAGACTCACGTGAGCGCAGCACCGTCCATGCAGACCGCCATCAGCGGTCTTAACGACATTGCGTCGATCCTGTCCAATCCCATTCTCAACACGGATTCGTACAAGGCTTCGCACTATCTGCAATATCCGCCAGAAGCGTCGGCGATGTTTTCGTACATCGAATCGCGGGGCGGCCGCTACGACCGTACGCTGTTCTTCGGCCTGCAAATGCTGATCAAGGAATATCTGTGCAGGCCGATCACGGCGGCCATGATCGATCAGGCCCACGCGTTTTTCAGCGCGCATGGCGAGCCGTTCAATGAAGCGGGCTGGCGTCACATCGTCGAACAATACGGCGGCTATTTGCCAGTGCGGATTCGCGCGGTGCCGGAAGGCTCGGTTGTGCCCACGCACAACGTGCTGGTCACCGTCGAATGCGACGATCCGCAAGTGTTCTGGCTCGCGTCGTATCTGGAGACCATGTTGTTGCGCGTGTGGTATCCCATCACCGTCGCGACGCAAAGCTGGCATTTGCGCGGCACCATCCGCAGCTATCTGCAGAAAAGCAGCGACGATCTCACGCAACTGCCGTTCAAGCTGCATGACTTCGGCGCGCGCGGGGTGTCGAGCGCGGAGTCGGCGGCGATCGGCGGCGCGGCGCATCTGGTCAGCTTCATGGGCTCCGATACGGTGCTCGGCGTGGCAGCGGCGAATCATTACTACAACGATCCCATGGCGGCGTTTTCCGTACCTGCCGCCGAACACAGCACGATCACGTCGTGGGGCCGCGAACGCGAAACCGACGCGTTTCGCAACATGATCGCGCGCTTCGGCAAGCCGGGCGCCATCGTCTCCGTGGTGTCCGATTCGTACGACCTGTTCGCGGCGCTAAAGGTATGGGGCACGGAGTTGAAGCAGGCCGTGATCGACTCCGGCGGCACGCTGGTAATCCGGCCTGATTCGGGCGATCCGTTGACCATCGTGTTGCAGACGCTGCGGGAACTTGACGCGTCGTTTGGTTCCGTGGTCAACGGCAAGGGGCGCCGCGTGCTCAACCATGTGCGTGTGATTCAGGGCGACGGCGTGAATCCCGACTCGATCGAAGCGATTCTTGCTGCGATGGATGAAGCCGGTTTCGCGGCCGATAACATCGTGTTCGGGATGGGCGGTGCGCTGTTGCAGCAGATCAATCGCGATACCCAGCGCTTCGCGATGAAGTGTTCGGCGATCCGCCTCGGCGACGAATGGCACGACGTGCGTAAGGACCCGGTCACGGACACCGGCAAGCGCTCGATGAAAGGCCGTTTGACGCTGCTGCAACATCGCCGCACGGGCGAGTATCGGACCACGACGCTGCCGGTTGTGTGGGACGAGAACACGGCTGAGGCGGATTGGGAAGAAGCGCTGGTAACCGTATTCGATTCCGGCAAGTTACTGATCGACGTGTCGCTGGCCGAGATCAGAAGCCGCGCGCATGCGGGCGAAGCCTGACCGGTTTCGCCGGCTTCACCGGGCGTTCACGCGGCCCATACCGTCACGCCCGCCGGATCGATATCGATCCGGCACGGCGTGCCCTCGCGCAGACGGCCGTCTTCGCTGGCAATGTCAAACCGTACCCCGGCGATATTCACACGGACATAGCGCTCGCCGCGCCGCAACTCGACTGAATCGATATGGCCTGCGTGAGCGCCGTTGGGGGCGATCAGAAGCGCACGCGACGACGCACGCCACATCACCTTCTGTCCTTCAGCTAGCGCAGGTCCGCTTTCCCGGGTGCCGATCGTCAGGCCTCGGGCGATTTCCACCTGCCCGTGCGCCCGCATCGAGCCTTCGCCCACGTTGTGCAAGCCGAGCAGCGCCGCGGCTCGCATCGAAGCCGGCCGTTCGAAGACCGCATCGATCGCACCGGCTTGTAACACGCGGCCTTGCTCGACCACGAGTACCTCGTCGGCCAGCAGCGCGGCTTCATCGGGATCGTGTGTGACGATAATCGTCACCGCTGAAATCTCGCGTTGCAACGCCCGCAGCGATTGCTGCAATAGACGTCGCCGTGGCGTGTCCAGTGCGGCAAACGGTTCGTCGAACAGCAGCAGTTCGCTATGGCGTGTCAGCGCACGCGCTAACGCAACCCGTTGCCGCTGACCGAACGACAACTGATGCGGCAAACGCGCGACAAGCTGCGAGAGACCCAGGTGATCGAGCCAGTAACGCGCGCTGGCAGGATCGGCATCGACGGGAAATGCCAGTTGCCGCGCGACGTTCATATGCGGAAACAGGCCGTAGTCTTGCGGCATATAACCAATCTGACGACGCTCGGGCGGCAGTGTCTGCAACTCGGTTGCGCCCAGCCGCACGTGGCTCGTTTCGTTCGATTCGAGTCCCGCGATCAGCCGCAGCGCCAGCGATTTGCCCGAGCCCGACGGCCCGATGATCGCCAGGCGCCGCGTCGCGGGTGTCCAGCCGAGGTCGAGGTCGAATGCGCCTAACTGGCGGCGTAAATGGAATGAGAGCCGAAGATCGTTGGCGTCGCCACGGCTGGCAGTAAGCTCTGCGGTATGCGCCGGTTCGAGCGCATCGTCGCCGTTTTCGGTCTGCTCGGCCGAGTTTGGTTGCCGAAGGCTGTAGATCGACAGCGCCGCGCACACAATGGCAATCGCGAGCGTGGGCAGCAGCAGCGGCATCATCGCTGGCAGCCCCTGGCCGCCGAATACCACGTACGTATAAACCGGCAACGAATAGGGGTGGTACGCAACCATCACCGTCGCGCCGAATTCGCCGAACGCACGCAGCCAGGCGAGTGCAAGTCCGGCGCGAATCGCGGGCCATGCAACCGGCAGCATCACGCGAAAGAAGCGGCTGTTCGCGTGATGACCCAGTGTGGCGGCGACATCGTCGAGAACGGGATCGACCGCGGCGAACGCCGATTTGGCCGCGATGATCAGAAACGGCGCAGCCACGAACACTTCCGCCAGCACGATGCCCGCGAATGAATCTGTCAACATGCCGCCGGTGAACCGCCCAATCCAGCTATACGGTCCCAGCAGAAACAGCAGCAGTACCCCGCTGGTCAGTGGCGGCAGCGCGAGCGGCAACTGCACGATGAAGCCGAGCAGCGCCATCCTGCGCGAGTTCGAGCGCGCCAGAAAATAGCCGAGCGGCACGCCACCCAGCAGGATCACGAACGACGCCACCGTCGCGCTCGCCGCCGACACACCCACCGCCGACCATGTCGCGCGCCAGTCGACATTCGCCCAGTCTGCGCTGCCGAGTTGCGGCACGCTCGCGATAAACGGAGCGCACAGGTAGACAGCGAGGAGCGCCGCCAGCCACAGCAGCGGACGCGCAGCGGCGCGTTTCACCAGCGGGTTGCGTTATTGGTTGGCGGCGTCGATCACGGCTTGCACCGAAGGCGGAATCGCCTGCACGCTGCCGGTGACGGTCGGCTTGACGACGTCCACGCCATGTTGCCTGAGCAGCGCGCGACCTTGCTCGCTCAACAGGAAGTCGACAAAGCTGACCGCGCCGGTGCGGTTCGGCGCGTCGTTGAGAATCGTCAGCGTATAGCTGGCTTTGGCCTGCAATTCGGGTGCGGGGTGAATCGCGGGAATCTTCAGGTCCGAGGTTTCCGTCGAGTAGAAGAAGCCTGCGTCGAGCTGGCCGGATTGCAGACGGCCAACCAGGGTTTCCTCAGGCAGTACCTGGTCGGGATTTTCCGGTGCGCCGAGCGTCTTCTCGACCAGATCCGGCTGATGGTAAAGGTCGGCTGCCTTCGTCACCATTTCAACGGTGAATGCGCCCTTCGGATCGAGCTTCGGATCGGTCCGGCCGATCCGGATGCCCGGTTCCTGCAATACCTGATCCCAGCGCTTGCTCTTGAATTGCGACGCGAATTTGCTCTGCGGGTTATAGCCGATCATCAACGGCGACTCGGCAAAATTCACATACCACGTGACGTGGTCGCCGTTCGCCTGGCCCATCAGGCTGGCGTTGACCTTCGGGCTTGCGCTGATGAACACGTCGCCGCGCCGCAGCTTGCCCTTGATCTCGTTGGCGATCTTGTTCGAACCCGCCGCATAGCCGCGGAACTGCTGGCCGGTGGCTTTCTCGAATGCGGGGCCGATGCTGCGCTCCATCAGGTTGACGAGCGAGCCGGCATACAACACGTTGACCGTGTTGTCCTGCGCGAAAGCGGGCGCGGCTGTCACGACACAGCTGACAGCCAGGACAGGCGCGACGAGAGAAGCGAGCAGCTTGCGAATCATTCGATAACCCCGATACGTTATAGAGAGCGCTATATTACGACGCCATTGCGTCGTGTTGTGTGGTGATGTGGCACAGCGTGCACATGCGCAGTTCGCAGGCAGTGACGTGCGTGGTTATCTGAGTGGCAGGATGTGCAGATAACTGGTACTGCCGTTGTGACTCGCGCGATCGATTGCATATAGCTTGCCGCGCAGCATGTCGACGGCGATGCCGCGCGCGTTTTGCAAGTTGTTGGCGAGCACGGTGATGGTGCCGTCCGGCGCGATGCGGCACAGGCCCGTGGCGTTGCATTTCGTATAGAGCGCGCCGTCCGGTGCGACGGCCAGCAGGTCAGGGCCGTTGATCTGCACGAACACCGTGCGCAGCGTGACCGGCTGCGATGCGCCGAGCAACCTGTTCAAGCTTGCCTCGACGATGTTGTTGTTCGCCTCGTCCGACACATAGACCGTGTCGCCGGATATGGCGATGCCGACCGGTTTGCCGAGGCCCGTCAGCAGGTCACGTTCCGTTGCGGTATGGGTGGCCGGATCGTAGGTGATCAGGCTCAGCGCGCCTTGTGGCGGATTGTTGCCGTTCTTGATGAACCATGTCGACAGCAGATGGTGCGAGCCGATCGAGATCAGACCGAGGCGGCGTCGCGATGGATCGGGGCCGCTGAATGCCACGACCTGATCCGCGCCGATGATGCCGAACACGGCGCCCGCCGTGCCGAAGCCGAAGCGCGCAACCATCAGCGCGCCGTCGTCGGTGAAGCTCAACTGGCTGAGGCTGGCCGGCTGGCCCGCCACCGTCGGCACGCTGGCGTAGTGCGCGAACGTGTGCGCATCGGACGACGACAGCACGCTGCTGGTCTGATCGTCGGTGATGAAGACGGCGCCGTCCAGTGGGCGCACTGCGACGCCATTCGCCGATGCACTGACGGCCACGCGTTGCGGCGCAACCGCAGGCTTGTTATGGGCGCAACCGGCGAGCGCGGCGATCAGGCCGCAGCTGACGAGCGCGAGGCGGGCAGTGCGTTGCAGCGAGGCTGAGAGGCGCATGTGATCTTCTCCTGAACGGCGCTGGCCGGATGCTCACGAATACTACTGCTGTCAGCAATAAAACCGTTTCCGGTCCATGCGCCGATATGCGCGGCGATATATTGCGTATCGGCGCCGATGCGTACCGGTGCCGCCAGCGCAGCGTAATATACACACGGGTATAGCGAATGAACAGGCCGCGCTGCGCGTCGATGCTGGAGATAACCGACTATGGATACTGTGAATGTGATTGCCGCGCCCGCCGTCGATGGTGCGCTTGTCCTGAGCGGGCGGTTCCAGCGGCCGTTATCGATTGGCCTCGATCAACTGCGTCGCTACGACAGTCACATCGCGACGCCTTTCGATCTGCGTTGCTACACGACCAACCGGTTTATCCGCAGTGTGGAGCCCTATCGCGGGGTGCGGCTGACTACGCTGATCGAAGAAGCGGGTCTGCCGAACGAGATTCCGGGCGAGTTCAAGCGGACGGTGTTCGTTGCCGTTGGACACGATGGTTATGTCGTGACGTTCTCGTGGCACGAACTCTTCAATACGCCGGTCGGCGAGAACGTGCTGGTCGCTTATGAGTGCGGTGGCCGCGCGCTGGATGCGCAGGACGGCGCGCCGATTCTGTTTTCCGGTGCGGACATTCTGCCCGCGCCTCGCCACGTCAAGCGGCTTGCGCGGATCGAAGCGCAGGTGCTGGCGCCGCTGGGTTAGCTGAGTAGGCAGGCGCGGGCGTAATATAGGCCGCTGTTCATTGCCGTGTCGTGGTCATGTCTGACGATCCGCTTTCATTCGAATCCACAGTAAGTGCTGCGACGTTTGCCGGGGCCGGCCCGCTCGCGTTGCCGAGCGATTCGCAGGCTGCTGCGTGTATGCAGAAATGGCTAGCCATTGCCGCCGACACGACCTCTGTCGACACGCAACTGTTCGCCAAACTGCTTGCCGCGCGCGACGTGCGCCACGAACTTGCGCTGCTGGGTCTGCAACGACGCGAGTGGAATGCGTTGTGGTCCCGGCATTTTGCATCTTCAACCGCGCCAGGATCAGCCGACGCGAAACGCATCGACGAAGCTACGCTCATCCCCGGTCTTGTCGCCCACGAACACGCCGACTTCGTGCGCACGCTTCATGCGCTGTTGCTCAGCCACGCAAGCCCTGAAGTCAACGCCCACGACGCGTACGACCTCGCTACCATCATCGCCCATGCGTGCCTGCGCCCCGACCATTTGTGGCGCGACCTTGGCCTCGCCGGTCGCGACGAAGTCACGTGGATGTTGACGCGTTACTTCCCGACACTCGTCGCGCGGAATGTCGCGAACCTTCGCTGGAAGAAATTCCTCGCCGGACAACGCGCGCTTTCGTTGGGCTTAACGCCCGGTCCCGCGCCTGGTTGTCCGGGCTGCGAAGACTACGGTTTCTGCTTCCCATCGCCGCGCTAGACGCCGTTTGGCCAGGATGGCAGCGCGAGGCCGTTCGTGTATGCTTTCGCGCATGGCTGACACCCCCAAAACCAAACCTGCACCAGCGTCGAAATCCCGCAAGGCGCGTCCCGAAGTGCGCTTCAGAATGCGTATCCGCAGCGGCGGCGCGGTCGCGCTCGGACCGGGCAAAGTCGACCTGCTCGAAGCCGTGCGCGAACATGGTTCGATCTCGGCAGCGGCCCGCAGCCTCGACATGTCTTATCGTCGCGCATGGTTGCTGATCGACGAGTTGAACCGCTCGCTCAAATCGCCGGCCACGCATTCGGAGCAGGGTGGTCAAAGCGGCGGTGGCTGCACGCTCACGCCGGTGGGTGAAAGCATCATTCGGCTCTATCGCGATGTCGAAGAAGAAGCGCAGCGAAGTTGCGCGAAGCAGATCGCGGAGCTGACTCGCATGATCCGTTCGTGAGTAGATCTTTTGCCTTGAATGCTGCAGGCGCGCGTCACCGCGTAGCTTGCTGCGTGCGCCCGTGTCAGCTATGCCGCAAGCAGAATGCCGAAGGCGGCGCATTGCCGAGTTGAGCGAGATGCTCGGGATGCA
Source organism: Paraburkholderia metrosideri (assembly GCF_904848625.1). Classification (GTDB taxonomy): domain Bacteria; phylum Pseudomonadota; class Gammaproteobacteria; order Burkholderiales; family Burkholderiaceae; genus Paraburkholderia; species Paraburkholderia metrosideri. Next base: position 490,589 of record NZ_CAJHCP010000002.1, read on the forward strand.
GCCGCGCCATCAATTCGATGAAACTCGCGACGCTGGCAGTGCGTAACGGGTGATAGTCGATCTGATGACGCTCGCAGACCCGCTTGAGCGTATTCATCGAATCATGATCGATGCAGTCCACCGGGAACACCACGATATCCGCGCCCGGCAGCGCGGCGGCAAGCAGCCCTTTACGATCTTCGACGCCGCCATCGTGCACCAGCAGATCGCCGCCGGCGGCTTCCACCAGACGCTTGAGCGCGGCGTTCGAGCCGGGCCTGCCGCCCACATAGACAATCCGCTTGCCATGCACACTATCGAGGCTCGCCCGGCGCATGCTGGTGCCGCTCGCGGCATCGGCAGTATCGACGGTGGCGCGTTCCAGTGCGTCGCATTCGCTCTGCACCAGCTTGAGCAGCGCCAGCGCCTGATCGTGGCTCTTGCGTAGCGCGAGTGCCGCTTCCTGTTCCTGAAGCGTGCGCTGTTCGGCAGCTTCGCGGCGGCTCGTATGCAACGCTATCCGCTGATCGGCATCCTCCAGGCGCTCGCGCAGACGCTGCAGTTCGACTTCGGAATCGCGGGCATCGGCGGGAAGCTGGCGAGCTGTCTGCGCGCTGAGTCGTGCGATCTGTTCGTGGAGCGCGACGATCGTCGCATCGCGCTGCGTGCTGAGTTCCTGCAGACGGCTTTGTTGCCGTTCCACTTTTTCTTTCAGCGCGGCGTTTTCTTCTTCCAGTGCAACCAGCCTGCGAATATCCGCGCGATTGGCGGCGCCCACCAGATGCGACAGCATGTGCAATTCGCCGAACGCTTTCTGACGAACCGGCATGGTCGCGAACGGATGCGTCATCAATGCCCAGTAAGCCGGTGGGATGTCGCCGTTTTTTAGCGCTTCGTCCCAGAGCTTGAGGAGATCGACATCATCGGCGGCTTTGTCGAAGCGGCGGATCGCGCCCGCGTAGTGCTCGTCGAGCAACTTGTGCAGCGCTTTGGCGCCCGCGCCACCTTCAATCGCCAGTTCGACCGCGGAGTGATGAATCTCCAGATCGCTTGCATCGCGGCGATCGAGTCCGGTGAATCTGGGGACCAGCTTGCGCAATTCGTGCGTGCTCAGACAGGTGCCGATGATCGAACAATGCAGATGGCCGTCGAGTTCGGACAGGCGCGCGCGTCGGCGGGTGTGGGTCGCCAGCGATACCCTGGCGGGCGTGCAACAGGGATCAGCGGCTGCGCTCATGCCGGTGCCGGCAAGCTCGTCGCCGGACAGGTTCAGACGCGACGGCTGGGCGAGACGAAACGGGGGCGTGTTCATGAAGACCTCGAATCCGGTTCGGCATCGGACGGATTGAATTGGGTGAGCGCATCGCCGGTATATTTCAGCGGATATAACGGGCGGCAAAAAAAAGCGCTCATAAGCGGCTATTTCGAGTCAGTCCGGCACGCGCGCAAGCTCGGGCTCGGCGCGCACTTTGCGCGGCTTCGCACTGGCACTGGCACTGGCGTGGGCTTGGGCGGAGGCGCCTGGCGGCATGGTTGCCCCGTTCGCGACGGCTGCCGACACGCGCCGTCGGGCGAGCGTGCGTTGACCGGCGAGCGCTGCGGCATCGGCGCCGGTCGCCCGTGCGTGCTGTTCCAGCACGTGCCCGACACACAGGCCGACAAAGGCGGCGTCGAGCCGTTCGAGTTCCGTTACCACTTTGCGTAACGCGGCCACGTCGTTGCTGGATGCGTCGGAGAAAATCGCGTCGCGCAATTGTTCGGCGGGGCGTGCGTCTTCGATGGTGGCCTTCAGGTCGCGCAAACGGACGAACGACGCCGCTCTCGCCTGGTCGGCGAGGATCGACAGCAACTGGTTCAGCGAATGCGAGCCGGACGTGCCGACCGACGCGAAATTCAACTGATCGTCGGTCAGCATCAGCACGAAACGCTGCACGCTGCCGTACAGACGCCGGTACGCGTCGACCACATCGCGGATCGATTCGGCCCGGCCACGCTCGGACGTCGATTTCACGGCGACGATGGTCGACGAAATCTCGTCGGCGACGTGCTGGCCGCGTCTGACGGGATCGGATAAAGGGGCTCGACTACGCACTGCTAATGGCTCCTGCTGTCTGTTTTGCTTCGTCGCATAACCTGGGAAGCCTTTAAACACGGGCTTCTCCAGTGCCGCGAAGGCTACCGTGATATTCGACAGGATATAACGAAAGACGCCCCGCGTGTTGAACCCAGACGCCGCTTGTCACTGTGACGAAAGGGCGGCGACGGAGGTTTATTCCAGCGTTTCAGGGCGCCGGGCGAAGTCGAGAAATGCGTTGACGGCCGGTGCGCGCTCGTACTTCCGGAATGCGATCGCGATCTCCGACGGAATCGGCTGACCGGCAATCGTCCGGTAGACGACTCCCGGCAACGCGAGGCAGTCGGCGAGCGTATGCGGGACGACGGCCACGTAGCCGCCGAGCGACACGCAGGCGAGCACCGCCGCGAGCGTGCCGGGGCGTGGACCGAGCCGGGCGGAAAAGCGCCCGCGACGCGCGAGTTCGAACATGCCGGCTTCCTGTTCCGGCAGCACGAAACACTGGTCGCGCAGTTGCACGGGCCGGATAGCCGCAGACGCGGCCAGCGGGGAGTCGGCGGGTAAGGCAAGGACGAACCGGTCGCGATGGACGGTGCTGGCCTGAATGCCGTCGTCGAGCGTCATGGGCGGGCGTACGTAGGCCGCGTCGAGCAGGCCGTCGCGCAGCATGGCGGCGACGCTGTCCATCGGCACTTCGCGAATCGACATGTCAACGCCAGGGTGGGTGGCGCGGAATCCGCCCACGGCGCGCTGCAATACGCCCGCATAAGCCGCCGACGCCACGTACCCCACCTCGACCCGGCCCAGTTCGCCGCGCTCGGCTTGCAACGCGCGCTCTTCGCCTCGAGCCAGATGGTCGAGCGCGACGAGCGCCTCGGCGAGATAGGCGCTGCCCGCCGCGCTCAGTGCCACCGAACGCTTCGTGCGATGGAACAGCCGCACGCCGAGCAGCCTCTCGGCTTCCTGGATCAGCTTGGTGAGCGACGGCGCGGCGATGCCGAGTTCGTCGGCGGCACGCGAGAAATGAAGCTGCCGCGCGACGCAAACGAAGGCATGAATATGACGGAGTTCGAGTTGCCGCATGGTTTTCAGTATTGCCGAAAAAGCTAATTATTCTGTGATTCTATGTCAATGACTGGAAATACACGCTTCGATACCATTGGCTCACTTCGATCCATTTCCGGCCGCTCGCATGTCCAATCCTTCAGTTCCTCGCTCATCGTCTTCGGAAAACAACCCAGCGTTCGTGCTCGCCACCGCGTCGGCCACCTGCGCGCTGATCGTGCTGGATACCAATGTGGTAGCGGTCTCGCTGCCGTCTATTGCCCGCTCGTTTCACGCCAGTTTCGCCGACGTCGAATGGGTGGTCAGCGCGTACATGGTCGCGTTCGCTGCCTGCCTGCTGCCGGCCGGCGCGCTGGCCGATCGTGTCGGCCGCAAGCGGATGCTGCTGATCGGCCTCGCCGTATTTTTTCTGGCGTCGCTCGGCTGCGGGATGGCGCCGTCGGCGCTAGCGCTGAACGTGGCGCGGGCGGTGAAGGGTGTCGGCGCGGCGATGTTGCTGACAGCGGCGCTTGCGGTGATCGCGAATAGTTTTAGCGAGGGACCCGCCCGGGTGCGCGCGTGGGCCGTCTGGGGCATGTGCATGGGACTCGCGACCACGGTGGCGCCGCTGATTGGCGGCGTCATCACGCAATGGCTCGGCTGGCGCTGGATCTTTCTGCTCAACCTACCCGTCTGCGCGGTGCTCGCGTGCTGTGCGTCGCGTGCGCTTCGGGAGTCGCGCAACCCCGCGCCGGGGCCGCTCGACGGCGCCGGCAGTCTGCTGTTCGGACTCGCGCTAGCGCTGGGCATCTGGGCGCTGATCGAAGTGCCCACGGACGGCATCGCAAGCTGGCCCACGTGTGCGAGGCTCGTCGCGTGCGTGCTTCTGTTCGGCACGTTCATCCACGTGCAGCGGACCCGCGGACATGCAATGGTCGATCTGGCGTTGTTCCGGCAACCGCGCTTTGTTGCCGCCGTGCTGGCGATGTTCGGCTACGCGGCTTGCGCCCAGGTAATGATGACGTTCCTGCCGCTGTATTTGCAGAACGCGTTCGGGTTGTCGGCGGTGGCGGCGGGTGTCGGCATGCTGCCGTTCGCGCTGGCGATGGTGATTGGGCCTTACATCGGCGCAGCGTTGGGAAAGCGGGTTCCACCGATCACGTTGCTATCCGCCGGTCTGCTCATCATCGCGCTCGGCAATCTGCTGACGGCGCTGGCCTCGGCGGCATCGACGGGATGGCTGGCAACCGGCAGCGAGCGCTATGCATGCGTCGCGCTCGGCATGATCGTGACGGGCCTGGGTGCGGGGATTCTGAACGGCGACACGCAGAAGGCGATCATGGCTTGCGTGCCGTCCCAGCGAACCGGCATGGCGTCCGGCATCAGTACGACGACCCGTTTCACGGCCATCGTCACATCCGTCGGGGTGCTGGGCGCGGTGCTCGCGGCGCGCGCGCATGCCGTGTTTATTGCGGCCGCGCCGATGACGTCCGACGTCAAAGCCGCGCTCGACGCCGGTTTCATGTCGCGCGTTCTGGCCGGCGACACCGCGCAGGCCACCGCGCATCTGCCGGCCGGCGCGCGGGCCGCGCTCACGTCGGCGGCTCAGCTGAGCTTTGCCGGTGGCTTCGCGGCCGCATTGTGCGTGGCGGGGTTGGTGGCCGCGTCGGTCGCGATGGGGGTGTGGCTGCTCGGCGGCAGGCGCGAGACTGTACGCACGCAGCCGATGGTGTCGAACGGATAGCGAATCGACGTGCCCTTGACGATCGTTTTCCGATATCGTGTGCTGCAAGCTCGCCGTAAAATGCGGGCGAACGCTTTTTCGAGCCGCGGCCCGCGGCTCTCTGGTAACGCACCACACGACAACAATGAGCCATCCGAACACCGAACTGATCGAACGTTTCTACACCGCCTTCCAGCGACGCGACGCGCAAACCATGGTCGCCTGCTATGCCGACGACGTCGTTTTCAGCGATCCCGCTTTCGGCGAACTACGCGGCGACGAAGCGCGCGACATGTGGCGCCTGCTGGTTGAGCGTGCGCAGGACTTCTCGCTGACGTTCGACAGCGTTGAAGCCGACGACCAGACGGGCCGCGCGCATTGGGTGGCCAGCTATCTGTTCAGCCAGACAGGCCGCTCGGTCATCAACCGGATCGACGCGCGCTTTGTGTTTCGCGACGGTCTGATCGTCGAGCACCGCGATAGCTTCAGCTTGTATCAATGGCTGCGCCAGGCAATGGGTATCAGAGGGGCACTGCTCGGCTGGTCGCCGCTCGTGCATCGCGCGATCCGGGCGCAGGCACGCAGGGGGCTCGCGCTTTATCGTCAGCGTGAGGGGCGTGATTGACGCTGGTGCGTCACGCGGCGCGCCGCGTCGCACCTGGTATGATTCAGACGGTTGAATCCTTGTTCTTCAGGCAGACCAGCGAGGAGTGCCATGCCAGTAGTCGATGCCGCGTGGGAAGCGTGGCTGAGCAGCAACGTGACGCGCGGCTGCAGTCCTGAGTCGATGATCGAGGCAATGGTGGGCGCCGGGTTCGCCGCCCATGCCGCCAGTGCGGCGGTCAACCAGGCGTTTGGCCGGGCGCCGGCGGAGGTCGCCGCGACCAGCGGCGCCACGGCGGCCGCAACCGAGGCCGTGCTCGCCAGGGCTGCACCGCAAACCTATCAATACGACGACGCGCCGGTGGCGCGTGGCAATGTGATCCGTGCGGATGATCGCGATGTGCGCGTGCTGATGCGCTGCGAACGGCCGCAGGTAATCGTGTTTGCCGATGTGTTGTCGGCGCAGGAGTGCGACGAGATGATCGAGCGTTCGCGGCATCGGCTGAAACGCTCTACCACGGTCAATCCCGCCACGGGCAAGGAGGACGTGATACGCAACCGGACCAGCGAAGGTATCTGGTATCAGCGTGGCGAAGACCCGTTCATCGAGAAGCTCGACCGGCGTATTGCGAGCCTGATGAACTGGCCGGTTGAAAACGGCGAAGGGCTGCAGATTCTTCACTACGGCACCACCGGCGAGTACCGCCCGCATTTCGATTACTTTCCACCCGATCAACCGGGCAGTGCCGTTCATACCGCGCAAGGCGGTCAGCGGGTGGCGACGCTCGTCATCTATCTGAACGATGTCCCCGATGGCGGCGAAACGATTTTTCCTGAAGCGGGTATGTCGGTCGCGGCGAGCAAGGGCGGGGCGGTGTACTTCCGCTACATGAACGGTCAGCGTCAACTCGATCCGTTGACCTTGCATGGCGGTGCGCCCGTGCTGGGCGGCGACAAGTGGATCATGACGAAGTGGATGCGCGAGCGTGCTTACTGAGGTAGTGGCCGACGCGCACGCCGCGGCGTTTTTTCTGCGTTAGTCGGCTGCCTGACCGGCGGCTGCATTGCCGGTGGAAGAGCCCGTGAACCACTGCTTCAATGCGCTGCGGCCCGTTGTATATCCCATTCTCATGATCATCAGGCCGATGGCTGCGCCAGCAATCTGATCGAGCATCGGCAGACCCGCCAGGCTGCCTGCGAGGCCCAACGTGGCGACCAATGCCGACACGGCATCAACGCGCGCATGCAACGCGCTCGCCATCAGCAGCGATGAACCGGTGCGACGGCTTTCGGCACGCAGATAGCGGAACAGTGCTTCCTTGGTGACCATGACGAAGCCGCTCACGGCAAGCGCGCCGACATGCATCGCGGTGCTGCCGGTCAACGCCGATGTTTGCGACACGCTATTCCACAGCATTTCTGTTGCGGTGACGATCAGTACCGCCGCGATGAACAGCGACGCGAGCGACTGCTCGACGCTGTTATCGGCACTGTGCGCGGGATGTGCGTTGCGCCCGTTGCGGGTCTTCGCACTCAGGTGCTTTGCGCTGAAGTACAGCACGATCAGCACGACGGCGTCGGCGGCCAGATCGCTGAGTGTGTGAATGCCGTCCGCGAACAGGCCATCCGAATTGGCAGTGAGGCCGAGCGCGATTTGCATCGATGAGAGAAACGCGTTGAGCAGCGCGCTGGCGGAGGCGGCCTTAAACAAGGTGGCCGCCGCTCAGAGCTGCACGGCGTTCGCGGCTGTCGCACTCGATAGACTGTGGCATGGGTTGGGACGGTTTCTGTTTGTCGCAGCAAGTTACCTGCCGAAAGTTGCAGTCCGATGACAACGCCGGGATCGTCATGATTGGCGCGCAGCGAAGAAGCGCCCGTGGGGGCGCTCGCAGTGCGCGGGTGACCTTGCCGGTCGACGAGGGGTCCAGGCAGATGAGCTGCCTAGGTGCGGGGGGGGCGCGTCTCTTCTTATTCTTCTAACGCGCTTTTGTCGTGTTTGCTGCTTACGTCATCTTGCAGGTGCCGGGTCGTTCCTGCGAGCGAAACGGCTAACCCATCCCAATGCCGGGATGGGCCATATCGCCTTAACCTTTCGCCGGACCCTCGTTGCTGCGCGAGCCGCCGCCAATACTCTGGCCGGCATCGCGCGAAAGACCCCGATAGCCGAGCACCGACACCAGCGTCAGCACCCCTGCAAACAGAAACGCGAGGCGGAAGTCGTCGAGCGTGAAAACGCGGCCCGTGGTCTCGCCATTGAAGAACGCCGCCGCGCGCAGCGACACGGCGCCGAACGCGATGCCAAGACCGATCGTCATCTGCGCCGCTGCGCTCCACAACGTGCTGGCAGCACTCATTTGCGGTTGCGCGACATCGGCATAGGCGAGCGTGGCGAGCGTCGAGAATTGCATCGAGCGAGCTACCCCGTACACGAACACGACGATCAGCACGAGCGCGAGCGGCACGTTCGGCGTCAGCAGTCCGCACGCGATGATGAAGATGCCCGCCACCGTGACGTCGATGATCGACACCGTCCGGAAACCGTAACGCCGCAGGATACGGGTGGTCAGCGCCTTCATGCCGAGATTGCCGAGCGCGCTCGCGAGCAGCAGCAAACCGGAGCGGAACGCGGACAGGCCAAAGCCGAGCTGAAACAACAGCGGCATCAGATAGGGCACTGCGCCAATCCCAATGCGCGTCAACGATCCCGTGACAACCGTCACGGAGAAGGTCGGAATCTTCAGCGTCGACACGTCGATCAACGGATACGGATGACGCTTCGCATGCTGGAACATGACCACGCCCAGCAGCAAACCCGCGACGATCACCGCCGCGGCGAGCCACGGATTGGTGCCGGGCTGGCTGGCCAGTTCGGCGCCGTACAGAATCGCCGTCAGCGACGTGCCGCTGAGCAGCAGGCCGACCACGTCGAGCGGTTTGCGTTCGGTGCCGCGCAGATTCGGCACCAGCGCGAGCGCAATAGCCATGGCCGCGAGGCCGAACGGCACATTCAGCAGGAAGATCCAGCGCCACGACCCATAGGTCGTGATGAAGCCGCCTACCGGCGGTCCGACGACCGGCGCGGCAATCGCCGGCCAGGTGATGGTCGAGATAGCCTGCATCATCTTGCTTTTCTCGGTGCTGCGGACCACGATCAGGCGGCCCACCGGCACCATCATCGCGCCGCCGATGCCTTGTAGCAGCCGCGCGGCGGTGAATTCGACCACGTTCTGCGACAGCCCGCACAACACCGACGCCGCCGTGAACACACCGATCGCGCTGAAGAACACCGTGCGCGAGCCGCAGCGGTCGGCGACCCAGCCGCTGGCGGGGATGAAAATCGCCAGCGCCAGCATGTATGCCGTCATGCCGAGGCTCAGGCTGTTAGGACCGACGCCGAACGAATGCGCCATCTGGGGCAACGCGGTGGCGATCACCGTGGTGTCGAGATACTCCATGAAGAAGGTGGCGGCGACGATATACGGCAACCAGCCGATGTGCGCATTGCGGCTGCTGCTGGCGGTCATTGCGCGGCCCCCGCTGCACGATGGGGGAGGGTTTGGACGCGGTGAGCGCGTCGGCGGCTTGCGCGCGATGGAGTGAACTTCATGATTCTGGCGACTACCTTTCGATGGCGTGTTTCCGGCGTCCGGCAGGGCGGACGTGCGACAGGATTGCAGTTTGAATGAAAGCGACGGCGATAGTCGCGCGCGAGGCGTGGGTCGCTCGACGGCGCGTCGCCAGCCCTGAATCGTAACGCAATAAATCGCGCCATACCGGGCAGGCGGGCATGCGGAGGGGACGGTGGGGCGATGCGCGCATGAAGCGGGAGCGCGTTCAGCGTGGATGTGGATGTGGATTGTCCCGAACCTGGCGAAGCTGGGTTAGCCAGGTCGGGGCATGGGTCACGTCGTGGGATCGACTCGCGTCAACGCGCGGCGCACGGCGGCGCCGCGTAGCATCGTCGTGCGGGGAACACGATCTTTGCTTTCCCTGCCCTTCAGTCCTTTGCCGCGTATTCGCGATCCAGCCGGTCATACAGCGGCTTGTTGACCAGTCGCTGACGTTCGCTGAACGGCGCAACCAGCGTCGCGTCTTCATCGAGCCGTCCGTTACCCTGCAATGAACCGAGCGCCCGCTGCATGCCGAGCACGGCGCCTTGCAGCGCCGCGTTCGCGTACAGCACGATCCCGTAGCCGAGTTTTGCGAGCGCTTCGCGCGATTGCACCGGCGTCTTGCCACCAATCACGATGTTGATCAACTGCGGCGTGTCGAACAGCGACGGCAGACGTTCGATATCGGCGAGCGATTCCGTCGCTTCGATAAACAGAATGTCCGCGCCGGCTTCGATAAAACGGTGGCCGCGCTCGATCGCGTCTTCAATGCCATGAACGGCCGCCGAGTCGGTGCGCGCCATGATCTGCAGATTGCCGTCTTCGCGCGCATCCACGGCCGCGCGGATCTTGCCGACCATCTCGCTCGTGCTGACGACTTCCTTGCCGGAAAAGTGGCCGCATTTCTTCGGCATGATCTGATCTTCGAACTGGATCACGTCGGCGCCGCTGCGCTCCAGCACGCGCACCGTGCGGCGCACGTTCAGCGCGTTGCCGAAACCGGTGTCGGCGTCGACGATCAGCGGCAGTTCGACCGCGTCGCGAATCCGCTCGGTGTGTTCGGCGACTTCGGCGAGTCCGATGAAGCCCAGATCGGGCAGACCGAGCGACATGTTGGTGACGCCCGCGCCCGTGATGTAGATCGCTTCGAAGCCGGCTTCTTCGATCACGCGCGCGCTCATCGCGTTGAAGGCGCCGGGCACCAGCAGGCCCTGACGTTGGTTGACTTTGGCGCGGAACGCGGCGCGACGGGCTGCGGATGTGGTCATGATGTGTCTCCAGTACAGGTGGTCGATGATAGAAACCTGAGCCGTATTTTGCAGGAAGCGTGCCATTCGGCGGCGTTTGGGATGTTTCCTTTGATAATCAGCGGGTTGACGCGGATTCACGGGGCTCGGGCGTTCATGGCAGAATACGCAAAGTGTTCCGTGAAACGTTTCATGGAACGTTTCAGGTCCAGAGGGAGCGCCGCAGTGTCCACATTTTCTCCATCCCTTGCGACTCTCGATTCTGGCCGCCCCGGGGTTGCTCTGGTCAGTATCAGCCGCCTCGAGTCGCTTTGCGCGGCGGTTGCGCCACGATACGCCGAGCACGCCAGATTTTTCTCGGTGCGGGAAGGTTACGGCGCGGCGGTGACGGCCTTGCAGGCCTACGTCGACGCGGGCGCAGTCGACGTCGTGCTGGCCGCCGGCTCGAACGGCGCGTATTTGCGCGACAACCTTAGCGTGCCAGTCGTGATGGTCAAGGTGAACGGTTTCGACGTGCTCAGCGCGATTACCCGCGCCACCTCCACGTGGCCCGGTGCGCGGATCGGCCTGCTGCTGCATGAAACGGTTTCGCACGAACTCGCGGATCTGAGTCCGTGGCTGAACATCAGCCTGAAACAGCACGCTTATCGCTCTGTCGACGAAGTCCGGCTAGCCGTCGACCAGCTCGCCGCCGAAGGTTGCAGCGTCATCATCGGTCCCGGCATGGCCTGCGATTTCGCGCAGCAGGCCGGCATGGAAAGCGTGTTTCTGTACTCGCTCGGCGCAGTCGAAGAAGCGTTCGAGCGCTCGGTCGAACTGGCGCGCGTGAGTCGTCAGAAGGAATCGAAGCGGGTGCGGCTGAATACGATCGTCGCGCATCTACGTGACGGCGTCGCGGCGTTCGACGCAGCGGGCCAGCTCGAAGCCGTCAATCCAGCAATGCTCGAACTGCTGGGTTTGAGCGCGTCGGCGTCGGCCCCAGCAGATCGTGAGCAGCATGTGGCGTCCCAGGTAGCCCGCGCGGTCGGCCCGCTGCTGCGCGAAAGCGAAGCGTTCGCGCACGACCCGGCCGGAGACGAGCGCATCGAACAGATCGGCGGACGCGCGCTGATCGTCAACTGCACGCCGATCATCGAGCAGGGCGTCCGTTCGGGCTCCGTGGTGACCGTGCAAGACGCACAGGTTGCGCAGCGGATCGACCGGTCGCTGCGCACCAGCCAGCGGCCGAAACATCTGGTCGCGCGGCATCGGCTGGACGATCTGATCGGCGCGTCCGCGGCGCTCGAACGGGTGCGCCGGCTGGCGCGAGCCGGCGCGGCGCATGACGCCACCGTGCTGCTGACCGGCGCAAGCGGCACCGGTAAGGAACTGGTCGCGCAGGGCATCCACAACGCGAGTCGGCGGCGCGGCAATCCGTTCGTCGCGTTCAATTGCGCGGCGTTGCCCGAAGGGTTGATCGAAAGCGAACTGTTCGGCCACGAGGAGGGCGCGTTCACAGGCGCGCGCCGTGGCGGCAAGCCAGGCCTCTTCGAGATGGCCCACACCGGCACCATTTTTCTCGATGAGATCGGCGAAATGCCGGCGGCATTGCAAAGCCGGCTGTTGCGCGTCTTGCAGGAGCGCGAGGTGATGAAACTCGGCTCAGGGCGTGCCACACCGGTCGATGTGCGGGTGATCGCCGCCACCCATCGGGACTTGCACGCGCTGGTCGGGGAAGGCGCGTTTCGCGCGGATTTGTATTTTCGTCTGAATCTGCTTCAGATAGAATTGCCGCCGCTGCGCGAACGGCGCGACGATATTGCGCCACTGGCGCGGCACTTGTTAAGCCGGAGCGCGCTCCAATATGGTCTGGCAGATACAGCGCTCAGCCAGGTGTTGAGCTTCCTCGCGCCGCTTTTCGAGCACTACGCGTGGCCCGGCAACGTTCGGGAGCTGGAAAATCTGCTGGCGCGAGCTGCGATTTATCTGGGCAACGACGGCGATAGCGGCACTGACCCGGCGGCTCGAAACTCGCCCCGGGCACAGGACTGGCAGGCCGTGTTCCCCGAGTTTGGACGCATGACGCAGACACCGCACCATGCGAAACCGGCACTGAGCGGCTTACGTTCCGTAACCGGTGCAGAGCCGGTCCGCACCGCCGCTCCGACGCGTGACGAGGTGCTGCAGGCCCTCGAACAAACCGGCGGAAACCGCGCTGCGGCAAGCCGGGCATTGGGTATCGGCAGGACGACGCTGTGGCGGCTGCTGAAAGATCAGGACCCGCGCGATAGGCAGCAGGCTCGAAGCAAATAGTGTCAGACTATCGCTATCATTAAAACAATCCGCTTTACCTATTAAGCGTCGTCTGACATACTGACTCCACTTTCCAACCACTCCGAAAGAGGACTCAGCAAATGCCGATCATCAATAGTCAAGTCAAACCGTTCAAGGCACAGGCTTATCACAACGGCGATTTCGTGACCGTCACTGAAGAAAGCCTGAAGGGCAAGTGGTCGGTTTTGGTTTTCTATCCGGCTGACTTCACGTTTGTTTGCCCGACCGAACTGGGTGACCTGGCCGATCGTTACGCCGAATTCCAGAAGCTCGGCGTTGAAATCTACAGCGTGTCGACCGATACGCACTTCACGCACAAGGCATGGCACGACACGTCGGACACGATCCAGAAGATCAAGTACCCGATGGTTGCTGACCCGACGCTGGCCATCTCGCGCGCTTTCGACGTGCTGATCGAAGAAGAAGGTCTGGCACTGCGCGGCACGTTCGTGATCAACCCGGAAGGCGAGATCAAGCTGTCGGAAGTGCACGACAACGGTATCGGCCGTGACGCAGGCGAACTGCTGCGCAAGGTGCAGGCTGCTCAATACGTCGCAGCGCACCCGGGTGAAGTTTGCCCCGCCAAGTGGACGCCGGGCGCAGACACGCTGACGCCGTCGCTGGACCTGATCGGCAAGATCTAAGGTCTCACGACCCACAGCAGTGAGCGCCTAACAGCGCACCAGCATCACCGTGCGAATCGCCTGAAGCGGTGATTCGCGCGTCCCCGGGCTGCACCGGTCCTATCCGGACTGCGTGCGGCGCCGGGAACCCAACACCCACGTCACGGAATCGAAACGCCATGCTTGACGCTAATCTCAAGACTCAGTTGAAAACGTACCTCGAAAAGGTTAGTAACCCTATCGAGATCGTCGCCTCGCTCGACGACAGCGCGAAATCGCAAGAACTGCTGGCATTGCTGAACGATATCGCGACGTTGTCGGAACGTGTCACCGTAGTCGAACGTCGTGGCGACAGCGAACGCAAACCGTCGTTTTCGATCAGCCAGCCTGGCAAAGACACGGGCATCCGCTTCGCGGGTATTCCGATGGGGCATGAATTCACGTCGCTCGTCCTCGCGCTGTTGCAGGTCGGCGGCCATCCGGTCAAGCTCGACGATGCGGTGATCGAACAGATCCGCAATCTCGACGGCGACTATCAATTCGAAACGTATTTTTCGCTGTCATGCCAGAACTGCCCGGAAGTCGTCCAGGCACTGAACGTGATGGCGCTGATCAACCCGCGCATCCGCCACGTGGCGATCGACGGCGCATTGTTCCAGAACGAAGTCGAAGCGCGTCAGATCATGGCGGTACCGACAATGTTCATGAACGGCGAAGTGTTCGGCCAGGGACGCAGCGGTGTGAAAGAAATTCTCGCCAAACTCGACACCAACGCCGGTGCGCGTGCTGCGAAGGAACTGGAAAAGAAGCCGGTGTTCGACACGCTGATCGTCGGCGGCGGTCCTGCGGGCGCGGCTGCGGCGATTTACTCGGCGCGTAAGGGCATCGCGACGGGTGTCGTCGCAGAACGCTTTGGCGGGCAGGTGCTCGACACGCTGGCAATCGAAAACTTTGTGTCGGTCACGGAAACCGAAGGGCCGAAGTTCGCGACGGCGCTCGAACAGCACGTGAAGACGTACGAAGTCGACATCATGGACGTGCAGCGCGCCGAAGCGCTGATTCCGGGCCGTATCAACGAAGTACGACTCGCGAATGGCGCGGTGCTGAAGGCGAAGACGATCATTCTGGCGACCGGTGCGCGCTGGCGCGAGATCAACGTGCCGGGCGAGCGCGAGTATCGCAACCATGGCGTCGCGTACTGCCCGCACTGCGATGGCCCGCTGTTCAAGGGCAAGCGCGTGGCGGTGATCGGCGGCGGCAATTCGGGTGTCGAAGCGGCCATCGACCTCGCAGGCATCGTCCGTGAAGTGACGCTGTTCGAATTCGGCGCCACGCTGCGTGCCGACGAAGTGTTGCAACGCAAGCTGCGCAGCCTGGCGAACGTGACCATCGTCACGCAGGCTCAGACCACTGAAATTACCGGCGACGGCAAGAAGGTCAATGGTCTGGTCTATAAGGACCTGCGTTCGGGTGAAGTGAAGACGCTCGAACTGGAAGGCGTGTTCGTGCAGATCGGCCTCGTGCCGAATACTGAATGGCTCAAAGGCACGGTCGAGTTGTCGAAGCACGGCGAGATCGTCGTCGATGCACGCGGCGCGACGTCGGTGCCGGGCGTGTTCGCTGCCGGCGACGTGACCACGGTTCCGTTCAAGCAGATCGTGATCGCGGTCGGTGAAGGCGCGAAGGCATCGCTGTCCGCGTTCGATCACCTGATCCGTAACAGCGAAGAAGTGGAAGCGGTCAGCGAGGCGGAAGCAGAAGCCGTCTGATTCGGGTACTCAGTCGTGCAGTAGTCCAGTTGTTGTGCGTGTCGAACGGCGGCCTTAGGGTCGCCGTTTTTATTTGCGCTGCGGTCGCTGTCGGAAGGCAGATTCGCGATAACGCAGGCTTTATGCCCGGAAACTGCGATCCGTATTGCGTATGCACACGTAGTTTGCGCTGCAACACGCCGTCCAACGGCCGTTTCATTCATCCGCTCGAACCGCGTGCTCGTTACGCGGTCGACGAAGCCATTGTTTGGAGACTTCCTCCTGGCCGGATTTCTTGGCTATCTCACGCTCAGACCATATAAATCTGGGAGTCGGGAAACGTGCTGACGATGAGCGCATCGACGCGCAAAGCAGCACACGAACGCACGCAAACGCACTCAAACGCGCGGATACCGGCGATAAAAAACAGGAGCGAGACAATGGCAACACCGGACACGGCCATCGCGCGATGGACCGACAGCAAGCGCTATCTGTGGCTGCTCGGCGCGCTCACGATCACTTTGCCGTTGCACGCCGCGTGGCTGGCGTTGTCGACAGGCTGGCACGTCTTCTGGTGGTTCGGGCCGATTTTCGTCTTCACGATCATTCCGGTCGCCGACTATGTGATCGGCGACGACGCCAGCAACCCACCCGAGGCTGTCGTCCCCATACTCGAAAAAGAGCGCTATTACCGTCGCATCGTCTATCTCGCGACGTTCGCCGAATACGTGTCGTTCGCCGGCGCGTTATGGATCGTCGCGACTCATACGCTAACGTGGTTCGACTACCTCGGCTTCGCGCTATCGCTCGGCGCGGCAACGGGCGTGTCGATCAACACCGCGCACGAACTGGGCCACAAGACCGACCGTTTCGAGCGATGGCTAGCGAAAATCACGTTGGCGCCGGTCGCGTATGGCCATTTCTTCGTCGAACATAACCGCGGTCATCATGTGCGCGTTGCGACCGCAGCAGATCCCGCCAGCGCGCGTTATGGCGAATCGTTCTGGGCATTTCTTCCGCGTACGGTATCGGGCAGCATTGCCTCCGCATGGCGGCTCGAACAGCATCGGCTCGAACGTCTGGGCAAATCGCCATGGACATGGCGCAATGAAGTGCTGCACGCATGGGCGATGACGGTGGTGCTGTGGGCCGCGATGATCGCCTTATTCGGTATGAAGGTGTTGCCGTTTCTGCTGATTCAGGCAGCGTATGGCGCGTCTCTGCTCGAAGTGGTCAACTATCTGGAACACTATGGCCTCGGTCGCAAGCAACTCGCGACTGGCCGCTATGAGCGCTGTCAGTCGCAGCATTCTTGGAACAGCAATCGCGTCGTGACCAATCTGTTTCTGTACCAGTTGCAGCGGCATGCCGATCATCATGCGAATCCGACACGCTCATTTCAGGCCTTGCGCCACTTCGACGACGCGCCGCAATTGCCATCCGGCTACGCGACGATGATCATGCTCGCGTATGTTCCGCCGCTGTGGTTTTGCGTGATGAATCCACGGGTCGTTGCGCATTATCACGGGAATATGGCGCAGTCGAATATCCGGCCGGCGATTCGCGAGCGGGTGTTGGCGGAGTTTGCTGCGTAGCGTTTAGCACGCAACGGGCTCGCGCAGCAAAGCTCATGCGCAACGAAAAGCCGCACAGCGTTCTGAGCGCCGTGCGGCTTTTCTGATTGAAGCAACCGGACAGATGCTTAACGCCGGTCGATCGAATACTTGCCTGCGCCCGTCACGCACAACAACAGCAATCCGCCGATCACACTAATGTTCTTGTAGAAATGAATCATGTTGTCGTATTGCACCGCGCCGGTCATGTTCCAGTAGTGATGACCGATGAACGCGGTGCCCAACGTATAAACCGCCAGCAGCAGCGCCAGCGGGCGCGTGAAAAAGCCCACCAGCAGTGCGATGCCGACCACGAACTCCATCACCACGGCAATGATCGCCGACACCTCAGGCACGGGCGCACCGGTTGACGTCATATATGCGACGGTGCCGGAAAAACCGGTGAGCTTCGACCAGCCGAACATCACGAACAGCACCATCAGCAGGACTCGGGCGACGAGAATGACAGCGTCCTTCTGATTCTCAAATAACGTATAGCGCATGATTTTTATCTACCATTCGAGAAGGACGTGGCTCGCCACAGACGGCATGACGAGTCCACGTTTAAAGCAGCACGGCATTTAACGGCTATTCAGCCACTCAAGCCCACATCGCCGAGGTTTCGATATTGCGCAGATCGAACACCAGCACTTCCGCGTCATGACCTTGCGCGAAGCTCAGCGCTTCTTCACCACGCACACGTGCGCCATCACCTTCGCCAAGCTCCACTCCGTTGACGGTGACCTTGCCGCGCGCCACATGAACATACGCATAACGGTCGCTGGCCAGCTCGAGCCGCGCTGTTTCAGCGCCGTCGAACAGCCCCGCATACACCCGCGCATCCTGCTGCACTACCAGCGAATCGTTCGCGCCATCCGGTGACATCACGAGACGCAGCGCACCACGCTTCTGATCCGCACCGAAGTGACGCTGCTGATAACGCGGCGTCGTGCCCATCTTGCCGGGCGCGATCCAGATCTGCATGAAGTGCACGGGCTCGGTCTTCGAATGGTTGTATTCGCTGTGCGCGACGCCGGTTCCCGCGCTCATCAGCTGGATGTCGCCCGGCACGATTACCGAGCCCGTACCCATCGTGTCCTTATGTTCGAGCGCGCCTTCCAGCACGTACGAGAAGATTTCCATGTCGCGGTGCGGGTGCTTGCCGAAGCCCTGTGCCGGTGCGACGCGGTCGTCGTTGATCACCAGCAGGTCGGAGAAGCCGTTCTGCTTCGGATCGTGATAGCTCGCAAAGGAAAACGTGTGACGCGAGCTAAGCCAGCCATGTTCGGCGCGGCCACGTTGGTTGGCGTGTCTGATTTCGAGCATCTTGTTCTCTCCTTGGGTTGTGCGATCCGGGCAGTGGTTTGTCCGCGATCCATGAATGACAGTGTAGGTCAATCCAGATGGTTATAATCGGCGCTAAAATGGAAACACTGTCGTAATGGAGTGGACAATAAAAATGCAACTCGAAGACATGCGGATTTTCGTCGCGACGGTCGACGCGCGTAACTTCACCGCCGCGGCCAGCCGGCTTTCGCTGTCGAAGCAGTTCGTCAGCCGCCGCGTGATGGCGCTGGAAGAGGCGCTGGGCGTGCAGTTGCTGATCCGCAATACGCGCAAGCTGGCAGTGACCGAACTCGGGCAGGAGTTTTACGAGCGCGCGCGGCGCATCCTCGGTGAAGTCGAGGACGCCGAGCAGGCCATGTCGTTGCGGCGCGCCGGGCCACGCGGGCTGTTGCGCGTGAGTGCGCCGATGTCGTTCGGCATGATGCATCTGTCGCCGCTGGTGGCGATGTTTCTGCGCGAGAACGGCGACGTGCGCTTCGACATGGAGTTGAGCGACCGTACCGTCGACGTGGTCGGAGAAGGCTTCGACATGGCGATCCGGATCGGCGTGTTGCCGGATTCCACGCTGGTCGCGCAGAAACTGGTCGATGTGCGGATGGTCGCGTGTTGCAGCCCAGGTTATGCGAGGCGTCGCGGCAAGCCCGCTGTGCCAGCGGAGCTGGAACGTCATTCGTGTCTGCTGTATGGACATGGCGGGGCCATCAGTTGGGATTTTGTTGTCGACGGGGTGATGAAGGGGGTTGAAGTGCACGGGCCGTTACGCGCGAACAATGGCGATCTGATCCGCGATGCGGCGGTGGCTGGTCTGGGGATCGTTCGGCTTCCCGATTTCATCGTCGCCGATGCGCTCGGCAGTGGGCAACTGGTGCCGGTACTCGAAGACTTTCTGCCCGACGCGACCAGCGTCTACGCGGTTTATCCGCAGCACAGGCAGAGCTCGGTGACGATTCGGGCCTTTGTCGAGTTTTTGCGCACCCAGTTGAGGAAGAAGTTCTCGGGGTGATCTTTTTTGCTGGTGCAGAGTGACGGCGGGGAGCCTCGGGGCGAGCGATCCCTGTCGTGCGCACCGTATGCCGCTCTGAATTCGGCCCGTCAGAAGCCTGCTCCGGCGGTCGGCTGAGGTTTCCTTCAAATGCCTTGGCGCAAATTTTGCACATACGCACCCGTCGGCAAATCTTTCGCATGAATCTGTTCATACAAAAGTCCTGTCTGGTGGAACCAGGCCATGATGAACGACCTTTTCTACCGGATAACGCATGTCGATGGTTGAAAAAATTACATGCCTTACATTGCAGCGAGTCGAGTTCCCGGCTTTTGAACCGTGACGAACCTCGGCGCGTGAATCTAACCCTTTCGCGATAGGCGAGATCGGAGGCTTCTGGTGTTGAACAGCCGTAGAAAGCGGGGCGGCAAGCTTCGCAATAAACAAACAAGCATCGCGGCAACGTCTCTGGTTGCTGTGACCTTCGGGAGCATCGCCTTTTTACCCGGTTCGGCTTCGGCTCAAACCCCTTCGCCATTAGGCGAGTGGCAGTACTCGGTTGGCATCCCTTTGCAGAAGATGTGGCAGCCGACCATTCCGGACTGGCAGGTACGCCTTGGCGCAGCCAGTTCGTTCCAGCCGCGTTTCGAAGGCTCGGACCGTTATCACATCGTGGCGGGTCCCAGCATCGACGTGCGCTACAAGGACCTGTTTTTCCTGTCGAGTGGCGAAGGCTTCGGGGTCAACTTCGCGCAGGGCCAGAACTGGCGCGCGAGTCTCGCCGCCGTCTACGATCTGGGGCGGCGCGCGCACGACGATCCTCAGGAACTGAACGGACTCGGCAATATCAATGCAGCACCGGGTCTCAAACTCGCGGCCGAATACGTTGTTTCGAAGGACTTCCCGCTGGTGCTGCGCGCCGACGTCAGGCGTTATTTCGGCGGTTCGAATGGCTGGATTGGTGACCTCGGCGCTTATATGCCCATGCCGGGAAGCACGAAGCAGTTCTTCTGGTTCGCGGGTCCGAATGTTTCACTCGCCGATTCCAACTATATGAACAGCTGGTTTGGCGTCAATCAGACTCAGGCGGCGCATTCGCAGTATCAGCAATATCACGCGAGCGCGGGGTTCAAATCAGTCGGCTTCGGGATTAGCGCGGTGTGGCTGTTCAACAAGCACTGGTTTGCCACCGCGGACGGTGCATTCGAACAACTGGTGGGCAGTGCGGGAAACAGTCCCATTACGCGCAGCAAAGCAACGGGCGTGGCGGATATTTCCGTCAACTACCGCTTCTGATGTGAAGCGCTTCACACCGGACAGAAGAGCAACGCACAGGTCGTTGCTCTTCTGTCCGCTCCCGTATCAGCACCGCGCTATGCGTACGCGCGGGAACATCGCTTGCTCACTTCTTGCTGCGCGTCAGACCGGTCTTTCAACGGCGCGCCAGAACACAAGGAGTCGATCCCCATGGCAGGTAAACCGAATTCGCAGAAGCCCGCGGCGAAGACCGCGCAGGCGACTGATCTTAAATCGAAAGATCTGGAAAAGTTTCGCGTCAAGCCCGACGGTGAAGCACTAAGAACCAATCAGGGCGTCAAGATTTCCGACAATCAGAACACGTTGCGCGCGGGTCCGCGCGGGCCGTCGCTGCTTGAAGATTTCATCATGCGTGAAAAGATCACGCACTTCGACCACGAACGTATTCCGGAGCGCATCGTGCACGCGCGCGGGTCGGCGGCGCATGGCGTGTTTCAGGTCTATGAATCGATGAGCGAATACACGAAGGCGGCGTTTTTGCAGGACCCGTCTGTGCAGACGCCCGTGTATGTCCGCTTTTCCACCGTGCAAGGACCGCGCGGTTCCGCCGATACGGTGCGCGACGTGCGGGGCTTCGCGGTGAAGTTCTACACGCAGGAGGGTAATTACGATCTGGTCGGCAACAACATGCCGGTGTTTTTCATTCAGGACGCGATCAAGTTTCCCGACTTCGTGCACGCGGTGAAACCCGAGGCGCCAAACGAAATGCCGACTGGCGGTTCTGCGCACGACACGTTCTGGGACTTCGTGTCGCTCGTGCCCGAGTCCGCGCATATGGTGTTGTGGACCATGTCCGATCGCGCCATTCCGCGCAGTTTGCGCACGATGGAAGGCTTCGGCATTCACACGTTCCGCTTCGTCAATGCGCAAGGTAAGGGGCGCTTCGTTAAATTCCACTGGCGGCCGGTTCTGGGTTCGTATTCGTTGCTGTGGGACGAAGCGCAAAAGCTCGCAGGCAAAGACCCGGATTTTCATCGACGCGATTTGTGGGAGTCGATTGAACGGGGAGACTTCCCCGAATTCGAACTCGGCGTGCAGATTGTCGAAGAAGAAGACGAACACAAGTTCGACTTCGACCTGCTCGACCCGACCAAGCTGATTCCGGAAGAACTCGTGCCGGTGAAGATCGTGGGCAAGATGACGCTCAATCGCAATCCGGACAACTTCTTTGCCGAGACCGAACAGGTTGCATTCCATCCCGGCCACGTCGTGCCGGGGATCGATTTTTCAAATGATCCGCTGCTGCAAGGCCGCTTGTTCTCGTACACGGATACGCAGATCAGCCGTCTCGGCGGGCCGAATTTTCACGAGATTCCGATTAACCGGCCAGTATGCCCGTATGTCAACAATCAGCGCGATGCGATGCATCGGCAGACGATCCATGTTGGGCAGGCATCGTATGAGCCGAATTCGGTGAGTGGCGGCTGGCCGAAGGAAACCGATCCGGCGCCAGCGGACGGCGGCTTTGAAAGTTATCAGGAGCGGGTGGAAGGCACGAAGATTCGCGTGCGCAGCGAATCGTTCGCGGATCATTTTTCGCAGGCCGCGCTGTTTTATAACAGCATGTCGCAACCCGAGAAGGACCACATCGCAGCGGCGTATCAGTTCGAACTCGGCAAGGTGACGAAACCGGAGATTCGGGCCCGCGTGGTGAACGAGATTCTTGCCAATTTCGATGCTGGGTTAGCCGCGACGGTGGCCGAAGGATTGGGTTTGCCCGCACCGAAGAAAGGCACCGCCAAACTGGCGGGTCCGAAAGAGTCGCCAGCGCTTAGCCTGCTCAATCGTGTGCAGCCTGGCATCAAGACCTGCAAGATTGCGTTGCTGGCCGCACCCGGTTCAGATGGCGCGTCGATCACGAAGCTTCAGCAGGCGCTGCAAGGCGAGGGGGCGGCGCCGATGCTGATTGCGCCGACGTTGGCCGCGATCGACGGCATTGCGCCGGACGCGACGATTGCCGGTCTGCCTTCCATCATGTTCGACGCGGTCATCGTGGTGGGCGGCGACGCCGGTGCGAAGGTGCTCGCCCAATCAGGCGATGCGCGGCATTTCGTACTGGAGGCGTTCAAGCATCTGAAAGCGATCGCGGCGCTTGGCGCGGGGCGCGACGTGCTGACAGCCGCGCACCTTCCGGGCAATGCCGATGGGGTGGTGACCGGTGACGACAAGCAGGCGGCCGATGTGCTCAAGGCCTTCATCAAGGTGGCCGAACAGCACCGTGTGTGGTCGCGTGCGGCGCAGGCGGAATCGGTGCCCGCATAAAAAGTCCGCGTAATTCACAGCGCGTTGACGTCGACGTAAAACTGGCCGGTGCAGCGCAGACCGGCCAGTTTTTTTATGCAACAGCGAGAGTCACAACCCAACCGCGAACCGAACCCGCTTACGGCGCCACCCGTGTTCCATGCAGCCTATGCGTGTTCTTCGATGCAGCCGCCGCCGAAGCCGCCGCCGACGACACCCCCGCCGGCCCCTCGGGAATATCGCTGGGACGCGCGGACTGCGCCGTTTGCGGATACATCACGAGCAGCGAGCGCAGCACACCGTTAGTCCAGCCGAAACCATCCTGTAACGGATATTCGCCGCCTCCCGCCGACACCCCCGGCGCCGCCGCATCGACATCGTATTTTTCGACCAGCTTGCCCGTGTGCTGGTAGTAATCGACATTGGTCCTGATCCAGCGCGTCGCGATGGTCCGCGCGAGTGCCGCCTCGCTATAACGACGCAAACCCAGCACCGCCAGATATTGCAACGGTGCCCAACCATTCGGCGCGTCCCATTGCTGACCGCTATTCACTTGGGTAGTCGCCAGTCCGCCCGGGCGCAGCAGTTCGCGTTGCACAGTCGCGGCGACAGCCTTCGCCTGCTGACGGCTGGCGACGCCGGTATAGAGCGGGTACACCGTCGCCGCCGTCAGCCGGTGCGTCAATGTGTGGTGTACGAAGTCGTAGTCGCCGAACGCCTGTAATTGCGGATCCCACAGCACGCGACGAATCGCATCGGCGCGCGTGGCGGCGCGTTGCTCCATATTCTCCGCGCGCGTGACGTCGCCGCGCAGGCGGTAGGCTTTGGCCAGCGTGTGTTCCAGGTCGACCAGCAGGCTATTCAGATCGACCGGCACGAGCGAGGTCACATCCACGGTTGCCAGCGTCTTGCCGTCGGCAAACCAGCGCGAGCTGAAATCCCACCCCGTTTCGCCACCCGCGCGCAGATTTCGCCACAGATCCGCGGAATCGCGCTGGGGTGTTTGCTGCGCGGTCAGCACATCTTCACGATAGGACTCGTCGCGCGGCGTCGCGCGCTCATCCCAGTAGCGGTTAAATAACGTTCCGTCCGACAGGCGCACGACGTGACGGCTCGCATGCCCCGCAGGCAGGCCTTCGCTGCCGTTCATCCAGTACGCGTATTCGCGTTGCAACTCGGGCAGATACTGCGCATAGACGGCGTCGCCGTCTTTCTCCGCGACGAGGCGCACCATCTGCGCAAAGAACGGCGGTTGCGAGCGGCTCAGATAGTAAGTGCGGTTGCCGTTCGGAATATGGCCATAACGGTCGATCAAGGTCGCAAAGTTCTTCAATTCGTCGACCACCAACGCATGCTGCCCGCTCTGTTCGAGGCCGAGCATGATGAAGTACGAATCCCAGTAATAGATTTCGTCGAAACGGTCGCCCGGCACGATATACGGATACGGCAGGGGGAGGAGCGACGACCACGGGCTCGCGGTCGCATCCGGTTCGCGACGAAGGACGTTCCATAACGTGTCGATATGATCGACGACGTTCTGATTCGGATCGGACACATACGCTTTTGCGGTGCGCGCCGGCAACGTGAAGTTCTTCTTCACGAAGTCGGCGAGACTGAAGCCGGGTTGCTGCTTCGCGTCGTCGTAAGCGGCGGCGATTTGCGCGGGCGGCGATAGCGGCACCATGTCCGCGAAGGTCTTACTGTCGGGGTACAGATGAGCAAGCTGCACGTCGCGATAGAGCGCCGGGTATTGCTCGGACGGCGGCACGGCCACGACCGGCGAGGCCTGGGTGGGCGGCTCGACATGCACAGCGACGGTCGTGATGCCGCCAGCAGCCGGCGTGTGAGAGGTCGGGACCGCTGTGGCCAGCGAAACATGCCACGCGAAGGTGGCGGCGAGGGCGCTGCGCACCAGCGCGCGGCAGAGGCGGGGCAGGTCTTGGGAAGGCATCGGCTACCGGAGGAGAGTGGAAGGCGCTAACAGTCAAAACGGGTCCAACGACCGAACGCGTCAGCAGTGGGAAATGCGTTCGTCACATGATTGACCGGCCTGCGTCGCGCAAAGTTGCCTGTGTCTTACATATATCGGCAACCGCCCGCCCAGCAAGCCTAACCGCGTCCGCTGGCATCTCAAAAACAAACCTCATCCTGTATGATGACGGCCCAGAGAGAGCGACAAAAAAACCTCGCACAAAATCCGAAAAATATTCCGAATCGATTCGATTCGCCATGCCGAAGACAGAAAAAATGACCGCATCCCAAGCCGTCGACCAGAATCGTTTTCGCAGCATCATCCGCCGCAACATTGCATTGCCTCTAGGTGTCGGGCTCGTCACGATGGCGGTGTTCGTCGGGCTGATTGCGTATCTCGTGTCGACGATGAACTGGGCCGAGCATTCCGAGCGCGTGATCGGCCAGGCCAATGAAATGCTGCGTCTCGCGGTCGATCGCGAATCGTCGATGCGCGGTTTTCTGATCACGGGCGACGAGAGTTTTCTCGCGCCCTATGAAACCGGCGGTCCCAAGTTCAAGGCGCAGATCGAAACGCTGCAGGAGATGGTCTCCGACAATCCGCCGCAAGTCGAAAGGCTCAAGCAGATCCAGGCAATCCAGCAACGCTGGAGCCGTTACGCCGAAGACATGATCGATGCGCGCCGGCGCAATCAGAACTTCGAAGCGGCGGTGTCGAGCGGGCGCGGCAAGATCGAATTCGACGAGACGCGCCGCGAATTCGACGATTTTCTCGATGTCGAACTGCATTTGCGGCAGGACCGCTCCGAAGCCACGCGCCGGGTCACGACCACGCTGGTGAGCGTGTTCCTGCTGTTCAGCCTCGTGGTGAGCGCGCTGCTCGCGTGGATGGGCCGTCGCGAACTGCTGAGCCTGTCTTCGACCTACGACGGCGTATTGCGCCAGCAGTCCGAACAGACAGAAGTGTTGCAGGCACAGGTGTGGCTGCGCTCGGGGCAACGCCTGCTGGCGGAGAAGGTGGTCGGCCAGGCGAGTCCGCCACTGGTGGGCCGTGCGATGCTCGACTTCCTCGCGCAATATCTGGACGCGGCGGTCGCCGCGCTATACGTCCGCGATAAACAGCATGGCACGCTGCGCCGCATTGCCGCGTTCGGCTTTAGCCGCGAAAGCGAACAGGCGGCCGCACGCAGCTTCGAGGACGGCGAAACGCTGGTCGGTCAGGCGGCCGCCGCGCGGCGCGCAATCGTGTTGCGCGACGTGCCGGCAAACTATGTGCAAGTGGTGTCCGCCACGGGCAAAAGCGCGCCGAAGAGCCTCCTCATCATGCCGATCGAAAACGACGGCCAGGTCAACGGCGTGGTCGAATTGGGCTTTATTCGCGACCTGACGCAGCGCGACCAGGAGTTCCTCGAACTGGTCGCGAACAGCATGGGCGATTTCGTCGAGGCGGCGTTGTATCGCGAGCGTCTGCAGGATGCGCTCGCCGAAACCCAGCAGTTGAATGAAGAGCTGCAGGTCCAGCAGGAAGAACTGCGCGTGTCCAACGAAGGACTGGAGGAGCGTGGCCGCGCGTTGATGGAGTCGCAAACGCGGCTCGAGGCGCAGCAGGCCGAACTCGAACAGACCAACGTGCAACTCGAGGAATACGCGCAGCGTCTGGAGCGTCAGAAGTCGGACCTGCTGCGCGCGCAGGACGATCTCGCGGCGAACGCGGCGCGGCTCGAACAGTCGAGCCGCTACAAGTCTGAATTCCTCGCCAACATGTCGCACGAATTGCGCACGCCGCTCAACAGCTCGCTGATCCTCGCGAAACTGCTGCAGCAAAACCGCACCGGCAATCTGAGCGAAGAGCAGGTGCGCTATGCGGAGACCATTCACGCGTCCAATAGCGACCTGCTGGTGCTGATCAATGACATTCTCGATCTGTCGAAGGTCGAGGCCGGTCAGGTCACGGTCGAACTCGAAACCGTGTCGGTCGATGCCACCTTGCAATCGCTCGAAGAAATGTTCAAGCCGCTAGCCGGCGCGAAGCATTTGCGCCTCGCGTTCGACCGCTTGCCGGGTACGCCGGACACCTTTGTCACCGACGGTCAACGTGTCACGCAGATTCTGCGCAACCTGCTGTCCAATGCGGTGAAGTTCACCGAGCATGGCGAGGTCGCACTGGCGGTAGCGCCGGCCGAAGACAATATGCTGCGTATCGACGTGCGCGATTCGGGCATCGGCATCGCAGCGGACAAACTGGACATGATCTTCGAGGCGTTCCAGCAGGCCGATGGGTCGACCAGCCGTCAATATGGCGGCAGTGGTTTGGGATTGTCGATTTCGCGTGAATTCTCACGTTTGCTGGGCGGCCGCATTACGGTCGCGAGCGAGGTGGGCAAGGGCAGCGTGTTTACGCTGTGGCTGCCGCAGGATGGGGAAGCGGCGTTGGCCGCAGCGGGTCAGGGCACCGCCGCGCCCGTGTCCGGTTCAGCGCAGGCGTTCGCGTCGGCCAGGCCGCTCGCGAGCGCGCCCGCCGCCTTCCAGGCGAGCGCAGAACCGCTGCTGACCCACACGCCATCGGCGAGCGTCCAGACTGCGGTGATCACACCTGCCAACGGCCTGACCGCCGGCAACGCGCCCGAGAGCAGCAGCGGCCCGATTGCCGACGACCGCAACAACCGCACGCGCGCCGGCCGCCTGATCGTGGCGGTCGAGGACGACCTCGCGTTCGCCGAAATCCTCCGCGATCTGACGCATGAACTCGACTTCGACTTCGTCCATGCAAGCGACGCGGCCAGCGGTCTCGCGCTGGTGCGCGACATGTACCCGGCCGCCGTGCTGCTCGATGTCGGCTTACCCGACCGTTCGGGCCTGACCGTGCTGGAGTGGCTGAAAAACGATCCGCTGACGCGTCATATCCCGATCCATATCGTCTCGGCGACCGACCACGCCGACAAGGCGCTCCACCTGGGCGCCATCGGCTACACGCTGAAGCCGACCGCGCGCAGCACGATGGAAGCGGCGATCCGCCGTCTCGAAGCGCGTCTGCAACAGCGCCTCAAACGTGTGCTGGTGATCGAGGACGACGGGCCGATGCGCGAAAGCATCCGCGCGTTGCTGCAAAGTGAAAACACCGAGATCGTGGCCGTGGCCACGCTGGCCGAAGCGCTCGAGTATCTGTCGAAATTCTCGTTCGACTGCGTGGTGACCGACCTCGCGCTGCCCGACGGCACCGGCTATGACCTGCTGGAGCGGCTCGCGTCGAATACCGCGCATGCATCGCTGCCCGTGATCGTCTACACCGGCCGCATGTTGTCCGACGACGAAGAACACCGCCTGCGCCGCTATTCGAAGTCGATCATCATCAAGGGCGCGAAGTCGCCCGAACGTCTGCTCGACGAAGTGACACTGTTCCTGCATAGCGTGGAGTCGTCGCTCGCGCCCGAGCAACAGCGCATGCTGCGCACGGTGCGGCAGCGCGACAATGCGTTCGAAGGACGCACGATCCTGCTGGCCGAAGACGACGTTCGCAATATCTTTGCGCTGTCGCATGTGCTGGAGCCGCTTGGCGCGAAGCTGCAGATTGCGCGCAACGGCCGCGAAGCGCTCGACGCGCTCGACAACGGCCCCGAAGTGCATCTGATCCTGATGGACATCATGATGCCGGAGATGGACGGCCTGACCGCGATGGGCGAGATCCGCCGCAATCCGCGCTTTGCGCATCTGCCGATCATTGCGCTGACCGCGAAAGCCATGGCGAACGACCGCACCCGTTGTCTCGAAGCCGGCGCGGACGACTACGTGTCCAAACCGATCGACGTGGACAAGCTGGTCGCGCTGTGCCGCGTATGGCTGCGTCAACGGTAAGCCGTCGTCAACCAACAGGAACAGGCAGCAGGAGCCCAATGAGTCAGTCCGAATTTGATGCGCCGCAACGTATGAGCGATTTCGACATCGAGTTGAAATTGCTGCTGGAGGCGATCTATCTCAAGTATCAGCACGACTTCCGGCACTACGCGATGTCGTCGCTGCGGCGCCGGCTGTCGCAGGCGCTGGAGGAGTTCGGCCTGAAGACGCTGTCGCAGTTGCAGGACCGCATCATGCGCCACGGCGACGAGTTCTCGCGGCTGTTCCAGTACCTCACGGTGCAGGTCAGCGACATGTTCCGCGATCCCGCGTATTTCCTCGCGCTGCGCGAACACGTGTTGCCGCGCCTGCGCACCTATCCGTCGATCAAGGTATGGGTGGCGGGGTGCAGCACGGGTGAAGAACTGTGGTCGCTGAAAATCCTGTTCGACGAGGAAGGGCTTACCGAGCGCACGCTGTTTTACGCAACCGACATCAACCCGGATGCGCTCGCGCGCGCCGAGTCCGGCATCTATGCGCTCGAGCGGATTCAGGGCTTCACGCAGAACTATCTCGCGGCTGGTGGCAAGCGGTCGTTGTCGGATTATTATCATGCTGCGTATGGCGGTGCGCGCTTTGCCGGCTCGCTGAAAGACCGCGTGGTGTTCGCCGATCACAGCCTGTCCACCGACGAAGTCTTTCTCGAAGCGCATCTGGTGTCGTGCCGCAACGTGCTGATCTATTTCGATCGCGGTCTGCAGGATCGCGCGTTGGGTCTGTTCGAAAATGCGCTGGTACGGCGAGGTTTTCTCGGCCTCGGCAGCAAGGAAAGTCTGCGTTTTTCGCGTCATTACGAAGCGTTCGACGAGTTCCGCCCGGGCGAACGCATTTATCAGAAGCGCTAGCACGATCATCATGGCTCGCTCAATGCTCAACCCGTCATCGGTGACATCGCAGCCGCGCGACGCTCAGTCGCGCGCGTACGATCTCGTGGTGATCGGCGGTTCAGCGGGTGGGATCGAGGTGCTGAACGTGCTGCTCGGCGCATTGCCTGCGCGGTTTGCACCGGCGGTGATGATCGTCACGCACCTGCCGCCCGATTCACCCAGCTACCTGGTGCAGGCCTTCGCGCATCGTTGCGCGCTGCCGGTGATGGAGCCCGATGCGGGCGAGCGCATCCTGCCGGGCCGCGTGCACATTGCGCCGCCGGGCTATCACATGCTGGTGGAAGTGGACCGCACCGTGGCGTTGTCGACCGATGCCGCCGTGCGTTTTTCGCGGCCTTCGATCGACGTGTTGTTCGAGTCGGCGGCAGCGGTGTATGGCGAGCGCCTGCTGGCGATCCTGCTGTCCGGCGCCAACGACGACGGCGCTCAGGGCCTCAGACGTGTGCGCGCACAAGGCGGCACTGCCTGGGTGCAGACGCCCGACAGCGCCAGTTCCCCCGAAATGCCGCGCGCCGCGATTGAACGCGGCGCGAGCGACTCGATTTTCAATCCCGAAACTATGGCCAGGCGGCTCGCTGCGTTGCCGGCCCCTCTCTGACCCGATGCCATGACGAATCCACCTGTGAACATCCTGATCGTCGACGACATCGTCCACAACATCACCGCGCTCGAAGCGTTGCTGGCGCGGCCGGACATTGCCGTGCTGGTGGCCGATTCGGGAACCGCTGCGCTCGACCTGCTGCTCAAGCACGAAGTGGCGCTGGCGATTCTCGACGTCAACATGCCCGGCATGAACGGCTTCGAACTGGCCGCGTTGATGCGCGGCAGCCCGCGCACGTCGCATGTGCCGATCATCTTTCTGACGGCGACCGCGCAGGACGCGTCGCGCACGTTTCGCGGTTATGAAGCGGGGGCGGTCGATTTTCTGTACAAGCCGTTCGACCCGCGCATTCTGCAATCGAAGGTCGATGTCTTCGTGCAGCTCGAACAGCAGAAGCGCCAGCTCGCCGCGCAACTCGTGACCACGCGTCAGATGCTCGAAGCCAACGAGATGCTGATGGCCGTGCTGAGCCACGATCTGCGCACGCCGCTCGGCGCCGTGCTGGCATCGGCGGAATATCTGATGCGCACGGCCGCCGACGAACAGTCGGTGACCGTGGCCGCGCGGGTCAAGAACAGTTCGCTGCGCATGGCGCGGATGGTCGATCAGTTGCTGAATCTGGCTCGGCTGCAAGGCGGCCGCCTGCCGTTGCAACCGCGCTCGATCGAACTGGCAACGCTATGCCGCTCGGTGATCGACGAATTCGCATCGCGCGAAAACGGCAAGCAGATCGTGTTTTCCAGCAGCGGCAACACCTCGGGCGCGTGGGATACCGACCTGGTGTGGCAAGCCGTGTCGAATCTGGTTAGCAACGCGCTGCGCCACGGCGCGCCGGGGGGCGATATCGGCGTCGAAGTCGATGGGGATTCGGTCGAATCAGTGCGCCTGAAAGTCTCCAATCGCGGCACGATTCCGTCCGAAGTGTTTCCGCATCTGTTCAAGGCGTTCGGACCGAACACCAACGGCGGGCGTCCGCGCGAAGGGCTCGGGCTGGGCCTGCATATCGTGCAGGAGATTGCGCGTATGCATGGCGGTAATGTCGGCGTCGAGTCCAACGATACGACGGGTACCGTATTCACGATCGAATTGCCGAGAATGGTGACGTTGCAACGTGGATCTTTCACGCGCAAGTAGCACGGTGAGCCGTCGTGGCGGCCACCGGTCTTCGCTGTGCTACGCTTGAAAGAATCCAATCACGCAGCGTGACCCGAATCCCATCATGCGTTCATGGCGCATTGCTCCCCCTGACCGCAGCGCCCAGATCAGCACCTCGCGTGCGACCGATCTCGTCATGTCCATCTCGCACGCCGATGCCGACGCGCTCGCGGCGAGCATGCTGAAAACCGTCGGCGATACGCTGCCCGTTTCGCAGTGCACCGTCTTCGCGTACGAATTCGACGCACGGCCGCGCACCGTGTCGGCGGCAGATCATCGCGGCGGCCGCTTCCTGCGCGATGTCGCCGAGCGTTACGCTACCCACTTTTATGCGCTGGATGGCAATCGCGCGATTATCGGCCGCTCGTCAGGTGCGCATTCCCGCGACGCGCTGGTGTTGCATCAGCAGCACAGCGCGGAGATTGAAAACGCTGCGTATCGCGCGGCCTGTTATGCACAGCCTAACGTGTCGGACCGGCTGTCGTTGCTCGTGCAACCCATGGACGGTGTCTGGCTGTCGATCAACTTCTATCGTGACAGCGCATACGGCAACTTTGCGGCTGGCGAGCTCGAACAGGTTGAAAGTGTCGCGCATCTGTTTGCGCATGCCGCGAAGAGCCACTACGCGCTGAATGGACAGCATCAACAGGGGCCGGCGATCGCGATGCTGGCGCGCGTCAGGCGCGCCTGTCCCGCACTGACGCCGCGTGAACTCGACGTGCTGCGCGGGGTACTCGAAGGCGCAAGCGCGGCAGAAATCGCGCTGCAAATGGGCGTCAAGCCGGCGAGCGTCGTCACGTATCAGAAGCGCGCTTATGCGCGGCTCGGGATTTCGAATCAGCGGCAGTTGTTCGCGCTGTGTTTGATGCCTGAGCGGTCGTGACGTGTGAAAGCGGAGCAGCGCTTTGATTGCGCTGCCGCGCGTCCGCCTGAGTTTCCCGGTCCCAACGCTGTAACCACGGTGCAATGAATTCGGCGAAACCGTCCGCAGGCGGCGACAGCGCGCGTTGTGTCGAGCGATAAACGCAGACTTCGCGAATGGTTTCGGGATCGACAATACGCTTCATCACCAGCCCGAACGTGCGCGCGAGAGGCGCGACATATGCCGGCGCGAGCGTGACGGCCAGTCCTTGCGACGCAAGGCCGAACGCAGTCGTGACGTTGTCGACGACATCCACCGGAATGATGCGGGCCTCCACCGGCAGATTGGCGAGCATTTGCCCAACCGCGCGCTCGTGGTCGCGGCCGGTGGCGACAATCGGCACGTCGCGCAGATGCTGCCATAGCACGCGGCGCCGCGTGCTCAACGGATGTGTCGGCGCGCACCACATCACCCATGGACTGGCGAACGCCGGCTCGCAGCGCACGCGCGTGCCGCTTTGCCGGTCGGGGCCGATCGCGAGATCCACGTCGCCGCTTTCGACTCGCTCCACCAGTTGCTCGACCACCGTGTCGCAAATGCGTACGACTACCTTCGGCTTGTCGCGCGCGTATTCGGCGATCGCCGCTGGCAACGCGGTCGCCGCCAGCACGAGCGGCGCGCCCACCCGCACGATACCGGCGGCACGGTTGCGGATATCGTCGGCGGATTGCGCAGCGGCACGCACATGACGCAACACCGATTCCGCCGACGACAGAAAATCCTGCCCCGCGCTCGACAGATTCACGCGCCGCGTGGTCCGGTCGAACAGCCGGAAGCCGAGTTCCGTTTCGAGTTCGGCCAGCAACTGACTGACCGCCGACGAGGTCAGCCCGAGCCGCTCCGCCGCCGCGCCGATGCTATGCAGATCGACGATGGCGAGGAAGGCTTCGAACTGGCGGAGGGTGACGCGAGTCAGGGGCATCGGGCGATTCTAAAGAAAAACTTACGAATCGTGAAAAATCGATTGATTGTGGGCAGCAGGGCAATGACCGACACTCGTTCAAATCGACGCACACAGCCAAACGCGCTTAGACTTCCACGTTGTGTTGTGCTCTGCGAGCGGGCTCACCGCCGGCTTACGATCAGATCACAGCAAAACCGCTGCGTGACCGCTTCGGCCCGAGGCCGCATTCAAGGACTTGTCATGTTCGACCACATTCCCGTGTACCCAGGCGACCCGATTCTGAGCCTGAACGAAGACTTTCAACTGGACCCCCGGCCCAACAAGGTCAATCTGAGCATCGGCATCTATTTCGACGACGCCGGCAAGCTGCCCGTCATCAACGCCGTGCGCCGTGCGGAGACCGCGCTGCTCGATTCGATCGGCCCGCGTTCGTATCTGCCAATGGCCGGCTTGCCGCTCTATCGCGACACCGCGCAGGCGCTGGTGTTCGGCGAACATAGCGACGCCCGAGCCGCGGGCCGCATCGCCACGCTGCAAACGCTGGGCGGTTCGGGCGCGCTCAAAGTCGGCGCGGACTTCCTGAAGCGCTATTTCCCCGGCTCGCAGATGTGGATCAGCGATCCGAGTTGGGAGAACCATCGCGTCGTATTCGAAGGCGCGGGGCTGACGGTCAATACCTATCCGTACTACGACGAGACAACCGGCGGCCTGCGTTTCGCCGACATGATCGACACGATCGGCCGCTTGCCGGAGAAGGGCGTCGTGCTGCTTCATGCGTGCTGCCACAACCCGACCGGCGTCGACCTGAGTCCGGCGCAGTGGGCGGAACTGGTGCCCGTATTGCAGCGCCGCAAGCTGATCGCGTTCGTCGACATGGCCTACCAGGGTTTCGGCGCGGGTCTCGAAGAAGACGCAGCCTGTGTCCGTTTGCTGGCCGACGCAGGCGTGCCGATGATCGTCGCGAATTCGTTCTCGAAGAATTTCTCGCTCTATGGCGAACGCTGCGGCGCGCTGAGCGTGGTGTGCAAAAGCGCGGAAGAGGCGGGCCGCGTGCTGGGGCAGTTAATGTCGGCGGTACGCGCAAACTACAGCAATCCGCCTACCCATGGCGCACGGCTCGTGGCCAACGTGCTTGCCGATCCGACGCTGCGCGCGTCATGGGAAGCCGAACTCGCTACCATGCGCGAGCGGATCCTCGCGATGCGCGGCACGATCCACGCGGGACTCGCAGGCCGGGTCGATGAAGTGATGCGCGAGCGTTACGTCGCACAGCGCGGCATGTTCACTTACACCGGCTTGAGTGAAGCGCAGGTCGAGCGTTTGCGGAGCGAATACGCGGTGTACGTGCTGCGCTCGGGGCGTATGTGTGTGGCCGGCCTGAATGCGCGTAACGCCGGTTATGTGGCGTCGTCGATAGCGTCGGTGGTGTCGGGCGCATAGACGCACCTTCCCCGGCTGGCAAAGCGATAAACATGGAGACGTGATGAGCACCCTCGAAACGAAACCGGCAAGCCCGCCCACGCACCACGCAATGCATCCGGACGAATGGCACGCGCGCGTGCAACTGGCCGCGTGCTATCGGATCTTCGACATGCTCGGCTGGACCGAGATGATCTATAACCACATCACGTTGCGGGTTCCGCAAAGCGTGAGCGGTAGCGAGCGGCAGTTCCTGATCAATCCGTTCGGGCTGCACTACAGCGAGGTAACGGCGAGCAATCTCGTGAAGATCGACGCGCAGGGAAGTGTGCTCGATGACTCGCCGTATCCGGTGAATCCGGCGGGCTTCGTCGTGCATGCGGCGATTCATGAAGGCTTGCCTGACGCGCATTGCGTGATGCACACGCACACCACGGCGGGCGTGGCGGTCGCGTGTCTGGACGAGGGGTTGCAGCAGACCAACTTCTATAGCGCGCAATTGCATGACCGTATCGCGTATCACGATTTCGAGGGCATCACGGTGCATGCGGAAGAAGGGCCGCGCCTGCTCGAACATATCGGCAACAAACAGGCGGTGATCTTGCGCAATCATGGTCTGCTTGCGTGGGGTCACACGTTGCCGCAAACTTTCGCGGTGCTGTGGACGCTCAACCGCGCGTGCGAAATCCAGCTGGCGACGTTCTCAATGGGCCGCGCGCGGCCGGTGCCGGAACAGGTGGCGATTCGCTGTTCACGCGACGCGTTGCAATTCGATCCGCGTCACGGCGCAGGGCAGGATGTGTTCGACGCGCTGGTGCGGCGCGTGGATCGCGTCGACGCGAGCTACAAGGACTGACGGCGAACAGCGTGAGCGAGACAACCAGGGTAAGGATCGAACGATGAAAGTGGTTATTTATGGCGCGGGCGCGATTGGCGCCTGGATAGGTGTCAGGCTCGCGCAGGCCGGTCATCACGTGGGTGTGGTAGCGAGAGGCGCGACACTCAGCGCGTTGCGACGTGATGGGTTGCGTCTGATCGACGGCGATGTCACGCATGCGGTCAACGTCGAAGCCAGTGAAAACCCGGCGGATCTGGGCGTACAGGATCTCGTCGTGGTTGCGGTCAAAGGACCGGCGATGGCGTCGGTGGCCGCGCAGATCGCGCCGCTGCTCGGTCCGAACACCACCGTGCTGACGGCGATGAACGGCGTGCCGTGGTGGTTCTGTGAAGGGCTTGGGCCGGATTTTGCGGGCCAGAGGCTGAAGTCGATCGATCCCGATGGCGCGATTGCCGCCGCGATTCCCGGTGCGCAGACGGTGGGCTGCGTGGTGCATGCAAGCTGTCTGGTCGAAGCACCCGGCGTGATACGGCATCACCAGGGCAACGGGCTGATTATCGGCGAGGCGTCGGGTCAGCCGAGCGAACGCGTCGAGGCGCTGGCGGCGGCGCTCGTGGCGGCGGGCTTCAACGCATCGAGGTCCGCGCAGATTCAGCGCGATGTCTGGTACAAGCTGTGGGGCAACATGACGATGAACCCGATCAGCGCCATCACCGGTGCGACCACCGACCGGATTCTCAGCGATGAACTGGTGCGCGGTTTTGTCACGAGCATCATGCTGGAGGCCAAAGAGATTGGTGCGCGCTTCGGTATCCCCATCGATCAGAAGCCAGAGGATCGTCACGAAGTCACGCTCAAACTCGGCGCGATGAAAACGTCAATGCTGCAGGACGTGCAAGCAGGTAAAGCGGTCGAACTCGATGCACTAGTCGGTGCGGTTCGCGAACTGGGGCAACTGACGCAAGTACCGACGCCGTTTACGGATGCGCTACTGGGTCTCGCGCGTTTGCATGCGCGGACGTTGGGGTTGTACCCGGCGTAGTGTTGAGCAGCCTTGCAGAAGATCACGAAGCCGCCGTGCAATCGCTGCACGGCGGCTTTTTTCGTTTTATGCACCTATGCGCTTATCGCCGCGACTTCCTTCGACGCGGGCAGCTTCGCCGCTTCAATCAACGACAACGCGCGCTGCGGGTCGTCGAGTTCGGTCATGCAAAGTAGCGCAAGACGGGCGAGATAGAGCGGCGTTTGCGCTTCGCCTTCGCGGGTGAGCGTTTTGCACAACGTCGTATAGACAAGATCGAGATCGCTATCGGTCATGATGTGGGGGCCTTTGTGTATCGTCCGTCATTAGATCTTCAGCGTTGTGGTCAGCGCGCGCAGTATCGTTTGCACATTGCCGTTGCGTGAACGAGCAAGTACGTGACCATCGGGCCGGATCAGATAGACCGTGCCGGGCGTTGCGTCGAACATGTCGTGTAAGCGGCCGGTTTGATCGATTGCATGCAGGCCGGTGGCGTTCGGTGTGTCGCGCTGTGTTCCTGTTGTTTCCTTGGTTCCTTTCGTCAGCGTCACGGTGCGGAACGGCACGCGCTGGTCTGCCAGTGTGCGTTCCAATTGCTGCCATACGTC
Organism: Paraburkholderia metrosideri; assembly: GCF_904848625.1. Classification (GTDB taxonomy): domain Bacteria; phylum Pseudomonadota; class Gammaproteobacteria; order Burkholderiales; family Burkholderiaceae; genus Paraburkholderia; species Paraburkholderia metrosideri. Next base: position 527,271 of record NZ_CAJHCP010000002.1, read on the forward strand.
GTCTTGCGCGGCATCGTCGTGAGAGCCGAAGCGCAACGCGGTAAAGCACGGGCCAAGCAGATCCGTGAGATGAATCGCGACATGCGCGCCGTCATCGGCCCGCTTGAGCAGCCGGCATTCCGGCAGCACCGTGCCCGGCTGCGGGCCACCACTGAATGTGTCTTCTGCGCGTGCATTGAGCGGCGATTCGGCATACGCGATGGCATGCGTTTGCCGCGGATTGATCAGCGGACGCACGGCGGCGTGCTGCCCGGCAAGTCCCAGCACGGCAGTGCGCATCAGATCGAATGCAAACGACGGCGGCGCCATGAACTCCGTGCTCTTCATCCCATAGCTCAGATTTTCACGCGCGGCGAACACGCGCTCGTCGCTATAACTGTCGAGCAGACCGGGCGACGCCGTGCCATTCACCACGCAGCCGAGTTTCCAGCCGAGATTGTCCGCGTCGTCGATACCGGAATTCGCGCCGCGCACGCCGAAGATCGGCACCAGGTGCGCGGCATCGCCCGCGAACAGCACCTGGCCGTGCCGATAGCGTTCGAGCGTCAACGCGTTGGCCTTGTAGACGGTGATCCAGATCGGCGACCATGCGCCGGTTTCGCCCATCGAGTCGAGCACGCTTTGCACGCGCGGCATGACGTTTTCCGGCTTGACAGCGGCGTCGGGGTCTTCGTCGTCGCGAAGCTGGTAGTCGATGCGCCACACGTTGTCCGGTTGCTTGTGAACGAGCACGGTCGAGCCCGGATTGGACGGCGGATCGAAATACGCGAGACGTTCGGTGGCGCGCGCACTGTCCAGTTCGATATCGACGATCACGTAACGGCCTTCGTACGTCGCGCCGGTCAGCTTGAGACCGAGCGCGTCGCGAATCGTGCTGCGTCCGCCGTCGCACGCGACGACCCAGTCGGCGTGCAGGGTCCAGTGGCTGTCCCCGGTCTGTAACGCGAGGCGGGCACCGCCTTCAGGCTTTTGCTCGATGCCTGTCACACGCGTTTGCCAGCAGATATCGATCAGGTCGGCGTGCTGTTCCACCGCGTCGAGTAGCAACTGCTCGATCTGGTATTGCGCGATGTTGATCATCGGCGGCAGCGATTGCTCGTCGTCCTGGTGCATCGCGAAGCGGAACACTTCGGTGTCGCGGTAGAAACTGCGGCCGCCGGTCCACGGCAGGCCTTTTTGCAGGAAGCCGTCGACCACGCCGAGCCGTTTGAATATCTCCAGACTGCGCCGCGAAATGCAGATTGCGCGGCTACCGGTGCAGACGCTGTCGTCGGCTTCGATCAGCACCGAGGGTACGCGCTGGCGGGCCAGCGCGAGCGCGAGCGTCAGACCGACCGGGCCGCCGCCAACAATCGCGACAGGGCGCCTGACAGGATCGTGTCCGTCGACTAGCGGCGGCACCTCGCCGGCATAGTGCCGAGGTGCGAAGGGATAAGGCTTGAAGGGGCGGCTCACCAGTGTCTCCGATGGTTGCTGTGTTCCAAAGCTGAAGATTGCGCGCCGGGGCCGTTTGGCTCTTTCATTGCGGGGCGAATCGTTGGTGAAAGTATGAAGGAGGGGGCGGGACGCTTTGTCCTCATTTTGGGTACAAGCGCAAACGCGTGTGAAACCCGAACCCGCGAACGATAGGCAAAAAAAGCACGCAAAAAAGCCGCGAAGCACCTACCCGCTCGCGGCTTTTCAACATCCTTTAAAGAGCGAAGAAAACGCCCGGCCTCGGCGCTCTAATCCCCACCCGCTGCATGGACCGGCTGACGCCCATGCTGCACGCTCGCCGCCACCTGGCATTCTTCGATCATCGCGCGAAAGCTCGGCGCCGCATGCGACGCGCCGGTCGCGCCCAAGCCGGTGCTGCCTTCAGTCGCACCGCCAACGCCGACCACCAGGGTCGCGAGCGGCCGCCATTCGCGCGTGCGCCGCAGCATGTTGCGCAGATACGGCGGCGATTCAGGCGCGTCGAGCGAGACGATGCAGATAATCGGCGCGTCCTTGAAACTCGGTTCGTCAGCGCGTGCGCTCCGGTAGCCCGAATGCGTGGCCATCATCGGCGTGAGGCCGTGGCGGCCGAGCAATTGCACCGCGATGGCGGTCGTCACTTCGTCGAACGCGCCGCGTCCGGGCACGCACAGCACCGACGTCTTCTCGACTCCCTGGTGTTCGCGCAAACGCGCCGCAATATGGCTATCGTGTTGCTCCGACAGATCGGCCGACGCCGACGCCAGCAGCGCACCGGCGGTATCCACCGGCTCCGTGAGCGTCAACCGGTCAGGCAGGCCGTCGGCGATTTCGAGGTTCTCGACGATATCGACCAGCGCATCGTTGACGCGCTGCAACTGGTCGGGCATCAGCACGCCGCGCATCGCGTCGTTGCGGGCCAGCTTGAGACCTTCGAGCGCGACGTTGTCGTAGTAATCGATCAGCGACATCTCGCGCAACAGCCGCTCGGCCTGCACGATTGCCTCATGCGGGTCGTCTGCCAGCAGGCGTTGATAGAAGTTCTGCGCGGGTGTTAGCGCGGGCTGATCGCCGAGCAGCACCGTGAGAAAGTTCAGCCGGTCGGCATAACGGCCCAGCGTGACGACACACAGCGTCAGCGGCGTGGATAGCACGAGGCCGATCGGCCCCCACAGCCAGCTCCAGAAGATCGCCGCGACGACCACCGCCAGCGGCGACAGTCCCGAGCGATGTCCGTACAGAAGCGGCTCGGCGATCTGCCCGGCGACCACATCGACGACGATGAACAGGATCAGCGTATACACCGCCATGGTCCATTGCGGCTGGATGGCGGCGGCGAGAAAGACCGCGAGAATCGCGGCGATCCAGATGCCGATATACGGCACGAAACGCAGCAGCGCGGCAATCACGCCGAACAGCAGCGCGCCCGGCACGCCGATGATCGCAAGTCCAATCGCAATGATCCCGCCGGCACTCAGATTCACACCGAGTTGCGCGACGAAATAGCGTGAGAGCCGCACAGCGGCGTCGTTGATCGCGGTGGTGGTGCGGTGCAGGTCGCGTGAACCAAACAGACTGATCAGCCGGTCGCGTAGATCCTCGCGTTGCAGAAGAATGAAGATCGTCACGACGAGCACGATGAAGGTGGTCTCGATCGGCGCGATAGCCGGCGACAGCGCACGCTGCGCAAGCTGCAACGGCGTGGGCGCGGGCTCGTGGACTTCGACCGGTTGCGGCACGGCCGGCGCATTACGCGCGGCACGGCCCGTGGGGCGCGGCGGATTGGGCTTGGACGGCGCCACACGTTGCAAGGTGGCGGCCGCGCGGCTCATCAGCGAATCCGCGCGGCCCACGGTCTTTTCCTGAACCGTTTCGATCTTCTGTTCGATCGCCACCTGATACTGCGGCAGGTCGCCCGCCAGTTGCACCAGCTGCGCGCCGATCAGCGCGCCGACCGCGAGCAACGACGCCAGCGCGAACAGCACCGCAATGAAAATGGACGGCAGTTGGCCCATATGAAAGCGCCGCAGCATCTGCACGAGCGGCGCGAGCAGGAAGCTCAGCATCACCGACAGCGTGATCGGAATCAGCACCTCGCGCGCGAAGTAAAGCCCGCACACCACCACCACGCCGGTGATGACCGACGCGAGACCATGCAGGCTGGGGGTGCCCGGCGGGTAGACGCGGTTCGGCCGCCCCTGTGGCGGCGGTAACGATATTTTCATGAACACACTTTCCGAATGAGGAGCGCTGTCGTTCTTTATGCAAACCGCGCACGGATGCAATGGTGTCGTCCGGGCAAGAGCGCCTCAGCAAAACCTATGCCCGAATTGTAGGCGCTTTGGCGCACGCAAGCCCGATGCTTCAGCTGATCGACCCTCGCGTCGCGGCCCAATGTGCAATCAGGCGATGTGCAACCGCAACAGCTCGAACAGTTGCGAGCTTGCATACAGCAGCAAACCGATAAATCCGCCGACGATCGTCCCGTTGATCCGGATGTATTGCAGATCCTTACCAACGTTCAACTCGATCTGCCGTGACATCTCGCGCGAGTCCCAGTTCTTGACCGTATCACTGATATGACGGGTAAGGAATTGGGCAAAGTCCGGCGCCATCGTGCGCGCCGCGTCTTCGAGATGGTCGTTCAGCGATTGACGCAGCGCTGCGTCGTGCGAGAGTTCGCGGCCGACCCATTGGCCCATCGCCATCACACGCGCGTGCAGCGCCGAATCGGCGCTTTGCAGATCGCGCTTGAGCCAGGCGCGCAATTCGCCCCACATATCCTTCACGTACGCGCTGAACGCTTCGCCTTCCACGAGATAGCGCTTCAGTTCCTCGCCCTGTTGCAGGAAGACCGGATCGGTCTTGAGCCTGACGATGAGTGTCTGCGCAGCCTCGTCGAATCTTTGCCGAAGCTGATGGGTCGGGTTTTCGCTGATCTGTTCGAGCATCCGGTTCACCGCATTGGCGATGGCCTCCGCGCCTTTTTCGCCGAGCCACGCGGACGGCAGGATCTTCTCCATCTTCGGGTATTCGCTTTTCACCCAGTCGACGATACGTTCGGCGATGAACTCGCGCGCCGGTGCTTCACGCAGCAGCGCCACGACCTGTTCGATGCCCGCGTCGAGTAACGCCTGATGGCGGCCGTCGCGTGTCAGCGTGTCGAGAATCGCGCCCATCGATTGCGACAGATCCACCTTGCCCAGCACATCGCGCAACGCGTCCTTGATGAACACCTGAATGCGCACGTCGTCAGTCAGTTCGAGAATGCCGCCGGTCAGTTTGACGACATAGTCGCCCAGACGTGCCGTGTTGGCCGGCTCGGTCAGCCAACGGGTGATGCTTTGCGCCGGATCGTGCTTCTGGATCAGGCCAACCAGCGACGGCACGTCGAGAAACTTGTCCTGCACGAACACCGCGAGGTTATCGGCGATCTTGTGCTTGTTCTTCGGAATGATCGCGGTGTGGGCGGCGACGATCGGGATCGGCACGCGGCGGAACAGCGCCGCCACCGCGAACCAGTCGGCTAGCGCGCCGACCATGGCTGCTTCGGCGACTGCCTTGATGCCGTCCACCCAGAAGCCGCGCGGCATGAACGCGGTCACGACGAAAATGCATGCGGCGGCGAGCAACAGCAGCAATGGTGTGCGCTTGGCCTTCTTCAGTTCGAGTGTCTTGTTCATCGGCGGCGGGTTGTGTCGAGTGAAATGACGCTGTTCGTTCGGCGCGCGTGCAGAAAACGCGAGTGTAGCGCCGGTCGTGACGCAGCGTGCCGGGCGCCGGGACTATCTTTGCCGCGCGGGCACGGTAACATCTGCGGTTAGACTGCGAGGCCCGCTGCGGCGCGCAGTTCCCGACACGCATGAAGCGACGACGCAATTGAACAGAATGGAGGCACAGTGATCAGGTTCCTGCACACCGCAGACTGGCAGATCGGCACGCAATTCGGCCAGTTCGAGCCGGATGAAGCGGCCCATCTCGCGCAGGCGCGCTTCGACACCGTGCGCCGTATCGCCGAAGAAGCGGCGGCGCGCAAAGTCGACGCCGTGCTGGTCGCGGGCGACGTGTTCGATCTGCAAACGGTATCGGACACCGTGATCCGCCGTCTGTTCGGCGCGTTGCAGGCGTTTTCCGGGCCGTGGATCATGTTGCCGGGCAACCACGACGCGGCGCTCGTCGAAAGCGTCTGGACCCGCGCGCAGCGGCTCAATTGCGTGAGCCCGAATGTGCGGCTGGTGCTCGACGCGGGCGTGGTGTTGCTGGACGAGTGCCGCTGCGCGTTGCTGTGCGCGCCGCTCACGCAACGCATCACTTACGACGACACCACCGGTTTCTTCGACACTACCGACACCCCCGCTGGTTATCACCGCATCGGCCTGGCGCACGGCAGCGTGAGCGGGATTTTGCAGGAAGGTATCGATTCGTCGAATCCCATCGCGCCGACGCGTGCACTCAGCGCGCGTCTCGACTATCTCGCGCTGGGCGACTGGCATGGCCATTTTCGTGTCGACGAACGCACGTGGTATGCCGGCACGCATGAGCAGGATCGTTTCCGCGCGAACGATCCCGGCTTCATGCTCGATGTCACGCTGAGCGAGCCTGGCGCCGTGCCGCAGGTCGAAGCGGTGCGGGTCGGTCAATATCAGTGGCATCGGTGGGATGAAACGATCTCGGTGTCAACCGATGTGGACGCGCTTAAAGCACGCCTCGCCGCGTTGAGCGGGCACGACGTGCTGCGCCTGAACGTCACCGGCACCACCGCATTGGCCGATGCCGAAGCGATCCACGTCGCGGTGGAAGAGGCCCGTGCGCGGGTGCGGGCGCTGCGCGTCGATCTGAGCGGCTTGCAGGTGCTGCCCACCGCCGACGACCTCGCCGAACTCGGTGCGCAAAGCGGCTACCTCGCGAAAGTGGTGGCGCGTCTGCGCGGCCTGCAGGAAGACCCGCAGTCCGATCCGCAACAGGTCAAGCGCGCGGCCGAGGCATTGCTGCTTCTGGCGCGCTTTCAACGTGAATTGCCGCGCGCTTCGGCGTCCGCGTCCGCATCCGCATGAAGAGGTCTGCATGAAGCTGGAAAGTATCGCGATTCAGGAGTTCAAACAGTTCAGCGGACGGATTGTGATCGACGATCTGCAACCGGGGCTGAATCTTTTCACCGGCCCGAACGAAGCGGGCAAAAGCACGATTGCCGAAGCGGTGCGCGCGGTGTTTCTCGAACGCTACAAGGCCTCGCACCTGAAAGACCTGTTGCCTTGGGGCAAGGCGAGCGGGCAGCCGTCGGTCGAAGTGAATTTCAATCTGGACGGGACGGCATGCAGGCTGTCGAAGCAGTTCGTCACGCGTCAGCGTTGCGAGTTGAAGATCGGCCAGGCCGTGTTCGGCGAAGATGAAGCCGAAGACAAGCTCGCGGCACTGTTAGGCTTTTCGCGCGCGGCGCGGGGTCCGTTGAAGGCGGAAAACGCGGGCGTGCCGGGCTTGCTGTGGGTGCAGCAGGGCGGTACGCAGGAAGTGCGCGATTCGACCGGGCACGCGGCGCAATATCTGCGCGATGCGTTGTCGCAATTGTCCGGCAGCAGTGAAGCGGCGGGTGAAGATGCGTTGATCGCCGTCGTGCAGCGCGAGTTGCGGCAACTGCTGACGGCACGCACGCAAAAGGCGACCGGCCCGCTGGCCGAAGCTGAAACGACGCTGGCCGGATTGATCGAAGAGCGCAACGGGCTTGAGCAGCAGCGTCAACAGTTCGACGAAAACATTGCACGGCTCGCGTCGTTGCAAGAAGCCTTCGACGACACGCAACGCAAGCGCCCGTGGGAGCTTCACGAGCAGAAGGCCGTGCTGGCGCAACAACGCGCCGATGCGGCAGCGGAACTCGAGCGCAGTGTGCAGGGACTCGCGCAGTCGTTGCAGGTGAGCGAGGCCGAACTGGCGCTGTCGTTGCAACAGGAGCAGGGCGCGGCTGAACTGGAAGCGGCGGTTGCGCGTGAACGTCTGCAACTCGACGCGGCGCGGGGCGAGGTGGCCGCTGCGCAGACCGAACACGCACAAGCCGCGAACGGCGTGGCGCAATTCGAGCAGGCGTTTGCGGGCGCCAGTCGGGCGCTGGAACTGGCGAACGCAGCGGTGACAGCCGCCGACTTACGCAGCCAGATCGGTCTTTATCGCACCGAAAGCGAGCGCCTGGACGCATCGATCGCCGCAGCGGGTAAAGCGAATGACGCCGTTCTCGACGCGTCGCGTGACGCGGCAGCACTTGAACTCGACGACGTGAAACTGAAGCGGCTCATCACGCTCGATCGCGAGTTGACCGTGTTGCGGGCCCGCACCGAAGCAGCGATGACGCGTATCGAATACCGGTTGAACGGTGCGTTGACTGTTGACGGCGAACCGGTCACGGGCACCGGCGTGTTGCGTGTCGATGAAGAAAAACTGATCGTCCTCGGCGAACTCGGTGAGTTGCGCGTGATTCCGGGTGTGTCCGATCTGTCCGCGCAACTGTCCGAACTGGCATCGCTCGAAGCCGCGCATGCACAGTTATTGCAGGCGCTCGGCGTCGCGTCGGTGGGCGACGCGCAGGCGCGGCACGAACAGTGGAAAGCGCTGATCGCGCAGCAGAAGAGCCAGGCGAAGATTCTCGACGTGCACGCACCGCAAGGTATCGATGCGCTGCGTGCCGCGCATGCTTCGGCGGCGGCGCGGTGGCAGGCGTCGAATGAACGGCTGGCGGGTTTGCCCGATGTGTCCGCCGCGTTGCCGCTCGACGAAGCACGTCGCAACGCGGAGATTGCACGCGACGCGCTGGAGGCCGCCAGAAAAGTGCTGGCGCACGCGGCTGAGAAACGTTCGACCGGCATCGCCACCGCCGAATCGCTCGCCGCACAATTGCAGCGCAAGGAAGCGCAACTGAGCGACGAAACATATCGCAGCAATCGCACCAGATGGCAGACGAAAATCGTCGAGCAGCGCGTGCAGGTCGACGCATTGAGAAAGCAGCGCGAAGGACGTGAGCGTGAACTGGAGGCCGTGCGTCTCGACGATCCGGCGGCCGAAGCGACGCGCTATCGTGCATCGGCGGAACTCGCGCGCGGCGAGCAACACGAGCGGCAGGTTCGGATCGCGCAGTTGCGCAGTCAACTGGAGACGGTCGGCGCGTCAGGCCTTGGTGAACGTCTGGCAACGCTCGAGGCCAGGGTTGAACAGGCCACGCGTCGCAAGGACGAACTCGGTTTGCGCGCTGGCGCATTGAGTCTGCTGGATCAGGTGCTGGTCGATGAGCGCGACGCCGCCGTCGCGCAATTGCGCGCGCCGTTGACCGAGCGGCTCGGACATTATCTGAAGCGGATTTTCCCGCAATCGAGTCTTGTGCTCGGCGACGATCTGAGTCCGGCAACATTGGATCGCTACGGCCGCGCGGATACGCTCGACGCGTTGAGTTTCGGCACGCGCGAACAGCTGGGCATTCTGACGCGGCTGGCGTACGCCGATCTTTTGAAGGCATCGGGAAGGCCGACGTTGCTGATGCTCGATGATGCGGCCGTGCATACGGATGCCGCACGGCGCGACGCGATCAAGCGCGCGTTGATCGACGCGGCGACCCGGCACCAGATTCTGGTGTTCACGTGCCACCCCGAGTTGTGGGACGACCTCGGGGTCAGGCAGCGCGCAATCGACGATCTGAAGGTGGCGGCTTAAGCGCGGGTGAGCTGGGTGAGCTTGAGCCGGCCTGCGCCGACTCAAGCCGTTTCGCGCCGTTACCCGACTACCTGTACCAGCGTGGCGTGTACACCCATTCGGAACCGTCTTGCGTGCCTTTGCCGAACTTCCGTGTCGTCGACGATCCGACGATCACCATCGTCCGCATATCCACGTCGGACGAACGCAACTCGCCTAGTGTCAGCGTACGCAGCGTGCCGCCGGGTCTGCCGATGTCCCGGCCAAGCACGACCAGCGTGTCCGCCGAACGAACTTCGCGCACCAGGTCCAGCGCCTTGTCCAGTTGCCACGGACGCGCGCGCGAAATCGGGTTGTAGAACGCCATCACCAGATCGGCTTCGGCAGCGTGCCGCAGACGCTTTTCGATGATGCTCCACGGCTTCAGGTTGTCGGACAGCGACAGCATGCAGAAGTCGTGGCCGAGCGGTGCGCCGGCCTGAGCGGCGGCCGCCATGGCCGCCGACACACCCGGCACGATGTTCAGGTCGACGGCGGACCAGGCGGGGTGTTGTGACGCGTCGTCGTCCAGCGCTTCGAGCACCGCTGCGGCCATCGCGAACACGCCTGGATCGCCTGACGACACCATCACCACCGAGCGTCCTTCGCTCGCGAGTTCGAATGCGTGCCGCGCGCGCTGCATTTCCTCGCGATTGTCGGTGCCGTGGACCCGCTGGTCGGCGCGCAACGGGCCGGCCATTTTCACGTAGGTGTCGTAACCGAGGATGTCGGTGGCTTCGTTCAGCGCGGTGCGGGCGGCGGGGACCATCAGCTCGGCGCTGCCGGGGCCGAGACCGATCACGGTCAGCCGGCCGCGCGCGCGGCCAATCGTGTCGGGATCGATCGCCAGTGAAGCGAGGGCCAGTGCGACGCCTTTCTGTGGGTCGTCGTGCAGCGTGTCGTACGGCATGCGCAAAGCGGCATGCAGCAGGCTGGCGGGTGGTGCGCCGTCTTCAGCGCGCGTTTGTGTCAAGCGCAGCGGTACCTTGAGAATCGCGGCGGCTTCAGCGAGAGCGGCGTCCGACGTGTGCGCGGACGAAGCCAGCAACGCCGCGAGTGACAGCGGCGCGAGCCGGTGTGCAGCGAGCGATTCGCGGATGTGAGCCGCGATCTGGGTAGCCTTCGCAGATGGGCTTGACGCATCGGCACCCGCCGCTGCCGTCACCGCCGCCACCACACTGCGCGGGTGAATCACCAATTCATCTTCACGTCCATCCCAGACACACGGTGTGACGCGAATGGCGAGGCGGGCGGATTCCGAGCGCGGCAGTCGCGTATCGTCGAGCCATGGGGCATGCCCTTCGATGCGCGTGCTTTCTCCCGCCAGCAGATCCGACACGAAGCGCTTACCTTGCCCGATATCGGCGAGGGTATAGCCATCAGGCGGATTGAGCACGCAGGTGCCGAAGCGCAGTTCGCCGCTGGTCGTGATCGCGGGCGTGACCGCCAGCGCGGCAGCGATCTCGCGTGCCATCACGTTGACGCCAGCCAGTCCGCCGAGCAGCGGCACGACGGCGCTGCCATCTTCGGCGACGGCCAGCACCGGCGGCTCGACGCCCTTGTTCGACAGCATCGGTGCGAGGCAACGAATCACGATGCCTGCCGCGCACAACGCGATGATCGGCGTGCCGCGCGCGTACAGGTCGCACAGATGGGCGCCGAGTTCCGTATAGGCCACGTCCGCTTCGACGCGGCCTTGCAGCGCGTGGATCTGGCAGGCCGGGGCGGCCGGGTGTTCGGCGCCAGCGGCGCTGTTCTGGACATACACAGACTGAATTCGCCGCGCGGTGTCCAGCGCGCCCGCGCCGAGAATTACAATCGCGGGCGCTGTCGTCAGCCTTGCCATTTTTCCCCCGGCACGACGAGCAGCGAAAAGTACGGCGACGCCATTGGATCCACCTCGGCGAGCGGCACGATGCGTTGATTGCCCATCGTCGCGCGCTCGACGTAAAGCGCGCGTTTTTCCAGCCCGAGTTCGCAGAGCACGCGCCGCACCTTGTCGAAATTGCGGCCGAGTTTCATGACCACGGCGGCGTCGGCATCGGCGAGACGTCGACGTAATTCCTGTTCAGGCAGTACACCCGACAACACCGACAAGCTCTGATTGCGATACACCAGCGGCGCGCCGAGCACCGCTGCACCGCCGAGCATCGAACAGACGCCGGGCACGACTTCACTGTCGTAACGCGCCGCGAGCCGGTCATGCAGATACATATACGAGCCGTAGAAAAACGGATCGCCTTCGCAGATCACGGCAACATCGCGGCCCGCATCGAGATGCGCGGACACGATGCCCGCAGCGCTGTCGTAGAACTCGGCAATGATCGCTTCATACGACAGCGGCGGTTCGAGCGCTTCGGTCGTCACGGGATAAACCAGCGGCAGATGGTGCTGTGTGTCGTGCAAATGCGCTTCGATGATGCTGAACGCGTTGCCCTTTTTGCCCTTCGCGACGAAATACGCGACCACGGGGGCCGCTTTTAGCAAACGCAGCGCTTTTAGCGTGATGAGTTCCGGGTCGCCGGGGCCGACGCCGAGTCCGAGCAAACGTCCTTGCGCCGCCATTTATTCGACCTCCGTGGCCAGCGCATTGACGGCGGCGGCCGCCATCGCGCTGCCGCCGCGCCGGCCATTCACCACGACGTAGGGCACGCCGCGACTGTGCTGCGCGAGCGCCGCTTTCGATTCGGCCGCGCCGATAAAGCCCACCGGAAAGCCGAGGATCAACGCGGGCTTCGGCGCCCCGGCGTCGAGCATGTCGAGCAGATGAAACAGCGCGGTTGGCGCATTGCCGATCACGACGACGCTGCCCGCCAGATGCGGGCGCCACAATTCGAGCGCAGCCGCCGAGCGCGTGTTGCCGAGTTCGCTAGCCAGTGACGGAACGTCCGGATGGGTGAGCGTGCAGATCACTTCGTTCGCAGCGGGCAGGCGTGCGCGCGTGATGCCTTGCGCGACCATGCCGGCGTCGCACAGAATCGGCGCGCCTTGTGCGAGGGCGGTGCGTCCTGCTGTGCCGGCATCGGCGGAAAATTGCAGCGCGTCGATCACGTCGACCATCCCGCACGCGTGGATCACGCGGACGGCGAGTTTTTCGAGGTCGGCGGGAATGCGCGACAGGTCGGCCTCCGCGCGGATCGTCGCGAAGGACTGGCGATAGATCTCCTGACCGTCGCGTAGGTATTCAAGCATCTGTGTCACTCCGGGCCAGGCGGGCGAGGGTGCCGGCGGCCTGTTGGATCGTCAATTGGTGCGCGACGCAGTGGCCGAAACCCGGCTGGCTGTCGTCGCGTCGATAAAGGTCATACGTGCCGGGCGCCACCGCCAGCATCGTGTAGGGCGCGCAATGGGCGGCCGCGCATGAACGCAGGCAGCCGCTCAGGTGCACGTCGACGCCCGCGGGCAGGTGCGCGGCGAGTTGCAGCGCGTCGGCTTTGGTGTCGGCGAAACTTTTGGCGCAACCGCTCGATCCCGCGCATGCGATCAACCGCGTGATGGCTTGTGACGGGTCGCAGGCGAGCCCTGACGCGGTCAGTCCGGCCAGTACGGCGGGCACGGCATCAGACGCGATGTCGGGCAGCAGTACGCTCTGCCACGGTGTCACGTGCAACGTGCCGCTGTTGTGCCGACGCGCGAGCGCCGCGAGCGCGTGCAACGTGTCGGCATCGATACGTCCGAGCGCAGGTTGACCGCCTGCATGCCAGGTCCCTGGCGTGCGTTGAGCGTGTGCGCCGAGTCGGAGCGAGGCGTCGGCTTGCGTGTTGCGTTGCCAGCCGGATAGCGATGCGTCGCGCGACAGCGGAAAGTCGACGTAAGTCTGCGCGTGCTGCAGGACAGCGTCGACGGAATGGGTGGCGAGCAGGTGACGCATGCGGGTGGCGTCGGCGGCGGCCAGATCGATGAAAGTGTGCAGCAGCGCTCGAACGAGAGCGGGGACTTGTGAGGGCAGTACGGCGGCTAATGCGCCTGAACCGTTGCTGGCTTGCAGCGGGCGGGTCGCACGGTGACGCGCGGCTGCTGGCTGAAAAGCCGAAGCGTCAGGTGGACACCCCGCCAGCCCAAACACGAACCGCACACCCTCAGCATCTTGCGACGCCGCGAGCCACACGTCATGCGGATGATCGACCCTCGCCAACCGCTCACCGCCATCCAGCAGCAACGCGAATTTAGGCGACAGTGCCGCAAATCGCGCTTCGCGTTGCAGCAGCGTGAGAAGTTCAGCGCAGAGCGGCGTCGTATCGATCAACGCAGAAGGATCGCGTCCGGCAGCGGGGCTGATCATCACGTTGCGCACATCGTCGGCGGAGCTGGCGAGTGCGGCGTTTGCGGCGCTGGCGGCACTCGCCGCGCCTGTCGCGTCTCCGGCGGGGGCCGAAGACGAAAACGAAGCCGAAGCCGGAGTCGGAGTCGGAGCCGAAGACGAAAACGAAGCCGAAGACGGAGTTGAAGAAGAAGCCGGCCCAAGCCCCGCCTCGACCAGCGCCGCAATCAACGCCGCTTCGTGCCCGCTCTGCACACCGCGCACCTGTAGATTCGCGCGAATCGTCAATTCGATCACACCAGCCGCATACCGCGCGCTCGCGTCGGCAATCGCGTCAGCCTGCGCGGCGCTCAATTCACCGCCGGGCAACTTGATCCGGCAGATCCCGCCGTCGCGCGCGGCGACGATGCGCAGCAGCCCCGGACACGCCGAGGGCCGCAGCGTCGAGGCCACGTGAGGCAAAACGAGGGAGGACGAAGCTTGATTCAAGACGGACACCGGGTTGAGCGTCGCGCGAAGGCCCGAGCAGGCCGCGCGGCGGCTTGCTGCGGCATCGGTACACCCCGCCCGATGTTGGCTGGCACGAACAGGCTTGCCGGCAGGTCTCCTGGCTGGCAGCTCAAGGCCCAGATAAGGGTCCGCCGCGGCCTTCCCGGTCAACCCAGTGGCGCGCAGCGCAGGCGGACTCGCTGCATACAGTTGCGGGGGCAGCCACAGTGGCACTGTGTTCCCTCTTCGGCCCCGAAGGGCACCGGCGGCTGTATTATGCCTTTTTTCGGACAGCGCAACGAGGCTGGACGCTTTGACAGGCGCGGCACAGCGCATTATTTGAAGATACAGAATGAGGATGGATGCATGCCGGCATGGCTGACCGTGGTGGGCATTGGCGACGACGGCTTCGCCGGTTTGGGACGGCCCGCGCGGCGTGCTTTGCTGACGGCGTCGGTGGTGTATGGCGGCGAACGTCATCTGGCGATGCTGCCCGCACGCCTCGCCGCGCGCCGTGCCGCGTGGCCGCGTCCGTTCGATCTCGCGCCGCTGCTGGCCGAGCGCGATCGCGCGGTGTGCGTGCTGGCGAGCGGCGATCCGATGCTGTTCGGCGTCGGGGCGACGCTGGCGCGGCAGTTGCCGGAGGGCGAATTGCGGGTGCTGCCGGCACCGTCGTCGTTGTCGCTGGCGGCGGCGCGGTTGGGCTGGCCGTTGCAGGAGGTCGCGACGGTGTCGGTGGTGGGGCGTCCGCTGGCGACGTTGAACGCGCATCTGCACGACGGCGCGCGCGTGTTCGTGCTGAGCGCGGACGGGCGCACGCCTGCGGCGCTGGCGGCGTTGCTGGACACGCGCGGTTTCGGCGCGACCCGGATGATCGTGCTCGAACATCTGGGTGGCGACCAGGAGCGCCGGATCGACGGCCGTGCGGACCAGTGGCCCGCGGGCGAAGTCGCGGCGCTGAACCTGATCGCGCTCGAATGCCGTGCGGCCGAAGGTGCAGCGCGTCTGCCGCTGACCTGCGGCCTGCCCGACGACGCTTTCCGCCACGACGGACAGCTAACCAAACGCGATGTGCGCGCGATCACGCTCGCCCGTCTCGCGCCGAGCCCCGGCGAATTGCTGTGGGATGTGGGCGCGGGCAGCGGCTCGATCGGTATCGAATGGATGCGCGCGCATCCGGCTTGCCGGGCGATTGCGATTGAAGGGCATCCGGAACGGCAGCACTTCATCGAACATAATCGCGACGCGTTGGGCGTGCCGGGTTTGCAACTGGTCGCGGGCCGCGCGCCTGATGCGCTGCGCGGATTGCCGTCACCGGACGCAGTGTTTATCGGCGGCGGCGTGACGGGGCCGGGCGTGCTGGAGGCGTGCTGGGCAAGTCTGCGCAACGGCGGACGTCTGGTCGCGAACGCGGTGACATTGCAAGGCGAGGCGGTATTGATCGCATGGCGCGAGCGGCATGGCGGTACGCTCACCCGGATCGCGTTGGCCGACGCCCGGCCGCTCGGCGG
Organism: Paraburkholderia metrosideri; assembly: GCF_904848625.1. Classification (GTDB taxonomy): domain Bacteria; phylum Pseudomonadota; class Gammaproteobacteria; order Burkholderiales; family Burkholderiaceae; genus Paraburkholderia; species Paraburkholderia metrosideri. The sequence continues at coordinate 542,694 of NZ_CAJHCP010000002.1, forward strand.
TTTCGACACATGGCGTCAGGCGTTGCCGATTACGCTGCTGGACGTGACGAAAACGGCAGCAAGCGCACTGGCCGATGTGCGCAGCGCGCCCAACGTTTCCACCGACCATCCGTAATGCGCGAAGAAACACCCGACCACCCCGCACCGCTACGTAGCGGTTACACCACCGGCAGTTGCGCGACCGCGACGTCGCTGGCGGCGGCGCGTCTGCTGCTCGCGGGTGTCGTCAGTGAAAGCGCGGAAATCACGCTGCCGAAAGGCCAGCATGTACCGATGCCGCTGGTGTACTGCCGCCTGCTCGCCAACGGCGCCGACGGTGCCGAAGCCGGCACCGTCAAGGATGCCGGCGACGACCCCGACGTCACGCACGGTGCGATCGTTTTCGCGCGCGTGCGTCTGATCGCCGGACCCGGTGTGATGTTTCGCGCGGGACCCGGCGTGGGCACCGTGACGCGCGCAGGCCTGACGCTGCCGGTCGGCGAGCCCGCGATCAACCCGGTACCGCGAAAAATGATCACGCAGCATCTGACCGAACTCGCCGCCGAGCATGGGTATGGCGGCGGCTTCGAGGTGACGATCGGCGTCGAAGGCGGCGCCGAACTCGCACTGAAAACGATGAACCCGCGCCTGGGTATTGTCGGCGGACTGTCGATTCTCGGCACCACTGGCATCGTGCGGCCGTTCTCGTGTTCGGCGTATATCGCGTCGATTCACCAGGGCATCGACGTCGCGCGCGCGAATGGTTTTATGCATCTCGCGGCCTGCACGGGCAACGCCAGCGAAGACGCGATGCGCGCACATTATGGGCTGCCGGATATTGCGCTGATCGAAATGGGCGACTTCGTCGGTGCAGTGCTCAAGCATATGAAACGCGCACCGGTCGAGCAGCTGAGCATCTGCGGCGGGTTCGGCAAACTCAGCAAACTGGCGGCGGGCCACCTCGATCTGCATAGCCGGAATTCAAGCATCGATCTTGACCGGCTGGCGACATGGGCCGCCGAACACGGCGCCGACGACGCGTTGCAAAGCGCGATCCGCGCGGCCAATACGAGCCAGCAGGCGGTGGCGCTCGCGCGGGCGCAACAGGTGCCGCTCGGCGATATCGTTTGCCGGCATGCGCTCGCCGTCGCCCGCGATATCGTCCCGCCGCAAGTCAACGTCGAGATGTTCGCGATCGACCGTCAGGGCAATCTGATTGGAGTCGCGCAATGACGCCGGTGACGCGGGTTCTATTGCTTGGCGGCACGGGCGACGCGCTGAAAATCGCGCGACAACTCGGCCCCGCCAGCGTGTACAGTCTCGCGGGCCTGGGCAAGGTGCCTGAGGATTTACCGTGTGCAGTGCGGGTCGGTGGCTTCGGCGGCAGTGAAGGATTGGCGCGTTACATCGAAAGTGAACAGATTGGGCGGGTGATCGACGCAACGCACCCGTTCGCCGCGCAGATCAGCGCGAACGCGGTGCGCGCCTGCGCCGCTGCACAGGTGCCGTGCTGGGCGCTGCGGCGTCCGGCCTGGCAAGCGCAAACCGGCGACGACTGGCGGATGGTCGACGACTGGAATGCCGTGATCGCGGCGCTCGCGCCGTTTCGCCGGCCGCTGTTCACGCTGGGACGCGAACCGCTCGCGCATCTCGACGAGATTCCGCCGCATCAATTCTGGACGGTGCGCTGTCTCGAGTCGCATCAGGACCATCCGCGTGCGCGAATTCTGGCGACGCGTGGACCGTTCACGCTCGAAGGCGAGCGTGCGCTGTTCGCGTTGCAGGCGTTCGACGTGGTGGTCAGCAAAAACAGCGGCGGCAGCGCGACCGAAGCGAAACTCGACGTCGCGCGCGAGCGCGGTTTGCCGGTGATCATGTTGCGTCGCCCGGCGCTGCCGGACGCGGATCGCGCATTCGACAACGTGGCGGGTCTGCTGGAAGCGCTGCGTCAGGAATCCGCACTGGGCGCGTGAGTCACGTATGACTTTCACGGCTTCCACGGCTAAACGAAGGCCGGGGAAAACGAATTGCTGGAGTATTGAATGACGGTGTTTTTTATCGGCGCGGGTCCAGGCGACCCGGAACTGATCACGGTAAAAGGGCAGCGCCTCGTGCGCAGTTGTCCGGTGATCCTGTATGCGGGTTCGCTGGTGCCGGCTGCGGTGCTCGAAGGCCATACGGCCGCGCAGGTCGTCAATACCGCTGATCTCGACCTCGATCAGATCATTGCGCTACTCAAGGCCGCGCATGACAACGGGCAGCACGTGGCGCGCGTGCATTCCGGCGATCCGTCGCTGTACGGTGCGATCGGCGAACAGATTCGCCGTTTGCGCGAGCTGACCATTCCGTACGAGATCGTTCCCGGTGTGACCGCCACGGCCGCGTGCGCGGCGGCGCTCGGCTGCGAACTCACGCTGCCCGAGGTGTCGCAGACGTTGATCCTGACGCGTTACGCGAGCAAGACGTCGATGCCCGAAGGCGAGCAGCTCGGCGATCTCGCCGCCCATCGCGCGACGATGGCGATTCACCTCGGCGTGCGGCATCTCGCGCGTATCGTCGATGAACTGCGCCCGCACTACGGCGGCGCATGTCCGGTCGCGGTGATCTATCGCGCGAGCTGGCCCGACGAGGAGAAGATCACCGGCACGCTGGACGACATCGTCGGCAAGGTGCAATCCACTTCGATCGAAAGGACTGCGTTGATTCTGGTCGGAGACGTGCTGGCGGCCGAAGGTTTCGCGGATTCGACGTTGTACGCGAAGGGTGGGTGAATGGCGGTAGCAGAGGTTGGATTTGATCGGGGCTCAGAAGCGCAGGGCGACGACGCGCAGCTTACCTGCGTCACCGACCGGATGATTCGTGTCTACAAGGACTAACCATGTTGCGTCTATGGAGTGTGGTGCTGGCGACCGGGATCGGGTTGTCGACGATGGCTCTGGCCGATCCGGTCGACTGGCACGTAGGTGAAACGGTCCGGGCGTTTCATCCGGCCGTGGCGCGCAATTGGCGCGGTGCGCAGACGCAGGCGCTGGTGACCCGCATCTGGTATCCGGTGGATTCGAGTGTGCCCGAGGCGCCTCACGATATCGGTGCACCCGGTCAACCGATTCTTCACGGCCATCCGGCAGCGGATGGCGCACCGCTTTCGGGCGCGAACAAGCGTTACCCTTTGCTGGTGCTGTCGCACGGCACGGCTGGCAGCGCCGATAGTCTCGACTGGCTGGGCGCCGCGCTCGCCGCGCAGGGCTATATCGTCGCGGGCGTCAATCACCCGGGCAACAACGCGATGGAGCCGCGGACGCTGGACGGTTTCATGCTCTGGTGGGAGCGCGCAACGGATGCGAGCGAAGTGCTCGACGGCGTGCTCGCGGACCCGCAGTTCGGCCCGCATGTCGATCAGGCGCGGATCGGCGCGGTGGGTTTTTCTCTGGGCGGCTACACAGTGCTGGAGCTGGCGGGTGCGCGCACTAATCTGGCGGCGTTCGAGCAGTTCTGCACGTCAGCGGCTGCGGACGCTATCTGCCATCCGCCGGAAATGGCGAAGCTGGGCGAGGATGCCGGTGCAAAGGCGGTGACGCAGGACACGCTCTCGCCGGAGATGAAGGCGTCGCGGGCGCGTTCCGGCGAGTCGTATCGCGACCCGCGCGTCAAGGCGGTGTTTGCGATCGCGCCAGCGTTGGGCGAAGCGTTTGATCAAGATTCGTTCGATGCCGTCACGATCCCCATATCGCTAGTGGCGGGCGAAAACGATGTGACCGCGCCGGTGGACACCAACATCCATCGCATCGCGGGGTTGATGCCGAAGGCCGTCGTGACGATGGTGCCGGGCGCGTCGCACTACACGTTTCTCGACACCTGTCTGCCGGATGCGGTCGAGCGGCTGGCGATGATTTGCAAGGATCATCCCGGTGTCGATCGCGATGCGGTGCATGCGCGCACCGCCGCGCAGGCGATTGAGTTTTTCGCCGGAACCTTGCCCGCGACCCAGCCGTAGCCGCCGCAGCGCGGGTGGTCAATCTTCCAGCGGCGACAGCGCTTCGACCGGCATTTTCTTGCCGGGACCGATGCTGATCGCCGGCACGAATGTCAGCAACGCGACCACGAAAAGCCCGATCACAAAGATCGACACGAACGTCAGGTGCAACGATTGATGCAGCACCTGGCGGATCAGATCGCTGTCGCCGAGACTCGTCACCTGGTTCTGCAGCAGCGCCTTCAACTGGTCCGACGTGACCACCGCCGCGCCCGGCGAATGACTCAGACCGAAATTCAGCACCGCGCCGAACAGCGTCGCCCCCAGCGTGCTGCCGAGATTGCGCGAAAACAGATTCGACGCGGTCGCGCTGCCGCGCTCTTCCACTCTGACGATCTCCTGGATCAGCACCAGCGAACTGACGCTCGACGTGCCCATACCGAAGCCCATGATCAGCGAGCCGAACGCGGCGATCAGCGGCGAGCCGCCCGGCGACAGGAACAGCAGCAACACCGCGCCGAGCGGCACGAACGCGCTGCCGCCGATCAGAATGCGCCGCAGGCCGAGCCGATGGAATGACTTCGCCGCGAGTGTGGCGCCAGTGGGCCAGCCGACCATCATCATGGTCAGCGCGAGGCCGGCGACGACCGGCGAGCGATGCAACACGCCTTGCACGTACATTGGCAGGAAGGTGGTGGCGCCCATCAGGATCATGCCGGACAGCACCGTCGAGCTGTTGCACGCGGCAATCGGCCGGCGGCTCCATAACGCGAACGAGATCATCGGCTCGGCCGCGCGGCGCTCCTGCGTCACGAAGAACAGCAGGCAGACCAGGAACGCGGCGCCTGCGAGCGAGGCTTTCGTGAGGTCGTCGTCGCCGGCGTAGGTCAGCGCCATCATCAATGCGGCGATGGTGGCCATGAAGAGGGCGGCGCCGCCGAAATCGATCGACGGACGCGCGCGCCGCTCCGATTCGCGCAGGAAGACGATGAAGCCCGCCGCGGACGCGAGATCGATCGGCACGTTCATCCAGAAGATCCAGGCCCACGACATGTTATGAATGATGAAGCCGCCGACCATCGGCCCCACGACTGCTGAAATCGCCCACACGCTCGCGAGATAGCCTTGCACCTTGCCGCGCTCGTGAGCCGGGTAGAGATCGGCGACGACCGTCAGCGTGACCGGCTGGATAGCACCCGCGCCGACGCCCTGGATCAGGCGAAACGCGACCATGGCCGGCATCGACCACGCGAAGCCCGCGAGCACCGAGCCGATCAGGAAGATCGCGATGCCTGCGAGGATGACTGGCTTGCGCCCGTACAGGTCGGCGAGCTTGCCGAACACCACGGTCATCGCGGTCTGCGTGAGCAGGAACGACGAGAACACCCAACTGTAGAGATGCAGATCGCCGAGTTGGGCGACGATCTGCGGCATGGCGGTGGAGACGATGGTGGCTTCGATGGCGACCATGGCCATGGAGGCCATGACGGCCGCAATAACGGGGGCGCGCGACGATTGAGGGCTGCGGGACATGGGGCGGGGCGTTAGTATCGGTATGTTGGGCGCGTCGGACGGCTCGAACGGAGCGAGCCGGGACGCATCAGCGCGGCCGTGCGGTACGGCCGACATGGAGTATGCACCTTGCGGAGAATGCGCGCCTCGCGCCTGCCACTCTGGCTTGGCTGCCAGAGCCTGCACGGCGTGGCACAGGGCTTGCGCGTTCAAGGCTTCCTTTCGACACATGGAGGATCATTATGAGGATCGAATTCACCGGACGCCGCGAAGTGGTGGCAGCGGCGCGCGTCGCCTTCGAGGCCAATGTTGATGGGGCCGATGTGTGGTGCAGCGTGTCGCTGGATGCGCTGAACGACCATTTCGGCAACGATGGTCCATCGGCGCACAATCTGGTGGGGACGTTCGAGGCAAACCGCGCGCGGATTGAAAATGCTACGCGGCGGGTCCTTGAAAGAAACGGAGGGAAATCGGTGGAACTCGAGACCGGGGATTTCAACTGACGCCACAGCGCGTTTTGCGGCACTGTTTTGAGGGGTGTGCCGCCCGTCATCACGGGTCTGGCTACCACCTTCTAGCCGCCATCAATTGGCATGTCAGAAAATAGGGGATCTTCACGCAGGTCCGGTCGGCAATACAGTATGGCGGGATTCCATCCTGCCTGACCCGGACCTGCGGTATTTCGACGTAGATCGAGTCTTATTGGCGTCCTGTGCATCGTCGTACACTTCGCTCTTTTCGCGTTTTCCCCCTGCAAGCACGAGTACCGTGATCGTTTCATCTTCCACCCGGTAGATGAGCCGATAACCTTGGGCCCGGAGCTTGATCCTGTAGCAATCGTTCATCTTTCGCAGCGCATCATGCGGAACTCGTGGGTTCTCGAGCCGGTCCTCCAGCTTCTTCGCAAACCTTCTTTTCAGATCTGAATCAAGCTTTGCCCATTCCTTCGCTGCGCTTTCGACGAAGTCAAGGCTATAGGGCATGAATGTCCACCTTCACACGACGCTCGTTCTCCCGGGCTTTAACGACCTCGATCAGCCGCAGTTCGTCAAGCTCGTCGAGAATCTGCTCATACTGCTCGGGCGAGATGATGTAGGCCACGGGTTTGTTCCGGTTCAGCAACGCGACCGGTTGGCCTCCAGCGGCTTCAATCACGGCGTTGGGGTTGGCCTTCAGTTCGGAAATGCCGACCGACTGGCGCGCAAGGATGACTTCCATGATGGCTCCTTATAAGACCGCATAATAGACCTCATATTAGACCTGTTAAATAGTCTCCTCAATTGGCGGCGATTGGCGTTTACCGCTGATCGACCCGCTTGTGATGGCGCGAGTAAAGGGCAGGGTTTCGCTGCGTTTCGTGCGGTGTATAAACTCCTTGAACCCGGCCGTCACCCCTTGCTCGCGCACCCCGATACCTGACGTTTCCAAGTCATATATTCCTCGCCGCCACGCGCCACGTTCCACCGATTTCTCCAGATCCAACAACAATCCCTTCGACGCGCAGCCATTATTTTATGGAGAATCGGCGCCTATATTCCCTCCAGCGGTCCCGTTGAAAGTCATTCGAAGGCCACCTTCGAAGCGCCGCCAACCATTAATCACTGGAGCTTGTTTTCATCATGAAGTCGTTGATCAAGGGTGTTGTCATTGTCGCGTCGCTGGCTGCTTCGGCCACGGTTTTTGCTCAATCGAATACCCGCATTACCCGCGAGCAGGTGCGCGCGGAACTGGTTCAGCTCGAACAGGCCGGCTATCGCGTCGGTGACGGCGACCAGGCTCACTATCCCGCTGCGATTCAGGCTGCCGAGGCGCGCGTTGCCGCGCAACAGAACATCGGCACGAGCGCGTATGGCGGCAGCGCGGCAGGCTCGTCGGAAAGCGGCAGCGCCCACCCGGCGGTGTCTAAAGCCGACTGGAACGCCATGTACAGCCGTTGATGCGACGGTTTTTCATGCACCAAATACGTTGAATGCGGATGGGCAGGAAAGAGGTTCGTTGCGCGTCGTGGTGTTGCGCTTATGCGTGTCCAGTAGTCGGATTGGCTGCTTCCAGTCGTTAATCGCTGGCTGCTATCACGCGCATTAGCGCAACACTAACGCCCCGTTTCAAGATTCGAACCGGGTTGCAAAGCACTCTTCCAGAGTCGGATATATATCCGCTTCATCGACGTGATTAAAGTAGCACCGCACGCACGGTTTCCGGTGTGCGAGCGAGAGAGTTGGCCCCGGCTGGAAACAGCCGGGGTTTTTTCTTTCGACACGGCGAATCGGTGAGAATGCATGGCGGGGCGCCGATGACGCGATTTCGGGCTCGCGTCAGGCCAATGTAAATTGACTCGCGGCTACGGTATAGTCGCTCCAAACGGGAGCAGGCATGCCGTGGAATACCCTCGCATGCGCTGTGAACCCAGTCATTGAATGTCTGGAGAACATCGTGCAGGAAATCATCGAAGGTTTTATCCGTTTTCAACGCGAGGTCTTTCCGCAGCAGATCGCGTTGTTCAAACGCCTCTCGACGGCGCAAAGTCCCAGCACCCTTTTCGTGACCTGTTCCGACAGCCGCGTCGTGCCGGAATTGCTGACCCAGGTCGAGCCGGGCGCGCTGTTCGTGATCCGCAATGCGGGCAATATCGTGCCGTCTTATGGACCGGAGCCGGGCGGCGTGTCGGCCACCGTCGAATATGCGGTGTCGGTGCTGGGCGTGCACGATATCGTGATCTGCGGCCACTCCAACTGCGGCGCGATGACGGCGATCTCGACCTGCATGAATCTCGATCATCTGCCTGCGGTGGCGGGCTGGTTGCGTCACGCGGATGCAGCCAAGGCAATCAACGCTTCACGTACTTACCATTCGGATGCGGAACGTCTGGACGCGCTGGTCAAGGACAACGTGATCGCGCAGCTCGGTAATATCCGGACGCATCCGTCGGTGGCAGTGGGGTTGGCTAACAAGAAGCTCCAGTTGCATGGCTGGATCTTCAATATCGAAAGCGGTGTGATGCTCGCGCTCGATGGACAGACCGGCGAGTTCCTGCCGCTGGTGGATAACCCGGAAATCTACGCTGTCTAGGATGACGGGCGGTGGTGTCGCCGGTGTAGCCGTAGTTATTGTGCAAACGCCGCGCGGCAAACTTCTATTCGCGCTCAGCCTTGAAAACACCGGAACGCGAGACTGATTCGCGCTCCGGTCACGTCAGCCACCTTCGGAATGCCATGCTCATGCGTGAATTGCGACGCATAGCTCATCACCAGGCAACTTCCCGCTTGCAGTTCGATATGCATGGCACGGCCGCCGCCTTTGGGCCGGATCGACATGCGCCGGCTCGCGCCGAGCGAGACGATGGCAATGGGCTGGCCGGCGATCAGTTTGTCGGTTTTGTCGCTGTGCGCCGCGACGCTGTCGCTTCCGTCCCGATACAGGTTCAGTCCGACGCGATTGAACGGCGCGCCGATCAGCGGCCGAACTGTTTCGAACGCATGCTGTAACGACTCGGGGAGGTCGCCGGATTCGCGCGCGAACGTGGCCAGCAGGCGCGGGACCGCCACTTCGCGGTCATACATCATGCGTTGCTGACTGAGCCAGCCAATATGGTGAAGCGCGTGATCGAACCACCGTTGCGCGATGCCGGCGGGGATGGCTTCAGGCAGGTAGCGGATGCCGCCTTCTGCGTCAGAGACAAGCGACACCGGTTCTGCGGCAAAGAGGGCTTGCTGGGAGAACATGATCCGGACCTGTGAACAAAGTTTGCTCGCCCCTGAAGCGGATACGATGGTGGCGTCCGATCATTATACTGTGTTTTTATACAGTGGTTTGGGTTGGGATCGGGCCGGTTTGCCGTTTCGCGCAGTAAACGAACTCAGCCGGCAGTCGCTCTTCCGACCGCCGGCTGACTCAACTCACTGCGTCAGTCAGTTCGACGCCACCAGCGAATCCGACGGCACGATCTTCAGCACGCCCGGGTTATCCGCAGCCGGGTTCGACCACAGCAGGTGCATGCTGGCCGGGCCCGTGCCATGCACATATTCGACCTTGATCGACGCGCGTTGCTTCGCGGCCAGCCAGGTCTTGCCGCTCACCGTGCCTTGCGACGCGCTCTTCTTGTCGATGACCTTCACGCCGTTGATCCACAGTCGCGCCACGTTATCGCTATTGATCGAGAACGTGTATGTGCCATCCTGCGTCGCCTTGATCGCACCGGTCCAGCGCACGCCGTAACCGGTCGCGTTGACACCGGCTGACGCATCGGGTGAATCGGTGCCGCGCTCGGTGTTCAGGTCGAAATCGATCATCGGCGTAATCGACGTCTTCACGGGCGCGCTGTTGAAGGTCGGATCGTTGTAGTAACCGACCTGCAGCACCGGCAGTTTCACGCTGAAGCCGCCGGTCAACGCCTGGGTTTCAGACGTCTGCCACGGATGGCCGTCCGGATAGATCGTTCCCTGGAACGGGGTAGCCGGCTCGACGGTCGCGGGTGCGCTCGGCACCTGTCCCCAGTGGAAGCGGGTATTGGTGCGCCCAATCATCAATTCCCACACGATAAAGCCCGTCGACCCGCCGTAGTTTGCAACGATCCCCGGCATGGTCTGTCCGGCCGTACCCGTAAACCCGCGCTGCAGGGTTTCGGAGTTCAGCGCGCTGACATTGCTGCCGTTCGCCGGTCCCGTGTACGGGTTGCCGTACGGATGGAACGCGTAGAAGTCGGAGAAGTAGGTGCCTTCGTCTTCCTGCACCTGCGGTGCATTGATCGGCTGCGTGGCGCCCGCATTCAGGATCGCGATGCGCGCGTCGTTCATCAGCACCGCGCGCGTTTCCTGCAATGCGCCGTTGCCGCTGCAACCCGGTTCGTTCATCGTCTCCCAGAAAATAATGCGCGGATCGTTGCGGTGCGGTGCGACGAAATCGGTGATATAGCTTGCAAGACTCTGCTTGTACGTCACCGCGGAATTCGACGCGCTCGGCTGGAAATAAGCCTGCTCGACCGGCGTGCCCGGCGACTGCACCCACTGGCTGTTATGCACACCCCAGACCGGCGCCGGTTGCGGGCCGTATTGCGGCGTCGCGTTCCAGCAATCGTCATAGAAGATCGGCGAAACCTTGATGCCGTGGCGTGCGGCGATCTTCAGCAGGTTCTCGAACTTGCTCAGGAATGCCACGCGATCGTTGGCCCACACCAGGTAATGCAGATACACGGCAATCGTGTTCATGCCGTACGTCTGCGCGTAAGTCAATTCGCGATTGATGAGTTCGGGGTCGTAGTTATCCCAGAAGTCGATCGCGTTGACCGCGTTGGACGGCGTATAAACCGCGCCGACGACCTTCGAGAAATCGAAACTCGGCGACGTCACGGTCGGGTACGTCTGAATCTTGATGTTGCTGAACGTCGCACCGACACCGAAGCGCCGCAGCCCGAAGCTGCCCGACTGGAACGCGGCCGGCAGCGCGTTGGTCGCGTCGTTCACGCTGATGACGCGCTGCTGATCGACATCGACGGTAATCGCGGTGCCGATCGTCGTGACCTTCAGATGGTGCGTGCTGCCGCCGACAATCGTGCTGACCGGGTACGAGATGAAGTTCGTCCAGTTGTTGTTTTCCCGACCCACCACGACCGAATGCGTGCCCGTATCGAAGCCGATGAAATAACCGGTCAGGCTGTCGGGTCCGCCCGCTGTCGGGTTGGTCGTGCGGACGATAAAGCCCGCATTCGCCGCGCCGGTGCCGACTGGCGCGGTGACCGTCACGTCCGCCTCGTAAGACGCCGTGGCGTAGGTGGTAGCGAGCGCGACGGTTTTGTCGCCCGCGCCGGTGCCGTTGGTCGCCGGCGCGGGAATCGTGATGGACGAGGCGCTGGTACCGGGCGCCCAGCCTTGCGTCGAACCCGGCGCGAGGAAATTGGTGAAGTCGCCGAACGAGAGGGTGGTCGTCGACACCGGCGTGGGTGCAGCGGGCGGCGTGTAAGCCGCAAGGTCCAGCGTGGGGTCGGCGATCACGAGCGGCGGGGTCGTGGTTTTCATCCCCAGCGGAATCGTCTTCGCGGCTTTGAATTCGCTCTGCACATTGGCCGCGTCGGCGGCTGATGCAGCAGCGGCGGCCGACGCGGCAGAGGCTGCCGACGCATCGACCGAATTGACCTGCTTGTCTGCGGACGCGGACGGATTGGACGAACCATCATTGCCACCGCATGCACTGAGCATGGCGAGCGTGGCCAGCACAAAGTAATTGCGCACCTTCATCTCCAGATGTACCCGCTTAGTAGATGGTCATAATTATTATTAGATACGCATACAGTCAAAGAACATGCGCCTCTGCTGTAAGGTTGTGGAAATCGATATGAATAATATTATTAGTTCTGCGGACCTGTATCGGGACATACCCGCAATTGCAGGATGCGTGGCGGCGGGTTACTCGCGAGGGCAATCGGTATGCGCAAAATGCAGAATGGATCGACCGGTAACGCGTGGTCGATTGTTCAGAAGGTAGCGGGCATAATCCGCTTTCCAATTGCGCGATCGCGCAATCGCGCTTGCCGTGCAAGGTCACGCGCACCCACGTCGGCCCGCTGTCGCGTTGCGACGCGCGCTCCCAGGAAAACTCATGTCGCCTATCGTCGCTGTTCGTCACAACGCTGTGCCGCTGCGCAGCGTCGCGCTGATTCTTCTGTCGATGTTCTGTTTTGCGGTCGTCGACGCGCTGGCCAAATCCGTGGCGCTCATCTATCCGGCCAACGAAGTCACGTTCTTCCGCATGCTGTTCGGGCTGATTCCGGCGATTGCGATCTGCCTGCGCGGCAAGCCGCTCGCCACCCGCCTCAAACAGATGGACGTGCGCGGGCAGACGCTTCGCGCACTGACGCTGCTCGGCGCGTCCGCGTTGTTTTTCGCCGGTTTGCCGTATATGCCGCTCAGCGAAGCGGTGGCAATCGTCTATTCGGAGACGTTGCTCGTGATCGTACTGGCGCCGCTGCTGTTGAAGGAAACGCTGAAGCCGCGCGATGCGCTGGCGGCTGCGGTGGGTTTCATCGGCGTGCTTTTCGTGGTGCGCCCGGACGGATCGCATTCGAACTGGCTCGGTCCGGTTCTGCTGATATCGAGCGCGTTTTTCGGCTCGCTGTCGATCATCCAGATCAAACGGATTCGCGCTACCGACGATTCCGGCACCACGGTGCTGTACTTCACCGTGGTCGGCACGATCGTCACGGGCGTGTCGCTGTTTTTTGCGTGGCGCACGCCTTCCTTCGACGCGCTGGCGCTGATGGCGTTGCTCGGCGGATTCGCCACGGCCGGCCAGTTGCTGATGACGATGGCGTTCCGTCAGGCCGACGCGGGCGCGCTTGCGCCGTATAACTACACAAGCATCGTGTGGGCCGCGTTATTTGGCTATGTGGTGTGGGGCGAGACCATCGGGGCGATGTCGCTGCTGGGTATCGCACTGATTGTAGGCAGTTCGATTGTGGTCGCCGTGCGGCGCAAGCCGCAGGAGGGTCCGCATGTTTAGGCATGGGCTTTGCGTGATCAGCGGGACGTACCGGTTGCGTGACACTACGATGATTGATTCGTAGTTCCAGGCGTCCCTTTTAATTGTCGTAACGTAGCTGGCGTTTTCGGACAAGCAGTCTGCGCAATCCGACGTTTCGACCTCTGCGGGTGAAGAATGCAGGATGGAACGCATCCAGTTCGCTCACACTTTCGTACGTGAATTACCGGCCTGTAGGCGCGGCCGTGCAGCGGAATCGACCGATCCCTGCTAACCCTCTGATGAAATCGGAGCACGTTTGCGTCGTTTCAGACGTGCACGTCAACTATTGGAAGGGGGACACGTTTTGTATAGCGAACCCAGAAAGATAGTCTTCACAGGTCTTGTCGTTGGTGCAGTGGCTATTGGCGTTGGAGCCTACGTATCGCAGTCCGGCGAAGAATGGCTGCCGTCGGATGATCTCGGTGTCACGCATAGCGGAGGTCGAGGCGATGGGACGAACGGCAGCACGATGAGCGGCGCGGTCAAGTCCAGTCCGATCGACGGGCGGAGCGACTCCGCAGCGGCGCGAGCCAGCAGTCTGAAGGCGGCGCGCAATAGTTTGCTGCGCGACGATGTGGCGGCGGCACGCGCCCAGTTGAACGCAATCAACCCTGCGCATAGGGATGATCAGCAGGTCCTCGCACTGCAGAAAGAAATTCAGGCGCGCGTTGAGCAGGAGCAACGCGCGGCGGCGCAGGCGCAGGTGAGCAAGCTGCCTGAGCCGACTCAGAAGCTTGCGCCGAACCCGGCGCCGTCGGCAACCAGAGTCGCTCATTCGCGCGACACGCAACTCGCGTCTCGCGAGTATTCGAATCACGCGTCGGGTTACGCGAGGAACCGGCGCAACGCTGGGACGGTGGTGGCGAAGTCGGGGCCGGCTAGCGCGTCCGGTGCCACGGTTGCGGCGGTGGGGTCGGCGCCTATGGCGAGTCAGTCCGCGTATGTGCCGCCGGCCGCGACGGAAGCGCGCGCACCTGACGCACCCGTGACGGTGAATTCGTTGCCGTTGCTGCAACAACCTGCGACGGCTTCCGCGCAATCATCGACGCAACACACGGCCGCACTGCCGGCGCAAACCGTGCAATCAGCGGCACCGGCAGCGTCACCCCAGAGCGAGATAACCGCGCAAGCCGGATTGCCGCCGTCGGTTGGTCAAAGTTCGGTGCCCAGCGCGCCATTGCTCAAGTCGGATGGTCCGAAAACCCGTGCCCAGGTTCGCGCGGAAATCGTTCGCGCGCGCGAGGACGGCAGCCTTCCCGCGTTCGGCAATCCGGACCCGGCAGGCCCGGGTGGGGCGCCTAGTTTGACGATCGCGCCGCGTCCGTGACGCGGCCGGACCGTCGGCGCAGGGGGGGCGGATTCGCGATCACCTCGGCGCGTCCGGGTTTGCGTCTCTGGCGGTCGTTCGACAGTCCGTTATCGGACGCGCCATCGGACTGTCACCGGTCGCTTAGACGAACGTCAGCGCAACGACGCCGCGAGCCGCGCGAAGGTCGGCTCGTCGGTACGATCGAACGCGAGCGGCGTCACCGACACGCGCCCCGACGCCACCACCGCGGTCTCACTATCCGGGTCGTTCGCGCGCTTGCCGCGTTGAAAGCGCAGCCAGTGATAGGCGATGCCGCGCGGGTCCACTTGCGGCAGCACGTCGATATCTTCGACGAGACCCACACCTTGCCGCGTCGGCGTGAGCGGACCTGCGAGCGCTGCATCCACATCGGGAAAATTGATATTCAGGCAGGTCGGCGCCGCGTGCCCGACAGCCAGCAACTGACGGATCACGCCCGGCGCGAGCGCGCGGGCGGTATCCCAGCGCACGTTGTCGCGGTTGCTGAAGGTCTGGCTCAACGCGAACGACGGCAGCCCGAGCAGCAGCCCCGTCATCGCCGCGCCGACCGTGCCCGAAAACATCGTCTCGACGCCGAGATTGCCACCCCGGTTGATGCCGGAAAGAATCAGCGTGGGCGGCGTATCGCGCATCAGGTGACGCACACCCATCACGACGCAATCGCCCGGTGTGCCTGCCACGCCGAAGCGGCGTTCGCCCTGGCGGCTTACGCGCAGCGGTGCATGCAGGCTGATGGAGTGGGACGTTCCGCTTTGATCGTGTTCAGGTGCGACGACCCAGACCTCGTGCGCGATTTCAGCGGCGACGGCTTCGAGCACGGCGAGGCCGGGCGCGTCGATACCGTCGTCGTTCGTTAGCAGCACGCGCGGCACTTTGGATTCATAGGCGGACATCTCGGCAATCTCCTCTCGGTGGATAACGGAATGGAACAGGCATTATCCGGTGAATGGCGAGCGTGTGGCGTCAGGCGGGCAGGTGACGTAGTCGTTTCGGTTTTTTAACGTCGTACGGGCGCTTGATTGGTGAGTTTTAGATGTTACTAAATTGAGATTAGGTGACTGGGAAAATTCCAATAAGAGATATGAATTTTCTGAAGATCTGTTTTCTCCGGCTGGTGCGTGTATCAGATTGATTCTTATATTGATAATTTTCGGTTTGTGGCGAGGGCGGGGTGCAGGGATGTATTTTATCTCGGTATATATATTGCATATAAATCAATTACTTAATAATTTTACTCCATGCAAACCCAATAGCTTGTCTCGAATTAATTAATTCGACTTTCTTCGAATTTTGTGAAAATGTTTGAAATGTAAAAATTCGACAACGTCGCAAAATCACAACGTCATAAATAACTGAAAAAAAGTCCTTCATGTTGTGCGATATTCTCCGGCGCTCGATGGCATGTGCTATTCGATTCACGGAGATAAACCAATGAAAAAATTTGTACTATCGAGCCTCTCGCTCGCACTTATCAGTGCCGCTGGTGCCGCTCACGCACAAAGCTCGGTCACGCTGTATGGCCTGATCGACACCGGTCTGACCTTCAGCAATAACGCCGGCGGCGAGCGCAGCTACCAGCAGGCCAGCGGCGTAGTGAACGGCAGCCGTTGGGGCCTGCGCGGCTCGGAAGATCTGGGCAACGGCCTGAAGGCGATCTTCGTACTCGAGAACGGATTCGACCTGTCCACCGGCCGGTCGGGTCAGAACAACCGTATGTTCGGGCGCCAGGCATTCGTCGGCGTGTCGGGCGATCAGGTCGGCGCGGTCACGCTCGGCCGGCAGTACGACAGCGTGGTCGATTACCTCGGCCCGCTCGCGCTGAACGGCACGCAATACGGCGGTACGCTCGCGTCACATCCGTTCGATAACGACAACCTGAACAACTCGGTGCGCATCAACAACGCCGTCAAGTTCGCGAGCGCCGACTTTGGCGGCTTCAAGTTCGGCGGTCTGTATGGCTTCTCGAATGCGGCTGGCAGCTTTGCCGACAGCCGCGCCTACAGCGCAGGCGCGTCGTACACGTTCGGCGGCCTGACGGCAGCGGCTGCCTACCTGCAACTGAATGGCGGCGGCTCGGTGTCGAACCCGGCCGGCGCCGTTGCATCGGGCGATTCCACGTTCAACGCCGCGCGCCAGCGCACTTATGGCGGTGGCCTCAACTATGCGTTCGGCGGCGGGAATGTTGGCTTTGTGTTCACGCAAACGCAATTGAACAACGCAAGCTCGATCGGCTCGGCAGCATCGGGTATCGCCGACGGATTTGCGCTCAATGGCGAAAGCGCCCGTTTCACGAACTACGAAGTGAACGGCCGTTACTCGCTGACGCCGGCATGGACGGTGGCGGGCGCATACACGTTCACCGACGCACGTCTGAACGGCGCCAGCCCGAAGTACAACCAGTTCACGCTGCAAACAGACTATGCGTTGTCCAAGCGCACCGACGTGTATGCGGAAGCGGCCTATCAGCATGTTCATAACACGGGTAACTCGGGCATCACGGCCGATATCGTCGGCATGAGCGCTTCGTCGACTGATACGCAGGTGGTGGGTACGGTGGGTATCCGTCACCGCTTCTAAGCGGGCTCTTGAGGCGAGCAGTTCGAGTTGTGTGCGGCTTGGAAAGCTCGCCGTTAGCGATAGTGCCGTTCAGTCCAGAACTGAGCGGCATTTTTTTTGATGAGCCAGTTATCTGCGTGCTGCGCGCGCGGTGGCGTTCAGCGCGATTCCGACGCATCGGGTCGGCGATTTCAATTGCGATTGCTACGACATCAACTACAGGGGGCGGGCAAAAGGCCTGTTGCCGCAGATACCGGAAGTCTCGCTGACGCGGCAAGCGAACACAGGGCGCCGCGTCTGGACGGCTTGGCATAACGCGTCGCTGAGTGCCGCGGCGGAACTGGAAAAAAGGACACGCACGAAGGCGTAAGCCCGGCGCCAGAAATGAAAAAGACCCGCTAGCGCGAGCCTTGATTCGGGAGATTTTGACCATCCCCATAGAGGCCTCTATTAGCATAATCCGGCGAAGGTCAATTTTTGACAAAGCCACCCCATGCGCGTTGATTCACGATTATTGTTCAGACTTATCCGGTCGTGTGCTGAAGAGGATTGAAGATCAGGTGGTGATGGGGCCACGCTTTTGTTTACGCCGCCGCTAGCTTTGCCCGCAACGCGTAGTGGGCGATTTTTGCGTTGCAGAGCACTGGAAATCAGAAACGTCAAAGCCCCCACGAAACAACGTCCGGTCAAGCGGCAGACACATGCCGCTTTCATTGCATCACTTTTCCAGAAGGACGTATCGCAGATGAAGGACGCAGTAACAGGACGTGAAGCAGCTCGCCTTGGTGATACCACGGATCACGGTGGCAAGGTGATAGAGGCCGCCGACAATCTCTCGCACATGGGGATTCGAGTGGCACTCGACGGCCATCTGGTTGAGTGTCCGAAGTGCGGCGGCACGTATTCGATCATCGCGAGAGGCAGGCGCACGCATCGCGGCGTGCGTGTCGCGTATCTTGGCGATACCACCGCCTGCGGCGCGATCCTCATTGCCGCGTGAGGTGTCCATGACCTGGAATATGCAGACACGCAGCATGACGTTCAGCGGTCCCAGGCTTCCGCAGATTGTCGGCGTCATGCGGACGGGCGAGAAAATCAGCGAGCCGATGCTGACTGTGCGTAGCGTCAGAGGCCGTGAAGCGGTTGGCGAACTGTTCGAATACGTGATTCTCGCGGCGGTCGAAAATCCCGACTTCCTGCAAAACCCCGCCGACGCCGCGCAGATTGACCTTGAAGAAATCATTGGCACGAGGGGAACCGTTGCGATCCAGATAACGGGTATAGGCACGTATAAGGTGGGCCAGCAAGGCGCTACCGCGCGCGTCAACGTTGGAGCCGATACGCGCTATATCAGCGGCAACATTGCATCGGCAGAAATCCACTGTATGGAAGACCGCGCGGCGGTCTACCGGTTTGTACTGCGGCCCTTCGTTTGGCGTGCCACGCTGAACCGTGATTCCCGCATTCTCAGCGGTTCCGTTATTGACGTTTTGCATGAGGTCTTCGGGAAATACGTTGGCACCGTGGAGTGGCGTATCGCCGGGCCGGGCGGCGGCAAGGGCTACTATCCGCCGCGCGACATGATCCGGCAGGCGTGGGAGTCCGACTGGACCTTTGCGCATCGATTAATGGAGGAATGGGGGCTGGTGTACTGGTTCGAACACCGGGACGGCTTCCATTCGCTTGTTGTCTCCGACACCCTGGGCGGCCACCACCGTCACGGCGCGGCTTATGAAACGCTGCGTTATCACACGGGAAGCCGGATCGATGAGGAGCATATCGGCGAACTGTCAGTCAGCTACTCGGTCACGCCGGATACGGTCACGGTCAACGATCACGACTACATGGGGCCGCGCCTGCGCAACAGCCTGGTGCCGCTACGCGAGGAATACACGGGCGTGAACCGCCCAGCAGGCCGGAACATTGAAATCTACGCGACCGCCGAGTTCGCGCAGCCGCTCGCGCGCAAGACATTTTCCGATGCGAACGATGCGCGCGAGGAAGGCAGACACCTGGCGCGCGTCAAGCTTGAGGCCGAGCGTTGCAAAGCGTTGCGCGCGAAAGGCCGGGGCAACCTGCGGGGGCTTCAGCCGGGCCGCACCTTTGGCCTCACGGATTATCCACAGGACAAGGCAAACCGCGAATACATCGTACTTGCGTGCGACCTGGAGATTGCCGAAGTTGCCACATCTTCGGGCGCATGGCGCACCTACACGGTAAATACGGCGTTTGAGTTACAGCCTTCCAGCGTGCATTACCGGCTGGCTCAGGTGACTCCCCGTCCGCGCATCGATGGCCTTGAATTTGCCGTAATCGTGGCACCGCAGGATAACGAAATATGGATCGACAACCATAACCGGCTTTTAGTGCAATTCGACTGGGACCGCCAGGCGCGGTTCGATGGTGCAACGTCGATATGGGTGCGCGTGATATCGCAATGGCAGGGCGGTGAGATGGGTGTAGTCACGCCAGGTCGTGCCGGGCAGATGGTGATGGTCTCGCACGTTCACGGCGACCCGGACCGGCCCATTGTCGCCGGGTTCGTGGTGGACAAGTTCAATCCGCCGCCGTGGGCGTTGCCCGACAACATGGCTTTAAGCGGGATGCGCAGCAGGAGCCTGGACCACGGCTTTACGTCGAACCATCTGGCGCTGGACGATACGCCCGGCAAGCAGCAGGCGCAACTTGCGAGCGATCACGGCAAATCGAGTCTCACGGTCGGTTACAACACGCGTATCGATGGCAACAAGGGGCGGCAGGACGCCCGCGGCGAGGGCTTTGAGTTACGTACTGACCTGTGGGGTGTAGTGCGCGCGGCAAGGGGACTTCTTATTTCGAGTCATGGGCGAGAGAGTGCAGCGGGCAACGCCAAGGATATGGATGAAACGGTCGCTCGTCTTACGCAAGCGCGCGACTTGCACGAAACCCTAACCGGCTTCGCGCAGCAGCACGAAGCGCAGCAGGAAAGCAAAGATCAGAGCGACGTAACCCGAAACATCAAACAGCAGAATGAGGAACTGCGTGGCACGCCGTCCACCAGCCCGAGCAAATTTCGCGAGTTCACCGAGCCACATTTGACACTTGCGAGTCCTGCCGGCATTGAGACTACCACTGCGGGTAGCACGCATATCCAGAGCGATCAGGACCTTGCACTTACCACGGGTCGCCATGTCGCCATTGCGGCGGGTAAATCCTTGTACGCATCGGTGCTCGAATCCGTGGCCCTGTTTGTGCGCAATGCGGGAATGAAACTCATCGCGGCAGCGGGCAAGATTCACATAGAAGCGCAAACGGATAGCGTCGAGGTCATCGCGCGAAAAGCGCTCGAACTGATAAGCGCGTCTGACTGGATCAACCTGAAAGCAAATCAGGGCGTGCGTATCAACGGCGGCGGTTCGATACTGGAAATCAGCGCGGACGGCATCGTGGGATACACCAGCGGGAAGTACTTGATTCATGCGGCCGACCACGCGACTGCCGATCCAAAGCCCCGAGTGGGCCTGACGGCCCCCGTCCTTGTTCCCGATTCCTGTGTCTGCCCGAAGTGTCTGCATCTGGCGGCTGACCTTGGCATGGCGACCCTTACACGAACATGATTCACGAAGAAGTCAACCACCGTCTGCGTATGCACTCAACCCGCTATAACGGACTGCGTTTCCATGTGCTTGTCGATGGCATCCAGTATGAGCGTCACACGGGGCAACCCATGGTGGCGCGTTCCGGAGCGGTTGTATCCCTGTTCGCAGGAACAGACGACGAACCCATGGCCCGGGCCGGCCCGTGGCTGGTCGATCCATCACAAGCGCCGGAATTGACCGTCCAACTGGCGGCGATGGAGCCACAGCGTCCCGGCGTCATATGGCTGATTGTCTGGAATGAACTTGAAGCCCAGGCGGGGATGCTGCGCAAGATGATAAATGCGACCGGTCCAGACGGACGCCAGATCATGCTGCGATTCTGGGATCCGCGCGCGCTTGCGAACCTGCACCGCGCTCTTGGCGAGCGGGCATGGAATGATCATTTTCGCGGCGTGCTTGAGTGGAATTTCATTGAAAACGGAACTCGACTGAAGATCATCACCGATGCTTGAAATTAGCGAAAAAGAATGGGCGACGCTGCGCGTCGCTGACAACACAAATTATGTGGCGAGCGTTCGCGCGGATATCGTGCGTGAGTATCCGGTACTCGCCGACGATGCCACATTGTCGGATCGTCTGAATACGGCTTATGCAAAAGCCCGAGAACTCGGTTTCGTCCACGCTGGACCGATACACGATTTTCTTGAACTGGAAGCAAACGCACCAGGCTTCTATGACAAACCCGCTGTCAGCGCATTGCTCCATCAGAAGAACGTTTCCGCTGAGGGTGCATTCGAAATGATGCTGAACGTTATGCGCTGGCAGCGCCGACAAACCGGAGGAAAAAACTAATGGCTGGCTTTCTTGCACCTTTGCTTGAGCTTGCGGGCCTGCAAGTAGGAATAGGTAGCGGCGTGCGCGTACCAGGTCCCGTGCCCGTTCCAGTTCCGGGGGCGCCGTCATCGAGTGGCGCATCGGCCGACGAGATCGGTTCGGGCACGAGCGAACTTTCGAAGGACCGCTCGCGAGAGCGTGTTCATGAGCGCGACTGCAAATGTGCACCCGACAAGGGCGCACCGGTTATCCGCAACTGGAATATGTCCGCAATCTCGCGGGCGTATCAGGATTACGTCACGGGTGTTTATATCAACAGTACGGAGCCCATGCCGGCGGGGACGGAATGGTCCTTCGCCGGTCGGGACTTTGATGGGTTTCGATCTACGCTTTGCCAGCTGGAAGAAGCGAAGGCGAAGTACGATCAATTTTTTAAGCCGAACGGCACGCCCAAGCGTTTTTTTGACGCTTTCAGCTCTTCGAAGATCATTACCCAAGCCCGAGCGCACAATGTAATCGCCGCTGCGAACACCCCGGCAAAAATAAGATGGTTCTTTATGCAACCGAAGAGCTACCGCTATTTCTCAATGCAGTTTCGCACCAAGGCCCCGTTAGTGGCAACTGAATATAAACCTATGCTTCTGGATTAAAGGGTAGGCAATGAATTTCGAAGTTCTTTTTCATGTGAAAGAAAGGCAACTTCCTTCATTGGAGGCTCAATTTTATGATCTTTGGAAGTTTGCGAAAGAATTAGGAAATGTAGGCTTAGGTCTGGACAAATGGTACGCCGTCGCGCCCACCGAGAAAGAATCTCTTGCTCACAAGGCGTTTAATTCGGCCGGCCCAACAGGTGAGGCTATTAGGCTCGCGCATTCGAATAATCGAGGCGAACCGGACTTTCCGAGCGTGGGTGTTTGGAACGGCATAGAGGATAACGGCGGGGCAGTATTGAAAAGCTCGCTCATATTAAACGGAATATGCAGTGTTGAATTCAACTCGGACGGAATACTAGAACATCGCGGCTACAACGTCGTTGCCGATATGGTTGAACAGGCGATTAAGTTATGGCCCGCGACCTGTGTAAAAGTAGGGCCATTCAATTATTACCTTGACGAAATGCAGGTGTTCCCTGAACGTCCCGGCGTCGGCTGGATGCTCTACCTGCCGCATGAAATCGCGCATAACCAGGTGCCCGAAGCGCAGATGCTGCGATACGTAACCGATGTGAACGGGCACAAGGGCACCATCGTTATCAGTGAAATCGACGGGATTTTCGATGCGGATAACCCCGCTCATGTCCACACGGCGAACAAGATCGAAATACGCCTGGCGGATCGCGGCCTGTTGCCGAAGTACGCTGACCTTTGACAATACAGCGGCCCCGGTTCGGCGGTTTTTTATTCGAGCGTTTTCTGACAGTATATCCACCACATTTCCCGGCTACTCACTTTACGGGCCATACGTAGTAGAGCAATGGCCCGCGATAGCATTCAACGTACTGCCACACAACCGGAATTGAAATCGGTCGAACAGCACCATGCGCGGACAATTCGGCCTGCCGCACGCACCACTTATACGTGAGGCACGCCCCGGCGAAGTGTGTCCCGAGAGTGGCGAGTGGTTCGCGCCGCACCTGAACAACAAGAACCTCAGAATGACCGCAGGCGAAATCATGCAGGGACCGGAGCTTGGGCCAACGGGCGCCGTAATCTGGTATCTGAAACCGCGCCCGCAGACGCGAGGTGCTGATTGACTTTCGGCGCCGTGACGAAATCGGCCCCGCTTTAGCGGTAATGCTGTGCAGCTAACCATTGACCGGCATGACAGCCATTAGCAGCGCTCTCCTGTTTGCCCTGTTCCCGCGCAACGCACAGTACGTGCGACGCGCGTACCATGCCAATTGCCGCACGTGTAGGCGCTGGGCGGATTGCCGTCGTGATCAACTGCCCGCAAACACCACACGCCCACATGCCATTTCCTCCCCGCAATCCGGATCCCCCCGCCATGCAGATCGAACCGTTTCAGATTGCCATTCCCGACCACGACATCGACGACTTGCGTCAGCGTATTCGCGCGTCACGCTGGGCACCGGCCACGCCGTCTCCCGCATGGCAGCAGGGCGCGGACCCCGCATGGTTGCGTGAACTCGCCGACTATTGGGCCACCCATTTCGATTGGCGCGCGGCTGAGCGCAAGCTGAATCAGCAACCCCAATTCCTCGCCGATGTCGACGGCCAGCGTGTGCACTTCGTCCATCGACGTGGCAACGGACTGTCGCCTTATCCGCTGGTTGTCACGCATGGCTGGCCTGGCTCGTTCTTCGAGTTCCATCTGCTGCTCGATCAACTCTGCGACCCAGGTTCGTTCGGAGCCGATCCCGCCGATGCGTTCGATGTCGTCGTCCCCTCACTACCAGGTTTCGCTTTTTCGGCTGCGCCCGCGCAAGGCGGCACCTCGTCGTTTCAGGTAGCGGACCTGTGGGTCTCGCTGATGCGAGGCCTCGGCTACGAGCGGTTCGGCGCCCAGGGCGGCGATATTGGCGCGGGTGTGTCGGTCGCACTGGCGGCGCGGCATCCGCAAGCGGTTGAAGGCATTCATCTGAACTTCCTGCCTTCGTCGTATGAGCCCGCGATCGGCGCGGCGCAACAACCGCTCACCGCCGCGGAAGAAAATTTTCTGCGGGAGAAGGCCGAATGGGCTCTGCTGGAAGGCGGCTATGCGCATATGCATAGCACCAAGCCGCAAACCTTGGCCGCGTCGCTGAACGATTCGCCGATAGGACTGGCCGCGTGGATCGCCGAAAAGTTTCGCGCATGGAGCGATTGCGACGGCGAGATCGAACGGGTGTTTTCCAAAGACGATCTGCTGACCAACATCTCGCTCTACTGGCACACGCAAACCATTGGCACGTCGATGCAGATGTATTGGGAAAACCGCTTGCAGCCCATGCGTTTTGCGGGCGCGCCCCGTGTCGTGCCGCCCGTTGGTTTCGCGCATTTCCCGAAGGAGCTGAGTCATCCGCCGCGTAGCTGGATCGAGAGAACCTTCGATGTCGTTCAATGGACCGACATGCCGGGCGGCGGACACTTCGCCGCGATGGAAAAACCCGGCTTGCTCGCCACCGAGATTCGCCGGTTTTTCAGGCCGCTGCGTGCGCAGAAAAGTTAGCCGCGACCGGTGCCGGTTACTTCGACACGAGTTCGACAGCGCGTGCCGTCTCGGTTGGCAGAATCAGATGAGCGGGCGCTTCGCGGCCCTTGCGGCGCGCGATGACGTAATACAGCACGGCAGGTACGATCAATCCGACGATCCACGAGATGTCGGTACCGTCGAGCATATCGACCAGCGGACCCGTGTAGAACGCGCTGGAAATGAACGGTAACTGCACCAGCACGCCGATCATGTACACGAGGATGCCGGTTACGTTCCAGCGTCCATAGCGGCCGTCGGGATCGTAGAGTGCAGGCACGTCGTAGCGGTCGCGGGTGATGAAGTAATAGTCGACCAGGTTGATCGCGCTCCACGGCGTGAAGAACGCCAGCAGGAACAGGATGAACGACGAGAACTCTTTCAGGAACGCATGACGCCCGGCGAGTGCGAGCCACATTGCGATGCCCACCATCCCGAGAATGTACGCAAGCCGGCTGCGCGCGGACAGTTTCTGGTCGCCGCGAAAGCCGCTTATCACGGTCGCGATCGACATCACGCTGCCATACGCATTGAGTGTCGTGATGGTGATCTTGCCGAACGCGATCGCGAAGTAGAGCAGGGCGGCAATCGTGCCGGTCGCGCCAAGGCCCACGACGAACGACACCTCGTGCCCGGAGAACTGCTTGCCGGCAAGCGCGGCGGCGAAGACGCCGAAGACCATCGACACCTGCGCGCCGATCACCGCGCCCGCGGCGATCGCCCAGAAGGTTTTACGCGGCGACGTGCTGCGCGGCAGATAGCGCGAATAGTCAGCCACATAGGGACCGAAGGCGATCTGCCATGACGCGGAAAGCGACATGGCCAGCAGGAAACTGCTGACGGTGAAATGACGGTTCGCGAGCAATGCCGAAATGTCATGACCGATCAGCAACTGCGCGAACATGTAGACGAACGCGATGACGCCGATCACGCTGGCCACGCGTCCCACCAGATGAATCACGCGATAGCCGATCACGGTGAACACCACGATCACCGCAGTAAACGCGACGATGCCAACGGCATCGCTCACGTGCAGCAGTTGCGAGACCGCCTGTCCCGCGAGCACCGAGCCGCTCGCGGAGAAGCCGACGTACATCAGACACACGAGCACGATGGGGATCACCGCGCCGTACACGCCGAACTGCACGCGGCTCGAAATCATCTGCGGCAGGCCGAGTTGCGGACCTTGTGCGCCGTGCAGCGCCATGACGCCGCCGCCGATCAACTGGCCGAGCAGCAAGCCGACCAGCGACCAGAACACATCGCCGCCGAGCACCACCGCGAGCGCGCCGGTGACAATCGCGGTGATCTGCAGGTTGGCCGCGAGCCATAGCGTGAACTGGCTGAAGACGCTGCCGTGCCGTTCGGCGTCGGGAATGTAATCGATGGTGCGACGCTCGGCGATGACGCGCTGGCGCGTGCCGCCCTGGGATGCAGACATGAAAATCCTCTTGGCCCGGCGCACGGTGTCGGGCGCCGTCAGATCCAGATAAACGACCGGCGAACTACGCCAGTCTCCCGCGACCGGAGCCGTGCATACCGAGGCTCTCGATTCAATATGACTTTAAGTCAGCCAAAATGTCTATACAAGTTAACTTTTTTAGTTGTTTACCCGATGTCGCGCCGTCTTGGTCAGCCGATTATCTGCTTTCGAAGCTTACACTTACAGAGATTTGTGAGGTTCTCCGCCACCCGATAACAAACCAGGATGCGTAAAAAACCAACCATATTTGTCTAGACAAGATCGATTTGGCAGCCAGTCAATGTGTGGCCGATGATGTCACGATCACATGACTCATGCAGCCCCGCTCAATAATGCCCGGGCAACTATTGCGAGAAGCAACAGCACGCGACGTCGGCCAAAAAAACAATCAAAAGGGCCACGTTATGACTCGCTGAGTTTTGGCGGAAACGCAATAAAAGGACGTGAAACGATCATCCATACCTGATGCTGCGCGCCCGGATCATCCGACTCCATCGCCGCAGATCAGCGCATCCGCCAGTCGAGCGTGGCGCCATGAAGGCGCGTATCGCGCGGCGCTGACGATGCGCGTTACGCGGGCTTCTGATTACACCGCGAAGGACCGCTCGATCAACTGTTTGACCGTCACGGCAGCGCTGGAAAAGCGAACCGTCGCTCACGCGTGGTGAGGAGCAACGTGAATCTTTTTCCTTGCACTCTGGTATATGTCGACGTCGACGCGAATCCGGGGCCTAATTCGACCAACCGCGATCCGTTGTCTTATGTGAGTCAGGCGGTCTGCCTGAATAACAGCTTGCGGCAATTGGGCATGCCGACGTTGACCATCATGACCAACGCTCCGGCCCTGGTCGCACAGCGGCTCGCGAAGATGCTGCCGCAGAACCGCCCGGCGGTCGCGACGCTTACCGCGACGATCGAATTGCCGAAGAACACGCCTTTCTACGCCGCCCATTTCAAACTCGACCTGATGGACCAGATGGCGGGCAGCCTGCCCGTCGACAGCATGCTGCTTCTACTCGATGCCGACATGGTCGCGCTGCTGCCACTCGACAGCGAGTTGATCGAGCGATGTGCCGAAGCGGGTCTCGGTGTATTCGATATTTCCGACCAGGTTTTCCCCGCGTATGGCAGCGAGCGCGTGGTCGCGGATCTGGAGATCGTCGCAGACCGGCGGCTCAGGAATCCACGTTGGTATGGTGGCGAGTTTCTACTCGCCACGCCGGATTCGTTGCGGACCCTGGTGCCGCGCGCGCGAGCGAGTTACGCGCGCTATCTCAGCGAGAGCGAACGGCTGAAACATCATGGCGACGAGGCATTTATTTCAGCCGCGCTCAATTCGCTTGCCGACGAAGGGCAGGTGCTGATCGAGGTCGGCGCTTATCAGGCGGTCGGCCGTCATTGGGCGGGCAACAACTATCGCGACTTGCGGTGGTTCCGCTGCTGTTCGTTTGTCCACTTGCCGGGCAGCAAGGCGCTGCTGGAAAAAGAGGCGCGTTTCGTCGAATTTGTGCCGGACCGCTTCTGGCGACATATGCGCGTCGCCCATCTGCGCGGGCGTATGCGTCATGCGGCGAAACGGATTGTCCGGATGTTGAGCGGCGCGCGCCTCGCCATGCTTTCCGCCCACGCGTTGCGCGGTTTGAAGGGTTAGACAGGGTTGCAATGCGCGCGGCATGCTTCGCGCTCTTGCCGATGCATTCAGCCACCTCGTTGGGTCGGCCGGCTAATCGCGTTGCAACGTGGCGCAAAGAATTTTTTTGTCGAATGGCACCGGCGATATGTCGGGGCACACAATGATCGGCACACCATTCGACACGAGGCCGACAGCATGACTGCACCCATCAGGCTGGTTCTGTTCGATATGGAAGGCGTTCTCTCGCACTACGACCGCACCGCACGGGTCGAGCATCTGGCCGCGACCTCGGGACAGACCGAAGACACCGTCCGTTACGCGATCTGGGGTTCGGGCCTCGAAGCACGCGCCGACGCTGGCCAGATCAGCGACGACGACTATCTGAGCGAACTGGGCGCGCTACTGAACTACCCGATCAATCGCACTGAATGGCTGGCCGCGCGTCACGCGTCGATCACGCCGAACGAACCGGTGCTCGCGCTAGCCAGCCAAGTCGCCGAGCGTGGGGAGATCGCGGTGCTGACCAATAACTGCCGCCTGTTCACCGACCACGTCGACTATCTGAATCCGCCCGTGGCACGCTTGTTCGGCTCGCGTGTTTATTCGTCGGCGTCGTTCGGCGCGGCGAAGCCGGCGGCGCAAACTTATCTTGGCTGCGTCGAACAGATCGGCGTGCCGGCAGCCGAAACACTTTTTATCGACGATACCGAGGCCAATGTGACCGGAGCGATCAACGCAGGTCTGCGCGGGCACAGGTTTATCGACGCTGCGGGGCTGGCAGAAGCACTGTGGCGGCACGCCTTGCTGTAGTCCAAAAAGGCTTGACCTCGCTGGTTGAGCGCCATATAGTTCACCACATGGTGAAGTCTCCAGTCAGTCAACTCGATCGTACCTTTTCCGCCCTCGTGGACCCTACGCGGCGGGCTATCCTTGCGCGGCTCGAGCGCGAGCCGGGCCTGTCGGTGACGGAAATCGCGCGGCCGCTGCCGCTCAAGCTGCCTGCGGTCATGAAGCATCTCGACGTGCTGGACGACGCCGGTCTGATCGCGCGAACCAAGAGCGGCCGAACCGTGTCGGTCGAACTGGTCGCCGGGCCGATGGAAGAAGCGCTGGCATGGTTGAAACGCTATGAGCGCTTCTGGTCCGCGAGTCTTGACCGGCTTGCCGATTTTGTCGAAAAGGAACCGGAGTGATCATGGAGCAACCCAGCCTGACTATCGTGCGACGCTTCAAGGCGTCTCCGGCCAGAGTCTACGCAGCGTGGACGCAACCGGAATTGATCGCGCGGTGGTGGGGTCCAGATGGCGGCCCGGTGCTTGACGCGGAAGCCGACCTGCGCGTAGGCGGTCGTTTTCGCGTGGTGCTCCAGACACTGGATGGCGAAATGCACGAGTGTCGTGGCGAATATCGTGAAGTCGAGGTGGACCGCAAGCTCGTGTTCACCTGGCACTGGGTCACGCTGCCTGAGCGGCGCTCGCTAGTGACGATCCGTTTTCGTCCGGTCGAAGAGGGCACCGAGATGAGTTTCACGCACGCGCAATTTTTCGATGAAGCGACTCGCGACGACCATCAGAAGGGTTGGGGCGGGGCATTCGAAAAGCTGGAAGGTCTGTTCGCCGAAACGGAAAGTGCCGGCGAGTAAAGCGTCATCCCTGCGTTTGAACAGGTCCACCCGTCCCCCGTCGATCGAGGTCCGTTATGAAACTTTACTATGCCGAAACTGTGTCGCCCCGCAAGGTATGCGTGGCTTCCAGATACTTAGGGTTGCCAATCGACTATGTGTTCGTCGATCTGCGCAAAGGCGAGCAGACCCGTGCGGATTATCTGGCGATCAATCCCAATGGCAAGGTGCCGTGTCTGGTCGACGGCGAGCGCAGTCTGTGGGAAGCGGATGCAATCCTCTGCCATCTCGCGCAGCGCGCGGAATCGGGCTTGTGGCCGCGCAACGCGCAACAGCAGATCGATGTGGTGCGCTGGATGAGCTGGAACAGTCAGCATTTTTCCCGACATGCAGGCTCGCTTTACTTCGAGCACATCATCAAACCATGGGTTGGAATGGGTGCGCCAGATCAGCCTAAGGTAGCCGAAGCGCAGGGGTTCTTTCGCAAGCATGCGAGCGTGCTCGATCAACATCTCGAGGGGCGCAAATGGTTGCTTGGCGATCAGATGTCGGTGGCCGATTTCTCTGTGGCGATCATGCTGCCGTACGCGAAAGACGCGGCGATGCCGGTCGGCGAGTTTGCGCAAATGCAGCGTTGGCACGATCAGTTGAATGCGCTCGACGCATGGCGCAATCCGTTTCCCGCGCGGCCTTCGAACGCTGCAATCAATGCGTGAGAGGCCGCTCATGTGCTGTGCAATCGTGGCACTCACGATGACGTTGCTAGCCAGCTGGAGAAGTGTGTCGAGCACGGTCGGCGCTCGTGTAGGGTGGTTGCGGCGGATGGCGATTGTGGTCATCGCGATGGCTACGGCCGCCGGCTCCGCGATAGCGGCGGACCAGTTCGCAGCGGGCGGGCGGGGTGGATCGCTTGCCAATATCACGCAATCCGGCAGCTTGCCGTTATGCGGGCATTTCTTCAGATAGGGGACTTGCTTCAATTGCTTTGCGTGACGCGTGACCCGTGACCGGTGCACTCTCCGACGCGCTGCATGGAATTGCCGTATCGTACAGAGTCACTGTACCTCTCGCGAATCGAGGGCACGTTATGGCATTTTTGTCGAAGAGCGCTACACCGCGTCTCACCCGGCGCCGCTTTCTACGCACAACAGGAAGCGCAGCTATTAGCTTGCCGGTCTCGCTCGCTTTACCTGCGTGGGCATCCGCGCAAGCTGAAGATCCGGCTTCTTCGCAATCGCAAGTTGAAACCTCCGCACCGCCTCGCATGCAGCGACGAGTGATCCCGTCGACCGGCGAACGCTTGCCCGTCGTCGGTTGCGGTACCTGGCGTACGTTCGATGTCGGCAACGATCCCAGCGCGCGGGCACAACTCGTCGAGGTGCTGCGGATTCTGTTCGAAGCAGGCGGCTCGGTGATCGATTCGTCGCCGATGTACGGTTCGTCGGAAGAAGTCGCCGGCGCATTGCTCACGCAACTCGACGCGCACAGCAAAGCCTTCATTGCCACCAAGGTCTGGACCGATGGACACGACGCAGGCATTGCCCAGATGGAACAATCATTTCGCCGCTTCCAGCAGTCGCGTATCGATCTGATGCAGGTTCACAATCTGCTCGACTGGCGCACGCAACTCGCCACCTTGCGCGAATGGAAAGCGCAGGGGCGTATCCGCTATATCGGCATAACGCACTACACGTCGAGCGCGTTCGATGAAGTCGCGGCCGTGATGCGCAGCGAAAAGCCCGACTTCGTGCAGATCAACTATGCGGCGGACGATCGCGCCGCCGAACAGCGGATCTTGCCGCTTGCCGCCGAACTTGGGATAGGCGTGGTGATCAATCAGCCCTTCGGCGGCGGCGGTTTGCTCGCGCGAGTCGGCAGAACGCCGCTGCCTGCATGGGCCGCGGAAATCGGCTGCACGAGTTGGGCACAGATCCTTCTGAAATTCGTGCTGGCGCAATCGGCGGTGACGGTCGTGATTCCCGGCACCGGACGTCCGCAGTATATGGCCGACAATGTGCGCGCCGGATCGGGTCCGCTACCCGATGCGGCGATACGTGCGCGAATCGTAGCGGCGGTGAACGGGTAGACGCGCTTTGCGTGGTTTCCGCGCGATGGGGTGACCTGCCCGCACGCTCACGCCGGTGATCCCGGCGCGAACCGGCTTGACGAAAGACGGCTCGGCTCGTGCACGGGAAGCCCATCCATGCCGCGGGACTGCCGGCACGATCTGCGGATCAACCCGCCGTCTTGCCACCATCGACGCTAACGATCTGACCTGTCACGAACGACGCCGCGTCCGACGCCAGAAACACCACTGCGCGAGCCACTTCGTCCGGCTTGCCGATACGGCCGAGCGGCACTTTCGCGGCGAGCGCAGCCTTGTTCTCCGGCGTCGCGGTGAAGCGGTCGAGCATGCCGGTGTCGGTCGGTCCTGGGGCCACGGCATTGACTCGCACGCCGCTGGATGCCACCTCCAGTGCCGCCGATTTGGTCATCCCTTCCACCGCGTGTTTGCTGCCTGCATACACGGAAGCGAACGCCGCGCCTTCATGGCCGTAGGTCGACGAAATGTTGACCACGCTGCCGCTCTTTTGCGCCGACATCACGCGCAATTCGTGTTTCATGCTGAGCAGCGTGCCGAGCACGTTGGTATCGAAGGTCGCGCGATAGCTTTCGGCGGTCTGGTTCGTGATCGCACCGGGCTGGCCTTCGGTGCCCGCATTGTTGACCGCGGCGTCGATGCGGCCAAAGCGGGCCACGGTCTGATCGACGAGATTCGCGACCTCTTCATCGCGGCGTACGTCGGCCTGAATGAAGTGGGCGTCCGCGCCGAGTTCGCGCAGTTCTTTTTCGAGTGTCCTGCCTTCGGCTTCGCGGCGTCCGGAGACGACGAGGCGTGCGCCGCTTTCCGCGAAAGCGAAGGCGGTAGCGCGACCGATGCCGGTGAGCGCGCCGGTAATCAGGATGACGGGATGGTTCATTTTCAACTCCTCGCGAGGTATGTGTCTACGGTATGGGCAAAGCAAACCGCAATAAAGGTGAGCGTCTGCGATCTGCTTTGATTTCGTTGCCTTGAGTGCACTGTAGGGGTTGCGTCGCGGGAATAAAAAGACTTTATAAGCGGGTGGGCATGCCTTCCAGGCATCCTCGCAAGGCACCCGGCCCGCTCCGGCCGACGCAGCCGACTGCCGTAACAAGCCAGACGGTCCCCACGTTGGCGGCAAGCCGATCGCGCGCAAAAACCCAGGAATAAAACCAGCAACACGACAGTCATGCCTCGTGAACCGAGTCGCAACGGGCGCCGGACTCATCCACAGCCGGGCCTGCGAGTCTTCATTCCGAGGTCAACATGTCGTCACATCATTCATTCGATCCGTCGCGCCGAGGCGCGCTGAAGTGCCTGGCGTTCGGTGGTCTGGGCACCGTGTTCGTTCTCGCCGGTGGGGTGCTTACACCGGTCGAGCTGGCGCTTGCGGCTGACACGGAGTCGTCGGCAGCAAGCACGGGCGTACCGCTCTTTCTTCAGATCAGCGACTCGCATATCGGCTTTAACAAGGAGGCCAACCCGGACGTGGCAGGCACGTTGAAGCAGACCATCGAGATCGTCAACGCGATGCCGGTCAAGCCTGCACTGACCATTCATACCGGCGATATCACGCACCTGTCCAAAGCATCCGAGTTCGATCTCGCGGCGCAATTGATGTCAGGTCTGAAGATCACCGAACTGCACACCGTGCCGGGCGAACATGACGTGACGGACGGCCCCGGCACCGAGTATTTCAAACGCTTTGGGCAGGCGTCCGACAACCGGGGCTATTACAGCTTCGATCATCAGGGTGTGCATTTTGTCGGTCTCGTCAACGTGATGCACTTCAAGCCGAACGGCCTGGGCGGTCTTGGTGACGAACAACTGGCGTGGCTTGAAAACGATCTCAAAGGGCGCTCGTCGAGCACGCCGATCGTCGTCTTTGCGCACATGCCGATGTGGACGATCTACGAGCCGTGGGGATGGGGCACCGGCGATGCGGGCCAGGCGATGAGCTATCTGAAGCGTTTCGGTTCGGTGACGGTACTGAACGGCCACATTCATCAGATCGTGTCGAAGGTGGAGGGCAACATCACGTTCCACACCGCGCGCTCCACTGCCTATCCGCAGCCGACTGCCGGCAATGGCAGCGGCCCTGGACCGCTCACCGTGGCCAGCGATCAGCTGCCGAAAATGCTCGGCGTAACCCGTATCAGCATCGCCGAGCATCCGCTGAAGGCGACGCTCGCCGATACGACGCTAGTTTGAAATTCGCACCATCCGTTAAAAATGGAGATCAGTCATGCCAACTAATTTCATCCGTCTTTCGAAAATCAGGCTGCTGGGCGGCGCAGCGTCCATCGTGATGTCGATCGCGGCGACCGTCGCATGTTCCATCGCGCATGCGGAAACGCCTGGCGCAGTCGTCATCAAGAACTTCATGTTTTCGCCGATGGCGCTCACGGTCAAAGCCGGGTCGACGGTGACCTGGAAGAATCTGGATGGCGAACCGCATACGGTTGTCAACGATGCCGGCATGTTCCGCTCCGCCGCGCTCGATCAGAACGATTCGTACCAGTTCAAATTCGACAAGCCGGGCGTCTACAAGGTGTTCTGCGGCATCCACCCGAACATGAAGGAAACGATCACCGTGCAGTGAACGTGGCGCGTCAGATCACGCGGGGGACTCATGCGTCCGCTCAGGCGGTATGCAGTTCGCTGAGACGGCATAAGAGAATGCCGTAGCCCGACAGATGGCCGAGGTACACGCTGGTGAATACATTGGTGACGGGAAGATCCTGGATCAGATGACTCAACTCTTCCATCTGCAACGGCGGCGCCGGCAGCGGTGGACGTTCCACCCGCAGGTCCGCCGTCTCGGCCAGTTGCCGGTGCGCCGCCACGAGCCTGGCGAGCCGCGCGAGGAAGGCTTCGCGCCATGGCGCATCGAGCGCGGCGAACTGGTCGTGGAAGGTGTCCATGGTTTCGAGGAAATTGACCAGCGAATCGAAGGTCTCCTGGTAGCACGCAAACAGCGGCCCCCGCACCCGGTTGCGCTTGAGGTGGGGCGATACCCATGCCTGCTCGATATCGGTCTTCAGCAGCGTATGCGCCTGCTTGAGATTGGTGCTGAGCACACGCAATCTGCCGGTGGCCGGTTTGATCTGCGCGCGTTCGAGCTCGCCCGCAGCGAGTTGCGCCAGCGTCCCGGTCGCCTCGTCGTTGCCGTCATTGACCAGCGTGTTGGCCCAGAAGCCGTGATCGGGCGGGAACACAACCTGCTGGATGATAAAGCCGAGCAACATGCCCAGCACGACACCGATCAGCCGCTGTTCGAGCAGTGACACGTGCTCGCCTGTGTAGAGCACGAGCGTCATCGGCACGGTAACGCTGGTCATCTGGAACACCGAGGGCCGCAAACCGACGATCGCGAAGATCACGAACGGCAGCAGCAGCGCGCCGAGCCAGAGATGCGGCGCGGTGGCCCAGATCAGCAGCGTGCCCAGCGGCATCGCCACGACATTGGACAACACCCGCTTGTGGAAATAGCTTCGAGCCGCCGAAATCGAGCTCCCCAGCGCGAGCGTCAGCATTGCCGATCCGGCGAGCGACACGGCGGCTTCGGGAAACCCGAGCAACGACGGAATGGCAAAACCGATCCACAGACCCAGCGCGAGCTTCGTGTATTTCGCCGGTTCGGAAAGAGAAAAGCGCGCAAGTGCGCGGCGAAACGGCGTGAGGGGTTTGTGGTGGTAGACGTTCGACATGGTTATAGGCAGACGCTGACTTCGGGGCCAGACGCGATTGCAGGCCGGCGTGGTGCTTCCGCCACGCGCGCACTAGTGCGGAAATCCTGAACAGTACAGGTTCCGCGGACGATTCGCGAGGGGCCACGGCGTTTAAAGCGGCGTGAGGGAGAGCGCGTGCGGGCGCGCGGCAAAGGTCGCGGTAGCGGACGGGCAGGCGCTGCGGCGGCAAATTTTGCTGCGTCCCATGGCAAAAGAGCCAGCCCCCGTCGGCTCTCAAAGCCTGTCGCGTTACGTCGCATTTTTTACCGGTTTTCGCCAATATCGACCGGCGTCGCGCCGGAGCGTTTAAAGCAGTGCAAAGTCCGTGTTGTCGGCAGTCAGTATGCGAGTTACATTCTTTTAGCAACGCTGCATCGACCGTGCGAATCGTGTGATGAAAGTCTGATGGGCCGTCAGACGGCTGTATTCCGGAGCGTATTGCGATGTTTAACGACAACCATTTGCCGCAATCCGAGGGGAACGGTGCTCACGCCGAACCGCCGGCCGAGGGTCCGCGTGACGCAAGCGCTTACGCGCCGCGCGTCAGTCGTCTGGCGTTATGTGTGACGGCGGCCAGCGCGCTCGCGTTGGGCGTGGTCGGAACCGTCGCCTATGGGGTGTGGTTCAACCACGATCAGCAAGCGTATGTCGAGGCCATCGCGAATGCGCGGCAGTCGCTCGGTATGCGGGCCGGCGTGAGCGGTTTGCCGGCCAGCCAGGTTGTTTCGGCTGAAGCGGCAACTTCCACCGTGCCTGGCAGCGCGTCAACGACCGACTCAGAGCGCGCGTCGTCCAATAGCGACCCGACTCAACAGGTCGAGCAACAGGAAGAGGGCAACAAGCAGGCAGTCTGGTCAGGGCAGGTTGCGCCAGCCTGGGCCACGGCCAATCCGCCAGCCGGTCTGGCGGTCGCCAGACTCGCTGCACCTGGCGCGACATCCGCTAGCCCGGCGACCTCCGGCGCACCCGCCTCAAACGCGGCTTCGCTTCATTCGAGCCGGCATGCTACCGGCTCATCGGATTCCACCGCGCCGCAGTCCGCTGCCAGCCGCAGCGTGAAAGACACGCGGGCTCAGCAGGAACGTCGCATCGCGGCGGCAAACGCACGGCAGAGTGCGCGACAGAATGCCCGCCATCCGCCTAATCTGTTCGCGCGAATGGGGCAATTCTTCCGGCGCGTCAGCTATCGGCAGCACGGTGGCGGAAACCAGCAACAACAAGATCTCTACTCCCATCCGTGAGCGCGCTCGCCCGTTCCGCAGCGCGAATCGCGTCACCGCCCCGGCGATGCGTTTCCGGCCCAGCCCCGCGACGGTAGCCGTCGCCTCGCTGTTGTGTCTGCTGGTCGGCCTCGTGTATCTGGCGATGCAGATCAGAACGGTCTTTTCCGATCAGTTGAAGCAGGAATATGCGGGCCTCGTTCTTGAAACGGTCGAACGTGCGGAAAGTGCGCGCGATCAGGTTCGTGTCTGGCAGCAACTCCCCGTCGATCATCCCGCTGACGCATCAGGCTACCGGACTGCGCGCGCGGAACTGGCGCGCCGTCTTGCGTCGCTGGACGCGCTGATGAATGCGAGTCCGTCCGCCGTACCGCAGGTCATGTCGTCCGCGTTGTCCGCCGACGCGAATCTCACCGACACGGATAACCTGCTCAGCAATGCATCGTCTTACTGGCGCGCGCAGCGCGACGCCAATAGCGCCGACGTGCGCGTGCGGACCATCCATATTGCACGCACGCTGATCGCGCTGGCGGCATTACTGTTCTGCATGCTGGTGACGGCGGTCGGCATGTACGCGAAACGCAACCGGCTGCTCGCCGGCCAATCGTTCGAATTCGAGCGTGCGTCGCTGCATGATCCGATGACCGGCTTGCCGAATCGCCGCAAGCTGCTGGCCGCACTCGAAGAGGCCGCCGCGACGCCGGCACACCAGGCGTCGATTCAAAAAATCGCGGTGCTGTATATCGATCTGGATGGGTTCAAGCAGGTCAACGATTCGCTCGGGCACCGGGCCGGCGACGAATTTCTGATCGCGGTGTCCGTGCGTTTTCGCGAGTCGGTCCGTAAGGCGGACGTGGTCGCGCGAATTGGCGGCGACGAATTCGCGGTGCTGATCCGCACGTTCTCGACCGAAGAGGAACTCGCCGACATTGCCCGCCGGCTAATTGCGTGCGTGGCTAACACCGATGCGCAGATGGGTATCGGTCATGTGCGCGCGAGCATTGGCATTGCGAGTTTTCCCGATCTGGTCGACGACTATCGCCGCCTCGTCGCTGCCGCCGACGACGCGATGTATCACGTCAAACGCAGCGGCAAGAATGGCTATGCATTCGTGACCGCAGCGGGGCGCTCCGCAGTGTCATGACGCAGAGGCCGAGGAGGCTGCCGAGGAGGGCGGCGTTGCCGCGCGACCGGCGCAGGCGTCGATGATCTGCTGACGCCGTTCGTCTTCGGCGCCTTTCCATTCGCGAATTTCGTCGCGCGTACGCAGACAGCCGATGCAGAAACCCGATGTGCCGTCGATTTTGCAGATGTCGATGCACGGTGATTGAATTGCCATGTTCAGATAATCGCTTCTGTGGGATGGACTTCGACAGCTACGTGCGAGAGTCCGTTGAATCGCTTGAAAACTTTTGAGTCGCGCATGATAACAGCGCCCGGCCTGACGCCGGCACATACGCGTTGCCGTGTTTCGTGTTAAAAAACCGAAGCTCGCCGACCTGACATGCAGTTAGCCGGAAGGGCACATGCAGGTCGCATTCACAGGCAACGGAAGGGGTCATGTTCAGATATTCGTCGACGCGCGCCGCTGGGCGCATAAGCGGGTTCGCGTGGGTCGTGACCGTCGCGGCAGCCATGTTGACCGCCTGCGCACCCATGCCCCCGGCTGCGGGCGACGCGCACACTGCGAGTCCACTTGCGGCGCAACCGTCGCAGAGCACGACGCACTCCGCCGATGGGCCGTTGCCGGTCCCCGTCAACCTCATTGCACTCACGCAGCCTGCGGGCCAGCGGCGCCTGATGTCGTCGGCGTACAACCAGTCGTACTGGCCGCTGTCGCAGTACTTCGAAACGCAGCGCAATGAAGCGTATTGTTCGGTGGCGACCTCGGTGATGGCGTTGAATGCGCTGGGCATTCGTCGCCCCGAGTCGAGCCTTTATCCGGACTTTCCGTTCTTCTCGCAGCAGGACTTCTTTCGCGCGATCGACCCGCAAGTCGCCAACGCCGCGAAGGTATCCAGAGAGGGCATGACGCTCGATCAACTCAGCGCGGCGCTGGGTACGTTCCCTGTCGATGTCAAAAAATTCCACGCAAGCGATCTGACGCTCGATCAATTCCGCAATCTGGTGCGTGACACGACCGCCCGTCATGACCGCTTTGCGTTGCTCAATTTCAGGCGCGTGGAGATTGGCGAAACCGGCGGTGGCCATTGGTCACCGCTTGCCGCTTACGACACCGCGAGCGACAGCGCGTTACTGCTCGATGTCGCGAGGTACAAGTATCCCGCCGTGTGGGTGCCGGTCGCGCAGCTGTATGCAGCGGCGCAAGCGGTCGATAGCGTAAGCGGATTGTCGCGAGGGCTGGTGATCGTCAGCAACGCTGCGAATTGATGTGACGGGTCCGGCCGACGACTCGTGAATGTCGTCGGCGTTCGTCGGCATTACGGTCAGTAGCGAAACGTCAGGCGCTTCGCGCCATCTCTCCCGCGCCAGGACCAAAGCTGTCCTCGGCACGACGCGTCCCACGCGTTCCCGTCGAAGCAGCCGCCTGCCGCGCACGAACCGGCGTCTTGCGAACACGTGCATCGCGCAGTGCCGGACGCGCATCGACCAGATCCGCATACAGCGCGAGATAGTTCGAGGTCGACGTATTCCAGCCCGAATCACGGCTCATTGCGTTGCGTTGCAACGCGTGCCACGCCGACGGTTGCGCGAATGCCGCCAGCGCGCGCCCGAGCGCATGCGTGACGTCGTCCGTCGTTTCGCCGTCGAACAGGAAGCCGGTCGCACAATCTTCGCCGCGGCCATCGGCGGTGGAATAGTCGAGGATCGTATCCGCCAGACCGCCCACCCGCGAGGCCACGGGAATCGTGCCATAGCGCATCGCATACAACTGCGTCAGTCCGCAGGGCTCGAAGCGGCTGCCATGCAGCAGAATATCGGCGCCGGCATGCAGCCTGTGCGCGCG
The DNA here is from genome assembly GCF_904848625.1 of Paraburkholderia metrosideri. GTDB lineage: Bacteria > Pseudomonadota > Gammaproteobacteria > Burkholderiales > Burkholderiaceae > Paraburkholderia > Paraburkholderia metrosideri. The sequence goes on from NZ_CAJHCP010000002.1 coordinate 581,914, forward strand.
GGTCTCGTCGTAACCAATCTGTACGCCAACGCGCCCCGGCCATGCCGCGGCCTGTTCGTGCAATGCGTGTTCGAGATGGCGTTCACCCTGACCCAGAATGGCGAATTGCAAACGCGGGTGCTGTTCAAGCAGCGAGGGCAGCGCACGCACGACGACGTCCGCGAGTTTCTGCTCCGTCAGACGGCTGCCGATCGCCACCAGCGGCGCGAACGGATCGCGCGTCAAGCCGAAGGCCTGCTGCAATTCCCGCTTGCAGGCCTGCTTGCCGGCGGTGTCGTCAACGGAAAAGGGGCGGGCGATGAATTCGTCGGTGGCCGGATTCCAGCTTGCCATATCAATGCCGTTGACAATGCCGGACAGCTTATCGGCCTGCGCCTGCAGCACACCCTCCATGCCATGGCCGAAGTGCGGCGTCAGGATCTCGCGCGAATAGCGCTCGCTGACGGTCGTCACCCGATCCGCGTGGACGATGCCGGCCTTCATCATGCTCAGCAGCCCGTAAAATTCGATGCTGCGCTCGTCGGACAGCGCGGGCGCCAGCAGTTCGGGCGGCACGCCGATCCAGCCGCCCATCGCCAGCGGATGGTTGCCCTGGAACGCGAGATTGTGAATCGTGAATACGCTTTTTGCGGCGACACCCGCCAGGCGCATGTACAGCGGCGTGAGGCCTGCATGCCAATCGTGCGCGTGCACGATGTCGGGGCGCTTCACGTTGCGCACGCCGCGCGCGATCCTGACAGCGGCCGCCGACAGCGATGCGAAGCGGGTGAGGTTGTCCAGATAATCACGCCCTTGCGGATCGCGATACAGGCCTTCACGGGCAAACAGGTGATCCATCTGCAATAGCAGCACGGGCACGCCGGTGTCGGGCATCAGCCCGCGCAGCAGCTTCGCATCGCCGCCGGGCAGGCCAGTCATGCGAGCCACGTGAGTGACGTCGACGGCGCTGTCGAGCGCGGACGGATAAGCGGGCATCAGGATCGAGACATCGACGCCGGCATCGCGCAAGGCGGCGGCATAGGCACTGACCATGTCGCCGAGGCCGCCGGATTTGGCGAGCGGCAAGGCTTCCGAAGCGACAAGAAGAACGTTGAGCGACAAAGTGGCCCCCAAGGACGGGATTTTTTTGCACTTGCACAGTGCGACGGATTCGCTAGCGCAAAGAAACAGCAAAGGGTGTGCCTGCATTAGAGTTTTTATTCTGGTGCACGGGGCGGGTTTGTGTTGCGGTGCGGCGCGCGGAAAAGCGGGCTTAAAACACCTGGTCGGACCCAGGCGTTTTTTCATTCGTGTGTAGATTTGACTGTGGAATGCGAGAGAGTTTTAGCTCGCCACGGAAAGCGGGGTGAACACGAGCCATGTGTCGATGCGCAACGCGGGTCGGTGCGCACCAAATGAAAAAGGGGCCGTCGCCTGAAGCGAACAGCCCCTTGGGGCGTCAGGTGACGCGCAACACAGTTAATGCACCGGTGCGTGCGTCTGCTCCACCGGATGCGGTTGCGTCACCGCGCTCACCACCACGAACACGATCACATTCACGGCCAACGCGAGAAAGCCGATATTGACGTCCTTCAACGTATCGGGCAGGAACGGCATGAGTTGCCCGACACTCAGTTTCATCGAGGTCGTGAGCGCCACGACTGCGACACCGGCGAGGATGCCGCAGAACGCGCCTTGTTTCGTCGCACGGTTATGCGGAAACAGGCTGCAGATCACAGCCGGGAAAAGCTGCGTGACGAAGCTGTAGCCCATCAGCAGCAACGCGACGATGGTTTCGCCGCCGTGCAGCGTGAAGCCGACTGCGACGAGCGCCACCACCGGCACCAGCAGCCGCGCGAGCAGTGCGACGCTGGCGTCGGTCGCGCTGCGGTTCACCATGCCGCGATAGACGTCGTTGGCGAGCAGCGTCGACGCGGAGGTCAGGATCATCGAGCCGGGCACCAGCGCGGTCAGAATGCCGGCGGCACCGATGACGCCGACGAACCACGGGTCGAACGTCTGCAACGACAGGCGGAACAGCGACAGGTCGATGTCGCCGCCCTTCAGCCCCGGCACCCGCAGCGTGGCCGCAAAGCCGACGAAGAACACGAACAGCAGGATCAACTGATACAGCGGCAGCACCATCGCGTTGCGGCGGAAAATGCGTTCGTCCTTCGCGGTGAAGATCGAGCCGAACGTATGCGGCCACATGAAGAAGCCGAGCGCCGTCAGCAGCACGGTGGACTGGAACCACATCACGCTCGAACCGCGTGCCGGGAAGGTCAGAAAGTCGGGGCGGGCGGTATTGATGGCGCGGAACATCTCGCCGATGCCGCCGTAATAGTGCATGGGCAGATAAATGCCGAGGAACAGCACGATTGCCAGAATCAGCAGATCCTTCACCACCGAATTCCACGCAGAACCGCGCACGCCGGAGACGATCACGTAGGCGGTCACCACACACGCGCCGATCCAGACGGCCGCCGTCGACGAAATCGCACCATACGAAGCGGTGGCGACGATAATGCCGAGCCCTTTCAGTTGCAGCACCAGGTACGGGATCAGCGCCGCCACGCCGACCAGCGCGACCAGCGTGCCCAGCGCGGGGCTTTCATATTTGCGCGTGAAGAAATGCGGCTGCGACACCAGCCGGTGCTGTTTCGCATAACGCCAGATGGGCGGCAGCATCCAGTACGACAGGATGTAGGCGAGCGTGCCGTAAGCGAGAATGTAATAGACCGGCGCGCCTTTGCCATAAGCGAAGCCACTGCCGCCGAGGAACGTGAAGGTCGTGTAGATTTCACCTGCCATCAGCAGGAACACGAACGCGGTGCCGAAGCTGCGGCCGCCCACGCTCCACTGTTCGAGGCTCATGTCGTGACCGCGCCTCGCGCGCACGCCGAGGTACAGCGCAAACAGGGTGACGGCCGCGATGATGACGAGTGCGCTCATGGTCGGACCTCCTCGGCGTCGACGGCAAGCTCGCGATTGGTCGGGTCCAGACGGTAGACGATCGCCATGATGACCGAACTCAGTACCACCCACATGACGATCCAGGCCAGCACGAACGGCATGCCGAGCACCAGCGGCTCGACGCGATTGACAAACGGGACGCCAAGCAGAATGCCGATGAAAGGCAGTGCGGCAAGGACACGAAGCAACATGGGGCAACTCCTCGAACCAGTGAGTCAGTCTTGTTGAAAGTGCGGCTTCGCTGAGCACTTTATTCCGGATACTTCGGTTCCGTAAAGTCAGCCAAAAAAGTGTAGGCTTTCTGAAAGTTGCAGGTGCATCTTTCTGCGCCGCGTTGTTGCACCGCAAGGCGGCGCGCGGGGCGCAGCGGGCCACAATGTGTACGTCGAGGTCCGGCTTTTTGCGACTTTGGCTGGCGCGGCGCGATATCATCTGGCCACGCAGCGCGAGCATTGCCCGGATTGCGTCAAGCGGTCTGGTTCATCAACATGGCGTGGCGTCCCGGGTGCATGGGCAGACCCAGCGAAACACCTGGACCGTCGCTCGACACGGAAAACGCATATGGTCGCAAGTCTGATCGCGGACATTCTGTTTGGCTTTACCGGGTTGATCAGCATCATCAACCCTATTGGCATCGCTTTCGTCTTCCTCGATCGAACTGCGTCGCTGACTACCGAGGAGCGCAGCGCGCTTGCCCGGCAAATCGCGATCAACGCAATGATCGTCTTGCTGGTGGCGTTTTTTATCGGCACGCCCATTCTGCATTTCTTCGGCATTTCAATGGAAGCACTGCGCATAGGCGGCGGGCTGGCGGTGGCGGTCGGCGGCTGGCAGATGCTGAACGCGCCCGATACGCAGCCCATCGATCAGTCGAACGTCAAGCGCGTCGATGCGGAAAGCGCGCGCTCCAAGGCGTTCTTCCCGTTCACCATTCCACTGACCACCGGGCCTGGGTCGATTGCCACTGCGGTGGCGCTGACGGCGAACCGCACACACAAGCTCTCGGAGTTCGTCACGTCGAGTATTGCATCGGTGGTGATCTCAATGCTGGTGGCGGTCTCGGTCTACCTGGTCTATAGCCGCGCGGCGGTTTTCGCCAAATACCTCGGCGTCGAAGGAACCAAGGTAGCGATGCGCGTATCCTCTTTTCTGCTGTTGTGTATCGGCGTGCAGATTATCCTGACCGGCGTGTCCGAATTCCTGATCCCCATCGCGACGATGCCACCGGCGCTCAAATAGCCGGCGCGGCACGCCCTCTCTATGCTCTATGTGAAAGTAAGTAAGGAGACGCATCATGTGCCGCTGGCTAGCTTATACCGGCAACCCGATTCAGCTCGAAACCGTGCTGTTCAATGCCAAACATTCGCTGATCGATCAGAGCCTGCATTCGCGGCTCGGCCATACCACCACGAACGGCGATGGGTTCGGCATCGGCTGGTACGGCCATCCGACCGACATTCCGTTCCGCTACCGCTGCATTCAGCCGGCCTGGAGCGACCGCAATCTGCGTGAAGCCGCGCGGGCGATCCGCGCGCCGCTGTTCGTCGCGCATATCCGTGCGGCAACCGATACACCGTCGCAGGAAACCAACTGTCATCCGTTCCGCCACGGGCGCTGGCTGTTTGCGCACAACGGGCTGGTGCGCAACTATCCCGCGGTGCGGCGCGATCTGATGGTCGCGATTAACCCCGATCTGTTCCCCTCCATTGAAGGGTCAACCGACTCCGAAGTACTGTTTCTTCTCGCGCTGACCTTTGGCCTGGAATTGGCGCCGGTCACCGCCCTCGAACGGATGGTGGCGTTCGTCGAGGAAACCGGGCGCAAGCATGGTGTAGACGAGCCGCTGAACATGACCGTGTGCGCGACCGACGGCGAACAGATCGTTGCCGTGCGTTATTCGAGCGAAGGGCAGTCGCGCTCGCTGTTTCATAGCACGTCGTTTCGTCATCTGAACGAGTTGTATCCTGACGATCCGCGCATTGTGGCGGCGGGCGAGAATGCGTTTCTGGTGCTGTCGGAGCCGCTCGCCGATTTGCCGGGCTTCTGGGAAGAGATTCCGGAATGCACGGTGGTGGTCGCGCGCGGCGGTGAAATCGAGCGATATCCGTTCAGGCCGCAAAGCGCTTAATGGGCATAACGGGCATGTGCAAAGTACCGCTATATCTTGTTGGAACTAACGAGTCAGCAGCATCGAACTCAATACCGAGAACACCGTGGACGGTAATTCGGCGAGGCGGCTGACCACTACGTTATGCGGATAGAAGTCCTCGACCGCATCGGTCAGCACGCCGATTCCGACCAGTTCGATGCCGCGTTTGCCGATTGCCGCCACGCGCTCGCGCAGGTCGTGGCGCAGGACTTGCGGATCGCCGTCGCCGGTGGAAGGGTAGCCGTCGGACAACACCATCAGGATGCGGCGCTCCGCCTGATGATCGGCGAGCCGCGTCGCGGCCCAGGCAAGTGCTTCCCCATCGGGATTCTCGTGACCGCAGTCGATCTGCGCGATCCCGCTCAGATCGGGCGCGCCGAAACGTTTATAGATTGTCAGATCGAGCCGCTCGACAAAGCGGTTATAGCGGCGTAGATCCGCGCCACCGGCAAGCTGGCGTTCATACAGTTGTTTCATCGGCGCCGATTCAACCGAACAGTAGCCGAGCACTTCGCAATCGAACGATAACTGGGTGAGTGCATCGCACAATGCGGTTGCGCACAGGCGTGCGAGTTCGATCTTGCGGCCGGCCATCGAACCACTGCGGTCGATCAGAAGCGTCACCGCAACATCGCGTCCCTTGGCGGCACGCTGCGTGCGAAACGGCGTGCGGTAACCCGGCGAGGTGACGAGCCGGGCCAGCGCGGTGCGGTCGATCTCGCCGCGTTCCTGCTCACGACGCCAGCGGATGCGCTCATCGGCGCTCAGCGCGCGTTCGAGTTTCTGTTTGAGCGGCGCGGTGTCCGCGCGGGCTTCGGCTCGCAACGCTCGCCATGTGGCGCTGTCGCCCTGGCCGGTGAGGTCCGTCACGACGTCGAATTCGGTAGCGAGCGGAATGGACAGCCGCGCGCGCGTGGAGCCCGTCGGGATCGAACCGGCTTCACCCGCGGAGGGCGACGACGGCGCTTGCGCGTCGGCAAGCGTCTGCCCCATGCCGACTGCGTTGTCCGCCTGCGCGCCGCCGCTGCGATCGGACGGCGGCGCGGCGGCACTGGCCTGATCGGGCAATGGGGTGTCGTCGTCGTTAAAGAGCGACAGCGACGCCGCCGTTTCGGTGTCGATATCTTCAACGGGATCGGCGGTGAAACTCATGCTATTCACGTTGCCCGCCGACAACGCCCGCACGCGTGCCACCAGCGCCCGCGCCGTCGCGATGCTCTGTGCGGTCGAGCGACTATTGCGTGCGTCACTCAGCAGATCCTGCGACGCCTGCAACGCGGCCAGCAGCGAATGGATCGCTTCGGTACGGCTCGGCGCTTCGTCCCACAGCGTGCGCTCGACCAGCCAGATCAGACGGTCACGCCAATGCAGCGTCGGCCAGCGCGCCTGCACGCGTTTCGCCGCATGCTCGCGCAGTCTGCCGATAAACCAGCGCGCGCCCGGATACTCGTCGAGCAGTTGCCCGCACACACGACGGTCGTCGATCACCTGTGCGAGGGTCGCCGCGATGCCCGAAGGGAGCGCGTCGAGTTCGGCAAGCGCCGCATGCCTGGCGCGCGCGACCAGCAGGTCCAGATAGCCGATCAGCACATCGCGTTCGACGCCGTCGGCCAGTTCGTTATCGGGAATCACAATACGGCCGGGTTCGACACGCGGGCCATCCGGACTGAATACGACGGTCACGCCGTATTGTCCCGTGAGTACGCGAGCGATCTTGCTGAGCGCCGATTCGAACGCGAAGCCTCGTGTGTCACGCGTGTCGCGTATGTTGCGCCTGTCGCGCCTGTCGCGTGCCTCGTGCGTGGCCGGCATCTTCGCAGTCACTCTGAGCCCGCAGGCGCAATGTGGTGGCGAATGATGCCGCGAATCAACGCCGCATCTTCGGGACTGACTTTGGCATAAATGGCGGGCCCGGCGGCACGTTCGGGGTCGCCGCTGCGCATCATCAATTCGGCCCAGTCGAGCAGACGGCGGGTCGAAAACGCGCTCGACAGATCCTCGCGGGCGAAGGCCGCGCGGCAGTCGGCGGCGATGGCGGCGAGCGTCGTGGCCAGCGGACGCGTCATATTCGGCGCTAGCGTTCGCAGCAACACGTCGGCTTCTTCGGCGGGCGTCAGATAGTCGAGCAGATACACACGCCAGCGGTCCAGAAACGCGTCGTTCATCAGATTGGCGCCCTGATAAAGATGCCGGAACTGGCTCATTGCACCCACCGCATTGGCCGTCGCGAAGAGCCTGAACGACGGATGCGGCGCCACGATCTCGTTGCCTTTCTCTTTCAGCACGAGGCGTCCATGCGGTTCGAGCACGGCAGTGAGCGCGGCGAGAATGGACGGTTCGGCGAAATCGATTTCATCGACGATCAGCCAGAGGCCTTCGCGCATCGCGGTAGGCAGTACGCCGTCGACCCATAACGTCTCCCCACCCTTGACGGTCCAGAAGCCGACAAAATCGCCGACCGTGGTCTGGCCGTTCATGTTCGAACGCAAGACACCGTGACGGGAGCGGGCCGCGACCTGTTCGATCAGACTGGTTTTGCCCGCACCGGTGTGCCCGATCAACATCACGCGGCGGTTCTCGACAATATCTTCGACGATGTCGTTAAAGCGCGGCGAGAACAGATACGCCGGATTGACGCGCGGCACGAGCGGGCCATCTTCGCCGCACGGCACATCGAGAAAGCCGATTCGTACTATTCCGTGATGAGCTTCGGTCTGCTTCTGCTCATGCTTCCGCTTCGCCGCTGAAGCCTGCGCCGCGACCCGCTGCAACTCTGGCATGAATGCGATGCGACCCGCTGCTGCGTCCGGTTCGCTTTCAAGATTGTCAGCGTCGATGGCGAAACCTTCGCGACGCCATTTCTTCAACTTCGCGCGCAGATTTTCCGCATCGACCACGAGATCGATATCAACCGATCCACGTCCGCTGGCGGTGTCGATACCGTGCTCAAGGCGATAGTTTTCCGGGCGGTCCGCCACCGTCACGCGCCACCATTCCGCGCCATTCTCTGTCGCCCGTTGATAAAGGCCAAGGTTCTCGTCTTCGGTCAATTCGGGCGCGGTCATGGCAGCAACGTGAGTCGTCAAAAGAGTGAGTGGCATGCAACGGCAATTCGATTTGGCTGATGCCAAATGACCGACTATCTTATCTTCAGTAGCATCCCTTCTTCTCCAGCATGTCTGTCGAGGCACGCGGATTGCGTCCCGCCGTTTCGTTGTCGAGCGTACTGCCCGCAAAAGTTTATTGCGCCAAACGGATAGGTTATCAAACATGTATCCCCTATAGTTCGACCGCCTGGCGTGTGTAGTTTTACAACATTGCGACTGCGAACGGGATGGCAATACGGCTCCGGGCTGGACGGATACAAGGTCAATTCCGGCATGAATCAGGCGTCATTCAATACGAAAATTCAGCATGTGTTCGACTCGTCGACGGTGTTGGCGCGGCCGGTTTCGATGCGTTCCGCCAGCCTTCGGTTTGCAGTCTGCGGCATGAATTCGTGTTGAGCGCGTCAGGTAGTCTGGTTTCATCAGCAGTCTGCTTTGCCTCACATTGCGACAGAAAAACTCCCGGCAAAACAATGCGACTATCTAAAAAATTAATGGCAACCCTGGCGGTGGCGAGTCCTTTGGCCTATGGTCAAACCAGCGTGAGCTTATATGGCCGGCTGGACGCAGGCGTGGAATACCTGAATCACATCAACGATGGTGCAGGCGGCAGTGCAAGCCGCTGGAGCGCGGAAGGCGGCGACTGGGGCACCAGTATGCTGGGCCTCAAAGGCAATGAAGATCTCGGCGGCGGTCTCAATGCAATCTTCAACCTCGAAACCGGTTTGCAGGTGATGAACGGCACCACCAGCGGCGGACGGCTCTGGTCACGGCGTGCCTTCGTCGGCTTGAAGAGCGAGCAATGGGGCACGTTGCAGGCTGGCCGTAATCTTTTTATCGACAGCGACGGTGTGTGGGAATTCGACCCGTTCGTGCAGCAGGCTTTCTCGTCGGCGTCGCTCGTACGGGGACGCAACTGGCAGCAAACCAGCAATAACGTTGAATACAAAAGCCCGGTGTTCTGGGGCTTCGACGTGCAGGGGCAGTACTCTTTCGGCAACCAGCCGGGATCGTTCAATAGCGGTGCGCCAGGCGAGTTCGGCCGTTCAAACGGCATCATGCTGAGCTATCACTCGCCGCTGTTCGACGCGCGCGGCATCTACGACGAACTGCGCGACAGCAATGGCCGCTTCAGCAATATCTTCCAGGCATCGCGCGAATACTTCGTCGCGGGGAAGGCGCATTTCGACTCGTGGATTATCCAGGGCGCTTATACGCATTACTCGGCGCCCGACTCGCCGGCGGGTGTCGCCGATACCGCCGATCACTACTGGCTCGGCGCCACCTATAACTTCCCGCAACGCTGGGCAGTGACGGCGGGCGGCTACTACATTCACGTCGGCGAAGGCGAAGGCGACGTCGCGCACGATCCGGCCGGCCACGCGATGATGTACGTGCTCGGCACCACCTACAACATCACCAAGCGCACGTTCCTGTATGGCACGGTCGGTTACGTGCGCAATGGCAGCAATTCGAATTTCTCGCTCGAAGCATCGCCGCGCGATTCGACGAGCAATACGAGTCCGCTGGTTGGCGAATCGCAAACCGGCGCGTATGTCGGGATGTTGCATCAGTTCTGACGCATCGTGGCGCGCGGTACGGCTGGCAGCTGACGCCGCTAAACAGCGCAACACAGTAAAGCGGGCAGTGCAGGCCAGCAGCAACAACAGGATCACAAGTCATGCGTCGTTGCTGCTGTATTGCCTGTCTTCTCTACCCGCAGCAAGCATTGAAAAACGCCTCACAAGGGAATAAAAAAATTGACTCCACAAGACTCTCACGGCGAGTCCCCACTGGGGATGTCGTCAGGGACGCTCGCCACGACCGGTGAAGCGTCGTCCATCAGCCGCCGCCGCTGGCTGCAGGGCGCACTCGCACTGAGCGTGGCTGGCCTGACCGGCTCGCTCACGCTCAGAGCGCTCGCCGACGATGCGTCCGCGCCGCCGCTCGACGCGTTCATGACCTTGTCGCAATCGCTGACCGCGAAGAGCGGTCTCGATCGCGACGTCGGCACGCGCCTGCTGGCCGCCTTGCAGAAGTCCACGCCCGATCTTGCGCAGCAGTTGCCGAAGCTCGCCAGCGCGCTGGCCGCTGGTTCGACCGATGATGCGCAGCAGGCGCTGCTGTTGAAGATCATGGAAGCCTGGTATCTCGGCACGGTCGACAACGCCGTGATCACCTACGAACAGGCGCTGATGTACACCGTGGTCTCCGACACGCTCGTGATCCGCTCGTATTGCGCCAATCAGCCCGGCTACTGGGCCCAGAAACCCGTCGAGAGGCAAGACTAAATGGCCGACGCACAAAAAACCGAACAGGCCGATATCGTCGTAGTCGGATCGGGCGTCGCCGGTGCGATCGTCGCGCATCAGATGGCGCTTGCGGGCAAGTCCGTGATCCTGCTCGAAGCCGGGCCGCGTATGCCGCGCTGGGAAACAGTGGAGCGCTTTCGCAACCAGTTCGACAAGTCGGACAACTCCGCGCCGTATCCGTCCACTGCGTGGGCGCCGCATCCCGAATACGGTCCGGCCAATAACTATCTGATCCTGAAGGGCGAGCACAAATTCAACTCGCAGTACATTCGCGCAGTGGGCGGCACGACGTGGCACTGGGCGGCCTCCGCGTGGCGCTTCATGCCGAACGACTTCAAGATGAAGACCGTCTACGGCGTGGGCCGCGACTGGCCGATGGAGTATGAAGAACTCGAGGCGTACTATCAGCGCGCCGAAGAAGAGCTGGGCGTGTGGGGGCCGTCCGACGAACAGCTCGGTTCGCCGCGCAGCCAGCCTTATCCGATGGCGCCGCTGCCGCTTTCGTACAACGAGCAGGTGATCAAAAGCAAGCTCAACGCGTACGATTCGCACTTCAACGTCGTGACCGAGCCGGTCGCGCGCAACAGCCGTCCGTACGATGGCCGCCCGACCTGTTGCGGGAATAACAACTGCATGCCGATCTGCCCGATCGGTGCGATGTACAACGGCATCGTGCACGTCGAAAAAGCCGAAGCAGCGGGCGCAAAACTGATCGAAAACGCGGTCGTGTTCAAGCTCGAAGTCGGTCCTGACAAACGCATTACCGCTGCGTTGTACAAGGACCCGCAAGGCAACGAGCATCGCGTGGAAGCCAGGTACTTCGTGCTGGCCGCGAACGGCATCGAGACGCCGAAGATCATGCTGATGTCGACCAGTGCCGACTTCCCGCACGGCGTGGGCAATAGCTCCGACATGGTGGGCCGCAATCTGATGGATCACCCCGGCACCGGCGTCACGTTCTATGCGGACGAAAAACTGTGGCCTGGCCGTGGCCCACAGGAAATGACGTCATTGATCGGCTTTCGCGACGGCCCGTTCCGCGCGACGGAAGCCGCTAAAAAGATTCACCTGTCGAACATGTCGCGCATCGATACGGAAACGGCGAAGATTTTCAAGCAGGGCAAGCTGATCAAGCCAGCCGATCTGGACGCGCAGATTCGCGACCGCTCCGCGCGTTTCGTCGAGTTCGACTGCTTCCACGAGATTCTGCCGCAACCGGTCAACCGCATCGTGCCCAGCACGACGGAGAAAGACGCGATCGGTATTCCGCGTCCGGAGATCACTTATCAGATCGACGACTACGTGAAGCGGGGAGCCGTGCATACCCGCGAGGTCTATGCAACCGCAGCGCAGGTTCTCGGCGGCACCGAAATCGAGTATCAGGACGAATTCGCGCCGAACAATCACATCACCGGCGCGACGATCATGGGCAGCGATCCGCGCGACTCGGTGGTCGACAAGCATTGCCGTACGTTCGATCACCCGAACCTGTTCATCTCCAGCAGCGCAACCATGCCGACCGTGGGCACCGTCAACGTGACGCTGACCATCGCCGCGCTCGCGCTTCGTATGGCCGACCAGTTGAAGAAGGAGGTCTGACCATGCTGAAGATGAAGAAAACTCTCTATGGCGTGCTGGCCGCTGCGTTGGCGCTGCCTTCTTTGGCGCACGCGGATGCTTCTGTCAGCAGCAACGACACCGCATTGATCAAACGCGGCGAATACCTCGCCACAGCCGGTGACTGTATGGCCTGTCATACAGTCGCTGGAGGACGGCCATTTGCCGGTGGTTTGCCGCTGAAGGTGCCGATGCTCGGCACGATCTATTCGAGCAACATCACGCCGGATCCGCAAACGGGGATCGGCACATGGACGCTCGAAGAGTTCGATCGCGCGCTTCGTAAAGGCGTGTCGAAGGACGGCCACAATCTGTATCCGGCGATGCCGTACGTGTCGTACGCGAAGATCAGCGACGACGACGTGCGGGCACTATTCGCGTATTTCCGTTACGGCGTGGCGCCCGTGAAAGAGGCCACGCGTCAAAGCGATATTCCATGGCCGCTGAACATGCGCTGGCCGCTGAAAGCATGGAACGCGGTGTTCCTGAAGAGCGGGCCGTATCAGGACAAGTCGGGCCAGAGCGTGGAATGGAATCGCGGTGCGTATCTCGTGCAAGGTCTCGCGCATTGCAGCACGTGCCACACGCCGCGCGGCTTCGCGATGCAGGAGGTCGCGCTCGACGAAACCGGCGGCGGCTTCCTGAGCGGCTCGGTGCTGGCGGGCTGGGAAGGTTACAACATCACTTCGTCGGCGAATAGCGGGATCGGTACGTGGACCCCCGAGCAACTCAAGCAGTATCTGCAAACCGGCCACGTGCAAGGTCTGGGTGGCGCGGCGGGACCCATGGGCGAGGCGGTCGAGCATAGCTTCTCGAAGATGACCGACGCCGACGTTGCCGCGATCACCACCTACGTGCACACGGTGCCTGCGGTGGAAGACGGCAGCAAGCAGCCGCGCGGCTCGTGGGGCAAGCCGGCGACAGACGTGACGCGCCTGCGTGGCGTGGCGATGAGCGAGGGCACGATCGACCCTGCGCGGCTGTTCCTCGGCAATTGCGCGAGTTGTCACCAGGCACCCGGCAAGGGCACGCCGGATGGCTACTATCCGCCGCTGATGCACAACACGACAGTGGGCGCATCGAATCCGAATAACCTGATGCAGGTGATCTTGCATGGGGTGCATCGGACAACCTCGAATAGCGATGTCGGCATGCCGGGCTTTGCTGTGCAATTGAGCAATGACCAGATCGCTGCGCTGACGAATTACGTGACGACGCAGTTCGGCAATCCCGCGTCCTCGCGGGTGAGTGCGCAGGACGTCGCGAAGTTGCGGTGAAGTCGAGGTGATTTGACTGGAGCGGTCAGGGAGCGATATTCCTGACCGCTTTTTTTCTGCTTCTGACGGTTTAGCCCCGTTCGCCTCAGGGAGAACGCTGAGGCCGCAGCCGGATTCAATCTCGTCATTCTCCCGCCAGCATTACCACTGGGGGTTCCGCAACACGGCAGCGCAAAGCCGCCAGATCGCCCTGATTCAACCTCCATCCCCCGGTTTTCGTCCGCGAAACGCTAGCGCTGCGCGTGGAACGCGTATTGCTCGATTCCGTTAAACGCGTGATGTCATTGCCGACGCACGCGTCGCAGGATCACATCGAACACAGCGCATTGGCGTACTAACCAGTGCGGGAAAAGAGAACAGGGAAAGGGAACATGGCGCGACATAAGTCCGACGTTGCTGACGATGACTTCGAAATTTACGCCAGCTACCACGGCACAGGCGATGGCCGTTACGTGGGTGGGCTGAAAGTCATCAGAAAAGCGGACAGGAGGATTCTCTTTCCGTTTGACGGCGCACCCGAGATCGGCCCGTATGCGACGGCGGACGAGGCCCGGCGCGCGGCGGTCGATTATGGCCGCGAGATTATCGCGGCCGATCGCGCTTCGCCAGAGAAGTGACAGACGAAAAACCCGCGCGGCGTGCTTCACACGTCGCGCGACCTTGCTTCATTCACCTCGTCGATTCAAGTCAATCGACATCGCACCTTGCGTAACGACGCCTCTTTCCAGTCAGGGCATCCCGCCTAACGAAGGCGAAATCGTGCTGCCCCGGCCCGGATCGTCGGGATGTTCGTCGGGCACAGTTGGTTTCGCCGACAGCGGCGGATGGCTTCGATAGCAGCTATCGATCGATGTATCGACCAGGCAGCGCTGGAATGAATCGGCATCGTCTTTTTTGGCGAAGGTGTACAGGGTCCGCTCGACCTGCACTTCCGTATCGGATACGCGAATCGTGGTCATTGTCATGGCGCTCTCCTTTTTACAAAAAAATGGTCCAAACCGTGAGCCATGAGTCCGCAACGGCCGTGCCCAGTGCGCCTCAACGCTGGCTCCCCGCTGAAAAGTGCGCAATCTGGCAGAGAGGGACCGGATGTTGCTGCATCGATAAAGTGATGATTAACAGGAGAGCGTCATGCAGGACGACACACCGCGCAAAAATCTCGACGCGCAAAACGTTTCGGATGAAGTCAAGGCGCGTAACAAGCCCAGCGGAACGCATTACGTTGAACCCAGCCCGCTCGGTATCGAACCGGTCGAGCAAACCGGCGTCGACAAGGCAACCAATCCGCCGCGTTCGAGTGAGCACCCGGTGCATAGCGCCGAAGTGCCGCTTGGCACGGGCGAGCACGCCGAGCCGCCGGGAGGCGGCGGCCGCGAATCGCAACGCAAGGACTGACGGCGTGCGAATGGCGTGCGAGCGCAGCGGGCGCGCTTTATGCAGCCCCGGGTTTATGCAGTGAACTACGCCATGAAGAAGTTAGCGCAGCAAAGGAACAGGAGCCAGATATGTACAACGATTCGAAACACGGATTCGAAGCGGCTCAGACCCAGTACGAAGTATTTATGTTGCCACCGCATGACTGGGTGCCCAATAACCGTAAATTGCCGGTAGCGATTTATCGACGGGCACTTGAGCCCGATTCCGGTGATCTCGCGGCTGCTTTTGAACTGTTGTTCGAGCAGAACCAGTGGCCTCCGCAATGGCGCGACGGCATTTTCGACTACCACCATTTTCACGCCAGCGCGCACGAAGTGCTGGGCGTCACGGACGGTTCCGCGCAAGTGATCGTTGGTGGTCCGGGCGGTCGGGTGGTCACGATCAATGCGGGTGACGTGTTGCTGCTGCCTGCCGGAACTGGCCATTGCCTGCAGTCGTTCGCGCGGCATTTTCAGGTGGTGGCGGGATATCCGGAAGGACAGCAGTGGGATATCCGCCGCGAAGCGCTGACCCCCGAAGAACAGGCGCTCATGGAAGCTTTGCCGTTTCCCCCGACAGATCCCGTCGATGGCGATCGTGGCCCGGTTGTCGAACATTGGCTGAAGGCAGTTTGAACCTGAGGCTGGAGGCAGCTTGCACCGGCGCCCGGTATCCGCGCCGGTTTTTCTGTTTAGGCCAGCCATATTTTGCCCATGAACATCGGCACTTTCGCAAGCTTCATGAAAGTTTGACCGTCAATCCCGACCCGCGCGACGCATTCCGCGATGCCAGATGTAAAGCGCAGTGCAGGTTTGCGCGCATCGGCGCATCATCGGTGAAGTCTCGCTGTGGTCTCTCATGCGTTGTTGCACGTCAACACGGTTTGCCGGGTTTGCTCACGCCGCTGCTTAGCCCAACATCACGCACTGCGATGGCGTGCGAGGCGCCGCATTCCCGGCCATTCTCCCAACCGCCGAACAAGGAGTGTTTCCATGCAAAACGATCCCGCCCTCGATCAGCTGTGCATCAATACGATTCGCACGCTGTCGATGGACGCTGTGCAAAAGGCCAATTCCGGACACCCTGGTACGCCAATGGCCCTGGCACCGGTCGCCTATCATCTGTGGCAGAACCATTTGCGCTACGACCCGGACGAGCCGTTGTGGCCGAACCGTGATCGCTTCGTGTTGTCAGTCGGACATGCTTCGATGCTGCTTTATTCGCTGCTGCATCTGGCGAACGTCAAAGCCGTCGATGAGCATAGCAAGCCGACCGGCGGCCCCGCCGTATCGCTCGACGATATAGAACATTTCCGCCAGATCGGTAGCAAGACACCGGGCCACCCGGAATACCGGATGACCACCGGCGTCGAAACCACGACTGGCCCGCTCGGCCAGGGGTTAGGTAATAGCGTCGGCATGGCGATGGCGGCGCGCTGGTATGAAAGCCATTTCAATCAGCCCGATACTGCGTTGTTCGACTATCGCGTGTATGCGCTGTGTGGCGACGGCGACATGATGGAAGGTATCTCGCACGAAGCAGCGTCGCTGGCCGGCCATCTGAAACTGTCGAACCTGATCTGGATTTACGACAGTAACCGCGTGACGATTGAAGGCCACACCGACCTTGCGTATAGCGACGACGTGGAAACGCGCTTTCGCGGCTACCACTGGCACACGTTGCATGTCGACGACGCGAACGACGCCGCCGCGCTGGAAAAAGCCTTTGTCGAAGCGAAAAGCGTCACCGACAAGCCGACGCTGATCGTCGTCCATAGCATTATTGGCTGGGGCGCCCCGCATAAACAGGATACGTCGGGTGCGCATGGCGAACCCCTCGGCGTGGAAGAAGTGGCACTGGCGAAGAAATTCTACGGCTGGCCCGAAGACAAATTCTTCTACGTGCCGGACGGGGTGCATGAACGCTTCGCGCAAGGCATCGGCGCACGAGGCAAAGCGGCGCGCGCTGAATGGCAGTCGAAGCTCGACGCGTACAGCAAGCAACACCCGGAACTCGCACGCGAATTCGAGCAGATCGAAGCGCACGAATTGCCTGAGGGATGGGACAGCGACATTCCGACATTCGACGCGGACCCGAAGGGCGTCGCGTCACGCGAGTCGTCGGGCAAGGTGCTCAATGCGATTGCCGCGCGTGTTCCATGGATGATCGGCGGTGCAGCGGATCTGTCGCCGTCGACGAAAACCAATCTGAAATTCGAAGGCGCTGGCAGTTTTGAAGCAGATAACTATGGCGGCCGCAATCTGCATTTCGGGATTCGCGAACACGTGATGGGCGCAGCAGTGAACGGACTTGCATTGTCGAATCTGCGGCCTTACGGTTCGACGTTCCTGATTTTCAGCGACTATATGAAGCCGCCAATCCGCTTGTCGGCGATCATGGAGGTGCCTGCCATTTACGTGTTCACGCACGATTCGATCGGTGTCGGTGAAGATGGTCCGACCCATCAGCCGATCGAACAATTGGCGTCGCTGCGCGGCGTGCCGGGTCTGACCGTGTTGCGTCCGGGCGATGCCAACGAAGTCGCCGAAGCATGGCGAGTGGCGATGTCGCAACCGCAACGGCCCTCGTGCATCGTCGTGTCGCGCCAGGCTTTGCCGACCCTCGACCGCAGCCGCTATGCCGCGGCTAGCGGCGTGCAGAAGGGCGCCTATGTGCTCGCCGACGCAGCGGACGGCAAGAAGCCGCAAGTGATCCTGATGGCCACCGGCAGCGAACTGTCGGTCTGTGTCGACGTATACGAGAAGCTCAAAGGCGAGGGCATTGCAGCGCGAGTCGTGTCGATGCCGTCATGGGATATCTTCGAGCGTCAGGACGACGCCTATCAGGACTCGGTGCTGCCGCCCGACGTCAATGCGCGCGTCGCCGTGGAACAGGCCGCTACGCTTGGCTGGGACCGCTACGTGGGGAGGCACGGCGCGCAGGTGGTGATGCATACGTTCGGTGCGTCCGCGCCGCTGCCCGAGTTGAAGAAGAAATTCGGTTTCACGCCGGAGCATATCTATGAAGCGGCGAAGGAGCAGATCGCGCGCGTTAAGTCGCAGGCGAACGGCGGTTCGGAGTGATGTCAGGTTAAGCGCCTGAATTAAGGCGTGATGTGAAAACCCGGCGGCTTGAGCTTTCGAAAGCCGCCGGGTTCTGGTCTCACTTCAATTGGCTGGAATCGTCACCACCGGCGCTTTGCTACTAGTATCGGCTTCCCCTAGCGCCATCAGATTCTGCACGACGGTGAACGCATATTTCGAATCGAAGTCGTTGCGCTCCACCCAATACATCGACGACCCGTAAGCAATCGATACATATGCATTGTCCGGCGCGGTTTTTCCCGAATGCACGATGATCGTCGGCCGGGTTTCTCCGCCGATCAAACCAACCGTCGGCTTAGTCGAACCGTCGGCGATGCGTTCCACGGGCACCTGCACCTGCGCGCCGAGGTCGGTCAGAATGCCGAGCACCGAGCGCGTCACCATCGGAATCTTGTCGCCCTTTCGGGAGGTCGACGAAGGCCCATAAACCAGCTCGTAGGTCCGCGTATTCGACGACAGACGCAGCAGCTTGCGCACTTGCGCGAGGTCGGCGGCCGTTTGCGACGACTCGCCGCTGGTGGTCGCGCCCATCACCAGAAAGACGCCCATCGGGGCGTTCTTACCGTCGCCCTGACGTGACTCGACGTTTAATTCACCAGCCAGTTGCAGTCGTCGCAATGCCTGCAGTAATTCGAAGAAGCCTGGCGCTCCGGCGCTGTTCTCGCCGCCGAGCGCATTGCCGTTCTGCAACCCGCCAACCGATTGCGCGGTGATCCGCAACAGCAGATCGATCGGAATACCGCCTTCGGCAAGCGGCAACACGAGCGACGGCGCGAGCGGCCGGATATACGCAGAGGCGAACGCCTCGCCGGTGGTCGGCGTGAACGTGAAGGTCGGATGATTCGAGTAAGACACGCTGCCGGTCGCGGTCGCGTAATTCGGCATGCTGCCGGAGCCAGCGTTGGCTGTTGCTCCGGCAGTCGTGTCGAATGTGTAGGCGGCGATGATGTTGCTGACGGTCAGGAACGCCGGTGCATCGCCGTAGCGCAGTCCGATCACGGCGGCGAGAATTTCACGTTTCTTCGCGTCGCCCAATGCCCGTGCGTAGTCGACCTGGTCGGCCTTGAGCCGGGCCGGACCGATATGCACGCATGCGGAAGTGACGCACGCCGCGCACAGCGCCGCGGCAACAGAAGCTGTTCTGATCATGGCAACGATGAAAGCGGACGGTAATCCGCTGATGAATGGGCCCGCAACGGCGGTAGCAGGGCGCATTCCCGCGCGGCTCGCGCGGCTCGTCGAGGTCTTCTTTCTGCTTATGAATAGGGCTTTGCGCGTGGCGCGCTGCGTTTTGAGCGCCACGCAGGATTTGCCGTTGCATTGCAAGATTTGCACGAGAGGCGGCACTCGTCGCGCCGGTCCGGAAGATCGGCAATCAGGCGGGCAGGTTCGAAACGTCGCCTACGTCGTCGAGCGTGCTGCGATAGGCACGCGATTGCATTTCAGCGAGCCGGCTCAAGGTCCTCGACAGATCATGCGCGCCTTCCAGGCCGTTGAGCGCGGCCGCGATTGGCTGATCGGACGCAATGAACAGCGCGCGTTTGCGGTCGTAGAGGATATCGATCAACCAGATCAAACGTTGTAACGCATGCGGCTTCGTCAACCATTCAGCTCGAAGGTTATCGACGATCAACCCATGCCATTGCTCGGCGAGATCCAGATAGTCGAGGTGCGAACGGCTCGCCATGCACAGCGTATCGAAATCGGCCCACAGCATGGAGGAGCCTGCCGCTCGGGCGGTAAGCGGTCGTCCCGCCGCTGTTATCGTGACCGGCTCCACGCGCTGGTCACCTTCATGCAGCGCAAAAACCTGCAGCAGTGCGTCGTGGCTCGACGGATCGAGCGGCGAGAAAAAACGCGGTACCTGTGCCTGTTCGCCACCAAAGCGGTAATCGCGTGCACCATCGAAATGGATCACGGTGAAGCAGCGTTTGATCTGCGCGATGGTCGGCAGAAAACGTTCGTGAAACTCCGGGTCTGGCAGTAACGCGTCCGGCGCGTAGTTGGAAGTCAGCACGATGCGCGTGCGTTGACTGATCGCGGTATCGAGAAACCGGCCCATCAGAAACGCATCGGCGATATCGTGCACGTGGAACTCGTCGAAGCACAGCAACTCGATACCGTCGAGCCACTGGCGCGACACCGACCCCAGGCGGCCGTCGCCGCGCGGCTCATTCACGAGCCGCTGGTTCATCTCGCGCAGGAATTCGTGAAAGTGCAAACGCCGTTTGCGACAGGTTGCCAATCCGAACGCGGTATCGACGACAAGACTTTTGCCACGCCCCGGCAGTCCGTGACAATACACCCCTTGGTATGCGAGCGAGGCGCGGGACCTGGCGTGATGACGGGCACCCTCGGCGCCCACCAGCGTGACGAGCGCGTTGATGGCCTCACGCTGGCGAGGGTCGGGCGTGATGCCTCGCGCGGCCAGCGTGCTGGTGATCTGAGCTTCGTCAAACATGAGCGGCGAAGCCTGTGCGCGACGCGATAGCGCAGCGACTGGAAGCGGTGACGTTGAGCATGACGTGATGACTGGCGGATATCGCGCCATTTTAACAGCGGGCTGACAGGCTCAAACCCGCTGCCGGATCAGCACCTTCTGCAATTCGCGTGGATCGACCGGCTTGGTGAAATGATGATCGAAGCCCGCGGCCACCGCGGTCTCCTTGTCCTGCTGCTGCCCCCATCCGGTGACGGCGATCAGCAGCATCCCGGCGTCGCGATGATCGACACGGATGCGCCGCGCGACTTCATAACCGTTCAGCAACGGCAAGCCGATATCGAGAATCACCGCCTGTGGCGCAAATTCGCCGATCAAGGCCAACCCGGCGATGCCGTCGCCCGCCGTGCGCACTTCATGGCCTTCGAGTTCGAGCACCATCGCGAGGCTGTCGGCGGCGTCCGCATTGTCGTCGACGATCACAACGCGCAAACCGTTCGCGTGCGTCGACTCGGGCGCGGCGTTATCGACTGGTGCAGCGGCTGTGCGCGACACGGGCAGCCGAATCACGAATTCACTGCCGGTACCGGCACCGCCGCTGAATGCGGCCACCGTGCCGCCATGCAATTCCGCCAGTCCGCGCACCAGCGCGAGACCAATGCCGAGACCTCCCTGCGAGCGATCCAGCGCGGGGGCGAGTTGCGAGAACATTTCGAATACGCTGTCCAGGTGCTCGCGCGGAATGCCAATACCCGAATCGCGCACGACGATCACCGCTTCGTCACCTTCGCGCTCCGCTGCCAGAGAGATATTGCCGCCAGCCGGCGTGTACTTCGCTGCGTTATTCAACAGATTCAGGATCATCTGCGATAACCGCGTCGGGTCGGCGTCGAGATACAGCGGCTCACGCGGCAGCGTCACGCTCAGATGATGTGCCGAGGCCTGCACACTCGGCCGTGCAGCCTCCATGGCGGACTGCATTGCGCGTGCGAGTTCGAGCCGTTGCTTGCGCAACTCGAGCTTGCCCTGGGTGATGCGCGACACTTCCAGCAGATCGTCGACCAGGTGGGTCATGTGTTGCAGTTGCCGGTCGAACACATCGCGTGACCAGTTCAATTGCGGATCGGCGAATTCTTTCAGACGCAGAATCTCCAGCACGTTACGCATCGGCGCGAGCGGATTGCGCAGCTCGTGCGCCAGCGTGGCGAGGAATTCGTCTTTGCGTCGATCGGCCTTCGAGAGTTCGAGGTTGAGCCGCTGCAATTGCTGCTCGGCGCGCCGGCGTTCGGTAATGTCGCGATTCACGCAGACCGCGCCGTAGATATCGCCACGTGCATTCGCCAGCGGTTTGACGACAGTTTCGCAGACCCCACGCGAGCCGTTGCGCCGTACGAAGGTCAACTCGCTGCGCCAGGTGCCGTGCGTGGCGAGCGCGGCAAACGCTTCGCGGCGAACGCGCAGGGCGTCTTCCGGCGGATGAAAGATCGACACCGGCCGACCCAGAATTTCCCGCGTGCGGTAACCGAGCATGCGCTCGCCGCCAACGTTGAAGTCGGTGATATTGCCGCGCAGATCGGTGATCACGATCGCGTCGCTCAAGTGCTCGAAAATTGCCGCCTGGCGCAGCAGCACGGTCTGCGCTTCCTTGCGCTCGGTGATGTCGATACCGAGTCCGTAGATGGTGGACGGCTCGCCCTGACGGTCGTAGGTCGCGCGGCCCCGGCCTTCCATCCAGCACCAGTCGCCGCTGGCATGCATGAAGCGGAATTCGGCGACGTAGTCGTCGCCGCTCGCCACCGCATGATCGACCGCCTCGTTGAGCGCGATCAGATCGCCCGGATGAATCAGTTCGAAAAAGCCACCAGGTGTGGTCGTGAAGCGGCCTTCGGCGTAGCCCGCGAGCGCTTCGAGTTCGCGACTCCACCAGAATTTGCCTGACTTCGGCTCATGCGACCAGGCGCCCATTCGAGCGCCGCGCATGGCCAGACTGAGCACGTCGCGGCTTTCCTGCAGCTCTTTTTGCGCCAGTTGATGGGCGGCCACCGACGCCTCGGCGTTACGTCGCGCCAGCAGCAGTTCCTGCTCGTAGCGATGCCGGTCGGCGACGATCAGCACGGCGATTTCGACGTAAGTCTGGTCGCCGTGCCGGCGGCGTACCGCGTTGAGCAGCATCGGCACCATATGGCCGTCGCGATGGATCAGGTTCAGCTTGACCTCGGCCACCGACCCCTGCATCTGGAGAAGCGGCGCCCAGTGCGTCTGGTAGAAAACCTTGCCGCCCGCGCTGAGAAGATCCTGAATCAGCCTGGCGCCGACGAGTTCGTGGGCGCTGTAGCCAAGCCAGCCGCAGAGCGTGGCATTGACGCGCTCGATCCGGCCGTTGGCATCGGCCACGAGCAGGCCGCAGGCCGCGTGCTCGTACAGTGCGTCGGCAGATAGCGGAGAAGGGTCCGTGCTATGCATCGCGTGACAGGCTCATCGGCGCAAGAAAAGCGAACATCGCGGCCGAGCAGGCGTCCGGCGAGCTGAGGTGCGGGCAATGACCGATATTGTCGATCACGTGCAGTGTGCTGCCGGGCATCATCCGGTGCATGTACTCGCCGGCCGCGCGCGGCGCGATGATGTCGTCACTGCATTGCAGGATCAGCGTAGGCGTGGCGCTGCGCGCCAGTATCGCGCGATGGTCGGACAGAAAGGTCACGCGGGCGAATTGCCGGGCGATTTCCGGATCGGTGCGGCAAAAGCTGTTGGTGAGTTCGATGCCGAGTTCCGGTTGCTCCGGTGCACCCATGATGGCCGGCGCCATGTTGCTCGACCAGCCGAGGTAGTTACCTTCGAGCGTATGCAGCAGGTCGTCGATATCGTCGCGCGAGAAGCCGCCTATATAGTCGCCGTCGTTCACATAGCACGGCGACGGGCCCACCATCACATGAGCCGCGAACAGGTGGGGCGCCTTGAGACTCGCGATCAGCCCGATCATTGCGCTAACCGAATGACCGACGAATACCACCGGCTCGCCGCCCACCTCGCGGATGATCTCGATCAGATCGTCGGCATAGCCTTCGAGCGAATTGTATTTCTGGGTGTCGTAGGCGGACAGGTCAGACGAACCGCTGCCGACATGATCGAATAGCACCGTCCGGTAGTCGTCGTGAAACGACGGTATCAGGTAACGCCACATGCTCTGGTCGCAGCCGAAGCCATGTGCCAGCACCATCGTCCGTTTGCCGTTGCCGGAAACCCGCACGCTATTGCGCTGCGTGATACTCGTGATGCTCATCGTTGGATCCTGAGTTCTGCGCCTACAGGAATGTTACAGCAGGCGCGAACATAACCGTGAACTCGAGCCGGTACTCAACCGGTTTTAATCTCCGGTTGCGCCGCCTCAATGGGTTCATGCCCGAACCGTTCGTATTGCGAGATCACCTGTGCGCCGAATAGCAGCAAGGTGGCCAGCCATTCGAGGCTGAGCAGGATGACAATGGCCATCGTCAACGATCCATACACGACGCTGACTTGCGACAAGGTGGCGAAGTACCACACCAGCACATGCCGGGTGATCTCCCACAACACGGCGGCGACGATGCCGCCAAACAGCGCCCGTTTGATCGTCGGGCGACCGACCGGCATCACCAGATAGACCGACGTCAACACGAAAATCTCGCCAGCCAGCCCCAGCAGATAGAGCACGACGCGCGACAGTCCTTCCAATGAAACATGCAGACCGAATAACTCAAGGCCTTGGGCGCCAATGGTTTCGAGCGCATTCGACACGCACGTGACGATCAGCAGACCGACGCCGAGAAAGAGAATGTAGCAATACGGAAGCAGCGCCGACAGCACGAAGTGGCGTCGGCGAACCGCCACGCGATGCACGAAAATCAACGACATCGCATTCTCCAGCACGGTGAAGGCGAGCGAGCTGAAGAAGATCATGGTCAGCAGCAGCACCCAGCCGATTACCGCGCGATGATCGAGAAAATGAGTCAGTTCCTGCACCAGCGCGTTCGATTGTCCGGGCACGAGCCATCGCAGCAAATGCGCGAGCGCGGCGAGCAACACATGTTGCGGGACGACGCGAGACAACGCGATCACGATCAGAATCAACAGCGGCACGATAGACAGCAACGCGTAATAAGCGACCGCGCCGGCAAGCAGTAACCCCTGGTTGGCACGAAATGCCTTCAGCGTTTGCAGCAGAAACCGACCGGGATGTTTCGCGACATATAACGCGTGCTGATCGAGGATGATTTGCATGGAGCCTCGCGGAGCGAGTCGGGACTTGCCGGATGGCAGCCGTATCGACGCGCCTGTCTGCTTTATACCGCAAGCACGAACGCGGCCACATACAGCCTGAAGGATTTTGGGCGCTTTTCCTGTGGCAGCCGTGGCGGGAATGCTGTTTGCTTCGACTGGGCGTCAGCCTGGGGACGCTCGTGCGAACGTCCGTTCACTCCGGCTCAACCGTCGACAGGCGCCGTGCGGCCGACTTATGGAACTCGCCGATGGACCCATCGGAATACCCGTTGAACATCGAGCCGGACCAATCGGACCTCAGTGCGGACCTCGTCGTTGCGCGCGCCGAGGGGCTGTATTGCCCACCGGGCGACTTCTATATCGACCCATGGCGTCCGGTCGAGCGCGCCGTCATTACGCATGCTCATTCCGATCATGCACGGTTTGGGCATCAGCATTATCTTGCTTCGCAGGCAGGGGCGAACGTGCTGCTGTCGCGTCTGCCGGGCATAACGCTGCAAACGCTCGCATACGGCGAGCGGCTCGCGATCAATGACACGGTCGTCTCATTGCATCCCGCCGGGCACGTGCTGGGTTCGTCACAAATACGGATCGAACACCGGGGGCGCGTATGGGTGGCGTCGGGCGACTACAAACTCGATTCCGATCCGACTTGCGATCCGTTCGAACCCGTGCGCTGCGACACGTTTATCACCGAATCGACCTTCGGCCTGCCTATCTATCGATGGGACGCGCCGCAAGCCGTGTTCGACGGTATCGATTCATGGTGGCGTCACAACGCATCCGAAGGACGCGCGTCCGTGCTGTTCTGCTATTCGTTCGGCAAGGCGCAGCGGGTTCTGGCGAGCGTCGACGCGGCGATTGGACCGATTTTTTGCCACGGCGCCGTGGAACCGCTGAATCGCGCGTATCGGGAGGCGGGCGTGCGCTTGCCGCCGGTCGGTCTGGTCAGTGAAATCGCCGCGAAAGACAAGGCCGTCTTCAAACAGGCGCTGATCGTCGCGCCGCCCTCCGCGCAAGGCAGCGCGTGGCTCAAGCGCTTTGGCGACTATAGTGACGCCTTTGCATCGGGCTGGATGCGCCTTCGCGGCGCGCGGCGCAGGCGCGGTGTCGACCGGGGCTTCGTTCTGTCGGATCACGCGGACTGGCCCAGTCTGCAAAACGCGATTCAGGCGACGAATGCGCAACGCGTCATTGTCACCCATGGCTCGGTCGAACCGATGGTGCGATGGCTACGCGAACAGGGGCTGCAGGCGGGCGCTTTTGAAACGCAATACGGGGATGACACGGTTGAAGCCGATGCAGCAGGGGCCGACGAAACACCCATCCCGGCTCACACGTCAACTAGCGCGACGAGCGCCGACAGCCCTATAGCGAATAACTCATGAAGCGCTTCGCCGCCCTTTACACCGCGCTCGACGCCACCACGTCCACCCACGACAAACTGGAAGCGCTCACGAGTTACTTCGCGGTAGCCGAACCGGAAGACGCGGCGTGGGCGTCGTACTTCCTTGCGGGTGGCAAACCGCGTCAATCGGTGCCGACCCGCTTGCTGAGCGAAATCGCCTGTGAGCGGGCGGGTTTGCCACCGTGGCTATTCGAGGAGTCTTATCACGCGGTCGGCGATCTCGCGGAAACCATCGCCCATATCTTGCCGCCAGCGCAACGTAGTTCGGAGTTGGGCCTTACGCAATGGATCGAACAACGCGTGCTGACATTGCGTGGCGTCGCACCCGAAGAATTACGTACGCGTTTGCTCAGCTATTGGGACGAACTCGACTGGGGCGGCCGTTTCCTGCTGACAAAACTGATAGGCGGCGGCTTTCGGGTTGGCGTTGCGCGGCAACTCGTGGTGAGGGCGCTGGCGGAGGTGGCCGGCGTCGATCACAAGCGGATTGCGCAACGCATGGTGGGGTGGACCGATTCGCGACAGACGCCTAGTGCTGCGCGTTATTTGCGTTTGATTGCACCGGACCCTACCGCTGATGACACGCAAGCCGGCGCGCCAATCCATGACAGCGATATGGGCTTGCCGTATCCGTTCTTTCTTGCGCATCCGTTGCAGGCGGATCCGGCGACGCTTGGCGATCCGGCGCACTGGCAGATCGAATGGAAGTGGGACGGCATTCGCGCGCAACTCGTCAAGCGAGGGGGACGTGTATGGCTGTGGTCGCGCGGTGAAGATCTGATCACCGACCGTTTTCCCGAAGTGGCTGCGTTAGGCGAGGCATTGCCGGACGGCTACGTGATCGACGGAGAAATTCTCGCGTGGGAGCCTGGCGCGGCCACGCCGTTGCCGTTCGCGCGCTTGCAACCGCGCATTGCCCGTAAAACGCTGACGAAAAAAATTCTCGCCGATTCACCCGCCGCGCTACTCGCTTACGATCTGCTCGAAGCACGCGGTGACGATCTGCGGATGACGCCGCTCGCCGAACGCCGCGCGAAGCTGGATGAGTTGGCCGCCTCTCTCGACGGAACCTTGGCGCACGATCTGTTACGCGTGTCGCCATTGATTCACGCGTCCGATTGGCAGGCACTCGCGGCGCTGCGTGAAGAAAGCCGCACACGCGGGGTGGAAGGGCTGATGGTGAAGGAGCGCGAATCGATGTACGGGGTAGGCCGCACCAAAGCCTCGGGAACGTGGTGGAAATGGAAGATCGATCCTTATGCGATAGACGCCGTGCTTGTTTACGCACAGCGCGGTCATGGCCGGCGCGCGAGTCTCTATACGGATTTCACCTTTGCCGTGTGGGACGAAGCGAATGGGTTGCGTACGCTCGTGCCGTTTGCGAAAGCTTATTCGGGATTGACTGACGAAGAGATGCGGCAGGTCGATGCGATCGTGCGAAAAACGACGATCGAAAAGTTTGGTCCAGTGCGCAGTGTTACGCCTACCCTCGTGTTTGAAATCGGCTTCGAGGGGATTCAGTCAAGCCCGCGTCACAAGTCGGGCGTCGCGGTGCGTTTTCCGCGCATGCTGCGTTGGCGGACCGATAAACAGATTGACGATGCCGATACGCTCGCCATGTTAAAAGGCTTTATTGACGATCGTGCGGGATAACCCGCTGAGCGCAAACCCCTAAAGCGTTGCTGGTTTTAACGCGCGATTCCTCGCTTATCCTTCAGTATGGTTCTCGCCGATGTTGGCGGCTTAAGTTAGCCGTAAAGGTTTGCAAACCTTTTTTCGACTGACATCAATTAATGTGTATAGCCGAATAAATCAACACTAACGTCATGTGCCGGATGATGCACGGAGCATGGGCGACGTGCACGAGTGAAGTGCCTTTGATCATGGCTATGCACAAGCCATTCGCCAAAGGCGTCCGCCGGTCTACAGATCGATGCAACAGGATCTACGTTTCACCGTGACTCACGACGGCGACGTCAAGCCGTTGCAGTGGCGCTTTGGCTGCATGGGCAATCGAGTTGAAGCATGCGTGTGGCAACTAGTGAATGTGGTCTATGCAGTAGGAGCGAATCTTGCGCGCGTGTTCCGAGGTGCCCGTCAGCGGCGTCAGTAAATCCAGGGAGAAGATGGTGACGTTCGACGACAAAGTAGACAGTGCCGACGCCAGTGACGACGTCGTGGTGTGGCGGCCCATCAAGTATGCGATGGTCTCGCATCGTCGCGTGCTGGTGGTGGACGACTATCGTGAGGCCGCGGAAGCATTACAGATGCTGCTGACAGCCGACGGCTTCGAGTGCCGGGCACTCGAAGATCCACTGGCCGTGTGTGAACTCGCTTGCGAATGGCAGCCGTTTGCGGTGGTGCTGGACATCAAGATGCCAGGACTCGACGGGCTGGAACTCGCGCGCCGTTTGCGCGCTCATCCGGCGACATCGCACATGCTGCTGGTCGCGTGCACCGCATTTGCTTCGCGCGATGATCGGGTGCGGGCGAAAGCCGCGGGTTTTGACGCCCACTGCGCGAAGCCATTGACGCCCGAGCGTCTGTTGCGCGTGCTCGAATCGGCAGCCGCGGTTCATGTGGCCGGTCCACCTTGAAGCCGCTAGTCATCTGAAATGCCTGATGTTTATATCAGCGCTAGCTGTCGCGGTAAGCGTTCTAGTTTCGGGTTCATGGTTTTCTGGCGAAATACCTGGCGTGTGTGGCAATCGGCGCGGGTTACTTCTGCCAACTGTCTGTTGAAAGTCCATCGTTTCAATTTTCGTTCGCAGCGTATTCAGCGGTTGCATGGCGATATCACGTACTCGTCGTTAGCCATCTGGATTTAACATTTTGACGTCACGGGCGATTCGAACGGCGTTTGATTAATTAGGCATATTGACAATATTTTTGGCTTTCACTAATCGAACATTTAATCCCCCACTCGTCTTCGACTAACGCAGTTTCCACGCCTCCACGGGAAGCTCCGTTTTCTCTCCGCCACACATGGGCTGACACCCATCCTCCGCGCGTCAGGTCTAGAATTTGCTATCTCACCTCGCTGGCTGTTCTAAACATGCGCGCGAGCGCTTCTTGCATCCACAGGAATCTCTATGCCATCCCAGACCAACTACTCGACACGCATCGCGGAAGGCACGCCTTTTCCACTCGGTGCAACATGGAACGGAAACGGGGTGAACTTCGCGCTGTTTTCGGCGAACGCCACCAAGGTCGAACTGTGTCTGTTTGATGAATCCGGTCAGAAAGAACTCGAACGCATCGAGTTGCCCGAATATACCGACGAGGTCTGGCACGTGTTCGTGCCCAACCTCAAGCCCGGCGCGGTATACGGCTATCGCGTGCATGGCCCGTACGAGCCGGAAAACGGACATCGTTTTAATCCGAACAAACTGCTGCTCGATCCCTACGCGAAGGCGCACATCGGCGAACTGAAATGGGCGCCGGAAATATTCGGCTACACGCTCGACTCGGAAGAGGGCGACCTGTCATTCGACGAGCGCGATAGCGCGCCCTTTGTGCCCAAATGCAAGGTCGTCGATGCCAATTTCTCCTGGACTCACCCCGAACGCAATGCGTTGCCGTGGGATCGTGTGATCTTTTACGAAACCCATGTGCGCGGGTTTACGAAACGGCATCCCGGCGTGCCTGAGAATTTGCGCGGTACCTTCGCCGGACTTGGGCAACAGGTCGTTCTCGACTACATCAAGAACCTCGGCGTGACCTCAGTCGAATTGATGCCGGTCCAGACCTTCGTCAACGACAGTTATCTGCTCGATAAAGGCCTCACCAACTACTGGGGTTACAACACGATTGGTTTCTTCGCGGCGGACCCGCGCTTCTTCGCTTCGTCGACGGACTCCGTGGCCGAATTCAAGGAAATGGTGGACCGTTTCCATCAGGCCGATCTCGAAGTCATTCTCGACGTGGTCTACAACCACACGGCCGAAGGCAACGAACGTGGCCCCACGATCTCGTTCAAAGGGATCGACAACGCGTCTTACTATCGCCTGATGCCCGATGAAAAGCGCTACTACATCAACGACACCGGTACCGGCAACACGCTGAATCTGTCGCATCCGCGCGTGCTGCAAATGGTGACCGACAGCCTGCGCTACTGGGTGACGGAAATGAAGGTCGACGGCTTTCGTTTCGATCTCGCGACGATTCTGGGCCGCGAAACGCATGGCTTCGACGAAGGCGGCGGTTTTCTCGACAGTTGCCGCCAGGACCCGGTGCTCTCCAGCGTGCGGCTGATTGCCGAACCGTGGGACTGCGGCCCGGGCGGTTATCAGGTGGGCGGTTTTCCGCCGGGCTGGGCCGAATGGAATGACCGCTTCCGCGACACCGTGCGCGAATACTGGAAGGGCGACGAAGGCAAGGTCGCCGACTTTGCCACCCGGCTGACCGGTTCGGGCGACAAGTTCAATCATCGCGGACGGCGCCCGTGGGCCAGCGTGAATTTCATCGCTGCGCACGACGGCTTCACGCTGAACGATCTCGTGTCATACAACGACAAGCACAACGACGCCAACGGAGAAGACAACAAGGACGGCCACTCCGACAACAAGTCGTGGAACATGGGCGCCGAAGGTCCGACCGACGACGCGGATATCCGTCAGCAACGCGAGCGCCAGAAACGCAATCTTCTGGCCACGCTGCTGCTGTCACAAGGCACGCCGATGCTTCTCGCGGGCGACGAATTCGGCCGTACGCAGAAAGGCAATAACAACGCGTATTGCCAGGACAACGAGATTAGCTGGGTCGATTGGGAAGGCGTCGACGACGATGGCCGTGCGCTCACCGAGTTCGTCAGGAATCTGGCTACATTGCGCAGCCGTTTGCCGGTGTTGCGTCGCAGCCGCTTTCTCACCGGCGAATATAACGAGGCACTCGATGTAACGGATGCGCGCTGGCTTTCACCTGACGGCACCGATCTCTCGCAGGAACAATGGGACGATCCGTCGATGCGCTGCTTTGGCCTCGTGATCGACGGACGCGCGCAGGCCAGCGGAATTCGCCGCGTCGCGTCCGATGCCACGTTGTTGCTGGTGTTCAACGCGCATCACGATGTTGTCAATTTCACGCTGCCGGATATACCGGAGGGTGACAAGTGGACGTGCCTGCTCGACACCAATATGCCCGTGCGCGCCGAGTTGCCGCAATTCAGCGCGGGCGACGCGTATCAGGTGACGGGCCGTTCGCTGTTGCTGTTCGCGCTCGAAGCGCCGAGCCGCGCGACGCAGCGTGTGTTCGATCGACTGGAAGAGCAACTGACCACTGACGACAGCGAGCCGGCCGCCGCTTCCTGACGACCGCGGGCCAGAAATGGCATACGCGCGCAGGTGGCCACGTAGCGTCCAGCACGCGGTTCACCAGCGCGCCGATTTCCCCAGGTACAGGGCTTGCTCGATTGCCAATGACTGCGCGCCGCTTGCCAAGGCAACGTGGCGCGGAGCATGGCCAATTTCGGTCTTTGCCACGTCTTAACCAGGGTGATCAAATGGAACAGGAACAGGGCACACAAGAGGAACAGGTTCGCACGCGCGCCTACTACCTGTGGCAGCAGGCCACGGATCCTAAAGGCACCCCGGACGAGTACTGGGAGCAGGCTCGCGCTGAGATCGAGAAGGAAGCGCCGCCCGTAGAAAGTGGGCCGATTGCGGACGAGCCCGCGAAAGAGCCTTCCAAATAAGTAAAAAGCGCTGCGCAGCGACTGGCGACGCCGATGCCGTCACCGCGGAATCAGGTCCGCGACGCCATCGGCGTTTGCAATTCGAGCGAGCTTTCGCAGCCACCTAAACCACCTCGTGTCATTGCAACCGCATCCATCGAACCCATGAAGGACTCAACCGACCCACGCGCCGCGCGGCCTGCCGCGCGCATTCAGGCGCCACCCGCTGCGTTCGGCGTCGACGGGCTGGTGGCGCTGGGTGTCGGCGTCACGGCAGTGGCCTGCCTGTACTTCGCCAGCGCCGTTCTGATTCCGATCACGCTGGCCATTTTGCTGAGCTTTCTCGTTGCGCCGCTGGTCGACTCGCTGGCGCGACTCAGGCTCGGGCACGTTGCGTCGGTGTTCGCCGCCATGCTGATTTCGATGTCGGTGATTGGCTTACTCGGCGCGCTCATCGCCACGCAATTGACCGATCTCGCCGCCGGCATGCCGCGTTATCAGGTGACCATCGAACAAAAGATGGATACCGTCCACACTCTGACGATAGGCAGGTTGAACCGCTTTGCCAGCGCCGCCGGTCAGGCGTTGCAACGCGCGACGATCGAACCTGCGCCGCCGCCCGAAACCACGCAAAGCGCGACGTCGCCTGCCAGTTCGCGGCCCACGTCAGCCGTGCCCGTCGAAGTGCGCGAGCCGGTGCCCACGCCGTTCGAACTGGCGAGGCGGGTGTTGTCGCCGGCTATCAGCCCGCTAGAAACCGCGTTTATCGTGTTCGTCGTCATGATCGTGATCCTGTTGCAACGCGACGATTTGCGGGACCGTGCGATTCGACTGTTCGGCTCGCGCGATCTGCATCGCACGACGACTGTCATGGACGAAGCGGCCAGGCGTCTGAGCCGCTACTTCGTGTCGCAACTCGGGCTGAATGCAGGGGTGGGCCTCGTGATCGGCGCGGGACTGTTTCTGATCGGCGTGCCGAGTCCGATTCTATGGGGCATTCTTGCCGCGTTGCTGCGGCTCGTGCCTTACGTTGGCATCTGGATATCGGCGACGCTCGCCACCGCGCTGGCCGCCGCGGTGAGTCCCGGGTGGGCGATGGCGATCTGGTCGCTGACCTTGTTTGTCACCGTGGAGTTGCTGGTGGGGCAGGTGGTCGAGCCATTGCTATACGGACGCAGCACCGGGCTCTCGCCGTTTTCGGTCGTCGTTGCCGCGATTTTCTGGAGCTGGATCTGGGGGCCGATAGGCCTGATCCTGTCGACACCGCTCACACTGTGTCTGCTGGTGCTGGGGCGACATGTGCGCCGGCTGGAATTTCTCGACGTGTTGCTCGGCGATCAGCCCGCACTCACGCCTGTCGAAAATTTTTATCAAAGGGCGCTGGCGGGCGATCCGGATGAAGCGATCGAGCAGGCCGAAGGATTGTTGCGCGAGCGTTCGCTGTCCGCGTATTACGACGAAGTGGCGATCAAGGGATTGCAGCTTGCGACCATCGATGTGGTGCGCGGCAGCGTCACCACCGCGCAACTCGCGCGAATCGAGGCGACCACCAACGATCTGGTGGATGGCCTCGACAGTTATGACGATATCGAACCAGCACCGCCGGTGGTAGAGGAAAACTGGAGTGCGGTGGGGCCGTCGGCAGAGACACGGGACGAGACCTGCGATACGCGCGTGGTGGCGACTGTCGAGACTACGCAGCACAGCGCGGCGCATTACACGGCCGACGCCGCGCGTCCGTTGGCCAACTCGCGCGTATTGTGCATCCCCGGGCGCGGTCCGCTCGACGCCCTCGCGACGACCATCCTGTTGCAGTTGCTCGGCAAGCACGGCTTTGCCGCACGCTCGTTACCGCACGAAGCCGTGTCGCGTGCTTCGATCGACCGTCTCGAAGCGGACGATGTAGGGATTGTCTGCATTCTCTATTTACAGATCGACGGCATCCCTTCGCATTTGCGCTATCTGGTCAGGCGGATCCGCGCGCGGCTGCCGAAGGTGTCGATCGTGGTGGGGCTGTGGGTGCAGGAAGATACACAGAAGTGGAGCGCGGATCTGCAAAGCGCAATGGGCGCGGAGTGTTATGCCACGTCGCTGCGAGAGATCGTGGCGGCTTGCCGGCGGGTCGAGCAGGGGCCGCAGCAGGTTGAGCAGGAGACGCTAGTCGTGGTGGATGTCTAGCGGGCGTGTTCACTCCCGCCTTCGGTAGCGCCCACCTGGCTCATGCAGCGCGACTATCCGCCGCTCTGCTGCGCTGGCGCCATGGTTGAAGACGAAGCGTGCGTGTCGTCCTGCCAACCCCCACCCAACGCTTTATACAGAGAGACCAGATCGGTGCTCACCTGCATCGTGCCCTGCGCATATTGCTGACGCGCTTCAGCCAATTGCCGTTCCGCATCGAGCACATTGATAAAACTGGTAATGCCTTTGCGATAGCTGTCGCGTGCCAGGTCGAACGATGCCTGCTGCGCCGCTACGCTATCGCCGAGCGAATCGCGCCGCGTCTGATCCGTGCGATACACGACGAGAGCGTTATCCACATCGCGCAGCGCCATCAGTACCGTCTTACGATAATCGAGCGCCGCTTCGGCTTGCTGCGCCTTCGACATCTGCAAATTGGACACCAGTGCGCCGCCCTGGAAAATCGGCAGCGAGATACTCGGTCCAAACGAGTAGAACAGAGACGACCACCTGGAGAGATAGCTCGCACTGGTCGCGCGTGTTCCCACCTGGCCCGTCAGCGACACGTCGGGATAGAACTGCGCAACTGCGACGCCGACATTGGCCGTAGCCGCATGCAGACTGGCCTCCGCACGCCGGATGTCCGGACGGCGGCGCGCCAGGGTGGATGGCAAACCCACCGGCACGGTGGGCGGCACCGGCGGCACCGCAGCGGGTGTGCCGAGTTGCGCCTCCAGTGCGCCGGGCGGCTCGCCGACCAGATAAGCAAGACCGTTCAGCGCCTGCGCAATCTGTTGCTCATATTGCGGCAATTGCGCCTGCGTCTGCGCCAGTTGCGCGGTGGCACTCTTCACATCGAGTTCACTGGCAAGCCCGACCTTCGCCTGACTCTGTGTCAACTCGACGATCTCGCGTTGCTGGTCGACGAGACTGACGGCAATGTCGTGCAACGCCTGCGCGCCGCGTAGTTGCATGTACGTCTGTGCGACCTCGGCTTCGAGCGACAGCAGTGCGTCGTTACGGCTTTCAATTGCCTCGCTGGTTTGCGCATTGGCAGCTTCGACCGAGCGGCGTACGCGCCCGAACAGATCCAGTTCCCACGATGCATCGAAGCCGACTTGCCACAGGTTGATCGGCGCCGTCAGCTGATTCAGCACGTTGTTTGCGCCGTTTTGCAACGTGGCGCCTGCGCCTGGCGCGATCGCGTTGACGGGCGAATTCGGCGCGCCGAGTTGATTGACCTTGTCGTACACGCCGCCTGATTCAAGAAAGCCTTTTACGCCGAGCTGTTCACGCTGGTAGCTGCCGGTGGCACGCACGTCCGGCAATCCCTGCGCCGCGGCACTCTGAACCTGCGTACGCGCCTCGGCAATACGCAATACCGCTTCCTGCAGGTCCAGATTGCTGCGGGCGGCGCGCTCGATCAGCGCGTCGAGCGTAGGGTCGCTGAAGTTGCGCCACCAGTGCGGATCAGGATCGGTGTCGAGCGTGGGAACCGACGCCACGCTGGCCTCGGACGCGCCCGTGGCGCTCGCCGCTGTGCGCTGCGGATCATGCCATTGCGCCGGTACGTCGGCGTTCGGCGCATGGAAATCAGGACCGACCGTGCAACCGGCCAGCAGCAGGGCGAGCGTCACGGACGTCAGCCGGAAATTGAACCTCGCGCGCGTCATCTCAATGTCCTCCAGCGCCGCCGGCCGCCTTCGCCGGAGAAAAGAAGAACGTCATCGGAATGCAGAGCGCACAAAAAATGGCGAGGATCGCGAAGACGTCGATATAAGCGAGAATGGTCGATTGGGAAATGAACTCGTTGTACATGTGGCCAGTGGCAGTTTGGGTGGCCTGCGAAAACGGCACGCCGGTCATCTCGGCGATGGTCTGCGCGTTGCGTTGAATGGCGTCGTTGTAGTTCTGCGAAAACTGGGACATGTGACCGGACAAGTGAGCCATGCGAGCCTGGGAGCGCTCGCGGATCAGCGCGGTCGACAGCGAAATGCCGATCGACCCCGCCACGTTGCGAAACATCGTGAATAGCGCCGACGCGTCGTCGTTCAGGCGCGGCGGCACGGTCAGATAGGCGAGTGTCGTAATCGGCACGAACAGGAAACCGATGGCGAGCGATTGCGCGCTACGCATTTTCACCAGCGTTGCATAGTCGATGTTCGGCACGAGCCGGTGCGAATACATCAACGAGGCAGCGAGTAACGCAAAGCCGGTGGCGACCAGAAAGCGCGTCTGCACATAAGGCATCAGCTTGCTGATGATTGGAATTTCCAGCACGATCAACACAGCGCCCGGCGACAGCACGAGCCCAGCGAGCATCGCCGTATAACCGAGTTGCTGTTGGGCGAGTTGCGGCACCAGCACCGCACTGCCGTACAGAATCGTCGCGAATGCGCCGATCGTCGCACAGCCGAGCGCGAAGTTACGATCCTTCAGACAGCGCAGGTCGACCACCGGCTTCTTCGTATAAAGCAGCCAGACTATGGCGCCGGTAATCCCTGCCACCGCGAGCACCGCGAACGTGCGAATAAAGTTCGACGAGAACCAGTCCGCATCTTCGCCGCGATCGAGCATCACTTGCAGACAGCCAAGCCCGATCGCGATCAGCGTAATGCCGATGTAATCGACCGATACTTTCGAGTCGCCTTTCTTTTTCCACGGCGGATCTTCGACCAGTTGAAACACCGCGAGCGTGGTGATCACACCCACCGGTACGTTGAGTAGAAACACCCAGCGCCACGAGAAGTTATCGGTGATCCAGCCGCCAAGCGTGGGCCCCAGTACCGGCGCAACCACGATCGCCACCGCCGAAATCGAAAACGCGCGGCCGCGTTGTTCTGGCGGGAAGGTGTCGAGAATGATCGACTGCTGGTTCGGTTGAAGACCGCCGCCAAAAAAGCCCTGCAAAATACGGAAGACAATCAGTTGCCACAAGTCAGTGGCAATGCCGCAGAGAAACGAGCAGATTGTGAACGCGATAATGCAGACGAGAAAATAGCGTTTGCGGCCGAGTAGTCGTCCGAGAAAGCCGGAGATGGGCAGCACGATGCCATTGGCAACGAGATACGACGTCAGTGTCCACGTCGCTTCGTCATAACTGGCCGACATGGTGCCGGCAATATGCGGCAATGCGACGTTGACGATCGTCGTGTCGAGTACTTCCATGAATGCCGCAAGCGTCACGACAATCGCGATGAGCCACGGGTTAGCCGCCGGTTTCCAGTTCGATTGACTGCTGGCGGATGCGTCGGCTGAACTCATGCGCACCTCGCGTCAAAAGGGTGGCGCGAGGCGCGACAAGCTCTTGCGGCAACTCTGCGATAGCGGTTTATTGCGTAGTTTGCGCGCCTTGCGGAGGCTGGGTCGCGCCCGTTGCGCCGTTCGCTTTCTTCTCCGCATTCTGGACGTCCTGCGGATACTGCTGATCGGTCGCACTCGGCTGATATCCGTTCTGTTCGAGCTTCTTCAATTCCGCCTTCTTGGCACTGCGGGTGGTCGTACTGTTTTGCGAGGTCGCGGCAGGCTGCTGCGCCTGCACGAGATGCGCGCTCGCCACGGTCAGCACCGATGCAGCGACGACGCGGGCAAAGGTGCGACTGGCTTGACGTCCGAGGAACGGGTTCATGATGGGCTCCCTCAATGTGGCTTTCATGAAGCTCTTTCCAGCATGAAGCGTGCCTTGACGGGCGTTGAAGCTGAAGCGTGTGCAGTCGACGCCGCCACGCCGGCGAAAAAATCGTACGCGCAATGAGCGGCATCATTTCAGAAACACCTTTGGCGTCACCGACAAGCCGAGTGCGAGTGGATGATCGTGCGGCACGCCGTCGTCGATGACGATCTTCACCGGCACCCGCTGCACGATCTTCACGAAGTTGCCGGTGGCATTTTCAGCGGGAAACGCCGAGAAGCGCGAACCGGTGCCGAGCTGCACGCTATCGATGTGACCGTGCAAATGCAGTTGCGGAAACGCGTCGACGCCGACGGTGACCTTGTCTCCCGGACGCATCCGTTCAAGCTGGGACTCCTTGAAATTCGCCGTGACCCAGACCTCAGGCGTCACGATCGAGAAAAGCGCTACGCCCGCTTGCAGAAAGGTGCCCAGTTGCACATTGCGTCGTGTAATCCAGCCATCGGACGGCGAGCGCACTTCGCAATAAGACAGATTCAATTGCGCCTGCTCGAGTTGGGCTTCGGCTTGCTGAACCTGCTGACGGCGCTCTTCGACGGTTGCTTCAGTCTGACGGATCTGCTGCGGCACGAGGCTCGCGGTCTGTTGCTGCGCGCGCGCCTGCTCGACGCTGGCGCTGGCTGATTGCCGCTGCGCGTCGGCGGTATCGACGTTCTGTTGCGAGGTGGCACGCTGATCGACCGCATGCTGACGCACGTATTGCGCTTGCGCCTGGCGGAAATTCGCCTCAGCCGACGAGGTCTGCGCTTTAGCCTGACGGAACTGTGCCGGATATTGCACCCGCGCGATGTCGAGTTGGACTTCGGCCGCATGCAATTGCGCCTTTGCAAGGCCGACCTGCGCCTGCGCTTCGTCGACCTTCGCCTGATAGTCGCGCTTGTCGATGACGACCAGCAGATCGCCGCGGTGCACGTAGACGTTATCGTTGACGGCCAGATTCACCACATAGCCCGAGACTTTCGGCGCCATGGTGATTGCATTGCCGTCGGTGTACGCGTCGTCGGTGGTGATCTGGTTACGGGTGGCGAACCACCAGACAAACGCAACGATCGCCAGAATAATCACCACGATGGCAAGAATGATCAGCGGCTTTTTGCCGGGCTTCTTGCGTTTGCCTTCATCGCCGTCGTCGCCATTTTTGCCGTTGCTTTTCTTGTTGCCGTCATCGTCTTCGCTGTCATCGCGACGTTGGCCGTCGTCTTTTTTCTCAGCAGATTTTCCGTCGTGTGCAGCTTGATTTTCTTGCTTATCCTGCTCGTCGTGAGCGGAGCCGGTCTCGTCTGACATGGCGATGCGTCCCGTCGTTTCAGAGGGTTGATAAAAGCGGGGCTAAGAAAACCGCCCGTCGATGCGTCGACGCATCGGGGCGGTTCTGGTCCAATTGAGGTGATAACGCAGAACGCCGCTTGACTAGCGGTGACTCAGCGCGCATCCGGTTTGTCGGCGGATGGCTTGTGCTTCGAGGGGGCGTCCTCATTCGGCACAATCTTCGTGGCGCCGCCCGTGGAGGGCGGATCGCTGGCGGGAAAGCTGTCTTCGACCTCTTTGTCGATCTGCTTTTCGCTCTTGTCGGCGTGCGGGTGCTTTTCCTTATGTGTTGTCATAGCGACTTCTCCTTCCGATTCCTTCAGGTAACCCATCAAGCGCGCGATGTCACGATTAATGACGGTGCGCGATTCACAAGATGATCTCCAGCGCATGCGCGCGCGAAAGCCCACCACCCATCGCGTCGATCAAACGCGCGGTGTGTGCTTCGCGTTCGCAGGCCAGCACGGCGACCACGTTGCCGTCTTTCACATACAGCGCGACGAATTGCTGCTGTTCCAGTTCGCCGTCGACCACGATTTCGTCCCACTCGTTCGCATGGCCGAGATATTCGAAGCGCTTGCCGAAGTGATAAGTCCAGAAGTACGGCACACCCATGTAGTGATTTCGCGCACCGCACATGTTTTCCGCTGCGATTCGTGCATGTTGTTGCGCGACGCGCCAGTGTTCGACACGCAACGGTTCCTGGTTTTCGTGCAGCGAGAACACCGCGATATCGCCTGCCGCGTAGAGACCCGGCGCAGCCTGCATGCCCGCATTGACGATCACGCCGCCGTCCTTCTGCAACGGCAATCCTTCGACAAACCCGGTTGCAGGAGCAACGCCCGTGCCTAACAGCACGACGTCGGCGGCAATGTGTTCGCCGCCTTCGAGCATCACCTCGTGCACATTGCCTTCTTCGCCTTCGAGCGATGCCACCTTCGCGCCGAGATGAAACACCACACCATTGCGTTCATGCAACGCGCGGAACATCTGGCCCGCACGTTCGCCGAACTGCTTTTCAAACGGGATGGTCTCGGGGGAAATCACGCTGACCGGCGTGCCGCGCTTGCGCAGTGCAGACGCTGTTTCCAGACCGATAAAGCTGCTGCCGAGAATCGCCACCCGCACCTGTTGGGCGTTTTCGCCGAGCGCGTCGACTAGCGCGCCGGCATCGTCGAGATTGCGTAACACGTGTACGCCGCCTAGCTCCCGGCCGGGGAGGTGGGGGATCTTCGGCACGCTGCCGGTGGCGAGCAGGGCCGTGTCGTAAGTCAGCGTGCCGCCGGTGTCGAAATGCAGCGTCCGGGCGGGCACATCCAGGCGCACGACTTTGGTCACGATTCGCTCGACGTCATGCAATTCGAGCCAGCCGGCGGCGAGCAGCGGCGGTACATCTGCGGTCGCCATCTCCATTGACGGGACGAATTTGCTCAATGCAGTGCGATCGTAAGGTGCGTGCGGTTCGTCGCCGACCAGCGTGATGCGGCCGCCAAAGCCGCATTCACGCAACGCCGCGCACGCGGCCGCGCCAGCCGCTCCTGCGCCGATCACAACGTAATGGGGATTTCGTTCGATGGCCCGCTGCACCGGTTGACGCAATTTCTCCGGCGTGACCATCACGTCGTCGCCGCTCACGACGACCGGATAGCGCGCGAGCGCCACGAGTGCGGGCGGTTCGAGAACGTTGCCGGTGGCGACGTCGAAGGCCGCCTTGTGCCACGGACAAATAATCCGGCCATGACAGATTGCCCCTTTCTCCAGCGGGCCACCCGCATGCGGACAGTCGGCCGCGTACGCATGCACCGTGTCGCCGTCGCGGACCAGCAGGATCTGTTCGTCGCCCACAACGACGCGCTCAGCGCAATCCGGTCGCAATTGCGACAACTGCGCAACGCGTTGTGCATTCGTGGGCATGATCGGTTCCTCGCGAAGTGTGCGGGTCAGGATTGACGCAAAAGCCGTGCGGCGCTTGTGCGTCAGCAATCCCTATGCCCGGAAAAATCCTCATGAAAATGGGTGGTTTCCAGGCTGAACATACTTTGGAGAACCGCCGAAGTGCGGTAAATTCAGGGAAAAGGAAATAGCGCGCGAACACCGGCGCGGCAATCCGGTACCTGACATCCCACCAACAACTTTTCATGGAGATCGTGACCGTGCAGCGTGCGGAACGTGTCGCAGTCGATTTCCCCATGCCGTCGCGTAATTTCGCGGCGACGCGGCGCATGTTGTTGATCGTGCTTGCCGTTTCGATCGTGTTTCCGCTGGCCTGCCTCGCGGGCTATGGCTATTTCGATTACCAGCGTCGCATTGCTGATTCAAACGACATGATCGATCGGCTCGCGCGCGTCAGCGAAGAGCAGGCTGTCAAGGTGCTGGACCTGAATCAGCAGATGGCCTCGCGGGTCGTCGAGTTACTCGGCAATTCAGACGAGGCGCAGATTCGCGCACGCCAGCAGGAACTGCACGATCGCCTGCTGCAGATTGGCGGCGACTTTCCGCAGGTGTCGTCCATTTACGTGCTTGGCGCGACTGGCGACCTGCTCGTGTCGAGCCTCGCCTATCCCGCGCCGTCCATGTCGATCGAACAGCGCGAGGACTTCCGGGCGGCGAAAGCGATGCGGCCGCAGCCGTATTTCTCGCTGCCCATGTACGGCACGGTGTCGAAAAACCATGTATTCACTACCGCCACCGGTCGCTCGGGCGCCGACGGCCAGTTCCTCGGCGTGGTGGCGGTCGCGCTGCGCAACGAGTACTTCGCTCGGTTTTACGAAGAGCTGACCAACGGCGACTCTTCGCTGGCGCTCGCGCTATACCGGCAGGACGGCAATCTGCTGGTGCGCTATCCGCCATGGGCGAACGGCGCGAAGCCCACCACACAAAGTGCTTTCACGCAGGTCATGCGCGACCGGCAACTGTTCGGACATATCCGCCTGAAGTCGACCGTAGACGGCGTCGAGCGGCTGGTCGCGTTTCGCCGCGTAGGCGACTATCCGCTTTACGTCATGAGCGCTTATGCGATCTCGTCGATTGCCGCAGCGTGGCGGCAGCATTTCATCCTGATGGCCGCGCTCACGGCGGTGCCCTGCATCGCGATCTGGCTGCTGGTGTTCTATTCGCTGCGTCAACTGGAAGGCGAGCGCCGCGCGTGGGAGCGCTGGCAGGGCGAGGTGGCCATGCGGCTGTCGGCC
This sequence comes from Paraburkholderia metrosideri, assembly GCF_904848625.1. GTDB lineage: Bacteria > Pseudomonadota > Gammaproteobacteria > Burkholderiales > Burkholderiaceae > Paraburkholderia > Paraburkholderia metrosideri. Next base: position 623,989 of record NZ_CAJHCP010000002.1, read on the forward strand.
GAAGCATCGAGCCGTCAGTTGCAACGAATGGGCGCACTCGGCAATCTGGTCGCCAACGTCGCGCACGACTTCAATAACCTGCTGATGGTGGTCTCGGCCAACACCGAACTCGCGCGGATCAAGAACTACAACAACCTCGAGAAAGAAGTCCTCGCGGTGGAACGCGCGACCGCTACCGCCGAATCGCTGACACGCCGGCTTTTGAGTGTGGCGCGCAAACAGCCGCTCAAACAGGAACAGGTCGAGCTCGCGCGCTGGCTGCCCGCCGCCGCGCCGCTAATCGACGCCGCGCTCGGCGACACCGTCGAACTGGCGTTGAACATGGTCGATAACGTGTGGCCGGTGCTGGCCGATCCAACCGACCTCGAATTCGCGATCATGAACCTCGCCGTCAACGCGCGCGATGCAATGCCGCGCGGCGGGCGCTTCGTGATTCGCTGCCAGAACAATCGTCTGGTGGGCAGCGACACCTTGTTGCCCGACGGCGAATACGTGCTGATTGCCTGCTCCGACGACGGCGAAGGGATGCCCGAGGCAGTCGCGCGGCGCGCGTTCGAGCCGTTGTTCACCACCAAGTTGCGCGGTTCCGGCACCGGCTTGGGTCTCGCCCAGGTGCTGTCGATGTGCGAGCAGGCTGGCGGTACGGCCAAGATCGACAGCGTGCCGGGCAGTGGCACGACGGTGCGGCTGTATTTGCCGCGTCACCGCGAGCGTACGGCCACCGCGAGTGCCGAGGCCACGCAGCAGTCGGTAGCCGGTCCGCTGGGCGTCGTTCTGCTGGTGGAAGACAACGAAGACGTCGCCGCTGGTGTGGCGGCCGTGCTGGAAACGTTCGGCTGCGAAGTGCGCCACGAACCGAGCGCCGATCAGGCGCTCGACGTACTGACCGGCGGCGCACGCTTCGAACTCGTGCTATCCGATATCCAGATGCCAGGCAAACTCAATGGCATCGACCTCGCGGAAAAAGTCCGCAGCGCGTGGCCGTCGCAGAAAATCGCCTTGATGACGGGCTACGCCGACGAACTCGACCGCGCGCGGCGCCTCGGCGTGGCGATTCTGGCAAAGCCGTTCAATATCGACGATCTGCACGCGCTGGTCGCTTGCGAACCGTAAAGTCCGTCAGCCATTACACGCCGAATGCTGTGCATCGCTCGCAAGCCTGCGTGTTTAAAACGTTTGACGCGTCGCGGCACATCCCTTGCTGAAACGATGGTGAGGCTTGCGATTCCGGCTGGACCAGCCGGCGCAACCCACACTTCTTTTCGCACAGGAGAATCGTCATGAAGCTCAGCAGAAAGATCACTCAGGCATTGCTCGTTTCGTCGTTGCTCGCGGCTTCGTCCGTCGCGATGGCACAAGGTGCAGGCGGGGGTGGCGGCGGCCCAGCCGGTAATGACCCGAGTGGCGGCACCAATGCGGGCACCACGCGCGAGGGCGGCGACATGCAGGCATCGGGCGCCAAAGCGCATTCGAGCAAGCATCATATGAAGGGGTCGAAGAAGACGACGAAGCCCATGAACGACACTACCAACACGCCCGGAGCCGACGCGAGCAGCGACACGAAGGGACATTGAACCGGAGGCCGTCATCGCCGCGCTGTTGCTGAAATGAGTCTGAACGTTTGACGGCCTATCGACAGGAATGGTGCTTGCTCGACCGAACGGTGTGCGTGGCCGTCCGGCGTGAAGTTTGAAAACCTCCGGTGGACTCATGCGTTCATCCATCAGGAGCTCTTCCCATGACACTCAGCGACACCATCAAAGGCATGGTCGGCCTGGACCCCACGGGCCATGCCGATCCCGACATGAAGGCGGTCCTCGACGCGCTCAAAAGTCTCAACCCGAAACCGATAGAAGATTGCACCGTCGACGAAGCAAGACGGCAGCCGACTCCTGCCGACGCGGTCAAAACGCTGATGAACAACCCCGCGTTCAGCGCGCGGCCGTCGCCGGAACTGGAAGCGGTGCGCACCGAAGATATCGTGATTCCGGGCGCACTTGGCAGTAATCCGGCGCGGGTCTACAGGCCGCAAGGTGAGGGGCCGTTTCCGCTAATTCTGTATTTTCATGGCGGCGGCTGGGTGATCGCCGATCTCGATACTTACGACGCCACGCCGCGGTCCATCGCTGCGCAGAGCAATGCGATCGTGGTGTCCGCGCATTACCGGCAGGCTCCCGAGCATCGCTTGCCGGCCGCGCACGACGACGCTTTCGCCGCGTGGCGCTGGCTGGTCGACAGTGCGGCGAGCCTGGGCGGCGACCCGCAGAAAATTGCAGTAATGGGCGAAAGCGCGGGCGGCAATCTGGCAATCAACGTGTCGATTCGTGCTCGAGACATGGGTAGAGAGGCGAACACACCGATGCCGATTCACCAGGCGCTGATCTACCCGGTGGCGAGCAACAACATCGTGTCGGTCTCCTACGAGGAGAACCGCAACGCGCGCCCGTTGAGCAAGCCGATGATGCTGTGGTTCGTGCATAACGTGATCAATAGCGAGAGCGATCTGACGAGTCCGTTGATCGATGTGGTCAGCGCCGATCTGTCAGGCCTGCCGCCGACCGCAATCGTGACCGCCGGCATCGATCCGCTGCGTTCAGACGGCGAAAAGCTCGCGCAAAAACTGCAAAGCGCCGGTGTGGCAGTCGAGCATCGCAATTATCGCGGCGCGACGCATGAGTTCTTTGGGATGGCGGCAGTGGTGCAGGCCGCGCGCGATGCGCAGACTTTTGTTTCGCTGGCGCAGCGACAGGCGTTTGGCGGCGTTCCGCTGGAGAGCGTTTGAATAGCGTGTGCGTCGTTGTTTCAGCTTGCGTGAGAAGAGAGCGGTGCGAGAGCTCAGCCGCTCTTTATACCGTGCGCGTTGTTATGGCTCACTCGCCGATCAGATGCAACACGATGTCGCGATGCTGCGTATGACGGCGATGTTCAAACAGATATAAGCCTTGCCAGGTGCCGAGCACCATCTGCCCATGTTCGACCGGCACCGATAATTGAACCTGAGTGAGCGCGGTGCGCAGATGGGCTGGCATGTCGTCCGGTCCTTCGGCGTCGTGTTCGTAACGTTCGGCGTCCTCCGGCGCGAGGCTCGCGAAATAGCGCTCGAGATCGCGCTGCACCGAAGGGTCGGCGTTTTCCTGGATCAGCAGCGACGCGGACGTGTGACGGCAAAACAGCGTGAGCAGGCCGATGCGGATCGCTTCGCCGGTGACGAAGCGGCGCACTTCGTCGGTGAATTCGACGAGGCCGCGGCTGCGGGCTTTGACACTAAGGTGGTGGATAGCTTGTCGCATGGTAGAGGGTCGATATGGCTGGCTTGCGGTGCACCTTCAGGCGGCGTCCGCTCAAAGCGCCGCAAACGCGTCCGCAATCTCCTCCGCACTCCGCGGACGAACCACACGCGCGAGTTCGGCGCCATCCCGCATGAACACGAGTGTCGGCCACAGCTTGACCTTGAATGAGCGCCCCAGCGGCCGGCCCGGCCCATCTTCGATTTTCAGATGCCTGACGTCGGCATGCGGTCCGAAAGCCTCGACAATCGACGCTTGCGCCCCTTGGCAATAGCCGCACCAGTCTGTGCCGAATTCGATGACGGTCACGCCGGGCAGCGCGTCGACATCAGCGCGCGACGGGGCGTGTGAGGAATAGGCTGTCTGGGTTGCCATGCGTGCTCCGGTGCGGTTTGGTCTTTGCAATATTCACGGTCTTCACGGGCAGGGCGACCCGCCAATCCGGGCTGACCCGGCATTGCCTGCGTGTGAATCCGTCAAGATTAGCAGCTATGCTGCGGATCGTCAGCGAGGCGCGCTTTCAGCGATGCATCAGGAACAGCGTGCCGCCGATTTCGCGAATCGTGTGCAAACTCTCATGGTTGACGCCGCGGCGTGTTAAACATCGTTCCGTGCCGTCACTGGATGACGGGTGTATCGCGTTTAGGCAAATTCAGGAACGTTTGGGAAAAGAAATGGGAGAGAGGATCTACCTGCAATACCCCGGCAACGGCGAACCGGTCGCGGTCGCGACGGGCTTCAGTTGGGGCGCCTGCCTGCTCGGATTTTTCTGGGCGTTATCGAAGAAAATGTGGTTTGCCGCTTTTGTCATGCTGTCGGTCAGCATCATCCTGCTCAGCATGGGACTGTGGGGCGAGACCGCCGATCTGATCGGAACGGTTCTATCGATTCTGTTTGCCGTCGGCTGCGGTATCTATGGCAACCAGTGGCACCGATGGACACTCGAAAAGCGTGGCTACGTCGTGCTGTAGTGGACACGCGGCGGCGCTCTGCCGGCTGGCTCACCACCGCATCATTTCTTGCATTAACGCGTGACGCCCACCGGTATCGATACATGTCACGCGCTGTGTGTCGCTGCAAGCAACTCTGCTCAACTCGTCACGGAGGCATTTCATGCGCAATGCATTGGCGGTCGTTCCAGGTCCGAACCGCACCGATTCACGCACCGACTCCCGCACGCTGTTCCGTCGCGCTGTGTTTGGCGCGGCACTGGTTATCTCGTCAGCGGTTGCGCCGCTCACTTACGGCGCCGACGCGACCGTCACGCCGGGCGCGACCAGTGCTTCCACCGCATCCACTGCGCCCGCTGCCCAACCCGGCACGGCAACCCCCGCGCCCGACGACACCTTCCTGCTCACCATCTTCCTGCGCCACGACGAATCCAAACCGTTACCGAAGATCAACGACCAGTTGGCCGCACAAGGCTTCTTCAAAACGTTCCCGCCGCCGGGCATCGAGGTCGTGTCGTGGTACGTGATGATGGGCATCGGCCAGGTCGTCACGTTGCGCGTGCCGGCGAGCCGGCTGCGTGAAGTGAACCGCGCGATCGAGACGACCGCGTGGGGCGGCTATCGAACCGAGTTTTATCCGACCTACGATTACAAAGCTCAAGCCCAGCAAATGCGTGCAACAGATGGTAAGTAGCACGCAGCATGCAGCCAGTTTGCCGGCAACGTGATGCAACCTAAATCTGGGACGAATGTGGGACGAAACGGCGCGGGTTTACGCGCCCGCAAGCTAGGTCGATAATGCCCCAGTTGTGCCGGCCACGAATCTCCCGGCGTGCATTTCGCACACCAGTTTCGCTCCAACTGACCCACCGTCCCCGTGTTGAAGACCTCACGTTTTTTCGACCTGCTTCGCATCCCTGGCTTCAAGCCGCTGGCCGCCGCCACCCTCATGCTGGGTGTGGCGATGTCATTCACCGCTCCCTATCTGTCGTTGTTCGGCGTCGAGCGCGCCGGCATGACGCCGCTCAGGCTCGGCATCTTCATGACGCTGATCGCCGCGAGCGGGGTGCTTGCCAGTACGCTCGCGGGTCGATGGAGCGACGCTAGCGGCCGGCATCGGCCGTTACTGCTGGCGGCGCTGATTGCCGCGGCGCTCGGCTATTTATGTTTATGCGTGGTGCGTGATTACCGGTTGTTGCTGGTGGTCGGCATCGTTTTTATCGGCGCGGGCGGCTCGGCCATTTCGATGGTGTTCTCTTTCAGCCGCGCCGCGTTACCGGTACCAGACCCGCAGGAACGCGTGTTCGCCAGTGCGACGTTGCGGACCATTCTGTCGGCGGCGTGGGTGTTCGGGCCGTCGGTCGGTGCGCTGGTGCTGGCGGCGACCAGCTTCTACGGGCTGTTCCTGTTTGCGGCGGCGAGCTTTGCGACCTGCGGGTTCATCGTCTGGAAAATGCAGGAGCCGCAGGGTCATCTCGGCGATCACACGGTGGAGGACACCGCGTCGGAGCCATCGGCGTCGATCACCGTGCCGCCGCTGACCGCGCCGGGTGACGAAGCGCATGAAGACCTGCCAGGTGTCGCGTCGGCGAACGATATCGGCCGCGCGGTGGCCGCGCTGACGCTGCTCGGGCTGGCCGCGAACGCGACCATGATCGTGTTGCCGCTATACATCGTGCACGGGTTGAACGGCACGCATCTGGACGTCTCGGTGATGCTCGGTCTCGGCGCCCTGATGGAGATTCCGATGATGCTCGCGCTCGGCGCGAAGTCGTCCACGCTGCACAAGCCGAACTGGCTGGCCGCATGTGCGGCGGTGCACGCGGTGTATTTCGTCGGCATGTCGCTGGCGGGCACAGTCCATGTGCTGATCCCGATGCAGATGCTCAATGCGTTTGTCGTCGCCGTCACGTCGTGTCTCGGCATGACCTATGTGCAGGATCTGATGCCGCATGCGCCAGGCAGGGCGACCGCACTGTTCTTCAACGCCGCGCGGGTCGGCTCGATTCTGTCGGGCGTGTTGTCGGGCTTGCTGGTGCAGGCGTTCAGCTATCGCGGCACGTTTCTGTTCTGCGGCTTACTGGCGTTGTGCGCGCTGGTGCTGTTCGCAGTGCCGGGTTATCGCTATCCGTTGATGTGGCGCGCGGTGAAGCGGTTTGCCGTCGAACAGTATGCGAAGACCCAGGCAAGGCGCAGTTAGTTCGAGTGCCCATGCGCGAGCGAATGCGGTTAGCTGGGTGGCCATGCGAACGCGCGTGTGCTCGCGCGTTCGCAGCGGATAACGCCGCTGCGCAACCTCGTATGTAAGCTGATAGTCAGCCGGTTGAAACTGGCGCGAAGCAACTGCACGATCCGTTCGAAAGAAACTGAAGCACGCCACCCGCGCGCAATCTCGCGCAAATCGCGCGCAAATCTCATTGCCAGGAACTTTACGCCGCGCCACGCCTCTGCAAAGAGGCGTATCGTCTTTTGACACGCGCGGCGCCGCCCGTTTTTCCGTTGCCGTTTGCAGCATGACCGAAGGGCGGCTAACGTGTGTCCGTCGCGAGCGCATCGGCGCGGCTACAGTGGGTGGAGTCCTGCGAGGTCGCCAGCCAAGCTTGGCGAAATATCCAGCGGTACGGATAACCCCGCAACCCGACATAGCCGCGAGACGACGAACCCAGATCAAGCAACGCAACGACGCACTTTCCGGAGCGAGATATGCAGCTAGGCATGATTGGATTGGGACGCATGGGCGCCGACATGGTGCGACGCCTGACGAAGGGCGGTCAGCAATGTATCGCTTACGACGTACAGGCCGCCGCGGTCGAGAAACTGAAACAGGACGGCGTAGCGGGCGCTTCATCGCTCGAAGACCTGGTCGCACAACTCGACAAGCCGCGCGCGGTGTGGCTGATGGTGCCCGCCGCCGTCGTCGACTCGACATTGGAGAAACTCGTGCCGCTGCTGGAACCGGGCGACATCGTGATCGACGGCGGCAACTCGTACTATCACGACGACATCCGGCGCGGCAATGAGCTCGGCGCGCGTCAGCTTCACTATGTGGACGTCGGCACGAGCGGCGGCGTTGCGGGTCGGGAGCGCGGCTACTGCCTGATGATCGGCGGCGAGGCGGATGTCGTGAAGCGGCTCGAGCCGATTTTCTCGACGTTGGCGCCGGGCGCGGGCTCGGCACCGGCCACACCGGGCCGTCAGGCTGGCACCAGTACCGCCGACCAGGGCTTTCTGCATTGCGGGCCGCAAGGCGCCGGCCATTTCGTGAAGATGGTCCACAACGGCATCGAATATGGAATGATGGCCGCGTACGCCGAAGGCCTGAACATTCTCCATCACGCCGACGCCGGCAAGCATGCGCGTGAAGTCGATGCGGAGACCTCGCCGCTGCGCCGTCCCGAGTTGTACCAGTACGATCTCAATCTTGCCGACGTCACCGAGGTCTGGCGGCGCGGCAGTGTGATCGGTTCGTGGCTGCTGGACCTGATCGCCGGATCGCTGGTCAGCGACGCCGATCTGAAGAATTACGCGGGACGGGTGTCGGATTCAGGCGAAGGACGCTGGACCGTGGCGGCTGCGATCGATGAAGGTGTGCCCACGCCCGTGCTCAGCGCGGCGTTGTTCGCGCGCTTCAGCTCCCGTGGCGACGCGGACTTCGCGAATCGCGTGCTGTCGGCGATGCGGCATGATTTCGGCGGACATGTGGAAAAGGGCGCCGAGCCGTCCGGTGGGCAGAAAAGCTGATCCGTGCACCGCGTGCAGTGCCAGTTTCGAGGCCCAGCGCTCGAACGTCGGCCTTGAACCTGGCGCCACGCGTTAGCTGATCAACGGATCAGTGGATCAACCCATCCACCCGCCAAACCGTCTAACCAACCCAGGAAACCGCGATGCAAGCCACTACCTCCAACCCGCACGACGTCGTGTTTCTGTTCGACTGCGACAACACGTTGCTGGACAACGACCACGTGCTCTCGGATTTGCGCGCGCACATGATGCGGGAGTTCGGCGCGGAGAATAGCGCGCGGTATTGGGAGATTTTTGAAAACCTGCGCACGGAACTGGGTTACGCCGACTATCTGGGCGCGCTCCAGCGTTACCGGCTGGAGCATCCACGCGATACGAAGCTGTTACTGATGGCATCGTTTCTGATCGAGTATCCGTTTGCGAACCGGCTGTATCCGGGCGCGCTGGATGCGCTCAGGCACGTGGGGCAGAGCGGACCGACGGTGATTCTGTCGGACGGCGACGTGGTGTTCCAGCCGCGCAAGCTTGCGCGTTCGGGTCTATGGGACGAGGTCGAAGGGCGGGTGCTGATTTACATCCACAAGGAACTGATGCTCGATCAGGTGATGGAGTGTTACCCGGCGCGCCACTACGTGATGGTCGACGACAAGCTGCGAATTCTCACCGCGATGAAAAAGGCTTGGGGCGACCGGTTGACCACGGTCTTTCCGCGTCAGGGTCACTATGCTTTCGATCCGAAAGAGATCGCCAGCAATCCGCCCGCAGATGTGAGCGTCGAGCGGATTGGCGAACTGGCGGATATCGACGTGAATGCGCTGATACTGGCCGCGAAGGGATAACTCAGGAACCCAGTTCCTTCAGGCGCGCCTGCGCATCTGCGGCGCCCATGCGGGCCGCTGCACCGCCCGCCGTCACGCCATTCGCATCGCGGGCCTGCGGGTCCGCGCCGCGCGCGATCAGCAGTTCCATGATCGCCGTGCGATTGAACATCGCCGCCACCATCAACGCGGTGCGGCCATCCGGCGAAGCACCTTCGACATCCGCGCCATGCGCGAGCAGTGTTTCGATCACCTTGTCGAAACCTTTGAAAGCCGCGCCCGCGATCGGCGTTTGCCCATTGTCGTTGCGAAGGTTCGGATCGGCGCCACGTTCGAGCAGGGTCCGCACCGCATCCGCGTGACCGTGATAGCTTGCCAGCATCACGAGGCTGTCGCCCTTGTCGTTGCGCAGATTGGGCGGCACGCCTTTCTCGATGACGGCGGCGAGCATGGATGCATCGCCGCGACGGGCAAGGTCGAATACTTCCTGAGCGAGCGCGAGCAACTCGGGGTCCATCGGCGATTGAGAAGGCGGCGGGGTATCGGCGTGGTCCGTCAATGGAATCTCCTTGCGAGTGAAGCGGGACTGGCGCCGCGATGGCGCCGGAATATCGCTCAGGATACACATTTTGCTGCGTCGCCGCGCACCTCGCGCAGCGTTGAATCAAGCGCTCACGTCAACCCGAAAAGCTTGACCAGCAAAGCGAACACGCCGATCAGAACAGCGACGCCCGCCCACAGGATCACGAGCGAGAGAACGATTGTCACGAACACTTTGAGGGAGCTGGGTTTCGACATGGCGGCCATGGAAGTAAGAGGCAGAAAGTGCGGGACGCATGACGCACGCGTGGCCGCAATGCATTCGGGTTGAGCAGCTTATAGACATTCCGTCGATACGCACAGGCAGTCTAGCGCAAGACAACCCGCTCGATCACATCTCGCCGACTACTTAAAGACATGCCACGTAGACAAACCGCGCGGTCAGGCCGACGATCAGGCGGCGACCGTATTGGCCGCTGTACGACGCACCCAGGCGCCTTTCAATTTTCAGGTGTGCGTCCTCGCCGCACGCATTACCTCGACGCAGATCAAGCTTTGGACGATTGCATCGAACCATGCGGCACGCTGCCTGTCACATCCCCAGACGGTCGCGGCACAGGTCGGAACCAGCCTTTGGTAAATGACCTGCGCCGCTATGCTTTCGTTGTGTCATCTGCATGACAAGCCGGTGCCGTAGCACTTTTTAGCACCGGCGCGCGTCGCCAGGTTCTACTACCCGCCGACGTACCCGCTAACCTGCCTGACAGTCCTTTTCGAGGAGTGACGCCATGGCTGAAGCAACTTCACGTCCCACGCCGCCGCAAACCCTGGACCCCGACACGCTGCGCAAGATGGACCGCTACTGGCGCGCATGCAACTATCTGTCGGTGGGAATGATTTATCTGCGTGACAATCCGCTTCTGCGCGAGCCGCTGAAACCCGAGCACATCAAGAATCGCCTGCTGGGCCATTGGGGCTCGGACCCGGGGCAGAGTTTTCTGCTGGTGCATCTGAACCGGCTGATCAAGCAGCTCGATCTGAACATGATCTATCTGGCCGGTCCTGGCCACGGCGCGCCGGCCAGTCTCGCGCATTGTTATCTCGAAGGGCATTACTCGGAAATCTATCCCGACCGCAGCGAAGATGAAGCCGGCATGCGGCGCTTTTTCCGGCAGTTCTCGTTTCCCGGCGGCATTGGCTCGCATTGCACGCCGGAAACGCCCGGATCGATTCATGAAGGCGGCGAGTTGGGTTACAGCCTGTCGCATGGGTACGGCGCGGCGTTCGATAACCCCGATCTGATCGTCACTGTGATGATCGGCGACGGCGAAGCGGAAACCGGTCCGCTCGCCACCTCGTGGCATTCGAACAAATTCCTGAATCCGATCCGCGACGGTGCGGTACTGCCGGTTCTGCATCTGAACGGCTACAAGATCGCCAATCCGACCATCCTCGCGCGGATTCCCAGCGAAGAACTGGAAGCGTTGCTGACTGGCTATGGGCACAAGCCGTATTTCGTCGAAGGCGACGATCCCGACACCATGCATCAGCAGATGGCCGCGACGCTCGAACAATGCGTCAGCGAAATCAGGGCGATTCAACAGCACGCACGCAGCAGCAACGACCCGACGCGGCCGCGCTGGCCGATGATCGTGCTGCGCTCGCCCAAAGGCTGGACTGGCCCGAAGGAAGTGGACGGCCACAAGGTCGAGGGCTCGTGGCGTGCACATCAGGTGCCGGTGCTCGATCCGGTCACCAATAGCAAGAGCCTGAAACTGGTCGATCACTGGCTGCGCAGCTATCAACCCGAGACGCTGTTTGACGAGGCCGGGCGTCTGGTCGAAGAACTGCGCGAACTCTCGCCCGAGGGCGCACGCCGTATCAGCGCGAATCCGCATGCGAATGGCGGCTTGCTGTGCAAGACGCTCGATCTGCCAGCGTTTCAGGATTACGCGGTGACGGTTAAGAAGCCGGGCAGTTCGTACACGTCGCCGACCGATGTGCTCGGCAAGTTTCTGCGCGACGTGATGCGCAACAACATGACGAACTTCCGCGTGTTCGGCCCGGACGAAACGGCCAGCAACAAGCTGACCGCAATCTATGAGGCTTCGCAGAAAACCTGGCTGGCCGACACCGAGCCGAGCGACAAGGACGGCGGCGACCTGTCACCCGACGGCCGCGTGATGGAAATGCTCAGCGAACACACGCTCGAAGGCTGGTTCGAAGGGTACGTTCTGACGGGGCGCCATGGTCTGTTCGCCACGTACGAAGCGTTCGTCCACGTGATCGACTCGATGTTCAACCAGCACGCGAAGTGGCTCGAAAAGTCCAAACGCGATCTCGGCTGGCGCCAGCCGGTGCCGTCGATCAACCTGCTGATCACGTCGCTGGTCTGGCGTCAGGATCACAACGGCTTCACGCATCAGGACCCGGGCTTTCTCGACGTCGTCACGAATAAAAGCCCGGACGTGGTGCGCATTTATCTGCCGCCCGATGCGAACTGTCTGTTGAGCGTGGCCGACCACTGTCTGCGTTCGCGCGACTATGTCAACGTGATCGTCGCCGACAAGCAGCCGCATTTGCAGTACCTCGATATGGACGCGGCGGTCACGCATTGCACCAAGGGCATCGGTATCTGGGACTGGGCGTCGACCGACCAGGGTGTCGAACCGGATGTGGTGATCGCCTGCGCGGGCGACATCCCCACGATGGAAGCGCTCGCCGCGGTGCAGATCCTGAAGGAACGTTTCGCCGATCTGAAAATCCGTTTCGTCAACGTGGTCGATCTGTTCCGGCTGATGCCCGAGCATGCGCATCCGCACGGTTTGTCCGATCGCGATTTCGATTCGCTGTTCACCACCAGCAAACCGGTGATCTTCAATTTCCACTCGTACGCGTCGCTGGTGCACAAGCTGACCTATAACCGCTCGAATCACGAGAACCTGCACGTACACGGGTATCACGAGAAGGGCAATATCAACACGCCGCTCGAACTCGCGATCATCAATGGCGTGGACCGCTTTACGCTGGCGATCGACGCGATCGATCGCGTGCCAAAACTGCGCGGCGTCGGCGATCACGCCAAGGAATGGTTGCGCGGACAGATCATCGAGCACCTGGCTTATGCGCACGCCGAAGGCATCGACAAGGAAGAAATCCGCAACTGGACGTGGAAAGGCTAACCGGGGTCGCTCATGCACACTCAGGACGCAGCGCACAATCAAACGATTCTGGTGCTGAATAGCGGTTCGTCGTCGCTGAAATTCGGGCTTTTCTCGCCGTCGGGCGATGACGAATCGCTGCTGCTGGAAGGCGCGGCTGAAGGTATTGGCCGCGCTGACGGCAGCTTGCGGATCACGTCACCCGATGGCGGCGTGCTGGTGCAACAGGACCACGTGCTCGAATCGCAAACCGACGCGTTGCAAAGGCTCTCGCAGGTGCTCGCGCAACAGCGGTTTGCGCAGCCGTCGGCGGTGGGGCATCGGGTCGTGCATGGCGGTCCGCATCTGCGCAAGCATCAGCTTCTCACCAATGAAGTCCGCCAGCGCCTGAAAGACGCGGTGCATTTTGCGCCGCTGCATATTCCGCCGGCGCTCGCGCTGATCGACGAGGCGATGAAGATTTTCAGCACGGTGCCGCATTTCGCGTGTTTCGATACGGCGTTCCACGCGACGCTGCCGCCGCGCGCGGCACAACTGCCGTTGCCGCGCCGTTATGTCGAGGCCGGCGTGATGCGCTACGGCTTTCATGGGCTCTCGTACGAGTCGCTGGTCAGACGGCTCGGCGCCGATTTGCCGCCCCGCGCAGTGTTCGCGCATCTGGGCAATGGTTCGAGTGTGTGCGCGTTGCGCGATGGCCGATCGGTGGATACGTCGATGGGTCTGACGCCGACGGGCGGCGTACCGATGGGCACGCGCAGCGGCGATCTGGATCCCGGCGTGCTGCTCTATCTGATGCGCGTGGAAAAGCTCGACGCCGACGCGCTGGAAACCCTGTTGAATCGCCACAGCGGCCTGGCCGGTTTCGCCGATGGAGAAAGCGACATGCAGGCGCTGGAAAAGCGCGCAGCGGCCGGGGACGCACACGCGTTGCTGGCACTCGACGCGTTCGCGACCGCGGTGCGCAAGACGATCGGCGCGTATGCGGCGTTGCTGGGCGGCATCGACTTGCTGGTGTTTACCGGCGGGATTGGTGAGCACAGCGCGGCGATACGTCAGCGCGTGTGCGAGGGGCTGGCATTCGCCGGACTCATCGAAGGCGAACCGGCAGGCAAGGTGAGGGCCATCCACACCGAGGAGGAAAAGCAGATTGCGCGCCATTGCCGGGCGTTGTTGCAAGCCGAAACCGGCTGAGGTTATTTCGCCTTTGGCGCTTTGACGACGGTGCGGTCCGACACGCCGGTTACACCGAATAGCCGCGTGACGTCTTCGAGCACGGCGGTTCGCTGCTGGTCGCGTTGTAACTCGCCTGTCAGCGTGATGCGGCCATGCGACACCTTCACCTTGACGCTGTGTTCGGGGACCGCGGCGTCCCATGCGAGGCGGCGCGTGGCGTCGGCGGCGATTTGCGCGTCGCTCAGACGGGTGCTGGTGAGGTCGGTGCCGGCCTGGGTGGATCTGGGCTTCGCTTTCGCGAGACGGGCTTGTCGCATGGGCTCTCCATAAAAGTCACATGGATTGAACAACACTAGCAGATGTGGCGGATTCTGCTTTCCGCGACGGTTCTGAATGACGAAGTGGGGCGACGCTGCGGGCGAGTGCCGGCCGATTGCCGGCCGATTGGCGCCCGCTTGCGGCCCGCTTGCCGGCATGGCTCGCCCCGTGTCGTCATCACCCGGCTGCGCTAGTGATGGCGTGGCGACCTTGCACCCGTACCTGAAGCCGCTCCCCGGAACACCCATCCATTGAACAAGGCCCCGCCCAGCATCAAGCCACTGGTGATCAGAAACACCGCCTGCATGCCCAGATGCGCGCCGACAAAGCCGCCCGCCAGCGGCCCCGTTACCTGACCCGCGTAATTCGCCGATGTCGCATAGCCAAGAATGTATCCGGCGGAACGGTCGGGGACGTTGTGTCGAATGACGCTGGTGATCGACGGCAGCAGACCGGCTAGCGCGAGACCCATCAGGAAACGCAGCACCACCAGTTGCACGCCGCTCGTCACGAACGCCTGGGGCACCAGCAATACCGCACAAACGGCGAGGCACGCGACGATCACCTTCGGCGCGCCGATCCGGTCCGCGAGACGGCCGACGCGCGATGCGGCGAGCACGCTGCCCAACGCCGACGCGGACATCACGAAACCGGACACCAGCGTCACGTGCCGTACGTCGTGCACGAGTTGGCTCACGTACACGGTGATGATCGGCTCGATCGACATGTTGGCGAACATCAGCAACGCGGCAGTGACCAGCATCGCGAGCACGGGTCGCAGATCGGGGACGCTGGCCCAGCCGGTGGTGGTGCTGGCAGCGGGAGTATCGGCGGCGTTACCGGTGGTGTTACCGGTGGTGTTATAGGCGGCGCTGGCCGTGGAATCGCCAGACTTCGCGCGCTTGCGTTCGACGGGCTTTTCCTTCACGAGCCAGGTCGTCGCGATGAACGCGCAGAAGATCAGCGCCCCTGCGATAAAAAACGTATTGCGGATGCCGATCAGCGGCGGCAGCGCACCACCGATCAGCGGTCCAACCAGATTGCCCGCCATCACGCCCGAGGCCAGTGTGCCGAGGGCCCAGCCGGTACGTGAGCGTGGCGTCTGCGTCGCGATCATCACGGTAGCCCCAGACGAATAGCCGCCGACCAGTCCCGCCAGAAAGCGTAATCCCACCAGTTGCCAGACATTTTGTGCGAGCCCGAGCAGCGACATCACGACGGCCATGCCGAAACTGGCGCGGATCAGGATCAGCTTGCGTCCGTAGCGGTCGGCCATGCGCCCCCACAATGGCGACACGAGTCCGGCAGCCAGAAACGTCGCGCCGAACGCGACGCCCGACCATTGCACCGCGGCCTTGGGAGACGTGACGCCAAGTTGCTGCACGTACAGCGGCAGGAACGGCAGCAGCAGGGTCATCGCGACGATGGTCGAGAATGAGCCGAACAGGCAGACGTAAAGATTGCGCTGCCAGTGTGGCGCGCCGTCGGAAGGAGGGCTTGAACTCATTGAGAGAAACGGTGAGGCTGGCTGCAAAAATGGAACGCGATGCGGCGCGCCGGACAGGGGCGCCGCGCACGAAGCGAAAGAGGATTGTGCCTGAGAGTAGGGGATGAGGCGGCCGACGCGGGCATCTTGAGCGCTGCGAGGCTTGTGAAACGCAAGCTGCGTTTCTGTTCGACTCGATGACACTGCCGGGATAGTGACGCCAGGTGAGAGAATGCGTGGTGCCCACCCGATAAGGTTTGAAATGGACCATCCTGACTTCCCCATCGACAACCCGTTTCTCGAATCGCTCGGCGTGCATCTCACGCAATGGCGCGACGGCTACGCGGAGCTGATCATGCCCATCGATGCCAGCAAGCTCAATCGGCAGGGCGTATTGCAAGGCGGCGCGATCGCGACCTTGCTCGACGCAGCAGCGGGTTATGCAGGCCTCTACGCACCCGTTGGACAACCCGCACGGCACGCGTTCACGCTATCGCTGACCACCAATTATCTCGACAAGGGCCTCGGCCAATCAGTGACGGCGAAGGGCTTTCTGGAACGTCAGGGCCGCTCTATTTTCTTTTCGCGCGGCGAAGCATGGGTGGATGGCAAGCTGCTGATCGCCAGCGCGCAGGGCACGTTCAAGTATTCGAAGACTGCCTGAAACACTGCCTGAGTCTGCGCACACACCGCGAAACGACACGCTCCCCGATACCCGAAGCGGCACACTGCGCCACTCAGCCAGCAACGCGACGCACCGCGCGCCCGTCAAAGCGCCTTGTACATAATCGTGGTCGCATCGAACCGCTCACCGTTGAGCGGAGCGCGCGCATAACCCGGAATCACCCCGGCCGCCTGATAACCCAGCGCGGCATAAAGCGGTTCGGCGTGGTCGCCGGTCCGGGTGTCCAGCGTGATCAGACTGCGCTGCAGGCGCTGCGCATGGCGCTCGATTTCCGTCATCAGCGCCCGCGCAATGCCTTGGCGGCGCGCGTCGGGATGCACCAGCAGCTTGCGCACTTCCGCACGATGGCGCTGGTTCGGCATCGTGTCGTAATCCAGTTGCACGGTGCCGGCAATCGTATCGCCCAGACGCGCGACCAGCAGGATCAAGCCACCTTCGCGCAGCGAGGGCAGCACGTTGCCGCGCCAGAATGCCTCGCTTTCGTCGACGCTGTACGGCATCACAAAGCCCACGCTCGCGCCGTCATGCACGCAGGCACGCAGCAACGCGCCCAGCTCCGCAACACAGCCGGTAAGCTCGTCGGCGCAAAGGGACGTCATGGTCATCAGATTGGCGTTCATGCTGGCTCACACGATAAAGAGAAGGTAGCGCGCGCCGCTGCTGGCAGGCGTCACGAAAGCACTCGGTCCGAAGAGCTGATAGCGCAGACAGTCGCCAGGTTGCAGTTCGTGGCGATGACCGTCGACGGTGATCTGAAGCCGCCCTTCGAGCAGGACCAGATGATGTTCGAGGCCGGCGCGCGGCGACGCGTCGTAGGCGATCTGCACGCCCGCATCGAGCGAGCATTCGAGCACTTCGCCGCTCAGTGCCTGCGCCGGCGGCGACACGGAACGGCGCGTGAAGCCGACGCTGGCGTCGGTCCAGACAGGCTGCCGCTCGCGCGGCACGCGCGGTTCAAACTCTTCTTCGACCATTCGCATCAGCCGCGACATGGGCAGGCCGTAGGCGACGCAGAGCTTGCCGAGCACGCTCGCCGTGGGGCTGACCGCGGCGTTTTCGAGCCGGGACAGCGTGGCGCGGCTCACGTTGCTGAGTTTCGCGAGATCGTCGAGCGACCAGTTGCGCTCGGCGCGCAGCGCGCGTAGCCGATGGGCAATGCGGCGATCGATAGCGTTTTCATCGGAGAGTATGTTTTCCATTTCAGGGAAAATATCTCGAATATGGAAAACAATCAATAGAACAAAAACGGCAGCAACGGCGCTGTCCGGAGATTCGCTCACTGCGGAGCCCCGGGCCGTTTATCATATTGGCCACTTGTCACCGAATCAGAAAGCGCTGACGGGCTGCGCAACGCCGGCCGTCAAGCGGCACTTCATCCACGAGACCCGGCGACCCAAGCCGCACGATCACTCATGAATACCACTTCCGACGCTTCCTCCCGCCCCGCGATCCGCGCTCTGACGTTGCTCGAAGGGCGCGTCCTCGGCGTGCTCGTCGAAAAGCAGCACACGGTGCCGGACAGTTACCCGCTTTCGCTCAATGCGTTGACCCTTGGCTGCAATCAGAAAACCGGCCGCGCGCCGGTGATGAATGCGACCGAAGCCGAGGTGCTGACCGCCGTCGATGGATTGAAGCGGCTGAGCCTCGTCATGGAAGGCAGCAGCAGCCGGGTGCCACGCTTCGAGCACAACATGAATCGCGTGCTGGGGCTGCCCAGCCAGTCGGCGGCGTTGTTGACCACGTTGTTGTTGCGCGGCCCGCAGACTGCCGCCGAACTGCGCTTGAACAGCGCGCGGCTGCATGGCTTCGCCGATATTTCATCGGTCGAGGCGTTTCTCGAAGAACTCGCCGACAACGATCCGCCACGGGTCGTCAAGCTGGCACGCACACCTGGCGAGCGCGAGAATCGCTGGACCCATCTGCTGTGCGGCGAGGTCAGTGCGAGCGAGCTTGCGCAGCCGGGTGATGAGGACGACACCGTGCCTTTGTCCACCTTCGAGGCGGTGAAGGCCGAGCAGAAACGTCTCGCCGACGAGGTGAGCCGGCTTCAGACGGTAGTGCGGCGCATGGCGGCGGAGTTGGGGATCAGCGTCGACGATCTCTGATCGGATAATCGACCCAGCGCGCCCATGTCCACGCTTTTTCAGGCGGCATGACTCTGTCGCATCGATCACGCGTCACGGCTGCGCGCTGTATCCGCCGACAACGTACGCTGGGTGCGATAGAAAATCCGCGGCGGCACGTTGGGCGAATCTTGCGCGAGCCGGTCGAGTTCGTCGCGAATCGATGTGAGGTAGTGGCCGTCGCGCGCATCCGGGTCGCCGGAAAAAATCGCTTCCAGCCTGCGACGTACCGCGCCATAACGCGCACCAGCGGAGCGATGTTTCTCCGCGCGCTCGGCGTACTTCAGAAAGGTTTGCAGCGCGGCGGAAACGGCGGCGGCGACACTGACAAACCCCACGACAATCCGCAGCTCCACCGACACCGCATCCGTTGTAAGCGACGCAAACACCGCTGTGCCGACGAACGCGGTCAATGCGGTCACGAGCCAGCCGAGTTGGCGATCGCGCGCCGATAACATATCGGCCATGTCGTAGTGGCTCATCTGGGACTCACGCGCGCGGCGAATCCACTTCAGCAGAAGCTGGTTCTCATCGACCGGCGGCTCATAGGGAGGCAGTTTCGTCATGTCGCTCGTCAGGGTGGTGGATACCTGACGCTACTGTGCCACATGACTCAGGCCGTCGAGTTCCGACGCGCGACCCGGACCGTAGTCGGCCGATTCCCGGTAGACGGCCTGACAGGGCGAGAAGCGCTTGCTGTACGGGCCGCGCCCGTCGCCAGCTCAGGTCGCCTTCAACCCTGCGACCGCGCGCCGTCGCGCGAGCAATCTCACGGCGAGCAAACAGACGCCCATCACCGTCAACGACAACACCGTCGTCATCGTTCCGAGCGCGTAAATGACCGGTGTCGTCACCGATGTGGTGAGCCCCTGAAGTTCGAGCGGCAGGGTGTTCTGATCGCCGATCGCCTGCGATGTGCGGGCGATCTCGTCCCATGACAGCGTGAAGCCGAACATCGCGACACCCACCACCGACGGTCCGATAATCGGCAGCACGACGTGCCGGAAGCTTTGCCACGGCGTCGCGCCCAGATCGCGCGATGCCTCTTCATAGGCGGGATTGAAACGGTTGAATACCGCGAACATGACCAGCAGACCGAATGGCAGCGTCCATGTCAGATGCGCGCCGAGTGCGGACGTGAACAGGCCCATCGACGTCGTATAGCTGTCGGCGAACGACTGATAACCCCAGGCCGCAGCGAGGTACTTCACGCCGTTATCCAGCAGCCGGAACGTCAGACCAATGCCGAGCGACACGATGATCGACGGCATGATGAGGCTGGCCACCGACACATAGAACACCGCGGTATCGCCGCGAAACTTGCGACGGAACGCGAGGCCTGCCGCCACCGAAAACAGCACGGTCAATACGGTCACGGCCAAAGCAAGCCGTACGGACCGGCCAAATGCGCCCCAGATATCGACATCGCCCACGCCGTCGCGCAGCACGGAGAACCAGTGCAGCGACACCCCGCGCATGGGGAACGTCAGACCGCCCTCGGGTCCCTGGAACGACAGAATGAAAATCGTGATCACGGGCCCGTAGAGAAACAGCACGAACAAGCCGAATAGCAACGCGAGCCAATAGAAACTGGCCGGACGACGTTCCCGATGTTTAACGCGAATGGCCTGCATGTCACAGCTCCTTGCGAATGTCGACGACGCGCGTCAAACCCCACACGATCATCAGCACGACGGCCAGCAGGATGATCGCGTTGGCCGCTGCCGCGGGAAATTGCAGGTAGCCGGTCTGCACCTGAATGATCTTGCCCACCGATGCAATCTGTTGGCCGCCCATCACGCCGACGGTCAGGAAGTCGCCCATCACGATCGTGATGACGAAGATCGAGCCGATCACAATGCCGGTTTTCGACAACGGCAACACGACGTCGCGCACCACTTGCCAGCCGCTAGCGCCCGCGTCGCGAGCGGCTTCGAGCAGCGACCGGTCGATCCGCATCATCGCGTTGAAGATCGGCACGATCATGAAGAACGTGTACAGGTGAACAAACGCAAGCACCACGGAGAAATTCGAATACAGCAGCCATTCGAGCGGCTGGTCGATCACATGCAGGCCGAGCAGCGCCTGATTGACGAGGCCATTACGGCCGAGCAGCGGCATCCACGAAATCATCCGGATCACATTCGAGGTCCAGAACGGAATCGTGCAGAGCAGGAACAGCACGGTCTGCATGCTCGTTGTCCGCACGTGGAAAGCGAGAAAGTACGCGAGCGAAAAACCTAGCAGCAGTGTGACGGTCCACACAATCGCGCAGAACTTGAGCGTCGACCAGTACGTCTTGAACGTCACGCAGACGTCCGTCATCGACGAACAGCCGTTGAAGATTGCCGCGTAGTTCTTCAACGTGAACGCGGGAATGATCTGGTATTCGTTGAAGTCCCAGAAACTGACGATCAGCGTGATCACCAGCGGCACGATGAAAAACAGCAGGAACGTCAGCGACAGCGGAGTCGCCTGCAACCACGCAGGCGCGCGCCGGTGTTTGACGGGCGCGTCCTCGGCGTGTGAGGGAAGGTCGATCGTTGCCATGGGCAAGGTGTCCGGGGAATAACAGCGCAAGAAGAAATGCGTGCGCGGTGGAGAACATTCGTCATAGCCGACGCCTGGTGAAGGCATCGGCTATGACAGTGAATCGAACTACAGGCGCTGCGCGTGGCAGATCAGGCCGCAATGAACTCGTTCCACTTCTGAACCATATAGATGTTCTCGTCCATCACCGCATTCCAGCACGCAATCGCGCCCATACGCTGGGTGTACGAACCGCCGTCGCGCACCGCGCCGGCTTTTTCGAGCAACTGGCCGTCCGGCGCCTTGATGTCCTGCGCGGCCGGTTTGCCTTCCATCCAGTAGTCCCATTCGTACGGCTGCATGTGCGTCTTTGCCGTGTCGACCACGCCGGGGTAGTAGCCCTGACGCATCAGATACGCACCGGCCCAGCCATCCTGGAACCAGTTGACGAATTCGTACGCCGCGTCGAGCTTCTTGCCTTGCAGTGAGCGCGGAAAACCAAAGCCCGATGCCCACGAGCGATAGCCTTCCTTCAGCGGCTGGAATTTGCACGGAATGCCCATCGTGCGAACCTTGGTCACGGCAGGCGACCACATCGACTGGATCACCACTTCGCCCGAGGCCATCAGGTTCACGCTTTCGTTGAAGTCTTTCCAGAAGGCGCGGAATTGCCCGGCATGTTTGGCTTCGATCAGGATCTTGATAGTCTGGTCGATCTCGGCTTTGGTCATGTTGCCCTTGTCGCCGTATTTCATGTGACCCATCGCCTCGATGGCCATTGCCGAATCCATGATGCCGATTGCGGGAATGTTCAGCAGCGCGGCCTTGCCTTTGAATTCCGGGTTCAGCAGTTGCGCCCAGCTGTCGACCGGGTGCTTGATCAGGTCGGGTCGAATGCCCAGCGTATCCGCGTTATACGTGGTGGGAATCAGCGTCATCCATTCGGTCGGCGTCGCGGAGAACTCGGTCGAACGCGCGCCGGTCAGAAACATCACTTTCTTCGGCGCAGTACCCTGATCGCCGATCTTCTTGCCGTTCACTTCCCCACGCGTGAGGACCGGCGTGATCTTGTCAGCGAGTTTGATGCGCTTGGTGTCCATGCCCGCGAGCGTGCCGGCCGGAATCAGTTTTTTGAGCGCGAAATATTCGGTGTCGACGATATCGAACGAGTTGGGCTGGGTAATGATGCGCTTGGCGACGTCGTCGGTCGTGACCGGTACGTACTGGATTTCGATCCCGGTGTCTTCCTTGAACTTCTTCGCGATGTCGGCGCTCTGGTTGACTGCCGTGCCGAGATAGCGCAGCGTGATTTTTTCCTGCGCGTGGACGTACGGAAAACCGGCGATACCGGCCGCTGCCACCGCGCCCTTAATGAACGTGCGGCGCGACAGGCCTTTTTCCTTGACATCCGCTGCGGCCACTGCCGGGCTCTCGTTCGCTTCACTCATTGCTTTCTCCTCATTTGACGTTCGTTTTAGCGCTTGTTTAATGCGGTATTCGTTGCTGCCTGACGTAAAGTCCCTGCTAACAGGGCGTCAAATTCATCAAGCCGCCAGCGGATGCGCGTCCTGCTCGTTCCACCACACCACCACGCGAGCATCCGGGCCCAGCCGCGAAGGGTCGTAATCGCCGTCGCTCACGAATGAAATCAGTTCGGGCGAGCCGTCGAGCGGATCGAGTGTCATCCGCAGATGCGTGCCCTGGTACTCAGCTTCGCGGACTTTGCAGGGCACGCCGCCAATGCGCGTCATGCCACTTTCTCCGCTTGCGTTCTGCACCGGCGTGACGCCATGCGGCACGACGCGCAGATGATCGGCGCGCACGGTAAACAAGCGGCCATTCGTATTGAAGACGTTATGGCCGCCCAGAAAGCGGGCCACGAATTCGGTGCGCGGATGATTGAATACTTCGAACGGCGTGCCGCTCTGTTCGATCCGGCCATGACTCATCACCACGACGAGATCGGCGAGCGCCATCGCTTCTTCCTGCGAGTGCGTGACGTGAACGAAGGTGATGCCGAGTTCTTTCTGCCAACGCTTGAGTTCGGCACGCATCTGTACGCGCAGGAACGGGTCGAGTGCGGAGAGCGGTTCGTCCAGCAGCAGGCAGCCTGGCTGATTCAGCAACGCGCGCGCGAGCGCCACGCGCTGCTGCTGGCCGCCCGATAACTGCGCTGGTTTGCGCTCGGCATAAGCGGACATCGCTACCAGTTCGAGTAATTCGGCCGCGCGCTTGCGTCGAACATCCTTGGCCACGCCGCGCATTTTCAGACTGAACGCAACGTTGTCGAGCGCGCTCAGATGCGGGAAAAGGGCGTAGTTCTGGAACACCATCGCGGTTCCTCGCGCGGCGGGCTCCGCACGTGTGACGTTTCGACCAGCAATCAGAACGTCACCTTCAGAGACGGATTCATGACCGGCGATCATCCGCAAGGTCGAGGTTTTGCCGCAGCCCGATGGACCAAGCAGGCAGCAATACTGGCCGCCTGCAATGCGCAGGTCGATCGCGTCGACCGCAAGCGAATCGCCGTATTGCTTCGACACATGCACCAGTTCGATGTCGGCGGCTTTGGTTTCGAGCACCGTTGAAGCAGACTGAATCATGAAGGAAGGGTCCTCGTGAACGGCGAACAGTGGGGCATGCACGAAACAGACATGCCGTTAATGCGAAGCAGGCAAATGCAAGACATGTGCCATCCGGCCTATCGCCCCGCTCGCAGATCGCCAACGCGCCGTTGTGCTTAACGTCTACACGTTGGCTCGCATATTGCAAACGATTTGCCCCAACGATCGTTAGCGATCGGCAAGACCTGTTTCTGCGCAATCACGGTGCGTCTTCGGTCCGTCCCGGGGCATGAACCGGCCAATCCGGTTCATGCCTGACGCGACCCGTTGCACGATTCGACGCCATTCATCAACTACGGCTTCTTCTCAATGAACGACATACGGAACCTGCCTGCAGCACTGAACCGCGCGCGCGAATCGATCGCCACGCACGGCCGCTTTCCCTACCGGCCGATCACCGACAGCGATGCGTTCCGCTGGCCTGGCGATGCCGGTCTCGCGGTTTATCTGGGCTTCAATATCGAGCACTTTGCGTTTGGCGAAGGTCTTGGCGCGGCGCTCGGTCCGATTTCGCCGCAACCGGATGTGCTGAACCATAGTTGGCGCGAGTACGGTAATCGGGTGGGCGCATGGCGCTGTATCGAACTCTTCGATCAGCTGGACCTGCCGGCGGGCACACTCATCAACACCGCGCTCTACGATCATTGTCCCGAGTTGATTGCAGCCTGCGTCGCGCGTGGCGACGAACTGATCGGCCACGGTCATACGAACGCGCATCGGCAGAGCGATCTCGACGAACGCGGCGAACGTGAGTTGCTGTTGCATTGCCGCGAGCGGATTGCGCAAGTGTCGGGTATGCCGCCGCAGGGCTGGCTGTCACCGTGGATTTCGGAATCGCATCTGACGCCCGACCTGCTTGCGGAGACCGGCTATCGGTATACGCTGAACTGGTGTCACGACGATCGTCCGGTGCGCATGAACACGCGCGGCAAGCCGCTGTGGTCGATTCCGTATCCGCAGGAACTGAACGATCTGCCGATGATGGTAGGCCGTCACATGGATGGCCGTGCGTTCGCCGACATGATCATCGATCAGTTCGACGAGATGCTCGAACAGGCGAATCGCGGCGCACGGCCTCAGGCACTCGTGATGGGTATTGCATTGCATCCGTATCTGGTGGGGCAGCCGTATCGCCTGAGGCATTTGCGTCGCGCGCTTGAACATATCGCAGCGGCACGCGCGCGGGGTAACCTGTGGATGACGACGCCCGGCGCGATTGCCAGTCATATGGACGCTCTGGAGCGGGACGACATCGTACGGCCGGCCATTGTATGAACGCGAAAGCCGGCGTGGCCACCGCAAGGAACACGGCGCGTGAGGAGGCGGATATCGATACCCGTATCTATCAATCGATCTTCGACGGCGTGTTGAATCACCGGCTGACACCCGGCACCAAATTGCCGGAGCCCGAGTTGTGCCAGCTATTCGGCGTGGGCCGCGCGGTCGTGCGTCGAGTGCTCGAAAAGCTCGCGTACGACGGCATCGTCGTATTGCGTCCGAACAAAGGCGCGGTGATTGCCGAACCGACGCCGGAAGAAACGCGTGAGATCTTCGAAGCGCGGCGTTCCGTCGAACGCATGCTGGTCGAGCTGGCGGTGCAACGCGCTAGCGACAAAGACATCAAGGCGTTGCGGCAACAATTGGCAAGCGAGCACGACGCGATGCATCGCTTCGATCAACCTTCGTGGGCGACGCTTGCCAGCGGATTTCATATGCGCATCGCCGCGCTGGCCGGCAATTCGATCCTGCAAAACTATCTGAAGGAACTCGTATCGCGCTGCTCGCTGATTGTCGGTGTGTATGAACCGCCGGGGCACGCACCGTGCGAGCACGCGGAGCATGCTGCGATTGTCGATTGCATCGAAGCACGCGATGCAGCGGGGGCAATGGTGCACATGGACGCGCATCTGCGCGATTTACAGGACCGCATTGAAACCTCGCGGATGCGCGGCGAAAAAAGCCTCGGCCAATTGCTCGGCCTGACCGTCCACGCTTCTTCCAACTAGGCCAACCGACATGGAAATCGATTTCGAAGCGATCACCGAATACCAGCGCTACAAGCTGATGGCGAGCCTGATCGTGCCGCGTCCGATTGCGCTTGTCACCACGCTCGGCGCCGACGGCACGATCAACGCCGCGCCTTTCTCGATGTTCAACATGCTAGGCGAGGAGCCGCCGATCGTAATGATCAGCATCAATCGTGTGGCGGACGGCACACTGAAAGATACAGCGGTCAATATCGTGCGCACCGGTGAGTTCGTCGTGCATCTCGCCGACGAAGCCATCGCCCAGAAAATGCATCGTTGCGGTGCACGCTTGCCACCGAATGTCAGCGAGCTTGCAGAGGTCGGACTGACGCCCGTGCCGAGTTCTCACGTTGCGCCGCCGCGCATTGCAGAAGCGCCGGTTGCGTTCGAATGCACGATCTGGGAAACCCTGGAAACGAGCAGCAGGCAGATTTTTATCGGCCGCGTGCATCGGCTGCATGCGCGTGATGAGTTGATCGATATCGACACATGGCGCGTGCGTTTGCAGCACTATTTTCCAGTGGGCCGGTTCGGCGCGAGTGATTATGTGACGACGCGGGATCGCTTCACGCTCGAGTGATTGATGGTTCGACGCGCAGGTTGCGACACCCTGCGCGTCGAACGTCTTTCAAATCGCGAGTGCGCGTCCATCGCTGCGAGGGTCATGCGCACCCAAGGCCGAACCGTCGGTATCGATTCGAATCACGCCGGGGTGGCCCGCCAATGGACTTTGTGCCGCAATTGCGCTCACTTCATGCCCGCGTGCCGCGAGTGTTGCAAACACATCCGCTCCGGCATCTTCTTCGAGCTTTAACGCATCGCGGGTATCGGAGAAGGTCTTGCCGAGTAGAAAGCGCGGGCGGGCGAGGGCAGTGAGGGGGTCCATTCCATAATCGATCAACCGCGTGAGGATGGCGGCAAGCGTTTGAGGCTGACCATCCGCACCCTGCGTGCCGAATAATAGATGCGGGCGGCCGTCTTTCAGATACATGCCGGGGTTGAGCGTATGAAAGGGCCGCTTGCCCGGCTGCACGGCGTTGTGATGGGCGGAATTCGTGCTGAACGATGCCCCCCGGTTGTGCCACAGAACGCCGGTGTCGCCTGCCACCACGCCGCTGCCCCAGTCGAAATAGACCGTTTGCAGCACGCTGACGCTGCGCCCCTGGCTATCGGTTGCGCCGATAAACACCGTGTCGCCGGGACGAAACACATGCGGCCATGCACGTGCTTCGCGCGGATTAATCGCGCGGGCATGCGCGTCGAGCGTGGCGGCCGACAGCATCTGTTCGACGGGCACGGGGTTGAACTCGGGGTCGGACACGAAGCGGTCACGATCGACAAACGCGCATTTCACCGCTTCCACCAACAGGTGATAGTAATCAGCGCTGCCTTCGGGAATCGAGCGTAGGTCGAATCGATTTAGCGTTCCCATGATTTGCAGCGTCGTGACGCCTTGCGTCGGCGGCCGCAGGCTCACCAGTTCGCCGCCGCGATACGCGACGCGCAACGGAGTTTCGTCGCGTGCATGAGTTCGGGCGAGATCGCTCGCGCTGACGGGTGAGCCAGCCTTTTGCAAGCCGCGCGCCATTCGCTCCGCGAGATCGCCTTCATAAAATTCGCGCGCACCGAAGCGGGCAATCCGTTCGATACTTCTGGCCAGTGCTGGTTGCGCAAAACGCTCATCGATAGCGGGAATGTTGCCGTGCGGTGCGAAGGTCCCGGCGAAGCCGGGTAGCGCATTCAATTCGCCAGCGCGCAACGTCTGCCAGAAATGCTGTGACGGCGTGACCGGAAAGCCCTCGCTGGCATAGTCGATTGCTCGGTCGAACAGCGACGACCATGTTTGCGTGCCGCTCCATGCGCTTTTGCTGATCTCATAGGCGCGATGCCATGTATCGACCGTGGCGGCAGTCGTGATGGCGGATTCCGCGCCGCGCGCCGGAATCGCGGAGTCGAACGCGGGCAGTTGCGCGGCGGCCTGACCGATGCCGGACACCGTGCGCAGCATGCCATCGCGGTCGCCGATCACCCAGAACGCGTCGCCACCCAGCCCGGTGAAGTGCGGATAGGTAACGCACAGCGCTGCACCGATCGCAATCGCGGCCTCGATCGCGTTCCCACCCGCGCGCAATACATCGCGGCCGGCTTCGCTCGCTAACGCATGAGGACTGGTGACCATGCCGCCCGTGCCGCCGACGGATTTCGGATTCTGCATCGATGCTCCACTACTGAAGGTTGGGGCGCGTGTGGCGCGAGTATAGATCGCGCGCGAGGCTCAGCAACGCGCGATCGCTGCCGCGTGCGCCAATGATCGACAGCGCGAGCGGACGATCGATTTCGTCGCGGAAAGGCAGCGTGATTTGCGGTAGACCGGCAACCGTGGCAAGCGCGTTGATCGTGAGGGCATCGTGGTAGAAGCCGCCGATTGCGTCGGCCGACGCTTGCTTCGATAACAACGCGACCGGGGTGGTCGGCATGACGAGCACAACCTTTTGGTCGAAGAGCGGGTCCAGCATGCCGCGCAACTCGGTATGAAGCGCGCGGTATTGGGCCGCCTGTTTGGTGTCCAGCACGTTCAGCCTGGCGAAGCGTTCAACGATGGAAGGACCGAAGTGCGGCTGTGCAGATCGGATCCAATGCCCGAGCGTGGCATCGATTTCGAGGTCCTGGACACGTTGATAACACGCGAGCCAACGCGCTTCGCCGCCGGCGAATACGTCGAGCGAAGTGGCAGCCCCTAGCGATTCAGCCAGCGCAACCAGCCTCGATGCGTCGTCGGCCTCGTTGCGTGCGCGAGCCTCGAACGCTTCGTTAACGCGGACCAGTCGCGCCAGCGGCTTGACGACGTGAGCCAGATCCGCGGGTAGCAACACGTCGCCCACGGCGGCCAGCACGTCGACAGACCGCGCGAACCAGCCAACCGTATCGAAGCACGGCGCGAACGGCAACACGCCTTCGAGCGAGATCGCGTCATGCGTAGGTCGCATCCCCCACACACCGCAGAACGCGGCAGGCACACGCACGGAGCCACCGGTATCGGTGCCGAGTGCAAAGTCCACCTCGCCAGCCGCGACCGCAGACGCCGAACCACTCGACGACCCTCCCGGCAATGCATGCGGCCAGTGCGGATTAAGCGGCGTGCCGTAATGATGGTTCGCACCTTCGAGGCTATAGGCGAGTTCATCGGTAATCGTTTTTCCGTCGAGCGTCGCGCCGGCGGCCAGCACCATGTCGACACAACGCGCGTTGACAGGCGCGGCCTGATGGCTCGCCAGCCAGTCCGGATTGCCGCCACCCGTCACCACGCCGGCAACGTCGATCAGATCTTTGACGGCAAAGCGCAAGCCATCGAGTGGCCCTCGCGAGGTCGCGGCCACTCGCACACGCGGACCAGGAATAAACGCACTCATTTGACGTCCGCCAGTGCGTCGACAATCCGCGCCGAATCGGTGACGAAGCCAAAGCACTTCTTCACGTTCCAGATCGTCGCTTCGGTACAGAATGCCGGCGACGACGTCGCACAGCAGTCTTCGACCAGCACGCAGCCATAGCCAAGGAAATTCGCATCGGTCAGCGAATGCAGCACGCACTGGTCGGTATTCACGCCCGCGAACATCACGGTGCGAATACCGAGATTACGCAGAATGCTGTCGAGCGGGGTGTCCCAGAAGCCGCTAATGCGATATTTGTCGACACAGATATCCTGCGGCAGCGGCGCGAGTTCATCGACCACGGCCGCCGCCCACGAATCCTTTTCGAGCACATGAGAACCGTTGCTCGCGAGCGGCTCGCCGAGGCCGGTCCCCACGCCTTTCGGCTTATAGAGATGCAACTGGTTCGGCGGCATGTTCGCGAGATCGGGGCGGTTGCCCCAATTGACCCAGATGACCGGCACACCGTTTTCGCGCAGCACCGGCAGCAGGCGCTGCAATGGTGCAATCGGCGCGCGGTCGGCACTGAAATCGCCCCCAATCTGGGCAACCCATCC
Organism: Paraburkholderia metrosideri; assembly: GCF_904848625.1. Classification (GTDB taxonomy): domain Bacteria; phylum Pseudomonadota; class Gammaproteobacteria; order Burkholderiales; family Burkholderiaceae; genus Paraburkholderia; species Paraburkholderia metrosideri. Next base: position 653,439 of record NZ_CAJHCP010000002.1, read on the forward strand.
TCCGCTGGTGCAGAAATCATTCTGCATATCGATCACGATAATCGCGGTGCTGCGCAGATCGAGACGCACGTTTTGCGGCTCGCACGGCAGCGTCGCGACGACCGGCTCAGGCGCGGGCAACGACATGTCGACCAGCGTGTCGCTCGCGCTCCAGCGGGGCCGTCCGTCGCGGCCCAACTGACCGGAAACGCTTGTGCCGTAGGCGTCGTGCTGTTTCATCAAAAATTCTCCATTGAGTTTGAATGACTGTTTGAAAGAGGCCGCCGCGACTGTTGGGCAGCGCATCGGGGCAACCTCTGATCCGGTATTTCAGGCGGGTCTGAACCAGGCGGCCACACCGCGCAAATCGTTACTTGGCATCGAAGTTGCATTTGCTTCGTTCATGAATAACCTACTTACCCAAACCAAACGCAAAAGGAATGCCAGAATGTTGCTCAACAAGATCGCCACGCTCAAAACGCTCGCTACATGTGTGGTTGCAGTCGCTGCGTCGACTGCTGCGGTTCATGCGGTCGCAGCCGATCCGCTACGGGTCGGCGTGCTGATTCCCGGCTCGAAGTCGGACAAGGGCTGGATGGAGTCCGGCTACGACGGGCTCGCCGCTGCACAGAAAGAACTCGGCCCGAAGTTGAAGACGCAGATGATCGAGAACATCAACTACGCGGACATGGAACAGGCGTTGACCAACCTCGCGTCGAAGAACCAGTTGGTGATCGGCGTCGGCGGACAGACGCAGGCGTCGGTGCTCAAGATCGCAAAGCGCTTTCCGAATGTGAAGTTCGCGATTGTCGGCGGCAACAAGGGGCAGGACATGCCGCCGAACGTCGCGGGCTATGACGTGAAGCAGGCGGAAATTGCCTACGTCGCGGGCGCCGCAGCGGCGATGCTGTCGAAGAACGGCGCGGTGAGTTATGTCGGCGGGATGGAGATTCCGTCGATCGTCAACGCAGGCAAGGAATTCGGTAACGGCGCGCGCTCGATCAATCCGAAGATCAAGTACTTCGAGAGCTATACGGGCGATTTCGACAACGTGTCGAAGGCCAAGGAAGCGACGCTCGCGGCGATCTCGCAAGGCGCGGACGTCCACTATCACATTCTCAATCTCGGCTTGCGCGGCATGGAGCAGGCGGCCAGCGAGAAGCACACGCACGTGATCGGCAGCTATACGGACCGGTGCGGCACCGACCCGTTGTATATCGCGTATTCGATTACGGGCGTCGGTTATCAGGTGCAGTACGCGATCGATCAGATGGCGGCCGGCACATGGCAGCCGGGTTACAAGGCGTTCGGTCTGGCAATGGGACCGAAAGCGTCGGACATGGTGGTGTGCAAGCCGTCACCTGAAATGACGACGAAGCTCAAGCAGATCGAGCAGGACATCGAAAGCGGCAAGATCAAGGTGTCAGAAGGCTGATATGGACGCGACTCCTGTTTCCGCACCTGCTGCGGCCGTGCCGGTGGGCGAAGCGGCGACACCCCGCGCCAGCGTGCTGCGCATGGACGGCATCGGCAAACGCTTCGGGCAGTTCCAGGCGTTGACCGACGTGTCGCTCGAATTGTGCGCCGGTGAAGTGCATTGTCTGCTCGGCGAAAATGGCGCGGGCAAATCGACACTGTGCAACGTGATGTTCGGCGTGCATCAACCCGATGCCGGTGCGATGTGGCTCGACGGTGCACCGTACCGGCCTCATAGTCCGCGCGATGCGCTGACGCACGGCATCGCGATGGTTCATCAGCATTTCAGTCTGGTCGAAGACGTGAGCGTGCTCGACAACCTGCTGCTGGGCCAGGCGCGTGGCTGGCTCGACCGCAAACGCGAAGCGCAGCGCGTGCGCGTTCTGGTCGCGGAACTGGGGCTCGCGCTCGATCCGGACGCACGGGTCGCGGATCTGTCGGTGGGTGAAAAGCAGCGGGTCGAGATCGTCAAATGTCTGATCCGCGAGCCGCGCCTGCTGGTGCTGGATGAGCCGACCGCCGTGCTGTTGCCGGCTGAAATCGACGCGTTGCTGAACACCTGCGCGAAGGTGGTCGAGCGAGGCTGTGCGGTCGTGCTGGTGACCCACAAGCTCGCGGAAATTCGCCGCATTGCGAATCGCGCGACGGTGTTGCAAAGCGGGCGAGTGGTAGCCCGCTCCAGCAATCCTTCCGCCGATGTCGATGCGCTCGTGCGAGCGATGATTCAACGTCCGGCCCAGGCTAACGACGCGCAGCCCGCGGATAACACGGTGCGCGCGGTAGCACCCGCCGCAACACCCAGCGCGTCACCGTATGGACGCCCGCTCGCTGACGAAGCATTGCAGGTCGACGGTCTCACCGTGCGCGACGCAGACGGCGTGATGCGTTTGCAGGACTGCACGCTGGTGGTCAACCGTGGCGAGATCGTCGGCATTGCGGGCGTGGAAGGCAACGGTCAAAGCGAACTCGGCGCGGTGCTGGCGGGGATGCAGAAAGCGAGCGCAGGGCGCTTCTTCGTGCAAGGCAAAGACTGCACGCATGCCGCTCCGCAGACGCTGACCAGGGCGGGCGTCGGCGTCGTGCCGGAAGACCGGCACGCGGTCGGCTGCGTGCCCGACATGAGTGTCACCGACAACCTGTTTCTCAACCGTCTCGACGACTACGCACGGCGCGGCTTCATGCGTCGCCGCGCGATGCGGCGCGACGCGCGTACATTGATGCAGCGCTTCGACGTACGCGCTGCCAGCCCCGATGTCGCGTTTCGTGGTCTGTCTGGCGGCAATCAGCAGAAAGCGGTGCTCGCGCGCGAACTCACGCTCGACGGCCTCGCCGTTCTGGTCGCCGCGCAGCCGACCCGCGGTCTGGACGTCGGCGCAGTCGCCGCCGTGTACGAGCACATTCGCGCGGCACGCGACGACGGCGTCGGCGTCCTGCTGATCTCTTCGGAACTGGACGAGTTGATGGCGGTGGCCGACCGCGTGCTCGTCATGTATCGCGGCCGCATCATGGGCACCTGTGTGCCGGACAAGTCGCAACTCACTCTTCAACGCGAGCGCATCGGCGCATGGATGGCAGGCCAGACAGCATGACTTCGACCACTACCTCATTAGCCTCTTTACCGCGTGCATCATGGCGTGCTTCGCGGCGTCTCAGAACCGCCCTGGTGCTGGGTGGCGCGGCGCTGGTCGCGGTCGCCGCGGCACTGGCGCTGATCGCGCTGGTTCACGTGCCGATCGGCGACGCGCTCGCCGCGTTTGCCGATGGCGCGTGGGGCTCGCCCTATGCAATCGGCGCGTCGATCAATCGCAGCCTGGTCTTCGCGCTGGTCGGCGGCGGCTTCGTGCTGGCGAACCGCGCGCAGTTGACCAACGTCGGCGGAGAAGGGCAGATTGCGATGGGCGGGATCGTCGCCACCGCGGTGAGCCTCTACGGTCACGTTGCACATTTGCCGCTGGGGCTGTCGTTCATTCTGCCGATGCTGGCCGCCGCGCTAGCGGGTGCCGCCTGGGGCGCCATCCCCGGCTGGCTGAAAGCCCGCGCCGGCACCAACGAAGTGATCAGCACGCTGCTGCTCACGTTCATCGCCGTGTGGCTGCTCTATTGGTGCGTGCAATCGGAAGCGCTGCTGCGTCAGCCGATGAGCAACGCGGCCACGCTGCCCGAATCGCTCGAGATTCCCGACGCGACCAAATTGCCGATGCTGTCTTCGACCAGCTCGACCGGCCTGCACGTCGGCTTGCCGCTCACCGTCGTGCTATGCGTCGCGGTCGCGCTGATGCTCGCCTATAGCCGCTTCGGCATGTACTTGCGCGCGGTCGGCCTGAACGCCGTGGCCGCACGCCGCGCCGGCATGCCGATCACCTCGACGGTGGTCGGCGCGTTGGCGCTGGCGGGTGCGCTCGGCGGGCTCGCCGGTGCGTTGATGCTGCAAGGCGACCAGTACTCGTTGAAAGCGGGCTTTTCATCGGGCTATGGTTTCGACGGCCTCGTCGTTGGTCTGCTCGCACGCGGCTCGATGACGGGTGTGTGTGCGGCGGCGCTGCTGTTCGGCTTTATGCGCTCGGGCGGCATCAATATGGAAATGGTCGCGTCGGTGCCGTCGGCGCTGGTGCTGATCGTGCAGGGCATTGTGATCGTCGCGCTCGCGGGCGGTTCATTGTGGCTCGAACCCAAAGGAGCACGCTAATGAATGCGGAATTTGTGGCGGCTTTTGTCGGCTCGTCGATTCGCTTTGCCGCGCCGCTGATGCTGGCATCGACCGGCGAGTTGATCAGCGAACGCGCCGGCGTGCTCAATATGAGCGTGGAAGGCATGATGCTGTCCGGCGCGTTTCTCGGCGCAGCGGGTGCGTGGGCCACCGGCAACGCGTCGCTCGGACTGGCCATCGGCATGCTCGGCGTGCTGCCGATTGCGTTGTTGCAGGCGTTCCTGAGTGTGACGTTACGCGCCAATCAGATCGTGACGGGCATCGGCATCAACATTCTCGCGCTCGGGGCGACGACGCTGGCTTATCGGGAGCTTTTCGGCGAACGTTCGAGCGCCGCAATTCCGGGGCTGGCGCGCTGGTCGCCGCCAGGGCTCGGTGCAATTCCGGTGATCGGTGAGCCGGTGTTTCACCAGGTGTGGCTGGTCTATCTGGGTCTCGCGATTCTCGTCGCGACGTCGCTCGTGATGCGGCGTACCGCGTTAGGCGTGGCTCTGCACGCAGTGGGCGCGGCGCCGCGCTCGGTCGATCAATCGGGACTGTCGGTGACGCGGCTGCGTTATGGCGCCGTGCTGTTCTCGGGCGTGATGTCGGGCGCAGCGGGCTGCTTCATTTCGATCGGCGACATCCACACCTTCACGGAAGGAATGACCAGCGGCGCGGGGTACCTTGCGATTGCGGCAATCATTTTCGGTAACTGGAAAATTGGCCGCACCGTGGGTGCATGCCTGCTGTTCGGCGCAGCGAGTGCGTTGCAGTTCCAGTTGCCGCTGATCGGCGTGCATGTGCCGACCGCGCTGCTGGTGATGTTGCCGTATTTACTCGCGCTGATCGCAGTGGCGGGACTAATCGGCCGGCAAACCGCACCGCTCGCATTGACCCAGCCGTTCCGCCGATAAGGCCGCGCTTACAATGCTGGGGCGTCACGCTGCGTTCAACGAATGCGTGACGCCGAACGTACTTTATTCAAGCAACCCGCCACCGCCCAGGCTTGCCATCGATATGACACGCGCTTCAGTCCGAACGACTTCCGTTGCACCCGCTTTAGCGTCGGGCACGCTCACCGCCGCCCCGGCTCCGACAACCCAGCGCCAGAAGCTCGCGGCAGCGACCCGTCAACGCATCTTCAAAGTTGCGCTTGCCGAGTTTTCGGACAAAGGGCTGAGCGGCGCGCGAGTGGAAACGATCGCGAGCCGCTCGAAGGTCAACATCCGGATGATCTATCACTACTTTGGCGGCAAGGAAGCGCTTTATCTCGAAGTACTCGAATTCGTGCTGGCGCGGCTGCGGGAAGCCGAACTGAAGCTCAAGCTCGATGTCGACCGGATCGATCCGGTCACGGCGATCGTGCAGCTTTACGATTTCATCGAAGGGCACTTCGCGGCGCATCCCGAGCTGTCAAAGCTGTTGTCGTTCGAAAATCTGAACCGCGCCCGTGTGATGAAGCGTTCCACCGCGATTCCGGAGATGTCGTCGCCGGTGTTGAGTCTGCTGCGCACGGTGATCGCGCGTGGCGAGCGCGATGGTTCGTTGCGCAAGAATATGGATGCGCTGCATCTTTATGTCGGCCTCGTGAGCTTGTGCTCGTTTCATAAGTCCAACGCGTATACGTTGTCGCGAATCTTCAATACCGACATGCTCGCGCCGCAATGGCAGGAAGATCATAAGAATCAGGCGCATGAGATGGTGCGGGCGTTCGTGGTGAGCGGGGCGACGGAGCCGGCACTGTTGAACGCGGCGTCGGAGAAGCGAAAGAAGTCGGCGAGTGCGTGAGCGTCGAAACGCGTGGTCGGCAGCAGACTGATTCCCCACGAGATCCCTGACGCTTTTCTGCCGTTGATTGGCGACTTGCATCGTTCCGCTTTAACGACCCCCGACGCGTACGTCCTCACGTGCTGACTACGCGAATGGCTTCACGCCGACTCTGAAAGACTGCCGAAGCTGCACGATGGCCTGTCGTTGAATCGACAGGCGCAAGCGCGGGGCGTGCAATCACCGAGTTGGTGAGCGCTGCACCAACGGCGCGTCACCATCAGGTATCTGAAAGCTGGCTGTCCGGCCAGCTGAAAAGGCCGGGAAAGCCCGCCCGACAACGCAGACAGCCCAGTTTCCCCAACTCGTCACGCACATGGCATAGCTCCTGCTAATTTGAGTTCAAACTTGTATTCAAGATTGAACTCAAGGAAGGACAAGTGCCCAAATCTGCATCCATGACGGTCAAAGGTCTGCTCGACGCTTATGCAGACCGAACCTCGACGCCCACGCAAACCATAGCGGCCGCGCTCGCCCGTATCGACGAAATCGATCGGCCCGAAGTCTGGATTCTGCGTGTGCCAACCGAGGCGCTCGAAGCACGCGCCCGCGCGCTCGACGCGCAGTTCGAAGCACAGGGCAGCGCAATTTTCGAACGTATGCCGCTGTTCGGCGTGCCGTTCGCGGTGAAGGACAACATCGACGTCGCCGGTTTGCCGACCACTGCCGCCTGCGAGCCGTTCAGCTATACCCCGGGCGTGTCGGCGTTCGCCGTGCAGCGTCTGCTCGATGCGGGCGCGATCCTGATCGGCAAGACCAATCTCGATCAGTTCGCGACCGGCCTCGTCGGCACACGTTCGCCTTACGGCGCGGTGCGTCACACCGAGTCGCCGTTGCGGGTATCGGGCGGATCCAGTTCGGGTTCGGCGGTCGCGGTGGCAGCGGGCTGCGTGGCGTTTTCGCTAGGCACTGACACAGCCGGTTCGGGCCGCGTACCCGCAGGCTTCAACGGACTCGTCGGACTGAAACCGTCGCTGGGACTGGTCAGCAAGCGCGGTGTCGTGCCGGCGTGCCGCAGTCTCGATACGATTTCGGTGTTTGCCCACGATGTCGACGATGCGTGGCGCGTGCTGAACCAGATAGCCTGTTTCGATCCACTCGACGGTTATTCGCGCAAGGTGCGTCCGCGTGGTTTGCTGCGTGGAGCGCCGCGCGTCGGCGTGCCCGATCCGCTCGAATTTTTCGGCGATGCGGCCGCGAGCCAGGCCTTCGCCGCGTCACTCGACACGCTCTCGACGCATCTGCACGTCACCCCCCAGCCGATCGATTTCGCACCGCTCAAGGCCGTCTCAGCGCTGCTGTACGACGGCCCATGGGTCGCGGAGCGCCGCGCCGCGCTGGGTGCTTTTTTCGACAGTCACCGTGAAGCGATCGACCCGACCGTCGCGAAGGTGATCGGCAAGGCCGACCAGTTCAACGCCGTCGATCTGTTCAATGGCCACTACGCGCTGGCCGATCTGAAGCGTCACGCTGAAACGCTGTTCGACAGCATCGACGTGCTGATCGTGCCGACCACCCCGACGCATCCGCTGATCGCGGACGTGCAGGCCAATCCCGTCGAGTTGAACAGTCAGTTGGGCACCTATACGAACTTCGTGAACCTGCTCGATCTGTGCGCGCTGGCGGTGCCGTGTCAGCGGCGCCGTGACGGCCTGCCTGCGGGCGTCACGCTGATTGCGCCGAGCGGAGCGGACCGTCTGCTTGCGGATCTGGGCGCACGGATTCAGGCGCTGTTCGCCGCCGCTGCCACCAATGCAACCGATCCCACTGACACGCCGCCCGCCGCGAAGAACCCGGCCGCAAGTGCAGCGAAAACCGCACCCACGATCGACCCGTTACCGTTCCAGGAGCCGAGCATCACGCTCGCCGTGGTCGGCGCGCATCTGCGTGGCCAGCCGTTGAACTGGCAGCTTCAGCAAGCCGGCGCGCGCTTCATTGAAGCGACGCACACCGCCGCTGGCTACCAGCTCTTTGCCCTCGCAAACACGCAGCCGCCTAAACCCGGTCTCGTGCGCGTGACCGACGCCAGTGATCAGCCAGGCCAGCCGATCGCCATCGAACTATGGGACCTGCCGTTGCGGACCTTCGGCCAGTTCGTCGCCGAGGTACCCGCACCGCTTGGCATCGGCACGCTGCAACTCGCTAGCGGACTGACCGTGAAGGGCTTCATCTGCGAGCCAGCGGCAGTCGGCGACGGCAGCGGTGCCGTCGACATCACGTCGTTCGGCGGCTGGCTTGCGTATCTCGACAGCCTGCAACGCTGAAACGCGCCCGCGATCCATCAGCTCTTCATCTCCAACCACGCCAACCCGGCCCGCTCACTCATCCTTACTCAGGAATTGGACACCATGACCAGTCGCCGCAATTTCATCAAGAGCGCCAGCCTGTTGACGCTTGGCAATATTCTGCCCATCCAGTCGGTATTTGCCGCACCGAACACGACGGTCGGCGTGATCTACGTCGGTGCGCGCAACGACTACGGCTACAACCAGGCGCAGGCAACGGCCGCTGCCGTCATCAAGAAGATGCCGGGCGTGAAGGTGGTCGAGGAAGAGAACGTGCCCGAGACCATCGCCGTCCAGAAGACCATGGAAGCGATGATCGAACAGGACGGCGCGACGTTGATCTTCGCGACCTCGTTCGGTTACTTCGACCCGCACGTGCTGAAGATGGCCGCGAAGTATCCGAAGGTGCGATTCGCGCATTGCGGCGGATTGTGGAAGCAGGGCAACCCGCCGAACATCACCAGCTACTTTGGTTATATCGATGAATGTCAGTACCTTAACGGCGTAGTCGCCGGTCATATGACGAAGAGCAAGAAGCTCGGCTTTGTCGCGGCCAAACCGATTCCGCAGGTGCTGCGCAATATCAATTCGTTCACGCTCGGCGCGCAATCCGTCGATCCGTCGATCACCACCCAGGTGATTTTCACCGGCGACTGGTCGATGCCGGTCAAGGAAGCCGAAGCGACCAACAGTCTCGTCGATCAGGGCTGCGATGTGGTGACCTGTCACGTCGACGGCCCGAAGGTCGTGGTCGAGACAGCCGAGAAACGCGGCGCATTGAGTTGCGGTTATCACGCGAGCCAGGCGGCGCTTGCACCGAAGGGCTATCTGACCGGCGCGGAATGGGATTGGGCGACGCCGTACAAGCAACTGGTGACGGGCGCGCAAGCCGGCACCGCACAACCGAACGTGCTCCGAGGCGGCCTGAAGGAAGGCTTCGTGAAGATGTCGCCGTACGGCGCGAAAGTGACCGACGTCGCGAAGCACAACGCCGACACGATCAAAACCAGCATGGTGGCCGGCAATTTCGTGATCTTCAAAGGCCCGATGCAGGACAACAAGGGCGGCGTCGCCATCGCATCGGGCACGAGTCACGCGCAGACCGACTACACACTGGAAAGCATGAATTACCTGGTGCACGGCGTGGTTGGGCAAATCTGATTCCGCTGGGTCGGAACCATTGGGTCGAATGAAACGAAGGAGCCGCGATGCGTGCCAATGCCCCTAATCCGTCGATGGCAAGAGTGATGCTGTCGCTCCTGCCCGCGCTGCCGACCGTGCTGGCGGTGCTCGGCACGTTGCTGCTGTTTTCGCTTTTCCTGCTAGCGCAGGGACAGCCCGCGCCCGATGCCATCGCGCTGATTTTCCAGGGCGCGTTCGGCTCGTCGTTCGCGTGGCAGAGCACCTTGCTGCGTGCTGCACCGTTGATGCTGACCGCGCTGTGCGTCGCGTTGCCCGCCCAGGTCGGACTGATCGTGATCGGCGGCGAGGGGGCGCTCGCGCTCGGTGGCATGTGCGCGGCGATCGTTCCTCAGGCGCTGCCGCACGGCACGCCCTGGCTGATCGCCACGCCGCTGATGGCGGTGGCCGGAATGCTCGCCGGCGGCGTCTGGATCGGCGCGGTCGGTGCGCTGCGGCAGTGGCGCGGCGTCAACGAGACGATCAGCAGTCTGTTGATGTCGTATATCGCGATCGCCGTGTTCAAGCATCTGGTCGAAGGGCCGTTGCGCGATCCGGCGAGTCTGAACAAGCCGTCCACGTATCCCGTTCCCGACTCGATGATGATCGGCTCGATCCCCGGGCTCGACACTCATTGGGGGCTCGTCTGGGGCATCGTCGCGTGCCTCGCGGCGTGGGTGTTCGTGAAGTTCAGCACGAAGGGATTCGCGATGCGGGTGGTCGGCGGCAGCCATCGCGCCGCGCGGCTGGTCGGTCTGCCTGTGAATCTGCTGGCTCTGAGCGCATGCGTGCTCGGCGGTGCGGCGGCGGGCCTCGGCGGCATGTTCGAAGTGGCGGCCGTGCAGGGCAGCGCCAATGCGTCGCTGCTGGCGGGCTATGGCTATGCGGGCATTCTGGTCGCGTTTGCCGCGCGCCAGAACCCGCTGGCGATCATCGCGTGTGCGCTGATGATCGGTGGAATCGAAGCGAGCGGCAGTCTGCTGCAACGACGGCTCGATCTGCCCGACGCCACCACCCTGGTACTGCAAGGCCTGCTGTTCGCGAACCTGCTTGCGTGGGAAGCGCTCGGCGGCCGCATCGCCGCGTGGCGCGTGAAGTTGCAGGCCGCCGCGCAAGCCGATCTTCCTGTGCAACTGGAGCAGACCCATGCCTGATATGCACTCTCCCATCGTGATTCTGTTGCTGTCGCTATTTGCTGGAGCGATCCGCGTCAGCACGCCGTATCTGTTCGTCAGTCTCGGCGAATGTCTGACCGAGAAGGGCGGCCGCGTGAATCTCGGTCTCGAAGGCATTCTCGTGTCCGGCGCAATGAGCGGCTACGCGGGGGCGTTTCTCAGCGGCTCGCCGTGGACCGGCGTGTTGTGCGCCGGGCTGGTCGGCTTGCTGCTCGGTTGCCTGCACGGCCTCGTGTGCTCGTTGCCGCGCGTGTCGGACATCGCGTTCGGCATCGCGTTGATGCTGCTCGGCACCGGACTCGCGTTCTACCTCGGCAAACCGTTTATCGAACCGCAAGCGCCAATGCTGCCGTTCATCGACCTCGGCGCGTGGAGTTCGTCGCCGCAATTGCATAACGCGCTGCATCTGAATCTGCTGTTCGTAATCGGCGTGATTCTGGCTGTCGTTCTGCAATGGGGTTTGCGAAACACGCGTTGGGGGATGGTGCTTCGGCTGGTCGGCGATCACGCGGAAACGGCGCGTGCGATGGGCTATCCGCTGACCCGCGTACGGATTGCCGCGACCGCCGTGGGCGGCGTGTTCGCGGGGATAGGCGGTGCGTATCTGTCGCTGGTTTATCCGGGCAGCTGGAACGAAGGACTTTCCAGCGGACAAGGCCTGATGGCGGTTGCGCTGGTGATCTTCGCGCGCTGGCAGCCGTTGCGTTGTCTGTGGGCCGCGTTGCTGTTCGGCGCGGCGGGCGCGCTCGGTCCCGCGTTGCAGGCGATCGGCGTGACCAGCGGTTATTACCTGTACAACGCCGCGCCCTACGTGCTGACGCTGCTGATCATGATCATCAACTGCCGGCCGGATCGCACGCTGGCGGGCGCGCCGGGCGAACTGAGCCTGACCCGCTGATCTGCTGACCCGCTGACGTGCCGACGTGTCGACATACGCGCGCCATGTTTGCGCCCCTTGAAACGCTACTGCTCTTCTCGAACCCAACTCAGGACGTCTTCACCATGAACCGATTCATCGAAGCGAGACCCTACCCGTGGCCGTACGACGGCAACCTGCGCCCGGACAACACCGCGCTCGTGATCATCGACATGCAGACGGATTTCTGTGGCCACGGCGGCTACGTCGACAAGATGGGCTACGACCTGTCGCTGACCCGCGCGCCGATCGAGCCGATCAAAAGCGTGCTGAAGACGATGCGCGAGCAGGGCTTCACGATCATTCACACGCGTGAAGGGCACCGGCCGGATCTGTCCGATCTGCCTGCCAACAAGCGCTGGCGCAGCCGCCGCGCGGGTACCGACGGCGTGGGTATCGGCGACGACGGCCCGTGCGGCAGGATTCTCGTACGTGGTGAAGCGGGCTGGGAGATCATCGACGAACTCAAGCCGCTCGACGGCGAGATCGTCATCGACAAACCGGGCAAGGGCTCGTTCTGCGCGACCGATCTCGAACTGATCCTGCGCACCCGCGGCATCGTCAATCTGATCCTGACCGGCATTACGACCGACGTCTGCGTTCACACGACGATGCGCGAGGCCAACGACCGCGGCTTCGAATGCACGGTGCTGGCCGACTGCTGCGGCGCGACCGACAAACACAATCACGACGCCGCGCTGCACATGATCACGATGCAGGGCGGCGTGTTCGGCACCGTGTCGGACTCGGGTGCGTTGCTGCAAACACTAGGCGGCTGATCATGTCGACACTACCGCGGCAGGCGCTCGGCGTCGAGGTGATCGACGCGAGCAAATCGTTCGGCGCGTTCCGTGCACTGGACGGCGTGTCGATCAAGGTCAAGGCGGGCACGATTCACGCGCTGCTCGGTGAGAACGGTGCAGGCAAGAGCACGCTCGTGAAGGGGCTGGTCGGCTATGGCGTGCTCGACGACGGCCAGATCGCCGCCGACGGCAAGGAGGTTCACATCCACTCGCCGCGCGATGCGCAGGCGTTGGGCATCGGCATGGTGTATCAGCATTTCACGCTGGCGTCGGGTTTGTCGGTGGAAGAGAACCTGTTGCTCGCGCGCGGCAAGATGTCATGGAAAATCGACTGGAAAGCGGAGCGCGCGGCGCTCACCGCCTTCATGCAGCGGATGCCGTTTCGCTTGCCACTGGACGCGCCGGTGGCGACGCTCGCCGCCGGCGAAAAGCAGAAGCTCGAAATTCTCAAGCAGCTTTATCTACAGCAGCGTTTTCTGATTCTCGACGAACCGACCTCGGTGCTGACCCCGCAGGAAGCCGACGAAGTACTCGGCCTGATGCGCGAGTTGACCACGCGCGGCGAATTGACCGTGCTGATGATCACGCACAAATTCCGCGAAGTGATGGCTTATGCCGACGACGTCACCGTATTGCGCAAAGGCCGCCAGGTCGGCACGAGCGCGGTGGCAGACACGAACCGCGACCAGCTTGCCGCATGGATGATGGGCACCGTCGCCACCCAGGACGCGCCGGTGATGGCCGCTGTCTCCGTGGAGCGCGTGCCGCGCAAGCCACTCGACGAAGCGGCGCCAGTGCGTCTCGCGCTGCGCGATGTGTCCGTGGAAGACGATCGCGGTCATACGGCAGTGAAGCACGCGACACTGTCTGTGCGCGCGGGCGAAATTCTCGGCCTTGCGGGCGTCTCCGGTAACGGCCAGAAGGAACTGGTGGAGGCGCTGGTCGGTCAGCGTCGCGTGAAAACAGGTGATATGCAGGTGGCGGGCAGACCGTACCACGCAACCCGCGATCAGATGACCCAGCGGCGCGTGTTCGCGATTCCCGAGGAGCCGTTGAAAAACGCGTGCGTCGGCTCGATGAGCGTCGCGCAAAATCTCGCGCTGCGTGACTTCGACCGCGAGCCGTTGAGACGCGGCGGCTGGTGGCTCGACCGCCGCGCACTGCGCGAGCGCGCGATGCAACGGATCGGCGAATTCAACGTGCGGCCGCCGGTGCCCGAGCGCGCCATCGGCACGCTGTCCGGCGGCAATGTGCAGCGCGCGGTGCTGGCTCGCGAACTCGGCCAGCCGGTGGACGTGCTGATCGTCGCGAATCCGGTATTTGGGCTCGACTTCGCTTCGGTCGCCGATATTCACGCGCGGTTGATGGCCGCACGCGATGCAGGCGCGGCCGTGCTGCTGGTCAGCGAGGATCTCGACGAGTTGCTGGAACTGGCAGACCGTATCATGGTGATTGCCGAAGGCGAACTGGTGTACGACACGCCCGCCGCGCGTGCGGACCGGGCCGTGCTAGGACAGCATATGGCAGGGCACGGCGACACCCACGCGCAGCCCGACGCCAGGCCGGCTGAAAAAATCAAGGAAGCGATTGGATGACCCCCGAGACATCACCAGGCACAACGTATTCGATCGACGCCCAACCGGGCCCATTCACGTTCGACGTCACCAAAACCGCGCTGGTCGTGATCGACATGCAGCGCGACTTCATCGAGCCGGGCGGTTTTGGCGAATCGCTGGGCAACGACGTGTCGCTGCTCGCCGAGATCGTGCCGACCGTGGCCGCGCTGCTCGCATTCGCGCGCAGGCAGAACTGGCTCGTGGTGCATACGCGCGAATCGCATGCGCCAGATCTGGCCGACTGTCCGCCCGCAAAACGGTTAAGAGGTGCGCCAAATGCGCGGATCGGCGATACCGGTCCGATGGGCCGCATTCTGATTCGCGGCGAGCCGGGTAATGCGATCATCGAACCGCTCGCGCCGATAGCCGGTGAAATCGTCATCGACAAACCCGGCAAAGGCGCGTTCTACGCGACCCGGCTCGGCGAGGAACTCGCGATGCGCGGCATCACGCACCTCGTGTTCGCCGGCGTCACGACCGAAGTCTGCGTGCAAACGTCGATGCGCGAGGCCAACGACCGCGGCTACGACAGCCTGCTCGTCGAAGACGCGACCGCGAGCTATATCCCGGCGTTCAAGCAGGCGACGCTCGACATGGTGCGCTCGCAAGGCGGCATTGTCGGCTGGACCGCGCCGCTGTCGTCGTTAATCCGAAGCGAAGGGAAAATCTAGAGTATGGAAGTCAATCAACCCGAAATCGTCGCGCAGGTTCGCGCGGCATTTGTCGACTACGAACGTGCGCTGGTCGACAACGACGTCGCGGCGATGAACGCGCTGTTCTGGCACACAGCGGAAACGGTCCGTTATGGCATTGCCGAAATTCAGCACGGCGGCGAGGCGATCCGCGCATGGCGCGAGCGTTGCGCGCCGGTGCCACCATCGCGCAAACTGCATCGAACCGTGGTGACGACGTTCGGCACGGATTTCGCGACCGTCAGCACTGAATTCACCAGCGACACGACGCCTTTGCTCGGCCGTCAGATGCAAACCTGGGCCAGGTTCGGCCCCACCGATGGCTGGAAGATTGTCGCCGCGCATGTCAGCCTGATCGATCCCGCCGTGATGTCGTGAAGCGTCGATAATAAGAAAACAGGACCTTGGCCTCATGAACGACGACCCGACGAATCTGCTGGAGACGCCCGACGCGGGATCTTCCATGCCGCACGACGCGCCCGCTGCACAGACCCAGGCGCAGATCCCGGCTGCGGCCAACCCGCTTGCTGAACAGGTTTATCAACAGCTGAAGAGCGACATCTTCAGTTTCAGGCTGTTTCCAGGCGACCGTTTCTCGGAGAACGGCATCGCGCAGCACTACGGCGTATCGCGCACGCCGATGCGCGACGGGCTGTTCCGGCTGCAGCGCGAGGGTTATCTGGAAGTCGGTTTCCGCCGTGGCTGGAAAGTGTCGCCGATCAATTTCGATCAGCTCGACCAGCTTTACGATTTGCGCATCGTTCTGGAAGTCGCCGCGGTCGAGCGAATCGGCGCGGGCGGTGAAGCCGCGCATGCGGCGCTCGAGACGCTGAAGGCGGTGTGGTGTGTCGCGCCTGAGTCACGCGAGAGCGTTCCGGTGAAAATGTTCGGCATGGACGAAAACTTTCACCGCCAACTGGTGGCCGCAACGGGCAACCTGGAAATGCTGCGTGTGCATAACGAAGTGACCGAGCGCATCCGCATTGTGCGGCGGCTCGATTTTCTGAAGCCGCACCGAACCAGCGCGACTTACGATGAGCATTCGACCATGCTGAATCTGATCGAACGCAATCGCGTGACCGAAGCAATCATCCTGCTGCGCGCGCATATCACGCAGAGCAAACTGGAAGTGCGCAAGATCACGCTATCGATGCTCGCGGCGGCGCGCGATAGCAAGTTGCCGTTTGTGTCGTGAACAGCGGCGCGTCGAACCACGCACGTCCACCGCGTCACACTCAATCGTAAGAGAACGCTCCGCCGAACTTCTCGATCCGTTCGAGTGCCATGCCCGAACCGCGCACCACGCAGGTGAGCGGCGCTTCGGCGACGAACACCGGCAAACCCGTTTCCTCCGCCAGCAGGCGATCCAGATCGCGCAACAACGCGCCGCCGCCCGCCAGCATGATGCCGCGCTCGGCGATATCCGCGCCGAGTTCCGGCGGCGTTTGCTCCAGTGCAATTTTCACCGCCGACACAATCTGATTCAGCGGATCGGTCAACGCTTCGAGAATCTCATTGCTCGACACCGTGAAGCTGCGCGGAATGCCTTCGGACATGTTGCGCCCTTTGACTTCCATCTCCAGCACTTCGGAGCCGGGGAATGCTGAGCCGATTTCCTTCTTGATCGCTTCGGCGGTTTGCTCGCCGATCAGCATCCCGTAGTTGCGGCGAATGTAGTTGACGATCGCGTCGTCGAACTTGTCGCCGCCCACTCGCACCGAGCCTTTATAGACGATGCCGCCGAGCGAGATCACGCCGACTTCGGTCGTGCCGCCGCCGATATCGACCACCATCGAGCCGGTCGCGTCCGACACCGGCAAACCCGCGCCGGTCGCGGCGGCCATCGGCTCTTCGATCAGATAGACCTGCGACGCGCCGGCGCTATGCGCGGCTTCCTTGATCGCGCGCCGTTCGACCTGGGTCGAACCGCACGGCACGCAGATGATGATGCGCGGCGACGGCGCGAACATCCGCGACTCGTGCGCCATCTGGATGAAGCGCTTGATCATCTGCTGGGTGATGTTGAAGTCGGCGATCACGCCGTCTTTCATCGGGCGGATCGCCTCGATGTTGCCGGGCACCTTGCCGAGCATCTGCTTGGCTTCCTTGCCGACGGCCAAGATGATTTTCTTGCCGTTCGGACCACCTTCCTGGCGGATCGAAACCACCGAAGGTTCGTCCAGCACGATGCCTTTGCCACGCATGTAGATCAGCGTGTTCGACGTGCCGAGGTCGATTGCCAGGTCATTGGAAAAATAACCGCGTAAAAAACCGAACATGCCTAATCCTGTCTCTCGGATGCCGGGCGCATGAGCGCCGCTTGGGAGCGCCGCGCGATGGCGGCAGGCGACCAGGTGACGGTCGGAAGAGAGGGAAGAATAACAGTTTCGGCTGCACGCGCGAGGTTGGCGGCCGAGGTTTGTGACGGCTTGGCCGGGATCGGAGGGCCGACGTGTGTCACGCGGGTTCGGCGTTCGCGAAGTGCTGACGAAGATGCTCGATCGCCCGGGCGGCGAACGAGGAAACCGGCCACTCCGACCGATGAATCAGCCACAACGTATCGACGACCGGTGGACCGCATTCCACCACCGCAATGGCGTCCTGCCGCGCAAACGCAGTGCGCGCATAGCGCGGCATCACCGTGAATCCCAGACCTCGCGCTACCGGTTCGAGAATCAATCCGATCTGATTGGTGAAACCTTGGCGGCGCAGCGTCTGAACCCCGGGATTGCCGGGAAAACGCCGGCTCAGCAGCCGGCTCGCCATCGCCTGGCCGTCAGGATGGTCGATAAAGCCGAGCCGTTCGAGGTCGCTCCACGCGTGGATGTCGGTCTGCGTGGCGGGCACGATCAGCTCCAGCGGTTCCTCGGTGAAATGACTTGCAGCGAGTCGCGGATCGTCCGGCTTGAGTGTGACGAGGCCGAGTTCGTATTGATTCTGTAATACCGCGGCGAGCACTTCGGAATCTGGCGCGAAGCGATGCCGTACGACCCAGCCGGGCTTCGCCTGTTGCAGCGCAAGCAGCATGGGAAACAGCGCAAGTCCGATACTGCCGGGGCTGATCAGACTGATTTCGCCCGATTCCGTGTCAGCGCCGCTCAGTCTCAGCCGCAAGCGCTTATCGGCTAGCTCGGTCTCTTCGCAATAAACGAGCAACGCGTGCCCGGCCGGCGTCAATTCCAGTTGACGCGGACGCCGGATCACCAGCAGCCCCAATTCGTTCTCCAGATGCCGCAGATGCTGGCTCACGGCGGCCTGCGTCAAGTGCAACCGTTCCGCCGCGCGCGTGAAGCTGCCGAGCTCGGCCAGGGTCGTAAACGTTCGCAGCCACTGCGGATTTAGCATAAGAATAATTTATCGAATTGATAATCTTGACGTAGTTTTAATTATAGCGGTGAGCGTTTAACCTTGTAGCACGTCAGGATTCCGCATAGCGAGTCTTGCTGATTCGCCAACCGGCTTGCCGGTGACCGACCTCGACGCTGCGGGCATGGGCTGCGCTCACGCACGTCGGCGAACAGATAGGCAGGGCGAGATCGCGGCAGGGGCAGTTGCAAACCGAACCGGGTTAGCCAATCCGAACCACCTGAAATTCGCCCGGCATGACCGGGAAATACTGGGAAATACGCATGTCAGCACTCTTCACACCGTTTCAACTCAAGGACGTCTCGCTACGCAACCGCATCGCCGTTCCGCCGATGTGCCAGTACAGCGCCGTCGACGGCTTTACCAATGCCTGGCATCAGGTCCACTACGCGAGCCTCGCACGCGGCGGCGCGGCGCTGGTGATCGTCGAGGCGACCGCGGTCTCGCCAGAAGGACGCATCACGCCGGCCTGCACGGGCTTGTGGAACGACGCGCAGGCGGAAGGCATGGCGCAGATCGCGGCGTCGATCAAGGCAGCGGGCGCGGTACCCGGCATCCAGATCGCGCACGCAGGGCGCAAGGCCAGCGCGAACCGTCCGTGGGAAGGCGACGATCACATTGCCGAAGGGGACCCGCGCGGCTGGGACACGCTGGCGCCGTCGGCAATCGCGTTCGGCGCGAATCTACCCAAAGTGCCGAAAGCGATGACGCTCGACGACATCGCCCGCGTGAAGGCGGACTTCGTGGCCGCCGCCCGCCGCGCACGCGACGCCGGTTTCGAATGGCTCGAATTGCATTTTGCGCATGGCTATCTCGCACAAAGCTTTTTCTCGGTGCACGCGAACCAGCGCGACGATCAATACGGCGGCGACCTCGCGGGCCGCAGCCGGTTCCTGCTGGAAACGCTCGAAGCAGTGCGCGAAGTGTGGCCGGCAAACCTGCCGCTGACCGCGCGTTTCGGCGTGATCGAATACGACGGGCGCGATGAGCAGACGCTCGACGAATCGATCGAACTGACGAAGGCGATGCGCCGTGGCGGCCTCGACATGCTGAGTGTCAGCGTCGGCTTCTCGACGCCGAAGGCGAAAATTCCGTGGGGACCTGCGTTTCTCGCACCGATTGCAGAGCGCGTGCGACGTGAAGGGGGATTGCCGGTGTCGTCGGCATGGGGCATCGACTCGCCGGAGAACTGCGAGCGCGTCATCGCACAGGAGCAACTCGATCTGGTGATGGTCGGCCGCGCGCATCTGGCCGATCCGCACTGGCCGTACTACGCGGCGCTGGCGCTGAAGGCCGAGAAGCCGTCGTGGGTGCTGCCCGCGCCGTACGCGCACTGGCTGGAGCGCTACGCGGTGGCGGAGTGACGGGTGGTGCAATGAGCGGCGTCGGTACTTGACGCGAGTTTGACGTGCGCCCGGCGCTTGCCAGTGAATGTCTGCGCCGGGTGCGTTTGAGTTGGTAATGGTGGCTTCAGGGGCTTGGGCGGCTTGAGCGACTTGAATGGCCTCAGCGGCTTGAACGGCTTCAGCGGCTTGAGTGGCTTCAGCGGCTTCAGCGCACCTAGCGCCCTGGAATCGGTCCTAACCGCGCCGCAATCGTCCTGCACGCCATCAGCAACGGCTCGATATAGCTGGCTTGCGCGTCGCCCTTCAAACGATAAGACGGCATGCTGATGCTGATGCACCCCACCGCTCGCCCATCGGTTCCGCGAATCGCCGCGCCATAGCAGGAGATCGCAACTTCGTTTTCTTCGCGGTCTTCGGCATAGCCACGCTGCTCGGTGGCAGTCACTTCTTTACGCACCGCGTCGAGCGTGACCAGCGTGTGTTCCGTGAAGCGCTCCAGCGGTGCGTCTTTCAGCAGCGCTTCGCGCTCGGCCACGCTTAGTGTGGCCAGATAAGCCTTGCCCACCGAGCTCGACGTGAGCGATACCCGTGTGCCGACGCGCGACGCCATGCGCACCGCGTGCGGACTTTCGAGCTTTTCGATGTACACCATCTCACCCTGACTCGGCACCGCAAGGTGGATTGTCTCTGACGTGACGTTGCGCAATTCCATTAGCGCATCGACGGCGGCGAGGCGTAAATCCGAACGCTCCCAGCTACGGCTCGCCAGATTCACGAGGCGCGGGCCGAGCCCGAACGTGGTGCCGTTTGCCGCCGCGACGATCAATCCCTCCGCCTGCAACGCGGCCACGATGCGATGGACAGTAGGGCGCGGATAGCCACTCGCCGCGCTCAGTTTCGCGACATTGGGCGGCGTCTCGGCGTCGGCGACCAGTTGCAGTACCGCAATGAATTTGGAGAATGCGGCAGCGCCGGCAACGGTTTTGGCATCGGTGGCACTGATGACACCGGCGGTATCTTTCGAAGGGGACGTGGGATCGGGAGTCGACATCAGAAGTAGTCAGGCACGGTTGAGCAATTATGCCTTTATCGCAGGCCTGGATGGTATCGATCCACCGTGGCCCCGCTCATAGTGGCCGCCGCGCGGCAAGCCGTCAGGCGACCAGATAGCCGCCGTCGACGGGCACGATCGCGCCCGTCATGAACGACGCCGCGGGCGTGCAGAGAAACGCCGCGACTTGCGCGACTTCGTCCGGCGTGCCCCAGCGACGCATCGGCGTGCGATCGAGAATTGCCTGCGAACGGCCGTCGTCGTCCTGCAACGCCTGGGTCAGCGGCGTGGCGATCCAGCCGGGTGCGATGGCGTTCACGCGAATGCCGTCGGCGGCGTACGCGAGCGCCAGCGACTTCGTCAACTGCGCAACCGCGCCCTTGCTCGCGCTATACGCGGGCACGAGACCACCGCCGAAGAAGCTCAGCATCGAAGCCGTATTGACGATGCATCCCGACGACGCCTTCAGCAACTCACGCGCCGCCGAGCACACCCGCATCGTGCCGTTCAGGTTGATGTCCATCACGCGCTCGAACACCTCGATGCGATGTTCTTCGATACGGCTGATCACCCCCGCGCAATTGACCACGATGTCGAGCCGGTCGAACGCTTTCAGCGCGGCAGCGACGTCATCGGTTGAGCGGACATCGAGCGTCACGCGTTCGATCTCGCGGTTCAGCGAATCCGGCGCGCCTTGCGGCAAGGGCAAACCGGCCGCAACCGTTTTTGCGCCGAGTTGCGCGAGTCCGTTGGCGATCGCCGCGCCGATTCCGGACAGGCCGCCGGTCACGAATGCGACCTTGCCTTCGAGGAGATTGTTCTGGAATGTCATAAAAGTCAGCAACGAGTGCTCAGGTTGAGATCAGACAGGTTGAGTGTTGGCCGTATCGGGCAGCGGCTCGGGCGCCACCTCTTTGACGACGAACAGATAGACGAAGGCAGCGGCGAACGCGACAGCCGCGCTGATCAGCAGCGCGTTGACGAACGAATGCGTCTGATCGACGACAATGCCCGTGATGACCGGCGCAAACGAGCCGCCCAGGTAACCGCCGAAGTTCTGCATGCTGCCGAGCGACGCGACCAGATGGCGCGGCGCGGCCACCGTGACCAGGGCCCACGCGCTGCCGCTGGACATATTCACGAAGAACATCGCAACCGACACATAGACGATCGCGAGCGTCGTGCTCGGCGTGTACGCGGCGGGCACCGTGAACGCCGCTGCACCGATCAGGCCGACGCAAACCGGCCACTTGCGGCTGCGGATCGGCGCCATGCCGCGCTGAAGCAGATAGTCGGCGATATAGCCGCTGCTCAACATGCCGATCGTGCCGAAAATATACGGAATCGACACGAGCCAGCCGGTATGCGCGATGCTCAGATGACGCTCGTTCTCGAGATAGCCGGGCAACCACGTGAGATACAGCCACACCATATAGATCACGCCCATGAAGCCGAAAATCATGCCCCAGGTATTGCGCAGCTTGAACAGCGCGCCCCATTCGGCGAAGCTCAAACCCTTCCTCGCGCGTTCCGCGGTCTGCACGGTACCTTCGTTCAGGTGAGCGGTTTCAGCTTCAGTCAGCGTGAGTTCGTCGCGATTGCGGTAGACCATGTACCAGCCGAGCGCCACGGCAATGCCGAGCACCCCCATGATGACGAACATGGTTCGCCAGCCGAAGGCCAGCATCAGCACGGTGAGCAGCGGCGGGGCGATCATCGGTGCAATCGTCGAAGAAGAGACGAAGGTGCCGGTCGGGCCGCCGCGCTCACGCACCGCGAACCATTCGTTGACGACCTTCGCGCCCGCCGGAAACAGCGGCGCTTCGGCGATGCCGAGCACGACCCGCGCCGCCAGAAAATGATTGAGCGTCTGGATGAAGCCGCCCGCCACCTGTGCAATCGACCACACCAGCATGCCGAGTCCGAGCATCACGCGCGATCCGAAGCGGTCGAGCAATGCGCCCACCGGCAGTTGCGCAAACGCATACGAGAGTGAGAACGCCGACAGCAGCAGCCCCATCTGCGAAGCGGACAGATGAAGCTCCTGACTGACCAGATGATTCGCAATCGACAGCGTACTGCGGTCGAGATAGTTGACCACGCCCGCAATCGTCAGAAAGACGACCGCCACGACCTGGATGCGTTTCAGACGCTGTGATTTTTGAAGCATGTTTGTCTCCTGCCTGATGTGGTTTTTCGGTGGTTTTTCGGTGGTTTTTCGGTGGTTTTAATCGTGCTGATGCAACGCTTCGGTATCGGTATCGGTATCAGTAAGTGGCCCGCCCGCCGGACAGATCGAAAATCGCGCCAGTGCTGAACGAGCACGAATCGGAACACAGCCAGAGCGCAAGCTGCGCGACTTCCTGTGTGGTGCCGAGGCGTCCCAGCGGGCTTTTGTCGATCATCGTCTGTACGTGAGCCGGCGCCATCTGCGCGAGTAGCGAGGTTTCGACAGCAGCCGGCGCGATGCCGTTGACGAGGATGCCGGTTTGCGCCAGTTCCTTGCCGAGCGACTTCGTCATCGCGATCACACCGGCTTTCGCTGCGCTATACGCCGATGCATTCGGCGTGCCTTCCTTGCCCGCCAGCGAGGCCACGTTGACGATGCGCCCGCTGTTCGCACGCCGCATCACCGGCACGACGAAGCGGCTCACGTGATACGTGCCGAGCAGATTCACGTCGATCACGCGTTGCCATTCGAGCGGATCGTATTGGTCGAGCGGCATCGTCGGGCCCGCGAAACCCGCGTTGTTCACGAGGTAATCGATCCGGCCATACGCGTCGAGGGTGGCTGCCAGCGCAGCCTCGATCGACGCGGGCCGCGTGATGTCCACGGCGAAGTGGCGCGGCGCGTGCGGCGCGTCGAGATCGCCCGGCACGCGGTCCCAGTTGACCACCGACGCGCCGTTCAGCGCGAAGGCATCGCAGATGGCGCGGCCGATGCCCGTCGCCGCGCCCGTCACCACCGCAACACGCCCCGCAAAATCGTAGCGGGCGAAGCTGGCGTGCGAGCTCATCGGATGAACTGGTCCACGTAGTCCTCGCCGAGGCCGACTGCCGCGTAGTGCTTGCGGCACATGTCGATTTTCGTGAACACGTCTTCGTAGCCGGTGTAGTTGCCGTACGGGTCGCAATAGAACATCACGCCGTTCACCTGGAAGTACGTGATCATTTCCTCGACGTCTTCCGGCACGTACAACGTGTGTGTTTCGCCCGGCGGTTCGTAAACGTAGCTGCCTTCGGTGGCTTCCCAGTCATGCTCCAGATAACGCCAGCGCCCCTTCAGCACCATGCCGTGTACGCTCTGCGGATGCCGATGGCGGCTCAGCACACCGGACTTGCGCACGCGCAGCAGGTTCATCCAGTAACCTTGCGATGCGTTCAGGCACAGCGGGCGGAACGACACGTTTTCCGCCTGCGGGACCCACACGCGTTCATCGGTCGGGATCGCGAAAGGGACGACGATTTCCTGTTGCGCTTCCTTCGGGAAGGGCAACTGGTAGGGCGTCATCGGGGAATAAGCAGCCTCAGACATGCGGAGATCCTCTTTTCAAAATGTCCATATTGTGGACGTATAGTCCACGATATGGTTATTATCGGGATGCGATGCAGCCGAGGTCAATCCTGGGGGAATTACTGAGACGCATACTTCACGCACCACGCAGCGATACTCCAGAACGCAAAAAAGCCGGCGTGTCGCCACGCCGGCTTGTCTGTGCAACATCAGCGGTTATGCCGCCGGGTGCGATTTATTTGCTTTGGGCAACACCCATCGGTGACTGCGCGCCAAGACTGCTGCGCGCTTTCTTTACGTCGTCGACGGAAACCGGGGCGGCTGCATTGCCCCAGCTATTGCGCACATACGTCGAGAGGGCGGCGATGTCGCCGTCGGTCAGCTTCCAGCTGAAGTTCGGCATGGCCGCGCCAGTCGGATTGCTCTGGGTGACCGCGCCACGACTGCCGATCAGGATCGTGCGCAGCATGTTGGACGCGTCCGGCGCGCGCACACCCGCGCTATCGGCCAGCGACGACACCATGCCCGTCACGCCTTCGCCCGATGAGCGGTGGCACGCCGCGCAGTTCGCCATGAACAGCGAGTGGCCGAGGGTCATCGTCGAGTCGGTCGACGCCAGCGGGGCGGGCGCTTTCTGACCCGAACCCGGCAAGCTCTTCAGATACACGCCGATCGCATGCAGATCCGCCGTGCTCAGGTATTGCAGCGAGTTCGTCACGGCTTCGGCCATCGGACCCGATGCGACGCTGCGGTTGTTGCCGCCCGTCTGCAGGTACTCGACGATCTCATCCGTCGACCAGTGGCCCAGCCCCGTGTACGGATTGCCGGTGATCTCCGGCGCGTGCCAGCCTTCCAGCGAGCCGCCTTGCAACAACGCCTTGTCGCCGCCAAGGAAGTTCTTCGCGGTATGGCACGACGCGCAGTGTCCGAGTCCTTCGACCAGATACGCACCCCGATTCCATTCCACCGACTGCGTGTCGTCGTGTTTGAACGGCGTGTTGTCGAAGAACAGCAGGTTCCAGCCGAACATCAGCATGCGGATGTTGAACGGGAAGGGCAGTTGATTCGCGTCGACCTTGTTGTTCACGGCCGGGACCGTGTCGAGGTAGGCCTTGATATCGCGCACGTCCTGGTCGCTGACCTTCGCGTACGCGGTGTACGGCATGGCCGGGTAC
Organism: Paraburkholderia metrosideri; assembly: GCF_904848625.1. Lineage (GTDB taxonomy): Bacteria > Pseudomonadota > Gammaproteobacteria > Burkholderiales > Burkholderiaceae > Paraburkholderia > Paraburkholderia metrosideri. Next base: position 678,528 of record NZ_CAJHCP010000002.1, read on the forward strand.
AGGAATTCGCCGTGCTTGCCACGGCCCTGTTTCACCGCGCGGATGAATTCCGCGTCGCTCCAGGTGCCGATGCCGGTGTCCTTGTCGGGCGTGATATTGCTTGCGACGATCTTGCCGAACGGCGTTTGCAACGGCAATCCGCCTGCGAACGGCTTACCGCCTTCTGCCGTGTGACAGGCGATGCAATCGCCGGCGCGCGCGAGGTACATCCCGCGTTTGATCACGTCGGCGTCGGAACCTGCCGAAGAAGCAAGCGGCGCGGCCGTCGAAGACGGCGCGCTCTGCGCGTGCGCATCGTCCGCATGATCCCACGCGACGAACGCCGCGGCGGCCAGCACCACCGCGCTGAAAGAACCCATGAGTGTCTTGATTCGCACGATCAGATCCTCACCAGTGGGCCCGGTGACTTCAGGTACTGCCTCTTGATCGCTTCCGCCGCCCAAAGCGTGGTCGCCCCGACGGTGCCGGTCGGGTTATAGCCGCCGTTGTTGGCGAATGCGGACGCGCCCACCACGAACGTGTTGTGCACATCCCAGCTTTGCAGATAGCGATTCAGCGCGCTCGTCTTCGGATCGTCGCCGATGATCGCGCCGCCCGTAGTGTGCGACGACAGGTTGTCCATCGGCGAGAACGGCTTGGTGGTCGGCTCACTGCGGACGACGGTTTTCGCGCCCATCGCGTGGCCGATCTCTTCGGACTTGTCGGCCATGAACTTCGCCGAGCGCTTGTCGTTTTCGATCCAGTCGAACGTCACACGCAGAAGCGGACGGCCAAAGCGGTCCTTGTATTCCGGATCGAGATCGAGGAACACGTCGCGATGCGGATAGCTGTTGCCCATCACGTAGATCGAGTTGTAGTTCTGGTACGCGTGCTGATACGCCTTCTTCCACTCGCTGCCCCAACGCGGCGTGCCGGGCGGCACACCGTTGGCCAGACCGATCGGCCGGCCGTTGGTGGAGTGCACGAGCGCCACACCGCCGCCGATGAAATCGTGGTTCGTGTGGTCGAAGTTGTCGCTGTTGAAGTCGTCGATTGCCTGGGCCAGCGCGCCCGCGCCGATGAACGGATTGAGCCGCTCGTTCTCGAAGAAAATCGATGCGCCCGAGATGGTCTGGTACGCGTAATTACGACCCACGACGCCTTCGCCGGTATCGCGGTTATACGGCTTGCCGATCCCCGACAGCAGCATCAGACGCACGTTGTCCATCTGGTACGCCGAGATCACGACGATGTCGGCGGGCTGTTCCCATTCGTTGTTGTCGTGATCGACAAACGTGACGCCCGTCGCGGTCTTTTTGTCTTCCGCGAGATTCACACGCAGCACTTCGGATTCCGTGATCACGCTGAAATTCTTGCGCTGCATCAGCGCGGGCATGATGCACGCCTGCGGGCTGCTCTTCGACCAGTTGCCGCAACCGAAAAACTCGCAATAACCGCAGTAGGTGCACGGCGCCATATGCACGCCGAGCGGATTCACATACGCGCCGGACGTGTTGCCCGCCGGCACCGGAAACGGGTGATAGCCAAGACCGCGCGTCGCCTTGTCGAACATCGTCGCGACCCGCGTGCGCTCCAGCGGCGGCAGCGGATAGTCGCGATTGCGCGGACCTTCGAACGGATTGCCGCCTTCCTGCACCTTGCCCTGAATGTTGCCCGCGCGGCCCGAGGTGCCCGCGAGGCGTTCGAACTTGTCGTAGTAGGGCTCGAGATCCGCGTAGGTGACGCCCCAGTCCTGAACCTGCATGCCTTCGAGGAATTTGCTCTTGCCGTAACGCTCGACCGTGTTCGTATAGGTCTGAAAATCGTTCGGCAGGAAGCGCCAGGTCATGCCGTTCCAGTGCGTGCCCGCGCCGCCGACGCCGATGCCGAACTGGTACGTGTTCCAGTCGCGCAACGGCAGCGCGGTCTGATCAACGTTGTTGCGGAACGTGAGCGTTTCGAGCGCGGGCGGCTGCATCAGCGCGCGGCGCGTGGCGAAACGCAATTCGTCGGTGTCGACGGTGGTGGGGAAGTCGCTGCTGGTGTCGCGCCATGCGCCGCGTTCGATCGCGACCACGTTCAAACCCGCGAGGGTCAATTCGTTCGCCATCAGCGAGCCGGCCCAGCCGAGCCCGACAATGACGGCATCGGCCTTAGCACGTTTGAGTGCCATGTGTTTCTCCGCTTGTTGCAGGTGGGGATGAAGCGCGCGTCAATCAGCTCTTGCGGCTGATGAGGCTGATCGGAATGATCTTCAGGTCTTCGCCCTGACGGCCGATCACGTCGCGGAAATCGTATTGCGCGCCGGGAAAGCCGAGCATCTTCCAGCCGGCCATGTCTTTATTGCCGCCGTAGATCGGATCGGCGAAGAAGCCTTCGCGCACGTTCTGCAAGACCATGTTGAAGAACGCTTTCGAGTCGACCGTGGCGAGTTGGAGACTGCCGGCTTCGAGTTGCGTGAGCAGCGCATCCTGCTGCGCCGGCGAAAGCTCATTGAAGGCTTTGCCGCTGAAGCTTTGCTTGCAGTGATCGTCGAGCGATTCGAGACCCGCGCGATAGCGTTCGGCGGGCGTGTCCTTGAACTGCGGACCCTGGCTGGGCGTGCCCGGCCGGATATCGCCGAGGCGGTATTGGGTGGCCGCGCGGCCATAGTCGCCGCTCAACTGGCGGTCGATAAACAGCGCGCAACCCGCGTCCTTGCCGCCGATGCTCAGTTCGTCTGCAGGAATCAGACGGTCGGCGATGGCCTCGACCGCGGCGACTTCGTTGGCGGTGAAGAACTTCCAGCCATCTGGCACGACCGGTTCAGGCAGCACGACCGGATCCTTGAACCACGGCATGCCGCCGAAAATCACGCGGGCCTTGGCGACCGCGATACCTGCGGCCATCAGCACCAGTGATGAAAGAAATTTGCGCCGAAGCAAGTCGTTCTCCCGGAAATCAAACGCCAATGCGAATAAAAAATGGAACGCTCACGAGCCGTTTCGACGTCGTTCTGAGGTTCCGTTGCGACGATATTCTAACTGGTTAGTTAAAAATTCACAGCCGAAATGGCTTGCCGGTCGGGTGTGCGCAGTGCGCAAGAGGCAGTCAATGCGCGGAATTGGTGGCTGTTGACCCGTCTCTTCGACGAAGCGAAGGGGGTAGGCCATCTATTATCATTAGAGGGTTACTGGGTGGAAAAAGCGTATTGAAAGCTTGAACACCCTTGGATCATGCTGGTTTTCGAGGCGATTTATGTCGACGGACGCAAACGCAATCACGGATGAACTGGTCGCTGGAGCGGCCGATCGCCTGATTCAGGAAGGTCGGAAGGTGTCTGCTGTGGCCGTCTGGTCACAGGTTCAGGGCGAATCGATCGTCGCTGTTGCGGCGGCGCTCGATCGCTGGCGCGAAACGCGCGAGCTTCAAACACCGCCCACGCAGGCGGCAGCGGCGTTGCCTGAGAATCTTGCCGAAACGATTGTCGGCGCGGCTTCGCGAATCTGGTCCGCCGCTCACGACGAAGCGCAGCGGGTAGCCAGCCAACGCGTGGAGGTCGTCAATCGCCATCTCGAGTCCACGCTCACGGAACGCAGTGAAGCGCTGGCCGAGTATCAGAAGACGGTCGAAGCAATCAGGATCGAGCGCGAGCGGCTCGCCGCGTTGACCGAAGCACACACGGCGTCGGAGCGGGCAGCTGCGCGTCTTTCGACCGAACTGGCCGCCGCGACCGAACGCGTCGACGCGGCGGAGACGCGCGTCGGCGAACTCGTGCAGCGGGCCTCGCAAGACGACACCCGGATCGAGTATCTGGAGTCCGCGCTCGACGACGCGCGGGCGACGTTCGCGTCGGTGGTCGCGAGCAAGGACGAGGAGCTCGCGCGGGTCAATCACGAGCGCGATGGGTCGGATCAGGCCGCCGCGCTTCTGTCGACGGAACTCGCGAGCGCGATCAGCCGCGCGGAAGCAGCCGAGGCGCGTGTCGGCGAACTGATGCAGCACACATCGGAAAACGACGCGCGGCTCGAAGCCACCCAGGCCGCGCTCGATGAGACGCGTGAAAAGTTGAGTTCGGTCACAGGCGTCGTTTCGGCCAAAGACGAAGAGATCGCACGCATCACCCGTGAGCGCGATGACGCGCGGCGCGAAGCCGCCACGTTGAGCGAAGCAGATGAAGCGAAGTCCGCAGAACTGGCACGGTTGACCGAAGAATCCGGCGCAGCGACGGCTCGTGCCGATGCCGCGACGGCACTGGCGAACGAGCATCTTGCACGGATTTCCGCGCGGGAAGCCGATCTGGATGAAGTCCGCACCGCGCTGGCGGCGGAGCGCCATACGTCGGCGACGCGACTGGAAGAAGCGTCAATTCATCTGGAGGAGCTGCAGCGTCTGGTCGAAGCGCTGGAGAAAGCGAATCACGAGATTTCGGCGCTGCAAGGGGCGAAGGCCGCAGCAAGCGATGCAGTGGCTCAGGCTGCGCAGCAGGTTGCCGAGGTGATGGCGCGTGCTGAGCGGGCTGAGCAGCAGGTTGCCGCTTTGGAAGACGCAAAAGCGGCGATGAGCGATGAAGTGGCTCAGGCTGCGCAGCAGGTCTCTGCGGCGATGCAGCGGGCTGAAATTGCCGAGATGCAAGTCCTCGAACTGCAAGACTCAAAAGCGGCCGCGAGCGATGAAATGGCTCAGGCCGCTCAACAGCTATCGGCCGCGATGCAGCGGGCCGAAGCTGCAGAGATGCAAGTCCTCGAACTGCAAGACGCAAAAGCGGCCGCGAGCGATGAAATGGCTCAGTCCGCTCAACAGCTATCGGCCGCGATGCAGCGGGCCGAATCTGCAGAGATGCAAGTCCTCGAACTGCAAGACTCGAAAGCGGCCGCGAGCGATGAAATGGCTCAGGCCGCTCAACAGCTATCGGCGGCGATGCAGCGGGCCGAAGCTGCAGAGATGCAAGTCCTCGAACTGCAAGACTCGAAAGCGGCCGCGAGCGATGAAATGGCTCAGTCCGCTCAACAGCTATCGGCCGCGATGCAGCGGGCCGAATCTGCAGAGATGCAAGTCCTCGAACTGCAAGACTCGAAAGCG
>NZ_CAJHCP010000003.1 GCF_904848625.1 Paraburkholderia metrosideri
GCCGTCAACAGGTTTTTATCACTTACTGAACCTGCCCACTTCGCTGGAAGCCTTGCCACTGCTGGCTTTCCCGCTTCCCCGTGCCCCGGTATCCGAAGCACGAAAGAGCGAGATTCTAGCGAGCCGTACCGGCACTTGCAAGCGTTATCTGAAATTTGTTCAAGGCGCTTTTTCTATGCGCGCAGCCTTATCAACCACGGGTGCCTGAAGATCGGGGGCTAGCGCACGGGCACCCGGCGCGCCAATCGTCCAGTCGTGAAGCACGGTGTAGGCGACCGCCAGCAAAGTCGGTCCAATGAAAACGCCCAGGAAGCCAAAAGCTAACGCGCCGCCAAGGATACCCAGCATCACCAGGATCAAAGGCATGTCGCTATTCTTGCCTATCAGGATTGGCTTGATGACATTGTCGGACATGCCGACAACCAGCACACCCCATACGACCAGGAAGATCGCCCAGCCAGTCGAGCCGCCGTGATACAGCCAGATCGCCGCCGGCAACCACACGATCACCGGGCCACCCGGCACTACCGACAGAAAAAACGTCGCCAGTCCAAGCAGTGCTGGCGCCGGCACACCGGCAATCCAGCAGCCGAAACCAGCCAGTATCCCTTGTACAAGCGCCGTGCCGAGAATCCCATAGACGACGCCCTTTATTGTGCTGCCTGCCAGCGCTAGCAAATAATCGGCACGCTCCCCAGCGATACGACGCATGCCGGCATTCAGCCAGGCCGCCGCCCCCTCCCCGCCGGTATAAAAGAAGAACGCAAGAACGATGCTCAACGCCAGCAACCCCAACCCGTGCGTAACGGCAAGCCCCGCTGCCAGAATCCACTTACCGGCCGGAGCCGCAAGCGTGTGCAACTGTGCGATCAACTCCGAATTGCTGCTCGTCAACCGCGTCCAGAAGGCCACGATGCTCGAACCCACCAGCGGAATCCCGTCGACCCATGGTGGCAAATCGGGCAAGCCGGCTTCGAAAAGCCTTTGCACCAATGCCACGATGTCGTGAACATGCGCGCCGAACGCAAAACCCGCATAGACGAAGGGCCCGAGCACGACAATCAGAATGATGAGCACAATCAACGTGGCGGCCCACTTGCGGCGGCCACCCACCGCGGCGGTCAGTCTTCGGTATAGCCCCCAGGAGCTATAGCTGAGAATGGCGCCCCACAGCAACGCGGTCGTAAAAGGCGCCAGCACTAGCAGCGAGCCGCCCACGAGAATGAGCAGCGCAAAAACCGCAGCAAGACGCTCGATCAGTTGGTCCGATTTCACGATGAATCTCCTATTGCGCCAGACCGCGGCGACGAATTGACATACGCTTGTCAGGCACCCGCTGAACGCCGTCAGTATAAAAGCGGGACGCACCTTAGGGGGCGTCTTATACCATTCGGCCAGGCCCGCGTGCGACGAGCTATAGGGCCATGCCGAACAGGCTGATTTTTGGCAGGGAAACGTCCCAATTCATCAGGCGCTGTCGGCTAAACGATGTGACGGCATAGAAACGACTAGAATATAAGGTTCTGTGCCCCCAAAAATCTGGATTTATGCGCTCGCGAATCGCCAAACGTCTCCCCCCCGATGCCGACAAGCTCGTCGGTCTCTCGCTCGCGCTTTTCGCGTCGGGCAGCCGCACCGAGGACCGCTTCTGGGAAGCGAAACTCGACGCGCTGCTGACCAAGATCGTCCGTAACGCCAACCAGACCACACTGGACGCGGCGCTCGATCATCTGCAGCAAAATCATCCTGATGCTTATGGCGCGCTCGCCGACATGGCGGAAACCCATAGCGAGTCGTTCGTCGTCGACCACGATGGCGTGCCTTATGAGGCGCTGCTGATCGCCGCGCCGGTGCTCGCCTGGACCCGCTACGTGATTCCGTCCGGCCCGCTCAAGGCTGACGCAGCCGACGCTTTGCGTGCGCATCTGCAGGCCCACGTGCTGGCGGCGAATACCCGAGTCGCGATGGTGCCGTTCCTCTACAGCATCGACCAGTTGCCGCGCCATCACGTGGAAACATGGCGGATCGCCCAGCAACTTACGCAGGCAGCCATGGCTGGCGGCAACGTCAAACTCAATTTCGGCGAACTGCCGGAAACCTCGCCAATTCTCGCCGACCCGCGCTTCCTGCTGGCCGTAGTAGCAGCGCCTGTGGGTGAGCCGGCATTTCGCTGGCAGGAAGAGGAGCACGGCAACCGGATCGAACGCGGCCAATGCCTCGAGCAATGGTCCACGCAAGGGGGTGCCAACTTGTCGCTGGTGCTGCCCGGTTGCGAATTCGAGTGTCTGCTGCCGGACGCGTATTACTCGGCGTGCCGTGATGCCGACGAAAGCGTACGCCCTCACACGGTACGCACTGCCGTGCGTTATCTATTCGACACAATTGGCGCGGCGCCCCAGGAGTTGCGCGCGGTTGTCGCCGGCTTCGGTGAACGCCGTATCGACGAATACCGGGTGGGCTTTACGCGCCGGGGCAGCAATGACGTGATTTATGGCGTCGTATGGCCACTTTACGGTCGCGAGAACGGCGAGCCGGGTATTGATGAAGAACCGCAAGAAACCGCGGTATCGGACGATCCGCTTGAAGAAATCGTCGCGCTACTCAAGGAAACCGGCGTGACCGATGTACGGCGTCACGCGGGGCGCTTCGAGCCTGAATATTGCGATGACTGCGGCGTGCCGCTTTATGCCGATCCACTTGGCGAAATTGTTCACGCCGAAATGCCGGAAGACGCGGAGCCAGCGCAACCGCATTTTCACTAACCATCGGCGCGCCTTTCGTCGCGCGTTGTTGTAGAAATATGGCAGCCCTCCGACTAATGCCGTTCAGCGTCAAAAACTGAACGGCATTTTTCATTTCAGAGCGATGCCGACCGAACCTCGGGCTCATTGCTGCCGGCGTCAACTCGGCCCGCAGTCACCACAGCGCGCGCACGATCGAATCGACACAATACCCGAGCCGAAAGCCTGCGCGGGCCCCGCCGTCCCTACCTGACGCGCCGTCAAATCGCGCTCTCACGCGCACCTCCTGATTGCCTCGAAAAAACGCGAGCAGTTGGCGCGACCGCTTGCGCAGGCTTTTTCATCCCACTCTTCCTATGCCTTCTGGACAGGCCGTCAAATCGAAGGGAATTTGTCATGATAGTCACGGTGACGTATCGCGACTCGCCCGGCTCATTGGCCGGACAGACGATGCGCCGCCCGCCCCTCGTCAGATTCATCCGGAGACATGTATGCGATTCTCAATACTCAACTCAAACGCAGAGCGACGTGATGGGCTCAAGGCATTGTTGCGTCAAATCGACAGGCTGGCACGCTTCACGGAAGCACAGGACTGGCGTCAGATTGAACGCACGTTCAAACGTCACCGACCCGATCTGCTGGTGATCGACTGGCAGGACTGGATGTCCGTGAAAGAAATCTGCCATCTCCTTAGCCACTACCCCGATTTACGCGTCGCCGTGCTCACGGATCAGATCTCGCCGGGCACCGTACGGGAGTTGATGGACGAAGGCGTCCTCGGTGTCGTGCCGCGCGAAACCGATCCCTGTCTGATCGTGCGCGCTTTTGAAATGGTGCTGCTCGGCGGCCACTATGTGCCGCCTGGCGCGTTGGCGCTCGACCCTCCACTGCCGCCCGATACCGCGATCCGGATCTTCGACGAGAAAAACCCGCCGCCGCGTCGCGCCAGATTGTCGAGCGGACTATCGCCCCGTCAGGAGCAGATCATGCGATGTGTGCATATGGGCAGCACCAACAAGATGATCGCGCGCACCCTCGGCATCAGCGAGGGCACAGTCAAGATCCATTTGACCAGCATATTCCAGCAACTCGGAGCGTCTAATCGCGCCGCCGCCGTCGCGCTTTATAACGGCTGGATGTCGAGTCATTTGCAGGTTCTACGCAATAACAGCGACGGTGCGTCTCTTCCCATGATGGGGCAAGCCGGCACGACCCCGTTGAGACGCACCCCACGGGGGCGTTTCCAGTATCCGTTGCAAGTCAGCGACACGAACGCGCCATTGCCCCTGGCCGCCGAACCCGACACGCCATATGGCGACCCGCCCGCCACCGGGCCGGCACCGAAGCCGGCAAGCCAGGACTAGGCGCGCAGGATGCCGTCGGGCGCATCAAAATCTGGTGCGCATTTTCTTGAGGTGTTTGCGCTACCTGGCATGGAATCCGCTCACACCTTTTCTCGTCCAACGAGTAATATGAGATACATGGGTTTCCTCTACACACCGCTTCCGTTCTGGGTCGCTGTCGGTGGCTGGATCGCCACTGCGATAGTGGTTGCGCTCGCGCTGTGGAAAAAGCCTTTCAAGCGACTTCAGGACAGCACGCTTCAGCACGTCTGGCTTGCGATCATCGTCGCAGTCTCGGTGCTGTGGGCGAGTAATGCATGGCTCGACGACGGCACCGTCATGCACCTGCTTGGCGCGACGCTATTCGTCACGCTATTTGACTGGGCACTCGCGCTGGTCGCCATGGCCATCGTCACTGGACTGGCCGCCGTGATGTTCGATGCCCCCTGGCAAGGAATCGCGCTAACCTTTCTTGTGTATGGTGCACTGCCCGTCGGCATTTCGACTTTGCTTCAGCGCATCAGCATCGCGTGGCTCCCACGCAATCTCTTTATGTTCATCTTCGGTCAGGGCTTTATTTCGCCTGCCATCGCCGTGACGCTCACTGCCGCGGCGGCGCTCGGCATTCATATCACGCTCACCAATGGATCAATGACCGTGGTGCCCGTCGGCTACGCGTTCAGCGTGCTTCTGCTTGCCACTGGCGAAGCGTGGTTTACGGGCATGTCGACAGCACTGATCGCGGTCTACCGTCCTGCCTGGGTGACCACGTATGATGTGCGCAGATATCGGCTGGGCGGCCCACGCATCTGACATTCGTCTGCATCCAGTTGCGCGTGTTCTGCGTATTTTCAGACATTGCGTATAACTGGCTCCCACTGCTTATCTGAACGGGCCCGTGCGTGACGACACGCCAAATTATTTGTGTCAGGATTGAACTCCATCCGCTCGCCGGGCATCTTACGAACCTCATGTCCCATTAGCGTCTAAAGAACTAGATGGATCGCACCAACACACCGCGCCGATTGCTGCGGCTGGTCGGCCGGTTGGCAACACTTGCAGCGAGTCTCTCGCTCCTCTGTGCCGCTCCCGTTTTCGCCGACCAACTCGAACAGCACAACGACCTCGTCAACAAATTCGTCAATGACATGCACGCGGACCCGCTCGTCGCGGATTGCGCCGCTCATGGCGACTTTGTCGCAAGCACGTCCACCGCCTTCGATCATGTCGAATTTCCACCCAGTTCGTTCGACAGTGCGCACGCGTCGGTCACGCCGTGGAACGACTCGTTCGACGAAGGCAAACAGCGCGTCAAGGTGGACAACATCGTCACCGTCGAAGGGCTCGGGGTTCGACAGAACGAAAATGGCGATCCAGCCGATCTGAAATTCCGCTGCGGCTACGTCGGTGCGCAGATGCTGGCGTTCAGCTGGAACGATCCGGTACCTCCCGCACGGGCGCACAGCGAGGGTTCGTCGGGAACGCATAAGGGTTCGAAGGGCAAGCATTCGGCGAGCGGCGCCAAGGCAACGAAGAAATCGTCAAAGAGCGGCTCGAGCAAATCGGCCTCGAAGAAGTCGTCGGCGAAAAAGAACGCTCATTAACGTCGCGCGCGGTCGGCAACGACATCGTCTCGCGTGCGACCCGGACAAAAACGCGCTCGCAATAAAAAATGCGGTACATCCTTCAAAGGGCGCACCGCATTTTTTCATCCAGCTCGCGCGATTCAGGCAAACGTCTCCACGTGATGCAAAACCGCCTGCAGCATCGCCGCGCCCAGTGACGCGCTGCGCTCGCCGTTCCAGCCCACGCGTTCGTCGGGCAGGTTGGCGTTGTCCTTGAACGGCATTTCCAGCGTCAACGACAGGCAACCGAATTCGTTGCCGATGTACTTCGACGCCAGCTTCAACGCATCCTCGCGATACTTGCTCGCGGCATAGCCGTATTTGTCCTGGAAATCAGGGCTCGCCTGCTTGAATGCCTCGATGAACGCCTTCTGTTCCTGCCCTTGCCGCTCGGTGAAACCCGGCAGCATTTCGGAGCCGGCCACGAACACATAAGGCAGCGCCTCGTCACCGTGGATATCGAAGAACAGGTCGCAACCGGTCGCGTGAATTGCATCGCGCACCACCAGCACTTCCGGGCTGCGGGTGGCGTCCGGCTCCATCCATTCGCGGTTCAGATTCGCGCCCGCCGCGTTCGTACGCAGATTGCCGTGTACGCTGCCGTCCGGATTCATGTTCGGTACGATGTAGAACACCGCGTGATCGTAGAGCTTTCGCGCGACCGGGTCGCCGGACCAGTCGCCCCAACCCACGAGGCGCTTCACCAGACCCTCGATAAACCATTCGGCCATCGTCTCGCCGGGATGCTGGCGCGCGATCAGCCAGATTTTCTTCTTCGGCTGGTCGCCGGTCGGCGGCGTGCCGAGCGTCAGCAACGACACGGGACGGCCTTCGACCGTCGTGCCCAGTTCGGTCAGCGAGGCTTGCGGCAACTGCTGAACCGCACCGAGAAACTCCGAATGACGCTCCTCGCTATACGGCTCGAAATACGCGTAGTAAATACGGTCGAAATCCGGCGTGTGATCGATTGTCAGCGCGCGGCCGTCGTACGAGGTCGGCACGCGAAACCAGTTCACGCGATCGTAGCTTGCTACCGCCTGATAGTCGCGCCAGCCCTCGGCGAACGCACACGCGGCGGCGTTCTCGAAGGTCATCACGCAACGCTCGCCCGCCGCGCCCGATACGCGGAAATAAAACCACTGCGCGAACTCGGCGTGGCTGTCCGGCCGCACGCGCAGACGGATGTTGCCGGCGTCCTCGCACGACAGCACGTCAATCGCGCCCGCGTCGAAATTGCTCGTAATCGATAACGTCATGATGTCCTTCCCTGCATTGTGACTGTGTACACGCAACGACACGCTTACTCAGCGACGCGGCGGCGAAATACGTAAGTGGAATCGTTCGATGCTTGCGCGTCGAACGCATAGCCTTCGGCATCGAACTCCTTCAACTGCTCGGGCCGCTCAACCCGGTTTTCGACCGCGTAGCGCGCCATCAGGCCGCGTGCGCGCTTGGCGTGAAAGCTGATGATCTTATAGCGACCGCCCTTCCAGTCTTCGAACACGGGCGTGACGACAGGCGCGTCGAGCAGCTTCGGCTTGACCGACTTGAAGTATTCGGTCGACGCGCAATTCACCAGCACACGTGAAGCCGTGGCGTTCTTCTTCAACTGCGCATTCAGCGCCTGCGTGATCCGCTCGCCCCAGAACGCGTACAGGTCCTTGCCACGCGGATTGGCGAAACGCGTGCCCATTTCGAGCCGGTACGGTTGCAGCAGATCGAGCGGACGCAGCAAACCGTAGAGGCCGGACAGCACGCGCACATGGTTCTGCGCATAGTCCAGATCGGCCGACGACAACGTCTTCGCGTTGAAGCCCTCATACACGTCGCCATTGAACGCGAGTACCGCCTGCTTGGCGTTGTGCGTGTCGAATTTCGGCGACCATTCGGCGTAGCGTTGAAAATTCAGATGCGCGAGCTGATCGGAAATATCCATCAGCGAGGCGATCTGCTGCGGCGACAAACGGCGCAATCCGCCGATCAATTCGGCAGCGTCATCGACGAAATCGGGGATCGTGTGCTTTTTGACGTGCGGGGGGGTTTCGTAGTCGAGCGATTTCGCCGGCGACAGAACGATTATCATAGAGGCTTGCAGGCACGCCGTGCCTGGCGGTCAAAGACGAAAGCCAGATTGTAACGAATGCCCGGTTCCCATGCCTCACACGGCGCTTTGCGCGTCGTCCTCGATTCCAATGTGTGGATCGATATTCTCGTGTTCGACGACCCGCACACGCGGCCCATCGCGGCCGCGCTCGAAACTGGCGCGCTCGCCGCGCTGATCGACGCGCGTTGTCTCGCCGAACTCACCTACGTACTCGACTATCCGCAATTCGTGCATCGAAACGTGGATAAAGCGGCCGCGCTTGCCGTCGTCGCGCGGCTTGCGCAATTGGTCGAACCCGCGCCGCCCGCGGAAGACGCGAAGCCGCTGCCCAAATGCAAGGATCGCGATGACCAGAAGTTTCTCGAACTCGCGCACGCGGCGCAGGCCGACTGGCTGGTGTCGAAAGACCGCGCAGTGTTGAAGCTCGCGAAACGGATTGCGCGCGATTTCGGTTTCCAGATTGCGCAGCCGGCGCCATTTGTCGCGGCAATCAGCGCCTCGTTGAGCGACGCCGACGAGCCCGCTCCAGCGTGATTAGCGCCGTGTGGGTCCTGGCCGAACGGCTAATGAAGGCGTTTCCGCACCCGCGCGCCGCCGCGATTCCCTACAATCAGGCTTCGTCCTTGCTGAACGACGCCCTTCGCTCATTTCGCCAACTCTCTCGCCAACGCTTCGGATAGCGCCATGAATGCACTGCACGACACGCCCACGAGTCCTTCGTTTCCTTCGCGCCTGCCCAATGTCGGCACGACGATTTTCACCGTGATGAGCGCGCTCGCCGCCGAGAAAGGCGCGGTGAACCTGGGCCAGGGCTTTCCTGATTTCAATTGCGATCCACGCATTGTCGACGCGGTCTCGAACGCGATGCGCGACGGCCACAACCAATACCCGCCGATGGCCGGCGTCGCGCCGCTGCGTCAGGCTATCTCGGACAAGATTGCTAACCTGTATGGCCGCCGCTACGACGCCACGAACGAAATCACCGTGACGGCGGGCGCGACACAGGCGTTGCTGACGGCGATTCTGTGCACCGTGCATCCGGGCGATGAAGTGGTCGTGATCGAGCCGACTTACGACAGCTATCTGCCGTCCATCGAACTGGCTGGCGGCAAGCCGGTGTTCGTCACACTCGACGCGCCCGACTACGCGATTCCATTCGACAAGCTCGCGGCAGCCATCACGCCGAAAACCCGGCTATTGCTGATCAACACGCCGCACAATCCGACCGGCACGGTCTGGCGCGCGGAAGACATGCGCAAGCTCGAAGAGATCGTGCGCGGCACCAACGTGCTGATCCTGTCCGACGAAGTGTACGAGCACATGGTCTACGACGGCGCGCCGCACGAAAGCGTCGCGCGTTATCCGGAACTGGCGCAGCGCAGTTTCGTGGTGTCGAGCTTCGGCAAGACTTATCACGTGACGGGCTGGAAGGTCGGCTATGTGGCCGCGCCCGCCGCGCTCACCGCCGAATTCCGCAAGGTGCACCAGTTCAATGTGTTCACTGTCAATACGCCGATGCAGATCGGTCTCGCCGACTACATGAACGACCCTGCGCCGTATCTCGAGCTACCCGCGTTTTATCAGAAGAAGCGCGACTTCTTCCGCGCGGGTCTCGCCAATTCGCGCTTCAAGTTGCTGCCGTGCACGGGCACGTACTTTCAGTGTGTCGACTATTCGGCCATCAGTGATTTGCCAGAAGCCGAGTTTGCTCAATGGCTGACCGGTGAGATCGGCGTCGCAGCAATTCCGGTGTCGGCGTTCTATCACGAAGCACATGAATCGGGCGTGGTGCGCTTCTGCTTTGCCAAACAGGAAAGCACGCTCGCCACCGCGCTCGAGCGGCTCGCGCGGCTTTAACAATGCGCGGCGCGATGCTTCGAACGAACCCACGTTCCTCGCAATCGCGCGCTGCGGTCAACGCGTGCGTTGCACGCGTCGACGTGCTTCCCTGCCTGAATCACGGGCATAACATCCCATCAAGCCGGACGCGACGCCGCAATGTATGCCTTGCGGTCGTCGGTCACACGTTGCGCCGCCGGCCGCGCGTTGATCTCCTTCACGTAGCTCTTCCAGTCCAGACCTGCGTCGAGCAGGAAATCGCGGCCGTAGATCGCCTGCGTTGCCATGCCGACCAGCGGCAAGCTCACATAACCGGCCGTATCCGCGACGCTGAAACGCTCGCCGCCCAGATACGGTCCGAACTTCGCGATCCGTTTGAAGCCCGCAATGTGATGCGCGAGCAGCTTCTCGATACGTCCCTTCGTGGCATCGGTCACGGTGCCGCCGAAGAACGCTTCCTTGTACAGATTGCGCGCGGTCAGTTCGAGATGCACGTCGACGAACATGATCAGTTCGCGCTCCTTGCACGCTTCCCACGGGTCGACCGAAAAAATCGCCTTGTCGGGAAACCGCGCGGCCAGATATTCGACGATGCATTGCGACTCGCACAGATCGCCCTCTTCAGTCTGCAGATAAGGCACCTTGCCGAGCGGCGAATGCTCGAGCACAGCGTCGTCCTGGCTCGGTATCACGAACACTTCTTCGAACGGAATGCCGTGTTCGAGAAGCACGAACTTTACTTTGTTGTAATAGTTAGAGAGCGCGAAACCGCACAGCTTGATCATCCGGTGTCTCCTTTTTTCCGGTTGTATGAGACCGCTTACGTGAGTCGCCACAAAGATCGACGCAGCGGCGTTCGAACAATCATCCAGTAAATTGCACGATCGTGCTATTCTAAAATAACCATGGAGTCGAGCATCACAATGACCTCTCGCCATTTCAGCATCGAGACTATCGGCATTGTCGGAACCGGAGCAATGGGTCGCGGCATTGCCCAGATTGCCGCGCTTGCGGGTCTGAAGGTTCGTCTGTACGACACCAACCCCAGCGCGATCGGCGCGGCGCGCGACTATCTCGCCGAGACTTTCGCCAGATTGACGGCAAAAGGCAAGCTCGATCAGGCGCGTTCACTCGCAGCGTTGGCGAATGTCAGCGGCGCGCACGCAATCAGCGAACTGGTCGATTGCGATCTGGTGATCGAGGCGATCGTCGAAAAGCTAGACGTGAAGCAGGCGCTCTTTCGCGAACTCGAAACCGTGGTGAGCGGCCGTTGCGTGCTGGCGTCGAACACGTCGTCGCTGTCAATTACTGCGATTGCCGCCGCTTGCAGCGACCCGTCGCGCGTGGTCGGCTATCACTTCTTCAACCCCGTTCCGTTGATGAAAGTCGTCGAGGTGATCGACGGCTTGCGCAGCGATCCCGCGGTGGGCGACGCGCTGATGGACCTCGCGCGCCGTATGGGACACACACCGGTACGCGCGAAAGACATGCCGGGCTTCATCGTCAATCACGCGGGTCGTGGGATGAATACCGAAGGCTTGCGCGTGGCCGGCGAAGGTGTCGCGAGTTTCGCCGATATCGACCGGATCATGCGCGAGCAGGCGGGCTTTCGCCTGGGGCCGTTCGAGTTGCTCGATCTGACCGCGCTGGACGTCTCGCATCCGGTGATGGAGTCGATCTACCACCAGTTCTATGAAGAGCCGCGTTTCACGCCGTCGCCGATTACCGGCACGCGGCTCGCGGGCGGATTGATTGGCCGCAAAACGGGCGAAGGTTTCTACCGCTACGTGGATGGCAAGCAGCAGGTGCCTGCCGAAGCGCCTGCGCCCACGGAACTGCCGAAAAGCGTGTGGGTCAGCAAGCGCTATCCGCAGGCGCACGAAGCGGTCGTCAAACTGATCGGCGAGACAAGCGGCGTGACGCTCGACGACGGCGCCGTCCCCGCAGCGGACTCGCTGATCGTCGTCACCCCGTTCGGTCACGATGCGACCACCGCCGCCGTCGACGAAGCGCTCGATGCAACCCGCGTCGTCGCGATCGACGCCCTCTTCCCGCTCGTCGGCGCACAACGCCACACGCTGATGACCACGCCCGCTACCCGCCGCGTCGCGCGTGACGCAGCGCATGCGCTATTCGCGTCTGGCGGCGTGCCCGTCACCGTGATCCGCGACTCGACCGGCTTCGTCGCGCAACGCGTGGTGGCGACCATCGTCAACATCGGCTGCGACATCGCGCAGAAACAGATCGCCACGCCGGACGACATCGACCTCGCCGTCACGCTCGGCCTCGGCTATCCACGCGGCCCGCTTGCGCTTGGCGACGCGCTCGGCGCAACCACCATTCTCACGATCCTGCGCAATATGTTCAGCGTGCTCGGCGATCCACGCTACCGCCCGTCGCCATGGCTCGCGCGGCGAGCGCAACTTGGCCTGTCGCTGACCCAACGCGACGCCGCCGACATCCAACCGGAGACGCAACCATGAGCGCCGAACTGCTGACCTCGCGCCCGACCGAAAGCGAATCGACGCTGGTCCTCACACTGTCGAACCCCGGTGCACGCAACGCGCTGCATCCGGACATGTATGCAGCCGGAATTGAAGCGCTCGATTCGGTCGAGCGCGATCCGTCGATCCGCGCTGTCGTGATTACCGGCGCCGACAACTTCTTCTGCGCGGGCGGCAATCTGAACCGTCTGCTTGAGAACCGTGCCAAAGATCCGTCGGTGCAGGCCGAGAGCATCGACATGCTCGGTCAGTGGATTTCAGCTTTGCGCCTATCGTCGAAGCCGATCATCGCCGCGGTCGACGGCGCCGCTGCCGGCGCAGGCTTTTCGCTCGCGCTCGCCTGCGACCTGATCGTCGCCGGCGACGACGCCAAATTCGTGATGTCGTATGCACGCGTGGGCCTGACGCCCGACGGTGGCGGCTCGTGGTTCCTCGCGCAGGCGCTGCCGCGCCAACTGGCCACCGAAGTGCTAATCGAAGGCAAGCCGATCAGTGCCGCGCGTCTCTACGAACTCGGCGTGGTCAACAAACTGGCCAAGCCTGGCCACGCGCGCGACACCGCCGTCGCGTGGGCCGACGAACTCGGCAAGATTTCGCCCAATTCGGTTGCACGCATCAAAGGCCTGATCGGCGCCGCCGGCGCACAACCGCTCGCGGAGCATCTGGTGGCGGAGCGCGATAGCTTCGTCGCGTCGCTGCATCATCGCGACGGGCTCGAAGGCATTTCCGCGTTCCTCGAAAAACGCGCGCCGGTCTACAAGTGAACCTTCAGCGATACAGGAGCGAGACAAAAGAAGCCATGCCTGACTATCAACTGCCCAAACGTCGCCGCATCTTTCTGATGCGTCACGGCGACGTCACTTACTTCGACGACACCGGCCGCGCGATCGATCCTGAAACCGTGCCGCTGAACGCCAACGGCCGCGAACAGGCAAGCGCGGCAGGCCGTGTGTTTGCCGAACAGCAGGTTCGCTTCGATCGGGTGATTGTCAGCGGACTGCCGCGTACCGTCGAAACCGCCACGCGCGTGCTGGCCGAAACGGGCCAGCAGATCGAACTCGAAATCGAACCCGCGTGGCAGGAGATACGCGGCGGCAGGTTAGCCAATATTCCAGCGCAAGATATCGAAGCGGCCTTTCTCGGCGTGTTCGACGGCATCGTGCCGGAAAGCACGCGTTTTCTCGACGGCGAAACCATCGGCGCGTTGTTTGATCGCGTGCTGCCGCCCTTGGCGGCATTGCGCGAGGACACCTCGTGGGACACGGTGCTGCTGGTGCTGCATGGCGGCGTGAATCGCGCGATTCTCTCGCACGCACTGACCGCCGGCGGCCGCACGTTCTTCGGTCATCTGTCGCAGGCAACGGGCTGTATCAACGCGCTCGACGTAGGCGAGAAGCCACGTGACTGGGTGCTGCGCACGCTCAACTATTCCCCGCCGTCGCCGCTGCATCGCGACGTTCGCAACACCACGATGGAAATGCTCTACGCACAATTCATTCAATACAAGCGTAGCTGAACCCGAACTGGAGGAGACATATGGCGCAAGCCACACAGACCGGCGAACCAGAACACAAACCGGATTACTCGGCTTTCGAAGGCACGCGGCCGGTCAACGAACGTCAGCGTTTCGATACTGAAGCGCTTGCCGCCTGGTTGAGCCGGCATGTCGAAGGATTTTCCGGCCCCCTTACGCTGGAACAATTTGCGGGCGGTCAATCCAACCCGACTTTCAAGCTGGTAACGCCGTCGCGCTCGTACGTGATGCGCGCGAAGCCTGGGCCGGCGGCGAAGCTGCTGCCCTCCGCCCATGCTGTCGAACGTGAATATCGCGTCATGCATGCATTGGCCGACACCGACGTACCGGTCGCGCAAATGCTCGCGTTGTGCGAGGACGAAAGCGTGATTGGCCGCGCGTTCTATGTGATGGAGTTTGTCGAAGGCCGCGTGCTGTGGGATCAGTCGCTGCCCGGCATGACGCCCGCCGAACGCACGGCGATCTACGACGAAATGAATCGGGTGATCGCGGCTTTGCATAGCGTTGACGTAGAAGCGGCCGGCCTCGCCGACTACGGCAAACCCGGCAATTACTTTACGCGGCAAATCGGCCGGTGGAGCAAACAGTACATTGCGTCCGAAACCGAACCCATCGACGCAATGCAGCGGCTGATTGAATGGCTGCCGCAGCATATGCCCGCCGAAACCGGTCAGCGCGCGTCGGTCGTGCATGGCGATTACCGGCTCGACAATCTGATCTTCCATCCTCACGAGCCGCGAGTTTTGGCGGTGCTCGACTGGGAGCTGTCCACGCTTGGCGATCCGCTCGCCGACTTTGCGTACCACTGCATGGCGTGGCACGTCGATCCGGCGAAATTCCGCGGCATTGCGGGCCTGGACTGGGCAGCCCTTGGCATTCCCGACGAAGCCCAGTACGTCGAGCGCTATTGCAAGCGCACCGGCTTCGAGATTCATGGCGACTGGAATTTCTACCTGGCTTACAACATGTTCCGCATCGCCGCGATTCTGCAGGGGATCATGAAGCGCGTCGTGGACGGCACCGCGGCCAGCGCGCAAGCGCTCGACGCCGGTCGTCGCGCGAAACCCATGGCCGAGCTTGCGTGGCATTACGCGCAGAAGGTGCGCTAAGCGCCTGGCTCAACCGAACACGCGTGTCGAATCGTGCGCGCAGAAAGATCCTCATCCGCTATCCGTTATCGCGAGGTCATACATGAATTTCGATTACACCCCGAAGGTTCAGGCATTGCGCGAAAAGCTGCTCGCCTTCTTCGACGAGCACATTTATCCGAACGAACACGAGTTTTACGCGGAGATTGCGCGTAATCGCCAGAACGGCAACGCATGGCTGCCGACCGAGCTGATCGAGCAACTCAAACACAAAGCGCGCGACGCCGGCTTGTGGAATCTATTCCTGCCCGAGTCCGAGCGTGGCGCCGGTCTGACGAACCTCGAATACGCGCCGCTGTGCGAGATCATGGGCCGCGTGCCATGGGCGCCGGAAGTGTTCAACTGTAGCGCGCCCGACACCGGCAACATGGAAACGATCGAGCGCTACGGCAGCGAGGACAACAAACGCGAGTGGCTCGAACCGCTGCTGAAAGGCCAGATCCGCTCGGCATTTCTGATGACGGAGCCTGAAGTGGCGTCGTCGGATGCGACCAATATCCAGACCAGCATCGTGCGTGACGGCGATTACTACGTGATCAATGGCCGCAAGTGGTGGTCGTCGGGTGCGGGCGATCCGCGCTGCAAGGTCTACATCGTGATGGGCAAGACCGATCCCGACGCGCCGCGCCACCAGCAGCAGTCGATGATCCTGGTTCCCGCCGACGCCACCGGCATTACCGTACTTCGTCCGCTCACGGTGTTCGGTTACGACGACGCGCCGCACGGTCATATGGAAATCACGCTCGACAACGTGCGCGTACCTGCCACCAACATGCTGCTCGGCGAAGGCCGCGGCTTCGAGATCGCGCAAGGCCGCCTCGGACCCGGACGCATTCACCACTGCATGCGTTTGATCGGCCTCGCCGAACGCGCCATCGAGTTGATGGCGAAACGCTCGTTGCAACGCGTGGCGTTCGGCAAACCGGTCGCAGCGCAAGGCGTCACGCTGGAGCGGCTCGCCGAAGCGCGCTGCATGATCGAACAGGCGCGTCTGCTCACGCTGAAAACTGCGTACATGATGGATACCGTCGGCAATAAGGGCGCACGCGGCGAGATCGCGATGATCAAGGTGATCGCACCGAATATGGCGTGTCAGGTAATCGACTGGGCGATCCAGGCGCATGGCGGCGGCGGCGTCAGCGACGATTTCCCGCTGGCTTATGCGTATGCATCGGCGAGAACGCTGCGTTTTGCCGACGGGCCCGACGAAGTGCATCGCAATGCAATCGCCAAGCTCGAACTCGCGCGCCATATGGATGCGGGCGCGGCGGCTCAGGTGGAGATGCCCGTTACACGGAGTTGAGTTCGATACGGACCAGGCTGTGACAGGGTGGGTGCTTCAGCGTTTTTTGAATTTTGAACGCACCCGCGTCACCGCCAGCAGCATCGCGCGATCTATGCTCTAATTTTTGTCAGCTGCGGCGCCCTTTGGGGCGCCGCTTTCACGACATGAGGAGACATGATGATCGACGTCTATAGCTGGGCAACCCCGAATGGCCACAAGATTCACATCATGCTCGAGGAAACCGGCCTCGCGTACAGGGCGCATGCTGTGAACATCGGTGCCGGCGACCAGTTCAAACCCGAATTCCTCGCTATCAGTCCAAACAACAAGATTCCGGCGATCGTCGATTCCGAAGGGCCCAAAGGACCGAACGGGGAGCCGTTCGCGCTGTTCGAATCAGGCGCGATCCTGATTTATCTCGCCGAGAAAACTGGCAAGTTTCTGCCTGCTGATCCGGCCGCGCGTTATAGCGTACTGCAATGGCTGATGTTCCAGATGGGCGGACTCGGTCCGATGCTTGGGCAAACGCATCACTTTCGCGTTTATGCGCCGGAGCCGATCGAATATGCGATCAACCGCTACACGAACGAGACACGGCGTTTGTACGGCGTGATGGACACCCAGTTGGGCAAGACGCAATACCTCGCGGGTAACGACTATACGATCGCGGACATCGCCGCTTTTCCGTGGACACGTTCGTGGCAAAACCAGGGTGTCGAGCTGGACGCGTTGCCGAATGTGAAGCGCTGGCAGCAAGAGATCGCTGCGCGGCCGGCGGTGGTGCGAGGTGTCGAAGTGCTGGCGTCGGAGCGCAAACCGCTAATGGACGATAAAGCGAAGGAGATGCTGTTCGGCGCGACGCAGTACGCGAAGCGTTAGTTTTCGCGGCGGCTGCAATGGCTATGGCAGTCGTGTTGAAGTGATGCGCGTCATTGCAGCAATAAAAAAGCGCGAACGGCGTTCGCGCTTTTTTTGCAACATGGCGACATGGGATGCACGCGTTAAAGCATTGCTCGCGCGCTAGAAGTAATGCCGCGTGATGAACTCCGCGACACACACCGGCCGCTCACTGCCCTGCCGTTCCAGCGTCACGTTCCACACGGCTTGAACACCCTTGTTCTCGACCTCGGTGACAGACTCCACCGCGAATTTAGCGCGCAATTGCGAACCGACCAGCACCGGCGATGTGAACCGCACGCGGTTCAGTCCGTAGTTGACGCCCATGCGCTGTTTGATCGTCACCGTCTTGCCCAGCAGAGCCGGGATCAACGATAGCGTCAGGAAGCCATGCGCAACCGGACCGCCAAATGGCGATTCGCGGCGGGCCCGCTCCGGGTCGACGTGAATCCACTGATGATCGCCGGTGGCTTCAGCGAACAGGTCGACGCGGGCCTGGTCGACCGTCAGCCAGTCGCTGACCAGCGGCTCGCCACCGACCCGTGCGCGTAGCGCGTCTGCACTGCCAAACGTCGCGGCCGACGCCGCCCCCACCGTCATCACGCGGCTCCCGGATTGCGCAGTCCGAACATCCCCTTCGAACTGACCGTAATCACCATCTCGCCATGCTGATTGAACCCTTCCCACCGCGTCGACACAATGCCGCGATCGGGCTTGCTTTCGGAAACGCGCTTGTCGAGCACGACATTCATCATCGTGATCGTGTCGCCGACACGCACCGGCTTCAGCCAGCGTATCTCGTCGATGCCCGGCGAACCCATCGACGTCGAGTCAGCAAACGCGTTGCGCACCAGCATGCCCATCATGACCGAACAGGTATGCCAGCCACTCGCCACCAAGCCGCGAAACGGCGATTTTTCTGCCGCGGCTTCGTCCAGATGAAACGGCTGCGGATCGAACTTCCCGGCGAACTCGACAATCTCTTCGCGCGTGAACGTGTGCTTGCCGATTTCGGTGCTCGTACCGACGATCAGGTCTTCGAAACTTAAACCCACGGTCGTACCTCCTGCTTATCTGGTTGGACAGGCTGATCAGGCTTCGACGGCGACAAAGCCGGGCAACGCGGCGAACCGCGCGAGATGATGATCGACATCGCCCAACGTTGTTTCGATGATGGCCAGCCGCTTGAACAGATGCGCTGCCGCCACTTCGTTCGTGACGCCCATGCCGCCATGCAATTGCACCGCCTGCTGGCCGACAAAACGCGCGGCCTGTCCGACCCGGACCTTCGCTGCGGAAACTGCACGACGACGTTCGTCCGCGTCTTCGCTCGTGTAGCGCATGGCCGCCAGATAGGTGATTGAACGTGCCTGCTCCGCGTGAATCAGCATCTCGACCATACGATGCTGCAACGCCTGAAAGCGCGCAATCGGCTGGCCGAACTGCTGACGCGTTTTGGTGTAGTCGACGGTGGCGAGGTTCAGCGCATCCAGGGCACCAATGGCTTCTGCACACAGCAGCAACGTGCCGTAGTCCGCGATATGTTCGAGCGCAGCCGCGCCCGAATGCTTGCCGCCAAGCCGGCGGCCGGGCGTACCGTTGAACTCGAGAGTCGCGGCGCGCTGACCGTCGATTGTACGGTAGTCCGTTGCGTTGACGCCTGCAGCGTCGCGCGCCACCACAAAGAGTGCGATCTCGCCATTCAGACGGGCGGGCACAATCCAGTAATCGGCTTGCGCGCCATGCAGCACGACCGACTTCGTGCCCGTGAGCGCCTGATGCCCATTCTGATCACGCTGCTCATTCGCGACTGTCTCGACCTCGAACAGATCGTAGCGCGCCTGTGGTTCGTGAAAGGCGACTGCCAGCTTGACCTCGCCCTGAGCCGCCCGCTCAAGCAACGTGGCATCTTCGCCATCGCCCGAGCCTGCAAGGCGGAGTGCCTCGATGCCCACCGCAGTCGCCCAATACGGCTCGACAACTAATGCACGGCCAAGCTCTTGCATGACCACCAGCATGTCGATTGGACCGCCGCTGAAACCACCTTGGGCTTCGGGGACCGGCAACGCAGTCAAGCCTAATTCGGTCAACGCCGCCCAGTGTGCATCCGACACGCCAGCTTCCGAGCGCACGATTGCCTGACGCGCTTCGAAACCGTAGCTCTTGTCCAGATAGCGGCGCAGCGCGTCAGCGAATTGCTGTTGTTCGTCGTTAAAAGTGAAGTCCATGCGCCGCTCCTCAAAGTCCGAGAATCATCTGCGCGATGATGTTCTTTTGAATTTCGTTCGAACCGCCGTAAATCGACGTCTTGCGGTAATTGAAGTAGTACGCGGCCAGGGGTGCCGCATCGTCGTCGCCGGCCAGGCTGTGCTCGCGCGCGCCTTCGAGGAACGGTACGTCAAACGGCGCGGCGAGCGGACCGACGGTCTCGAACATCAGTTCGGTTAGCGCCTGCTGCACTTCCGTACCCTTGATCTTCAGCATCGATGCTTCCGGTCCAGGCCCACGTCCACCGGCTTCATTGGCCACGACGCGTTGCACGGTGACTTCCAGCGCCATCAACTCGATTTCGAGGCTCGCGACTTTCGCGGCGAATACCGGATCCTGCAGCAGAGGTTTGCCGTTCTTCTTCTGATTCAATGCGAGGCGTTTCAGGAATGCGAGTTCGCGCTTTGAACTGCCGACACGCGCAATACCCGTGCGCTCGTGGCCGAGCAGATACTTCGCATAAGTCCAGCCACGGTTCTCGTCACCGACCAGATTTTCGACCGGCACCTTCACGTCTTCGAAAAACACTTCGTTGACTTCGTGATCTTCATCGAGCGTGATGATCGGGCGCACGGTGATGCCCGGCGTTTTCATGTCGATCAGCAGGAAAGAGATGCCCTCCTGCTTTTTAGCGCCGGTGTCGGTGCGCACGAGGCAGAACATCATGTCGGCGTACTGGCCAAGCGTAGTCCAGGTTTTCTGGCCATTGACGACATAGTGGTCGCCGACTCGCTCGGCGCGTGTGCGCAGCGACGCCAGATCGGAACCGGAGCCCGGCTCGGAATAGCCCTGGCACCACCAGTCGGTGCCGTCGAGAATGCGCGGCAAATAATGGCGTTTTTGCGCCTCGCTGCCGTACTTCATCAGCACGGGCGCCACCATCGACACACCGAAAGGCAACACGGACGGCGCACCGATGCGCGCGCATTCTTCTTCCCAGATGTGCCGTTGGGTCGCGTCCCAACCTGGCCCGCCATATTCTTTCGGCCACGCGACCACCGACCAGCCGCGGGTACCGAGCAGCTTATGCCAGTCCGCGAAATCTTCGCGGGCAAGACGCTTATGGTTGAGTACTTTGTCGCCCAGCTCGCGAGGCAGATTCGCTTCGAGCCAAGCGCGGATGTCGGCGCGAAATGCGTCGTCTGCGGGGGAATAGTCCAGATTCATGCGTAGTGTCTCCTGGCCGCAACCACCCGCCGCCAGGGAGCCACTGCGCTATTGCAGCGGTTCCTTCAAAGCGGCCGGGACTGGCAGCGGCATCACTTCGATGCCTTCTTCGACCAAGGCTCGCGCATCTTCCGGTGTCGTAACCCCGCGAATATTGCGAGCCGGCGCCTCGTTGTAATGAATGCGCCGCGCTTCCTCGGCGAAGCGGTCGCCCACGTTCTCGGTCTTTTCCAGTACCTCGCGCAGAGCACGCATCACGCGCGCCTGCATATTGCCAGCCTCCGCGGACGGCTTCGTCTCGGTCGCGCCCGACAGATTCAGACGCGGTGCCGAAGGCAAGCGGCTTACTTCGTTCGCCCCGCAGATCGGACATTCGACGAGCTTGCGGGATTGCTGCGATTCGAAGTCATCTGCCGAAGCGAACCAACCTTCGAACCGATGGCCATGCGGACACTGTAAATCGAGGACCTTCATGTGGAATCAGGGCTTGCGTGCCAGTTTAGCGCAAAATACAAATTTGTGAACGGTCGTTCGTAAATTTTTACGGACGACTCGCCGACACTTGGCGTCTCAGATAAATCGGACGCGGTGGGCGATTTTAACGCTTTGCGCAGACGACTGCCGAGGGTGTTCTAAAGGTCGAACGGTGCCGCTCAAATGTTGGCAAAACTTGCCAATCGAAATAAAACAGTTCTCTGTGCACCCCACTATCCGACGGTTATAGAACCAGCCTCTCGAGCCTGCGGCTAAAGCGCGGTTCAAGTGCGCGCACTTCCTTCGCAAGATTGATCTGCTTGGCCGACTTCGCGACGTCCACCACGTCTGGCCTGATGTCATAGCCGCCGCGCGCGTTCAACCAGTCGAGAACATCCGACAGATGCCATACCGATGCGCTACCTTCATGCACTGGCGGCGGGAAGTCGATTGCGTGGCTCAGCATCAGCTTGCGCATATTCTGCCGTGACACGCCGGCGACCTCGGCGACGTCGGTAAGCCCAACGAAATCGGGACCCGCCTCTACCAGGCGAGCAGACGGGACCGCCTGTTTGACGTCTTTAAGCGCACTGACCAGCGCCGCGAATGCAGACTCGCCTTCGCGAGAAAAGAGCAGCGCGAGGCGGCCCGCTTGACCCACGCCGACGGTCGCGTCGTCGCAACCTGCTTCGCCCAGACGCTCGACAATCGCGTCCAGATCGCAGTCTTCTGCGGAGAGCCCGTACTTCAGAGTGAACACATATTCCATACGCTACTTCAGCCTCCCTTCAACCTTAAATCTTCGCCGTCCAAAACGTTTCTGCTACCGGCGAGCCGTGCAGTTGTCGATAATGCGGCGCAGGTGCTTTGCGTGATTATCTGGATTCTTCGGCGTACGCCAGATGCTCGATATACAAAACTCACCGCAACGGCACTCGGCGTCTTTATAAGGACAGTACATCTTGCCCCACGCATGACCTCGCCCACCGCTCAGAACGCGCCAGCCGTTCTTCTCTGCGTAGGTCAATGCCGCCTCGACCTCTTTCTTAGAGTGACTTCCTCGAACCATCGACACCCTCCAATTTAGCGAGTGAAAGTCAGGTTGTCAATCGACAACCATCATTCAATCACCCAAAATGCAATTTTTCAGAACATTCGTTATCCCAGGCAAATGGAATCGTCAATGTCATGAAGGGAAGTCCATACTAGCGTCCCAACGGCCGTCCGGCGAGACGGCCAGAAGTCATAGGAAGAAAGGAGATTTTTTAAGAATTCGGCGACAGCAGGGGACCAGAATCAAATGTCGCAATGACGAAGCCCCTGCTGGTCATAGACCAGCAGGGGCTTCTCATCATCCTCGAAGCTGCGCCAGAAGCGCAGCGTTACTGTGGCTCCGCCGTCGGCCACGCGCCCGACAGCACCTTCTCGAGCCAGAACGTGCCGATGATTGTCTTGACGTCGGTGATCTTGCCGGTCCGCACCCACTCGGACATTTCATCTACCGTCGCCGTGAACAATTCGAGGAACTCGCCCTCGTCGAGCTTGCGCTCGCCCGCCGTCAACCCGCGCGCGATATAAATATCGATGAATTCGGTCGAGTAAGAAATGATCGGGTGAATACGCGTCAGATACACGTACTCCCGCGCGGTATAGCCGGTTTCCTCGCGCAGTTCACGTATCGCGCAAGCCAGCGCGCCTTCATTCGGATCGAGCTTGCCGGCCGGATATTCGACCATGACCTTGCCCATCGGATAGCGATACTGACTCTCCAGCAGCACGCGCCCATCGTCGAACAACGGAATCACCATCACGGCGCCCGGGTGCTGAACATATTCACGGGTCGCCTGCTTGCCGTCCGGCAAACGGACGGTATCGCATTTGACCGTCAGAAACGGCCCCTGATAGACCTGCTTGCTATCGATACAGGTCTCGGTAAGCGCGGCGTCGTGATTAGGAAGTTCAGCCATATGCGGACCTCAGGACAGCGTGGTGCGCGACGGCGAGACGCCGTCAGCGGCGTTTGACGAGATATTGGAAGGTAAAGCCAGGGAACGCGAACACAATGAACAGCGCGAACGTGATGGCGTAGAACTGCCAGCCCTGTTCGAAGCGGTTCCCCGCTCGCGCTTCAAGCAGAAAGCCGAACGCACCGACCACAAAGTACAGCACGATCAATTCGGCGATCCGGATCCACGCGCTCTTCTTCACCGCTTTCAACGGAACGGCGGCGAAGAGGCGCTGATTCAGGAACGGCAGGTTGGCGCCGACCAGCGCCAACAACACGATAAACCAACCCGCAGCCGACATCAGAACAGCAGCGTGTGCTGGATAGCCTGCAGGCAAGCCTTCAGCAGCGGATCCGGCACGATACCGAGCACCAGCACGGCCACACCGTTGAGCGCCAGCAGAGCACGCGTGCTGCTGTCGGCGGCGATCGGCGACTTGTCTTGCGGCTCGTCGAAATACATCAGCTTGACGATACGCAGGTAATAGAACGCGCCGAACAGCGACGTGATCACAGCCAGCACGGTCAGCCAGGTCAGACCGGCGTTCATCGTGGCCTGCAGCACCGCGAGTTTCGCGTAGAAGCCCACGGCGGGCGGAATACCGGCGAGCGAGAACATCATGATCATCATCACGAACGCAAACACCGGGCTGCGTTGGTTCAGGCCCTTGAAGTCCTCGAGCGTGTCCGCTTCGAAATCGCGGCGAGCCAGCAGCATGATCACACCGAAGGTGCCCAGTGTCGTGATCAGGTAGACGATGCTGTAGAACATTGCCGACCCGTACGCATTGGCCGCGCCCGACGTCTTCTGGTCGACCACGCCGGCCAGCAGGCCCAGCAGCACGAAGCCCATGTTCGAGATCGCCGAGTACGCGAGCATCCGCTTGACGTTGCGTTGCACGATACCGGTGATATTGCCGACGATCAGCGACAGCGCCGCGAGAATCACCAGCATCTGCTGCCATTCGACAGCCAGCGGCAACAGGCCCATGACGAGGAAGCGGAAGCCCCACGCAAACGCCGCGACCTTCGGACCACCGCCGACGATCAACGACATCGCCGTCGGCGCGCCCTGATACACGTCAGGCACCCACATGTGGAACGGCACCGCACCCATCTTGAACGCCACGCCCGCCACGATGAAGATCACGCCGAACAGCAGCACGCTCGGATCGTAATGGCTCGTACCGATGGCCTTGAACACTTCATTCAGGTCGAGCGAGCCGGTCGCACCGTACAGCATCGAAATGCCGTACAGGAGGAAACCGGAAGCCAGCGCGCCGAGCACGTAGTACTTCATCGCGGCTTCGTTCGACTGCGGCACTTCACGGCGCAGCGCGATCACTGCGTACAGCGACAGCGACATCAGTTCCAGACCGAGGTACAGCGTCAGGAAGTTGTTGCCGGAGATCATCACGAGTTGGCCGAGCAACGAGAACATGCCCAACAGGAAGAACTCGCCGCGGAACAGATTGCGTTCCTCGAGATACCGGCGCGAATAGACGATCGACACGGCATAGCCAAGCGTCACGACCGACTTCATCGCACTCGCGAACGGGTCCACCACGTACATGTGGCCAAAGAAATAGCGCACTTGCGGGTCGAACGCATTCATCGCAAACCAGATGCCGGCGATGAGCGTCGAGAAGAACGCAATAAAGTACGTAGTACGGCGACCGGCCTGGCCGACGAAAGTGTCGTTGAGCCACGCGAGCACAACGGCGAACATCACCAGTGCGTCGGGCAACAGAGCAGTCATAGGGGCGTTTTGCATGGTCTTTTAATTCCTCCGCTCGGCGTTACTGAGGCAACGGCAGCTTTGACTGCGCAACGTGGGAGAGGAGGTTTTCCACGGATACGTGCATCACATCGGTAAAAGGCTTCGGATACAAGCCCATGAACAGCGTCAGTGCAGCAAGCACTGCCAGCATGAAAAATTCGCGTCGGTTGATATCGAGCAGGGTCTTCACGTGATCGTTGACGATCGCGCCGAAATACACCCGCTTATACATCCACAGCGTGTAGGCCGCGCCGAGAATCAGCGTGACCGCCGCACCGCCGGCGATCCAGAAGTTGTACTGGACTGCCGCCAGAATCACCATGAATTCGCCGACAAAACCGGAAGTGCCCGGCAAGCCGCAATTCGCCATCGAGAACAGCATCGCGAACGCTGCGAATTTCGGCATGACGTTGACGACACCGCCGTAATCGGCGATCTGACGCGAATGCATACGGTCGTACAGCACACCGATGCTCAGGAACATCGCGCCCGACACGAAACCGTGCGAGATCATCTGAATGACCGCGCCTTCCATGCCGAGCTGGTTGAAGATGAAAAAGCCGAGCGTGACGAAGCCCATATGCGCGATCGACGAATACGCGACCAGCTTCTTCATGTCCGCCTGGACCATCGCGACCAGACCGATGTAGATCACCGCAACCAGCGACAGCGTAATCACGACCGGCGCCAGAAAATGGCTTGCGTCTGGCGTGATAGGCAGCGAGAAACGCAGGAAGCCGTACGCACCCAGCTTCAGCATGATCGCGGCCAGCACGACCGAGCCGCCGGTCGGCGCTTCCACGTGCGCGTCAGGCAACCACGTGTGCACCGGCCACATCGGCACCTTCACGGCGAACGCCATGAAAAATGCGATGAAGATCAGCACCTGTGGCGTCATCGCGAGCGGCGCATGCTGCCAGGTAGCGAGGTCGAACGTGCCGGTCTCGACGTACAGATAAATCAGCGCGACCAGCATCAGCAGCGAGCCCATCAGCGTGTAGAGGAAGAACTTGAACGCCGCGTACACGCGGTTCGCCCCACCCCACACGCCGATGATGATGTACATCGGAATCAGCGTCGCTTCGAAGAAGACGTAAAACAGCATGCCGTCGGCCGAGCTGAACACGCCAACCATGATGCCCGACAGAATCAGGAACGCCGCCAGGTACTGCGCGACGTTCTTCGTAATCACTTCCCACCCGGCGATCACGACGATCACCGTTATCAACGCGGTCAACACGACGAACCACATCGAGATGCCGTCGACACCCAGGTGATACGAAATGTGAAAGCGCTCGATCCAGTTTGCCTGCTCGACGAATTGCAGATCTGCGGTGCTCGAATCGAAACCCGTGATCAGCGGGATCGTCACAATAAAGCTGACGACCGAGCCGATCAGCGCAATCCAACGCGCGGGAGCCGGGTTGCGGTCCGAACCGATAGCCAGAACGACGAGGCCGACGAGGATCGGTAACCAGATCGCGATACTGAGAATCGGATAAGCGTGCATTAGTTAGTGTCCCCTAGCCTTATTTGCCGCCCAGCGTTACAAACAGGGTCAGGAGCCCCAACATGCCGATGATCATGGCAAACGCGTAGTGATAGATGTAGCCCGATTGCAGGAAGCGGATCACGCCGGCAAACCAGCCGATAAAGCGCGCACTACCGTTCACGATGCCGTCGATCACGACGACGTCGCCTTCCTTCCACAGGCCACGGCCAATTGCCACTGCGCCGCGTGCAAAAACCACTTCGTTGATCTTGTCCATGTAGTACTTATTATCGAGCAACGTGTAGATCGGGCCGAACGCGCGCTTGATAACAGCCGGCAGATCGGGGCGAACCAGATACAGGAACCATGCAACCACCACCCCAGCCAGCGCCAGCCAGACCGGCAGACCGCTAACTGAATGGAAACCCATCGACACCCAGCCGTGGAACTCTTCGGCCATCTCCTGCACGGCCGGATGGTTCGCGCCGATGAAGATCACCTTGTCGAACGCCACGCCGTGCTGGAAGAAGTCGCCGAACAGCATCGGACCGATGCCGATCGCGCCGATCACGACCGACGGAATCGCCAGCAACACCAGCGGCAGCCATACGACCCACGGCGTTTCGTGCGGCTCGTGAGCGTGGTCGTCGTGACCGTGGCCGTGCGCGTCATGGCCATGATCATGACCGTCATGCGCATGTGCTGCGGCTTCGATGCCCATCGGCGATTCCGGATGCTTCGGACCGCGGAAACGCTCCTTGCCATGGAACACCAGGAAGTACATACGGAACGAGTACAGCGCGGTAACGAATACGCTCGCCACCACCGCGAAATACGCGAAGCCCGAACCCGGCAGATTCGACAGCTTCACGGCATCGATGATCGAGTCTTTCGAGTAGAAGCCCGAGAAGAACGGCGTACCGATCAGCGCCAGCGAGCCGATCAGCGACGTGATCCACGTGATCGGCATGTACTTGCGCAGGCCGCCCATGTTGCGGATGTCCTGATCGTGGTGCATACCGATGATCACCGAACCCGCGCCGAGGAACAGCAGCGCCTTGAAGAACGCGTGCGTCATCAGGTGGAACACGGCGACCGAGTACGCCGACGCGCCGAGCGCGACCGTCATGTAACCGAGTTGCGACAGCGTGGAATAAGCGACCACACGCTTGATGTCGTTCTGGATGATCCCGAGGAAACCCATGAACAGCGCGGTGATCGCGCCAATGATCATGACAAACGACAGCGCCGTATCCGACAGTTCAAACAACGGCGACATACGCGTGACCATGAAGATACCGGCCGTCACCATGGTTGCCGCGTGAATCAGTGCGGAGATCGGCGTCGGGCCTTCCATCGAATCCGGCAGCCACACGTGCAGCGGGAACTGGGCCGACTTACCCATTGCGCCGATGAAGAGGCAAATACACGCTACCGTCAGCAGACCCCAGTCGGTACCCGGGAAGCTCAAGGCCGCGAGTTCGGTACGCTTTGCGAACACGTCGCCGTAGTTCATCGAGCCGGCGAACGCGAACAGCAGGCCGATGCCCAGCAGGAAGCCGAAGTCACCGACGCGGTTCACGATGAACGCCTTCATGTTCGCGTAGATCGCCGTCGGGCGCGTGAAGTAGAAGCCGATCAGCAGATACGAGACCAGGCCCACCGCTTCCCAACCGAAGAACAGTTGCAGGAAGTTGTTGCTCATCACGAGCATCAACATCGAGAACGTGAACAGCGAAATGTACGAGAAGAAGCGCTGGTAGCCGTCGTCGTCGGCCATGTAGCCGATCGTGTAGATGTGCACCATCAGCGACACGAAGGTCACGACGCACATCATCATCGCCGTCAGCGAGTCGACCAGGAAGCCGACTTCGAACTGCGTCTTGCCGATCGCCATCCACTGATAAATAGTCGCGTTGAAGCTCGCGCCGTTCAATACCTGGAAGAAGACGATGGCCGACAGGACGAGCGAAATCGCTACGCCAAGGATCGTGACCGAGTGCGCACCCGCTCGCCCTACCGCCTTGCCGAACAGCCCCGCAATCAAGGAACCGGCAAGCGGTGCCAAAGGAATTGCCAACAGCAGGTTTTCATTGAGTATCGTAGACATAACCACTTTCCCTGAAGTTAACCTTTGAGCTGATCGAGATCCTCGACATTGATCGTGTCGAGGCTACGGAACAGGGTCACCAGAATTGCGAGGCCGATCGCCGCCTCCGCCGCTGCTACCGTCAGCACGAAGAAAACGAAGATCTGTCCATGCACGTCGCCCAGATAATGCGAGAAGGCAACGAAATTGGTGTTCACCGCGAGCAGCATCAGCTCAATCGCCATCAGGATGATGATGACGTTGCGGCGGTTCAGGAAAATGCCGACGACGCTGATCGCAAACAGGATCGCGCCAAGGACAAGGTAATGGGCTAGGGTCAACATGATTTCTATCTCCTGTCCGCTCAGCTATTTTTAGCTGGTGCCGAGTCGGCCGCTGCCGCCGCTGCTTGCGCTGCTGCTTCGGCTTCTTCTGCCGCGACGGTTGCCGCGGTCTTTTCCGACGCCATCTTCACGACGCGCACACGGTCCTGAGCGCGAACCTTGACCTGCTCGCTCACGTTCTGGCGTTTGCTGTCCTTCTTATGGCTCGTGGTCAGAGCGATCGCGGCGATGATTGCGACCAGCAGCACGAGGCCGGCAACTTCGAACGCGAAGATGTAATCCGTGTAGATGATCTTGCCGATCAGGCGGGTGTTCGACCAGTCGCCCATGCCGTTCGCGACAGCCGTCGTGTCACGCAGCGCCGTGGAGGTCGCACCGTAGCCATGCCACAGGATCAGCGCGGTTTCGATCACGATGATCGCGCCCACCAGGGTCGCCATCGGTACGAAGCGCTTGAAGTCCTTGCGCAGCACGTCCATGTTGATGTCCAGCATCATCACGACGAACAGGAACAGCACCATCACCGCGCCGACGTAGACCAGCACCAGCAGGATTGCAAGGAACTCGGCTTCGAGCAGCATCCAGATCGCGGCTGCGTTGAAGAACGCCAGCACCAGAAACAATGCGGACGCTACCGGGTTGCGCGAGGTGATCACCTTCAGCCCTGACACAACCAGGAGCAGCGCGAAGATGTAGAACAGTACGGTCGTGAATTCCATGATTACCGGTTCATCGTTAGGCCATTGTCAGGCATGGTTCTTTGGCACGTGCATCTGGCGCTTTTCGCCAGAACAGCCGCACAGGTGCGCCGAGCCGCGGCGTTCAGGCCGCGGCTTCCGGCCCGACAACAGGCCGTATTGACTGCTTTTACCGCTATATTTTTACTTCTGCTTTGTACTGCATCAACAGACAAATGCTTCAACGATACGGTGCATCTGCCGCTTTGTTCGCAGCGATTTCCGCTTCGTAGCGATCACCCACGGCCAACAGCATCTCTTTCGTGAAATACAGATCGCCGCGCTTCTCGCCGTGGTACTCGAGAATGTGCGTTTCGACGATCGAATCGACCGGGCAGCTTTCTTCGCAGAAACCGCAGAAGATGCACTTGGTCAGATCGATGTCATAGCGCGTCGTACGCCGGGTGTTGTCGGCGCGCGGGTCCGACTCGATCGTGATTGCGAGCGCCGGGCACACCGCTTCGCACAGCTTGCACGCGATGCAGCGCTCTTCGCCATTTTCATAGCGGCGCAGCGCATGCAGACCGCGAAAACGCGGCGACATCGGGGTCTTCTCTTCGGGGAACTGCACGGTCACCTTGCGCTGGAACGTATAACGTCCGGTCAACGCGAGGCCTTTAAGCAGTTCCGTCAGAAAGAAGGTCTTGAAAAAATTTTGGATTGCGGTCATAGGTTCATCCGCCCTTTATTTCCAGATGTTCAACGGCGACATGATCCAGAAGCCGACCACCACCAGCCACACCACGCAGACCGGAATGAAAACCTTCCAGCCCAGACGCATGATCTGGTCATAGCGGTAACGCGGGAACGTGGCGCGCGCCCAGATGAACACCGACAACAGCAAGAAGACCTTGAGGACGAGCCAGAAGATGCCCGGGATAAACGACAGGAACCCGAACGGAGCGCTCCAGCCCCCAAGGAACAGTGTTGCAGCCAACGCCGAGATCACGATCATGTTGATGTACTCGGCGAGGAAGAACAGCGCGAACGCCATACCCGAGTAATCGATCATGTGACCCGCGACGATTTCCGACTCCCCTTCCACCACGTCGAACGGGTGGCGGTTCGTTTCGGCAATGCCCGAGATGAAGTAGACGACGAACATCGGCAGCAGCGGCAGCCAGTTCCATGACAGGAAGTTCAGACCGTGCGACGCGAAGAAGCCGTGTTCCTGCGAACCGACGATACCCGACAGGTTCAGCGTGCCGGAGGTCATCAGCACGACGACGAGCGCGAAGCCCATCGAGATTTCGTACGAGACCATTTGCGCTGCGGCACGCATTGCGCCGAGGAACGCGTACTTCGAGTTCGACGCCCAACCGGCCAGAATCACGCCGTACACGCCGATCGATGAAATCGCCATCGCGTACAGCAGACCCGCGTTGATGTCGCCAAGCACCGCGCCCGCCTGGAACGGAATCACCGCCCAGATCGCGAAGGCAGGCACCACCACCATGATCGGCGCGATCAGATAGGTCCAGCGGCTCGCCTGTGCCGGTTGAATCACTTCTTTCAGCAACAACTTCAGCACGTCGGCGATTGGCTGCAGCAAACCGGCGGGACCGACGCGGTTCGGGCCAATACGCACGTGCATCCAGCCGATCAGCTTACGTTCCCACAGAATCAGGTAAGCCACGCACAGCAGGATCACGACGGCTACCACCAGAATGCGCACCAGTGCCCACACCGTAGGCCATGCCACACCAAGGATCTGGGTGCCGCCCGAGTTGATCGTATCGAACAAGCTCATTTACGCCTTCTCCACCACCAGTTCACCGAACAGGCTGCCCAGCGCTGCACCGGCAGGCGTAGCCGCCGATACGCGGACGACCGTCTCCGCAAGATTCGCGTCGCGCACGGCCGGCAACTGCACCGATTGCTCGCCCTGACGCACGCGTACGGCGTCGCCTTCTTTCAAACCCAGTTTGTCGAACAGCGCAGCCGGCAGGCCGACCGTGTTCGCGGTACGCGCCGCTGCGGTCAGATGCAGCGAGTCGGCGCGGCGCACTAACGAGTCAGCGTGATAGATCGGCACGTTCGCGATACGCTCGAACTTGCCTTCTGTTGCCTTCGCCGACTTGCCGCGTGCAACCGTGACGCCCGTCTTGTTCGACAGACGCGATGTCAGCTCACCGTTGCCAAGCGCAGCGTTGCGCACTTCTTCCGACGTGTCGAATTCGAAACCAGGCACGCCGAGCAGGCTGCCCAGCACGCGCAACACCTTCCATGCCGGACGCGTTTCGCCGAGCGGACGCACGACGCCGTTGAAAGTCTGCACTGTGCCTTCGGCGTTGACGAACGTACCGGCCGTTTCCGTGAACGGAGCGATCGGCAACAGCACGTCGGCGTAGTCGGCGCCCGTCTGGAACGGCGACATCACCACAACCATTTCAGCCTGCTTCAGCGCGGCCAAAGCCTGCGCCGGATTGGCAGTATCGAACTCCGGCTCGAAGTTCAGCAACACATAACCCTTGCGCGGTTGTTCGAACACTTCACGAGCATTCAAACCACCTTCGCCCGGCAGCGCGTTCACGAGGTGTGCGCCGACCGTGTTGGCTGCTTCCGGGAGGAAACCGAGCGTCGCACCGGTCGCCTCTGCAATCCATTGCGCCGCTGCGTGAATGACCGCGAAATCCGGATGACGGACCGCGCCGTTGCCCAGCAGCACGAGGCGGCTTTGGCCCGAAGCGAGCGACTTGGCAATCTGCTTGTGAGAGTCTGTCGGCTGCGTGCCGGCAAACGCTTCCGGCAACGCAACACCGTTCGCTTCCGACACCGCGCCAGCGATGCCCGCCAGCGCGTCGAGCCATGCCGACGGCGCGGCGACCACGCGCTGCGCTTGTGGAATCAATGCGTCGTCACCGGTAGCCTGCACGAGCGTGAGCTTCGCGCCGTTCTTGGCTGCCTGACGCAAACGAGCTGCGAGCAGAGGATGATCGCGGCGCAGATCGGAACCGATCACCAATGCCGCGTCGACGTTCGACAGCTCGGCGATCGCCGCGCCGAGCCACGGCGCACCATTGACCGGAGCCGAGAAGTCCGACTGACGCAGACGGAAGTCGACGTTAGGCGTGCCGACCGCTTGCGCGAGTTGCTTCAACAGGAACAGTTCTTCGACCGTGCTATGAGCGCTACCGATCGCGGCCAGCGCAGTCGCGCCGTGATCGCCCTTGATGCCCTTCAGACCCTTGACCACGTACTCAAGCGCGGTCTGCCAGTCGGTCTCAAGCCACTTGCCATCCTGCTTGAGCATCGGCTGCGTGAGACGTTCCGGGCTATTGAGGCCTTCGTACGAGAAGCGGTCCTTGTCCGAAATCCAGCATTCGTTGATGGATTCGTTTTCGAACGGCAGCACGCGCATCACGCGATTGTTCTTTACTTGCACCACGAGGTTCGCGCCGACGGAATCGTGCGGGCTCACCGACTTGCGGCGCGACAGTTCCCACGTACGGGCGCTGTAACGGAATGGCTTGCTGGTCAACGCGCCGACCGGGCACAGATCGATCATGTTGCCCGACAGTTCGGAGTCGACCGTCTTGCCGACGAACGACGTGATTTCCGAATGCTCGCCGCGGCCCAGCATGCCCAGTTCCATCACGCCGGCCACTTCCTGGCCGAAGCGGACGCAACGCGTGCAGTGAATGCAACGCGACATTTCTTCCATCGAGATCAGCGGGCCGACGTTCTTGTGGAACACCACGCGCTTTTCTTCGCTATAACGCGAACCCGATTTGCCGTAACCGACGGCCAGATCCTGCAACTGGCACTCGCCGCCCTGGTCGCAAATCGGGCAATCCAGCGGGTGGTTGATCAGCAGGAATTCCATCACGGCTTGCTGGCCCTTCACCGCCTTGTCCGACTTGGTGCGCACGATCATGCCCGCCGACACCGGCGTTGCGCATGCCGGCACAGCCTTCGGCATCTTTTCGACATCGACCAGACACATCCGGCAGTTGGCCGCAATCGACAGCTTCTTGTGATAGCAGAAGTGAGGGATATACGTGTCGACCTTATGCGCAGCCTGGATCACCATGCTGCCTTCAGGCACCTCTACTTTCTTGCCGTCTATTTCAAGTTCAACCATGATGGTCAATCTTCCTTAACCTGTTACCGCTCAATCGTTCGCCCCGTTCATCGCCCGATCAGGCGATGAATCCCGCGGTTGACGTGTTCGTCTGGTGCTTGTCTACTTAGTCAGGCAGCCACTGTTTCCGACGCCGCTGCGTGCCCGGCATGATCGCCAGTCAGGCAATGCTTGTGGGCGACGTGATATTCGAACTCGTCCCAGTAGTGCTTGAGCATGCCGCGAACCGGCATGGCCGCTGCATCGCCGAGCGCGCAAATCGTGCGGCCCATGATGTTTTCCGCGACCGAGTTCAGCAGATCCAGATCTTCAGGACGGCCGAGCCCATGCTCGATACGATGGACGACGCGGTACAGCCAGCCCGTGCCTTCGCGGCA
This sequence comes from Paraburkholderia metrosideri, assembly GCF_904848625.1. Taxonomy (GTDB): domain Bacteria; phylum Pseudomonadota; class Gammaproteobacteria; order Burkholderiales; family Burkholderiaceae; genus Paraburkholderia; species Paraburkholderia metrosideri. Next base: position 33,838 of record NZ_CAJHCP010000003.1, read on the forward strand.
AGGCGTGCATTGACCGCACGACTCTTCGTAATAGAAATACGACAAACGCAACAACGAACGCACCATGCAACGCGTTTCGTCCATCACGATGACCGCGCCCGAACCGAGCATCGAGCCAGCCTTGGCGATCGAGTCGTAGTCCATGTCGGTGTTCATCATCATCTCGCCCGGGATTACCGGTGCCGACGAACCGCCAGGAATCACAGCCTTGATCTTCTTGCCGCCGCGCATGCCGCCAGCGAGGTCCAGCAACGTCGCGAACGGCGTGCCGAGCGGAATTTCATAGTTGCCCGGACGTTCGACGTCGCCCGATATCGAGAAAATCTTGGTGCCGCCGTTGTTCGGCTTGCCAATTTCCAGGTAATTCTGCGGACCGACTGCCAGCAGGAACGGCACTGCGGCAAACGTCTCGGTGTTGTTGATCGTGGTCGGCTTGCCGTACACGCCGAAGCTCGCCGGGAATGGCGGCTTGAAGCGCGGCTGGCCTTTCTTGCCTTCCAGCGATTCGAGCAGCGCGGTTTCTTCGCCACAGATGTAGGCGCCGTAACCGTGGTGCGCGTGCAGCTCGAACGAAAAGCCCGAGCCCATGATGTTTTCGCCGAGGAACCCGGCGCGGCGAGCTTCGTCCAGCGCCTGTTCAAACCGACGGTAGACTTCGAAGATTTCGCCGTGAATGTAGTTGTAGCCAACCGTGATGCCCATCGCGTAAGCGCCGATGGCCATACCTTCGATCAGCGAATGCGGATTGAAGCGCAGGATGTCGCGGTCTTTGAATGTGCCCGGTTCGCCTTCGTCCGAATTGCAGACGAGATACTTTTGACCCGGAAACTGACGCGGCATGAAGCTCCACTTCAAACCGGTCGGGAAACCTGCACCCCCACGGCCGCGCAGACCCGACGCCTTGACGTCGGCGATCACCTGCTCGGGCGGAATCTTCTCTTCGAGAATGCGTCGCAGCTGGGCGTAACCGCCGCGCGCCACATAGTCTTCAAGGTGCCAGTTGTCGCCGTTCAGGCCGGCAAGAATCAGCGGTTTGATGTGACGATCGTGTAAAGCCGTCATTTCGAAAGCTCCTCGAGCAGCTGGTCGATCTTCGCGCGGCTCATGAAGCTGCACATGCGATGGTTGTTCACCAGCATCACCGGTGCGTCGCCGCACGAACCCATGCACTCACCCTCTTTCAAGGTGAATTTGCCGTCGGGCGTGGTTTCGCCGAAGTCGATGCCGAGCTTCTGCTTCAAATATTCTGCGGCGCCCTCGGCACCGCCGTCCGGGCCAAGCTGGCACGGCAGGTTTGTGCAGAGCGTGATCTTGTACTTGCCGACCGGCGAGGTCTCGTACATCGTGTAGAAGGTAGCCACCTCCTGCACGGCGACTGCCGGCATGCCGAGATAGTCCGCGACGAACTGCATGACGTCGGGCGACAGCCAGCCATGCTCTTCCTGAGCAACGGCCAGCGCCGACATCACGGCGGACTGTTTCTGATCGGCGGGGTATTTCCCGATCGCGCGATCGATTTCTTTCAGGCCTTCAGCTGAGATCATTTTCAGACACGACTCTTTCAATTCCTACCGAACGAAACCCGTCGCTTGAATCACGCTGCGACAGACCCGGCGTTCCTTTGCTTGACGCGCGTCTCGATGCAATCCGAAAACGCGCGCCGATGAATACGTCCTAGCGATCCACTTCGCCGAACACGATGTCCTGCGTACCGATGATCGTCACGGCGTCGGCGATCATGTGACCGCGCGCCATTTCATCGAGCGAGGACAGGTGCGCATAGCCCGGTGCACGGATCTTCAGGCGATACGGCTTGTTCGCGCCGTCCGAGATCAGATAGATGCCGAACTCGCCCTTCGGATGCTCGACCGCTGCGTACGCTTCACCTTCAGGAACGTGGAAACCTTCAGTGAACAGCTTGAAGTGATGGATCAACTCTTCCATGTTCGACTTCATGCCGACACGCGACGGCGGCGCAACCTTGTGATTGTCGATCATCACGGGACCTGGATTCTTACGCAGCCACTCAATGCACTGTTTCACAATCCGCGTGGATTGGCGCATTTCTTCGACGCGAACCAGGTAGCGGTCGTAACAATCGCCATTCACGCCGACCGGAATGTCGAAATCCATCTTGTCATAGACTTCGTACGGCTGTTTCTTGCGCAGATCCCACTCGATACCCGAGCCTCGGAGCATTGCACCCGTCATGCCGAGTTGCAAAGCACGCTCCGGGCTGACGACGCCGATACCGACCAGACGTTGCTTCCAGATCCGGTTGTCGGTCAGCAGCGTTTCGTACTCGTCGACACATTTCGGGAAACGCGTGAAGAAGTCGTCGATGAAGTCGAGCAGCGAACCTTGACGGTTCTCGTTCATCTTCGACAACGCCTTCACGTTGCGGATTTTCGATGCCTTGTATTGCGGCATCGCATCCGGCAGATCGCGATACACACCACCCGGGCGGTAGTACGCTGCGTGCATCCGTGCGCCGGATACCGCTTCGTACACGTCCATCAGGTCTTCGCGCTCGCGGAATGCGTACAGGAACACCGCCATTGCGCCAACGTCGAGCGCGTGCGCGCCGATCCACATCAAGTGGTTCAGCACGCGCGTGACTTCGTCGAACATCACACGAATGTACTGGGCGCGCAGCGGCACTTCGATGCCGAGCAGCTTTTCGATCGCCATCACGTAGCCGTGCTCGTTGACCATCATCGACACGTAGTCGAGACGATCCATGTACGGCACGGACTGGATGAACGTTTTGGTTTCGGCGAGCTTTTCAGTCGCGCGATGCAGCAGACCGATGTGCGGATCGGCGCGCTGGATGACTTCACCGTCGAGTTCCAGCACGAGGCGCAGCACACCGTGCGCGGCCGGATGCTGGGGACCGAAGTTGAGCGTGTAGTTCTTGATCTCTGCCATGGCGTTCTCTTAGTGTTTCAGACCGCCATAGCGATCCTCGCGGATCACGCGCGGCGTGATTTCCCGCGGCTCGATCGTCACAGGCTGATAGACGACGCGCTTCTCTTCCGGGTCGTAACGCATTTCGACGTACCCGGAGACAGGGAAATCTTTACGGAACGGGTGACCAATGAAACCGTAGTCGGTCAGGATGCGGCGCAGGTCCGGGTGACCTTCGAAGACGATGCCGTACAGGTCGAATGCTTCGCGCTCGTACCAGTTGACCGAATTCCAGATTTCGACGACGGACGGCAGGATGGGCACTTCGTCATCAGGTGCGAACACGCGCAGACGCACACGCCAGTTGTTCTGCACCGACAACAAATGCAGCACGGCCGCGAAACGCGGACCGTCGTAGGCGCCATCGGCGTAGGTCTGATAGTCGACACCACAAAGATCGACGCATTGCTCGAAACCGAGCGAACGGTCGTCGCGCAGACGGGTTGCAACGTTGAGGTAGTCGGCCGCCTTCACGACGATCGTCACTTCACCGATTGCTTCGTTGATGCTCAACAGGAGGCCGCCAAAGGCCGCCTCGAGGTTCGCTTTCAGGGTCTCGAGTTTGCTTGCCATATTGTGGGGGAGGCGTTGGCCTTATTGACGGGCGATTGTGTTGGTGCGGCGAATCTTGGCCTGCAACTGGATCACGCCGTACACCAGCGCTTCCGCAGTAGGCGGACAACCCGGCACATAAACGTCAACCGGAACGATCCGGTCACAGCCACGCACTACCGAATACGAGTAGTGGTAATAGCCGCCGCCGTTCGCACACGAGCCCATCGAGATTACCCAGCGCGGCTCAGCCATCTGGTCGTAGACCTTGCGCAGAGCGGGCGCCATCTTGTTGCACAGCGTGCCGGCGACGATCATCACGTCCGACTGACGCGGACTGGGACGAAACACCACGCCGAAGCGGTCGAGGTCATAACGGGCAGCGCCCGCATGCATCATTTCGACCGCGCAGCACGCGAGACCGAACGTCATCGGCCACAGGGAGCCGGTGCGCGTCCAGTTGATCAGCTTGTCAGCCGTCGTGGTGACAAACCCTTCCTTCAAGACCCCTTCGATACTCATTTGCTTTCCACTCCAGACGGGGTGGCAAGCCTTGGCCACCCACGCAAACCGGTGATTAATCCATCATTCCCAGTCGAGGCCGCCCTTCTTCCAGATGTAGGCGAAGCCCAGCAGGAATTCGAGCAGGAAAATCATCATTGCCATGAAGCCTGGCCAGCCGATGTCGCGCAGAGCTACGCCCCACGGAAACAGGAATGCGGTTTCAAGGTCGAAAATGATGAAGAGAATGGCGACGAGGTAATAGCGAACATCGAACTTCATGCGCGCATCTTCGAATGCTTCGAAGCCGCACTCGTACGGTGCGTTCTTCTCTGTATCGGGCTTGTTGGGACCAAGAATCTTACCGATACTGACCAGCGCTACGCCTAAACCGGTGCCTACGATGAGGAACAATAAGACGGGAAAATAGGCTGCGAGGTTCAAGACAATCCTCAATTGGTTGGTTCGGTTCTGAGTGCCGACAGGAGCATAGCACTCCTGCCGCGAAATCACTTCCGAAACGCACATGCCACAAGCCCAACTTAAGCCGTGCCCTAGAAGTGAAAAATGCCAGCCGAAGCTGAAGCAAGCGGCTGGCATTTAGATAACATTTTGGTGCCGACGGCGAGACTCGAACTCGCACAGCTTTCGCCACTACCCCCTCAAGATAGCGTGTCTACCAATTTCACCACGTCGGCACTGCATGCAATCCGGGAAAACAACTTGTAACCCGCGAATCGCTTCAAGATTTAGATTGTAACTTGTCTAAACAGATTGTTCAACGCACAAGAGACAAATTGCCGCAAAAATTATTTCGGTACGTCGGTAGCCGGAACCGATGCAGGCGATGCCGGCAGCGCAGCCGAACCGGCGACCGGCGCGGAAGCCGACGGTGTTGCGGAGGCAGCAGCCGGCGCCGTCACCGCCGCGCCCAGCAAGCCTGCCGAAGGTTTCGAACGATACGACCCGAGGTAGGTCAGCGCCAGCGTCGTGACAAAAAACACCGCCGCGAGGACCGCCGTTGTACGCGACAAAAAGTTTGCCGAGCCCGTCGCACCGAACAGGCTGCCCGACGCGCCACTACCGAAAGCAGCGCCCATATCGGCGCCTTTGCCGTGTTGCAGCAAGACAAGGCCGATGACCCCAAGTGCCGACAACAGCTGAACGACGATAATCAATGTTTTCAAATACAGCATCACACTCACCTGAGTCTTTATTTAACCGCGCCACACATTGTGTATTGCGCGGGATGGAGTCACCACCCAAGCGCCCTGCTTAACCGGCGACGCTCGTTGCGGCCGCTGCTTTGCAGATCGCCAGGAAATCCTGGTCCTTCAACGACGCGCCGCCAATCAGGCCACCGTCGATATCCGGTTGGCGGAATAATTCTTCCGCGTTTTCCGGCTTCACGCTGCCGCCGTACAACAACGGCACATCCGCTACCGCTTCGCCCTTTGCCGCCAGGCGCGCACGCAGGAACGCGTGGACCGCCTGCGCCTGCCCCGACGTCGCGCTCTTGCCCGTGCCGATCGCCCAGACCGGCTCGTACGCGACAACCAGACGGGCCGCTTCCTGCACCGACAATTTCGCCAGCACTTCGTCAAGCTGTGAGCCGACTACCTGCTCGGTCAAACCGGCTTCGCGCTCTTCAAGCGTTTCGCCGACGCAGACGATCGGCGTCAAACCTGCTTCCAGCGCGCGCTGTGTTTTTACCGCCACCAACTCTGCGCTTTCCCGATGATAGGCACGGCGCTCCGAGTGTCCGACGATGGCTAGCGTGGCGCCGAAATCGACCACCATCGGCGCAGCCACTTCGCCGGTGTACGCGCCGTGCGTGAATGCGGATACGTCCTGCACGCCCCACACGACCCGACCGCCCTCAAGCAACGATTGGGTTTGCGCGAGATAAAGGCTCGGCACACACACGCCGACGCGTATGTCGGCCGGCAATTCACCCGCGCCTCGCGACACAGCCTGCAACAGAGGGACATTGGCGGCGAGACGCCCGTGCATTTTCCAGTTACCGACTACCAGCTTGGCTCGTTGTTGTTTCGACATCGTCTCGTCTTATCTTGGCGGCGGACTTTGTTTGCGCTTATAGTCCGCCTTTCGGATTCATTCGGCGTGCGCAAAACGCGCAATTTTACTGCGTGGGTTGGATCGGGTCAAACTGACCGTGTCAACTCTCCTGACCCCAAGCCAGCACAATCTTGCCGACATGCGTGCTGCTTTCCATCAACGCATGCGCGTCGGCGGCCTGTGCAGCCGGAAACACGCGATGAATCACAGGCTTGATGCGGCCCGCCTCGAGATGCGGCCAGACCTGCTGCTTTAATTGCGCGGCAATTTTCGCCTTGAATTCGATTGGTCTCGGACGCAACGTCGAACCGGTCACCGTCAGACGACGACGCAATATGTCGTTCAGATTCAGTTCCGCTTTCGCGCCGCCGAGCAACGCGATCACCACAATGCGCCCACCATCGGCCAACGCACTGAGTTCGCGCGACACATAGCTGCCTGCCACCATGTCGAGCACCACGTCGACGCCGCGATCGTTGGTGAGGGACTTGATGACTTCGACGAAATCTTCAGTCTTGTAGTTGATTGCCCGCTCGGCGCCCAACGCTTCGCACGCGCGGCATTTTTCGTCCGACCCAGCGGTCGCAAATACCCGAAAACCGAGCGCATGAGCGATCTGGATTGCCGTCACGCCGATGCCGCTCGAACCGCCCTGCACCAGCAGCGTTTCATTCGGCGCGCCCTCGCCCTTGCCGAGTTGCGCGCGATCGAACACATTGCTCCACACCGTGAAGAAGGTTTCCGGTAGCGAAGCCGCTTCGATATCCGACAAGCCCGCCGGCACCGGCAAACACTGCAGCAGCGGCGCGCTCGCGTATTCGGCGTAACCGCCGCCCGCCAGCAGCGCGCAAACGCGATCGCCAATCTTCAGACCGAACGGATTGTTCTTCTCGTCGATCGTGCCGCCGACAATCTCACCCGCCACCTCGAGACCAGGCAGATCCGACGCGCCGGGCGGCGGCGCATAGCCACCCTTGCGCTGGAATACATCCGGACGGTTGATGCCGGAAGCCGCCACCTTGATCAGCACCTCACCCGCTTTCAACTGCGGCGTGGGCCGTTCGGCGAGCTTAAGGACGTCCGGTGCACCGAATTCGGTGATTTCGATCGCTTTCATCTGCGTCAACTCCAAGATTGGATTGCGTTGCACACCCGTTGCACGTTCGCTTCGCGCCGATCATTAAGCGCATTCGTCTAACCTTCGACGACACGCTCCGCACAAACAGAGTACCTGCTTGTCTCCGTTTGCACGCGCCTGCAACGCAATCCACCCTGCATAAAAAACGGCCGGCGCGTATTCACGCTGCCGGCCGTTGTTCCGCTACCGCATTACTGCGGCGTCGGCTCGCCTTGCGGCGCGTCGTTCAGCAACGCCTTGGCCGACAAACGCACGCGGCCCTTTTCGTCCGTCTGGATAACCTTGACCTTCACTTGCTGGCCATCCTTCAGGTAGTCGTTGATGTCCTTGATACGCTCGTTGGCGATTTCGGAGATATGCAGCAGACCGTCCTTGCCCGGCAGGATGTTCACGATCGCGCCGAAATCGAGCAGCTTGAGCACGGTGCCTTCGTACACCTGGCCCACTTCGACTTCCAGCGTGATGTTCTCGATACGCTTCTTCGCTTCGGCCATCCCTTCGCTGCTCGTGCTGGCGATGGTGACGACGCCGTCGTCCGAAATATCGATCGTCGTGCCGGTTTCTTCGGTCAACGCGCGGATCACCGAACCACCCTTGCCGATCACGTCGCGGATCTTTTCCGGATTGATCTTGATGGTGATCATGCGCGGTGCGTAGTCCGACAGCACCGTGTTCGCGCCCGACACCGCCGAGGTCATCTTGCCGAGGATATGCATACGGCCTTCCTTCGCTTGCGCGAGGGCGACCTGCATGATTTCCTTCGTGATGCCCTGGATCTTGATGTCCATCTGCAGCGCGGTCACGCCTTGTTCCGTACCCGCCACCTTGAAGTCCATGTCGCCGAGGTGATCTTCGTCGCCGAGGATGTCGGTCAGCACCGCAAAGCGGTTGCCTTCCAGAATCAGGCCCATTGCGATGCCGGCGACGTGCGCCTTCATCGGCACGCCGGCGTCCATCAGCGCGAGGCAGCCGCCGCACACCGAAGCCATCGACGACGAACCATTCGATTCCGTGATTTCCGACACAACGCGAATCGAGTAGCCGAATTCGTCGGCGCTCGGCAGGCACGCAGCCAGCGCGCGCTTGGCCAGACGGCCGTGACCGATTTCACGGCGCTTCGGCGAACCGACGCGGCCCGTTTCGCCGGTCGCGAACGGAGGCATGTTGTAGTGGAGCATGAAGCGTTCGCGGTACTCGCCTTCGAGCGCGTCGATGTTCTGCTCGTCGCCCTTCGTGCCCAGCGTTGCCACCACCAGCGCCTGCGTTTCGCCGCGCGTGAACAGTGCCGAACCGTGGGTACGCGGCAGCACGCTGGTACGGATTTCGATCGGGCGCACGGTACGCGTGTCGCGGCCGTCGATACGCGGCTCGCCGTTCAGGATCTGCGTACGGACGATCTTCGCTTCGATGTCGAACAGCACGTTGCCGACGGTTGCCTTATCGGCTGCCACCGTGCCGCTTGCTGCAGCATCTTCTTCGAGCTTCTTCGACGTCGCTGCGTAGACTTCCTTCAGCTTCGCCGAACGAGCCTGCTTGTCGCGGATCTGGTAAGCCGCGAGCAGTTCGGCTTGCGCCAGTTCCGTCACGCGTGCGATCAGCGGCTCGTTCTTCGCTGCCGGCTGCCAATCCCATTCCGGCTTGCCGCCTTCACGGACCAGTTCGTGGATCGCATCGATCGCGATCTGCATTTGCTCGTGACCGAACACGACGCCGCCGAGCATCACTTCTTCGCTCAGTTGTTGCGCTTCCGATTCCACCATCAGCACCGCGCGTTCCGTACCGGCAACGATCAGGTCGAGCGCCGATTCCTTCATTTGCGGACGCGTCGGGTTCAACACGTATTCGTTGTTGATGTAGGCCACGCGCGCTGCGCCAACCGGGCCGTTGAACGGCAGGCCGGACACGGCGAGTGCCGCCGACGCGCCGATCAGCGCAGGGATGTCAGCGGGGATTTCCGGGTTCAGCGACAGGACGTGGATCACGACCTGGACTTCGTTGTAGAAGCCTTCCGGGAACAGCGGGCGCAGCGGACGGTCGATCAGGCGCGAAGTCAGCGTTTCGCCTTCCGACGGACGGCCTTCGCGACGGAAGAAGCCACCCGGGATCTTGCCGGCTGCATAAGTTTTTTCGAGGTAATCGACGGTCAGCGGGAAGAAGTCCTGACCCGGCTTGGCCGTTTTGGCGCCGACCACGGTTGCCAGCACGACGGTGTCTTCGATGTCGACGATCACCGCACCGCTCGCCTGACGGGCGACTTCACCGGTTTCGAGGCGAACGTTGTGTTGTCCCCACTTGAACTCTTTGACGATCTTATTGAACATAGTCATTGCTTTTCCTCATCGTAATGCCGCGCGGACCAGAAGCGGCGCGGCAACGCCAGGACCGGCGCCACATGGGAAGAGTAGTGTTATGCCATTCCAGAGAACCACGCCCTACAACGAGTACGTGCGCGAACCGCTGGAATGACACAAAGCTCCGCCCCTGAAGCCCGGCCGTGTTACTTGTTTTACTGCTTCTTCTACTGCTTTTTTCTACTGCCTGCCCTGCTTTTTCCTGCCTCCGCCGCATGAATCAGCACGCTACTGCGGACCACAGGCAATGCGCGTCACATGAAGCGCACCGTGCAAAAACAAAATGCCTGTATCAGTGGAACTGACACAGGCATCTTGCTGAACGACTGGCCGATTACTTACGCAGACCCAGCTTCTCGATCAGGGTGCGGTAACGATCCGCGTCCTTACCCTTCAGGTAGTCGAGCAGCTTACGACGGCGGCTCACCATGCGCAGCAGACCGCGGCGGCTGTGGTGGTCCTTCGAGTGTGCCTTGAAGTGAACGGTCAGTTCGTTGATGCGGGTCGTGAGCAGCGCGACCTGAACTTCGGGGCTGCCGGTGTCGTTAGCTGCGCGTGCGAATTGCGCAACGACTTCGGACTTCTTGCTTGTTTCAACTGCGGACATGTCGATTTCCTTAAGAACTAGACAGGCGGTCACGGAAGAAAGGCCGTGCCGTGGATTACCCCATTAGCATTGCAGCACGACTCACGAGAAGACGACACTGCTTTACAACGGGACGCGTATTGTAGCACAGCGCGATCCGGCCGCGAACCCCGCTCTACCGGGCCTGCTTCCGATCCACACTAGATGGACGGGCGCCGCTCAGCCCTTGGCGGCACGCGTCAGGGCCGCTGCATTTTGCAAACGGTCGGCAGAACGGTGCGTTCGGCTGGCAACGCCAGCACCGTGCGGAACCCGTAGCCGGAGCCTTCATTATCGAAATGCACGCCAGACGTGCCGGCCTTGTCCATCTGCATGACGTAAAGGGGCTGAATCAGCTGGTGGTCGTCGGCGCGCATCCACGATGCGTGGAAACCGTTGTCGAACCGGATTCCTTCGAGCGCATGCGCCACTGCGGTCGGGTCCGCGCTGCCGGCGCGGTTCATCGCCGCGGCGAGGGTTTCGATCATCAGCGGCATGCGCAGCACCGGATAATCGTCCTGCGCAGCCGGGAAACGGGTCCGGAAGGACGCATACCAGGCGTCCGAGGCCGCGCCGCCGGCATTCGGATGCCAGTCTGCGACGGCGATCACATGACCGACACCCGCATCGCCGAGCGCGGCCGGCGCGCCAAGGCTATTGCCGTAGAACGTGTAAAACTTCGTGTCCAGACCCTGCTCGCGCGCCGCTTTGACCAGCAGCGTCAGGTCGTTGCCCCAATTGCCGGTGATGACCGCGTCCGCGCCGCTTGCACGAATTTTCGCAATATAGGGCGCGAAATCCTTTACCCGGCCAATCGGATGAAATTCATCGCCGACCACCGAAATATCCGGACGCTTCGCTGCGAGTGTCGACCGGGCGAGGCTGCTAACGTCGTGGCCAAAGCTGTAGTCCTGGTTGAGCAGATACACCTTCTTCACGGACTGATCACGCTGGATCACATCGACCAGCGCGTCCATCCGCATGCCCGCGTGAGCGTCGAAGCGGAAGTGCCAGAAGCTGCAGTTGGCGTTGGTCAGCGCGGGGTCGTCGGCGGAATAGTTGAGGAATAGCTCGCGATTGCCCGGCTCGCGGCTGTTCTGTTTGTCGATCGCGCCGATCAGCGCGGCGGCGACCGCCGAGCTGTTGCCTTGCATGATGTAGCCGATCTGGCGGTCGGCTGCCGCGCGCAGCTGCATGAGCGCTTCTTCGGTGCTCCCCTTGCTGTCGAGCACGACCAGTTCGAACGGATGCGCGCCGTCGGCGAGCTTCACGCCGCCCTGCGCATTCACCTGTTCCACGCCAAAGCGCAGATTGCGCTCGACCGCCGCGCCCGCGTTGGCGAACGGGCCAGACATCCCTTCGATCAACGCGAGCTGGATCGGCGCGCCCATCGGCTTGGCGCCCGGCTTGCCCGGCGCGGCCGCGGATGGCGCTGCCCCCGGAGTGGTGGTTGCCGCCCCCGCACAGGCCGTCGCGGCCATTGAAATTGCCGCCAGCGCCGCTACTGCCGCCCGTTGCCACTTCGCCATCGTCACTGCCCCGCCTGAATCGTAGAAGCGCGGATCATAGGACGACCCGCACGGAATAAGCAAGCCACCCTGTCCGTTACCGTACTTAGCCGCGGAGCCTGCGCGAAGCGCGGTTCTTTTGCCGTAGCGCATGTCAAAATAATGCGTCTCGATGATAAAAACCGCTACCTAGACGCCATCGGAGGAAACCATGTTCAACCGCCACCACTTCACGGCGGCCTCGACCGCAACGCCGGCTGCCGGACGGTTGCGCCGCGCGGCGCTCGTCTGTCTGAGCGCCCTGACCCTGGCCGGCTGCGTCCAGCCCTGGCAGCAATACCAGCAAGGGGCGGACGAATCGACCATCGTCGCGCGCCTTGGGCCGCCGCGCGAAACCTACGACCTGCCGGACGGCGGCAAACGCCTGATGTGGCCGACCCAGCCGATGGGCGAAACCACCACCGCCGCCGACATCGACGCGGCCGGCAAGATCGTGAACGTGCGTCAGGTGTTGCAGCCCAACGAGTTCTACCGCGCGCAGATTGGCCAATGGACCAAGAGCGACGTGCTGGTGAACTTCGGCCGTCCGGTCGAAACCGCGTACTTTCCGTTGATGAAACGCGAGGTCTGGACCTACCGCTACCTGGAAGACAATGTCTGGTACATGATGTACAGCTTCTATTTCGACGATCAGGGCATTGTTCGGCTGACACAGAAAACGCCGGATCCGCTGCACGATCCGGATCGACGCGCGCTGTTCTAAACGCAAGCTCAAACGCGACACCGATGCGGTAAAACAAAAAAGCCCCGCGCCTTCACTGGCGCGGGGCTTTTTCACATTCAGCTTCAGCCGACCGCCGTCACACCGTCCCTGGCGGATGCCTCACTCCGAACGCTGCGGATTCAATTTATTCACGTTCGAATACAGCTTGTTCAACGCCGAGATATAAGCCTTCGCAGAAGCCGCGACGATATCCGGATCAGTGCCCACGCCGTTGACGATGCGCCCACTCCTGGACAACCGCACCGTCACTTCGCCCTGCGCCTGCGTGCCGGTCGTAATCGCGTTGACCGAATACAGCAGCAACTCCGAACCGCTGCCCACTTCCGTTTCGATCGCATTGAGCGTGGCATCGACCGGGCCGTTGCCGCGCGCTTCGCCGGTGATCTCCTTGCCTTCCATCGAGAACACGATCTTCGCGTGCGGCTGTTCGCCAGTTTCCGAATGTTGCGACAGCGACAGAAACTTGTAGTGCTCCTTCTCCTGCGCTTCTGCCGATTCTTCCGTGACGATCGCGAGGATGTCCTCGTCGAAAATTTCCGACTTGCGGTCGGCCAGTTCCTTGAAGCGCGCAAAGGCGGAATTCAGCTCCGCTTCGCTATCGAGAGCAATGCCGAGTTCCTGCAGACGTTGCTTGAACGCGTTGCGGCCCGATAGCTTGCCGAGCACGATCTTGTTCGCACTCCAGCCCACGTCTTCGGCACGCATGATTTCGTAGGTGTCGCGCGCCTTCAGCACGCCGTCCTGGTGAATACCGGATGCGTGCGCAAACGCATTCGCACCGACTACCGCCTTGTTCGGCTGCACGACAAAACCGGTGATCTGCGACACCAGCTTCGACGCCGGCACGATCTGCGTCGTATCGAGACCGACGTCGAGGCCGAAGTAATCCTTGCGCGTTTTCACCGCCATCACGATTTCTTCGAGCGACGTATTGCCAGCGCGCTCGCCGAGACCGTTGATCGTGCACTCGACCTGCCGTGCGCCGCCAATCTGCACCCCGGCCAGCGAGTTCGCGACCGCCATGCCCAGGTCGTTATGGCAATGCACCGAGAAAACCGCCTTGTGCGAGTTCGGAATGCGCTCGCGCAGCGTTTTCACCAGTTGGCCGTACAGTTCCGGCACGCCGTAACCGACCGTATCCGCGATATTGATGGTGGTCGCGCCTTCGGCAATCACGGCTTCCAGCACGCGGCACAGAAAGTCCATGTCGGAACGGCTGCCGTCTTCCGGCGAAAACTCGACGTCGTCCGTGAACTTGCGGGCGAACCGCACCGCCAGTCTGGCCTGCTCGAACACCTGATCCGCTGTCATGCGCAGCTTCTTTTCCATATGCAGCGGCGACGTTGCGATGAACGTGTGGATGCGGAAATGATCGGCCGGCTTGAGCGCGTCGGCTGCGCGCTGGATGTCTTTGTCGTTCGCCCGGGCCAGCGAGCAGATCGTGCTGTCCTTGATCATCCCTGCGATCGTCTGGATCGCGTCGAAGTCGCCGTTCGAGCTCGCCGCGAAGCCGGCTTCGATCACGTCCACTTTCATCCGCTCGAGTTGTTTCGCGATGCGGATTTTCTCTTCCTTCGTCATCGATGCACCGGGTGATTGCTCGCCGTCACGCAACGTGGTGTCGAATATGATCAGTTTGTCGGACATGTCGGGGCTCCTGGGGAGTCGTTCGATTGGGGGATCGGATCGTGGAGTGTCGCGGTTCGCATGACCGCTGCTGACGCTCATCCGCGAAATGATGCTGGCGGAAGGCAAACAGGCGAGCACGGGGACTGGCCCGGCGTCGGCGCAGACTCGGTGCGGCGGACGCGCCTGACGCCGGATTCACCACGCCAGCATTGGCTCGGCTCGCCTCGCCGCAACAAAGCGGTTTGCAGAGGCCCAACTTGAGATTCGCGTGGCGGCGCAAACGGAAACCCAACGCAGGTATCCAACGACTATAACGGCATTCCCAGCACCGTGCAATTAGCGCCGGACCTGCCTGCCAACGGCATTGCAAGGGCCTGCTCAAACGAAAAACGGCAGCCCGAAGGCCGCCGTTTTTACGATATGAACAGGGAGCACCGCGTAGCGCCGTTACCTGTCGTGCGCCACCGAACGAGCCGGATTTGCCCGGCCCCGCAACGCCTGGTAGCCCCAGAAAACGTAGCCCGACAGACCGTACAGCACGAACAGGCCGAACAGCATCAGCGGCGGATCGGACGACACCAGCACGAACGCGACCACCACCAGCAGAATCACGCCGAACGGCACGCGATGGCGCACGTCGAGCGCCTTGCCGCTGTAGAACGGCGCGTTCGACACCATCGTCACGCCCGCATAGATGGTCAGCACGAACGCGACCCACGGCAGCCAGACCAGCTTCAGCGGCACGCGGTTATCGGTGGCAAGCCACACGAAACCGGCGATCAGCGCCGCCGCAGCCGGGCTCGGCATGCCCTGGAAAAACCGCTTGTCGACCACGCCGATGTTCGTATTGAAGCGCGCCAGCCGCAAAGCCGCGCCCGAACAGTAGACGAACGCCGCGAGCCAGCCCCAGCGGCCCAGGTCCTTCAGAATCCACTCGTACATCACCAGCGCAGGCGCCACGCCGAACGACACCATGTCCGACAGGCTGTCGAACTGCTCGCCGAACGCGCTTTGCGTATGGGTCATGCGGGCGACGCGACCGTCCATGCCGTCGAGCACCATCGCGACGAAAATCGCGATCGCCGCGATCTCGAAGCGCACGTTCATCGCCTGAACGACCGCGAAGAACCCGCAGAACAGCGCGGCCGTGGTGAACGCGTTCGGCAGCAGATAAATGCCGCGCTTTCTCAGGAACTGCTGACGCTGCGCGCGCCGGCTGTCGACAGCCGACGACTCCGCCGCCATCGGCTTGTTGCGGCGGAACGGACGCGGCAGCTGTCCGCTGTTACGGGGTCGACGCGGTTTGAATGCGGCCATTCGGAAAACCTCCTGTATGCCGCTTTAGAGTTCAGCGAGGATCGTGGACGACGCGGAGACCTTCTCGCCGATCGACACACGCGGACGGCTGCCCAACGGCAGATACACGTCGACGCGCGAGCCAAACCGGATGAAACCATAACGCTGGCCACGGGTAAGCGGCTCACCCGCGCGTACGTAGCAAAGAATGCGCCGTGCAATCAAACCGGCGATCTGAACCGACGTCACCGTCTGCCCGCCCGCCATTTCGATCACGACCGCGTTCCGCTCGTTTTCGGTCGACGCTTTGTCCACGGCGGCATTCAGATAAGCGCCCGGGAAATATTCGACCTTGGAGATCGCACCATCCACCGGCGAACGCTGTGAGTGGACGTTGAACACATTCATGAACACGCTGATTTTCAGCGCTTCGCGATTGGCGTACGGATCATGCGCAGTCTCGACTGCGACGATGCGGCCGTCAGCCGGGCACAGCACCGCGTTGGCCTGGGTGGGGATCGGACGGGCAGGGTCGCGGAAGAACTGCACGACGAAGATCAGGATCAGCCAGAAGAGCCACGCAAAACCGAACCCCGCGAAGGCGTGAACCAGTAATGCAACAACAGCCGCGATGGCGATGAACGGCCAGCCTTCTCGCGCGATGATCGGATGAGGGTAATTCATGGATGGCTTCTGTATTTTTGTAAAACCGTAGGATAGCAAAAGCCGCCCAGGGTTCAGCACCCTTGGACGGCTTTTTGATTTGTCCGGCTGTTACGACGTTGCCGGACCTTTGCAACCCATGCTTAGTTCTTCGACTGGTCGACCAGCTTGTTCGCAGCGATCCACGGCATCATCGAACGCAGCTTTGCACCGACCGTTTCGATCTGGTGCTCAGCCGTCAGGCGGCGACGCGATTGCAGCGTCGGTGCGCCAGCCTTGTTTTCGATGATGAAGCTCTTTGCGTACTCGCCCGTCTGAATGTCGGTCAGCACAGCCTTCATCGCCTTCTTCGTTTCAGCCGTCACGATACGCGGACCCGTCACGTACTCGCCGTACTCGGCGTTGTTCGAGATCGAGTAGTTCATGTTCGCGATGCCGCCTTCGTAGATCAGGTCGACGATCAGCTTCAGTTCGTGCAGGCACTCGAAGTACGCCATTTCCGGCGCGTAGCCAGCTTCAACCAGCGTTTCGAAACCAGCCTTGATCAGGTCGACCGTACCGCCGCACAGAACAGCCTGTTCGCCGAACAGGTCGGTTTCCGTTTCTTCGCGGAAGTTCGTTTCGATGATGCCGGCACGGCCGCCGCCGTTCGCCGCAGCGTACGACAGAGCGATGTCACGTGCGGCGCCCGACTTGTCTTGCGCAACAGCGATCAGGTGGGGCACACCGCCACCTTGCGAGTAGGTGCCGCGAACCGTGTGGCCCGGTGCCTTCGGTGCGATCATGATGACGTCGAGGTCAGCACGCGGGATCACTTGACCGTAGTGAACGTTGAAGCCGTGTGCGAATGCCAGCGCTGCGCCTTGCTTGGCGTTAGCGTGCACTTCCTTTGCGTAGACTTCTGCGATCTGCTCGTCCGGCAGCAGCATCATGACGACGTCTGCGCCCTTGACGGCTTCTGCCACTTCCTTGACTTGCAGGCCGGCGTTCTCAGCCTTGCTCCACGATGCGCCGCCCTTACGCAGGCCAACGGTGATGTTCACGCCGCTTTCCTTCAGGTTCAGCGCGTGAGCATGGCCTTGCGAGCCGTAGCCGATGATGGTGACTTGCTTGCCCTTGATGAGGGAGAGGTCGGCGTCCTTGTCGTAGAAAACTTTCATGTCAGTTCCTTGGCTAAATTCGATGATTCAGTGAAATTCAAATACTGCGAATAGTGTGCTGCTGGCCGGGTTGATCGGGTACTGCCCAGCCGTTCGATCGTGACGCGCGTCAGACCTTCAGAATGCGCTCGCCGCGCCCAATGCCCGAACTTCCGGTACGGACCGTTTCGAGAATGGCCGTGGAATCGAGCCCTTCGATGAAGGCGTCGAGCTTGTCGGCCGCGCCCGTCAGTTCGATCGTGTAGGTCTTTTCGGTGACGTCGATGATGCGGCCGCGGAAAATGTCCGACATCCGCTTCATCTCCTCACGTTCCTTGCCGACCGCCCTTACCTTGATCAACATCAGCTCGCGTTCGATGTGGGCACCCTCGGTAAGGTCGACCACTTTCACCACCTCGATAAGGCGGTTCAGATGCTTCGTGATCTGTTCGATCACGTCGTCCGAGCCAATGGAGACGATGGTCATGCGCGACAGCGAACGGTCTTCGGTCGGAGCCACCGTCAAGGTTTCAATGTTGTAGCCACGTGCCGAGAAGAGACCAACCACGCGTGATAACGCGCCCGGTTCGTTTTCCAGCAGGACTGAAATGATGTGTCTCATGTTTCGCTTCTTCCAGATGTTTTGTCGATGTCCGCGAGCGGTTCGGCGCCGCTTCGTCCGCTGTCGCCTTTTTTGAAGACGTGCGTGACGAAGCCGGCGCTGGGCTTACTTGAGTAAGCCCAAACGAGCCGCCGTTATAGATCTTCCGAACCCATGAGCATCTCGGTGATGCCCTTGCCGGCCTGAACCATCGGCCAGACGTTTTCGGTCGGATCGGTCTGGAAATCGAGAAACACAGTGCGATCTTTCAGGCGCAGTGCTTCCTTGAGCGCCGGCTCGACATCGGCCGTGCGTTCGATACGCATGCCGACATGGCCGTACGCTTCGGCGAGCTTCACGAAGTCAGGCAGCGCATCCATGTACGAATGCGAATAACGCTTGCTGTATTCGATCTGCTGCCACTGGCGCACCATGCCCAGATAGCGGTTGTTCAGCGAAATGATCTTGATGGGCGTCTCGTACTGCTTGCAGGTCGAGAGCTCCTGGATACACATCTGGATCGAGCCTTCGCCCGTGATACAGAGCACGTCGTCGTCCGGGTGCGCCATCTTCACGCCCATCGCCGCCGGCAGACCGAAGCCCATCGTGCCGAGACCGCCGGAATTGATCCAGCGACGCGGCTTGTTGAAGCGATAGAACTGCGCGGCCCACATCTGGTGCTGGCCGACGTCGGAACACACGAAGGCATTGCCGTCGGTCAATTCCCACGCCTTTTCCACCACGTACTGCGGCTTGATGATGTCGCTCTTGCGGTCGAACTTCAGGCAGTCTTTCGCGCGCCAGGCTTCGATGTCTTTCCACCAGTCGGCGAGGGCCGCGGTGTCCGGGCCATGCTCGGCGGTCTGCAACTGTTCGATCAGCTCTTTCAGCACTTCCTTCACGTCGCCGACAATAGGAATGTCGACCTTGACGCGCTTGGAAATGGAAGAAGGATCGATGTCGATATGGATGATCTTGCGCGGACGCGACGCGAAGTGCGCCGGGTCGCCGATCACGCGGTCGTCGAAGCGCGCGCCAATGGCGATCAGCACGTCGCAGTGCTGCATTGCCATGTTGGCTTCGTACGTACCGTGCATGCCGAGCATGCCGAGGAATTTCTTGTCGCTCGCACGGTAGCCGCCCAGACCCATCAACGTGTTGGTGATCGGGTAGCCGAGCAGGTCGGCGAACTGGTTCAGCTCACGCGATGCGTCCGCGAGAATGATGCCGCCGCCGGTGTAGATATACGGGCGCTTCGCCGACAGCAGCAGCGAAACCGCCTTGCGGATCTGACCGGAGTGGCCCTTCGTAACCGGGTTATACGAACGCAGCGACACGCTCTTGAGCGGTTCATATTGGCAAGGCGCCTTCGACACGTCTTTCGGAATGTCGATCAGCACCGGGCCGGGACGACCGGTACGGGCAATGTAAAACGCTTTCTTGACGGTAGCGGCGAGGTCGCGCACATCTTTCACGAGGAAGTTGTGCTTCACGCAAGGACGCGTGATGCCGACCGTATCGCACTCCTGAAACGCATCCTGACCGATCGCGGCAGTCGGCACCTGGCCGCTGATCACCACCATTGGAATCGAATCCATGTAGGCGGTCGCGATGCCAGTCACCGCATTGGTGACGCCGGGGCCGGAGGTCACGAGACACACACCGACATTGCCGGTGGAACGCGCATAGGCGTCGGCGGCGTGGACCGCGGCCTGTTCGTGACGCACGAGGACGTGCTGGAATTTGTCCTGCTTGTACAGCTCGTCGTAAATGTAGAGTACCGAGCCGCCGGGATAGCCCCAGATGTATTCGACGTTCTCGTCGGCCAGTGCCTTCATGAGCACGGTGGCGCCGATAGAGTCAGCATCCTGATGGGGGGTCGTATCCGACGTGGAGAATTCCGCGCTGGGCATATTCATTTATTCACCTTTCGAATTTTCGGCAAAAAATTGATCGGGTGCTCTCTGCCGGGCTCGTGACTCGGGTTCAAGCGGCGCGTCCAGTTGACAGGTGAGCTTCTTGGGCCACACCTCAATTGAGACAACTCACTTATGTTGCGAACCAGCGAAGATATCTGCAGATGGACGCGCGGTCAAGCAAATATTGCCTTTGCGCCCTGCCCCCGAATCCACGCTGACCGTCATCCTTCTGCAATTTTTGTTATCGAAATGCAAGCCAGGACATGTTTCACCCCAGCCTTCACAAAAGTTTGTTAGCATCCGCGAGCTTTACGACATTTTTCGACCGATTACGCGCACGCTCGCTGCGCCGACCCCCAACGGATGGCATCAGACAAGGAACTCGCCGACTTTCTGGCGGGCGTCGAAAGGCGCGCATTCAAGCAGACGGTCTACGCCGTGCGGGACGACGACGCCTCGCTGGATATCGTGCAGGACGCGATGATCAAGCTCGCCGAAAAATACGGCGACCGTCCACCCGCCGAACTTCCGCTGCTGTTTCAGCGTATTCTGCAAAATGCAATGCACGACTATTTCCGTCGTGCGAAAGTACGCAATACCTGGGTGAGTCTGTTTTCGTCGCTGGGCAACGCCGACGACGACGAATTCGATCCGCTGGAAACATTCGAAGCCCAGCAAGGCTCGGCCGGCGCCGAGAGCAATGAGCAAAAACTCGAACGCGAACAGGTATTGCAACTGATCGACGACGAGATCCAAAAATTGCCGGCACGTCAACGGGAGGCGTTTCTCATGCGTTATTGGGAAGATATGGATGTCGCCGAGACTGCCGCCGCGATGGGCTGCTCCGAAGGCAGTGTGAAAACGCACTGTTCGCGGGCCACCCACACGCTGGCGCAAGCGCTCAAGGCCAAAGGAATCACGCTATGAGCTCCCTCGAAACCAAAGAACTCGAGTTCGCCCGCCAGGTGCGCCGCGCACTCGACGAAAACGCCGCCAGCATTGCCCCCGCCACCGTCGACCGACTCGCCGCGGCGCGCCGTGCCGCGCTTGCCCGCAAGAAGCCCGACACGGTCAGTGCGCCGGTGTTCGTGCCCGCATTCGCCGGCGCGGGCATGCCGACCGGTCTCGCGCAACCCGAACTTCCGCAGCGCCGCCGCTCGAAGCTGAGCCGCTTTGCGCTGGCGTGGCCGCTCGCTGCGCTGGTGGCGAGCCTGATCGGCATTGCGTACTGGGAAGACCAGCAGCGCACCGCCGAACTCGCCGATATCGATGCCGCCATGCTTAGCGACGACCTGCCGCTCAATGCCTATCTCGACCACGGCTTTAACGCGTACCTTTCACGCGCCCACTGAGCGGGAGATTCTTCGGGTGAGTTACAAGCGCGGCCTGGCCGTTGTATTCGGATGCGCGATCGCGGCTCTGGTGTCGTTCGCCGCGACCTATCCGCGCTTTCACCCGGGCACGTCGCCTGCCAGCGGCCCGTCGGCCGGCAGCAATGCGACCGCCAGGGCTCCCGCCCCCACCCTCGCTGTCGAGTTACCGGATCTGGCTGGCAGCACCAGCCCGCTCGCGTGGTCACGCCTGACGTCAGCCGAACATCTCGCGCTCGCCCCTTTCGAAGCCCAGTGGGATTCGTTCAGCGACGAGCGCAAGCGGAAATGGATCAAGATCGCGTCGCGTTATCCAAAAATGTCGCCGGATACGCAAAAACGCCTGCATGACCGGATGAGCGAGTGGGTGCGCATGACGCCCGATCAGCGCCGTGTCGCCCGTGAAAACTATCAGGTGTCGAAAGAGTTGCCGCGCGAGACCCGTCAGAACGCGTGGAAGGCTTATCAGCAGTTGTCGCCGGAACAGAAGGAAAAGCTGGCCGCCAGCGAGCGTAAGCGGCGGCCTAGCGTCGTCAGTGCGCCGCCGTCCGGACATAACGAAATCAAAGGGATCGACCGCCTCGTCAACGCGCGCGAGCATGGCGCGAGCGGCGTAGCGGCGGCAAGCGCAGCGGCAGCCGAGGCATTGCCGGGTCCGGCGGCCGCATCCGGCGTTCCGGCCACGCCGGCTGCGGGCAGTTTCGTCCCCGCCACGCCCTTGCCCGTTTCGCCCGCCGACGCGCCGTCGATCTTCAAGGGTTCCTGAGCGGACCGCCATCGTGTCCCAGCCCCTGACTACCTCATCCCTGCCCGCCGATGCGCCCAGCATCGTCCCCACCGTCCGTCGCCGGCTCGCTGCGCTGCTTTACGAGGCACTGATCCTGTTCGGCGTGGTGTTTATCGCCGGCTATCTGTTCAGCACGTTGACGCAGCAACGCAACGGACTGACCCATCACAACCTGCTCGCAGCGTGGATCGGCCTCGTGGTCGGCGTGTACTTTGTCTGGTTCTGGACGCACAGCGGCCAGACGTTGCCGATGAAAACGTGGCGCCTGCGCGTGGTCGCGGCTGACGGCTCACCGCTCTCCACCGCCCGCGCAATCGCCCGCTATGTGCTCGCGTGGTTGTGGTTCCTGCCGCCGCTCGCGCTGCATCCGCTGCTGGGTCTGCGTTTGCCGCAGACGCTGGTGATCGCGGGCATCTGGTTCGTGCTGTGGGCCGCCACCGGCCGCTTCGATCCGCAACGTCAATTCCTGCACGACCGCCTCGCGGGTACCCGCATCATCGGCGTCACTCGCTGAATCCGCTGTCTTCCCGGCAACACGCCCGACAACACGCCCGGCAGTAATAAGAACTTCTCATGACTGTCATGGCACAGTCACGCGCGCCTGGCTCAATACGGGCACTGCAACTCGACGCGTGAGCCATGGACCCCAAAACGTCCGCGACTTCCCTGTTCCGCCAGACCGGCCCGAGCGTCGACTCCGTCGCGTTCCTCCCGGAACCCAGCCCCAGTCACGGTTTGCCGTTACCCGTGACGCCACCGCAAGACAGCCACGCCAGTCATCCCGAAGACGAGCACGCCGATCCGCATCGCTACCGCACGATCTGGCTGTCCGACATCCATCTCGGATCGAGCGGTTGCCAGGCGAACTATCTGCTCGATTTCCTGCGCCATAACGAGTCGGAATATCTGTACCTCGTCGGCGACATCATCGACGGCTGGCAGTTGAAAAAAGGCTGGTACTGGCCGCAGGCGCACAACGACGTCGTGCAGAAGGTGCTGCGTAAAGCACGTAAAGGCACTCAGGTGATCTACGTGCCGGGCAATCACGACGAAGCCGCGCGCCAGTTCTGCGACCTCGCGTTCGGCGACATCCACGTGCGTGGCGAAGCGTTTCACACGACGCTCGCCGGCAAGCGGCTGTGGATCGTGCACGGCGATCTGTTCGACGGCGTGATCCAGCACGCGAAGTGGCTCGCCTACCTCGGCGACACGCTCTACACGATGATCCTGGTCCTGAACCGCTGGTTCAACCGGATCCGCAACCGGCTCGGTTTCCCGTACTGGTCGCTGTCGCAATACCTGAAGCATCAGGTGAAGAACGCGGTGAATTTCATCTCGTCGTTCGAAACCGTGATGACCGACGAAGCGCGCCGCCGCGGCTGCGACGGCGTGGTCTGCGGGCATATCCATAAAGCCGAGATGCGCGATATCGACGGCGTGCTGTATTGCAACGACGGCGATTGGGTCGAGAGTCTGTCGGCACTCGTCGAGACATACGAAGGCGAACTCAAAGTGATTTACTGGACCGTGATGCGCGCCCCGGAAGCCGGCGCTCAAAAGGCCCGGGCGACCGCGTAGTGCCTCTTACCACTTCAATTGGGCCGAAACCGATGAAGATCATGATCGTCACCGACGCATGGGAACCGCAGGTCAACGGCGTCGTGCGTACGCTGAAAAACACCACGCGCGAGCTGAGCGCGCTCGGTCACCGCGTCGAGTTGCTGACGCCGCTCGAATTCAAAACGATTCCGTGCCCGACCTATCCTGAGATTCGTCTGTCGCTGCTGCCGGGCCGCAAGCTGCGCGCGCGCATCGACGCGTTCGCGCCCGACGCGCTGCATATCGCCACCGAAGGCCCGCTCGGCATGGCCGCACGCGCTTATGCGATCCGTCATAAGTTGCCGTTCACCACCGCGTATCACACGCGCTTTCCGGAATATGTGCAGGCGCGCTTCGGCATGCCGCTGTCGGCGACGTACAAGTTTTTGCACTGGTTCCACAAGCCGTCACTGGCCGTGATGGCGCCTACGCCGGTCGTCAAACAGGACCTCGAAAAATTCGGCTTCACGAATGTGGTGCTGTGGACGCGCGGCGTCGACCTCGAGATTTTTCATCCGATGGACTCGAAGGTGCTCAACTCCGCGCGTCCGATCTTTTTGTACGTGGGACGCGTGGCGGTCGAGAAAAACGTCGAGGCGTTTCTGAAGCTCGATCTGCCGGGTTCGAAGTGGGTCGCGGGTGAAGGCCCGGCGCTCGCCGAACTGAAGTCGCGCTATCCGTCGGTCAACTATCTAGGCGTGCTGACCCAGGCCGAACTGGCGAAGGTGTACGCGGCCGCGGACGTCTTCGTGTTCCCGAGCCGTACCGATACGTTCGGACTCGTGCTGCTCGAAGCGCTCGCGTGCGGCACGCCGGTCGCAGCCTATCCGGTCACGGGCCCGATCGACGTGCTCGAAAACGGCGGTGCCGGCGCGATGAACGAAGATCTGCGCGAGGCCTGTCTCGAAGCACTGAAGATCGACCGCGAGCATGCGCGCGCGTGGGCGGAACGCTTCTCGTGGGCAGCGGCATCGGCGCAATTCGCTGCGCATCTGAAGCCGCTGCCGCATACCTCGTATCGCGAGGAAAGCGCCGCCGCGTGATGCGGAGCGCGGAGCCGTCCATGCGAAGCAGCTCATCCACAGTGAGACGCGCCGTCCGTACCGACGGCGAGACCGCCAGCGTCGAGCCGTTCGACGATGTCAGCGAACTTGGCGCGCCCGCGCCCGCGCACGGTTTGAATGGCGTGAATGGCGTCAATAATGTGAGCGGGATCAGCGGCGCCGGCAGCGCTGATCCCGCGGACGAGGCCGGCGGCAACCCGCCCGGCCACGCTCCCGACACCCAGCACGAACCGCTCAGCCCCGACGATCCGCTCGCGCCGATGCCCTTCAATCCGTACAAGGGCAATCGCGGCCTCACCCGCGCGTGGCACGCGATGAAAAACTCGCTCGCCGGGTTTCAGGTGGCGATCCGCGAGGAGAGCGCGTTCCGCCAGGAACTCACGCTCGCCGCGATCCTGATTCCGTGCGGCGTGCTGGTGCCGGTCGATCCGGTGTCGCGCGTGCTGTTGCTCGGCTCGGTGCTGCTGGTGCTGATCGTCGAGTTGCTGAATTCGAGCGTGGAAGCGGCGATCGACCGGATTTCGCTCGAACGCCACGAGTTGTCGCGCCGCGCCAAGGACCTTGGCAGTGCGGCGGTGATGGTGGCGCTCGGCATGTGTGTGATGACGTGGGGGCTGATCGTCGGGCCGCTGGTGGTCCGGTGGGTCGGCGCGTGGCTGTGAGGATTGGCATGCGTGTGGCGACGACGATGTGAGCACATGCGACGCTCGAATCCCATGACGGGCGCCCCCTCACCGATTTACCGACCGGCCGGCGCAACGACACATCCAAGCGGTAAAAAAGAGCGAAGCACCCGTGCAGAAAAGCCAAAAACCAATCTAAAAGTGTCCGCGGCACGGCTTTGCCTCGTCCGGATTTATTCGCCGCACGAAAACGCTGAGGATAAGAACGCACGGTTTATAATCGTCCGACAGACCTATATACCAACCGCGTCCGGGTGGATCACGCAGCAGCGGCATGCCGCCACGCGCACAGCCCGGCGTAACCAGGGCCGGACGACATGGAAGCCAAACCTCCCCGCCGCACGCGCGAACGGATTCTCGAACTCTCGTTGAAGCTGTTCAACGAAATCGGCGAGCCGAACGTCACGACGACGACCATCGCCGAGGAAATGGAAATCAGTCCAGGCAACCTGTACTACCACTTCCGCAACAAAGACGACATCATCAACAGCATCTTCAGCCAGTTCGAGCAGGAGATTGAAAAGCGTCTGCGTTTCCCCGACGACCATCGCGCGACCATCGACGAAATGTGGTCGTATCTGCAATACATGGTCGACTTCACCTGGCGTTACCGTTTCCTGTATCGCGACCTGAACGACCTGCTCGCGCGCAACCGCACGCTCGAAACGCACTTCAAGCAGATCATCAGCCACAAGGTGCGTTTTGCCGGGCAGTTCTGCGAGCAACTCATCGCCGACGGCGAAATGGTCGTCACGCCCGAAGAGATGCAGGTCATCGCGACCAACGTCGGCGTGATCGGCACTTACTGGCTGTCGTATCAGTTCGTGATGAATCCGCGCAAGTACAACGAGCAGGAAGCGATTCGCGCGGAGCTGCATCAGGTGAGCGTGCAGATCGTGTCGCTGATGGCGCCTTATCTGCGCGGCCGCTCGCGGCAGATTTTCGACGACCTCGTGTCCGGCAAGCTGCCCAAGCGCGAGTTTTACGACTATCTTCCGCCCAAGGAAGGCGCCGCGCCCCGCAACGAACCCAAGGACGTTTAAGCATGAAGGCGGTGTGTGTGTATTGCGGCTCCGCCAACGGAGCCAAACCTCTTTATACGGAAGCCGCGCGAGCCTTCGGCCGCGCGCTGGTCGAAGCCGATCTGGCGCTGGTCTACGGCGGCGGCAAGGTCGGCCTGATGGGCGTGATCGCCGACACGGTGATGGCCGAAGGCGGCCGCGCAATCGGCGTGATTCCCGAGCTGCTGGTCAACAAGGAAGTCGGCCATAACGGGCTGACCGAGTTGCACGTCGTGCCCGATATGCATCATCGGAAAAAGATGATGGCGGACCTGTCCGACGCGTTTGTCGCGATGCCAGGCGGCGTGGGCACGCTCGAAGAGTTCTTCGAGGTCTTCACGTGGGCGCAACTCGGCTATCACCAGAAGCCGGTGGCGTTGCTGAACATCGACGGCTTCTACGATCCGTTGATCAACCTGCTCCAGCACACGGTCGACGAAGGCTTCATGCGGCAGGCGTATTTCGACATCCTTCAGGTCGACGCAGACCCTGCTGCACTGATCGGCAAGCTGCAACGCTATGAGCCGCCTGTCGCCGACAAGTGGGCGATCAAACGCGACGCCGTTTGACCCGGCGTAACCCGCCCGGCGCGTGAGCGGCTCAGGCCTCGCGTGAGTCGATTGCGGCTCGTTTCTGTCGCACGCCGCGCGCCTTGGCCGCCCCCGCTTCCTGCATGCCGCGCGTGAGCGCGAGCGAGATCCGCTGCGCGATCCGCACAGTCAGCGCGGCCCGCACAGCCCGCATGCCCCCCAAACAATGAGGTTGCAATGACGAAAGCCGTTCTGATCACAGGTGGAAGCCGCGGCATTGGCCGCGCGAGCGCGCGTCTACTCGGTGCGCAGGGCTGGTCCGTTGGGGTGAACTACGCGCAGAATCTCGCCGCTGCCGAGCAAACCGTCGCGGAAGTGGAGCGTGCCGGTGGCCGCGCGTTGCCCATTCCCGGCGACGTCGCGAACGAAGCCGATGTGATCGCGATGTTCGACGCGGTTCAACAGAAGTTCGGCCGGCTCGATGCGCTCGTCAACAACGCGGGAATCGTCGCGCCGTCGAGCCAGCTCGCCGACATGGACCTCGCGCGGCTGAAGCGCGTGTTCGAGGTCAACGTGCTCGGCGCGTATCTTTGCGCGCGCGAAGCCGCGCGGCGCATGTCGAAGGATCGTGGCGGCGCAGGTGGCGTGATCGTCAATGTGTCGTCGGCGGCGGCGCGGCTGGGTTCGCCGAACGAATATGTCGATTACGCCGGTTCGAAAGGCGCGATCGACACGATGACGCTCGGCCTCGCCAAGGAACTCGGCCCGCAGGGCGTGCGCGTGAATGCGGTGCGCCCTGGGCTGATCGATACGGAAATTCATGCGAGCGGCGGCAAGCCCGATCGCGCCGCCCAGCTGGGCGCGTCCACGCCGCTGGGCCGGCCTGGCAGCGCAGATGAAGTGGCGCAATCGATTGTGTGGCTGCTCAGCGATGCGGCCTCGTATGTGACCGGCGCGATACTCGACGTTGCCGGCGGACGCTAGGCATAGCGCCGCCCGCGCAACCCGCGGCTAGACACCGCGCGTTTCCCCTTCCCATCACGAGTTCCCATCTAATTGCCGAGAAGTGCGCGCACGCCGGACTGCCCTGCGGACACGGGCAATGTTCGATTGGAAAGCAGAGGGTTGTCCCGTTCCGGGTTCCCACGAACCTGCAGCCAGCGTAATGGCTGCGGAGATCTCTAGATGAGGAGCACCGGACGCCGCTAAAAAGACGAGCCGCGCTTGCTCAAAAACGCGATCTCCTCAGCGGTCGATGCACGCCCCAGCACGGCATTCCGATGCGGGAAACGTCCAAAGCGCTCGATGATCGCCGCGTGCCGCTCGGCGAACCGGTAGTACGACTTGCCGCCCGGCTCCGCTTCGAGCTGCTTGAACAGACGCAGCGATTCGCGCTGGCTGGCCGGCGTTTCGTCGTGTTCGAACGGCAGATAAGCGAACGCGCGATGATGCGCGCCAGGCAATAATCGATCGCCCCCGCTCGCAATCAGCCGTTGCGCGACTTCCAATGCTTTGTGATCGGCGGCGAACGCACGCGGCGTATTGCGGTGACAGTTCCGCGAAAACTGATCCAGCACGATGATCAGCGCCAATGCGCCAAGTGGGGTTGCTTGCCAGCGGTCGGGCGTGGCGTCATTTGTGGCCGCGTTTGCCACCGTGTTTGCCGCCGCGCTCTCCACCGCGCCGTCCACCGCGCTTTCCACTCCATTCGCCGCGTCGATCAGCTCACCAAAGCGCTCACGCAACATCGCGTCGAACGCCTTGTCGCGCGCAAACCAGAGCTTGCGCTCCTGGCCGAAAGCCGGCGAACCCGGCTCACCGAACCAGCAATCCAGAACCGCGCGGGCGTCCGGGGCGAGCGCGGCATAATCCGCCGACATCGCACCGCACGCTTCGCCCGGCTCCGGCTCCCGCTCAACCATTGCGATTGCGCATCCAGTCAGCGGTCTCGAAAAACGACGCGAGCAAGCGCTCCCGCAGCGGGTCGTCCAGACCGATATCTTCCATCGCCCACGCCATGCATCGGAGCCACTGATCCCGCTCGCTGGAAGCAATCGGAAACGGCATATGCCGCGCACGCAACCGTGGGTGACCAAACCGGCTGATGTAGTGATCCGGGCCGCCCATCCAGCCGCACAAAAACCAGAAGAACTTGTCGCGCGAACCGTCGAGCGACTCCGGATGCAACGCGCGAATACCGGCGAAATCCGCTTCGAGATCCATCAGGTCATAAAACCGGTCGACCAGTTCGCGCACGCGCGCCTCGCCGCCTACCAGATCGAAGGCCGACGGCTTGGCCGTGGTCACTTCGTCGTTCAAATCGCTCATAACCTGCCCATCAAACCAAAAACAACCTTAAAAACAACCAGAAAGAAAAGCTGCGCAAATTCAGCGTGCAACCCGGCGCACAGCCCGGCGCACAACCCTTCACTCAAGCCGTCACGCGTCCCGCAGCGACTGCAGCGCGGGCCGTGCCAGCACATGCCGCAAGCTCAGCCAGCCGCCCACGCCCGCGCAGGCGACACCGGCCGCAATGCCGGCAGGCAGCAGCCACGGATCGAAGCTGAGAGAAAACTCGAACACGCGAGTCGCCAGGATCCAGCCGATAATCTGCGCGCCCACCGCCGCCATCAACCCGGCCAGCGCACCGACCGCGACAAACTCGGCAACCTGCACTGCTCGCACCTGCTTGTGCGACGCGCCCAGCGCGCGCAGCAGCGCGGATTCTCGCATACGCTCGTCACGCGTGCCGGCAAGCGCCGCGTACAACACCAGCACGCCCGCCGCGAGCGTGAACGCGAACAGAAACTGCACCGCGCCGATTACCTGCTGCAACACGCGCTGGATCTGCGCGAGGATCGGACCTGTGTCGATCGCGGTGAGATTCGGATAGGCGGCGATCAGGCCGTCAATGGTCGACTGTTTTTCCGGCGGCAGATGGAAACTCGTGATGAACGTCGCCGGAAAATCCTGCAACGCGGCAGGCGGCATCAGCACGAAGAAGTTCACCCTGAACGAGCCCCAGTCGAGCTTGCGCACGCTCGTCACCGGCGCGTCGATCTGCAAACCGGTCACATCGAAACGCAGTGTGTCGCCTGGCTTCACGTTGAGCAGCTTGGCGAGCCCCTGCTCGATCGAGATCTGCGGCGTCTTCGTGTCGCCGTACCAGTTGCCGGCGGCGATCCGGTTGTCGTCGGGCAATTCCGTCGTGTACGACAGATTGAATTCCCGGTCCACCAGACGCTTCGCGTCGTCGCCCTTGAACGAATCCGGATTGACCGGCTTGCCGTTGATTGACGTCAGCCGCCCGCGCACCATCGGCGCGAGCACCGTGCCGGGCACGCCGTGCGCGTCGAGATAGTGCGTGACGGCGTCGCGCTGATCGGGCTGGATGTCGATGATGAATTCATTCGGCGCATCGGGCGGTGTCGATTTGCGCCAGCCGGCGACCAGATCGTCGCGCGTCATCGCGATCAGCAGCAGGCACATCAGGCCGATGCCGAGCGCGGTGATCTGCAATGCGCTGGCACTGCTGCGCCGTTCGAGCGATGCCAGCGCGTAACGCCAGCCAATTCCCGCATTCACCCGCTCGCTGCGCACGAAGCGGGCTGCGCCCCACAGCGCCAGCCGCGCAATGCATGCGAACACCAGCAGTCCGCCTGCAAAGCCGCCCGCGACGATTCCGCCGAGCTTCAACTCGCCCGCCGCAACGATCAGCAACCCGGCGAACAAGACGATGCCGAGCGCGTAGGCGGCCCACGCAGTGCGCCCGGCTTCGCCCCATTCGCGACGCAGCACGCGCACCGGCGGCACGCGGGTAAGCGGCAACAGCGGCGGCAACGCGAAACCGAGCAGCAGCACGAGACCCGCCGCAATGCCTTCGAGCGCGGGCCATCCAGTCGGATACGGCAGCGCGACGTCGATCAGCGAACCGAGCCATGTCAACAACGCGAGATGGCCGAGAAAACCCAGCCCGACACCCAGCGCGCCGCCGATCAACCCGAGCCCGACGAATTCCAGCGTAAACAGCGAACGCAGCGCCCTCTGACTGACGCCCAGACAGCGCATCGCCGCACAGCCGTCCAGATGCCGGCGCATATAACGATGCGCAGCCATCGCAATCGCCACCGCCGCGAGCAGCGCGGTCAGCAACGACACGAGCGTGAGGAAATGACTCGCGCGATCGAGTGTCTGGCGCACTTGCGGCTGGCCGTCCTGCAACGATTCGAGCGCGACGCCGCGCATCTTGCCGCCGTCTACCTTGTCGTGCGCGAACTGTGCAAAGCGCCCCACCGCTGTATCCGCGCCTGCCACCAGCAACCGGTAAGTCACGCGGCTGCCGAACGTGATGAGCCCGGTCGACTGGACTTCATCGGCGCGCAGCATCAGACGCGGCGAGAAATTGACGAACGAAAAGCCCCGATCGAGCTCACGCGTGATCACCGCGCCGATCGTGAAGCTGCGATTGCCGACCTTCACCGGATCGCCGACATGCAGCTTCAGCGCATCGAGCAGCGCCTGATCGACCCACACGGTGCCCGGCGCCGGAATCGATTGAGCGGGATGGTCCGCTGCGCCCGGCGCGGAGGTGATCCGCAGCGCCCCCCGCAGCGGATAACCCGGCGACACCGCCTTCACCGCGGCCAGCCGCGAAACCGGCTGCGCGCCGGTCGAGTTGATCATGCTGGGGAAGATCGCCGTGCTGGCCGTGTTAAGACCCAGCGTTCTGGCCTGTTCGGTAAAGACCGGATCGACAGGATGATCTGCGCGGACGATGAAATCGGCGCCGATCATGCGCCGCGCGTCGCGCTCCAGTCCCTGATGCAGCCGGTCAGCCAGAAAGCCGACACTCGACAAAGCCGCGACGGCCAGCACCAGCGCCAGCAGCAGCATCGTCAATTCGCCTGCGCGCCAGTCGCGCGCCGTCATGCGGATAGCCTGGCGCAACAGATCCATGCCGCCGAAACGGCGCGCCGGCTTCAACCCTGCGTTAGCGCGCGCCGTGGAACCCCGTACCGTATCGCTCAATCGTGCCTGCTCCTGGCAAACCGCGACACCATATGGGTCGCCATGCCGCGAAAACCGCCCTGCACGCCGCGCCAGAGCCGGGGCAATGCCCAGCCGGCCAGCATCAGGAAGCCCACCATCAACACCAGAAAGATCAGCGGCACGAACAACGCCAGCAGCATGCCGCCGACCACCAGACCATCTTCAGCGGTCGACGTCACGACATTCGACACCGGTTCCGGCGACAGATTGATCAGCGCGCGCGTGCCCGCTTTCGCCAGATGCGCGGTGCCTGCCAGCGTGCCGCCCGCGAGCGCGGCGACCGTCAGCAACGCCGGATCGGCATGGCCGAGCGCACCGGCGGCCAGCACCGCGCCAGCCGGAATGCGGATGAACGTGTGAATCGCGTCCCATAGCGAATCGAACGCGGGAATCTTGTCGGCGAGAAATTCGGTGATGGTCAACACCGCCGCCACGCCGATTACCCACGGCGACGACAGCGCGGACAGCGTATCGGGAAGATGGATCAGGCCGAGGCGTTCGAACACGCCGGCCAGCAGGACCGTCAGATAGAGGCGCAGGCCGCTGCCCCATGAGAGACCCGCAGCAAGCGAAAGTGATTCAAGCATGGCCGCCTCCAGGCGCGCTGTGCGTGCCGGGCGCTTCGACGGGCGGGTCGGAGAAAAGCCCGCCTCGAAGTCGTCAGACCCGCGCCAAGCCGGCCGCGCCAAAGTGGCCGCGGGCAACGTCAGATGTATTCCATCTCATTATAGCCACGTTAATTCACCGGCCGCAGCGAGTAATTAATTGGTGGCTTCAACTGATGTAGAACCGACACACCGATCGGCATACCGGCCGTATTCTCGCGGAATTGATTAACTCGCCGAATCAGGCAATAAAAAAGAAACTCAATGCCCCGATGACAGCTTCAGCCCAATCAATCCGATCACGATCAGCGCTGCACTGGCGACCCGCGCTACCGTCAGCGCCTCGCCCATCATCACGATCCCGAAGATGAATGCGCCGACCGCGCCGATCCCCGTCCATACGGCGTAGGCGGTGCCGAGCGGCAACTGGCGCATCGCGACGGCGAGCAGCGCGAAGCTGCCGAGCGCGGTCACGATCGTGAACACGGACGGCCACAGGCGCGTGAAACCTTCAGAAGTTTTGAGACCGGCGGCCCACGCAACTTCGAGCAAACCGGCAATCAACAGAAGAAACCAGGACATGAGACAGCTCCATAAAAGAAATGGGGCCGTCCCCGTTTGTGACCAATCCGTAAGGTCGTCCTTACGAAACGTAATTATATCAAAATGAAGTCTTCGCTGAATTGCGACGCGCAGAACGTTAAATCAAGCCGTCCGATTTCACGCTTTAAGCCGCCCCGACCAGCCGATAACCGACACCCGTTTCCGTGACGATATGCTCAGGTTGCGCCGGATCGCGCTCCAGCTTGCCGCGCAAATGCGCCATGTAAATGCGCAGATAGTGATGACTCTCGACATGCGACGGTCCCCACACATCGCGTAGCAACTGCCGGTGCGTCAGTACGCGGCCCGCGTGCCGCACGAGCGTCGCGAGCAGCCGGTATTCGATCGGCGTCAGATGAATCGCCGCGCCGTCGCGCGTGACCTGCCGTAAAGCCAGATCGACCACGACCGCGCCGAATCGCACCTGCGGCGATTCGTTCGCGCCGCCCTGGTTGCGTCGGCGCATATGCGCGCGGATCCGAGCCAGCAATTCGGAGACACCGAACGGCTTGGTCAGGTAGTCGTCGGCACCGGCGTCGAGTGCGGCGACTTTTTCGCTTTCCTGGGTCCGCGCCGACAGCACGATCACCGGCAACTCGCTCCAGCCCCGTAATTCGCGAATCACGTCGAGGCCGTCGGTGTCGGGCAGGCCGAGATCGACGATCACCAGATCGGGTTTGCGCGTCGCGGCTTCGACGAGACCCTGCTTGCCGGTTTCGGCGTCGTGCACGACGATGCCCTCGCCTTCCAGCGCCGTGCGCACGAAGCGGCGAATCTGCTTTTCGTCTTCGATCAGGACGACTGTGATGCTCGGGTCACTCATGGGTCGGTTTGGGCAGCGGGTTGGGAGGGAAAGCGTTGTTGGTGGTGTGATTTGCGCCGATTGCGGTGTCGGGTGCGATGCCGGTTGCCGCAGGCAGCGCGGCCTCGACCTCCGCGCGCGGGCCGGTATGCATGTCTGAACCCATGTCGGCGTGAACCAGCAGATCGGCGCCTTCGTTTTCCAGCGAATCCGGCGCATCGGGCGGCGTATCCACCGGCAGCGTGAACCAGAACTGCGCGCCTTCCACGCGGCCGTCCGGAGCCAGCCGGTTGCGCGCGCCGATTGTACCGCCGTGCGCTTCGACAATCGCACGGCAGATCGCGAGCCCCAGACCGATGCCCGGCTTCGCCGACTCCTTCTCGCCGCGCGTGAATTTTTCGAACACGCGCGCTTCCATGCCGGCCGGCAGACCGGGGCCGTGATCGTCGACCGTCACGCGGACTAGCGGCTTGCCATCCATGTCGACGCGTGCTGCGCCGATCTGCAATGGGCTATCCGGCGCGGTGTATTTGGCCGCGTTTTCGAACAGATTCGAAAAGAGCCGCTCCATCAACACCGCATCGAGATGCAGCAGCGGCAGGTCAGCGGGCAATTTCACCTGCACCGGATGACCCGCGAGCACGCGCTTGCACGCACGCAACGCCGCGCCGACGGTTTCTTCGAGCAGCGTCCATTGCTGGTTCAGTTGCAGACTGCCCGCTTGCAGCCGCGCCATATCGAGCAGATTCGTGACGATGCCGGTCATCCGCAGCGCTTCTTCGTGAATCGCCTCGACCAGATCGTCGCCGGGCTGCGCACCGGGATGCGCGTCGCGCGATTGCGCGAGCATCGACGAAAAACCGACGATGGTCGTCAACGGCGTGCGCAGATCGTGCGAGATCGCCGACAGCAGCGAGTTGCGCAGCCGTTCCGATTCCATATTGACGAGCGCATCGCGCGCGATATCGACGTAGTGCACCCGCTCCAGCGCCAGTGCGATCTGCGCGGCGAACGCGTCGAGCATGCGCTGCTGTTCGGGCACGTCCAGTTCGCGCTCGTCGCGCATCACCACCGCGAGCACGCCGCGCGTGCGCATCGGCGCCTTGAGCGGCAGATACAGCGCGCTGGCGGCGGGCAACGTATCGGTGCCGTGACCGGCGGGCTTTTGCTGATCGTAGACCCATTGACCGACATCGCTATCGAGCAACTCGCCTTCCAGTGTGATCGCCGCATCGGGGTCTTCGATCTTCTGTTTGACCTGATCGGCGCTATCGGGCAGCAGAATCGCCACGCGCGCGCCGAACACCTCGCTGACATGCCGGCTGCCAATGCCGACGATCTGTTCGGTAGTCAGCGCCGCCGCCAGTTCACCCGCCATTGCGTACATCGCGCCGGTGCGCTGCTCGCGACGGCGCGCGACACTGGCTTCGCGGCGCAGGCTCGACGTCAGATGGCTGATCACGAGCGACGTCAGCAGCATCCCGAAGAAGGTCAGCAGATACTGCGTGTCGGATACCGACAGCGACATGCGCGGCGGCACGAAGAAGAAATCGAACGCCGCCACGCTGAGAAACGACAGCACGACGCCCGGTCCACGGCCCAGTTTCACTGCGGTGAAAATCACGCCGAGCAGATACAGCATCACCAGATTCGCCAGATCGATACGGTCGATCAACTGGCTCGACAGTAGCGTGATGGCCGCACAAATCGCCAGCGCGATGCCATAGGCGCGCGGCGGCGAGCGGCGTTCGCGCGCCGCGCTCAACGCCTCGCGCCATGCATTCGCGGTCGTGTTCAGCAGCTGGCGATGCTCGCCGCCGGCGTGGACCGACGACGCTCGAATCAGCGTGAGATCGAGCTCGCCCGACTGTTCGGCGATCCGCTCGCCGAGCGGCTTGCGCAGCCAGCGCCGCACGCCGGTCCGCGACGACGCACCCACGACCAGCTTCGACACGTTGCGCGCCTGCGCATAGCCGATCAGCGCGGTGAGCGCATCGGCGGCCGCGAGCGTGGCGGTTTCCGCGCCGAGTTCGGCGGCTAGCTTCAACGCGTTCAGCGTGCGTTCGCGGCGCGCGTCGGGCAGACGCTGCAACGCGGGGGTTTCGACATAGACGGCGAGCCAGTCGGCTTTGAGACTCGCGGCAAGACGCGCCGCCGCGCGCACCAGCGCAGGCGCTTCGGGACCCGGGCCGACACACACCAGCAAGCGTTCGCGCGCCTGCCAGATACGCTGGATCGAACGGTCGGCGCGATATTCCCGCATCTGCGCATCGACGCGATCGGCGGTGCGGCGCAACGCCAGCTCGCGCAGCGCAATCAGATTGCCTTTGCGGAAGAAGTTGCGCACCGCGCGCTCGGCCTGCTGCGGCAAATACACCTTGCCGTCGCGCATCCGGTCGAGCAATTCCTCGGCGGGAAGATCGACCAGCGTGACTTCGTCGGCATGATCGAACACGCGGTCAGGGACTGTCTCCCAGACGCGGATTCCGGTGATCTGTCCGACCACGTCGTTCAGACTTTCGAGGTGCTGGACGTTGACCGTCGTGTAAACGTCGATGCCCGCGTCGAGCAGTTCGTAGACATCCTGCCAGCGCTTCAGATGCCGCGCGCCCTGCACGTTCGAATGGGCCAGTTCGTCGACGAGAATCAGTTGAGGTTTGCGCTCCAGCGCGGCGTCGAGATCGAACTCGGCGAGCTTGCGGCCGCGATAGTCGATCCGCGCAAGCGGCAGCACGGCGAGTCCGTCGAGCAGCGCGGCCGTTTCGCTGCGCCCATGCGTTTCGGCGATGCCGACTACGACGTCCGCTCCTTCATCGTGACGGCGGCGCGCCGCCTGCAACATCGCGTAAGTCTTGCCCACGCCCGCCGATGCGCCGAAGAAAATTTTCAGCCTGCCACGCTGACGCTTTTCTTCGTCGCGTTGCAACTTGTCGAGCAGTTCGTCAGGATCGGGACGGTTCATGCGTGGTGGTTTTCATCGGTAGACGAGCGGCGGTGTGTGCATGGTGGCACGGCGCAGGCTGGCTCGCAAATAACGGGCGCAGCGTGACTCGGGATGGGTGGACCAGGTTGGGCGGAAAAGGTAAAGGCGGCGTCTGAATGACGCCGCCTTTGGCCTGCGACCGCCTTTAACCGCGCTTCATCTCGTCGAGTGCCAGATTCAGCTTCAGCACGTTCACGCGCGGCTCGCCGAGAATGCCGAACTGACGGCCGCTCGTGTAACGATCGACCAGCGCCTGCACGTCATTCGGCGCAAGCTGGCGCGCTTTCGCGACCCGTTCGATCTGATACGCGGCCGCAGCCGGACTGATCTCAGGATCGAGACCGCTGCCCGACGAAGTCACCAGATCGACAGGAACCGGCTTCGACATATCGGTACCGGCGGCCTTCAATGCATCGAGACGGCCTTTCACTTCGTCGAGCAACGCAGGGTTGGTCGGCCCGAGGTTCGAGCCGCCCGAGCCGAGCGCGTTATACGGCATTGGGTTGGTCGCCGACAAACGTCCCCAGAAGTACTGCGGCGCGTCGAACTGCTGACCGATCAACTGCGAGCCGACCAGTTTGCCGTTCTGTTCGATCAGGCTGCCGTTGGCCTGATCGCGGAAGGCCACGTGAGCGACGGTGGTCATCACAGCGGGATAAGCGAGTCCGGTGACGGCGGTCAGGACCGCGAAAATCACGATCAACGGACGGAACAGATTTTTCATGATGTGTCGTTCCTTTTGAACTCAGTGCCTTCAAACCCAGCCGAATGCGGCCAGCACCATATCGATCAGCTTGATACCGATGAACGGCACGATGATCCCGCCCAGCCCGTAAATCAGCAGATTGCGGCGTAACAGGATCGCCGCGCCGAGCGCGCGATAACGCACGCCTTTGAGCGCCAGCGGAATCAGCAGCACGATGATCAGCGCGTTGAAAATCACCGCCGACATGATGGCCGACGCGGGCGTGGCCAGATGCATCACATTCAGCGCGTTCAGCGCCGGATACGTCGTCGCGAACGCGGCCGGAATGATCGCGAAGTATTTGGCGATATCGTTCGCAATCGAGAACGTCGTCAGCGAGCCGCGCGTCATCAGCATCTGCTTGCCGATCTCGACGATCTCGATCAGCTTGGTCGGATTCGAATCGAGGTCGACCATGTTGCCGGCTTCTTTCGCCGCCTGGGTGCCGGTGTTCATCGCCACCGCGACGTCGGCTTGCGCGAGCGCGGGGGCGTCGTTGGTGCCGTCGCCGGTCATCGCGACGAGACGGCCTTCGGCCTGGTGCGCACGAATGGTGGCGAGCTTTGCTTCGGGGGTAGCCTCCGCGAGGAAATCGTCGACGCCTGCTTCCGCCGCGATGGCCGCTGCGGTCAGCCGGTTGTCGCCGGTCACCATCACCGTTTTGATGCCCATCTTGCGCAGCTCGGCGAAGCGCTCCTTGATGCCGCCCTTCACCACGTCCTTCAACTCGATCACCCCGAGCACGCGTGCGCCCTGCTCGCTTTTCTCCGCGACGACCAGCGGCGTGCTGCCGCGCCGTGCCACTTCGGCCACGGTATTGCTCACCTCATTCGGGAAGCGGCCGCCGTTGACTTCGACGTAGTGCTTGACGGCGTCGGAAGCGCCTTTGCGGATTTCGCGGCCAGGCAGATCGACGCCGCTCATGCGCGTTTGCGCAGTGAATGCCAGAAACACAGCATGTAGCGAAGCCATGTCGCGTTGACGGATGTTGAAGCGCTGCTTGGCCAACACAACAATGCTGCGGCCTTCCGGCGTTTCATCGGCCAGCGACGACAACTGTGCGGCATCCGCTAACGCTTCTTCGGTCAGCCCCGGCGCGGCCACGAACTGCGACGCCTGACGGTTGCCGAGCGTGATCGTGCCGGTCTTGTCGAGCAGCAGCACGTCGACGTCCCCGGCTGCTTCGACAGCACGGCCCGAGGTGGCGATCACGTTTGCCTGCATCATCCGGCTCATGCCGGCCACACCGATCGCCGACAGCAAGCCACCGATGGTGGTCGGGATCAGACATACGAGCAGCGCGACCAGCGCGGTAATCGTCACCACATGGCCCGCTTTCGCCGCTTCGACGGAGAACATCGAGAACGGCAGCAGCGTGGCGGTGGCCAGCAGCATCACGATGGTCAACGCGACCAGCAAAATGGTCAGCGCGATTTCATTCGGCGTCTTCTGACGCTTCGCGCCTTCGACCATCGCGATCATCCGGTCGAGAAAGGCCTCGCCCGGATTCGCCGTCACGCGTACGACGATCCAGTCCGACAGCACCCGCGTGCCACCCGTCACCGATGAAAAATCGCCACCCGACTCGCGGATCACCGGCGCGGATTCGCCGGTGATCGCCGATTCGTCGACCGACGCGACGCCTTCGATCACCTCGCCGTCGGCCGGAATCACGTCGCCGGTTTCGACCAGCACGACGTCATCGCGGCGTAGATCGGAAGCCGTCAGAATGCGGATCGGCGACTTCGGATGCGGCTCGTTGAGCTTCTTCGCCATCACGTCTTTCTTCGCGCTGCGCAGCGACGCCGCCTGCGCTTTCGAGCGCCCTTCGGCGAGCGCTTCCGCGAAGTTCGCGAACAGCACCGTGAACCACAGCCACAACGTGACCGCGAGAATGAAGCCCGCCGGCGCCTCGGCCTGGCCACCGAGCGCGGCGACCCACAGAATGGTCGTCAGAATGCTGCCGACGTACACGCAGAACATCACCGGATTGCGGAACTGCGTGCGCGGTGTGAGCTTCTTGAAGGAGTCCACAATCGCCGGGCGCAGCAGCGCCGGGTCGAACATGGACCTGGTTGCATTATGTTCAGTCATTGAATCCTCGAATATCCCATTTGCGCTTGTTCAGCCGTTGGTCGCATCAGTCATCAGAGCAAACGCATCAATGCGCGCCCATCATCATCAGATGTTCGACACCCGGGCCGAGTGCAAGCGCAGGCACATATGTCAGCGCGCCTACCAGCAGCACCGTGCCGAGTAGCAGCACGACGAACAGCGGGCAGTGCGTGGGCAGCGTGCCGCCCGTCACGCCGATGCGCTTCTTGGCGGCAAGCGAGCCGGCAATCGCGAGCACCGGAATGATCGTGCCGAAGCGGCCGAACCACATGGCGATGGCAGTGAGCCAGTTGTAGAACGGTGTGCTGACCGTCAGACCCGCAAACGCGCTGCCGTTGTTATTGGCGGCCGAACTGAACGCGTAGAGGATTTCGGAGAAGCCGTGCGCGCCGGGGTTGGCGATACCGGCCTTGCCCGCGTCGCTGAGCACCGCGATCGACGTGCCGACCAGCACCAGCAGCGGCGTCAGCAATACGACGATCGACACCATCTTCATTTCGTACGCTTCGATCTTCTTGCCGACGTATTCCGGCGTGCGCCCGATCATCAGGCCCGCGACGAACACCGCCAGCAACGCGAACACGAGCATCCCGTACATACCGGAACCCACGCCGCCGAAGATCACCTCACCGAGTTGCATCAGCAGCATTGGGTAGAGGCCGCCAATCGGCGTCAGCGAGTCATGCGTATTGGCCACGGCGCCGCAGGAAGCCGCGGTCGTTGCGACCGTGAAGATGCCCGATTGCGCGATACCGAAACGCGTTTCCTTGCCTTCCGCATTGCCGCCCGACTGCAACGCATTCGCCGACTGATCGACGTTCAATGCGGTCAGTGCAGGATTGCCGCTCTGCTCTGCGCCAATTTCGCCGAACACGCATACGCCGAACGCAATCGTCATCGCCGCCAGCACTGCAACGCCCTGCTTGCGGTCGCCGATCATGCGTCCAAACACCAGCGCCAGTGCGGCCGGGATGATCAGGATCGAGAGGATCTGCACGAAGTTCGAGAACGGCGTCGGGTTTTCGTACGGATGCGCCGAGTTGCCGTTGAAGAAGCCGCCGCCGTTGGTGCCGAGCATCTTGATCGCTTCCTGCGACGCCACCGGGCCCATCGCGATGGTTTGCGTCTTGACCGGCGTATCGACCGTGACCGGATTGCCCTTCGCGTCCTTCACCGGATTGCCTTGTGCGTCGAGCTTCGGCGCGGCGTAGCTGGTGGTTTGCAGCGTCGGTACGTCCTGATAGGCCTTGAAGTTCTGGATCACGCCCTGACTCATCAGCAGAGCTGCGACGATCGCCGCCATCGGCAGCAACACGTACAGCGTCACCCGCGTGATGTCGACCCAGAAGTTGCCGATGGTTTGCGCGGTGTGGCGCCCGAAGCCGCGAATCAGCGCGATCACCACCACGATGCCGGTGGCGGCGGACAGGAAGTTCTGCACGGTCAGGCCGAGCATCTGCGTCAGATAGCCGACGGTTTGCTCAGGCGTGTAGTCCTGCCAGTTGGTGTTGGTGACGAAACTGACCGCCGTATTGAACGCGCTGTCGACCGTCATTGCGCCGAACTTCTGGGGATTGCCCGGCAGCCAGCCTTGCACGCGCAACAGCACATACAGGAACACCGTGCCGAGCACGTTGAACGCGATCGTCGCAACCGCGTAGTGTTTCCAGCTCATTTCCTGCGCTGGATCGACGCCCGCGACCCGATACAGCAAACGTTCGAGCGGACCGCCGAGGCGAACCACGCGCGAACTGCCGTCCATCACCGCGCTCAGATAGCGCGACATCGGCACGGCGCAGGCCAGCAGCACGACGATAAAAAGGCCCGCTTGCAGGACATTGTTCGAGTTCATTCAATGTCCTCCGCGCGCAACAGCGCATAGACCAGATAGGCAAACAGCAGCGCGGTGGCCGCTGCGGACAACCAGAGAATCCAGTTCATGACCGTGCTCCCTGGCCGCGCCGGAACTGCATCAACTTCTCGCAGCCGGCAATCAATGCAAAGGTCAGCGCGGCAAACAGCACCAGCCCCCCGACATACAGCACATCCATTTTTGTTCTCCATTCAC
This sequence comes from Paraburkholderia metrosideri, assembly GCF_904848625.1. Lineage (GTDB taxonomy): Bacteria > Pseudomonadota > Gammaproteobacteria > Burkholderiales > Burkholderiaceae > Paraburkholderia > Paraburkholderia metrosideri. The sequence continues at coordinate 75,654 of NZ_CAJHCP010000003.1, forward strand.
GGACTTTGGATAAATGGAACGGTATGCCGAACCGTCTAAAGGGCTGGTCAAAGATCGGGGGAAGCGCGTAAAAATCGTGTAAACGAACAAGGCCGTTCCATCGTGAGAGTGAACGGCCTTGGGGTGGGCACGCGGGGATTGCAGCGTGGCGTGGGCGTGCGCAGTTCGCGGCGCTCAGTGCCGGTTAGTGCCGCTCAGGGCCGGTTAGTGCGGGGATTTCGGTATCGCGCTAACCGGCCGGTGACTTACCGTGGGGGGCGAACAACGTGCCCATGCTATCGACGTTCTTTACGGCATCAGCACCGTCGAACCCGTGGTCTTGCGGCCTTCGAGATCGGCATGCGCCTGCCCGACATCTTCTAGCGCATAACGCTGATTCACACTCGCCTTCACCTTGCCCGACACCAGCACGTCGAACAGTTCCGTCGACATCGCCTCGTAATCGCTGCGCTTCGCGATGTATGTGAACAGCGTCGGACGCGTAAAGAACAGCGAGCCGCGTCCGGCGAATTCCGACGAATCGATCGGCGGCAACGGACCCGATGCATTGCCGAAGCTCACGAACAGGCCGAGCGGCGCGAGGCAGTCGAGCGACCCCGTAAAGGTGTCTTTGCCAATCGAGTCATACACGACCGGCACGCCCGCGCCGTCGGTGATTTCGCGCACGCGCTTCGTGAAGTTCTCGCGCGTATAGACGATCGCGTGATCGCAGCCGTGCGCCTTCGCAACCTCGGCTTTTTCGTCGGACCCGACCGTGCCGATCACCGTCGCGCCCAGCGCCTTGGCCCACTGGCACGCCAGCAGACCGACACCGCCCGCCGCGGCCTGGATCAGGATCGTGTCGCCCGCTTTCACCGGATACGTGCGGCGCAGCAGATATTGCGCGGTCAGACCTTGCAGCATCACCGAGGCGGCCTGCTCGTCGCTCACCGCGTCGGGCAACTTGACAGCCTGCACCGCCGGCAATACCCGCTCCTGCGCATACGCGCCCGGCGGACGCGCGACATAGGCCACGCGGTCGCCCGCTTTCAGACCGGTAACGCCCGCACCCACGGCGGTCACCTCACCCGCTGCTTCCATGCCGAGCCCGCCCGGCAACGGCAGCGGATACAGACCCGTGCGGAAATACACGTCGATATAGTTCAGCCCGACCGCCGTCTGCCGGATGCGAATCTCGCCCGCGCCGGGTTCGCCGACTTCGACGTCGACCCATTTCATCACCTCGGGGCCGCCGGGCTTATCGAATCGGATTGCTTTCGCCATCATGTCTCCTTGATGTGAGGTGGGGTTCAAAGATGCCGCGTGCTCAGGCTGCGAACCCGCGGTCAGGTCAGACCTGCTCGTTCATCCGCAGCGTCAGCACGTCGAGCACCATGCGCGCCGTGGAAATATTCGTCGCGCACGGAATGTTGTGCACGTCGCACGCACGCACCAGCGCGTTGATGTCCGGCTCGTGCGGCTGCGGCGTCATCGGATCGCGCAGAAAAATCACCATGTCCACGCGCCCTTCCGCGAGTTGCGCGCCGATCTGAAGATCGCCGCCATGCGGGCCGGACAGCATGCGCTCGACCGTCAGACCATGCGCGTCGGCAATCCGGCCGCCGGTCGTGCCGGTGGCGAGGATGTCGCAACGCCGCAGCGTCTCGACGTACTCGCCGGACAGTTTGACGATGTCGTCTTTCTTGTGATCATGCGCGATCAGCGCAATGCGGGTGGTCATGACGTAAGACTCCTGAAACCGTTGTGATTGTCGTTGTTGTGGTGATGCTTTGAGACTGCTTCGGGTGATGCTGTCCGGCTGTGCTGCCGAGCGCCGCCTTTTTTCTGACGAACCGGTGACGAACGCGCGTGAACGCGGCTTTCCGGCGCTGCCGTATCGCAACGCCAGAAAACTGCCGCTCAGGCCTTCACATCAGAACGTGCCCGGATACGCGCCGCCGTCGATCAGCCAGTTCTGCCCGGTGATGTACCCCGCATGCGTGCTGCACAGGAACGCGCACGCGCGCCCGAACTCATCGCGATTGCCGAAGCGGCCGGCGGGAATCGTCTTCATGCGCTGCTTACGGGCGTCGTCGACGGAAATGTTCTGGTTGCGGGCCTGCGCCTCGAACGTGACCGCGATGCGGTCGGTGTCGAACAGTCCGGGTAGCAGGTTGTTGATCGTCACGCCGGTCGGCGCTACCTTGCGCGCCAGGCCCGCGACAAAACCGGTCAACCCCGAGCGGGCGCCGTTCGACAGACCCAGCACGTCGATCGGGGCTTTCACCGCCGAACTCGTAATGTTGACGATGCGGCCATAACCGCGTGCGCTCATCGTGTCGATGGTGGCGCGGATCAGCTCGATCGGCGTCAGCATGTTGCTTTCCAGCGCGCGAATCCAGTCTTCATGCGAAAAGTCGCGGAAGTCGCCCGGCGGCGGCCCGCCCGCGTTGTTGACCAGGATGTCCGGCTGCGGACAGGCGGCGAGCGCCGCTGCGCGGCCCGCGGGCGTGGTGATGTCGCACGCGACGGTTTTGACCTGCACACCGCTCTGCTTGCGGATTTCCTCGGCGGTCACTTCGAGCGTCTCAGCGGTGCGCGCGACGATCGTCAGGTTGACGCCTTCGGCGGCGAGCGCTTCCGCGCAGCCACGACCCAAGCCCTTGCTGGCCGCGCAAACCAGCGCGGTGCGTCCTGCGATTCCCATGTCCATGTGTGTGTCCTTCAGACGGAGTTGCGGCGCATTGGCGCGCCTTGTGTGACCAGGTTTCCCCCGATTCTAGAAGAATCGGTGCCGGACTGCGCCTGGCCGCTTCAATCTCCGGTATCTTCGGACTGCACTCTTTCGGTAAACTTGCGCCGTGGCGCGTCCGCCAACCTGCCGCTTTGCGGGTGGACGATGCGTCGAACCGATTCCGAATTTGATCCCTCTTGCGCCGCTTGCGCCCCCGCCATGACCCAGGACAGCCGTTTCCCCAATCTTTTCATCCTCGATCACCCGCTGATCCAGCACAAGCTGTCACACATGCGCGACCGGGATACCTCGACCCGCACGTTCCGTGAGCTGCTGCGCGAAATCACGCTGCTGATGGGCTACGAAATCACCCGCAATCTGCCGATGACCACGCGCCGCATCACCACGCCGCTGGTCGACATCGACGCGCCGGTGATCGCCGGCAAGAAGCTCGCGATCGTGCCGGTGCTGCGGGCCGGCATCGGCATGTCGGACGGCCTGCTGGAACTGGTGCCGTCGGCGCGGGTGGGCCACATCGGCGTGTATCGCGCCGACGACCACCGTCCGGTCGAGTACCTCGTGCGTCTGCCGGACCTGGAAGACCGCGTGTTCATTCTGTGCGATCCGATGGTCGCGACCGGCTACTCGGCCGTGCATGCGGTAGACGTCCTCAAGCGCCGCAATGTGGCCGGCGAAAACATCATGTTCCTCGCGCTGGTCGCGGCGCCGGAGGGCGTGCAGGTGTTCCAGGACGCGCATCCGGACGTCAAGCTGTACGTGGCGTCGCTCGATTCGCATCTGAACGAGCACGCGTACATCGTGCCGGGTCTCGGCGACGCGGGCGACCGGCTGTTCGGTACGAAAAACTGACGCTGGGTGGAGCGACGCGGCGGATCGCGGCGTTGATGTGACGTGACGTGAGTTCGGCGTGAACGCAGTGTGCGCGCCGCCTTTGCTCCGCCGTTGAGCGGGGCCGCCACCCGCGGTCCCGGAGCGAAGCCTGAAAAACAGGCCGCGAAATGCGGCGAGCGCCGCTGGCATGGCCATTGTCGGCGCTCTCGCCCTGATCTTTCCGCGTTGTTTCCCGCCACGTCCCCCTCTGCCGCCCCCCTTCGGCGTGATAAAATTCGAATCCGCTCCAGAAGCGGCTTGATTAGCACCGTCGTAGTTTTACCGGTTTCGGCTGCGCCTTTAACAGCATGCATGGCTGCCTCGTCGGCAAGCCCTCGGCACTACCGGTTCCAGAACCGCTTGCTCCACTGTCCATTACCGTCTGACGCTTTGCGGCCCCGGCACGGTGTTTGTCAAGCGAGCGCCCGGTTTGCCGCGTGCGGGCTGCGTTGCCCAACCGCGCCAGCGAGCGCCGGTCCGGTTGACCGGCTAGCCAGGCGAGCTTGGACCATGGTTCAGCGGGGCAGCACGTACGTCGGCTCGATTGGCAGCTACAGAGAACGGCGAGGCAAATCGGCGGCAACCGGACTGACCAGCAGGCATCGGCTACCGCGCAGTGTCACGGGCGGTCTCATCAAGAAAAGCTTTGACATCGAGGCGTGCAAAACCGCATCAAGCGCGCGCCCGGCATCGCAACGACAATTGCACTATGCGTGCGCCCCGCTGGCGCGCGCGACGGAGAAAGGTATGGCGGGTCATTCGAAATGGGCCAACATCAAGCATAAGAAAGCAGCGGCCGACGCCAAGCGCGGCAAGGTCTGGACGCGGCTCATCAAGGAAATTCAGGTCGCGGCCCGCATGGGCGGCGGCGACATCGACTCGAACCCGCGTCTGCGGCTCGCCGTCGAAAAGGCGTACGACGCCAACATGCCGAAAGACAACGTCAACCGCGCGATCCAGCGCGGCGTGGGCGGTGTCGACGGCGCGACGTACGAAGAAATCCGTTACGAAGGCTATGGCATCGGCGGCGCGGCGGTGATCGTCGACACGATGACTGACAACCGCACCCGTACGGTCGCGGAAGTGCGTCACGCGTTCTCGAAGAACGGCGGCAACATGGGCACGGACGGCTCGGTGTCGTTCATGTTCGATCACGTCGGCCAGTTCCTGTTCGCGCCCGGCACCGCTGAAGACAAGCTGATGGAAGCCGCGCTCGAAGCCGGCGCTGACGACGTCGTCACGAATGACGACGGCAGTATCGAAGTGCTGTGCCCGCCGAACGATTTCCCGAAGGTGAAGAGCGCGCTCGAAGCGGCCGGCTTCAAGGCCGAACTGGCCGAGGTGACGATGAAACCTCAGACAGAAGTCGAGTTCACCGGCGACGACGCGGTGAAAATGCAGAAGCTGCTCGACGCGCTGGAAAATCTGGACGACGTGCAGGAAGTCTATACAAACGCCGCGATCGCCGACGAGTGAGCGTGTACCGGCCAGGCACGGCGCGCGGGTTCGTATTGAACGGCGCTGAACCGCGCATCGCCGCCGGCCAGGCCTCGCGTCGTTGCTGAGTGGGCGTTGTGGTCAGGGTTGCCGCGCCTTTGCGCGAACCCTCACCGCTTCCACCAGTCGTGCGTCAGGCTGCGCCAGCTGTTTTGCCAGCGCTCGCAAACCTAGCGCGAATTTTGCTGTGTGCTGCCTTCTGGTGTTTATTGCTGTTCATTGCACGGCTGAGCTTCGCGCTTCAGCCGTTTATGGTTTTTAAGTCTCGGGGATTCACATGAAGTTACTCGTCGTCGGTTCCGGCGGTCGCGAACATGCACTCGCATGGAAGCTCGCGCAATCGCCGCGGGTTCAGCTCGTCTACGTTGCTCCGGGCAACGGCGGCACCGCCCAGGACGAGCGTCTGCGCAACATCGACATCACCGAGCCGGCCGCGCTCGCCGATTTCGTCGAACAGGAACAGATCGCTTTCACGCTGGTCGGCCCGGAAGGTCCGCTGGCCGCCGGTATCGTCAACCTGTTCCGCTCGCGCGGTCTGAAGATTTTCGGACCGACCAGAGAAGCTGCCCAGCTCGAAAGCTCGAAAGACTTCGCGAAGGCCTTCATGAAGCGCCACGCGATCCCGACCGCCGAATACGAAACCTTCGCCGACGTCGCCGCCGCTCACGCCTATCTGGACGCCAAGGGCGCGCCGATCGTGATCAAGGCCGATGGCCTCGCCGCCGGCAAGGGCGTGGTGGTCGCACAAACGCTGGAAGAAGCGCACGCCGCGGTCGACATGATGCTGTCCGACAACAAGCTCGGCGACGCCGGCGCGCGTGTCGTGATCGAGGAATTCCTCGCCGGCGAGGAGGCGAGCTTCATCGTGATGGTCGACGGCAAGCATGTGCTGCCGCTCGCGTCGAGCCAGGATCACAAGCGTCTGCTCGACGCCGATCAGGGTCCGAACACCGGCGGCATGGGCGCGTATTCGCCCGCACCGATCGTCACCCCGCAACTGCATGCCCGCGTGATGCGCGAAATCATCCTGCCGACCGTGCGTGGCATGGAGAAAGAAGGCATCCGCTTTACCGGCTACCTGTACGCTGGCCTGATGATCGACGCGCAAGGCAATCCGAAAACGCTCGAATTCAACTGCCGCATGGGCGACCCCGAAACGCAGCCGATCATGGCGCGTCTGAAGGGCGACTATTCGAAAGTGGTCGAGCAGGCCATTGCCGGCACGCTCGATACAGTCGAACTCGAATGGGACCGGCGCACCGCGTTGGGCGTCGTGCTGGCCGCGCACAACTATCCGGATACGCCGCGCAAGGGCGACCGCATCAACGATATTCCCGCTGAGACAGCGGATTCGGTCACGTTCCACGCCGGCACCACGCTCGCCGACGGCAAGCTGACCACCTCCGGCGGCCGCGTGCTGTGCGTGGTGGGTCTGGCGGATTCAGTGCGCACCGCGCAGTCGGTCGCGTACGAAACGATCAACCAGATTTCGTTCGACGGCATGCAGTATCGCCGCGACATCGGCTACCGCGCGTTGAACCGTAAGCACGACGCCAAGACCGAAGGCAAGCAGTAAGTCATCACCCCACCCGCCCGCGTGCAGCGCCAACGGCGCTACACTGCGGGTTTTCGCACCGGCCGGGCTGCACGTTCTGAGCCGCCGCCCCACCGCCGCAGCCGTCGCGGCCCGCGCCTGGCAAGTCCAGCGCGGCAGCTGCCAGGCTTGCGCGAAACACCGGGCGAGCGCGTTTCACAGGCATGAGCCTGACGAAGCCCGTGCGTCGCCCTTCTCGAAGAACCCGCGACACGTTCAGCGTGCCGCCCTCAGCATCTGCATTCATGACCGATTCGAACTACGACGCACAGGCTGTGCGCAGTTGGCTGCAAGGCCTGCAAACGCATATCGCGGACACGCTCGGCGCGTTCGACGGCAAGCCGTTCGCCACCGACGCGTGGCAGCGCGCGCCGGGCGAGAAGCTGCGCGGCGGCGGCTGCACGCGGATTCTCGAGGGCGGCAATTTCTTCGAGCGCGCGGGTATCGGTTTCTCGGATGTGGCCGGCGATGCGTTGCCGGGTTCAGCCAGCGCGGCCCGTCCGCAACTGGCGGGGCGCGGTTTTGAAGCCATGGGCGTGTCGCTCGTGCTGCATCCGCACAATCCGCACTGCCCGACCGTGCATATGAACGTGCGTTTGCTGATCGCGACCAAGGCTGGCGAAGAGCCGGTATTCTGGTTCGGCGGCGGCATGGATCTGACGCCGTACTACGGTTACGAGGAAGACGCGCAGCATTTTCACCGCACCTGCCGCGACGCGCTGACGCCTTACGGCGCGGACCTGTACCCGAGTTTCAAGCGCTGGTGCGACGAGTATTTCTTCCTCAAGCACCGCAACGAACCACGCGGCATCGGCGGAATTTTCTTCGACGATTTCTCGGCGCCGGGCTTCGATCAATCGTTCGCGATGATCAAAAGCGTCGGCGAAGGGTTCCTCAAAGCGTACCTGCCGATCATCGAAAAGCGCCGCAACATTCCGTACGGCGAGGCCGAGCGCGACTTCCAGGCATACCGGCGCGGCCGCTATGTCGAGTTCAATCTGGTCTTCGACCGTGGCACACTGTTTGGATTGCAGAGCGGCGGCCGCACGGAATCGATCCTGATGTCGATGCCGCCTGTGGTGAACTGGCGCTACAACTGGCAGCCCGAGCCGGGCACGCCGGAAGCGCGTCTTTATAGCGATTTTCTCGTGCCGCGCGAGTGGGTATGACGAGGCGCGGTTCGCCCGCAGCCCGCTCCCTGTGGCCACGACAAAGGAACTTCACCTGAAGCCGAACGCTCACCCTGTTGCGCTGCCTCGCCGGATCGGTCTGCTAGGCGGCACTTTCGACCCGATCCACGACGGCCACCTCGCGCTCGCGCGGCGTTTCGCCGACGTGCTGCAACTGACCGAACTGGTGCTGCTGCCGGCCGGTCAGCCATGGCAGAAGTCGGACGTGACGCCCGCTGTGCATCGTCTGGCGATGACCCGCGCGGCGGCTACGTCACTCGTGCTGCCGGGCGTCACCGTGCGGGTCGCGACCGACGAAATCGATCACGACGGCCCGACTTATACACTCGACACGCTGAAACTCTGGCGTGAACGCGAAGGCAACGATGCCTCGATCGCGCTGTTGATGGGCGCGGACCAGCTCGTGCACCTCGACACATGGCGCGACTGGCGGCATCTGTTCGACTTCGCCCACATCTGTGCGGCCACCCGGCCCGGTTTCGACCTCGCGTCGATTCCACCGGCGGTCGCTCAAGAAATCGACGCGCGCCGTGCCCGCGTCGACGTTCTGCAAGCTACGCCCTGCGGCCACTTGCTGATCGATACGACGCTTGCGTTCAACGTCTCGGCCACCGAAATTCGCGCGCATCTGCGCGAACAGGTGAGCCAGCGGCTAGCCCTCGCGGGCGGCGAACAGCAAGACCAGGCGGCGAGCCATGTCCCCACTGCGGTGTGGGACTATATTCTTCAACATCATCTGTACCACCGGTAACCCCATGGATATTCGCAAACTACAACGCGTGATCGTCGACGCTCTCGAAGACGTCAAGGCGCAAGACATCAAGGTGTTCAACACCAGCCACCTGACCTCGCTGTTCGATCGCGTGATCGTCGCAAGCGGCACGTCGAACCGGCAAACCAAGGCGCTTGCGTCGAACGTGCGCGAAAGCGTGAAGGAAGCGGGCGGCGACGTCATCAGCACCGAAGGCGACGACGTCGGCGAATGGGTGCTGGTGGACTGCGGCGACGCAGTCGTCCACATCCTGCAACCGGCACTGCGCCAGTACTACAACCTCGAAGAGATCTGGGGTGACAAGCCGGTGCGCCTGAAGCTGTCCACGCCCGATCCGTTCGGCGGCGCACGTGCGAGCGAGCCCGACGACGAGGAAGAAGACGAAGACGGCGAAGCGGCGGCTGCGAAGAAGCCCGCGCGCAAGACGGCGGCCAAGCGCAAGTAAGCGCAACTAAGCGCAACTAAGCGCAACTAAGCGCAAGCAAGCGGACTTCGCGGGCGGCCTGCTGCCCGTCAAGGTTCGCGATTCTGTTCTTCATTGCATCGCTGATGAAACTGCACATCCTCGCCGTCGGCCACAAGATGCCCGACTGGATCGCCACCGGCTTCGACGAATACGCGAAACGTATGCCGCCCGAGCTGCGCATCGAACTGCGCGAAATCAAGCCCGAGCAGCGTTCGTCGGGACGGGCGGCGGAAAGCGTGATGGCCGCCGAGCGGGTGAAGATCGAAGCCGCGTTGCCGAAGAACGCGCGCATCGTCGCGCTCGACGAACGCGGCAAGGACTGGACCACGATGCAGTTGGCGACCGCGCTGCCCGGTTGGCAGCAGGACGGCCGCGACGTCGCGTTTCTGATTGGCGGCGCCGACGGACTCGATCCCGACCTGAAGGCACGCGCCGATATGCTGCTGCGCGTATCGAGCCTCACGCTGCCGCATGCCATGGTCCGCGTGCTGCTCGCCGAACAGCTTTACCGCGCGTGGACCATCACGCAAAATCACCCCTATCATCGCGTGTGAACGGACCACGCGGCGAGACTCGACGCGGGCGGCTTCGGCCGGCCGGCTCGTGTTTCGCTGCTAACGCCGTCTCAATGCGCGTGCCGATGCGCATGCCGATGTATCGCGCGAGTCCCGGCGCCAATCCCGGGCGTCGATCTCCGCGTTGATCGGTTTACCGTTGCACGTATCGACGCCTGATCAACGCCTGAGCGGCGCAATGGATCGCGCACCCATCGCACGTTCTTCACCGACACCTCACGCGTGCTTCACGTGCGACCCTGCACGTTGCCGCAATCCGCCCCTCTATCGAGACCCGTTCATGCTCACGCCCGCCGACTCGCTGCATCCGTTCGTCTACCTCGCTTCGCAAAGTCCCCGTCGCCAGGAGTTGCTGCAACAACTCGGCGTGCGCTATGAACTGCTGCTGCCGCGTCCCGACGAAGATGCCGAAGCGCTCGAAGCCGAGTTGCCCGGCGAACGCGCGCACGACTATGTGCAGCGGGTTTGCATTGCGAAGGCGCATGCAGCGCGCGCACGGCTCGTCGCAGGGGGTCATGCCGCGCGGCCGATTCTGGTTGCAGATACAACCGTCACCATCGACGATGCGATCCTCGGCAAGCCCGTCGATGCCGACGACGCCATCGCGATGCTCACGCGTCTCGCCGGCCGCGATCACGAAGTGCTGACCGCCGTCGCGCTCGTCGATGCCGAAGGGATCTTGCTGCCCGCCGCGCTATCGGTGTCGAAGGTGCGCTTTGCTGCACTGCACGCAGAGGCGATCCGTCGCTATGTCGACAGCGGCGAGCCGCTCGGCAAAGCGGGCGCCTACGGTGTACAGGGACGCGCCGCGGAGTTTATCGGCCATATCGACGGGTCCTATTCAGGTATCATGGGTTTGCCACTTTTTGAAACCGCTGCCCTCCTGCGTGCAGCGCGCATCGACTTCTAAAATAACATCATGAATGAAGAAATCCTGATCAATGTCACGCCGCAGGAAACGCGCGTCGCGCTCGTCCAGCAGGGCGCCGTCCAGGAACTTCACGTCGAACGAACGCTGTCGCGCGGGCGCGTCGGCAACGTCTATCTCGGCAAGGTCGTCCGTGTGTTGCCGGGCATGCAATCCGCCTTTATCGACATCGGTCTCGAACGTGCCGCGTTTCTTCACGTCGCCGATATCTGGCATCCGCGCATTGCTGGCGAGCCGGCTCATCAGGCACCGCATCAGCCGATCGAAAAAATCGTCTTTGAAGGTCAGACCTTGATGGTCCAGGTCGTCAAGGACCCGATCGGCACCAAGGGTGCGCGGCTCTCCACGCAAGTGAGCATTGCCGGGCGCACGCTCGTGTATCTGCCGCAGGAGCCGCATATCGGCATCTCGCAGAAGATCGAGAGCGAAGCTGAGCGTGAAGCTGTGCGCAAGCGTTTGACCGCCGTGTTGCCCGCCGACGAAAAAGGCGGCTACATCGTTCGTACGATCGCTGAAGATGCGACCAGCGAAGAGCTGGCCGGCGACGTCGCCTATCTGCGTAAGACGTGGGCGACGATCGTTGCGCAAGGTCAGCGCATGCCGCCCACCAGCCTGCTCTATCAGGACCTGAATCTGGCGCAACGCGTGCTGCGCGATTTCGTCAACGATGAAACGTCGCGCATTCAGGTCGACTCACGCGAGACGCATCAGATGCTTGCCGATTTCGCGGCCGAATTCACCCCGGCGGTGTCGTCGAAGCTGCATCACTACACGGGCGAGCGGCCGTTATTCGATCTGTACAACATCGAGGCTGAGATTCAGCGCGCGTTGTCGCGGCGCGTGGATCTGAAGTCGGGTGGCTATCTCGTGATCGATCAGACCGAGGCGATGACCACCATCGACGTGAATACCGGCGGGTATGTCGGCGCACGAAATTTCGACGATACGATTTTCAAAACCAACCTTGAAGCCGCGCATACGATTGCCCGGCAATTGCGGCTGCGCAATCTGGGCGGCGTGATCATCATCGACTTCATCGATATGGAGAACGTCGAGCATCGCGACCAGGTATTGGGAGAATTGAAGAAGGCGCTGTCTCGCGATCGCACGCGAGTCACTGTGAACGGGTTTTCGCAGTTGGGGCTGGTTGAAATGACGCGCAAGCGCACGCGTGAATCATTGGCGCACGTGTTGTGCGAGCCTTGCCCGGTGTGTCAGGGGAAGGGACAGGTCAAGACTCCGCGAACGGTTTGTTACGACGTGTTGCGCGAGATTCTGCGTGAGTCGCGGCAGTTTAATCCGCGTGAGTTTCGGGTCGTGGCTTCGCAGCAGGTGATCGACTTATTTCTCGAAGAAGAGTCGCAGCATCTGGCAATGTTGATCGATTTTATTGGCAAGCCGGTGTCGTTGCAGGTGGAGTCGAATTTGAGTCAGGAGCAATACGACATTGTCTTGATGTAAATCGACTGGCGTTTATTCATGTCGAGATAATGCCCTGGAAAATTCCTGAGCAATCGAACCGGCCCGTCAGGGCCGGTTTTCGTTTCGGCCTCCGCATCACTACGTGCTGTCCCGCCCTCTCCCAAACCGAACGCAATGCCTTTCCTTTCAGGACCGCCCTTTGCTGCGCTATCTGAAAGTGAAAGCTTTGTCGCAGATCCATTTTCGGACAGACAACGGGAGAACCTGCAATGATCAGATTGATCAGTATCGTCGCGTTGGTGGCTAGCCTCACGGGCTGTGTCGTCGCTCCGCCTTATGGTGGCTACGGTTACGATCCGGCTCCGGTGTACCAGTCGGCGCCCGGCTACTACGGCTATGCGCCGGGCTACTACGCAGCTCCGTCGATCAACCTTGGCATTGGCTTCGGTGGCTACTACGGCGGCGGACATGACGACGGGCATGGCCACGGCCACGGCGGCGGCGGCGGTGGCCACGGCGGACATGGCCATTGAGCACGCCCGCAGCTAACTGACGCACGACAGTCGCCCCGCAACGGAAGCGGCACGACACGATAACAGCGCGCCTTTTCCACCGACGAGGGCCATGCCTCTTCAAAGCATTCCTCGACGTCCCAGATGCTCGTCCCCATTGCGACGAGCCTCCCCGCCTGCCTGCGCTTGGCCGATGAGCCGCCCCCTCCCGACCCCAAATTTTCCATTTGACGCCCATCTCGACGGAGGCGTATAACCATCCCACTGGATGTTAATTGGATGGCGCCAAGCTGCCACGACCTCAAAATGCCGAAACTCAACTTGATCGACACCTCCCGCCCCAAAGGCGGCGAAACCGAAAAAATCACCATCAACCTGGGTCCAATCGACTTGGGTCAGATCGACCTGCTCGTCGAAGAAGGCTTTTACTCGAACCGAACCGACCTGATCCGCACGGCGATCCGCAATCAGCTTGCCGTACACGCGCAGGTCGTCACCGAAACCGTGACACGGCGCGAGATGGTGCTCGGCTTGCAGCACTTCTCACGACGCGACCTCGAGGCCGCTCAAGCGGCACATGAGCAACTGGACATCCACGTGCTGGGCCTCGCCAGCATCGCCGCCGACGTGCCGCCCGAACTCGCCGCCGCCACCATTGCATCGGTGGTGGTGCTCGGCGCGTTTCACGCGTCGCCCGCTGTAAAGGCGGCGCTCGCGGGACGTATCAGCTAACGCCCGCAACGCATCGCGCCTCTCTCGCCAACCGGTCAATGCACACCACCATGAATATGGACATGAACAAAGACTTCCTGAAATCGATGAAAGACGCCTTCGAGCTACTGCGCACGAAGGGTCCTCATGAAGCCACTGCCGCTGTTCAGCGAGCGCTCGGCGGCGCTCACGCGCAGCCGCCGGGCCATGCGCCGGCGCAGCAGCCGCCCCGCCCGGCTCAGACACCGTTCACCCCGCCAGGCGCACACAACTGGGCACAAGCGTGGGCCGAATCGCAAGCCCACACGCCTGCCCACCCAAACACGGAAGATCCGTACACCATCGACGCCGACACGCCCGGCACCTTCAGCACGCACACGTTCAGCAACAGCGCGGGCCATCGCCAATACAGGCTATACGTGCCAGCCGGTTACCACGACGAAGCCGTCCCGCTCATCGTGATGCTGCACGGCTGCACGCAAAACGCCGACGACTTCGCGGCCGGCACGCGCATGAACGAACTGGCTGAGCAGCAGGGGTTCATCGTCGTCTATCCGGTGCAGCCGCAATCGGCCAATCCGTCGAAGTGCTGGAACTGGTTCAAGCCGGCGGATCAGCAGCGCGATCACGGCGAACCATCGCTGATCGCGGGCATCACGCGTGAAGTGATGGGGCGCTACCGGATCGATCCGGCGCGCGTGTATGTCGCGGGTCTATCGGCAGGCGGCGCGATGGCGGACATCATGCTGAAGACGTCGCCCGATCTGTACGCAGCGGCCTGTGTGCACTCGGGTCTCGCGTACGGCTGCGCCAAGGACCTGCCCTCTGCGCTCGCCGCGATGAAAGGCGGCAACACCCATCGCACTCGTGCAGGCGGCGCACCCCAGCGTCCGTTGATCGTGTTTCAGGGCGATGCGGACAAGACGGTTCATCCGTCGAATGCTGCGCAGCTTCTTGCCGCGTTCGACGCAGGCGCCGCGAACGTCAATGCACCCCGCGCGGCCATCAGCGGCACGCGTGACGTGACGGTGCAAAAGCTGGTCGCGCCGAACGGCGTCGAAGCGGAATACTGGTCGATCCACCATGCCGGCCACGCGTGGTCCGGCGGCAGTCAGCGCGGTTCATATACGGACCCGGCGGGGCCGGACGCATCGACGGAAATGCTGCGATTTTTTCTGGCGCATCCACGCCGGAACTGACGGCCTCCAATGGCCAACGCACTGGCCATGCAAAGGCCATGCAAAGGCCATGCAAAGGCCAAAGCACAATGGGAGCACAAAGATAAAACGAGGCCAGGCGGGCCGCAATGCAGTAGTGAAAAACAAAAACGCGTTGCGCCCCGCCCGCGTCGCCGCCCGCGAACTGCGCTGCGCACTGCGCGCTGCCCGCCGCCCACTCTGCAAAACGCCGGTCGCCACGCTATGCGAAAATGCAGCGACCTGTTCCTGGAGCAAGCATGGCAGACCTCACATCGTCCGCGTCTTCGGCAGTCGAAGCTGACTGCGCGAGAGAACCCATCCACATTCCAGGCGGCATCCAGCCGCACGGCTTTCTGTTCAGCATCGCCGACACCGGCACGTTGCTGCAGGTCAGCGCGAATCTCGCGGCCTTGACCGGCTCGCCCGCCGAGCTGGCGCTGGGCCAGCCGATCGCACACCTCGTCGGCGACGAATGGGCGGCACGCATTGTCGAGGCGCTGAGCACCCATCACGAAGACGGCATTCCCCTTTATATCGGTTCGATGAACGACCCGCGCGCGAGCGGCGCCGCTGCACACGTCACGCCATTCGCGGTCATCGTGCATCGTCATCAGGGAATCGCGTTCGTCGAACTGGAGCCGGCGCGCGGCACGAACGACGTGTTCGCGTCGATGTACCCGCTGGTGCGCACGTTCATCAACCGCCTGCAAGACATCGATACCGTCGAGGGTCTCGCGCAACTCGCCGCCGACGAAGTGCAGCGCATTTCCGGCTATGGCCGCACGCTGGTCTACAACTTCGACCACACGGGCAGCGGCCACGTGATCGCGGAACACATCGAGCCGGGTTACGCGTCGTACGCTGGCCAGCACTTTCCAGCGTCGGACATCCCCGCGCAAGCACGCGCGCTGTACGTGCGCAACCGCATTCGTCTGATCGCCGATGCCGACTATCAGCCCGCACCGCTGATACCGCCGCAACATCCGTCGACGGGCAAGCCCACCGACCTCACCTACGCGTCGCTGCGCAGCGTGTCGCCAGTCCACGTTCAGTACATGAAGAACATGGGCACGCTGTCGTCGATGTCGATGTCGATCGTGGTGGACGGCAAGTTGTGGGGACTGATTTCCTGTCATCACGACAGCGCCCGCGTGCCGCCGTTCGAAGTACGCACCGCATGCGAACACATCGCGCAAGTGCTCTCGTTGCAGATCGAGGCGAAAGAGGATCACGCGCAGGCCGAGTATCGGCTCGAATTGCGCCGTACGCTCGCCCGACTTCTCGCGACGATGGCCAATAGCGAAAGCTTCACCGACGCGCTCGCCAACGATCCCAAAGAACTGCTCGGATTGACCGCGTCGAACGGTGCGGCCATCGTCTTCGACGGACGCATTCTGCTGGTGGGCACGACACCGCGTGAAGCGGAGGTAGCGAAGCTCGTCGAATGGCTCGACACGCAAGTGGACGAGACCTTCGACACCGACACGCTCGCCACCGCGTGCTCCGTGCTGCCGCCGCATCCCGACTACGCGGGCTTGCTCGCCGTATCGATTTCGAAGCTATTCCGCAACTATGTGCTGTGGTTTCGCGAGGAAGTCGTGCAGACCATCAAATGGGCCGGCGATCCGCGCGTGAAGCTGGCCGGCCTGTCCGATTCGCTGTCGCCGCGCCAGAGCTTCGACGTGTGGACCGATACGGTACGGGGCCGCTCGCTCGCGTGGCGTCCGGCCGAACTCGAAATCGCCGTCGAATTCCGCACGGCGTTGCTCGGCATCGTGTTGCGTCGCGCGGAGGAACTGGCGCAACTGGCGCTCGAACTCGGTCGCGCGAACAAGGAACTGGAGGGCTTTTCGTACACCGTGTCGCACGATCTGCGAGCGCCCTTGCGGCATATCGTCGGATTCGCCGACCTGCTGCGCGAAATGGAAAGCGAGCGTCTGAGCGAGCGCGGCAGTCATTTCGTCGAGCGAATCATTTCGTCGGCGCGCTTTGGCGGCAAGCTCGTCGACGACCTGCTCGCGTTCTCGCAGATGGGCCGCGCCGCGTTGCGCCCGCAGTCGGTCGATCTGAAAGCCATGGCCGAAGCGCTCGTCGCCGACGAGGTCAAGGACGCCCCCTCGCGCACGATCACGTGCCATATCGGCGATCTCGGCCACGTCAACGCGGACGCGGTATTAATGCACGTGGTACTCCGAAATCTGATCGAGAACGCCGTAAAATTCACGTCGACTCGCGAGCATGCGGTCATTGAAATCGGGCGCGACGCTCAGCAACGCGATCTTCCCGCTCAGCACGTATTTTTCGTCAAAGATAACGGCGTCGGTTTCGACATGCGGTATGTCGATAAACTGTTCGGCGTGTTTCAGCGGCTGCATCGCGTGGAAGAATTCGAAGGCACGGGCATTGGACTTGCTGGCGTCAAACGGATCATTGAACGGCATGGCGGTAAAACCTGGGCAGTCGGTGAAATGGGCCACGGTACAACGGTATATTTTTCTGTTCCGCACGTGTTCGTGGCCGACCCGAACCAGGGTGACGAATCCCCCGCCGCCGCCGTGGCACGCTTGACGGCGTTGTCGCCGGACAAGCGTTTCCGCCCGGTGCCGAAGGAATCAAAAGATGAATCGAAATGAAGGAAACAACGTGTTAAGACCGATCCTGCTGGTGGAAGACAATCCGAACGACGTCGAGCTTACGCTGATCGCGCTGGAAAAAACGCGCCTCGCGAATCCGGTGGTGTCGTTGCGCGACGGCGAAGAAGCGCTTCAATATCTGCGCCGCGAAGGACAGTGGGCGGATCGGGCGGACGAAAATCCGGCGGTGATTCTGCTCGACAAGAAGCTGCCGAAAATCGACGGTCACGAAGTGCTGAAAGCAGTGCGCGGCAATGAGAGCCTCAAGCGTATTCCGGTGGTCATGCTGACTTCGTCGCGCGAGGAAAGCGACTTGCTGCGCAGCTACGATCTCGGCGTGAATGCGTATGTGGTGAAGCCGGTAGCGTTCGACGACTTCATGGCCGCCATCAACGATCTCGGCATGTTCTGGGCGGTGTTGAACGAACCGCCGCCGTATCCACGCTGATTCGATCGGGCGGGCGGTGTGCCCAACATCGGGACGCGTGACCGCACTGCATCCTGATGCGGGCCAGGGAAAGGTAGAGAAGCCGTTAGAAAAGCCGCAATGGCTGCATCAACGCTGCATCAACGATATACCGGCAGCGTCACGCGAAACGTCGACCCCTGCCCCAAGCCAGGGCTCTCCGCGCAAATCGTGCCACGGTGCAGATCCAGCAGATTCTTCACGAGCCACAGCCCTAATCCCAAGCCGGCAACACGCCCGGAACCGTTCGCGCTGAACTGTTGAAAGCGCTCGAAAATCCGCTCCAGCGAATCACGGCCGAGCCCCCCGCCCGTATCGCGCACCGCCAGTTCGACGCGCTCGCTATCCACTCGCACCGATAGTTCAACCGTGCCCTGCGCGCTGAACTTCACCGCGTTGGACACCAGATTCCAGACCACCTGTTTCATCCGGTTTTCGTCGGCGAGCACCATCACGGACGCGAGGTCGTCGGCGATCAACGTCAGGCCCTTCGCTTCGGCATGCATGCGCATGTCTTCGGCGACGATCCCGGCGAGCGCACCGAGATCGACCGGTTGCAGAGTGACCGAGAGCTTGCCGGTCACGATCGCGCCACTGTCGAGCAAATCGTCGACCATATGCGAAAGCTGCCGCGCGTTGCGGCTGATCACGCCGGTAGCGCGCGTCACATGTGACGGATCGGCCGAACGTTGCAGCAGATCGGTCCACGACATGATGGCCGACAACGGCGAGCGCAATTCGTGACTGACTGTCGTGACGAAATGATCCATTGCCATCGCGAGCCGTTCGCTGTGTTCGCGCGCCCGCTTCTCACTCGCGGCGATTTCGCGCTGCTCCAGTTCCGCTTCCTTGCGCGACGTGATGTCGAGCGTGAAGCCGATCACCGAACTCAAGGTCCCATCCGGCAGAAAACGGCCTACGCCACGCACCAGAATCCAGCGAATCGCTCCGCTTGCCCAGCCTATCCGGTAATCGACTTCGAAATGTTCATGCGCGGCCAGGGCCTGATTCATCGCATCGCGCAATCGGTCACGGTCGTCCGGATGCACGATCTGCTCGAACAGGCGCTGTTCGGAGAGAACCGACGTCGGACCCAGCCCGAGATTGGTCTTGCATTGATCGGTACATTCGATCACACCCGTGGCCGGTTCGAGCTCCCACGCACCCAGTTGCGAAAATGCCATGGCCAGCTGGAAGCGCTCCTGATGCTCGCGCAATTGCGCGCGGGCTTCATCGGCGAGAAGCAGGCGCAATTGCGCCTGCGAACGCAGCTTCGCGCGTTCCCGCTGATCCCGTTCGTAGTCGGAGATCTGCGCGGTGACTTCGCTGACACGCAGCACGAAATGACCGTTTCGCGCACCCTGTTGTTGCCCCGGCGGGGCGGCGAGCACGCTCACCTTGATCTTCCAGTAGCGCGGCACCCTCCGCGCCGGGTCTGCCGGGTCTGCTGGGTATGCTGCCTCGTCGGTTGCGCTGTCACGGTATGCGGGCATCTCGTAGCGAAACAACGGCGACCATTTCGGTTGATCCGTCGACACGTCGCGCAGTGCGCCCGTGAGCCACGCGCGACGCGCGTCGCGCTGTTCGGCCGAACCGAACTGATTGGTATCGAGAATCGACTGACCCTGCAGGTCGCTCAGCGACTGTCCAGTCAGGTCGAGATAACGCGCGTTGGCGAGCACGATCTCGTAGCGCTCATTCAGGACCACGTAGGCTTCGGGCAGCAGATCGAAAGCCGCGGCGGCGTCAACCGGATAAGCGGCTGCGGGGGGATTCGGGTGGAAGCTGTCCATGAGCGAGATCCGCGCGCGCTTCAAACGATGCTTGCGCAGTCAGCCCCGGCGGGACGCTGCGCAAGTTCGATCAGACGGTCGAATGCTTCGGCCGCGCCGCGGCATGCTTCGGCTATCGTAATGGGCGTGTTCACTTCTGCGGCCATAGCATGAATGAAGGCTCGCCAGCGTGGACCGAGCGTATCGCGGCCCGCGTCGAGATAGGCAAGCGGATGCGGCGCCAGTTGCTGTTTCAGCCGCGCATACAGCACCGCGCCGCCCAACTGCGAACCTTCGATCACATAGCAGACGCCCCACCGGTAAGCAGCGCTCTGCGCACCGCGCCAGGGACGCACACGATCCGGTAACGCCATAACAGCGGCATCTTGCGGACGCACCGATTCGTGTGCGAGATCGGCGTCGATCAACGCTAGACGCTGTATGCGTGGCGGCAGCGCCGGAGATTGCGGACCATCGTTAAAGATCTGAAGCCACGCTTCCAGCGGTTCGAGCCAGTCACGCAGGATGGCCAGATGGCTGACATAGTCGCGCAGCGCGACGCTATCCACCGACAGCGGCATGATCTCGTGCAGCAATTCATGGCGCTCGGCCGTGGCATCGCGCAACGCAACCAGCACGCCCGGCGTGCCGGGTTTTTCGCCCGATGAGTGGCCGGCGGATTCAGATGTGTCGATCAAGTGCGTCCGGTTCAACATGAATAAGCAGAGTGCGATTATAGAGGGGCCTTTTTATCGACGCGAGACGCGTCTGACACAAAGGGCGGCGCGCGTACGGGGCTCAATGACGGGCTCACATTGTCCGTTGATTGCCACGCTCCCGACGAGTCGCCGTTGCGTGGCGGGACGAGTACGCGAGTACATGAGCCAGCGAAGAGATCAGGCCGCGACCGGACATCCGGCTTGTTCAAGCGCCGCCTGCGCATGCTCGTGCAGATCGTCACTGGTGAGCGACGCGTCCGGCGTGCGCACCCACGCGGCGATACGCAATTTCGCGCCGCCGTCGTCGGGATAGCCGGCGACCGTGACGAGCGGCGCGAGGGTCGAACCGCTCAGCACGCGCGGTTCGTCAGCGACCAGCTTTTTCAACTCGCCGATCGCTGCATCAACGTCCTTGCGTTGCGCAAGTTCTACTTCGACCTCGATACGCTGCGTGCCACCACTGCTGTAGTTGATCACCGGATTACTCCAGATCTGACTGTTCGGCACGAACACCGCGTTGCCGTCGCCGCGCTCGATGCGCGTGGTGAACAGCCCCACTTCGCGCACGATACCGGCCGCCGCCCCGCTGCCTTCGATCACGTCGCCGACGCGAAACGGCCGCAGCAGCAATAACATCATGCCGGCAGCGATATTCTGCAAGGTGCCTTGCAATGCGAGGCCGATCGCAAGACCGGCGGCGCCGAGTACGGCGAGTACGCTCGCGGTCGCGATGCCGACTTCACCGAGCGCGGCGATAAACACCAGCACGCGCACCGCCCAGGTGCTCATGGCGGCCAGCATCGGTGCAAGTGTCGGATCGGCATGGGTGCGCGCGAGTGCCCTCGCAAACAGCGCACCTACCCGGTTGGACAGCCACCAGCCGATCACGAGAATCAGCAGGGCCAAGACGATATGAAGGGCGTCGTGCGTCATCGTGACGAGCACCGACGGCTGGAAATGCAATAAGCGGCCAAGGAGATCGTTCATCGCGAGCCTTCGTTCCGTTGCGGTATGAGTTCCATGAAAGGACGAAGCAGCAGGATATGTTCCTGACGTTCTTCCATCGGACATACGAGGCATAGCGCTTGCGTGCTCAACGCGCCACGCCTGTTGCGTGTGTCATTTCTACTTACGCACTGCAACGAGCGGAAAAAAAGCGCAAAGCCACCACGCCGTTTAATATGAATCGCTCACCACCTCAGCGGGTACACGCCGATGCATTGCCCGATATATCAAACGGTACCCAGCGGCTTTAACACATTGCGCAGTGCGGTGATCGTGATGGGACGCGAAAACCAGAACCCCTGTGCTTCATCGCAGCCCAACGCTTCCAGTTGCGCGGCCTGTTCTGCGGTCTCGACACCTTCGGCCGTCACGCGCAATTTGAGCGCATGCGCCATCGCGATGATCGCGCCAACCAGCGCCGCGCTTTGCGGATCGGTCGTCATGCCGGTCACAAACGAACGGTCGATTTTCAACCGGTTCAATGGAAAGCGCGTCAAATAGGCAAGGCTCGAATAACCGGTGCCGAAATCGTCGACGGCGACTTCCACGCCTAATTCGCGCAGCGCATGCAGCGTTTGCAATGCCTGCTCGGTATCCCCCAGCAACGCGCCCTCGGTGATTTCGACTTCGAGATAGCAGGGATCGAGCGCGGCGTCTTCCAGCGCTTCGCGGATCGTCTCGAACAGATTGTGGCGCTGGAACTGCTGAGGCGACACGTTCACCGCGATACGCGGCAACGTGCCCGTCTGGCGCAGCAATTTGCCGGCGTCGCGACACGCGGTGCGGATCACCCATTCACCGATCTGCTCGATCAGGCCCGACTCTTCCGCCACCGGCACGAACTCGACCGGGCTGATCAAACCGCGCTGCGGATGATTCCAGCGCAGCAGCGTTTCAACCTGCGCGATGCAGCCCGTTGCGAGCGTCACCTGCGGCTGATACACGAGATGCAGTTGCTGCTTCTCGAGCGCTTCGCGCAACATCGTTTCCAGTTCGAAGCGGCGCGCGGCCTGACCTTCGAGCGCGGTGGAAAACCGCCGCACCGCATTGCCATTGATCGCCGATGCAGCCGACAACGCCACGCCCGCGCGACGCATCAGCGTGGGTGCGTCGGCACCGTCGGCGGGATACGCGACGATGCCGATGCTCGCGGTAATGTTGAGCGGCGTGCCGCCATAATCGATCGATTCGGCAATGCGGCCCAATGCCTCGTCCGCGAAAGCGTCGGCGTGCGGGCCGCATTCGTTGATCAGCAACGCGAACTGCGTGCCGCCGATCGACGCAATCGTGCCGTCGTGGGGAAAGAGTCCGCGCAGCCGTTCGCCGACGATCTGCAACACGAGTTCGGCTGCATGCAGCCCGAGCGCATCGCGCAGCTTGCGCAGATGATCGAGCTCCGCGACCAGCACCGTAAAGCCGTTACCGCTGCGCTGGCAACGCGCGATCATCAGTTCGAGACGTTCGGTGAACAGCGTCTGGTTCGGTAGACGCGTCACGCCGTCATGATGAGCCACGTACCAGAGGCGCGCTTCGGATTGCGCGTAACGCGTCATGTCGAGCACGATGCCGACATAGCGTTCTGGCCGCGCGCCCGCCGCACACGCGTGCGCGTGGTCAGCGACAGGCGCCAGCGCGAGTACCACGCGAATCGGCGGGCTGTTGCGCCGCATATAGGTCCATTCGCCTTCGTAGCGCGAATAGATCGCCGCCAGCGACGGCAATTCCGCGCGGCGCCTCGCGAGTTCAGCGGGGTCGTGCAGCGATTCGAACGTACGCCGCCCCACCAGCTCCTCGGCCGTCAGCCCCGTCAGCTTTTCGAAAGCGGCGTTGACGGTTTCGAAGGTGCCGTCCGCAGTGCAGATGAACATGCCGTAGGGCGCTGCGGCCAGCGCGGCAGCGCGCTTTTGCAGTTCGGCGTATTGAAGGTCTTGCATCGCGACAGCCTTTTGATTTTCCTGAGTTTTGTGGAAGCGATTGTGCGTTGTCTCGACGCTTGAGGCGCAAGCGCTCAGTTGCCAGGAGTCTCCGGTCCGATATCCGTGGCGACGCGCCAAAACGATCCTTATCGTTCATATGATAGCGGCTTTCAAGCCCCATTCGCCCCACCTGGACGGCACCTTCGTCGCGCCGATCGCTTTCCCTGCTGCGTGTGCCGATTCTCCATGCGGGCATTTATCCGGTCGCATGCGCATAACGTGCGCACTATGCCTGGCATATTCCACGCGTAATAAGTCAGCCCGTACGGGCCTTGAACGCCGGTTTGACACTGACTTGACCAGTGATCGCGGCCGCTTCACCGGGGCACGCCGGATTGACGACCGTTATATCCGTGAATATATTTCGAGCACGTTTCCACTGCAGTTTCTTCGATAAAATAAGCGCCGTTCCGACAGGTGGATCCGCGCGGTACAGAGTCCCGCATTTCATGTCCAGGGAAGTCATCGACTCGCACCTTCTGAAGGTGCTGCACACGCTGCTGACCGAATCGAGCGTCTCGCGCACCGCCACCTTGCTCGGACAATCGCAGCCCACGGTCAGCGTCGCGTTGCGCCGGCTTCGGGACCTCACGGGCGATCCGCTGCTGGTGCGCAGCGGCAGCCGGATGGTGCTGACCGCGCATGCACTCACGTTGATCGAGCCTGCCGCGCAGGCATTAAATAGTATCGACGCGATCCTGCATCCCACTGCATCGTTCAATCCGGCCACCACCCGCCAGACGTTCCGGATCGGCTCTCCCGACTATCTCGACGCGTTCTTCGTGCCCGCCGTCGTCGATGCGTTTCATCGCGAAGCACCGCACGCCAAGCTGGAATTCCGTCATCTGATGATGGTTGACGGCGGCTACGAACATGGGCTGGAGAGTGGCTTTCTCGATCTGGTGATCGGCAACTGGAGCACGCCGCCGGAGCATCTGCATTTACAGCCGTTATGCAAGGACGAGCTGGTCTGCGTGATGCGCAATGGTCATCCGGTCAAACCGGGGCGGCTCAGCAAACCCGTGTATGAAGAGGCCGATCATCTCGCGGTGATGACCTGCAACACGACGGCGTGGGGCACCGTCGATGTCGAACTCGCGCGCAACAGCCTGTCGCGTACGGTGACGACCACGCTGCCTTACTTCGGCATGGCGCCCTATGTGCTGGCGCGCTCCGATCTGCTGTTCACGACCACGCGCGCGTTGGCCACGCATTACACGAAGCTGTTGCCGCTGCGTATCGAGCCGGTTCCCGGCGAACCGCGCGCGCTCACCTACTACCAGCTGTGGCACGACCGCACCCATCGCAGCGTGGCGGCGATCTGGCTGCGTCGACTGATTGCGAGTATCGCCAAAGATCTGGCATCCTGATCGACGTTGTCGATGCCGATAAAAAAAGCCGCAAGCAGAGCTTGCGGCGTGAAACGCAATCATCGGATTCCTTCGAGGTGACAGGCCCTCTCAGACATCAAACGATCACACGGTGAGGTCGGTCAGACGGAAGTTGTTATGGTGCTGTTGCTGATGGCGGGCTCGTTTCGTTTGCGCTCATCGCTTTGACGAGAGCGGCCTTGCCCTCGATGGCCGCGCCGAGTAACGCGAAGCCCACCGGACGTTCGCTTGCAGCATCGCGGCAAACGGCGCGCGCCGCGTGCACCGCGATAGCGTCGCCCGCCTGGTTGCTTGCGTGTTCACCCGCGCGTTCACCCGCTTCAATCGTCCATGCGCCTTCACTCGCTGGCGAGACGACCACCGCCGGACTCGCGGGCGTCTTCACCGTCACCGGCATCACGGGGAAAGCGACCCGCGTGGGTTCGCCAGCGAGAGTACGCGCCAGCGCACGGGCTGCATGCATGATCGGCAACACGTACGGCTGCACTTTGCCGTCGATCGCCGCGCAATCACCGAGCGCGTAAATATCCGGCTCGCTGGTACGGCACCACGCGTCGGTGCGAATGCCCTGCTCGATGTGCAGACCGGCCGCCGCAGCCAGCGACGTGCGCGGCGCCAGCCCGATCGCGGACACCACCAGATCGGCATCGATCGGCTCAGCGTCGGCGAAACTCAACCGGTAGCCGTCCGACAAGCGGTCGATCCGCTGCACGCTGCGTCCTGCGTGAAAGCGAATGCCGCCGTGACCGAGCGCGCGCGCGAAGATTTCGCCCATCTGCTGCGGCAGCAGACGCACTAGCGGGGTGGCCGCAGGATCGATCAGATGCACCGCGTAACCGGCGGCCGCCAGATCGTTGGCGAACTCGCAGCCGATCAGCCCCGCCCCCAGAATCGCCACCGAACGGCAACCCGTGAGCGCCAGCCTGAAGCGCGCGTAGTCGTCGAGGTCGTTAATCGACAGCACGTCGGCCGCGCCGTCGCCCGGTACCTGCAAGCGGCGCGGGTCCGCGCCCGTTGCGAGCACCAGCTTGCTATAGCCGAGCAACGCATGGTCCACGACCAGCACATGCTGGTCCGGCACGATTCGCTCGACGTTCTGACCCACGCGTATCCATGCGCCGAGTTGCGAGGCCATCGCCATCGCGTCGAAAGTGGCCAGCGTGTGCGGCTCTTTCTTCATGGCGAGCGCATTCGATAACATCGGCTTCGAATAAAAACTGCCGTTGTCGCGGCTGATCATCACGATGGGCACCTGGCTGTCGAGCTTGCGCAGTTCGCGCGCGACGGTATAGCCCGCCATGCCGGTGCCGACGATTACGACCGGCTGCGCGCTGTTCTCCTGCTGGGCGGCCGTCATGCGATCACCTGCATATCGAAGTCATGTTTGCCGGTCGCGCAGTCCGGGCACAGCCAGTCGTCCGGAACATCGTCCCAGCGCGTGCCCGGCGCGATGCCCGCTTCGGGCAGACCCAATGCTTCGTCATAGCGAAAGCCGCAGATCACACATTCCCATACTCTCATCGCATCTCTCCAGAATGGCCGCGCGGGTTAGCGCACATACGCCTGGCCGAGTCCGATTTCGGCCAGCGCGCGCCGATAGGCGCCCGACGAACGATCCGCGAGAATCGGCGCTTCCGCCGTGCGGTCGATCGGCAAGTCTTCGGGACGCTGCTGCTCGACGATCGCGCGATCTTCCTCGAATACCTGGCGGTTGAATGCGTACACGTCGTCAAGCGGGAGATCCTTGTCGAAGTTACGCACGATCGGCACGAACAGACGCGTCTTGCGCGCGGACACCGGGCTCGCGGCGTTGAGAATCGACAGACGGCCATGGTCGGGAAACTGCACGGTCAGACGCGCAAAGAACGGCACGTCCACCTCGAAATTGCGGCGCCACAAATAGCCCTCGGGCGCGCGATGCTGCATCGACTTCGGGAAGTTGCTGACCGTGCTCACATACTCCGCGCGCATGCCGCGGTCGCGCCGCTCGACCGAATATTGCGGGACCACCGGGTTGTGCCGGTCCGCGAAACTGTCGTGGTGAATCCACGCGAAATGCGCGACGTCGATGAACCCTTCGGTCTGACGTCCGGCCGATGCGTTGATATCGATCGACGGCGGCAGGATCTGCTGGAACTCGGGGTCGTCCCAGTGAGAAAAGCTGGGCAACGCTTCGGTGCCGCCGCCGAGCGAAACCCACACGAGCCCGTAGGCTTCCTGCGTCGCGTAAGTGACGAGATGCAGGCGCGCGGGGATCGGGCCGCCCGTTTGCGACGGAATGTGTTTGCACTTGCCGTCGTTGCCGTAGGCCAGCCCGTGATACGGACACACGATATTGCCCTGCTCGACCCACCCCTGACTCAGCGGCGCGCCGCGATGCGGACAGATGTCGCGCGCGCTCACCAGTTGACCGTTCGAGCGGAAGACGACGAGCGGCTCATCGAGCAGTGTCACGCTGATGGGTCGATCGGCGACGTCGGCGGCAAACGCGACCGGATGCCAGTAGCGGCTGAGAATCTCCCAGTCGTGGCTTTCGAACGTGCAATGGCGGGGTAATGCGGGGGAGCGTTGAAAAGTCAGCGGCGCGGTGGCGGTGGCGGATGCCGTGGCGGAACTCATGCGTGTCTCCAGAACCTGTGGGTTGGTCGCGCTCATGGGGTGGGCCGAGCGCGTGGAGAAACGATAACGGGATGAGGTCCGCCGACCCATCCCCTGAACTGCATCTAGTCTATGTACGAACGCGCATGGGGCGCGTGGCTGGCGCATGGCCGGTGCGTTGCCATGCGCTGCAGGCGTTGCCCGGGGGCTCGACGGGAACGCCCTTCAGGACGCCCCTATGACGCTCCGATGAAGCCGTTACGCCGCCGACGCACCGCGCGGCAACGCCGCTTCGATGAACACCGCGCACAGCGCTTGCATGCCCTTCGCGTCTTCGTCGTCGAATCGTGCGACGACCGGGCTGTCCACGTCCCATACGCCGATCAGCGTGCCGTCCGGCGCGACGAGCGGCACGACGATTTCGGATTGCGATGCGGAATCGCACGCGATATGGCCCGGAAACTCGTGCACGTCACGGACGACCTGGGTCTGCCGGGTTTGCGCGGCGGTACCGCACACACCCTTGCCGAGCGGGATACGCACACAAGCGGGCTTGCCCTGAAACGGGCCGACGACCAGTTCGCGGCCATCGTGGAAATAAAAACCGGCCCAGTTCAGCTCGCTCAGCGAATGGAACACGAACGCGGAGAAGTTCGCGGCGTTGGCGATCCAGTCGGTTTCGCCGGCAAGCAGCGAGCGCGCCTGAGCGACCAGTTCTTCGTAGTGCGCGGCTTTGGGCAGAGGCGATGCGGAGGAGGAAACTTCGAACATGACGGTGTCCGTGATGAAAGCGGAAAGAGGAACAGCGAGGCTGTGCAGTTTAAAGCAAGCGACGGTTTCGTTCATCAGATCGAAACCGCGCATGCTGCCCTCATTTCTGCGGCAGACGTCAGTTGCGCCTGCGTTGCCTGAGCGCCGTCAGCGCTGCAACGGATTGCACCGCCGCTGCGGCCCCTGCCAACTCAGTCGACCCCGATGATCACGCTCGACGCCTTGAAAATCGCCGTCGCAGGCTTGCCGTTCGCCAGTCCCAGGCGCTCAACGCTCTCGTTTGTGATGATCGCCGCGATCTGGGCGGCGCCTGCGCCGATCGTCACCTCGGCATTCACCGCACCCTTGGTGACCGCCGACACCGTCCCGGCAATGCAATTGCGCGCCGATACCTGATGCGCCGCCACATCGACCATCACGATGACCGACGACGCCTTGACCAGCGCAAAGGCTTTCTTGCCCGCCGCGAGTCCGAGCGACGTCGCGCTGCCGTGCGTAATGATCGCGACGATCTCGAGGCCGTCCTGAGTGCGTAGCGTGACTTCGTCGTTCACGGCGCCGTGTTTGACTTCGGTGACTTCGCCGACGAATTGATTGCGGGCGCTGGTTTGCATGGTGTGCTCTCCTGGTTGATTCCGGTTGAACTGGCTGGGGCACGGGCGAGCCGCGGTCAGCCGTTGAGATGTGAGGCGGCCGTAGTTAGTCACAAGCGCGTCCGCCAGTGTCTGACGTACCGCGTGTCGCAACCGCGCTGAAAAATCGGACAACCCCGAATGAAACCACATAAACGTTGTAGCGATATGCTCATAGCGCGGCGTCCGTACAACACATGGCCGGCTCGCTGGACCGTATCATCGTGCCTCCTGACCCATCCACTGCGTCGAACCTCATGCCCGTTGCCGCCCTGTCCCGCCGCGTTGCCACATCTTTCGCGGTGTCTGTGTCGTCCGTGTCAGCCGCTGTGTCGTGGCCGAACCTCTGCCGCGCCGCCGCGCTGTGCGCCGCGATCGCGACACTCTCCGCGTGCGGCAACCCGGCGCCGGCTCGCGACGCGCACGTAGCGCCCGACACCGTCACGCTATTTCCGATCGCGGCTTACGACCAGAACGTCGATCACTGGCTCGATCCCGACAGCCCGGACTACGACCGCCCCTTCCTGAGTCCCGCAGACCAGCAGGCGCACTTCAGCGCGCTCTACGCACGCTATTTCGGCACCGGCACGAACGCGCCGTCGCCGTGGAATGCCGCCTATGTGACGATGCGCGTCTATCGTCAGCAGGGCGCGGATATTGCCGCGTTGCAGCAGCGGCGCCTCGACCGTTTCGACAACGCCGGCAAAAGCGGCGCTGCCGTGGGCTACGGCGAAAATTTCCGTGCGCATGACAAAGCGTGGATCGACGCCATCGCGCAAAACATGAATGTCGGACAGTTCACGCAGAACACGCTTTACCAGCCCGAACGGCGCGCCGTCGCGGCCAGCAATCTGATGGTGCGTGAACTGCCGACCACCGACCCAGCGTTCTACGACCACCACCTGGCCGGCGAAGGCTACCCGTTCGACAATCTGCAGATTTCGGCCGTGCGGCCCGGCACGCCGTTGTATGTACTGGGCAGCAGCACCGACGGCGCGTGGTTTTACGTGCAGACGCCCGATGTGCAGGGCTGGGTACGCAGCGACGGCGTCGCAATGGCGGACGAGCGCTTCATCGACACATGGCGTGCGGCGACAGCCCGCTCGCTCGGTGCCGTCACGGTCGCGTCGGCGCCGGTGCGCGACAGCCACGGCGTGTTCCGCTTCGACGCCCCCGCCGGGACCCTGTTGCCGCTGTCTGCCGCCCGCAGCGACACGCAGCCGCGCGTGGCTAACGCCCCCGCCAACCCAGGCACCCGCGCGTCAGCCGACAACCCCGCCAGCAACGCCGACCTCCGTGCCGCGCGCACCGTTCTCATTCCCGCTCGCGATGTCGACGGCCATGCGCTCCTCCGCACCGCGACGCTGAACGACACGCAGATCGCGCCGCTGCCGCTCGCCGCCACGCCGCGCCATCTGGCCATGCTGATGAAGGCGCTGATCGGCCGTCCGTATGGCTGGGGCAATAGCGGCCTCTACAACGATTGTTCGTCGGAACTGCAAAGCATCTTCGCCGTATTCGGCGTGTGGCTGCCGCGTCATTCGTCGACCCAGATGAACGCCGGCAGCATGACCGATCTCTCTGCGTCGACGCCCGCCCAACGGCTCGACTATCTGGCCCGGCACGGCGTGCCGCTGCGCACGCTGATCTACATCGGCGGCCATGTGATGCTGTATATCGGCAACACGACGCGTAACGGCGTCGCGGTTCCCGTCGTCTATCAGGATGTGTGGGGCTTGCGGCCGGCCGATAACAGCCGGCGCGCGGTGATCGGCGGCTCGGTGATCCTGCCGCTTTTCGAACACATTCCCGAAGACGCCACGCTGCAGTCGCTGGCGGCTACGCCGACCTTCCAGATCAGCATCCTCGGCACGCCGGACGGCGCGCCGACGCCGCCCGCCGCCGCGCCATCCGATGAGGACAATCCGGCGGGTTGAAGCTGGCCGGCCCGTGCGGCGAAGACGAATCGCTGGCCGAAAATATTTTTTCCGGAGTGTCGATTCAACGGTCATGGGGTCGTCGTAATGTGGAAGGCCTGGTTCGACTGGCCGGTTTTGGCTTACCAGGTTCCCGCAGCCGGCCTTTCAACTTACGAATCTGCTACCAAGGAGTCGCCGTCATGACCAGCCCCGCTGTCAAACCGATCCCGGACGGGATGCATTCGCTCACACCGTATCTGATCTGCGCCAACGCGGCGGAGGCCATCGCGTTCTACACGAAAGCCTTCAACGCCGTCGAACAGTTCCGTCTGCCCGGTCCGGATGGCAAGGTCATGCACGCGTGCCTGAAAATCGGCGACTCGATGCTGATGCTGACCGACGAATGGCCGGAGCATCAGATGGCCGGGCCGAATACGCTGAACGGCACGCCGGTCACCATCCACCACTATGTGCAAGACGTCGATGCGAGTTTCAAACAGGCCGTCGAGGCGGGCGCAACCGTCACGCTGCCCGTCACCGACATGTTCTGGGGCGACCGCTACGGACAGCTGAAAGATCCGTTCGGCCATCGCTGGTCGCTTGCCACGCACACGCGCGATATGAGTGCGGACGACATCCAGCAGGCGATGGCTTCGGCGATGAAATAACACGCGCCCCCGGCGCCCATGCGCCGGTTGGCAGGAGAAACGTCATGCAGAAAATTGCACCGTGCCTGTGGTTCGACGGCAATGCGGAAGAAGCCGCCCACTTCTATACGTCCGTGTTTGCCGATTCCCGCATCGCCACCGTGATGCATTACACCGATGCCGGTCCCGGGCCTGAGGGCAAGGTGCTGGCCATCACGTTCGAGATCGAGGGTCAGGAATTCATGGCGTTGAACGGCGGTCCGCAATTTCCGTTCACACCGGCCATTTCGCTGTTCGTGCATTGCAGTTCGCAACAGGAGGTGGATCGCTACTGGACGAAGCTCATTGAAGGTGGCGGTTCGCCGTGGCAATGCGGCTGGCTGAAGGACCGCTTCGGGGTCTCGTGGCAGATCGTCCCCGACGCGCTCGGCGACATGCTGCGAGACCCGGACAAAGCGAAAGCGAGCCGCGTGATGGCGGCAATGATGAAGATGGTCAAGCTCGATGTCGCGCAACTGGAGCAAGCGTATCGCGGCGGGTGAGTTGTACACGCGTCGTGCATGAGCTGGCGCGGCCACGTCATCGCCAACTTTGATAGGATCGGTGTCGACCATCTTCGACCTACACACGATCCATCCGCGGCGGGACATCAACGGTGCGAGTCAACCATCACGCTTTCTTCTGCTCGCTGTTTGTCGCGCGTCTTGCCGACCAGATCCTGCTATTTCTCGTCCCGCTCGTCGTGTTCCAGACGACCCGCCAGGTCTCGTGGTCAGGCCTCGCGTTCTTCATCGAAACGCTGCCGCGTTATCTGGTGTTCCCCTTCTTCGGCGCCTTATGTGACCGCATCTCGCCACTCAGGCTGATGCGGGTCAGTCAGACCGTGCGCGCGCTGGTGTGCTTCGGCGGGATGCTCGCGTACGCGCTGGTTGGCGGTATCGGCTGGCTGATCGCGTTGTCGGCGCTCTGCGGCGTGCTGACGAGCCAAGGGTTGGTCGCACGCGAAGTCATGCTGCCGCAAATCTTCAGCACCCAACAATTCCAGCGTGTGCTCGCGTATTCGCAACTGGCCGACCAGTTGGGCTTCGTTCTCGGCCCGATGCTGGCCGCATTGCTGCTGGGTCTGTGGCACTGGCAATGGGTCGTTGCTGCAACCGGCGTGCTGTTTCTTTCGGCGGATGGCGCGCTGTTACTGTGGCAACGCACGAGCGGCTTCAACTCGAACAGACCGCCACCCGGTCCCACGGGGCACTGGAGTCTGCCGTTGCGCATCGCGTTGCGCCACGTCGCGTTGCTGCCCGGCCTTAAGAAAGTCGTCTTGCTGGCGGCTGCCGAAAACCTGGTCATCGGCGTGACGCTCGCCACGTCCGCAGCAATGGTCACGGGCTTGCACGCGCAATCCAACCGCTACTACGCCGTCTTGCAGACGGCGGGCGCCGTCACCACGGTCCTGATTCTGTTGACGATCGCGCGCGCCGCGTGGCCCGCCCGCACGCTCGGCCGCGTCGCGTTCGTGTCGATCTGCGTGGGCGGTGTGATCGCCGGGGCAAGTGCGGCGCCGTGGGGTTATGCGCTCGGCTTTCTGCTGATCGTCGGCTTCGACAAGATGTTCAACGTCTACATTCGCAGCGCGCGTCAGCGGATCATTCCGCCGCAGGATTTCGGCAAGACGACAGGGGTAGTGATCCTGCTGAATAACCTGACGCAGCCGCTCGCCGGCCTGCTGGTCACGCTCTTTCCTGCGCGCACGCAAACCGGCCCGTTGATCGTGGGACTGTCGCTCGCGATGGGCGGCATCGGCGTCGCGGTGACGATCGGCTCGGTGCTGTTGCGGCGCAGGCGCGCAGTCGCGCTCGGCGACTGATGGCCTCTGTTTTATCTGTAGGCCTTCGTTAAAAGCTGCGAACTGCGCCAGTCGCCGGGCAAACGCCTTTTTCATCATTTCGAACCGGGCTATTCCGCACTTTAATTAATTATTCTGATCGCATATTTAGCCATTAATTACTCAATCAGGAAATTTATGCACATCATACCGATTAGAAAAATTTACCTCCAATCAGGCATTCCCACTCACCCTGAATTAAGAAATATTTACGTCAACGCTTGATGATATACGCATCAAACCTCCCATCCACCAAGGCATTCAGCATCAATTACCCACGCAATAATTTGTATGAACAAGAAAGTGTGTGTAGACTGATTTTCAGCAATTGCAATAGCACCAATCACAATTCAATTATCCAGCATGATAATTCCATGTAATTGAGCGTGCGTTATAGCGACTCGATTTGACATGAACATGCAATGGAAGCGGTGTTCCGTGACCCTGAGAGAGGTTGCACAATGAAACGAAAATTGCTGTCATCCGGCCTGATCGTCGCGTTGATGTTCGGCTTGCCTTTGCAACTCGCGCGCGCCGCGGTGTATTCAAACGGCACCGCCACCGCGACCTTCACCGTCACGCTCACGCTCAACGCCAACTGCTCGATCGCCGCCACGCCGCTGAGCTTCGGCAGCAACGGCGTGCTGACCAGCGCGCTCAACCAGCAAACCACCGTCTCGGTCACCTGCACCAACACCACGCCCTACAACGTCGGGCTCGACGCCGGCACGGTTACCGGCTCGTCGGTGACCAACCGGCTGATGGCGGGCACGGCCACCGGCAACACCGGCACGACCGTGGGCTTCGAGCTCTATCAGGACGCCGGTCACACCGTGTTGTGGGGCAACACGCAAGGCACCAACACGGTCAGCGGCACGGGCAGCGGCTCGGCGCAACCGCTCGTCGTGTACGGCCAGGTGCCGGCGCAAACCACCCCGAAGCCTGACACCTACCAGACCACCGTCACCGCCACGGTCTACTTTTGACGGGCCGCGCGAGCGCCATGAGCGCGCGGCGCAACGGCGGCGGGATATGGCGGGGGCTCGTCGCCAGCGCGTGCGCAGCTGCCTCTACGTGGAGTCTGTGCACGCTGCCCGCGCAAGCGGCGACGCTGCAGATCTCGCCGGTGATGGTCGATATATCGGCCGACGCGAACGCCACCGGCATCACGTTGAAGAATCCGGGTGAGAAGCCGCTCTTCGGCCAGGTGCGCGTGTTCCGCTGGGATCAGGCGAACGGCGAGGACACGCTGACGCCGACCCAGGATCTCGTCGCCAGCCCGCCGCTGATCCAGATCGCCGCGCATGCCGATCAACTGGTGCGGCTGGTTCGCACAGCACCTGGGCCTAACGCCGCCGAGCAGGGCTATCGCGTGTTGATCGACGAATTGCCCGAACCCGACGCGGCCCCGACCAGCGGCGTGACGATCCGTTTGCGCTACTCGGTGCCGGTGTTCGTCGAACCCGCTGCCGATGGCGGTCAACCCCGGCTGTCGTGGCATCTGTCGCGCGACGCCCAGCACTGGATGCTGCGGGTCGACAACGCAGGCGGCAAGCGCGCGCAGATCGCCGCCGTGCAACTCATCGATCACGCCGGGAACGCCTACCCGATCAACAAGGGGCTGCTCGGCTACGCGCTGGCCGGACGCGAACGGCACTGGCAGGTCACGCTGCCGGATGACGTCGCGCAGAACGGTCCGCTGAGAGTGCGGGCGGCGGTCAACTCACTGCCCGCTGAAGCCGCCGTGGCAATCGAATGAGCACGCGGGAGCGCCGGCCCGACCGGTCTTCCGCGCCCGGCGTCCGGCGTCGGGCAAGACCGGCTCCCGGCTTTGACCGCGCCGCGCCCATAGGGATGGACACGATGCAGCGCCACGCAACCAATGAGAATGACACGACGGCAAAAACGTCATGGAGGATGGAGGCCGCATGCCATTGCGCTCACGACCACGCTTTACCTGCTGGGTGCCACCCGGGCCGCCGCGCAGCCGCCGCTGCCATTCGCGGATACCGGCGCCGACGCGCGCGTGGCAGCGGGCGTTGATCTCGGTGGAGGATCGAATGCAGCGGCCGGCGACAACGCAGGCGACGGGTCTGGCGGCACCGCGCCAGCCAGCGTCAGGTCCGGCACACAACCGGCCGCCACGACAGCCGCATCACGCGCCGTAGCGGGCCGCGATCTGTATCTGGAAGTCATGCTCAACGGCCAGCGCACTTCGTTGATCGCTCACTTTCGCGAGCGGGACGGCAAGCTCAGCGCGACAGCGAAAGACCTCAGCGAGCTCGGCATCGCCACCGATAAACTCGGCGCAGCCGACACCGCGACGCTCGAACTCGACCAGATTGCGGGCCTGCGCTATCGCTACGACGCGGCTGCGCAAAGCATCGACATGGAAGTGCCCGACGCGATTCGCAAGCCGTACACGTTCGACACGCGCGAACTCATCGCGACGCCGAACGCGACCTCGTCGCGCGGCTTTCTGATCAACTACGACGCGTTCGCGCAGACTCAATCCAATGCGCAACTGGCGCTATGGAGCGAACAACGCTATTTCGACCCGGCCGGCGTGCTGAGCAACACCGGCATCGCGTATCTGTACAGCGATCTGCACCGCTACGTGCGCTACGACACGTCGTGGAGCATGTCGAATCCCGCGACGCTCAGCACCACGCAGTTCGGCGACACGATCTCGTCGTCGCTCGACTGGACCCGCTCGTTTCGGATCGCCGGTTTCCAGTGGCGCAGCAACTTCGCGCTGCGCCCCGACCTCGTGACCTTCCCCTTGCAGGCGCTGTCGGGGACCGCCGTCGTGCCGTCGGCGGTGGATCTGTATATCAACAATGTGCGGCAGTTCACCGGCAACGTGCCGAGCGGGCCATTCATCGTCAACAACGTGCCGGGCATCACCGGCGCGGGCGAGGCGACCGTCATCACGCACGACGCGCTCGGCCGGACGATCTCGACCACGCTGCCGCTGTATGTCGACACCCGCATGCTGGCCGCGGGCCTGTCGAGCTATTCGTTCGAAGCGGGCTTTCTGCGCCGCAATTACGGCGTCGAGTCGTTTTCATACGATCCGAGCCCGGCGGTGAGCGCGACCGCACGCCGGGGCGTCACCGATTCGCTGACGCTGGAAGGCCACGCTGAAGCGACCGGCGGCCTCGTCAACGCCGGCGCGGGTGCGCTGGTGCGCATGGGGATGGCGGGCGTCATCAGCGGCTCGGCGTCGGCCAGCGCGGGCAAGCTGAACGGCGCCCAGCTGGGCATCGGCTATCAACTGATCGAGCCGCGCTTCTCGATCGATGCGCAGACCCTGCGCGCGTACGGCAACTACGGCGATCTGGGCGCGCGCGACGGCACCCCCGTACCCACCGCCACCGACCGCGTCACGCTGGCGCTGCCCTTCTTCAGCCGCCAGACCCTGTCGCTCAGCTATATCGGCTATCGCTTTCCGGGCGCTCCTTCATCGCGGATCGGCTCGCTGTCGTACACGCTGAACTTCGGCAACCTCGCTTCGCTGACGTTGAGTACCTACAAGGATTTTCTGCAGCACGATTCGCAAGGGATTTTCCTGACCGCGAGCTTCGGTCTGGGCAACAACACCGCGATCAATGCCAGCGTGGGACGGCAGAACGGCCAGTCCACCTACAACGTCAATGCGCAGCGCCCGCCCGATTACGCAGGCGGCTGGGGCTGGGGCGTGCAGGCGGGCGGCACGGGCGCGGTGCCCTACCGTCAGGCCCAGGCGCAATACCTCGGCAAATACGGCGAGGTGACGGCCATCGCCCAGGACCTGGATGGGCAGGCGAGCGCGTCGCTCGACATGAGCGGCGCGGTCGTATTCATGGATCGCACCGTCCAGCCCGCACGACGGATCGACGATGGCTTTGCACTGGTGTCCACCGACGGCGTCGCGAATGTGCCGGTGCTGCACGAAAACCGCGTGATCGGTACGACCGATACCGGCGGCCACCTGCTGATCCCCGATCTGAACGCGTACCAGCACAACCAGGTGGCGATCGACAGCATGAATCTTCCCGCCGACACACGCATCGCGACGGTCGCGATGGATCTGGTGCCGCAATCGCATGCGGGGGTGCTCGCAGGCTTTCGCGTGTCGCGTTACAGCGCGGCCTCGGTGATTCTGCGTGACGCCGACGGCAAGCTCATGCCGCCGGGCACCCGCGTGCATCACGTCGAAAGCGGCGGCGACACGATTGTCGGCTATGACGGGTTGACGTTCATCGAGATGCTGCAACCGGACAACCATCTGGAGATCATCAACGGCGGCGCTGGCGACGCTCAGCGCGCGGTGCAATGCCGGGTCGAATTTACCTATCAGCGCCCCGCCGACGGCACGCTGCCGACCATCGGCCCGTTGACCTGCCGCGCCGGCGCGAGCACCCATGCAGCGGACGGCGAAGCGCATGCCGCGCGCACGGCGCCAACCGCGGCCACGCCGTCGGCAGTGCGATGAGACGGCTCATCTTCGTTGTCGCCCTGTGCGCGCTGCTCGGCCTGATGCCGCGCCACGCCAGCGCGCAAACCTGTTCGGCGACCCCGTCCGCGCTGAGTTTTCCCAACGTCAGTCCGATCGCGCTCAGCCCGGTCGCCGCGACCGGCAGCATCCTCGTTCAATGCACGTGGCCCGCGGTCACGCTGTTGCCCAGCGTGCAGGTCTGTCTGAACATGGGCGGCACGGCGACCCGCACCATGCTGAACGGTGGCAGTGCTCTGCAATACGGCCTGTACTCGGATATGGGGCATTCGACCGGGTGGGGATCGAGCCCATCCGGCACCCCGATTTCGCTGATACTCAATAAACCGGCGACCGGTGTGACCGCATCGGCGACGGTGAGCTACTACGGCCTGGTCGCCTCCAATCAGCCGACCGTGCCGACCACCGGAAACGCCAACACCGTGTATGCCGAACTCGACTCGCAGCTCACGGTGAATTACGCGTTCTACCTGCTGCTGTCGCCGGGCTGCGCCGGCGCGACGACCAGCACCGCCGGCGCTGCATTCAACGTCACCGCGACGGTGACCAACAACTGTCTGATCAGTGCAACGGGCGTCGCGTTTACATCGTCGGGCGTACTTAAATCGGCGCTGAGTGCGAGCGGTTCGATCACGGCGCGCTGCACCAACGGCGACGCGTTCCGGATCGCGCTGAACGGCGGTTCGAGCGGCAACGTCAGCCAACGGCAAATGCAGCGCTCGGGCGGAGGCGGCGCGGTGAATTATCAGCTTTACACGGATTCGAACCACACGACCGCGTGGGGTGACGGCAACTCGGGCACGACGATGGCGACCGGCACGGGCACGGGCAATCCGGTGTCGATCAGTGTGTATGGACTCGTGCCGCCGCAGAGCACGCCGATGCCCGGCAGCTACAGCGACACGATTACCGCGACGATCAGTTTCTGACGGGGTGTGTCAGAACCCCGGCGGGCGCGTGCGTTCATCAGCGGGGACTAGAAATTGACGGTCCAGACGGTTTGCTGGCTGTCGCCGCTGGCGGCGTAGGCGACCGGCTGCAATGAGGCGTTGCCCGTATCGGCCGATACCAGTGGATCGAAGCCCGCCTGGCTGATCTGGAACGGCGCCCCGTGCAGACAGGACACGACGGGCTGATTCCTCACGGTGATCACGCCGTCGGCCGATTGAACGATGCAGGATTCCTGCACGATCAGACTGACGGCAATCGAAGCGAGTCCGGGCTGTGCGGCCTGCGAGGCCGGCACGCTCAGGAGTGCGAGAAACATTACCGCTGATGCGGTGGCCACATGGCGGGACTTCATGGTGTTCGTAAGCGGGTTAATGACGCAGAAGACGAGGCGAAGTACGAGGCAAAGGACGATGCAAAGGTCAATGCAAAGGTCAATGCAGAAGATGTCGGCATTTCATCGCAGAACTTTAGGATTCCAGGCCGGTGAAAACCTGGATCGCCTCGCACACCACGGTGAATTTCAGCAGTTGCGTCGGCCCGAACGTATTGCTGATCGCGACATCGGCGGCGTCGCGCCCGCGCGCCATCAACACGCGTCCGGTGCGCGGCGCGTTGTTGCGTGGATCGAAGGTTTGCCAGCAGCCGCCAATATAGGCCTCGAACCATGCGGCGAAATCCATCGGTGCATACGGCGGCGGCAGGCCGACATCGCTGATATAGCCCGTGCAATAGCGGGCCGGAATGTTCATCGCCCGGCACAGCGCCACGGCCAGATGCGCGTAGTCCCGGCACACGCCCTTGCGCTCCTGCCACGCCTGCCATGCGGTTTTGGTGGGACGCGCGAAGTCGTAGCCGAACACGATGTGATTGTGTACGTAATCGCAGATCGCCTCCACGCGGCAGCGGCCGAGCGGCAGCGTGCCAAACTTCTGCCACGCAAATTCGGACAGTAGATCCGTTTCGCAGTACCGGCTGCCCAACAGGAACATCAGCGTGTCGCTGGGCAACGCCTCGACCGGATGCTGCTCGATAAACGGCGGCCTCTGCTCCGGCTCGGACGACACATCGAGCACCGCGTTGGTCGAGAATGCAATTTTTCCGGGCGGCGCAAACAGCCGGCTGCACAGATTGCCGAAACCGTCGCGATACTGGCTGATCGGCAACGGCGGATCGACCACCAGCAGATCGGGACTCAGCATCTCTTTTGCGTGCGAGAAGTGCGTGTTCAGCATCAACAGCATCGGCGTCGGTTGCACGCATTCGTAAACCAGTTCGTAGCCAACGCGCAATTTCATCGCCACGCCCTCTTCCAGTTGAAACATTCCGTTGACGCTTCCCGTCCGCGCAATTCCGCTGTCCGTAGACAGCCGCGCAGGCGGGGTTATTTGGCACGCGGTCGATTGCGTTGTTCTTTCTGCTTGAAAAACACGCACCGGCATCAGGTGGCCGGACGCGTTCGTGTCATGGAGGCGACCTCGCGGGCCAACCGCGGATCGGTGACAGGAATCTCGGACTACGCTAATGCGACGCATCGCCAAACACGGCCGCTGATTCATCTGAAGCTACGATGAATGCCAGCGACTGCACGCTGTCGATCGCCGTCGTTCTCGTCAAACGCCGCTGCCTCGCAGGCCTGATAGTGACAGCAAGGTGACAGCAAGGCTCGAGCCTGACGGGGCGCGCGAACCGCAGCGGGACCTGGAAGCGCCCATGCGTGATCGGAAAACGACGGGCCAGCATACACCCGCCGAATTCATTCCCAACGTTCATCTAAATAACTGCGCAAAGCGCGGAAGTTATCAACAGAATCTGTTCGCAAATCTG
This sequence comes from Paraburkholderia metrosideri, assembly GCF_904848625.1. GTDB lineage: Bacteria > Pseudomonadota > Gammaproteobacteria > Burkholderiales > Burkholderiaceae > Paraburkholderia > Paraburkholderia metrosideri. Next base: position 115,808 of record NZ_CAJHCP010000003.1, read on the forward strand.
TGCATAACTAGCCGGCAAAATCTGCAAGCTGTTGATGTGCTTGCCATTTTTACCGCGACGTCGATGTTGGGCACGCGCGGCGGTCCTGCTGCGTCATATTTCGGGGCGCTTGCCCCTCACGCGGCGCGCGCCCTCACTCCCTCGCCCCGCTTCGCGCTGCGCTACTCGCCGCTTCCTGCGCGGCGGGCGCGTTGCGCGCCTCCTCGCGCCATTGTTGCCGCGAATGGATCATCCGCCGCACGGCAAGACGTGCCATCTTGACCCAACCCGACGGACGCGGATCGGCCAGCATGCTCAGCGCGCGCGCATAGTCGAGCGTAAGACCGGGCGTCCACGCCATCGTCGCCGCACGCTTGCGCAGCTGCGCAGCGACCCACAACTCCGGCGTCGTGATGACCCGCCAGAACGGCCGCCAGTCGCCAACGCTGCCCCACACCCGCGCCGATGCGCCTTCGATCGCGGCTTCCAGCGCGCGCGACACCGTGCTCGAACAGTTGCGGTGCGTGAGGTTATAAGTCGTGTCCTGTCGATACGCGTCCCAGAAGCGCCGCAGACGCACCGGATCGTAATTGCGGATGCGCACCTGAATCGTCGACGGGCACCATGCTGTCGATTCGGTCTGGTAATCGGGTTGGAAAACGCCCGGCACGTCATTCTCGCGCGTGGCACGCAGAAGCCGCGTGAAGTCGTCGGGAGAGCGATCGATTTCGACACCCGGATACAGGCTGATGTAGATACCCTCGGGCGATTCGAGCGCGGCATGGCCGGTCGATATCACGCCGTGGCGATCCACCGCCGCAATATAGCGATCGACAATCAACTGACGGCGCGCCTCGCTTCTGGCCGAGCCGACCGGCGTCCACACGTGCACGGTGAGCGCCGCTTCGTCGGCGGCGGGCGGGCCGTCCCATTCGGTTTTAAGCGGCACGCCGGGCGTGCGCGAACCCATGGTTGCGTGCGCATCGCCCGGGGCGACCGCAGGATTCGATGACAAGCGCCGTACTCGCGTGCTGAGCAGGATCAGATTCCAGCCGCCGAACATCAGCCCGAGGCCGAGGCAATACGGCACGGTGCCGACGTAATGGGTGGGGAAAGGCTGGAAGAAGAAAATCGCCAGCGCGATTTCAAGCGCGCCGCCGGCTACCGCCAGCCGCCACGTGCGGTAGCGGACCACGCGCGCGGAGACGATCTGCAGCGTGCCATCGGCCAGAAAAAGCGTGCCGAAGATCATCGACAGAATGAAGTTGCCGTGATGATGACCGGCGAGAATCAGCGCCGCCGCCACGCAGAATGCGAGGCCCTTCACATAGCGCAGCGTGCGTTGCCCGCCCATGCCGGTCCACGCGATAGCCAGCGTGCCGAGCCCTTCGAGCAACAGCAACAGCGCAAACGGCGTAATCGGAAAATAAAGCGCGTTATCGAGCGCGTCGACGAACACCACCAAGCCGAGCACCAGGCTTATCCAGCCGACGATCTGCAGCGACCGCCAGCGGGTGCGCAGATAATCGACGCCTAGCAGGATCATGACGAGACGGACCATCGCAAGCCCTCCGTGACCGGTACGCACTTCTGAGCGTCATCTTAACCACATTCAGAAAGAACACCGGCAGCGGACGCCCTGGCGCGTCGTCTCGCCATCCACGACCGGCTCGTTAAAAGCCGCTCAGCGGGTCAGGCCGCCGCAGCCTGGGGCATCGCCTCGCGCTGCTCGCCGCCCAGCGCGTCGAGCAGACCGGTCAGCATGCGGTCGAGTTCGGCGGTCATCAGCGTGAAGTCGGAGTCGAAGCGCTCGTCGTCGTTCTGCGCGGTCGGGTCGCTGGCTTCCTTCAACACGTCGAGCGCCGCGATGCGCTTGATGGTCAGCGACGGTGTGAGCACGAACGACACGCGGTCGTTCCACGTCATCGCGAGTCGCATGCATTGCTTGCCGGCTTCGATATGACGGCGCATATCTTCGGCATCCAGAGTGTGTCCGACATAGCGCACCGTGGCATTGCCCTCGTTAGGCGAGCGCAGTTCGGTGTCCTGGTCGAGCGAGAAACCCGCGGGACCTTCGCCGGACAGCAGCCACTCCGTCATCGCCGCGACCGGCGATTGCGTCACGCGCACCGTGCCGAGCGGCAATTGATCGATCGATTTCACCAGCAGGCCGCGCACTTCATCGGCCACTGCTTGCGACGCAGCGTCGATCACCAGCCAGCCGTTCCTGCCATCGATCCACACGCGTGTATCGCGGCGAATGCTGAACGCGCGCGGCAGCAGTTCGTCGGTGACCTGCTCCTTGAGTTCGCGCATCTGCTTGCGGCCAGGTTTGAAGCCCTGCTGGTCTTCGAGTTCGAGCGCGCGCTCCTTCGTCACCTGAGTGACGACCGACGCGGGCAGCAGTTTTTTTTCGGTACGGAACATCAGCAGCATCTGGCCATTGAGCGCGACCACCAGCGAGTCGTTATCGCGTGGCGACGCCCAGCCGTGGCTTTGCATCTCGACGCTGTTGCCGGGTGCAAACGCGTGCGGCGCGAGCCACTTCTGCATCTGTTCGGGGGTGACGGACCACGGAGCGGGAAGACGGTGAAGCTGAAGGTTTTTGAACCACATGGGCGAGGTCGTTTCCGGGGCAAAGCGCGTCATTCTATCTGACGGCAGAGCCGGGTGCCCTCGAAAGCTGGTAACGAAGTTGCCGGTTATTTTCAAATTTAAAGTGAAAATCCTTTAATCGGCAGACCGATTATCAAATGCAGTCATTAGCCGGAGAATGCGTTTCATCGACCCATTCACCGATTCAGCTTCTCTGGAGAACCCCATGTCCACCTTCCCGCTTTCACGGATCGCCCGTCACGCATTGCTTGCGGCCAGTCTGGCCGGGGCTCTCGCGGCTCCGCTCGCGCATGCAGCAAGCGCCACGAACGACGCCGATCTGCCCGTTCCGCACCACGTCGCCGTCGACGCCAGGTCCGCGCAAAGCGAAGCGGTCGTGCAAACCGCGCGCCGCTACGCCGCGTTCTGGAATACCGGCGACGAAGCGTGGGCGAAACTCGCGTTGTCGCCCGAGTTCGTCGACCGCACGTTGCCGGACGGCCGGCCGCAGGGGCCGCAAGGGCCGTTGACGGCGTCGAAGGGATTCAGGGCGGCCGTGCCCGACCTGCACGCGGAAATCGACGACCTCGTCGTGGCCGGCGACCGCGCATCGGTCCACCTGCATTTCTACGGACACTTCACGGGCCAGTTCCAGAATCTGCAGGGCAACGGCCAGCGCGTCGATTTCCAGGCGTTCGACCTGTATCGCGTGAAAGATGGCCGCATCGTCGAAAACTGGCACCTGGAGGACAACCTCACGTTGCTCAAGCAGCTTGGCGCGATCAAGCCGTAGTGGTTTTGCCGTATCCGTCCGGCGCCGCGTTCCGCATGCAAATCACCTAGACTTTTGACAGGCACGGATCAAGACGGAGGCGGCCATGGCCGACGAAACCGCACCTTGGCAGATGGTGGAATACGAGGGCTTCGAGATTCACGTGGCGCCGTTCCAGAAGGGGCCGCCCGATGAATCACACGGGCTGGCGCCGCCACCGGCGCGCTACACGTATGTCGGTTATGTCTGTCATCCGGGCGCGAACCCCGCCATTCCGGGCCACGCGGTGCCGTTTCACGCAGACGGCGAAGAGAGCTTCGCCAGTAAGGACGACGCGCTCTACGAAGGGGTTCATGTGGGACGCAGCATTGTGGAAGGCACCCATCCGGATCTGACGGTGCTGCCACTGGTGACGGGCGGGGTGTGACGCGGCGGGCTGCGACGCCGCGGAGTGATGCAGAAACGCCCTTAACTCAAAGCCCGCTTGATCCGCGACTTGAGCAGCGCTCGCCGCAAACGGCCAGTGCGCTCAGGCTCGCTGACCGCCAGCCCGCCTTCCACAGCCGTGCCGCGTCGCAGGAAGTAACGATCGAAAGTCGCCTGGGTCATCCCCCACTTGTTGAGGAACTGACGCCGCCCATCGTTCTTGACCACCTTACCGGTGCTCTTCTGCTGGAAGTGATAAACCAGACTGTCGCCGACCCCCACGAACACGCGGCAACCGGCGTCCCACAGTTTCATCGAGAAATCGTTGTCGCTGCTCATGCCGGGGCTCAATTCGCTGCTGTAGCCGCCGACCTTGAACCACCAGTCGCGGTGCACGAGCGTCGGCGGCCAGGTCGCGCCGCGCCAGTCGGCACGCACCAGCTTCGGGGTAGCGGCAACGAGTTCGTCGGCGCGGAAATTCTCCACGTCGCGACCGAAGTTCTGCACCACGACGCACGGATTCCCGGAGTCGACCGGCTCGACCATCGTGCCCGACAGCAGGAACAGCCTGTCCGCCGGCATCTGCGCGAGACGCCTGACTAGCGCGTCGTCCCAGCCGGGACAGCAGTACATGTCATCGTTCATGTAGACGATGTAGTCGTGCGTGGCGCGCGCCGCCGCGATATTGACCGCGTGACAGATGCCGATATTGCCGGGCGACGCGGTGTGCTCGATGCCCTCGTTGCGGACCCAGTCGAGTGTGCCGTCCGAGCCGTCGTTGACATGCACGATGATCTGGTGCGCGTGCGTCGAATGACGCCGCAGGCTCTCGATCACGAGGCGCAGATAAGGCAGGTTGTTCCAGGTCGGGATGATGATTGAGAACATCGAATAGGAATTCCGTAGTGTTGGCACGGGCAAGCGGATCGCGCCGGTCAGGCCCGGTGCGGATCAGTTGCGCGTGCCGGGGTCTTCAGACGTCTCGTCGAACGGCTTCGTGAAAGTGAGCCGGGCGGGCAGATCGGGCTCCCAGCCTTCCAGATCTTCGAATGGATAGCGGCCCAACGCGTACAGCACGCGCTTGAAGCGGCTTTTGAACGGCGCGCGCGGCACATTGGGCAACGTGCCCGGTGCGGCGCTGGCCGTCTGGCGAATATAGTCGCGCGTGAAATCGCGCTGCGAAATACCCCACTTCATCAGAAACTCGCGGCCACCGCGATTGCGGCGGATACGGCCGGTCGATTTGCAGCCAAAGTGATAGATACGGCTCGCGCCAACCGAGCGGAACACGCGGCAACCGACCAGCCAAAGCTTCATCAGGAAGTCGTCGTCGCTGCTCATGCCCGGTCCGAACTCGATGCTGTAGCCGCCCACCGCATGCCACAACTGGCGGCTGATCAGCATGGGTTGCAACGCCACGCCGTTGCGATCGGCGGCCTTCATACCGGCGACGTATGCGAGCAGCCCCGCTTCGTCGAAGTTGTCGGGGCCGGTGCCGAAGTTCGCCGCCGTCACGTTGGCATTGCCGGTGTCGGTCGGCTCGATCAGCACCGAAGACAGATACGCCGACGAATGGCCGAGCGAGCGCAGGCTCGCCTCGAACGCGCGGTCCCAGCCCGGCGTGCAGAACATGTCGTCGTTCAGGAACAGAATCCAGTCGCGCGTGGCGAGCCGGGCTGCGTCGTTCAACGCCAGGCAAACGCCGACATTACCGTTGCTCCAGGTGTGACGGATGCCCTCCGAGCGAACCCAGTCGAGCGTGCCGTCGCTGCCGTCGTTGACGTGCACGATGATCTCGTGGTCGAACGCCGAATGGCGCCGAACGCTGTCGATACACAGCTTCAGATACGGCAGATTGTTCCAGCTCGGAATCAGGATACTGAACATGAGGGAGTAGGCAGTCTCATTGAATGGAATCGCGCGACGGGCGGCCGGTTGCGCTGTCAGACGCGGCGCCATTCCTGTCGGCATAGGCGCAGCACGCGGCAAGAATTCCGATGACCGTGGCGTAAACCGACACGGTCATCTTCAGATCGAACGTTTCGACACTGAGCCCGAAGATCCAGAACGATACGATAAAGGTGAGCCCCATCAGCGCAGCACGCCGCGCCGGCATCGCCGGCGCGTTCAGACGGCGCCAGAAGACGACACCCGGCACGATGTAGATGGCCAGTACCGCAAGGCCGCCGACAATCCCGTAGTCGGTCATGTACGCGAACATCTGATTATGGACCTCGCCGCGGCCCAGTTGCGCGGCAGCCGGCGTAAGCAGGCCCGCTTTCGCAAACGACTGCATGCTGTTGCGGAAGCCATCGCCGCCCAGACCTAGCACCGGATGGCTCCTGATGATGCGGCCCGCCGCCTCGTACAGTTGCAGCCGGATGCCCATCGGCGTGTCCTTGTCGCCGTGCGTGTACTTCACCAGATCCGACGACACATCGCCGACGCGGTCGCGCACGGTCGGCGAAAACGCGTAGGCGCCGGCCAGAATTGCCACGATCACAAGCGGAAACGCCACTTTCCATTTACGCGACTTGTCGCGGCTGCGCGTATAGAAAACCATCGCCGCCACGATGGGAATCGCGATCCAGCCGCCGCGCGAGCCGGACATCAGCGACGCGGCCAGCCCGGCGAACAGACCCGCCACCTTGACGATGCGCACGATCAGCCCGTCCTTGTGCCACCAGTTCAGCGACAGGATGGACAGCGCGCCCATGACGAGGGCGATATCGCCGAAGTGAATCGGATTCAGAAAGTCGCTGCCGAGCCGGCCAAAACCCCAATCGCGCGGCGCGATCAGCAGAATACCGAGAGACACAAGGGCGGCCAGCGCAAACGACAGGTCGCTCCACGCGAGCGTGCGCGGCAAACTGCGGCGCAGTACGAGAAAGAATGGCGCGGCGGCAAAGAAACGGGAAGGCGAATCGAGCGTGTTGGGCACGACCGCGCCGTGCCAGACACCCGCGAGCAGGACGGCGAAAAACGGACAGGCGGTGCCGATGCACAACGCGATATCGGTACGGTCCCACTGAATGGACGGCACACCTGTCCAGGTTCTGGGCAGGAGGAGAAGAGCAAGCGAAACGACCGCGGCCGCAATTGACAGCGCACTGCCCGCACCGTGTATCAGCAGACTGGCCGACGGATACGTGAGCAGGAATAACGCTGGTAGCAGGCTTCGAGAGTTGACGCTCAGAGAAGATATTTTGGCGGGCGTCGACATGTCTTATAAATTTAACCGGCCGTTGTGTCAGTTGACGCGCGACCGGGTACGATGGCCCCGCTATTGTACCGGGTTCCCGTGCTTATCCTATTAACCCGCCCGGGTCGGCAGCCGGTGCCGGGCGCCACTTGCACCGGCGGGGACGGGCCAACTGCGACGCAGCAAAGCCTGCGTGGGCTCGCAACACAGGCTGGTACCATACAGGCCGCACACTCCGCCGCCGCGGACAGCCGCCAGGATTGCACGGCGCACGCGCCGACGGCGGCAAAACCCTGACTTCTTCCCCGTTCCGAGCAATGAATCGATTGATGTGCGCGCTCTACCGCAGCGCGCCTGCCGCTTTGAAAAGAGCCGTGGATACGGCCGTCGACCGCTCCGTGCGCATTCCTTACGCAGGCGTCGCGCACGAGCCCGAGGTGTTTCTGCGCAAGACGTCGCGGGCGAAGATTGTCAAAAAGTATCTTCACAAGCACCTGCTGCTCAAATGGCGCGGGCAGACCCGCCTCGAACTCACGAACACCGCCTCGATCAGGCGGCTGCTGTGGATCTACACCGGCAAACGCAATTTCGGCGACGCGACGATGGACATGTCGGGCCGCGCGCTGCTGAAAGGCCGTGGCTTCGAGATCGATCTGTTCACGCTGCCGAACCTGCACAAGCTGTTCGAAGAAGACGATGTTTTCCAGAACGTCTATTCCGACTTGCAGCAACTGAACGGCCGTCCCTACGATGCAATCGTGATGTCGGAATTCAACCTGCCGTCCATCAAGCTGAAGGCGCGGCATTTCCGGCATCTGCCGTACGTCTGCCTGTTCCAGTATTTCTACGGACCGGACCGCAACCAGACGAGCTTCAGCTACGCCGCGGTCAACCACGCGTTCTCGCTGGGGTATCCGGCGGCCAGCATCGTGTCGATGAGCAAACCCTATCTGGCGACGAACGCCGCGACTCGCGAATCGGTGCGCGCGTGTCTGCCCAACACCCGCTTTCTGGCGCTCGCCGTGGGCGGGCTCGATGCGAACCGTACGTACCGGCGTTGGAGTGAACTGCTGGAACTCATCGACCAGTCGGATGAGCACGGCATGCCGAAGCACATCGTATTGCTCGGTTCGGACAACGGGCTGGCCATCGCGGAGGCGTTGCTGAAACAGACCTTCAGCAGGTTGACCATCAGTTCGTGGGTCGGTCAGTTGAGCCTGCTGCAATCGCGCGAAATAGCGGCGCAAGCGAGCCTCTTCGTGGGCGCGGACGGCGGTTTGATGCACGTCGCCCATTCCACCCCGACGCCGAGCGTCTCGCTGTTTTCCGACCGCGAGCCGCCCTATCTGCGCTTGACCGAACAATGTCATTCGATCGGCATCCAGAGTACGGGCGACGTCGACGAAATCACGCCCGTGGCCATCATGAGCGCGATCCGGACGCAATTGGCCGGGGCGGACAAACCGGAAGTCGCCGCTTAGGCGACGCATCACGGCGGCGCGCCTCCGCGATGCGTGATGCTGCCACCCGGCCGGTCGTCCGGCCGGGCGCGAACTTACGCCGCGTTCTGCTGGAACTGGATGCGGTGCAAGTGCGCGTACAGCCCGTCTTGCGCTAGCAGCTCGCGATGGCTGCCGCTTTCGACTATGCGCCCTGCTTCCATCACCAGAATCCGGTTCGCACGCTCGATGGTCGACAGACGATGCGCGATCACCAGCGTCGTGCGGCCCTTCATCAGGGTTTCCAAAGCGGACTGCACATGGCGCTCCGATTCGGAATCCAGTGCGGACGTGGCTTCGTCGAGAATCAGGATCGGCGCATCCTTGTAGATCGCACGGGCGATGGCCAGACGTTGCCGCTGGCCCCCCGACAGCATCATGCCGTTGTCGCCCACCAGCGTGTCGATGCCATTCGGCATGGCTTCGACCGTATCCCACAGGTTGGCCGCGTGCAACGCGGCCTTGACCTTCTCCGCGTCGGCCGTCTGGCCATACGCGACGTTGTTCGCGACCGTGTCGTTGAACAGCACGACGTCCTGGCTCACCATCGCGATCTGGCTGCGCAGCGCGTGCAGGTCGTATTCGGGAATCGCGACGCCGTCGACCAGAATGGCACCGCCGGTCGGATCGAAAAAGCGCGGCAGCAGATTTACCAGCGTGGTCTTGCCGCTACCCGACGGACCGGCAAGCGCGACCATTTCGCCCGGCGCGACCTTGAACGACACCTGGTCGAGCGTATGGCGATTGTGCGTGGCATTGGTACCGTAAGTGAACGACACGTCGCGGAATTCCACTTCGCCGCGCGCCCGCTCGAGCGGCTTGCCGCCGCCTTCCGGCTCGGACGGCTCGTCGATCAGACCGAAGATCAGCTCGCACGCGGTCATCCCGCGTTGCAGCGGCTGATTCACGTCCATCAGATGCTTGAGCGGCGAGATGATCAGCAGCATCGACGTGACGAACGCGACAAAGCCGCCGACCGTGGTCTGATCCGACGACGATTGCACCACCGCGATCGTAATCACGACCGCGAGCGCGATGGACGCGAGGAATTGCGTCAACGGCTGCGCGAGACCGCCGGAGACGATCATGCGCATCGCGTAGCCGCGCAGGCGCTTGCTCATCGACGTGAAGCGGTCGATTTCGTACTGCTCGCCGTTGTGCACCTTGACGACCTTGTAGCCGCCCACCGTTTCTTCGACGATGTACGACAGTTCGTTGGTGAGCATCTGATGCTCGCGGTTCAGGCGCCGCAGACGACGGTTGATCTTGCCGACCAGCCAGCCGATTCCGGGCAGCAGCACCGCGACGATCAGCGTCAAACGCCAGTTCAGATAGAACAGGTAACCGAGCAGGAAGACGACCGTCAGCGAATCGCGCACCAGCGTCACCATCACGCTCAGCAACACGTTGAGAATCTGGTTCACTTCGAAGACGATCGCGTTGATCACCGTGCTTGCGGTTTCACGCTGGAAGAACGCGACGCTCGTGTGGATCATCCGGTCGAACATCTTCAGACGCAGGTCGAGCAGGATCCGGTTCGACACGTACGCAAGCAGATAGCCGGACGCGTACTGCGACACGCCGCGAATCAGCGCGAGGCCGATCACCGCGCCCGGTACGAACCAGGCCGCCTTGTTGCTCGCGTGCGCGCCAAAGCCCTTGTCCAGCAGCGGTTTGAGCAACGCGGGGATCGCCGCGTCGGTGCCGGCGCTCACGGCCATCGCGGCAATCGCGCCGATGAGCACCCATAGCAGCGGCTTGATGTACGGCCACAGGCGCCGGAGAACGACAGTCGGCGACGACGCCTCACCTGAACCGATGGGTTTGCTTAACGTTGGCTTCGCGCTCAAGGAATCCTCTGTGAATGCGGGACAGCAACCGCACGGCGGACCGGATGTCCGCCACGCGGCGTATTAAAAGACAGCATTGTAAACGGTTGGTGATGGGGTTGATCGCGATGTGGCACGAGCCGGCGCGGGCGACGGCGTGCTTGTGTACCGTGCGCGGCCACATGTGCAGCAAGTATGAGCCAGCGGCCGTCGACGTGGTTTAACGCCCGGCGGACTCCGCTGTGTATACTCGCGACAAACCGCTGGCGGAACTCGACTTCGCCGCTCACCTGCATCGTCCGCTTCGTCATTTCGTCTTCCACGCACCGCACTCACCCACGCATTTTCAGGTATGCAAGAAACCACTCTCGGCGTCGCCCTCATCACTAAAAACGCGGCGGCGCGACTGGCCGAATGCCTACAGGCCGTGGCTTTCGCGGATCAGATCGTCGTGATCGACGGCGGCAGCACCGACGGCACCGCCGACATCGCCCGCGCACACGGCGCGCGCGTGATCGAGCAGACCGACTGGCCAGGCTTCGGCCCACAAAAAAACCGCGCGGTGGAGGCACTCAGCACAAGCTGGATTCTTTCCATCGACGCCGACGAAATCGTCTCGCCGGAACTGGCCTCGGCGATCCGTGCAGCGCTCATCGCACCCACCGCCGAGGTCTACGCCGTCGACCGCCTGTCGAGCTTCTGCGGTCACTGGATTCATCACAGCGGCTGGTACCCCGACTGGATTCCTCGCCTGTTCAAACGGGGAGCCGCACGTTTTTCCGACGACCTCGTGCACGAGCGCCTGGTTTTCGACACGCCCGCGCAGCGCCTGACCGGCAAACTGCTGCACTACTCGTACGAGGACTTCGAAGGCGTATTGCGCAAGCTCGACGCGTATTCGACGGCGGGCGCACAGCAACGTCACGCGGCGGGTAAGCGCGGCAGTTTTGGTCAGGCGCTGGGTCGCGGCGCGTGGGCGTTCGTGCGGACGTATCTGTTGCGGCGCGGCTTTCTGGATGGCCGCGCGGGATTCATGATCGCGATGTTCAATGCGGAGACGGTGTACTACCGGTTTTTGAAGCTGGCGCGCTTGGGGGAAAAGGCGCGGCGTTGAGGCGAAGCGAGAGGGCGGCGGCAGCGCCGGACGGCCTATGCGGTTTGCCTCTTACAGACCTGGACAATTTGCCCCTTACGAGCCTGGACGCTGAGTCGGTCGCAACTCTCGCAATGCCCCGGCGCCGGAATCTGCTTTCAAGTCCTTACCTCGGGTTCGCCGCCTTTTGCTTCACTTGAACTCAGGTCCGGGTTCGGGTCCGGGTCCGGGCAAAAACGCAAACACCGGCCCGAACAACCCCGCCACCCTCAATAAACGATCTCGATCGAGCTTCCCGCAAACTCGCCGCGCAACGCGGCGAGTAACTCGTCGGTCGGTTTCACGCGCCACGCGTCGCCCAGGCGCATTTCTCCTTCCGCGTTCTCGCTGCGATAAACCACCTGCACAGCCAGCCCGTTTGGAATCTGCACCGCCTGACGCTGACGGTCACCATAACCGCCACCACCATAGCCGCCGCCGTTACGCCCGCCTCCGCCGCCACGCGGCGAAGGCGCGGGCGCCGCGGCCGCCTGCGGCTCGTCCTTGCCGGCACTATGCGCTTCGAGCACACGACGCAACGCCAGCGGGTCGGCGTTACCGTTCATCTGCACTTTTACGGCCTCGGCATAACGGCAACGCGCGCGCCCGAGATCCATGACGGTTTCGACGGTAAAGCGAATACCGCCCGTGAACGCGTCATTACGCGCCTGCCCCTGGACGACCAGCAACTCGTCTTCCTTGAACAGATGCTTGTGGGCCTCGAAAGTCTCATTGAAGACCGTCACTTCGCATTGGCCTGTGCCGTCGTCGAGCAGCGCGATCAGCATCTTGCCGCGCTGGGTCATCTGCGTGCGCATCGACGCGATTACGCCTGCGACCAGCTTGTCGCGGCCTTCCTTCAGTTCGCCGATCTTCTGACGCACGAAGCGCCGCACTTCGGCTTTGTATGCGTCGAACAGATGGCCTGACAGGTAGAAGCCGAGCGCAGCCTTTTCTTCCTGCAACTTCTTCTTTTCCGGCCATTCCGGCTCGTCGACCAGTTCGTGACCCTGCGACGGCGCGTCACCCATGTCGAACAGACCCGCCTGCGACGCATTGGCGGCCGCCTGCTCGGCCGCTTCCATCGCGAGCGACACGGACGCGATCAGTTGCGCGCGATTCGCATGCAACGTGTCGAACGCGCCCGCGCGAATCAACGCCTCGACCGTGCGACGATTGACGACGCGGCGATCGATCCGGTTGCAGAAATCGAAAATATCGATAAAAGGACCGTCTTCGCGCGCGCGCAGAATCTCTTCAATCGCATTCTGACCACTGCCCTTGATCGCGCCGAGGCCATAACGGATCGTCTTCGACTTCTTGCCGTCAGGTTCCGCAACCGGCTCGAAACGATACGCGGACAGATTCACATCTGGCGGCAACACGGCCATCTTGTTCGTCAGACAGTCTTCGAACAGGATCTTGACCTTGTCGGTGTCGTCCATCGCGAGCGACATATTCGCCGCCATGAATTCCGCCGGATGGTGCGCCTTCAGCCACGCGGTGAAGTACGCGAGCAGCGCATACGCGGCCGCGTGTGACTTGTTAAAGCCGTAGCCCGCGAACTTCTCCATCAAGTCGAAGATTTCGTCGGCCTTCTCGGCGGTCAGACCGTTCTTCGCGGCGCCCTGGCGGAACAACTCGCGATGCTCGGCCATTTCCTCGGCCTTCTTCTTACCCATCGCGCGACGCAGCAAGTCGGCGCCGCCCAGCGAATAGCCGCCGATGATCTGCGCCATCTGCATCACCTGCTCCTGGTAGACCATGATGCCGTAGGTCTCTTTCAGAACAGATTCGACGCGCGGATCCGGATACTCGACCACTTCGCGGCCGTGCTTACGCGCGCAGAAGCTCGGGATCAGGTCCATCGGGCCCGGACGGTACAACGCGACCAGCGCGATGATGTCCTCGAAACGGTCGGGCTGCGCGTCTTTCAGCATGCCCTGCATGCCGCGGCTTTCCAGCTGGAACACCGCGACCGTATTCGCTTTCTTCAGGATCGAGAACGACGCCGGATCGTCGAGCGGCACCTGGCCGAGCGACCAGTCCTGCTTGGATGGATCGAGACGGCGGATATAGCGCTCGGCCCAATCGAGAATGGTCAGCGTAGTCAGACCCAAAAAGTCGAACTTCACGAGGCCGACCGCTTCGACGTCGTCCTTGTCGTACTGGCTAACCACGCCGCTTTCGTCGCCCTGCGTGTACAGCGGACAGAAATCGGTCAGCTTGCCGGGCGCGATCAGCACGCCGCCCGCGTGCATGCCGACGTTACGCGTGAGGCCTTCCACGCGCTGCGCGAGTTCGAGCAACTGATGCACTTCGTCTTCGTTGTCGAAGCGCTCCTGCAACAGCGGCTCTTCCTTCATCGCGTCGGCAATCGTCACGTGCTTGCCGGGCTTGAACGGAATCAGCTTCGCGATGCCGTCCGTGAACATATAGCCGAGATCGAGCACCCGGCCGATGTCGCGCACCGCCGCCTTCGCCGCCATCGTGCCGAACGTCGCGATTTGCGACACCGCGTCCGCGCCGTACTTCTCTTTCACGTACTGGATCACGCGATCGCGGCCGTGCTGACAGAAGTCGATGTCGAAGTCGGGCATCGAGACCCGTTCCGGATTCAGGAAACGTTCGAACAGCAGGTTGTAGCGCAGCGGATCGAGGTCGGTCACGCCGAGCGCATAGGCGACCAGCGAACCTGCACCGGAACCCCGGCCGGGTCCGACCGGCACGCCGTTGTTCTTGGCCCAGTTGATAAAGTCCGCAACGATCAGGAAGTAGCCCGGAAAGCCCATCTTGATGATCGTGCCGCACTCGAAATCGAGGCGCTGGTAATAGGTCTCGCGCTGCGCGGCGCGCTCGGCTTCGTCCGGATAAAGTTGTTCGAGACGCTTTTCGAGGCCCTCTTTCGACAGCTGGACCAGATAGTCGTCGAGCGACATGCCGTCGGGCGTCGGGAACAGCGGCAGCTTCGGCTTGCCGAGTTCGAGCGTGAGATTGCAACGCTTGGCGATTTCGACCGTATTGGCGAGCGCCGACGGAATGTCCGCGAACAACGCGGCCATTTCCTCTTGCGTACGGAAAAACTGGTCGGGCGTGAAGCGCTTCTGACGACGCGGATTCGCGAGAATATCGCCTTCGGAAATACACACGCGTGCTTCGTGCGCGGTAAAGTCGTCCTGCGTCATGAACTGCATGGGGTGCGTGGCGACCACCGGCAATTTCAGCGACGCCGCCAGCGCGACCGCCTGTTGCACGTACTGCTCACCGCCCGGCTGACCGCTGCGCTGCAATTCGATGTAGAAGCCGTTCGGAAACACCTTCGCCCAATGCAGCGCGTTGCGCTTGGCCGCTTCCTCATTGCCTGCCGCGAGCGCGAGGCCGACGTCGCCGTGCTGCGCGCCGGACAACGCGAGAAGCCCTTCGCCGAGGCCCGATTCGAGCCAGCCGGCTTCGACTTCCGCGCGCCCACGGTATTGATTCGTGAGCGATGCCTTGCTGAGCAGTTCGCACAGATTCAGATAACCGCGCCGGTCTTTGACCAGCAGCAGCAAGCGCGAAGCCTTGTCGCGGTCGTCGGGATTCGTGATCCAGACGTCGCAGCCGGCAATGGGTTTGACCCCTTTGCCACGGGCTTCCTTGTAGAAACGAACGAGGCCGAACGCGTTGCCGAGGTCGGTGAGGGCGAGCGCACCCTGACCGTCTTTGGCGGCGGCCTTGACGACGTCGTCAAGACGCACGATGCCATCGGCAATCGAGAATTCGGAGTGGACGCGGAGATGAACGAAGCGGGGATCTGACATGGGCGACATTGTAACTCCACCCTTCCGCAGTTTTCAGGCCGGCACCACACGTTAGCCATCCGGCCTAAGACGTCAGCGAGGCGACGCCATGCGCACGCGTTCAAGACGCGTCGGTCTCCAAGGCTGGCGGCCATGCGCGGCAATTTCACCGCAACCTGGTGCGCGCTTTGCGCTAGCGCAAAGCGCTGGCCATTCGGCCGAGTCGGGGAAACTGCCCGGTTGAGGGATAATAGCGGTTTCGCCTATTTGACCTGGCCGCGCCGGACCGACTCCCAATACGGGGTCCGAACACGGGCGCCTGAATGCGCGCCGCTCTCCGCGTCGCCGGCCACTTCTTACCGCTGGACACACATGAGTATCGTCAATCTCTCCGCGTATCATTTCGCGACCGTTGAAGACACCGCCGCCTGGCGCGCGCCCGTCACCGAACGCTGCAACGCGCTCGGCCTGCGCGGCACCGTTCTGCTGGCGCCGGAGGGCATCAACCTGTTCGTCGCCGGTACGCGCGAGAACACCGACGCGTTCATCGACTACATCCGCCACGACCCGCTGTTCGAGGGCAAATTCGCGTCGCTGCAGTTCAAGGAAAGCCTGTCGGACAAGCAGCCGTTCACGCGCATGCTGGTCAAACTCAAGCGCGAAATCATCACGATGAAAAAGCCGGCAATCAAGCCGGAACTCGGCCGCGCGCCGTTCGTCGACGCGCCTACGCTGAAAAACTGGCTGGACCGTGGCCATGACGACCAGGGCCGTCCGGTCGTCATGCTCGATACGCGTAACGCGTTCGAAGTCGATGTCGGCACGTTCGACAACGCGCTCGACTACCGCATCACGAAATTCAGCGAATTTCCGGAAGTGATCGAAAACAATCGCGCCGATCTCGAAGGCAAGACCGTTGTGTCGTTCTGTACCGGCGGGATTCGCTGCGAGAAGGCCGCGATCCACATGAAGGAAGTCGGCATCGAGAACGTATATCAACTCGAAGGCGGCATCCTGAAGTACTTCGAGGAAGTGGGCGGCGCGCATTATCACGGCGACTGCTTCGTGTTCGATTACCGCACTGCGCTGAATCCGCAACTGGAGCCGACCGCCACCGCGCAATGCTTCGGCTGCCGCGCCGTGGTGCCGCCTGAGGCGCAACAATCGCCACTGTACGTGGCAGGCAAGACGTGTCCGGAATGCCATCCGGAAAGCAAGGCAACGCGCGCCGCGTAATGGCCGCGTCGCATGGGTGGCGGGCCACCCAACCATGACCTATCGCGGACGCTTCGCGCCGTCCCCTACCGGGCCGCTCCATTTCGGCTCGCTGGTCAGCGCACTCGCAAGCTGGCTCGACGCTCGTGCTCATCGGGGCACGTGGCTCGTGCGGATCGAGGACATTGACGGCCCTCGCACCGTGCCGGGCGCCACCGAAGATATCCTCGCCACGCTCGCACGTTTCGGCATGCACGCGGACGAGACACCGGTCTGGCAAAGCCAGCGCATGCCGCGCTACGCGCAGGCGCTCGAGCAATTGAAGTCCACCGGTCTGATCTATCCGTGCGGCTGTACGCGCAAGGAAATCGCCGATTCGCTGCTGCACGCGCACGCGCGCAACACGACCCTCGCCTATCCCGGCACCTGCCGTCACGGCCTCAACGGCAAGCCCGCGCGCGCCTGGCGTCTGCGCGTGCCCGACGGCGACGCCGCCGTGATGACGTTCGAGGATCGCTGGCAACGCGCGCAGACGCAGAATCTGGCCACCGAGGTCGGCGATTTCGTGCTGCGTCGCGCGGACGATCAATGGGCGTATCAATTGGCCGTGGTCGTCGACGACGCCGACGAGAACATCACGCACATCGTGCGAGGCGTGGATCTGATGGACTCGACGGCACGGCAGATTTTTCTGCAGCATTGCCTTGGCGTGCCGACACCGCAGTATCTGCATGTGCCCGTCGTCACGAACGAACACGGCGAGAAGCTCAGCAAGCAGAACGGCGCAACCGCGCTCGACAGCGACAAGCCGCTCGAAGCGCTGCACGCGGCAGCCCGACATCTGCAACTGGAGTTGGATGGCTCGCACCATACGACGCTCGACGGCTTTTACAAAGCCGCGACGAGTGCTTGGGCGAAGCGAATGGACGTTCGACAATAAAAAAGCGCTTCGCCGTTGAAACGGTGAAGCGCTTGATACGCCGAAGCGTTTAAACAGATTCGAAGGCTTAACGCCTCAAAACCTGAATCAGCATCAGGACGACGAAGTCGACTTGCGCGGCATGCCAAAGCCGCCGAGCAACGCGGCCAGCGGTTGCTTGGAACCCGACTTCTGCGGCGCCGCCGAAGCAGCATTCGCTTCTTCGATCTTGCGAACCGAAGCCGGCGACGGCTCATACGGCTTCAGGAAGAAATCATCCACAGGCTGCGCGCGGTGATGATGCGGCCGGTCGAACGAACCCGACGACGGCGCGCCCGAACGACGGCGGCTACCGCGCTCATCGCGGCCTTCACGAGCTTCGCTGCTACGTTCGCGGCGCGGCGCGCGTTCTTCATGATGATGACGCACTGGCGCTTCGACGGTGAGACGCTGCACATCCAGCGGACGCTTGATCAGCTTCTCGATATCGGCAAGCTGCTTGCGCTCGTTCGGGCTGCACAGCGACAACGCGTCGCCCGACGCACCCGCGCGGCCGGTACGGCCGATGCGGTGCACGTAGTCTTCCGCGCTGAACGGCAGGTCGAAGTTGATCACGGCCGGCAATTCGGCGATATCCAGACCGCGCGCAGCGACATCTGTCGCCACCAGCGCTTCGATCTCGCCGCGCTTGAACGCTTCGAGCGCCTGCATGCGCTCGTTCTGCGTGCGGTCGCCGTGAATCGCGGTGGCAACCACGCCGTCGCGTTCGAGACTGCGCGCCAGACGGCTCGCGCCGATCTTGCTGTTGCAGAACACGATAACCTGCTTGAGGCTGCGCTCGCGAATCAGTTGTACGACCGCGCCAGTCTTGTCGCCCTCGGCAACTTCGAAGACGATCTGCGTGACGTTGGTCGCGGTCGAGTTGCTGCGAGCGACTTCGATGGTCTGCGGGTTACGCAGATAAGTCGCCGCCAGCTTCTTGATTTCGCCCGAGAAAGTGGCCGAGAACAGCAGCGTTTGACGCTCTTTCGGCAGCAGGTTCAGGATGCGCTGCAGATCCGGCAGGAAGCCCATATCGAGCATCCGGTCGGCTTCGTCGAGCACGAGGATCTGCACCTGGCCGAGGTTGGCGGTTTTCTGTTGCACGTGATCGAGCAGACGGCCCGGCGTCGCGATCAGAATCTCGACGCCGCGGCGCAGTTGCTCGGATTGCGGATTCATATCCACGCCGCCGAACACTACCGCGCTGCGCAGCGCCGTGTGCTTCGCGTACGACTGCACATTCGCGGCGACCTGGTCGGCGAGTTCGCGGGTCGGCGTGAGGATCAGCGCGCGCACCGGATGGCGTGCGGGCGATGCGCTCGTGCTGGCGTGCTGCAGCAGACGCTGGATGATCGGCAGCGAGAAGCTCGCGGTCTTGCCGGTACCGGTTTGCGCAGCGCCCATCACATCGCGGCCGGCCAGCACGACAGGGATGGCCTGCTCCTGGATCGGCGTGGGCGTGGTGTAGCCCGATTCCTTGACGGCTTTCAGGATGTCGGGCGCGAGACCGAATTGATCAAAAGTCGCAGTAATGGGCGTGACGGCTGTGTCGGACATGGTGGCTTTCGCTAAAAATGCGCTTGGCGCGGTGCGCGCGGCAGCGGTCGGAACCGCAGAGGGCATCGTGATGAAGGCGGAGCCACGGCGTTCCGCACGGGACCCGTCAGTATTACGGGAAAAATGCGGCCGGCTCCGGCCGGCGGAAACACCCGCCGGAAAGGCCGGTATTGTAGCACTTCAGCAAAAACACTCATGGCGCATGCGCTGAGTTTCTGCGTAGGACGAGGAAAGGCCGGGGGCGAACACGCGCGAAACACCGGGATTGACAAAAAAAGTGCCAGTTCGTACTGGCGTCCCCTTCGGGCTTTTCCGTCGCCACGGGCGTTGCCGCCTTTGCTGCCCTTGCTGCCCTTGCTGCCCTTGCTGCCCTTGCTGCCCTTCCTGCCCTTCCTGGCGAGGGTAGTGCGTGCGGACGACAGTAACGTGACAGCATCTGACACCATCAGGCCAGCCACCGGCCGAGCGCAGACCCGGAGAAACAACTGACGGCCAGGTAGCCGCGCAGGCCTTCCTTGAATAGCATGCGCAGGCGTTGACCGGCGGCACATGCACGCACTGCCGAGCGGCGCCCTCTTCCAGGCCGCCGCCCCTCCATCTCCAGACAACGCCTCACCGCGGGGTCCTATAGCGCCCCAACCCTCACCACGTCTCCCGCATCACCATCAACCGCATCTCCGTCATATCTTCAATCGCATAGCGCACGCCTTCGCGCCCCAGCCCCGAATCCTTCACACCGCCGTACGGCATGTTGTCGACCCGGAACGACGGCACGTCGTTGATCACCACGCCGCCCACCTCCAGCGCATCCCATGCACGATGCGCGTTCGCGAGCGAATCCGTGAAGACGCCGGCTTGCAGACCGAAGTCGCTGTCGTTGACCGTCGCAAGCGCGGCGTCGAAATCGTCGAAACGCTCCAGGATCGCGACCGGCCCAAATGCTTCCTTTCGATACAGATCCGTGTCGCGCTTCACGCCTTCGAGCAGCGTCGCCTCGAACATCGCGCCGTCCACCTTGCCGCCCGCGACGATTGTCGCGCCCGCCTGCACCGCACTGTCCATCCATCCGGCAAGGCGCTTCGACTCCGATTCGGAAATCATCGGCCCGACAAAGGTCTTTTCGTCCTTCGGATCGCCCATTACCAGCGACTTCGTTTTGGCGATCAGCTTCTCGCGCAGCGCGTCATAAATCTTCGCGTGGATCAGAATCCGCTGCACGCCGATACAGCTTTGCCCCGACTGATAGAACGCGCCGAACGCGAGCCGCTCGACCACGTAGTCGAGCTTGCCGCCCTGATCACCATCGACAATCGCCGCCGCGTTGCCGCCCAGCTCCAGGATCACCTTCTTCTTGCCAGCCTTTGCTTTCAGATCCCAGCCCACCGCCGGAGAGCCGGTAAACGACAGCAGCTTGAAGCGCTCGTCGGTCGTGAATAAGTCGGCGCCGTCGCGATGGGCCGGCAGAATCGAAAACGCGCCTTTCGGCAAATCAGTCTCCGCGAGAATCTCGCCCATGATCAGCGCGCCGACCGGCGTGCGGCTCGCCGGCTTCAACACGAACGGCACGCCCGCGGCAATCGCCGGCGCCACCTTGTGCGCGGTCAGGTTCAGCGGAAAATTGAATGGCGAAATGAACGAGCACGGCCCGATCGGCACACGCTTCACATAGCCGTGATACCCCTTCGCGCGCGGCGAAATTTCCAGATTGATGATCTCACCGTCGATCCGCACGCTCTCTTCCGCGGCCACCTTGAACGTGTCGATCAGCCGCGTGACCTCGCCCTTCGAGTCGTTGATCGGCTTGCCCGCCTCGATGCACAGCGCGAGCGCCAGTTCGTCGTAACGTTCGCGAAAACGCGCGACGCAATGTTCGAGCACCGCCTGCCGTTTGAACGGAGGGAACGCGCGCAACGCGGGCATCGCGTCGACGGCGTAGCCGATTGCCTTGTCGATGGCGGCCGCGTCGGCCATCGCCACACGGGTTGCCACTTCGCCGCTGAATTTATCGGTGACGTCGAGATCGGTGTTCGCCGCCACCGCTTCGTTCGCCAGGTAGTACGGGTAGGTCTTTTTCAACATGACGCGCTCTCCTTGATCCGATATCCGATGTTCGACAATGCGGACAGTGGCAGTCTGTTCAACCGCGGACACGCCCTATGCACGTTTCTGGACCCGCTGTCTGCCGCTCAAAAGCTTCACAACCACGCTCTGCTAAAAGACGACTCAAGGACGATTCAAGGACGATTCAAGGACGACTCACAACTGCGCGGACAACCGCTTGATCTCGCGATTCAGCACGCGCTCGTTATCCGAATAGTCGATCGGCAGATCGATCACATGCACGCCCGGCGTCGCGAAACATTCCCGCAATAACGGCGCGAACTGATCTGCCGAGTCGATCCGATGCCCCTTTGCACCATAGCTTTCAGCGTAAGCAACGAAATCAGGATTGTTCAGCGTCATTCCGTAATCGGGGAAATTCATGTTCTCCTGTTTCCAGCGGATCATGCCGAACGCGTCGTCGCGCAAGATCAGGATTACCAGGTCGAGCCGCAGGCGCACTGCCGTTTCCAGTTCCTGCGAATTCATCATGAAGCCGCCGTCGCCGCATACGGCCATCACCTTGCGGTCCGGATGCACGATCTTCGTCGCGATCGCCGAAGGCAGACCTGCCCCCATCGACGCGAGCGCATTGTCGAGCAGCAGCGAATTCGGTTCGTGCGCGCGGTAATAGCGGGCGAACCAGATCTTGTACATGCCGTTGTCCAGACACACGATGCCGTCCACCGGCGTGGTGGTGTACACGTCGTTGACGATCCGCACCGGGTACATCGGAAAGCGTTCGTCGTGCTGGCCTTTCACCAGATGCGCCTCGAAGTGTTCCTTGATCTCCTTGAAACGCGTGAAGTCCCAATGCTCCTGGCGCTCCTTGAGACTCTCCTTCAACTGCCACACCGCATTGGCGATATCGCCGACCACTTCGATCTGTGGGAAATACACCGTATCCACTTCCGCGCCGAGAAAATTGACGTGAATCACCGTCTTCTCGCCCGCGTCGCCGCTGCGCATGAAGAACGGCGGCTTCTCGATCACGTCATGCCCGACATTGATGATGCAATCGGCGAGATCGATCGCGCGGTGCACGAAGTCGCCGTCCGACAGGGTCGCGTTGCCGAGCCACATCGGATGCGATTCGTCGATCACGCCCTTGCCCATCTGCGTGGTGAAAAACGGAATGCCGATCTGATCGACGAACTCACGCAGCATCTTGGTCGTGGTCTTGCGATTGCCGCCCGCGCCGATCATCAGCAGCGGATGCTTCGCCTGAGTGATCGCCTCGACCGCGCGCGCGACGGCTTTTTCCTCGGCAACCGGACGTCGGCTGTAGCTCTTTGGAATCGGCTTGCCGTCACCCTCTTCATGCGCGACGTCTTCGGGCAACTCCAGGTGCGTGGCGCCGGGCCGCTCTTCTTCGGCTTGCCGGACCGCTTCGCGCACGGCCGCCGGGATATTGCTGATCGACACGATCTGGCGCGTGTATTTGGTCAGCGGCTCCATCATCCGCACCACGTCGACGATCTGGAAATGGCCCTGCTTGCTCGACTTGATCGGCTTCTGGCCGGTGACCATCAGCATCGGCATGCCGCCTAACTGCGCGTAGGCCGCGGCGGTGACGAAGTTGGTCGCGCCGGGGCCGAGCGTGGCCAGACAAACGCCCGTGCGGCCGGTCAACCGTCCGTAGGTCGCTGCCATGAAACCGGCGGCCTGTTCGTGACGCGTGAGAATCAGACGGATTTTCGAGCGGCGCAGCGATTCGAGCAGATCGAGATTTTCTTCACCGGGAATGCCGAACACGTACTCGACACCTTCGGCTTCCAGCGATTTGACGAACAGGTCCGATGCTTTCATTGAGAGTCTCGCTTGATGATACTGACGCGGGCTGTAGGCCCAACCGTTAGGGTCCGCAGAGGGACGATCGAAGACGACGACGGCCACGCGGACAACGCGCGGCAAGGCAGGACGGCATGGCGAATGCCATGCCGGACAGCTTACTACTGACGCAAAAAGGATGCGCGCGAGCGGGCAATGCCGCAGCGCAGGCGTGAGACGCAAACCAACGGGAAACGAACGGCGGCATCGGGGAGCAGAGCCGCCGCATGATGTCTAGCGGACGATGGTGACGCAGTCGGACAGAATCGGCGACGCGTTTTCGCCGCTCATCGCGTCGTATAGATCGGCGCGCGGCCCCTTGGTCCACCAGGTGTAGCTGCCGGCCTGATATTTCGCACCGGAGCCGGAGATCGTGTTGACGAACAGCAGGGGCTTACCTTTCACCGGCACGAGCGCGAAGCTCTGACCGTTCGATGTATTCCAGTAGGTGACCTGGAGAATCTTGCCGGTTGCACAGGTGTATTTGTGCGTCTGATGGTCTTTGATCTGAAGTTCGGAAAGTTGTAAAGGCGCGGCGTATGCGCTGCCGTCAAACGCCGCGAGACCCATCGCCGTGATCGTTGCAACAAGCCATTTCGTCATCAGATGCCTCGATTGGGGCTGCGTGTCAAACACGGACGGCACGCTTGTGCGGCAACTTCCCGGCGCCGCACGCTGCGATCGTTGATCGCCGATGAGTTGCTGATCGAGCGCTTATGGATCGATAGCGCCCGCGCATGCGTCGGTCGGCGCGGCGGCGACATGGCCCACTACCGGCACGATCTTCAGACCCGCGGAAGCAATCCGGCACGGCGCGGCAGCGAGACCACATCCACTCACAGCCGAACAGAGTGCAAGCAATACACCCAGTGCGCCGAGACGACCTACCCTACTGCGCCGCATGGTCTTGCGGGATTCCAGCGCCATACACACCTCTACGCCAGGAAGCCCGACAGGCTTCCGGTACTCAGATTACGCGCGCGGCGAGACTGCCGCGCGCGGGTCATGCAAGTCGCGGCTTACGCTTTCAGCGCGCCGCCACCCATTACTTCGCCGACACCGGCCGCACCGCCGCCGCCGACTGTTTTGCGCGCGAGCGTGCTTCGTCGATGTTCTCGCCGGTTGCAAGCGCCACGCCCATGCGGCGCTTGACGAAGCTCTCCGGCTTGCCGAACAGGCGCAGATCCGCGTTCGGCACCGCCAGCGCTGCGGCAACGCCTTCGAACGCAATGCCCGCCTCGTCGAGGCCGCCATAAATCACCGCCGACGCGCCCGGCGCCCGCAACGACGTATCGACCGGCAATCCGAGGATCGCGCGCGCGTGCAATTCGAACTCCGAGAAGCGTTGCGAGGACAGCGTGACCAGACCGGTGTCGTGCGGACGCGGGCTCACTTCCGAAAACCATACGTCGTCGCCATGCACGAAAAGTTCCACCCCGAACAGGCCCCGGCCGCCGAGCGCGGCCGTCACCTTGTGCGCGACCTCGCGCGAACGTTCGAGCGCGAGCGGGCTCATTGGCTGCGGCTGCCACGATTCGACGTAGTCGCCCGCCACCTGCACGTGGCCGATCGGATCGCAGAAATAGGTGCTGACTTCGCCGCTTGCCGGGTCGATGGCACGCACCGTGAGTTGCGTGATTTCGTATTCGAAGTCGATAAAGCCTTCGACGATCACCCGCCCGTGATTTACGCGGCCGCCCGCCATCGCGTGCTGCCACGCGGGTTCGACATCGGCGTCGCTTTTGAGCACCGACTGGCCCTTGCCCGACGACGACATCACCGGTTTCACCACGCACGGGTAGCCGACCTTGGCGATGCCGGCGCGCAGTTCGTCGAGCGAATCGGCGAATGCGTACGGCGAGGTCGGCAAGCCGAGTTCTTCGGCAGCGAGGCGACGGATGCCTTCACGGTTCATCGTCAGTTGGGTGGCGCGCGCGGTCGGGATCACTTCGGCGAGACCGTCGGTTTCGATCGCCGCGAGTGCGTCGGTGGCGATCGCTTCGATCTCCGGCACGATCAGATGCGGGCGTTCCTGCTCGACCAGCGCGCGCAACGCGGCGTGGTCGGTCATGTCGATCACGTGCGAGCGGTGCGCAACCTGATGGCCCGGCGCGTTCGGGTAACGGTCGACGGCGATCACTTCGACGCCCAGCCGTTGCAGCGCGATGATCACTTCCTTGCCGAGCTCGCCGGCGCCGAGCAGCATGACGCGCGTGGCGGATTCAGAAAGGGGCGTGCCGATCCGTTGGCCGATCTGCATGGGGTCTCCAGAAAAAAGTCGGATGAGAGTGGGATTGCCTAGAACACGATGTTAACATGCGCACCCCGATGCGTACGCTGTGTACGGTCGCGGTTTGCAAACGCATCTGACCACTGTTTCATCCCGTTTGCATTTCGCCTGCGTGCTGCTTGCATCACGTTCGTTGCGCGTGGGCGAACCGACACGCACCACGCACCACGCACCGGCAATCGGGCACGGACACCGCGCGGACCGCTCGCTGCGCGGTGTCCATCGAGACCGCCATTTCATCTGCGCGTGAGGGCGCGGCGGCTGCGCTGCCTGCCGCCGCTCCCGATCACTCGCAATAAGTTCGCTGCGCGCTGTCAGGCTCGCGCGCGGCAAGCTTAGTGCGTTACCCTTACGCCTTCGCCTGTTTGAAGAGGAACGACGTCATGCTCCAAAGCTCCTCCGCGCGACTGATTGCGCGCGTCACTCCCCATGCGCGCGCGGCCATCGCCGCGTTGAGCCTCGCCGCGCTGCTGAGCGCCTGCGCGATGCCGAAACACCCCGACTCCGAGGCCGCCGCGCCCGACCCCTTCAATCCCGCCGCCGCGCAATTGCTCGACGACACCAGCTGGGTGCTGAGCGCCTGGAAACAGGCGGACGGCACGGTACGCGCGATTCCATCGGCGGATCAGGGCGAGCCGATCAGCCTCACGCTGTCAACCGCTAAAGGCCAGCGCCACGCCAGCGGGTTTTCCGGCTGCAATCGCTTCATGGGTTCGTATGCGCTGAAAGACGGCCAACTGAGCTTCGGCACGCTGGGCGGCACACGCATGGCGTGCGCCACGCCGGGCGGCAAGATCGAGGGTTCGTTTCTGGATGCGCTGACACATATCGATCGCACCGGCGTGCAGATGCGTGCGCCGCAACAGATGCAACTGGTGCTCGAAGATGGCGACACGCTGACCTTCGACCGCGTCACCGAATAGGCGGACCGGGCAGCGCGGAATTAAATGGCGGATTGCCGGGTCGTAGTGGTGGCACGGGTGATGACAATGTCGCCGTTTCATCGGCCGTTGTTTTTCGCCGACTGTGGGTCACTCACCGGTCCGCTTTCCTATTGGACGCAAGCATACTTGCGTCGGCCTTC
Organism: Paraburkholderia metrosideri; assembly: GCF_904848625.1. GTDB lineage: Bacteria > Pseudomonadota > Gammaproteobacteria > Burkholderiales > Burkholderiaceae > Paraburkholderia > Paraburkholderia metrosideri. The sequence continues at coordinate 142,058 of NZ_CAJHCP010000003.1, forward strand.
GAAGCATCGGGCTTCGCGGTTTAATCTCGACGGATTGCGTTATCGCGCGTCCGTCATTCGTTGATGTCTAGCATGCACACGGTAGTTTTCGGCTGGTTCGGCGGGTCAGCCGTCTGGTTTATTCCTCTTTTGTGGCGCCTCGTGAAGTCGGTGCTGCCGGGCGGCGCAGGTTTGCGCGGCCCCGGCACGATCCGCCTCTGGCTCGGCTTCGTCTGCGTGATGCTGGCAAGCTGCACGTTGGAGGCTTCGCTGATCGGCGTGGCGGGAATCAATGGATTCGGTCATGCGCTGGCCGCGGGTCTGGGTCATCTGCTGGGTCATGTCGGCACGCCGCTCGCGGCGCTGGCGCTGTTCCTGATCAGCCTGCCCTGGCTGATCGATTTCCGCTGGCGCGACTTTGCCGTGTGGGCGGATGGTGCGTTCGGCCTGGGTTTGTCGCGCGGTCTGGCGAGGCGTGATGAGGAAGCGCGGCGGCATCGCAGTATCGACGATGATTTGCCGTCGCACGTTTCGCCTGCGACCAATACGATGGCGCCGAAAAGCAACGGGCGCTATGCGCGGCCTACCGTCTGGCGGCCGCCGGCTCATCGACGCGGTGCGGCTGGCGGCGTAAGCGCGGCTGGTGGGGCTGCAGGTGTCAATAGCGCGGGCGCAATTGCGGCGGCGAGAGACGCGTCGGCGCCTGGCGCTGGGGCCAGCTGGCGAACTGGCGCTGCGGCGCCGCGCAGTCAGACGGTGCAAGCCGAGCCAGTGCTGCGCACGGGCGCGACCCACGCAGCGCGTCCGGCACCGATCCAGACGACGAATATGGACCGCGCTGCGTTCATGCCGACCGAGCCGGTTGCGCCGGCGGGATGGCTGCGCGATCCGGCGCCGCGTGCGCCTGCGTCTTTAAATGGGGCGAAGTCCGGACTGGACGCAGCGGGGGTTGCGACTCGTGACGCCGCCCTGCAAGCCGGACGCCGCCCGGCTGGCGAGCAGCGGCCAGCAGGATCGTTGGGTGGTGGCGCGGGATTGGCTGCTGCGGCGGCGGGTGTGGCGAGTGCGAGCGCGAGCGCGGCGGCACCGGCTGCGGCCGCGGCCGCAGCCGCAGCCGCGCGAACGGTATATGGATCGACGGCGGCACGCGCTGCTTCTGGCGCGTTGTCCACCAGTGCGGGTTCAATGGCAAGAGCTGCCCAGGCGCCTGCCCGTCCGACGTCGATTCTGGGCTCGCCAGCGGGCTTGGCAGCTCCGGCTAACCGTGCTGGCGCGCCTCGTCAACCGTTTCAGGCGGCCCAGCAACCGGCAGGGATCAACCCGGCAGCAGGAGTCCGACGGACGGCGCCGGCCTATACGCGCCCCATGGCAACGACCCAGAAAGTCACACCTCCCGCGAGCGTCCAGGAAACACTTCGCAGCATTGCGGAAAACGCGGCTCGCTGGACCGATCTGGCCGGCGTGAGTCTTGCGCGCAATCGCGGTATTGAAGAAGCGATGACCGCGGGCGATGCGAGCGCTGGCGTCCCGTTTGAAGCTGGGCAGTGGAATGGGGATGCGCTGTTGGCTGGGGCTGGGGCTGGGGCTGGGGCTGGGGCTGAGGCTGAGGCTGAGGCTGGGGCTGGGGCTGGGGCTGGGGCTGGGGCTGGGGCTGGGGCTGGGGCTGGGGCTGGGGCTGGGGCTGGGGCTGGGGCTGGGGCTGGGGCTGGGGCTGGGGCTGGGGCTGGCGAGCCGGCTTCAGCGGCGACGGTGAGCGCTCCATTGCAAGAGATCGTTGAGCAAGAGCCAACGGAATTTCTGTCGTCGCAGTTGCCGCAGTTGCCGGTCGAGTCGCTGGCGATCGAAACACCGTCTGTTGAAATGCCTGGCATGGAGGCCACGGTTGAACCCGTGGTCGAGACCAGCAACGTGCCCGTCGTCCAGTGGCCAATCGAGCCGCCGATCATCCATATTCCGACGCCGATAACAACCGCGCCCACGGCGTCGGCTGCTTCGGCTGCTTCGGCTGCTTCGGCTGCTGAACATGCGCTCGCGGATACCGGGGTAGCGTCGAATCCGTTTGGGGCAGTTGGGAGTGCGGTCGGCGCATTTGTGCCGGCTGCGCCTGTCATGCCGATACCTGAGCGTGTGGACGCTACGGACGCGTCTGCTACGTTCGTGACTGCGGCACCCGTGGTCGTCACGTCGCCGTCGATCGCCGCCGCGCCTGAGGCATACGTTCCGACGGCATACGTTCCGGCGGCGTCTGCGAATGGTTCGTCGGCAGTTTCCGCTCCGGCATCTCCGGCATCTCCGGCATCTCCGGCATCTCCGGCATCTCCGGCGTCTCCTGCATCTGAGGCATCTGAGGCATCTGAGGCATCTGCGCCTGCTACGGCGGCTACGCATGCACCTGCCACGTCCGTACCGCGTCACATGCCGCCCGCGTCGACTCCGACGCCGTTCCAAACTTTCGCCGCCCAGTTGCAGGCTGACGATGCGCAACCGGACGTGTCATCGGTCGACGATGAACCGGTGATATCGATCGATCCCATCGCTTCCCGCTCGCAGCCGGTCGCCGCCGTTGAAACGCCGGCAATTCATGCTGCCGAGCGTTCCCCTGCACTCGCCCCGACGGCTGCGACGCCATCGGCTACCGCCGCGCCGACTTTTTCGGCCGAAGCCACTCCGGTCACTGAGCCGCACTTCGCGAATCCGGTGACGATACAAGCGCCCGTGCCGTCCGCTGAAGTCGTTAGCGATGACGGGCTTGCGCCTTGGGAAACCGATGTGGCGCCCGTGACATCGCAGCAGGCAGCGGGGTTGTCGAGCGCGTCGCCGATTGAGCGTGGCCACGTGACTGACAAAGCCGCGTCCACATTGCATGGCGCGACGTCGCAACATGATGTCGAGCGGGCAAGCGAGCCTGCCGCGTCGCACGAAACGGAGAGGTGGGCGCCGCCCGCGCAGCCGGACGTGTCGACAATGCTGGAAGCACCGCAAGAAGAGGATGAATTTGCCGCGTCGGAATCGCCGCGCGAACTGGAATCGCTGATGGCGAATATCGCGGGCACAGTCGCGGATGTGGCGCCGGAAAGTGCGGACGTGCAGGCGTCGAACGTGGTCCGATTCCCTCGCCTCACGGCTCAGCCCACGCCCGCTGTTCCGATGGTTGTTGCTGAGGAGCCGGTCCGTTTCGTTGAGCCCGCGGATGTGAAGCCGAGCCCTGCGCCGACGGCCATCGGGATGCCAGTGGCGCCGCCGGATGCATTTGCTTCGACAGATCCGGCGTCCCCGTTGACCTGGAAAACCTCGACAACCACCGAAGCTTCGGTGGCTCAGGCCGCTCCGTTGGCTCCGGTCGTTCCGGCAACTCAGGTCGCTTCGGCAATTCCGGCATCTCTAGCCGATGCAGCGACTCCGGAGATTCAGGCGACTCGAACGCTTTCTGAAACTCCGGCGGCTTCGGTGGTCCAGGCCACTCCTGTTACTCCGGTCGTTTCGGCAATTCCAGCATCCCCGGTCAATGCAGCGGCTCTGGAAATTCAGGCAACCCCAAGGGCTTCGGTAGTCGAAGCCGCTCCGGTCACTCTGGTCGCTTCGGCAATTCCAGCATCCCCGGCCAATGCAGCGGCTCCGGAAATTCAGGCGCCCCCAGCGGCCTCTGAAACTCCAGTAGCACCCGTAGTCCAAACCGATCCGGTCACTCCGTTCGTTTCGGCAACTCCGGTAGCTCCAATCGTTTCCTCGGTCCCCGCATCCCCAGCCGACGCGCCGCCCGCTGTGACCTGGACAGCCCCGACAGCCACCGAAGTTCCAGTGACTCCGGCGACTCCAGTCGCTTCGACCATCGCAGCAGCATCCACGGCACTCACAGCATCCGCACCCTGGGCAACCTTCGCCGCGCCAGCCACACCCGCAGCCGCCACAGCAGCCGACAGCCCCCCCATCGCGCCAGGATATCCGGCGCCGGCATCGGCCTCGCCCCTCGCAGCCGCTCAACCGACTATCGAGCCGCAACCCGAACCACCCGCGATCCAGCGCCCGCCGCTGCGCGGCCACGCCCCAACCAATGGCTTCGAATTCCGCGCGCCGGCCGCGTCGATGGTCGAACTCCCGACACTCGATCTGCTCGCCCCCGCCGATACCGACATCGAATCCGTCTCCGAAGAAAAGCTCATCGAGACCGGTCTGCTGATCGAGCAGCGTCTGCAGGAATTCAAGGTGCCGGTCACGGTGGTCGGCGCGTCGGCGGGTCCGGTCATCACGCGCTTCGAAGTCGAACCGGCGCTCGGCGTGCGCGGCAGTCAGATCGTCGGCCTGATGAAGGACCTGTCGCGCGGTCTCGGCCTCACGTCGATTCGCGTCGTCGAAACGATTCCCGGCAAGACCTGCATGGGCCTCGAATTGCCGAACGCGAAGCGGCAGACCATCCGCCTGTCCGAGATCCTCGAAGCGAGCGTCTATCAGAACTCGCATTCGCAACTGACGCTCGCGATGGGCAAGGACATCACCGGCCACCCGGTCGTCGCCGATCTGGCCAAAGCGCCGCACATGCTGGTCGCGGGCACGACCGGGTCGGGCAAGTCGGTCGCGATCAACGCGATGATCTGCTCGCTGCTCTACAAGGCGACGCCCGAGGAAGTGCGCCTGATCATGATCGATCCGAAGATGCTGGAGTTGTCGGTCTACGAAGGCATCCCGCATCTGCTCGCGCCGGTCGTCACCGACATGAAGCTGGCGGCCAACGCGCTGAACTGGTGTGTCGGCGAAATGGAAAAGCGCTACCGGCTGATGTCCGCGGTCGGCGTGCGCAACCTCGCCGGTTTCAACCAGAAGATTCGCGATACCGAGGCCAAGGGCAAGAAGCTTGGCAACCCGTTCTCGCTGACGCCCGAAGCGCCCGAGCCGCTCGCGCCGCTGCCGCTGATCGTGGTCGTGATCGACGAATTGGCCGACCTGATGATGGTCGCCGGCAAGAAGATCGAAGAGTTGATCGCGCGGCTCGCACAGAAGGCACGCGCCGCCGGCATCCACCTGATTCTCGCGACGCAACGGCCTTCCGTCGACGTCATCACCGGGCTGATCAAGGCGAACATTCCGACCCGTGTCGCGTTCCAGGTATCGTCGAAAATCGACTCGCGCACGATCCTCGATCAGATGGGCGCCGAGTCGCTGCTCGGTCAGGGCGATATGCTGTTCCTGCCTCCCGGCACTGGCTACCCGCAACGGGTGCACGGCGCGTTCGTCGCCGACGAGGAAGTGCATCGGATCGTCGAGTATCTGAAGCAGTTCGGCGAGCCGCAGTACGAGGAAGGCATTCTCGACGGCCCGACCACCGATGGCGGCGCGGCCCAAGACCTATTCGGCGAAGCGGCGGACGCAGAAGCCGATCCGCTGTACGACGAGGCGGTCGCGTTCGTCGTCCGCACTCGACGCGCGTCGATCTCGTCGGTGCAGCGGCAGTTGCGCATCGGTTATAACCGTGCGGCGCGTCTGGTCGAACAGATGGAGACAGCTGGACTCGTGTCGGCAATGAGCATCAACGGCAGCCGTGAAGTGCTTGCGCCTGGACCCGCGGAATAGTGCAGCACGCCGTTCGGCCTCGACACCTGTCTGCGCACTGCACGGCACTGCGCACTCTGTCACCACACAACGGCGTAAAACTCAGTCCTGAGGCAATGCGCTAAAGCAGAACCGCCTAGCAAAACGGGCCGCTCGCAAAAACGAGCGGCCCGTTTGTCATTTCGCGCGCGTTCAGCGTTCAGATTACGCGCGCCCGACACTTACCGCGTCACGACGGCGACACCAGCTTGAAATCCACTGGCGAACCCAGTTCGAAATGCTGCTTCGGCGTCGGATCGAGCAAGCCGCTCTGCTGATCGCGCTTGAACACATAGACGGTGTCGCTGTTCTGATTGCCGACGATCAACCAGTTGCCAGTTGGATCGATGGCGAATTCACGCGGCGATTTGCCAAGGCTCGACTGATGCCCGATCTTCTTCAGATGCCCATTAGCGGGATCGACGGCGAAGGTCACGATCTCGTTCGCGTCGCCGCGATTGGACGCATACACGAAGCGTCCATCCGGCGACAGGTGAATCGCCGAACCGCCTACCGCGCCCTTGAAGCCTGGCTCCGTTAGCGAAACCACCTGCTGCTGCGTCAGGCGGCCATCGTGATAGTCGAACGTGGTGACCGTGCCGGCCAGCTCGCTCGTCAAATACGCGTGTTTGCCGTCCTTGCCGAAGATCAGATGACGCGGACCCGTACCGGCCTTCTGCGGCGTGTAACGCCAGTCGGTCGGCACGACCGGACCGTGATCGCCATCCGGCGTGTAACGATATGAAAACAGCTTGTCGACGCCGAGATCCTGAGCGAACAGATACTGCCCATCCGGCGAAAACACGGTGGAGTGAACGTGCGAATTATCCTGGCGTCCCTTCACCGGACCACCGCCCTCGTGATGCACGGTGAGCACCGACGTGCCAACCTGACCATCGGCCTGCAACGGGAACACCGCGAAGCTGCCGCCCGGGTCGGCGGCGACCGAGTAGTTCGCGGTCAGCAGATACCTGCCGTCCGGCGAGAAGCTCAGATAACAAGGATCATTGCCATCCGACGACACCTTGTTGATGAACGACAGTTGTCCCTGTGCAGGATCGAAACGAAACGCGCTGATACCGCCGCGTTGCGTGGCCGGACCATCGTCGCCAGGCAACTCATTGACCGCATAGACGAAGTGGCGGTCGCGGCTCACCACGAGGAACGACGGATTGACCGTCTGCGCCACCGACACGCGAGTCGCCGCGCCCGTCTTCGTATCGAAGTGATAGACGTAGATGCCTTCGCTCTTGCCAGCCGTGTAGGTTCCCACCAGCATGTCGTAGACGCCGTCGGCGGGCACCGGGCCGGAATCTTGCGCAAACGCATGAGATGCAACCAGCGAGACCAGCAGCGCGAAACCTTTTATGATCGAATGCGCGGAACGCCGAGGTGCGGACCGCACCACGCGCAACGAATCTGCGGTGGCAGGCAAAAGAGAACTCGAAACAACACGCGCAGCAGCACGACGACGAAGCATAGGACCTCCTGACATCAAGTATTTGGATACAAGCAGTTGTAATGGTGTCTCTGGTCTGCCGCGCGGTGAATCGAGCGTTGTTCTTATCGAAGCAAGTATAAAAGCGTAGGTTGGATCATGCAGCGAAACCCGTTACCCGTATTCGGTATTCAGCGCGCATGGGTAGCCATTACCCCGATCGACGGGGAATTTTTTCAATCGCGTCCTTACGCGAATCACACTACGGAGTCTTCATGAACGTCACACTCAGTCTGGGCCCGCTCGTTTCGCTGATCGCCGGCATCCTGATTCTCATCATGCCGCGCCTGTTGAACTACATCGTCGCGCTCTATCTGATCATCATCGGCATCATCGGAATCTTCGGCGTGGGCTCGACGCACTTCTGAGCGGCAGCAATCGTTAGACGAGCGGCCAAACGCAGCCGCTGAAAGACAGTCGCAAGGAACGCAACCGGGTGCGGCGCTGGCCCGGTGCGGTCCTGAACTGAAAGTGGCGTCGACGTCGCCGTCGTGAAACGGGCGTGACAACGCGGGCCGCTCGATGCAGCGATGAAACCAGCAGGAAAGACCTGGCAGATGAGCGATACCCACCACACTCGCGATAAGCGCATCGGCTTATGAGCAAACCTGACGACGTGTGGATACCAGCTCCTCCGGACAGCGCGGCTCGCGTTGCGCGATCAATCAGCCGTTCGACAACTGATCGAGCCGCAGCCGCCCCTGCAACGACAATCCGCCGACCGTATATTGGCCCGCCCCTTGCTGATAACGGCGGAAGCAAGCGCGTTCGACCAGGAATGCGGCCGCAGCCAGCATGCCATTGCGACTCAGGCCGAGGCGGCCATGATCGAGCGGCAGCATCGAATCGTCGTTCAGTTCACTCGCAGCGGAAAGAATCTTGATGCAATCGGCTTTCGATGGGTTCAGCATAGCTTTCGTCCTCGGAAACGGCGTCTGCATGCGCCATGGGCAAGGCCGAGTCATGATCCGGAAGGCTCCGGGCATCGGCTTGAAATCCGATTGTAGGCAGTGGTTTCACAGATTACCAACTCGCGTTTTGCCGCATTGCCCGAAAAATCAGAACGAACCAAAGCGCATGGCGCGAGTCCCGTAATAACCCTCACCCGAGACGCCGCGGCCCGGGCCGCGCGTCGTAACCGATACGTTGATCCATGCCTGCACTTATCGAAGACTATGCGCTCATCGGCGACGGCCACACGGCCGCGCTCGTCTCACGCGACGGTTCCGTCGACTGGCTCTGCTGGCCGCGCTTCGACTCCGGCGCCTGCTTTGCGGCGCTGCTCGGCACGCCCGACAACGGCCGCTGGCTGCTCGCCCCGGTCACGGACACCCCGCCCACCATCACGCGCCGCTATCGCGGCGAAACGCTGATTCTCGAAACCGACTTCGAGACGCCCGAAGGCGCCGTCACGCTGATCGATTTCATGCCGCCCGGCAATGGCTGGTCGGAGATGGTGCGGATCGTCGTCGGCAAACGCGGCACCGTGAAGATGAAGATGGAACTGGTGCTGCGATTCGACTATGGCTTTTCGATTCCGTGGGTCGATCGGCTGAAGCACGACAGCGGCATCAAGGCGATCGTCGGACCCGATACCGCCGTGCTGCGCACACCGGTCGAACTGCGCGGCGAAGACATGAAGACGGTCGCCGAATTCACGGTCAGTGAGGGCGAGCGCGTGCCGTTTTCGCTCGCCTATGCAGCGTCGCATCTGCGCATTCCGCCCGCGCGCGATCCGCACACCTCGCTCGCCCGCACCGAAAATCACTGGCTCGAATGGTCGGCGCGCAGCACGGTGGAAGGCCGCTGGGCTGAGCCGATCCGCCGCTCGCTGATCACGCTGAAGGCGCTCGCTTATGAACCGACCGGCGGGATCGTTGCCGCACCCACCACGTCGCTGCCGGAACAGCTCGGCGGCACGCGCAACTGGGACTACCGTTACTGCTGGCTGCGCGACGCCACCATCACCCTGCTCGCGATGATGCGCGGCGGCTACTACGACGAAGCACGCGCGTGGCGAAGCTGGCTCGGCCGCGTGATGGCCGGCGCGCCAGAGCAATTGCAGATCATGTACGGGATCGCCGGCGAACGGCGCTTGCCTGAGTTTGAAATCGACTGGCTGCCGGGCTACCAGGGTGCGAGTCCGGTGCGCATCGGTAATAACGCGGTCGGCCAGCGTCAGCTCGACGTCTACGGCGAAGTGATGAACGCACTGCACCTGGCGCGCGTCGGCGGTCTGCAGGCGGACGACACCGCATGGAACGTGCAGCGCTCGCTGCTGACACACTTGGACACGATCTGGCAGGAGCCTGACGAAGGCATCTGGGAAACCCGCGGCGGCCGCCAGCATTTCACGTTCTCGAAAGTGATGGCATGGGTCGCGTTCGACCGGGCGATCCGCTCGGCCGAGATGTTCAAGCTCGACGGGCCGCTCGACGAGTGGCGCGCGATCCGCGACAAGATCCACGCCGAGGTCTGCGAGAAAGCGTGGAATCCGGCGCTCAACGCATTCTCGCAGTATTACGGCAGCGATCAGCTCGACGCCAGCGTGCTACTGATGCCGATGGTCGGCTTCCTGCCGCCGCAGGATCCGCGCGTGAAGGGCACGGTGGCGGCAATCGAACGCGACCTGATGCACGACGGTTTCGTGATGCGCTACCGCACCACTGAATTCGACGATGGCCTGCCGCCCGGAGAAGGCACGTTTCTCGCGTGTTCGTTCTGGATGGTGGACAACCTGGCGCTGCAAGGCCGTATCGACGAAGCTATTGCGATGTATGAGCGACTGCTCGCGCTGTGCAACGACGTCGGTTTGCTCGCCGAAGAATACGATCCGGCCGCGAAACGTCTGGTTGGTAACTTCCCGCAAGCGTTCTCGCATGTGGCGTTGGTGCACACCGGCCTGAATCTGATGAAGCACGAACAGGAGATGGCACAGGCCACCGGTCAGCCGCCTCATAACGGCCTGACAGACTCGGAACTTGAGGCTGAGGCAATTCCCAATAGCGGCACAGCAACATCGCCACTAGCATGATTCAGTGACAGTTTGCATGCACTTCCGATGCAAATTGCTGCATTGCACAAGTACGCGTTGTTCGATATGATCGATCAGACTGTCGGCCGAAAATCAATGTGCCCACAACCAAAATGGCCCGCCACAACGCCTCACGCGTGTTTGCGAAGCCCCATGCGAACCGCTTAAAACGGAGCACCTATGCTCTACCAATTGCATGAATTCCAGCGGGCGATGTTGAGCCCCCTCACCGCCTGGGCCCAGGCCGCGTCGAAATCATTCGCGAATCCTGCCAGTCCTCTGGCCTATGTGCCGGGCGCCACGCGCCTGTCAGCCGGTTACGAACTTCTTTACCGGCTTGGTAAAGATTACGAGAAACCCGAGTTCAATCTTCATCAAATTGTTAAAGACGGCCACAACATTCCGATCATCGAACAAACGATTGTCGAAAAGCCGTTTTGCCGCCTGATGCGCTTCAAGCGCTTCGCGGACGACAGCGACGCTGTCATTCAATTGAAAGACGAGCCGGTCGTACTGGTCTGCGCGCCGTTGTCAGGACACCACGCCACGCTGTTGCGCGACACCGTGCGCACGTTGCTGCAAGACCACAAGGTCTACCTGACCGACTGGATCGACGCGCGCATGGTGCCGCTCGAAGCCGGCGAGTTTCGTCTCGACGATTACGTCGCGTACATTCAGGAATTCATTCGCCACATCGGCGCGAAAAATCTGCATGTGATCTCGGTATGTCAGCCGACCGTGCCGGTACTCGCCGCCATTTCGCTGATGGCGAGCCGCGGCGAAGACACGCCGCGCACCATGACGATGATGGGTGGCCCGATCGACGCCCGCAAGAGCCCGACTTCGGTCAACTCGCTCGCCACGCAGCACTCGTACGAATGGTTCGAGAACAACGTGATTTTCACGGTGCCGCCTAACTATCCGGGCGTGGGCCGCAAGGTGTATCCGGGCTTTTTGCAGCACACCGGTTTTGTCGCGATGAACCCGGAGCGCCACGCCGCTTCGCACTGGGATTACTACCAGAGCCTGCTGCGCGGCGACGAAGACGACGCGGAAGCGCATCGTCGCTTCTACGACGAGTACAACGCTGTGCTCGACATGGACGCGGACTATTACCTCGACACGATTCGCGTGGTGTTCCAGGAATTCCGTCTGGCCGAGGGTACGTGGGACGTTGCGGGTGAACGGGTCAAGCCGCAGGACATCACGAAGACCGCGCTCTTCACGATCGAAGGCGAACTCGACGACATCTCCGGCGACGGCCAGACTTATGCCGCGCACGATCTGTGCACCGGTATTCCCCAGCAGGACAAGCGTCACTTCACGGCGGAAAAATGCGGACACTACGGCATTTTCTCGGGACGCCGCTGGCGCACCATCATTTATCCGCAGTTGCGCGAATTCATCCTTGAGCACAACAAGGCGCCCAAGGTTGTGAAGGAAAAAGTCGAAGCCTGAGTCAATTCCAGGTGATGTTGCGCATAGCAGTTGCGCATAGCAGTTCGAACAACGGCCTCTTTCGAGGCCGTTGTTGTTTGCGAACATTGCTGGTTAATGGGCGATTAACGCCGCTGCTTTTAAAGCTCGCACGTTAGCAGCGCCGCTGACGCCGCCCCACTACTTCCGCAATAGATACGCGAGCAGCAACTCGGTATTCATCTGGATCACTTCGCTGCGTTCAGACGCACTGCTGAAATCGCGGCCGAGCGTTGCCTCGAGCGTGAAGCGGTTGGACACGATGTAGTAACCCATGCCCGACAACGTCACGTAAAAGCGCAACGGATCGACGTTGGTACGAAACAGCCCCGCGCGTTGACCACGTTCGAGAATGCCGCCGAGCGTGGCGACGATCGGCGAGATCATTTCGCGGATGCGCGTCGACTTCTGCATGTAGCGTGCTTCATGCAGATTCTCGTTGTTGATGAGCCGCAGCAACTCCGGGTGATCGCGGTAGTAATCCCAAACGAAATGCGCGAGACGTGTGACCGCCTCGACCGGCGCAATGCCGTTCAGTTCGAGAGTACGTTCCGCCTCATTGAGCGCGCTGAAAGCGTGCTCGAGAACGGCAGTGAAAAGCTGCTCCTTACTACCGAAGTAGTAATACAGCATGCGTTCATTCGTTTCCGCGCGGCGGGCGATCTGATCGACGCGCGCGCCGAATAGCCCACCATTTGCAAACTCTTCGGCCGCCGCGAGCAAAATGCGGCGCCTCGTGCCTTCAGGATCTCTTTTGATTTTCGGCTGATTCATGGTGGCATCGTCTTCGTGAGCCGCGTTATCCGGGTCGTGCCGCCGGTCTCTCCTCGGACCTTGCACCGGCAGCACTGAACGGGGCGCGCCATGGTTGGGGGACACCCTTCTGCGGTCTTTCGAAAAAGCGCTTCGATTATGGCACATGGATTGCGGATGGCAATTGGGGAAATCGGCGATAATGTGCTATTTAATTCAAGCTGTGCGGCCGCAAGCCAAACCCCCACGTCGTGACCGTGACAGACATACAAATACTCGCGGATCGCATTGAAGATCTGCTGCCCCAAACGCAATGCACGAAGTGCGGTTATCCCGCATGCCGTCCTTATGCCGAGGCCGTCGCAAACGGCGAAGCCAATTACAACCAGTGCCCTCCAGGCGGCGCCGAAGGTGTCGCACGCCTCGCTGCGTTGCTCGGCAAACCGGTGATTCCGCTCAATTCCGCCAATGGCGTCGAACGGCCGCGTCCTTTGGCGGTTATCGACGAACAGGTTTGCATCGGCTGCACGTTGTGCATGCAGGCCTGTCCGGTCGACGCAATAGTTGGCGCACCGAAACAGATGCACACCGTGATCGCCGAACTCTGCACGGGCTGCGATCTGTGCGTGCCGCCGTGCCCGGTCGACTGCATTTCGATGCCGTCGGTGACAGGCGACGCGACCGGCTGGGACGCGTGGAGCCAAAGCCAGGCCGACGCGGCGCGTGCCCGTCATAACCGACGCGAAGCGCGCCTGACACGCGAGCGCGAAGCCGCCGAAGCGCGTGCTGCGGCGCGGCGAGCGGGTGGGGGTGCGGGTGCGGGTGCGGGTGCGGGTGCGGGTGCGGGTGCGGGTGCGGGTGCGGGTGCGGGTGCGGGTGCGGGTGCGGGTGCGGGTGCGGGTGCGGGTGCGGGTGCGGGTGTCTCTGCGGCGGCGCTGAGTTCATGCGCCACGCAAGCCACCGAATCCGCTGCACCCGGCGCCTCACCCACGGCAGACGACGCCGAAGCGAAGAAACGCGCGATCATCCAGGCCGCACTCGAACGTGCTCGCAAGAAAAAGGAAGAGTTGGCGGCCAAGGGTCAGGGTCCACGGAACACGGATCAGGTCAGCGCCGACGTGCAGGCGCAGATCGACGCCGCAGAAGCACGCCGCCGCCGTCTCGGGCTCACCACCGACGGCAACGGTGACGCCGACAAGCCGTCCAACCCGCGCTAATCGACCTTCACTTCAAGCTTCCGCATGAACGCGAACAAACGCCGCGCTATCTACGAAACGCTTCAGAGCCTGAACCCGCACCCGACCACCGAACTCGAGTACACCTCACCGTTCGAATTGCTGATCGCCGTGCTGTTGTCCGCACAGGCCACCGACGTGTCGGTCAACAAAGCGATGCGCAAGATGTTCCCGGTCGCGAACACGCCGCAGAAGGTCTTCGATCTCGGCGAAGAAGGCGTGACCGGCTACATCAAGACGATCGGGCTCTATCGCACCAAGGCGAAGAATGTCATCGCGACGTGCCGCATTCTGCTCGACCAGTACGGGGGCGAGGTGCCGGAGGATCGCGAGGCGCTTGAAGGTCTGCCGGGGGTTGGCCGGAAAACGGCCAACGTGATTTTGAATACGGCGTTCGGTCATCCAACCATCGCCGTCGATACGCATATCTTTCGGGTTGCGAATCGAACTGGGCTCGCGCCCGGCAAGGATGTCCGCGCGGTCGAGGCGGCGCTGGAAAAATTCACGCCCGCCGAGTTCAAGCAGGATGCGCACCATTGGCTGATTCTGCACGGCCGCTATGTGTGCAGGGCGCGCCGCCCTGAATGCTGGCATTGCGCGATCGAGCCGCTTTGCGAATTCAGACCGAAGACACCGCCGCCGGATCTTTGAGGGGGGCGCGGCGTTGGGTTGCGGCTTCGGCTTGCGGCTTGTGGCTTGTGGCTTGTGGCTTGTGGCTGCGGCTGCGGCTGCGGCTGCGGCTGCGGCTGCGGCTGCGGCTGCGGCTGCGGCTGCGGCTGCGGCTGCGGCTGCGGCTGCGGCTGCGGCTGCGGCTGCGGCTGCGGCTTGCGGCTGCGGCTCGCGGCTTGCGGCTTGCGGCTGCGGCTGCGGCTTGCGGCTGCGGCTTGCGGCTGCGGCTTGCGGCTGCGGCTTGCGGCTGCGGCTGCGGCTTGCGGCTTGCGGCTTGCGGCTGCGGCTGCGGCTGCGGCTTGCGGCTGCGGCTCGCGGCTCGCGGCTCGCGGCTCGCGGCTCGCGGCTTCAGTGTCTGCGGCCTACGCCGCCCCGGCGTAAAATAGCGGTTTGCGCGCGCACTCCGCGCATTCAAAGCGCCCCACTCCAATACGCACCGGTCCCACGATGTTCAATCCCAGCCGCGACGAAGTCCGCCTCTTTTTCACCGACACCTGGCGCAAACAGCGCAAAGGCGAGATTCTGACGCCGCTGGAGGCGATTGCCGCCGACTGGATCGTCGAGCACCCCGAATACCATGCCGACCTGAACGATGGCGGCGCGGCACAGGCGCAGGACTACTCGCCTGAACGCGGTCAAACGAACCCGTTTCTGCATCTGTCGATGCACCTGGCGATCACCGAACAGTTGTCGATCGACCAGCCGCCGGGCATTCGCGCCGCGCATGAGCGGCTCGCAGCTCGCCTCGGCTCGACCCACGAAGCGCAGCACGCGATCATGGACTGCCTCGGCGAGACCATCTGGGAAGCACAGCGCACCGGCACCCCGCCGGATACGGACGCTTATCTGCAACGCATAGAGCGCCGCGCCACGCGCGATTGACGATGAGAGCAGGTGCGGGAAAGCAAGCATTCGAGCGCGCATGGCCACCCAGCCGCGCAACTCACTCGTAGGCCTTTGAGTTTAGCTGAAAGCCAGACGGGGCTCGCGGCCCCGCCGCCGATCAACAACACGGTCCGATAGAGGCCTACTAGCCACGGCTCACAAGACACCCCGCAGCAAGCGAAGGCGAAAGCGACAGCGACAGTGACCTCCCGCCCCTCCGCTAATCCCTTGCCGGCGCCCAAAACAAAACACCTCGCCAAAGCGAGGTGTTTTTCAATCCGACAGCACGCGCAAGCGGCGCAACGCCTTTATTTCTTCTGCACCAGATCGCCGCTCAGCGATTCGATGTAAGCCGCGAGATCTTTCATGTCGTTCGGCGACAGATTTTGCACCTGCGCCTGCATGATCGAGTTGTTACGGCCGAGATGCGGGTTGCCGTTGCCCATCTGGTATTGACGCAGCGCCCAGTAGATATAGTCCGAATGCTGCCCAGCCAGCTTCGGAAACTCAGGGCTGACCGGATTGTTCAGTCTCACGCCGTGACACGCCACGCAGTTGTGGCTGTCGGACAGCACTTTGCCGTTGGCGGCGTCGGCAGCGTACGCAACGTTTGCTGCGACCAGACCCAGTATTGCCGCCGACGCGCATGCAGCCTTGAACACCGTGTGGAGTGCCTGTTGTGGCTTAATCATGAATTCTCCTATCCCGCGAATAGTTATAGCCGGGTGACCGACGCCGATCACTTGTCGGGATTGCTTTTCGAAGAGGAATTTTGCGCTGCGTAGTAAGCGGCAATGTCGGCAATGTCCTGATCCGACAGCGTAACGGCGATGGCATGCATGGTGTCGAAGTGGCGGTCACCCTTCTTGTAGGCGCGCAATGCGCTTTCGAGGTAAGCCCGATTCTGCCCGCCCAGCATAGGTACGCGGTAGACCTCAGGGTACGCTGTGCGATATTCCGGGATGCCGTGACAGCCAATACACATTGCGACTTTGCTCTGGCCCGCCTTGACGTTACCTACTGGATCCGCCGCCTGCGCAGTGGCCGCGAAGCCCCCAAATACCGACAGCGCAACGATTACGACGTTTTTGCCAACGAATTTTTTCATAGCATGTAACCTGGCTTGAGGGGAGACGGGCGCCCGGAATGGCAACGGCCCGCGCCGTTCTTCTTGTAGGGTAGCCACGCAGGCCAAAAAAATCGGGCTAATTGTACCGCGCGGTCGCGCCGAACGTCCACCAGGCGGGGCCGCAGGCGCGCCCGTCGAAAGCGGCTTCGACAGCACCGTCTTTTCAGCTCGCAAGGCCCGCCAGGCAAGGTCTGGCGTCCGACGACACCGGCTCCTGCCCGGCTTGCCGACCCATTGCGGCAAGCCTCGCACAACGCCCATACAGCGCGCCGGTACAGCGCCGACGCATCGCTGACACATCGCTGACACATCGTTTACCCGCTGCAGGTCAACAACGCGGCAGCGTGCTCACCCAACCGGGCTTCCTGAACACATCGCATGCCTGGCAAGCGCCACTCAACCGGCCCGCCGCCCACCCGAAATGCGCCGCGGAAAGACCCGCCTGCGGACGCCGCATCGCGGACGACACCGCGGGTCACACCATACGCGAGCCGGTTTCAAGCCAACAGGTCTTCTGACTTATACTGGGTTTTTTCCCAAAAAAGAGCATCTCGCCATGCGTTTCGAAGGCTCATCGCAGTACGTCGCCACCGACGACCTCAAGCTCGCGGTCAACGCCGCGATGACGCTGAAGCGCCCGCTGCTGATCAAGGGCGAACCAGGCACGGGCAAAACCATGCTCGCCGAAGAGGTCGCCGCCGCACTCGGCATGCCGTTATTGCAATGGCATATCAAGTCCACCACCAAGGCCCAGCAGGGTCTGTACGAATACGATGCGGTGTCGCGTCTGCGCGATTCGCAACTCGGCGACGAACGCGTCAAGGATATCCGCAACTACATCGTCAAGGGCGTGCTGTGGCAAGCGTTCGAGTCGGACGAGCAAACCGTGCTGCTGATCGACGAGATCGATAAAGCCGACATCGAATTCCCGAACGACCTGCTGCGCGAACTCGACCGCATGGAGTTCTACGTGTACGAGACGCACGAGTTGATCCGCGCGAAACAGCGCCCGCTCGTGATCATCACGTCGAACAACGAGAAGGAACTGCCGGACGCGTTCCTGCGCCGCTGTTTCTTCCACTACATCAAGTTTCCCGATCCGGTGACGATGCAGCAGATCGTCGAGGTGCACTACCCCGGCATCAAGAAAGAGCTGCTCGCCGCTGCCATGCAGAGCTTTTTCGAACTGCGCAATGTGGCTGGACTGAAGAAGAAGCCGTCCACCTCGGAGTTGCTCGACTGGCTCAAACTGCTGCTCGCCGAAGACATTCCTCCCGAAGCGCTGCGCTCGTCGGATCAGAAGCAGATCATTCCGCCGCTGCACGGCGCGCTGCTGAAAAACGAGCAGGATGTGAGCCTGTTCGAGCGGCTGATTTTCATGAACCGTAATAACCGTTGAGCAGTGATTGGCCAGCGGTTCGAATCACGTTGACCACGATTGCCCGCTGACTGGCGAGTCCAGTCAGCAGCAATGCGATCCAAACCGCCAGCCGGTGTGCCGCACCGCCGCTCGCCGCTCGCCGCTCGCCGCTGCGGCAACTCTCCTGCATGGGACCCAGCATGCTGATCGATTTCTTCTACTCGCTGCGCTCCGCCAAACTGCCGGTGTCGGTCAAGGAATACCTGACGCTGCTCGAAGCGCTCAAAGCCAACGTCATCGCGCCGTCGCTCGATGAGTTCTACTACCTGGCACGCATCACGCTGGTCAAGGACGAGCAGTATTTCGACAAGTTCGATCAGGCGTTCGGCGCGTATTTCAACGGCGTCGCGCAGGCGTCGGAACTTGCGTTCGACGTGCCGCTCGACTGGCTGAAAAAGAAGCTCCAACGCGATCTGTCGCCGGAAGAAAAAGCGCAGATCGAGGCGATGGGCGGCCTCGACAAGCTGATGGAGCGCCTGAAGGAACTGTTCGACGAACAGAAAGAGCGCCACGAAGGCGGCAGCAAATGGATCGGCACGGGTGGCACGTCGCCGTTCGGCAATGGCGGGTACAACCCGGAAGGCGTACGGATCGGCGGCGATGCGGGCGGCAACCGCACCGCCGTCAAGGTGTGGGAAGCCCGCGCGTATCGCGATTACGACGATCAGGTCGAAATCGGCACGCGCAATATCAAGGTCGCGCTGCGCCGTCTGCGCCGCTTTGCCCGTGAAGGCGCGGCCGAAGAACTCGACCTGCCCGACACGATCCGCAGCACCGCCGCCAACGCCGGCTGGCTCGACCTGAAGATGGTGCCCGAGCGGCACAACAAGGTGAAAGTGCTGATGCTGCTCGACGTGGGCGGCTCGATGGACGACCACATCAAGCGCACCGAAGAACTGTTCTCGGCGGCCAAGGCCGAGTTCAAGCACCTCGAGTTTTATTATTTCCACAACTGCGTGTACGACTTCCTGTGGAAAAATAACCGCCGCCGTCACGCCGAGCGGATGCCGACGTGGGATCTGCTGCACAAGTTCACGCCCGACTACAAGCTGATCTTCGTCGGCGATGCGACGATGAGCCCTTATGAAGTACTGCAACCGGGCGGCTCGGTGGAATACAACAACGCCGAGGCCGGTGCGGTGTGGCTGCGGCGGCTGGCGGATCATTTCCCGCATTTCGCGTGGCTCAATCCCGAGCCCGAGGGGTTATGGGCGTACCGGCAGTCGGTCGGGGCGATCCGCGAAGTGCTGGGGCAGCGGATGTACCCGCTGACGCTGGCCGGTCTCGAAACCGCGATGCGGGTGCTGAGCAAATAGCGCTGGCCGCAGACGTCGCCGCCGCGTGTCACGTATTTGCGTATTGCGTATTGCGTATTGCGTATTGCGTATTGCGTATTGCGTATTGCGTATTGCGTATTGCGTATTGCGTATTGGGTCGGGTTTTACTCTCAACTATAAGAAAGCCTTTGCATGAGTCCATCTTCATCGCCTGAGTTGTCACCGGCGGCCACGCCACCCAAACGCCTCAATCCGCTCGCCGACACGTCGCTATCCGCCATCGTCGCCGGCTTTGTCGCGATGATGACCGGCTATACCAGTTCGCTCGTGCTGATGTTCCAGGCGGGTCAGGCCGCGCATCTGACCGACGCACAGATTTCGTCGTGGATCTGGGCGCTTTCCATTGGCATGGCGGTTTGCACGATCGGCCTGTCGCTGCGGTTTCGCGCTCCGATTGTGATTGCGTGGTCGACGCCCGGCGCGGCGCTGCTGGTGTCGTCGCTGCCTCACGTGTCTTATCCGGAGGCCATCGGCGCGTTTATCGTCTGCGCGGTGCTGCTGACGGTTGTCGGCCTGACCGGCTGGTTCGACACGCTGATGAAGAAAATCCCGGCCGGCATCGCGTCGGCGTTGCTGGCGGGGATCCTGTTCGAAATCGGCATCGAGATCTTCCGCGCCGCGCAATTCCAGACCGCGCTCGTGCTCGTGATGTTCTTCACTTACCTGATCGTCAAACGGCTGGCTCCGCGTTATGCGATCGTGACGACGCTGGTGGTCGGCACAGCGGCAGCCGGTCTGCTCGGGCTGCTCGATTTCAGCCGGTTCCACGTCGCGCTGGCGCATCCGGTGTTCACTTTCCCGGCGTTTTCGCTGGCGGCTTGCGTGAGCATCGGCATTCCGCTGTTCGTCGTCGCGATGGCGTCGCAAAACGTGCCGGGCATCGCCGTACTGCGCGCCGACGGCTACACCACGCCGTCCGCGCCGCTGATTTCGACGACCGGCATCGCGTCACTGCTGCTCGCGCCGTTCGGCTCGCACGGCATCAATCTTGCTGCGATCACGGCAGCGATCTGCACCGGCCCCGAAGCACACGAAAACCACGACAAGCGTTACACCGCCGCGGTCTGGTGCGGGATTTTCTATCTGATCGCCGGGACTTTCGGCGCAACCATTGCAGCGTTGTTCGCGGCGTTGCCGAAGGCGCTGGTTGTATCCGTCGCGGCGCTGGCGCTATTCGGCTCGATCATGAGCGGTCTCGCCAACGCAATGCAGGACGTGAAGCAGCGCGAAGCCGCGTTGGTGACGTTCATGGTCACGGCGTCCGGGCTGACCCTACTGTCGATCGGCTCGGCGTTCTGGGGTCTGGTCGCGGGCGTGCTGACGCAACTGGTGTTGAATGCGCGTCGCGCGTGAGCGGTTTGCGCCCCGCCTGGCGATCGCCGACAATCCGTTTGAACGGATCGCCAAAGCCAACTGTCAATACCGGTTCAGGCGATCCGCCATAGAATAGAAGCATCCGTCAGCGTTTCCCGGCAACATCATGGGCGGCGCTGCAGCGTGACCCGCGGCCGCCGTCGCTGATTCGTCCGGTCAGTCCGGCGGCGACCTCATTTCTCCTGAACCACGGCGCAGATGCGCCCTGAAGGCTCGAACATGACAACCGCACTCGACCAACTCAAGCAATACACCACCGTCGTCGCCGATACCGGCGACTTCCAGCAGCTTGCCCAGTACAAGCCGCAGGACGCGACCACCAATCCGTCGCTGATCCTCAAAGCCGTGCAGAAGGACGACTACAAGCCGCTGCTCGAAAAAACCGTGAAGGCGCATGCGTCGAAGCCGGTCGGCGAAGTCATCGACCAGTTGCTGATCGCGTTCGGCACCGAAATCCTCAAGATCATCCCGGGTCGCGTGTCGACTGAGGTCGATGCACGCCTGTCGTTCGACACCGAAGCGTCGATCGCCAAGGGCCGCGAACTGATCGCGCTGTACAAGGACCATGGAATCGGCCGCGAACGTGTGCTGATCAAGCTAGCGTCCACGTGGGAAGGGATCCGCGCAGCCGAAGTGCTGCAGAAAGAAGGTATCCACTGCAACATGACGCTGCTGTTCTCGCTCGCCCAGGCTGCGGCGTGCGCGGAAGCGGGTGCGCAACTGATTTCGCCATTCGTCGGCCGGATTTACGACTGGTACAAGAAAAACGCCGGCAGCGCGTGGGACGAAGCGAAAGACGGCGGCGCGAACGATCCAGGCGTCAAATCGGTGCGCCGCATTTACGCGTACTACAAGAAGTTCGGTTACAAAACCGAGGTGATGGGCGCAAGCTTCCGCACGCCGGGTCAGGTTCTGGAACTGGCTGGCTGCGATCTGCTGACCATCAGCCCGGATCTGCTGCAAAAGCTGCAGGACAGCACCGAGAAGGTGGAGCGCAAGCTGTCGCCGGACATGTCGAATGATGCGAGCATCGAGCGCGTTCCGGTCGATGAATCGTCGTTCCGTTTCCTCGTCAACGACGAAGCGATGGCGACTGAGAAGCTGGCTGAAGGTATCCGCGCGTTTGCCGCGGACGCTGTGAAGCTGGAGAAGCTGATCGAAGCGCTGCGGTAAGCGGTACGGCGAGTATGGTGAGTTGCGCTGCCGGCATCGGTGGGCGCTGGTAGTGCCAGGCAGGCGGCCCGGAACGTGATGGTTCCGGGCCGTTTGTCGTTTACCGTTTGTCGTTTGCGCATGGCTGCGTTCGCGCCGTGGGTGGCTAACGCTGTTTGGCGTTTGGCCGTTTGCCGTTGGGCATTGCCGTTGGGCATTGGCCGTTTGCCGTTGGGCATTGGCCGTTGGGCGTTGGGCGTTGGGCGTCGGGCATTGGCCGTCGGGCATTGGGCATTGGGCGTTGGCCGTCGGGCATTGGGCGTCGGCCGTCGGCCGTCGGCCGTTTGTGCCGTTAGTTGCCAATGCGGTTTTCAGTTTGCACGCACTGTGCGCCGCGCGCCGTATGCCATTGCCCTTCACACTCGTCCCCCTCAAAACTCCCGCCCCACCCTACGCAATAACGTCATCCACCCCACTCCAACAGACGACTACAATCATCCGCACGCCCTTTCCGCTGCCATTTAGCGAGAAACACCGGCGCCGCTGGTCCAATTTCGGGAGACGATCATGTACGTTCAGCCTTACGTGTTTTTCAACGGCCGTTGTGAAGAAGCGCTCGACTATTACTGCGCGAAGCTCGGTGCCGAAGTGACCGTCAAGATGCGCTACAAGGAAGCGCCGCCCGACGCGCACAACCCGCCGCGCCCGGAGCTCGCTGAGAAAATCATGCACGCGAACCTGAAGATGGGCTCCACCAACTGGATGGCGTCCGACGGTAATTGCAATCCGAATGAAAAGATGAGCGGCTTCAGCCTGTCGCTCACCGCCGACGACGCCGCCTCCGCGAAAAAATATTTCGATGCACTCGCCGACGGCGGCCAGGTCGTCATGCCGCTTCAGCCCACCTTCTGGAGCACGGGCTTCGGCATGCTCGTCGACCGCTTCGGACTGATGTGGATGGTCTCGGAACCCGATCGCCCGGACTCACCACCGGCCTAAATCTTCAGCAAAGTCCGCGAATGCCGTTCGATGTTCCAGTTCGGCTCGGTCGCGAGCAACAGCGCGCGTAGCCGGTCCACCTGCTCCGCAAGCCGCTGGCCGAGCCAATAAGGCCCCTGAAGGTCGCCCGGCAGCGTCAACGCGATGTCCGAGTGGCGCTGCGCGAGCGGCGACGCAGCCGGAATGCTGAAATGCGTGACGCGGCCAAAGCGTAACGCGCGCGCCATCGCCAGCAGAATGCCACGCACGGCGCGCACCTCGACACCGCATTGCGCCGCGTACGCGGCACGCGCGGCGGCGTCGGCGTGCATCAGCGGCCCCGTCGCGAGCAATTCCAGCGCGCTCAACACCGAGCGATGCAGTCGCTGGATCTCCTCCAGCTTCAACTGCTGCACATCGATTTCCTTCGCCACCGACGGCATCAGCGAGCGCAACTGCACCAGCCGCCGGTTGATCAGTAGAAAGCGTTTGACCTGCTCTTCCTCGCTGATGCTGCCGCCGTCGATCAGCCGCGCGTAGATCGACGCGCACTCGCGCAGGTTCGCAGCGAGCCCGTAGCGCCACGAATAGGTGGCGTGCAGCGGCAACGCGAACGAAAACGCCAGCGCAATCACAATCCCGATCAGCACGTTGAGCGTGCGCCACAAGCCGACATCGATCAGATTGTCGCCATGGCCTGCGACGATGCACATCGTGATCGCCGTGAGCAACCCGATATAGCCGGACGACCCGATCGCGAACCACGCGCAGATCGCCGCGACAATCGCCATCAGCACATAGGTGAGCGGCAGCGAGCCGAGCAGATTCTGCTGCACGATCAGCAGCAGCCCGATCGTCGCGCCAAGCAGCGTTCCCGCCGCCCGCTCCGCCGCTTTCTTGCGGATATTGCCGTGGTGCTGCAAGCCGCCGATCACCACCAGCAACGTCACCGACGACCAGATGCCGTGCGGAATGTCGATCCCGGTCGTCGCCAGGATCGAGACCAGCATCGCGAGGCCGACGCGCAGACTGTGCAGCACCTTCGCGTGTCGATATCGGTAGTACGGCGACGTCACCGCGCGGACCATCCGGCTGAGCGCCGAGCGGCGCGGGATCACGGTGCGGGAATCGGCAGAGGCCATGGCGGCGCGACGAACGCGGTGATGGACGGTTCCGCTATCCTGCCCGGAGTGCGGGGTAAAGACAAACGCCACCACACACGCCCCGATGCGCCGTTGCGTTCAACACCCGCGCCAACCCGTGTGCGGCGTTCGGAATCGACACGTACAAACGCCCGCACGCTTTCGCGTGCAGGCGTTGTGTTGTCAGCGTGCCCCTGTCAAACGGGGCCACGCGAGCGCCATCGAAGCGGAGCGAATCCGCTCGATAAAGCTCAACCCTCGACCACGTCCAGATAATCCTCCGGACGGGTGCGGTCTTCGGCGCGCTGCATGCCGAACGCGCGTACCAGCAGGCTCACCACGACCGACACCACCAGGTTCACGATCAGCGACCACACCGCCGCATAGCCCGGGATTGCCATGCCGAACAGGTGGATCGTGAAGATCGAACTGGCCAGCTTCAGCGAAATCGCCATCCACGTGCCGGTTGCAATGCCGACCGCCCAGCCGATCAAGAGGCCGCGATAGTCGAGCACGCGCGTGAACAGCCCAAGCACGATGGCCGGCAGCGTCTGGATGATCCAGATGCCGCCGAGCAGTTGCAACTGGATCGCGTACGTAAGCGGCAGGCCGAGAATGAACGCGACCGCGCCGACCTTGACGATCAGCGACACCAGCTTCGCGACATTGGTCTCCTGCTCGTGCGTCATATTGCGGTTGATGAACTCCTTGTGCACGTTACGCGTGTACAGGTTCGCGGCCGCAATCGACATGATCGCCGCCGGCACCAGCGCGCCGATCCCGATTGCCGCAAATGCGACACCGACAAACCACGACGGGAAATAGTGCAGGAACAGCGCGGGCACCGCGAAGTTCGGGCCGAACGCCTTGAAGTACGGCGCGAATTCCGGCATGTCCTTCACGCCCGACGCGAGCGCCATGAAGCCGAGCAGCGCGAGCAGGCCGAGCACCAGCGAGTACGCCGGCAGCATCGCCATATTGCGGCGGATCGTGTTACCCGATTTCGACGACAGCACCGCCGTGATCGAATGCGGATACAGGAACAGCGCGAGCGCCGAGCCGACCGCGAGCGTCGCGTACGCGCTGTAGCCGTTCAGGCTGGACACGTCCGGCGACTTCAGCAGCAGCTTGGCGGGCGGCACGACACCGAAAATATGACCAAAGCCGCCCAGTTGCGGCGGAATCACGATGATCGCCGCGAAGATCGTCACGTAGATCAGGATGTCCTTGACCACCGCGATCATCGCCGGTGCGCGCAGACCCGACGTGTACGTGTATGCCGCGAGAATCGCGAACGCGATGATCAGCGGCAGATCGCCGACGAAGCCCGTGGTGTCGAAGCCGAGCGCGCCGATCACCACTTCGATTCCGACCAGTTGCAACGCGATATACGGCATGGTCGCGACGATACCGGTCAGCGCGATCGCCAGAGCGAGCATGCGGCTGCCATAGCGTGCCGACACGAAGTCCGCCGAGGTCACGTAGCCGTGACGTTTCGCAATACTCCACAGTTTCGGGAACACGACGAACGCGAACGGATAGATCAGGATCGTGTAGGGCAGCGCGAAGAAACCGGTTGCACCCGCACCGAACACCAGCGCCGGCACGGCGATAAACGTATACGCGGTGTACAGGTCGCCGCCCAGCAGGAACCACGTGACGACAGTGCCGAAGCGGCGTCCGCCCAGCCCCCACTCTTCCAGATGCGCGAGGTCGCCGCGCCGCCAGTGGGCCGCGACAAAACCGAGAATCGTGACGCCGATAAAAAACAACACGAAGACAAAAGTTGCGGTGGCGTTCATTATCGTGCGCCCCCTTGCGAACGGCTGTTTGAGCGCGTTTTGGTCTTGAAGTACACGAGCGCGGTAATGACCGCGCTGATCAGCACCCACAGAAGCTGGTACCAGTAAAAGAACGGGAAGTCGAACAGTTGCGGTTCGATCCGGTTGTACGACGGCACCCAGATCATCGCGATCCAGGGCAACAACAGCAGCCACAGCCAGTGCTTGCTGGCCTTGTTGGCGTCGGCGTCGTGAGCCATGACGTCTCCTCTTCGTATTATTGAAATGTCGGCCCGTGTTCGACGGGAGGTGAATCCCACACTGAAGGCCGCCCCGCGGGTGCCACGGGCGCCCCGAAAGCTTCGAAAGAGTATAGGAGTCGCAAATGCGCGGTCAAGCAGGGACGACCCGAGGCGGGACGGTGTTTTTGACAATGCTTTTTGATTGTTGCAGGCGGAAAACCGAGGCGCGGGAAGTTTGCCGGGGAGGCGTCGCGCGAGTATGGCGAGGGGTATGGCGAGGGGTACGGACGGGTGCGGCCAAGCCGCTGCCGGACGACCCATGACGGCAGTCCGGCAGCACCAACGATCAGATCGTGAACGACTCGCCGTTCTGTCCCGTCGATTCCTGCAGACCCTTGATCCACTTGCGCGCCGGCAAGCCGAGTTCCGCTTCGATCAGCTTCGCGCGCGCTTGCAGTGCGCTGAACGGCACGTCGAGCGCCGGACCCGAGAACGCAATCGCGATGCGGTTGCCGTCGTGCACTTCCGGCAGCGCGACCACGCGGCCGTCGAACGCTTCATTCAGACGCTTCATGTTGCGCACGAAGCTCGGATGATCGCCGAACAGATTCACCGTCGCCACGCCCGCGTCGGTCAGACACGCGCGCACCGCGCGGTAGAAGCCCACGCTGTCGAGCACCGGGCCGCGCGCGGTCGCATCGTAGACGTCGATCTGCAGCGCACCGATCGTGCCGTGATTGGCGCGGTCGTTGACGAAGTCCCATGCGTCGGTTTCGTGCACGGTCAAACGGGCGTCGTCCTGCGGCAGGCCGAACATCGCGTGCGCGGCGATCACCACGGCGGGGTTCACTTCCACTGCCTCGACCTTCGCGCCCGGCAGGAAACGGTATGCGAACTTGGTCAGCGCCGCTGCGCCCAAACCAAGCTGGACGATGCGCTTCGGCGTTTCGATGAACAGCAGCCAGGCCATCATCTGCTGTGCATATTCGAGCTCGATGTGATCGGGCTTGCGCAGACGCATCGCGCCCTGCACCCATTCCGTGCCGAAATGCAGAAAACGCACGCCGCCCTCTTCCGAGAACGTCACCGGGGCGAAACGCGGCTTGCGCGGCGTTTCGATTTGCGGCGCGTCGTGCAGGTCGTCGTCGCGCAACGCGCTTTTGAGGTTGCGTTCGGCGCGTTGCACGGTTTTCGCGGTTTTCTGTTTTCCGCCGACGCTGTCCGCGTCGCGGTTACGGAAGGCACGCGCCTCGGCCGAAGCGCGTTTGATCAATTTCGTCATGTGGGGATGTCGCGTTAGAGACGCAATTTTTGGTCGAACGAGAGCATAGCATTTGGCGCGGGCCGGTCCGGATTACCGGGCGCCGGCGGGCTTGGGTTTGGGCTTGAATGCGGGACTGTGGCTGGTCTCCTCCTGGCCCGGAAGCGAGCGCTCTTTGCGCGCACGGCGCTGCGGCAGCATGCACTCCGCTTGCACTTTGCCAATCCGCTCGATGCAACATTCACTCGACGCACGCGACATCCATTAACCGTGGCACCGGCAGGCGCCATGAGCTGTGTCTGAACATACGGCTCGATACGCTGAGTCCGGCAGATTTATCGACATCCAAGTATTTATTCAGGATCCCTAGACTCCTGAAAAGATGACAAGAAATTTCTTGTAATAAGCTTAATTCAATTGACATGTCAAATTTTCCGTTAGCTCCATTAGCATGAGCCCGAAATTACGTTACCTCCCTGCTTAATCAATAAAGGGACGGCAGAAACGGGTCTGACAAGGACATAATCAAAATGAAAGAAGCAAAAATAAAATTGCAAGCTATCCACACGCGCGTTGCTCTGGCCGTGACATTCATGGGAGCACTTTCGCTCACCGCGTGTGGCGGCGGAGGCAGCAGTAACGCACCGGCTACGACTCCGACCAACTTGAGCGCAGTCCAACAAAACTATGAGAATTTCTCGCTAGCCAGTAATGGCGGCGCGCATTATCTACGTGGTTCGCTGGTCATAACGACTTCGTCCACGGGCGCATTGAGCGTGAGCCCCAATAGTTCGTTCTTCACGCAAGATTCGAGCGTGCCGCAAAGCCCGGCAATAGGCGGTCCGCAAAAGTTGACGTCGGGTTCGTCGACAGTGGCTTCGGGATTTGCCGTGCCAACGCTCACCCCCGATCGCTATCTGGTGAATGGAGCCGTTGTGACTGAAGCCATTCCGGCTCAGATTCAGGTGAGTTACACCGGGGATAACGTCCAGGAAACCCAATACGCCACCGACGGCAAAACCGTCATCGAGACACTGCTCGGCACCAGTTACACGAACGTTCCTTTGTCCGGCGCGATTTCGGCTTCACCAACGGAATTATTCGACGACAGCGCAGTGGGCCTCATCACGAATACGATTAACGGCGCATCGCTGTACAGCAAATCGGCGAACTGGCAAGCGGGCGCAGCGTACACAAAAGTAACGAGACAAACGGTAGGCGACACAGTTTTCGTCGGCGATTGCGTAGCGCCCGCCACCACGGGAAACAACATCACGCCATGCAGCACGACAATCTCCACACTGGAAGCGTTTTTCCCCTTTACCAGCACCAACGACGGCAAGACCTATAACCTGAGCGACGGCCAGATCGTCACGCTGGCGGGCGGCATTCGCGCGTGGGTCGCCAACACGTTGATGAATACAGCGACGCCCGAGTACCGGGTTCTTTATCAAAACAACGGCGAGATTTTCGAGGGCGCGTTGATGAAGGACGGTACGACAATCGCGTTGTTCCCGTCCGGCAGCACGACGGCGCAGAATTTTTATATCTTCCTGAACAAGGCGGCGGTTCAGTCGATCTCGTCGGCTTTGACGTTCTGATGCACGCAGGATAAAGGCTTCGATTGAAGGACAGGTTTGCGAAAAGAGGCCCACCGTCGGACCTCTTTGTTCGCAACGCCTCGGCAGAACTAGCGAGCCGTCATTCGATGACAGCTCGCCACACCACCAGCTTCTGCTCAAACGAAAGCATCGCGTTTGCCGGACTGGAAGACGGCAGTATCAGCGTGTCGTAACCCGCCGCGCCGATCACCGGCGCAAAGCGGCCCGCAGTCTTGCCGTTGAAGCAGACTTTTGCAAGCTGCGGCGCATGCTCACGTAGCGAATCGAAATCGTTCGGCTGCGCATTGCGAATCGCCGAATCGAGACTCCCTTCCCGGTGACACGCATCGAGCACGTCCCAAATGCCGATGCCATGTGCGAGCACGCGCTTCAGTCGCTCGTCATAGGGCAACTCGTGCAACGAAGCCTCGCCGAGCACCGCGCCCAGAAGCCGCCAGAACTGGTTACGCGGATGCGCGTAATACTGCGTCGCCGCCAGCGATGCTTCGCCCGGAAAGCTGCCCAGAATCAGCGTATGCGTGTTTGCGGCGGCGACGGGAGGAAAGCCACGTAGCATTAGCGGCCTCGCTCGTCGGATGTGCGCAGCGGGGGATGCGCACGCGACGCCGTATGCTCGAGTGACCGTCCGTGCTCGCGCATGCGTGGATGCACTGCATGCGACGCTAAAGCAGCGACACGCTCATCCAGGCACTGCGCTCCACACGATGCGGACAAATGCGCCCAAAGCGACGGCAACATACATTCGGTCACCATCAACGGTGCGCCGTGCCGTTCGAACACCGAGCGACGCGCGAGCAACACGTGCGGCGACACGCCGCCGATCTCGTGCGCGGCCAACCGAAATAGCGGATGGCGGGCGCTCACCTTGCGACTCACCAGCGCCGAACGCGCAACGCTGCTGTCGCTGTATAAGAGCTCGGCGAGCGGCCGCGTACGCAAGCGCCGGGTAGCCTGCCATACGCCGACACTCGCCGCACGCGGCGTCACACTATGCGCGGCGACGAACGGCACGCCATCTACCGACAATACGACTTCACGCACCCACACGGGCGCGCGCGGTGCGATGCCAAGCGCGGCGGATTCATCCGCCCAAGGCAGCGCCACACGTTCGCGCGTGACACGCACGGCGACCGCACCCAGCGCGCGCAGATGCGCGGTTAGTGAACCGCCGCGGGTCAGCCAGTCTTTCTGGGCCGAACTAAAGCCTGGCGAGGGAGTGACGCGCCACTGGGCGTCGGCTGCATCGAAACGAATAGACATGGTATCGGATTATAACGGCGCGGCAGTCAGTGGATTTTCTGCCCGCACTCCCGTCTTTTCCGAACATCCCAGCGAATATTCCGCGCGACATCTCGATCAGAAAGAGAGGAACAATGCCACCGCAAACGATCGCTGTTTTCGGACCTCGCTGATTCCGCACGCTGACCGACCCACGTTAAAACCGTCGTGCTTGACAAAGCGGCGGCTCGCTCGCATTCGAAGAGCGCGCCATGTGATCGGATCAAAGGAGAGAAAACATGAAAACAGTCCTGCGCGTAACGGCATGTGCGTTGTCGGTCGTGCTGATGGCAGGGTGCGCAACCCCGTTGAAACGCGACACCGAAACCTCGCTGAACAATGCAGTGGGCATCGAAGTGAGCTCAGTCACAGACGGTGTCGCGGTCAAGCTGCCCGAATCCGCACTCTTCGACTTCAACCAGTCCAATGTGCGCGGCGACGCCACGGCGGTCATCAATCGCTCGGCGGTGCTGCTCACGCGCAGCAAGAAGCCGATCGTCGTCGAGGGTTACACCGACAATGTCGGCACACTCGAATACAACCAGCAATTGTCCGAAGCGCGTGCGACCTCGGTGGGCTACGCGCTGGTGGCACGCGGCGTGGCGATCGACCGTATTCGCACGAAGGGCAACGCCTATAACAACCCCGTTGCCAGCAACGACACACCTGAAGGACGCGCGTTGAACCGCCGCACGGAGATCATCGTGCGCGGTGAATCGATCGATACGCTGATGGGGAAGAAGTAAGTCACGGCTCGTTCGTGACATGGTGTTTCAGTGAAAGCGTGTCGGGCGGCCGTGCAGCGCGCGGCACGCTTTCAACGGCACCAGGGCAGCCAGCGAAATCGAGCGCTTCGCATCGCGCTAATGTGGCGGACTACCTGATCACACCAGGCCAACGTGCAGTTGCGTCGACCGCAGTGCGTAATCCAGTTTGCCAGGCGGTCCCTCTGCAATCGACACGCATTCCGCGAACGTGAACGTGAACGTGAACCCGAACGCGACAGCATCAGAGCGAACCAGACTTTCACAGTTGATGAATCTATCTCGATATAAGGCTATTGATAGATTTTAATTAGTTAACCATACTTAATTTCAAGTCACTTGAAGATCAGCCCTGATGACCAGTCAACTCATCAACAACCACCGTGGAGTTCAGTTTGACGACAAAAAATCTGACAGAAACATCCGATCGTCTCGCCCATCTCGCCGCTATTGTTCTACAGCGCACAGACGTTTCGCACGAAGAGAAGGAATTAGCGGGCTCGGCGTTGGCGCAACATCACACGTCGAAGCAAACCAGCAAGGTGATCGGCAGTCTCGCGGCGAAAATACTTGGCGACAAGAGCTCCTGCTACGAGGCGAAAGAACTGGCCGGTTGCGTACTGTCACAAGTGCGTCATGTTCAGGCGCAAACTTCCAACACGAACTAGGCGGCTGCCTGGCGTCTTTCGAACTGGGAGTCTGAATCTCCATCGGCTCAACCTCGCGAGACATCAGGGCAGGCAAAAAAAAGCGCTGCCGAAGCAGCGCTTTTTCCAATCACAAACACCGCGCGTCAACTCAACGCGATCGGCTCACTCAACCCGCACGCGCCAGCAACAAAGCATTGGTCCGCTTCACGAAGCTCGCCGGGTCTTCCAGCGCGCCACCTTCGGCGAGCAAAGCCTGGTCGAACAGCAAATGGCACCAGTCGTCGAAGTTTGCGCTGTCCGTGTGCAAGCCCTTCACCAGCGCGTGCTCCGGATTCACTTCGAGAATCGGGTGGAACGACGGCGCTTCCTGACCCGCCGCCTTCAGCATGCGTTGCAGATAGCCGCTCATTTCGTTGTCGTCGGCCACGAGGCACGACGGCGAATCGGTCAGACGGAACGTGAGACGCACGTCCTTGGCCTTGTCCTTGAGCGCTTCCTTCATCTTGTCGACCATCGGCTTGAACTCTTCGCCGACCTTCTCCTGCGCCTGCTTTTCCTCGTCGTTCAGCGCACCGAGATCGAGGTCGCCGCGCGCCACGCTTTGCAACGGCTTGCCGTCGAATTCGTTCAGGAACGACAGCATCCACTCGTCGACGCGATCGGTCAGCAGCAATACTTCCACGCCCTTCTTGCGGAACACTTCGAGGTGCGGGCTGTGGGTCGCGGCTTGCCAGGTGTCGGCGGTGACGTAGTAAATCTTCGTCTGTTCGGGCTTCATCCGCGCGACGTAGTCGGCCAGCGACACGGTCTGCTCCGGCGTTTCCGTATGGGTCGACGCAAAGCGCACGAGCTTTGCAATGCGCTCGCGGTTGGCGTGATCTTCACCGATGCCTTCCTTTAGCACCTGACCGAATTCCGTCCAGAAGCCGGCGTACTTTGCGCGCTCGGCGTCGTTATCCGAGTTGGCCAGTTCTTCCAGCATCGACAGCGAACGCTTGGTCACGCCATCGCGAATCGCCCGCACATCGCGGCTTTCCTGCAGAATTTCACGCGACACGTTCAGCGGCAGATCGCTCGAATCGACCACGCCCTTCACGAAACGCAGGTACGTAGGCAGCAATTGCTCGGCGTCGTCCATGATGAACACGCGCTTCACGTACAGCTTCAGGCCGCCGCGATGATCGCGATTCCACAGATCGAACGGCGCGTGAGCCGGCACGTACAGCAATTGCGTGTACTCGCTGCGGCCTTCGACGCGGTTATGCGTCCACGTGAGCGGATCCTGGTGGTCGTGCGACAGGTGCTGATAGAACTGCTTGTACTGTTCTTCAGTGATGTCGTTCTTCGAACGGGTCCACAGCGCGCTGGCCTGATTGACGCTCTCGTCTTCGTCCTTCGTGACCATCTCGCTCTTTTCCGCATCCCACTCTTCCTTTTGCATCAGGATCGGCAGTGCGACGTGGTCCGAGTACTTCTGAATGATCGACTTCAGACGATGCGACGACAGCAGATCATCCTCATCGGCACGCAGATGCAGCGTGATGGTCGTACCGCGCGCGGCGCGTTCGATCTGTTCAACAGCGAAGTCGCCTTCACCCGCGCTTTCCCAGCGCACGCCTTCCGACGCCGGCAAACCGGCGCGGCGCGTTTCGACGGTGATCTTGTCGGCGACGATAAAACCCGAATAGAAACCCACGCCGAACTGGCCGATCAGCGCGGCATCTTTCTGCTGGTCGCCGGACAGCTTGCCGAAGAATTCCTTGGTGCCCGAGCGCGCGATCGTGCCGAGGTTCGCGATCGCTTCGTCGCGGCTCATGCCGATGCCGTTGTCGTCGAGCGTAATGGTGCGTGCGGCCTTGTCGTACGACACGCGAATCCGCAGATTCGGGTCGTTTTCGTACAGCGCGCTGTTTTCGATCGCTTCGAAACGCAGCTTGTCGGCCGCGTCGGATGCATTGGAAATCAGCTCACGCAGGAAAATTTCCTTGTTGCTGTACAGCGAATGGATCATCAGTTGCAGAAGTTGTTTAACTTCTGCCTGAAAGCTCATGGTTTCTTGTGCCATGGTCGGACTTCCTCTCTGTTGCAAATGGGGTTCAGGTCAGGCGTGTTGCTCAGGCGCAAGCGCTGGCCGTGTGGCCTGCCGGGCAGACTACCCAGCCGGGGCCACGAGGCCTCGTGCCCGGCATCTTAAGCGATGCCCGGTGGCGGGCTACGTGGCCGGCTGCCGGACGCGCCGAAGCGCCGGATTGTCCGCCTAACTGGGGACAATCCGGCGCGTTTTCAAGAGGCGCGGCGTATCACGTTGTCGATATAGCGGCTCAGGAACGCCGCCAGTTCGGGATCGCCGCAGTTGGCGATATTGAAGCGCATCCACGTAGTCGGCGATTGCTGGGGCGAAAACAGGCTGCCGGGGGTGAGCAGAAAGCCCGCTTCGTGACCGGCCGCAGCGAGCGAGCTGGCATCGACGCCAGTGTCGGCCCACAGGAACATGCCGGCAGTCGGCGTCATGAAGAGTTTCATGCCGGTCTTTTCCAGCATCCGGATGGATTTTTCGCGTACGGTGTCGAGCCGGGCCCGCACCCGTTCGACATGCCGCCGGTAGTGCCCTTCGGTCAGAATCTTGTACAGCACGCGCTCGTTGAGTTCCGGGCTGGTCATGCCGACCAGCATCTTCTGATTGCCGACCTCCGTGGCCACTTCCGGCGCGGCCGCGATGAACCCGACTCGCAGATTCGGCGCGAGCGTCTTCGAAAAGCTGCCGAGGTAGATCACGCGTTTGAGCTGGTCGAGGCTCGCGAGGCGCGTGCCGGGAGAACTGGGCGGACACAGATCGCCGTATATATCGTCTTCGACGACGATGAAGTCGTACGCTTCGGCGAGTTGCAGAATGCGGAATGCCTGGGCGGCTGTCAGCGACGTGCCGGTCGGGTTCTGCAACACCGAATTGATCACCAGCATTTTGGGCCGCCACGTCTGCACCAGCGTTTCGAGCGCGTCGAGATCGGGGCCGTCGGGCGTATAGGGCATGCCGACCAGCCGCGCGCCTTGCGACGCGAAGCGGCCGAACATCTGGAACCACGCCGGATCGCCGACGATCACCGCATCGCCCGATTTCACGTAAATGCGCGAGATCAGGTCGATCGCCTGCGTGATGCCGGACACCATCACGATCTGATCGGGCGACGCGCCGATCTCCAGTTCTTCGAGCCGCGTCTGCAATTGCTGGCGCAGCGGCAGAAAACCCTGCGGCGTACCGATGCCGAGCATCTGCGCGCCGCTTTGCCGGCCGAGCGTGCGCAGCGCGTTGGTGATCAGATCGCCGTCGAGCCAGCGCGGCGGCAGATAACCGAGCCCAGGACTGCGTTCAGGCCGCGCGCCGGTGTACAGCATGTTGCGCAGCAGCCAGACCACGTCGATGGTGGGCGGCGCGGGCGCCGCCTCGGGCGCGCGAGGGATTTCCGTCACCGTTGCCCCGCCCAGCCGCTCGCGCACGTAAAACCCTGAACCGCGTCGCGACTCCAGATAACCTTGCGCGACCAGCCGCTCGTACGCCTCGACCACCGTGAAACGCGACACGTGTTTGTCGAGCGCGAGCTGGCGGATCGACGGCATGCGCATGCCGGGGCGGAACACGCGTTCCTCGATACGGCGGCGTGCCCACTGGACGAGTTGCTCGACCAGCGTCATCGACGTGGTGTCGTGCGGGACCGGGATCTGGGCAAGCGGGACGGACATGACGTGGCTCCAACTGTACCGAATAGTATCGAATCGATTGTACCGTTACTGTGCAGGTCGGCGCCGCTACATTCGAGATAACAAACGATGGCAACGCAGCGCAAAGACCGCCCGGGCACTCATCCCGGCGTTCGCGCGAGACCTGGCAAACCCGGGTCGATGCCATCGGCATGGCCCGCCGATCCGGCAAACGGTTATGCTTACGGCCCCGGCAGCGCTGCCGTCACACCTGGCGCGCACCGGTTTACCGCAGAAAACTGTTTTCCTGTTCCGTCATGACCGCTCATCGGCTTCGTCTCGATCATCTTGTGGTTTCCGCCCGTACCCTCGACGAGGGCACGCAGTACGTCGCCGACACGCTCGGCGTCGCACCGGCGGGCGGCGGCGCGCATCCGCTGATGCGCACCCATAACCGCCTGCTGAATCTGTGGGGCGGCGTCTACCTGGAAGTGATCGCGGCCGATCCGAACGCCCTGTCGTCACACGGCGCCGACGCGAATGTCCCGGCAGGGAGCGCACAGAGCAATGCTCCGCGCCCCCGTCTGTTCGCACTCGACGACCCGGCAACCCGCGCGCGGCTGGAACAAGGGCCGTACCTGTCGCACTGGGTGGCCCGCGTGGACCGGCCAAAGCAGCTCACGACGTGGCAAACGCAGTATCCGCAGCGCCTCGCACCGATCGTGCCGATGTCGCGCGGCGATTTCACCTGGGGCCTGTCGGTCCCGGACGACGGCGCTTTTCCTGCATGGCAAGGTGCTGGCGACGGCGTCGCGCCCTCGCTGATCCAGTGGGACTCGACGCTTCATCCGTCCACCGCGTTGCCCGACACGGGCATTGCACTGAAAGCATTGAAAGGCTCGCACCCGCAAGCCGACCTGATCCGGATGCAACTCGAGTGGCTGGGCGCCGACCATCTGCTGGATTTGCAGCCCACCGACGGCGCTCCGGCGCTCGTCGCCGAATTCGAAACACCCGAAGGTCTACGGACCCTCAAATAACCAGCGCGCGCGGGGCGTCAACTCGCGCGATAATCGAAGTTTTGACCGGTTCCAGAGATACCAGCAGAGGAGAGCATGGACCAAAGCGACTTGAAAGCCCCCACGTGGCAATTTTCCGAACGCGCACGCAAACTCACCAGCTCCGCGATTCGCGAGATTCTGAAGGTCACGGAACGGCCCGAAGTCATTTCGTTCGCGGGCGGCCTGCCCTCGCCGGCCACCTTCCCCGCTGAACGCATGCGCGAAGCCGCCGACCGCATTCTGCGCGACACACCCGCCGCAGCGCTGCAATACAGCGCAACCGAAGGCTATGCGCCGCTGCGCGAATGGATCGCGCAACGCTATTCGGTCAACGGTGCGCAGATTCGTCCGACCCAGGTGCTGATCACTACCGGCTCGCAACAGGCGCTCGACCTGCTCGGCAAGGTGCTGGTCAATCCGGACAGCCCGGTGCTGGTCGAAACGCCGACCTACCTCGGGGCGTTGCAATCGTTCTCGATGTACGAGCCGAATTACGTGCAGGTGGCCACCGACGCACAAGGTCTGATCCCTGCGGCGCTGACGCCGGACCTGACCGCCGGTGCGCGCCTGCTGTACTCGCAGCCGAACTTCCAGAACCCCACCGGCCGCCGTCTGCCGCTCGAACGCCGCATGGCACTCGCCGAGTTCGCGAAGACCGCGCCGTTCCCGGTGATCGAAGACGATCCGTACGGTGCGCTCGACTACGCGGGCGAGCCGCTGCCCACCATGCTGTCGATGGCGCCGGACCATATCGTCTATCTCGGTTCGTTCTCGAAGGTGCTGGCACCGGGCCTGCGAGTGGGCTTCATCATCGCCCCCGAAGAATTGATCTTCAAACTCGTGCAGGCAAAACAGGCGACCGATCTGCACACGCCGAGCTTCACGCAACGCATCGTGCACGAAGTGATCAAGGACGGTTTCCTCGACACGCACGTGCCGACCATCCGCGAGCTTTATCGCGATCAGTGCGCTGCGATGCTGGCGTCGCTCGAACGTTATATGCCCGAAGGCGTGAGCTGGAATCGTCCGGAAGGCGGCATGTTCATCTGGGTGAATCTGCCCGCGCAGATCGACAGCATGAAGCTGCTCGAAGAGGCCGTCGCGCAGAATGTCGCGTTCGTGCCGGGCGCGCCGTTCTTCGCGGACCACGCGCAAAGCAACACGCTGCGTCTGTCGTTCGTCACGGTGCCGCCGGCGAAGATCGACGAAGGCGTGTCGCGACTCGCTGCGCTGATCCGCGCGAAGGTTTAAGCGCGTTTGCGGCACAAGCTTCCGCCCGAACGAACCCTTTACCGATTAAGGACGCAACATGGCTAACACAAACGTTTACGACAAGCTCAAGGAACTGGGCATCGAACTGCCCGTCGCGGGCGCACCGGCAGCCGCGTATGTGATGAGCGCGCAAAGCGGCAATACGGTGTACCTGTCGGGTCACATCGCGAAGAAAGACGGCAAGGTGTGGGTCGGCAAGCTCGGCGCGACGCTGACCACCGAAGAAGGCAAGGCCGCGGCACGCTCCATCGCCATCGACCTGCTCGCCACGTTGCACGCACATGTGG
The DNA here is from genome assembly GCF_904848625.1 of Paraburkholderia metrosideri. Lineage (GTDB taxonomy): Bacteria > Pseudomonadota > Gammaproteobacteria > Burkholderiales > Burkholderiaceae > Paraburkholderia > Paraburkholderia metrosideri. The sequence continues at coordinate 179,616 of NZ_CAJHCP010000003.1, forward strand.
GCGATCTGAACCGCGTCACCCGCATCGTCAAGCTGATGAGCCTCGTCAATTCGACGCCGGAATTCACCGAACAGCATCTGGTCACCAACGGTGCGTCCGAACTGGTCGCCGACGTGTTCGGCGAGCAAGGCAAGCATGCGCGCTCGGCGTTCGGCGTCGCGCAGATTCCGCTCGGCGCTTGCGTCGAGATCGAGATGATCGCGGAAGTCGCTTAACGAACGCGACGGAGTGACGTGACGACGTTGCGCAAATGACGCAACCTGCATGAACCAAGCCATCACGGCAATGCGGCCAGCATAAGCTGACCGCTCGCCCGGCAATCCAGCCAGAACGCGCCGCGCGGTGTCCACCACCCGCGGCGCGTTTTGCATCGGTGAGAAGGTGGCTCGTTGCGAACTCTCCAGATAGAATCCGCGAACCTATTCAATCGTCTGATTCGCTGGACTGCGCGCTATGCCCGACCATATCGTTCGTTTCAAACAGGTCGACGTGTTCACGTCGGTGCCATTCAAAGGCAATCCGCTTGCCGTCGTGTTCGACGCCGATGGGCTCGATGCGAAGCAGATGCAAGCCATCGCGCATTGGACCAATCTGTCCGAGACGACCTTTCTGTTAAAGCCCACCGATCCCGCCGCCGACTATCGCGTGCGTATTTTCACGACGCATGGCGAGTTGCCGTTCGCGGGTCATCCGACGCTCGGCACTGCGCATGCATTGCTCGAAAGCGGTTATCAGCCGAAGCAGGCCGGCAAGTTAGTGCAGCAATGCGCGAAGGGCCTCATCGAACTGAAAGCACTCACAGAGTCGACCGGGGTCGCGACCGGCGCATGGGCATTCGCCGCGCCTCCCGCACAGGTGACACCTCTGGCCGAAGACCGTTACGCGGCGTTGTCTGCGGCTTTGCGTAGCGACGCCATCGATTTCAGCGCAACGCCCTGCGCGGTCGACAACGGCGCGCCGTGGCTCGTCGTGCGTGTCAATTCGGCGCGCGACTGTCTCGCACTCGAACCCGACGCGGCGGCCCTCGCGGACCTCGTTCATTCAGTCGATACCCACGGACTCGCCGTCTACGGCCCGCACGACGCCGACGGCCCCGCGACCTTCGAGGTGCGCTGCCTGATGGCGGGCGGCGGCTTCGGTGTCGGTGAAGACCCGGTGACCGGCAGCGCCAATGCGGCGCTCGCCGGTCTGCTGACCACGCAGCAGCGACGCCCCGGCACCCACTACACCGCGCGCCAGGGAACCGTGCTCGGCCGCGCGGGCCAGGTTTCAGTGCACTACGACGATGCACTCGGTAAGACGTGGATTGGCGGCGCGTCGGTGACGATCGTGGACGGAACGATACGGCTGCCATCAACCACGGTTTGAACGGCGCTGTGCTCGACCTGCCACGCATAACCGCACCACACGCATGGCTTCAACGCGGCGGACCACAGCGTTTTACTCAATTAACGATCGATGCCGCATGCATCCTAGAACGCCGTGCGCAGACCTGGCACACCTGAACACTGAACCGATGAAACACTTGAAACGACCGTCGGGTTGCGGCCCCAAGGCCTGTCACGCCGTCGCGAATCCAGCTAAACAGCGTGGTTTGCTGCGCCCGCGTATACCCGATGCCCGAACGCTTCCTTAATCCAGTGGCATTGCGTAATATCGAAACGTACCCGATGACCTATGGACGGTCAGGCACGGTGCCACTCTTCCTGCGCAGCAGTTCCGGCACCCCGGTCACCATGCAGCCATCCATGAAAATAGCGCAGTCAATGCTCGCGCGTATGCAACCGGGCGGCACCCTGGCACAGGCCGCCCGATGAGCCAATCGCGCTTCTCCGACCCGCGCGAAGCCAAACCCCGCCGCGATCCAGCCGTATCGCGCAGGCGGGCTTTGCTTGTCATTCCTGCGCTTGGCGTGCTGGTCCTGATCCTGCTTTGGACGGTGATCTTCGCGCGTCTGTCGGTCGAGAAAGAGGCGACTAATCGCGAGGCGATGGCCTCCGCTGCGATCCTTTCTGCGGCGCTCGAACAGCACACCATCAAGGCGATTCACCAGGTCGACCAGATCACCCGCTTCGTTAAATACGAGTTCGAGAAATCGCCGAATCATTTCGATCTCGCCAGCACGGTCGAAAAAGGCGTCGTGCAGAGCGAAACGCTGGTGCAGGTGTCGCTGATCGACGAGCACGGCACCCTGATTTCCAACACGACCGACCTCAACCCGAAACATATCGACCTGTCCGACCGCGAGCACTTCAAGGTTCACGAGCACGAGAACGACGACCAGTTGTATATCAGCAAGCCCGTGCTCGGCCGAATTTCCGGCCACTGGACCTTGCAGATGACGCGCCGTCTGAATCATCCGGACGGCTCGTTTGCCGGCGTCGTGGTGGTCTCCGAAGATCCCAGCTATTTCACCAGCGACTTCTATAACAACGCCGCGATTGGCCACGACGGTGTGATCGCGGTGATCTCGGACAACGGCACGGTGCTCGCGCGGCGCACCGGCGGCGGCGAAAAGGAGAACAGCGTGTTCACCGCGAGCGGCTCGTATCCGACCTCGGAACACGTGTCGGGCACCTATGTCGACTCCATCGACAAGGTCACGCGCATCGTGTCATACCGGCATATCGACGGTTATCCGCTCGGCGTGCTGGTGGGTCTTTCGCAAGCCGAAGAATTCGCCGACTACAACCACACACGCGACGTCTATCTGCTAATGGCGGGTTTCATCTCGCTCGCCATGCTGAGCTTCTTCGCGGTCGCGACGGGCCTGATCGGCAAACTGCTTGGCCGCGAGCGCGAGATGACCCATCTGGTCGAATACGACCTGCTCACGGGCTTGCGCAATCGTTATGCCACTTTGCAGACGCTGCGGCACGACGTGGCGCAACCGTCCAATCTCGGCCGCCTCGCGATTCTCTTTATCGACCTCGATAACTTCAAGACCGTCAACGACACGCTTGGCCACAACGCCGGCGACATCGTGCTGCAAATGACCGCGTCGCGACTCGCCACCGCAGTCGGCGATAACGGCGCGTTGAGCCGCATCGGCGGCGACGAGTTTGTCGTCGTGATAAAAGGCGACGACGTCGAGAAGCGCGCGGTCGCGCTGGCCGAAGCCGCGGCGGAAGCCTTTTCCACGCCGTTCGAAGTACGCGGCAGTTCATTCGTGCTGCATGCGAGCATCGGCATTGCGCTCTACTCGGTCGCCAACGAAAACGAAATCGATCTGCTGAAAAAAGCCGACCTCGCGATGTACAGCGCGAAAGACGCGGGCAAGAACTGCTACCAGTTCTACTCGCCGCAACTGTCGCATCGCGCAGATCATCTGATGCGCTGGGAACAGCAGTTGCGCGTCGCGCTCAATGAAGGGCAACTGTTTCTCGCGTATCAACCGAAGATCGATCTGACGCGCCGCTGCATTACCGGTTTCGAGGCGCTGGTCAGGTGGAATCATCCGCAGCATGGTTTGATTCCGGCGAACGAATTCATTCCGGTTGCCGAGTCGACCGGCCTGATTGTGCCGATCGGCGACTTCGTGATCGAGACCGCGTGCCTGCAACTCGCGCAGTGGCAGCAGCAAGGTTATGACACGCTGTCGCTGGCGGTGAATATTTCAGCGGTGCAGTTCTGGCGCGGCGATCTGTACTCCACCGTGTCGCGCGCAATCGAAGAAACCGGCATTTCCGCGCGCCGCCTCGAACTCGAAATTACCGAGACGGCGATGATGGAATATCCCGAACTCGTCTCCGAGAAAATATTCGCACTCAAGCGTCTCGGCGTGCGGATCGCGCTCGACGATTTCGGCACCGGCTATTCGTCGCTGTCCTATCTGAACCGCTTCTCGGTCGACACGCTGAAGGTGGATCGCTCGTTCATCCAGGCCATTCCCGGCGACCGCAGTGTCTGCGTGATGGTGACGGCCATCGTCAATCTGGCGCGCTCGCTCGGGCTCACAGTGGTGGTCGAGGGGACCGAAACCGAAGAGCAGATTGCATGGCTCGCCGCGCTTGGTCATATCGAAGCGCAGGGTTTCCTGTTCTCGCGTCCGGTGCCAGTCGAAGCGATTCCGGCGCTGCTCGAACGCTTCGGCGTGTGTGGGATGACTGGCCGTGCGGCGGCACAGGAAACCGACAATACCAGCAGCGTGTCCAGCACCAATACCTGAGGCCGCTCACGCGTCGTCTCACGCTCTACCCGCGCCTTTTCGTTCTTTTTCGCTCTGTATCGCTGCGTCATAAAACCGGCTACATTCGCGCGGTAAGGTTGACAGCGTGACGCCGGCCGCATGTTATGCGACTTCGCCGCGTCACACCACGATGATCTACAAAGGCGGGGTTCCGCGTGCCGGACTCCGTGACGCCATGCAGATGATCACGAGCCAGGATGCTGCACGTCGAGGTGAACGGGAACCGCTCTGGACGCTATTTCGCGTCGTACTCGGGTTGTCGGCGTTGTCCTGGGGTGGCCTCGCGCTAATGGCACAGCTCGAGCACCACTATGTCGAACGCGAAGGGCGGCTCGCGCGCGTCGAGTTCTCCGATCTGATCGCGCTTGCCTGGTTGGTGCCTGGCCCAGTGGGATGCAACGTCGCCGTGCAACTCGGGCACGCGTTGCGTGGGCGCGCTGGCGCGTGGGTCGCGGGCATGGCCAGCGTGCTGCCCTTCTTCACGCTGATGACGCTGTTCGCGATCTTCTACCGCACGCCGCTCGTGCGCGCCGCCGCGTCGCAGACCTTGCTCAATCACTTCAGTGTCGTGCTGGCCACGCTGATTACCGTGACCTGGTATAAGCAGACACGCACGCTGGTACGCGGCACGCTCGCGTGGATCGCGGCGGTGCTCGGTTGCGTGGCGCTTTTTTATGCGCGCAGTCCCGCGGTGTATGTCGTGATGCTCGGCGCTGCTTTCGGCGCCGGATGGCTGGTCAGCCCGATTCGCCATGCACGCGTTGTCGTCTCACTCGAACGCAGCGACTGGCAGATGCTCGTTGCATTGTGCTTGCTGCTGATGGTATTCGCGCTGCCGCTGCCGCATCGCTATGATCTGGCGTTGCTGTGGCCGCGCCTCGCAGGTGCCGGCATGACGTTATTCGGCGGTGGATTTTCGGCGTTGCCCGTGCTCAAGACGCTGTTCGTCACACCGGCAATCGGTATATCGGATAACGACTTCACGCTGGCATTTTCGCTGTCGCCGTTATCGCCGGGACCGCTATTGAATGTGGTGCCGTTTTTCGGCTATCTGGTGGGCGGCTGGGTGGGCGCGCTGATCGCGACGCTCGCGTTGTTCGTGCCGTCGGGCTGCCTCGTCGTGCTGGCACAACGGCATTTGCATCAGTTGAAGACGAACCCGCGCTTCGAACACGGCATGCGGATTCTGCGCGCGGCCACGACCGCGTTTCTCGCGGTGGCCGTGCTGCGGATTGCCGGCCATGTGCCCTTCAAACCGGTTTATCTAATGACCGCGTTGTTCTCCGGCCTGTGCTTCGCGAAGCTGAAGGTGCCCGTGTACGCGGTGTACGCAACGGTGGCGACGGTGTGCGGTTTGTGGCTTACGTTCGGCGCACCGGCTTAAGCACGGCGCGCCGCCGCCAACATTGAATCTCAGAACCCGCGCGACAGAACCGCAACGCCGATCGTCACCACGCCGAGCACGATATTGATCAGCACCAGACGCCGGATCGTGCCGACCGCCTGCGCGCCATCCGGCCACTTTTCCGCCTGCACGGCACGGCGAATACGCGGGAAAACAGCGAAACGGATGTGCCCGAAAATCAGCATCATGACAATGCCGAGGCCAGCCATCGCATGCAAAGGCCAGGTGGCGTGACCGCCGCCGAATTGCATGAGCAGAAACCCGCCGCTGAAGAGAATCACCAGCACGGCAGCGGCGACCCAATTGAAGAAGCGTCCAAACACCGATTCCCACAATGGCAGGCGTAATTGCGGCGAGAGATCGGCAATGGCCGGACGCAGACAGAAATGCGCGAAGATCATCCCACCTACCCACACGGCAACCGCGAGCAGATGTAGAAAGAGCGCGAGTTCGATAGCTTTATTCATGTTGTTTTCCTCTCCCGACGACACCACAACCGCTTGAGACGATTGATATTAACAGCGGCTATTGAGCGCATTCGACCGCGCGAGGTGCTTGCAGTTCCGGGCGCCTGAGGCTTTCCCGTGGATTCTTTGATTGTTATTGCAGCGCGCCCGTTATTACAGCGACGCTGCACCCCGTTTTTTGTTCGCGCTTTCTACTACGTATTGATGCGCGGCAATTGTCATCGCATTCGCGTTGCCCGAAAACAATCAGCACGGCAAGCGCCCCGCATGCTAGCAGACGCGCGCCGTGTTTCAACGTCAAGCTTTGTTAATTCGCCATCACCGGGCGCATGCCGTCGAGCTTCATCTTGCTCTCGGGCGTACGACCCTTGCGAGCACGCTTGCCAACATGCGGAGCAAGGGCGGCACTGGTGAGCTTCTCCTCGTCCACACGGCCACCCCGGCGAGTACCGATCAGCACGACGCCCGCCTGGTTAATAGCGAGTGCCTGCGTGAGCGTTTCTTTATCGTCGAGCGCCATCAGCGTGACGCCGCGTCCGCCGCCCGATAGCGTCTTCATTTCATCGAGACCAAACACCAGCAGGCGCCCGCCCGATGACAGACACGCAATTTGGGTCGCATCCGGCAGCATCGGCATCGGCGCGAGCGGCGCGGCACCCGCGTCGATCGTCATGAACGACTTGCCCGCCTTCACGCGGCTGACCATATCGCCGACCTTCGCGATAAAGCCGAAACCGTTGCTCGATGCGAGCAACAACGCCTGATCGGCCGATGCCGCGTAGTAATGCATCAAATGGCTGCCCGACTCCAGTTCGATCAGCGACGTGACCGGTACACCGTCACCGCGACCGCCCGGCAGCAGGTTCACCGCGACCGAATAGACGCGCCCGTTACTGCCCCACGCGATCAGCGTGTCTGGCGTGCGGCACTGGAACGCCGCGTACAGACCGTCGCCGGCCTTGAACGTGAAAGCCGCCGGATCGAGCCCGTGGCCCTTCAACGCGCGGACCCAGCCCTTCTGCGACACTACCAGCGTCACCGGTTCATCGACCACACGCGCTTCGAACGTCGCGCGCTTTTCCTGCTGGATCAGCGTGCGACGCTCATCGCCGTATTGCTTCGCGTCACCCTCGATTTCCTTGATGAGCAGGCGCTTCATCGCCGGCTCGCTGCCGAGCAGTTCTTCGAGCTTGGCCTTTTCGTCGCGCAGTTCGGACAGTTCCTTCTCGATCTTGATCTTTTCGAGCCGCGCCAACTGACGCAGCCGGATTTCAAGAATGTCCTCGGCCTGACGGTCGGACAAACCGAACGCGGCCATCAGCGCGACCTTCGGTTCGTCGGATTCGCGAATGATGCGGATGACTTCGTCGATATTCAAAAAGACGATCATCCGGCCTTCGAGAATATGAATCCGGTCGTCTACCTTCGACAAACGATGACGCGTCCGACGCGTGACCGTAGCGAAGCGGAACGCAATCCACTCGTGCAGGATTTCGCTCAAACCCTTCTGACGCGGCCGGCCATCGCCACCGACCATCACCATGTTCAGCGACGCGTTCGACTCCAGGCTCGTATGCGCAAGCAGCGAGTTGACGAACTCAGTCTGGTCGATGCGGCTCGACTTCGGCTCAAACACGAGACGCACCGGCGCATCCTTGCCGGACTCGTCGCGCACGGCGTCAAGCAGCCCGAGCATGGTCTGCTTGGTCTGCAACTGTTCGGGCGTGAGCGTCTTCTTGCCAAGCTTGATCTTCGGATTGGTCTGCTCTTCGATTTCTTCGAGCACCTTCTGCGCGGCCGTGTTCGGCGGCAGTTCCGTGATCACCAGTTGCCACTGGCCGCGCGCCATCTCTTCGATCTTCCAGCGCGCGCGCACTTTCAGGCTGCCACGGCCTGCTTCGTACGCGGCGGAAATTTCCGCTTCGCTCGAAATGATCTGGCCGCCACCTGGAAAGTCCGGACCCGGCACGTGTTGCATCAATTCAGCGTGCGACAACTTCGGATTGCGGATCAACGCAACCGCTGCGCCTGCGACTTCGCGCAGATTGTGCGACGGAATTTCCGTCGCCAGACCCACCGCGATACCCGATGCGCCGTTCAGCAACACGAACGGCAGGCGTGCGGGCAGCGTCTTCGGCTCTTCGAACGAGCCGTCGTAGTTCGGCATGAAATCGACCGTGCCCTGGTTGATTTCATCGAGCAACAGTTTCGCGATCGGCGTGAGACGCGCTTCCGTGTACCGCATTGCCGCTGCGCCGTCGCCGTCGCGCGAGCCGAAATTGCCCTGACCGTCGATCAGCGGATAGCGCATCGAAAAATCTTGCGCGAGACGCACGAGCGCGTCGTACGCCGACTGGTCGCCGTGCGGGTGATATTTACCGAGCACGTCGCCGACCACGCGCGCCGATTTGACCGGCTTCGCGTTGTCGCTGAGGCCCATCTCGTTCATCGCGAACAGGATGCGGCGCTGCACCGGCTTCTGGCCGTCGCACACGTCCGGCAGCGCGCGGCCCTTGACCACGCTGACCGCGTATTCGAGGTACGCGCGTTCCGCGTAGTTGCCGAGCGTCAGGAAGTCGCCTTCCGGAGGCGGCGGCTCGGTGAAAAGGTCGAGAGAGTTATCGTCGTCCATCTAGATTCCGTATCTGTGTTTGGCTTGAAGTCTGGTTCGAATGTAGAGCGTTATTGCCGGCGCCGAGGCCTGCTAAAAAACCCGCGCTCAGATATCCGCTTCCACTTCGTTGCCCTTCTCTTCGAGCCAGCTACGCCGCGACGCCGCTTCGCCCTTGCCCATCAGCATCGTCATACGCGCGACCGTTGCGTCGTAGTCGAGATCGCCCAGCGCGACCGGCTGCAGACGGCGCGTGTCCGGGTTCATCGTGGTGTCCCACAGTTGCTCGGCGCTCATTTCGCCGAGGCCCTTGAAGCGGCTGATCGACCATTGCGTGTCACGCACGCCGTCTTTGCGCAGCTTGTCGAGGATCGCTTCGAGTTCGCCTTCGTCGAGCGCATACAGTTTCTGCGCGGGCTTCTTGCCACGCGCGGGCGCATCGACGCGGAACAGCGGCGGACGCGCGACGCACACATGCCCGCGCTCGATCAGTTGCGGGAAATGCTTGAAGAACAGCGTGAGCAGCAGCACCTGAATGTGCGAGCCGTCGACGTCGGCGTCCGACAGAATGCAGATCTTGCCGTAACGCAGATTGGACAGATCGACCTTGTCGTCGGGGCTATGCGGATCGACGCCGATCGCCACCGAAATATCGTGCACTTCGTTGTTCGCAAACAGCCGGTCGCGTTCGGTTTCCCACGTGTTCAGCACCTTGCCGCGCAACGGCAGGATCGCCTGATATTCCTTGTCGCGGCCCATCTTCGCCGAACCGCCCGCCGAGTCACCCTCGACGAGGAACAGTTCGTTACGGCCAATTTCCGTCGATTCGCAATCGGTCAGCTTGCCCGGCAACACGGCCACGCCCGAACTCTTGCGTTTCTCGACTTTCTGCCCGGCGCGGGTGCGTGCCTGCGCCTGCTTGATGACGAGGTCCGCGAGTTTCTTGCCGTGCTCGACATGCTGGTTGAGCCACAACTCCAGCGCCGGCCGTGCAAACGACGACACCAGCTTGACCGCGTCGCGGCTATTCAGGCGCTCCTTGATCTGCCCTTGGAACTGCGGATCGAGCACCTTCGCCGACAGCACGAACGACACGCGCGCGAACACGTCTTCAGCAAGAAGCTTCACGCCCTTCGGCTGCAGGTTGTGCAGCTCGACGAAACTCTTGACCGCCTGGTACAGACCGTCGCGCAAACCGGATTCGTGCGTGCCGCCCGCGGGAGTCGGAATCAGGTTGACGTACGACTCGCGCATCAACGTGCCTTCCTCGCTCCACGCGACGACCCACGCCGCGCCCTCGCCTTCGGCAAACGTTTCTTCGCTCGAACGCGAGCTTTCCGCGTAACGCTCGCCTTCGAACAGCGGGATCAGCAGGTCGCTGCCGTTCATCCCTTCGAGCAGATAGCCACGCAGACCGTCTTCATACTTCCAGCTTTGCTGCTCGCCGGTTTTCTCGTTGATCAGCGTGACTTCGACGCCCGGCAACAGCACCGCTTTCGAACGCAGCAGTCGTTGCAGTTCGCCGAGCGGCAGATTCGGCGAGTCGAAATATTTCGGATTGGCCCACGCAGTGACGCGCGTGCCGGACTTCTTGTCGCCCTTCGTGGCGGCCCGGACTTCGAGTTCTTTGGCAACATCGCCATTCGCAAAACTCAGGGCGGCCACTTTGCCGTCGCGCCAGACGGTCACGTCGAGGCGGGTAGACAGCGCGTTGGTGACCGACACGCCGACGCCGTGCAGGCCGCCTGAGAACGTGTAAGCGCCGCCGGCGGCTTTATCGAATTTGCCGCCTGCATGCAGGCGCGTGAAAACGATTTCGACGACCGGCACGCCCTCTTCGGGATGCAGACCGAACGGGATACCACGGCCGTCGTCTTCGACCGAGACCGAATGGTCCGCGTGCAGCGTGACCGTGATTTGCCGGCCGTGGCCGCCAAGGGCCTCGTCCGACGCGTTGTCGATAACTTCCTGAATGATGTGCAGCGGATTCTCGGTGCGGGTGTACATCCCGGGCCGTTGCTTGACCGGCTCGAGGCCCTTCAACACCTTGATCGACGCTTCGCTATACGCGGCGTTTGGCTTTTTCGTAGACATGGTTGACTCGGGTGCGTCGGTTCATCGTTGTCCACAGGTCCTGTTCATCAGTCCGTGGACAATGCGTTGAGTTTTCAAAAAAAGCGAAACGAAACAACGGGGTTAGGTGGGGTGCCCGCAGTGCGGGCAAGCTGTTTTTGTCGCGCGGCTTCCCGTTGGCGCGCCCGACGGCGAAGCGGGACCGGTACGCGCCACAGCACATGCCTGATACGTGCCAACTCGGACCGATACGGCAGCCGTCCAGCACCGGCACCGGTGCGATCGCAGGGAAAGCCTGTTCGCGGGGTATTTTACTGATTTCAAACCAGGCGGCAATTGACGATGAGCGGAATTGGCCGTCTGGATAAGGAATGATGGGGGAAATGTGCCACTGGGCGGCTTGAATTGTGGTCCCAAAGCGTGCCGACGGCAAATCTGGCGGGGCCTGTCAGGCGCTCTCGTGCGGCGCGCGTTGCGCTGTTTTGCGGCGTATGACAATGGCAACCTCAAACGCGCCTCACAGGCAGCGTTGCTGCCGATCACCACGTTCTGCGACGGCTTTTTGCAACGCTGCTTTACGCCGTGTATTTTGCTGTGGCTTTTCAAGCGTTGCTTCACTGTCCTCCACGCGGCTGCGTTCGCACGCCACGCCGCCCACCGCTCATCGCTCATCGGGGCGCCGCTATACAAGCGTGCGCTCTGCGTCGGCGCTGCCAGCGCGATGTTTAAACTCGCGCTGTGCGCCGACCTTTGCCATACCGCTACAACGGCCCTGCGCCGCCGCTGCGCGCGAACGCTGGGCCGCCCACGTGTCACTTACGCCGCTTTTCCAACTCGTCCCAACGTTCTAGCGCGATCATCAGTTCTTCGTCGATCGCGGCATAGCGCTCGGTCAGACGCGTGCCTTCTTTCGGGTCTTTAGCGAACACCGAACCGTCTTCAAGTTGCGTGCCGATGGTTTTCTGCTCGGCCTCCAGCGCGGCAATTTTGCCGGGCAACGCCTCCAGTTCACGCTGTTCCTTGAACGACAGCTTCGCCACGCGCTGCGCCTGACGGCCCTCCGCCGGCTCTTTGGACGGCGCCGCGTCTTTGCCCGCTTCCTTATTGGCTTCCTTCTGCGCGTCCAACGCCATTTTCTGCGAGCGGTCGCGCTGAATCTGCCAGTCGGTGAAGCCGCCGACGTACTCGCGCCACTTGCCGCCGCCCTCCGACGCGATCACCGACGTCGCGACGTTATCCAGAAACGCGCGGTCGTGGCTGACCAGCAGCACCGTGCCGTCGTATTCGGTGAGCAGTTCTTCGAGCAGTTCGAGCGTGGGGATGTCGAGGTCGTTGGTCGGTTCGTCGAGCACGAGCACGTTGGCGGGCCGCGCGAACAGACGCGCGAGCAGCAGACGGTTGCGCTCACCGCCCGACAGCGACTTGACCGGCGAACGCGCGCGTTCCGGCGCGAACAGGAAGTCGCCGAGATAGCTCATCACATGCTTCTTCTGGCCGTTGACCTCAACCCATTCGCTACCCGGGCTGATGGTGTCCGCGAGACTTTTTTCCAGATCGAGCTGCGCGCGCATCTGGTCGAAATAAGCGACTTGCAGATTGGTGCCGACGCGCACCGTGCCTTCGTCCGGCGCGAGTTCGCCGAGGATCATCTTGAGCAGCGTGGTTTTGCCCGCGCCATTCGGCCCGACAAAACCAATCTTGTCGCCGCGCATGACCGTGGCCGTGAAGTTGTCGACGACCGTGCGCGAACCGTAGCGCTTCGTGACGTCGGTCAATTCGGCGACGATCTTGCCGGACTTCTCGCCCTGGCCGACGTCGAGCTTGACGTTGCCCTGCACGTTACGGCGCTCGGCGCGCTGATTGCGCATCTCCACGAGCCGGGCGATCCGGCCGACGCTGCGCGTACGGCGCGCCTCGACGCCCTTGCGGATCCACACCTCTTCCTGCGCGAGCAGTTTGTCGGCCTTGTCGTTTTCGACTCGCTCGATTTCAAGCTGTTGCGCCTTGCGCTCCTGGTAAGCCGAGAAGTTGCCCGGGTACGACAGCAAACGTCCGCGATCCAGTTCGACGATGCGCGTGGCGACGCGGTCGAGAAACGCGCGGTCGTGGGTAATGAACAGCAGGCCCGTGCGCAGCGACACCAGCAGTTCTTCGAGCCAGCGGATGCCGTCGAAATCGAGGTGGTTGGTCGGCTCGTCGAGCAGCAGCACGTCGGGTTGCACGACTAGCGCACGCGCCAGCGCGACGCGCTTTTGCATGCCGCCCGACAGCGAACCCACGCGCAATTCGCCGTTCAGGCCGATTTGCTGCAGCGTGGTGGCCACGCGGGTGCTCCAGTTCCAGGCGTCCGCTGCATCCAGCGACGATTGCAGCGTGTTCATGCGCGACATCAACTCGTCGTGCTGTGCGCCTTCCGGCTCGTCTGCCAGCTGATTGGCGACCACGTCGTATTCGTCGAGCAGCGCGCGGGCGTGCGTGAGGCCGGCCGCGACAGCGTCGAACACGGTGTCGTCCTGATCGAACTCCGGCTCCTGCGGCACATAGACGGTGGTCAGATTCTGCTGACGCGTGACAAGGCCGTCGTCAGGCTTGGCCAGATCGGCAACGATAGTCAGCAGCGACGACTTGCCCGCGCCGTTGCGGCCGATCAGCCCGACGCGTTCGCCCGCTTCGAGAGAAAAATCCGCGTGATCGAGCAACGCGACGTGACCGAACGCCAGTTGGGCCCCGGTAATGGTGTAAAGCGACATGGAGATTTGGCAGAAGACAGCGATGAGTCGGAACTGCCCATTGTACCGGGCGCGCGGCGCGGTGCCTGTCTGCTGGAAGAGATAGGCCAAACGGCTGGCTTGCGAGCCTTGAAACTGGCCGGTGCCGGCAGAGCCGGCGGCCTTGCCTCGACTGGCGCAAAACGCGGCCAGGCGGCGTTCGCGCTCGCCCGGCCGATGGCTCAGTCAAGTTACTTCACGTGCACCGTGATGGTCTTGCTCATTTCCGGACCATACGATCGATGCGCGCCGTCGCCGAATTGAAGCGTCAATGTATGGTCGCCCGGCGGCAGCGTCAGATCAGTTTCAATCTGACCCTTGCCGAAGTGCAGCGACTTGTCGCTAACGGGAATGACTTCACCCTTGGGCAACGGCTTGCCGTCGATCAGCAGATGATGGTGGCCCGTGCCTTCCGTCACCGTGCCCGCCGGGGCGATTTTCATGCCTTCGACCGCGAACACCACGTGCACCGGGTTGCTGACCGTCGCGCCGTCGGCCGGCTGTACGAAGGAGACGCCTGCAGCCTGCGCCACGCCTGAGACGGCGAGCAATCCGGCCAATGCGGCGCCGGCCAACCATTTGTTTTTAAACATCGTTTTTCTCCTTTGGGAAACGAGGGTCATGCACGCGCACGTCGGTCGGCCGGCATTTCCGTCGCCTGGGACCGATGGTCGCAATGCATGCCAGGCGCGTCGCGCGCCTGTCCAACCAATAGCTGCGAATCAAAGCATACACGGTGTGTGTGACGGGATTCGTCCAGTGGGGTCGGAGTTGTCTCAGACGCGTTGCGGCGGCGCCGCATCGGTAGTTCGCGGTCGAATTGACAAATTCCGGTAATATTGCGGGTTGCCGCACTGCTCAAAAAAGGGGCAGATTATGCGGGCCATTGCATTGACTAGAGAAGAGTACGCCGTGAGCGAAGTAATTGAATTGATTGAGTATAAGAGCTGGGTCTGCCTGATTTGCGGTTGGATCTACAACGAGGAAGAAGGCCTGCCTGAGGAGGGCATTGCGCCGGGCACGCGCTTCGCCGCGATTCCGGAAGACTGGCGCTGCCCGTTGTGCGATGTCGGTAAGGCGGAATTTACCGTCGTGGAATTCTGACCTGGCTCGATTGACGCGGCGAGCGCCATGTCTACGGTGTGTGCGTCGAAAAGTCGGTCAGTCGGTCAGTACGGCCCAGCAGGCGAAAGCCGCTGGGCCGTTTGTTTTTTGCGGGCCGTCTGGTTGAAGCCGAAGCGACGGGCTTGCAGCCCTCCTCTCGCCCGGGTGTGTTTGATATACTCTGCGCTCGCTGGTGAATCTGGACTTGCCCGTCTTCGCGGCCCTTGTATTGGCGGTAGATGCGGTGACTATTCCGGTTCGGTCCTCTCCCTGTAGTTCAATGGATAGAACAAGTGCCTCCTAAGCGCTAGATACAGGTTCGATTCCTGTCAGGGGGACCAACTAGCTTCCCAGCCTATTTCAAGTTTGCCCAGAAAAGCCTCGTACGCATCCCGCTACGAGGCTTTTTGTTTTCCCAATGCTGTCCGCCATCCACGCAACATCCGGAACGCCGACCTTCAGGCCGCCCGCCTTCCCACCGCCACCCTGCCTCTAACCAACCGTCCCAACGGCCTCTCCAACAATCGATACGAAACAAGCCCAACAATCGTTGAAATCACCACCACAGCCACACAAATAACATCGCCCGATAACCGATGCTGCCCATCCGCCATTCGCAACACCTTCGCGGCAATCGGCACCGAAAAAACATGCGTGAGATACAGCGAATAAGACGAATCGCCGATTCGTTCGAGCAAAGCGTTCCACCGCACTTTGCTCTCCAGCGAAAGACCTGCAATGAACACGGCCAGCGCCGGCAAGCCGAACACAAGAAAGCGGTTCGTGTCGGTAAGCGTCGGCGCAAATGCTTTACCTGCCGCCGCCGTCACAAGCAATAGCGCTACGGCCGCAGTCAGCGACACCGTGCGTCCCGACGTATAAAACACACCGACGCAGCAACCAAACACAAACTCAAGAACAATCGGGTTCGTGTAGAACTGATGGACTACACCGCCATCCGGTAATAACCGCAATAAGGAAGTCAGTGCGAGGAACGTTCCTGCGACTAGCACGCGGTGACGCGTCACGCACATTGCGGCGGCGAACACGACGTAAAACCACATCTCGTAGTTCAGCGTCCAGCCGACTCCGACAACCGGTGCGGTTATACCGGCCCAATTGAGCGACGGAAAAAATACGAAGGATGTCAGCGCATTCCATGCGTTGAAGCTCGCATTGCCAAACGCACTAGGGGTAATAACGAGCAGCAGAATGAAAAGGACGGTCAGCAGCCAATAAAGCGGAACGATCCGGGCGATGCGCGCGGCGATGAATGATCTGGCCGAAGCGAAACCGGGAGGTTGCTCATGGGTCACAAACACCATGATGAAACCGGAGATAACGAAAAAAACGTCGACGCCAATCTCGCCGAAACGCGAAACAAGCGCGAACAGGTGCGGATGCCAACCGTAAGCCAGTACGTTGCCGTTCGTATGGAAGGCGACCACTCCCAAGGCAGCAAGCGCACGCAGCGCCTGAATTGATTGGAATTTTCTGAAACCGACCACGCCCTTCCGCCCGTAAATTCTCGAAAGGCCACATGGTACAGCACGTCATTTTTTGCTTCAGGGCACAGAAGGCGAGTTGGCCAACTTCCACCCGCGGCGTGCGTGAACGCCACGTAAAAATCGCGCCGACCGATGCAGTCGTCGTTCAACTGCCCGATTCGATCTGCGTGACATGCGCGGCACGCAGTGTCTCGCCCAATGGTTTGCTCATCGCATCACCACACTTCGTCGCGCGACTACGGGGCATCCAGGCTACCCATATGCGATAGTCCTCCGCCGTTATAGACGGAAATTCCGACTACTCCTGGCGCGGCGAGGCGGCGTCGACATACACCCATGCCGACACACCCGACGCAAGCACGACGCGGTCGCGTCGATACGCATCGACTTCGTAGTCGTCCGCATGTTGAAGTTCTTCGGGCGTGATCACGAATACTGTTCCGCTCACTTTGTCGTCGGAGTTACCGCTATAAGCGACCACAGGATGGTGTGTCTTGCCGCTGGTCGCGACGACTTCGGGGTCTTCGATCTTCAGCATCGTGAGCGAATAACCGGGCATGTCGTCGGCGCGGCCAGCCAGCTTCCGGCCGAACGTCGCCAGTTGCACCTGTTCGAGTTGCAGCGTGCCATACGAAAAGAGGTGCTCGGAAAACACTTGATCGGTTTTGGACATATCGAATGAACTGATAAACAAACAGGAAAAAGACTTCGGGATTTTCTGCGTCTTCTGCGTCGTCTGCGTCTTCTGCGTCTTCAACTACGCAGAGTCCGCGTGATCCGGCACGGCACCACCCTGCTCCGTCCGCACGAGTGGTTCACCGAATTGCAAAGCAGCCAGTTGCGCATACAGCGGCGAGCTGTGCAAAAGCTCCGTATGACGCCCTTGCGCAACGATTCGCCCCTGCTCCAGCACCACAATGCGATCTGCCTGCTGCACCGTCGCGAGACGGTGTGCGATAACCAGCGTCGTGCGATTTTGCGCAGCGTTGTCGAGTGCCTTCTGCACCAGACGCTCGCTAGCGGCGTCGAGCGCGCTGGTGGCTTCATCGAGCAGCAGGATCGGCGGATTCTTCAGAATGGCGCGGGCAATCGCAATTCGCTGACGCTGTCCGCCGGATAATCGTACGCCGCGCTCTCCGAGAAACGTGTCGTAGCCTTGCGGCAGTTGGTCGATAAAACCCGCCGCCGCTGCCATTGCCGCAGCCTGCTGCACCTGTTCGAAAGTAGCGTCGGGCGCGCCGTAGCGAATATTGTCGAGCACGCTGCCGGAGAAGATCACCGACTCCTGCAGCACGACGCCGATTTCCCGGCGCAACTCGACAAGCGGCACGTCACGCGTCGACACGCCATTGATCAGAATGGTCCCTGATTGCGGATCGAAAAATCGCAGCAGCAGTTGGAACAGCGTAGTTTTTCCCGCACCGGACGGCCCGACCAACGCGACATGCTCGCCTGCGCGAACATCGAGTGAAAGAGCGGAGAGCGCCGCAATGCCTTCGCGCGACGGATACGAGAAGCCGACGTTGTCGAAACGGATGCCGTGTCCGCGCGTGGGCAACGCAACCGTGGCCTCGGCCTCGACCACCGGCGAGCGAGCGGCCAGCAACTGCAGCAGCCGTTCAGTGGCGCCGGCAGCCCGCTGCAGATCGCCCCACACTTCGGCAACCGCCCCCACCGCGCCAGCCGTGAACACCGCGTAAAGAATGAACTGGGACAACTGGCCTGCGGTCATCCGCCCGGCCAGCACAGCCTGCGCGCCGAGCCAAAGCACGAACACGATCGCGCTGAACACCAGCACGATCACCACGGCGGTCAGCCACGCACGCGCCCGGATGCGCGTGAGCGCGGTATCGAAAGCGATCTCCACCGCGCCGGCAAACCGCTTCGACTCATAGGGCTCCTGCGTGTACGACTGCACAGTCGGCATCGCATTGAGCACCTCGCCGGCCAGCGCGCTGGCGTTGGCCACCTTGTCCTGGCTGGCGCGCGAGAGCCGCCGTACGCGCCGTCCGAAGATGACGATCGGCGCGATCACCACGATCAACGTGACGATGATGTACCCGGACAGCACCGGACTGGTCACGGCCAGCATCGCGACGCCGCCGATCAACAGAAAGAAGTTGCGCAGGCCCATCGACAGGCTGGTGCCCACCATCGCCTGAATCAACGTGGTGTCGGTGGTGAGCCTCGACAGCACCTCGCCGGTTTGGGTGGTTTCAAAGAACTGCGGACTCATCTTCAGCACATGGTCGTAGACCGCGCGCCGCAGGTCGGCCGTCACGCGTTCGCCGAGCCACGACACCAGGTAAAAGCGTGCGGCCGTCGCGCCGGCGAGAATCAGCGACACCGCGAATAACGCGACGAAATAGCGATCGATGTGGGTCCGGTCGCCGCTGGCAAAGCCGCGATCGATCAGATATCTGAATGCCAACGGCAACGCGAGCGTGGCGCCCGCCGAGGTCACGAGCGCGATGAACGCGAGCACCCAGCGCCCGGCATAGGGCCGCATAAACGGAAACAGCGCGAACAGCGGACCGATACGCGATGAACGCGGGGCGGCGGTTGACATGAGGATTCCTGGACGGAACGAAGATCCTCCCGATTGTGCCAGTGCTGCGGATTTGCCGTCACACGGCAATGCTCGCCATGACACGGTCAACGGTGACTTCGCGCTACCGCTCCTTGCGCCGCCGGAACGCCCACCATCCCGCCAGCCCGGTGAAACCGGCAACCAGCAGCACCATCACCCAGAAACCATGGCGGTTTTCAGCAAGCGGAATACCGCCCACATTCATGCCGAAAAAACCCGCGACGATATTGATCGGCATCGCCAGAACCGTCACCAGCGTCAGCGTGAACAGCGTGCGGTTGTTCTGCTCTTCCAGCCGCGAAATGATTTCTTCCTGCAGCAGCCTGACCCGTTCAATCAGTCCGGCGACATCCGACAGCACGACCGAAAACTCTTCCGTCGACTCGCGCAGATCCTGCACGTCTTCGGCATGAAGCCAGCGCGGCGGTCTCGCCAACAGTCGGAAAATCGCACCCGGCTCAGGTGCGAGCATCCGTTGCAGGCGAGTCAGCGTACGGCGCATCGCACCGAGGTCGAGGCGATTTTGGGTCGGACGCTGCGACAGAAAACGATCTTCGATACGGTCGACATCGGTGCTGGTTCGCCGCACGATCTGCACCAGCAGATCAGCCTGGTCGCGCATCAGATGCACCAGCAGTTCAGTGGGAGACCTGAATAGCTCGCCCTCGCGAACCGACGCGCGCAGGCGGTCCACCGAGCGCAGCGGCTTCATGCGCGCGGTAACGATGATCCGCTGATTCGCGTAAATCCATAGCGTCGCAATCTCGGACGGAATGAATTCGAGGTTGAACATCACGTCGTTGACGACCGCGCGCAATGCGCCGTCAGCATGCTCGATGCGCGTCGAATGCGAGCCTTCGCGCAACGCATCGTAAAAGCCGTCAGGCAAATCGAGTTGCGCTTTCATCCAGCGTTCGCTCGCGCTGTGGGCGAGATTGAAGTGCAGCCACAGGAATTCACCGGCTTCGTTCGCTGAGCCGCTTATGCCGCCGGTGTTACTCGCGCCGTTTGCGCCGTTTGCCTGTTGTCCACGAAGCCATTCGGCGACCTCATCGGCGTCGACGGGCCGTCCAGCGAGCGTGGGAGTAAAGAGGAAGCCGCACACCATACCGGTCGAATCCGCGCCGTAGGTTTGCAGTAGCAGATCAGCTTTCATAGATCATTGAAGGTTCGCTTCCCGTCCCGGTTTGGCGGATTATTCACCAAGGTACCCGTCGAACATGAAATCGTGACGATGATCGCGCGACGCAAGCCTCGAACAAAGCAAGAAGCGCACTGGAACGAAAATGCCGGAGCATATCGCGGCCAGTTGAACGAAGGTTAGCCCACTGATTTTTAGCGTCCGGGTGATGAATCGTCCAATTCGGACGATCGCCTTTTATCGTGGCCGGTCACGACACAGTCATCTATTTTTGCCAGGCAAGTCAATGCGATGGCATGGGCGGTGCGAACCCGTTGATTAGCACGGGCCGGATGCAATCAATGCGACCCGGCCCGACAACGCATTATTCCGGACGCTTATTCCGGACGCTTCGGAATCGTCAAACCTCGCTCGACCGCCGGACGTGCAACGAATGCCGCCAACGCACGCGTCACATTCGGAAAGTCCTGAATGCCGACCAACTCACCCGCCTCATAAAAGCCGGCGAGGTTACGCACCCATGGGAAAGTCGCGATATCGGCAATCGAATAAGCGTCGCCAAGAATCCACTCGCGTCCTTCGAGCCGTTGATTCAGCACACCCAGCAGACGCTTCGATTCGGCGACATAGCGATCGCGCGGACGCTTGTCTTCGTATTCTTTGCCCGCGAATTTGTGGAAGAACCCGAGTTGCCCGAACATGGGGCCAATGCCGCCCATCTGGAACATGATCCATTGAATGGCTTCATAACGGCCGGCCGCGTCCTGCGGAACCAATTGACCGCTTTTATCTGCCAGATAAAGCAGGATCGCGCCGGATTCGAATAACGCAAGCGGCTTACCGTCCGGTCCGTCCGGATCGATAATCGCCGGAATCTTGTTGTTCGGATTCAGCGATAAAAACTCCGGCGTCATCTGATCGTTCGTGTCGAAGCGCACGAGATGCGGTTCATACGGCAAACCGGTTTCTTCGAGCATGATCGAGATTTTTACGCCATTCGGCGTTGGCAGCGAATAGAGCTGAATCCGCTCAGGATGAGCGGCAGGCCATTTCTTCGTGATCGGGAAAGCGGATAAATCGGTCATGAGACGGGGTCACCCTATGCGTGAGTGGTTCGATTGAAAGCGGAATCGGGCGGCGGTGATCCGGCGGGCCGGACGACCGGAGCCGCCCAATATAAACCGACTCGGCGCACTGTGTGCGAGGCTGTTTATGGCGTGCCTAAACGGGCGCCATAGCGCGTGCCATTCCTCTCACGCAGATTGAAAATCTTGCAAATGCCTTACACGCATTACCGTATTCATCACCACAAATCTTTGGTCGCCGTCCCGGCGCGCGAGTTATAGCCCTCACGCCACAAGGCCGCTCCCACCGTCAGCAGCAGCGTCTTCTGCTCGCCGTCGAGCAGTTCCCACGCCACCGACAACCAGGTGGCATAGCTCGCGCAGGTGGATTCGAGATCGAGGGGCGCTTTGCCCTCCAGGTACTGCCGTTCGAACATCGAAAGCACTTTTTCGGGTGTCATTGGCGCTACCTCCGTGTGGGATGCACCAAGTCTAATGGGCGACGCACCGCACAAGGAACGCTGACCGCACGGATCCCGGGTTACTCCCAGGCGTCGCCAAGCCCTGCTACCCAGCGTGCATCATCCGTGGACATCGCGCGAAAAAGAAAAGAGGTGCCGAAGCACCTCTTTCATCGCCATCGACGCTTCACCGTCGATCATCGGCAATCAACAGCCCAAAGCCGGTTACGGCGCATTGCGCTTGGCGTTGTCTTTCGCGTCTTCCTTAGCGTCGCCGTAGGCCTTCTGTACCTTGCCCGCGCCTTGCTGGAGATCGCCCTTCAGTTCCTTGCCGGGGTTGTCCGTGGCTTTGCCAACCGCTTCATTGACCTTGCCCTTGACCTGTTCGGTCACACCCTTTACCTGGTCCTTGTTCATGTTCGGCTCCGCTATCTGGAATGCCGGCGCGACATTACGCCAGTATCCCTATCGAGCAACGGCTGTGCCCGCGCCTGGTTCGCGTTGAATCGGCACGCAACGATACCGGTTGAAAAATTTTTTAAATAGGGCCTAAAGTCCCGCCCCAACGTGCCGTTAGACAGCGATGGAGGAGCTATGGACCGCACGCTCAACAGGCTTTCAGGGTCGTCCCATATCGCGCTGATCGATCATGACATCGCGCATATTTCGCGTGTGATGCGGGTAGCGTTACACGGTGACCTGGGCGGCCCCATTCTCCCCGTTGCTTACTGGCGCAACCGTTTGTACCAGTTACTCGACTCCGGCAACCTGTCCCATCCGCAACTCTGCGCGATCGACAGTCTCCTGCTGCAACTCGCCCAATTCGAAGCTGAACCTCAACCGGCATGGGGCACGATGCTGCCCGCCGCTGCGTCACTGCCACCGTTTGCGCCGCCGCATTCGTCGAACGCCGGCAACCCGGCCTGACTCCGCTTTATCCCGCGTCGTCGGCCATTGCAGGCCGACGCGCCCTATCGCTCCCGCTTAAAAAGAAGGCCGCGATCCAGGTCGCGGCCCTAACACGTCGCAACGCGGGGATTCGCGTCACGGCCGCAAGCGTACCCATCCAACTGTGACAAGCAGATTTCGCCACCCGCGCCCCAATATTTCCGCGAGCTTGCGGGAAATTTTCTGCCCAGCCGTCGCAAAAACCCGAAAAGCGGGACGACCTTAGGTCATAATGTCCGCAAAAATTCCCAGCAAGGACGCCCGTGACCCTCGCCGCACCGCTCAACCTGCTCAGGCAGGCGCGCGCCCGCTTCACTCAACGCGAAATCGCCGCGCATGTCGGCAAGGACATCAAGACGGTGCGCCGCTGGGAAAAGGGCGAAACACCGTGCCCGGCGATGCTGGAGCCCGCGTTGCGCGATCTGCTGCAGCAGGGGGCGCGCTTGAAGGGCGAGGCTCACGGCAGCGGCGCCGCGCAATTCCGCTTCATCGACCTGTTCGCGGGCATCGGCGGGATTCGCATGGGCTTCGAAGCGCACGGCGGCGAGTGTGTCTTCACTAGCGAGTGGAACGATTTTTCGACCCGCACCTATCGCGAGAACTACCCGGCCGGCGACGAACACGCGCTGATCGGCGATATCGTCTCGTTTCCCGCCGAGGACGTGCCGAGCCACGATGTGCTGCTCGGCGGCTTTCCCTGCCAGCCGTTTTCCATTGCGGGCGTCAGCAAGAAAAACGCGCTGGGCCGCCCGCACGGTTTCGAATGCACAACCCAAGGCACGCTTTTTTTCGACGTTGCGCGAATCATCGCGGCGAAGCGCCCTGCTGCGTTTCTGCTGGAGAACGTGAAGAACCTGCTCTCGCACGATAAAGGCCGTACCTTCGACGTGATCGTGCAAACCCTGCGCGACGAACTCGGTTACGAAGTGCATTACCGGGTGATCGACGGCCAGCATTTCACGCCGCAGCATCGGGAGCGCATCATCATCGTCGGCTTTCGCGGCAAGACGGATTTCTCGTGGGACGATCTGCGCCTGCCGGAAAACGGTCCGCGTCTCGGCTCGATCCTGCATCGCACGGATGGAAGCGAACCGGAACTGCCGTGGGACCACGACCGCTTCTTCGACCACACCGCCCGCTGCGTGCAGCCAAAGTACACGCTCACTTCGAACCTGTGGACCTATTTGCAGAACTACGCGGCCAAGCATCGCGCGGCGGGCAACGGTTTCGGCTTTGGCATGGCGTATCCGGACAGCGTCACGCGTACGCTGTCTGCGCGTTATCACAAGGACGGCTCCGAAATTCTGGTCTATCAGGGCGACGCATTGCGTCCGCGCCGCCTGACGCCGCGTGAATGCGCGCGGCTGATGGGCTTCCCCGACACCTTCAGAATCCCCGTCAGCGATACGCAGGCGTACCGGCAGTTCGGCAACAGCGTCGTCATGCCGGTGATGCGCGAAGTGGCGCGCATCATGCTGCCGCATGTGCACACCCTGCTCGCCGAGGAAACCCGCGATGGTTCGAAGCAAGCTTTGTCGCTGTACGCCTGACTGGTTCGCCGTCAGCGCCGCTGAACGCGGCAACGCGTTATCACGGCGCTAAACATGGTCGATATCGTCGATAGCGCGACGCGCAGCCGGATGATGTCCGGCATCCGCGGCCGCAATACCAAACCGGAAATCCTGATCCGCAGCCTGCTGCATCGGCAGGGCTTTCGCTTTCGTCTGGATGTGCGCGATCTGCCTGGGCGCCCCGACATCGTGTTGCCGCGCTATCGCGCGGTGGTGCTCGTGCATGGCTGTTTCTGGCACGGCCACGATTGCCGGCTTTTCAAATGGCCGCAGACGCGCCCCGAGTTCTGGCGCGACAAGATCGGCCGCAATCGCACCAACGACCACAAGGTCCGCCACGCGTTACTCGCGGGCGGCTGGCGCGTGGCCGTGGTGTGGGAATGCGCTTTGCGTGGCGCCAATCGCGATATCGAAGGGGTATTGCAACGGCTTGTCGAGTGGCTCCGAAGTGAGGAGCCGGAGTTCGAGGAACGCGGCTGACGCGGTTGTTGCCACCGCCTCGATGCCCGGCGACGGCCCGGCGACGCGCTGAAGATCCGCTTTCAGCCTGCCCGGCCGGAACGAGTCCGAAAGCCGCCGGTGATACACTCGACTGGCTAATTCGGAGCACTTTTGCATGACGCCGCTTTCGCCCGCGCGAGTGTGGCCCGCAGCAAAATCCGCGGTGCTCCGACGATCCCAGAACCAATCAACAAGGGAGGCACATCATGGCTGATTTCCGTCTCTGGTCCGACGAATTTCCCACCAACGGCTTCATGCCGAAAGCCCATGAATATCACGACAAGGCATTCGGTGTGGACGGCGAAAACATCTCGCCGGCATTGCAGTGGGACGCGCCGCCGCCTGACACGCAAAGCTTCGCCCTCACCGTTCACGATCCCGACGCGCCCACCGGCAGCGGCTTCTGGCATTGGGTCGTGGTCAACATTCCCGTCGACGCCCGTTCGCTGTCGCGCAACGCCGGCAAGGCAGATGGGTCGCTGCTGCCGCAAGGCGCACTGCAAATGCGCAATGACTATGGCACGGTTGGCTTCGGTGGCGCGGCGCCGCCGCGTGGCGACAAGGCGCATCGCTACATCTTCCGGCTGCATGCGCTGAAGGTGCCGCATCTGCCGGTCAATGCAGAGACCACCAATGCCGTGGCGCGCTTCATGACGCATCTGAACGAACTGGATTCGACGACCCATACCGGGCTGTACGAACTGAAGTGAACTGACGGAGACGATGCCGGCATGGGCACGCGAAGCAACTGATGCCGGCATCGCACACCACCACGCCGTCAACGTCGCCGCCAGATTCTGCGGCGACAAAACCATGCTGTCACCACGGCGGGCCATGTGCGGCGCCCGGCGCTTCCACGTCGAACCGAACCATCACAAATCAAACAATCGATGCAAGCCCATCCTTCGCGCACTGACGCCAGAGACACGTCAGCCGCCTCCTCCGCTCATGCACTGCCCGATCACACCGAACAGGGTCTGCCGGTCCCGCAACGCTACTGGGCGATGCTCGTCATTGCCCTCGCGCTCACGCTCGCAGTGCTCGACAGCGCCATCGCCAACGTGGCGCTGCCGACCATCGCACGCACGCTGCACGCGAGTTCGGCGAGTTCGATCTGGGTCGTCAACGCCTATCAACTCGCGATCACGATTTCATTGCTGCCGCTAGCGTCACTCGGCGACCGGATCGGCTACCGGCGCATCTATCTGGGCGGGCTGATCCTGTTCACGGTGGCGTCGTTCGGGTGCGCATTGTCCACGTCGCTGCAAACCCTGGCGCTCGCGCGCGTGGTCCAGGGCTTCGGCGCGGCGGGCATCATGAGCGTGAATACGGCGCTGGTGCGAATGATCTACCCGCCCGCGCAACTCGGGCGCGGCGTGTCGATCAACGCAATGGTGGTGGCCGTGTCGTCGGCGATCGGTCCTACGGTGGCGTCCGGGGTGCTGTCGGTGGCAACGTGGCCGTGGCTGTTCGCGATCAATGTGCCGATCGGCATCGCGGCGATCGTCGGCGGCTTCAAGGCGCTGCCGATGAACCCCGGTCACGAATCGCCGTACGACTACCTGAGCGCGGTGATGAATGCGTTCGTGTTCGGCCTGCTGATTTTCGCGATCGACGGTGCCGGCCACGGCGAGCGGCTCGGTCTCGTCCTGGCCGCGTTGATTGGCGCGCTGGTGATTGGCTACTTCTTCGTGCGGCGTCAACTGACGCAGGCCGCGCCTCTGTTGCCGATCGACCTGTTGAAGATTCCCGTGTTCGCGCTGTCCATCGGCACGTCGGTGTGCTCGTTCTGCGCGCAGATGCTGGCCTTTGTGTCGCTGCCGTTTCTTTTGCAGGAAACCTTGGGCATGTCGCAAGTGGAAACGGGTCTGTTGATGACGCCATGGCCCGCCGTCATCATCATCGCGGCGCCCGTTGCAGGCGTGCTATCGGACAAAATTTCGTCGGGCTGGCTCGGCGGCGTCGGACTCGCCGCGCTAACCGTCGGCCTGCTGTTACTCGCGACGCTCGGCGCCCATCCGGACCCCATGCAGATTGCGTGGCGGATGGCGTTGTGCGGCGTGGGCTTTGGCATCTTCCAGTCGCCGAACAATCGCACCATGCTGTCCTCCGCGCCGCGTGAGCGCAGCGGCGGAGCGAGCGGCATGCTGGGCACCGCGCGTCTGACTGGACAGACGCTCGGCGCGGCACTGGTCGCGCTGATCTTCGGCATTGCACCGAAGGACGGCGCGTTCATCGCGCTGTATGTGGCGGCGGGTTTTTCTGCCGTGGCGGCGGTGGTGAGCATGATGCGTGTCGTACAGCGCGGCAAGACGCAGGCGGCCTGATGCGGTCACGGTAAGCCTGATGCAGTCGCAGTAAGCCGACAGACACGGGCAAAACGTGAAGGCACCGCAGAAAAACGAAGGGCGCGAATCGAATCAAGCGATTCGCGCCCTTCGTCCATGTCACTCACTGCTGTTCAACACTTCCAAAGACGTGACAGCACACGCGCCACCCGCCCGCAGGCAAGCAACGCGGGCCGATGCCTACGACGATGCCGTCACGTCAGCGAGCTTTACCGCTTTAGCCGTCACCGAAGACGCCGTTGCGACATTGCGCAGATCGGCGAGGAACGTATCGCGCCACACCGACAGATTGTTCTCGCGCATCGGCGCCATCATGTCCGCATGACGTGCCTGACGTTCAGCAAGCGGCATCGACAAAGCACGTTCGAGCGCTTCGGCCATTTGCGACAGATCGAACGGATTGACGACCAGCGCGCCCGGCAACTGTTCGGCCGCTCCAGCGAATTGCGACAGCACCAGCACGCCCGGATCGGCCGGGTCCTGCGACGCGACATACTCCTTCGCGACCAGATTCATCCCGTCGCGCAACGGCGTCACGTAGCCCACCTGCGACTGACGGAACAGCGCCATCAGCAGATTGCGCTCGTACTTGCGGTTCAGATACTGAATCGGCGTCCAGTCCAGCTGCGCGAAACGTCCGTTGATACGGCCCGCTTCGCCTTCCAGCGTCTGCCGAATCCGCTGATACGTGGTCACGTCGGCACGCGTCGGCGGTGCAATCTGCACAAGCGAAACGCGCCCATGCCAACCCGGTGCATTCAGCAGCAGACGCTCGAACGCCTGGAAGCGCTCCACCAACCCCTTCGAATAATCGAGGCGGTCGACGCTCATGATCAGCTTGCGACCGCGCATGCCGTCACGCAGGCTGCGCACCGGCTTGCGGTCGGTGAACTGCTCGGCGGCCTTCGCAATCGCGTCCGGATAGATCCCGATCGGATACGCGCCCACTTTGAGGAAGCGGTTATACGCGTGCACCATGCCGTCCTCACTCGACGTGCCATGCTGTCCGCGCTCGATGAAATCGACAAATGACTGACGATCCGCTTCGGTCTGAAACCCGATCACGTCATAGCTGCACATCGCCTTGACGAGTTCTTCGTGCGGCGGAATCGTGCGCAGCACTTCCGGCACCGGAAATGGAATATGCAGGAAAAAGCCGATCGGGTTCTTCACGCCCAGCTCGCGCAGGCAGCGCGCGAACGGCAACAGGTGATAGTCGTGCACCCAGATGATGTCATCGGGCTTTAGCAACTCTTTGAGTTGCTTTGCGAGCGTCGCGTTGACACGCTGATAGCCCGCGTATTCCTGCCGGTCATAGCGCGACAGGTCGTTGCGGTAATGGAAAGTCGGCCACAACGTCGCGTTGGAAAAGCCACGGTAATACTGGTCGTAATCGCGCTTGGTCAAGCCCACGGTCGCGTACGTGACGTTGCCCTGCTTTTCGATCACGGGCGCGGACGGCTCACTCACTGTCTCCCCACTCCAGCCGAACCAGACCCCGCCGGTCTCCTTCAACGCGTCCAGCACGCCAATCGCCAGACCACCCGCTGCGGGACGGCCTTCCTGGGTCGGCGCAACACGATTCGATACCACGATCAGTCTGCTCATTGGTGCTCCACCTAGTTCAGTTGTTTCGTTGCATTCGGATATGTGCCAAAAAGGTGCATGCAAGTCGCGTGCCGTTTTGGTTATTTCTGGAAATAAAAATGTATGCAAATGTGACGGGCGAGCAAAAACACGCGACGACGTCACATCGCGAAGAAGTTTTTTCTGCTTTGTATGACGAAACGGGGCGCCCTTGAACAGTGCGCCGCGCGCCCGTCAAAAACGCTCAAGCAACGCTCGAGCGGCTTCAGGCATCCTGTTCCGAACCGAGGTCGCGCTGATACTCAAGCCCCTCGGGACGTACGCCGCCCTGATTGTGCTCGCCGTCGGGCGGCGCATCGGGCGCGACGCGGTTTTGCGCGGCCGGATCCGGCGACACTGCCGGTTCGGTCTTGCTGCTGCCCGGGCGTGAGTCGCGCTTCGAGTGGCGCGCCGAGCGTCGCAGTGCAGGGTGTCTCATGATCGATGCCTCCAGGGGAAGCCTGCCGCCGGTTAGCGGCATCATTACAGTCTAGGGGCGCCGACCGTAAATTGCCGGTAAAAGATGCGCCGACTTTGTAACAAATACATAAATCCGCCACACCGGACGGGCGGTGGCGGATCTCACACGTCAGAGTTGCATTCGGATGGACAGACGCTGACCGGCTTGCGGTGTCTGCGTCGGCTGAGGCGGCGGATCGCCGATCGGAGGCGGCGTCGGGCCAGGAGGTTCGATGGGTACCGGCTCGGGACCGGGGAAAGTGTCAGGCTCCGCAGGAACCGGCGGCGCCGACGGTGGTTCAACCGGCTCGGGACGATGAGCGCGCTTCGAAACGGGAAGCGCGGGAGTGGCAGCGTAGTCCGGCATATTTTTTATCCTCGTCTTTGCGTTCCACTGAAGCGCAGCAAGGCTTGTGCCGTTACGATGCCCTCCCGGCACGGCACGGCACGCCGGCATTAAAACTGCCGGCGGCCAGCTGGGGCGGCAGGCGGCTAGACGTCCGCGCCGCGCAGCGCGCGCGCTTCGTCGGCGGCTTCGCCGTCTTCACGCGCGTCATTGCCGTACTCGACCAGACGGTTGTACAGCGTCTTCAGGCTGATGCCGAGAATCTCCG
The DNA here is from genome assembly GCF_904848625.1 of Paraburkholderia metrosideri. Classification (GTDB taxonomy): domain Bacteria; phylum Pseudomonadota; class Gammaproteobacteria; order Burkholderiales; family Burkholderiaceae; genus Paraburkholderia; species Paraburkholderia metrosideri. The sequence continues at coordinate 209,064 of NZ_CAJHCP010000003.1, forward strand.
CTGCACGCGTTTTCACGCCGCCGCATTGTTCGAGCGTGGCCAGAATCAGCTGACGATCCGCCTCGGCGAGCGACGTGCCGAACGGGATCGTGATCGCCGTGCCCGCTGCGGGCTTCGACAACGTGATCTGCAACGGCACCGTCGCGGTGCTGTCGGAGTCCGTTCCCGACATGATGTGCGCGCGCTGCACGTAATTCTTCAGCTCGCGCACATTGCCGGGCCACGGGTACGTCATCAGCATTTCCTTCACGGCCGCCGGGAAATGCTTCTTCGTGCTGTGACGTTCGTTGAGTTCGTCGAGAAACGCCTGCGCGAGCAGCTCGACGTCCTTACCGCGCTCGCGCAGCGGCGGCAGGCTGATCGGAAACACATTCAGCCGATGGTACAAGTCGAGCCGCAACTTGCCTTCCAGCACCGCCTGCTCCGGATCGCGGTTGGTCGCCGCGATCAGGCGCACGTCGGTTTCGATTTCCTTGGTTGTGCCGACCCGCATGAACATGCCGGTTTCCAGCACGCGCAGCAGTTTCACCTGCAACTCGATCGGCATTTCGGTGATTTCGTCGAGGAACAGCGTGCCGCCGTTCGCGCGCTCGAAATAACCCTTGTGCTGCCGATCCGCGCCGGTGAACGAACCGCGCTCATGGCCGAACATTTCCGACTCGATCAGATTTGGCGAAATCGCGCCGCAATTCACCGCGAGGAACGCGTGCTTGCGACGCAAGCTCAGTTCGTGCAGCGTCTGCGCGGCGACTTCCTTACCCGTACCCGATTCGCCGACCAGCATCACGGAAGCCGCCGTCGGCGCAACCCGGCCGATCTGGTCGTAGACCTCCTGGATGGCCGGCGAATTGCCGAGCATCAAACCGAAACGGCCCATGCGGCGTAACTCGCCGCGCAAGGTGCCGATTTCAGCCTTAAGGTCGCCGGCGCGCGGCAGGCGCGACAGGATAGCCTTCACGCGCTGCATGTTGATCGGCTTGACCAGATAGTCGGTGGCGCCCATCTTCAACGCGTTCACCGCCGATTCCACCGTGGCGTGGCCGGTAATCACAATGACTTCCACGCCGGAGCGCGGGTCGAGGTCTTCGAACAGATCGACCCCGCTGCCATCGGGCAGCTTCAGGTCGGTAAAGACGACGTCCGGCATCTGCCGGACCAGTTGAATGCGCGCTTCGCGCAAATCGCCCGCGGTGGCGGTAGTCAGGCCGTCTTCCCCGATGATGGCGGAAAGCGCCTCGCGGGTACCGGCATCGTCATCGACAATCAGTACATGTGGCATCGCGTCTCGAAAGCCTGCAAGCGTGGGTAGGAAACATGCGAACGTGCATGTTGAAAAGCGGACCGGCGGCGTCGTGCGAGTGTGATGCGCGTGCTTCGGGAAGCCATCGCACACTCAACGACTTCGCAATGCGCCGAACCGTTGACTTCATACAATTTTGCAACAATACCCGATAGATGCCCGGCTATTTTCGCTCCATTGTTGTCTATTTACCTATTATACGGCCTTATTGGGATAAATCAGCAATGCAAACGAAGCCGTGAGCGTCAAATTTACAAAGGGTGCGGCGCGCGCAACCGGGGCGTCATCGCGCACCCTCGCGGGCAATGATCAACTACGTGGAAACGGCCATGGGTGGCCATCGCCGTTCGCGTGAGCCGCACCGTTGGCACCCTGTGTGCCCGCACTGGCGCTCTCCGCCGTCAGACTGCCTGCGCTCGCGGGCGTGGCCGGGGTCACGACCGCGCCGCCTTCGCCCTCCCAGCGACTCAACTCCCGCGCGACGGGATAATGCGCCGCGCGCTTGTGCTGCACGTAGCGGACCGCCAGAAAGCCGCCGAGCGCCATCAACGCGCCGAAGATGCCAATTTTGGGTCGTGCCATCGTGAACTCCTTGAGGTCGTGAAACGTGAAGCCGAATGGTGCAGGACGCGACGAAACCAGGGTCAGCGCACGGTCAGCACGCCGAGCACGAAGCCAACGCCCGCCGCGATGCCGATCGCGCGCCACGGGTTATGGCGCACGTAGCGCTCGGTGTTGACGGTCGCCGCGCGATAGCGGCGCTGCGCGCTCTGCTGCGCATCGCCGAGCGCAGACTGCAGCGTTTCGACATGCGTGCCCAGTTTGTCGCGCAGCACGCCAACGCCCTCGCCCGGCACGTTCGCAGCGAGCCGCAGCATTTCTTCCGAGTCCTTCAGCAACACTCGCAGATCCTCGACAATCTTCTGGCCGCCGAGTGCGAGCTGTTGGGTGGTGTCAGTCATCATTCGCTCCTTATCCAGTTCCAGTTCAGCAGGTTCAGCGTGCGCGTGAGCCATTCGCTTTTCGCCTCTCGCGATCGGACGAATCGTTCCTGTACTTCTTCACTTTAGGCGAGTGAAAAAGCACACGCGTGTCGGATCCATGCCGCAAACGGCGTGCCCGGTAAATATCTCCATCAATGACCGACGAAACCGCGAATCCGGCACTTTCGACCGATCCCCCATCAATGTATTTCGCCGAACATGACTTCGATTGCCGGGAACCGCATCGAAGTGGTTAAATCAACTTTTGTGAGATATTGGCTGCACAGGCCACTCTTCTCTTTTCCAGGCCTGCGCGCCGCAACAACGACATTTATTTGCACAGGACTCCCCGTTTATGGCGTCAATCGATCTGGACTCGCCCACCGTCTCCGCCGGCGACAATGGCCCGGCACAGGCGAAGCAGCGCGTCGCGGACGGCATCGCGGGACTGAAATCGTACGGTCTGCTGTTTGGGTCGTCGCCGGTGATGCAGGATCTGTACGAGCAGATCGAGCGGGTCGCGTGCACTGACGCAACCGCGTTGATCATCGGCGAATCCGGTACCGGCAAAGAGCTCATTGCCCGCACGATTCACGATCAAAGCAGCCGCAAAGATGCGGCCTTCGTCGCCGTGAATTGCGGCGCGATTCCCGACGAACTCATCGAAGCCGAATTGTTCGGCCATGAAAAAGGCAGTTTCACGGGCGCGGTGCAGGGCCGCATCGGCTACTTCGAACACGCGAATGGCGGCACGCTGTTTCTCGACGAAATCACCGAGATGGCGCCCGTGCGCCAGGTCAAACTGCTGCGCGCGCTGGAGACCGGCACGTTCTATCGGGTCGGCGGCAATGAGCTGATCAGCGGCAACGTACGAGTGATCGCCGCGACCAATCGGGACCCGGCGGTCGCCGTGAAAGAAAACGGCCTGCGTGAAGACCTGATGTACCGGCTTGCAGTTTTTCCGTTGCGCGCGCCGCCGCTGCGCGAACGCGAAAACGATCGCGAACTGCTTGCGCAACACTTCCTCGCGCAATTGAATCAACAGGAAGGCACGAGCAAGAGTTTCAGCAAGCGCTCGATCGAAACGCTGCGCACCTGGTCATGGCCCGGCAACGTGCGCGAATTGAAAAACGCCGTGTATCGCGCGTTTATTCTCGCGGAAAAGACCGTTGAATTACCGCATCCGCACCTCGCGTCGCGGGTGAAAAAAGCCGTGACGCAGGGTGACGCAATGAGCGTATGGATCGGCACGCCACTCGCCGACGCGCAAAAGCAGATCATTCTCGGCACGCTGAAATATTGCGGCGGCGATAAACGTCGCGCGGCCAAGGCGCTCGGCGTGAGCCTGAAAACGCTGTACAACCGCTTGAGCGCGTATGGCGATGAAGGCGCCGAAGAAGAAGCCGACGGTAATTGAAAACGCCCGGAAACTTAGTGGAAAAATCAGTTTGAGGCGGTCAATCCTACCGCACATTCAAGCGATTTTTCCGCGCGCGCAGCGTGTCGTTTCATCACAATATTGCAGCTTTTACGGATAAATACGGTTGCCGGTCAATTGCTTCGCATCGCCAGGCAAATATCGGCGGACATAACCAGAAACCGATTTTCTCCGCATTATGTTTTGCAATTTCTTGCATTTTTCCTCTGCCAATTACAAATCGCATCCTGCAAAATGCGGCAGCGTATTGGATCGATGTGCCGTTCGTTCACAGGTGGCGTGGCGTGAATGAAAGGCATTTGCACGAGCAGAGACAGGGAAATGCAAAAAAATATGATGTGGGCTGGCAGGATAAATCAGGCGACCAAACGCGGACGCCCCAATGCAACACTGGTCGTCGCGGCCGTGCTGGCGCTCTCGTCGGCATTGAGCGGCTGTAGCTCGCTGTACTCGGAAGGCGCCGTGGCTGGCGCCGGTATCGCGGGCGCGGCGGTCGCGGGCAAAGTCACCAGCAATGCAGCCGTTGCCACCGGCATCGGCCTCGGTGCGGTTGCCGCCGCGCGCGCCGGCGTCCAGTATTCAGAGCGCGTAGTCCACAGAAATACGCAAGACGGCATCGCAAAGATTGCGGGGCCGCTCGATGTCGGCGCGATTGCGCCGTGGAGCGTGACGCACAGCTTCCCGATCGAAAGCGACGAGCATGGCCGCGTCACCGTCAGCCGGGCGATCAGCAGCGGCGCGCTCGACTGCAAGGAAATCGTCTTCTCGGTCGACACGTCCGCCACTAAAAATGTCCCGGCCAGCAGCGCGTTTTATGTTGCTTCGATCTGCCGTGACGGCGACAACTGGAAATGGGCGTCGGCCGAACCCGCCACCGAACGCTGGGGTGCGCTGCAATGAGGGCGCGCTCGCTTCGGGAAGCATTCAGAGATTCGCTCGGGGACCCGCTCAGGACCCCGTTCAGCGTCTTGCGCCGGGGCGCGCGTGAAGCTGCGCAAGCGCGACCTGGCGGATGGTCCGGCAACCGGTTGCGGCTCATCGCGGCGGGTGCGCTTTGCGTCGGCGCCAGCCTGATGACGAGCGGCTGCACGTCGATCGGCGCGGCCAGCGGTGCCGCGGCAGGCGTCGCGTCGGGCATCTTCACGTCGAACCCGGCGGTGGCGATCGGCGTCGGCATCGCCGTGCAGGCGGCAACCGACGAAGCGGTCGCCCGCTATATGAAGAGCATGCACAAGGACCAGCAGGACCTGATCGCGGCGTTGGCGGGCGACATGCCGGTCGGCGAGACGCGCCCCTGGTCGGTCAAGCACACGCTGCCCATCGAGAACGGCCACGGCGAAGTGCGCGTGATCCGTGCATTCGGTTCGTCGCTCGCGCTGTGCAAGGAATTCGTGTTCTCGGTGCGCGACGGCGACGGGCCGAACGCGCATGAAGCCTGGTTCACGGCGAGCGCGTGTCAGCAGGACAAAGGCTGGAAGTGGGCGTCCGCCGAACCTGCGGTCGAACGCTGGGGCAATCTGCAATAAACGCACAGCATGAAAAAAGCGGCGGGGGTCTCCCCTGCCGCTTCTGTCTGCATCGGTTCTTCGCGAGGCGCGCTCACGCGCCTCCCCCTCGTTCAAGACTCCACGTCTTCGAGGCTGAAGATTTCGGTCTGGTCGTTGTACGAGAAAATCTCGCCATAACGGCCCCAGTTGATGACCGCGTCCAGCGTTTCTTCCGCCGCGCTGTCCGACAGAAAATCCTCCAGCTCCTGTTCGAAGCGCACGCGCGGCGCGCGATGCCCCGGCCGTTCGTTCAGCACCTTCTTGATTCGCGCAGCAAGCGGCACGTGCCGCAGCAGATGCTCGGCGAACATCATCTTCCGTTCCTGCGTGCCGAACTCGGAGAACACACGCGCCGGCGGCGTGAGGAAAATATCGCCTTCGCGGATGTCGGCAAAACCGAGATGCTGCAGCACTTCGGCCACCGGGAACAGATCGTCGACCTCCAGGTGCAGCGAACGTGCGATTTCCGGCATGTCAGCGCGTCCGTGGTACGGCGCGGCAGCCAGCGTTTCGATCAGACCCGCCATCAGGTTGGTCGACACATGCGGCAGCCAGCTATGCAGCTCGAGCCCCTTCTTGGTCTTCTCGTCCGTCTGGCGTGCGGTCATCTTCGCGTAGATGTCGTCCACCAGCTTGCGGAACGCCGGGTCGAGACGGTTACGCGGATGCTTGAACGGCACCTTGATCTCAGCCACCACGCGCCCCGGATTCGACGACAACACCAGAATCCGGTCGCACATGAACACCGCTTCCTCGATGTTGTGCGTGACGATCAGCACCGACTTGATCGGCATGCGGCCTTGCGTCCACAGATCGAGCAAATCGGTACGCAGCGTTTCGGCGGTCAGCACGTCAAGCGCGGAGAACGGTTCGTCCATCAGCAGCAGCGTCGGGTCGACCACCAGCGCGCGCGCAAAGCCGACGCGCTGCCGCATACCGCCCGACAACTCGCGCGGATACGCGTTTTCAAACCCGTCGAGACCGATCAGGTCGATCGCGGCAAGCGCCCGCGTGCGCCGCTCGCTCGCGCCGACACCCTGCGCTTCGAGACCCGCCTCCACGTTTTGCAGCACAGTCAGCCACGGGAACAGCGCGAAGGTCTGGAACACCATCGCGACGCCCTTCGCCGGGCCGTCGAGCGGCTTGCCCATATAGGTGACTTCGCCATCGGTCGGTTCGATCAAACCGGCGATGATGCGCAGCAGCGTCGATTTGCCCGAACCCGAACGACCCAGCAGACCGACGATTTCGCCTTCGCGCAACGACAGATTCGCGTCGTCGAGAACGAGCAGTTCGCCCTGCGACTTGTTGAAACCGCGGCACACGTCCTTGACGCGCAGGATCTCTTCGCCGAGGCGCGGCGGCTTGGGCGGCGTCTGGATCGGTGCGGCGGTCATAGCAGCTTTAGGATTTTGCATCGCGTTATGCCTTCATTTCTCTGATGAACACGCCAGGCTCGTGCCGAGTCTCAGTCGCTCGGGAAGCCTGGCGCCAAGCGCCAGGTTCGGGGGCGCTCAATCAAGCCGGAGCTTGGCTTCGGCGTACGCGAACAGCGGACGCCACAGCAGTCGGTTGAACAGCGTCACGAACAGGGACATCACGGCGATGCCCACAATGATCTTCGGATAGTCGCCCGCTGCGGTGGTCTGCGCGATGTACGCGCCCAAACCGTGCGCCGCCACCTTGGTGTCGCCCCACTGGACGAATTCCGCCACGATACTCGCGTTCCACGCGCCGCCCGACGCGGTGATTGCGCCGGTCACGTAGTACGGGAAAATGCCGGGCAGCATTGCCTGACGCCACCACTGCCAGCCGCGGATGTGGAAATTCTTGGCCGCCTCGCGGTAGTCGTTCGGATAGGAACTCGCACCGGCAATGACGTTAAAAAGGATATACCACTGCGTGCCGAGCACGATCAGCGGCGACAGCCAGATGTCCGGGTTCAGGTGGAACCGCACGATCACGATCACGAACACCGGGAACAGCAGGTTGGCCGGGAACGCGGCGAGGAACTGCGCAAGCGGCTGGATTTTCTCGGAGAGCGCCGGACGCAGCCCGATCAGCACGCCGATCGGCACCCAGATCACCGAAGCAATCGCGATCAGCACCACCACGCGAAGCAGCGTGATAAGACCGAGCACGAATACGTGACCGACTTCGTCGAGCGACACGCCGGTGCGCACATACATGAACACGCGATACACGACGTACACGGTGGCGAGCAGCACCAGCGTGGCCCAAACGATGTCACCCACCTTCGAACTCTTTTCACGCTGCGGAATCTGGAAACGCGGCGCGCTGAACGCCGGCAACTGGAAGCGCACGCGTGCGGCCTTCGCGAACATCCAGCCGAGCGGCACCAGCAAACGGTGGATCAGCCGGGTGCGGCGAATCAGGTCGAGCAGCCAGGATTCCGGCGCGTCGCCGGAACTGGTGTTTTCCATGCGGAACTTGTCGGCCCACGCGACCAGCGGACGGAACAGCAGCTGGTCGTACGCGAGGATCACGACCGTCATCGCGAGGATCACCCAGCCGATCGCGTGCAGATTCTTGACCTGGATCGCCTGCGCCAGATACGCGCCGATGCCCGGCAGCGTGATCGTGTTATTGCCGACCGTGATGGCTTCGGACGCGACCACGAAGAACCAGCCGCCCGACATCGACATCATCATGTTCCAGATGAGGCCCGGCATCGAGAACGGTACTTCGAGCTTCCAGAAGCGTTGCCATGAAGTCAGATGAAAGCCGCGCGACACCTCGTCCAGATCGCGCGGCACCGTGCGCAGCGACTGATAGAAGCTGAACGTCATATTCCACGCCTGGCTCGTGAAGATCGCGAAGATCGCCGCGAGTTCGGCACCGAGCACGCGGCCCGGAAACAGCGCGAGGAAGAACGTGACCGTAAACGAAATGTAGCCCAGCACCGGCACCGACTGAAGAATGTCCAGAATCGGCACGAGCACGAGTCCCGCGCGGCGGCTCTTGGCGGCCAGCGTGCCATAGCCCAGCGTGAAGATCAGCGACGCGACCATTGCCGCCAGCATGCGCAGCGTAGTGCGCATCGCATATTCGGGCAGATTCGACGGATCGAGCGAGATGGCCTGGCTCTTCAGCACCGACATCGGCGCCAGCGTCTCGTGAAAGCCGATCGCCGTCATCGCAATAATGCAGATGATCAGCGGAAAGGCGACGAAGTCCCAACGATTGGGCAACACCCGCCATGCCGACGCATTGGCGGTGCGCTTCAGGTTAAAACTGAAATCCATCAGAGGCCCTCCCCTTCGTGGCTAGTGTTCTTCTTGTCGAAGGAGCACGCGGCTTTAGCGCGGCGGTCTGAAGATCGGTCCGGAAAGCGGAAATCATGCATGGCAAAACGCGTGTGCGCGGTAAATCGTTGGCGTTGGAGACACGTGGGCCGGTGACGGGCGGGGGGCGCAACGCACTGTTCAGAGCCGTTCACGACCACCTCCATCAAGCTGGCCTGCGGTCGCCGCAGGCGCCGCCCGTAGGGCTGGCGAGCTTTCCTTGTTTTGGACGGCACGACACTACACCATCCACTGTTTCAGGCACAACCTTTCGCGGCAAATCGCGGTAAATACAGGCGTACGTCCGGCAAACCGGTCTGGAGCCGCCACGCTGAACCGGCTTGGCGACGCAGCGAGCGTGGCGCGTCAGCCACATCGGCGGACCTCGCGGTCATCCGCAAAATCACCGCGGGTTGCCTCGGAGACCCTCCCGTCTTCAGATGAACAGCCAGCTTGCCGTTCATAACTGGAAAGGTGTGGCGCCAGTACTTCGCATTCCCGCAATAACGGTGGCGTCTGGCCCCATGACGGTTAAAATCAGGAAACGACGCGCCTCGCCCGGCCGTTACCCCGGACCACGATGGCGGCGGATCGTCACTCGCTTGCAGAGGGTCGGCACAGCGCCAGCGCGCTGCCATGAATGAGCTTGTTGCATGTCACAGCCAGACGGATCAGAGGGTCGATGAACAGAACAACCTTGCGCCAGGTAACCGGTCCGATCAGCTTCGTGCTGATCGTGCTGGTTTGCTGGTTCGTGGCAGGCATGGTCGCGGACCGGATGGTACAGCAAGAGCTGGACGCTGCCCTGCGCACGCAGCGGCAAATGTCCGCATCGGTTGTCGACAACATGGCCGAGGTGATTGCCAGCGACCTCGCCATGTCTCGCGCTATCCCCGCAACCATGGCCGAATTGGACGTGGTCCAGCGCGCCCTGGTGCAATCCCAGAATTATGCCGCGAACAGCGAAGCGGCGGAACCCGCTCTGCGCGCCGCATTGCTAAAAGACCGCCAGATGACCACCGTGAGCAACTTCCTGCACGACGCGCAGGGCTTCTCCGGGCTCGATCAGATCTGGCTGGTCAATACCAACGGCATCTGCGTGGCGTCGAGCGACTCGACCAACAATCCGCAGGCGGCCGAGCGCTCGTTTGTCGGCATCGACATGCGCACGCGGGCCTATCTGACGAATGCGCTGCTCGGTGCATTCTCGGAAGCCTATGGTGTGGGCCGCTCGAGCGGCGAGCCCGGCATCTTCATCGCCGCGCCGGTGTATGCGGACGGCCTGCTGGTCGGCGTGGTGGTCGCGAAGGTAGGGATCGCGCGTTTGCGCCACTGGGTCGCGCACGAGGGCACCTTCGTCGCCGACGAGAACGGCGTGATCATCATGGCGCATAACAGCGAACTCGAAGGCCACACGCTGCCCAACTCCCACGTCACCCAGATGAGCGCCGCCGACCGCAAGCTGATCTATCACCGCGACGTGTTCCCCGATATGGAGATTCGCGTCGATACACAGGTTCGCGAAGAGGCGCCGTGGGTGCCGGCGGCCGTCGCCGGGCAGTTGTTCGGGATGAGCGAGCAGCCGGCGCCGTCGCTGTATCAGGCTCGCAATGGCCTGAACTCGGGCCTGTCCGCGCATCTGGTCGACCCGCTCGCAGCGTGGCCCGAACTGCTGCGCAATCACAAACGCGATCATCTGCTGGTGTTCCTGACGCTGGCCGGCACGGTCGCGCTGGCGTGGGTCATCACGGTGTCGTATGTGCGCGAGCGGCGCCACCATCGCGCCACGCGCGATCTGGCGGAACAATTGCAATCGGCCAACACCCTGCTGTCGGCGGAGGCTCGCCACGACGCGCTGACTGGCGCGTTGTCGCGACGCTACTTTCTCGACCTGTTGCGGCGGGAGATCGAGCGCGCTCATGCGAGCCACGAACCGCTCTGCATGGCAATTGCCGACCTCGACCACTTCAAGCAGATCAACGACCGCTTCGGCCATGCGGCCGGCGACCGCGCGCTCGAACATTTCGTCGACACATGCCGGGCCGAGCTTCGCAATGCCGACTCGATTGGCCGGCTTGGCGGCGAAGAGTTCGGCTTGCTGCTGCCGGTCACGAATCTCGCCGACGGACGCGAGGTGGTCGAACGCTTGCGGCTGCGTCTGAAGGCGGTTCCTTCGCCGAAGCTTCCGCCTTCGGTGGGGCTGAGCGTCAGCATCGGCATCACCGAACTGTCGCCCGACGATTTGCCCGAGCGGATCGTGAGCCGCGCCGACACCGCGCTCTACGCGGCGAAATCGGGCGGCCGCGACCGCACCGAAGCGCTGCCGCCCGACGACACCGCGCCACCCACCCGCACGGTGGCCAGCGTCCTATAGCGTCTGCCGAGGCCGCTCTGCAGCGTCCGATATTCGCTCAGGCGAACCCTGCTCAGCTATGTGCATAAGCTGACACAACGCAACCATCGCCCGAACATCGGCACCGGGCTTTCCGTGATGAAGCAGGTATCATCAACCCTGATTTCGAGGTTGCCGCTACCGCTTTAACGGGAGATTCGCATGAAGGGAAATTTGGTGATCGTCTGTCGCGATCAGGACGCTAACGCATTCGACCATCTGCTGGCTGAATATGGTGCTTTCCAGACGCGCCTGTCGTCGACCGCGTGGTATCTGAAACTGGCTGTCGCGCCGGAACTGATTCAGGAGGAGATACTCGCGCGCCTCGGCAAATACACCACGCACTATATTTTCGAGGCTGAAACGGTGACGTGGAATACGGTGGATAGCGACGCGGCGAATGCGTTGAATACACTGTTTTCAGACTGACGCAGCGGGGAAGGCCCGGTGAAACATCCGGACGTCACGTCCGGATATCGAACTCAAGGTGCAGATGCGCAGCGCCTGCACCGGGCAGTTTCCACGAGACTGTAGATACCGCGTTAAATACTGCCCGGCTCTAATAATAGCTACCACGCACTTTCCGACACTGCCGCCACTCGCGGCACCACGTCGAACGGAAAGCTCATCAGCACTCGCAAACCACGGCCGCCGTGGTTGCCGATTTCCCACTCCCCGCCTGCACGCCGCACCAGCCGCTCGACGATGGCCAGACCGAGCCCGCTGTGGCCATTGCCGCCGCGCGCCGGATCGAGCCGCACGAAAGGCCGGCTGGCATTGATCAGATCCTGCGGCGCGATGCCTTTGCCGTTATCGCTGACCGCCAGCGTAAAGCCTTGCGACGTGCGCGCCGTGGTGACGGTAATGGGCGGCGCACCATACGCGTGTGCATTGTCGAGCAAGTTGGACAGAATCCGGTCGAGCGTGGCGGCGGGCAGCAGGAACGTTGCCCCCGCATTGAGTTCGGTCAGCACGGTCGGCGCACCGGCGGCGACCGCACGATAACTGCGCACCACGCGTTCGCACTGCGCGTCCACTTCGACGGCCTCGCTGCGATCGGCGCCGTCGTGCGCAAACACCAGAAACTGCTCGACGATATGCGTCATTGAATCGACGTCGCGCACTACGCCGTCGCGCATCTTCACTTCATCCATCATTTCGGCGCGCAGCCGCAAACGCGCCAGCGGCGTTTTCAGATCGTGCGCGACACCGGCGAGCATCACCGCGCGATCGTTTTCCGTGCGCGCCACTTCCTGCACCATCTGATTGAAGCCATGCGTCAGTTGACGCAATTCTCGTGGACCGCGCTCCGGCACCGGGGGCACCGGCAAGCCCCGGCCAAAACGCGCGACCGCCTGGGCCAGACTGCGCAGCGGCTGCTGCAACGCCCACGCAGCGAACAGCGCGGCCATCACTGCAAACGAGAAAATGATGACGAGCCACAGCACCGTACGGTCGAGCGAACGCGGCATGCGCAGCGGCTGCATGGGGACGACGATCCAGCTGTGATCGGTCGCGGCGCGCACCCATAGCTCAGGCGGTTTGCCTGGCACCCCAACCCGCACCTGGGTGCCCGACGGCATGCGATCGCGCACGTCCTCGACGAAACGTTCGAGCGGCGGCGGCATTTCCGCGGCCTCGGGGGGCACTTCCGGGCTCGTCGGATCGACCAGCTTCACGCGCGACGGCAACGGTTGATCCGGCGTACGGGCGACGTGCTGGCGCACTGCGTCGACGAGAAACGTGGCCTCTTCGACCGCGTAGCGCGTTTGCAGCTGCGAGCGTTCGAGCCGCATCAGCGAGTACCACGCGAAATGCGACAGCAGCAATACTGCGACGACTAGCAGCGCCAGCCGTCCGAACAGGGAATCAATGGGCCGACGCATGTTGCTCGCCGTCAGGGACGAACACGTAACCGCGGCCGCGCACGGTCTGAATGAAGCGCGGCGTGGAAGGGTCCGTTTCGAGAATGCGGCGCAGGCGCCACACCTGCACGTCGATGCCACGGTCGGTGCCGTCGTATTCGGGACCGTGCAGCAGTTCAAGCAGGCGTTCACGCGTGAGCGTGCGCATGGGGTGATTGACGAAAATCTTCAGCAATGCAAATTCACTGCCCGACAGCGTGAGCGGCTTGTCTTCCAGATGCAGCGTGCGCGACTGGAAGTCGAGTGTGAAGCGGCCGAAGTTGAACGGCTCGCGCTGTTCCGGCGCCGCCGCCGACGGCAACGTGCGACGCCGCCGCAGCACCGCCTGCACACGCGCCAGCAGCTCGCGCGGATTGAACGGCTTGCCGAGGTAGTCGTCTGCGCCGAGTTCGAGCCCGACGATCCGGTCGACGTCGTCTGCACGCGCGGTCAGCATGATGACGGGAATGTCGTCGCCCGATGCGCGCAGCTTGCGCAGCGCCGTAAGGCCGTCGACGCCAGGCATCATCAGATCCAGCACGATCAGATCTGGACGCTCACGTTCGAGCCTGCGCTCGAGCGAGCCGGCGTCATGCAGCACCGATACTTCGATGCCCTGGCGGGCCAGATAGTCGCGCAGCAGATCGCGCAATTCGACGTCGTCGTCGACAACAAGTATTTGAGTAGCCATGGATTGAAGTTTAACGCGCAGCAGGAATGGTTTTAGTTAACCGACACCCCTCAAGGGTTACCGGGTGTTACGGTGAAAGGCGCACGTAATTCTCCGTAATAGCGGTGGGAAGCCGCGTAACACAGCGAAGAGCGAGCTTCTCTACGCTGTGACTTACCGAATGCAGGCCGAACACATTAACGGTTGCATCGTCGGCTATTCCATTACAAGGAGCCTTACATGTCCACCAAAAAGATGTCGCGCGTTCTCGCCGTTGCCGCCACTGCCCTCGCCATCGGCGCAGGCGCCGCCTATGCCGCCCAACCCGCCGGACAGGCAGGTCACGGCGGCCCCGGCGGCTGGCATGGCCACTTCATGAAGCAACTGACCCAGTTGCACGACCAGCTGAAGCTGAACGCTGATCAGGAAAAGCAGTGGCAAGCCGCGCTCGACACGATGAAGCAGGGTCACGAAGCCATGCGCGCGAATCACAAGCAGATGAAAGACCAGTTCAAGGCTGCGCAGCAACAGCCGATCCTGGATCTGAACGCAATGGCCAGCGCGCATCAGCAGGTCGAACAGAAAGACGCGCAACTGCGTCAGCAGACCACCGACGCGTGGCTCTCGTTCTACAACGGCCTGAACGATCAGCAGAAAACTATTGTGAGCACGGCGCTGAAGCAGCGCTTCGCGAAGATGGAAGCGCGTCACGAGCATATGCGCGAGCGCTGGGAACAGCATAACCACAAGGGCGCAGCGTCGGCGCCGGCCGCCAGCCAGTAAGCGGCTTGCCTGCCAGGCCAGGCGGGCTTACCCAGCCGTCTGGCCAATGCAAAACGCCACGGAGGATCTCCGTGGCGTTTCTGTTTGTGCGTCGACTGCTGACCCGCACCTTTATCTGTTACTTGCGCTTCTCAGCCCGACACACGCGGCGCATCAGCGTTGCGTGTTCACAGCGCGTTCAGCCATTGAGCTGACCCAGATCGAACAGCAACACTTCCGCGTCCTCACCCTGCTCCAGCGTAACGACGTCGGTGTCGCTGAGCTTGGCTGCGTCGCCGGCTTGCAACGCCTGACCGTTCACCGTCACCGCACCGCGTGCAACGTGTACATAAGCCAGACGCCCCTTCGGCAGCGCAAAGGTCGCGCTCTCCGCGCCATCGAGCAAGCCGGCGTAGATCGATGCGTCTGCGTGAATCGTCACCGAACCGTCGCGGCCATCGGGCGATGCGACGACCCGCAGGCGGCCGCGTTTGTCGGCGGCGTCGAAGCGCTTTTCCTCGTAACCGGGCTGATCGCCCGCGCGCTGCGGAATCACCCAGATCTGCAACAGGTGCGTAGTGTCGTTCGGCAACGCGTTGAATTCGCTGTGCTGCACGCCCGTGCCCGCGCTCATACGCTGCACGTCGCCGGGACGGATCGTCGACCCGTTGCCCATACTGTCGCGATGCGCCAGCGCGCCTTCGAGCACGTAGGTGACGATCTCCATGTCACGATGGCCGTGCGTGCCGAACCCCTGGCCACCGGCGATGCGGTCTTCGTTGATCACCCGCAGCGGCCCGAAATGCACGTGTTGCGGGTCGCGGTAGTCGGCGAACGAGAAGCTGTGATACGAGTCGAGCCAGCCGTGGTTAGCGTGGCCGCGTTCTTCGGAACGGCGAATCTCGATCATGGTGGGGCTCCCAATCTAATAGTAAATAGCGATGTCGAGAATGTAGGGGCAGCGCCCCCGCTAAACAATCGTGCGCGAGCGCACCGGACCGTCCTAAAAATCCGTGCAATCGGGCTGCGACGCGTGGCGAGCCGGCCGTCGCCTGCCTGACGCGGCGGCGGACGGCTCGCCTCGCCAGGCGCCTCACACCGAATCAGCCCAGCCGCGAACCTGATAAACGCCGCCCGCACACAGCGTACGGAAACCGCCTGAAATCCGCCCGAACACCGCCGCGGTGGCCTTCAGCGTCGCGCACGCACAACGCGCCGAGCCGCGAGTTGGCCCCCGTCCGCGCGCCGGACTGGCGCCTCGCCACTCTTCGGGTAAAATACCGCGCTTTTCAAGACGCGTGGGCGCTGACAGCGCGCCGGCGGGTCCGGCCAGGCCAGCGGCGGCGACATCGCAGCGGGATCGCAATAGCTTTGTGGGCCGCGCCAGACTTCCTCGATGCGTCAGAAAGTCGGCGGCGGGCCTTGGCAGCATCCCGTGCGGCATGACATTTTTGACCGCCTAGAATAGCGACGGTCGGCCAGGCGCCGGCGGTCGTCGAGTTCAAGCCATCACGACGATCAGTTTGATCCAGGAGAAACATGAAGAAGTTCGCACTGTGCGTGGCGCTTGCGTTCGTGGCCACCAGCGCGATGGCGAAAGAGTGGAAAACCGTGCGCATCGGGGTGGACGCCAGCTACCCGCCGTTTGAATCGAAGGCGCCGAGCGGTGACGTAATCGGCTTCGACGCCGATCTTACCCGCGCGCTCTGTGCACGGATGAACGTGAAGTGCGTCTGGGTCGAATCGGATCTGGACGGCATCATCCCGGCACTCAAGGGCAAGAAGTTCGACGCGATCGTGTCGTCGCTGACCATCACGGACAAGCGCCGAGAGCAGATCGACTTCTCCGACAAGCTGTTCGACGCCCCCGCCCGCATGATCGCCAAGGCAGGCTCGCCGTTGCTGCCCACGGCTGAATCGCTGAAAGGCAAGAGCGTCGGCGTCGAGCAGGGTTCGACCCAGGAAGCCTACGCAAAAGTCTGGTGGGAACCCAAAGGCGTGACCGTGGTGCCCTACCAGAATCAGGATCAGGTCTATGCCGACCTCGCCTCGGGACGTCTCGACGCCGCCTTGCAGGACGAAGTGCAGGCCGACGCCGGTTTCCTGAAGACGCCGCGCGGTAAGGGCTTTGCGTGGGCCGGCCCGGAAGTGAAGGACCCGAAAACGATCGGCGAAGGCACGGCCATCGGCTTGCGCAAAAGCGATACCGACCTGAAGGCGATGTTCAATCAGGCGTTAGCGCAGGTTCATCAGGACGGCACGTTCAGGAAGCTCGAGAAGCAGTACTTCGACTTCGAAATTTACCCCGGGCGTTAATCGGCGGGGCAAGTCGAAGCGCGGAACTGCGCTGGGCCGGAACGAGTCGCGAGCTATGCGGAGTCACGCTCAGGCGGCCAGTTGCGCCGCCCTCCGCAACGGCAGCACGCGGCAGGCAGTACTCCGCAGCATCCCGCAGCACCCGCGAAACTCGGGGCTCGCCCGCATGGGCTTTCCTCGGGCTTCGTAATACAGTCGTCAGCAGTAGATTCAAAACAGGTTCGGGACGAGAGTCCAACAAGCGCGCTGCAAGGCCGGCAACGTCCATGCAGTCATGATTTGCACAGCGGTGCGCTGTGCGCCGCACAGCTCACGAGCCCCGGCTCGCGACCCACGCGGCGCAAAGCTGGCCGCGTCTTTCGCGGTGTGCCGCAAACGCATCGTCAAGGACCCTCTATGTTCCTTCAAGGCTACGGCCCGCTGCTTCTCAACGGCACTTGGCAAACCGTCAAACTGGCGGTGTTGTCACTGGCGTTCGCTTTCGTGCTGGGCCTGCTCGGCGCGGCGGCGAAACTGTCGAAGAACCGCTTCTCGTATAGCGTCGGCACGGTGTACACGACCCTCGTGCGCGGCGTGCCCGATCTGGTGCTGATGCTGCTGCTGTTCTACAGCCTGCAGATCTGGCTGAACAACCTGACCGACGTGCTCGGCTGGGAACAGATCGACATCGACCCATTCGTGGCGGGTGTCGCGGTGCTCGGCTTCATTTATGGCGCGTACTTTACCGAGACCTTCCGCGGCGCGTTTCTCGCGGTGCCGCGCGGCCAGCTCGAAGCGGGCGCGGCCTACGGCATGACCAACTGGCAGGTGTTCTCACGCGTCATGTTCCCGCAGATGATGCGCTTCGCGCTGCCCGGCATCGGCAATAACTGGCAGGTGATGGTCAAGGCCACCGCGCTGGTGTCGATCATCGGTCTGGCCGACGTGGTCAAGGCGTCGCAGGACGCCGGCAAGGGCACGTTGCGGTTCTTCTTTTTCACTTTGCTCGCAGGGGCGATCTATCTCGTCATCACCACAGTGTCGAACTTCGTGCTGATGTACCTCGAAAAGCGTTACTCGACCGGCGTGCGAAAGGCGGATCTATGATCGAGATCATTCAGGAATACTGGCGCAACTATCTGTTCACCGACGGCTACCGCTTCACCGGCCTCGCGATCACGTTGTGGCTGCTGGTGGTGTCGATCGGACTGGGCTTCTGCCTGTCGGTGCCGCTCGCGGTGGCACGCGTGTCGAAGAAGAAATGGCTCTCCGGCCTCGTGTGGCTGTATACATATATCTTTCGCGGCACGCCGCTGTACGTGCAACTGCTGCTCTGCTACACCGGTCTGTATAGCCTCGACATCATCCGCAATAACGAGTTGACCAACGCGTTCTTCCGCGACGGCATGCATTGCACGCTGCTCGCGTTCACGCTGAACACCTGCGCGTACACCACCGAAATCTTCGCTGGCGCGATCAAGGCAACGCCGTATGGCGAGATCGAAGCGGCACGTGCATACGGCATGTCGTCGTTCACGTTGTACCGTCGCGTGATCCTGCCGTCGGCACTGCGTCGCGCACTGCCCTACTACAGCAACGAAGTGATCCTGATGCTGCACGCCACTACCGTCGCATTCACCGCGACCGTGCCGGACATCCTCAAGATTGCACGTGACGTGAACTCCGCCACGTACCAGTCGTTCAATGCGTTCGGTATCGCCGCCCTGCTTTACCTCTGTATTTCTTTTGCGCTCGTGTGGCTGTTCCGCCGCGCCGAGCGTCGCTGGCTCGCTTACCTGCGGCCGCAAGGCAAGTAACCCTGGGCCATAAGCCCTCTGCAAGTAAGCTCGTCAAGGACCCTGATGAACACCAAGAAGCAGAAGCTCTTCGTCGACGAGCTTCACAAAAAATACGGCGATAACGAAGTTCTCAAAGGCGTGTCGCTCAAAGCCAATGCCGGCGATGTGATTAGCGTGATCGGCTCGTCCGGTTCGGGTAAGAGCACGATGCTTCGCTGCATCAACTTTCTCGAACAGCCGAACTCGGGACGGATCTTTGTCGACGGCGAAGAAGTCCGCACGCAGATCGGCAAGGGTGGCGCGCTGCGCGTGTCCGACCCGAAGCAGTTGCAGCGCGTGCGCACCAGATTGTCGATGGTGTTCCAGCACTTCAACCTGTGGTCGCACATGAACGTGCTCGAGAACATCATCGAGGCGCCGATCAATGTGCTGGGCCTGAAGCGCAAGGAAGCCGAAGAGCGCGCCCGCGAATATCTGGAGAAGGTGGGTCTCGCGCCGCGTCTTGAGAAGCAGTATCCGTCGCATCTGTCGGGCGGTCAGCAGCAACGGGTGGCGATTGCCCGCGCGCTGGCGATGCATCCCGACGTGATGTTGTTCGACGAGCCGACGTCCGCACTCGACCCCGAACTGGTCGGCGAAGTCCTCAAGGTCATGCAGACGCTCGCCGAGGAAGGCCGCACGATGATCGTCGTCACGCACGAAATGGCGTTCGCGCGCAACGTATCGAATCACGTGATGTTCCTGCATCAAGGCCGGGTTGAAGAAGAAGGCCATCCTGACGAAGTATTCAGGAACACGAAGAGTGATCGCCTGAAGCAATTCCTTTCCGGCAGCCTCAAATAGATAATGCGTTGAATATGACTTCAAGCCCGCTATTTGGGCCGTAGTCGCAGTAGCATTACAAGGCGCTTACGAGCGCCTTTTTTGTTTCGTTTCACTATGCATTTTGGGTATTTCGGCCACGAAACGCCCGTCCCTGCGAAGCTTATTCGCTCTCTTTGCGCCCTACTCCGCCGTTTTCAAAGCGTCAATAGTGACAATCCTTAAGATTGCCCTCCGCCAACCGCGAATCCCTTGCCGGATAAGGATTTAAGCGGTTTCCACGGAGGCGGCAACGGGTCGTTGCACACATTCTTATTGCAATTTGGAGACACCCTCTCGGGCAGGTACTAATTTCTTCTCCCATAGAAGTGTATTTTTGATAAATTAGTAACCAAAGTAGCAAAACAAAGTTGAATTAAAGTAGTTTTACTTCAAAGCACAGAGGAGAACCGGTCGGCGAGGGATCGGCATGACGACGAGATGGCCTTAAGGCTACACGTCACGGCAGGACACCCAATCCACCCGCTAATCTCCCTGGTACGTACCGATTTCTGTTCGGCGCTGCATGCGTCCGAACACCATTCGCAGTACTGGGTTTACTTTTTGACAGGGTATGGAGGAGAAGATGAAGAAAGCTTTGCTCGCCGCGGCGCTGATGTCAGCTGGCGTTGTCGCACACGCTCAAAGCAGCGTGACGCTGTATGGCCGCCTTGATGCAGGCATTGAATACATGTCGGGCGTTCCGACGGGCGCAGCCGCAAACGGCTCGGCTACGGGAAGCTCCAACCGCTGGAAAGCAGAAAGCGGCGACTGGGGTACCAGCCTGTGGGGTATGAAGGGCGTTGAAGACATCGGTGGCGGCAACAAGGTCCTGTTCCAGTTGGAAGGCTCGTTCAACACGATGACGGGCGCAGGCCCTGGCGGTGGCGGTCTCTTCAATCGTTGGGCAACTGTTGGCCTGTCGAACGACCAGTACGGTACGTTCACGTTGGGCCGCATGCTCTTCATCTCGAACGGCGTGTGGGACTTCGACCCGTTCGGTCAGTCGAACTGGTCGTCGGCATCGCTGGTGCGTGGCCGCAACTGGCCGCAATCGAGCAACAACTTCGCGTACCAGTCGCCGAAGGTCGCAGGCTTTGACTTCTACGGTCAATACGCGCTGTCGAATGCAACGAGCTTCAACGGTAATGGCTCGACCCCGCAAGGCCGTGAGGCTGGCGGACAGATCACCTACACGAACTCGCTGTTCCAGATTCGCGGCATGTATGACGAAATCCGCAATCCGGCCAATGGCGGTCTGTGGGGCGGCAATCCTGCTCAAGCCGGTATCAATACGGACAACACGGGCAACGGCGTGTTCGCGGCATCGCGTGAATACTCGGCCATGTTCAACGTGTTCCTCGGCCAGTTCAAGATTCAGGGCGCTTACCAGGCTGTCCGTTCGGCAGGTGCTACCGGTGTTCTGCCGGGCACGCCGACCACGCTCGATCATGAATGGGGTGGTGTGACGTGGCAAGCAACGCCGGCTGCAGCGCTGATCGCAGCGGTGTACCACGTGAACGCCAACAACGGCGGCGGCAATGCGACGATCTACACGGTTGGTGGTTCGTACAACCTGTCGAAGCGCACGCTGCTGGACCTGCAAGCAGCAACGGTACGTAACAGCCGCGGTGCGAACTTCGGTCTGAATGCGAACAACGCAGGCTACGCTGCCTCAACGGATAACCCGCTGCAAGGCCGCGCACAGTCGGGCGTGTACGCAGGTATTCAACACTCGTTCTAAATGGACGATGGGCCCCGAAGGAATTTCCTTCCGGGCCCAATCAAGATTTCTTCAAGAAGAATCTTTTTCACGCTGCTGCGAGAGGCGCGTATCGGTGCGATGCTCGAAAGGGTATTGCACCGTTTTTTATTTGGGCGCACGGTTTTGTTCCGCTGACTGTGAATTCGCCGCACCGGATCGGTGCGCACGAGATTCGAGTCTGCCGGCAATAAAACCGTGCGCTTAACTTTTGCTTTAAAACGCTGCTTTAACGTTATTGCGAAGTCGGGTGCTTCACACTGCCGCTTCGTTTTCTTCGCCAGTCCGGATACGGATCACGCGCTCGACTTCCGCGACAAAAATCTTGCCGTCGCCAATCTTGCCCGTGCGCGCCGCGCCGATGATCGCATCGATCACCTGATCGCACTGGTTGTCTGCGACCACGACCTCGATCTTCACTTTCGGCAGAAAGTCGACCACGTACTCTGCACCACGATAGAGCTCGGTATGCCCTTTCTGGCGGCCAAAGCCTTTGACTTCGGTAACGGTCAGCCCGGTGAGGCCGACTTCAGCGAGCGCCTCGCGCACTTCGTCGAGTTTGAACGGTTTGATGACTGCAGTGATGCGCTTCATGGCGAACCTCGTCTCGTGATAGGAAGAGTGAAAGGGAAATGGATGATTTTTATTCTACGCCGCGCCGGATGCATTGCGGCATTCCGGCGTGCGGTTCGGGCTTTGCTGTGAGTCTTGCGTTGAGTTCGGCAAGCGTAACGCCGTGACTCACTCCACCGGTTCGGTATAGCGCGACGTAATCGGATAACGCCAGTCGCGGCCAAACGCGCGATGCGTGACGCGAATGCCGATCGGCGCCTGACGACGCTTGTATTCGTTGATCTTGATGAGCCGCGTGACACGCTTCACGTCGTCGACCGCATAACCTGCCGCGATGATCTCCGCGAGCGAGCGATCCTCTTCCATGTACATGCGCATGATCGCGTCGAGCACATCGTATTCGGGCAGGCTGTCCTGGTCGGTCTGGTTTTCGCGCAGTTCTGCCGACGGCGCGCGCGTCAGAATCCGCTCGGGAATCACGTCCTGCTGGCTGAACGTGGTGGCCTGATTGCGGTAGTGGCACAGCTTGTAGACCAGCGTTTTCGCGATGTCCTTGATCACCGCGAAGCCGCCGGCCATGTCGCCGTACAGCGTGCAATAGCCGACTGCCATCTCGCTCTTGTTGCCGGTGGTCAGCACGATCGAACCGAACTTGTTCGACAGTGCCATCAGCAACGTGCCGCGAATGCGGGCCTGGATGTTCTCTTCGGTGGCGTCTTCGGCGCGGCCCGCGAACTCATCGGCGAGCGAGCTGCGGAACGCGTCGAACATCGGCGCAATCGCGATTTCGTCGTAGCGCACGCCGACGCGGCGTGCCATCTCGGCGGCGTCGGTGGTCGAGATGTCGGCGGTATAGCGCGACGGCATCATCACCGCGCGCACGCGATCCGCGCCGAGCGCGTCGCATGCGACTGCCAGCACGAGTGCCGAATCCACGCCGCCCGACAAGCCGATCAACGCACCCGGGAAGCCGTTCTTGTTGATGTAGTCGCGCACGCCCATCACGAGCGCCGCGTACACCTGCGCTTCGAGCGACTGCTCCGGCGCGATCGCGGCAGGCAACGGCTTGCCGTTGTCGAACTCGACAATCGCGGTCGCCTCTTCGAACTGCGCCATCTTCGCAACCAGTTCGCCTTGCGCGTCGAGCACGAACGAACCGCCGTCGAACACCAGTTCGTCCTGTGCGCCGACCATGTTCACATAGACCATCGGCAGGCCGGTCTCGCGGATTCGCGCGCGCAGAATGTCGAAGCGCACCGCTTCCTTGTTCAGGTGATACGGCGAGCCGTTCGGAATCAGCACGACTTGTGCGCCCGCCGCCTTCGCCATTTGCGCGGCCGATGCATGCCATGCGTCTTCGCAGATCACCACGCCGTACTTCACGCCGTCCAGTTCGAACACGAACGGTTGCGGGTCGGACGCGAAGTAACGCTTCTCGTCGAACACTTCGGTATTCGGCAAATCCTGCTTGCGATAGGTGCCCTTCACTTCCCCGTCGACGATCAGCGACGCCGCGTTGAACGTGTCGACCGGCGGCACGCCGCGCTCGATTGGCGCGTTTGCATTACCATGGCCGTGCGCTACGTCTCTTAGCGGATGGCCGACGATCACATGCAAGCCGGTAAACGGTTTGAGTTGCGCGGCAAGGTCGGCCAACGCGGCGGCGCTTGCGGTATAGAACGCGGGACGCAGCAGCAGATCTTCAGGTGGATAGCCGGACAGCGCGAGTTCAGGTGCGATTAGCAGCTTCGCACCATCGTTGTGCGCAGAGCGCGCGGCAGCGACAATCTTCGCGACGTTGCCGGCGAAGTCGCCGACGGTGACATTGATTTGAGCAAGAGCGATTCGGGTCTTCATGGCAGGATCGACGGGCAAGCGACACAGGCTTGCGAGTACCGCAGCTGGTTAGTTCGAAGGAACGGACAAATCGGATAAACAAACGACGCTGCGTTTGATAGGCCCTCACAGGCCTTTAACGCACTGCGTCGCTCATTCGGAACAGTCACACAGATTGAACCAGGAACGCTTTGATTATCGCACGGGCATTCTCGCGTCGCCCTCCGAGGTGGACGCCGCCGAATGGAATGCCCTCCTCGCGCAGCAGTCGCAACCCACGCCGTTTTTGCGGCACGAGTTCCTGAGCGCGTTGCACGCGACTCGTTGTGCGGTCGCCGATACTGGCTGGGCGCCGCAATTCGTCACGCTCACCGATCCGCGCACGGACAAACTCGCGGCGGCCGCGCCCGTGTATCTGAAGGGGCACTCGTACGGAGAATACGTTTTCGATTGGGCCTGGGCGGATGCGTATAAACGCAACGGTCTGCCCTATTACCCGAAGCTGTTGTGCGCAGTGCCGTTCACGCCGGTGCAGGGCAACCGTTTGTTGTCGACCGACGCGCATGCGTTGCGGCATCTCGCGGCCACGCTGATGGCGTTTGCCGAACAGGCCGACGTGTCGTCGCTGCACGTGCTGTTTCCGACCGAGACCGAAGCGACTGCGCTGACCGATCTCGGCATGATGCAGCGGGAGGGCGTGCAGTTTCACTGGCTCAACGACGGCTATCGCGACTTCGACGATTTCCTGTCGACGCTCGAACAGAAGAAGCGCAAGAACATTCGCGCGGAGCGTCGCAAGGTGCAGGAAGCGGGTGTAACGATGCGCCGGATTCGCGGCGAGGACATTCAGGACGCGGACTGGCGCTTCTTCAGCAAGTGTTATCGGCAGACTTACCGCGAGCACTTTTCGAGTCCGTATCTGAACCTCGATTTCTTCCGGATGATCGGTGCGTCGATGCCGGAAAACCTGTTGCTCGTGATCGCCGAATACGAGGGCAAGCGGATTGCGAGCTCGCTGGTGGTGTATCAGCGCGATGGGAAAAACGGCGGCACCTTGTATGGCCGTTACTGGGGCGCGCTGGAACATGTGCCGTGTCTGCACTTCGAAACTGCGTACTATCAGCCGCTCGAATTCTGCATTGAAGAAAAGCTCGGGGTGTTCGAAGGTGGGGCTCAGGGCGAGCACAAGATGGCGCGCGGGTTTCTGCCCACTGTGACGCGCTCCGCGCATTGGCTCGCCCATCCCGCTTTCGCCGATGCGGTGGGCCACTTTCTCGACAACGAAAAGAACAGCATCCACGCGTACGTGGACGAGCTGCGCGAACACAATCCGTTCAAAGGCTGAAGCGCATTTATGGCGTGGTTTCTTTATCTGCTCGAATGCTCGGATGGCAGCATCTACACGGGCATCGCCACCGACGTGCAGGCGCGTTTCGACAAACACGTGAGCGGCGAAGGCGCGCGTTATACGCGCTCGCGCAAGCCGGTGCGAGTGCTGACGTCGTTTGAACTCGCGGACCGGTCGAAGGCGTCGACAGCGGAGTATTGGGTGAAGCGCTT
This sequence comes from Paraburkholderia metrosideri, assembly GCF_904848625.1. Taxonomy (GTDB): domain Bacteria; phylum Pseudomonadota; class Gammaproteobacteria; order Burkholderiales; family Burkholderiaceae; genus Paraburkholderia; species Paraburkholderia metrosideri. The sequence continues at coordinate 234,051 of NZ_CAJHCP010000003.1, forward strand.
GACGGCGGTCGATAAGCGCGCGCTGGCGGCGGGGTTGAGGACGTTGGAGTCGGTGTTGCCGGAGGTGGTGCCGGAGCCGGAGCTAAACGCTGAGCTAGAAGCGACGGCGGCGCCGATTGATGCGCAGGTTGCTGAAGAAGCGGATGAGCAGCCCGGCGTCTCATAACGGAGCGGTGAGCTTCTTCCGTCGTCGGCTCGTGCGTTCACCTCACCGTCGCGATACTGCTGCGCTGCGATGAGCCGAACGTACCGCCGTCAAACCGTCTTGCCCAAGACCCACCAACCGTAGAAGCCAGCTACCCCCTCGCCTCCCGCATCCGCTCGGTCAGCAGCCGATGCATCCGCGCCATTTCCCCCACCGCGTCCGCCTCCAGCGACGTCAGCTTGTCGCGTTCAGGAAGCTCATGCCGAACCGGCCGCAGCGTGCGGTTCAACGCCGCGTCGATCTCGGCGCTCATCGCAGCGATCCATTCGGTAAGTTCATCGTGACGATCGCGCCTTGTCGTCGTCAGACGCAATTGCGTGGCCGTCCCCGCCATCCGGCGCGACAGGCTCAACACCGTCAGCGTCACCGTGTCGACCATCGAATCTTCGAGCTTCTCCAACCGAATCCGGCCGATCACTTCCTCCGCGTTATTGCTGGCAAGACCCGCAGCGCGACGCAACTGCTCCATCTCCTGCTCGCTTCGACGTGGCGACTCCAGCGCCGCGCGCAGATACGCGAGATTGGCGCGCACCGCCACACTCAGATACGCGCGGTAGTCGACCTTCTCGCGCGTCGGCCATAGATAGAACGTGGCAAGGAGCGCGAGCACACAGCCGAGCACGTTGTTGCCGAGCCGCGTGAGCGCAAATGCGAATTCGCTCGCGCCAGGCGTCGCGAAGTCGGCGACCAGCACGAAGGCTGGCGTGAGAAACAGCACGAACAGGCTGTAGCTGACGGGGCGCAACGCCATCGTCGCCACCACCAGCGGAAACACCGCGAGCGAAATGCCGAGCGGCGAGTGAATCGCGTAACCGATCGCCGCCGCCAGCACGCCGCCGACAATACTGCCTGCCGCGCGCTCGATGCTGCGCGGCCAGGTCGCGGCAATCGACGGCTGCAGGATCAGCAACGTCGCCATGGTCGCCCAGTAGCCGAACGGCAACCCGAGCGCGTGGATCACGAGAAAGCCGGTGGTGGTCGTCACGCCGACGCGCGCCGCATGACGCAAGCCGACGGATTGCCAGGACAGATTGGCCTTGAGCGTGGAGACGATCCACGTCGCCAGACGGCCGGCGCTGTCCGTCCACGTCGCGGGCTCCTCGTACGCAGGCGCAAAATCGACCAGTTCGAAGTCGGACTTCAGCTTCACCGGTTCCATCAACGCGTTCTCGAGTCGTTGCGCGAGACGGCGCAGACGTCGCTGGAAATCGGCGAGCCGCTCGAAGCGGCCCTCGCCCGCCGCCGCGCCGATACCGCGCAGCACTTCGCCGATCGCGCCAAGCAAGCGTGCCGCGCGTTTCGCGCGCCATGCGTCGGCGGGCGCTCGTTCACACGCGCCCGAGACGGCGATCAGATACGCGAACAGCGCTTCGCTGTCGGTGAGGAGGCCGAGCAACGTGTCGTAGGTTTCGCGATTGCCCGTTCTGGTTGGGGGCACGCTCGCCAGCAGTTTGCGCGAACGCTCCAACGCAGCGCGCGCGTCGGCGCGGAACTTGGCAGCATGCGTGGCCCAATCGCGTGGAATGGCGCGTTGGTGTTCGAGCAGGCGCGCGCTATCGAGTGCGATGTCGGCGAGCCGCAAATACACGGTGCGCAACGACGACCGGCTCGCGCCGAACGGATGAATACGCCACACGGTCAGGCTCAACGCGACTGCGAACAGGCAGCCGACCAGATACACGCCGAGAAATGCGAGGCCCGCGTGCACGCTGTGCATGGGCCGGTCGACCATGACCACGCAGGCGGTCGCCGCGAGAATCGTTACTTGCGAAGTGGCTGCGCCCCAGATCCGGCCGAACGCGCCAAGCGTCGTGAAGGCCAGCACCGCGAGCGCCGCGAATACGGCGCTCGTGCCCGACGCGAAAGCGGTGATGCCGCCGCACAACGTGGACAACAGCGCAAAGCCCATCATCGACGCGAAACGGGCGCGGTTGGACCCAGCGGCATCCGCTAGACAGGTCCAGAACGCGCCGATAGCGGCCCACGCGAAGATCGGATCGTGCAGCACGTTGCCCACCACGAGCATCGCCGTCGACGCACAGGCGGCTCTCAGTCCTTCAGACAGACTCGCCTCGCTCGCAGAAAACGACACCATCCACACCGGACGCTTGCGATAAATCGTCGTGGCGATGCTGTAGAGCCGGTTCGACCAGCGTGGCGACGACGGGTGAAGCTTACGGTTCATCATCCGGACGGTGTTCTCCTGATAGGCGCATCTGGCGCTGCATGGGCGCTGCTTGTGGCGCGATGTCTTATGTTTCGATTCAACCGCGCGACTCCACGCGGCCGATGGCACATGTTAAGGGTTAACCCCTAAATATAAAAATGCCTTCGGTTCATCCCCGCTATGCACGCCGTCTATGTGTTCGCACTCTTCATGCCGGAGCCGCTCTTTTGGGCTCGAGCGAGGTTAGATGACAGCGTTGAAGATGCCATGAAAAAACCGCACGTCCCTTGCGGAATCGTGCGGCTTTTTACATCAGCTTGCTAGTCGGCCATTCGGCCAGCATCCAGCGCGCTTACTTCTTGAAGTTCGCGACGCCTTCAGTAATTTCCTTGTGCGCGGCTTCGATGCCTGCCCAGCCTTCGACCTTCACCCACTTGCCCTTTTCCAGCGCCTTGTATTGCTCGAAGAAGTGCTTGATCTGGTCTTTCAGGTACGCCGGGACGTCGTCGATCGACTTGAGGTCGGCGGTCATCGGGCAGACCTTGTCGTGTGCGACGGCGACGAGCTTCGCGTCCACGCCCGATTCGTCGGTCATTTGCAGCATGCCGAGCGCGCGTGCGCGAACCACCGAGCCGGCCAGCAGCGGGAACGGCGTGAGCACCAGCACGTCGACCGGGTCGCCGTCGCCCGACAGCGTTTGCGGAATGTAACCGTAGTTCGCCGGATAGCGCATGCCGGTGCCGATGAAACGGTCGACGTGAAGCAGGCCCGTTTCCTTGTCAGCTTCGTACTTCACCGGATCGCTTTGCGCCGGGATTTCGATGATGACGTTGAAATCTTGCGGAAGGTCTTTGCCTGCGGGTACGTGATTGAAGCTCATGAGCGCTCTCTGATCAGAAGATGAAAATCGGAACACGGCTTGCTGCGCGGGAGTTCGGGCAAAACTGAAGCGGGCGCGGCCCAGACTTGATCTTGCGTCGAACCGCAGCGCGGCGGCCGGACATTGCGGAATACGCCATTATAGCCAATCGGCCGATGGCATCCGTTGCAGGATCGGCGCGATAATCGTTAAGCGTTCCCGACAGCTTTTCTGAACGGCTTTTCTCAATGGTGCCTCTGGTTTGTGACCATCGCGCGGCTGAAGCCCTGCTGCGCGCCACCGCAACAATCAAGGAGCAAGCATGGAAGAAGCACGACACTTCATCGGCGGCGAGTGGTGTGCCGCATCCGGCGGCGAGACGATCGGCGTGCTCGATCCGTCCGACGGACAGATCTTCACGCAGTTGGCGCGCGGCACCGCCGCCGACATCGACACCGCGGTCCACGCCGCGCGCCGCGCATTCGAAGGTCCGTGGGGCGCGGCGAGCGCCGCCGAACGCGGGCGAATACTGTACCGGCTCTCGATGCTGGTCGCCGTCCACCAGGAAGAACTGGCCCAACTCGAAGCCCGCGACACGGGCAAACCGCTCAAGCAGGCGCGTGCCGACGCCGCCGCCCTCGTCCGCTATTTCGAGTTCTATGCGGGCGCCGCCGACAAGCTGCACGGCGAAACACTGCCCTACCAGACCGGCTACACGGTGCTGACTATCCGCGAGCCGCACGGCGTGACCGGCCATATCGTGCCGTGGAATTATCCGATGCAGATTTTCGGCCGCAGCGTCGGCGCGGCGCTTGCCACCGGCAATGCGTGCGTCGTCAAACCGGCTGAGGATGCGTGTCTGTCGGTGTTGCGCGTTGCCGAACTGGCCACCGAAGCGGGCTTGCCCGCGGGCGCTCTGAACATCGTCACCGGCTATGGACATGAGGCGGGCGCGGCGCTCGCGAAGCATCCCGGCATCGACCACGTGTCGTTCACCGGATCGCCGGAAACCGGCAAGCTGGTCACGCAAATGGCCGCCGAAAACCATGTGCCGGTCACGCTCGAACTGGGCGGCAAATCCCCGCAAATCGTTTTCGCCGACGCCGACCTCGACGCCGCCCTGCCCGTGCTGATCTCGGCCATCGTGCAGAACGCCGGGCAAACCTGTTCGGCGGGCAGTCGCGTGCTGATCGACCGGGCCATTTACGAGCCGTTGCTAGACCGGCTGGGCAACGCGTTTCATGCGTTGCGCGTCGGCCCTTCGCAGGCCGATCTCGACTGCGGGCCGTTGATCAACGCGAAGCAACAGCAGCGCGTATGGGATTTCCTGTCGGACGCGCAGCACGACGGCATTGCGATGGCGGCCCACGGCGAAGTGATCGCCGAAGCGCCGGAAAGCGGTTTCTATCAGGCGCCCACGCTGTTGCGCGATGTGCCCGCAAGCCATCGTCTCGCACGCGACGAAGTGTTCGGCCCGGTGCTCGCCGCGATGTCCTTCAGAGATGAGGACGAAGCACTCGCGCTCGCCAACGGCACGCAGTACGGCCTGGTCGCCGGCATCTGGACACGCGACGGCGCGCGGCAAATGCGTCTCGCGCGGCGTTTGCGAGCGGGACAGGTGTTCATCAACAACTATGGCGCGGGCGGCGGCGTCGAATTGCCGTTCGGCGGCGTCAAGCATTCGGGCCACGGGCGGGAGAAAGGCTTCGAAGCGCTGTACGGTTTCACCGTGCTGAAGACCATCGCGATCCGGCACGGCTGACGTGCGTGCGGTTCGACGTAACGTTGAAAAGCAACGCAGTACCCTCCACAACAAGCAACGGAGACATCATGCGGTTGACAGGTAAAACGGCCATCGTCACGGGTGGCGGCTCGGGTTTCGGTGAAGGCATCGCGAAGACCTATGCGCGCGAAGGCGCGAACGTCGTGGTCAACGATCTGAACGGCGCGGCCGCCGAGCGTGTGGCAAGCGAAATCGCGCTGGGCGGCGGCAAGGCGATTGCGGTGGCGGGCAACGTCGCGCAGCACGAGGACTGGCGCAAGCTGCGCGAGGCCGCGCTCGACGACTTCGGCAGCGTGCAGATCGTGGTTAATAACGCGGGCACCACGCATCGCAACAAGCCGGTCCTCGAAGTGACCGAAGCCGAGTTCGACCGCGTCTACGCGGTGAACGTCAAGAGCATCTACTGGAGCGTGCAGGAGTTCGTGCCGTATTTCCGCGAGCAAGGCGGCGGCAGCTTCATTAATATCGCGTCGACGGCGGGCGTGCGGCCGAGGCCGGGGCTCGTCTGGTACAACGGCAGCAAGGGCGCCGTGATCATCGCGAGCAAGTCGCTGGCCGTCGAACTCGGACCGGAGCGCATTCGGGTGAACTGCATCAATCCGGTGATCGGGGAAACCGCGCTGCTTTCCGAATTCATGGGCGTTGAAGATACGCCGCAGAATCGTCAAAAGTTTCTGGCGGGCATTCCGCTCGGGCGCTTCTCGACGCCGCAGGATATTGCGAATGCGGCGCTTTATCTGGCTTCTGACGAGGCGGAGTTCATTACGGGCGTGTGCCTTGAAGTGGACGGCGGGCGCTGCGTATAAAGCGGTGCGAGGGTGGCGTGGGCTTCGTACCGCCCTCGCCGCTCTCAGTGTTTTCCCCCAGCGTCGATTCGTGATCCAAACCAACTAGCGCAGCTAGAATCCATCGACTGCGGTCGGTCGATTCAATAAAAAATCATCCATCTTGCATGGGGAGACACCATGGCTAGTCCTGCAAATCCGCTTCACCATCCCGGCGCGGGCGCGCCGTCTTCTTCTTTCGAAGAGGCGACCTATCGCAAGGTCACCTGGCGGCTCGCGCCGCTGCTGATGCTCTGCTACATCGTCGCGTATCTGGATCGCGTGAACGTCGGTTTCGCGAAGCTGCAAATGACCAGCGACTTAGGTCTGAGCGATGCGGTCTACGGCTTTGGCGCAGGCATTTTCTTCGTCGGCTATTTCATCTTCGAAATTCCGAGCAACGTGATCCTGCATAAAGTCGGCGCACGCGTGTGGATCGCGCGAATCATGGTGTCGTGGGGCCTCATCTCGATGCTGACCATGTTCGTCACCACGCCGACCATGTTCTACGTGATGCGCTTCCTGCTCGGTCTCGCCGAGGCGGGCTTCTTCCCCGGCATCATCCTGTACCTCACCTACTGGTATCCGTCGCACCGGCGCGGCCGCATGACCACCTGGTTCATGACGGCGATTGCGTTGTCGGGGGTGATCGGCGGACCGGTGTCCGGTTATATCCTGAAGAACTTCAACGGGATGAACGGCTGGCATGGCTGGCAGTGGCTGTTTCTGCTCGAAGGAATTCCATCGATCATCGTCGGCGTCCTGGTGTTTGCGATGCTCGATGACCGGATTGCGAACGCGAAGTGGCTGACGAAGGAAGAGCAGCAACTGCTCGAGCGTCATGTGTCGGCGGAGGAAGCGACCAAGCATGACATGCCGGTTCGTCAGGTGCTCACGAATGGGCGTGTGTTGATGTTCAGCCTCACATACTTCTCGTTCGTGATGGGCTTGTATGGCGTGAGCTTCTGGCTGCCGACGATCATCAAGGCAACCGGCGTGACCGATGCGTTCATGATCGGGCTGTTGTCCGCGATTCCGTTTGCGGCGGCGGTGGTGGCGATGGTTTTAGTGGCTCGTAGTGCGGATCGCAAGCGCGAGCGGCGCTGGCATATTGCGTTGCCTGCGTTTGCGGGGGCTGTGGGGCTTGTGCTGTCGGTCGTGTGGGCGCACAACACCGTGCTGGCGATGGCGGCGCTGACGCTCGCAACGATGGGGATTCTGACTACCCTGCCGCTGTTCTGGAGTTTGCCTACGGCGATTCTGGCGGGGACAGGGGCGGCGGCTGGGATTGCGATGATTAATTCTATCGGCAACCTTGCCGGGTTTTTGAGTCCATATGCGGTGGGGTGGTTGAAGCAGGTGACGCAGGCTAATGATTCGGGGATGTTTATGTTGGCTGCGTTTATGGTGCTTGGTGGACTGCTTGCGGTTAGTGTGCCGGGGAGGATGGTTGATAAATGACGAGTGGGCGCTCGCGGTAATTCGACGACCAGCCTCTCTCCGGGGTTGATTCAACACCGACTCGCCGCGACACTCTCACAAGGCGGACCCGGAGAGCCGTTTGCCTCAAAACTTCGATAGGCTCCGATCCTATTAGAAGGATTAAACCTCGACCGCTTCTTTCCTTGCGAATGCCCGATGTACTGAGACTCTCAGGGCTAGTCCAAGCCGGGCACTCGCGTCATGGTCAAATCGACTGGCGCCCTATAGGGTTCTATGCGGGTTATTTCGGCAGACGTGCATGCAAGGAAAACGCCTACCCCACTATTAGGATCAAGTTCAAAAAGGATCAAATTATCATCAGTCCTCGCGAAAGAGACATCGCTTACCCAGTTATCTTGGACGAATAAATTCATGGATATGTCCGCAATCTTTACCCCCAAAAGCGTCAGCGTAACGACACAATCGGGTCCACGGGCAGTCCAGTTTGGATCATCCTGTCCCCAGTGATGCAGCTCCAATACGACATCTACTAATCCTGGGCCACGTTTTCCATGATCCATCCGGATAGACAAAATGTGCGCATCATGAAAGGCAGGCCAATAGCCAAATATCTTTTTCAGCAAGGTTGAGTTGTCTACCTCATTCCACCCATAGTCATCGACCACGCTTGTCATGTTTTCCTCATCCGTAAGCCAGTCTTTTTGCTTTCACTCATCAAATAGTGCAATCAACTAAGAAACCTCCCGCGACTTATCGCGGAGAGTGTGCATCAAGCTGAATTGAAATTCGTTTTAAAAAATTGGACAAAGTGCTACCCCTTCGTCCCGATCAAAATTCGGACCCGCATTGTGACCATGTGGTCTCATTCCACCGTGGGAATGGCTACCGTGATACTGAGCGGACAGATTGCCATTTGAATCGTAATAGTTCACATCATTTTTAAAGGGGTGAGTAACAAACCCGCCCGGTGGGCCGCCTGTAATCGGCATGAGTTTGGACTCACCAAACGGATCCGTGAACTGCACCGGGTTGCCACCCACATAAGCATACGCATTGGTCTGCCCGCTGTCCCACCCTATTGGGTCTTCGCTAATGAACCTCGCGGTCTGCGGACCGTAATACCGGTTCCGAAAGTAGTACAACCCCGTCTCATCAACCTCCCGCCCCGTGAATTGCTGCGGATTAGGATCGACTATGCCTGCCAGGCTGGTCACGCCATATGGTTCGTAACTGTATGTCGTCTGAATTCGCTGATCACCATCCGTCAACGCGATCACATTGTTATTCGCATCACGCAGCACATAACGGTCACGGCCTGCGTCATCCCCAATGCGCCGGTACGTTAACTCATCAGGACCGCTTTCCGGATAAGGAGAAAACACTCGCATACGCTGCGACCAGTCATCGTCCGGGATCATCAGGTTCAGCTCATGTTCGATCCACGCGGTCTCCATTTTGTGACCGTTCACCGTGCTGACCCTGCGACGGCCGAACATGTCATAGCTGAAGCTTGCCGTCGCAGCGCCGATAATCTGGCTCAGGAGGTTCTGTCCATCCCATCCGTAGTGACTCGCCCCGTCGTCGGTGAGATTGCCATTCAGGTCATACGTGATCGTCTTGCCCGCCCAGTGGACCAACTGATTCGCTGCGTTGTACTGCGCGTCGCTAACCGCTTTCGGCAGGTTCACCTTCGCGAAGCTGCCGCCCGCTTTGGTGCGACGACCCGCCAGGTCATAGCCGTACGTCAGGTCACCCAACACACTGCCGTCGGCTCGCCGGTACCCGATCCCGATCAACTGGCTTGCCGCGTCCCAGGTATAGGCTGCCGTTATCCCGTTGGCCAGCGTCGTGTGAATGAGTCGGCCCAAAGCGTCGTATGAATAGCGGAAAGTACGCGGTGCTTCGCCGTTGACCCGGTACTGGATCTGCGTCACCCGCCGCTCTGCGTCGCGACTGTAGTCCACCGCCGCGCGATCCATGTCGATTCCGGCTATGTCACGGGTATCGGGCGCAAAGCGATAGGTCCATCTCCCGGTGATACTCGGCAATTCCAGCGTGCCCATGAACCTGCCGGTCACGCTATCGTAGTAGAACAGCGTGCTGGAGATCGGGTTGTCAGCCACCGCCTCTCCGTGCGTGCCTGGGCCAAAGTCGTTGGTGCCGGTCAATCTGTTCAGCGTCGTGTCCCAGCCGTATTGCCAGCGCCGCGAACCGGGCATGCCGGCAGCAGGCTGAAAGGCGATCTGCACGGGCCGGCCCGCCGCATCGTAGGTGTACGTCGTCACCTGGCCTTTCCGGTCGGTCAACGTCGCAATCTGTCCCGCGCTGTTCCACGTGTACGTCTCGCTATGACCAAGCGGATCGGTCCTTGAAAGTGGACGACCGAGTGCGTTGTACGCATAGCGAGTCGTCACGCCTTTCGGGTCCGACTGACTGAGAAGCCGACCGTTATCGTCCCGCCCAAGGCGGCTTACCCCGCCCCCCGCATCAGTCATTTCAATGATCCGGTCCAGCGCGTCGAATGCGCGGCGCGTGGTACGGCCCAGCGGATCTTCCATTGCCGTGACTCGGCCCACGGCATCTGTCGTGTAGGTCGTTGTTCTGTTCAACGGATCGGTCACACTGGTCAGATCTGCGCCGGTCCATGAGTATCTCGTCACGCCGCTAAGTGCATCGGTCACTGTAAGCGGACGTCCCTGACTGTCGTTGGTCAACATCGTTCGATTACCCAGCCGGTCAGTAACCGTCAACAGGTTGCCCTTCGAGTCATACGTGTACACCGTGCTGACGCCGCGCTGCGGGTCGCCCGTTTGTGCTTCCGTCAGTAACTGGCTGTAGCTGTCGAAGCTACGCATCACCAAGGTACCGTATTGATCGGCTTCGCTGATGCGGTTGCCGTTCGTGTCGTACGCATACGTGTACTCACGATCGGTCGACGTGATGTTCGTCACGCGGCCGGTGGCGTTGTAGGAAAACGTTTGAACGAGAGCAATGTCCAGCCCGGCCGGAAAGATGTTGCGCAACACGCGGCCGCTAGCGTCGAATTCAAGCCGGCGGATGCTGCCACGCCGATCGGTTACTTCGGTCTGGGTTACCCTGCCGCCAGTCAGCGTGTACGCGAAGCCAAACGTACTGTTATCAGCAAGCTTTTGTGCGATGACGCGGTCGTTCAGGTCTCCACCATTCCCGTAAGTATTGGTCACCTGGACGTTGTTCAGCGGATCGGTAATGGTAGTAAGGCGACTTCGGCTATCCCAGCCGTATTTCCACACGCCTCCCCCCGCATCCGTGAACTGGACAAGCCGGTCCTGAGCGTCGTATTGGTACGAGACCTCACGTTTGAGCGGATCGCTGACGCGTGACACCAATGGCGTGCCCCGGCTACCGGTCACCGAAGTAAAGCTGAGCACGCGACCGTTCGGGCTGGTGACAGTCGTTACCGCTCCGGTTGTCCGGTCTCGCGTAATCACGATCGCATTGCCGTTGCGGTCCTGCAAACGGGTGAGACGGTTGACGCCGCCAATCAGCGTGAACTGCTGCAACCGTCCGTCACGCAAGGTAATCGTCATGCCCGCATTGCCAACTGCATCGATCCGGGCGCGGAAGTACTCTCCCGGGCTTGTCAGGTTGTCCCAAATTCTGGCGCTGCCTGCGCGTGGAGTGAACGGCACGCGTATTCCGGTCGCTTCGCGCACCTCCAGCTTGTGACGGTCCGCACTCATCGCGAGGATCGTGTCGTAGGTGAAGCTCATGCCTAGACCGAAAGCGGCCGTCAGAGGCTTGCCCGCCGCATCGTAGGCACCGCTACGGTAAACGCGCACGAGGTCGAGTCCAGCCGCCGTGTCAGCTACCGTCAGGTCATGGTTGTACTGAAAGAACTGGCCGGTGTACAAATTGACCGGATCGGCTCCGGACGTGCTGTTGCCGCAACCGGCTGTAGCATCGCTCGGGCAGTTCCTGGTCCGCCCCGGGTCGGGCGTGCTGTCTTCAGGCGATTCGGGCTCGTTCGTGTCATTGCCTGACGGTCCACTGCAAAATGCGGCGATCCTGTTCGGATCACCACACACATACCCTCCCAAACCACCGAAGTCAGCGGACGCAGCATTGAGCGGACATAGCGGGTCGGAAGGGAAGGCCCCTGCCTTCATGTACTTCGAATCACAGTCGTCGGCGGCATGCGCGTGAGGAGCAATGAGCCAAGACAACAACACAAACAGCAGTAGGGAAAAGAAGCGCGCGGTCAAGCGCGTGCGACGTACGGCGGCGGCAGGTTCGAGCGGTGACATAAGCGCGTGGCAGGCAATAGAGGTGCGTGCAACCGACCTGCAAGTACATTGCAGATTGAACGGCAGAGAAGTGGAAGGGACGGCGGGCTACCGGCGGATCGCAGTCATGTTTCCTGCTGCGTCGTAGTCGTAATAGGCGGTTTCACCCGCTACGGTCACCGAAATAAGCCGTCCCAAGGCGTCATAGCCGTAGGTAATGTTGTCTGCGAAGGAAGGTGTGACAAACGCAAACAACGCGCAGGCAAGGACGGCTGCAATATGGCGGATCACGGCTGCACATACGGCGTGCGATGCAGCATGAGCGGTTCCGAGACATTCTCTGAGGACAACCGCCCAACGCGCTTCAAAGAACCGTTTGAGTTTCAGGGATCTACAAAAAGATAGGTCAGCGTTGTGCATGGATACCGTGCCTCCCTGATAAGTGTTTTAGTTGTTTTTACGTTATCACCGCGCAAAGTTCATTTATGAAGGAAGAATCTTTATTTGCACCGGAAATGTCCTATTGCGATGGTGGATAGATTCAGTTGATTGTTCTACGTGATGCGCTTCCTGCTCGGTCTCGCCGAAGCGGGCTTCTTCCCCGGCATCATCCTGTACCTCACCTACTGGTATCCGTCGCACCGGCGCGGCCGCATGACCACCTGGTTCATGACGGCGATTGCGTTGTCGGGGGTGATCGGCGGACCGGTGTCCGGTTATATCCTGAAGAACTTCAACGGGATGAACGGCTGGCATGGCTGGCAGTGGCTGTTTCTGCTCGAAGGGATTCCGTCGATCATCGTCGGCGTCCTGGTGTTTGCGATGCTCGATGACCGGATTGCGAACGCGAAGTGGCTGACGAAGGAAGAGCAGCAATTGCTCGAGCGTCATGTGTCGGCGGAGGAAGCGACCAAGCATGACATGCCGGTTCGTCAGGTGCTCACGAATGGGCGTGTGTTGATGTTCAGCCTCACGTACTTTTCGTTCGTGATGGGCTTGTATGGCGTGAGCTTCTGGCTGCCGACGATCATCAAGGCAACCGGCGTGACCGACGCGTTCATGATCGGGCTGTTGTCCGCGATTCCGTTTGCGGCGGCGGTGGTGGCGATGGTTTTAGTCGCTCGTAGTGCGGATCGCAAGCGCGAGCGGCGCTGGCATATTGCGTTGCCTGCGTTTGCTGGGGCTGTGGGGCTTGTGCTGTCGGTCGTGTGGGCGCATAACACCGTGCTGGCGATGGCGGCGCTGACGCTCGCAACGATGGGGATTCTGACTACCCTGCCGCTGTTCTGGAGTTTGCCTACGGCGATTCTGGCCGGGACAGGGGCGGCGGCTGGGATTGCGATGATTAATTCTATCGGCAACCTTGCCGGGTTTTTGAGTCCATATGCGGTGGGGTGGTTGAAGCAGGTGACGCAGGCTAATGATTCGGGGATGTTTATGTTGGCTGCGTTTATGGTGCTTGGTGGGTTGCTTGCGGTTAGTGTGCCGGGGAGGATGGTTAATAAGTGAGGAGGCCGTGAGAGCCCCAGTGGCGATCGAACACTGAGGATTTGGGCTGGCGGTTGAAGACGCGGTTTCCCCGCCGCAGCAAACTCCCGGTTTCGATAAGTGCCGGTCGACTCCTGCCAACGGCATGAGGCAGCAGTCGGCCACTACCGACGTTCGCCCACGCTTGCGCGTGGATGTTCGAACGTCGCCCATATTCGGAATATCAGACTTCTGGGTACGGTTTAATCACGGCTTTCGTCGATGACAATCCGCTTGTCGAAGCGAATCGTCGTCCGTTAAACCAGCACGTGGCCACCGTCGACGATGACGACCTGTCCCGTGCTAAAGCCCTGCTGCATCAGATAAAGATACGCTTGGGCAACATCGCTTGCCTCCCCGACCCTTCGTACGGGCATTTTTTCGGCGATATAGTCATAAAGACCTTCGCGATCGGCTTCGCTCATGTTGTCCCACAAGGCCGTACGCAGGACGCCGGGCGCCACGGCATTTACACGCAGCGGCGCAAGCTCGACAGCCAGTGTGCGAGTCAGTGACTCGATCGCACCGAGGATGCTGGACGGAATCGTCCAGGCAGGTAGAGGACGCGACGATGCCACCCCGCTTGTCAGCGTGATGGAGCCGCCCGTGCGAATGAAGGGAGCACCATATTTGACGGCCTTGAGCGCGCCCCAGTAGCGCACCTCGAAGGCTCGCTGCGCGGCTTCAATGCTGAGCTCGGCAAGGTTTTGCAGGAGCAGTGTTTCGCCGGCGGTGTAGACGAGATGGTCGAACGCGCCGACGCGCGTGAAAAACGCGCTCACTTGTGCCTCGTCGGTAAAATCAAGCGGCTCGCCGCGAGTGCCTTGAGGCAGTCGCGCCAGTGCCGCTGCGACGCGTTCCGGGCTGCTCGAGGCGATGATGACTTCGGCTCCGGAATGCGCGGCAGCTTCGGCCACTGCAAAGCCAATTCCTGACGTGCCGCCGGCTACGACGACTCTGCTTTGTTCAAGCGTGATACCCGAAAGATGATTGTTTCCCATGTTTGACGATTTAGTAAGAAAGAAGTCCACACGGCGACGTCGAACGTCAGACAGCACGTGCTGCATGACCTGAACCGATGCGCTACCGCGGCTGCGGCAGAGTGTACGTGGTTCGCGGCAATCGAGTCGGAGGCGCTGCACCCGCAGACTCTATGTATTGGGAGGTCACCTTTGATGGATCCTGGTTACGAACGACTCGAAGAAGCGAACGGCTGCAGAACCTCGCGAGCCGCCATCGACAAACTGTTTGCTCCGATGGCGGCCTTGGGTCCAGAGTGCGTGAAAAAGCATTGATCGCCTAAACTGAATCAACGCACTGAGACCGGGTGACTCATGAAGCGATTCGTTGAAGGCGATGACCGTAAGCAGGTCGCACTACTTCCCGAATGGGTCGATGACTACCCAGGAGAAGTTCGACCGGTGAGGCTCAAACGTTGATCTCGTTGCGGCTCAATTCCGCACGCAGCCAGGCGGCAGCTTTGCCGGATTCGGGCGAGGTATTCCAGATGAGGTCGGTGCCTACCGTCCATTCCGTGAACGGATAGGCCTCGAGCCGCAGTTCGACGAGTTCGCCCGACGCGAGCTCGTCAGCGATTAGTCGCTTGGGCAGCGTGACCCATCCCATGCCGTCCCTGGCTGCTTCCAGCAGCATCAGATAACTCTCCACGAACCAGCAGCGCGGCACCTTCAGATATTCGCCGGTAGGCAGTTTTCGGCCATTAGTCGCGACGATCTGCCGGTAGTCGCTGAGTCGCGCAAAACTGATGAGGTCCGATTTTGCGAGAGGATGGTCGCGATGCACGGCGTGTGTCAGATTGATATTGCCCAGTCGCCGAAAAGCGATTTCCTTGGGGTAGTGCGTCTGCGCGAACGTGAGCCCAAGCATCACTTCACCGCGCTGCGCGGCATGCAGAATATCGTCCTGCGAAACATGCCGGATTTCCAGCTCAAGATCGGGGAACGCGACCTCGAAACGCCGCAGAGCGCCGGCGATCGCGGCATACGGAATGGCATCATCGACCGCTATCACGAGGCGCGGCTCCACGTTCATGTTGAGATTGTTGGCGCGGTCCTGTAGTGACACGCAGTGCAGTAGCACCGCCTCCGCCTCGCACATCAGCGCTTGGCCCTGGACGGTCAGCACTGGATATCGACCTGACCGATCGAACAGCGTCACACCTAGATCGACTTCCAGATTGATCACCGCCGTGCTTACGGCCGACTGCGCCTTGCCCAGGCGCCGCGCCGCTGCGGAAAACGAGCGTTCCTGCGCGGTCGTGACGAAAGCCTCGAGTTGTTCAAAAGAAAAGCGCATTCCGCCTCTATCTAGAAACCAGATACATCCCGATTTTACGGATATTTTTTCAAGCGCCAAGCTGCGATTGACATGACGGCGAAAACCGCTCGTATCACGCACAGGAGCAAATCAGCCCGGCATCTGTCCATTTCTGGTGGAGACAACCCGATGAACCTTCAGCCGCACCCCGTAGACCAGCGCTTGCCATTCAGTCTACTTGCCATCCTCGGATTCCAGCACGTGCTGGTGATGTACTCGGCGTGCATCGTAGTCCCGCTCATTCTTGGATCCGTACTGCATCTGCCCAAGGAACAACTTGCCATCATTATCAACGCCGACCTGATGGCGGCAGGGCTGGCATCGCTGGTGCAGTCGCTCGGTCTGGGCATTTTCGGCATGCGCATGCCGGTGATGATGGGCGTTACGTTCACGGCCGTGACGCCAATGGTTGCCATTGCCACCGCACCGGGCTTAGGGTTGCCTGGCGTGTACGGCGCCATCATCGTCTCGGGCATTTTCGGCATCCTGTTCGCACCGGTGATGGGCAAGCTGCTGCGATTCTTTCCACCAGTCGTCACCGGCACTGTACTGCTAGTGATTGGAATCAGCCTGATGCGCGTTGGTATCGACTGGTCGGCGGGCGGCCAGCCGGTCATGGCCGATGGCTCTCCCAATCCCCACTACGGCAGCCCGCTGTATCTGGCGATTTCTCTGGGCGAACTGGTATTGATTCTCGCCATCAACCGCTTCGCAAAGGGTTTTCTCGCTAACATTGCCGTGCTGCTTGGCGTGCTCGCCGCGTTTTGTGCGGCGCTGTCACTGGGCGAAGTGAACCTGCGAGGACTTGCACAAGCGCCATGGTTCGCCGTGATCCGGCCATTCCAGTTCGGACCGCCGAAATTCGATCCGGTCGCGATCGTATCGATGTGTCTCGTCATGCTGGTCACGCTGGTTGAGTCGACTGGCATGTTCCTCGCCTTAGGGAATATCGTCGGGCGTCCGACCACGCGGCAACGGCTGGTCCGCGGCCTGATGGCCGATGGGTTGGGAGCCGTCATTGGCGGCGTAATGAACGCCTTTCCGTACACCTCTTTTTCGCAAAACATTGGTCTCGTCACGATGACCGGCGTCAAGAGCCGCTTCGTCTGCGCCACTGGCGCTGCGATTCTGGTTGCGATGGGGTTGTTCCCCAAGCTGGCGTTCATCGTCGCGTCCACGCCGGAATTCGTACTGGGCGCAGCCGCCATGGTGATGTTCGGCATGGTGGCCATGATGGGAGTGCGGATTCTGTCCACCATCGACTTCGAGCGGCAACATAACAACCTCGTGATTGTCGCCATCAGCGTAGGAGTCGGCATGATTCCGATGGTATCCACCACCTACTTCAACCACTTGCCGGCATGGAGCCGCGTGTTCACCGATAGTGGCATCGTGCTGTCCGTCATGTCGGCCATGTTGCTCAACCTGTTTTTCAATGGCTTTGGAAAATCAGACGACGTCGAAGCCCAGATCGAGCGCGCCGCACAGATGGCGGATGCCTGAGCGCACCTCGCCGTATTCATTCACACGAAGGATAAAGCAATGAGAAATACCCTTTTGCGTGCCGATGACACCCGACAATGCCGTCATCGTCGATGGCGCGGTGGTGATCGATACCGTCGGCAGGATCGTTGCCGTCGGCGCCGGCGACGTCATGCAGCGCGATTATCCCGATGCCTCCGTCAGGCACCTGCGCGATCGCCTGTTGATGCCGGGACTGATCAATGCGCATTGCCATTCCGGTTTGTTGCGCGGCACGGCCGAGGGATTGCCGGTATGGGACTGGCTGCAGCAGTTTATTGACCCGATGCACCGGGTACTGAATGCCGAGGAGGCCGAAGCCGCCTCTTGGTTGTGTTATGCGGAAGCACTGCTGTCGGGCACCACCACAATCGTCGATATGTGGCGCTTCATGGACGGCAGCGCTCACGCCGCGCAGGAATTGGGAATCCGGGCCGTACTGGTGCCGTACGTCGGTGAGCACCCCGACCACGACTACTTCGAAACGCTGGATACCAACGAGGCGTTGATCCGCCAATGGCACGGCAAGGCCAATGGCCGCATCCAGACATGGGTTGGGCTGGAGCACATGTTCTACGCGGTACCGGCGGCGTGGGAGCGTGCCGTCGCCATCAGCCGCGAATACGGTGTCGGGTTGCACACACATAGCAACGAAAGCCGCTTCGACGTGGAAGAAACGCAGCGCCGCTACGGAATGCGCCCCGTCGAAGCACTGGATAAATTCGGCCTGCTCGACGCTCACCGCGTGCTGCTCGCGCACTGCGTCTGGCTGGACGACCGCGAAATTGCGTTGCTCGCCGAGCGCGGAGTCGGTGTGACGCATAACCCGGTCAGCAATATGAAGCTTGCCAGCGGTGCGGCGCCTGTCGAGAAACTCCTCGCCGCGGGTGTGGCCGTTGGGCTTGGGTCGGATGGTGAAAAGGAAAATAACAATCTTGACGTTTTCGAAGAGATGAAAGTCGCATCGTTGCTCGCCAAGCTGTCGAAACTTGACGCGTCAGCACTGGATAGCTGGTCGATTTGCCGGATGGCCACCGCCATGGGCGCCCGCGCACTCGGGCTGGACAAAGTCACCGGTACGCTCGAGGCGGGTAAGTCCGCTGACCTGATTGCCGTGCGCACCGACACGCCCCGGATGACACCTCTTGTAACGGGGCCGCTGCTCAACCTTCACCATAATCTGGTGCACGCGGTGCAAGGCGGCGACGTCGATCTGACGATGGTGGATGGCCGTATCCTCGTCGATAACGGGCAGTTGCAAAGCGCCAACCTGCGCGCGTTGATCGACCGCGTCAACCGGCTCACACCGGGGCTGTTCGAGCGGCGGAGCCAATGGCTTGCCAGTCACGGCGCCGTCAATGCGCTGGGCCGCGCGGCAGATGCGCTTCAGGTCTGAAGACCGATTGGGCGTCACCTTCCACGACAAGGTTCTGAATGCATCAGAAGATCAAGTGATCGACACCTATCTATTGCGGGTGTTGAAGACGTTGCTCGATGAGCGCAGCGTCACCCGGGCAGCAATCAAGCTGAATCAATCGCAACCCGCAGTCAGCGCGGCATTGCGACAACTGCGTGACGCGATCGGTGACCCGCTGCTCGTGCGCGGAAAATCGGGCATGGTTCCAACTGCATACGCTTTGGAACTATTGGAGCCTGCCCGCCGGGCGTTAGGCGAGATAGAGAAAATTACAATCCGGCGGGCGACCTTCTCGCCGCCTGATTGCGTTCGGCGCTTTCGTATCAGCTGCCCCGATTACATCAGTGGATCGTTCATGCCCGATATGGTCAGGATTTTCAGGCGCGAAGCGCCGGAGGCGTCACTGGAAATCGTTTCTCCGGAGCCGTCGTTCGACGTTGAATCGGCGATGGAAACTGGAGCTTTGGATCTTGTCGTAGGAAACTGGCCCACACCGCCAAAACAGCTTCGTGGGGCCATCTTGTTGAGTGACGAAGTCGTGTGCCTGGTTGGCGACTGCCATCCGTTGGCAAAGCGGGGGGGAATCACTGTTGAGGACTATGAGCAGGCGGTTCATATCGCACCGTCACCTCATTTGGTAGGGCAGCAAGGCGTGATCGATGTACATCTTGCCAAGGAAAAGTTAAGGCGGAAGCTTGTGATCAAGCTTCTCCATTTCAATCTGGCGCCCTATGCACTGGTGAACTCGGATCTCATCTTTACTACGACCCGCCTTTTTGCAGAGCACTTCGCACGACTGCTTCCATTGAAGGTGCTTCATTCGCCAATCGTCTTCCCTTCAGTTGACTACCATCATGTTTGGCATGAACGCAGTCACTATCCGGATGAAGTGCGATGGTTGCGTGGGATATTGAAAAAGGCGATGAAGCGTCAAACCGGCGTTGTCAGGTTATTAGGTACGCAGCCGGATAACAAGGGGCGATGAAGAAACCGAAATCACTCGATCACGGTCACCGTTTCCCGGCCGGGTATTCGGCGATAAGCGGACTGACACAATCTGCGTCCGAGTGGCTCTACCGGGGTCGTCCCGAGTCGATCACCGCCGGGACGATCACAAGCATCGTCTTCCGGCCCAGAAGTAGCACCGCCGCGATGACGCACAAAGCAGTGAAGGTGTTTCTGGAGCAAGGAGCGCCAACGCATATCTGAGACACGCGTCCACGCCCTCATCGGGCCAGGTAGAAATCCAGGGGGATAAGCTCGACGACCCATCCGCCTTCTTCGCCCAGCGTGGCCGCCGGGTGCATGGAGGCGATGCGCAACGCCTCGTCATGGGTATCCGCCTCGATGACGAACAGGCCGCCCACGACTTCCTTCGACTCGGTGTAGGGCCCATCGGTGATGTGCGTCTTGCCACTGCGCGGGCGGAGCGTCCTCCAGGTGTCCAGATCGCCAAGCGACGCGGAAATCAATACCTTGCCGGTAGCCCGCATCTTGTCGTCCAATGCAGGGCATTGGCTCACCAGTTTCTTGACGTCGTCGGGCGCCATCGCGGCGAATTTTTCGGGGGTGAAGTAGGCCAGGCCGACGTATTTCATGGGAGATCCTTTGGGTGTGAATACCCTGACGACGAATCTGATGATCGAAAATCGACAATTTTCTGGAGAGTTTGTAGCGGGTCTCGCCGGCCTGTCCAGTTTGGAGTCGCGCGGTGCCGACCGGTGGCCTCGTGCTGCACTTGCGGATCTCATCAGGCAGTGATCGGCCATCAGCGTTCAGTCCACGATCCGGTTGAAATCGTCGACACTCTTCGAGGCCTCGCCTGGTTGCGCGAGGTCGCGAACGCGCGTCCACCATCGGTCAATCTTTCCTCGGAAGTTGCCATGCCACTACCGCTCGTCAATGGGCGAAACCGCCGGGCGAGAATCGGCGTTATTACGACCAGCCCCCCGTCACCATGACATCCTCCGACGTGATCATGCGGCTATCGTCGGCCGCGAGGAAGAGCGCCATGCGCGCGAGATCGCCGGGCTCCATTTCCTCGTCGATGCACTGGCCGCGTCGTATCTCTTCGCGGCCTTCGTCGGTGAGCCACAGGTTGCGCTGCTTCTCAGTCAACACCCAGCCCGGCACGAGCGTGTTCACGCGGATCCCATACGCGCCAAGGTCCTTGGCGAACCCGCGCGTCAGGCCCTGTACTGCCGCCTTGCTCATGGCGTAAACCGGGAACTGGCTGCTCTTGAGCATCCAGCAATGCGAGCCGAGATTAATGATCGAGCCCGCGCGTGCGGCCTTCATATCGTCGACCACGGCCTGCGCTGCGAACAACTGATGCCGCACGTTAACTGCAACTGCTGCATCGAACGACTCGGGCGTAACGTCGGCGAGCGCGTGGCGGCGATCGTTCGCCGCGTTGTTCACGAGCACCTCGATCGGTCCGAATGCTGCCCGCACTTCGGCGATGGCCGCGTGCAACGCGGGAATGTCGGTGACGTCGCAGGCGACGAAGAGCGGTTTATGGCGCGCGTTACCGAGCGATTTGGCAAGCTCTGTTCCCGCGTTCGTGTCGATGTCGAGAAAGCCCACACGTGCGCCTTGCAACGAAGTGCTCGACGAACGAAGCGCCAATGCCACTCGCGCCGCCCGTAATGAGCACGACCCGGTCTACCAGACTGGGATAGCTCGCGTAACGTGCTTGTCCCGAAGATTTTTCGCTAGAAGTTGCCATTCTCATCCCGTATTGATTAATCGCTGCGACGACGAAACCGACTGCGCGCCATGGAAGTTTTCTTGTGAGCCAGGCAGGTCCGGCTTCCTGGCGCCCTCCCGTCTGACGCCCAAATGACGCCCAAATGACCCATTGTCTACGAGAAGGTGGCGATCCGCAAAGACGTGCTCGTCGTCGTGCATTTCCAATACAACGCCGCCGAGCAAGCGACATGGGGGCCAGTGATCAGGCTGATGGACGACCCGCAGCGCCTCGGGGCCGGCCGGCAGCCCGCGAAGGACGGATTTACAACCCGAAGCGGCCTTTGTAGGCTGTCCCGCAATAAGCAAATCTGGCTATCCAGGAGACCGCGTCGCGTCTTGCGCTCTGGCACGGTGTCCAGTGAGTGCACCTCGGCGTTGTCATGAGGTCGTCCCTTGGCAAACAGTGGCGGCGTTTGAACGACCGCTTTGGAGAAATGTGGCCGTCCGCAGTGGGTCGCATGCGGAAGTTCGCAAGGTAGCTCGATTCATCCGGCGTCGACCGGGGTGAACGTCGGGGTTCGGTCAGCTCCGCATCGGTCGATGCGAACCGCTGAATTGCCGCCAATCCACAGCGCAATCCCCTCCTCCATTCAATGTGCGCCGTCCCTTCCAAAGTCTTCGCATGCCGCGAATAGGATTCCTCGACATCACGCACTAGTATTCTGCTGTGCGCACTCGCAGCGCCCTCTCCATGCGTGTCCGTCTTGCCGGCTGCGCAATGACCTGTCTGGAGCAGAATATGAAAGACGTGGACGTCCTTATCATTGGCGCGGGTCCGGTCGGCCTGCTGCTTGGCACCGAATTGCAACGCGAGGGCGTCGCGGTAAAGGTGATCGACAGAATGCCGAACCGAGGATTTTTCTGTAAAGCTCTCGGCATTACAGCACGCACGCTCGAGATTTTCGACGATCTCGGAATCATCGATCGCGCAATCGGCGCAGGCACGTGGCTCACCGGCGTCGAAACGTGGGTCGACGGTGCGATGGTGCCCGGCCGCTCAATGCGCGTACCGGACAAGGGTCTGCCCTACGGCTCGCTTTCACTTGCGCAGTACGAGACTGAGCGGCTACTCGAAGCGGCGTTCGCGGAACATGGCGGTCAAGTGAATTACGGCTGTACGCTGGACAGCTTCATCGACAACGGGGAAGCAGTCGATACGTTTCTCACCGGACCTCAGGGTGAGGCGCTAACCCTGCGGTGCAAATGGCTGGTCGGATGCGACGGAGCGCACAGCAAAGTTCGATCCGGCTTGAGCCTGAGCTTTGAAGGCGAGCAATATCCGCAGACTTTCGCACTTGCCGATGTTGACGTCGACTGGTCCTATGCGCGCGGCCCCATGTACCGATTCGAATGGACTGATATGGCGCGGGCGAAAGTAAGCGTCGCGGCTGTGCCCGTGCGCGGTTCCGCGAAACGCTACCGGCTCTCGATGATCGTTCCCGACGAACAGGCTTCTTCGCTCACTAACGCTGTCACGCCGGACTTCGAAACGATGTGCAACCTCCTGTTGCCGTCTTTGCCAGAAGGCTCGCGGCTATCGTCAATGCGATGGTCGTCGGTTTATCGGGTCAGCCATCGTATTGCGTCCGCGTATGGGCGCGGTCACGCGTTCATCGCTGGCGACGCCGCGCATATTCATCCCCCCGTGGGCGGCCAGGGCATGAACACGGGGCTGCAGGACGCGCACAACCTCGCGTGGAAACTGGCACACGTCGTGAAGGGGCTGATGGGTCCCACGTTGCTCGACAGCTATCTGGCAGAACGACATCCTGTTGGCACCGACGTCGTCAAATCGACGAGTGCGGCGCTCAACGCAGTGCTCGCGCGGCAGGCAGCGAATCCGGCGATGCGTGAGACACAGTTGCTAATTTCCTATCGTGGCAGCCCGATCGTCACGGATCTTTGGCCTGATGCCGATCCCGCCGCTCCCGCACCTGGCGACCGGGCGCCCGACGCGCGCGCGCTGACACAACGGTTCGTCGGCCACGTTAGACGACTGCATGAATACATCGGCCGGGGAAAACACGCCCTCGTAGGTTATGTCGACAAGCCAGAGCAATACGACGCCTTCGTTGACGGTTGTCGTGCTCTGTCGACGGCATTACCCGACGCTGTATCAACCGTGCTCGTTACGGCGCCGGGCTGCGAAGTACCTGACTATGAGTTCACGACGACGCTAGCAGACGCTTCGGGCGAATTCGCTTCCACCTATCATGCGAGCGGCGGCGCTGTGTGGATTGTCCGACCGGACGGCTATATCGGATGGAGAAGTAGCGACTGTTCGGGCGAAGAAATCAGAAGTTGGCTACAGCGGCTGGGCGCGCAAACAAGTCATACAAGCTAGAACCGCCAGGTTGCGCACGTTCACTGAACGTCAGCGAGCGCTGTGGAGCGCGCAGAAGGACCGATCCGGATCGGGCGGTCACATACAGCAGTGACTGGCCAACTTCGGAGGTTCGATAGCGGTGGGTGGAAACGTCAACGATCGGCCTCGCGCGCGCTCAATTCTGGCGAAAACTTTGAGAACTCGATGAGCTGGTATCGGCTAAGTTGCGGGTCGTGCATTCGCGCATGCGTGGTCTCACCTGCGCCAGACAAACACCGTTAAGCGAGAACTCAATTGAAAGAATGGGTAAGTAATATAGCCCCTGCTTTCTGACTTGGCGCCCGCGATCCAGCGGCGGTATCAATTGCTTTTTCGGGTCGCCCTTTCAATTGGCCTGAAACATCAAGAAATAAAACATTGCTATTGCGTCCAGGTTCGTCGTTGCCTGTCACGTCGACGGCCTTTTCCAGACCGACCACACTTGCAGATAATAAATATGGGCCATAGAACCAGGATTGCGCTTGCCTTGGCGGTTGTCATCACGCCTCTGCCCGCTCTTGCCACACTCGGTGGCGATACATCGAGCATTACTGCCGACCAGACCCAGTTGCACGCCAGTACCCAGCAATTGACACCTTCGGCGCTCCGCGGAAATGCCGGCGCGACCATTCATACGACCGCCGCTCCGACTATCTTGCCGACATCCGTCTCGGTCCAGCAATTGACCCAACCGGACGGAACCGTGATTAAAGAGTATTTATCAAACGGCACTGTATTCGGTATCGCGTGGAGAGGCCCCACACCCCCCAATCTGCGACAGTTGCTGGGCAATTATTTTCCAACTTATTCCGCAGGCGTACAGGCCGCGAATCAGAACGGCGACCACGCTCCCATGGCAATTCAAGCTGAGGGATTGGTCATCTACTCCGGCGGTCACATGAATTTATTTTTCGGCCAGGCTTTCTTGCCCGCGCTGCTGCCGCAAGGCGTAACTGCTCAAGCTATTCAGTAAGGACTCTCTATGCGCAAGTATTTCATAGCAGTGCTCTTGCTGTTGTTGGCCGGTTGTGGCGGCGGTAGTAGCGGTGGCGGCAACCCGATCAGCACGGCCTCAGTCGCGGCCCCCGTTCAGAATACTGCGCCGATCACAGTGGATGGCGCGTTCAATTCCGTGAACCGCGCCTATACCAGTGTCACGATTTGTGCGCCGGGCACTAATAATTGCCAGACCATCGACCACGTGCTGATCGATACCGGCTCGGTCGGTTTGCGGCTGTTGTCGACTCCTGCCGTGCAGGCATTGAAACTTGCCACCCAGAGCACGACGGCTGGCAACCAGTTGGGCGAATGCTATTTCTACGTGACCAGTTATGTCTGGGGCTCGACGAAGCTCGCCGACGTGAAAATGGCAGGTGAAACCGCCGGCAATGTCGCCGTGCAGATAGTCGCCGACCCAGCCATGCCGGCAGTGCCGGACTATTGTTCCAGCACGGGCGGCAGCGCGCAAAACACCACTACGGCGATGGACGCCAACGGCATCCTGGGCATCGGCGTAACGCCTTACGATTGCGGCGCGACATGTGCCACTACCCAGGCCAATAACCGCTATTACACCTGCGACGCGACAACCTGCACCTCGACCACCGTCCCGCTGGTCCAACAAGTCGTCAATCCCGTGACGCAATTCGCTCAGGACAATAATGGTGTAATCGTGCAACTGCCCAGTATTGCGAATACGGGCGCGGTCAATGCAACGGGACAGTTGATCTTTGGCATTGGCACGCAGGCGGATAATGCGTTGGGTAGTGCGCAGGTCTATGCCACCAATCTCAATGGCAATATCACGACGATCTATAAGGGCACGTCCTTTGGAGATAGTGCAATCGACAGCGGAACGAATCGATACATCTTCCTCGACAACACTCTGCCGATTTGCGCCGGCACGGTGGACTTCTGTCCGCTCATGCCGACCGCGCTGTCTGCCGTCAACGTCGGCGGCAATGGAAGCAACGGCACGGTTAATTTCAGCGTCGCGAACATCAATGACTTGTTCGGCAGCGGCAACTTTGCGCAAAATGAGCGGGCTGGACCGCAATCCGCGCTGGGCACGAACAGCTACTTCTCGACCAGTTTCATTTGGGGACTGTCGTTCTTTTACGGCCGCTCGGTATTCGTTGCGTTCAACGGAAAAAGCACGCCCGGTGGCACGGGACCTTATTACGCCTATTGATAAGGTTCACGATAGATCGGCGAAAACCGACGTTCTTATCCGTATCGGGCCGCGGGCGAATCATCTAGCGGCCTTAGGAGCAACGCGGGCAAGCAAGTACCCCGAGGGTCCGGACTATCGTGAGGGCGACCGCCCCTTTCTTGACGGGTCATCGTATTTTGTCGAGAGGGGGCGCCTCAGGGGGTATTGCGTGGAAAGGTGGATTCACTGAAAGGCATCGAGGCGTCATGTCCTCAAATTCCCTCACTACGGTTGCATTGAAGAAAGTATGGTTGGGCATCGGCGCCATGATCGCCGCGTTGCTGTTGAGCGTGTTCGGCATTTTGTACATCGACAAACTAGGCGACAAACACGACTACGCTCGATACACGGCACCGCGCGAGGCCGATCTGGTTCATGCACGAGGGCGAATCACTCGGATTTCCAACCACGTTCCGTACCTTGAGATTCAACTGGACGATGGTCGTGATCTGCTAGCAACGTTCTTGATCTTTCGGGTCGTGGCGGGCACGACATCTATGTGCAGAACACCGGCGCCTTCAATCGGGCACAACTGGCTTCACTCGTAAATTGCGGACGAGCCGAATTCGAGTTTTATCCCATGCACGGCACCATGATTAGCTATTGGATTTATGGTCTGAAGTGCGATGGCGCGGAAGTGCTCAGCTACAAAGACACCCTGCGTTATCTCGCACTTCGAAAGCCGTGACGCCGAACGCGAAGCGGTATCGGCTGCGAGTGGCCGCTGCTGGTCAAGCCGACTGCCCGCAACGGATCGAACTGAGCCAGCCGCATCAGGCAGAAAGCGGCCAACTCCGGTCAATCGACAAAAACTTGCGACCGTCCGCTGATGAACTCGCAGGCCACGCTGCAGATAGCTGATCGACTCGAAAGCCCTTCGGGAAGTCGCAACGCTGTCATTAACCGGCCGAGTCAATGTTGTCAATGGACCGGAACCGAGCGAACGAGGACTAGGGGCGCGGTCCGATGGCCGGTAAAGGCTGCACACCTGGACGTTTATCTCCTACACGGCAGGCGTCCGGTTGACCCAGACAATCGCCTTTGATCCGGGACTTGACTATTATTGACACGTTTAAATTTGCCGATCCGCTAAAAACCTACAAGACTGTGGCAATAAGGACGTCGATTTAAAGAAGAGAGCGGCGCAGATGGTTAAGACAGAGAACCATCTGTGCCTGATTCAATCTCCATCCGTTCGAGTGCGGTTATGCGACATCAGGGGCGTGCGATATCGGGCGACACGCCGGTGTGCTGTAAAGACTTTCCATCGCGGTCTTGACATCCGTCTCTGGAGGTGAAGCGTGGCCTGTGATAAAGCCGCTCGTCAGTCGCCGGATTCCCGTCCTTGGCGAAGCGGGGCAGCAGAGCCCACCTGGGTCGCGCAGAACCTGCGACACCTGCTCTGCCGAGGCAGCCTTGTTGCACTGACAGCCGCCGTGCCCATCCTGCCGCGTCAGGTCGAGGCGCAGACCTGCACCGTCACCTCGGGTCGGATTGCCTTGACGTCCGGCACCTGCTCAGCCGCACCGGGATCGGCGCTGAGTGCCACGGGCACTGGTGCGGCCGTCTCGGCCACCAACGCCGGCACCGTGATCGACCTCACGCCTGGTGCGACCGTCACCACGGCCACTCCCATTCGTGGTGTCGACATGATCAATGGCGGGGCCGTTCTTCTCGGCACGACCACTCCGATCACAGTCGACTCCACCGCCACCAACACTGGCATCGTGGGCATCAATATCAACAATACGGCGATCCCCGGTAGCCTTGGCACGGGCATCCCCGTTACCCTGACAACCGCATTGGCTAGCACAAGCTCGTCCAGTTACGGCCTGCGTGCAATCCAGAACTCATCCGTCACCCTGGGTCTGGATCTGACATCGAACTTTTCCACCGGAGCGTTTGGCGTGCGCGCCGACACCGGCAG
Source organism: Paraburkholderia metrosideri (assembly GCF_904848625.1). Taxonomy (GTDB): domain Bacteria; phylum Pseudomonadota; class Gammaproteobacteria; order Burkholderiales; family Burkholderiaceae; genus Paraburkholderia; species Paraburkholderia metrosideri. The sequence continues at coordinate 261,654 of NZ_CAJHCP010000003.1, forward strand.
CTCGGTTACCCTGATCGATAGTAGCCATCTCGTGCTGACCGGTCCGAATATTGCACCCGGCGGAGCGGTGTTGATGGCCGTTGGCCCGGGTAGCGTCGTCGACGCCCGGAACGGCACAAGCTTGTCCATCGCCGGTCATGATGTAGTCGGCATCTACATGCTGAACGGCGGTCTGGTCAGGGTCGATGGCTCAACGGCGCCGCTCAGTCTTACCAACGTCGGCACGGCCAATTCGGGTGCGGCGGGTATCGTCGCCGACAACACCATCGTTCCCGGCGGCACAATCGACGGAGTCACCCTCAGCTTCACGGGCATCAAGGGAACCGGCATTACCGCCACCCAGGGGGCGGAGATCACCGTGGGCGGCGTCACCGTGCAGGGTGCTGGAATTGGTGTCGTTGCCGACGCCAATTCCAGCGTCAACATTCGTGATTCGAGCATCACCATAGCGGACTCGAACGGGGGCATTGTCAGAACGTTCACGGAAGCCCCGAGCTTCAGGACAACGTATTTGCGCCAGAGCGCGGGGCTGCTCGCACTGGGCGGCACCCTCACCGCCGACGGCGTCAGCATTACGGTGCCAGCCGATACCGCCTATGGTATGGACTCCACCTACTCCATCTCTGACGCGGACATCGTGGGCACGCTGAGGTTCAGTAATGGCACGGTCACCACCTCCGGAACCGGATCTCATGGGGCTGTTGCGCTGGGATACCCCGGCGGGGGCACCCCAACGATCCTGCTGCAGAACGTCAGGATTTCAACGACCGGCAGCAATGCCCATGGGCTGGTGGTGTCAACCGGCGGCATCATCAACGCCACCGACAGCACCGTTCGGGCCGAGGGCTCCGGCAGCAACGGCCTGCTCTCCACCACGGCGTATGCGGCACCGGTGCAGAACGCCGTCTCGTTCTCGGGCGGTAGCCTGAGCAGCGCGCAATCGGCTGCTATCCAGGTGACGAATTCGCAGTTGGACCTGTCCCTGTCCAATGGCGCGCAAGTCAGCAGTGGCGCCGGGCTGCTGATCAATACCGCCCATACCGCTTCCACTGCAGTCGCCCCGGTGCTGGACCTCACGGCCACGGGGCATGTCGTCCTGACGGGCGACGCGCAGGCCAATGCCGACGGCATCGTCAATATGGCTCTCGCCGACGGCACCACCTGGACCGGCGCCGCGCGCAACGTCGGCGCCGTGTCGCTCGCCGACAGCGCCTGGACCGTGACCGCCAATTCCGATGTCGCCTCGCTCAGTCTCGACCCCAGCACGATAGCGTTTGCGCCGCCCGCGGGCAGCGCATTCAAAACGCTCACCGTTCGCGGCGACTACGCCAGCAGCGCCAGTATGCTGACAATGAACACGCAGCTGAACGCGGGTGGCCCTTTGTCGAATCAGCTGACTGACCGTTTGCTCATATTGGGCAATGCTGAAGGCACCACGTCGACTACAGTGAACAATGCGCGAGGCGCGGGAGCGTTCACCAGCCTGACCGGTGTCCCGGATGCCGCTGATGGCATCTCGATCATCCAGGTGGCAGGAGCGTCCACGCCGGAAGCCTTCACCCTGCAGCACGGTTATGTCACGGGCGGCACGCCTTTCCAGTACAAGCTCAACGCCTATGGGCCCGGTTCACCCAACGGCGCCGCCGATGCTCTGCAGTCGCTCGTCGGGACCGCAGGCAATCACTGGGATTACCGGCTTCAGAGTGCCTACGTCACTCCGGAGGGACCCGTGAAACCAGAGACCGAGACTCCCTCAGGGCCGCTGGAACCAGCGCCTGGACCTCCCTCGGCGCCTACGGAACCAGAACCCGGGCCTCCCGCTGAGCCCGGGCAACCAGCGCCTGAGCCTCCCCCAGGCGCGGTTCCCCAGCTACCATCCGACGCGCGCCCAGAAGTGGCGCCGCAGGTGCCGGCCTATCTTTCCACCTCGCGGGCGCTGTTTCAGACCGGTCTCGTTGATATTGACAGCCTGCACCGGCGTCTCGGCGAAATCCGTGATGACCAGATTTCCGGCAACGGACAAGCTGTCGAGGGCTTCGTGCGGATCTATGGTGGTCTGTTCAACTACACGACGGATCGCAGTTTCCAGTCGTTCGGATACAACTTCAGCCTCGACTACGGCGCCGTGCAGTTCGGCGCCAGCTACAAGACCATCGATAACCCGGACGGTACTCTGCGCGTCGGCCTGGCTGGCACCTTTGGCCGATTGTGGATGCAGCCTTCCGCTGTCGACGGAGCCAGCGACGCGCGGTTTGACACCCAATCGCTCGCGGGCATCGCAACCTGGCAGGACCGTGCCGGCTGGTACGTCGATGGCATCGTCATGGGTGGGCTCTTTAACGGGCGCTACACCACGGCGGCACGCGGGCAGATTACCAGCGTGAACGGCAACTCGGTCGCCGTGTCCATCGAGTCCGGCATGCCCTTCCAGTTGCCCTGGTGGAACCTGGCCATCGAGCCTCAGGTGCAACTGGTCTGGCAGCACCTCGATTTCGCGGACCGTACCGATGGGGATGGCATCGAGGTCAACATGGGAAGCCCCGATCAGGGTGTCGCCCGCGTCGGCTTCCGCTTGCTCCGGCCGTTCGTGATGGGCGACGGCTCACGCGTGACGCCGTACATCAAGGCGAACCTGCTGCAGGGCATCGGCGGATCTAATAGCGTCGTACTCAGCGGTGTCAGCTTTGGCACGGGCAAGCCAGGAACTGCACTGCAGGTCGGTGCCGGTGCCACCGGGACCCTGACAAGGAATCTCTCGGTCTACGGCAACGTTGCCTGGCAGAATAATGTCGGCAGTGGCGGGTTCCGTGGCTGGGTATTGAACGGTGGTCTGCGTCTTATCTTCGGGGACCCGCCGCAGCCTGCGTCATCCTCCCTCGTCGCGCCGGCACCCGCCGCCGCGGTTGTGTCGCAGTAGGAGCGGGTGGACTTTGCCCCTATATGGCCGGAAATGCGGTTACGCATAAGCTGACAGATTTACCCGAGGGCGAAATTCGCGTGTCAGCGGTATCTCAGTGCGCTATGCCGATGGCTCCTTCCAGAAGAACAAGTACAACGCCTGTTGGCTGAATAAATTTACTTCGAAAAAGGGCGCTGACGGCTCTTTCTCAGTCCAGTTCGGCTGGGTGCGATCGCAAGATTCCGAACTGCTGGCCGGCGATGAATAGCTGGACTACACGGTGCGGCTTTATAGTCCACGCGCTGAAGTTCTCAATAGGAAAAATGGGTCATCCCGCACCGCAGCTTGTAGATTGATCGCCGGGCAGCTTGACCGGCAGGATGCGCAGTTTCATGGCAAGCGACTGTCGGGGCTTATCCGCTAATCTAACTTGTGTCACTACTGAAGGTCGGAGTCCGGTCGGAGACCGGCCATTCGACCGGGTTACCCCTACGTCCCTTGGGGTCGAAGCCTCTCGCCGCCGCGCCGGGTCGTGGGCCGCTTGCGGCCACGAGCAGGCCTTGCGTTTCGCCGCCGACCACGACACTCGAATGTCATGACTCCGCCGGGGAACAGACCTTACCTGACTCGTCATAGACAACTATGTTGAATCCTTCGCTGAGTGCGGGCGGAACGAAGTACCGGGTGATCTGATCGTACTGCTCTTCTGATGTCCGGAAAGGATGCTCGCCTGACACATTCCTCGTCATTAAACGAGATTTGCAGATCTCGTCGGTCACATTAAGATAGTGAAGCCGATGCTCGCAGGCAACCGCCTGGAATAGTGAGTAACCCCAAGCACGTGTGCTGGCCGTATTGAATGGAAAGTCCAGTACCACGGAGATACCCGCCGCGAGGAGTGCCTGGATGTGCTCCGTGAGGACCGTTCTCAGGCGTGCTGCGCGGTCTGCATAATCGCTTACCGTATGAATCTCGTCCGGGTAAAGACATGCCATCCATTTGTCTTCGCTAAACAGGACCGTCCGAGAGGCATCCGCCAAGCGAGCCGTCAACGTGGACTTCCCCGATGCGATTTTTCCGCAAACCATATGCAAAACAGCCGTCTCACGATGGCCAACTTCGTCAACTGCTCGACTCTCACTCGTCATTCCCAAACGCTCCGTTTAGAGCCCAGAAAGCAAAAACCCGCCTTCTGGGCGGGTTGTGATTGCATATTGTCACTCAATAGCTATCCCGCCGAGACTCTCGCGGCGCTAATAATCGAGTTGATGACAAATTGGTTCATGTCGCAAAGCTTAATTCAACCGGCGAGACGGGGCAAGTCGCGACCGTCCAGCACAGTCCGAGCAGCAGAGTGACCATCCAACGCGGTACGACAGCTGACGCGTCGAGAGCGGACCTTCCGTTGGCGCCGATTCCAACGTCGGCTCAGGGTCGACAAAGGAAATTAGCGGCAAGGCCGAGCTGGTGACTGGCGGGCGCAGGCCGAACTTCCGGGTTCGGCCAGGAGCGGTCATCCGCCGAAGTACGCAAAGCGACAACCGGGTGTCGGGTTTGTATGACATAGGAGCCGTTCGCGTGCCACTTGCGCGTGTCGAAGTTAGACCGAAGCTGTCTATCAGCCGACCGTAAGAGGCGGCAGATACGTAGGCGCTACTGCATTGCCACGATAAAAAAAACGAGTCTCATGTGCAACCATGAGACTCGCGAAATCGGCGCGCAACAATTGAAAGAGGAGTCGCAATCGCTCGCCCGCGCCGTGGCCTGGGACCAGGCCCACCTGGACTGGACCAGCTAGACTTGAATTACTTCGTGCCGACGGTTTGCAGCGCCGCCCACTTGCCATTCGTGACCTTGTACACCGTCACGCCGCCGTATTTCAGATCGCCGCGATCATCATAGGCAAGCTCATTGGTCGTCACGCCTTTCATCTGCGTCGCCTTCAACACCGGCAGATACTTGTGCGGGTCGACTGAGTCGGCTTTTTTCATGGCATTAAGCACAGCCATCGTGCCGTCGTAGGCGTACGGCGAATACAGTTCGACTTCGTTGCCGAAGCGCTTCTTGTAGCGCTCCACGTACGATTTGCCGCCCGGCATCTTGTCGAGCGGGCTGCCACCCGACGAAGCCAACGCACCTTCCGCAGCAGGACCCGCAATCTTCAGCAACTCGTCGGAGTGGATCATGTCCGGTCCGATCAGCGTACCCTTGACCGCCAGCGTGCGCATCTGCTTGAGAAACGGTGCCGCTTGCGTGTCCGCTCCGCCGTAGAAGATTGCGTCCGCATCCGACTGTTTGATGTGCGTGAGGATCGCCCGGAAGTCGACGGCTTTGTCGTTCGTGAACTCCTGCGCGACGATCGTTCCGCCCGCCGCCTTGACCGCCTTCGCAAACTCTTCGGCCACGCCCTGGCCGTACGCGGTGCGGTCGTCGACGATGGCGAAGCGCCTGAACTTCAGGTCCTTCACTACGTATTCGCCGAGCACGCCGCCTTGTTGCGAATCGGAGGTGACGAGACGGAACGTGGTTGCGAGGCCCTGCGCCGTGTAGGCCGGCGCGGTGGCAGTCGCCAGTTCGGGGATGCCCGCCTTCGCGTAGATCGGCGCCGCCGGAATACTGGTGCCCGAGTTGAAGTGGCCGATTACCGCGGCCACGCCGTCGTCGACGAGCTTCTGCGCAACGGTCGTGCCGGTACGCGGATCGGCCTGGTCGTCGGCCGCGTCGAGCACGAAGTGCACGGGCTTGCCGCCGATGACCGGCTTGGTGGCGTTGAAGTCTTCGATTGCCAGCGTCACGCCACTGCGGAAGTCCGCGCCGTAATGGGCTTGGCCGCCAGTCAGCGGCGCGGCGAAGCCGATCTTCACGTCCTGCGCCTGCTGTGCCAATGCGGTTGCGCCGCTCAAGCCGAGTGCCGCAGCGGTAGCGGCCAACGCGATCTGTTTCGTACCCATGCTCATCTTCTGATGCTCCTCTTTCTTGTGGAATGGCGCGAGACGGCACCCGCCGCGTGCCTCCCACGCTGCGTCCGTCCCCCTGTTGCAGACACTTCTGATTGCACCTTGCTCGCGGCCCGTCGGCGACCGCGGTTTCTTGCAAGCTGCCGGGTTGCTTGATGCCGGCGCTCAGCTCATATGCGGGTAAGCGTATTGATTAGCCGGCACGTAGGTTTCCTTGATCGTGCGCGGCGAAACCCAGCGCAGCAGATTCAGCGCAGAGCCCGCTTTGTCGTTGGTGCCGCTGCGACGTGCGCCGCCGAACGGCTGCTGCCCGACTACCGCGCCCGTCGGCTTGTCGTTGATGTAGAAGTTGCCGGCCGAAAACCGCAGTGCCGCGCTCGCTTCCACAATGGCGCTGCGTTCCTGCGCGAACACGGCGCCGGTCAGTGCATACGGTGAAGTCGAATCGACCAGCTTCAGGACATCTGCCCATTGCGCGTCGGGGTAGACGTAGACCGAGAGTACCGGCCCGAAGATCTCTTCACGCATCGTGACGAACTGCGGATCGTCGACTTCGATCACGGTCGGCTGGATGAAGAAGCCGGTGCGGTCGTCGGCGCCGCCACCCGCGACGATCGACACGCCACCCGCTTGCCGTGCCTGCTCGATGTAACCAGTGACCCGGTCGTAGGCTTTGCGATCGATGACTGCGCCCATGAAATTGCCGAGGTCCTGTACATCGCCCATGCGGACGGTAGCCAGATCGTCGGCAAGGCGCGCCTTGACGGCCGGCCAGAGCGAGAGCGGCACGTATGCGCGTGAAGCGGCACTGCACTTCTGGCCTTGATACTCGAACGCGCCGCGCAGCAGCGCAGCGCTAAGCGCCACCACATCCGCTGACGGATGCGCGAGCACGAAATCTTTGCCGCCGGTTTCGCCGACGAGGCGCGGATAGCTGCGATACGTCGGCAGACGCGCGGCTGTCTCGCGCCAAAGCGAATCGAACACGGCCGTCGAGCCGGTGAAATGCAGTCCAGCGAACGCGTCCGATCCGAGCGCGACGGAAGACACTGTTTGCGCCCCGCCGGGCACGAAATTGATCACGCCAGGTGGCAAACCAGCGGCTTCCAGCAGTTCGAACACGAAGTAGTTGCTCAGCGCTGCCGTTGCCGCGGGTTTCCACAGCACGCAGTTGCCCATCAGTGCCGGCGCGCAAGCTAGATTGCCGCCGATCGCCGTGAAGTTGAACGGCGTCACCGCATAGACGAAGCCTTCCAGCGGTCGGTACTCAAGTGCATTGCGCATACCGGGCGCCGAGACCGGCTGGCTCCGCTGCAAATCTCGCGCAAACGCGACATTCCAGCGCAGAAAATCGATCAGTTCGCAGGCCGAGTCGATTTCCGCCTGATAGGCCGTCTTGCTTTGGCCAAGCATGGTCGCAGCGTTCAGTTTTTGACGCCACGGCCCGGCCAGCAGGTCGGCCGCTTTGAGAAATACTGCCGCGCGATCCTCGAAAGACCATTGCGACCAGTCGCGCTGCGCCTCGATGGCGGCCTGAATCGCGGCGCTCACATCGCTGCTACTCGCCTGATGCACTTGCGCAAGCGTTTGAGCGTGGTCATGCGGACATGCCACTGGTAGTGTGTCGCCGCCCGTTAGTCGCTTGCGGCCTGCCACGACGGGGATTTGCACCACATCGGCAGATTGCTGTTCGAGTGCGCGGACAAGCTCCGCCCGTTCTGGCGAGCCCGGCTGATACGCTAAGATTGGTTCGTTTCTGGGTGCTTCGAGCATGACTATGCAAACCTTTGACTGACGGCATATAGGATTCAATTCGACAACAAAATTATCCATTTACGTGTCGATTGGATCCAATCCTAACAGGCTACAATTTTGACGACAACTTTTTTCGTCGGTCGGCGTACGACCGGCTTTTGCTCATGACGACAGTGCAGGCCAAGGCAGATCAGCGTTCGCTGCCGCAATCCATTCGGGACCAACTGCGCGATGAAATCCTGCGGGGCACGCTCCCGCCGGGCACACAGCTGCGCCAGGAAAATCTGGCGGAGCGTTTTGGCGCGAGCCGGATTCCAGTGCGTGAGGCATTACGGCAACTCGAAGCGGAAGGATTGGTGAGCTATCAGCTCAACCGCGGAGCGGTCGTGATCGCGATGTCAACGAGCGAGATTTGCGAGTTGCTCGACATTCGCGCCGCGCTTGAAAGCTATGCAGCAAAGCTCGCCGTACCGAACATGGTGGTGGCCGACATCGAGTTGATGAAGCGCATCCTCGCTTCATACGACGTCGCCACAACGCTTCCTGAGTGGGCCGAGTGCAACCGGCAGTTCCATCTGGCGCTGTGCGCGCCCTCGAACAACGAGCGGCTCAAGAAGATGATCGAGGAGTATTGCCTGAGCACGACCAATCGCTATCCGCATCTGAGGATGTCGCTGAATACGCAAAAGGAAGACGTGCAAAGGGACCACTATCAGATCGTCGACGCGTGCAAGCGGCGTGCTGTCAACGAAGTAGTGAGCTTGCTGGAACAGCATATTCTTGAGACAAAGCGGGAGGTTCTTGCCGCTGCACGCCTTGGGCAGTGATGCGGACTAACGGATCCAAGGTACACCCGATCTTCAATTGATGGAGCTTTACGGCATTTGGCAAATCTCTATGAGCCGCAGCGGCAAACGACATCAGGGCTTTGTGAGGGGAGCCAAAGTCGGCGGCAGCGGGGCTGATAGTATCTACTCGCCAATTGCAATCCGCAGCCTAGAACCTGTGTGACGTCACCGAACGTAATCAGTGAGTGGCTGCTCAGGGCGAATAACGAGACAATTCGGCTCCCCATGTTAAACGACCGATTGGGTCGGTTTGACGCGTTGGCCGTCGGCCCGGATTCGGCCACTTTCTGCCGCTCGCCTGAGCTGTGCAGCAGTCACTCGCACGGCCGGTCCACCCCGAAACCCGCCCGATGCGGGACGCATGCTTGTCGGCCAATGAGGTGATTAGGCCGATCGCTGGACAAGGGCCGCTGTGGGTTGCTCAGCAGTCGTTGAAGCGTCGGCCACTTTGAATGACAGCTTCGCTGCGCGCTAGGACAGCAGTCGACCCAGCAGTCCTTCGAGTCGCCGCGAGAGCTACCGCAACTTACAAACTCGAACGGCCATTCGAGCATGCATCTCGGTGGCTACGCTGTCGGCCGTTGCTGTCACTGGGATTGACTGGGTTCTATGTCAGCGACGGGATTGATTGCTAGCGGCGGTTGGATTTGACAGCCGAATGACAGTTTTTTAACTGTCAGAGTCACACTAAAGAAACTGATCCGGACTTTGATCCGCTGCTAGAAGAATAGTCGTCACTGGCTTTGCGTTTGTAGTCTTAGGGATTGCCCCAAAGCGCGAGATGCTCCGCGAAATCCCTCTTGAACCGATGTTCGAAATCTATAGAACAGTGTTCGTCCACTCACGCAAATTGCGAGAGCAAAATTATGAATAAAATCGGCACCGTTACAGTAAGAGATTGAGGACCGACATACAAATGGGCCTAGCGTACGGACGGTGCCAAGTGCTTCGGCTGCTGATCGCGCGAGGTTGTCACGTACTTGCTTGCATCATGCGGTCCAATGCCAGACCGACATGCTCTGCGACTACCTTGTCTTGGAGCGCCGTTTGGGGGCGCACTGTATCTCCTTTCCACGGAGCTCGCGTACATACCGTAGACCTTTTGCGGATAGCCTTGCCTTGAAGAATCATTGACACGACTACCTGCCCAGGAAATGCCGTGACGCGGTGAAGTTGCTCGCATCCTTGGAAATAACATTCACCGCGCTGAAAAATATGATCCGCTGTACGATTCAAGTGAATCTTGCCTTTCTCGATTAGTTCATAAGCACCTCCCTCGGCATGCTCGTAGTCGTAGTTAAAGTAAGCCGCCCCCTCGGCTGCAGCGTCGAACAGTTCGTGAACGTAGCATCCAGATAACATTACTGAATAGAATGGCCAACGGTGACTATGTACATTAGAAATCATAGGATGGACATGGTGGCGACAATCCCAGATGTGCAGTCTCAGCTTATAGTACTGGGTATTGAGCAAAACAATTTTCACGAAACCATTGTCATGCCAATACGACGCTTTTGCCGACTCTTGAATACGGGCCGGCGAAATCGAGTCCATAAGAATTGCTTTATGATCCAGCTCTTTTCGAAAAAACTCCTTCACCGTCGACGAACCTGCCCACTTCGCTGGAGAATCGATTGCGGGCTCAAGATGACTCAATCGCGCGCATAAATGGTCTAGAGCGTCCATAGTTATGACCCGTTATATCCGACGGGCCATAACGTAGGCCTTTAGCATCTGCACGACCTCATAGATATGCCATGTTGCACGCGTTGCCGTATCAAATTTCCATAAGCCATCGACACGTTTATCCAAAATCGAATTTACTGTTTTCCGGATGTTCTCATTTGTCGGGTCAACTCCAGACCTAAGCAACGCCTGTGTTGCTAACAATTCGCTGGGAAGATTGAGTATCAAGAATTTTTTGCCACCCTCTTCGACGGATTCCTGATGCTGTGACCATTGCGTATGAAGCAGACGCTCGCAGCATTTGCTCAAATCAACGTCAAGACGTCCGGGCAAACTTCCCTTAGATTTCTTCGCTTCCAGCCACGCGAGAATCACAACTGCAGTGCGCGGCACGGATGGCGCAAAGTCTCCGGATGGTCCACCTTCGATAAAGCCAGAACCAATACTGCTGAAGTTTTCTCCGGTCCTGATGCCCCAACCCATGATGTTGTTTTCGTCATCGTAGCAAGCCGAATCGAGCAAAATCTCCATGAGCTGCTCGATGATTGGCGAGGTGGGACAGTGCCTAATTGCGAATCGTAAAACCATTCCAACTGCTACGGTAGACTGCAATAGAGTCGGCCATTTTTGCGCACGAATATCACTAAGCAGACTGTCTGCGGCCGCTTGAGCATCCGGCCAGCCTAACTCAAACAGCGCGGCAAGCACGATGCAGGACTCTAACGGCTGGCCCGGCTCCCCAAGCGCCGTAGCGCTCCAATAGCGGTTTTCCCGGCGCTGCGACAGCAGAAACTCTGTGATTGCTGGCTTTTTCGATACAAACTCGATCCTTTGACACTCAAGGGTTGCTAATATAGCAACTCCATAAGAGGTTCCCAAAACGCTCGGAATCCGCGTACTGAGATAGTTGTTCCATCCAGCAACGGTCCGATTCGCTGAGTCAATCGATGTCCTTATTTCACTCAGAATCCTCTCTTCAACCTCATCAAACAGTTCAGCTCCAGATTTAGTTGCATTCTCTGGCCGCTGAAAATCATCCGGACGTAGGGGCGTCGATTTCGATTGCGCGGGTGACTCCATGCTTTTGCTCACTGCAGACTCTGGAGCATCGGCAGTAACCGGAACAAAATGTCGATGCACGTGCAAATCCCTTGTATCGCGCTCCACCCGCAATATGTTGAACCCGTTTTGGCTACCCGAGGCCATTCCACCAACGGTCGCGCCAGCAACGATGATCAGCCTTTTTTCGTCGCTTAAGGCCGAATCAATCAACATGTCTGGAACGTGCTTGTGACCGTGCATAACAATGTGAAAGCCCGCATCGACCAAATGTTTCTTAAACTGCCCAGCATTCATCAAGAATTCAAACTGTTTGACTTCCTCTGAAATGAACGGGGTTACGTGATGGTGAAGGATTGCAATCTTGACAGCTCGCTGGAAATCGTTCGGAATTTTTTGACGAAAAGCATAAATAAATTGATCGAACAGATCGAGCTCGTCATACTCAATGCGAGCCGGATCCACGCTCACAAGCTCGTTGAACACCCTGAGAAGATTTTCCTTCTGAGCGGATGTGTCAGTCGTATTCAGGGCTTTCAGGTATTCCTCAAGCGGCTTACCAGCAACGATTTTCGTTCCGGATATCATTGCCGAGTTAAATGCATAAATAAAGACCCCCTTTGTTTTATCGAAGACAAACGGGAGACCAAGCGATGTGGGCTCATACCCATCATTCTTAACATCACCACCCCCAATCAAATCGAGCTTGGTAATATCTAAATCAAGAAATTTCCTCATCAACACATCTGGTCGGTCTGCGTTTGGCAGCCATGGGATGACATGCTTCAAACCAAATCTCTTTTTAAATCCATCCCATCGTTCTGCAGAGCGCGGACTAATGTTTCGATCTACGTCATGATTTCCCGGAACGATAACAATATGGCGTGCAGATGGAAAAGCGCTTGATTCAATGCATTTTTTCAAAGCCTCGGTAAAGTTCTCAAATCCCTGTTGATCGCCGCGAGTTGTAATGTCTCCAGATACAATAACAAAATCTGGCTTAGGATGAATACTTCTACAAAATCGTTCAAGCCTGTTAATTACTTTTACTCTTTCAGCTCCATCGAGAAGTACTTTCGTATCAGAAATTTCGGCCGAATCTTTACCATAATGTAAATCCGACAGATGCAGGATGGTCACATCTGAGCTCTCAGAGTCCTCTTTGGGTTCATAGATATCCTTTTCGTCGCCTTCAAAGAAGAATTCACCATAGCAAGGGCGATGATCAAACCTAGACGAAAAAGTACGACTGAAGCGGAGCCTCAAATGCTTTGAGTAAAGCAACTGATCTGATCGCTCCATGACGCCTTTGTGCCAGTGCGTCGGGCCCGAGATAGCTTCGCGCAGGTGATCGAAGGCCACACGAGGAAGCAGATCCCTGACGCTATCCATATTAATATCTGCTCCAAGGATAAACTCATTCTGAATTCCAGCTATAAATTCATGAGCACTAGACCTCATTCCGCTAAATGGGACTTCACCGATTGTGCGGGCAATCGTTCGAAAAGGAGGAAGATGCATTGAGCCAAATTCGGCGATTCGATTTCCTATTTTTACACAAATTCTAAATGCGCCTTTCTCATGGAGACTTTCAGTTGTTTTATCTTCTTTATAAAAAGGTATATCTGGGACCGGAAATAAATGCTTTAATTCGTTTTTTACTAGAGGATACTTGGATAGAATTCCTAATCCCAGCTTTCCGCCTGGCCTGACGTGAGAGCTTGACAAGATCATATATTTCAACGGACTATAGATTTTCAGCGTCTTAAATGCCGCACTAACTTGAGTCAACTCAGCCTTTCCACATGGCAGTTCTTGTAAAGCCACCAAATCGGCATCTATGTCATTTAATGTGTTGACAATATACGAAAGACCATCAGACAGAGCATTCCCCCCTTTCTCACTGGGACCCCGAAACTCTGCGCCATTGACGTTCCAAGACAAGCATTTTATGGCCATTTCGCTCTCGCTATATTCTTTGCCGTCGCAGGGATCGGTGCCTAACTGCTTTCGACTCAGACTTTCATGAAGTCAGAGCGGATGGAACTAATAAAAATATCAGACCATCTAGAATTTTCAAGGAAAAATGTTTGTGACGAATCAGCCATTTTCGTCTGATGATTTCGTGGCCGGCACAGTCGTCACGTATATTGACAGGCCAAGGACAGGGCGAATAAGTTTTAAGTCCTCAGATAATATCAACAACGTTGTCTAGTCCTTTTTAAGCTGGACGTCAACGTTTGACGAACGCAGCAATCGACGCTCGATACGTCAAGCACGTCAGCCGTCGATACCAGCGAAACTTGCCGGAGTTGGTCGTTGAATCGCAGCGACGATAAACCGTTTGGAACGGTTATGCGACGCTTCCGCTTAAGCTAGATGGTTGTGGGTGTCTTGCGGCGCAGGTAGGCACGCTTCGCGTAAGGTTGAGTTCCTCGATCGAGAAGGCCTTCCGTTCGGCGGCTCAAGGCCTTTACGTCATCAATCAGCAACTTTGCGGACATTGAGGTGCGCCGGATTCTACGTCGGCAACGCAACTGGGTGCTGCCTCACCAATGCGGACAGCTGAACGTCGGCAATGGTCGAACCCGCCAGCAGACCTGCCAGCGCGAGTGGCCGATGTAGCCAAGTACTTGCCTTCGTAGCGTCACTGGGCCGATTGGCGGTTGAGGGTCGGGAGTGCACGTTGGCGACCGGCCGCTTTCGGGAAGCGAAATACCAATGACCGGTTTGCGGCGATGAGTTCGAAGCGCGGACGGACTCAGCCCGACCCACTACGGTCAGACGACCCCCTCCAAAGCGGTCAGTCAGTCAAATCACGGTTTTGCGAACTGGAGCACCTCAAAGCGGCCGTTGGCGAGCTCACACAACCGGCCAGGAAGCGACGTTGGACCGGAGATGCAGAATCGCTGACAATGTGCCTTCGGTCTGGCCGGAGCTAAAAATGAGAGGCAAATATGCGTCGCGGATTAGGTGGTATATCGCGTTGGGATTGATAGCCCTCGCCGTTCTTTGGATTCGCGCTCCGATACTAGGCGCCGCGTTTTTTTCTGCCGTGGCTTGCTATGTTCCGGCATCACTCCTTTGGATGCTACTAGGGCCATTGCTACAAGGGGGCCGTCCGCAAGGCACGAAGCTATTTGGAATTGAAGAACGGACTTTGCTGATTTTCGTTTTTTTGGGCGGGGTCTGCATCACCGCGTTGTTCCTATTTCTAGGGCAAGCAACGATCGCAAGCTTTGGAATGGTGGCGATGCTGGGTGGAATAGACGGTCTAATTCTCTCAAGCGAAACTCGCCCCGCTACAGCCGCTTGAGCGGCCGCTTTGGAGAAAGTTGAACGGCACTTGTGGGTCGACATCGGTCCTCCGCGTTGCCCGATCAGTACTGACCAAGCCGATAGAGATGAAATGCCACGACTCACAAAGGCCTTTCAAGAATCCGCGAAATAGCGGTAGAAAATAGGCAACGTGCCGACCAAGTATCTCCCGCCCTACTCGGCATCATCCAATCGGCCAATCCCAACATTTACCCCCCGATCCCAAATCCGAGATAGCCCCCCGTCCCTTATAATTACCAAATCGCCCGGAAACACCCGGCGATCAGGTTTGACAGCCTGCACACTAAACCCGCACGCCTGCCCAGGCAGGTCGTGCGTCTGCCTCCGCACGTCCTTTTTCAATGGGCGGGCCGTGGTGGGAGAGCCGCAAGGCTCGCTGGTTTGGTTTAGTGCCAGTCTGTCAATCCCGCCACGTGCCCGCTCACCCCTTCCCCAAAGCAAGGCCAGTGTCCGGGCGACCCTTCGAAGCAACAGGGAGATCGCACCATGCCCAGGTCCGTCAAAAATCAACCCGCTTCACGCCCACCAGTCGACGCCATCCAATACGAAAAACTCGCCCTGTCCGCATTCGATTTATGCGACCGGCAATTGAGTCAACTGGACACGTTGATCACACTTGCGTCATCGATAGTTAGAAATCCTGCCTTCACGCACGACGAAAGAAGACGTCGTCAGACACTGCTCGAATTATTGGTGGACACGGCCGAGCAGTATCAGCAGGATCTCGAATGCGACCGCGAGTTGTTCCAGGTGTTGCACTCGACGCAAAGGGCATCCCGCGCAGCCGTCTCACGGCGCAGCAAGCAGCGAACCTGTTAGCCGAAGCATCGGAGATCGCAAAGAAGCCGATGCAAGAAGCCAAGGTTTCGCCCCGCAAAAAGCTATCGACGAAACGCGCGGCCATCACGTTGGCCGCCCCGTCAGTGCAACAACAACCGTCCACCGCACCGCACTAAGCCAGCACTAAACCAGCCGTCAGCGAGAACCAGACAACACACATTCGGCAACGCAAAACCACCACCTGACGCACAACCGGCGCACCAAAAAAAATGGCCGCAGCACAAATCGCGCTGCGGCCATTTCTTCATCAACTTCTCAAACGACAAGTTTTCAAACCGTCAAAAAAAACCAACCTGAAAACCCAAACCTCAAACCACATTCATCGCCAACGCACTCTCACGATAATGCTGGCTAGCCTTATCGCTATCGCCAAGCTGCTCATGCAACCTGGCCAACGCACGATGCGAGCGAATCTTCAACGTCTCGTTATCCGCCAGCTTCAGCGCGCGTTCAAGGAACGATTGCGCCTTGCCCCACAACTGCTGATGCAGACACAAACGCCCCAACGCAAACAGCAAGTCCGCATCTTCCGGACGATCCTTCTGCCACGCTTCGGCCTTCTGAATCAGCGGCAACGCGTCGCCCGCAGTCGTATCCGGATAACGGCGCAGCAAGCGCGCGTCCCAGTTCTGCGCGAGCGCTTCCTCGACGATCTTGCGCGCTTCCTGCGGACGATTCAGCGCCACCAGCAATTCCGCAGCGAGATCGGCAAGACGCGGCGAATGACGCTCGGTGGCCGATAGCGAGCTCCACAATTCCAGCAGCGCATCGGCGTTATGTCGACGGTCACGCAGCAGATTTTCCGCCGCCAGTTGACGCAACCGCACCGCCACCGCCGGATGAATCGCCTCGCGCTTTTCCAGCGTCTTGACGAGCTTGAGCACTTCGGCCCAGTTCTTCAATTGCTGCTGCGCGCGCAACATGATCTGCTGCGCGTGAATGCGCCGCGCGCCCTGCGATTGCATTTCGGTCAGCGCGGTCAGTGCGCCGTCCGCGTCGCGGCCATCGGCGCGCATGTCGGCGGTGGCCATCAGGCGCGCATCCTGCCAGTCGGCTTCATTGATCTGCGACAGCCATTCATCACGCCGCGCATATTCATGCATGCGATGCGCGGCCGTCGCCGCGATCAAACCGGCTGCGCCGTTGTTGTCGCCATTCGCGAGCGCATCCTTAGCGGCTTTTTCAGCGCGCGAAAAACGTCCGGCGTACAGATTGCCGATCGCATCACGCAGCGCCGCGTGCGCTTTCGCGACCCGCGAGCGCGCACGGTAAGCGGCCACGCGCTGCGGCATGCGCCAGATATTGCGGACGATGCGCAGCAGCGCATACAGCAGGATGAACAGCACCACCAGCCCGACCACGAACAGATTCAACGAAATGTCGACGCGGTACGGCGGATAGATCAGCAGCACTTGCCCGGCGTCGAAGCGACCGACCACCGCCAGCGCGACAGCAATCGCGAACAGCAACGCCAACCATAAGAGTCCCCGGATCGCCATGATTAACCTCGGCTCCGGTATTGACTGACCGCCTGCAAGCTCGTGCTCAGATCGGGCAACTGGACCGCAGCCGACCCGGCATCCACCTGCTTGACCAGATCGAGCACGGTCTTGGTTTGCGCCGACGAGTTGTCGAAGTAACGCGTCAACGAATTTTGCGCGCTCTGCAGGTCGGACTTCAGCGTGTCCTGGTTGCGCGACAGCAGCGCGAGGCGCGCCGACAGCAAACGCAGCTTCAGATTCTCGCGCAGGAAATAACCCTGATCGGGCGTGACGAGCATCGCGTCCGCATTGTCGATGCGGCGCACCTGCACGAGGCTCGTGATCTGCTCGCCGATGCCCGAGGTCACTTCATGCAGCCACACTTCCCAGCGCGGCTTGCCCGTGGCAGCCGCCACCTTCGCGGTATCGGCCCACGTCGCCGCGTGCGGCGTCGCATGGGCGATCTGCGCTTCGCCCGACAGCGGCAAGCTGTCGACCTGGGCAATCGCGTTGTCGAGCTTGATCGCCATGCCGGTGAGATCGGTGGACGGCGCGGCCTTCAGCTTGTCGATGTCCTGCGCGATGGCCTTGCGCACCGCGACCGCCTGCGGGCTGTCCGATGCGGCGAGACGCGTGTCCGCGCTTTGCAGCGCGAACAGCGCGAGTTGCGTGTTGCCGGTGAGTTGCAACTGCTGGCTAGCCGCCGACAGCATTTGCCCGACTTCGGCGAGCGTCCAGTCGTCGCGATTGCGCGCGAGATCGGCGTATTGCTGTTGCAGCGCCTGCTGCGCGGTCTGCGCATCGGCGAGCTTGCCTTCGAGTTGCGCAACCTGCGAGTCCGATTGATGCACGGTGGCCAGCGCCTGATCGGTCTTGATGCGCAGTTCGTTGGTTTGCGTGTCGTTGGCTTGCTGGCGTTGCGCGAGTTGTTGCTCGGCACGCTCAAGCTTGCGGTTGAGTACAAACCCGCCGCCGCCCGCCGCGCAAGCGAGGATCACGACGACAGCCCACAGCAGCGGTCCGCTCGCGCTGCGGCGCGTTTGCGCTTCGTAGGGAGTGAAGGGTTGATTCGGCGGCAACGGAGTAGTCGCGGCCGGCTGGGGTGAAGCGTTCGTGGATGCGTTCGTTTCAGTCATGCGTGAATGAGCCGGTGAATAAGCCGGTGAATGAGCCGGGTCGGACGATACCGGTTGAACTACGGGCGGGACGACAGGCGGAACAGCGGCAAGCAGCGCGCGGGCAATGCGCTCGTCGCCCGCGCCGGACACCGTAATCCTATCAAAACCCAATGCCCGCGCGGTCTGTGCGATTCGCGGATGCGGCGCGACAAGCGGCGCGTGCTTCAACTGGACGATTTCGTCGGCGGTGAGATGCTCTTGCGCGAGTTCGTGCAGATTGCGCACGCCTTCGGAACTGGTCAGGAGCCATGCGTGCGGTGCGCCTGCCAGCAACTCGTGGACGCGCGCCCAGCCGCCAATTGACGGTTCGGGGACGAGACGCCGGTAGGCAGACACGGCTTCGACTTCGGCACCGGCTTCGCGCAGACGGTCGGCGAGCCATTCGCGGCCGCCGTCGCCGCGCACGATCAGCACGCGCTTGCCTTCGAGACTTGCCGCGCCGATGGATGCGTCGATCGCCGCGAACAGGCCTTCGGAGTCGAAGCTCGTCGATTCGTCTTCGGAAACCGAAGCCGGGCTGATGACCTGATGCGCGGGCGCGGCCACGCCATGACGCGCGAGCGCCTGCACGCTGCCCGGCCCGACTACGCCGACTGGCAGCGCGTGCGGCCAGATTTCGTTGCTGCGGGCAAACGCCTGATCGACGGCATTCGGCGACACGAACACCACCAGCGCATAGCGCTCGAGCGACGCGAGCGCGGTGCGCAACGGCGCGTCGTCGGCGACGGGCGCGATGTCGATCAACGGGAAGTCGAGCGTGGCGATGCCGGCGGCGTCGAGTTGCCGGATCAGTTCACTCGACTGACCGGCCGGTCGCGTAATCACGACCGTGAACGCCGCACGGTTGGCGGAGGATGCTGTGTTGCCTGGAGGATTGGCCGCCATCACTCGCCGGATGCCGCGCTATTGGCTGGGTCGGCTGCGTCGGCGGCAGCATCGCCGGACGCCGCAGCGGGACCGCTGGCCGTGCTGAGCGCGCGGACAATCTCCATCGCGCCTTGCTGTTCGAGCGCGTCCGCCACTTCCTTGCCGAGCGCAACCGCACGCTCGACAGTGGGCGCAGGCGCGGACGCTTGCGCGCTCAACACGCGTTGACCATCGGTCGTCGCGACGATGCCACGCAGATGCAGCGCGCCGTCATGCCAGCTCGCATAAGCCGCGAGCGGCACCTCACAACTGCCGCCGAGCGAGCGCGACACCATGCGCTCCGCTTCGACCGCCGCCGCCGTGTGTTCGTGATGCAACGGTGCGAGCCATGCGGCGAGGTCCGCGCGATCGGCGCGAATCTCGATGCCGAGCGCGCCCTGACCGGCCGCGGGCAAGCTGTCTTCGGGATCGAGCAGCGCACGAATGCGCTCGCCCAGACCCAGCCGCTTCAAACCGGCCGCCGCCAGAATGATCGCCGCGTAGTCGCCGCGATCGAGCTTCGACAGACGCGTATCCAGATTGCCGCGCAACGGGCGCACCTGGAGATGCGGATAACGCATGCGCAGCATGGCTTCACGGCGCAGGCTGGAGGTGCCGACCACGGCGCCTTGCGGCAACGCGGCCAGTGAATCGTAATCATTGGAGACCAGCGCATCGCGCGGGTCCTCGCGCTCCATGATGGTGGACAACGCAAAGCCAGCGGGCAATTCCATCGGCACGTCTTTCAGCGAATGCACCGCGAGATCGGCGCGGCCATCGGCCAGTGCAGCTTCCAGTTCCTTGACGAACAGGCCCTTGCCGCCGACCTTCGACAGCGTGCGATCGAGAATTTGATCACCACGTGTCGTCATTCCGAGGATTTTTACGTCACAAGATGGATATAATTTGTGCAGCGCACATCGCACATGCTCCGCTTGCCACATGGCCAGGCGGCTCTCTCGCGACGCAATCACAAGCGTGTGGGGTGGCGTAGAAAACGTCTCGGTGTTCATTAGCTTGCTGATCGAATGACGGGATGTAATAACAATCAATGTTAGCACGCGCCTTTGTGTCCGAAGACACAGCGGAGCGCCGTGCTGGCGCGGTATCGATGGAGGAGACGGGCCTCGTGCAGCATGCGCGTGCCCCATCCCGGTCTGTTCACGCACGGTCGTTCGCGCACCGGGCCCCGACAGGCGGGATGATGCAATGCGGCGCGCAAGTTGCAGCAAGTTGCGGCAACTTGTATCAAGCAGCGCCCCGCACGCGAGCCTGTGCAGCGGGTCATGCAGTTTGTACCCGCCATGCGTGTCGCGCTGTGTGCACGCGCTGCATGCAGGCGACCCCTCCCCGGCGTTACGCCATCGTCACCTTCCGCGTCGTGCAGTTCCTGGTGCAGTTCATAGTGCAGTTCCGCAGTAGCAGTTCATCACTTAACAGACCCTGGCTTCCCTGAGGAAACCCATCGTGACGTCTTCCGGATCGGCGCGCCCTGCCCGCCGCAACACTGCATCGCCCAACGCTCGCACGGCCGACGCCGCCGCAGCGCCCTCCGCTCCCGCCGCTGCTGGTGCAGCCGACGCTTCGTCGACAACAGTCAAACGCCCGGGCAAGAATGCCCAGGCTGCGAAAGCGTCCAAAGCCGCCAAAGCTTCCACGCCGGTCAAGCCTGCCAAGCCCGCTAAAACGGTGAAGGCGGATAAAGCCTCGCAAGCCAACCAGGCTGCATCGGTAAAGAAACCGGCCAAGGCCGCCTCCACGAAGATCAAGGTCGTCGCGACCGACGCTGCCGCGCCGAAAGCAGCGAAAGCTGCGAAAGCGCCGAAGTTGCAGGCTGTGTCGACGGAAAACGCGGCGCCTGTGTCCGCATCCGCCGCCGCGCCGAAGGGCAATGGCCGCACGCGTGAGGACAAGGACCATCCGCTGTTCCAGGACATCCGATATCTGGGACGCCTGCTCGGCGACGTGCTGCGCGAACAGGAAGGCGACGAGGTGTTCGACGTCGTCGAAACGATTCGTCAGACCGCCGTGCGCTTTCGTCGTGAAGACGACAACGCCGCCGCACAGACCCTCGACAAGAAGCTGCGTTCGCTGAGCCCCGAGCAAACCGTCAGCGTGGTGCGCGCGTTCAGCTACTTCTCGCATCTGGCGAATATCGCTGAAGACCGTCACCGCAATCGCCGTCACCGGATTCACGCGCTGGCCGGTTCGACCTCGCAGCCGGGCACCATCGCCCATGCGCTCGAACGGCTCGTCGAAGCGAATGCGGCCGCGACGCCCGTGTTGCAGCAGTTCTTCAATGACGCGCTGATCGTCCCCGTGCTGACCGCACACCCGACCGAAGTGCAGCGCAAGAGCATTCTCGACGCGCAGCATGACGTCGCGCGTCTGCTCGCCGAGCGCGACCAGCAGTTGACCGAGCGCGAACGCGCGCATAACGAAGCGATGCTGCGCGCACGCGTGACGTCGCTGTGGCAGACCCGCATGCTGCGCGATTCGCGTCTGTCGGTCGCCGATGAAATCGAAAACGCGCTGTCGTACTACCGCGCGACGTTCCTCGAAGAAATCCCCGCGCTCTACACCGATATCGAAGAAGCGTTGAAGGAGCACGGCATCGACGCACGTCTGCCGCCGTTCTTCCAGATGGGTAGCTGGATTGGCGGCGACCGCGACGGCAATCCGAACGTCACCGCCGAAACGCTCGAAAACGCGATCACCCGCCAGGCCGCGGTGATTTTCGAGCACTACATGGAGCAGGTGCACAAGCTCGGCGCGGAGCTGTCCGTGTCGAACCTGCTGGCGGGCGCGAGCGACGCGCTGAAGGAACTGGCGGACATCTCGCCGGACCAGTCGCCGCATCGCACGGACGAGCCGTATCGCCGCGCGCTGATCGGCATGTACACGCGACTCGCGGCGAGCGCGCGCGTGCGTCTGGGCGAAGGTAGCGTGCCGGTGCGCAGCGCCGGTCGGGGCGCGGCGCCGGTGCGCGCGAAACCGTATGACGACTCGTCGGAATTCGCGCGCGACCTGCATGTGCTGATCGATTCGCTCGCCGAGCATCACGGCGCGCCGCTCGCGGCTCCGCGCCTGTCGCCGCTCGCGCGGGCCGCTGAAGTGTTCGGCTTCCACCTCGCGAGCATCGACTTGCGCCAAAGCTCGGATATTCACGAAGCAGTGATTGCCGAGTTGCTCAAGCGTGCGGGCGTCGAAGACGACTACGCAGCGCTCTCCGAGCAGGACAAGCTCACCGTGCTGCTCGCCGAACTGGCACAGCCGCGCGCATTGCGTCTGCCGTACACGGAGTATTCCGATCTCGTGAAGAGCGAACTCGGCGTGCTCGAAGAAGCCCGTGTCACGCGCGAAAAATTCGGCGCGCGGGCGGTGCGCAACTACATCATTTCGCACACGGAGACCGTCAGCGATCTGGTCGAAGTGATGTTGCTGCAGAAAGAAACCGGTCTGCTGCACGGCCGTCTGGGCGATGTGAACGACCCGGCACGCGCGGGCCTGATGGTGATTCCGCTGTTCGAGACGATCCCCGATTTGCGCAACGCGCCGCACATCATGCGCGATCTGATCGCGCTGCCGGGTGTCGATGCATTGATCGAACATCAGGGCAACGAGCAGGAAGTGATGCTCGGCTATTCGGACAGCAATAAGGACGGCGGTTTCCTCACGTCGAACTGGGAACTGTATCGCGCCGAACTCGCGCTGGTGTCGCTGTTCAACGAACGCGGCGTGACGCTGCGACTGTTCCATGGCCGCGGAGGCACCGTGGGTCGAGGCGGTGGCCCGACGTATCAGGCCATCCTGTCGCAGCCGCCAGGTACTGTCGACGGTCAGATCCGTTTGACCGAGCAAGGCGAAGTGATTGCCAGCAAGTTCGGCAATCCGGACATCGGCCGACGCAATCTGGAAACGGTGGTAGCCGCCACGCTCGAAGCGTCGCTGCTGCCGCACGGCAACGCGCCCGCCGAGTTGCCCGCCTTCGAAGAAACGATGCAGCAGTTGTCCGATGCGGCGATGGCGTCGTATCGCGCGCTGGTGTACGAAACGCCGGGCTTCAAGGAGTATTTCTTCGAGTCGACCCCGATCGCGGAGATCGCCGAACTCAACATCGGCAGCCGGCCCGCTTCGCGCAAATTGCAGGATCCGAAGCAACGCAAGATCGAAGATCTGCGCGCGATTCCGTGGGGCTTCTCGTGGGGTCAATGCCGGTTGCTGCTGACCGGCTGGTACGGCTTCGGCAGCGCGGTCGCCGCGCATCTCGACAGCGCACCGAGCGACGCCGAACGCGCGCGCCGTCTCACGCTGCTGAAGAAGATGCACAAGTCGTGGCCGTTCTTCTCGAACCTGTTGTCGAATATGGACATGGTGCTCGCCAAGACCGATCTCGCCGTGGCCTCACGTTATGCGGCACTGGTGTCGGACAAGAAACTGCGCAAGCACGTGTTCGAGCGGATCGTCGCCGAATGGGAGCGCACGTCGAAGGTGTTGTCGGAGATCACCGGCAAGAACGAACGGCTCGCGGAAAACCCGCTGCTCGCCCGGTCGATCAAGAACCGCTTCCCGTATCTCGATCCGCTGAATCACTTGCAGGTGGAACTGCTCAAGCGTCACCGCGCGGGCGATACCAATGCGCGCGTGCGGCGCGGGATTCATCTGAGCATCAACGGGATTGCGGCGGGGTTGCGTAATACGGGTTGAGTTTGGCTGACCCTGTCAGGCGGTGCGTTTTTTTGCCGCCTGAAGTCAAAGTGATGTGTTGCGGCGGGGTACCGGGTTCGGTATCCCGCCGTTTTTCATGCCGCCGCGCTTTCGCGCAGCGCGCTCAATGCGCTTCGACCATCAACGCGTCGAGCTTGAATGAGCCGTCGTCCTGCACGTCGAAATACTCACGCACTTCGTCGGGCGCACTGCTCCACAGCGAACGGATCGCCACCACGCGCGGCTCCGGCGTGCGCATCCGCGCGACCCACGAACTGAACTCGATGTCGATCCGCCACGTCTCGCGAATCGATGCGTTGAATCCGGCCGCTTCGAACAACGCGACCCATTCGTCGGCGCGGTAATCGCGGATATGCGAGCCGTCGCGCAACACTTCGATGGCCTGGATATGCGTGTCGAGCAACGGATGATCGGCGCCCGCGATATCGATGAACAACACTTTGCCGCCTGGCTTCAGCACGCGCCGCACTTCGGCCAATGCGAGCGGCACGTCGTGCCAGTGATGCGCGCTCATCCGGCTGATCACCCAGTCGAACGAATCATCGTCGAACGGCAGCGTTTCGGCCGCGCCCTGCTGCGTGCGGATGTTGGCGAGGCCGCGCTCCTTCGCCGCGCCTTCGACTGTTGCCAGCATTGGCGGCGCGATGTCGTACGCGACGACTTCTTTAGCGTGCGGTGCGACCGCGAAACTCGCGTGCCCCGCGCCGCAACCCATGTCGAGCACCGTCGCCCCCGGCGTCGCGGCGATCGATTCGGCCAGCGTCCGCAGATCGGCGCCGGTGGCATGGGTCTGACTCGTCAAATAGGCGGCAGCGGTCGAGCCGAAGGCGTCGGCAACCTGATCGTGATGCTTCATGGGGAGGCTCCGGTTATAGGTGCGGTTTTTTGCGCGGCGATCGTTGCAAGTCGCGCTGGAAGGCGTTTTGCCGTTCCAGCCGCTACAATAGAGCCCGGCGGGTACCAGTACAAGTTAAGCAATTATTCTGGTATCTCTATTACCCCTCACGTGCCGCCCGATCAAAACAAAATGACCACGCCGCCTTCCGCAGGTTCTTCCAGCGACCACCCGCCGCCGCTCGACGCCACGCCGGCCCGCGCGCTCGGCGACTTTATCCGCGCGCATCGCGAACGGCTGTCGCCGCAAGCGGTCGGTCTGCCGCCCGGTCCGCGCCGCCGCACGCCGGGCTTACGGCGCGAAGAAGTCGCGCAACTGTGCGGCGTGAGCCCGACCTGGTACACGTGGATCGAGCAAGGGCGCCCCGTCTCCGCTTCCGCCGACGCACTCGCGCGGATCGCCGTCGCGCTGCAACTGTCGCGCGCCGAGCGGGCCTATCTGTTCGAACTGGCTGCCCAACGCGACCCTGCCGAGCCCGACCCGACCGCCGCCGACGCCCCCGCCACGCTGCTGGAAACCGTGCAACTGGTAAACGCGCCCGCCTACGTGCTCGATCGGCAGTGGAATGCGCTGGCCTGGAACGGGCGCGCCGCCGACCTGTTCGTCGGCTGGCTGGACGGCACGCATGACCGCAACCTGCTGCGTTACACGTTCACCGAACCCGCCGCGCGCGAGTTGATCGTCGATTGGGAAATCCGCGCGCGACGGCTCGCCGCCGAATTCCGCGCCGACTCGATCCGCCATCTGAGCGACGCGCCCACGCGCGGACTGATCGACTCGCTTGCCGCCGCGAGCGACGCGTTCGCGCGCTTCTGGGCGTCGCAAGACGTGGGGGGCCGCGAGGGCGGACGGCGCGAGTTCAACCATCCGCGCGAAGGCCGCGTCGTCTACGATCAGATCACGTTCAAGCCCGCGCATCGCGAAGACCTGAAGCTGGTCGTGCTGGTGCGTGAATAGCCGCGTGGCCGGCGGCGGCTTTAAGCCCTCCGGCCAGTGTTAAAATCCCTGTCTTTCCTCGCTTCGGCGGCACCCTTGCACGGCATATGACGTGCATTCGCGCCGTCAGCCTCCTCACTGCTCAACTGCCCAACACCATGACGTCCCAACTGCACAAAAAAGGCGAAGCCTGGTCGGCTCGCTTCTCGGAGCCGATGTCGGAGCTCGTCAAACGCTACACGTCGTCGGTCTTCTTCGACAAGCGTCTGGCGCTCGTCGATATCGAAGGGTCGCTCGCGCACGCCTCGATGCTGGCCGCGCAGAAGATCATCGCCGCCGACGACCTCGCCGCCATCCAGCGCGGCATGGCGCAGATCAAGGGCGAGATTGAGCGAGGCGAGTTCGAGTGGCAACTCGATCTGGAAGACGTTCACCTGAACATCGAAGCGCGCCTGACTGCACTGATCGGCGATGCCGGCAAGCGCCTGCATACCGGCCGTTCGCGTAACGACCAGGTCGCGACCGACATCCGCCTGTGGCTGCGCGGCGAGATCGACCGGATCGGCGGACTGCTGACCGAACTGCGCACCGCGCTGCTCGACATGGCGGAAAAGAACGCGTCGACCATCATGCCCGGCTTCACGCATTTGCAGGTTGCTCAGCCGGTCACGTTCGGTCATCACCTGATGGCCTACGTCGAAATGTTTTCGCGCGACGCCGAGCGCATGATTGACTGCCGCAAGCGCGTGAATCGTCTGCCGCTGGGCGCGGCGGCGCTCGCCGGCACCAGCTATCCGATCGACCGTCACGCCGTGGCGAAGACGCTCGGCTTCGACGGCATTTGCGCGAACTCGCTCGACGCCGTGTCCGACCGCGACTTCGCTATCGAATTCACGGCCGCGTCGGCGCTCGTGATGACGCATGTGTCGCGCTTCTCCGAAGAACTCGTGCTGTGGATGAGCCCGCGCGTCGGCTTCATCGATCTGGCTGACCGCTTCTGCACCGGCTCGTCGATCATGCCGCAGAAGAAGAACCCGGACGTGCCCGAACTCGCGCGCGGCAAGACCGGTCGCGTGAACGGTCACCTGATCGCGCTGCTGACGCTGATGAAGGGCCAGCCGCTCGCGTACAACAAGGACAATCAGGAAGACAAGGAACCGCTGTTCGATACCGTCGACACGGTCGCCGACACGCTGCGCATCTTCGCTGAAATGGTCGCCGGTATTTCGGTGAAGCCGCAAGCGATGCGCGACGCCGCGTTGCAAGGCTTCTCGACGGCTACCGACCTCGCCGACTATCTGGTCAAGCGCGGTTTGCCGTTCCGTGATGCACACGAAGCGGTGGCGTTGGCGGTTCGTATCTGCGCAGATCGCGGCTGCGATCTGGCGGATCTGACGCTCGAAGAAATGCGTGCTGAATTGCCGAACGTTGCGCATCTGATCGGCGACGATGTGTTCTCGTATCTGACGCTGGAAGGGTCGGTGGCGAGCCGCAATCATCCGGGCGGCACTGCGCCAGAGCAGGTGCTGGCGGCAGTGAAGGCTGCGCGGGCGGGGTTGAAGTAATACGGGCTTCTTTCAGTTGAGGTGAATGACGAGCTTGCTTTGACGGCCTGCTCGTTGCTGCTGATTGAAGACAAGGGAAAGGCGGACTCATTGAGGGTTCGCCTTTTTTATTGGGCGGCGAAACGGTGTACGGGGTAGGCGACGCATCGCACCAAAAAGAAAGCCCGCACGAAGTGGACGCACCCGGACCACGCCTCCACGGCGCACGCGCGATGAATGCAGGCTTGCATCCAGTTTCCCCGGTCAGACTGGATCGCATCGAGGGGAGAAACAAAATGTGTGATGGCGCGAGCTTTGGAAGGCCATTCTTCTCAAATGGAATTCCAAAGCACTTCCATGTCGTCAGTCATGAAATCACAGCAGACTCGAAATCAGGCTGCATCCACAAGTAGCCTTATGCCCATGACGCGCGACCTGCCCGCGATGGGCGCGGACAGTTCGACGGTGAGATCGTCCCGTCCGTTGGGCTGGAGCATCCCCGCCAGATCGCGGTTGGTCACGAGCGCGTCCGCCGACAGGTAATGACAGCCTTTGTCGTCAGGCTGTCCGTTACCGTCCACCAGCGACACCCAGGTGCGTGTCTCCGTAAAGGTGCGGTGTGTGCTGTGGCGGCGCGCATCGTTGCGATGCAGTTCGCGGCGCACGGTAAAGAAGCGCCCTTCGTCGCCCTCATCCTCGTCGTAGCGCAGGGGCGTGTGTGCGGGCCTGAACAGCAGATCGTCGGACTCTTCGGAAACCTGGCCACGCGCAAGCTGGACCGAATGCACCTCGTAATCCAGGGGCGCGTCAGGCTCCGCGACAAGCCGGTGTCCGGACTGCTCCGGCTGGATGGCGATGCGTCGGGTCGGCAGCGGAAACAGGTTGATGACGGGCGTACAGAACAGCGCGAAATGTGACGCGTTCACCGTATCCGCGAGAGAACCTGGCGCCTGGCGCAGCAGGACGACGATCTCGACTTCATGGCCGGCAATCGCAGCCAGCCCCTTCTGCAGTCCGGTCAGCGCGAAGAACCAGAAGCGCGCCGGACACGCGAAATATTCGTGCAGAAGGTTGTGCCCGTGAAACTTGCGCGGCACGGCGGGCAACACGTTCTGACCTGGCTCCAGTCCCTCATGAACCACGGCATCGCGCGTGACCGCATGCAGCGGGCCGTCTCCGAACTGGCCGGGTGCGGCCATCACCGATGCCACGCCCGCAGAAAGGATCAGTTCGAACAGATGCGAAGCAGTGCGCTCATCGCCCGCCAGATACACCGGCAGCCGGTCCAGTTCCGCCAGGCTCGCGATGGAGGTGCCATTGGTGGTACGCAGCCTCAAACGTAACGCGCCGTGCGCTGGCCGACCGTCCGGCACGTACCGGTCCAGCGACGGAATGTCGGGCGGAATGCCGGTGAGCCGCGCCTGCACGATTGCAAGCGGCCAGAGCGTGACGTCCTGGCTGCTGCGGAATTCGCACACGGCGTTCTCACCCACCGGCGTGTGCGATCTGAACGCAGTGTCGCGCGGGATCAGAAAGCCGTTGCCGGCGTGACCGCTGCCGTGGCCGGGAAACACGCGGGCCACCGCCATTGCCGGGGTTGGCGAGACGTAGTTCGGGTAGACGGCTTCCAGCAGCGGTTGCGCGAACTCCGGGAATTCGTCATCAATGCGCAACTGCGTGCGCGCGAACGTCATCGCGGCGGACTGGATCAGCCGCTCGACAAACGGGTCACCCACCTCGCCCGCCTGCATGCAGAGACGGCGCGCGACTTTCGGGTGCTGCTCCGCAAACTCGCCTGCCAGTTCGCGCAAGTACAACAATTCGTCGGAGTAGCGCTGCAACAGCCGAGGGTCCATTCGATGGGATCCCGTTCTGTGAGGTTGGGATTCACGCGCACACTGCTGTTGCACCCTGGCAGGCGCTGTCTCCCAGTCGGATCATTGACTGGCCATTCCGTTTTTTAGCGCTGTGACGCGCGGTCGCTTTCGGGGATGAGTATCGGAAAACGGGCAGCAAATTGTCTACCAGACAACGTTTAATATCTGTCAAATATCGACAAAAAATTCGATTCGCATACCCAAGTAATGTGGAGACGTGGCCTGCATTGAGATTGCCGTTAGCGGTCCCTTAAGATGCGCAATAGGCGGGCGCGGCTTCTTCGAACGGGGACATGTGTAGGGAACGTCAGATGTCCCCTCGGCGAAGGTAACGGCAACCACGGCGGCGACGCAACGCGCAACAAGGCCGATAAACAACCTCGCAATCATGAAAAGCACCCGGGTACGATGCGATGAACTACGAGCGCGCCACGGCCGCGTGCGTTTCGACGTTATCGGGATTGCCGATTGCCGTTTCGCATGTGGGCCATGTCAGAACTCGCAAACCGGAGCGACTCGCAAGCGTATTACGTCGGCGGAAAGCCGCGGCTGGTGTGCGCTGCGAGAATCGGCGAGAGCCTATGGAATTTTTCGCCCACGCGCTGAAGATTGCGGGTCGCGTGAAACGCAATCAGGTCTTCAGAAATGGCGATGCGATCCTGCGGGCAAGTTCTGCCGACAGTGCGGATGAAAGTGTCGGCGACGAATCCGTTCGTTTCGACACCCAAAAGAAAGCCCGCACGAAGCGGGCTATATAAGAACTTCCACCGATGCCTCCCGAAAGAGGCAATCCGAGTGTAGGCCCGTTTTCGACGCAGACCAATTGCCCTCATATTTCAACGCATTACAACTTGGCGCGCCGCACAAAAACGCGGGCGAACGCCAATTGCATCCAGGCGGATTTTGACTACCATCAAGTTAGTCCCTCACCGAGTTTTCCGTCGACGATGCCTATCCGCACGCGTCACCTTCGCCGCCTGACCGGACGCTTTGGCGTGCCGATCTTCCCCACCCGCGGCACGCTGTTCGCGGCGCTGACTGCGGCCGCCGCAGCCATGATCGCGGGCTGCACGATCACGCTGCCGCAGCATGAGACCGTGAGCACGCCAGTGGCCGCCGTCAACAGCGCGACACTCGATCAATATCGCGAAGCGGTGGCACGGCGCATCGTCGAACGCAATCCGTCTTATGTGCTGCGCGGCACTCCGCAAGCGATGCTGCGTTCGCTGGTGGTGGTGTCGTTCGTCGTCGATCGCGATGGACATGTGGTCACGTCGTCGGTGTATCGCACGAACGGCGACGACGAAGCCGAAGGCACCGCGCTCGCTACCCTGCGCCGCGCGTCGCCGCTGCCGCAGCCGCCCGGCAAACTGCTGAACGGGCGCGGCCAGCTAGAACTCTTCGAAGACTGGCTGTTCAACGACAACGGCAAGTTCCAGTTGCGCGAGTTGGCTTCGCCGCAAGCGCAGAACTTCGACTGAGGGTTGATTGCGCCGTTGCGGTAGCGGTAGCGGTTGCAGTTGCGGTTGCAGTGGCGGTAGCGGTTGCGGTTGCAGTTGCGGTTGCAGTTGCGGTTGCAGTTGCGGTTGCAGTTGCGGTTGCAGTTGCGGTTGCAGTTGCAGTTGCAGCGGCGGTTGCGGTTGCGGTGGCGGTGGCGGTGGCGGTGGTGGCGGTTGCAGTGGCGGTTGCAGTGGCAGTGGCAGTGGCCGTAGCGGTGGCAGTTGCGGTGGCCGCAGCCGTAGCCGTAGCCGTAGCCGTAGCCGCAGCCGTAGCCGCAGCCGCAGCCGCAGCCCGCGCAGCATATCGCCCACACCCGCCTCAACAATCCTTACGTCGCCATTGCTGCGCGCCGCCCGCGCTCGCTATAATTTTCCGATTCCCTACGCCGGAACCACCCGGCCTTGGCTCACGCCGCCTGCACACCCGCCGGCGCGGCGCGCAGCCGATTGCAGCGCTACACCGCCATCCGCGAGCCCCGTCTGCCTGATGCACGATGCAAGATGCACAACACACGCAGCCCGATGCAGCCTGACGCAACACCTGGCGCAGCCTCCGCAGCGAATGCCACGGATCACCGCGCCGCGTCGGCAACACCGTTGCCGCCCGCGAGACGTAATCCACCTGGTTATTCCCCTGGCATGACCGTTTCGCGCGCGAACTGCGGCGATTGCCGTTGTAAGCTATCGCACCGTCGCGCTGTCACGAACGCCGCGCGGGCTTCCCGGCAAGCCCGCGACTGCCGCCAGACGCACGAACTTAAACAAAGATGCCGCCTGCCGCGCGCCGCCCGTTTCAACGCGCCGCGCCTGACAGCATCACGACAGATGGAGACCTTGCATGTCCACTTCGCCGATTTCCGCGGCTCAGCCCAATTCAAGCGGGCAGAACAGTAGCGCGCGGATCATTTTCGCGAGCTTTATCGGCACCGCGATCGAGTTCTACGATTTCTACGTCTATGCGACCGCTGCCGCGCTCGTCATCGGACCGGTGTTTTTCCCGCACGGCTCGGCGACGGCGCAAGCGCTGTCGGCATTCGTCACGTTCGGCATCGCGTTCGTCGCGCGGCCGATCGGCTCGTTCCTGTTCGGTCACTTCGGCGACCGGATCGGCCGTAAATCGACGCTGGTTGCATCGCTGCTGGTAATGGGCCTCTCGACCACGCTGATCGGCTTCGTGCCGGGCTACGACTCGATTGGCAGCCTCGCGCCGATCCTGTTGTGCGTGCTGCGCTTCGGCCAGGGGATCGGACTGGGCGGCGAATGGGGGGGCGCCGCCCTGCTCGCCACCGAAAACGCGCCAGCCGGCAAGCGCGGCTGGTTTGGCATGTTCCCGCAACTCGGGCCGTCGATCGGCTTTCTCGCGTCGAACGGTCTGTTCTTCGCGCTGGCCTTGTCGCTGAGCGACGAGCAATTCCGCACCTGGGGATGGCGCGTGCCGTTTATCGTCAGCTCGGTGCTGGTCGCGCTGGGCTTGTACGTGCGCCTGAAAATTGCCGAAACGCCGGCGTTCCAGGCCGCGATCGAGCGCAAGGAACGCGTCAAGGTGCCCATCGCGACGCTGCTGTCGCAACACTGCATGCCGACCATCCTCGGCGCGCTTGCGATGGTCGTCTGCTACACGCTGTTCTATAACGCGACCACGTTCTCTCTGTCGTATGGCGTATCTGTTCTGCATATTCCACGGCCGACGTTCCTTGGGCTGCTGTGCATCGCCGTCGTGTTCATGGCACTTGCTACGCCGTTGTCGGCCTGGGCGAGCGACCGCTTCGGACGCAAGCCGGTGCTGATCGTTGGGATCATCGCAGCGATCCTGTCGGGCTTCACGATGGCGCCGTTGCTCGGCAGCGGCGAAACGTCGGCGGTGCTGCTGTTCCTCGTGATCCAACTGTTCCTGATGGGCGTGACCTTCGCACCGATGGGCGCGCTGCTGCCGGAACTGTTCCCGACCAACGTGCGCTATACCGGCGCGGGCGTGTCGTACAACCTCGGCGGGATCCTGGGCGCGTCGGTCGCGCCGTATATCGCGCAGGTGCTCGCCGCACACGGCGGGCTGCCCTGGGTTGGCGCGTATGTGTCGGTGGCTGCGGCAGTCAGCCTGATCGGCGTGCTGTGCATGCGTGAAACGCGTGACGCAAGGTTGATGTAATCTCGCGCGCCGTATAAGGCGCGCGGATCACCGCGTGACGTTCTTTGTCATTCGATGCTGCCCGGCGCGTGCATTCCGCGCCGCGGCGGCGTTAGGTGGAACGCGTAGGCATCGGCGCTAACTCCGCCATCAGGTTCAGGCGCGCAGCGCCCGTGCCATCCAGACCACGTCGCTTTACCCCCTCCTTCCTGAGTAAATCCCCTGGACTTGCGCGTCTTTTTGACTTGCCTATACTCGACTTAATAACCCTATGGCGAGCAGGGAGGTTCAAATGAACATTCACCTCAACAACGCGGATGTCGTGATGATCATCGCGCTGGCACTCCTCTGCTCGTTGCTACTGGCTTTGCGCTTTCGTCCGGCGACATGGAAGGGAATCGTCGTGGAAGCGTTAGCGGCAAACGCGGCTGCCATCGCTGCGGTAGTCGCGTTCGAAATGCTGCTGGCCTGACGGCCTGTCGATCGCTTATCGATAGTAATAGCCGCCGTGGTGGTAATAACCGCCACCGCCGTAATAGCCCGGTGCCGGGGCGACGATGCAGCCACCCAGTGCGGTTGCGAGGAGCGTGCCCGCAGCGAGAGTCAGGATCAAGCGTTTCATATTGTTCTCCATCGAGTCAGATTCATTCGAGCCAACCCCGAATGACCCGATTGGACACGACATCGCCCACCGCGAACGTTGCTATTTGTAAGGGAAGATCACGGGGGTGTTACAGGATCGGCGCGGAAAAAATTGCGCTCACGGGCTACGCAAATGACGAACTAACATCAGCGGAAAACGCCGCCTATACTGCGTTGAACGGTCGCGCCGAAGCGAAGGCTTGCTGGCAGCGCATCGACTTACCAACGTCAATTCGGCAGACGCCAGATTCAGTCATGCAAGGGCGGCGGCGATTTGATCGGCCGGGTGATTCCGGCGCTGCCGCGCAATCAGGGACCCAACGAAAAGCGACAGTTTTAACAGGCGTGTAATGTGCGCCGCGCTGCTGACCCACCAATGTGTCAACACTGCGCCATCACTGCATCATCGCTGCGCGAGGTCATTTCAAAAGAGCGGCACTGCAATGAAAGCAGCGCGCCTGCGCCAGATGTTTCTGGCAAATATTTCCTCTCCGCCCGCTGTTCCCCGACGCGGGCGTTTTTCGGAGGCGTTACGTGCAGAGCCCGTAGAACTGGGCACACTGCGCGTCACGCCTCTTTTCTTTTGTGCGGACGATTGATGAAGACGACCCTCGCCGCCTGACTCAGGCGGCAGCGCTACCGTGCGACTCCTCGAGCGCGTTCGGCCCCGAATGGACGTAGTCGATCGCGTCGAGGGCGGCATTGACCGTAGGTACCGAACGGCCATCGCCGATCGAGATCGAGCGGTACGGCGAGTCGATTCCGCAATGGTCCGGCGTGGTTGCCACGAAGATCATCACCGTGCGTTTCTGCAACGCATGCGCGAGATGGACGAAACCGGTGTCGGTGCCGACAATCAATGAACACGCGTCGATCATCTGGGCGATTTCGGTCACGCTCAGCTTCGGCAGAATGGTGGCGCCGGGCACCTTGGCCGCGATCTGCTCGGCCTCCACGCGCTCACCGGGCGAGCCCCACGGCAGCACGATCCTGAAGCCACGGCGGCTGAGTTCGAGGCCGGTTTCGATCCAGTGCGCCGCTGGCCACTTTTTGTCGTCTTTCGACGTGGCATGAAAAAACGCCACGACCGGTTCGCTACCGAAACTGAATGGCTGGGTGGTTGCGTCGGGCAAACGCAGGTTGTAGACAGGCGGGCCTTCTACTTCGTACCCCAATGCCTGGCTGGCACTGATCCGCATGCCGTGCCACGCATCGCAATTGGGACGCGGCCCGAACCGGCCCGTGTACGCGAATGCCGCGCCTCGCTCGCCCAGATCCTGGGACTGATAGCCGATTCGCCGCGACGAGCGCGCCAGAAACGCGATGATCGCGCTCTTGTAGACACCGTGAATGTCGACCACGTAGTCGTAGCGATACGCGCGCAATTCGGCAATGGACGCCGCGATGGCCTTCAGATCGCTCCAGTTGCGCGCCTTCTTGAAGCGACGCAGTGGCGCGCTCAGCACGCGGTCGACGCCGGTGCTCCAATGCACCATCTCGGCGAATGCTTCGTCTGCGGCCCAATCCACCTGCACGCCGGGATAGGCGCGCTTGATATCGGCCACGACGGGTAACGCCTGCACGATATCGCCGAGTGAAGTGACCTTGACGATAAGGACTCGCTTCATTTGGGACCTGTTAGTTGTTCGAACATCCGCAGTATTTTAGCCGACGTTTGAATTTCGACCCGCCAGAAAGCCGAAACGGGTCGCCAGCGGTTAATAACGCTACGTTACACGCGTACCGTCGTGAAACGTCAGCGCACGACTCTTCAGTGCCTCATACATTTCATGTTGCTTTCATCGACCTTGAGCGGCACAGGTCGTCTTATACTTGCCCCTTTGCTGCCACGCTGCTGCCCATGTCCAGGCCCTTCTCCCTACGTCCTTCCACCGTTGTACGTCGCGCGAAACGAATCTGGCGGCAGTACGGCATCTTCTGGCTCGGCGCTATCGCCGTGGGGCTGGTGGCGGTGCTCTATGCCCGCCTGATCGACTGGGGCTACAACGAGTTCCGCATAGTGCAGCAACGGCATGTGTGGGCGCCGCTGATCATCACGCCCGCAGTCGCGGCGCTCGCCGTCTGGCTCACGCGCAGGTTCTTTCGCGGCGCCGAGGGTAGCGGCATTCCGCAGGTCATCGCGACCCTTCATTCGAAAACGGGCGAATACGGCACGCGTCTGCTGTCGTTCCGGATTCTGTTCGGCAAGATCGCCGTCTCGTTCCTGGCGATTCTCGGTGGTTTCACCATTGGTCGCGAAGGGCCGACCGTGCAGGTGGGCGCGGCGCTGATGTTCAATCTGCGGCGGCTTTATCCGCGCTCGAATACGCTGATCGAGCGGCAACTGGTGCTGGCCGGCGCGGCTGCGGGTCTATCCGCCGCGTTCAATACACCGCTCGCCGGGATCGTGTTCGCGATCGAGGAATTGACGCGCAGCTTCGAAGCGCGTGCGAGCGGCGTGCTGATTACCGCGATCATCATCGCGGGCGTGATCGCGCTGGGGCTGAACGGCAACTACACGTATTTCGGCACGATCCAGATCGGCGTGCATTTCCCCGATCTGCTGGCGGTCGCCGTGCTGCTGACGGCGATCGTTACCGGCATTGCGGGCGGTGTGTTCGGCTGGCTGCTGCTGAATACCGCGCGCTGGATTCCCGCGCCGCTGCGTCAACTGCATGGCGAGCGCCCGGTCGCGTTCGCCGCGTTGTGCGGCTTCACGATTGCCGTAGTCGGGCTGATTTCGGGTGGCACGACGTTCGGTAGCGGTTACGCGGAAGCACGCGGCCTGCTCGACGGACACGAACAGTTGTCGGTGTTCTATCCGTTCCTGAAGATGATCTCGATGATCGGCTCTTACCTGCCCGGCATTCCCGGCGGCATCTTCGCGCCGTCGCTGTCGATCGGCGCGGGTTTCGGCAATCTGCTGCACATGGTGTTCGGCTCGATGCAATTGCCGATGCTGATCGCGCTGGCCATGGTCGGCTATCTCGCGGCCGTCACGCAGTCGCCCATTACGTCGTTCGTGATCGTGATGGAGATGATCGACGGCCATGCGCTGGTGATTTCGCTGATGGCCACGGCGTTGATCGCCAGCCGCGTGTCGCGCTTTTTTGCGCCGCCGTTGTATGAGTCGCTGGCTGAGCGGTATATGGCGCCATTGCCGCAACCTGCGCCTGCGCCGGTTCCGGAAGTGCCGGAGGTCGAAGTGCCTTCGAACGATGCGTCAGAGGGTGAAGCGTCGCTAGAACAAACGCATGAGGTGGTAGCGGCTGAGGTCGACGCATCTGGATTGACGCAAGCGGGTGCCGAAGCCGAATCAGAAGCCCAAGCCCGCATAGACGCCGACGCTCCCAAGCCGAGCGCTGAACCTGTTAACAGCGAGCCGTCCGGTAAAAAAGACACTGACGCCCCGCATCAATAAAGCGTCAATAAACAACGACCCGCGGCACATGCACGTACAAGGGCCGCGCCGGTACCACCACGCAGCCGGCCAGCATCACGGCCAGCACAGCGATTAGAAGCAGATTCTTTTTCATCACGTATTTTCCCGAAGACACCGTCGCACGCTGCGGGGCGCCGGTGTCGTCAACATCGACTTCGAAGAGACCGTGTGAAGCACATCAGACGATGTTGCTCACACGGCCTACTGCCAGCTCGAGCGTTACGCCCAGTGGCCCTGGACCCAGTGATAGTTCGGACCATGCGAGACCCAGTGCCCCGGCACCCAGTGATAACCGACGCGTTCCGCCTGCCAGTGTCCCGCGGCCCACACATAGCGGCCATGATCCCAACGCCAGTGACCGTGGTCCCACACGTAGCCGACGCGCGCAGCCGGCACGGCTTCGTAACGCACGGGCGGCGGTGCCCACGGTGCGATCACCAAGACTTCTTCGGCCGATGCCGACGCCACGGCGGCGACACCAGCGGCAATCAGAACGGTGTTGGCAAGCAGCAAGCGAAAGGTCTTGTTCATGGTTTTTCCCCTTTGGTTGAACACCGTGAGCGGCGTTATCCGTTTAATGCGCGAGGCGACCAAACGGCTGACTGCGGCCGTGTAACCGCTCACGCGGAAGTGCAACGGATTATTTCGGCTGCGTGGAGAGCGTAGGAGGAGGCGATGTGGAAATGCGCCCACTCACGCAACGTGACGAAGCCACGAAGATGAGCAGAGAAACGACGGGGAATGAACTGCAGAAAAAACTACGGCGCGACAAACCAAACCGGTCCGCGATAACGGCAGTGACAGTGGCCCCGGCACAGGCAGCAACCACCTGAACCCTCCCGCACAAACACGCGCGAAAAAGCCAACGCCACCTCAAAGCACTCACCCGCCACGCAGCATCACGTCACCCAACGCAACGCCGCGCGGCGCGCGGTCCATCAGACAAGCCAGCTCGACCACTCAGGCCTGAGGTATCTCAATCTTGACTTCGAGCACTTCGAGATCGTCCTGACGTTCGAGACTCACACGAATATCGTCATCGGAAATTTTCACGTACTTCGAAATCACGGCCACCAGTTCGCGTTGCAACGCAGGCAGATAATCGGCGGGCGCATGGCCGCCGGCGCGCTCGTGCGCGATGATCAACTGCAGGCGTTCCTTCGCTACCGACGCGGACTTCTTTTTCTCGCCCAGCAAAAACGAAAGAATCGACATGACGTGCGCTCTCCTTACTTGGTGCCGAAGAGGCGCTGCAGCAGCCCGGGCTTCTGGTAATCGGTAAAGCGAAGCGACTTCTGCTCGCCGAGGAAACGCGACACGACGTCTTTATAGGCTTCGGCCACATCGGTGCCGTCGAGGTGCACGGCCGGCAGGCCCTGGTTCGACGCATGCAGCACCGCTTCCGATTCGGGAATCACGCCGATCAGATCGATCCGCAGAATTTCCTGGATGTCGGTGAGCGACAGCATTTCGCCTTCGCTCACACGCTTCGGGTTGTAGCGGGTGATCAGCAGGTGTTCCTTGATCGGCTCCTTGCCTTCGATCGCGCGCTTCGTTTTCGACGACAGAATGCCGAGAATACGATCCGAGTCGCGTACCGACGACACTTCCGGATTGGTCACGATCAGCGCTTCGTCGGCGAAGTGCATCGCGAGCAACGCGCCCGATTCGATGCCCGCAGGCGAATCGCAGACGATGTATTCGAAGTCCATCTTGATCAGGTCATTGATGACCTTCTCGACGCCCTCCATGGTGAGCGCGTCTTTATCGCGCGTCTGCGACGCCGGCAGGATGAACAGGTTCTCGCACTTCTTGTCCTTGATCAGCGCCTGGTTCAGATTGGCTTCGCCCTGGATCACGTTGATCAGGTCGTACACCACACGGCGCTCACAGCCCATGATGAGGTCGAGGTTACGCAGGCCGACGTCGAAGTCGATCACGGCGGTTTTGCTGCCACGCAATGCGAGGGCTGATGCAAAACTCGCGCTCGTGGTCGTCTTGCCCACGCCACCCTTGCCCGAAGTCACCACAATGATTTTTGCCATTACCCTTACCTTGTGTTCGTGTATATCGTCAATTATGTGCGGCCATATTTGCCGTGAAACACCGCGCGCCAGATCATTCAGCGCCGCGCGCATTTCCCGTGCGTTACGTGAGCCGCAACGGTTCGATCATCAGCTTTTCTTCTTCGAGCCAGATCTGCACAGGCTTGCCGAGCACGTCGGACGGCAGCGGGTTCTCCGTCGTTCGATAGATGCCCGCGATCGAAATGAGTTCCGGCTCGAGACACGTGCAGAAAATGCGCGCGTCGTGGTTGCCCTGCACGCCGGCCAATGCCCGGCCGCGCAGCGGCGCGTAAATATGGATGTTGCCTTCGGCGATCACTTCCGCGCCGTAGCTCACGAGACCGAGCACGACCAGGTCGCCCTTCGCGTAGATGCGCTGGCCGGAGCGCAGCGGCTTGTCGACCACCATGGTTTGCGACGACGTGGCGAGCCGCACGGGCTCGGCGGCGGGCGCGGGATCGGCTGCCGAAGTGGATGCGTCGGGCGGCAGCAGGCTTGCCTGCGCCGGGGCCGGCGTTGCGCTGGCGCTCGCGTCGACAGCGGAAGCTGCGGCGCTGGCGCCCTCTTCGTCAGCGGATTTTCCGCTGGCGCCACGGCGGTCACGCGCTTCGAGCAACGGCAGCGCCGATTCGGCCGCCCACCCCTGCTGTGCGTTCGCGACCACGCCGACCGGACGCATGCGCACGCTGTCCAGCAGCTGCGCGATGTCGGCAAGCGACACGCGTTCGTTCACGGCGAGACGCCGCACGTCGATCGCGACGACGTCGTTAGCGAAAAATTCGGGGGTCGCCTCGAAGCGCCGGGTCAGCTCGGCACGCATCGCATCGAGGTCGGTGGTCTTGACCACGAACAGGAGCGTATCGACAGCGCCACTGCGGAGTTCGAAAAAGGGCGATTTCTTGGGCGACATAGCGTTCGGCAAAAAATTTTGCGTATTTTACAGGCGTCCACGCGCACAGCGAGCTTTTTTGCCGTGAGAAAAAAACCCCTCGATGACGACGTGATCGCGCGCTGACTGATTGGGCCACGCAGCAGCCGGAACGTTGACCACCTGACCCGGCCAACCGTCATCGTTCGAGCCAACGTGGAGACCCGCACAAGCTCAGCGCGCAGGCCCACGCGCTCGGCCATGAACGCTGTGCAGACGCGGAAGGGAATCGAGCGGCGGACTGACGCGCCGCTCGCGGAGATCACTGCTGATGCACCTGGGACGTTACCGGCACATGCCGCACGAGCAGGCTTTCGACCTGTTCGGGCGCACGCTCGACACGCCGGTGTTCGCCGGTCGGACCGAAACCGAGCGCTTCGTAAAAGCGCATGGCATTGCGGTTGGCGTCGGCGACCCATGCGTAGATCTCGTCGGCGCCTTCGCCTGCGAGCCACGCGCCGGCCGTGTCGACCAGCAATTCGCCACCGCGCAGATGACGCACGGCCGGCGCCACCCACAACTCGCAGACAAACGCGCGGCGTGCAGCCGTGTCGTCGAAATGCGCTTCGATCAGGCCGGCCGGATGACCCTCGGTGTAAAGAATGAAAGTGCTGACGGAAAACGACACCGCGTGCTCGGCGGCGGTGGCGTCGAAACTGGCGGCCTCCGCCGACAACGCATCTTCAAGCGTCGCGCCAAAGGCATAGGGCGCCTCCCGTAGCGACGCGGTGCGGAGTTCGCGAAAAACGGTGCCCTGCTCAGCGGCAATACGGCGAACGGTCAGTGACGGAATCATGCAGACGAAAACCCCTTGAAACCCTAAGGCGTAGCTTTAACCGAACCGGCGCGAGAGTCAAATCATTATTGACAGGATTCTGCCGCCGCGCGAAGTCTCGGCACGAGACGCGCAAAAACTGGGCACTTTTCACACGTCAGGCATCAGACGCGGGCGGCGCAATGCCGCGTGCCCATCATGCTGGACTTGCTGTGTGAGCACGGTGCGCGCGATGGCGATCGACGCTCGACGCGCACGCCACGCTCACGGTGTTCAACCTCTGCTCAAGGCGCTTCGTAGCTGCCGGTGCCATCCGGCCATGGCGTCAGCAGTTCATAGCCGTCGTCGGTGACGGCGATCATGTGCTCCCACTGCGCGGACAGCGAGCGGTCTTTGGTGACCACCGTCCAGCCGTCACGCTGCACCGACGTATTGGCGCGGCCCGCGTTGATCATGGGTTCGATCGTGAAGACCATGCCCGGCTTCAGACGCAGCCCCTGCCCCGGCTGCCCGTAGTGCAGCACTTGCGGATCTTCGTGATAGACCTTGCCGATGCCGTGCCCGCAATAGTCGCGCACGATCGAAAAGCCGTCGCGCTGCGCCACTTTCTGGATCGCGTAACCGACATCGCCGAGCGTCGCGCCCGGCTTCACTTCGCGGATGCCGGCCAGCATCGCCTCATAGGTCGTGTCGATCAGTTGCCGCGCCACCGTGCTCGGCTGGCCCACGCAATACATGCGGCTGGTGTCGCCGAAGTAGCCGTCCTTGATGATCGCGACGTCGATATTGATGATGTCGCCGTCTTTCAGGATCTCGGCGCGGTTCGGAATGCCGTGACACACCACCGAATTGACCGACGTGCAGACCGTCTTGGGAAAGCCCAGATAGCCGACATTGGCCGGAATCGACTTTTGCGTGTTGACGATGTAGTCGTTGCACAGGGCGTCGAGTTCGTCGGTGGAGACACCGGCCTTGACGTGCTCGCCAATCATTGCCAGCACATCGGCCGCGAGGCGGCCGGAAATGCGCAGTTTGGCGATGTCGTCGGGAGTCTTGTAGGTAATGGCCATGAATTCAGTCGATTTAAGTCGGGGGGTTCGATGTTTTAAAGGGCGCGACCCGGGACGGTGATGAACGCCACGAACCCCGGTACTCAGGCGGATTCGGCTACGAGCCTGATGCGAAAACACTGACAGGTACGTGACGCGCCCCGTCATGCAACGCCCGTTTGACCGCTGTACCGCCGGGGGACAAGGCGGCAATTTTGCGCTCAAGCAGGCGATCGATCGGGCAATTGTACAGAGGATCGCGGCGAATCCCCCTCAAACCGGGCGGAACGGGCTAAACGGTCGAC
Organism: Paraburkholderia metrosideri; assembly: GCF_904848625.1. Taxonomy (GTDB): domain Bacteria; phylum Pseudomonadota; class Gammaproteobacteria; order Burkholderiales; family Burkholderiaceae; genus Paraburkholderia; species Paraburkholderia metrosideri. Next base: position 303,413 of record NZ_CAJHCP010000003.1, read on the forward strand.
CGACGATTTTCACCACGACACCCTCCCGTAACGGAAAACCCATGATCGACATGAGGCGTTTTCGCGTCGCCGGGGTGGCCTGCGACGTGAATGCTGCGGATGCACAAAGAAATCTTTTGTGAGCTTTGCATCTAGCCGCTGATTCGCGCCGTAAAGGCGGTTGAGGACTCTCTTCTTCTCCCCGCAATATTTAGTTCTTCTCAGAAGAACGAGGCCTCCTTGCGTCCGCGTTTTTGTATTCGATAACCGGAGTACGCGGCGTCCGCAGTGAACCATCAGAGGAGCACAGCCATGTCGGAGTCCAGCAATAAATCAGCATCCCTGATCGATACATTCGATCGTCGTGTCGAGCGCCGTCTGCAGCGCCGGCAGTTTTTCCGCAACGCGGGTGGCCTGGGTCTGGGTCTGGTCGGCGGAACGTTGATCAGCGCGTGTGGCGGAGGGTCGGGTTCGAGCGTGTCGGCGGCCAGCGCACCCACCGACGCGGAAATCCTCAACTTCGCGTTGAACCTGGAGTATCTCGAATCGCAGTTCTATACGTATGCGACCACCGGTGCCGGCCTGGCCGCCAACATGACGACCGGCGTCGGCACGCCGGGCATGGTGATTCCTGGCCAGCAGGTCCCGTTTCAGGACCCGGTGGTTCAGGCCTATGCCAATGAAATCGCCAACGACGAACGCGAGCATGTGAACTTCCTGCGCAGCGCGTTGGGTTCGGCAGCGGTCGCGATGCCGTCCATCGATATCGGCGGCACCAATCCGAACGGCGCGTTCTCGAATGCGGCACGCGCAGCGGGGCTCGTCGGCGCAGGCGTCGCGTTCAATCCGTACGAGAGCGACAACAACTTCCTGCTCGGCGCGTTTATCTTCGAAGACGTCGGCGTCACCGCGTATAAAGGCGCATCGCCACTCATCACCAACAAGACCTTCCTCGAAGCCGCCGCCGGCATTCTCGCGGCCGAGGCCTATCACGCGGGTCTGGTACGCACCGTGCTGTACTCGAAAGGCGTCGACATGACGAGTCTCGTCACGGCGGCCAACGCGATCTCGGCCGCGCGCGACAGCCTCGACCAGAATGGTCATGACGACCAGGGCATCACCGGCGCGACCGCCGGCACATCGAACATCGTGCCGCTCGACAGCAACGGACTCGCGTTCAGCCGCGGCTACGGCAACGTGCTCAACATCGTCTATCTGACGAGCTCGATGGCGACCAAGGGCGGCTTCTTCCCGAACGGCGTGAACGGGACGCTCAACATGAGCGCCTGACGCACGCGGCCCGCCTCAACAGTTGTCGCATGGGTTGCACCGGCAACGGGACGCCGCGATCGACATCACGATCGCGCTCCCCCGTTGGCCGGCCTTGATCGGTGTTGCGCTGAACGTGTGAAGACGGACAGGAGCCGCGATGAACGAAGCGATAAGTCAGGCCGTGGTGCCGCCAACCCTCACCGAGCAGACCTGCTTCGACATCGGCGAGACGCTGGCGGGACGGCGGCGCGGCGTGCGGGCGATGCTGCCGTTTGCGGGGCCTGCGGTGGTGGCGTCGATTGCGTATATGGACCCCGGCAACTTCGCGACCAATATCCAGGCGGGCGCGAGCTACGGTTATGCGCTGCTGTGGGTAGTCGCGGTGGCGAACCTGGTGGCGATGCTGTTCCAGTCGTTGTCCGCGAAACTCGGACTCGTGACGGGGCGCAATCTTGCCGAGCTATGCCGTGCTTCATTGCCGCGCCGCTGCGTGCTGACGATGTGGGGCATCAGCGAAATCGCGGCGATGGCAACCGATCTGGCGGAGTTTGTCGGCGGCGCGATTGGCGTGTCCCTCCTCACGCGTTTGCCGATGATGCCGAGCATGCTGATCACCGCCGCCGTGACGTATGGTTTGCTGCAGTTCGAGAAGCGTGGTTTTCGTCCGCTCGAACTGGCGATTGCGGCGCTCGTCGGCGTAATCGGACTGTCGTATCTCGCCGAATTGCTGATCGCGCCCGTGCATTGGGCGGCAGTAGCGAAGCATACGTTCACGCCGTCGATGCCCGATCGCAACGCATTGACCATCGCCGTCGGCATTATCGGCGCGACCGTGATGCCGCACGTGCTGTTCCTGCATTCGGGACTCACGCAGCATCGCGTGAAGCCGCGCAACGACGGCGAGCGCGCGAAGCTGCTGCGGTTTTCGAATATCGAAGTGGTAGTCGCGCTGGGCGTCGCCGGCCTCATCAATATGGCGATGGTGATCATGGCGTCGAGCGCCTTTCACGCGGGACACGCGGAGATCGCCAGCATCGAGACCGCGTGGCGCACGCTCACGCCACTGCTCGGCGGTGCGGCGGCGGGACTGTTTCTGGCGGCATTGATCGCGTCGGGCGTGTCGAGTTCGGTGGTGGGCACGATGGCCGGGCAGATGATCATGCAGGGCTTCGTCGGCTTTCATGTCCCCGTGTGGGCGCGGCGGCTGGTGACAATGGTGCCGGCTTTCGTCGTGGTGGCCTGCGGCGTCGATGCCACACGCGCACTGGTGCTGAGTCAGGTCGTGCTGAGTATCGCGTTGCCGGTGCCGATGATTGCGCTGGTGTGGTTCACATCGAGTGAAAAGCTGATGGGGCGTTACCGGAACCGGCGCTTCACGACGGCTGCGGCAGTGGCTGGCGCAGTGGCTGTGCTTGGGTTGAACGGGGTGCTGCTGTGGCAGGTGACGGGTAGCGGGGTGTAAGCGCCATCTGCATCCATTCCCGAGGCCACCGCGTACATTGTTCGAACCAATCTTTTCGGACGATCCCCATGCCCCGACGCCTGCTCACTGTGACCGCCGCTCTCGCACTGGCCGCGCTTGGCGGTTGCAGCGCCGCAGGCGTGCTCAATGCCGCTGTGTCGCCCAAGAGCTTCCACGTTGAGGCTGGCCTTGCGTATGGCAGCGCCCCACGTCAGCAACTCGACGTCTACACACCGGCTGCCAGTGCGCCGCCAGCCGGTGTGCAGGGGCGCCCGGTCATCGTGTTCTTCTATGGCGGCAGCTGGCAGAACGGCTCGCGCAGCCATTACCTGTTCGTCGGCGCGGCGTTGGCGTCGCGCGGCTTTGTCGCCGTGGTGCCCGACTATCGGACATGGCCCGACACCGCATTCCCCGGTTTCGTCGACGACGCCGCAGCCGCCGTGCGCTGGGCGCGCGACCATGCGGCCGAGTTCGGCGGCGACCCGTCGCGAATTTTTTTGATGGGACATTCCGCAGGCGCGCATATCGCCATGCTGCTCGCCACCGACGGCCGCTACCTCGCCGCGCAGCAAATGAGCAAATGCGCTCTGAGCGGCGTGATCGGTCTCGCCGGACCGTACGATTTTCTGCCGCTGCACGACGCCACGCTCGAACAGATTTTCCCGCCCGCATTGCGCGCCGCCAGTCAGCCGATCAACTTTGTCGAAGGCGATGAGCCGCCGGTCTTCGTGGCCGCGGGCCAGCGCGACACCATTGTCGATCCCGGCAACACCGACCGCCTCGCGGCAAAGCTGCGTGCATCGGGCGACGAGGAGGTCGAGGTCAAGCACTATCCGCGAGTCGGCCACGCGTTGCTGGTGGGCGCGTTTGCGGGTCCGTTACGCGGATTCGCGCCGGTGCTTGACGATGTCAGCGCGTTTATCGACGCGACAGTGAGCCGTGATGCTCGGCCCGACGGTCACGCGCAAACCTCATCCACGTCGTCCGACACGGCGCCCAACGTCTATCAGATACGGCGACGCGCGAAAGCCAACGCCGCTGTGCCGGATGCCGCAGAAACTTCCGCAGTGACGCCAGAGGTAGACTGCGCGCGGCAACGCACGCCAAGCCAGCGCGACTAAGCCACCCGCGAGCCGGGCACTACTGCGCCGTGCCCAGCAACTGTTTGCGCAAAGCCGGCGCGCGCGTCGCTGGATCGAGCCAGATACCGAAGAACGCGCGCGCGAAAGCGGGATCGTCGAACTCGCCGGTCATCCGCTCGCCTGCGTAAAACCGCACGCCTTTATCCGGTAGATACACCGCGCTCAGCTGATCGCCCGGCACGACATCCACGAATGCCTGCAGCATGTCCGCGCGCCAGCGCGCGAGCGTCTCCTCTGGAATCGGCGCGCCGGCGATCCGCGTGATTTCGCCGATACCCGTGTCCGCCAACCGTTCGCGTCTGATGCTTCTCACGTAGACGATGTGCAACGCAAAGCGCCCGTCGTAGTCGACCGGCGCATGCTCGCTCCACATCTGCGCGCGATACAGCCTGAAGCCGAACACACTGAAATCGCCTTCTCCGACGAGTTTCGCCGACTGCACATCGTCATGCCAACCCGCCCACGCCGGGACCGCCGATAATGCCCCCAGCAGCAATGCGAAGGCCGCGAGCGCGCGCATCTCAGTCGGCCTTCGCGAGAAGAAACTGCATCACGTCCGTGCGTCCTTCATCGAAACCGGCTTCGCAATACGCCAGATAAAGCCGCCATGTGCGCACGAAAATTTCGTCGAAACCTTGTGTGCGGATCGTGTCGAGTTGCGCTTCGAAAGCACTGCGCCAGCGGCGCAACGTCTCCGCATAGTCGCGGCCGAACTGCAGCGAAGTACACGCGACCAGCTTGCCGCGCGACGCAGCGTCGATAAAGCGCTGCGGACTCGGCAGCATGCCGCCCGGAAAAATAAACTCACGGATAAAGTCGCTCGTCGCGCGATACGCGGCGAAATGCGAGTCGTCGATCGTGATGGTTTGCACGAGCGCCCGCGCGCCGGGCCGCAGACGTTCCCGCACAATGCCGAAGTACGTCGGCCAGAATTTCTCGCCCACCGCCTCGAACATTTCAATCGACACAATGCCGTCGTACTGCCCCGTCAAGGTCCGGTAGTCGCGCAATTCGAGTTGTATGCGATCGGCCAACCCCGCTTCGTTCACCCGTTGCTGCGCGAATTCGAGTTGCGCCGGCGAGATCGTCACGCCGTGCACATGCAGGCCCTGGCGTGCTGCGTGCATCGCAAAGCCGCCCCAGCCGCAGCCGATTTCCAGCACGCGCATGCCCGCGCGCAAACCCAGCGTATCGATAATGCGTTGATACTTCGCGTGCTGCGCGTCCTCGAGCGTTTGATGAAAATTGCCGTCGAACACCGCGCTCGAGTAGGTGAACGTCGGGTCCAGCCACTGCGCGTAAAACGCATTGCCGATGTCGTAATGCGCGTGAATATTGCGCCGGCTACCGGTGCGCGTGTTCGGCCTCAGCCGATGACGCAGCCCATACCAGAGTTGCGCGAGCCAGCCGCCGTACACAGTGCGTTGCAGCGCGCGCTCGTTGCGGATCGCCACCCGCAGCAACGCGGCGAGATCCGGCGTATCGACCCAGAACGAGCGCCAGGCATCCGCGAAACCGATATCGCCCTTGCGCAGGATCGCGCCACAGGCGCGCCAGTCCCGCAATTCCAGCCGCGCGCCGGGCGCTGCGTGCGGATCGCCGAACACGCGCGGCTGACCATCTGGCGTGACGAGCACCAGATGGCCGACCTTGATCCGTTCGAGCAACGATAAAAACAGCCGGCCTGACGCGGGGACGGTCTGCAGGCCGTTCAGGGTTCGGGAAAGCGCCATGACTACACTCCTCAATCGGACGAAACGGGCTGCGCGGCGGCGGAAGACGGCGCGGCTGCGGCGGGGTCGGTAGACGCGTCGGCGTTGCGGCCCGGCGCGGGATGTTTGCCGTAGAACGGCGCTTTCCTGAAGGCGAGGCGCACGGCCTGCCAATGAATTCGTGCGACGACACCCACACTTAGCAGCGGCTGACGGATCAACGCGGCGAAAGCGCTCGCACGGGTGAGCGGCGTCAGGTGTCCGGACAATGCGGTGCGAATCAGCAGGCCGTCGGCGTCGTGGTAATCGATCGAGACGGATGCCCGATCGACGCCCTCCTTCACGCGAAACGTATAGCCCCCTTCCACTCGACAGAACGGCGATACGTGCAGCACTTTCCGGCAGGCGAGCGGGGTGTCCGCGGTGATCGGCGCGTTGTTGCCCGCACTGAGCAGATAGCTGTGGCGCTCACCGAAGGTGTTGCGCACTTCGGCGAGCAACGCGCGGAGCGCTCCACTGCGGTCGTGGCAGAACCAGAAGCTGATCGGGTTGAACGCGTAACCGAACACACGCGGAAACGCTTGCAGCCAGATCTTGCCGTCCGCTTCGTCGATGCCCGCTCCGGCGAGTTGTCCGCGCATCCACGTGGCGAGATCGCTGCCGTCGCGCGGACCGTGATCGCGTCGATACAGACTTAGCGGACGCCAACGGTCGATGCCGAACCAGCCGCCATTGAGCGAAGCCACGCGGTCCAGGTCGCAGCGCACGTAGAACACGGGATACGTGAAGCGATGATGCTTCGGCCGTAGACGTTCATGCATGACCTGGCCTGTCAGCAGCCAGGCTGCGGGCGCGGCATCGGCGGCTACCTTTGCGCGAGTCGGATTCATAGCTTTGCCCATCCGGGCGCCGCATCGAAATCGGCGGCCACGCGCAGTGCCGATTTCAGACCGTCCTCGTGAAAACCGTAACCCGTCCAGGCGCCTGCGAACCATGTGCGGCGCTTGCCTTGCAGCGATGGCAAACGGTGCTGCGCATCGATCGCGGCCAGATCGAACAACGGATGGTCATAGTGAAAGCGGCGCAGCTCGGTGCCCATTGCGGGCGGCGCCACCGGATTGAGCGTGACGACGAGCGGCGTGCTGAATGGCAGCGGCTGCAACTGATTGACCAGATAGCTGACGCACACCGGCCGCGTACCGTCGAGACCACGCCGCCCCAGGTAATTCCACGCTGACCAGACCCGCTGACGACGCGGCAGCAGCGACGTATCGGTATGCAGCACCGCAACGTTCGGCTGATAACGCACCGCGCCGAGCACACTGCGCTCGTCGGGGTCGGCGTCTTCGAGCAGACGCAGCGTGGTCGGCGCGTGCGTAGCGAGTACCAGCGCATCGAAGCGTTCGGTGCCGTCGTCGGTGTAGACGTCGACGCCCTCGTCATCTCTGCGCACACCGCGCACCGGCGTGCCGATCCGGACATCGTCGAGCTTGCCGGTGATGCGTTTCACATATTCACGCCCGCCACCGACCACGGTCCGCCATTGCGGCCGCCGGTTGACCTGCAGCAGTGCGTGGTTCAGGCAGAAGCGCAGGAAAGTGGTGGCCGGGAACGCGAGGATATCGGCGGTCGCGCTGGACCAGATGGCGGCCGCCATCGGCAGCAGATAGTGGCGCTGGAACGCGCCGCCATAACCGCCGGCCGTCAGCAGTTCGCCCATCGACGCGCGCGTTTCTGTCGCCAGTTCGAGGTTCTGTTCGGCGCTGCTGTTGAATCGCATGATGTCGCGCAGCATGCCGATGAAGGTCGGCGAAAACAGATTGCTACGTTGCGCGAACACGGTATTCAGACTCGTGCCGGCCCATTCGAGACGACCTTCGTCGAGCGACACCGAGAAGGTCATGTCGCTCGGATGCGACTGCACGCCGAGTTCGCCGAACAGCGCGATCAGGTTCGGATAGGTGCGGTCGTTGAATACGAGGAAGCCGGTGTCGACCGGATGCGTGTGGCCATCGAGCGTGACGTCGACGGTGTTGGTATGCCCGCCCGCGTAATCCGCCGCTTCGAACAACGTCACCCGATGCTGACGCGCCAGCAGATAGGCGCTAGCCAGCCCCGCGATGCCTGCGCCGATGACCGCGACCCGCGAGCCACGCGGAACCTGAAGCGGCGATGCGGAATGATGAGGCATGGGCGCGTCTCCCGTTTTGGGACGCGCGGTTGGTTAGTGAGAGGTGTATAGCGAGGCTTGCGCGTCCTTGATGGGATTTACGCAGCGGAGGCGGAAATGGATGCAGGCGTGGCGGTTCTGGCGGATAGCAGGAAGGGCACGACACGTAACAACGATGCTCGACAACGCGTCGTCGGCACACCGCGCCGTAAAGCAAAAACCCCGCAGAACTTTCGCTCTGCGGGGTTTTTAAATTTGGCGGAAAGGGTGGGATTCGAACCCACGGTACGGGAAAACCGTACGCCTGATTTCGAGTCAGGTACATTCGACCACTCTGCCACCTTTCCGGGTATTCCAACTTGCTGCTTTGTCGGATCCAAGCGGGCCGTTGCTTGGGAGAAAAAGATTATAGAACAATTCGATCTTGTTTTCCAAGCCCCTCGCCGAAAAAACTTTTGAAATTTTTCGAGGAGACGGCAAGCCCGCCCTGGCACATTCACACAACCCGGGGCCACCGGGCCTGCATCAGTCAGTACCTGTGCGAGCGCAACCGTTTCAGGCGGCCGGCACTTCCAGCTTCTCCACACCGCCGAGATACGGCCGCAATGCCGCCGGCACCGTCACCGAACCATCGGCGTTCTGGAAGTTCTCCAGCACGGCAACGAGCGTACGGCCGACAGCCAGACCCGACCCGTTCAGCGTATGCAGCAGTTCCGGCTTGCCCTGTGCATTGCGATAACGCGCCTGCATCCGGCGAGCCTGGAACGACTCGGTGTTCGAGCAGCTCGAAATCTCGCGATACGTGTTCTGCGCCGGCACCCACACTTCGAGGTCATAGGTCTTCGCTGCCGAGAAACCCATGTCGCCCGTGCACAGTGTGATCACGCGATACGGCAGTTCCAGCTTCTGCAGAATCGTCTCAGCATGGCCGACCATCTCTTCCAACGCGGCGTACGACGCTTCCGGCGCGACGATCTGCACCATCTCGACCTTGTCGAATTGATGCTGGCGGATCAGACCACGCGTGTCGCGGCCATACGAACCGGCTTCCGAACGGAAGCACGGCGAATGCGCGGTCAGTTTGATCGGCAGCGCGTCTGCTTCGACGATGCTGTCGCGCACCGTGTTCGTCAGCGAGATTTCCGACGTGGAAATCAGATACTGCGTGACCGTGTTCTCTTCACCGCCCTTCTCGACACGGAACATGTCGTCGGCGAATTTTGGCAACTGGCCGGTGCCGTACAGAATTTCCGGATTCACGATGTACGGCGTGTACACCTCGGTATAGCCATGATGCAGCGTATGCGTGTCGATCATGAACTGCGCAAGCGCGCGATGCAGCCGCGCAATCTGACCGCGCAACATCGTAAAACGCGCACCCGACAGCTTCGCGCCGGTTTCGAAATCGAGGCCGAGCGGCGCGCCGACATCGACGTGATCCTTCACTTCGAAATCGAACTGACGCGGCGTGCCCCAGCGGCGCACTTCGACATTGCCCGATTCGTCCTTGCCGACCGGCGCGCTTTCGTGCGCGAGGTTCGGCACGCCGAGCAGCAGGTCCGACAGACGCTTCTGAATCTCGTCGAGCTTCGCCGCCGACGCTTTCATCTCGTCGCCGATACCGCCGACTTCGGCCATCACCGCCGACGTGTCTTCGCCCCGCCCTTTCATCGCGCCGATCTGCTTCGACAGGCTGTTGCGGCGTGCCTGCATCTCTTCGGTACGGGTCTGGGTATCGCGGCGTTCCGCTTCGAGCGCGGTGAAGGCCGCGACGTCGAGCGTATAGCCGCGGTCGGCGAGGCGTCTGGCGACGCCGTCGAGGTCTTTGCGCAGCAACTGGATGTCGAGCATGGGATGGGACGGGTATTCGTTGTATGAAGGGGGGATTTTAGCGCACCGGCGCAGACGGCCGGTGCGTTAGATCGTGGACCTGTGCGGATTGCCGACACGTGGTTCGAAACGGCATGGCGTCAGGCATAACGTCAGGCATAACGTCAGGCATGACTTCAGGCATGACTTCAGGCGGCGCTAACAGCCGCTCAGGAGCCTCAGCCCTTCTTCGGCTTGTTCGCGCTGCGCCATTGCGCATCCAGCTCGGCGAGACGCGCCATCTTGTCGCCGATCTTGCCTTCCAGACCGCGCGGCGTCGGCTCGTACCAATGCGGATCGCGCATGTTCTCCGGCAGATAAGTTTCGCCAGCCGCGTACGCGTCGGGCTCGTCGTGCGCATAGCGGTATTCGTGACCGTAGCCGAGTTCTTTCATCAGCCTGGTCGGCGCGTTTCGCAGATGCACCGGCACGCCGCGCGACTGGTCTTTGCTGACGAAGCGCCGTGCCTCGTTATACGCGTTGTACCCGGCGTTCGATTTCGGCGCGACCGCCAGGTAAATGATGGCCTGCGCCAGCGCCAGTTCGCCCTCGGGCGTGCCGAGACGCTCATAGGTTTCAGCGGCGTCGAGTGCGATGCGCGCGGCGCGCGGGTCGGCGAGACCGATGTCCTCCCACGCCATCCGCACGATACGGCGCGCGAGATAACGCGGGTCCGCGCCGCCATCGAGCATCCGGCAGAACCAGTACAGCGCACCGTCCGGGTTGCTACCGCGCACCGATTTATGCAGCGCGCTGATCTGGTCGTAAAATGCGTCGCCGCCTTTGTCGAAGCGGCGCAGGTTTTCCGCGAGCGCGCTGCCGAGCAAGGTGCCGTCGATCTCGGTGGTCTTCTGTTGCGCAGCCGCGCGTGCGACGATTTCGAGGTTGTTCAGCAGCTTGCGGCCATCGCCGTCGGCGGAGCCGATCAGCGCGTCGCGCGCTTCGTCGGTGAACGTGAGACCGCCGAGTTCCTGCTGCGCACGGTCGAGCAGTTCGCGTTGCTCGTCGTCGGTCAGGCTTTTCAGCACGTAGACGGCCGCCCGCGACAGCAACGCGCTGTTCACCTCGAACGACGGATTCTCGGTCGTCGCGCCGACAAACACGAACAAGCCCGACTCGACGTGCGGCAAGAACGCGTCCTGCTGGCTCTTGTTGAAGCGATGCACTTCGTCGACGAATACCAGCGTCTGGTGGCCGTTGGCGCGATGAATCTGCGCGGTCTCGACGGCTTCGCGAATATCCTTCACGCCCGACAGCACCGCCGACAACGCGATGAACTCGGCGTGAAACGCGTCGGCCATGAGCCGCGCAAGCGTGGTTTTGCCGACGCCGGGCGGGCCCCAGAGGATCATCGAGTGCGCTTCGCCGGATTCGAATGCGACCCGCAGCGGCTTGTTCGGACCGAGCAGATGCTTCTGGCCGATCACGTCGTCGATATTGCGGGGCCGCAGGCGTTCGGCGAGCGGAACATTGGCACGGGTTTCTTCAAACATGACGTTTTAGGGATAATCTCGGCTTTCCGGACGCGGTCCGTACGATGGCGGCATGCTGCCGGATGAGCTCAAAGCCGGCGCAGCGACGCGCGGGCAAGGTCCTGCATTATGACAGTGACGGCCTCTCGACGAAGGCCGCATGGCGTGTCGGGACGAGCCACGCAGATTCAAACCGCCAGACCTGATCGGGATTCCGTTCAAACGCCAAGCGGATTTCCGCGGCAGCACAAGCCAATTGAAAGGCAATACGACCGCCGGCGACGCGGTACGCGGCATCGCGCGCGCGGGCCGACGCTGGCGCTGGCGCCGACGCTGGCGGCCGCACCGCATAGAACATTCAACCTAGCAAGCAACAGCAACACAAACAGCAACAGGGACACAACCAGATGGCACAAGATCCTCTCGCCGGCGACGCCGGCTCCACCTACGCACCGCTCACGCCGGTGCCCGACGCGCGACGCGCGTTCCGTACCGGCGACGCCTTCGCGCTGTGGTTTTCGCTTGGCATAGGACTGCTGGTCGCGCAGGCGGGCGCGCTGCTCGTGCCGGGGTTGTCGCTGCCGCATGCGCTGCTGGCAATCGTGATCGGCAGCGTGATCGGCGTCATGCTGCTGGCGCTGGTCGGCGTGATCGGCACGGACACCGGGCTCGCGGCGATGTCGTCACTGCGCCCGACACTCGGCGTGCGCGGCGCGTCGATCCCCTCCGTGCTGAACGCGGTGCAACTGGTCGGCTGGGGTTCGTTCGAAGTGATCGTGATGCGCGATTCCGCCGACGCCCTCGCCAAACAATCGTTCGGCCTGTCGATGCCGCTGATCTGGACCGTGGTCTTCGGCCTGCTCGCGACCTTGCTGGCGATCAGCGGCCCGCTCTCGTTCGTGCGGCGCTTTTTGCGCACGTGGGGCATCTGGCTGCTGCTCGCCGGCGCCGCATGGCTCACGTGGAATCTGCTCGCCAAACACGATCTGGCGGAACTGATGCGCCGTCCGGGTACGGGCGACATGTCGTTCGGCGGTGCGATCGATCTGGTCGTAGCCATGCCGCTGTCGTGGCTGCCGTTGATCGCCGACTACACCCGCTTCGGCCGACGCCCCGGCGAGACCTTCCGTGGCACGCTGCTCGGCTACGGCATCGCGAACATCTGGTTTTACGCACTCGGCGCCGTTTATGGTCTCGCTGCAGGCGGCGGCGATGCGCTGCTGACCGGCGCGCTCGCTCAGGCAGGCGGCGGTCTTGCGCTGCTGCTGATCCTGATCGACGAAATCGACAACGCGTTCGCCGACATTCACTCGGCGGCTGTGTCGACCGGCACCTTCTGGACGCGCGGCAGCGTGCCGATGTTGTCGGCGGCATTCGGCGCGCTGTGCACGCTGATCGCGCTGGTGATCCCGATGGCGAAGTATCAGAACTTCCTGCTGCTGATCGGCTCGGTATTCGCACCGCTGTTCGGCGTGGTGCTGATGGATCACTTCATCGTGCGCAAGCGCCGTATCGAAGCTGCCGCGCTCGCCGATGTGCGCGGCCGTTATGGCTTCTCGGGCGGCTGGCATCTGAGCGCGTTCATTGCGTGGGCGATCGGTATTGCCGCGTATCAGGTGATCAACCAGTGGCTGCCGAACCTCGGCGCGACGCTGCCGTCGCTCGTGATTGGCGCGCTGTGTTATCTCGCGTTCGTGTCCGCGCGAAAGACCGCGTACGCTTGAGTGTCCGCGTCGTAGTCTGATGGACGCTGGAAAGAAAAGGCCTGCAAATGCAGGCCTTTTCTCGTTTCGCGCTGATAGCTCGAGCCCCACGTGTGCGGCTTTGGTCGGGCATGAACGAGCCGCCAGCAACACGCGTCAAGGACAATTGGCAGGCGTAAAAAAACCGCGCCCGAAAACGCGGTTTTTCCGGTCAGACAAAGCCGCTGGCAGAGCGCTTATCCGTTGATCACATCCGCGCCCTTCGGCACCGTGAACTTGAACGCATCGGCCGGCAGCGGCGGGTTCTTCTGAATGTTCGAGAACGTCAGCAACGTGACATTGCCGAACACGTCATGCAATTCCATCGCTTCGAGATTGCCGTCCTTGAAGCCAATGCCGACCGTCTGGAACTGCGTGTCTTTCGCCTTCGGCGTCAGTTCGAGCCAGTCGATGCCGGCCTTCACCCCCGCGTCACGCAGCGTGAAGTTCTTGTCCAGATCGTTGCTGCCGAACAGGATCGCAGCCGGGCTCGCACCGAGCGCGCCGCCGAGGCTGCGCACCGTCACCTGGTTCAGGTCCTTGTCGTACACGTAGAGCTTGTCGCCGTCCGCCTGCAACAACTGCGCATACGGCTTCTCGTATTGCCAGATGAACTTGCCGGGACGCGCGAACGTGAAGGTGCCGCTCGACGTACCCGTCTTGTTGATACCCGACGTGGACAACGCGCCGCTCGCGCCCTGTGCCTTGCTCGGTGCACGGACTTCCTGCTGCACGAAGGTGCCGCGCGCCGAATGGACCTGTGCGACAAACGCTTTCAGTTGTTCGGTGCCGCTTGCAAATGCCTGCGATGCGACCAGTACCGACGCACCGATCGCCACGCTGCCGACGCTGCGCACCAAGGTCCGAAGAAGCTGGCCGACGCGGATGGATTGAACACGCTCTCGAGCGTGCTGCTGCGCGAAAATCTGCATGTAGTTTTCTCCCTTGAATTGAATTCGTTAAACGGTCGCGCTGGACGCTCAAGAGGGCGATCGCCTTTTAATGGCGTTTGAATGGCCCTCTGGTGGTCGTCTGGCGATTCGTCGCCGACTTGCGGCGGCCCTGTTGGCCGGCGCAATCGACGCTGGGTGTTCGCGACAGTTTAGGCCGCAGCCCTTAAGTGGGCCTTATCAGCCTCGCTGCGTTGCGCTCGCCGTGCGATGGGCCGCGACGGCCTGTTAAAAGCCCAACGCACGGTGCTCCGCTGCGCCGTCCGCCTGGAGCGAACACACCGCTCGCCTATTCCGCTTCGCGCGCGGGCGCAAGAATCTCGCGATTTCCGTTCGACGACATCGCCGACACCACGCCCGAGTTTTCCATCTGCTCGAGCAAGCGTGCCGCCCGGTTATAACCGATGCGCAAATGCCGCTGCACCAGCGAAATCGACGCGCGACGGTTCTTCAGCACCACGTCGACCGCCTGGTCGTACAACGGGTCCGACTCGGCATCGGCGCCGGCGGTTCCCCCGGCTGCGCCTTCGTCGCCCTCGCCCGTCACGCCGCCTTCGAGAATGCCCTCGATGTAGTTCGGCTCGCCCTGCTCCTTGAGCTTGTCGACGACACGATGCACTTCTTCGTCCGACACGAACGCGCCATGCACCCGCACCGGCATGCCGCTGCCCGGCGGCAGATACAACATGTCACCCATGCCGAGCAGCGATTCCGCGCCCTGCTGGTCGAGAATCGTGCGCGAGTCGATCTTCGACGATACCTGGAAGGCCATCCGCGTCGGCACGTTGGCCTTGATCAGACCGGTGATCACATCGACCGACGGACGCTGCGTGGCGAGAATCAGATGCAGACCCGCCGCGCGAGCCTTCTGCGCAATACGCGCGATCAGTTCTTCAACCTTCTTGCCGACCACCATCATCAGGTCGGCAAGTTCGTCGATCACGATGACGATGTTCGGCAGACGCGACAGCGGCTCCGGATCGTCCGGCGTGAGGCTGAACGGATTCGGCAGCTTCTCGTCGCGCTTGGCCGCTTCGTCGATCTTGTTGTTGTAGCCCGCGAGGTTACGCACGCCGAGCTTGCTCATCAGCTTGTAGCGGCGCTCCATTTCGGCGACAGCCCAGTTCAGCGCGTGACCCGCCTGGCGCATATCGGTCACGACCGGACACAGCAGATGCGGAATGCCTTCGTAGACGCTCATTTCGAGCATCTTCGGATCGATCAGGATCATGCGGACCTGGTCGGCGCTGGCCTTGTAGAGCAGCGACAGGATCATCGCGTTGATCCCCACCGACTTGCCCGAACCGGTCGTGCCCGCCACCAGCAGGTGAGGCATCTTCGCGAGGTCGGCGCAGACTGGTTTGCCGCCGATATCTTTGCCCAGCCCCATGGTGAGCGGCGACGCGGCATCTGCGTACACGGCCGAACCGAGAATCTCCGACAGGCTCACGGTCTGGCGACGCAGGTTCGGCAGCTCCAGCGCCATGAAATTCTTGCCCGGAATCGTTTCGACCACGCGGATCGACACCAGCGACAGCGAGCGCGCAAGGTCTTTCGCCAGACCGACGATCTGGCTGCCCTTCACGCCGGTGGCCGGCTCGATCTCGTAACGCGTGACGACCGGCCCCGGATACGCGGCAACCACGCTCACGTCGACGCCGAAGTCCTTGAGCTTTTTCTCGATCAGACGCGACGTGAATTCAAGCGTGTCGGCGGAAATGGTTTCCTGCGCGGCGGGCGCCGGGTCGAGCAACGAGATGGCGGGCAACGTGGAGTCGCCCGGCAGATCGGTGAAGAGTGGCACCTGCCGTTCTTTCTCGACGCGCTCCGATTTGACCGGCGTGACGACCGGCGGAACGATCACCACCGGCTCGTGTTCCTCGATCCGCACGCGGCCCTTCTCGACCTTGCCCTCACGCTTGACCGCCGCCGCTTCGCCGAGCTTGCGGTCACGGCCTGCTTCACGCCGCAGCTTGGCGAACGTCACCGCAGAGATGATCGACTCGCCGACCTTCTCCGACACCGACAACCACGAAAAACGGAAATACAGCGACAGGCCAATGGCGAGCGCGATCAGCAGCGCGAGCGTGCCGCCGGTAAAGCCCAGTGCATGCGACACGCCGCGCGCGACGGCCTCGCCGACCACGCCGCCCTTGACGCCCGGCAACTGCACCTTGAGCGACCACATGCGCAGCGCCTCGATGCCGCTGCACGACAGCAGCACGAGCGCGAATGAGAACGCGTCGGCCAGCCAGCCGACGCCGCGCGGCGCGTCGTCCTCGCCGTCTTCGTGACGGGTGATGCGCCGGTAGTTGGCAGAAATATGACGGCCGAGCAGCACGACCCACCAGTAGGTGGACAGCCCGAACAGCAGCAGCATGATGTCCGAGGTCCGTGCGCCGACGCGGCCCGCCCAGTTGGCGATATGGTCGGTCTGCGCGGAATTGGTCCAGCTGGGATCGTTTCTGCTGTAGCTGACGAGCGCCATTAGCAGGAAAACGCCGAGCGCGACCTGCAGGAGCCAGCGGATCTCGGTGAGAAGGCGCGACATGCGGTGCGGCAATGCCTGCGCGCTCGCGGAATAGGGAGCTTTTGCCATTGATCCTGTTGCGTGTGGTGCCGATTCCCGGCGTTTCTGCTAACCATCTGCCAGCCGATCGCCGACCGAAAACACGGTCAGGGCCTCGCCCAGCGTGGCTTTGGGCCCGTTTCAGGCTGCCGGGAACTTCGATCCGGCCTATTGTAAACGCAGTGTCCCGCGCAAGGCTGTAAATGACGGTAACTTGGCCGATTGGCCACAGAAAAGCATCGCGAGTGCGTCGCGAACCTATCGCCGCGATCGGAAAGCTTCATGGAGCAGCCCGGCTCCCCGCCCTTTATAATGCCGGTCTGATACCCATCTACAGTTTCAGCTCAAGTCGCACGGCATCGCATGGGCGAGCCGGGCGCCGTATAAGGATTCGATCATGCCAGCAACTTCCACGAAACACGCCAAGGTTCTGATTCTCGGTTCGGGCCCCGCCGGCTACACGGCAGCGGTCTACGCGGCGCGCGCCAATCTGTCGCCGGTACTGATTACCGGTATGGCCCAGGGCGGCCAGCTGATGACCACGACCGACGTCGAAAACTGGCCGGCCGACGCCAACGGCGTGCAAGGCCCGGAACTGATGACGCGCTTCCTGGAGCACGCCGAGCGCTTCAACACCGAAATCATCTTCGACCATATTCATACGGCCAAGCTGAATGAAAAGCCGATCCGCCTGATCGGCGATTCGGGCGAATACACCTGCGACTCGCTGATCATCTCGACCGGCGCATCGGCGCAATACCTCGGCCTGCCGTCCGAAGAAGCGTTCATGGGCAAGGGCGTGTCGGCTTGCGCCACCTGCGACGGCTTCTTCTACAAACAGCAACATGTGGCCGTGATCGGCGGCGGCAATACCGCGGTTGAAGAAGCCCTCTACCTGTCGGGCATCGCGAAGAAAGTCACGGTGATCCATCGCCGCGACAAGTTCCGCGCCGAGCCGATCCTGATCGACCGTCTGCTGGCGAAGGAAAAGGAAGGCGTGGTCGAGATCAAGTGGAACCACACCCTCGACGAAGTGACCGGCGACCAGTCCGGCGTGACGGGTCTGCGTATCAAGCACACGCAAACCGGCGAAACCACCGACATCGCGCTGCAAGGTCTGTTCGTCGCGATCGGCCACAAGCCGAACACGGACATCTTCGCAGGCCAGTTGGAGATGAAGAACGGCTACATCATCACCAAGGGCGGCCTGAACGGCTTCGCGACCGCGACCAGCGTAGCGGGTGTGTTTGCAGCGGGCGACGTGCAGGATCACGTGTACCGTCAGGCCATCACCAGCGCGGGCACGGGCTGTATGGCCGCGCTCGACGCGCAACGCTATCTGGAAACCATCGACGA
The DNA here is from genome assembly GCF_904848625.1 of Paraburkholderia metrosideri. Lineage (GTDB taxonomy): Bacteria > Pseudomonadota > Gammaproteobacteria > Burkholderiales > Burkholderiaceae > Paraburkholderia > Paraburkholderia metrosideri. Next base: position 321,108 of record NZ_CAJHCP010000003.1, read on the forward strand.
GATGGCCGGCGAGCACGCAATGAGCCAGGAAGCCGAGCGTTAATCGCCGGCGTTGATGCGTGGCGCGAGTCTTCACCGGCAAGCGCGACGGTAAAATGGTGGTTGGGTCTAGCCCAGCCGTCTGCTTGAAGAAGGCCGCGGCTGAAAAGCCAGCGGCCTTTTTTGCAAGTGGTTGCGTAGGGTTGCGAGTGAGTTCCGCAGTCGTTCTGGGCTGGTTTGCGTCGCGCAAGCGTGACGCAGCTCCGTTGCCGCCATCACGCAATGCGCCACGCCCCGGCCCTCAAGTGCCCCGCGACCGATCTACTTTTCTGCGTGTATTGCCGATATGCCGAAGAATCAACCCCATCCCAGCGAACCGAAACGCGCGCGCGCCGTCGCCCGGCCCGCGCCGGAAACGGCCGCGCCAGCCGTCAAACCGAAGATCGAACCGGCCGCAGGTCTGGCGGGCTTAGGCGCGCTGCGCGATGCGTTGAAGGTCGACACCCAGCGGCGCGAACGCCAGCGTGCGGCAGCCGTGGCGGCACAGCGCGAGGCATCGGCGGACGCCGATCTGTTCCGCCGCGAAATCGGCGCCGTCGCACCGCTGGCCGTCCCGCCGCGCGCAACGTTACCGCGCAATCCTCCGCCGCCCTTGCCCGTGCAAACCCGGCTCGACGAAGAAGCGGTTCTGCACGAAGCCATCTCCGACGAATACGACCCCGAAGTCCTGCTCGACACCGACGAAACCTTGTCCTACTGCCGTCCCGGCGTGAGTCAGGAAGTGGTGCGAAAACTGCGGCGCGGCGACTGGATCGTGCAGGCGCAAATCGATCTGCACGGCATGCGGCGTGAGGAAGCGCGCGAGGCGCTGGCGGAATTCATCCGCGAATCGGTGAAACGGGGTCTGCGGTGTTTGCGCGTGATCCACGGCAAGGGCTTGGGATCGATCGGCAAGGAGCCGGTGCTGAAGGGCAAAGTGCGCGCGTGGCTGGTGCAGAAATCCGAAGTCATCGCGTTCTGTCAGGCGCGCCCGCATGACGGCGGCGCGGGCGCGGTCGTCGTGCTGTTGCAGCCGGGTGCTGCGCCGGCTCATGCGCGGCCTTGATCGGGTAGACGGGCGGTGTCGGCGGCATGACGTACGACAGTCCGCCTGACTGTCGATTCGCAGCCGGTTGATTCGTCGTGACATAAACGGCCAGCATGGCCGCCACCCTGCCGCAGCGCACCCTCACAACCGTCAACGGTGATCGCGATGACCCTGAAGCTCTATGCCCACCCGTTCTCGTCGTATTGCCAGAAAGTCCTGACCGCGCTCTACGAAAACGACACGCCGTTCGAGCTGCGTCTACTCGCACACGACGATCCGCAAGTGATGGCCGAATTCGCCGAACTGTGGCCGATCAGGCGCTTTCCGGTGCTGGTGGACGGCAGCAGAACCGTGGTCGAGGCGAGCATCATCATTGAATATCTCGGGCTCTATCACGCGGGGGCGACACCGCTTCTTCCCACTGACGCCCGTGCCGCGCTGGAAGTGCGCAGCATGGACCGCTTCTTCGACAACTACGTGTCCACCCCGCAGCAGAAAATCGTCTACGACAGCATGCGCGCTGAAACCGAGCGCGATCCGCACGCGGTCGCCGACGCGCGCGCGATGCTCGACACCGCCTACGCATGGCTCGACAAGGTGATGGCCACGCGCGAATGGGCGGCCGGCGACACCTTCAGCCTCGCCGATTGCGGAGCCGGGCCGTTCCTGTTTTACGCCGACTGGACGCATGCCATCGGCGCGCAATTCGAGCATGTGCGCGCCTATCGCAAGCGCTTGCTGGCGAGGCCATCGTTTGCGCGCGCGGTCGACGAAGCGCGGCCATATCGCCCGCTGTTTCCACTCGGCGCGCCTGAGCGCGATTAGGCCCGACTGAGTGCCCTCGCCACGCAACCCAAAAACGCGACCCTGATTGCGACAACAATTTTTCCACCCTATACACTTCACCTCGACAGGCACTTCCGCCCATCACCCTTAAGGCAAACCATGGACCGTTTCGAAGCGATGGAGATATTTACCCGTGTGGTCGAAGCGAACAGCTTCACCAAGGTATCCGAATCGCTCGACCTGCCGCGCGCCAAAGTCAGCCGCACGATCCAGGCGCTGGAGGAGCACGTCGGCGTACGTCTGCTGAATCGTTCGACACGTCAGGTGAGCGTCACCGAAGACGGCGCCGCGTTCTACGAGCGTTGCGTGAGCATCCTCGCGGAAGTCGCCGACGCCGAGTCGTCGCTGTCGAACAAGCGCGAGAATCCGGCCGGCACGATCCGCGTCGATACATCCGGCACGCTTGCCCGCGCGTTGCTGCTGCCCGCGCTCGACGACTTCTACCGGCAATACCCGGAGATCGACGTGCGGCTCGGTCTCGCCGATCGCAACATCGACCTGATTCAGGATGGGGTGGACTGCGTGATCCGGATGGGCACGCCGGAAGAATCGAGCCTCGTCGCACGACGCATTGGCCACGCGCGCATCGTCACGTGCGCATCGCCCGCGTATCTGGAGAAACACGGCACACCCACCACGCTCGACGAACTCGCCGAGCATCGCGCCGTCAACTATGTGTCCGCGCGCAGCGGCAAGACCTTTCCGTTCGAATACGAGGTGAACGGCGACATCGCGAAAGTGACGCTGAATAGCGTGCTCGCGGTGAATGACGGCTCGGTCTACATCGGCGCGGCCGCGCTCGGCCACGGCATCATCCAGCCGTCGCGCTTCATGGTCGCCGAGTTGATCAACGAAGGTGCGCTGAAGGAAATTCTCACGAACTACACGAGCCCCGGCACGCCGCTGTCGATCCTCTACGCGCATCGTCGCAATCTGAGTTCGCGGCTGCGCGCGTTTATCGATTGGGTGAGTGAGTTGGCGCGTAACAATCCGGATCTACGCATCGCGGACGCTTGAGTTCGCTGTAAGCCAGAAGCGGGAGCAGAAGTAGAAGCAAAAGCAAAAAGCAAAAGCCCCATGCGTCGTGAAACGCATGGGGCTTTTTTCACTCCGGCATTCGCATGACACCGAATGCCGGCAATCCGTCACTCAGGCAATCCGCTCTTCGTTCGCCGGATCGAACAACACCGCCTTCGACGTATCGAACAGCAGCGTCGTGTTCGTCAACGGCTGCGGGTTCGACGCCGGGTGCACGCGGCTCACCACACGCTTGCCGTTGACCTGTGCGAACACCAGCGTGTCCGGGCCGGTCGGCTCGATCACGTCGACCTTCACTTCGACCGGTTGCAGCTTCGAATCGTCGCCATGTGCGCCGCGTGCGTCGGTAATACGCTCCGGACGCAGGCCGAGAATCACTTCACGGCCAACATGCGACTTCACCTTCGACGACTCGAACGGCAGGTTCAGCACCTTGCGCGTCACGCCCGTGTCCAGTTCGATGCCGACACCCGAGCCTTGCTCGACGAGCTTGCCCTGGATGAAGTTCATCGGCGGCGCGCCGATGAAGCCAGCCACGAACAGGTTCGACGGCGAGTCGTAGATTTCCTGCGGCGGCCCGAATTGCTGGACGACGCCGTCTTTCATCACCGCGATACGGTCGCCGAGCGTCATCGCTTCGATCTGATCGTGCGTCACGTAGACGATCGTCGTGCCCAAGCGTTGATGCAGCAGCTTGATTTCCGAACGCATCTCGATACGCAGCTTGGCGTCGAGGTTCGACAACGGTTCGTCGAACAGGAACATCACCGGATCGCGTGCCAATGCACGGCCCATTGCCACGCGCTGGCGCTGGCCGCCGGACAGCTGGCCCGGCTTGCGATCCAGCAGGTGAGTGATCTGCAACGTGTTCGACACGCGGTCGACGATCTGCGTCTGCTCCTGCTTCGGCACCTTGCGGATGTTCAGGCCGAACGAGATGTTCTCGCGCACCGTCATCGACGGGTACAGCGCGTACGACTGGAACACCATCGCGATATCGCGATCTTTCGGCGACAGGTTGTTCACCGTCTTGCCATCGATCTGGATCTCGCCCTTGGTCACGGTTTCGAGGCCGGCAATCATGTTGAGCAGCGTCGACTTACCGCAGCCCGAGCCGCCGACCAGAATCAGGAACTGGCCGTCTTCGATGTCGATATTGACACCCTTCAGAACCGGCACCCCGTTCGGGTAAGTCTTGTACACGTCACGGATGGAAAGGCTTGCCATGCTGTGAATCCTCTTGTCTCTGGTACTGCCTGAAAACGTCTTTTAACGGATCGCGGCGGTGCTATTCAGTGAAGCGCCGCCGCGCTCGGATAGTCTGGCGAGGCGCTTAGCCCTTCACCGCGCCCGCTGTCAGGCCGCGCACGAAATAGCGTCCGGCAACGATATAGACCAGCAGGGTCGGCAATGCGGCGATGATCGCGCCGGCCATGTCCACGTTGTATTCCTTCACGCCGGTCGAGGTGTTCACGAGGTTGTTCAGCGCCACCGTGATCGGCATCGAATCGACACCGGAGAACACAATCCCGAACAGGAAGTCATTCCAGATCTGCGTGAATTGCCAGATCAGGCACACCATGAAAATCGGCAGCGACACCGGCAGCAGGATCTTCGTGAAAATCGTGAAGAAACCCGCGCCGTCGATGCGCGCCGCTTTCACGAGTTCAGCCGGAATGCTGACGTAGAAGTTGCGGAAGAACATCGTGGTGAACGCAATACCGTAGATCACGTGCACCAGCACGAGACCGCTCGTCGTATTCGACAGGCCGAGCATGCCTTCGAAGCGCGCCATCGGCAGCAGGATCGCCTGGAACGGGATGAAGCAGCCGACCAGCAACATCGTGAAGATCGGATCGGCACCGCGGAAACGCCAGTGCGTGAGCACATAACCGTTGAACGCGCCGACGATCGACGAGATCAGCACGGCGGGAATCACCATCCGCACCGAGTTCATGAAGAACGGCTGCATACCGTCGCAACGCACACCCGTACAGGCGCCGCTCCATGCCTTGATCCATGGATCGAAGGACCAATGGGTAGGCGGCGTAAGCAGGTTGCCGGTGCGCAGCTGGTCGATGTCCTTGAACGACGTGGACAGCATCACGTACAGCGGGAACAGGAAATACAGGGCGAACAGGAACAGGGCCGCATAAATGACGGCACGGCTGATCGTCATCTTAGGCTGCATTGCGGGTGCTCCTCGATTCCAGATACATCAGCGGCACGAGCACGGCCACAACGGTAGCGAGCATCATCATCGACGATGCCGCGCCGACGCCCAGCTGCCCGCGATTGAACGAAAACGTGTACATGAAAATAGCCGGCAGCGACGTCGACGTGCCCGGACCGCCCGCGGTCAACGCGACGACCAGGTCGAACGTCTTGATGGTGATGTGGCAAAGAATCAGCAGCACGGAGAAGAACACCGGCCGCATGCTCGGAATCACGATCTTGCGGTAGATGGTCGGCAGGTTCGCGCCGTCCATCTGCGCGGCCTTGAAGATTTCACCGTCGACACCACGCAAGCCCGCGAGGAACAGCGCCATCACGAAGCCGGTGGATTGCCACACGGCCGCGATCACGACGCAGAAAATCGCCTTGTCGGGGTCGCCGAGCCAGCTGAACGAGAAGCTCGTCCAGCCCCAGTCGTGAAACACTTTCTCGAGGCCGACGCTCGGCGTCATGATCCATTGCCATGCCGTACCCGTCACGATGAACGACAGCGCCATCGGGTACAGGAACACCGCGCGCAGCGCGCCTTCATTGCGGATCTGCTGATCGAGCAGAATGGCAAGGAACAGGCCCAGGCCGATACAGATACCGATGAACGGAATGCCGAACCAGCCAAGATTCGCTGCCGACGTCCAGAACACGTCGTTGGCGAACAGTTCCCGGTAGCGGTCGAGACCGGCGAATTCATAGCGAGGCATCAGCCGCGAATTGGACAGCGACAGATAACCGGTAATTGCGATAAAGCCATACACGAAGATCAGACTGATCACGACGCTGGGTGCGAGCACCAGCTTCGGAATCCAGCGATCGGCAAGGGCCGCCATGGGCGACGTGCGGCGGGTGGCCGAGGCCGTTTTCCCGTTTCCGCTGATAGAAGCAGTCACTACTCGACTCCTGCTGAAACTGTACCGTCGGACTACTCGCGCGTGAATGGCGCGAGCCCTCTGCGGCATAGGTGTGACTCTATGAAACCAGGGGTGAAGCCACTGCTGCACAGCCAACACAGCAGATGCAGCAGCGGCTTGAAGAACGCGCCCGGCGCGTCCCTTTCAGGAGGCCTTCGGGCGCGCCACTTCGCTTACTTCACTTACTTGGTCTTCGCTGCCTTCGCGAGAGCGGCAACTGCCGTCTTCGAATCTTCCTGCGAGTTCATGAACTTCGTGACCACGTCGGAGATTGCGCCTGCTGCTGCATCCGGTTGAGCCATGCCGTGTGCCAGCGAAGGCACGTAGCCGCCCGACTTGATTGCAACCTGTTCATCCGCGTACGACTTCTTCGCGCAGTCGTCGAACTTGGCCATCGACACGCCCAGACGAACCGGGATCGAACCCTTGTTCAGGCTGAACTGTTCCTGGAAGTCCGGCGTCATGATCGTCTTGGCGAGAGCCAATTGACCCGGCGTAGCTTCCTTCGCGCCCTTCTGCTGGAAGAACACGAACGAGTCGACGTTGAACGTGTAGGACTTTTCCGTGCCCGGCACAGCAGCGCAGACGTAGTCCGTGCCCGACTTCTTGCCGGCGTTGGCGAATTCGCCCTTCGCCCAGTCGCCCATGAACTGCATACCAGCCTTGCCGTTGATGACCATGGCGGTAGCCAGGTTCCAGTCACGGCCCGTGCGGCCTGCGTCGAAGTAGCCCTGGATCTTGCGGACCGTATCGAACACCTGGACCATCTGATCCGACGTCAGCGTCTTTTCGTCGAGGTCGACGATCGCCTTCTTGTAGAAGCCCGCGCCTTGCGACAGCACGACGTCTTCCCACAGCGTCAGGTCTTGCCACGGCTGACCGCCCATGGCGATCGGCTGGATGCCGGCGGCCTTCATCTTGTCGGCTACAGCGAAGAACTCAGGCCACGTGGTCGGAACCTTGCCGCCTGCCTTGTCCAGTGCTGCCTTGTTGATGTACAGCCAGTTCACGCGGTGCACCGAGAACGGTGCTGCAACGTAGTGACCGTCGGCGTGCATGATCTTGTCGATTTCCGGCGGCAGGTTCTTCTTCCAGTCGCCAGCAGCCGCGTCGATCGGCACCAGTACGCCTTGCGAAGCCCAGTCCTGGATCAGCGGACCCTTGATCTGTGCCGCGCTCGGTGCGTTGCCCGAGATGACCTGCGTCTTGAGTGCCGTCATGGCAGCCGCGCCCGCGCCGCCTGCAACCGCGAAGTCCTTCCACGTGTAACCTTGCTTCGTCATGTCGTCCTTGAGGACGCCGACGGCTTTCGATTCGCCGCCCGAAGTCCACCAGTGCAACACTTCGATCGACTCAGCGGCTTGCACAGCCGAGACGCCACACATCAGACCTGCGGCGCACAAAGCGCCCATGATCGCGCGAAATTTCATTGCTTATCTCCTCCAGACACCTGAACAAAAAACAAATGGCCCCTGATGTCGCCAGGGTGCTGTGGTTGGTTCAAACAGGCAAAACACTGGGCGATCGAGCACGGTCGGGCGCATGCGCGAGGGCATGTGCCGGCGGACCGATGTCCGGCCGCTAGAAGCTCAAGAGATGAGTGGTTCGGGATGCAACTGTTTGTCTCCTCTTTTGATTTTTGCCTGCCCGCGTTGGGCGCGGCAGACTCGAGGTGCCTTGCACGTCAAATCGGGCAACCACCCTTGCCGGCCGGTCAACGCCCTGGCTTTCCGTAAGGGCCGCCTAGGGCATGCTGGCACGTGCCGACACATAATGTCCGTTAACATGCAGGGACGCTCGCCGATTCGGGAAAACGCGCATCTTGCATAACATCGCACGCTTTTTTCATCGAATTAGCGCTACCTCTTGATTTGGATTGTAGTTAAACTACAATTCAGTGTCAAAAAATATTTTATCGGACTACGGTCGCCTTTTCGGACAATGCGCGAACCATACGCGCTCAGCGCGGCGACCCCAGGACATCGACGGAGACTCATGCAAACCGATTCAAGCTTCACCTTCGTTCTCTTCGGCGGAACCGGCGATCTGTCGATGCGCAAGATCCTGCCGGCACTGTTTGAAGCACACCGTGCGGGCGGCATGCTCGCCGACAGCGGCAAGATCGTCGCGGTGGCACGTCACGCGGCGAATCGCGACGAATACCTGCAATGGGTGAACGAACACGTCAAACCGCATGTGTCGAAGAAGGGTGTAGATGAAGCGGCATGGGCGAGCTTCCTCACGCGTATCGAGTTCGTGAAGATCGATCTCGGCAATCCGGAAGACTTCACTCATCTGCGCGACGCGATCCAGGACTTGCCTGGCATTCGGGTGTTCTATCTGGCCACGGGGCCGTCGCTGTTCGTGCCGATCTGTCACGCGCTGGCGTCGGTCGGCCTCAATGAAAATGCGCGCATCGTGCTGGAAAAGCCGCTCGGCTATGACCTGAAGTCGTCGAATGCGATCAACGACGCAGTCGGCAAGATCTTCGCCGAAGAACAGATCTACCGGATCGACCACTACCTCGGTAAAGAGCCGGTGCAGAACCTGCTCGCGCTGCGCTTCGGCAATGCGCTGTTCGAACCGTTGTGGCGTCGCGAGTGGGTCGAGAGCATCCAGATCACGATTGCGGAAGAACTCGGCGTCGAAGCACGCGGGGACTTCTACGACAACACCGGCGCGTTGCGCGACATGGTGCAAAACCATTTGCTGCAACTGCTTTCCATCGTCGCGATGGAGCCGCCGCACTCAATGGATTCCGACTCGGTCCGCGACGAAAAGCTGCGCGTGCTGCGCGCGCTGAAGCCGATCGATCCGAATGAAATCGGCAAGGTCGCGGTGCGCGGTCAGTATCATGCGGGCGGCATTCGCGGTACGCCCGTGCCGGCATATGCGACCGAACCCGGCGTGAAGCCCGACAGCACGACCGAGACCTTCGTCGCATTGAAAGTCGAAATCGAAAACTGGCGCTGGGCCGGCGTGCCGTTTTTCCTGCGCACCGGCAAGCGCCTGGCGGATCGCGTCGCCGAAATCGTCGTGAATTTTCGTGCGGTGCCGCATTCGGCACTGGGCGCTTCAGCATTGCGCGCCGGTGCGAACCGTCTCGTGATCCGGCTGCAGCCGAATGAAACGATTCGCCTCTACTGTCTCGCCAAGCAGCCCGGCGAAGGCATGAACCTCGCGAGCGTCCACCTCGATCTCGCGTTCGACCAGTTCTTCCGCGAAGGGCAGATGGAGGCGTATCAGCGTCTGTTGCTCGACGTGATCAACGGACGCCTCGCGCTGTTCGTGCGCCGCGACGAGCAGGAAGCCGCATGGCGCTGGGTCGAGCCGATCCTGAACGACTGGAAGGCGTCGAACAAGCCACCCAAGCCCTACGCATCGGGCACCTGGGGACCGGCCGCCGCCAGCGCGATGCTCGCGCAGCATGGCACCTGCTGGCTCGAAGAAGAGAATTGATTCACGGCGCCGCAACGAGCCCGATCACCCGATTGAACCCGCTGCGACGCCAGTCAGACCCACCGACGAACTGAACGGAATCGCGCCGGTAACGCGTAAGCGCCCACAAGGCACCCCACCCTGCGGACATCACGCGAGAGCAGGACGGCAGATTCCGCAGATCCAACAAGAAAGCAGCACGGAGGAGAAGTGATCCAGCTTCACGCTTTCGACGATCAACGCGCCCAATCCGACGCGTTGGCGAAGGCGGTTGGCGACGCGTTACATGCGTCGCTCGCCGCTCAGGCGGCCGCGGCCGCTACCGGCACGACCACCGCTGCCGCCCGCCCGGCCCTGCTTGCAGTGTCCGGCGGCAGCAGTCCGCGTCCGTTCCTGCAAACGTTATCCACGCAATCTTTCGACTGGCCGCACATTGCCGTGACGCTGGTCGACGATCGCTGGGTGCCGGAGACGGACAGCGCGAGCAACTCGCAACTCGTGCACGGCACGCTGTTGCAGAATGCCGCCGCGAACACGGTGTACTGGCCGCTGGTCGACACCACACAAGACCTCAACGCGCATGTCGCCGCGCTGAACGCCGACCCGCGCTTTAGCGCAGTGCCGGACGTCGCGATTCTCGGCATGGGCGAAGACGGCCACACGGCGTCGATCTTTGCCGACTCGCCCGAATGGGATCACGCGATCACCACCACCGAGCGCTTCGTCGCCGTGCATCCCGGCGCCGCGCCGCACGCGCGCGTGAGCTGGTCGCTCTCCGCATTGAAAGAAGTGAAGCATCTGTTTTTGCTGATCGCAGGACCGCGAAAGATGGACGTGCTGAACGCCGCCACCGCTTCGCTACAAAAAAATGCCATCTCACAGTTGGCAAACGACAAGGGAGTGAGACTCGATGTCTACTGGTGTGCAAACTAAGGCAGTGCCTGGCGCGGGCCAGCACGCCGATGGACCCCGGCTGCTGGCCGACATCGGCGGCACTAACGCGCGCTTCGCGCTGGAAACCGGCCCGGGCGAAATCGGCTCGGTGCAGGTCTATCCGTGCGCGAGCTATCCGGGTGTTGCCGACGTTATCAAGAAGTATCTGAAGGACAACAAGATCGGCCGCGTGAATCATGCGGCGATTGCGATTGCGAACCCGGTCGACGGCGATCAGGTGAGCATGACGAATCACGACTGGAGCTTTTCGATCGAAGCGACGCGCCGCGCGCTCGGCTTCGACACGTTGCTGGTGGTGAACGACTTTACCGCGCTGGCCATGGCGCTGCCCGGCCTCACCGACGCGCAGCGCGTGCAGGTGGGCGGCGGCACGCGCCGGCCGAATAGTGTGATCGGCCTGCTCGGCCCCGGCACCGGCATGGGCGTGTCCGGCCTGATTCCCGCCGACGACCGCTGGATCGCGCTCGGCAGCGAAGGCGGTCACGCCACCTTCGCGCCAGCCGACGAGCGCGAAGACATCGTGCTGCAATATGCGCGCAAGAAGTGGTCGCATGTGTCGTTCGAACGGGTCGCGGCCGGCCCTGGCCTCGAAGTGATTTATCGCGCACTGGCAGGCCGCGACAAGAAGCGCGTGGCATCGAACGTCGACACGATCGAGATCGTCAAGCGCGCGCTGGAAGGCGAGCCGCTCGCGGCCGAATCCGTCGACGTGTTCTGCGGCATTCTCGGCACCTTCGCGGGCAATATCGCGGTGACGCTCGGCGCGCTGGGCGGCATCTACATCGGCGGCGGCGTCGTGCCGCGGCTGGGTGAGGTCTTCGCGCGTTCGTCGTTCCGTCAGCGCTTCGAGGCAAAGGGCCGCTTCGAGGCCTATCTGCAGAACGTGCCGACCTATGTGATTACCGCTGAATATCCGGCGTTTCTCGGTGTTTCGGCGATTCTGGCCGAGCAGTTGTCGAACCGCGCGGGCGGCAGTTCGTCGGCGGTGTTCGAGCGGATTCGTCAGATGCGCGACGCGTTGACGCCGGCCGAACGCCGCGTCGCCGATCTCGCGCTGAATCATCCGCGTTCGATCATCAACGATCCGATCGTCGACATCGCGCGCAAAGCCGACGTCAGTCAGCCAACGGTGATCCGCTTCTGCCGTTCGCTCGGCTGCCAGGGCCTGTCCGATTTCAAGCTGAAGCTGGCCACGGGTTTGACCGGCACGATTCCGGTCAGCCACAGTCAGGTGCATCTGGGCGACACCGCGACGGACTTCGGTGCGAAGGTGCTGGATAACACCGTGTCGGCGATCCTGCAGTTGCGCGAGCATCTGAATTTCGAGCACGTCGAACGGGCTATCGACCTGTTGAACGGCGCGCGGCGCATCGAGTTCTATGGGCTCGGCAATTCGAACATCGTCGCCCAGGACGCGCACTACAAGTTCTTCCGCTTCGGCATTCCGACCATTGCTTATGGCGACCTGTACATGCAGGCGGCGTCGGCGGCATTGCTCGGCAAGGGCGATGTGATCGTGGCCGTTTCGAAGTCCGGGCGCGCGCCTGAATTGTTGCGTGTGCTGGAAGTCGCGATGCAGGCCGGCGCGAAGGTGATCGCGATTACGTCGAGCAATACGCCGTTGGCCAAGCGCGCCACCGTTGCGCTGGAAACCGATCACATTGAAATCCGCGAATCGCAGTTGTCGATGATCTCGCGCATTCTGCATCTGGTGATGATCGACATTCTCGCGGTCGGTGTGGCGATTCGTCGCGCAGTGCCTAGCGCCGATGTCGCCGAGACCGTCGCCAAAGCGCGTCAAGGCGCGGACGACGATGCAACCGCCGTGCTGGACTGGTTGAGCCACGGCGCAGCTTCTTCGCCGCGCGATTGATGGGCTGAGTCAAACCGCGCCGCAGCGTCGATAAGATGCGTGCGGCGCGGGTCGTTCGTTGGGTTGTCCGGCTGATCTGACGGCGTTGACTGTCTGGCGGCTGCTCACACCGATCGGCGTGCTGCAAACAAAAAGAGATAATAGGGTCTCTTTCGCTTCAGACACGCCGCTCAATCCAATGATCATCCGTCCGCATCTCCATTGGTTCCGCATGCTGCTCGCGTGGCGGGGCTCGGTCCTGCCGCAGTTGCTCCCGCGGCTGTTCCTCATCTTCTGCATTTCGATCGTCGCCGTGGCCGCTCACGACCACCTGCTGCCGATCACGCTGAACCTCAACACCACCGCGCCCTTCTCGCTGGTCGGCATTGCGCTCGCGGTCTTCCTCGGCTTCAGGAACAACGCCAGCTACGACCGCTGGTGGGAAGCGCGCAAGCTGTGGGGCCAACTATTGAACGAGTCGCGCTCGCTCACGCGTCAGGTGCTCACGTTGCCGTCGCGTCAGATAGCGAACGAAGATCTCGACGAATTTCTCGCCGCGTTGCGCGCGATCCCGCATGCGCTGCGACATCAGCTGCGTCGAAGCGATTCACGCGACGACCTCGCCGCGCGCTTGCCCGAGGCGCTGCTCGAGCGCGTGATGGCGTCGCGCTACCGGCCCGCGACATTGATGCTGTTTCTCGGCGAATGGGTGCAGCGGCAGGCTCACGCAGGCGCGATCGATCCCATGGCGGTGAACGCGCTGGACCGGAATCTGAATGGGCTCTCGGATGTGATTGGCGGCTGCGAGCGCATCGCGTCGACACCGCTGCCGTTCGCGTATTCGGTGATGATTCACCGCACGGTGTATTTCTTCTGCGCGTCGTTGCCGTTTGGACTGGTCGACAGTATTGGCATTTTCACGCCCGTGTTCGCGGTGTTTGTCGCGTACACGTTCATGGCGCACGAGGCGATTGCGTCGCAGATCGAAGAGCCGTTCGGCACCGACGACAACGACCTCGCACTCAGCACGATGTCCACGATAATCGAGGACGCCACGCGCGATCTGCGCGGCGAGCCTTCATTGGCCGTACCCAGGCAGCAGGCCGAAGACTATCAGCTCGATTGATTGAATCAGGGCTGGGTGATGGCGGCGCGCTTGAGGCGCGCCGGTCTTGCCGCGTAGTGCCGCGTTGGCACGTATTGCCGCGCATTGCCCTTCAGAAGCCAGACCGCGCAATAGGTGCTCAGTCGTTTCCGACTGTGTCCGACAAACGCTTCAACGTCGCCACCCGCGCGCCGATGATGTCGATCCGGCCACGCTCGTCGATCACCGCTGTCGCCGCGGCGAGATACTCATTCCACGCCCGCTGCGCACGCACCAGCGTGGGCCGCGAATGAGCAGGCATCTTCGACTGCAAGCGATGGTAGTAGCGGTTCAGATCGAACATCGCGTGCTCGCAGCGCGCATCCGCGTTACAGGCTCGTGGCCGGCGCGGCGGCGGGCTTCCCGCGTCAGCCACCGCAGCGCGCAACGCGAGCGCACGATCGCGCACCGGTTGCAATTGCATGTCGGCTTCCGCCAGCACATACATCGACCCGCGCGTGGTGGCGAACGCCGCCGCCAACAATTGCTTCTCGGCGTCTCGCGAAGCCAGCCAGCTTGCCTGACTCTTCTCCCACAGCTTGCGGCGCGCTGGCGGCAACTTCGTCTGAAGCTGCTGCCACGCGCTGTCCAGCGCAGCCTTCCAGCCGATTCGCGCGTTGTCCATGCACTGCACTTGCCCCGTTGTCGTCGACATGTCGCTGCGCGCGAGACACGAGCGCATCGACGCGTCGATCGGATCGGCGGCCGCGACTTCGGCGCGCACCGCCGAAGGCAGCGCGCCGAGCAGCGCCGCCGACCCCACGGTCAGCGCGCACAACAGGGACCTCACACGTCGCATCGTCAAGCGCGAACGCAATCGACGAAATATTCGATGCGCCCGTTGATCGTTTCGCCGACAAGCCCGTGGATGTCCGTATGGAACCCCGGGAAGCGCTCGTTGAACTCGCGAGCGAAGCGCAGATAGTTGACGATGGTCTTGTTGAAGCGCTCGCCCGGGATCAGCAGCGGGATGCCCGGCGGATACGGCGTCAACAGGATCGACGTGACACGGCCTTCGAGTTCGTCGATAGGCACCCGGTCGATCTCGCGGTGCGCGAGCTTCGCGAACGCGTCGGACGGCTTCATCGCCGGTTCCATGCTCGACAGGTACATCTCGGTCGTCAGACGCGCGATGTCATTGGCACGATAGACGCTGTGGATCTGCTGGCACAGGTCGCGCAGGCCGACGCGCTCGTACATCGGATGATGCTGGACGAACTCGGGCAACACGCGCCACAACGGCTGGTTGTTGTCGTAGTCGTCCTTGAACTGCTGGAGTTCGGTGACCATCGAGTTCCAGCGGCCCTTGGTAATGCCGATCGTGAACATGATGAAGAACGAATACAGCCCTGTCTTCTCAACGATGATGCCGTGCTCGGCCAGGTACTTCGTGACGATCGCAGCCGGAATGCCGGTCTCGCCGAAGCCGCCGTCCATGTCCAGGCCCGGCGTGACGATGGTCGCCTTGATCGGGTCGAGCATGTTGAAGCCTTCGGCGAGCGGGCCAAAGCCGTGCCACGCGTCGTTCGGGCGCAGCATCCAGTCTTCGCGCGAGCCGATGCCTTCGTCGGCGAACTGATCTGGGCCCCACACCTTGAAGAACCACTCGTCGCCGTATTCGGCGTCGACCTTGCTCATCGCGCGGCGGAAATCGAGCGCTTCGGCGATCGACTCCTCGACCAGCGCCGGGCCACCCGGCGCTTCCATCATGGCCGCGGCCACGTCGCACGAAGCGATGATCGCGTACTGCGGGCTGGTGGACGTGTGCATCAGATACGCTTCGTTAAAGCGGTGCTTGTCGAAGCGGCTGTTCTTCGAATCCTGCACGACGATCTGCGAAGCCTGCGAGATACCGGCCAGCAGCTTGTGCGTGGAGTGCGTCGCGAACACCAGCGCGCTGATGCGCGGACGGCCCGCGCCGATCGCGTGCATGTCCTGGTAGAACTCGTGGAATTCCGCGTGCGGCAGCCACGCTTCGTCGAAGTGCAGCGTGTCGAGCCAGTCGCCCAACATTTCCTTGATCATCTCGACGTTGTAGATCACGCCATCGTACGTGCTTTGCGTGATGGTCAGAATGCGCGGCTTCAGATCCGGATTCTTCGCGAGCGCTTCGCGCGCGAACGGGTTCGCGAGGATCTTCTTCTTGATGTTTTCCGGCTCGAATTCGCTGCGCGGAATCGGGCCGATGATGCCGAAGTTGTTACGCGTGGGCGTGAGGAACACCGGAATCGAGCCAGTCATCGTGATCGCGTGCAGGATCGACTTGTGGCAGTTGCGGTCCACCAGCACGATGTCGCCCGGCGCAACCGTGCCGTGCCAGACGATCTTGTTCGACGTGGACGTGCCGTTGGTCACGAAGAACACGTGGTCGGCGCTGAAAATGCGCGCGGCGTTGCGCTCGGAAGCCGCGACCGGACCGGTGTGGTCGAGCAGCTGGCCGAGTTCGTCGACGGCATTACACACGTCGGCGCGCAGCATGTTCTCGCCGAAGAACTGGTGGAACATCTGGCCGAGCGGGCTCTTCAGGAACGCCACGCCGCCCGAGTGACCCGGGCAGTGCCACGAGTACGAACCTTCGTCCGCGTATTGCACCAGCTCCTTGAAGAACGGCGGCGCGAGCGAATCCAGATACACCTTGGTCTCGCGGATGATGTGGCGCGCGACGAACTCCGGCGTGTCCTCGAACATGTGGATGAAGCCATGCAGTTCGCGCAGGATGTCGTTTGGCAGGTGGCGCGACGTGCGCGTTTCGCCGTACAGGAAGATCGGAATGTCTGCGTTGCGGCGGCGCACTTCGGCAACGAACGCGCGCAACGCGATGATCGCGGCGGCCAGCTCGGGCGTCTCGCCTTCCACCACCACGTTATCGACGTACGGCAGCAGTTCGTCGTCGTCGATCGACAGGATGAAGCACGACGCGCGGCTCGACTGCTGCGCGAACGAGGCCAGGTCGCCGTAGCTCGTCAACCCGAGCACTTCCGCGCCTTCTTTCTCGATAGCTTCGGCCAAAGCCCGGATGCCGGAACCCGAGATGTTCTCGGAGCGGAAATCTTCGTCGATGATGACGACGGGAAAACGAAACTTCATGGGCGATTCTCCAAAAAGAACGACCGCTGCACATTCAGTAAAGTGCAGCGGTCACCCGGTGTAACTGGTGGGTCAGTGCGCTGCGGACGTCACGTTTTGGGCAACGTAACGCCGTGCTGACCTTGATATTTGCCGCCGCGGTCCGCGTACGACGTCTCACAAATTTCGTCGCTTTCGAAAAACAGCACCTGGGCAACGCCTTCGTTCGCGTAGATTTTCGCAGGCAAAGGTGTCGTATTCGAGAATTCGAGCGTGACGTGGCCTTCCCATTCCGGCTCGAACGGCGTCACGTTGACGATGATCCCGCAGCGCGCATACGTGGACTTGCCCAGACACACGGTCAGGACGCTGCGCGGAATGCGGAAATACTCGACGGTGCGGGCCAGCGCGAACGAATTCGGCGGGATGATGCAGACGTCGCCCTTGAAATCGACAAACGACTTCTCGTCGAAGTTCTTCGGGTCGACGATGGTCGAGTTGATATTCGTGAAGATCTTGAATTCGTCGGCGCAGCGAATGTCGTAGCCGTAGCTCGACGTGCCGTAGCTGACAATCTTCCGGCCGTCTTCGGAGACGCGGACCTGATCGGGCGCAAACGGCTCGATCATGTTGTGAGACGCGGCCATGCGCCGGATCCACTTGTCGGATTTGATGGTCATAGGTGAACGCTGCTCGACTTGAATGACAGATGTGTGACGGATAACCGCGGATATCAAACCAGGGATGCCGGGCAGCTCCGGCGCACAGTCTTCAAGGACTACGCGGCGACGTCAGGCTGTTGCTCTGGCGTCTGCGGCCGGATTGACCGACGGGCACCCCGATGGAAGGCGCTTATTTTACGCGATCATGGCAATGGTGCTGCGGACGATGCCGGAAGGCCGCTTCACGCCCTTCTGAGCGCGCTCTGGCAGCCACGCTGGCTGCCGGCTCATGCTCACTGACGAATCACGCCGCAGGCAATCGCGGGACCCGCGCCGTGCTGCGGATACGCGTAGGGGTCGGTCGCGTCGCGATGCAGCACCACAGCACGCTGCAACACCGAGCGGATGCCGTCGAGCGACACGTCTGGCGCGACGATGAAGCCAGTCGCCACGCCGTTATCGTCTGCGTGAATATTGCCGAGGTCGCCTTCGACCCGCGCGCCCGCTTTCAGACGCTCGGCAGCCGGTGAGAATACCTCGCCCGTGCTGGAGCCGTCGGCGGCGTTACAGTCGCCCCGCTCGTGGACCTGCAACGCGTGGTCGCTGTTGGGCGGCAGGCCTGCGAGATTGTAGGTAACCTGCACGCCGTCCGAGCGCTCGATAAACGTCACGAGGCCGCGCGCCTGATTGCCCACCGTGGGCAACAGTTGCGCGTCAGCGCGCTTTTCCTGTGGTCTCAGGAAAGTGCTACAGCCGGACAACAGCACACAGCTGACAGCCAGAACAATGAACGCATGCACTGCCTGCCCGTCGATTCGTTTTCCCATGCGATCCTCTTGCCGGCCTGGCGGCCGCCCCTGCGGCCGCCGGACCGAACCTTTGAAGTCGACATGATACCGCGAGACCAGGCGCAAATAGACGCCTTAGCCCCTTGTCCGAACGACTGATCAGGTGTTCTGCACAACGATGTTCGGAAACTTCGATGTCATGTCGCGAGCCCGTTCGGCAATATGAATGGCCACCTTGCGTGCGATCGACCGGTAGATCTCTGCGATACGCCCTTCCGGATCGGCCACGACCGTGGGTTTGCCCGAGTCCGCCTGCTCACGGATCGTGATGTCGAGGGGCAGGCTGCCGAGCACATCGACGCCATACTCCTTGCCCATCCGCTCGCCGCCACCCGCGCCGAAAATATGCTCTTCGTGACCGCAGTTCGAGCAGATATGCATGCTCATGTTCTCGACGATGCCGAGGATCGGAATGCCGACCTTTTCGAACATCTTGAGGCCCTTCTTGGCGTCGAGCAACGCGATGTCCTGCGGCGTGGTGACGATCACCGCGCCCGTGACCGGAACACGCTGCGACAAGGTCAGTTGAATGTCGCCGGTGCCCGGCGGCATGTCGACGATCAGATAGTCGAGATCGTGCCAGTTGGTCTGCCGCAGCAATTGTTCAAGTGCCGAGGTAGCCATCGGGCCGCGCCACACCATCGGGTTGTCCTGTTCGATCAGAAAGCCGATCGAGTTCGCCTGCACGCCGTGGCCGGTCATCGGGTTCATCGATTTTTCGTCCGGCGATTCGGGACGGCCTTCGATGCCGAGCATCATGGGCAGCGACGGGCCGTAAATGTCCGCGTCGAGAATGCCGACCGACGCGCCTTCGCTCGCCAGCGCGAGCGCCAGATTCACCGCGGTCGTGCTCTTGCCGACGCCGCCCTTGCCGGATGCCACGGCGACGATGTTCTTCACGTTCGGCAACAGTTTCACACCGCGCTGCACGGTATGCGCGGCGATTTGCGTGGACACGTCGATGCCCACCTTCGCTACACCTGGTACGGTGCGCAGCGCGTCGGCGAACTGGGTGCGGATTGCTTCAAACTGGCGTTTGGCCGGATAGCCGAGCACGACCTGGAGGCTAACGGTGTCACCCTCCACGGCTACATTCCGGATGTTTTTGGCGGCCGCATACGGCAAGCCGGTGTTGGGGTCGGCGACGGCCGCGAGGGCAGCGTCGACCAAAGCCCGATCGATACTCATTGACACTCCGTGGGGAACACCTGCGGCGCGGCGAAATCGATGCATCGGCCACGCGCCGGAATTTGAAAAAAATTGTTAGACAGCATTGCGAAAACTACGCGTGCGTAGCACCCTTCGGCAGGCGGAACGCCATGGGGTCGCATCGCCGGGTAATTCAGCCATTATTGTAGTATCAGGCGCCAGGCGCTGCCGGAAGACCCTTCTCGACTGTCGGACCGGGACTGAAAATGGCGCAGGTTTTCCCGCTTCATGAGCAGGCGGCTTTACGGCCGTCATGTTCACCAGATAAATTGATCGCTACCACTGCTTTATTCGCGTCACTCAAGAGGAACCGAAAATGAATGCAAAAATGATGACTCGCCTGGCTGTCTTTGCCGTGGCAGGCTCGCTGCTGGCAGGCTGCGCCACCCAACAGGGCACGAACACGGCAGTTGGAACGGGCGTGGGTGCCGGCACTGGCGCGGCGCTCGGCGCCATCTTCGGCGGCGGCAAGGGCGCGGCGATCGGAGCGGGCGTCGGCGCGGCGGTGGGCGGCATTACCGGCTACAACTGGCAGAACATTCACAACCGCCTGTCAGGCGCCACCAAGGGCACCGGCACGCAGATCACCGAGCAGCCGGACGG
The DNA here is from genome assembly GCF_904848625.1 of Paraburkholderia metrosideri. GTDB lineage: Bacteria > Pseudomonadota > Gammaproteobacteria > Burkholderiales > Burkholderiaceae > Paraburkholderia > Paraburkholderia metrosideri. The sequence continues at coordinate 340,974 of NZ_CAJHCP010000003.1, forward strand.
CTCGCTCAAGCTGAACATTCCGAGTTCGGTCACGTTCGACACCAGCAGCTATGCCATCAAGCCGTCGTTCGCGCCGGTGCTGGATCAACTGGTCCAGACGCTGCAGCAGAATCCGGAAGTGATCGCGCAAGTGGTCGGCCATACGGACAGCACGGGCTCGCCGGCGTATAACCAGACGCTGTCGGTCAATCGCGCGGAAAGCGTGACCGGCTACCTGGCGCAACGCGGCGTCGCACCGCAGCGCCTGTCGGCACAGGGCATGGGCCAGAACCAGCCAATCGCCGACAACAACACCGAAGCTGGCCGTGCGGCCAACCGTCGCGTGGAAATCTATCTGCGCGCTACGGCTCAGCACAGCACGCAATAAACACAAGGCTTCTGGAGAATGACGCGAGCAGGCGCCGGCTTTTGCACAGCGGCGCCTGGCGGAACGCAGAGGCTGCGAACCGGGCCTCGTAGGGCCGCGTAAAAAAGCTGCGGAAAGATAATCTCGCACGAGGACGAAAAAAATTTCGAACTCTGCCGAAAATCCGCGGTCTGTCTTTACGGTACGTGGCTGGCGAAGCCGCCGCGTCACCATTCTCCTCTTGTCGTTGTTGCTCCGGGGTTAATAGCCCCGGTTTTTTTTGCGCGCTCGCTTTGTACGCGTTCGCCAGACACCCCGCGCTACGCCCTCCCCATCCGCAGCATCCCCGTCCCGCCCCACGCGGCCCGACCCGCGCCACGCGCCCGCCCTGCTAGAATCAACGTTTCGTCCCACCGCAGGCTCCCACCATCCTTATGTCAGCACCCGCAACCGATCTCTCCGCAGGCGCGCCGTCAGGCCGTCGCCAGGTTCTCGTCACGTCAGCCCTTCCGTATGCGAACGGGCAAATCCATATTGGCCATCTGGTCGAATATATCCAGACGGACATCTGGGTCCGGACGTTGCGAATGCACGGGCACGAGGTCTACTACGTGGGCGCCGACGACACGCACGGCACGCCGATCATGCTGCGCGCGGAGAAGGAAGGTCTGACGCCGAAGCAGCTGATCGACCGCGTGTGGCAGGAACACAAGCGCGACTTCGACAGCTTCGGCATTTCGTTCGACAATTATTATTCGACCGATTCCGACGAGAACCGCGTTCTCAGTGAAAACGTCTATCTGGCGCTGAAGGAAGCGGGCCTGATCGAGGCGCGCGATATCGAACAGGCGTATGACCCGGTCAAGGAAATGTTCCTGCCGGACCGTTTCATCAAGGGTCAGTGCCCAAAATGCGGCGCGAAAGATCAATACGGCGACAGTTGCGAAGTATGCGGCTCGACTTATCTGCCGACTGATCTGGTCAACCCGTACTCGGTCGTCTCGGGCGCCACGCCGGTTCGCAAGACGTCGACGCACTACTTCTTCCGTCTGTCCGATCCGCGCTGCGAGAATTTCCTGCGCGCGTGGGTCGGCGGCCTCGCACAACCCGAAGCCACCAATAAGATGCGCGAATGGCTCGGCGACGCTGGCGAAGCCAAGCTCGCCGACTGGGACATCTCGCGCGACGCACCTTACTTCGGCTTCGAAATTCCGGGCGCGCCGGGCAAGTATTTCTACGTGTGGCTCGATGCGCCGGTCGGCTATTACGCGAGCTTCAAGAACCTCGCCGAAAAGCGCGGGCTCGATTTCGATTCGTGGATCCGCAAGGGTTCGACGGCCGAGCAGTATCACTTCATCGGCAAAGACATTCTGTATTTCCACACGCTGTTCTGGCCGGCCATGCTCGAGTTTTCGGGTCATCGCACGCCGACCAACGTGTTCGCGCACGGCTTCCTGACCGTCGACGGCGCGAAGATGTCGAAGTCGCGCGGCACCTTCATCACCGCGCAAAGCGTGATCGACACGGGCCTGAATCCGGAATGGCTGCGCTACTACTTCGCGGCCAAGCTGAACAGCACGATGGAAGATCTCGACCTGAACCTCGACGACTTCCAGGCGCGCGTGAACAGCGATCTGGTCGGCAAGTACGTGAACATCGCGAGCCGCGCCGCCGGGTTCCTGATCAAGCGCTTCGAAGGCCGCGTGCAGGACAGCGCGATGCAGCATCCGCTGCTCGCCACGCTGCGCGCCGCGGTTCCGCAAATCGCTGCGAACTACGAGGCGCGCGAGTACAACCGCGCGTTGCGTCAGACCATGGAACTGGCCGACGCGGTCAACGCGTACGTCGACACCGCCAAGCCGTGGGACCAGGCGAAAGACCCGGCGAATGCGGTCGCGCTGCATGAGACCTGCAGCGTGAGCGTCGAAGCGTTCCGTTTGCTGTCGCTGGCGCTGAAGCCGGTGCTGCCGAAGGTCGCCGAGGCGGTCGAGGCGTTCCTCGGCATCGAGCCGCTGGTGTGGGCCGACGTCAACGTGCCGCTCAGCTCCGCTCGTCCGATCAATGCGTACAAGCATCTGATGACGCGCGTCGATCCGAAGCAGATCGAAGCGCTGCTCGCGGCCAATCGCGATTCGCTGCAGGCCACGCCGGAAGCGGCTGCGCCGGCCGACGCGAAGGCCAAGGCGAAAGCCGCCGCAAAAGCTGCCGCCGCGGACAAGGACGAAACCCCTGGCGTGATCTCGATCGACGACTTCGCGAAGATCGACCTGCGCATCGCGAAGATCGTCGACTGCAAGGCGGTGGAAGGCTCGGACAAGCTGCTGCAACTCACGCTCGACGTGGGCGAAGAGAAAACACGCAACGTGTTCTCGGGCATCAAGTCGGCGTATCAGCCAGCACAGTTGATCGGCAAGCTGACGGTGATGGTCGCGAATCTGGCACCGCGCAAGATGAAGTTCGGCCTGTCCGAAGGGATGGTGCTGGCCGCCTCGGCGACCGACGAAAAAGCCGAACCGGGTCTGTACGTGCTCGAACCGGATAGCGGTGCGAAGCCAGGCATGCGCGTGAAGTAACGTTTCCCTGGATGAGCGGTGTCCGTGGCGGGTTTTGCTGCGGACTCGCGTCGTTCAGGCAGAAAAAAACGGCCCGCTCCTGATTGGAGCGGGCCGTTTTTTATGCTCATGCGGCTCATGCGGCTCATGCGGCTCATGCGGCTCATGCGGCTCATGCGGCTCATGCGGCTCATGCGGTTCGTGCCGTTCATGCCGTTCATGCGGCTCATGCCTTTGTGAATGCCGCCGCCCGCTACGCGGGCACCGGCATCCTGCCCGTCACCATCTGATCCGGTCAAAACGTCGCGTGTACAGCACGTCAGCGCCATAGAACGTGCCACCGTAAGCCACGACCGACCAGTACCGCGTCAGATTCACCGTCGCCTTGATTGCATTGCTCGCCGACTGCAAGCCCTGCTCGTAGCCGATCACGAGCCACTCGTTAATCGCCTTCGACACCATCACCACCTGCGGATCAGTCAACCCGACCTCGCTTCGGCCGACCGAAAACTCATCCAGCCCCACCGTCTGCGCGATCCTTTTGCCGGTCGCGCTGCCAAGCAGCGCGAGCGCCGTCGTCATCGTGCTTTGCTGACCGAGGTTATTGCCCTGATCCGTGCCGTGCCCGAACAGCAGCCACGACAGCTTTTCGTTATCCGGCACGTTCGGCTCCGACACCAGTCTCGCAACCGGCAACTGCACCGTCCCCGTCACCTGCACCCCGGCCTCGACCTGCTGGTTGCGACGCATTGCCAGAATGTTGATGCCCGGATTGGCCACCGGCCCATTGAAGGTGAAGAAGCCGTTTTCGATCGACAGCTTGCGGCCGAACGCGGTGTAGGTCGAACCCTGCGTGACCCGCACGTTGCCAACCGCGCGCAGCGGCAGGTTCGGCGCGCTCATCGCGGTGATCGTGCCGGTCAACCCGAGGTCGGCGCCTTGTCCGCGGAAACGGAAATTGTCGCCAAGGCTGATGTCGATATTGGCACGCGGCGCGAACGGTCCGATTGGCTGGTTGGTGCCCGCCACCGGACGTGGGCGCCCGCCAGACCGGGTGCCGTCCGGTCGGATGATCACGACGTCGTCGCCGAGTCGGGGCGCGGCCTGCTCGGGCAGGTCGAACAACGCGTGATCGACCACGAATTTGCCGTTGATCGCCATGCCGCGTTCCGCGCCGCCGTTCGCCACGCTCGCGCTGCCCGTCAACGACAGGTTGCGGTCGGGCGCGGCAAATAGCTCGAGCTTGTCGGCAACGATGCTGGCGCTCAGATCCGGCTCCGCGCCGTCCAGACGGACGCGGCCGGTGGCCCGTAGCGTGCCGCTCGCGCCATGAAACTCGACCTGCTGAAACTCCACCAGATTCTGTGACAACGCGATACGCACCACGCCGTCCTTTAACTGTACGCCCTGGTCGACCATCGTCGCGGACAGACCGTCGCCGGTCAGCGCCCCGGTCAGGCTCGGCTTGGCTACCGTGCCACCGAGCGCGAGTTTGAGCGCAAGGTGGCCGTCCAGCAGATAGCTCGGACCGAACAGGCCGCCGGTCGTCTTCAGCGAAGGCACATTGGCATTCACGTTGCCCGACAGCGCGCCCTCTTCGTTGAAAGTCAGCAAACCGTCGCGCGACACCAGCGTGGTGTGCGCGTCGGCATCGATCAAGCCGATCCGGCTGGCCTGCGCATGCAGCGTGGCGTTGAGCCGGTTGCCGCCGCTAAATTCGGCGCGTGCGGTGATGTCGGAAATGCCCATCGACGCAAGGCCCCGGCCAATTTCAACCGTAACGTCACCCTCGCGTCGTTTCAACTGGATATGGCCGCTCGCGGTGGCGCCCAGCGAAAAATCCCAGTCGCCGTCGAACACGAGGTCGGTTCTCATAACGGGCGGCTCGCCGGTGATCTCGTGCCGCAACTCCTGCAAACGTGCGACCGACACGTCGGTCAGGTTGCCCGCCGACTGAATTTTGCCGTGGTCGAACGCGAACGATTTCAGCGTCAGCACTGCGCCTTCAAGTGTGAGGTGCGTGGGCCCGAGAGTCAGCTTGCCCGGCGCGGCGCTCACGGTGAGCGGCGCTTCGAGATTCACCGCCGGCAAACCCTTGTTCTGCAGATGCGTGACCGTGCCGTCCCAGCGCGTGCCGTCGCGTGCTTCGGTGAGCTTGCCGTTGGCGGCGACCGACAGATCGAGCGGCCGATCCTGCAGCTTGCCGGTAGCCGCCGCCTCGAACGTGTGGTTGGCGCGCGTGCCCGACAGCCTGGCCGTCAACGTGGTCAGATCGACCCCGCCCGCGCTGACGTTCTTCGCGTCGGTGGTGAAGGCGAGCGCGCCGTTCGCGCCGTCGCGCAATTCGGCGCGGCCTTCGGCCTGACCAACGTGGTTGCTGCCGAACACGACGCTATCGGCCTTGTAATTCAGCGTCACGTTCGGGTGCGCAAACGAGCCGGTGACGTCGCCGTCGGCGGCAACCTGGCCCGCGAGGCCGAAGCCGAGCCGTTCAAGCTGCGGAGCATCCACCCGGAAGCGCAACCGGTCGCCGGCTGCACCGAAGCTGCCTTGCAGATCGACCTGATTGCCCGCCACCGACAGATTCGCGCGACTCGGCAGAATCCGTGTGCCGACTAGCTGCACCGTGCCGGCGCCGGTCAATGGCAGAGCGTCGTAGGTACTCGGGCCCAGCTTGAATTCAGCCTTCGTGGTGAAAACCGGGCCGAGCACCCCGGCCGCGGACAGCGTGCCGTTGACCCGAGCCTCGATCTTGCGGGCCGGCGTCGCGCCGCGGTTGGCGCTGGGTTGGCGCGGCGGCGTTTTGCGTTGGACCACCTCGGTTTGCACGGCCGCTTTGGCCGTGTTTTTCACTGCTGCGGCAGCCTGATCGCCAGGCGCGGCGCTTCTGGCGCCGGCGGTGCTGCCCGCCTGGGCGGCGGCCCGCTCGTTACGCCGCTGCTGAACGTTCTTCACGGCCGGCACCGGCCCGGTCACCGGCGCACGCGACGGCATTTGCGACGCCAGCGTCAGCGGGTCGAAATTGGTCAGTTGCGCTTTCAGGTTGTAGGTGGAATTCGCGTCGTGCTTCAGCGCGCCGGACAGATCGATACGCCCGCTCCCCGACGTGACACGCACATCGTTGAAACTGATCCGGGCAGGATCGAAAGTCACCTTGCCCTGGAGGCGCAGCGCGGCTCTCGGGTCGGCGAGATCGAGCGTCAGGCTTTGGATGTCGTCGTTCAGACGGACGCCGATAGGACCGGAAAGCTGCGTAGGCCGTACTGTCGCCTGAAGTGCGTTCAGATCGAGTCCGGCGACCCGCAGGTCGAGTTGGCCGCGCCGGCCGCTCAACTCGCCGCTGCCGGTCACGGTGGCGGTTCTGACGAGCCGCACGTTCAGATTCGAGATGTGCTGCGCCTGGGCATCGAGCCGCACGTCCGCATTGGCGTTGATGAGCGGCAGCAGGTTCTGGTCGATTGCACCCGGTCTGGCGTTGACGATCGACACGTGGCCCGTGACGGCAAAGCCGGCAGCCGTCGCCTGCGTCGCGTGTTTGCCGTGCCTGGCAGCGGGTTGCGGGTTGCTCGCGGGGTTCGCGCCAGTGGCGCTCGCCGGATGACTCGCCAACTCACTCGCAGCCGCCGCTCCATTGGTGCTACTAGCTGCGCTCGCGGCCCCCGCTTCACTTGCCCCCAGCACCACCGTGCCTGCGCCATCCTGCGAAACCGGTGCGAGCTCCGCGCGCACCGCCAGATCGGCTAATGGCGCGCCAGGCGCAAAAGCCTGCGGGTTGATGTGATCGAAAGTCAGGGTGGCGCGTTGCAGGGGCACGGCGCCGAACGGCGTCGCCTCGACCCGCGCATGGCCGGCGAGCTTCATGCCGGTCGCATCGAGTTCGGCGACCAGCTGCTCCAGCGTGCCGCTCAGATGGCCGCCTACCTGGACCGCTTCGTTGTTGACCTTGCCCGAATAACCGATGTCGCCGGTCAATGGAAACGGCCGAACTCCATCGAGCCTGGCCGACGCCGTCACCGCGCCGAACGGCGTGTCCAGCCACTCGATCGCGGCCTCGTGGTGACGCCCGTCGCTACGGCCGTGAAAAGCGAAATGCGACAACTCGGTGGTCGATGCACCCTGATGCAGCAGCAAACTGTCGAGCCGAACGTCGCGAATGTCGAGTTGCAACGGCAGGCGCAGTTCTTTCGGCAACTTCATCGGCTCGCTGCTGCTGGACGACGACGAGCCGACCCGTGCATCCACCGTGCCGACGTGCAGATAGTCGACCGTGAAGCGCCACGGATCGCGCGCGAGCGCCCAGCGCCCCGCCGCCCGGTCGATCTGAATATCGGTACCGCTGCCGTCGAGACTGCGCCAGCGCACGTCCCGCAAGCGCACGCCAGTCGCGAGCGTCCCGCCTTCGAGCGTGCCGCCCAGCTTGCCGCCGAGCAGGCGGACCGCGGCCTGCCATGCGTACGCGGTGCCGCGCTCGGTGGTCAGCGCGCCATACAGCAGCCCCACCGCCAGCGCGATCAGCAACACCAGCACGACGACGGTCCACGCGAACGTCTTCAGCAGCCAGTGGCTACGCCGGCGCTCAGGCGGCGGCGTGCCGGGTGACGGCGGCTCTGGCGGCTGTCCGGACGGCGGAACGCCAGCCGGCTGCGCGGAGGGTTGATCGGAAACGTCCGTAGTCATGCGTCGGTCAGGAAATCAGGTAAAGGCGGGTTTTCATCAGAAGGCAATGCCCAGCGTCAGGTACGGCCGCACGCTCCGGTTGCGAATCCCGTAAGCAATGTCGACATTCACCGGGCCGACCGGGCTGCGCCAGCGCGCCCCCACGCCGACGCCAGGGTAGAAGACTTTTTCGCCCCAGGTGTCGGTGGCGGTGCCGATGTCGAAGAATGCGGCCGCGCCCCACGAGTGCGAGAACCAGTGCTGGTACTCGGCTGCCCCCGTCACCAGGTACTTGGTAGGCAGCACGGAACCGTCGACCTCGTTACCGATGCTCTGAAAGCCATAGCCGCGCACCGAGTTCGAACCGCCGGCGCGGAACAGCAGCGACGCCGGGACACCGGTCGAACTGCCGCTGGTGAACACCCCGCCGAGTTCGGCGCGGATCAGCACGATATCGTCCTTACCGATGGGCAGATACTGCTGGCCGCGCGCGTAGCCGCGCGCGAAGGTCTGATCGGTCAGCACGCCCTTGATCGCGAAGCCTGCCTCGACGTGGATCAGGTTGCCCCGGCGCGGGAACAGCGGATCGTCGGTGTCGCGCCGGGTCCACGACCATCCGGGCACCAGCGCGCGGCTCGTGATCGGCCCAATCGCGTTCTGGTCGAGCCGGTCCTGGTAGTACAGCAGCGAGTAGTTGTAGTCGAGGAATTGCGACGTGCGTGACCGCTGCACACCGCCCCGGATACTGTAGATGCGGGTATCGGAAACGTCCGTCGTGGTGTAGGACGCCAGCACGCTATTGGTCCACGCGCGCGGTCCCGGCGGCATTGACAGCTGGATTTGCCCGTACTGCTGGGTCTGGTCGGCGCGGCCTTCGACGGTGAACGGCCACGCCTTGCCGAAGGTGTTCAGATACGAGTACGCGCCCTGCACCAGTGGGCCGTTGTCGGTCGAATAACCGACCCCGCCGCGAATACTGTTGTACGGAAACTCGGACACCTTCACGTGAACCGGCGTGTCGAGCGGTTTGGCCGGGTCGTTGTCGAGGTCGATCGCGACGCTGGCGAAGTACGGCGTGTTCTGCAACTGGCGCTGCAATTCAGCCACGCGCCGCGTATCGTAGACGTCCCCGGGAGAAATCGGATTGACGTTGTGTACGATGAACTCCGGATAACGGCGCGTGCCCGATACGTCGAGCTGGCCCATCGTGAAGGTCGGGCCGCTATCGTAAGTGACCGACAGCTTCGCCTCATGCGTGCGCGGATCCACCAGCGCCTCGGAGTGGTAGATCTTCGCGGCCAGATAGCGGCGCGACTGCAGGGTTCTGAGCGCGGAGTTTTTAGCGTCGTCCCAGTCGTCCTGAGAAAATGGATCGCCCTCATGGAGCGAAAACGCCGAGCGGGTCGCGTTTTCCTGCTCCGGGTCTTCGGTGATAACCGCGCCGCGAAACGATACCGACACCGACGAAATCACGGTTTGCGGCCCGGGGTCGACACTCACCGTGACCTGCCGCGCGTTGTTGACGGTTCGCACATCGGTGCGCACGACGGGCGAAAAATAGCCTTGCGTGGCAGCCAGATCTCGCACTTGCTGCGGCGTGGCGGTAATCAGAAAGGAAAACTGGTCGTCGCTGACATCCGGCCGTTTGGCGAAGCGGGCAATATCCAGATGCGCTTCGAGCAGCCTGCGCAGTGAGCGCGGCGTCGCGACCACGTCGACCTTGTAGCTGGCAGCCGCGCGGGCGGCGTGGGCGATGTCCGGGGTCCCGACGGCCAGCATCAGCATGACGATGCCGACGGCGAACCACGTGCGCAGCCAGTGCCGGACCGGCGCTGCACGCCCGCGCTCCGGACCGCTCTGGCTGGGCCGCCCACGCGGCTTGTCGATCGCACCTACCGCCAAACAGGACCTCCGGTCATAGTTGTTGAATGCGTATGCCGCGCCGCGCGGCGGCGGACGAGGCATGCTATTTGACCACATCAGCAGGGGCCACGAGATCTCAAAAAGGGCCGCCGCCGGCGTTTTTCGACCGCGCGCGGCGCATGCGGTAAAATTCCGGATTAACTGTGTCGCGCGCCGGCTTTGCGCCGGGCAGCGGCCATTTCACCCACCACGGACGTCGAGCCATGTATCAATCGGACATCACCCAGTTCCTGAACCAGCTCAAGCAACAGAAACCGAATCTGGAAGCTGAGCAACGCCGCGGCCGCGCGCTGCTGTGGGACAAACAGCCGATCGATCTGGACGAACGCGCCGAGCAGAAAGCCTCGCGCGTGGAACAGACGCCTTACTCGTACTACCAGAACTTCTGACTCGCGTGAGTCACGCCGACGAGGTACACGGCCCGGCGCCGGCCCCCGACGCCGCGCTTGCCGCGCCCGCTACCGATTCGACGCCCAACATCGTCGACGGCATTGCTTTCGCGCGCCTGTATGGCGAGCCGCTGTTCAAGCTGCCGACCGATCTGTACATCCCGCCGGACGCGCTCGAAGTTTTTCTCGAAACGTTCGAAGGACCGCTGGATCTGCTGCTGTACCTGATCCGCAAGCAGAACTTCAACGTGCTCGACATCCCGATGGCGGACGTCACCGTGCAATACCTCGGTTACGTCGACCAGTTGCGCCAGACCAATCTCGAACTCGCGTCCGAATACCTGCTGATGGCCGCGATGCTGATCGAGATCAAGTCGCGCATGCTGCTGCCGGTCAGGAAGGCCGACAGCGGCGAAGAGGCCGAAGACCCGCGTGCGGAACTGGTGCGCCGGCTGCTCGAATATGAGCAGATGAAACTCGCCGCGCAACGCATCGACCAGTTGCCGCAACTCGGCCGCGATTTTCTGCGCGCCGAGGTCTATATCGAACAGAGCATCACGCCGCGCTTTCCCGACGTGGACAGCGAAGACCTGCGCGCCGCATGGGCCGACGTGATCAAGCGCGCGAAGCTGGTCCAGCACCACAAGATTTCGCGTGAAGAACTGTCGGTGCGCGAGCATATGAGTTCGATCCTGCGTCAATTACAGAACGCGCGCTTCATCGAATTCTCCGACCTGTTCGACACCACCCGGGGCGTGCCGGTCGTCGTCGTGAATTTCATCGCCGTGCTCGAATTGTGTCGCGAGTCGCTCGTCGAAATCACCCAGGCCGAGCCGTTTGCGCCAATCTATGTGCGTCTCGCCTATCTGCCGGCCTGAAGCGTCCAGCCATGTGAAAAAGCGCGGTCCGCGTGCCAGCGTGGCCGCCGGCAGTACGCTTTTGCCGCGACTGCGCGTCCGTTTGCGCGCCGTTTCGGTGCGTCCTGCACACAAATCCACTACAATCCGGCGCTTCGAACCCGTCATTACCAGTGCGGCGACAGCCCGCGTCATGCGCCGGCCCGTGCGCCAACCGAGTCGCGCGCCGCGCGAGGAAACCCCTGTCCGATCATGAAAGTCATCAGCTCAATCCATGAATTGCGCGATCAGTTGCGCGGTCAGAATCGCACGGCCTTCGTGCCGACCATGGGCAACCTGCACGAGGGCCATCTGTCGCTGATGCGCCTCGCGCGCCAGCACGGCGATCCGGTGGTCGCGAGCATCTTCGTCAACCGTCTGCAGTTCGGACCGAACGAGGATTTCGACAAGTATCCGCGCACGATGGAAGCCGATATCGACAAGCTGCAAAAGGAAGGCGTCTATGTGCTGTTCGCGCCGACCGAGAAGGATTTGTATCCGGAGCCGCAGGAGTACCGGGTGCATCCGCCGCACGATCTGGGCGACATCCTCGAAGGCGAATTCCGGCCTGGGTTCTTCCAGGGCGTGTGCACGGTGGTGATGAAGCTGATGTCGTGCGTGCAGCCGCGCGTCGCGGTGTTCGGCAAGAAGGATTACCAGCAGTTGATGATCGTGCGCCGCATGTGCCACCAGTTCGCGCTGCCGACCGACATCATCGCCGCCGAAACCGTGCGTGACGCCGACGGCCTCGCGCTCAGTTCGCGCAACCGCTATCTGCAGGCCGCCGAACGCGCCGAAGCGCCGGTGCTGGCCGCCGAATTGAATCGGGTGCGCGAAGCGGTGCTCGGCGGCGAGCGCGATTTCGCGAAAATCGAACAGGCGGCCATGGCGGCGCTGGCCGCGCGCGGCTGGCAGCCCGATTACATCGCGGTGCGCAAGCGCTCGAATCTGCTGGCGCCAGGCGCGCAGGACGCAAACGCGGAACTGGTCGTGCTGGCCGCCGCGAAGCTCGGCGCCACCCGCCTCATCGATAACCTAGAAATCTGAAGTCGTTCCCGCGCGGGCATCGAACGGGGGCCCGTGTGGGCGCCTCCCCGCCACGCACAAAGCTATACAGGATTGGTCATGCAACGCAACATGCTGAAGTCGAAGATCCATCGCGCCGTGGTCACGCACTGCGAACTGCACTACGAAGGCTCGTGCGCAATCGACGAAGACTTGCTGGAAGCGGCGAACATCGTCGAAAACGAACGGATCGACGTCTGGAATATCAACAACGGCGAGCGTTTCTCGACCTACGCAATCAAGGGCGAGCGCGGCAGCGGCATGATTTCGCTGAACGGCTCGGCTGCGCGGCGCGCGCAGTTGGGCGATCTGGTGATCATCGCGACGTTCGCAGTGGTCGACGAAACCGAATTAAAGGCGGGCTGGAAGCCGGATCTGGTTTTCGTCGATGAAAACAACAAGATCAAGGGCAGCCGCGATCACGTGCCGACGCAGAACTGGACCTGACCGACTGGCTTGGGACACAGGGCGGGCAGGCTAGCTGGCTTGCACCGCCGAAGTGATACTGATCCATACGCGGTACGGTCAGCGCCGCTACCGACGGCCCGGCCCCGCCGAGGCCAGCGCCTTGCATCCCGGCCTTAGTTTCTGTGCAGCCCACACTGGCGGGAGACGCCTTCCGCCTCTCCCTGCATTCTCGCTTCAGAGACCCGATCTCAACAGCGGACATCCGTCACCGCTCGCACCGCCCATCACGCTTCAGGCCTTCTTCGCACCGCTCCCATTAGTCCATTCGACGATCGGCTGCCACTGCTCCAGATCCTTCTCCACGCGGCTTTTCGCGACGTCCCATAAGGTCAGTCCGTGCGCCGCCAGTTGCACGTAGTTCTGCGTATCGCGCAGGAAACCCAGCACTGGCAGCTTCAAGCCCTCGACAAAGCGATGCAGTTGCTCCGCCGAGCGCGTGCGCGCATCGACGCGCATGCCGACCACGCCGACTTCGATCGCCCCCTTCCTGACCGCCTTTTCCTTGGCCAGCCGTTCGAGAAATTCCTGGGTGGCGAGAATATCGAACATGGACGGCTGCAGCGGCACGATCACCTTGTCGGCCAGATCCAGCGCGATACCGAGACGGTTGCCGTGCAAGCCGGCCGGGGTGTCGATGACCGCGTGCTCGAGGCCTTTGGGCGGCTTGACCGGCGTGTCCAGGTTGACTTCCCAGGTTTCGATGGCCGGCAGCGTGTCGGGGCGCAACGCGAGCCATGCGTGCGCGGATTGCTGCTTGTCCAGGTCCGCCAGCGCGACCCATTCGCCCGAGGCCGCGAAATAGCCGGCCAGATTGGTCGATAGCGTGCTTTTGCCCACGCCGCCCTTCGGATTCGCCACCACGATCACCGTCATGAATTCTCCCGGAAAGAAGGCCGGTCGCTGCCAGCCGGTTTGCCGCGCTTATCGCTGGAACTTGCGTCGATGGGTTCTGATTTGCGCCGGGTTTGTCGTCCGACACGTGCCGCTCCCGGACTCGCCCGCCGATCCAGCCGTTGATAATATCGACAAATGCACCGTGGTCGAAGCCCCCAGACGGCTAATCGACCGTTCTATCCTGCCGGTTTTTCCAATAAGGACCCGAATCTCATGAGCCAACTCCGCACGGAATTCACCATCGAACGCCTGCACGAACGCCAGCGGGGCAAGCTGCCCGACCTGCTGGGCGTAAAGGTGCTGTCGCTGGAACAAGGGGGTTTGACTGCGGAATTGACGGTGCGCGACGAATTGCTCGCACCGAATGGTTTTTTGCACGCGGCCACGGTAATCGGTCTCGCGGACACCGCGTGCGGCTACGCATGCATCGCGCATCTGCCGGAGACGGCGCGCAGTTTCACGACCATCGAGCTGAAAAGCAATTTTCTCGGCACGGCGACGGCGGGCACCATCCGCGCGGTGGCGAAGGGCGTGCATCTGGGGCGCAGCACGCAAGTGTGGGACGCAACGGTCACCGATCCGAATGGCAAGACGATGGCGCTGTTCCGCTGCACGCAGATCGTGTTGTATTGAAGGGGAGCACGATGGCACGGCGGATTCAGGTGCCGCAAACCTGACATGAAGCGACAAAAAAAGCACGCAGCCTGACGGCGCGTGCTTTTTTATGCGGGTAGATGTGGCGGGAGTGGCTTGGGCTTGGGCTTGGGCTTGGGCTTGGGCTTGGGCTTCGGCTTTCGCTCAAGGCCTCACCTTAAAGCCACTCGCCGCCGCCCCCCTTTCCCCCTCGCTTCAGGCCGCCACCGCGCGCGGCGCCTTCACACTGCCCACCGCCAGCACCCCGCCACCCAGCAGCGCCTGCACCACCAGCGTCACGGCCCAGAACGCCGGATATTCCCACCCGCCATTCGCCGATGCGAAACCCCAGCCGTTATGCAAATGCGCCGACATCGCGCCGAGCATGAACGGCAGCAGCACCAGCGCGATCCAGCGGACCTGCACGCCCAGCAACAGCGCAATGCCGCCGATCAGTTCGACGAACGCAGTCACATAGCCGAGCCACCCCGGCAAACCGAGCGAAACGAAAAATTGCGCCGTACCCGGCAGCGTGAAAACGAAGATTTTTTGCAGACTATGGGCAAGATAAAGCACGCCCAAGGCGAAGCGAAGCAGTGTGGCGGCCAGATCGGCGGAGCGGTTCGAGTTCATGACGTTTCCTTTCACAACGGAGAGAACAGCCGGCAATCGGCCGTCGATGTCAGGACTTTATTCGAACCATATGGAGTGAAAAACCGCCTACAACGCTTTGATTATTTCTTATAGAGAATTAATCGACGTCTTCAGCAATGTCGATCAAGCCACCGCCGCAAAGAGCCTCGACAGATCCAGATGCTCGGCCAGCGTATCCGCCAGCCGATCCAGCGACGCCTCGCGCAACGCCGGATAGTCGATCTGTTCGGCGTCGCTCAGCCCCGCCCACGCCAGCAGTGCAGCGCACGCGGCCGGTGTGTCGAACAGGCCGTGCACGTAGGTCGACAGGATCTGGCCATCGGCGGAAACAGCGCCGTCGGGACGTGCGCCGCCGTCCTCCACGGCATCGTCCAGTTGCAATGCAGGGGCATTCAGCGCGGCGCCCCGCGTCTCGCCCATGTGAATCTCGTAGCCCGCGATCTCGGGCGAGCCGGGCAACGCCAGCCGCCCCGTCACATTCTTCAACGTCTTGTCTCGCGTGAGCACGGTCGAGTAATCGAGCCAGCCGAGTCCCGCCGACGCCCCCGGCGCCCCCTCCACGCCATGCGGATCGGCGACTTCGCGCCCCAGCATCTGCATTCCGCCGCAAATGCCGATCACGCGTCCGCCGTAGCGCAAATGCCGTTGCAGCACCGCGTCCCAGCCTTCCGAGCGCAAAAACGCCAGATCACCGCGCACGTTTTTCGATCCCGGCAGGATGATCAGATCGGCCGGCGGCGGCGGCGGCGTGCCGCTTCGCACGTAATGAAAATCGACCTGCGGATGCGCGCGCAGCGCATCGAAATCGGTGTGATTGCTGATATGCGGCAGCACTGGCACGACCACCCGCAACATGCGGCCCGCGTCGCCGCTGTGCGCCGCGCGCAACTCGGGCGGCAGCATATCTTCGGCGTCGAGCGTCAGGCCATGCAGATACGGAATCACACCCAGCACCGGCTTGCCGGTTTTTGCTTCGAGCCAGTCGAGTCCCGGCTTCAGCAAACTCACATCGCCACGAAAGCGATTGATGATGAACCCGCGCACCCGCGCCTGCTCGCTCGCCGACAGACACGCGAGCGTGCCGGTCAGATGCGCGAACACGCCGCCCCGATCGATATCGGCAACCAGCACGACCGGGCAATCGACCGCTTCCGCGAAACCCATGTTGGCGATATCACGGTCACGCAGATTGATCTCAGCCGGGCTGCCCGCGCCTTCGACGAAGATCGTGTCGTAGGCCGCCTGCAGACGCGCATACGACTCCAGCACGGCTTCGAATGCAACGGGTTTGTAGTCGTGATACGCGCGTGCGTCGAGATTCATCCGCGCCTTGCCGTGGATGATCACCTGCGCGCCGCGATCGCTGGTCGGCTTCAGCAGCACCGGGTTCAGGTCGGTGTGCGCCGCGATGCCCGCAGCCACCGCCTGCAATGCCTGCGCGCGGCCAATCTCGCCGCCGTCGACCGTCACCGCGCTATTGAGCGCCATATTTTGCGGCTTGAACGGCGCGACCCGCACGCCGGCGCGCCGCGCGAGCCGGCACAAACCGGCGACCAGCGTGCTCTTGCCGGCATCGGACGTCGTGCCCTGAATCATCAGCGTGCCGCGCGGCACGGGTACAGCGTCAGGCGCGGTCGAACGGGAAGGAGTGGTCACGTGAGCTGAGGTCCGGCGTTGAAAAACACCCGGCATTATCCCATTGCGCCGGGCCGCTCCGCACACCTGACGCCGGTACAATCACGCGATGACTCCCCGCGACCTTACCTTCGTTCTAGGCGGCGCCCGCTCGGGCAAGAGCGTGCACGCCGAACAGCTTGCCGCCAGCAGCAGCCTCCTCGTTACCTACATCGCCACCGCCCGCGTCGCCGACGACGCCGAGTTCAGCGCGCGCATCGCCCACCATCGCGAGCGGCGTCCGGCGCACTGGCGGCTGGTCGAAGCGGGCGTCGATCTCGCGAGCGCGGTTACGCAAAGCGACGCGCCCGGACACTGCATCCTGATCGACTGCCTGACGTTGTGGCTCGCCAATCTGCTGTGCCCGCCCGAAGGCGAAGCTGCGTCGCCCGATCAATATCACGCGCGGGTTGCCGCACTTGAAGCGGCGCTCGTCGATGCACACAGCAAGATCATCGTGGTCAGCAATGAAATCGGTTTGGGCGTGGTGCCGCTCGGCGCGGCCACTCGTCTTTATGTCGACGAACTCGGGCGGCTCAATCAGCGCATCGCCGCGTTGAGCACCACGGCCACGATGATGGTCGCGGGCCTGCCGCTCACACTCAAAGCAGCGGGCCCCCGGTGATGCTGTCGCTGCCTCTGGTCGCGACGCTCGCGACGCTCGGCGTGGCCGTCGACCGTTGGCTCGGCGAGCCGCGCACCGCGCATCCGCTGGTGGGCTTCGGCAACTGGGCGATGCGTCTGGACAAGCGCTACAACAGCGGCCGGCGCTTACGGCTGAAAGGACTGCTGGCGTGGTCGCTGGCGGTGATGCCGCCGGTGCTGATCGCGTGGTGGCTGGTGGCCGTGCTGCCGTTTTTTGCGGCCTGCGCGTTGCATATCGCGTTGCTGTGGTTCGCGCTCGGCGCGCGCAGCCTGCACGATCACATCGCACCGATCGCCCAGGCGCTGAAACAGCGCGATCTCGAACAGGCGCGTCAGCTGACTGCCCGGATCGTGTCGCGCGATACAACGACGTCCGACGAAGCCGCGTTGTCGCGCGCCGCCGTCGAGTCGGCGCTTGAAAACGGTAACGACGCGATCTTCGGCGCGCTGTTCTGGTTCGCCATTGCGGGCGGCCCGGGCGCGCTCGGGTTCCGTCTGGCTAACACGCTCGATGCCATGTGGGGTTATCGCACGCCGCGTTATTTGCGCTTTGGCTGGGCCGCCGCGCGTCTGGACGACGTGCTCAACTGGATCCCCGCGCGTTTGACCGCCGTCAGTTACGCGCTGCTCGGCGACACGCTCACCGCGTTGCGTTGCTGGCGCGAACAGGCACCGCGCTGGGATAGTCCGAACGCGGGCCCGGTGATGTCTTCCGGCGCGGGCAGTCTGAATGTGCTGATCGGCGGCCCGGCGGTGTATCACGGCGCACTTGAACATCGGCCGACGCTGGGCTTTGGCCATCCCGCGAAAGCGAGTCATGTCACCGCCGCATTGGCACTGGTCGAGCGTACGGTGATTTTGTGGCTCGCGGTGCTGATCGTGCTGGCGCTGCTGAGCGTGCCTTTTCAGGGTTGATCGTATGGTTGCAAGAGCATCTGATCAGACAGCGCATGTGAGCCATGCGAATCCGGACGCGATCGTTCACGGCGGCAATCTTCACGAAGCCGCCACGCGCTATCGCATTCCGTACGCGCAGTGGCTCGACCTCTCGACGGGCATCAATCCGCACGGCTATCCGGTGCCCGCCATTCCCGCCGACGCATGGCGTCGCCTGCCTGACGAAGGTGATGATTTCGCCGCCTGCGCCGCGCGTTACTACAACGCGCCCGACGCAGCCCACGTGCTGCCGGTGGCCGGCAGTCAGGCCGCGATTCGCACGTTGCCCACGTTGTTGCCGCGTGCACGGGTCGGCATTGCAGCGCTCACATATAGCGAATATGCGCCTGCGTTTTCACGTGCCGGCCATGAAGTCGCCGGGTTGGACGTGGACCGGGACAACCTGCCTGATGCGCTCACTCATGTTGTCATCGTCAATCCGAACAATCCAACCGCCGCGCATCTGGGCTCAGACAAGCTGCTGCACTGGCATGCTCAACTGAGCGCACGCGGCGGTACGCTGCTGGTCGACGAAGCGTTCGCCGATACGATGCCGGCGGCGTCGCTGGCGGCCAGCACGCATCTCGACGGTCTGATCGTCTTGCGCTCGCCGGGTAAATTCTTCGGTCTCGCCGGCGTACGCGCGGGCTTCGTTCTCGGCGCACCCGCGTTGCTCGATAGATTGCGCAGCACGTTGGGCGCGTGGACGGTCAGCGGTCCAGCGCGTCACGTGGTCAAAGCCGCATTCGCCGATCGAGCCTGGCAAGCGCAAATGCGCACGCAACTCGACCGCGACAGCGCACGACTCGTGCGCTCGTTGCGCGAACACGGTTTCAGCACGCACAGCACGCCACTTTTCGCATGGACCGATGACCCGCGCGGCGCCGCTTTACATGAAGCGCTGGCCCAACGTGGGGTGTGGACGCGGCTTTTTGCATCGACGGGAAGCGTGCGTTTCGGCTTGCCCGCCAGCGAGCCGGAGTGGCAACGTTTCGACGAAGCATTGCGCGATGCAGTGCGCACCATGGATATCGCGCAAGCAGGTTGATGCGATCGAACACTGCGGCAACGCGCCCCCTTCTCTTCACCCGATGATCCGACTCCAGCGCTTCAACTACCGCGTCGACTCCCGCGCCAACTCCCTTAACGGTCCGCTGAAACGCGCCGCCGTCGCCGCGTCGTTATGCGTCGTCGCACTCCATGCTCACGCCACCATCACCGTCACCGACGACACCGGTGCCACCGTCACGCTCCCCGCCGCCGCGCAACGTGTGATCAGCCTCGCACCGCACGTCACCGAACTGCTTTATGCCGCGGGCGGCGGCGCGAAGATGGTCGGCGCTGTGTCGTACAGCGACTATCCGCCTGAAGCGAAACAGTTGCCGCGCGTCGCCGACAACAAGGCGCTGGACCTCGAACGCATCGTCGCGTTGAAGCCCGATCTGATTGTGGTGTGGCGGCATGGCAATGCGCAGCAACAACTGGATCGTCTGCGCGAATTGCACATCCCGTTGTTCTTCAGCGAGCCGCATCGGCTCGACGACGTCGCCGTCTCGTTGACGAAACTCGGGCAATTGCTCGGCACATCGGCGACGGCAGACGCAGCGGCGGCGGCTTATCGACAGAACATGGCCCGATTGCGCGCGCAGTATGCGAACCGGCCGCCGGTCAGCGTGTTCTACCAGGTATGGGATAAACCGTTGATGACGCTCAACGGCGAGCACATGATCAGCGACGTGATCGCGCTATGCGGCGGCCGCAACGTGTTTGCAGCGCTGCAACCGCTGGTGCCGACCGTCTCGACCGAAGCAGTGCTCGCCGCGAACCCGGAAGCGATCGTCACCGCCGCGCAAGGTGCGACCCAGCCGGACACGACGCTGCCACAACTCGGCACATGGCGCGCATGGCCTGGGCTGACCGCCGTGGCAAACAACAACCTCTTTGCAATCGATGGCGATCTGATCAACCGGCCCGCGCCGCGGCTTGCGCAAGGCGCGCAGCAGTTATGCGAGGATCTGCAGGTGGCGCGCTCGCATAGAAAGTAACGTCAGCGGCGTCACGCATTCCAGCGCACCAGCGTCCATTGCTGCGTCTCATCGTCCCTGCGCAACCAGACGATGCTGGCCATATCGAGCGACCAGCGCAGACAACGCTCAAGCGGCACGTCCAGCACCATCGACGCAATCGCCCGCATCACGCCCGCATGGGTGACCACATAAGCCGGCGATAACTCACGCGTCTGCGCAAACGCGTCGAGCCACACACGCACACGCGCGACGAACTGCGCGACACTCTCGCCGCCATGCTCACGCGCGTGTTCGAAATTGGACGCCCAGTCGTCAAGCAACGCGCGATCGATTTCATCCCAGCGCTGCGTCTCCCAATCGCCGAAATCCATTTCCTTCAGACGATCGTCGTGACTCAGCACACAGCCGAAATCGTTCGCGATTTCAACGGCCAGCGCGTAGCACCGCATCAGCGGACTCGAAATCAACACGCGTGGCGCTGGCACCTGCAACGTGGCCAGCCTCAGCGCAAGCGCGCTCGACGCCACCCTCGCGTCTTCGGCCAGCGCTACGTCGCTATGGCCGTAACACACGCCCGCATCGAGCGCGACGGCGGGATGGCGAATCAGGACGATATCCATGCAAGCCCCACCAGGTAGATGCTCAATTCGAAAATCTGCTGTGCGAAGCCGAGGCAGTCGCCGGTGTAACCGCCAAGGCGTCTGACGAAATAGCGGCCCATGACGAAACGAAGCGCGAGCAGCACCGCGACCGTCGACGCCGCGAAGCGCCAGTCCGGCGCGCCCACGCCATTCGGCCAGAGCAGCCATGGCAAACCGGACATGGCGGCGCACAGCAACGCAGGTCCGCTCAAACGCTGCGCAACCGGTTTCGCCTTGCCTTTGGCGCGCACGTAGTCGAGCGTGGCCAGATAACTGATCGCGCAGGTACGGCTCGCCGCATGCGCGGCAATCATCAGACTTGCCGCGCGCCACGGCGGCAACGCCGCGAGCGTTTGCCACTTCAGCGCGAGCGCGATCACCAGCGCGATGGCCCCAAAAGCACCGATGCGCGAATCATGCATGATTCGCAACACATCTTCGCGCGTATAGGCGCCACCGAACGCATCGACGCAATCGGCCAGGCCGTCTTCGTGAAACGCGCCTGTCACCAGTAACGACGCGGCCATCGACAGCAATACCGCAACGCCTGCCGGGAACACGTGCAACGCGGCCAGATACACCAGCGCGCTCAACGCGCCGATCAATACGCCGACGAATGGAAAGTAGCGCGCGGCCGCATTCAGATAATGCGGCTCGAAGCCGACCCATCGTGGCACCGGCACGCGCGTGAAATAGCCGAGCGCGGTGAAGAAGTAACGTAGTTCCGCGAGCGGATTCATGAGCGGGACAGAGGCATGATTGGGTGGGTACGCAGAATCGCGGCACTCACGCGTCGCGGTTTGCAACGCCTGCTGAATCGAAGCTCGCCATGTCATTGATAAAGGCGACCGCTGCGCGCAACAGCGGCACCGCGAGCGCCGCGCCGGTGCCTTCGCCGAGACGCAGGTCGAGCAACAACAGCGGCTGCCCGCCGAAATGATCGAGCATGCGACGGTGTCCCGCTTCGTTCGACGCATGCGCGAACACGCAGTACTCGCGCACCTTCGGCGCAAGCGCGTCGGCAATCAGCAACGCCGAAGTCGCGATGAAGCCGTCGACCAGAATCGTCATGCGTGCTTCGGCGGCGGCGAGATACGCACCCGCCATCATCGCGATTTCGAAACCGCCGAAAGTGGCCAGCACGTCGAGCGGGTTCGTCACGCTGATGTGACGCGCGAGCGCCGCTGCCAGCACGTTGCGCTTTTTCGCGAGACCCGCGTTGTCGAGACCGGTGCCGCGACCGACGCAGTCGTCGACCGGCACGTTGCACAAACGGCTCATCAGGCACGCGGCCGCCGAGGTATTCGCGATCCCCATCTCACCGAAGCCGATCACGTTGGTGCCGAGCGCCGCATGATGCCGCACGCGGGCCGCGCCCGCCTGCATCGCGGCGAGTGCCTGCTCACGCGTCATCGCGGGTTCATGCGCGAAGTTGCGCGTGCCGCGTGCAATGGGAATGTCGACGAGGCCGTCCGTCGACGGCAGCGGGGTCGCAATGCCCGCGTTGACCACTTCGAGTTCGATTCCCGCGACCCGGCTCAGCGCATTGATCGCCGCGCCGCCCGCCAGAAAGTTCGCGACCATTTGGGCGGTCACCGCTTGCGGATAAGGACTCACGCCTTCCGCGGCAATGCCGTGATCGCCGGCGAAAACGATCATCGTGGGGCGCTGCACCACCGGCCGCGTGGTGCGCTGGATCAGCCCCATCTGACGCGCCAGCGCCTCCAGTCTGCCAAGACTGCCAGGCGGCTTCGTCTTGGTATCGATGATGTGTTGCAACTCGGCGCGCAGCGTTTGATCGAGCGGTTCGACTTCGGGCAAACCGGTCGGGCGTGGCAAAGAAGTCATAAGCGTCTTCTGGAAAATGTTCTGGATGAAACGGTTAATTGGCTGATATGTCATTACCGGCGTTTGATTCATGACGCACACGTGTCGCGGGAATCAGCGCTTCGTGTTCGCCGTCGCGAATCAGAATCAACGGATAGCCGAATGCGCGGCTTGTCAGCACGGGGGTGAGTACATCATGCACCGGCCCGGCGTACGCGTTGCCCTCGCCATCGAGCAGCAGCGCATGCGTGGCGAAACGGCGCGCGAGATTCAGGTCGTGGCATGAAAACATCAGGGTGCGGCGTGGTCCGGCCGTCCACGTTGCAAGCGCTTCAAGGCAGTCGATCTGGTGATGCAGATCGAGATGCGACAACGGTTCGTCGAGCAGCAATAACGGCGCGTGCTGACACAGCGCCGCCGCGAGCGCCACGCGTTGACGCTCGCCGCCCGATAGCGACAGCACGTCGCGCGCAGCGAATGCGGCGAGTCCAAGCAGCTCCAGCGCGGCATGTGCCGCGTCGCGGTCGGCATCACTTTCCCAACCCCAGCCGTTCAGATGCGGAAAGCGATTCAGCGTCACGATATCGAGCACACTCGCGCTGAATGCATCGGGCGCGCTTTGCGGCATCAACGCGCGCCGTTGGGCGAGCGGCAGCGGCCGCCAGTCGCGCAAACGCACGCCGTCCAGTTCGACATGTCCCGCCGAGGGCTGCAACAAGCCCGCGAGCGTCGACAATAAAGTCGTCTTGCCCGCACCGTTCGGACCGGCGATACACCAGATTTCACCGGGATAAAACGTGTGCGTGAACCTATCGAGCAACGTGCGCGAGCCGGCACGCAGCGTCAAACCTTGCGCGCCAAGTGCGTGTTGCGAAGAAGTCTGAGAGGTGTAAGGGGCTTGCATCATCGACGCCTGCGCAACAGCATCCATAGAAACACCGGTACGCCGATGATCGACGTAATCACGCCAACCGGCAATTGCGCGGGCGCAATCACGGTGCGCGCGATCAGGTCCGCGCCCATCACCGCGACACCGCCGCCGAGCGCTGCGGCGGGCAACAACATGCGCTGATCATTGCCGAACGCGAGCCGCAACATATGCGGCACGACGAGGCCGATAAAGCCGATGGTGCCCGCCGTCGTCACCGCCGCCGCCGCCGCGAGCGACGCAACCAGATACACGCGCAAACGCAGCGGCATCACGGCGACGCCCAGCGCCTGCGCGGCGGCGTCGCCGCGCAGCAGCACGTTCAGACGCGGCGCGGCCGGCACGATGGCAAGCAATGCGACGACGAGCGCAGCGAGCGCGGTCCACGGCATCGCACCGCCGTTGAGGTCGCCGGTCAGCCAGAACAGCATCCCGCGCAAGCGGCTGTCGGGTGCGAGATTGAGCAGCAGCGTAATCAGCGCACCCCACCCGGCGGCGATCACCGCGCCGGTCAGCAACAATCGTGGCGACGTGTCCTGCGGTTCGCCGCGCCACAACTCGCGGCGCGCGAGACCGAGCACGAGGAGAATCGACACGAACGCACCAGCGAATGCGCTGGCGTCGACGATCCACCACGCGCAACCGGCAATCATCGCGACGAGTGCGAATGTCGCCGCGCCGCCCGACACACCCAGCACATACGGCTCGGCCAACGGGTTGCGCAACAGGACCTGCAACAACGCACCGGCCAGCGCGAGCAAAGCGCCACACGCGAAACCGGCCACCGCGCGCGGCAAACGCAGCGTACGGACAATCTCTGCTGCGAGATCGCCGGAGTCGACCGGCGACGCCGCAAACGTATGCGACGGCATTAACGCTATCAACACGCGCCCCGGCGCGAGCGACACGCTGCCCAATGCCAGCGACGCCAGCAGCACCGCGAGTGCGACGCACGCGAGCGCGAGCCAGATTGCGGCCGCGCGCTTCGCGCTCATCGCACGCACGGTGGCGGGCATCGAAGCCGGGTGACGACTCATCCGCGTGACCTCAACGGTGCACGTACATTACGGCTGCCAGGCGGTCGTGACATACGCACCGCGTCGCGACGAGTGATACGAATAGGCCGTTTCATAGTCCTTGTTCAACAGATGCCCGATTTGCGCGGTCACGTACCACGCTTTCGTGATGCTGGCGTAGTCGATCAGATTCGAAGAGCGGGTCTGGCATGCGCCCACGCGCCTCACGCCAGGCGCATGCGACGCTGCATGCAGCGCGTATTGCAACGCGCGTTCGATCGAATGACTGCGCTCCGGTTTGATCGACGGATTGCCGCTATATGGATCGGACAGAGCGTCGAAATCCGGTGCGCGGAACGAATCCGACTAGCTTGCGCCAGCCTTCCAGTTTCCGGTGATGCCGAACCATAGCCGAGATAGTAACTGTTCGCCTCGCGGGAATCGCGATACGGGTCGTGCCGCACGTTCGCCTGAAGCGGGTCGCGCTCTGTCATGCGGACTGACGACCGTCGATATCGAAGCAGCCATTGAAGACACGTTGGCGTTCGACACACCGCGGTGGTCGACTTCGGAAACGATGAAATGCGTAGCCACCCGGATAGCGTTCAAGGCCGGCTTCCCCGCAGGCCGATACCTGATAAGGCGCCCCGTATTTAACATTCTGGCGGGGGACGTCCCTCTCGCTCTGGCCAGTATCCGGAGTGGCGACACACCGGTCCCACCTTCCCACGCGTAACGCGCAGTGGCACACTCACACGTTGAATCTTGAATACGCGATCAGGATCGATCTGCATGACGAATGCGGTCACCTGCCGTTGCGGAGCAGCGCAGGTCCACACGTGCCGCTTCACCAGAATGTCGCGCGCGGCTGGCGCTTGACTGCGCACTGTTGAAAAGCGCGCGGGCACCAGAGTGCGGCAAGTTTAGAAGCGGCCTCGACGTGCGTCAAGAACGGTTGCTTCATCGCAAACCGTTCTGTTAAATGCAGGTTATTGTCCGACCAGCGAGGTGTTTTTCATCATAAGGTCGCTAAAAGCCTGCACAAAGCGATGTTGTTACGTCTCGAAACGAGACAATTGTCGGAACCTGCGATATTCCGCGCTAAAATGCAATGTCTTTAGAGGACGCAGCACATGCTCACCGAACTCGAATCACTTTCACAGAATATCGGCAAGCTGATCGCGATCAGCCAACGCCACAATGAAGCGCGACTTGCGCTCGAAGAGCAGCTCGCCCAATCGCGTGCCGAAGCGGAAGCCACGCGCACGGAACTTGCACAGTTGCGCGAAGAGCGTGACACATTGCAAGCGGAACGCGACGCGCTGTCCGCGAAAATCGACGACGCTCAGGTGCGCCTGAATGCAATTCTCGAGAAACTGCCGCGGGCCCGCGCAAACAGCGAACCGGATAACCAGCTCGATCTGCTCGAGCCGGCTCAGCACGCTGTCGAAGCGGAGAGCGACGTTACCCGCCACGGAGAAAATGCATGACCACCAAGCAGATCGAAGTCTCGATTCTCGACGTGCCCTATCGCCTCGCGTGCTCGCCGGAAACGGAAGGCGCACTGCTTGAAGCGGTCGCACGCGTCGACGCCGAAATGTCGAAGATCCGCAATAACAGCAACGTGCGCGGCACGGATCGCATTGCCGTCATGGCTGCGCTGTCGCTGGCATCGGAACTGCTTAGGCTTCAATCGAGCGTTAGACACGGAGAAGCATTTCCTGCAGAGGAAATCCGGCGTACAATGCATCAAATGAACGAACAACTGGGTACTGTGATTCAGCAGTACAGCATGCAGTAAGTAACAGTCGGTCCTGAGATCGGCTGCGAATTCAAACGAAGCAGATGAATCAATATCAGCAAAAACGTTTGGGTTCTATCGTTTAAGCTTCATCGGTTTAGCTTCCCTGCCTGGTTCGCCAAGGTCATATATTCCTTGAACCAATGCCATGTGCACGGTTGCGGAAATTTGTAGCACGGGTGTGCGCGTCACTCTGTCTGATGTACCCGAAGTGTTGCTAACTGCGACCAATTCTGAACCCCCGGTTCAGGATGCCGGCCTAGCGGCTAAGGCGGGGACCTTATCTAGAACGGCATCGGACTTCGGTTCGATGCCGTTTTTCTTTGGGCTCCGGTTTTGCGTTCGTGTTGTTTCATACGCACCGTCGAGCTCTTAACGTCAACCACGCTCCATCACGTTCACTTCGATTCATGCGCTACTGGCTAATGAAGTCCGAACCGGACGAAGCAAGCATCGACCATCTTGCCAACGCACCGCACCACACGTTACCGTGGACCGGCGTGCGCAACTATCAGGCGCGCAACTTCATGCGCGACATGATGCAGGTCGGCGACGGCGTGCTGTTCTATCACTCGAGTTGTCCGCAACCCGGCATAGCGGGACTCGCCGAAGTCTCGTCCACCGCCTATCCGGACCCGACCCAGTTCGATAAAAAGAGCCCTTACTTCGACGCGAAGTCGTCGCAGGAAACGCCGCGCTGGCTGCTCGTCGACGTCGTATTCAAAAAGAAAATTCCGCTGATTCCGCTCGCCACGTTGCGCGAGCACGAAGAATTGCAAGACATGCGCGTGCTCGCCAAAGGCAACCGTTTGTCGATCACGCCGGTGACCGAAGCCGAGTGGCGCTTCATCACCAAACGGCTTGTTTGACGTCGGTTTAAAGCGGGCCGCGACGACAAAAGCAACGTCATATCAGGGAACCAAGCTCAGGTTACAAGCGCCTAACGGACGCATCAACGAATGCATTAACGGATTGGCAAGCACCGTGCCATTCACGGCACACCGTTCGCGCCGATCGTGCATAACCCTGTTCAAGCAAGGAGTCCAGCAATGACAAAAAACACCGCACGGGCAGTCGCACTTGCTCTCTTCTGCGCCGCGCCCGTCGCGCTCACGCTGACCCCGTCCCTCGCGCATGCGCAAGGCGTGATGCAGGCGCAACCGGCGGGCGTGCTGTCGCTGAACGCCCAGGCCAGCGCGGAGATCCCGCAGGACGTGGTCGACATCACGTTGTTCTACGAGCAGGAAGCGAGCGATCCATCGGAACTCACAGCCACGCTCAATCAGCGTGCTGATTCAGCTTTGCAGAAAGCGCGCGGCGTCAGCGGTGTGACGGCTCGCACAGGTTCATTCTCGATTTTCCCCTCCACCGATCGTGACGGGCGCATCTCCACGTGGCGCGGCCGCACGGAAGTCGTACTCGAATCGCACGACTTCGCGGCCGCGTCGAAACTCGCGGGGCAAATGGCATCGATCATGCAGGTCGGCAACGTGCAGTTCTCACTGTCCCCGGAAGCGCAACGCGCTGCGGAGCAGAAGCTCACCACGGAAGCGATCAAATCGTTTCGCTCCCAGGCTGAATCGTCGGCCCAGGCTTTTGGTTTCAGCGGTTATTCGATCCGCGAGGTCAGCGTCAATCACGGCGGCGTGATGCCGCGTCCCATGATGATGATGAGTGCGCGCGCGATGGGGGCCGATGCCAAGAGCGCGGCACCGATACCGCTCGAAGGCGGCACGTCGACTGTGACGGTCAATGTGTCGGGCTCGGTGCAGATGAAGTAACACGCTTTCGCTTCGCGCCAGATCTCGTCAGTTGAAAAGACAAACGCCACGGCATGCCGTGGCGTTTGTCTTTGAACATTCGCTACAGCAAA
Source organism: Paraburkholderia metrosideri (assembly GCF_904848625.1). GTDB lineage: Bacteria > Pseudomonadota > Gammaproteobacteria > Burkholderiales > Burkholderiaceae > Paraburkholderia > Paraburkholderia metrosideri. The sequence continues at coordinate 368,818 of NZ_CAJHCP010000003.1, forward strand.
GCCGTAGCGGCAAGCTCCGGTCAGCTAACGCTAACCGCTTGCGCCGTTAGACGGCGCGCACGGCGATACGACCACACGAGCAGGCCGATGCCGACGAGAATCATGGGCAGCGACAGCCATTGGCCCATGGAGAGGCCCATGGCCAGCAAGCCGAGGAAGTCATCCGGCTCACGCGCGAATTCAACCGTGAAGCGTGCGAGACCGTAGCCGATCAGAAACACCGCGGAAATGGCGCCCATGGGCTTCGGTTTGCGCGAAAAGAAAATCAGCACGAAGAACAACGCAATGCCTTCCAGCGCAATCTCATACAACTCCGACGGATGTCGCGGCAGCATGTGGTATTGCGCAAACACCTCGTTCAGATGCCATTGCGCAGCCAGTTGCGGATGCGCGGAAAGCCACGCAGCGTCGTCGGGCGCGGCGCCTGGAAACAGCATGGCCCACGGCGCGGACGGATCGGTCACACGCCCCCACAACTCACCGTTGATGAAGTTGCCGAGACGTCCTGCGGCGAGCCCCGTTGGCACCATGGGGGCGACGAAGTCGGTGACTTGCAGCCACGAACGCTTGCGCTGATAGGCGAACAGCACCATCGCAAGCGTCACGCCGAGGAAGCCGCCGTGAAACGACATGCCGCCCTGCCACACCTTGAAGATGTCCAGCGGATGCGCGAAATAAAAGCTCGCTTTATAGAACAGTACATAGCCGAGCCGCCCCCCGAGAATGGTGCCAAGCACGCCGTAAAACAGCATGTCGTCGATATCTTTCGCGGTCCAGCCTTGCGCGGCCACGTACGGCAAGCGCAGCCGCAGCCGGCCGACGACGATCGCCGCGATAAACGCGACGAGATACATCAGTCCATACCAGCGCACTGCGAGCGGCCCCAGATGAATGGCAATGGGGTCGAAATTCGGATGAATGAGCATCGTGTTGTTATGGGCAGTTCAGGTTCAGAAGCGGGGTAACGTAATTTATTCGACAGCGGATAACGGGCACCGGATCGCGCAGCATTCAGCGCCTGCATTGGACGGCCCGGCCCGCGATACGTTCGCGGCAGCGCCGCTAGACACGCAGCGCAACGGACGCCGACCCGGCGGCACTGATGTAAGCCCGCACGATCTCGATGAAGCCCGCCAGCACCGGACTCACCTCTTCCGTGCGCCACACCAGCCCCGTCTCGATCACCGGCACCGACTCGGCGAGCGGCCGGTACACCACCCCCGTGCGGCGCAGGTTACGCAATGATTGCGGCACCAGTGCGACGCCCATTCCGGCGGACACCAGGCTGACGATCGTCTGCATCTGGATGGCCTCCTGGCCAATCCTGGGTGCGAGGCCTGCCACGCCGTAGCAATCCATAATGATGTCATAAAAGCCAGGCGCCAGACGTCTGGGGAAGATCACGAGCGGCGTATCGGCGACTTCGAGCAGGCTGACCGGCGCATCCAGCCACCCCGCATGCGGGTTTCCCGACGCGTGGTGCGCAGCGTCCAGCCGCTCGGAAGTGTCGGTGGACATCGCGATCACCAGCGGCTCCCGCGCGATCGGCAACCACGAGAGCAGCGCGCCGTGGCGCGGTGGCAGCGGCGCGATCACGAGGCCGGCGTCGATGCGTCCGGCCACCAGTTCATCCACCTGCACGTTGCTGGTCGCCTCGGTCAGTTCGAGCCGCACATGCGGATGACGCGCGCCGAAATCGCGCAGCAAAGGCGGCAGCAGGCCGTAATCCGCGGTTGACACGAATGCCAGCGACAACACCCCCGCTTCGCCGCGCGCCAGACTCTGCGCGAGCGGCCGCAGCCCCTCGGCCGCCGCGAGCAGCCGCTGTACTTCGGGCAACAGTTCCGCGCCCACGCGCGTGAGCTTGACCGAGCGTTTGGTGCGCTCGAACAGTTCGACGCCCAACGTGTGTTCCAACGCCCGGATGGCTTGCGATAAAGGTGGCTGTGTCATTGAAAGACGCACGGCGGCGCGTCCGAAGTGCCGTTCTTCGGCGACGGTGACGAAATAGCGCAACTGGCGCGGATCGGGAATGGCGGGCAGCATGATTAATACATTTTACGACCTAATAGCGCCTGAATAATATATTGGACACACGTTTTGCAAAACTGCATCCTTGGATGGCGCGTCGGAGCTACTACACTGAATTGACGCGCCGGCGACTCACGCGGCCGACGCAGCCGCACTATTCGTCACCGTCACCGCACTGCCCCGCCCATCATCCCCAGCCGCTGCGCCCCAGCCACGCAGTGCGGCTCAAGACCAATCAGACTGGAGGCCCCATGGCATACAACCGTCGTTCGAAAAACATCACGCAAGGCGTCGCGCGTTCACCGAATCGCTCCATGTACTACGCGCTCGGCTACCAGAAAGAAGATTTCGACAAGCCGATGATCGGCATCGCCAACGGCCACTCGACCATCACGCCGTGCAACGCCGGCTTGCAGCGACTGGCCGACGCCGCGGTTGTCGCGGTCAAAGGCGCTGATGCGAATCCACAGATTTTCGGCACACCGACCATCTCGGACGGCATGTCGATGGGCACCGAAGGCATGAAGTACTCGCTGGTGTCGCGCGAAGTGATCGCCGACTGCATCGAGACCTGCGTGCAAGGCCAATGGATGGACGGCGTGGTCGTGATTGGCGGCTGCGACAAGAACATGCCGGGCGGCATGATCGGCCTGGCGCGGATGAACGTGCCGGGCATCTACGTGTATGGCGGCACGATCCGCCCGGGCAACTGGAAGGGCGTCGACCTGACCATCGTGTCGTCGTTCGAGGCGGTCGGCGAATTTACAGCGGGGCGCATGTCGCAGGAGGATTTCGACGGGGTCGAGAAGAACGCGTGTCCGTCGACGGGATCGTGCGGCGGCATGTACACCGCCAACACGATGAGCTCGTCGTTCGAAGCGCTCGGCATGTCGTTGCTGTACTCGTCGACGATGGCCAATCCCGATCAGGAAAAAGTCGACTCGGCCGCCGAGTCCGCGCGCGTGCTGGTCGAAGCCGTCAAGCAGGACCTGAAGCCGCGCGACATCATCACGAAGAAGTCGATTGAAAACGCTGTTGCGTTGATCATGGCGACCGGCGGCTCGACCAATGCCGTGCTGCACTATCTGGCCATCGCGCATGCAGCCGAGGTGGAGTGGAGCATCGAGGACTTCGAGCGCATGCGCAAGAAAGTGCCGGTGATCTGCGATCTGAAACCGTCCGGCCAATACGTGGCCACCGATCTGCATAAGGCGGGCGGCATCCCGCAAGTCATGAAGATTCTGCTCGATGCGGGGATGCTGCACGGGGACTGCATCACGATTACCGGCAGGACGCTGGCCGAAGAATTGAAGGACGTGCCGTCCAGACCGCGCGCCGATCAGAAGGTCATTTACCCGGTGGAAAAAGCGCTCTACAAGGAAGGCCACCTCGCGATCCTGAAGGGCAATCTCGCCGAAGACGGCGCGGTCGCGAAGATCACCGGCCTGAAAAACCCGGTGATCACAGGCCCGGCCCGCGTGTTCGACGACGAGCAAAGCGCGATGGACGCGATTCTGTCCGACAGGATCGTCGCCGGCGACGTGGTCGTGCTGCGTTACCTCGGCCCGAAGGGCGGTCCCGGCATGCCGGAGATGCTCGCGCCGACCTCGGCGATCATCGGCAAAGGGTTGGGCGAGAGCGTGGGCCTCATCACCGACGGCCGGTTCTCGGGCGGCACGTGGGGGATGGTGGTCGGCCACGTCGCGCCGGAAGCTTTCGTCGGCGGCACGATTGCGTTTGTGCACGAAGGCGACTCGATCACGATCGACGCGCATAAGCTGCTGCTGCAACTCAATATCGACGACGCCGAATTACAGCGCCGCCGTGCTGCATGGCAGCAACCGAAGCCGCGTTATACGCGCGGCGTGCTGGCAAAGTATTCCGCACTGGCGTTGCCGGCCAACAAAGGCGCGGTAACGGGCTGATGCAGCCGCACGTGGTGGCGGACAAACTGGCAACTCCGTCAGCCGCATAGCCAAAGCCCGCCACATGAAAGTGCAAAGGGGCGCACGGAAAACCGTGCGCCCCTTTCCTTTTATAATGCTCGCACCGCAAAGTCGGGCCCCGCACCGACGGAGACCATAATGAAAATCACGTCGTATGCAGCGTTCGCAGCATCGGTTTTATTGGGCGCAGCGTTAAGCGTCAACAGTTCGCACGCGTATGCCGAAGCCACCGGCCTTGCGCTGGCCCAGCAACAGAATTGCATGAGCTGTCACTCGGTCACACGTTCGTTCATGGGTCCGGCGCTGCACGACGTCGCCGCGAAATATGCAGGGCGCGACGACGCCGCGACTTATCTGAAGCACAAGATTCTGGATGGCAGCGCAGGCGTGTGGGGGCCGGTGCCGATGCCCGCCAATACGCAACTCACGCCCGATCAGGCGGCCACGCTGGCAAGCTGGGTGTTGACGCTCAGATAGAACGGGCGCCTCGCCAAAGACGCCCCTTTCTTCAATCAGCCACGGCCCGAGCGCCGTGCGACTTCTTCTTCAACCGCTTCCCTCACCCAGCCGCTCATTTCGGTTTCCAGAGTCAGCGCAACTTCACGCGTGATCTGGCTGACAAGCCAGGTGGTGTGCTCCTGCAACGCGTCGCGGCAACGCGCCTCGATGATGCCGCGACCTTCGCCCGTCAGAAAACCGGCAAAGCGCCCACGCAGGCGTTCGGCGATGACTTCGGCGTCCAGATCCGGCTGCGCAGGCGCGGCGCTTTCGTGAGCGATGTCCGGTGGCACGATCGAACCGGCTTCGACCGGCGCAGCCGGTTCAGCGCGGTCGAACACACTCGCGGACGCCGCGAGCGCGTCGTCGTGATGAAGGATTGCAGGTTGCGCAATGGGCGGTGCGATCACCGGTTCAGGCGCAAGTGTCTGCACCTCGGCAAGCACCGGCTGCGACGCCAGCGCTGGTTCGTCCGCCTGCGACGGCGGCAGCGCGAACGCGGGCTCGGTCCTGAAGCTGGGTTCTTTCGGCGCGTCGGCAAGCGCCGCTGCCCCCGTACCGCTCGACGGCGAACGTACCTGACCCGGTACGAGAATCTCGTGCAACACCGGAATCGAATCGTCGTTGGAATCGGACATGTGGCTCTCCTCCGTGTTTTTAGTCGAAGCCGAAGCAGAGCGCCTGCGCCCCGGATTCGCAGCACCCCATGCCACAAACCCTACGCAATGCGGCGCAATAAACCTTAGCTGCCCTGCTTGTAGTTGTTCAAAGCATAGCCGCGATCGCGATAGAAGCGATACCGCTCGCGGCCTGCAACGAGCTCGTCGTGTGCGTTACCGACCACTTCCAGCAACCTTTCGAAGCGCGCGAACTGCGCCGGTACGGTTGCGCCGAGATTGAGCAGCACCTGATGATGCGGCACGTCGTCGAGATTCGTGGTCAGCACGATAGGAGTTTGCGCGGCGAGCGGCGTGCCCGCCATGCAATGCGGGACGAAGTCGAGCGGAGAGAAGGTCCACAACTGTTCGTCGAATATCCGCAGGCGCTCGGCTTCGGCCAGCACGATGGTCGGCTGGCCGGCCAGATACGCTTTACGGATCAGACGGCATGCATACAGCAGCGAGTCGCCGACGTTCGAGTGAAAATCGATTCTCGTCATCGGCGACTCTCCGTGCGCTGCCTGCTCTGCCTGACTGCGCCCGCAGGCTTACTACAATGCGTCATTGTGCGGAGCGGCCGTCCGCAGCCCGGTCGTCGGCGGACCTACCGTCAGCGGCCCTGTCAATCAGGAACTGCGCGAGCAGCGGCACCGGACGGCCCGTCGCGCCCTTCGCCGCGCCGCTCTTCCACGCGGTACCGGCGATGTCCAGATGCGCCCACGGATACGCGTCGGTGAAGCGCGACAGGAAGCACGCCGCCGTCACGCTGCCCGCCGGACGGCCGCCGATGTTCGCGAGGTCGGCGAAATTCGACTTGAGCTGATCCTGATACTCATCGTCGAGCGGCAGACGCCAGGCCGGGTCCGAAGCTTCACGCGATGCGTCGAGCAACTCGCCCGCCAGCGCGTCGTCTTTCGAGAACAGGCCGCTGTTGTGATGACCCAGCGCGATGATGCACGCGCCCGTGAGCGTCGCAATGTCGATCACCGCCGCCGGCTTGAAGCGCTCGGCGTAGGTGAGTGCGTCGCACAGGATCAGACGGCCTTCGGCGTCCGTGTTCAGCACTTCGATCGTCAAACCCTTCATGCTGGTGACGATGTCGCCCGGCTTGGTGGCGGTGGCCGACGGCATGTTCTCAACCGCCGGAATGATGCCGACCACGTTGATCTTCAAACCCATTTCGGCGACGGCGCGCAACGTGCCCAGCACCGAACCGGCGCCGCACATGTCGTACTTCATCTCGTCCATGCCCTCGCCCGGCTTCAGCGAGATGCCGCCCGTGTCGAACGTGACGCCCTTGCCGACCAGCACCACCGGCGCAGCCTTCGAGGCACCGCCCTGGTACTGCAGCACGATGAACTGTGCCGGTTCGACCGAGCCCGCCGTGACCGACAGGAACGAGCCCATCTTCAGCGCTTCGCATTGCTTTTCGCCGAGCACTTCGACTTTGAGCTTCCAGTCTTTGGCGAGCTTCTTCGCGGTGGTCGCGAGGTAGGTCGGCGTGCAGACGTTGCTCGGCAGGTTGCCGAGGTCGCGCGTCAGGTCCATGCCGTTGGCCAGCGCGGCACCCTGCTTCGCGGCCAGCTTGGCGGCTTTTTCGTCGCCGGTATTGACGCTGAAGACGATGCGCTTCAACGCGCGGGTCGACGTGTCTGGCTTGGACTTCATCTGCGTGAACTTGTAGGTCAGCTCGCGCAGCGCGAGGATCGCGGCACGCACGCCCCAGTCGGCCGAGCGCTCCAGCACCGGCAGTTGCGCGAGCGTGAAGGTAACCTGAACAACCTTGGTGGGCAGCAGTGCGCGCCAGGCGGCCCGCACGGCGTCGCCGTAGGCTTTCTGACTGAAAGCATCCTGCTTGCCGAGGCCGACCAGCAGCACGCGCGAAGCGCCGATGCCCGAGACTTCGTGCAGGAACAGCGTGGTGCCGGCCTTGCCATCCATGTCGCCGGCCTTGATGATGCGGGTCAACAGGCCACGGGTCGCCTCGTCGATCTCAAGCGCTGCGCCCGAGAGCGTTTGCGACTCGAACACACCAATGACGATGCAATCCGACTTCCCGGTCAGGAAACCGTTTGACGAGCCTTTGGTCCAATCACAGGCTTTTATGCTAAAGTCCATCGCGCTTGTCCTCGGATAAAATCTGGGCTTAGGATGAAAGCCGCAATTATCCGCTATTTTTCCCGCGGCGGCTGCACCGGAGACGTGACGGGAAGCAACCCACGCGTCACTGAGAGCGCCCCCTCTCATCATCAATAATGATCTTCGAACGCTCCCTCCAGCGCGAACTCGCGTATACGGCTGGTGCCGTGTTCATGGTTCTCCTCACGCTCGTGCTGACGACGATGATGATCCGCATCGTCGGCTTCGCGGCCTCGGGCGAGATCGACCCGCGCGACGTGCTGGTCCTGATCGGCCTGACCGTGATCGGCTACCTGGCGATCATGCTCGTCGCGACCCTGTTCGTGTCGATCCTGTTCGTCCTCACGCGCTGGTACAAAGACTCCGAGATGGTCGTATGGCTATCGTCGGGCGTCAGTCTTACGCAATTCATCAAGCCGATCGGTATTTTTGCCACGCCGATCATCATCCTCATCTGTTTCTTCGTGTTCGTCGGCTGGCCGTGGTCGAATCAGCAGAGCAAGCTGATCCGCGCGCGCTTCCAGCAGCGCGACGAAGTCTCGCTGCTCGCGCCGGGCCAGTTCCGCGAATCGGCCACCAGCCACCGGGTGTTTTTCATCGAGAAGATGTCGCCCGATCAGGGGCAGGTCGAAAACGTGTTCGTGACCAGCACCGAGAACGGCAAGCTCAACGTGGTGGTATCGAAGTTCGGCCATACCGAAACGCGCAAGAACGGCGACCGCTTCGTCGTGCTGGAAAACGGCCGGCGCTATGACGGCGAGCCGGGCCATCCTGACTTCCGGATCATGGAGTTCGAACGCTACGGCGTGAAGATCCAGAGCCAGCCGGTGGTCAATACGCCCACCACCACGGGCACGCCCACACTTACGCTGCTGCGCAATCCGACCAAAGAGAACCTCGCCGAATTTGCGTGGCGCGCGGGTCTGCCGCTGATCGCCATCAATCTGATGCTGCTCGCCATTCCGCTCGCGCATCAGAACCCCCGCCGCAGCCGCACCATCAATCTGGTGATGGCCGTGCTGATCTATCTGACGTATTCGAATCTGTTGAACGTGGTGCAGTCGTGGATAGAGCAGGGCAAGATGTCGTTCGGCGTGGGGCTCGTGAGCCTGCACGTCATCGTCGCGGCGATCGTCGCATTCATTTTCTGGCTGCGCGTGCGCAACCGGCCGCTCTTCACGCGGGCCATGTTTAGTCGTTCGGGAGCCTGACCGATGCGCATCTATGAAAGGTATTTCGCGCGTCAGATCTACCTCACGTTCATCTTCATCCTGTTCGCTTTTTCGGGTTTGTTCTTCTTCTTCGACCTGATCAACGAACTGAATTCGGTCGGCCACGGCAACTACAAGTTCCAGTACGCGGTGCTGCGGGTCGCGTTGCAAACGCCGTCGCGCTTCTACGAAATCATTCCGGTCGCCGCGTTGATCAGCGCGATCTATGTGTTCGCGCAGATGGCGGCGAATTCCGAGTACACGATTTTCCGCGTGTCGGGTCTCGCGACGAATCAGGCGCTGCGTTCGCTGCTGAAGATCGGCATTCCGCTGGTGTTCCTCACGTATCTGATCGGCGAAGTGGTGGGTCCGTACACGGATCAGTTGTCGGAGCGCGTACGGCTCGAAGCGTTGGGCTCGTCGGTGTCGAGTAACTTCCAGTCGGGCGTGTGGGTGAAAGACACGCTGACCGCGCGCGCGGACGGCGAGCAGGTCACGCGCTTCGTGAACGTCGGCGAGTTGAAACCCGACGCGACGATCAGCAACGTGCGGATTTACGAGTTCGATTCGAAATTCCGTCTGTCGAATGTGCGGATCGCGAAGAGCGGGCGCTATCAGCCGCCGGGGCATTGGCAACTCACCGACGTGACCGATACGCAACTGATCGACGTGCCCCCTCCTCCGGGCACGCCGGCCGATGCGCTGAATCCGGTGTATCGCGCGCAACAGGTGACGTTGCCCGAATACTCGCTGCGCTCGGAACTGACGCCGCAGATTCTGTCGGTGCTGCTGGTGTCGCCGGACCGGATGTCGATGTTCAACCTGTTCCGCTATATCCAGCATTTGACCGAGAATCACCAGGACACGCAGCGCTATGAAATCGCGCTATGGCGCAAGCTGCTGTATCCGTTTGCGGTGTTCGTGATGCTGGTGCTGTCGCTGCCGTTTGCGTATCTGCATACGCGGGCTGGCGTGGTGGGCGTCAAGGTATTCGGCGGCATCATGCTGGGGATGAGCTTCCAGCTATTCAACACGCTGTTCTCGCATATCGGCACGTTGAATACATGGCCGGCGCCTTTGACTGCGGCTACGCCTGGGCTGGTCTATCTGGTGCTGGGGTTGGTCGGGTTGAAGTGGGTTGATCGCCATTAGGAGCTGATTCAATGGCTACGCACGGGCTTATTCTGTTTGGCCATGGCGCAAGGGACCCGCGCTGGCGCGAGCCGTTCGAGAGGCTCGCTGCGAAGCTACAGGCGTTGCGCTCATCGGACGATGCAGCGGGCCCGGTCGCGTTGGCTTTTCTGGAGTTGATGGAGCCGGACTTGCCCACGGCGGTCGGTCAACTCGTCGCTCAAGGCTGCGAGGCAATTACCGTCGTGCCCGTGTTCTTCGGGCAAGGTGGACATATCAGGAAGGATCTGCCCGAACTGATCGAGCGCTGCCGCGAGTCGCAGCCGGACGTGCAGATCGACTGCGCGGTGGCGGTCGGCGAAGACGAAGCGGTTCTCGATGCGGTCGCGCAGTATTGCCTGCGCCAGGCGAAATAACGCGGGCCAACCGCTGCTGGCGAAAAGCGCCCGCTACCCTCTGGACACTCGCGCCGCAACGGCCGACTTTCACCGCTCAAAGATATTCGACATTCCCGTCGACGCTGATCGCCTGGCCCGAGATGTTCTGCCCCGCCGGTGAAGCGAGGAACAACGCCATCGCCGCGACGTCGTGCACGGTCACCATCCGTCGCAGCGAGATTTTCTCCAGATACTCGCCCTTCATCTGATCAAAACCGATACCGAGTGACTCGGCGCGAGCGGAAATAACGCGGTCCATCCGTTCACCTTCCACGACGCCCGGCAAGATCGCATTCACGCGGACATTGTTCGGCCCCAGTTCGATCGCCAGCGATTTGACCATCCCGACAATCGCCCATTTGCTCGCCGCGTACGGCGTGCGGAACGCGTAGCCGAGGCGCCCTGCGACCGACGCCATCGCGATGATGCCCGGGTTGGCCGAGGTCTCCTTCAGCAGCGGCACGGCCTTGCGCAGGAAATAGAACTGGCTGTTCAGGTTCGTCGCAATGGTACGTTCCCACTGCGCCGGGTCGAGGTCCTCGACCGCGCCGGTCGGCCCGGCAATGCCCGCGTTGTTGATCAGCAGATCGAGGCCGCCGAGCTTCGCGCGTGCGTCGTCGATGATGCGATCCACCTGCGCGAGGTCCGACACGTCCGCGACGCCGACGTGCAGTTGCGGATGCGCGGTTTTCGCGCGGTCGATTGCCGCGGGATCGACGTCGCAGATATAGACGTTCGCGCCGACATCCAGAAACGCCTGCGCGATCGCCGCGCCGATGCCCGCCGCCGCGCCTGAAATCAGCACGCGCAGTCCGGGAGTGGGTCTGAGAAGGTCGATGGTTTTCATGCAGGTCCTCGAATGTTTAAAGTGTCATCCCGCCGGATGCTTCGATCACGGCGCCGTTGATATAGCTCGCTTCGTCGCTCGCGAGAAAGGCGTAGATATTGGCGATTTCCTCGGGCGTGCCGAGCCGGCGCAGCGGCACCTGCTCGCGCATTTTCGCGAGCACTTCCTGCGGCACGGTCGCGAGAATCGGCGTGTCGATGAAGCCTGGCGCAATCGCATTGACGCGAATCCCCTTCGGTCCCAGCTCGCGACTCCAGGTCTTGGTAAAGCCGATCACGCCGAACTTCGCCGCCGCGTAGTTGGTCTGTCCGTAGTTGCCGTAGAGGCCGACCACGGAGCTCGCATTCAGGATCACGCCCGAGCCTTGCGCGATCATCGTGTCGACGACCGCCTGCGCCGCGTGGAACACGCCGCGCAGGTTCACGTCGATCACGTCGTCGAATTGCTGGGGCGTCATTTTTTGCAGACGTGCGTCGCGCGTGATGCCGGCGTTGTTCACCAGCACGTCGATCTGCCGGAAGCGTTCGCGCACGTCGGCGATCATGTCGTCGACTGCCGCGCGATTCGTCACGTCGAGCGTGAAGCCGAGCGCTTCCGCACCTGCCGCGCGGCACGCGGCCACGACCTGGGACACCGCGTCGTGATTCACGTCGCACACCGCGACGCGCGCGCCTTCTTTCGCGAATTTGAGTGCGGTCGCAGCGCCGATGCCCTGCCCCGCACCCGTCACGATGGCGACCTTTCCATTCAATCTCATTGTTTGTTCCCGTAGTTGGAAGCGCCCGGATGGCGCTGCAATTATGGCTCGATGTTCAACAGCGGTTCGGCGACACTCGCCGCGCGCCCCTCTGACTGAATCGCCTTCGCGAGCAGAGGTACCAGGATCAGGCCGAGGATCGACGCGCCGACCACCACCGACAACCCGGACGCGCTATGACCCGACGCGCTTTCCGCGAGGCCGAACAGATACGGCCCGACGAATCCGCCGATCAGGCCGAGCGTATTGATGAACGCCAGTCCCGCTGCAGCCTGGATGCCGTGCAGCCGTTTCATCGCGATTGCCCAGTAGAGCGGCAGCACGCCGCCCGCGAAGAACGCGGTCGCGACGAACAGCAGCAGTTGCATCGACAGCACGCTCGTCGAGATGAACAGGATTGCGCTGACCACCAGCCCTGCGGTCAACACGCCGAGATACAGACAATCGTTCGTGACCCGGCGATGAATGCGCGGCAGCACCAGCACGCCGAGCAGAAAGCCGATCCCGACACTGCTCGACAGCACGCCGATCATCAGCGGCGACTGCACGTGCATCTGCTGGATCATCGCGGGGGTAAAGAAGACGAGCCCGACAAACGCGACCTGGTTCAGAAAGTAGATCAAGCCGATCAGCACGGTGGCCGGCCGCTTCAACGCGGCGACCCAGTCCTGCGAGAACATGCCGGGATGCACGGCATCCGGCACGGCGCGCGCTTCGAGCGCACGCGCTTCGTCAACGGACAGCCAGCGTGCGTCGGACGGCTTTTCCGGCAGTTTGAACCACAGAAACACGCCCACGAAGATGGTCGGCAAGCCTTCGAGCAGGAACAGCCACTGCCAGCCATGCAGGCCGCCGAAGCCATCCATCTGCATGAATGCACCGCCCAGCGGGTTGCCGATCACCAGTGCCAGTGCGGGCGCGGTGTAGATCCAGCCCACCGCCACCGAGCGATCCTGCGGCGCGAACCACATCGTCACCATGTACATCAGCGCCGGGAAAAGACCCGCTTCGGCGATGCCGAGCAGCACGCGGATCGTATAGAACGACCACTCGCCCTGCACGAACATCATCGACACGGATAGCGCGCCCCACGTGACCGCGATCCGCGCGATCCAGCGACGCGGCCCGACCCGGTGCGCGACCAGATTGCTCGGCACCTCGAGCAGCGCATAGCCGATGAAGAAGATGCCCGCGCCGAGACCATAGGCGGCCGCGCTGATGCCGAGATCGGCGGCGAGCCGCGCCTTCGCGAGCGACACGTTGGTGCGGTCGAGGTACGACATGAAATAGATCGCGCACATCAGCGGGATCAGTCTCAGCATCGCCTTATGAGTCGCGATGCGATGCAGCGCGTTGCCGGCGGGGCCGGCGCTCTGGGTTGTCATGATGTCTCCACCTAAGAAGGCGTGTTGTTGTTTTTATAGGTTGGGTTTTACCGGCTTGTCCGGGTCAGCGAGGTTCAGCCGGGGCCGGCGAGTTCAGCGGATTCGGCTCAGAAGCTGACCTTGTCCGCGCCTTTGAGGCCGAGCATCTGTCGCGCTTCGGCCGGTGTCGCGATCTCGAACGACAGCTCTTCGAGAATGCGGCGAATCTTGCGCACCTGCTGTGCGTTGCTTTCCGCCTTCACGCCTTTGGACAGATACACGCTGTCTTCGAGACCGACGCGCACGTTGCCGCCCATGATCGCGCCCATCGTCACGAACGCCATCTGATGACGGCCCGCGCCGAGAATCGAGAACTGGTAGTTTTCGCGGCCAAACAACCGGTCGGCGGTGGAACGCATCACCGTCATGTTCTCCGGGTCCGCGCCGAGTCCGCCGAGAATGCCGAACACCGATTGAATGAAGAACGGCGGCTTGATCAAGCCCTGGTCGACGAAATGCGCGAGGTTGTACAGGTGCCCGACGTCGTAGCATTCGAACTCGAAGCGCGTGCCGCTTTCGCCCAGTTCGAGCAGGATGCTTTTGATGTCCTTGAAGGTATTGCGGAAGATCGTGTCTTCCATCCCTTCGATGTAGTCCTTCTCCCAGTCATAGCGCCACGACGGCATGCGCGCGGCGATCGGGTGGATCGAGAAGTTCATCGAGCCCATGTTCAGCGAACACATTTCCGGCTTCGCGAGCCGCGGGTAGGCGAGCCGGTCGGCGAGCGTCATGCGCGTGCTGCCGCCGGTCGTGATGTTGATGACCGCATCAGTGGCCTCGACGATCGCGGGCACGAACTGGCGGAACACGTCGGGCGAAGGCGTCGGTTTGCCGTCAGCGGGATTGCGCGCGTGCAGGTGCAGGATCGCGGCGCCGGCTTCAGCCGCTTCGATCGACTGGGCGGCGATCTGCGCCGGCGTGAGCGGAAGGTATTCGGACATCGACGGCGTGTGCGTCGCGCCGGTCACTGCGCAGGAAATAATGACTTTGCGGTTCAGCAAGGGTGTCTCCTTATCGGCGGCGATCCATGAATGGACTGCCTGCGAATTTCTTATGGTGATACCGATGGTAGTGGGATACGATCCGCCTCGTAAGGTCATTTTCGGACATGCGGATGTTGTTCCGGGACAATCTGAGGTGAAGCGATGCCGTCGAAGTTGCCGTTGCAGAACGAGCGTATTTACGCGCCGTACAAGATTGCCGCGCTGGTCGAAGTGCTCGGCGAACAAGGCATTGCGCCCGAAGATTGCCTGAAAGGCAGCGGTGTGGAGGCCGGGCGGATTTACGATGCGGCTGCGCTGACTTCGGTACGGCAATACATGGCCATCTGCCGCAACGCGATCCTGCTGTCGTGCAGTCCGGCCACGCCGTTCATCACTGGCTCGCGGCTGCATCTGTCCGCGTACGGGATGTACGGCTATGCGCTGATGTCGTGCCTGTCGCTGCGCGATTACTTCCGGCTGGGCGTCAAGTATCACCAGCTCGCAACGCCCACGCTGACGATCGAATGGACCGAATATCCGGACGAAGGCATCTGGACCTTTCCGGACGCGTTCATCTCCAGTCCGTCGACCGAGTTGCGCCAGTTCCTGCTCGAACAGCAGTTCATGCAACACGTCACGCATCTTCAGGACGTGGCGGGCAGAAGCTGTCCGCCAACCCAAGCGTGCTTTTCGTATCCGGCGCCCGCGCACGCGGACATCTATAGCGAGTACCTCGGTTGCCCGTGCTATTTCGATCAGCCGCAATGCGAGCTTCACTACGACAGCAGCATTCTCGAACAGAAGCCGCAACTCGCGCACCGGCTCACCGCTACGCTATTGCAGGAAACCTGCGACCGGTTGATCGGGCAGGCGAAGACTTCCGTCGGCGTATCGGGGGAGGTGTATCAGATGCTGATGCGCAAGCCCGGCGAATTTCCGGGCATGGAAGAAGCCGCACAAGCGTTGAAGATGACGAGCCGCACGTTGCGGCGGCGGCTGGAGAGCGAAGGCACGTCGTTCGTCGCGATCGTCGACGACGTGCGCTGCTCGCTTGCGGTTGAATATCTGAAAACCACGAAGATGAGCACCGACGACATCGCGATGCTGCTTGGTTTCAGCGACCCGGCGAATTTCCGGCGCGCATTGAAGCGCTGGACGGGGAAAGGGCCGGGGGAGTTGCGGGGGTGATTGTGGGGTTAATCGCGTGGCGCCGCGCGGGCGTGGTCGGCTCAGGCGGCGACCAGCATCCCATCGGCTGCGCGCACCACGTTGAGCCGCCGCTCGGCAAACGCGTCGCCGATCATCAGCAAGCTCGGCTGCGACGCATCGACCCAGCGCTGCGCCTCGCCCGCCGCGAGTTCTTCGAGTGTGAGCGTCAGCATGCGTTCGCGCTCGGTGCTGCAAGCCTCGACGATTGCCACAGGCGTGGAAACAGGCTTGCCGGCATCGATCAATTGCTGCGCAATCTCGACGCCGCTATCGCGGCCCATGTAAAACACGAGCGAGTCCGCGTTCACCTGTTCACGAATTTCATCGGACCCCGGCGCACGGCTGAACGTGGCCAGCGCGACACTGCGCGATACGCCGCGCAGCGTCAACGAGCGCTTTAAAGAAGCCGCGCTCGCCAGCGCAGCGGTGATTCCAGGCACCACCTCATAGTCGATGCCCGCAGCCTCAAGCGCCCGCATTTCTTCGTCGGCGCGGCCGAACAGCATCGGATCTCCGCCCTTCAGGCGCACGACCACGTCGTGCTCCAAAGCGGCGTCGACGATCTGCTTGTTGATGAACTGCTGCGCCGTCGACAATTGCCCGCAGCGCTTGCCCACCGCAATCCGCCGCGCATGTGCTGGCGCGTAATCGAGCATCGCCGGCTCGACCAGCGCGTCGTGCAATACCACGTCGGCGGTGCCGAGCAGCCGCGCGCCGCGTACCGTAATCAGGTCCGCCGCGCCCGGCCCCGCGCCGATCAGATAAACCTTACCCATTTGCATCAACCTGTTGGTTGGGGCGCGAAGCCACGCAGTTGTGCGTAGTCATGCGCCCTCGCCCGTTTACGCTTACGCCGAAAACGCCCGGATCATCCCGGCTGCGACAGTGTGGTGCGTCGCTTCGTCGATCAGCACGAATGCGCCCGTGCCCTGGTGCGAGTCGTACACGTCGCACACCAACGGCTTCTGCAACGTCAGCGCCACGCGGCCGATGTCGTTCATCGCGAGCTCCTTGCGATCGGTCGCTTGCGACAGCGTATGCACGTCGAGCACTTCCTTGATCGCACCGATGCGCGCGAACACCGTGCTGGTGGTCTGCTTCAACAGATACTTGCGTTGCGTCGACAGCGGCGTGTCGTCGAACCAGCACAGATCGGCTTCGAGCTTCTTCGCCGGTTCCGGTGCGGCTTCGCGCAGCACGAAGGTGTCGCCGCGCGACACGTCGACGTCTTCCGCGAGACGGATCGTCACGGTTTGACCTGCAAACGCGCGATCCACCGCCGCCGTACCGCCCACCACCGGCGCGATGATCTCGGCAACGGTTGCTTCGCGGTTAGCCGGCAGCACGACGATCGTATCGCCGAGTTTCACTTCGCCGGCTTCAATACGGCCCATGTAGCCGCGGAAATCGTCGGCCTGGCTGCCGTCCTGACGCGCGACCCATTGCACCGGGAAACGCAGCGCCTGGCCCGTCGGAATTTCCACCGGCAGCGCTTCGAGCAGGTCCAGCAGTGGCTCGCCCGCGTACCACGGCATGCTTTCGCTGGCGGTCACGATGTTGTCGCCCTTCAGCGCCGACACCGGCACGAAGCGCACGTCCTTCAGACCGAGTTGGCGCGCGAGTTCGACATACGCATCGCGAATCTCGTTGAAGCGTTGCTCGCTGTAGTCGACCAGATCCATCTTGTTGATCGCGACGATTGCATGCTGCAAACCGAGCAGCTTGACGATCGCGCTATGACGCTTGGTTTGCGGCAGCAGTTGCGCAACGCCGTCGACAAACGTCACACGCGTTGCGTCGACGAGAATGATCGCGGCGTGCGCGGTCGATGCGCCCGTTACCATGTTGCGCGTGTACTGCTCGTGACCCGGCGTATCGGCGATGATGAACTTGCGCTTGGCCGTAGCGAAATAGCGGTACGCAACGTCGATCGTGATGCCCTGCTCGCGTTCGGCTTCGAGGCCATCGGTCAGCAGCGACAGATCGATTTCGTCGCCAACGGTACGCTTATTCTTTGCGCGCGACAGTGCCGAGAGCTGGTCGCTCAACACGGCCTTGCTGTCGTACAGCAGGCGGCCGATCAACGTGCTCTTGCCATCGTCGACGCTGCCCGCAGTGATAAAACGCAGCACGCCGAGGTCTTCTGGTTGATGAATACTGCTCATGATGATCCTTAGAAATAGCCTTGCTTCTTACGCTGTTCCATCGCGGCTTCGGAGACCTGGTCGTCCATCCGCGTCGCGCCGCGTTCGGTGATCTCGGTCACGGCCGTTTCGGCGATGATCTTCTCGAGATTGTCCGCATCGCTTTCCACCGGGCACGTGCAGCTAATGTCGCCAACGGTACGGAAACGGACCAGCGCGTTCTCGCTGGCTTCACCTTCACGCATCGGCGTAAGCGGCGTGACCGGCACGAGCAGGCCATTACGGCGCACGATTTCGCGTTGATGCGCGTAGTAGATCGACGGCAGTTCGAGCTTTTCGCGAGCGATGTACTGCCACACGTCGAGTTCGGTCCAGTTCGAAATCGGGAACACGCGCAGGTGTTCGCCGTTATGCAGACGCGCGTTATACAGGCTCCACAGTTCCGGGCGCTGTGCCTTCGGATCCCATTGGCCGAACTCGTCGCGGAACGAGAAGATCCGTTCTTTCGCACGGGCCTTTTCTTCGTCGCGGCGCGCGCCGCCGATCAGCGCGGTATAGCCATGCTGCTCGATCGTTTCGAGCAACGTCACAGCTTGCGCAGCGTTACGCGAATCCGTTTCGCGACGCAGACGCACGGTGCCGCGCTTGATCGAATCTTCAACGTGACCCACCACCAGCTCAGCGCCGATTTCTTGCGCGCGACGATCGCGGAAGTCGATCACTTCAGCGTAGTTGTGGCCGGTGTCGATATGCACGAGCGGGAACGGCAGCACGGTCTTGCGATTTGCGCCGATGCCGAACGCCTTCAGCGCGAGGTGCAACACCACGACCGAATCCTTGCCGCCCGAGAACAGCAGCGCGGGCTTGCTGCATTCGGCGACCAGTTCGCGCAGGATATGAATCGACTCGGCTTCGAGCCAATCGAGGTGATCCATCCGGTTTGCCGTGTTGGCAAGCGGAGCGTTGACAGCGGAATCGAGCGTGGTGCTCATATCTGGGTCCTTCGTTGATTCCCCCCGCGAGCGGTTGCTCGCCTGGGCGGAAGTATTCAAATCGGTATCTGTACTTGCGTCTTTACTTGCGGCGTTCCGAGTAAAAGCCAAGGGCTTAATTACTGAAACTTTAAAGCCGAGACGTTTTCGCTGCGCTCAGTTGCAATCGGCGTGATGGTCGTGATGTGCAGTCCGCATTCCTTCGTATCGCGCGACTCCCACCACCAGCGCCCTGCCCGGCTATCTTCACCGGGACGAATTGCGCGGGTACACGGTTCGCAGCCAATGCTCGGATAACCGCGTGCGTGCAGCGGATTGACCGGCACGTCGAAAGCTTTAAGGTAGTCCCAAACTTCGGCTTCGGTCCAGTCCGTCAGCGGATTGAACTTGGCGATATTGCGCGCTGCGTCGTGTTCTTCCGCGTGCAGTTCGGCACGTGTCACCGACTGCTCGCGACGCTGACCGGTGACCCATGCGCTGACGTCCGACAACGCGCGGTTCAACGGCTCGACCTTGCGGATTTCGCAGCAGCGCTTGCGCAGATCGACGCTCTCATAAAACGCGTTCAGACCATGCGATGCGACGTATTCGTCGACGGCGGCAGCTTGCGGGTGAAACTGTTCGATCTCGTAGCCATAACGCTCTTTCACCCGATCGAGCATGCCCAGCGTCTCAGCATGCAAACGCCCCGTGTTCAGCGAGAAGATGCCGATCTTCACGCCACGCGACAGGATCGCGTGCGTGAGCAGCATGTCTTCCGCTGCGAGGCTGCTGGCGAGCTTCACGTTCGCGTGACGCGCGGCGATCGAGTCGAGCAGCGCATCGAGGCGCTCGACCTTCGCAGCGAGTTCCGGCGTGAGCGATTGAACTTCGCTCATGCTGAAACCTTGCCGAGTTCGCCCGCTTCACGGCGGCGGAACAGCGGCGACGGGTTATCCACCGCGCCTTGATAGTTGAAGCTGAATTCGTCGAACGCTTTCAGTGCGTCGTCGAAGTCTTTGTCCGCGCGCAGTGCATACGCGTCGAAGCCGCAACGGAACATGAACGTGATCTGATCGCGCAGCACGTCGCCGATCGCGCGCAGCTCGCCCTTGTAGCCATAGCGTTCGCGCAGCAGGCGGCCGATGCTGTAGCCACGGCCGTCGCGGAACACCGGGAAGTCCACGCCGATCAGCGCGATCTTGTCGAAGTCGGCGACGATATCCGCCGGTTCGCTGTCCGGCGCGAGCCACACGCCGATTTCAGCCGCGCCGCGCGATGCGGCGAGCGCTTCGCGCTCTGCCTGCCACAACGCGAGCGGCACCAGCACCTTGCCCGCGGGCAAATCGTTCACTGCCGGCAGCGAGCCGTCTTCTGCCGGGCGCACGACCGTCCAGTCGTCGTTGACGATCGCGCGATTCTTGATGATAGAAGCCATCTGTTCAGTATCCTTTTCGCGGTTACGCGTGAGCCGGTTGACGCGAGGCGTACACACGTTCCTTGAACGGGGCCATGCCGATGCGGTTGTACGTTTCGATGAAGCGCTCGCCTTCGTGGCGGTTTTCAACGAACGTATCGATCACCTTGCTCATCACGTCCGGCATTTCTTCCGCCGAGAACGACGGGCCGATCACGCGGCCGAGGTTTGCGCCATTCGCGCCCGAACCCTGCTCGCCGCCGAGCGTCACCTGGTACCACTCCGAGCCGTCCTTATCGACGCCCAGAATGCCGATGTTGCCGATGTGATGGTGACCGCACGCGTTGATGCAACCCGAGATGTTCAGCGACACGTCGCCCAGGTCGTACACGTAGTCGAGATCGTTGAAACGCTCCTGAATCGCGAGCGCGATCGGGATCGACTTCGCATTCGCGAGCGAGCAGAAATCGCCGCCCGGGCACGCGATGATGTCGGTCAGCAAGCCGATGTTCGGCGTCGCGAAACCTTGTGCCTTGGCCTTTTCCCACAGCGCGAACAGGTCGCGCTTCTTGACGTTCGCGAGAATCAGGTTCTGTTCGTGCGACACGCGGATTTCGCCGAGCGAGTACTCGTCGGCCCAATCGGCGACCGCTTCCATTTGCGTGTCGGTTGCATCGCCCGGGGCGATCGTAGTCGGCTTCAGCGACAGCGTCACCGACGAATAGCCCGACACCTTATGCGGACGCACATTACGCTCGACCCAACGGGCAAACGCACGGTTTTCCAGCAGATGCTTTTCGAACGAAGCGTCGGTGTCCGGCAGCTTTTCGTAGACAGGCGGTGCGAAATCCTTCACCACGCGATCCACTTCCGCTTGCGTCAGCGTTGCCGGGCCGTCCTTCAGGTGCTGCCATTCTTCTTCGACCTGCGCCGAGAATTTCTCCGGGCTCAGCGCCTTCACGAGAATCTTGATCCGCGCCTTATAGATGTTGTCGCGACGGCCATAGCGGTTGTACACGCGCAGCACGGCTTCGCAATACGTCAACAGGTGTTGCCACGGCAGATCTTTACGGATGATCGCGCCGATGATCGGCGTACGGCCCATGCCGCCGCCGGCCAGAATATCGGCGACCAGCTCGCCCTGCTCGTTCTTCTTCAGATACACGCCCATGTCGTGAATCTGCACGGCAGCGCGGTCTTCTTTCGAACCCGACACGGCAATCTTGAACTTACGCGGCAGCCACGCGAATTCCGGGTGGAACGTCGACCATTGGCGCAGAATTTCCGCCCACGGACGCGGATCGACCACTTCATCCGGTGCTACGCCAGCGAACTGGTCAGCGGTGATGTTGCGGATGCAATTGCCCGAGGTCTGAATGCCGTGCATCTGCACAGCGGCGAGCTTGCGCAGGATTTCCGGCGTTTCTTCGAGCTTGATCCAGTTGTACTGGATGTTCGAACGCGTCGAGAAGTGACCGTAACCGCGGTCGTGTTCGCGTGCGATCTGCGCGAGCACGCGCATCTGGTCGCTGCGCAGATTGCCGTAAGGAATCGCGATGCGGTGCATGTAAGCGTGGCGCTGGTAGTACAGGCCGTTCTGCAGACGCAGCGGACGAAACTCCTCTTCGCTCAATTCGCCCGACAAGCGGCGGCGAACCTGATCGGCGTATTGCGCGACCCGTTCATCGACGATGGTCTGGTCGTACTGATCGTATTGGTACATTCGGGGACCCCAATTTTTTGCGTAACACACGGCGGTCGCGTTCCGCCGCGCCTTGAATATCCCTATTAGTCACCTGCTGCAAACGAGGGTTTAGACCCATCTCTCATTTGCTTATGACAAATACAGATATCCATATTGAAAAAGATGGACAGATCGTAATAAACTCGCCTTATATTTCAAACGACTAAAAAATTCTTTTTATATGCGGAGAGGTTATATATGAACCTGCACCAATTCCGCTTCGTGCGCGAGGCTGTCCGGCAGAACTTCAATCTGACCGAAGCGGCCAAAGCGCTGTTTACAAGCCAGCCCGGCGTTTCCAAAGCGATCATCGAGCTGGAGGACGAGCTGGGCGTTGAAATCTTTACCCGGCATGGCAAGCGCGTGCGCTCGCTCACTGAGCCGGGACGCATCATATTGCAATCGGTCGAGAAAATCCTGCAGGAGGTCGAGAGCCTCAAGCGGGTCGGCAAGGACTACGCGGCGCAGGATCAGGGCAATCTGGTGATCGCCGCGACCCACACGCAGGCCCGCTACTCACTTCCGGCCGCCATCGCCGAATTCAAGAAGCGTTTTCCAAAGGTTCACCTTTCAATTCTGCAAGGCAGCCCGACTCAGGTCGCCGAGATGGTGCTGCACGACCAGGCCGATCTCGCCATCGCCACCGAAGCGATCGCTACCTATAAGGACCTCGTGTCGCTGCCCTGCTTCCAGTGGCACCACCTCGCCGTGATGCAGCCGGATCATCCGCTGCTCGACCGCAAACTTTTGTCGCTGGATGATCTGACCCAATATCCGCTGATTACGTACGACAACGCGTTCGCGGGCCGCACCAAGATCAACGAGGCGTTCCGCCTGCGCGGTTTGCATCCGGACATCGTGCTGGAGGCGATCGACGCCGACGTGATCAAGACCTATGTCGAATTGGGTCTGGGCGTCGGCATCATGGCGGATATCGCGTTCAACGCCGAGCGCGACCGTCATTTGCGGGCCATGCCGGTCGGGCATCTGTTCGGCAGCAACGTGACGCGGGTCGCGCTGAAACAGGGCGCGTACCTGCGCAGCTATGTGTATACGCTCGTCGAACTGCTGTCGCCGAGCATGAACCGCAAGCTGATCGAACAGGCGCTGAAGGGCGAACACGAAACCTACGAACTTTGACCGCAGTTTTGCAAGCCGCGTTGAATGACGCGCGCTTGCCGCACGGAGACCTTCTCGATGACGTCGCATAACAACAGACT
Source organism: Paraburkholderia metrosideri (assembly GCF_904848625.1). Taxonomy (GTDB): domain Bacteria; phylum Pseudomonadota; class Gammaproteobacteria; order Burkholderiales; family Burkholderiaceae; genus Paraburkholderia; species Paraburkholderia metrosideri. The sequence continues at coordinate 391,586 of NZ_CAJHCP010000003.1, forward strand.
TCGCGGCCTCGCCGCTCTCGGCGCGCTATTGCTCGCCACCGCAGCTCATGCCGACCTCAAGGTCGGCATCGATCTGTCGAGCACCGGCCCGGCGGCCGTGATCGGCATCACCAGCAAGAACGCGATGCTGATGTGGCCCGCGACGATCGCGGGCCAGAAGGCAGATTACATTTTCCTCGACGACGCGTCGGACCCCGGCATGGCCGTGCGCAACATCCGTAAGCTGATCAACGAGGATCACGTGGATGTGATCGTCGGCCCGAATATCACGCCAGCCGCCATGGCCGCGCTCGATCCGGTGGCCGAAAGCCAGACACCGATGATCACGCTGATCGGCTCGGCCAGCGTCGTGGAGCCGCAGGAAGGCAAGAAGGTGTGGGCCTACAAGATGGCGCAGACCGACAGCGCGATGGCCGACGTGATGACGCGCTACATGTCGAACCACAACGTGAAGACGGTGGGCTTCATCGGTTTCGCGGACGGCTACGGCGAAAGCTGGCTCAACGAGTTCAGCAAATTCGCAGCGCTGCGGCATATCCAGTTGGTCGCGACCGAGCGCTATAACCGCACGGATGCAAGCGTCACCGGGCAGGTTCTGAAGGTGATGGCCGCGAAGCCCGACGCGATTCTGATCGCCGGCGCAGGTACGCCCACGGTGCTGCCGCAACGCACGCTGATCGAGCGCGGCTATAAAGGGCCGATCTATCAGACCCACGGTATCGCGACGCCGGAGTTCATCAAGCTTGGCGGCAAGGACGTCGAAGGCACGCTGTTTCCGACGCAGCCAGTTGTCGTCGCGCGTACGTTGCCGGCGGATCATCCGGCGAAAAAAGCCGCGCTTGCGTTCACCAACGAGTATGAGGCGAAGTACGATGCGGGCAGCGTGACGCAATTCGCGGGCGACGCAGCGGGGGTTTATCCGCGTCTGCAGGATGCGGTCGCGCGTGCTTTGAAGAAGGCGCAACCGGGCACGCCCGCGTTTCGGGTCGCGTTGAGGGATGAACTGGAGCACGCGCATGAACTGGTCGTGCCGAACGGTGTGGTCAATACGAGCCAGAAGGATCACGTCGGGCTGGATCAGCGCGCCAGCGTGATGGGGATCATCAAGGACGGGAAGTTTGTCTACCTGAGCCAGTAAGCCCGGAGGCGGCGCCTCGATGACACCGGAGGCGCCGCTGCCATGAACCTGGGTTGCCGTTGTCACGCGCGGCGCCGGCGAAATTGTTAAAGTAGCAATCTTTACCTGACCGGCATTCCGACATCATGCGCACCACCCGAGCCATTCACGCCGTCGAACGTTTAAAGACGCGCAGCGCCAATCCGCAGTTCGCGGCAATCAGCCTGTCAGGCGGTCTTTTTTACCTGGTCGACAAGTCAAGCGGCACCGACAAGAAGGTCTCCGACCCGCTGACACTCGACGACTTCGTTAAATTCGTCGATGCGTTCGGGCCGCAGAAACCGCGCAAAGCCAGCAAGCTCGACATCGCATTCGAAGAACAGATCAGGAAGAGCAAGGGCGGTTGAGCCGCCCCCGACGCGCGTCACGCATGTCATGCACCTCATGCCAGTCACGCACTTCACGCACTTCACGCACGCCCTCCAGCCTTCGCAATTTCCCGCCATTGCCCATCGGCCGCGCTGCTGGCCAGCACGGCATCGATAAAGCGCAGACCGTCTACACCGTCGTCCACCGTGGTAAGCAAGCGGCTTTCGTCAGGTAACGCACGGCCTTCGTCCAGCGCTTCGATCTGCAACGCTGCATCTTTATAGAGCTGCGCGAACGCTTCCAGATATCCCTCGGGGTGCCCCGGCGGCACACGAGTCGCGTGCGCGGCAATCGAGCTTTTCACCCGCCCGCGCGTCAAGCGTTCTGCCGAACCGGCGAGCGGTGTGAACCATAATTCGTTCGGATTCTCCTGATCGAAAGCGATACCCGCCTTGGTTCCATATACCCTCAGACGCAACGCATTCTCCGCGCCACTCGCCACCTGGCTCGCCCACAACATGCCGCGCGCGCCGTTCGGATAGCGCAGCATTGCCTGCACGTGATCGTCGATGCGTCGTCCGGGCACGAACGTATGTAATTCCGCTGACAGCGTCTGCGGCTTCATCCCCGTGACGAAAGCGGCGAGATGATAAGCATGCGTGCCGATATCGCCGAGACAGCCAGCCGGCCCCGCTAACGACGGGTCCGTGCGCCACCCGGCCTGCTTGTTCGTGCCGCTCGCTTCCACCGGTTCCGCGAGCCAGTCCTGCGCGTATTCCACCTGGACCACGCGTATCTCGCCAAGCTCGCCCCGTTCGATCAACTCGCGCGCATGACGCACCATCGGATAGCCGGAATACGTATGCGTGAGCGCGAACAGTTTGTTCTTCTCGCGAGCGAGCCGGGCCAGCGCTTCGCCTTCCGCCAGCGAGATCGCCAGCGGCTTGTCGCACACCACGTGAATACCGGCTTCGAGAAACGCAGTCGCGACCGGCGCATGCAAATGATTGGGCGTGACGATCGCGACCGCCTCGATGCCGTCATCGCGGGCGGCTTCGGCGCGCGCCATCTCGCGCCAGTCGGTGTAGCTGCGCGCGATGCCGGCTTCATCGGCGCTCGCCTGCGCGCGTTGCGGATCGGACGACAACGCACCCGCGACCAGCTCGAAACGATCGTCGAGCCGCGCCGCGATCCGATGCACGGCGCCAATAAACGCGCCCTGGCCGCCGCCGACCATCCCCAGCCTGAGCTTTCTATCTGGCATTGCCGTCTCACTCCTTTTTAACCGCTGTGATCCAATCTCAAATGCCCAGCACGCGCTTCAACTGCGCGGCATCCACGCCGCTGCCCGCGAAATCGTCGAACGCATGCTCGGCCACGCGGATGATATGCCGACGGATGAACTCAGCGCCTTCCCGCGCGCCATCGTGGGGATGCTTCAGCGCGCATTCCCATTCGAGTACGGCCCAGCCGGGAAAATCGAATTGCGCCATCTTCGAGAAGATCGCGCCGAAATCGATCTGCCCGTCACCGAGCGATCTGAAGCGGCCCGCGCGTTCGACCCAGCCGCTATAGCCGCCATACACGCCCTGCTTGCCGCTCGGCCGGAACTCGGCATCTTTCACATGGAACGCCTTGATGCGCTCGTGATAAATGTCGATGAACGCGAGATAGTCGAGTTGCTGCAAGACGAAATGGCTCGGGTCGTAGAGGATGTTGGCGCGCGCGTGTTGTTTCACCGCGTCGAGAAAACGCTCGAACGTCACGCCGTCGTGCAGATCTTCGCCAGGGTGCAATTCGTAGCAGACGTCGACACCGGCCTCGTCGAACGCATCGAGAATCGGTGTCCAGCGGCGTGCGAGTTCTGCAAACGCGGCTTCCACCAAACCGGCCGGACGTTGCGGCCACGGGTAAAGATAAGGCCACGCCAGCGCGCCCGAAAACGTCACGTGCGTGTTCAGAGCCAGACGCTGCGAGGCCTTTGCCGCCAGCTTCAGTTGCCCGATGGCCCATTGCGTGCGCGCCGCGGAATCGCCACGCACGTGCGGCGCGGCAAAGCCGTCGAACAACGCGTCATACGCGGGATGCACCGCCACCAGTTGCCCCTGCAGATGGGTCGACAACTCGGTGATCGCGACACCCGCGCGATCGGCGGTCTCACGCAGCTCGTCGCAATAGGTCTGACTCGCGGCGGCCTGGTCGAGATCGATCAGGCGCGGGTCGCATGGCACCTGGATGCCCTTGAAGCCGAGACCGGCGGCCCAGCCCGCGAGATGCGCGAGGTTGTCGAACGGGACTTCGTCGCCCATGAACTGGGCCAGAAAAATCGCCGGTCCCTTGATGGTTTTCATCGTGCAGTTCCTCGAACGATGGCGCGCCCGCAGCATCTTTGCGACAGACACGCCGCGAGCGCACCCGGATACTCATGGTCGGAACATCAGAACGGCGAGTCCGGGAAATAGAACTGCTGCGCGTTTTCCTTCGTGATCAGCACCGACGGGATGATCGTCGTGGCAGGCAGTTTTTCGCCCTTCAGACGCGCTTCGGCGGTCAGCTTGATCGCGTCGTAGATGAATTTCGGCGAGTACGATACGTCGGCCTTGATCATCGGCGCACCATCCATCACGTCCTTCACCATTCCTTTCGATCCCGCGCCGCCAAACACGATCTTGATGTCGGTGCGCTTGGCCTGATCGATCGCCTTGATCACACCGACGGCCATGTCGTCATCCGCGGCCCAGACGGCGTCGATGTGTTTGAAGCGCGTCAGATAGTCCTGCATCGTCTTGAACGCGTCGTCGCGATTCCAGTTCGCGTACTTCGCGTCGAGAATCTTCATCTCCGGGTAGTTCTTGATCACACCGGTGAAGGCCGTCCAGCGCTCGTTATCCAGCGTCGTCGGAATGCCGCGCAGCGCGACGATGTTGCCCTTGCCGCCCAGTTCTTTCGCGAGGTACTCGGCGGGAATCTTGCCGAACGCGGTGTTGTCGCCGGCCACGTAGGCGTCCTGTGCGCTGGTGTCAGTCAGGCCGCGATCGACTACCGTCACATACACGCCCTTCTTCTTCACCTGCGCAACCGGCTGCGTGAGCGAAGCCGATTCGAACGGGAAAATCACCAGCGCGTTGATCTTGTTGACCGTCACCAGATCCTGCAACTGGTTCGCCTGTTCGGGCGCACCGGCGGCCGTTTTCACGATCACTTTCAGGTCCGGATGTTCTTTCTCCAGATCGGTCTTCGCCTTGTTCGCCCACCACACGATGCCGCCCGTGAAGCCGTGATCGGCAGTTGGTATCGCCACGCCCAGCGTGACCTTGTCATCGGCACGCGCGACGCCTGCCGTCCCCAGTATCCCCAACGCCAGCATGCCGGCGCCGACCGCTCGAATGACGTGCTTCATGGTGTGTCTCCAATTGTGAGGCGTTCGTGCGCCCCGATTTTCGGAACTGCCTGTGCTGCTGCCGCCGTGTTGCAACTTGAAACTATCGCCGTCCGCGCTGCACGAACGCGACGAAGATAATCACCACGCCCTGCACCGCCGCGTTCAGATACACGCTGATGATGCTGGTGAGATTCAGAATATTGGCGATCACCGACAGCAGAATCGCGCCGATCACCGTGCCGATCACGCGGCCCTCGCCGCCCTTGAGCGCGGTGCCGCCAACCACTACCGACGCGATCGCTTCGAGTTCCCAAAGCAGGCCCGTGGTCGGCGTGGCCGAGCCGAGCCGCGGCACATAGAGCACGGTGGCGACGCCCACACAGATACCGAGCAGCACGTAGGTGACGATCTTTACCGTATCGACGCGAATCGCCGCGTAACGCGCGACCTGTTCGTTCGAACCGATCGCCTGCACGTGGCGGCCGAACGCCGTGCGATTCAGGATCAGCGCACCACCTGCCGCGACGATCAGGAACACCCAGATCGGCACCGGCACACCGAACAGACTCGCGTAATACACCGGCCCGTACAGATCGGATAACGAGTTGTCGAGCGTCAACGCGCCGCCGTCCGCGAGCCACGTCAGCACCGCGCGAAAGATGCCCAGCGTCCCCAGCGTGACGATGAACGGCTCGATGCGTCCTTTGGTGATCAGCAAGCCGTGCGCGCAGCCGAACAATCCGCCCAGCACGAGCGCGGCGACGATGCCGATCGCCAGAATCACCAGCGGTGCGAGCGCGTGTCCGGCGGCGCCCGCTGCCAGCCCGTTCATCAGCCAGATCATGCTGCCCGCGATCAACGCGGCCATCGAGCCGACCGACAGATCGATGCCGCCCGAGATGATCACGAAGGTCATCCCCACGGCGATGATGCCGATGAACGACGTGCGCGTCAGCACGTTCATCATGTTGTCGACGGTGGCGAAATCGTGGTTCAGCAAGGTGCCGATCACGCACAACAGGATCAACCCGACGAGCGGCCCCAACGCATACAAACGATGCGCGAAGCGCAGCGCGCGGCCGGATTGCACGGCTTCAGTGGGTGCCGGTCGCATGGGCGATCAACTCCTCTTCGGTCAGATGATCGAGCGTCAGGGTGGCTTGCAAACGTCCCGCGCGCATCACGGCGACGCGATGACACAAGCCGATCAGCTCGATCAGTTCGGATGAAATGACGATCACCGCGCGGCCTTGCGCGGCGAGACGATGAATCAGGAAATAGATGTCGCGTTTCGCGCCGACATCGACGCCGCGGGTCGGCTCGTCGAGCACGATCACGTTCGGGTCGGGTTGCAGGAATTTGGCGAGCGCGAGCTTCTGCTGATTGCCGCCCGACAGCATGCGCGCGCGGCTCGACAGATCGCCGGTGCGGATGCCGAATTCTCCGACCGCTTTGGTCAATGCTGCACGTCCCGCTTTCATATCGAGCAACGGATGCGCGTAGCGTTCGAGCGTCATCAGCGTGACGTTGTCCTGCAGGCTCAGGTTCACGTGCAGGCCCTTGCCTTTGCGGTCTTCGCTGAGATACGTGAGGCCGTGGCGCATTGCGTCGCGCGGGCTTTTCAGATCGGCGGGTTGGCCGGCTATTTCAATCTGGCCTTGCGTGCGTTTGCGCAAGCCGATGATCGCTTCGAACGCTTCGGTGCGCCCTGCCCCGACCAGACCCGCGAAACCGAGCACTTCGCCCGCGCGCACCTCGAAGCTGAGGTCGTCGACCCAATCGGGCACGGCAAGCCCCGTTACTTTCAACGCGAGCGGCGCGTCGGCGGGGACCGTGAGTTTGTCGGGGAACATGTCGGACAGCTCGCGGCCGACCATCAGGTTCGCCATCTGCTGACGCGCCAGACCCGCCGTTTCGCTGCGCGCGACGAAGCGGCCGTCGCGCATCACGATCACCTCGTCGGTGATGCGCTCCACTTCATCGAGTTTGTGCGAGATGTAGACGATGGTCACGCCATCGGCCTTGAGCTTCGCCATCAACGTGAAGAGCCGCTCGGTTTCCGAAGGTGTGAGCGTGGCGGTCGGCTCGTCCATGATCAACAGACGCGCGCGGCGTGACAGCGCCTTGGCGATCTCCACCATCTGCTTTTCCGCGACGATCAGTTCGCGCACCTTCGTGTCGGGCGCTTTATCGAGGCCCACCTGCGCGAGATAGCGCGCGGCGTCGGCGCGCATCGACGCGTCGTCGACGAACCAGCCGCGCCGCTTCTCGTGGCCGAGGTACATGTTCTGCGCGATCGTCAGATGCTCGGCGAGGTTGAACTCCTGGTGGATCAGCACGATGCCTTGCGCCTCGGCGTCACGCGAACCGACGAACTGCTGCGCGTGGCCGTCGACCAGCAACGTGCCCGAGGTCGCGGTTTCATAGCCGGCGAGGATCTTCATCAACGTCGATTTGCCCGCGCCGTTCTCGCCGAGCAGACCGTAAATGCGCCCGGGCGCCAGATCGAAACTCACGCCGTGCAGCACGCGCACCGGGCCGAAGTCTTTGCGGATGTCATCGAAACGGATCGCGAGACTCATGGTTCACGCACTCCCGCGAACTACGAGCCGATGCGGCAGCAACACGCCCGGCACGTTCGCCAACGGATTCGCGAGCCGCTGCAGCAGCAGACGCGCGGCCGTTTCGCCGAGTTCGCGCATGGGTTGCGCGATGGTGGTCAGCGGCGGATCGATTTGCGCGGCGAGCGAGATGTCGTCGAAGCCGACCACCGCGACATCGTCCGGCACGCGTTTGCCGACACTGCGCAAGCCGTGGATCACGCCGATGGCCAGCGTGTCGGACACCGCGAAGATCGCGCTCGGCGCGTGCGCGTGCTGGGTCAGCGTCACCGCCGCCGAGGCGCCCGCTTCGTAGTCGAGACTGTTCAGGTTCATCCGCCACGCCGGGTCGGGCGTGATGCCCGCGCCGGTGAGCGCATCCAGATAGCCTTGCTGACGCTGGCGTGCGTACAGGTAATCGACATCGGAGTTGATCAGGCCGATGCGCTGATGGCCGCGCGCGAGCAGATGGCGCACCGCGTCGCCCGCCGCCCGATAGTTGTCGATGCCCACATAGGGCACCCGTACGGACGGATCGAATTCGCAGCACGCGACCCACGGCAGCGCGTGCGAGGCTTCGCCGAGTGCCTGCTGGATCGTGGCTGGGTCGAGGCAGATCGCGCCGTCCGCGCGGCGGCGGCGCAGCAGGTCGAAGTAGCTGCGTTCGCGGCCCGGGTCCGCGCCGGTGTCGCAAAGCAGCATGAAGTAGCCGTGCTGGCGCGCGACGCTGTCGATACCACGCACGATCTCCGCATAGAACGGATTGCCGACATCGGGAACCATGGTCAGCAGCAGGCGGCTTTCGGCAGTGCGCAGATTGCGCGCGAGTTCGTTGACGCGATAGCCGCTGGCGTCGATCGCGGCGAGCACCTTGTCGCGCGTCGCGGGCCGGACGTTTTCGTGGCCGTTGAGCACGCGCGACACCGTCGCGACGGACACCCCCGCCTGCTCCGCCACGCCGGCAATCGACAGCCCGCCAGCGGCCTGCAGCGGCGGCTGGACTTCCGGCAGGACAGAGGCCCCGGACACCGCTGCGGGGACCGCCTTTGACGACGTTCTGGACAAGTGGATTCGCCTCGGCAATGTAATCGATTACATTCTTGAGCGATAAGGGCGGGAATCGCAAGGACGGAACGCTAGGGACAAACACGGGGGCCGACCGGCAAGGTGGCAACCTCGGGGCGGACGTCGCATCCATCGCAGAGCGCGGCAAAAACGCGACACACCACGCGAGACGAGCACCGAAAAAAGACCGCAAGAACGCAGAAGAAGAACGATGAAGCGCCGAAATACCGCGCCACACCGGGAGCGGACCGCGCGTCTCATTGCCCGTGAGAGCGCGGATCGGGACCGCAATTTGGTACAATCCCGCAGTTACCCTGGCGCGGCTTGTATCCGCAGCCGTCGTGTGGCGAGACTGCCGGCCGGCCTGCGAGGTCGGCGCAAAAACGTCTGCGCAAAACGGCCGTCCACCAGTGGCAAAAAATCAGTGGCCCTTCAGTGGCCCAACCGCCCACCCGCAAACCAAACCGCCGAATCCATCATGAACATCGAGCAAGCGCGTTTCAACATGATCGAACAGCAGATCCGCCCCTGGGAAGTGCTCGACCAGGACGTGCTGAATCTGCTCTCGATCGTCAAGCGTGAGAATTTCGTCCCCAGCGTCTACCGCGACCTGGCCTTCGTCGACTTCGAAGTGCCGCTGCCGGCCGGCCAGCACATGCTGGCACCGCGCGTCGAAGCCCGCGTGCTGCAGGAACTGGCGGTGAAGAAACACGAAAGCGTGCTCGAAATCGGCGCGGGCTCGGGCTACATGGCCGCGCTGCTCGCACACCGCTCGCAGCATGTGCTGACGGTCGACATCGAACCGGAATTGGCGGAACTGGCGCGCAACAACCTGATCGCCAATGGCGTGCTGAACGCCGAAGTCGCCACCGGCGACGCATCGCGCGGCTGGGCCGCCGCCGCGCCGTACGACGTGATCTGCGTGTCGGGCGGTCTGCCGGTACTGCCGCAGGAAATCCTCGAACACCTGAAGATCGGCGGTCGCCTCGCGGCGTTCGTCGGCACCGCGCCGGTCATGAAGGCGCAGATCATCACGCGTATCGACGAGAAGCAGTACCGTATCGCCGACGTGTTCGAAACTTATGTCGAACCGCTGATCAACGCGGTGCAGCCGCCGCGTTTCAAGTTTTAAGCCATACGTTGATCTGTTGGTCTGTTGATCTGGACGGCCGCGAGGCGGCCGTCACCTGACTGGAAATCCCTCTGATGCAAAATCTGACCGCTCCGGCGCTCGCCGAATGGCTCGCCGACACCTCGCGTCCCGCACCCGTGTTGCTCGACGTGCGCGAACCCTGGGAAATCCAGACGGCGTCGATCGCCGGCGCCGTGTCGATTCCCATGCGCGAAATTCCCGCGCGCAGCGAAGAACTCGACGACGACGCACAGATTGTTTGCGTGTGCCATCACGGTGCGCGCAGCGCACAGGTCGCGATGTTTCTGGAGTCGCGCGGCCACACCAACGTCTTCAATCTGCAAGGCGGAATTGATGCGTGGTCGCGTCAGGTCGATCCGGCGGTTCCGACTTATTGAGTTGCCGACAGCGGGCGGCGGCCTTTACTACCGCCGCTTCGCAGCGTTCTGATCGCCTGACGAATGGATCGGCCTGCCGCTTCGTTGCTGAAGCGGGCCGTACGGCGATCAAACCAACCAGGCTTCGTTATTTGCGCCCGTGCAATGCGGGCGGATGGGCATTCGCCACAGCGCGAGGCTTGTAGATTCCCTGTTTCGATCGCCGTTGCGCTAGCCGATCGCCGCGTTCCTCGTCGTACTCTCCTCCCAATTGATGCCCGCGTCTGATTAAGCTGCTTCGCGCATCAGCATCCGAAATTTCGCACCGTTTTCCGAGCGTCGGACAGGCACCATGCTCCGACACTTTTGGGAGCCGTGTGATGAGATGTTCGAAGATCGCAATATTGGCCGCAGCCCTGTTACCGCTGATATCGCATGCAAGCCTGGGTGGCGCGCCCAACGTCGACGTCGCCGCTCCGGTCAGCCGGCTCGCCGCTCCACCGTCTGAGCCGCCGGTCGCGCCCGGCAGGCAAGCGGCTGCGCGCTATTCGATGCACCAGTCGCTCGACGCCAACGGCGTCACGATCCGCGAATTCGTGCTGCCCAGCAACGTGGTGTTCGCAGTGACGTGGGACGGCCCGATCCGTCCGGACATGACGGCCCTCCTCGGCCGCTACTTCCCCAACTACGTGAATGTCGCGCAAAGCCACGCGCGCGGCACCGGGCCGCTCGTCGACGGCGACGACTCATTCCGGATCGAATCGACCGGTCGGCTGGGCCGTTTTTCCGGCATGGCGTGGCTACCCCGTGAAATGCCCGCAAGCGTGCGCCCAGGCGACCTGCAATAGCACGGGCGCAGCGGCATACGCGCGCTCAGCCAACGAACACAGACCATGAATACATCGAAGAAAATCCGCGCGCTTGTCGCGATCCTCACTGTTACGACGCTCGCGGCTTGTGGCGGCGGCAACGCGAGCAGCAGCGATATCGGCTGGGAAGCCAAACCCGACTGGAGCATCGGTGCGAACAACCCGGCCACGTCACCTGCGGCTCCGGCAACGGGCGGCAATGTGGTGCCGGTGCGCGTCGATCGCTCGATGGGCAACATCAACACGCTGTTTGTGTCGATCAAGGTGTGCATGCCAGGCAAGCGCAACCCGGCCCAATGCGTAACCGTCGACAACATGCTGGTCGACACCGGCTCAACGGGTGTGCGCATCGGAGCGTGGGCCATACCGTCGCTCGCGCCTTTGCTGCTGACGCAGGCCGGTGCGATCGACGACAAGCTTGGCACCGCGCCGATCGCCCAGTGCATGCCGTTCGCGTCGGGCTACACGTGGGGCTCCATCAAGCGCGCGGACTTTTTGATGGGCGACAAGATGGCGAGCAATCTGCCAGTCCAGCTGATTTCGGATAACGCGTACGCGACGCCGGCCGACTGCGTGGCGTATGGCGGTTCCGATCTGGGCAACATCAATGTGTTGGGCGCGAACGGGATTGTCGGCATCGGCCATGGCACCGGCGACTCGCTGGACGCGCTAACCACCGCGGTGCCCGGCCTCTACTACTATTGTCTGTCGCGAAATAACTGCATCAGCACCCGCATGGAGGAGAGCAAGGAAGTGACTAATCCGGTCGCCCTGTTCGCAAGCGACAACAACGGTACCGTCATCCGTCTGCCTGCGTTGCCGCCGGGCGGCCGGGAAAGCGTGGACGGTCAACTGGTGTTCGGCGTCTCTACCCAGCAGAACAACATGTTGCCCGCCAGTGCCACTGTGCTTGCGCTCGATAAATACGGCATGTTCACGACGCAGTATCAAGGGCGCGTGATGAACCGCAGTGCGATCGACAGCGGTACAAACGGCTACGCGTTCCGGGACGATACGATCGACACGGTCGTGCCCAATGGATGGTACACACCGGCAAGCAAGCTGGATCTGTATGCAACCATGGAGTCCACGAATGGCACCGGCGCGCCGCTTGCCATGCCCTTTTCCATCGAGAACGCGATAGTTCTGACCGGAACCGGCTACGCTGCGTTTGACACGATCGGCGCGAGCTTCGCGGGGCAAAACAATAATATGTTCCTATGGGGCCTGCCGTTCTTCTACGGCCGCGATGTCTATACGGTGATTGGCAACGCAAAGATCGGTCAACGGACCGGACCGTTTGTTGCATTCTGACGCCAGAGGTGTGTGACACAGGCGGCGTTCGTCGATCGCGCCGCCTGCGTTGCGTCTTGCATCCGCCGTCTTGCGCGTGGCCAGTGACATGCGCCGTTTTACGTTCTTTCCTACCCTCCGTTCAGAATTTTCCCGCCATCTCAAATAGAGTCCGCGGGCACCATGCTCCGATCTGTTTTCTGGAGCAACAAAGTGAAGTTATCGAAGATCGTACTGGCGGTGGTGGCCGTGTGCCCGCTTGCCGCCTACGCAACGCTGGGCAGCGCGCCTGGCGCGAATACGCGCGCAGTCGCCGCAACGCGGTCGTTGCTTCAGTCGGCTGCACCGTTTAAGCAGGCGACGTCGGCGTCGGCGTCCTATAGCGTGCGGGAGGCCATCGACAGCGATGGTGTGACGATCCGCGAATACGTGTCGCGTGACAACGTCGTGTTTGCCGTCAGTTGGCAAGGTCCGGTACGCCCGGACATGAGCGCGCTGCTTGGCAGCTACTTTCCTGATTTCGCCGACGCAAACCAGGGACGCCTGCGCGGCACGGGTGCGCTAGTCCAGCACGACGGCGACTTCCATATCGAGTCGGCTGGCCATGCAGGTAATTTCTTCGGCAAGGCATACCTGCCGCGCCTCGTTCCCGCCCACGTCCAGATCAACGAACTTCAATGAAGCGGCGCGTGAACACATCCAATACAAAGATCATGAAGACTTTCAACAAGACGCTCTATTGCGCGCTCCTGACCGCCAGCGTCGCACTGTCGGCGTGTGGCGGCGGCAGCGATGACGGGAGCGGTAACGCCGTCAATCAGGACGATGGCAAGGTTGACGCCGGTGTGGATTCGGGTTCGAACTCGGGCGGTTCGGGTGCGGGTTCGAACTCGGGCGGTGCGGGTTCGGGTTCGGGTTCGGGTTCGGGTTCGGGTTCGGGTTCGGGTTCGGGTTCGGGTTCGGGCTCGGGCTCGGGCTCGGGCTCGGGTTCGGGCTCGGGTTCGGGCTCGGGTTCGGGCTCGGGTTCGGGCTCGGGCGCGGCGCCCTCGCCGACACCCACGCCGCACATTCCACCTACGCCGACTCCAACACCAACACCAACACCAACGCCAACACCAACACCAACACCAACACCAACGCCGACCCCCACCCCCACCCCAACCCCCACCCCAACACCCACCCCCACCCCCACCCCAACCCCCACATCCAACACCACCCCCATCACCATCGAACGCTGGACCGGCAACTACCCCAACATGCCGTACGTGACCGTCACAATCTGCGTCCCTGGTGGCCAGGACGGCACGCAGTGCGCAACGGTCGATCACATGCAGCTCGACACAGGTTCGGTCGGCGTGCGCGTGCACAGCAGCGCATTGAGTTCCGCGCTGGCCAACCGGCTACCGGCCCAAACCGGCGCCACCGACGATCCGACAGGCAACGCGCCGATCGCCGAATGCGCGCTGTTCGGTTCCGGCTATACGTGGGGGTCCATCAAGCGTGCCGACGTGACGATGGGTGGCAAGACCGCGGGCAACATGCCGATCCAGATCATCGCCGACGACAAATACTCAATACCGGCGGATTGCCTGGCCCGCGGTGGTAGCAGGCTCGGCACCGTGGCCGACCTCGGTTCGAACGGCGTAGTCGGCATCAGAGCGATGCCCCGCGATTTCCCGGCAGTGGCGCTGACACCCCTGCCAGCCGCCTATTACTACTGCACCTCGGCGACGTCATGTACGGGAACACGCGTTCCGCTCGACACGCAGGTCATGAATCCGGTCGCCAACTTCACATCGGACAATAACGGCACGATCATCCGTCTGCCCGCCCTGCCGGCCGGCGGCCAGCTGCGGGCAACGGGCGAACTCGTATTCGGCGTCGGCACGCGGCAAAACAATGCATTGCCGTCGGACGCCGCTGTGCTGCCGCTGGATTCGAACAGCAGCTTTACGACCGACTACAACGGCAACGCACTGCTTAGCTATGTCGACAGCGGAACGAACGTGTACTACTTCCCCGACTCGACGATTCCGTCAATCAACGGTTTGTACACTCCATCTACCACGCTCAGTCTGTCGTCCGTTTTGCAAGCATCGAACAGAACCGGATCCCCGGCGACGGTTCCGTTCCTTGTCAGTCATGGCTTCAACTTGCAAGCGAATCAGTACGGTGCCTATGACAGTCTCGCCGCGCCCTATTACAGCGGCTTCATCTGGGGTCTGCCGTTCTTCTACGGCCGCGATGTGTACACCGTGTTGAGCGGTGCTAATGCGGGCACCCGGGCGGGCCCGTTCGTCGCGTTCAAATAATCCGGATCGACCGATAGAAACAAAAGGCCGGCGCTGCAAAGCGTCGGCCTTTTTGCCGCGCATTCAATGAGGACGCTCAGCTGTCCGCGCATCACGTGATCGACACAGCGACGGTCTATACGTGTCGCGCAGTCATGCACGGGAATCCATCCGCTCCATCATCGTCGCGACATGAACGCCCGTTGCAACGCCAGACCTCGTGCATCTCGTCGCTCCTCGCATGACGGGTCTCTCAGTCCACCCAGCGTCCGCGTCATGCACAACAGGGACGCGGCCATGCACCGGCGCAGCACGCTGGCGGAAGACCGCGCTTCGTCACGGCGCGACGCGCACCTGAACGAGGCGCAGCGTCCAGCCGTGCACCAGCATCGCGCCGCATCACGCATAACTTGCCGACCAGACAGCCCCGCCGCAGCACGCATTACGCGCAGTGCGGGTCGAAATTACTGCATGGCATGTCACTTGCAGTACATAGGCGGCAAGTCATGCGGGATAAGCCCTGCTGACCGAAATCGACGCCCATAAACAGTCACCATCAAATGGCAAGGGGAAACACATGAAACGTCGCAGTCTGTTGAAGTTCGGTTCGATGTCAGGCGCCCTCGCGCTGGCGGGTCAAGTGCCGTTTGCGAATGCGCAGGACAGCGGTCCGATCAAGGTTGGGATTCTGCATTCGCTGTCGGGCACGATGGCTATTTCCGAAACGTCGCTCAAGGACACCGCGTTGATGACCATCTCGGACATCAACAAGAATGGCGGCGTGATGGGCCGTCAGATTCAACCGGTGGTGGTGGACCCGGCGTCGAACTGGCCGCTGTTCGCCGAAAAGGCACGTCAGCTGATCACGCAGGAAAAGTGCGCTGTGGTGTTCGGCTGCTGGACCTCGGTGTCGCGCAAGTCGGTGCTGCCGGTATTCGAGGAACTGAACGGCCTGCTGTTCTATCCGGTGCAGTATGAAGGCGAAGAAATGTCGCGCAACGTGTTCTACACGGGCGCAGCGCCGAATCAACAGGCGATTCCGGCGACCGAATATCTGATGAGCGCGGAAGGCGGCGGCGCCAAGCGCTACTTCCTGTTGGGCACCGACTATGTGTACCCCCGCACGACCAACAAGATTCTGCGCGCGTTCCTGAAGTCGAAAGGCGTCCAGGACGCAGACATCCAGGAGGTCTACACGCCGTTCGGCCATAGCGACTATCAGACCATCGTCGCCAACATCAAGACCTTCTCGCAAGGCGGCAAGACCGCGGTGATCTCGACGGTGAACGGCGACTCGAACGTGCCGTTCTACAAGGAACTGGGCAACCAGGGGCTGAAGGCGTCGGACGTGCCGGTCGTCGCGTTCTCGGTCGGCGAAGAAGAGCTGCGCGGTATCGATACAAAGCCGCTGGTCGGCAACCTCGCGGCATGGAACTACTTCATGTCGGTGCGCGATCCGGAGAACACCAAATTCAAGGCGATGTTCGCGAAGTGGGTGAAGGACAACAACCTGCCGGGCGGCGACAAGCGCGTGACCAACGACCCGATGGAAGCGACCTTCGTCGGCATCCATATGTGGAAGCAGGCCGTTGAAAAGGCAAAGAGCGCCGACGTGGACAAGGTCCGCGTCGCGATGATCGGCCAGACCTTCAACGCGCCGTCGGGCTTCGTGCTGACGATGGACGGCAATCACCATCTGCACAAGCCGGTGATGATCGGCGAAGTGCGTGCCGATGGTCAGTTCAACGTTGTATGGCGGACCAAGACGGCAATTCGTGCGCAGCCGTGGAGCCCGTTCATCGCCGGCAATTCGACCAAGCCGGATGTGGTGAGCTCGATCCCGGCGTTTCTGAAGCGCTCGCGTTCGCGCGTCGCCTGACGCGAGGGCGCGTTTGCGACGGCGCGTTGCGACGGCGCGTGGCGGCTCGCTGCAATGGCCCGGTTGGCGGCGTAGTTCGCCGCTTGCCTGGCGGTACGGCGAGCCGACACGAACTCACGACGAACGCGCTGCGCGCGCCGTCGGGCATATCGTGAATTGGGGTTTGGCGCAGCTTGGCGCAATCAGTAACCCTCGGCGCGGCAGCGGCTTGAGCGTCACATCAGCCTCAGGTGAAGCATCACACGATGCATCACGTGAACTCGATGTGAGCCCGAAGCCGCGCCCTAGCCGGTTCATCTTCAAAGGCCACCATGGCGTTTTCAATCCTCACCTCCGCACGGCGAACCGCTTATCGGTTCACCCGCCGCAGTCTCGGCTGCGTGGCACTCGTGCTGCTTGCCGGCGCGCCGCTCGCCGCGTTTGCACTGACGCCCGCCGATCTCGCGCCGCTCGCCGCCGATGACTTCGACGCGAAATCGGCAGCCATCGACAAACTGATCGCCAATCACGACAAGGAATCGCTGGCGGTGCTCAAGGCGTTGTCCGAAGACAGCGCGCTCGCAACCGATTCCGGCGCTGTGCTGCTGCAGGATGGCGACACCACGAAAGATGCGATCACCGGCAAGACCGTCCCGGCCGGCGACGCACAGCCGGTCACCCTGAACAACCTGTTGCGCTCGAAAGTATCGGGCGCATTGTCGGGCCTGCAACTCGACTCGCCGGACGCCGCGACGCGCGCCGCCGCGATCACGTCGCTGTTGCAAAACCCCGATCCGTCGATCAAACCGCTGGTCGACGCGGCCCGCGCGAAGGAAACCGATCCGGCGCTGAAGAAGCGTCTCGATACGCTGTGGGCGATGACCGCGCTGCATGACGCCGATCCGGCGAAGCGTCTCGAAGCCGTGCAGCTGGTGGCCGCGCGGCACGACCTGGACATGAACGAACTGTTGCGTCCGCTGGTCGCGAAGAAACCGGACGGCAGCTTCAATGAACCGGACGACAGCGTGCGCGCCGCCGCGCAAAGCGGCATCGACCAACTCGATGCGATCCAGCGACGCAGCCAGATTGCGGGCACGCTGTTCGCGGGCTTGTCGCTCGGCAGCGTGCTGCTGCTCGCCGCGCTGGGCCTTGCGATCACCTACGGGCTGATCGGCGTGATCAACATGGCGCACGGCGAATTCCTGATGATCGGCGCATACGCCACGTACGTCGTGCAGAACCTGTTTCAACGCTTCGCGCCCGGCGCGTTCGACTGGTATCCGCTGCTCGCGGTGCCGGCGTCGTTCGCGGCGGCGGGGCTGGTCGGCATCGTGCTCGAACGCCTCGTGTTGAAGCATCTGTATGGCCGTCCGCTCGAAACGCTGCTGACCACCTTCGGCGTCAGCCTGATCCTGATTCAGGCCACGCGGATGCTGTTCGGCGCGCAGAACGTGCAGGTGATCAACCCGTCGTGGATGAGCGGCGGCGTCACCGTGCTGCCGAATCTGATCCTGCCGTATAACCGGCTCGCGATTCTGGCGTTCTCTATGATCGTGGTCGGCATTGCGTGGGCCGTGCTGACGAAGACGCGGCTCGGTCTGTTCGTGCGCGCTGTCACGCAGAACCGTCGGATGGCGGCTTGCGTCGGCGTGAAAACCGCACGAGTCGATTCGTATGCATTCGCGTTCGGCGCGGGCATTGCCGGACTGGGCGGCTGCGCGCTGTCGCAGATCGGTAACGTCGGACCGGATCTCGGCCAGAGCTACATCATCGATTCGTTCATGGCGGTGGTGCTCGGCGGTGTCGGTCAACTCGCCGGCACGGTCATCGGCGGCTTCGGTCTTGGACTGGTCAGCAAGGCAATCGAGCCGTTCTGGGGCGCCGTCCTCGCGAAAATCGCGGTACTGGTGCTGATCGTGCTGTTCATCCAGAAGCGTCCGCAGGGCATGTTCGCCCTCAAGGGCCGTAGCGCGGAGGCATGAGATGACATCTGCAACTTCATCGACTCACGTCGGCGCAGCGGGCAACGCGGGCACTAACGCACGCGATGCGGGAGCCGGCTTCGCGCTCGGCTTGCCACCGCGTCCCGCATTGCTGTCGCGGCGCGCGTGGCTGGCGCTGATCGCGCTGATCATCGTGTTCGGTCTGGGCGTGCCGTTCGCGACGCTGGTCCTGCCGGAAACGAGCGCGTTCCATCTGTCCGCGTATGCGACGACGATCACCGGCAAGTTCATGTGCTACGCGATCGCGGCGCTGGCGCTCGATCTCGTGTGGGGCTACTGCGGCATCCTGAGCCTCGGCCATGCATTGTTCTTCGCGCTGGGCGGCTACGCGATCGGCATGTACCTGATGCGCTCGATCGGCCACGACGGCAAGTACGGCAGCGATCTGCCGGACTTCATGGTGTTCCTCGACTGGCATCAGTTGCCGTGGTACTGGCAAGGCACGCAGCACCTCGGCTACGCGTTGCTGCTGGTCGTGCTGGTGCCGGCAGTGGTCGCGTGGGTGTTCGGCTTCTTCACGTTCCGTTCGCGCGTGAAGGGCGTGTATCTGTCGATCATCACGCAGGCCATGACCTTCGCCGCGATGCTGCTGTTCTATCGCAACGAAACCGGGTTTGGCGGCAATAACGGCTTCACCGACTTCAAGCGGATTGGCGGCTTTCCGATCACGCATCCGGGCACGCGCACCGCCCTGCTGCTGATCACGTTCGCCGTGCTGATCCTCGCGTTTCTCGGCGCGCGCGCCATCGTCACGTCGAAGCTCGGCCGCGTGACGACCGCCGTGCGCGACGGCGAAACGCGCCTGATGTTCCTCGGTTATAGCCCGCTCGCGTACAAGCTGTTCGTGTGGACCGTGTCGGCTGTGTTGTGCGGCATTGCCGGTGCGTTGTACGTGCCGCAGGTCGGCATCATCAACCCGGGTGAAATGTCGCCGGGCAACTCGATCGAAATGGCGATCTGGGTCGCCGTCGGCGGACGCGGCACGCTGATCGGGCCGATCATCGGCGCGTTCGCGGTGAACGGCGCGAAGAGCTTCTTTACGGCGAATTTCCCTGAATACTGGCTGTTCTTCCTTGGTCTGATTTTCGTACTGGTTCCGCTGCTGCTGCCCAACGGCATCATGGGACTGATCGAACTCATCACGCGCCAGAAGGACCGCCGCTCATGAACCAGAACCCGATGGTCCCCGATCTCGACTTACCCGAAGCACCTTCCGAATATTCGTTGAGCGGCGTCGCGAACATGGGGCGCGCGGTGGTGCCGGGCGAGATCGACGTCTCGCACGGCACGATCCTGTATCTCGAAGACGTGACCGTGAGTTTCGATGGCTTTCGTGCGTTGAACGCGCTGACGCTGAACATCGATGCCGGCGAACTGCGCTGCATCATCGGCCCGAATGGCGCGGGCAAGACGACGATGATGGATGTCATCACCGGCAAGACCTCGCCGGACTCTGGCAAAGTGTTTCTCGGCCAGTCGATCGATCTGACGCGGATGAACGAGCCGTCCATCGCGCGCGCCGGGATTGGTCGCAAGTTCCAGAAGCCGACCGTGTTCGAGCAGCATCCCGTGTGGGAAAACCTCGAACTGGCGATGAAAACCGATAAGGGCTGGTGGGCGTCGCTGCGCGCGCGACTGGATCGCGACGCGCAAGCGCGTATCGAAGAGACGCTGGTGCTGATCGGCCTGGAGAGCGAAGCGCGGCGGCTCGCGGGCGAGCTATCGCATGGACAGAAACAGCGGCTCGAAATCGGCATGCTGCTGATGCAGCAACCCGCGCTGCTGCTGCTCGACGAACCCGCCGCCGGCATGACCGATGACGAAACCATGCAGCTCGCCGAGTTGCTCAATCATCTGCGCGGCACCTGCTCGATGATGGTGGTCGAGCATGACATGGAGTTCGTGGCGGCGCTGTCGGGCGAAAAGGGCAAGGTCACGGTGATGGCCGAAGGACGCGTACTTGCGCACGGCACACTGGACGAAGTGAAGAAAGACGAGACCGTGATCGAGTCGTATCTCGGTCGATGAATCGGTCGCCCGGATAGATCACCGAAAAGCCGCTGAAACAAAGGGTCGAACGGACATGCTAGAAGTTGAAAACCTGAACCAGTACTACGGCGGCAGCCACATCCTGCGCGATGTGAAGCTCACCGTGCCCGATGGCAAGCTCACCGTTCTGCTGGGCCGCAATGGTGTCGGCAAGACCACGCTGCTGCGCTGCCTGATGGGCGTCGTGCAGACGAAGAGCGGTTCCATTGCGTGGCGCGGTGCGCCGATCACGAAGCTGCCGACCTACTCGCGCGTCGAAAAAGGCCTCGCTTACGTGCCGCAGGGCCGCGATATTTTTCCGCGCCTGACCGTCGAGGAAAATCTGCTGGTCGGTGCCGCGAGCAAGAAAGCGCCGAAGAAAATCCCCGATCGTATCTATGAACTGTTCCCGGTACTGAAGGACATGCGCAGCCGTCGCGGCGGCGATCTGTCCGGTGGCCAGCAGCAACAGCTGGCGATTGGCCGCGCGCTGATGAGCGATCCGCAACTGCTGATTCTCGATGAACCGACCGAAGGCATCCAGCCGTCGATCATTCAGGACATTGGCCGCACGCTGCGTCAGCTGGTCGAGGAAATGGGCATGACGGTGCTGCTCGTCGAGCAGTATTACGACTTCGCGAAAGATATCGCCGACCGCTACTGGGTGATGAGCCGTGGAGAAATCGTCGCGGGCGGCGAAGGCGCCAACATGGATGCGGACGGCGTGCGTGCATTGATCGCGGTATAAGCGGCACTCGCAATCACGCCTGCGCTGCGTGCTATTCTCGGCGCAACCCCGACCTTGGGTTGCGCTGCCTCGACCTGCTTCGCCAACGCAACGTTTGCCCGGGTCTTAACACGTCGATCGCACGACTACCGCACGACTACCGCACGACTACCGCACGACTACTTTACGCACGCATGTCGCTTCACGAAAATCACGTTACGCTCGCCACCGCTCAACCCGCCACGCATTCTCCATGGCGGGCACGCCTCGAACTCGGCTTCGTCCAACAGCATGAACGTACGACGCTCGTGCATCGGCTGCACGATGGGCCGTTGCGGGTTCAGAGACCGCTTTATCCCGAAGGTCAGGCGATCTGTCACGCGGTGATCGTGCATCCGCCTGGCGGGATTGCGGGCGGCGATCACCTCGATATTCAGGTAGATGTCGGCGCGAGCGCGCATGCGGTGGTGACGACACCGGGCGCGACCAAGTGGTACAAGTCCAACGGACGCGCTGCGCATCAGCAGATTGCGGTGCGGGTCGGCGAGCGGGCGAAGCTCGACTGGCTGCCGCAGAACAACATCGTTTTCGATCACGCGAATGCGCATCTGGATTTTTCGCTGACGCTCGCCGAAGGCGCGACGGCGTTGGGATGGGATGCGACGCAGCTTGGACGTCAGGCGGCTGGAGAACGGTGGTCGGAGGGCCGCTTGAATGCTGTGTCGCGGATCGTCGGCGCACGCGGCGAATTGCTGTGGTTCGAGCGCGCAAGCCTCAGCGCGGACGATGCGCTGCGCGACGCGGCTCAAGGCCTGGCCGGGTTTCCTGCCTACGGGACGCTGTGGGCCGTCGGCCCGGCGTGCGACGATGCACTCGCCGAATCGCTGACCGCGCAGCTGCCGTTCGACGACTCGCTACGCGCCGCCGCCAGCTGCGTCACGAATGGCGTGCTGCTCGTGCGCGCGGTTTCTCGTTCAATGGAAACGCTGCAGAACGCGTTGACACGCTGCTGGCTGCAACTGCGGCCGGTCGTGCACGGTGTCGAGGCCGTGCCGCTGCGGATCTGGTCGACGTAAGCGGTTTTCGCGCTTGCGCCGACACCCATTGAAAGCGGCCACGCCGGGACTGCCCGCATCGAAACGGCCCAATGGGTTGTACTACGCGCATGACCGTCCATCTGGGCGTGCAAGTCGGCTGACCTGAATCAACTCAACCCGCCCACCGCCCAGCCCCCGCCGCCCTCATAGCTTTGTCATCGCACCAAAATGGGCCCTCAACACGCCTCGAATTGGTGCGCGACATCCGTAGAAGCCCGCCGGGTCGACCTCGCACCGGCATGGCACATCCCTTGCATAAAATTCCCTACGATGCTGCCGCACCCTGACGGCAGCCGCCCGGCTTTGCCACTTCCACCGCTCACAACATGAAACGAACCACTCCTCGCTCCGTGCGTCGCGCGTTTCTCGTCGCGCTACTGTCAGTGCCTGTGATCGTGCATCTCGTCTTTCACACGATCGCCGCTCACGCCGATACGCTCGACAACATCGCCAAGGCCGGCGTGCTGAAGGTGGCGGTGCCCGAGGACTATCCGCCGTTCGGATCGGTCGGCCCCGACATGAAGCCGCAGGGCTATGACATCGACACCGCCGCGTTCCTCGCGAAGTCGATGAACGTGAAGCTCGAACTCGTGCCGGTCAACAGCGCGAACCGCATTCCGTATCTGCAAACCGGCAAGGTCGATCTGGTGATCTCGTCGCTCGGCAAAACGCCGGAGCGCGAGAAAGTGATCGACTTTTCGACCGCGTATGCGCCGTATTACCAGGGCGTGTTCGGTCCCGCCGACATTAAGGTCAGCGGCCCCGCCGACCTGACCGGCAAGACGGTCGGCGCGACGCGCGGTGCGCTCGAAGAAATCGGCCTCACGCAAATGGCGCCGAACGCGACCATCAAACGTTTCGAGGACAACAACGCGACCATCGCCGCGTTTCTGTCGGGCCAGGTGCAGTTGATCGCCGCCGGCAACATCGTCGCGGCCGCGATCATCGCGAAGAATCCGCCGCGCCGTCCGGAGCCGAAGTTCGTCATCAAGAATTCGCCGTGCTTCGTCGGCATGAATAAAAGCGAGCCGCGTCTGCAGCAGAAAGTGAACGCCGCGATTGCGCAGGCCCGCCAGGACGGCACACTCAACACGATGTCGAAGAAGTGGTTCGGCGCGCCGTTGCCCGCCGATCTGTAACCCCGTCATGCCATTTTGTAAGCACGCTGTTAGGCGGACTTGATACCGTGGCTGGCTCATCCGGCATTGCGTCCGTCGCGGCTTCACCTGGTCATCGTGTGCCCGCACCCGATGGCAGCCGCGCTGCGCAGTGCCTGTCATTGTC
Source organism: Paraburkholderia metrosideri (assembly GCF_904848625.1). Taxonomy (GTDB): domain Bacteria; phylum Pseudomonadota; class Gammaproteobacteria; order Burkholderiales; family Burkholderiaceae; genus Paraburkholderia; species Paraburkholderia metrosideri. Next base: position 415,078 of record NZ_CAJHCP010000003.1, read on the forward strand.
GCTGCCGGTTCCGTCCGGAACCGGCACAACGACCGTCTTCACGACGTCACAACTGAACGCAACCATTCGATGAAGCTGACACCTCGCGAGAAGGACAAGCTGCTGATCTTCACCGCCGCGCTACTCGCCGAAAGGCGCCGCGCCCGCGGCCTCAAACTGAACTATCCGGAAGCCATCGCCTTCATCACCGCCGCGCTGATGGAGGCCGCCCGCGACGGCAAGACCGTCGCCGAGGTCATGCACTACGGCACCACGCTGCTCACACGCGACGACGTGATGGAAGGCGTGCCGGAGATGATCCCGGATATCCAGGTCGAAGCCACGTTCCCGGATGGCACCAAGCTCGTCACCGTCCATCACCCGATTCCCTGATCACGCAATTACCCAAGACCTAAGGCACGCCCCATGATCCCCGGCGAACTCCTCATCGACGACGGCGAACACGAACTCAATGCAGGCCGTGCGACCGTCACGGTGGTCGTATCGAATACCGGCGACCGGCCGGTGCAGATCGGCTCGCACTACCACTTCTACGAAGTGAACGACGCGTTGTCGTTCGATCGCGAAGCGGCACGCGGCTTCCGGCTGAACATCGCGGCGGGCACCGCCGTGCGCTTCGAGCCCGGCCAGGAACGCACGGTCGAGCTGGTCGAACTGGCGGGCGACCGCGTCGTCTACGGCTTCAACGGCCGCGTGATGGGCAAGCTGTGATGCGCACCACGCGCTGCGCTGCCTGCCCTGCTTACTTCGGACCCACACCATGACATTACGCATTGGCCGCCGCGCATACGCGGAGATGTTCGGCCCCACCACCGGCGACCGCGTGCGACTCGCCGATACCGAGTTGCTGATCGAAGTCGAGCGCGATTTCACCACCTACGGCGAAGAAGTGAAATTCGGCGGCGGCAAGGTGATTCGCGACGGCATGGGCCAGTCGCAACGCGTGCACGCCGAGGTGGTCGATACCGTCGTGACGAACGCGGTGATTCTCGATCACTGGGGCATCGTCAAGGCTGACATCGGCATCAAGAACGGCCGCATTGCCGCGATCGGCAAGGCCGGCAATCCCGACATTCAACCGAACGTGACGATTGCGATTGGCGCGTCCACCGAAGTGATCGCGGGCGAAGGGCTGATCGTGACGGCGGGCGGCATCGATACGCACATTCACTTCATCAGCCCGCAGCAGATCGAGGAAGCGCTCGCCAGCGGCGTGACCACGATGCTCGGCGGCGGCACCGGTCCGGCGACCGGCACCAATGCGACGACCTGCACGCCGGGTCCGTGGCATCTGGAACGCATGCTGCAAGCCGCGGACGGTTATCCGATGAATCTCGGTTTTCTCGGCAAGGGCAATGTGAGCCAGCCGCAACCGGCGCTGGAGCAGATCGCGGCGGGTGCGATCGGCTTGAAGCTGCATGAGGATTGGGGTACGACGCCCGCCGCGATCGACAACTGCCTCTCGGTTGCCGACGACACCGACACCCAGGTCGCGATTCACACGGATACGCTGAACGAAGCGGGCTTTGTCGAAGCGACCGTGGCCGCGTTCAAGGGCCGCACGATCCACACGTATCACACGGAAGGCGCAGGCGGCGGTCACGCACCGGACATCATCAAGGTGTGCGGCGAATCGAACGTGCTGCCCTCCTCGACCAATCCGACGCGCCCGTACACGGTCAACACGCTCGAAGAGCATCTCGACATGCTGATGGTGTGCCACCACCTGGACCCGTCGATTGCGGAAGACATTGCGTTCGCCGAATCGCGGATTCGCCGCGAGACGATTGCCGCCGAAGATATCCTGCACGACCTCGGCGCGCTGTCGATGCTGTCGTCGGATTCGCAGGCGATGGGCCGGGTCGGCGAAGTGATTATTCGCACGTGGCAGACCGCGCACAAGATGAAGGTGCAACGCGGCGCGCTGCCGGAAGACACCGCACGTCACGATAACTTCCGGGCGAAGCGCTACGTCGCCAAGTACACGATCAACCCGGCCATCACCCACGGCATCGCGCATGAAGTCGGTTCGATCGAGCCGGGCAAGTGGGCCGATCTGGTGTTCTGGGAACCGGCGTTTTTCGGCATCAAGCCGTCGCTGATCCTGAAGGGCGGCATGATCGCGATGGCGCAGATGGGCGACCCGAACGCGTCGATTCCGACGCCGCAGCCGGTGCACTATCGCGAGATGTTCGCGACGCGTGGCGGCGCATTGGGCCGCACGTCGCTGACCTTCGTGTCGCAGATGGCCGCCGATGCGGGTGTTGCCGAGCGTTATGGCCTGAGCAAGCGCATCGTCGCGGTGAAGAACTGCCGCAATATCTCGAAGGCGGACATGATTCACAACGCGTGGCGTCCTGCTATCAGCGTCGATCCCGAGACGTATCAGGTGATCGCCGATGGTCAATTGCTGACCTGCGAGCCCGCCACCGTGCTGCCGATGGCACAACGCTACTTCCTGTTCTAACCATGCGCACTCTCGACAAACTGCTAGCGCCGCATCTGAAGCTTGCGCCGGTGCTGGTCAAACGTGCACCGACCTTGACGCTCGCTTTCGACGAGCGTCGTAAAAGCCGGCTCGCGGCCACGCTCGATAGCGGAGAAGAAGTCGCGTTGCTGTTGCCGCGCGGCACGGTCCTGCGTGACGGCGACGTGCTGATCGCCGACGACGGTGGCCTCGTGCGCGTCGTCGCGGCGGCGGAAGCGGTGCTGGTCGTGCGGGCGAAAGATGTATTGACACTGACGCGCGCCGCCTATCATCTCGGCAACCGGCACACGCCGGTCGAGGTCGGTGCGGATTATCTGAAGCTCGAATACGACCCGGTGCTGGCCGATATGCTCAAGCGGATCGGCGCGACGGTCGATCAGGTGTCGATGCCGTTTCAGCCTGAATCCGGTGCTTATGGCGGCGGCCACAAGCATGGCCATGACGAGACTTTCGCTGAAGACTATGCGCTCGCGCAGCAGGTGTTCGGCGAGCATCATGGGCATGAGCATTCGCATGATCATGAGCATCCGCACGATCACGATCACGATCACGCCCACACGGCGCATGGTCACTCGCATGACCATGACCATGACCATGCTCACGACGACCACGTGCACGACGAATCCTGCGGCCACGCGCATCACCACCATGCGCATCGCTGAACTCACCGCACTGCTGCATCTCGCGTCGCCCGCACTGCCGATCGGTGCGTTCAGCTACTCGCAAGGCCTCGAAGCGGCCATCGAAGCGCAACTGATCACCGACGCCAATTCGGCCCGCGACTGGATCGCGAGCGGTCTCACCGATGTGCTCGCGCGCGGCGAGCTGCCGTTCCTCGCGCATCAGATGGAACGCTGGCGTTCGCACGATGCAGTCGGCCTCGCCGAAGCCAACAGCGAATTCCTCGCGAGCCGTGAATCGGCGGAATTGCGGCGTGAGACCGAGCAGATGGGCTGGTCGTTGCGGCAACTGTGTGTATCGCTCGAATGGGGCGATGCTGAACGACGGGCGACGCTGGCGTCCGTCACACCGCTTGCGCAGCCCACGGCGTTCGCGTTTGCCGCCTATGCACACGACGCCGCCAGCGACGCCGCCCTCGCCGCTTACGCGTTTAGCTGGGTAGAAAACCAGGCTGCGGCTGCATTGAAAGCCGTGCCGCTAGGACAACTCGCGGGCCAACGGATCATCGTCGCCTTGCGCGAGCCCATCGATGCCGCTGTCACGCGTGCATTGGCGACGTCGCCCGAGAACATCAACACCTTCGCGCCGCAACTCGGCATTCTGTCGGCGCGCCACGAGTCGCAATACTCGCGGCTCTTTCGCTCATAAAACGATCCATCATGAACGCACCTCATCATCCCGCCTCGCGTACCAAGAAACTGCCGCCGCTGCGTGTCGGCGTTGGCGGCCCAGTCGGCTCGGGCAAGACCACGCTGCTCGAAATGCTCTGCAAGGCGATGCGCGATCAGTACGACCTCGTCGCAATCACCAACGACATCTATACGAAAGAGGACCAGCGTCTGCTGACCGTCGCCGGTGCGTTGCCGGCCGAACGGATCATGGGCGTCGAAACGGGCGGCTGCCCGCATACGGCGATTCGTGAAGACGCGTCGATCAACCTCGAAGCGGTCGATCGGATGCTGACGCGTTTTCCCGATGCCGATATCGTGTTCATCGAATCGGGCGGCGATAACCTCGCGGCGACCTTCAGTCCGGAACTGTCCGACCTGACGATTTATGTGATCGACGTCGCGGGCGGCGAGAAGATTCCGCGCAAGGGCGGCCCTGGCATTACGAAGTCGGATCTGCTGGTGATCAACAAGACCGATCTCGCGCCGATGGTCGGCGCGAACCTCGACGTGATGGCTTCTGACGCGAAGAAAATGCGCGGCGAGCGGCCTTTTGTGATGTGCAATCTGAAGGCGCTGGACGGCCTGGATGTGGTGGTGAAGTTTATTGAAAAGAAGGGGTTGTTGAAGGTGTGAAGCCTTACTCCCCCGGATGGCATTCCACCAGGAATGCCATCATCTCCGTCGCATCTTTGGACAGATAAAACCGCACCATCTTTTCATTGAAATCTGCGGCACGTTGCGCAGGAACACTGATCGCATCAATGCCGTTCGACATTAGCACGCCGTTCATCATGAAGCGTGACGTGCGTTTGTTTCCGTCGAAGAAGAACTGCTGCAATGCCCCAAACAGAAAGAACGCGCAACCGCGTTCGAAGGCATTCGTTACGTGCTCTGTCAGCGCGCGGGTGCCAGCGGCAAAAACCTGATTAAGCTGTGGCGCACCGGGCAACGTAGGTAAAGGAGTATGCCGTCCCGCCTCACCTAATCCCACGTCAGGCGTGTATCGCGTTTCCTCACCTTCTCCGCGGAAGACGCCCCATTCAAGCGCCTCATTACGTGCGACAAGACGATGCAAATCGCAGAACGTGGTTTTGTCGAGCGCAAACCGGCTGTTCTGCACGATCGTCAACAAATACCTGGAACTGTCCGCGAGGTTCAGGACCTGTTCATGATCAGAAATTCTCCGGCCGCCCACAGTCACGCCGTCGAGCAGCGTCTTCACTTCGGGAAACGTAAAGGGGTTCCCTTCGAGCACGCTCGCATCCCACACGAATTCGGGCAACATTCGATGAAAGCGGAAACCCACTCGCTTGATCGAATGGACCGGGATGTTTTGCGGAATCGCGGTGCGATCCCATTCGAAGCCTAGGTCGGTGAAAAGAGTCATTGCAGGCGGCAGAAGGTGGTTGAATCAACGCGCCGATAGCGCGGCGGCCCCATCCAGGCAGAATATATTATTTATCAACGAGTCAGGCAGCGAGCCAGGCACCGCTTTTAACAGCACAGTCCCCTCACTCCGGCAACACCGCCATCAACACATCCACCGTCCTCGCCGTCGCGCCACGATGACGCGCGGCGAACGCCGAAGCCGCGCCGCCCATGGCCAGCCGCCGCGCTTTATCGCTAAACAGCTCGCGCAATGCGCGCGCCAGATCGGCAGGATCCTGCACCTGCACCGCGGCACCTGCAGCGACCGCATCCGCCGTCGCCTGGGTGAAGTTGAACACATGTGGGCCGATCAGTACCGGCACACCGACCGCGCACGCCTCGATCAGATTCTGCCCGCCCAGCGGCAACAAACTTCCGCCGATAAACGCCAGATCCGACGCCGCGTAGTAAGCGCCCAACTCGCCCATCGAATCGCCTAGCAGCACGTTCACGCCGGAAGCCAAAGCCGGCACGCCGCCTGCAGAAGTCACCGCCGCCGACGCCACCTTTGCATCGGGCGCCCAGGCCGAGCGACGTTCCACACGCAGCCCGGCCTTTTCAACCAGCGCCGCCACTTCATCAAACCGTTGCGGATGACGCGGCACCAGAATCAGCAACGCATCGTCGACGCCAAGCGCGGCGAACGCCTGCAGAATCAGCTCCTCTTCACCTTCTCGCGTACTTGCCGCGACCCACACCGGCCGCGCGCCAATCGCCGCGCGCCACGCATGACCGCGCGCCACCAGCTCCGGCGGCGAACTCATGTCGAACTTGAGATTGCCGAGTACCGCGACATTGCGCGCACCAAGCGAGGTCAGGCGTTCGGCATCCGCTGGACTCTGCGCGAGCACGCGCGCAAAGCCGCCGAACACGTCTTTGGTCGCGCCGCCGAACTTGGCCGCCCGCTTATAGGAACGCGCCGACATCCGCGCATTGGTCAGCACGAGCGGCACATCGGCGCGACGGCATTCGTCGATCAGCGTCGGCCACACTTCGGTTTCCATCACCAGACCGAGCGACGGCCGCCATGCGCGCAGAAACCGCCGCACCGCGTGCGGCATGTCGTACGGCAGATAGCTGCGCAATACGCGATCGCCGAAAATCTCCACGCCCGTTGCGCGGCCGCTCGGCGTCATGTGGGTCAACAGAATGCGCGCGTCGGGACGGGCTTTCAACAGCGCATCGATCAGCGGCTGCGCGGCGCGCGTCTCACCCACCGATACCGCATGCACCCAGATCAACGGTGCGTTGTCTTCCGGTAGCCGCCCGCGCGAATAACCAAAACGCTCGCCGATATGCTCGCGATAACCGCGCTCCTTGCGCGAGCGGATCAGCAAACGCAGCACCGCAAGCGGCGCGATGATCCACCACAGTGCGTTATAAATCGCCCTCAGCATGAGCGCTCCGGGTTCTTGAAGCGCTTAACCGCACGCGCCGCCAAGCCACGCCGCCAACTTGCGTCACCGAATGCGGCGCTCAAACCAGCGCCCTGCCCTTCAGGCGCTCGAGAATGCCAAGCGGCGCGCACTCGGGCTGCGCCATCGCCTTGACCGGCAGGAAGAAGGTCTGCTCCAGCATGAACTGGCCGGACATCACCGCGTGCGAGGTCTGATCGGAGAAACACACCCATACGCAACCGGGTGGAAACGGCATGGTCTCCTGTGGGCTCGACTTCTGATAGTCGAGATCGGCCTTCATGCCGTCGTGCAGATTCAGCATCAGATGGTCGTACTCGCTGCGCGGCGATTTGGTCACGTGCAGCAGGTTCAGCAGCCACGCGGCGCCAGGCATTTGCGGTTTGATGCGGGGCAGGAAGCGTTTGGCCATGTCTTCGAACGGCTCGCCGACGCGCCACACACGCGGCGCGCCGTGCGGATTGACATTGGTGAACACGCGCAGAATGCGTTCGCCATAGTTGGGCCGCGATGGGAACGCATCGACATGCAGACGGCTATCGTCTTTGCGCCACGACGTTTCGCGCGTCTCGACCTGATGCAGCCGCAAACTCGTCGGCGCAACCCGCAGCCGGCCGTTGTATTCGGGAAAGAGTCCGTCGACCAGCGTGCGCGCATTCGTCTGATAACGCGCGATCAACGCGCGCACGGCCGACTGCGTGACCGCATCGCCGACCACGCCATGCAACGCGCCGCCGTTCGGTTCGAGACTGATGTTCTTGCGGTTCGGATCGGCCAGCTTGGGGTCGAGCAGCGCGGGTTCGCCACCTTCAATCGCAAAGCGCAGATTCGGAAAGTACAGCACCTTGCCGCGTTCGACGCCGGCGAGCAGCGTCTCGCGCGGCACGGACAGGTGCTGTCCGTGCCAGTCGGCGTTCGCTACTTCGATGATCTGGGTTTCGTTCATGGTCGCCCTTGAGAACGGATGGAGCGGAAGGCGAAGCGCGCCGGCGGACTACACGATTCGCACGATTTACAGCAGCCCGAAACCGGCCAGCGCCGACTTGACCTGCTGCAACGTGGGCGATTGTCCGGCCGAGCCGAGATTGACGACATTCGGCGACCAGTAACCGCCGGTGCGCCACGCGGTCGAGAAATTGTACAACTCGACCGTGGGCCGCTTCAGCGCCGCGGCAATGTGGACCAGACCTGTGTCAACCCCGACCGTGGCGGCGGCGCCTTCGATCAGACCGACCACCGCCGGCAACGACAGCTTCGGCGGCACGATCGCGGCTGCGCCGAATTCTTTCGCGAGACGCTCGCTGGTCGCGCGTTCTTCTTCACTGCCCCACGGCAACACGATCGACGCACCGCGCCGCACCAGCGACTGCCCGAGTTCGATCCACGCGGTATCGGGCCACTGTTTGTCGGCGCGTGACGTGGCATGCACGAACACCACATAAGGCACCGGCAGATTCAGATTCGCCTCCGACAACGCCAGCGCCGCGCGCCGGGTGTCGAGACCGAAGTCGATCTCGTCGGTGGGCTGCGGCTGGGGGTCGTTCAGCGCCGCGGCCACCAGTTGCCGGGTGCGCTCGACCACGTGCGTGCGCGGCTCGATCGGCACGCGCGTGTCGTAGAAGAAGCGCACCGGCCATTCGAAGCCCGCGCCGTCGGTGCGATTGGCCAGACCGACCAGCGGTCCGCGCGCCATGCTCGCGACCCACGCGGTCTTGATGAGCCCCTGGCAGTCGATCACGAGATCGTAGTTCTCGGCGGCCAGCGCGCGACGGAACGCACCGATCTCACGCCAGTTGTCGACGGAAAGGATGCGCTTGCGCCAGCGCCGCAGCGAAACGGGAATCGCCCGCCGCACGCCCGAGACGAGTTGCACGAGCCCAACGAAGCTTTCTTCGACGAGCCAGTCGATCTGCGCATCGGGATGACGGCGTCGAATATCGGCGATCACCGGCATGTTGTGAACGACGTCGCCCAGTGACGACACCCGCACGATCAGTATCTTTTGCACGCTCAAGAGAGGGAAAACCGGCTATCCGGCCCGAAGATGCGTTGAAAGAGTCTCCCACCTGCCGCCGGGCGCCAGGCCCCGAACGGATGAGAGGAGCGCAATTTTAACGCGTGATATGTAATTGACATGAAAAAACGCGGCGCGGTAAGTGAAACCCGCGCCGCGCTCGGCAACAGCAGCGGCTCAACCCGAACCGCGCCGTCTGGTGCACCGGTTAGTGCACCGTTTGGAATTGAGTCGCTTCAACGTTGAGAACGTTTAGAACGGCAGCTTCGCGTCTGCTTTCTCCGCAAGAATCACGCGGCGGAAGTCTTCCTGAATACGCTTGAGTGCTTCATCGCTATCCGCTTCGAAACGCATCACCACGACTGGCGTGGTGTTCGACGAACGCGCGAGACCGAAGCCGTCCGGATACTCGACACGCAGACCGTCGATCTTCACGATATCGTCCGCACCGGTGAACTTCGCGTTCTGCTGCAAGCGGGCGATCAGTTCGAAATTTTCGCCTTCTTCGAGCTTCAGTTGCAGTTCCGGCGTGGAGTTCGAGTTCGGCAGCGAGTTCAGCAGCTTGCTCGGATCTTCGACACGCGTGAGGATTTCCAGCAGACGCGCGCCCGTGTACAGGCCGTCGTCGAACCCGTACCAGCGGTCCTTGAAGAACACGTGGCCGCTCATTTCACCTGCCAGCGGCGCGCCGGTTTCACGCAGCTTGGCCTTGACGAGCGAATGGCCGGTCTTCCACATCAGCGGTTCGCCGCCCTTGTCCTTCACCCACTTGGCCAGATTGCGCGTGCACTTCACGTCGTAAATGATCTGCGCGCCCTTGTTGCGCGACAGCACTTCTTCGGCGAACAACATCAGCTGACGGTCCGGATAGATGATCTGGCCGTCTTTGGTGACGACGCCCAGGCGGTCGCCGTCGCCGTCGAAGGCGAAACCGATTTCAGCGTCGGTTTCCTTCAGCGCGCGAATCACGTCCTGGAGGTTTTCCGGGTGAGCCGGGTCCGGGTGATGGTTCGGGAAGTTGCCGTCGATCTCGGTGAACAGTTCGACCAGTTCACAGCCGAGCTTCTTGAAGAGCTTCGGTGCGAGGCCACCGGCGACGCCGTTGCCGGTGTCGACGACGATCTTCATCGGACGCGCAAGCTTGATGTCGCTGGCAATGCGATCGAGATAGGCGTCTTCGATGTCGTACTCGGTGTACGTGCCATTGCCGCTGCTGAAGTTATCGTCGACGATGCGCTGATGCAGCGCGAGAATCTGCTCGCCATAAATGGCTGCGCCACGCAGCACCATCTTGAAGCCGTTGTAGTCGGGCGGATTATGGCTGCCCGTCACGACGATGCACGAATCGATGCGACGCTCGCCGCCTTCCAGCTGCAACGGCACGCTGGCCGCGAAGTAGCCGACCGGCGTCGGCACCATGCCGACATTGACGACGTCGACACCAGCCGCACGCAGACCGTCTGACAACGCCTGAATCAGTTCCGGACCCGACAGCCGGCCGTCACGCGCGACCACCACGGCGTCGCCGCCTTGCGCCCGCACTTCGCTGCCAAACGCCTGACCGATGGAGCGGGCGGCGTCGGCGTCGAGCGTCTTGCCGATTACGCCACGAATGTCATACGCCTTGAAAATGGATTTGGAGATCATGATGGCTCACTTGCGTGCAATGGAAAATTTTGACCGGCGCAAAGCGGCAGGATCGGTAAAAATCGCGCTGAAACCTGCGATAAAACCAGAGCTTGAAACTGCCGATAAAACCCTGCGATGCGCCCATGCCGGAAGCGATCCGGTTCCAACTTATAATTGCGTTTTTCGGACTGTCTGAATAACGCCATTCTAATGCTTATACGCCCTCCTTTTGCAAAGTTGCCGCGACAGTCGGCCAGGCGGGCGAACGTCGATATTGCCGCTGTGTGTTCCACACCGCACATCTTGCAAGCGGACCGAGCGGCGACCGGATGCTGACGCTCAAACGCTTCGCCAACCCCGACGTCACACGCGCATTCACCAACATCGTCTGGCTGGGCCTCGAAAGGCTCACGCAGATCGGTGTGGCGATCGTGATCAGCGGCATGCTGGCCCGTTACTTCGGGCCAGACGTGTTCGGCAAATGGCAATACGCCAACACGCTGCTACTGGTGCTCTCGCCGATCACCTGGGTATGCGGCGCGGAAATCCTCGTCCCCACCATCGTCAACCGTCCGCCTGCGCAACTCGGCACCGTACTCGGCAGCGCGTTTGCGTTGCGTTTTTCCGTGTCGGTTGCGGCGCTGCTGCTCACCTGGCTCGGTATTGCACTGCACTTCTTCGATCCTCTGGTCGGCGCAATGCTTGCCGGTCTCGCGGTGACGATGCTGTTTCGCGAACCGTTCGTCGGCGTGATCAATGCGTGGCTGCAAAGCATGACCTATAGCAAGCCGCAGTTGCTCACCAGCATGAGCACCGCCGTGTGCAAAGCGGCCCTTGTCTATCTGCTGGTGCGCGCGGCGGCCACGCCCGCCCGCTTCGGCTGGCTGTGGGCGCTCGAATCCGCAGCCATCGGCGCTGTGCTGCTGATCTATTTCATCCGGCGACACAACGGCCAGCTCGGCTGGCATCTCGACCGCGCGCTCTTCAAGCATTTTGCCAGCGCCGGCACGGTGTTCTGGCTCGGCCTGATCTGTATGTATCTGTTCCTGAAACTGGATCGCCTGATGCTCGAGAGGGCCATCAGTTTCGCGGACCTCGGCCGCTATTCCGCTGCACAGCAGTTGAACGAAAACTGGATCACGCTGGCGTTGATGCTCGCGCAAACCATTGCGCCCGCCTTCGTCTACCGTGTGCAGGACGCCGCGCAACTGCGCCGCAACATGTGGCGCCTCACCGCGATGACCGCCGCGCTGATGGTCAGCGGCGCGATCGTGCTGGACCTGCTGGCCGGTCTGATCATTCGGCGCGTGTTCGGACCGGACTTCGAAGGTGCGATCGAGATCTTCCGCTGGGCTGTCTGGCTGTCCGTGCCTGCCGGCATCGAAGCGATCGGCAATCTTATCGTGTTGAAGTACCAGGCGAAATTCGTGCTGCTGGCCAAATGGCTGCTCGCGCTGGCCGTCGCGTTCGTGGTCAATCTGCTGACAATCCGCCGGCTCGGGGCTTACGGCGCGTTGGTCGGTCTGGCGGTGGGCTATCTGGCCGCCGCGTCGGTTAATCTTTATTACATCCGTTTCAAGTTGCGCTCATGACGAATGCATCCGCCACCGCGCAGATATCGCTCGACGATGTAGCCGTGCTCATCCCCGCGTACAACGGGCAAGCCGATGTCGAGCTCACGCTGGCGTCTTTTGATGAAAGTGCGCCGATCCACGTACTGATCGTCGACGACGGCAGCACGCCGCCCATCGTCGCGCCGTCCATCGGCAATATGCGGATCGACGTGCTGCGCATGCCGCAGAACGGCGGCATCGAGCGTGCGTTGCAAACCGGTATCGACGCGCTCGCGCAGCGCGGTTTCCGCTATGCCGCGCGAATCGATGCGGGCGACCGCAGCGTGCCGCAACGGCTCGCCAGGCAACGCGTGTTCATGGAACTGCATCCGCACGTAGCCGGCCTCGGCATGTGGACACAGGTCGTTACGCGCGCTGGCAAGCCGCTTTTTATGCTGACGCCGCCAGCCGAGCCGAACGCGATCCGGCGCCTGCGCTTCTTCCGTTCATGCCTCGCGCATCCGTCGATGATGCTGCGTATCGAGGCCGTGCGCACAGTCGGCAACTATCGCGCCGCGTATCGTTCCGCCGAAGACCTCGACCTGTTCGTGCGTCTGATGGAACGCTACGATTGCGCGAATCTGCCGGAACTCGGTCTTTACTACGAGCTGAACGAAGGCGGCATCAGCGCGACCAAACGGCGCCGTCAGATTACGTCGACGCTGCGGCTGCAACTGCGCTACTTCAACGTCGCGAACCTGTACGACTGGCTCGGTCTCGCCAAGAATCTGCTGCATCTGGTGCTGCCTTATCGCACGCTTCAACGGATCAAACGCAGCCTGCTCGCGCCGCGCGCAGGCCACTAATCCATGCAACGCCCCATTCATAGCCGTCCCGCCTCCCGCATGAAGCCTGCCTTAAAGTCGACGCCCGCGCTGCGCATTACACTTGTCTGTAACACCGCGTGGGCAATCTATACGTATCGGCAAGGACTGATCCGCATGCTGGTCGGACGCGGCGTCGACGTGACGGTGCTTGCGCCGCGCGACCGCACGTTCGACCTGCTCACCGCGATGGGCTGCCGTTGCATCGAACTGCCGGTTGCATCGAAGAGCACGAGTCCGCGCGACGATCTGGTCACGCTGTACTCGCTATACCGTCAATATCGGGCAATCCGCCCGCATGTCGTGTTTCACTACACGATCAAGCCGAACATTTACGGCTCGATCGCGGCGAAACTGGCGGGCGTGCAGTCGGTGGCTGTCACAACCGGGCTCGGCTATGTGTTCATCCAGCAGAGCCGTGCCGCGCAGGTCGCGAAAAAACTGTATCGTTTTGCGTTCCGCTTCCCGCGCGAAGTCTGGTTTCTGAATCGCGACGATCAGGCCGCGTTTGTCGACGGAAATTTGTTGGTGCATCCTGAGCGTGCGCGCCTTCTGCATGGCGAGGGGGTCGATCTCGAGCAGTTCGCGTTCACGCCGCTGCCCGAACGGGCCGATTTCCGCTTCGTGCTGATCGGCCGGCTGCTGTGGGACAAGGGCGTCGGCGAATACGTGGAAGCGGCGCGGCGGCTGCGCGAACGTTACCCGCGCGCGCGCTTCCAGTTGCTCGGGCCGGTGGGCGTCGACAACCCTAGCGCCATTACGCGCGACGAAGTGGCCGCGTGGGAACGCGAAGGTGTCATCGACTATCTCGGCGAGGCGCACGACGTGCGGCCTTTCATCGCCGATGCGGACTGCATCGTCCTGCCGTCGTATCGTGAAGGCGTGCCGCGCACGCTGATGGAAGCCTCCGCAATGGGCCGTCCGATCGTCACGACCGACGTGCCCGGCTGCCGCGAGGTGGTGGCTGAAGGTGTCAACGGATTGCTGTGTGAAGCGCGCAACGCGGAAAGTCTCGCTTCGCGTCTTGCACAGATGCTCGACATGAGCGGCGCCGAGCGCCGCGCGATGGCGGAACGCGGCCGACAGAAAGTCGCGGAAGAATTCGACGAACGGGTCGTCGTCGAAACCTATAAAGACCTGGTGCAGAAAATGACGGGCGTTTTACTTTAACGGAGCAAACAGCATGACCACGAAGGGCACGATTCTGGTAACGGGTGGCGCGGGTTTTATCGGCTCGCACACCTGTGTTGAATTGCTCAACGGCGGCTATGACGTCGTGGTGATCGACAATCTCGTGAACAGCAATCGCGAATCGCTGCGGCGCGTGGAACAGATCACTGGCCGCGCCGTGACCTTCTACGAAGAAGATGCACGCGACGAAGCCGCGCTCAAGCGCATTTTCGACGCGCACCCGATCACCGGCGCGATTCACTTCGCCGCGTTGAAGGCGGTCGGCGAGTCGGTCGCGAAGCCGATCGAGTACTACAGCAACAACGTCGGCAGTCTGCTGACGTTGCTCGGCGTGATGCGTGATCGCAACGTCAAACAGTTTGTGTTCAGTTCGTCGGCGACCGTGTACGGCGTGCCGGAAAGCTCGCCGATCGACGAATCGTTCCCGTTGTCGGCGACCAATCCGTACGGCCAGTCGAAGCTGATCGCCGAGCAGGTGTTGCGCGATCTGGAAGTGGCCGATCCGTCATGGCGAATCGCCACGCTGCGCTACTTCAATCCGGTCGGCGCGCATGAGAGCGGCTTGATCGGCGAAGATCCGGCGGGCATTCCGAACAACCTGATGCCGTATGTCGCGCAGGTCGCAGTCGGCAAGCTCGAAAAGCTGCGCGTGTTCGGCGGCGATTATGAAACGCCGGACGGCACCGGCGTGCGCGACTATATCCACGTGGTCGATCTGGCGCGCGGGCATCTCGCCGCGCTTGACGCGCTGGTCAAACGCGATGCGAGCTTCGTGGTGAACCTCGGCACGGGTCAGGGCTATAGCGTGCTGGACGTCGTGCGTTCGTTCGAGAAGGCGTCGGGCAAGCCGGTGCCTTATGAGATCGTGGCGCGCCGTCCGGGCGACGTCGCGTCGTGTTTCGCCGATCCGGCGGCAGCGGAGAAGATCATCGGCTGGCGCGCGCAATACGGCATCGAGCGGATGTGCGCGGATCACTGGCGCTGGCAGTCGAGCAATCCGCGCGGCTTCGCGTGATCGGCTGACAGAGATTAAATTGCCAGGGCCGAGTTAAAGGCCGCTGAAAACTGACCGCGGATCCAGGCAGTCTTGAGGCACGGACTTCGCCGCGGTCAGCCTCTGCACAATGCTGATTGTTCCGGCATCTGCCGATTCAATCGTAATTGACGATTGCCCTTCGCCAGCTTTCTTCCGAAAACAGCCACCTTCTATCTCCTGCGAATAGGCGCCGCTCATCTAAAGTCGATTCCGCTCAATTTCCTTCGTTATTAAACAAAGTCCATTTTATACAGAATGCGTCACCCCTCCCGCAGCTTCCTCCCAGAAAACTGTTTTTAACCGTCCATACCGGTAACTTCGCAAAAATGTGTAACTCAACCATTCCATCCACTTTAATTAGACATACCAATTAACTCAGACGTCAAAAGCGAATTCTTCATCTCAAACAATAACCCAACGATACGCAAATTGCGAATGAAACCATCGATGTAACGAGTTGTAAAACCATTTCATCCGATGTTTAATCGGCCTTTTTTCAGACTCTTTTTCTCAACAATCCTGCCGTAAAAACCCTACCTGTTTGTCCGATTACATCGTTCTGAACCCTATTTATATGAAGATATCGGAAGGCTAATATTTCCGACCTGCCATTCACAAATTGCGTAAGTCAAGTGGTTAACCGTGCGCAATGAGCTCCGGGAGAAGAGTTACTGCCCTCCGCGCCACATAAAAGGAAAAATTGTCCGGAGACTATTAGATGGGGGGAGCTATCGCTTTTTTTCGAGATCTTTCTTACCGTTACAGAACTGAAACGTTTTTTGCGAATATAATTCGTTCCCCTGAGCCGATAGGGAAAACACTAGGGGCAATTTCCCGGTGCAGGCGCGATAAGTGCTCACGCCGCCCCCGCGGGTTTAGCCCGATCTCCTAGCGCTCCCTTCCGCGCATAAATGCGACGCGGTGTGCCTGCCCGCGCAACGTAAGCGCTAGCGTAGTCAATGCAGACGAGATCGACGTCGACCCAGGTTGGACGGATAAGCGCGACGTGAGCCGCTGGGATTGATTTTGTAGTCTGCCCAAGACTTGTAAGAGAAAATAAGGCGCCGCCTCCCGCTCAGATGCAGGGCTGGATACCACGGGCAAAGGGGGCCTACTCAGCGGCGAGAGCGAAGGACATTCGTGCTGGAAACAGAAGTTCGTTACATTTTTATACAATTTAATTCGTACAACGAATTAGATATTTATTTGTTTTCGTTTCAGGGGCACTCCCGCAAGGAAGCACTTCTGACGAAGCGAGAAACGGGAAGCAACGTTTGCAAGTGAACTTTGCTCCGTGAGCTCAGATCGCACGCGAAAACGCCGGAGGCCCCCACCGTTTATCGATGATGGCCTCTGTACTTGTAGAGCGCTGCGAAGGTAGGCCGCATCCTTTAGACACGCGCACGCGCTGTCTGGAGTTCCGCGGATTGGAAAAAGTGCTGATGTGACGTAGTCAAGATGTCACAAGGACGGATATGCGCCCGGCCGGTGTCATCCCCAGCACTAACTGGATGAATCTGGAAACGAAACAGACCCCTCGGCATCCAGGCTCAGTTCACCGACCGATAAAAGGAGGAGTTCAAAAATTTGCCATAGAAACAAGCGGGTTTCGATCAGTACTACTTACAGGACGGTCGCGTCGCCGACGTGATTGGGTACGAGCGAATCTGCATCTGGAATTCAGCCTGCTCGCAGGGCATTGCCGCTGCGAACGGCGTAACGGCTTGCGACATTTGTCGTGACCTACGCGGCAGCGCAATCCCCCTGGGGGAGGCAGCACCACTTTTCGCAGTGAAGCCTGAGGTCTTGGGCTTTATGTCTTTGAACAGAAATTCGAATGGATATTGGTAGTGACACTGAAATTTAGAACTAATGTTAGCCGCATCATGCTCGCGGGTTGTGCAACGTTTCTGGTCGCGGGCCATGCCCAAGCGCGCGGACATTACTCGCACGGATCGTCGTCAGCATCGACAACTTCTTCGACCACTGCTTCGACCGCTGCTCCAACCACTACGTCGACTACAGCATCTACTGCATCGTCGACAGTACAATCGGCTCTGATGCCCGCAAACACTTCGGCTAGCACGGCCTTCGCAGGCTTGTCGAACGGCACACTGGCGGGTTCGACGAATGTCTCGAAGGTCGACGTCCATTCGCTTCTTTACTCGGGCAACACGACCAAAGTTCTCGTCCACTACCTGCCGTGGTTCGACGGCGGCAACGATACTGGCGTCAACGTCAATTACTCGAACGCCAACCCGACATACATCAACGCGTTCTTCGCTGACCTCGTCAGCCGCGGCGTCGATGGCGTGATCGTCGACTGGCAAGGCCAGACCGACATCAGCGACAAAGACTGGCTGATCTCGCAACCGCTCATTAAGAACTACACCACGCTGTCGGGTAACAAGCTTTCGTACTCGATCATGCTCGACGCGAACCTGCTGAACAACTATAGCGGGACGAATCAGACCAAGGTTCTGGCCGCGATGAGCTACATCAACACGCATTACCTGAGCGACTCGTCGTATTTGATGTACAACGGCAAGCCCGTCGTCGGTGACTTCGGTTTGACGGCCGCGAGCGGCATCGACTGGACGGCCATTCAAGCCGCGTATCCGAACGTTCAATTCGTCCACCTGGACAACGCGACGTCGCCGGACGGCTTCAGCATCGCCAAGAGCGGCGGCTCGTTCCTGTGGGTCAATCCGGCTTCGCAGGACGTGTCTCCGGCTGATCTGTCGGGTATGGACGACTTCTACACCCGCGCCAATCAGCACCCGACTGAAATTGTGATGGGTGGCGTCTATAAGGGCTTCAACTCGCAATACGCATCGTGGGACGGTCAGCAGTACGTCAATCAACAATGCGGTCAAACGTGGCTGAACGGCTTCACCAAAATCAACCAGTACTACAACTCGGCGAAGCAGCTCCCCTTCCTGCAACTCGTGACGTGGGACGATTACTATGAAGGCACGCCTCTCGAGACTGGTATCGACAGCTGCCTGACGATGACGCCGACGGTAAGTGGTCGCACGATCAAGGTTTCGCTTTCGAGCGCGACCACGGTTGATCACCTGGAATTGTGGAGCTACGCCAACGCCGCGTGGAGCAGCGTGACCTACCCGGCAAACACGACCACGATCTCCGTGGCTAATGCGGGCACCTACTACGTCAAGGCGGTGGGCAAGCCGTTTATCAAGAACGTTCTTTCGGCCGCCGTCACGGTCAACTAAAAGATTGCACCTGCGCCGCGTGGCATCGAATGCTACGCGGCGTTATGCATCAGCCTTTATTTGCCTTTCAGACCGGGGAAGGAAGCGTGTTGCGCAACGCAATACTTTCATTCGTCTTTCCTACCCTGTAAAACCCCCCATAGCATCGGCGTAGCCTTCTGCATTGCTCGCAAAACGCTTGCGCGCAAATGCGCAAATCTCTGCGCGGATCGCATTGGCGATGCACGCACGCCACAAAATTCAGTTGCTGCATCGCAGGAACTTCAGTCGTTCTCCGCCTCGCCGATGCGTTGAAATACCTGCACGGAAGTTCGGTGCGGCAGCGAACAGAGCGAAAATCTCCTTATGTACGACATTAGAGCCTTGCCAGGGGCGCTTAGGAGAATACAACCGTGAATCGCAAAACATACGTGCCGTCTCTCGTGCGGAGCGCACGGACGGAATTCTCTTGCGCCATTTGCGGAGCGGGTCCCTCCGGCATGGGGTTCTTGTTCCATGCCTTCAAAACGGGAAAATTGCCCGAAATCGCGAGGAATGGCCTGCTAATTATCGACAGGGGTCTGGAGCTGGGCGCGGGCAAGCTCGGCGAGTATGCGAACGTCACCGGCAATACGGTGGGAAACACGTTTCTCGCATGCCTCGAACACGAAAATTTTGAAGAGGTGTTCGGCGACCTGAGACGACATTCGCCGCTGCACAAACAGATGGTCGACGCGGCCGACGGCCCGCCGATGCTCACCGAAGCAGGCGCGCTACTCGCGCTCGCAACCGAGCGGCTTCTCGCTTACCTCACTGCGCGTTACGACGTCACCGTGCTCCGCGGGCGCGAGATCGACAAAGTTCGGCGCCTTAAAAACGGTGGCTTCGAGATCGACTATCACGACGTGGATAATGCGTCCTCCCTCAGCACGGTGTCGGCCGACACCGTCGTGATGAATCTGGGCGGCCTTCAGCGGGTCGGCGAAATCGACGAACTATGTCGCGGGCTTGGTCTGCCTCCGCCGGACGCCGACGTCAGAACTTACGTGTCTGACGATGTTCTCAGCCTGACGACAACACAACTGGCGGATGAATTCTCGACCGATCTCTCACAACAGGGAACAGGGCGCAAAAAGCGCATTACGGTCGTTGGTGGGTCACATAGCGCATTCACAACGGTTGATCGTCTCGCGATGGAATTGGGAAGCGAGGGGCTGGAAGAGATTACCGTCATTCATCGATCTCCCGTTCGTTTGTTTTTCGAAACCATCGAGGAGGCGCGTGCCACCGGCTATGTAGTCGACGAAGCAAACGACGTTTGTCCCGTTACCAAACGAGTCAATCGTGCGGGTGGTTTGCGCTATCGGGCTTTCGATATCGCGCGTTCGATCATGGCTACCGGTCATGTGCCAGGCACGATGCCGCACGTCGAACTGATCGAACCCGACTCGAGCGAAGACGCCTGGCTGCGAGCACGTGATTGCCTGCGTGAATCGATCGCGGTCATTCACGGCGCAGGCTACGGTCCCAACATGTCTGTACTCGTCGATCATCGGGACACCCCGATCGCGCTTCAGCTCGGCCAGGGCGGAGTGGTCTCGGACAGATTCGGCTGCCCATTCGACGCGAACGGCGACCTGATACAAGGACTGTTCTCATTCGGACTGGGCTCGGGATTTCGCCCCGACGAGCAGATTCGCCGGGAAACCGGTTTCGAAGCGGCGTTTCGCGGACGCATCTATGGCGTGTGGGCGTTTCACCATGATTTCGGCGGTCGCGTGCTAAACGGCGTACTGGAAGCGTTGGCGGCGGTGCCGGTCGTTGCGTTCACGCGCGAAGCGGTGGTTTTGCAGGACGAGCACGGCGTCATCCCGGAAGTGGCACAGCTAACGGCATGCGACGCGCCGGCCCAGGCCGTGTCTCCACAAACCTGAACGTTACGGTCGCTGTCTACGGACAGCGTTGCGTAGAGTCCTCAGTCATAAACCCGCTCGACGGGTTTGACGAGGGGTAACTCGCCTGCTCCGTGGCGCTTGGACCTTTGAAGTCTTTCGTTCGGCCATAGTGGATTGTGGTGCAGCGCACTGAGAATCACACTACCAGAAAGCACTATTTGCCTGAGTGTTCGCATGATGGCTCCGCGGAGCAAAGCGAACCGTGCATCCCAAGGTTCTTCGAGAACGTGGCAGACGGGACCGCATGGCTTTTGAACCCGCGAGCTCTCACGTGGTGAGAACAGGGGTCTGCAGATACGTGCCGCCAAACGATATTTGATCAACCGTGGGCCGTGTTGTCCCCGCGGCCCATACGCATTGTCTCCGTCAGGACTATCCATGAAATCGTTCTCCACGCTGTCAGGATCTGAAACAACCGATCTGCACCAACCGCTCTCGCACGAAAGCGCCATACCCGACGCGAAAGTCGACGCCAGAATCGTGTGGTTCATGGGGCCTCGGTCCGCCGGCCTGACCGGAGTCGGTCAACATAGCCTCGCGCTGGCTGCGGCTTTGAGCAAATATACAAACTTCAAGGTTGAAACCGTCGACATCGACGCGAAACCTCGCTCGTTTAAACGTTACTGGAATCAATTCGTGCGGTATCCGTTGCACGCGTTCCGCGTGGCGCGCTCTACTGACATGATCATCCTCTACGCGGAAGATCTGAGCTTCCTGATTCCGATCATCCACTTGGCCGGTGGCCGGGTGTGCCTGATGTTCCATCATGTGCAACTTCCGGGGCACGCTCGCGGTCTGGTGGAAAGACTCAAATCACTCTATGTTCAGATGTTCCTTCCGCTGGCCCCCAAAGCGGATCTCGTGCTAGTGGAAGGCCCTGCGGCCGCCAAAGACCTGATCGAAGTTGCGCCAGTGAATCCGGAGCGCATCAAGATCGTCCCCTGCCCGTTCGAAGACAAATATTCCCCGCTCGATGCAGCGACGCCAGCTGAAACTCGCGCTCAGGCGCGAAGCATTCTGAAAGAACGCCTGGGTTTGGAAATCGGCAACGCGCTGATGTTACTCAACGTCGGCTCCGACGAGACTCGCAAGAACAACCTCACCTTGTTCCAGGCACTGGCCAAACTTCAGCGCAAAGACCTTCTACTGGTTCGCGTCGGCAAAGCGTTCAACGCCACGAATCGAATGGAATGCAAAACGCTCGCTGATACCTCCGGAATCAACGTTCACTTTGCCGACTCCGTTAGCGAAGAGGATCTCGGATATTTTTATCAGGCGGCGGACATCTACGTGTCGGCGACGCTGCACGAAGGTTTTGGCCGCACTGTAATCGAAGCGCAGATGGCGGGAACTCCGGTTATCGCTTCGGACATTCCGGTCTTCAGAGGCTCCATGGGCGACACGTTCCTCGCAGTTAAAAATCCAACCAACCCTGACGAATGGGTCAAGGCAATCAGCAGCCTGATCGACTCACCTTCCCTGATGGACGAATTGAGGGAAGGTGGAAAAACCAATGCATTGCAGTATTCGCCGGACGTGGTGTGCGACGGCTTGCATCGCATTCTGCTTCGGGCTTTCTGAACGTGGAGGTGCCGGAAAAATGGCACCCGTGGTGATCAAGGTCGGGGGAAGCTCATGCGGATTCCCCCGCCGTTGAAGAGTCAATATTCGCGGCTTCACCGTGCGTTGCTCGTGCTGGCCTGAATCGCCGCCGACACGTAGGTGCATGCGGTCGTTCTAACGCGTTCGTCAGCGCTTCATGACGCCCCTGCGATTCGCAAAGCGTCGCAGTCAAAGAGCCGGCGGTCTATAACAATGCAAAGGCAACCTGTTGTTTCGCCACCGCGCGTATTTGTAGGCGCATAAGTACAACGCCATGTCTTTGACTCGCGCGGTGAAAGCAGTTAATTCAGCGTGGTTCGAACGATAAGGGAAAGAATTTCTATATACGTTTGCGGCCTTGCACCAAAGACCACCAGCGGCGTTTGAAGCCATAATAAAGACGATAAGGATCGATATTATTGCGCCTCGTCAACGCACGATACAGCGCGACGATTTTGCCCTGGCCTCGCCTCCAGTTAAGTTCAGTCTCGTCCCGAGTCGTCGTATGGTTGAGCCAGTTGAACTCGCGGTATACGGTTGAAATGGTAGCTGGCACATCGAAGACGACAACATAGGCAATACGCGCAGTTGCGGTGACATTGGGTCCCGCGCCGTGCAACGTACGTCCCAGGTGCATCGTGCATCCGCCTACCGGTATCGGACAAAAGACTGCGTCTTCAGGATCGAATCCGTCATAGCATTCAATACCGTGCGAACGCTCCTTGCCCACAAGTTTCCGATGAGGCTGAACGCTCCATCGGTGCGAACCCGGAATAAAACGCAAACAGCCATTCTCGACGGTAGCCGGTTGCAAAGGCAGCCAGAAACTCACTTCCTGGTAGGTGAATCGTGGATCGTGAAAAGCTTCGTCCTGATGCCACGGGGTTTCAGGACCGGCGACCGGCGGCTTGTAGAAGAGATGATCTCCCGCAAATCGCGCCTTGGGACCCAGAACCTGCTTTGCCAGCGCATGAAGACGCTTGTGATAGTCCGTCTTGCGCAAGCGCGAATCGAAATTGCTCGGCATGCTCAACTGAGTGAGTCCAGTAGAAGCCAGCGGGTTATCACCAATAAAATCGAATAGAGCGCCTTCTTTCGCACCAGCGCCGGCGAAGATAAGCCGCTCACAGATTCCCTTCAGCTCGGAAATTTCTTCTGCAGACGCGATGTTCTCGAACGAACTGAAGCCGCGATGACCAAGCGCAGAAATCTGATCTATATCAAGGCCATTTTGTTTGATACGGTCTGGACCGACAGATTTTGTTTGCATGTCTTCTCCGTTATCTCCGAGCACGCTTTGAATATCTTAGTAACTAGCATTTATAACATCTGTTCGATAGCGCCTATATCGCCGTTTTTTCGATCGACTAAAAGCAGCGACGACATCATTCCTGTCAAAAAGCTTTCGGTTCAGACGAATGTTCAGACACAGTCAATTAATTAAACCCGGTTACTTATTTAGAAACTTTGTTCGAAACTGCGCAATTTGAACGGGACGCGTATCTTGTCGTCGAAGGGAGTAAGGGGCCGATTTAATTGCACAGGTAAAACACGATGCTTCGCGGCCAGCGGATTTTTTTGGCACTCGACGCGGCAATGCCAACCGGAGTGGTCCGGGTAGCAGCCCCGCCTACCGCTGCATTCCCCGCGCGCGCGTCGATCAATCGACGACGCGCCTTGAATTCGCAGGTCACCGCTCTTTCAAGGCGTAGAGATACGCCTATTTGCTGCAATGCCAGATGCGACGCTACATGATGCGCTTACACTCAAACCGCATCATTATCCACCTGACTTGCAACGTCTCTCTTTACGCTCCGGCCGTTCACATTCTTCAAAGCGTAGAGAATCCGTTTTTCTATCAACACATGAATCAAACTGCCGGCGACCATGCTCACGACTACGGCAAGTACGAAGTACATCGCCATCGTCCATCCGCCGTTCAACTTCAATATCTTATAAATCAATAGATACGCGAGGTTCAACGAGAAGAAATGCGAAAGATAGATGGAATACGAGGCGTCCCCCAGAAACTTGAGTCCGGGAATAATGATCGCGGAGCGCAATTTCCTGATCGAACTCTCCAATCCAAGGGCGATCGAAAAAACAGCGACCGCAGGCAGCCCGAAATAGACCGAGCGACGTTCCGGCAAGCCGTGATAGTCAAAGGCAACGAATACGATCAGTGCGCCAATTCCCACGGAAAATAGAGCTGCCTTTTTGTCCATTATTTTGAACAGCAGGGTCCCTACAAGAAACTCCGCCCAGAAATCATTGAAAATGAACTGCAGGTAGAAATTCTGCGGCACGACGAAAGACAGCCCCCACAGCAGGCCGAGCATGGCGGCAACCGGTCGGCCGCGCATTCCCGCTGTCAGCGCGAAAACGATATAGAAGAGGACCTCATATGAAAGCGTCCACCCGACCATGAGCAGCAGCGAGTGATGAGGATCTGGAATCAGCAGGTACGAACTGACAAGTCCTGGCGGCAGGTCCGTGTGCGTGAAGGCCAGTTTGGGAACCACGAGAAACGCGCACAACGCAATCGTGGAAAATAACCAGTACATCGGCAATATACGCACCAGCCGCCGGACCATGAAAGACGGCAGGTGTAACTCCTTGCCCGCAGTGACGAATGACATGATGAAGCCGGAGATAATAAAAAAGATCTCCACCCCGAATTGGCCGAACTCAAACAGATTGAAAGGGTAATCTCCCGCGACGACGCCCTTCTTCGCGACGTGATACAGGACGACGAGAACCGCCGCCACTCCTCGAAGGATTTGGATTGTGATCATTTTTATTCCAGTTTACGTTATGGACACCGCCCCGCAACACCATTCGCCGCCTTCGAAACCCTCCCGGAAGTTGAGAACAGACATTCAGAGGAAACGCCTGACAGCATTTGCAAACCGCCCGAACAGAAAAGCAGAAGATCCGCTGGTCAAAGCGCCTTTCCAGCAAAGCTTTTTTTGATTCGACGCCATCGGTACGCGCGCAACGATGCATCCGCGCGTAGCCGGACATTGACTTCGGATAATGAGAAGGACGCCTTCAGTCCCCATGCCTGCGCTGTACCACACGCCGCTCATCGGGAAATCAGCGCGATGGAAACGACGTACGCCCCGCAAACTGTCGATTACGAGGCGTACGCATTCCTGAATTGAATTGACGAAGCCCCCGACGCCATGTTTAACCTGTTTCTTATAGAACACTCGTGCCAACGGGAATAGCTGAAACCGATCAGAAGTTCTAATGTTATCCTTCCGCTCACCCGATTCCGTAACACCTGCCTGTGGTGCGGAAATTTTTTATAAGCGCGGTGTGGCCCGGTCAGGCCAAAACACCGCGCGAGTAGTCAATGAAAGAGGCGGTCGACCTTCAAACCTGTCCACGAGTTGCCAACCCGTCTTCGACACTGCTTTTCACCGGACTGCGCTGCACTACCTCGATCGCCATCGCAGACATCTTCCCTTCGCCAGCAATGACGCTCGTCTCCGTTTTCGGAACATAGACAACTGGCCGAAGCAGATCGCCCCATCGGCGCGAAAAAACGGGAAGGCTGAAATTACGCTCGCAGAAGGCGGCAAACCGCGACGCCGCTTCCAATACCTCATCGAGATCCGCATGGGGATCGCTGAGAAAGCGGCGAAGTCGCGACTCGTTCATCGCCAGCGCCCCATCTTCGAAATTCAATCCTTCATACGCGGCATCGTTACCAACGGGAACGCAACCGAACGAGACCGCCTCGAGCACCTTCGACTTGATGCCGCCGCGCAGGAAAGTCGGACATAGCGCGATCGAATTGGGCGTATAAACTTCGGCGAGTGACGGCGCAAAGCCTGCGAACATGACATTGGGCACAGGTTCGTACTGGCCGGACATCCGTCCGTAAATGACCAGCGGCAGGTTCAGCTCAAGTTTTTTCCACGACTCCACCAGATATTGGATAGCGAGCCGGTTCTGCAACTGACTGTCCGCGCCGACGAAAACGAACCTGACAGGACCGACAGGACGCGTCACTGACTTGACCGAGTCGATCGGCGGTGCGATCACATGAATCCGCTTTTTCATTGCATCCGGAAGGATGCGCTCCAGTGCCGCTGCATCCGTTGTCGAAACCAGTGTCACGGCATTCGACGAAGCCGCTGCCAGCTTCTCATGTCCCTTCAGCGCCAATTCCTCGTATCTCAACAGCAGGTTGCGGGCCAACCGCGAATTGATCAGCGAGACGATTGACTTGGGGATCGACTTCGCGAGATAGCCAACAGATAGAGCGAAATCGCCGGTACGCAAAATATTGGCACGCCGCGACATCAAATCGTCGAGGTCGGTGATGATATGACTTAACGGATAGCGCCGGCGCACGAATGCCGCATAGTCGACCATGCGGATACCATCGAAATAGATGACATCCGGCTTGAACTCGTCAATCGCTTCGATCAGGCGCTTCTTGGCATTGCCGCTGGAGAACATCGCAACCTGAAGCGCGCAAGGCCTGGCCGTAAGCAGACCTTCGGCGACCCTGAGACCCGCGCGCAGCTTTGAAGCGAGCGTGCCCGTTTCGAATATCGAGGGAATCTTGAATTCGCGCACGTCTGCGTCCATGCCGATTGCCTGGCGAATGAAACACAAAGTACGTTCACGTCCATTCGACGCCGCCTGGGGGATATCCCGGGTCATAACCATAAGTACGCGTTTTCTCATGAAGCCTCCGAATGGAGATGGTCCTGAATTTGCTCCATCGACCTACGGAATACGTCCAGATATGATGTTCCGCCATGCCAATGAATAAGCTCTGCTACCGTGCCGTAAAAGTCCACTAGTTTTCCAATACAATTCGCTATGCAAATTAATATTCGTGTCGGTTGGCGATTCGACCTTCTTGACTCCACTACTTTGAAAACAGATTCGGACCCGATACTTCCCCGCCGCTTGCATCGAGATGACTGACGAACGCAGTCATCTCGATGCCTGTTTAGCTTCGCATATCCTGATCGGCCTCGACTACCCGCACGCCTGCTCCGCGCCGATCCTGTCTGGCAGCAGACAGCAAAACCGCTTCGAATTGCTGCAGTTGCCGCCGCGGCAAGAAATGATCGCGTTGCGTGTGACAACGGCGCGCCATGTCCCGATAGAAAGCGGGATCGTCGATGAATCGACGAATCAACGCTCCGAGGGCCGTAACGTCGCCACGTGGAACGGTCAACTCCGGAAAGGCACTGAATACTTCGGGCAATCCGCCGGAGGTGAACGCAATAGATGGCTTGTAAAATTCCCAAGGCTCGAACGCGACCATTCCGAACGGTTCATTCCACATCGACGTCACTACGACCAGATCGACCAACGGGTAAAAGTCTTTCGCAGCGACGAAACCGTAACGCACGACCGGCACGCCCGGATATTCCGCAATCAGCTGATCCAGAATCTGTTCGTTATCGCGGCCCGCTATATGCACCTCGATATCGCCATTGTTCGCTGCAGCTGCGCCGGCGAAGAACTCGCGAATCCCCTTGGTCGCGTCCGTGCGTCCGATAAAGCCAACCCGGAACGGCTTGCGTGGATCGACAGCGGTAGAAGGCGTCGTACTGAACGGCTGTCGCGCGTTATGAATGACGCAGGGTTGCGCACCAACGAAGAAATTCTGCTGGCGATGGCGCTCCAGTACGAAGTCGCTTACGCCGACCACATTGCCTGCCAGCCTTGAAAACCAGGCCTTCGGAGCCGACGCGGTCCGGCATCCCCGGCATGCCTGCTCACATGCGCGACCGGCGCGAAACATCGTCGAGGTCGGACATAACAACCAGTAGTCGTGCAGAACATGCACGACCGGAAGCCGCAAACACCAGGCGGCGAGCCAGATTGCCGGCCCCATTCCCTTGAGGTTGTTCGTGCACAGAGCGTCGACGTCGAGACGCCGCAGATGACGCAGCGCGTAAAAGAATACGAACGGATTGAAGGTATCCAGTGCACCGAACAACGCTTTCTTCAGTCCGCTTCGATCGGCATGCGAGAACTGGTTGTAAAGGTTCGAATTCGGCATGCTGTGCACACGAAGACCATCCACGACGTTAGTCTCGGCAGCACGCGAGTCCGACAACGTGAGAATGGAAACGTCATGCCCGCGGTCACGAAGCTGAACCGCGAGATCGTAGACGACCACTTCAGTGCCGCCGACGACTTTAGGAGGAAAGCGGTTATTGCACAGGCAGAGTTTCATGGTGCACCTTTATGCGTTGTCCCTGTCCGAAGACGGCCGCCCAGAATACGACAATAGACAAAGCCGTTGCCGCCGCCGGCGCGTACATCATCAGCGCTGTCGGCAGCACGAATGGCGAGCTTCCGATCGCGACGATGGTGACGATCAGCTTGACTGTCATCAGCCGGTAGCGCCGCGCAGCGATGAGCCAGGTCGTGAGCCCCGCATCGACAAACGTGACGATCGAACATGCGGTGCCGAAAATCATCACGGGTATGCCCGCTTCGAACGCGTGTCCGTAGATCAGCAGAAAGACGGGGCGCCCGAGGAACAGGCTTCCCACCATGGCCACCGCGGCGATCGCCGCCAGATAAACGCTGAGCCTGATCGCCTTGTTGCGCGACTGTTCTTCGCCGCGGGCGACGAAGACCATTGCAGGCGCAAGCGCCAGCGCGAGAGTCGTGCCGACCGAGTTCCACTGCTCGACAAGCGACGCCGCAGCCGAGTAAATGCCCAGATCGGTCTTCGACATCAGCGCGCCCAGCAACAGTCGGTCCATTCGCAAAACCAGCACGCTGGCAGCAATTGCCGGCCAGATTCTGAGTCCGCGCGCGATAAGGGTTCGCGTGACCGTTTCCGAACCATGCAGCGAGCGGGGCCGGTTGAACGCGAGTGTCCGGTATCGGCTGAACGGCGCGGCGGCGGCTACATAGGCTTCGAGCGGCCACGCGAACGCGGCGACGACCGCACCGACCGACGCGTGCGCGGCGCCCAGCAACCAGAGCACGCGGATGCCGCTTGCGTACGCCTTCGCCCGTGTGATGACCCACGGCTTGGTTTCCGCATAAGCCATGAGGGAGCCGAGCGCGACCGGCTCGCACAGCATCACCAGTCCGGCAATCAGCATCAGCGCGCCGCTCGACGATTGCGTCAGCAATGCGACGATAATCAGAAACAGCAGCGTCACGCCGAGCGTCGACCCGAGGCGCAAGCGGAACGTGCGATAAAACACCAGATGGCGCAAGCGGGGATGTCGGCCGAAGATCGGCGATACAGCCTGCGCACTGAATATCAGCGCGGCGCTGCTGACGACATACGCAAGCGACAGCGCGAACTGCAATTCACCGAAAAAATGGGCGCCATAAAGCGTGGCGAACAGGTGGTTGCTGGCAACCGCCGCGAGCGCCCCGATGGCCTTCTCGCAGACCACCCCGGAAAGCGACGAAAGCAGCAGTGTTCTGAAAGATTTCACTGTGCCACCAGCCGTTTCAATTTCTTCGGCGAGGACCGCGAATCCACCAGAACCCACCACAGGAACGCGAGGATCACGTAGAACAGCGTACGAGCACTGAAGAAGGACCAGTAGTCGCCTTGCTGAATTCCGGAGGTCGCATAGCTCAGTAACTTGACGATCAGCCACAGCATGACGACCCCGCCACGCAGCGCGAAGACAATCTGCAACGCACACAGCGCTCCGTAGATCACGCCCGTAAAGGCGACGAACAATGCGCCGCCGACGAGGCCAAACCAGAATACGGGAACCGCCATCTGCCCCATCGTGAAGGTGACGTCGTCTTTTATGTACTCCGTTATCAGGCGCGGCTCGCCGTATGCGACCATCACGTCACGCAGGCCGCTAAAGCCGATGCTGTCGTCGAAGCCGGGCGCTGTCATCGAGAGGAGCGATTCCGCGAAGCGCCAGAATGCCGGTGCGCCGCCTTGTGGGGGCGCCGTGAAAAGATGCGCGTCGTAGTCGACCACGTACCAGACCTGCCCCTGCAGCAACGAGCGGTCCGTCATCGTGTTCTGCACATCGAGCCCCTGCCCCTGATAGGCCGTAAACACCGAAGCGATGCCGATGACCAGCGCGACCCCGCCGCCGATCGCCATGTACCGCAAGACGGGCTTGCCCCTCATCAGCAACACCGCGACCACCGGCGCGAGGACCGTGAGGCCGAAATGCAGCACGGACATGAACTGTTCGCCGTGAAGAACGTAGAGGCCGGTCGTCGCGATGATCAGCAGAATCGAAAACCACTTGACTGCGTGGTTCCTGCTGGTGGCCAGAGCGCCCAGAACCAGGCCCAGAAACATCTGGTTGTTCAGGAATACGTTGAACAACACACTGTCGCCGCCGTTGCTCCCGTTGCGAAGGGTGTAGCGGTTCACGCCGTTGATCAGGGCGAAGCCCTGCGTCACCCCTGCTGCCACGCCGCACCCGATTATCGCGAGCGCCAGTGAGAATCCCAGCAGCACGCTGCGCCGTTGGACCGCGATCAGCGCAACCGATACGCTTGGACTGCGAATGCTTAGATACCGGTTGAAGCCGTAAAGCGCACAGCTGATGAAGACGACGTAGAAAAGGAGCAGTCGGCTAAAGGCGCCGGTGGGTTCACCCTGCACCGCCGTTTCGATCATCAGACCGCCCGCTTCGATGCCGATGCCGGCAACGAACGCCGTCATCCCGATCATCATGAAGTACAGCATCGAGACCGAAAAAAGCGGCCGCGTTATCACTAGCGCGATCACCGCGAGCGCTGCAAGCACGAAGGTCCACGTGGCGCTCGCCTGGGCATAGCCCAGATACGGCAGCGCGGTGTTGAACAGCAGGGCGACCCCGCCGACCGCCGGGACGATCAGATGGGTCAGGGAAATGGTCGGTCCGCTAGCCTGTTGGATTTGCATGGCCTGTCCGCTTTTTATTTTGCAGCTGTGGGCATGGCTTGCGCAGCATGGTCACCGTTCGCATCCGGAACCGCCCGTTGTGACGGGTCCGGAGTGTCGAACCTCCAGTTGTCCGGTCGCGTCAGCATCGAAGAAAGTCTCATGAACATCCTTGGTCGCGTCGTCAACATGAAGCCGCCTTGCAGCCGCCGGACCTAGTCCTGGGCAGACATGTAACGGTAAGCGTTCGAGTAATAGCCGTAGCGCAGCGGCGAAGGTTGAAAGCCGTTGAACACCAGGCCGTCCACGGTCGTACCGACCTTTGCGAGGCGCGACATCGATTCGGCGACCTCCGCATAGCTCACCTGCCCCTGGCGCGCCACGAAAAGCGTCATGTCCGCATACCTCGACAGGGCTGCTGCATCGAGCACGGGCAGCACCGGCGGAGAATCGATGATGACGACGTCGTACTCTTCTCGCAGCGATTCGATCAGCGGTCCGAAGTTGTCGGCGCTCAATAGCTTGGCCGCTTTCTTCGTCTTTTTGCCGGCCGGCAACGCGTGAAAATTCTCGGTCGGCCTGACGATGACGTCGGCCGAATCAAAAGTGCCGTCGAGGACGCCGGACAGGCCTTCGCTGGTATTGCCCGACAGATACCGATGGACCTTCGACTTGCGCATATCCGCATCGAGCAGCAACGTCTTGACGCCCTTTTCGGCCAGCAGATACGCGAGGTTGGCCGAGATCAGCGACTTGCCCTGGTTGGGCACCGCGGAAGTTATCAGGACGACCTTGCGCTCGCCCTTTTCGGCAAGCGAGCATTGCAAAGCTAGAGCAAGGCTCTCCATCGCTTCGATCAGCGGCGTTTCCGTTTCCTCGGCGCTGATCAGGAAAGTATGTTCGGCCTTTTTGGCTTCCAGTTTCTGCACCGGCGAAATGGGCAGGATGCCGAGCGTATCGATACCGACGATCGCTTCCAGCCGTTTCGGGTCACGAATGCGGCCCAAGCCGAGTGCCATCAGCTGCGTGGCGAGAAAGCCAAACAACACCCCCACCGCTCCGCCAAGCCCCAGAGCGAGGATCGGATTCGGGCGACCCGGCTTTTCCGCCACTTCCGCGTAATCGACGATGGATGCGTTGCCGCCATTGCTCGCCGTCGCGATCTGCAACTGCTGGGCATTGTTCATGAGGCCCACGTACAACTGGTTCTCGACCTCGACATCCCGTGAGAGCCGCAGATATTCCTGCTGCACGCCCGGCAATTGCGCGATGCGGGCCGACAATTGATGCGATGCGATGTCGAGTTGCTTCAATTTCCCCAGTACGGCGTCAAGAGGTGCCTGACCCAACTGGTACTTGGTCCGCATTTCCTGATAACTCAGGTTGGCGTCGAGTTTTGCCTTTTCGACTGCTGCGGACTGATCGAGCAACGCCTTGATTTCGCCACTCACGTCAATGCTGCCTTCGCGATAGCGAAACGTGTTGAGCGCATCTTCTGCTTTTTGCAACCGGCCGCGCACCGTCGGGATCTGCGAATTGAGGAAACTCAGGCTGCGTTGCGACTCCTGGGCGCGGCGTGTGACGTTGCTCGACAGATAGGCGTCGGCAATCGCGTTGACCAGTCGGGCGGCATAAAAGGGGTTGTCGTCGTTGTATTCCAGCTCGAACACGCCCGATTCCCGCTTGGTCTCGGCCACGTTGAGTTTCTTGATGATCCGGTCGACGGTTCCCTGCGTCGCGTGCCTGACGAGGCCGAATTCGGTCTCCGGACGCGCGGTCACGGCCTTGACGAGCAGCCGGTATTCGCCGGCCACTGCGAGCACGCCGACCGTTCCGCTCAGTACCTCGTTGCCGGTACGATCCTGCAACGTCCACTTGTCATTACCCTGGTAGACGAGCTTGTGCGGCTTACCCGTCTGAGCAGCGGGAACGTCGAACGTGCCGAGCGTCAGGTTCTCGCCACCCCATGCCCAACCGGTCAGCCCGAACGGAGCGCTGGCGAGTCCATCGGGGTCTTTCGGCAAAACCGTGGCAAGCCAGCGGCCGACCACCGGGAACATATTCTTGACGGTGACGCTCGTTTGGGCTGCGGCTGCTTCGACCGCCTGCGTGACCACCATACGCGAGCGCGCCACGTCGATCTCGCCGAGAATCGGGGAGCCATTGACATCCAGAGCGCGCGTCACGGTCGACAGGGAACCTAGCGCACTGCTCTTTTTGTCCTCGATCTGGATTAACGCGTTTGCCGAATACATCGGTGTGGCAAACAGCACATATACACATCCCAGCAACAGGCCCGACAAAACAACGCTGAGGAACAGATAGCGATAAGTCAGAACATTTTCCAGCACGTCGAATATCGACAGCGCCGACACGTCTTGAGCAATAGCGGGGCTTCTTTCGCGGCCGATATCGTTACGCATATGCAAACTCCGAAAATTGAAAACGCGGTTCTGGCGCCGGCAAGCTCCGCGAGGCGGCGCTCGGGACACCAAGGCTTGCGTGCCTATGCGTCCGAAAAATAAAACTAACGTTGAAAAAAGCTTTTAATTCGAAATACCCATGTTCACGAATAACCCATAATATTCAGACTTTCGGTTCACGCGATGAGTCATGAGAACAGTTAAGTGGATACTGCCCGCGCTAGCCCTCTGTTTCAGTGCGCTACCCCTCACTGCACAATGTGGAGAATCGAGCCAGAATCTGGCGCCGCCGAATACCTCGGCAAACCACGGTTTTGCGGCTACTCGCAACGGTAATCTCGGCGGAGAAACGTCGGTTTCCAACGTCAATATTCATACGCTGCTTTATCCGGGGCATACGACGAAGGTGCTCGCGCACTATCTGCCGTGGTGGTTCGATCCCCAGTCGCGCGGCGTCGCGGTCGGCTATCGCTCAGACGATCCGGCGCAGGCGCTGCGGACCTTCCAGGACATGCACGCGCGCGGCGTGGATGGCGTCATCGTCGACTGGTACGGTCAGAACGACGGCAAAGGCCAGCCCGACACCATCGACGTGGCGTGGCACAAGTCGCTGCCGGAACTCGCGAAACTCCCCGATCTTTCGTTTGCGATCATGGTCGATAGCGGGACCTACAACTTCAACCGCTGCAAAGGCTGCGACGTGACCCAGACGGTCCTGTCCCAGCTTGACTACATCTCCCATACTTATTTTTCTTCGCGGCAATATCTAAGGTACGACGGTCGTCCGGTCGTGTTCGAATTTGGCCTCGACTGGTCCGGTAAGGTTGAGTGGTCGCGCATCCAGGCCGCGCATCCGGAGATTGCCTGGGTGCACATCCACAAGCAGGGTTTCGACCGCGACGACAGCGCGGGCGCGTTCGTGTGGGTGGCCCCTGGCCTCGCCGCCCAGAAGGCCAGCGTCGCGAATCTCCCGGAGCTAAAGGAGTTCTATCGGTATGCGCGCACGGAGCCCGCGAAGATCGCGACGGGCGGCGTGTTCAAGGGCTTCGACGATCTGCTCGCCGCGTGGGCCAAACCCGGCGAAAAGCACTACATGCCGCAGGCTTGCGGCGCGACCTGGCTGCAAACCTTCGACCTCATCAATCAGAACTACAGCACCGCGCGCCAGCTCCCCTTCGTGCAGTTGATCACCTGGAACGACTACGAGGAAGGCACGGCGCTGGAAACCGGAATCGACGACTGCGTCACAGTGCAGACAAGCCTTTCCGGCGACACGCTCGCCGTAAAGCTGTCGCATGCCGAGAACGTCGATCACCTCGAGCTCTACGAGTCGGCCGCAGGAGGCAAATTTCGTCTGGTGAGCCGGTATGCCCCGCAGACTGCCGCGATACCGCTTCCAGCAAGCGCCTCCGGACCGCTCTATCTGAAGGCAGTCGGAAAGCCTTTCTTCAGGAACGTCGTATCGGCGCCAATCAGGACTGGGCGCGAGAAATGAGGTCCGGCTCACACAGCGGCTCGCGCGGCCGACTCTCCAACCAGTCGACCAGCCCGGACAGGCTGTCGATACGCGAACCGAGCGACGCGGGCAATCCGGACTCGGGTTCGCCGATCGGCGCCAACAGGAAGCGATGCGCCACACCGGCACGCGCGGCCGCCTCCAGATCCGACAGTTTGTCGCCCACCATCAGCGACTCGCTCATGTCGAGATCAAGGTCGGCATGCGCCTGGGTGAACATGCCTGGCTGCGGCTTCCGGCAAGCGCAGTTCTGTCGCAGTTCCCCTAGCCCAAACTCCGGATGGTGCGGGCAGTAGTAGACCCGATCGATTCGCGCGTCTCTGCTCTCGAATTCGCCGAGCATCCAGTCAGTGAAAGCCTCGAACTGCGCGAACGTGAAATAGCCGCGCGCGATACCCGCCTGATTCGTGACGAGGACCACCGCATAGCCCGCGTGATTTGCCGTTCGCACGAGTTCGAAGATGTCTTCGACGAACACGCATTCGTTCGGCGCGTGCACGTATCCGGTATCGATATTGACGACGCCGTCCCGATCGAGAAATAGCGCTTTACGTGTCATGGGCGGATCGCTCGCACATGAGCGGCACCACCTGCTGGGCTCGCTCATAGTCCGACGGAATACCGATGTCGATGAATTCGGTGATCTCCGGAAAGACTCTCATGTCGAGATTGCCGATCTGGCGTCGCAGGAAATCGTCTTCGTATGAAAAGCGTTCGGGCAGATCGAAGCCGAGCAATCGGGCTGCGTCGACCGCATACACGCCGGCATTGATGAAACCCGCCGCCTGCACCGGCCGCTTTTCTTCGAACGCAATCAGGCGCTTCGATGCAGCGTCGAACTCGAGCGTTCCATAGCGCGACGCATCGGGCACGCGTGTCGCAGCGATCGCGAGGTCGGCGCCTGACATTTCGAAGAAGTCGGCGAAGCGGCCCAAATCGATATCCGTGATCGTGTCGCCATTCAGGACGATCATCTGCGGGGCGCCACAGGTCCGCAGCGCATGCATGATCGCGCCGCCAGTGCCGAGCGGCTTGTCCTCCTCGATGATGGTCACCGACAGGCCTAACGACTGCTGCGCCAGCCATCCGGTGATTGCGCCGCATCCGTAGCCTAGCGACAGAACGACGTCCGTCACGCGCTGCTGCTCAAGCCAGCGCAGCATCCACGCGAGAAACGGCTGGCCGTCGACGCTGGCCATCGCTTTAGGAAGGCCTTCGCCGAGAACCGGCCGCAAACGCGTACCCAGCCCACCCGCCAGGATCACACACGGAAGCATTTTGCTCATGATCCGAAGATGTTCTCTTCGACGATGCCGCACACGATATGGCCGCAAACCAGATGACCTTCCTGGATTTTTGGCGTGGACGTCGACGGGATTTCGATGCACAGATCGGTACGATCGCGCAACTTGGCTACGCCGTCCGGACGGTTACCGGTGAAAGCCACCGTGAACAATCCCTTCTTTCGCGCGACTTCGAGCGCATGAAGAATGTTGGGTGAATGACCCGACGTCGAATACGCCCAGAACACATCCCCCTCGTTGCCGACTGCTTCGATCTGCCGTGCAAACAGCTTTTCATAGCCGTAGTCGTTACCGATCGCCGTCATCACCGAAGTGTCGACGGTCAGCGCAAACGCGGCCAGCCCGGGCCGATCGAAATTGAACCGGCTAACGAATTCTCCGGCAATATGCTGCGCATCCGCCGCACTGCCTCCGTTTCCGGCCAACAATACTTTCTTGCCGTTTTTCAGCGCCTGGGTAATGTGTTGCGCCAGAGCTTCGACCTTCCCGATGACCTCGGGGCTGTTTGCCAGGGCGCTTAGAACTGCGACGGTCTTTTCGATTTCGTTATTGACGGAAATGCTCACGATATTCTCCAGGATTGGGCACCGATGTCGGTGAACGTACATGACATGACCTGACCATCTCGACTGCCGAGCGCACGCGTGACAGCGGGACGATCGATCGGGTCGACGAAAAACATCATGAAGCCCCCGCCCCCCGCGCCCGACACCTTGCCGGCCTTCGCTCCGGCATTGGTGGCGATGCGCCACAACTCGTCGATCGAAGGATTCGAAATACCCTTCGCCATGCGCTTTTTCGATTCCCACGAGTCGCTCATCGAGGCGGCAATGCCGGCGAAGTCAGCGCGTAAAACCGCTTCTTTCATTCGCGTCGCTTCGATCTTGACTTCGTGAAGAGCCGCGAGCGGATCGGTCTGGTTCTCCACCACGTTATTGCTTTGCTCCTTGATGATGTTGGCCGATTCGCGCGATACGCCGGTATAGAACAGCACCAGCGATGCTTCCAGCTCGGCCTTGGTGTCCTGCTTGATCCTCAATGGATTGACGATGACCTTGTCGCCATAGAACTCCATGAAGTTCAGCCCGCCGAAGGTCGCCGCGTACTGGTCCTGCTTGCCGCCGGCAAGCGCCAGATCGATCCGCTCAATGTCATGCGCCAGTTTTGCGACGTCGTATTCGCCCAGCGGCAGCGACAGCAGTTCACAAAAGGCCTGCACGAGCGCGACCACGACCGTGGACGAAGAACCCAGGCCGGAGCCGGGGGGCGCCTCGGAATGCGTAGTGATCGACACGGCGAGCGGATGGCCGCCATTGAATTGCCTGACGATCCGGTTGTACACCCCGACATGCAGGCCGAGGCCTTTGATGGCCGGAAGCTCCGGCGAAATATCGCCGGTCCAGCGCACCTGCGTATCGGCGGCGGTCAGTTCGATCTTCGCATCATCGCGCGGCACGATCGACGCGTAGGCAAACCTGTCGATGGTGACGTTCAGCGTCAGGCCGCCAAAACGGTCAGAGTAAGGGGAAACGTCAGTTCCACCTCCGGCCAGTCCAAGACGCAGAGGGGCTCGTGCGCGGGCGATAAAGTGCGTCATGATTTGTCCTTACCCGGCTCTAGACCGGAGAGATGCAATCCTGTTATGAATTGATATCAATAACTGACAGCAATCGATTAATCGATAAGTATTACTATACAATCCTTATGCGCTTCCCTGCATCCCTCAGACTCATCGATTAACGAGTCGTCGAAAATACTGGCCAGATTCGAATCACAATCAACAACAAAACATGAGTAGAAAGAATGCCCGTGAATATCCGGCACAACCCATTCATTAACCTGAAGAAATCCCGAAGTATCGGGTTACTTCGCTAACGATGAAACAGTGCTTCTTCTGACGGGCAAAGCACCGGTCACCGCAACCAGACCCGAGGTCTGCGAAGCCGCACTCAGGTTTTCGCCTCCAGCACAGGCTCAAGCTTCAATTCTTTCCGAGCCAGGAATTTGCGCACGCTGTCGCAGATAACCGTAATGTCGTCGCGCATCAGAGCCGGGTAGCTCGGCAAGTTGATGCCGCGACGCGAGATGTCTTCGGCAATGGGGAAATTTTCGCCGGGCGCCGCATACATCTCCATTTGATGGAGCGGATAGAAAACAGGGCGGGTTTCGATGCCGTCGCCCCTGAGACCGGCGCGCAAAGCGTCGCGCTCACAAGGGTCGTCGACGACGATGGAGACCATCCAGTAACTGTGCACGGTTCCAGGACGCGTGCTGTGCACCTGCACAGGCAGCCCGGCGAGACCCTGCCGATACCATTCGGAAATTTGCAGCTTCTTGGCAATCAGGTCGTTGATTGACTCCATCTGCGCGCATCCGATCGCCGCGCACAAATTCGTCATCCGGTAGTTGAAGCCGATCGCGTCATGCCAGTATTCGCGCTCGCTGCTGACACCCTGACTTCTAAGATGCCGGACCTTTTTTGCAAGCTCGGCGTTGTTGGTGACCACCATGCCACCTTCGCCGGTCGTAATCGTCTTGTTGCCGAAGAAGCTGAAGCAGCCGATATCGCCAATCGTGCCCACATGGGCGCTGCCGTGACGCGTGCCGATCGCCTCCGCGCAGTCTTCGATCACGTATAACGAGTGCTTTTTCGCGAGCGCCATCACCGCATCCATGTCGGTAGCCTGACCATAGACGTGCACGACCATAATGGCTTTGGTCCTGCTGGTGATCCCGCGCTCGGCATCTTCAATGTCCATTTGCCAGTAGGTGCGTTCGCTATCGACCAGCACCACATCCGCGCCGGTATATTTCACGGCATTCGCGGAGGCGATGTAGGTCAAGCTCGGGACCAGCACTTCGTCGCCGGGGCCGATGCCTAACGCGGCCAACGCCACGTGCAGTGCGACGGTGCCATTGCTGACGGTAATCGCTTCCTGCGCGCCGAGCCACGATGCAAACGTGTCCTCGAACTGCCCTACGTATTTGCCCTTCGAAGAAATCCATGTTGAATCGAGACAATCGATCACCAAGGCTTTCTCGCGACCGTTGAGGTACGGAGAATAGACGGGATATCTGAGGTTCATATTCGTATCCTGTTATCAAACGGCTGAAACTAACGATAAGAAGAATGTTTTGAGCCGACAGAAAACCGCTGTTCTCGCCGCTCGCTCTCAACGCCCCGCCGTCCCGCCTAACTGGACTTCGAGTGTCGCCCTTGTCCTGATGGACTTATGTTTTTGTTGTTTTTCTGCTGTCATGGGTTGGAAGATTCGACGTGAGCGCGCATTTGAAATGGGTATGCACGCATGCCGGACCGGTCAACCCTCGGCAGAAGATATTGGTTTTATGCTCCTCTGCAGCTATGGATAATCCCTGGCCGCATGACCACAAGGCTGATGCGTGCGTCGTGCCGCTATTGGCCGTCAGCACCATTGCTTTGCCGTCCGGGTAGATTACGTTTCGATGCCGGAGAGAACCGTGCGTTGTGCAACACAAGATGGGTTACCGCCTTCGACACTAAATCGGCGCTTGTTTTAAACGATGCAAAATAAGCCGAACGTGGTTCTGGCGCCGTTAATCGGCATCCTTTTAAAAAAATCGAGGGCGCGAGGCCGAGACAGGAATGGGTTAGCGCTAATCAGGCGTTGACAGACGCGACGCTCCGGCCGGGCTATTCGTGGCGAATATCCGGCGCGAGCATGAAAAAGTGGCGCGGGACAATGGCTTGTCCCGGATTGGATGAAACCTGCGAAAGCCGCTCTGCGAAGCACTTTACGCCAGCAAAGTCCGGCAAAAAAAACGGCATCATCAGACGTTTAACTGATTTGCCCCTCGACGATTCGAACTAGGCCATTTCGCTGCGGGCCAACGCTTTATCTCCGTCGAGTCGAAACACCGCGACTGCGCTGAACAGCACGGCCGCCTGCTCTTCCAGCGTCTTCGCGGCCGCAGCAGCCTGCTCCACTAGCGCAGCGTTGTGCTGCGTCACCTCGTCGATCTGCGAGACGGCCTTGTTGACCTGTTCGATGCCGTCGCTCTGCTCCAGTGCCGACGCCTCGATCTCGCTCATCACGCCGGTCACGCGCTCGACCGCGCTCATCGCTTCGTGAATCGTCTTCTGCGCGGCGGACACGAGCGACGCGCCCTCCTGCACCTTCGCCGCCGATTCGCCGATCAGCTCCTTGATTTCCTTGGCCGCCGCGCCTGAGCGCTGCGCGAGGCTGCGCACTTCCGACGCCACCACCGCGAAGCCTCGCCCCTGCTCACCCGCACGCGCCGCTTCGACCGCCGCGTTCAGCGCGAGAATGTTGGTCTGAAACGCGATCCCTTCGATCATGCCGATAATCTCCGTCACCTTGCGCGACGATTCGCTGATCCGGTCCATCGTTTCAGTCACGCGCGACACCACCGTGCCGCCGCGCGTGACCGTGTCGAGCGCACCGTGCGCGAGGCGGTTGGCCTGCTTCGCGTTGTCGGCGTTCTGCTTCACCGTCGCCGACAGTTGCTCCATGCTCGCCGCCGTCTGCTGGAGCGCCGCCGCCTGCTGCTCGGTCCGCGCGGACAGGTCCGCATTGCCCGACGCAATCTCGTTCGCGCCCTGGGTAATCGCGCTGGTGCTGCCGCGCACCTTGGCGACCGTCTGCACGAGACCGTCGCGCATCGTCGTCAGTGCGCCGAGCAACTGACCCATCTCATTGCGCGATTTGACCTTGATCGTGCTCGTCAGATCGCCCGAAGCAATCCGCTCGAAATGTTTGACGGTCGCGTTGACCGGCTTGATCAGCGCCGCCGACAACGCGATCCGCGCCACCACGCCAATCACGAGCGCGATCACACCGACCACGGCGAACAGCAGCGTCGCGAACTGGAAGTGGCCCGCAGCGGTGACGGCTTGCTGATGCTGGCTATCGATCTGCGCGCGTTCGAGCGCGCCGATGGCCTTCGCATAGGTCGCGTAGTAACTGTTCGCCGTATCGCCCTGAATATTGCGGAAGGTATTGAAGTCGAAATCGGTGAGCGCCTTGAACTCCGGCTCGATCGCCTTATCGACCAGCGCGCTGCGGGCTTGCTCGACGCTTTGTGCCAGCTTGCGTTCTTCGTCGGTGGCAAACGGGCCGGCCATGTAATTGCGAAAGTCGTTATTCGATTCGACCAGCACTTTGTGCGCGGCCGGCAACAGATCGTCGGTCTGCTTGCCGACGCTGAAAAGCGTCTGATACGTGCCCAGCGCAAGCTGCACCTGCAGCAGCTTCTCGGAACTCGCCTTCAGATGCGAGAGCGCAGCCGCATTGCGCTGCGTGGCGTCGAGGCTGCCATTGGCAAGCTTGAGCGCGCCGTAACCGACGCCGATCACGGTCAGAAGGAACGCGACGAATACGCTGATGACCAGCGTCAATCCGCCACGAATGGTGATGTTGTTAAGCATGTGGTCTCTCTCTCCGGACGTCTTGTCGAACTGCGGCAAAGCAGGTGGGCGTGCGCGTGCCTGGTCTTGTTGTGCGTAACTTACACTTCGCCGCATCCAGATTAACGACCGCGCCCGAGCCGGACTGCATAGGTGAAATCCATAACTGGCGCGGCGTTTCAGGCCGTTTCGGCCTCACTATCTGGGATCTGCCGCAGCTGGGGCGACGCTGGCGCGTCGTATGCCGGCGTTAACCGCTTTCCGGGCGTCAGCGGTTTCGTTTGTATAATTCGGCGTCTTCGCTCAGGCCCACTTTCATGCTTAGTTTTGCGCTCGGCTTTCTCGTTTCACTGCTGATCACGCTGTTGATCGTGCGCTATGCGCATCTGCATGAAAAATTCTCCACCGACACCGATCTGGCCGGCGTCCAGAAATTTCACGTGCGCCCGGTTCCGCGCATTGGCGGGATGGGGATTCTGCTTGGGCTGATCGCGTCGGCGGTGCAGTTGCATCACGCGTATCCGGCCGTGTCGGGCGGCATTCTCGGACTGATCGCGTGCGGCATGCCGGCCTTCGGCTCCGGCCTCGTCGAAGATCTGACCAAGCGCGTGTCGCCGCTCGCCCGTCTGCTCTGCACGATGGCCGCCGCCGCGCTGGCGTTCTGGCTGCTCGATATCGCCGTCACGCGGATCAGCGTGCCGCCGCTCGACTTCCTGCTCTCGTATGCGGCGATCTCGTTCGGGGTCACGGTGCTGGCGGTCGCGGCGCTCGCCAATGCGATCAATATCATCGACGGCTTCAACGGCCTCGCGTCGATGGTCGCGTTCATGATGTTCGCGTCGCTTGCTTACGTGGCGTTCCAGGTGTCCGATCCGATCGTGCTGTCCGCATCGTTCATGATGATGGGCGCGGTGCTCGGCTTCTTCATCTGGAATTTTCCGGCGGGGCTGATCTTTCTCGGCGACGGTGGCGCGTATTTCATCGGCTTCATGCTCGCCGAACTGTCGATCATGCTGGTGATGCGCAACCGCGATGTGTCCGCGTGGTATCCGGTGCTGCTGTTCATGTACCCGATCTTCGAGACCTGCTTCTCGATCTACCGCAAAAAATTCATTCGCGGGATGTCGCCAGGCATTCCCGATGGCGTGCATCTGCATATGCTGGTGTACAAGCGGCTGATGCGCTGGGCGGTGGGTGCGCGGACTGCGAGGGAGTTGACCCGGCGGAACTCGCTGACGTCGCCTTATCTCTGGTTACTGTGCCTCATTGCGGTTGTGCCGGCGACTTTGTTTTGGCGGCATACGCTGCATTTGTTTTGTTTTGTGGTGGTGTTTGCGGTGGCGTATGTCTGGCTGTATGTGAGTATTGTGCGGTTCAAGTCGCCTAAGTGGATGGTGGTGAGGAAGGGGCGGCGGTGAGCGCCGCCCACTCCTCACCCTATCGGCAGCATTAGGTCGGCTCAGCCTTGTCTACGCGCTCGAGCTTCCTATATGACTCGCCAGTAATAAACGAGGGCTTCGGGGTGCGTGCCTGCGTGTTGCAGGGCCGCTTCGGCGATCGTACGAATAAGCAGGCGCCCTGCCCCCGGTGCGCATAAACTATTGCTGGCGCATCCGCAGGCGTCGATACAGTTCGCTACGCTCAAGTAATGCCGCTGGAAGCATGGTAGCTAACGCTACCGCTTCATGGAAAAGGGACCAAGCCCTTCGACGGCCCACAGCCTCGGCGAAAGGAGATTGCGCAGAAACCGAAGCTTCGCCGCGCTCCGCTTTATTGGCGAGGCGTGTATGAACAGCTGCCCGAAAACCGGAGTAAACGTGACCGCATCGCCGGACTCACCGTGTGGGACCACACCGGTCCAATGCTTCGTTTCAACCACCAAGAACAATGCTCGATTCTGTCGGCCACATCTTCACATGTCCGCTGCTGCGTGGACCAGCGATTGATGACCACCGGCAAATGCATGCTGTCTAAGTTCGACGTGTTTGCGGAGCGTGTCCGCCTCTCAAACCCACCGATATGTTCGCCACACGGAGACATTGAGTTTCGGGCGGCACAGGACCTTTCCGGAGTATGCCAATCATAAGTCCTGTAACCGCAACCTGGACAAGCCGGCAGAATTCCCTCCGGAATTCATGTTGCAGCCGGTCGCAGGCAATCGCGTACTGGTAGCCGTGGAGAGCGGGTGCGGTTGGGGACCGCGTCGATCACCTCCGACAGATTCAAGGCTGAGATCTGCGATGATCTTGCCCCGCGTGATTGCCGAAGTTGCAAATCAGACACCTGAGGGGATTATCGGATGTCAATGGCCACATACGCGGCACTTATGCGGACACGCGGCCGGTTTTGACGGTGCTGCACCCACAAACATTGTCCGCAACGCGGTGAGACGTCGCTGCTGAGCAGGAACGAGATAAAACTGCTCACCGATGTCTGCGATGCGAGCGAGCCAATATGCTGGGCCGAAGTATTCCGAAGCATCGTCCGCGCGAGTGTTGACGAAGTAACGGACCACCGTATCGAGATGCTCTATTTCCGCGTCAGCGAGCGCCGCGGGCCGCTTCAATCGATGTTGTTCATGCGCAATGGTTGCTTTCGGCTTCATCGGAGGGCGCCCTCCGACTGGATCGATGCCGGATAAAGCAACCCGCAGCCAGACGCACCACGATCTCGCGCGAAAACCCGGCCAGGCGGTAAAGCTGCGACGCGCCCAGAATTGCGGATCTTGTGGCGAACGCCATCAGGAGGGTTGTCGCGAACGTCCTTATGGCCGCCTCTGCGTTCCGCGCAACCCTCGCTCACGCAGGGACCGCGACAATACAGTGTTTTGGAGTGCATGGCTCAATGAATTCGCTTTCGGTGATTTCATCTTGCCAAGATCAATGAGAAGTCAAGACAGCTCGCTCGTTAGACCGTCGCACGGAATATGAAGAACTGCAATTTGGCATCGAGCCCGGAAAACCGTAGCCCGGTCGAGCGCAGCCACAGTAACCAACGAATCTCGACGTCGCCACCTACCGGGTATTCATGGCCCGGCGCCCGTAACACGCGTCCCGACCGTCTGAAAAATGCCGGCGGCAGTGAGTCTTGTCAAAGCGGTCAGATTGACGGCGAGGCGCGCCGTATGCCACAGAAGTGCCGTGAGCGCTGGTGCGG
The DNA here is from genome assembly GCF_904848625.1 of Paraburkholderia metrosideri. Lineage (GTDB taxonomy): Bacteria > Pseudomonadota > Gammaproteobacteria > Burkholderiales > Burkholderiaceae > Paraburkholderia > Paraburkholderia metrosideri. The sequence goes on from NZ_CAJHCP010000003.1 coordinate 459,506, forward strand.
CCACCGTGGAGGGGACTGGACGGACGTTGACCTACGTCGCAAAGGCTCGCGCAAAGATGGCAGCGGAGTCGTCCACGCGAGTTCCTCCAGCAGTCGCGTGAGCGACTGCCCGGTGTAGCGGCATCGCTCACGCGTACCGAACTGTCGATCATGCTGCTCGCGCGCAATCGCGGCGTATCCGCGTGGCATCCGGTGCTGCTCTTCGTGTGTTCGGAGTCGTCGAGACGTGCTTCTCGATCGACTGGAAGGAATTCATTTGCCAGATGTCGTCAGGGATTCCTGACGGCGTCATCTGCATATGCTGGTTGTATGGGGCTGATGCGCTAGGCAGTGGGCACGCGGACTGCGCGTGAGACCCGGCGGGGCTCGCTGACGTCGGCCTATATCTGATTACTGTGTCTGATTGCGGTTGTGCCGGCCACGTCGTCCTGGCGATATACGCTCGCAATTGTTTTATGGGGTGTTTGCGGTTGCGAATGTCTGGCCGTATGTGAGTATTGTGCGGTTCAGGTCGCCGAAATGGATGAGGGTTGGGAAGGAGAAGCGGCGAGCGCGGTTTATCCCTTCCCATATCAGCAGCGTTAGATCCGGCTCAGCCTTGTCCGCGGGCGCGGGCCTCCTGTATGCGTTCCCGGTGCTCCGCTCGAGCTTCCGGACGCGTGTCTGCGTCTTGCAGGATCACGTCGGCGATCGTGCGAATGGGCAGGCGCCCTGTCCCGGTGCGCGCAAACTGCTGCTGACGTACCCTCAGGTGCCGGTAAAGTTCGCTACGCTCGAGCAGCGCCGCTGGAAGCGCGGGAGCTACCATTGCCGCTTCATGCGAAAAGACACCTAGTCCTTCAACGATCCACAGGCGAGGTGGGAGCATGTCGCGCAGAAACCGCACCTTTGCCGCGTTCTGCCGGAGTGGCGACGTGCGCACGAGCCGCTGACCATCAACCGTCGTCAGCGTCTCATCGGATTCGCGACGTGTCACGACACAGCTTCAATGCTTCGTTTCGATCACGAAAATTCCGAAGGGCGGATCGCGAGATGGTCTATTTCAGCGGTTGGAAACGTGCTTCCCGGCGCGTGAATCAGGATAAGACCGTCCAGTACTAACCAGTCGTCGCCGCACAGGCGCGCGAGGTGCCACCGCAACTCGGCAGACACCTGCCTCTCGCCCTCCTCCCCGCGGTCCCGGGAAGGGGGCGTCCGGCCTTTCGAAGGGTCGGCATCGGGCAAAAGCTTATCGTTGAAGCTTACATACGCGCAGAACAACGCGGCCATCAGCCCGAAGACTGTTTGATCAGCATGCTGGTTTCTCCTTTATTGACGTAGGTGAAACCAGCGTATCGAGTGCCAGAAGAAGTCAAGCGTCAGGTCAGGATCGTGAGCCCCGGAACAGGCTGCCTGTCTTGTGGACGACCTTCTCTGAGGCCTCACATACGGAATGCGTTGTTGTCCCCAGCGCGCGGGCCGCCTTGCGCAGGTTACCTCGGTGCTCCATGATGGCCTCCATGGCCTTATCACGCGTGAGCACCGGAATGTCCGGTCGCGAATAGGTAGCCGCATGCGAGCATCGGAGATATTCATTTTGGACACTCGATGCACCTGTGATAAGAGTCGTATTGAGCAGGGCAACGAGCACGCGCTTTCTGATCCACAATAAAAACTGGCGCCAATGCTCGAGTTTCTCGGCCACTTCCTGAGATGTCAGCTGCTGCACGGACCAAAGACTGATGAGAAACCGCAAATGCTTGCTGGAGAAGTTTCGCGGCGTCTGTAACGCATATCCGCTGGCGCGCAGCACCTCGAATCCTGCCAATACCTCCGCCACCCGCCGACATTGTGTTTCCGCCGGTACCGGCTCCTTGGCACCAGTGCGCCGATCATACGTCGATGTGACTCGACCTCGGGCGAGCCCGCGGAATTCCCGCCTGAATTCAAGTGGCAGACTGCTGGAGGCAATCTCGTACCGGTAGTCGTAGAGAGCGTACATGTGTGTTTTCCTTGTATCGAAACTGTGACTTGGTCGATGCGGCTTGGGCACCGAGCGGCGTTCAGCGGCGCGAGCGAACGCGCTGCCGTTTTGAGTGCGCTGTTTATCGGGCCGCGCGCGCCACGGACAAGGAAATGTGCAGACGATGGCTAGCAGCCATCGGGACGCGGTCAAAGGTGGAGTTGGCGCAGCCGACGCTACACGTCACCGCGATGGGGACGATCGCCAAAACTGCGCAAGGGAAACAGAGAAAAACGATAGCCCCAAACAACAGGCGTCAGAACTCACTGCGCCAGGCACGCTGCGTACAGTCTCCAAATATGAAAATGGAGGCGTAGCAACAACGGCCCTGCGGGCAGGCTGGGTCGAAAAAATAGGGGCTGCTATGGCAATCTGAGGTCGATGCGTCGGGGACGCAGGCATAAATATACGCTGATGCCATTGAAACTGGCAAGCCTGCGGCGCAAGGTGAGCATGCTATGCTGAATATACCGAAACGACGGGAGATTAGCGTGGATATCGCATGGCCGTTATTTGGACTCAATGCAATATTTCTAGGAGTAGCTTGGTCGATGAAACGTGGTGCGCGCGAGCGAAGGGAGCAGCTGCTTGCGCGACGTCCACCGGTCGTCTCTTCGCCCCAGAGAGAGTTGCCACCCCACGCCATCGCCACCCATTCGGGAGAACTGCACTGCCCCCATTGCGGCCATACCATCGACGACCGGGATTTCGCACCACAGCACGCGCCAATGGCCTACTGGCCGGCACGCGAATCGCCGTACTTCAGACGGCCATCTAGCTGAACGCAAAAGCACTGAGAGACGTATAAAGCGGGCGATATTTCCTGTGGCGCAGCGTGCAGGGGTCCCTCCGCGAGGATCTCAGGGGTAGACCACCTTCAGTTGAACGCCTTCGGATGCAGCCCCATGCTTTCTTACGTGGAGCGTTGCGGCGCCCTATTCCCGCGTCGTGAGCCGCGCTGGGACAACGCGGCTGTCAGCGACGGACGACGAACGGCACAAAGGTCGCTGAGACCGGTAATCGTCCGAGGACGGCGCCGCTCTCGCTCCCGGTTCCCATTAACCCGCGTCCGCTGTACAGGCCAATGGTGCAAGGAACGGGCAGCAGGAAATGACCATTAACGCGACCGCTGGCTTGTTGACGGCGTACAAGGGCAGGGCGCAGCATATTGCCAGCTCAACGTCGCCGGAAGGCTCCAAGTATGCTGTGGGCACCCTCTGTTCGGCGGCAAAACGACACCCCCTTTTGCTATCGCTGCAGCTATGTTCTAATCATCATAGTAACGTTCGCTCACGTCACGAGCATCGACAATGACACTCCCTTTCGGGGGTTTGGGGGGTTTTTTGGCCCAGTTTTTTTACATGCCCGGGTTAGCGTCACCGCACGCAAGGCATTTCCGAAATTCGCGTTAGTAGCAGTGACGTGAATGAAACCTGCTCCGCTCAATCAGAGTGCAAGCCTGTCCACGGCCCTGAAGTTCCCGACGCGTCACTCCCGTAGTGATGCCGCTCTCACTGTTTTCAGGCAGGACACGCGGTTGGTGTCGCGTCTCCCCCAATCACTGATCCGGCGATAACTGATCGTCCTCCAAGGAAAATTCCAACGAGGCGAATTTTTAACGGGTCAGGGACTTGCTCTGTGACGCCCCCTTCCCCAGACGCGGGCGATTTTTGACCGCGCGACGAAGCCGTCAACGTATGTCCGACGGCAACGATACATCTGCGTCGTGCGATTCACATCGCGGCATCCATCAAAGCAAAGCTTGCGTTTCATTCATCCTCAGATGTCGATGATGGCCGCAAGCGCTCCAATCGCAACTCCTATTCCGTAACGGGTGCAGGAGAAGTGTCTTTGTCAGACACCAGCCGCTCAGCGCTCCAGCAGTAACGCAGCTTCTGCTCGCGAGCTTCCCTTTCCCGTCCAGAACCTGTATTCCCCGAGGGCCTATCCGTAACTGGATCCCACAGCTCAACGCACTACCCGGCCCTCTCCCGAATTCAATTGCTTACGTACGCGCTGTGCCCGCCCCGGCCCAGCCCGTCATTGCAGACATCCGACGTATTCCGGATCTGTCACGAGCTCTTCGTGACTGGGGCCATGTTCGCCTTTCCCCCGCGGGCGAACATGAGTTGACATCGGGGTAACAGCTGGGAGTTAGCCAATGAGCATGATGTCCAAAGCCATACACAATTCCGCAGTAAGCAGTAAAAAGGCGGGCGGCAGCTTTGCAACACAACAGAACAGGCGGCTCGACACAACGGGCCTTTTGCGCTTTGCCAGGCAGGTGGGCGAGTTGCGAGCATCACTCAGTGAAATTCCGACATGGGTGATTCATGCCTATGCCCAATACTGCATGGCACAGGGCAAAGCTGCGGGCACGCTCGCGAATATATTTTCGGCTGTCCGCGTCACATCGCACCATGCCGGCCGCAACATTCACGACGCGTGCAACAACAAGGAACTTCGACTGGCCCGACGAATACGGAAAGGAACAAAACGGGCCTTGAATCCGTCGGAAATTGATCAGTTGATGGCGAGAGCGAAGGGAATAGACCGGGGGCTAGCGCACATGATATCGCTCGCAGTGCACCTCGGACTTCGGCGCAAGGAGGCACTGATGTGCGGGCCCGATCTCGAGATGTGGCTCGACGCACTCGTGCGCGGCGAATCCTCGCTTCCGCTTATGCGTGGCTCGAAAAACGCGCGGCCCAGACAGGTGCGGATCATTCAGAGCGCGCGGGCGCAGACGCTCGAAGCGGTCCGTTCCGCGCTCGCTTACGCTCGTGAGCACAATCTCGAACTGATTACGGGCTACGGCAAGACGCTCAAATCTGCAAAGAATCGACTCACTGGACTGCTGCGCCGGGCAGGCATGGTTGGGCCAATCAGCTTTCATTCGCTTCGCTACACCTATGCACTCAGGAGTGCATTCGAAATGCTGGAGGCAGGAATAGCCCCCTATGAGGTTCTGGTGGAACTCAGCGAATCGCTCGGGCATGGCCCTACACGCATTCAGATGATTCTTGAACACTACTGCCAGCCGATCAAAGACAGGTTTGACGGGCATATATCGCTGCACGATATCGAAGCCGGTCGTCGGCGCCCACCAGGCAAACTACCGCGTGCGACAGCGCGTCTACTGGCAAAACGTCGACATTGCGAATTAAGCGGCTATCCTATCGGCCGGCCCAGTGCGGCGCACGATCTTGCATACTCGGCAGACGATACGCAAATTGAAGCGCACCCTTTCAAACCTTGAGACATCCCTATGCCCGATTTTTCGCTGCTGGAACAAGTCAAGCGTTGCGCCGACAAAATCGGATACAACGACGTGATAAGCGTCATCATGGCCAAGGTCTGGCTCGAATTTGAACAGTCGATCGCTCCATTTTCGTCGCATCCACTCCAACTGCAGGACCTCGATGTGGCTTTGCTTGCAGGCTTTGTCGAAATGCGCTCGAAGCGATGCGTTGATGTCGAGTTACTTCTGCTGGAAATCACCTGCATCAGAATGGTCCTGCTGGAATCAGGTTTCCTCCACAACCAGCTAAGTGGACTTAGTGTCCGCATAAAACGGGAGCGGCTTGCCAATGACGAGAACGGTAAATATCGATTCGCAAAACGACTTTGTATCTGACCTATAACCGCCAGGTTTGGGAGGCCGATGACCTAGCCGGCCCAGATGACAGTTTGGCCGGAAGCGCGTGGGAGAGCCAAGGCATGGTTCCTCATAACCCGAACGGGTGTGTCGCATGCGACTCGGCAACGTTTATGGAAAAGCGGGGCGCTGTGTCACCGTCGCGCAGCATCGGCGTACAGGCATGTGCTGCGGCCGGAGGTGATCCGCTCCCGCGTTTCTGACGACCTCGTTTCTCGTTGCGATGCAGGACGCCCCTTACGACTCGCAGCACGCGGATTACTCCTGCCCGCGGCGATGAACTGGATGACGATGCCGAGAGCCATAGCGGGGCTTCGTGCTATGACGCGAAGCCCGCGAACCTCGATATTTTTTAGGTATCCTATTTAAATATCACAAACTGACTAGATCACGGAGAATCGCCGACGCCTCGCCTCGAACTACCGCACGTTTGCTACGGATATCGTCTTACTCCTTGATCGCACCTGAACGCCCCTCCCCCAAAAGCATTAATGACATGCCGCAGAAGTTCGCGAAGAGCTTGAAGCGTCACCAGGTTGCCTAATGACCGAAGCCAGTAAAACAACTTCTCGTCCTATTTGCAGCTCTTGCCCCAATCCGCGCACCGCAACTGTAAATAGTTGCCAACTCTCTCGGAATCGAGATGTCGGCGATGGCTGTCGCGAAAGCGATTCAACCGCGTGCGCATAAAATGGTGGAGCTCAGACGCTTGCAGAACTGTTTCCGGCAACGTGGGATCAAGCACGCAGTGCGATGCAGCGAATACTGCAATGCATTCGACCGGGCAGCCGTATTCGGCCAGTAGGCCACGTAAGTGTCGGAGAGCGGGCTTCGCCCTGCGTAATGGAGACGTCTGCACTGAAACAACACCAGGCTTTTCATGCACAAGGAGTTCGTCCTCGCTTGTCGAACGCATCACGGTCCCTGTCCAATCGTATCGATCAATGACAAACGCTCCAAACTCAGTCACAGCGAGACAGTCTATCCACGTCATCGGGTTGCGCGTGCCCGGTGCGTGCTCAACTATGACGCCACGGCGTACAACGAACGCACGGTCGGACATTGCCCGCAGTACCGCTGCAACGTTTTTTGTTAACGGAAGGGACAAGCGGCGTTGACGCCCCATCCACCCATCGCGGCCGCCAGGCGGTCCCGTGAAATCCGCAGCCAGTTCCTGCGGGCAGGCGACACTACGGGGTGCATCTGTACCAGCAAGAGAAAACAGCTCCTCATTCTGTTTCATTTTTATTTCCTTTCGTTGACTGCAGAGGGCAAACGGACAAGCTCATTTACCATTCGCAAGCATTATCAGTAAATTAATTAGTAAAACTTATAACGATATATGGATCGGCGAGGCAATTTAAGTCGCGATATCTTCGCTGGCTGCAATTCGGCGTCTCGATAGACGCTTCTCTCTTCCGGCAGCCATGATCACTCCACCCAGCCCACCCAAACGTCACAACGCCTGCTAGCGCTCCAGTCTCGAGTCCGCCCATCGGGTTGTGAAGTTAGATGGCTGCGGGGCCAAGACTGTCGGTTGACTGACGCAGGCAGGCCGAAGGTCACATCGCAGAGCAGTGTCTCGATGACTTGAGCATGCCACTCTCAACAAGAAGTCAAGGCAACGCCTCTGTGTTGATTCTCTCGGGGACGGTTGGGCGTATTCCGTCGGCTTCATGCTTGCTGCGCTGTCGGACGTACACGTGATGCACAATCACGATGTGTCGGCGTGGTATCCGGTGCTGGTTTCATGTATCAGATCTACGAGATTTGCTTTTCGATCTACCGGAAGAAGTTCATTTGCGGAATGTCGCCAGGGATTCCGGACGGCGTGCATCCGCATGCGCTGGTTTACAAGCGGCTGATGCACTAGGCGGTGGGGATTAGAACGGCTCGGGATTTGACGCGGCGGAATTCGCTAACGTCGCCGTATTGGTGGCTGCTGTGTCTGATCGCAGTCGTGCCGGCGACGTTGTTTTGGCGGCACACGCTGCATCTGTTGTGCTTCGTGGTAGTGTTCGCGGCGACTTATGTGTGGCTTTACATGAGCATCGTGCAGTTCAAGTCGCCGAGATGGATGGTGGTGCGGAAGGGGAAGCGCTAGACAGTAAGCGAGAAGCCCGCGCTTTGTGTGCGTCGGCATGGTAGATGCGAATACCATCGGATGAAATCAATAATTGGAGAGGGGCCGTTATGAAATCGAAAGTCCATTTCCTCTCGCTCGGACTGCTGATCGCAGGCCTGCCGGCGTTGGCCAATACGGTAGCGGACAACATTGCATGGAGCGCGCGGCCAGTCGCGGTAACGAGTACGCAGCCCGAGTGCACGGCCTACTCGGCCGGCAGATCACAAATGCGAACGACTCAACAAACCCGCTGACCAGGCCCTGAAAGTGGTCGGCACGCTTGCGGTTGTGAGGGTCGCGGGCGCCGCAACGAAAGCCCCTAGTCAGACTGCGCCAAATCCTGCGGAAGGCTCTCAGACTGTCCTAAGGATCGGGTGCACACTTAGGAAGAAGGTACAATAATTGGCCAATAGATAAGGCCCGACGCGGCGCATTTCGACGTCGTGACGGGCCGCCCCAAGTAAAAAAGACATGTCGACGCCCGCCACTCCTTCTTCCCTGAGCGTCAGCCCTCGAAGCCTGTTGCCAGCATTTTTCCTGCTTACGTATCCCGCGCTCACCCTGCTCTTGCATGGCGGTGGAAGCGCCGTATCGATTGCAGCCGCGGTCATCTCGCTTGCGTTGCTGCTTGGCCCTAAATCATGGACTGGTCTCTCTCCCATTCAATGGGACCGGGTGGATAGGTACCTGTTCGCCGCGATGGCGTGCCCGCTCGCGGCGGTGCTGATCAGCGAGATCTGCCACGGGAGGGTGGTGCCCAATACGCTCGATTCACCTTCGCGCTTCCTCGCCGCAGTGCCGCTCTTTCTGGTCCTGCGGCAAGCGCTGCCACCCACGCTGGCATGGAGCGATCTATCGTTCGCGCTGGGTGCGCTAACGTCGCTCGCCATTCTGCTAATCGCGCCGCAAAACACCAATATCGGCCGCGTCAGCAGCAGTTTCCTGAATCCAATTCACTATGGCGATATCGCGCTCGTGCTCGGCGCGCTGTCCATTCTCTCGTTGAACTGGTGGCGTAAGGACAGACTGGCGGTGCGGATCCTGAAAATCGCCGGGCTCATCGCCGGACTGGTGGCATCGGTGCTGACCGGCTCGCGCGGCGGTTGGATCGCCGTGCCCGTGGTCGCAGCGCTGATCGTGTACTTGCATGGCCGTGGCAAGTCGCGCCGCTGGAAAGTACTGTTGCCGTTGGCGATCGTCGCGATTCTCGTCAGCGTGTTTGCTTTTTCGCACTCGGTACGCGACCGGGTCGCCGATCTGTCCACGGATCTCGTCAGCTACGAGCATGGGCAGCGCGACACGTCGCTTGGCATCCGTCTGCAGTTGTATCAGACCGCGCTCAAGATCGTCGAGCGCCATCCGCTGCTCGGTTTGGGTGCGCATGGCTTTCGCGACAGCATGCAGTCGTTCGCCGACGCGGGCATGCTCACCCCGCTGGCAGCGCAAACGGGTAAAGGTGAGACGCACAACCAGTTTTTCGCCTATCTGACAGACTACGGTCTCGTTGGCGGCCTCGCCCTGCTGTCCATTTACGTCGTGCCTAGCATAATCTTCTGGAAAAGGCTCCGGGCGCCCAACGCTCCGGCCTGTCGCGCTGCGCGGATGGGCTTGACGTTCGTGGTCGCTTTCTGGATTTTCGGCCTGACGGTTGAGACGTTCGACCTCAAAATGACGGTCTCCTTCTACGCGACCATGATCGCGATTTTGGCTGCATTGGCCACCTATGCCGACAAGGCGGGCGACACCCCGCCCACTCGTCCCAAGTAACAAAGAGGTCGAAACTCTGCGCTGCATCGATTTACCGACCAACGGGAGAGGTGGCCGCGCGAATTCGGACAATGAATGGGATCAGTGGAGCGGCCGGGGCCTGAGCCAGCGATAATGCAGGCAAAGGAACGAGGAAATGACGAAGAGAACCCGACGCACGCACTCAGCGACGTTCAAAGCAAAAGTGGCACGGGCGGCAGTCAAAGGCGAGCGCACGCTGGCCGAACTGGCGCAGCAGTTCGATGTGCATCCGAACCAGATCACGGAATGGAAGCAGCAGTTGCAGGAGCGTGCAGCCGACCTGTTTGGAACGGCGGGCATGGTATCGAACGAGCCGCCGGTTGACGTGAAGACCTTGCACGCCAAGATCGGCCAGCTTTCTCTAGAAAATGATTTTTTAAGCGGCGCGCTCAACAAAGCGGGATTGCTGAGCGCAAAGCGATGATTGACCGTGGCCATCAGTTACCGGTGTCGCAGCAAGCGAAGCTCGTCGGCATTGCCAGATCGAGTGCGTACTATCGGCCGCAGCAGGTCAGCGAGGCTGACGAAAACTTGATGCGTCGGGTCGACGAACTGCTCGGGGAAGACCTTGTTCCAGTCACCAAACGGCTCGTTGGCGGTTAGAAGAAGGGATCGGCATTCGTATCGGGCGCCGATCAGCTCGAATAACACGGAGGTTTCGGCCTGATCCTTGGTGACGTATGCAAAGTCGTTGAGAATGAGCAGGTCGAAGCGGTTCAGACGGTTGATGGCGGCTCGTGCAACCTGGAGCCGCTGCACAAGGTCGGAGGTGCGGGTGAACAGGACCTTCCAGCCTTTGTCCAGCAGGCTCAGTCCGATGGTCGACGACCGGTGCGACTTGCCGCCGCCAGGCGTCCCGACCATGATCAGGTTGGCGCCGTTGCGCAGCCATCCATCGCCGGCACACAGTGCCGAGACCGGTGCTTTGGAGATCATTGGCACTGCATCGAAGGTCTCCGGCGTCTTGCCCGGTAGCAGCCGGGCCTACTTCAGATGGCGTTACATGAGCATCGTGCGGTTCAAGTCGCCGAGGTGGATGGTGGTGCGGAAGGGGAAGCGGTAGCTCGTCTGCGGGAATTCCCGCTTAACGGCAACCATATGATGGCCACAAATGAAGAAAGGCACCCAAGGTGCCTTTCTTTATGGACTTACCGTCAGGTCACGGCACCGGTCCGCCTATGACGCCCGAATCTTGGGCGCCACGCTGCGAAGCGCCGTGCCGGTGGCCGGCTGATATTCGGGCACCCAACGTCGCAAGTCACGACGGACCTCATCGTCGGACAGAACGCGGTGCTGCATCAGCCACGGCAGCAGTTTATCCAGCAGATCGTCCGATACTTCCCGCGCGCGTGCCGTCCGCAGCTTTGGATGCGGCGTGCGAGTCGTCGCTTCGTCGCATGCCAGCAACTCTTCGTAAAGCTTTTCGCCCGGACGCAAACCTGTAAAGACAATCCGGATTTGCTCTTCAGTAAAGCCATACAGACGAATCAGATCGCGAGCAAGGTCGACGATTTTCACTGGCTCGCCCATATCGAGAATGAAAATCTCGCCCCCCCGCCCCATGCACGATGCCTGGAGCACGAGCTGGGATGCCTCCGGAATCGTCATGAAGAAGCGCGTTATCTCAGGATGCGTCACCGTGATCGGGCCGCCCTTCGAAATCTGCTGCTGGAATTTCGGAATCACACTGCCGGCGCTGCCCAGCACATTTCCAAATCGAACCGTTTCGAACTGCGTACGTGAGCTGGTTTGCTGCAAAGCCTGACACGCCATCTCAGCCAAACGTTTACTGGCGCCCATGACGTTGGTCGGGTTGACGGCCTTGTCGGTGGAAATCAGAACAAAATGCTTCACGTCGTGACGGATCGCCGCCCGACCTACCCTGTACGTGCCGAGCACATTGTTACGAACCGCCTGCCAAGCGTTCTGTTCTTCCATCAATGGGACATGCTTGTAGGCGGCCGCATGAAAGACAATGTACGGCGTGTGACGGGACATCACCTGTTCGAGCAGCAGTGAGTCCTTTGCGTCGCCAATCACAGCGACGACCGAAATACCCGGAAAGCGCTCCTGCAACTCCTCGGTAAGCCGGTAGATTGCGAACTCGGACAGATCATAAGCAATCAGTTGAGCCGGCTGAAAGCGTAAGATCTGGCGACACAGTTCCGAGCCAATCGATCCTCCTGCGCCCGTCACCATCACTACGCGATCGCGCAACAGCGCTTCGACGTGAGGTGTATCGATGTTGACCGGGTCGCGCCCCAGCAGGTCTTCGAGATCGATCTGCCGCACACGCGACAGAAACGCCTGACCCTGGGTAACGGCGGTCAACGCGGGCAACACGAGCGCGCGTACACCGGCTCGCACGCATAGCGTTGCAACGCGCCGCTGCACGTCCACTGACGCCGAGGGAATGGCGATGATCGCGTATTCCGTTTTCAGCTCCTCAGCCATCTGTGGCAATTCGCTAATGGAACCGAGCACCATGTACCCATAAATCTCGCGACCGTGCTTCGAGACGTCGTCATCGAGCAGGCCGACAAGCCGCCATTCACTGGAGCGGGACAGCTCGCGCGCGAGGCTCGCACCAGCGTTGCCGGCGCCCAGCACGACGACCGGCTTGCCTTGCCCAACCAGTCCGCCATACAGATAGAACTCTTTGGTCGCACGATACAACGCCCGCGATCCGCCCATGGTGAGGAAGAGGAAAAGCGGCGACACCACGAGCACCGAGCGAGGCACGATCGGTATCGGCTGAACCATCACAGCGATAACCATCGCAATCAGGGCCCCCGAAACCACCGCTTTAGAGATGCGCACCAGGTCCGGCAGGCTGGCGAACACCCACATGCCCCGGTACAACCCGAAGATACGAAACATGATGCCGTATGCAGGGAGCACCCATAACAGCGAGTGCATCGCGCCAAGCCGGAAGTCGTCTGGGATTGACCCGTTGAAACGAATGACATACGCCGTGACCCAAGACGCGGCCACGGCGAACAAGTCGAAAAGGAAAGCGCTGAAGGATAGCCAGGAGGCCTTGTTTCTTAGCATCAGCGTCACACCTCAATTATCGGACAATGTTGATTGGAAACGACGCCAGCGCAGATCTACTGCTGCTCCTGCACCACAGAGAACGACGATCCAAACGACAACCACGCAAGCCTGAACAGTTGCGGTGCAGCCAAGCGCGTAGATAGCAATCATTATGCCAGCCGCTATCACCACATACCATGTCAAAGCTGCTTTCGCATGCCCCGCACCTGAGCGCACCATGCGTTGATAGTAATGCTCACGGTGAGCTTGCCAAATTTTTTCGCCACGCAAAAGTCTGCGAGCCAGCGTGACCGACGCGTCGCCGATGAACGGCGCGAATACCAGGATCGGGAACCAGACCGGCCAGGCGCCCTCCCGCCAGCCCCAGTAACCCAGCGCACCGGCCAGGAATCCGAGAGAAATCGATCCTGCGTCTCCGAGAAAAATACGCGCGGGGTGAAAGTTAAACAACAGGAAACCGAATGCAGCGGACGAAATGGCGACCGCCGACAACGCAAGTTCAATCATAGGACGCTCGGCGATCAATGCCCCGACTGCATAACCCGCGAAGCCGAACAACGCCATCCCGCCAGCGAGACCATCCGCGCCATCCATGAAATTGTAAAGATTGACCAGCCAAATCATTAAAAAGGCAAGAATTGCAAGCTCCCACCAGGGCGCGGCCGCGGGAAAAAGCGTAACGAGCCCGACAACAGCCACGATGTGCGCTACAAACCGGACCCGGACCGGCAATCCACGGCGATCGTCGATTTGTGAAATCGCGGCCAGGAAGCCTGCGCCGACAGCCACGCCCCACAGGCTTGGCGCAATTAGCAGGATCGCCGCCACCACGACCGGCACGATGCCCCAGCCCCCGATCCGAGGTGTCGGGACGACATGCATCGAGCGTTGGTTGGGGACATCGACGGCGAGTCGCCACGCGATGCCCGTCTTGAGCAACGCCCACAGAATCGCGGCGCATGCGCACGCCGCGCCAAGCGCGGTGAGTACGATGGTTGCCCAGAGGGGCAAGGTCGAAAGGTATGTCAAGATGCGCGCCCTTGATGCGTAGACCGATACCAACAGGCGGTCGCGGCCAGCCCTTCGTCGGCGGAATAGGGCGGCTTCCAGCCGAGTGTCGTGCGGATATGGGTAGTATCGAGTTGCAGACTACCGACCAGTCTGTCAATTTGCGACGAGCGCCCTGTCAGACGGCCGGCGGCTCGCAATAAGCCTTTGGGGACGGGTAACAGCCGGGCAGGCCTATGTAGATGCCGCCCCAATGACCGTACGAGTTCGGCCACCGTCAACGCCTCGGCGTCGGCAACATGAAAGCACTGATTGACCGCGCGCGGGTCGGTGGCACAGCACACCAGCGCATCAGCAAAATTTTCGACGTAAACGAGGCTGCGCCGAGCTTCGATCAGGCCCAGCGGCAATGGCATTCCTTTCCAGATGCCGTCCATCAGGCTCAGAAAATTGGCTCGCACCCGAGGGCCATATATCAACGGCGGCCGCACGATCACCACTTCCATGCCCGACGCTTTGCCAAAGTTCAACAACGCCTGTTCAGCGGCAAGCTTCGAGCGTCCATAAGCATCCTTGGGAAGCGGCGGATCGTCTTCGCGTAACGGACGCCCAGCATCGCTTTCAGCAAGTGCCTTGATACTGCTGACAAAAACAAACCGTCGAACGCCGCGCCTCCGCGCCGCCTGCGCAACACGAAGTGCGCCGTCAACGTTGGTCGCGTGAAACGCTGCGTCCGGATTGGCAGTCGTGTCGTGCAACACATGCGCGCGCGCCGCCAGATGGACTACACAGTCAATTTGCGATTCGGCACGCCATGAGGTGTCTATGCCGACAAAATCTGGACCGGGATCGATCCATTCGTTCAAGCCGCTGTCCGGCTGTGTTGCACGCCGCACAAGACCGGTGACGATGTGGCCCGCATCGCGTAGTGCCCGGCAGAGCGCGATGCCGACGAGTCCATTGGCTCCGGTAACGAGCACGTGACTCATAACCACTTCCAGCCGAACCGGTTGAAGAATCGCCAGGCCGACGCAACGAACATGCGGACATGGGCCGAGCCCTTGCGCGCCGCCCCGCCGCCATGATGCAGCACGCGCACGGAGGGCGCGTAGACAACGCGAGTCACATCATGCGCGCGAAGGCTCAAATCATAGTCCTCGAAATAAAGAAAATAGCGGGCATCGAAACCTTCCAATTTTTTCAGTAGGCGTGTGCGAAAAAGCATGAAACAGCCGCTGACGATCGGGGGATCCCAGACAATGTCGTTCCCGTTAATCTGGTCGCGCATCTCGTACCTTGCAAGCCGGCGCGTGAATAACGAGCGCAGTCGCGCGGGCAGAAAGCCTCGTGCGAATAGATCGAGGAGCGTCGGATAACGTCTGCACAGGAATTGCTGTTGACCACGTTCGTCCCCGACCCACGGCGTGAGCAGACCTGCTTCCGTGTGAGCCTCGAAAAAATCGAGCGCCACTGTGAGAGCATCCGGCGCAAGATCGACGTCAGGGTTCAGCACGAGGTGGTAAAGGCTGGTGCTCCGCTCGATCGCGAGGTTGTGGCCGCGGCCATAGCCCACGTTGCCGTGCCCTTCGATAATGTCACAACGAATACCTTGCGCGCGGAGCGCTTCCAAGGCGACAGAACAGTCGGGCAGGCCACCGTTATCAACCAGATAGAGCGTGACGGGAAGACCGGGACGCGACGTTTGCAGCATATCGCAAGCGGTCGCGACGCCTGTGAGCGTCGAACTCAACTGATCAATGTCAGGCCGGTAGACCACCACCGAGACGGACAGCCCAGTTGATTCCAAATGCGGCGTAGCTTTCATGTATGGAGATTTCGTGTCCTATAGAGGACACTTTGTTGTCTGGCCGCAACAAGCGGAAGTTTGCTCAATTTTCCGCGGCGAGGCAACTGGACTTGCCTTTTGTTACCACCCGGTCTCAATCACATAAATTCATCAACTTCTGTTAACCCCCGACACTTCGTTCGCGAAATCAGAGGTCTTCGGCCAGAGGTTGTGCGAACAAAACCGGGATAGTAGAGTGATGGCGCAACGCTCGAACCTCCATGGCCGGCGAGAATAAGTTTCACACACGGCAACCTTAGCTGCGTTTCTAACGATCAAAACAGCCGCCTCCGAGGCTCATCGAATGCACAGACCGCTTGTCGTCGATCTGGATGGTACGTTAATTCGCTCGGACGTCTTGATCGAGTCGGGGTTTGCCTATCTGAAGACCGCGCCTCTGCGGTTCTACAAACCATTGCTCTGGCTTGCCGGCGGCGGCAAACCCGCGCTTAAGGCAGGGCTGGCGCACGCAACAGACGTGGACGTTTCTGTTTTGCCCTACGACGTCACTGTACTCGAATGGCTCCGTGAAGAGCATACGGCTGGCCGTTTTCTAGTATTGGCCACAGCAAGTCACGAACGTTATGCGCATGCGATCTCTGAACACCTCGGAATATTCGACAAGACCTTCGCCAGTAACGACAGCATCAACCTGTCCTCTCACAACAAGCGGGAAAAGCTGGTCGCCGAATATGGAGAAAAGGGTTTCGACTACGCCGGAAACTCCCGCGACGACATCGCCGTATGGCGGTCCGCCGAACGCGCATACGTCGTTAACCCGTCCAATGGCGTGGAACGTGCCGCACGCAAGCTCGGCAACGTGGAGCGTGTGATCGAGTCGCGGCCGCCAGGCGTGAAAACGTGGGCAAAATCGTTGCGGCTGCATCAATGGTTAAAGAATTTGCTGATCTTTGTTCCGCTGCTGGCGGCTCACAAGTTGCGGTCGTCCGATCTTGCGATCGAAGCGCTGCTGGCTTTTTTCAGCTTCGGCCTGTGCGCATCGAGTGTCTATCTGCTCAACGATCTGCTCGATCTCGAAGACGACCGGCATCACCCGATCAAATGCAAACGGCCTCTTGCTTCGGGCACGCTGCCGATCGCGTGGGGGTTGGCGCTATGTCCAATTTTGCTACTCGGCGCGTGCATTACTGCCTGGCTTTTCCTACCTGTTGAATTTGGCGCCGTACTCCTCGGCTATTACTTGCTGACGCTGACATACTCCATCTACCTGAAGCGACAGGTGATGATCGACGTCGTCGTGCTGGCGATGCTCTACACGACCCGCATCATCGCGGGCACGGCGGCAGTGGGCGCACAACTTACCTTCTGGCTGCTGGCTTTTTCGATGTTCATCTTCCTGAGCCTGGCTTTCGTCAAACGCTACGCCGAACTGCATCTGATGCAGGAACAAGGTTTGGGCAAGACTCGAGGCCGCGGTTATGTCGCCAGCGATCTTCCGCTCGTGTCGTCGCTTGGGGCAGCGTCCGGTTATCTTTCCGTGCTCGTGCTGGCGCTCTATATTCAGGATGCGAAAACGGCCGATCTGTATCGCCATCCGCAGATCATCTGGCTCGCCTGTCCGCTACTGCTTTTCTGGGTTAGCCGGACGTGGCTTATAGCGCACCGCGGCCTGATGCACGACGACCCGATCGTTTTCGCTGCGCAGGATCGCCTCAGCCTCGCCGTCGTCGTCGTTTGCGGGCTGATATTCTGGGCAGCCGCCTAGGCCATGAGCACTGTCCTATCGTGGGGGCGCTATCCTCATCTGCCGCAAGAGGTGCATACCATAGCATGGCGTGACGCCACGCAAATCGTGTGGGACGGGGTGCGCCACTCCCATGGGACCGCCCTCGCCTTTGGGAACGGCCGCAGCTATGGCGATAGCTGCCTGGCCGCGTCGAACCACGTCATCCAGACATTGCCGCTCGACCGCCTGATCGAGGCAGACTGGCAGACCGGCATTCTCCGCGCGGAACCAGGCGTTACGCTTGGACAGATTCTCGAGTTGGCTGTCCCGCGTGGATGGATGTTGCCGGTAACTCCCGGAACCCAGTATGTGACGTTGGGCGGCGCCATCGCTAACGACGTTCACGGCAAAAATCACCATATGCGCGGCACCTTCGGGCGGCACGTGCTCCGCTTTGCGCTCGCACGCAGTGACAACACACAATTCGAGTGCTCGTCCACCCATAACTCAGAATTCTTTGCCGCGACAATTGGAGGGCTTGGACTCACTGGCCTCATCCTGTGGGCAGAAATTCAGTTGGTGTCGATTCAGTCGAGCATGATCGATGTGACGAGCGTTCGCTTCGCCAATCTGGACGAGTTTTTTTCATTGTCCGAGCGACTCGACCCGCTGCACGAGTACAGCGTCGCCTGGGTCGACTGCCAGAGCCGAGGCAACGGACTTGGGCGCGGTATCCTGACGGTCGGCAATCACGCCACCCAGGGACCACTCGAACTAACGCAGCGCAAAAAACGCACCGTGCCTATTACCCTGCCAATACCCCTGTTCAACCGCGCCACGCTATACGTTCTAAATGAACTCTACTATCAGCGTCAGCAACGCGATGAAGTACACTCGACCGTCCATTACGACAGTTACTTTTACCCGCTCGACAGCCTGCTCGAATGGAATCGCATCTACGGACGCGCGGGCTTTCAGCAGTATCAATGCGTCGTCCCGCCTGCCGTGGCACACGATGCAATTCATGCCATCCTGGACGCGATAGGACGAAGCGGCATCGGCTCTTTTCTCGCGGTTTTGAAGCGTTGCGGTGCGTTGCACTCGCCAGGCCTGCTTTCGTTTCCCCGCGAAGGCACATCACTTGCGCTCGATTTCCCACAGCGCGACGTGCCCAACGCGCGGCTCTTCGACACACTTGACGCCATTGTGCGCGATGCCGGCGGCCGACTTTATCCGGCCAAGGATGCGCACATGTCAGCCGCTGATTTTTGTGCCGCTTATCCTCAATGGCAACAACTCGAAGCACTACGGGATCCCGCGATGCTGTCACGCTTCTGGCAACGAACCACTCAAATATGAAAAAAATTCTTATCGTAGGCGCGACGTCGGCGATTGCCATTGCCTGCGCTCGCCGCTGGGCTGCCGAAGGCGCGTGCTTCTTTCTTGCCGCGCGCAACAACGAGCGTCTGCAGCAAGTCGCGGGCGATCTGACTGCGCGCGGCGCTCAGTCAGTCGTATGCCATCAACTTGACATCGACAGACTGGACACGCATCAGGCGATGCTGGCCCAATGCGCACATGCACTCGCGTCACTCGACATCGTACTCATTGCGCCCGGCACGCTCCCCGACCAGTCGCAGTGCCAAAGCGATGCGGCACTAGCGGTACGCGAGTTCACGACCAACGCGGTATCCGTGATCGCATTACTCACGCCGATTGCCGGTCTTCTGGAAACGCAAAAGAGCGGTACGTTGGCGGTGATTTCTTCCGTTGCCGGTGATCGCGGACGTCCATCGAACTATCTTTATGGCAGCGCGAAAGCAGCGCTCACCACGTTTTGCGAAGGGCTGAACGCGCGACTGTTCAAATCCGGCGCACATGTGCTAACGATCAAACCAGGCTTCGTTGCCACGCCGATGACTGCCGGCCTGCCACTGCCAGGGCCGCTCGTTGCCACCCCGGACAAAGTCGCGGGCGACATTGTGCGCGCCATCGAAAAGCACAAGGACGTACTTTATACGCCGTGGTTCTGGTCGCCCATCATGTTTATCATCCGGTCACTGCCAAGATTCCTGTTCAAACGCGCCTCGATCTAGGACGTAAAATGCCGATTAATCGGAAACTCGACGCTGGCTATTACGCAATCTTCGTGGTGGGCGTCGTGGTTTTTGTCACGACGGTCATTGCTGTATGGCAGCAATTTTCGCCGGTTCCGTACGGCGACTCGTGGGATGGCACGATCGGCTTCTACTTGCGCGCACTGCAAAACCCATCGCAAGCCTTCTTTGAGCAGCATAACGAACATCGCCTAGTCGTATCGCGACTAATCTTCTTCTCCGACGTCCGTTATTTCGGTGGACGTAACGTGCTATCGCTGATTGCAAACCTCGTGTTCGCGTCGTTCTTCGCCATCACATTCTACCGGGTAGCAGCGCATCATCGTGCGAATCTGTCCACTGCAGCACGGTTTGGGCTGGCAGGTGCCGCACTGGCGTTCACCTTCTCGTGGATACAGTCGGAGAACTTCACGTGGGGCTTTCAGAGCCAGTGGTTTGCCGTGTATCTATTCGCGTTGCTCGCGTTCCATTCGGTCGATCTTGCCGCAGAAGCCGAAACGCGGCGCGAACCAGCGAAGGCATCGGCATGGCTTGTAGCAGCGCTGGCTTCCTCGGTGGCCGCAGCATTTTCCATGTCGAGCGGTTTGCTAGTGCTTCCCGTCCTGTTGGTACAGGCCATATATTTGCGCTTTCGCGTGCGCAGAATACTTGTCATCGCGGCGATCGCGATAGTCGTTTGGATTGTCTACTTCGCTGGCTGGCACGCAACCTCCGGCGATGGCAGCCTGACCTCCGGCTTACGTCACCATCCGGTCGACACGTTTCGCTACGTGTTGTTGTTTCTCGGTTCGCCAGCCCGCAACACCCTACTAGGCCTAAGCGGCACATATCTGTGCGGCGCCGTGGCATTAGCAGCGACCGTCGCTTACTGCCTCTCGGCGCTACGCGCACGGCCCGGTCAGATTTGCGCGTTATCCCTGCTTACATTTGCACTCTTCATTGTGGGCGACGCTCTTGTGACTGCGAACGGTCGCCTCTGGCTCGGACTCGGCAGTGCGCTCGCGTCTCGCTACACAACAGCTTCGCTAGCCGCGTGGCTGGCCATGGGCCTTTTCGCGCTGCTAAATACGGCTGCGGGCACACGGCGTTATGCGGTGCTGCTGTTTGCGCTGGCGGCAACCCTGCTGGTTGTCGACGGACAGCGGCAGGTGCGGCGGTACGACCACAATCAGCGTTATGGGCGGCTCGTGGCCGGACTTGCGTTACGCGCCCATGTATACGACGCGCCGCTAATGACAGCGGTGTATCCGTCTCCCGAACGCTTGCTGCCCACCGTAAAAGAGGCGGAAGCCGCGCGAATCTCGATCTTCGCGCCATCGCAGCCGGATTACCCCACACCGCCCTCTCGCGTAATCGCGACGTTGCCATGCGAGGGATTTACGGACGTCATCACCGGCACCAGCGCACCCGGCATCTATCGCGCGACGGGCTGGATGTACGATGCGGCCAATAGCAGCGTTCCACGCACTATTGTCGTGACGGATGCCGACGGTGCGCCGCTTGGCATGGGGGTCTCGGGTGGCGAGCGGGCCGATGTCAATACCATTTACGGGCGTCATGCAAGATACAGCGAATGGACGGCGTTTTTCAGGCCGCCCGCGCAAGGTGAAATCGTCGTGAACGGCAGGATCGCAAGAGATAGTTATTGCCGCCTCAGAGGAACCTCGGCGGTGCCGGCGGTATTGCCCGTAGCCGGCCAGTAGCGGCGTCCCGTCGGAGGTACCTATCTATCTGTTCATACTATGTTGGCCGGCCTGAAATTTTTTGAGTGATCGCATGAATCAAACACGCATTCTTCTTCCTGGCGGTGCCGGCCTCGTGGGACAGAACCTCGTCGCACGACTCAAGGCGCGTGGGTATCACGATCTCATCGTTCTGGACAAACACCGAGCCAATCTCGACGTTTTGCGCAAGGTGCATCCCGACATTACCGCAGTCTATGCAGATCTGGCCGAGCCTGGCGACTGGGCTCGTTACTTCGCAGACGCGGATCTGGTCGTGATGTTGCAGGCGCAAATTGGCGCACCAACACTGGAGCCCTTCATTCGCAACAACATCACATCTACGCACAATGTTCTCGACGTGATCAAGCGCTTTCAGATTCCGTACACGGTCCATATCAGCTCATCGGTGGTGAAGTCGGTCGGCGAAGATTTTTATACCGACACCAAACGCGAACAGGAAGAGATCGTGCTCGCGTCAGGCATAGAATGTGTCGTGCTTCGCCCCACACTGATGTTCGGCTGGTTCGACCGCAAGCACCTTGGATGGCTGTCGCGCTTCATGCATCGTGTGCCGGTGTTCCCCATTCCCGGCAGCGGGAAGTACATGCGACAGCCTCTGTATGTCGGCGACTTCTGCAACGTAATCATTAGCTGCATCGAATCTCGCATTAAAGGTCAGACGTTCAACATCACGGGGCTGGAGCGGGTCGACTATATCGACATCATCCGGCAGATCAAACGGGCCACCCGCGCGCGCTGCGCAATCGTACGCATTCCGTACAGCCTCTTCTATGTTCTTCTAAAAATTTATGCACTCTTCAACAAGAATCCGCCATTCACGGCAGATCAATTGAAAGCGCTGACGGCAGGCGACGAGTTCGAAGTGATCAACTGGGAAGGCATTTTCCGCATCAGCGCGACACCGTTTGCCCAGGCAATGGACGAAACGTTCAACGACCCCACCTACAGTCACATCGCACTTGAGTTCTGAGCGTATACACACCATGAACGAAGAGCGTATTGCCGTACTCGGCGCCGGCCCAATGGGCCTCGGCGCGGCGTATCAACTCGTCAGGGACGGCCGCAGGCCGATTGTTTTCGAAGCCGATGACCGGGTTGGCGGCATGGCTGCCTGCTTCGATTTCGGCGGATTGTCTATCGAACGCTACTACCACTTCCATGCCATCTCAGATCAAGCCTTTTTCGAGGTGCTGCGCGAACTCGGCATTGAAAACAAACTGCAGTGGCGCGAAACGAAGATGGGGTACTTCTTTCAAGGACGCGTGCAACCGTGGGGCAACCCGATCGCGTTATTGAAGTTTAAGGGATTAAGCCTACAGGCGAAATTCCGCTATGGACTGCACGCGTTTCTATCGACGAAACGCAATGACTGGAAGCCTCTCGATCGTATCGAGGCAGCCAGCTGGATTCGCCGCTGGGTCGGTGAAGAAGCGTGGGAAGTTCTGTGGCGTCGGCTGTTCGATTACAAGTTTTACGATTACGCCTATAACCTTTCCGCCGCATGGATATGGAGTCGCATTCGACGCATTGGCCGCTCGCGCTATAACCTCTTCCACGAAAAACTCGGTTACCTGGAAGGCGGTTCGGACACGCTGTTAGAAGGCATGCGCCGATATATCGAAGCAAATGGCGGCGAATTCCGCCTGAGCACGCCCGTGCAGAAGGTGGTCATTGAAAATGGCAAGGTACGGGGCATCGAAACAGCGGGCAGCTTCATCCCATTCGACAAGGTAATCAGCACGATTCCGCTGCCCTATGTACCGCGCGTCATCCCTGACCTCCCGGCGAACATCCTCGACGCGTTTCGTAGCGTGAAGAATATCGCCGTGGTGTGTGTCATTGCCAAGCTGAAAAAGCCGGTCACCGAGAATTTCTGGCTGAACACGAACGACCCTGAGATGGACATTCCTGGTATCGTTGAGTACACCAATTTGCGGCCACTGGGTGAGCACATCGTCTACGTGCCGTTCTATGCCCCAGGGAACCATCCGAAGTATCAGGATGCGGACTCGGTATTCATCGACAAGGTAAAGCGGTATCTGATGAAGATCAATCCGACGCTAACGACAGCGGACTTTATCGACGTTCGGGCGAACCGCTATCGCTTCGCGCAGCCAATCTGCGAACCTGGCTATATGGATCGCCTCCCCCCCATCCAGCTCCCGGTCCAAGGCCTTCTCGTCGCAGACACGTCGTATTACTACCCTGAGGACCGGGGCATTTCGGAAAGCATCGCACTGTCGCGCAAGATGGCGAAGATGCTATGACTCGCACTCACCATCTCGTGAAACAAACCTTCGTGTCGCGCGAGTTCCTGCTGTTTCTACTGACCGGAGGCTTTGCCGCGGCGGTCAACTGGGGAAGCAGAATCGTCTATAACCTGTGGATGTCGTATTCCACCGCGATCGTCATCGCCTACCTGACCGGCATGGTCACAGCGTTTGTGCTCGCCAGGTTGTTCGTCTTCACGAAAAGCACGCAATCAACCGGGCGCTCCATCCTGTTTTTCACGCTCGTCAATCTGATTGCGGTATTACAGACATGGGGAGTGAGCGTCGGGCTCGCGTACTACCTGTTTCCGCGGCTTGGCATCGTATGGCACGCACGAGACATTGCGCATCTGATCGGCGTCGCCGTGCCAGTCTTTACGAGTTACGTCGGACACAAGAAATGGAGCTTCACACATTGATGCGCAAGCCACCTGAATAGCGCGATCCGGTTAAAGAACGAGAGAGATTCATCCAACAATGTCGTTTTCTAAAAAATCGGAGCGCACTCGTACGGCATTCGATGCAATTGATTCAATGCCGCAGGGTGTCCTTGAAAACCGTCCGGATGAAGAATTCATGCTGATCGTTGAAGGTCTCGGTCCAGACACGCGGAAATTTCATTGCCGCGGCGTTCGCATACCGCTGCTCGAGATTACCCGCTTCGGTAACTGCCCGCTTCAGCCCCTCGATTAATGCGGGCACTTCTGGCAGACAAACAATGACACCTTCGGTGACGATATCGAAGTACGCCTGATCCTTGACGCCAAAGGAGTTAGTCACCACCACGGCGCCCGAGCCCGACAGATCGAACGGCAGCAGACTCGGATGCGATGACGCCATCAGACAGAAACCTACGTCGAAGGTAGAGATCACCTCCTGATACTCGCGCAGGTTCATCCGCTCCATCTGTTTCATTTCGTGATCATCGTCGAGCTTGATGACTGCTTCGCCCAACCCAATGCCAATGAACTCCCATTCGTCGACGGGAAACACGCCCTGCTGAAATGCGAGGCATAAAGACAGAGCGCCCAACTCGAACATGTTCCGGTCAACCGGAGGCCGCGAATAAAACGCAAGCCTCTTCTTCCTATCAGCGCCGCGCGTCGCAAAGAAGTCGTCCTTCGGCTTGAGCACGCTGCTGCAAGCGTTATTGAAGAACGTGTAATTCGTCCCCTCGCGCGCGAAGATACCCACCTGTTTTTTTAAAAAAAAGTCCTGAAGTGCCTGGCTGGAAAATAGTGCACAGTAGTCAAACGAATACGTCGCCTCAGCGAGTGCGAATAGCGAACCACATGGATGAAAGGGTGACTCGTAATCCTGGATCAAATACAGAAATTTGCCGCCGCCGCGTGCGTCCATCAGCTTGCGCGCGAGATACGCGCTATACCAGACAGTGGCGACACAGTTGTCGTACGGAGAGATGGACAAAGGCGCTTTACGATCGCCGATATAGACGAATTCGAGTTCGTCAAAAAGCTTTTCCAGACCGGGGTAATGTTGAAGCTTCGAACGGGTAATGTATTCGTCGAAATCGAATTCATCGAACATCACAAGACGGACGTTGACGCCACACCGCTTGATAAATAGCGCGACCTGAAAGACACCAAAAAAACCAGCCGACATCGAACCAAAATCGAAAGCAGGAACAAGCACGTTGACAGTCGGCCGGCGCCTGGGGTCAACCACTATCCAGGGCATATCGTAAACATGAAGTGTTCTGCGAGTCAGGTAATCGAGGTCATAAATCGCTTCATCTTTCCACCGCCGGTATTGCCGACCTTCCCAGCGCCCATATTTCAGGTAGTGATGGGTCGCCTCCCAATCGTGTCTTAGCGTACGGCGCAAGTCGCCATTCAACGCAAGATACTCACCCGGTTTGAAATCGTCTGGCAGCGGCTTGCGCTCCTCTTCCAACTCGCCAATCATCGTCGTGACATTCGGATATCGGCCTTCCCGACTGCCAAACGCCTGGTAGTGTTCGCGAGCTTCGTCCTCGGACATCGATCTGAACTGCTGATAATACGTTCGGTAAAAATCGACATCGAACTGGGACATGTCCGGGTGGTTTCGCTCGAAATCGGCACGGTTACGACAGCGCCTCTCATCGTAACCGCTAGTCGCAAAATGTTCGATCGCCTCGCGCAATGAGGTCTGCCGCATGTCAGGGTAGAACGATCGGTAGAAAAAGACATCCAGTCCGACAGTGCGTGGATCTGAGCTCAGACAGGCAACGAGATTTGGAAATCGGCCTTCGCGCTGGCCATGTTCGATGAAGTGTTGCCGCGCTTCGTCATCCGACAGATTGGCCAGATCGTCGTAATATTCACGGTAGAACTTGGCGTCCAGGTCCACCGGCGCTTCAAGGACTGCCTTCTCTACAGAAGGTTCGGTGATGAACGACTTACGACCACGAAGAAATGCCATGCGCGCCCTCATTCTTCTGAATGGATCGCCTGATTGTAAAACAGAATGGTTAGCGAATAATCAACACTAATCAATTTACGATGTGCGAAGTATGTAACGTAGCTTCGTTCGTGGATAGTGAGGATGTAATCTGTCATCGGCGTCAGGACTTGGTGTCCTGCGCATTAGCCGGAGGAGATATGGACAAACGGCGCGCTACGCTGCAACAATTGCTTACAAAAGAGATGCTCGGTATCGAGATCGGGGCATTGCATACGCCGACGGTCCCGAAACGAGACGGCTGGAATGTGATATCGGTGGACCATGACACCACTGAAGGATTGACCCGAGCTTACAAGGGCGACCCCAACGTCGTAGCCGAATCGCTTCAGCCGGTCGACGTCGTCTGGAATCATGGTTTGATCAGCGACGCGCTAAAGCACAGCGGCTATGGCGAGCGGCATTTCGACTACATCGTCGCCAGCCATGTCATCGAGCATTTCCCGAATCTACTTGGTACGCTACGCGACTTCGAACTGATGATGCGTGACGAGGGAGTACTGGTGCTGGCAGTTCCCGATATGCGCTATTGCTTCGACTTCTTCATGCCTATGTCGAGCACGGCTGAAGTATTGACAGCTCATCATCGGAAGCGGTCGCGTCATACGCGCGAAAGCTTCTTCCGGATGGCCGCTTATGACGTGCTCAACCGCGACACGAACCTGTCGGGTTGGGCCGATGGAAACGTCAAAAATTTCCGCTTCCTGTCCAACCTTCATCACGCGTATGACCGATTTGTTCAACACGACGAATCGAACGACGCCAAATATATCGACAACCACACATGGTATTTCACGCCGTCATCGTTCTCGTTGATCATGCTCGAATTGCGGGCGCTCGACCTGATTGCCTTCGAGATCGTGCTCAAAGAGCCCGGACCACACGGAGAATTCCTCGTGTCGCTCAGGAAGCGCGCAGAGCCGCTGTTGCTGTCGGAAGATGAGTTGAATAACCACAGAATGGCACTCCTTAGATCCTCCGTTGTCGAACTGGCGCAACGTGCTGTGATGCTTGGCCTGATGGAAAAGCCGGCCCAGTTCCCCGAAGCTGCCCGCAGTTGCGTCTCGAGCGATCCGCCGCTGGCATTTCATTGATACAGCGTGCGAAGCGACTTACAAACCGCAAGCAAATAACCGACACTCGCCGGCTGTCGGCTGAAGAAATGAAGCTTTGACAGAACGTGCAGCGTTTAAGACCGGCAACGCGCTCATCTTGCAACCACAAGACTCACGTGCGAGCGCCCAGACGCCGACGCGCACTGCCGGTCAGTTCGCGGAAACAGGCTCGCGCCGTAGCGACGAGAGGAAGCTTTCCAGTGCACGTCGATCGATGCTGTAGCCGGTGCAATAGTGGCGCTCCGGAAAGGTCACACATTTGAGCGAATTGCACGGCGAGCAATTAACGATCGGTCCTAGCACGAGCGACGGACCGGACTGCTCTGCGAACCACGCCTTCGTGTTTACATGACGCGGATGCGTCGAGCCGTAAAGCGAGATTTGCGGAATGTCGAGGATTGCGGCGAAGTGCGCCGTCCACGAATCGACGCCGGCCATCGCCCGGCCAAGCGCCAGAATCGCACGCCACTGCGATGGCAGGAAATTGCGCAGAATCGCGCCGTCGCAGGCGGCTAATGGCGGATCACCCGCACCGCCAATTTGAATCAGCCTGAAGCCGGCTTCATGCACACATTGCGCGAGTTCAACGAGCGTATGCGGAGGAATCGACTTTAGACTCCATCCGCCTAGCGGATGCACGAAAATGACATCTTCGCCGAATGGTTCCATCGTCTGTCGGGCAATCTCGCGCTGCTCGTCGGTCACGGCAGGCTTCAGATTGCGCACTCGTGTGTCGATTGGCAGTCCAACTTCCTCGAGCATATAACCGATCAGATTTTCGCCCGTCTTCGACAGGCTGCGCGACGGATGGCAGCGCGCAAGCCTCGGCGAAGCGTCAGCGCGCTGCGACACGTACCGATACGCAGCCAGCAACTGCGGATATGTCTCTGCCGCGGATGCCACGGGAACCGGCACGGGTGCCGCATCCAGGTCGGGGTTCATATCTTTCACCCAGGACAGCAGCGACTCGGCAATGTGCAGACGCATAGGTATGCCAAGCGACGCCGCGTGACTCGCGACCTGCACAGCCAGCACCACGTCGCCCCGATGAAAAGGGCAAACGAGTTCTATTCGCTCTGTTCCCATTGCCTGTGCCGTCGGCGCCGACCGTTGCTTGTTCAGGAGCCATCGCCAGTCGTGCAGTACCTCCCAGGCGCTGTTTGCGTCCGAGAATTGCCCGCGCAGGCTCACTGCCGCACTAGCGGCGGAGCTCACCAGCCTTGTCTGCTGCTTGCGTAACTGCAGCGCCAAGCCGGCAACTGCAATCTCCGTCACGAAACGTGCATCGAGCCCAAGCGACGGCGCCATGCCGAGAAGACGCTGACGTTCGCCGCCAAAGATACCCCTTCGAAACGACGCGCAGTCCGAGAGCAATCCACATTCCGTGATGCCTGCCGGATTTACGTCGCCCCAGCCATTCTGCGCAGCAGCCTCATCGGCGATGGACAGCGCGCGATCGCCTGCGTCCTCGAGCATGGATTTGGGAATTTCGACACGTTGCAAATTTCCGTTCGGAAGGAACGTATGCGCTGCAATAATGGCTTGCCCATTCGTCGACACGAAGGTCTTGAACAGGTATTCGAAACAGCGGTCAAGCGGTACATAATCGGCGCCTGCAATCCACACGTTCGGCTGCCGCGCTGCGCTTAAGCCGTTGTTGATCGCGTCCGCGTAGCGAAGTTCCTGGCGGGTGTGCGACACGACCGTGATACGCGTCAGCGGCAGCTTGAAATTCCATGCATTGACGTGATCACGAATCGCGACACCTCGCGGTAACTCCGCTGTCGCGTCCACGATCACCAGCTCGCCCAGCACAACCCGCTCTTGGGCCAGTTCGTCGATCAGCATCGAGACGTTGGCAAACGGCGCGACGCCCAGCACCACGAGCGACGAGTTGCGCGCGACTGCTTGCAACGCCGCAGCTTCGACGGAATGCTCTGCGTCAAAACGCGACTGGGTCACGCGCAGCTCCGCACGTGTCGTCGAGAAGGTGTCCAGCAGCGGCGCCTGTGTGGCGGGTGCGTGCAACATCGCGCTAAGCCGCGTCGCGAGCCCCGGGGCAGCCCGGCGCAGCATTCTCTTCAGAGGGCGAGTAATCTGAGCATTCGACATGATGGATTCTTTCTCAGGAGTCGAGCCAAGGCTTCGCAGTGCGCGGCGGAAACGCCAGACCAAAATTTTCTGATCCGACCGTCAGATTTGTGTTGTAGAACGGATCACGTTCAATAATCGGGCCCCAGCGTTCTAGCATGTAAGCGCGTTCCCGAGCATCGCGCTCCAATTGCGCTGGAGTCAGATTCTCGCCACGAGATACGGACTCCAGGTGATACAGCTCCGAGAAAGGCGTGAACACAATATCGTACGACGCCTCGCGAATTTTGAGGCACAAGTCGACGTCGTTGTAGCCGACAGTCAAATTCACTTCATCATATCCGCCGACCCGATCGAACACATCTTTCGGCACCACCATGCAGGCCGCAGTGACCGCCGAAATATTCTGAACCAGCATCGGCCGACCGAAATAGCCGATGGAGTTGCGCGGAAAGTGGCGATGCCCGTGTGCTGCCACGCCATAGAGCCCGAGGATCACGCCAGCATGCTGAATCGTCTCGTTCGCATAGTAGAGCTTGGCCCCAGCCGCGCCCACATTGGGTCGCGATACCTGCGCGACGAGTTCGAGCAGCCAATCGGCATCGATCACTTTTACGTCGTTATTGACGAATCCGAGGATCGAACCTGTCGCGGTTCCGGCTGCGCAGTTGTTCAGCCGCGAGAAATTGAATGGCCCTTCGATCTTCAGGATCTTCACGCGCAGGTCACTTTTTAACGACGCAAAATAGTCGAGCGTATCTGGCTCCACGCTATCGTTATCGACGATGATAAGTTCAAGGTTGTCGTAGTTTGTCTCGTGCAGCAGCCCTTGCACAGCAACCTTCAATACGTCCAGCCGATCGCGTGTTGGTACGATCAGGGACACCCGCGGCAGCGGAGTAGGCGGCTGACGCCTGATTCGCCACCAGCTCGGAAACTGCTCGATCGGTACGACTTCGGCATCAGGCTCGACGTCTGCGAAATATTCGTTCAACGCGCGGTGCGCGGTGTCGATCGATTTGTTCGGATTGTCCGTCGAGAAACTTGCGACGCCAGGGAAGATCCGCCAGTGATACAACACGTGGGGAATATGCCGGATCCGCGTCGCGTCGGTGTGCTTCAGGAAACGCAACGCGAAATCGTAATCCTGGCTGCCTTCAAAACCAATGCGGAACCCACCGATCTTGCGGACGATCGACGTGCGGTACACGCCCATGTGCGCGATCAGATTCTGCGCATAGAACAGCTCCGGATTCCAATCCGTCTTGAAGTGCGCATCGTGACGCCGATCCTGCTCGTCTACCTTGTCCTCGTCGGTGTAGATCAGATCGGTTTCAGGATAGCGAATCAGTTCGTCGGCGACCATGTAGAGCGCATGCGCCGGCAATGCGTCATCATGGTCCATCAGCGCGATGAAATCTCCGGCGACCAGTTCGATCGCGGTATTGGTCGCTGCTGAGATATGACCGTTCTGCGTGCGATAGGCGACCTTGATACGTGGATCACGTTGCGCGTATTCCGTCAGAACCCGCTTGATCTCAGGATTGGTCGACGCATCGTCGGCGATGCAGAGTTCCCAGTTCGGATAGATCTGCGCGAGCACGCTATCGAGCGCCTTACGCAAATACTTCGAGCGTGGATTATAGACCGGCATGGCGATCGAAATCAGCGGCTTCGACCGCATCTGCTCGACCTTCGCACGAATGGCAGCCTGATCCTGTCCGGTCAATGTGTCGAACTGCTCGACCCACGCGCGGTATTCGGAACCATGATCCTCGCTAATCAGCCGGTCGCGGATCGTTGTCTTCAGGGTCGCGAAGTCACCGCGCAATGCGGCTTTGACAACGTGCCTGCGCTGATCCTGATCGAGTAGCGAGTAACCATAGCGCAGCAGGCCAAGGCGGCCAAGATTGCGCACGGTTGCCCGTCCCATCGAAAACTGCTCGCCTTCCTTATCGGTCGGATCAAGGCGCAAGCCCTGCACACCCACCGGCAACACGATTGCCTTGCGAACCCGGCCACGTGCCCCATGCGGCATCGCGTATGCCGTCACATGAGAGCCGCCTTCGCCAGAAAAGACGTACAGAATCGGCTGCATCGGATTTTGCGCATCGACGATGTCGATCGTCGCG
The DNA here is from genome assembly GCF_904848625.1 of Paraburkholderia metrosideri. Lineage (GTDB taxonomy): Bacteria > Pseudomonadota > Gammaproteobacteria > Burkholderiales > Burkholderiaceae > Paraburkholderia > Paraburkholderia metrosideri. The sequence continues at coordinate 490,610 of NZ_CAJHCP010000003.1, forward strand.
AGGGCCCAACCGCCGGTAAGCGGACGCCAGCCGGGATGAACTGCAAATTGAGGATCGTCGCCAGTGCTTACGAATGCGCCGTTAGCAAGCGCTCGAAGTTGCTTCACCGGCGTCAGCGTCGGATGCCGCAATATCCGCGCGATCCGCACCGGCAGCAACACTGCGTTCTTCACTTTACGCAACACAGTAGTCATCGCCCGCAGCGGCCCGGAAAGTCGCCAACTCCATGAACTGCGAAGTGCCTGAACCGTGCCGGTCAGTTCCGCCGAAGTCTCGAGTAGCTTCGCTACCGATGCTTCCAGCTTGACGTTTTCCCGTTTCAACTTTTCTTCGCTATCGCGACGTCTCACAATCTGATCGCACGCGGCGCGCAGCGCCTCTTCCTTTTCCCGCAGTGCCTCGTCTTGCTCCCGCACCGTCGCGTCCAGCTTCGCCATGTCGGCCCGGATGGCGAATAGCTCCACTTCGAGCGCGCCGCCGCGTTCAGTCGCCCGGGCAAGCGAGGTTTGCTGCTCCGCGAGCACGCGACGGGCATCGACGACCGGCTGAGAATCGTCGAGATGCCCTTCGAAAATGCCCGACGCGACTTTCGGCAGTTGCCCATCCGACGCCACTGCGATCAGATACATTGGATCAATCAGACCGTCGGCGCTTTTCAGGTACGCGTCCTCGTTACGATAGTGGACGAACGCACCCGCCCCCCCCTCCGCGGCAATAGCCGATGCATAGATGACGCGCTGTCCATATAGCTCGACGTCGGCGAAGTTGCCACGAATCAGTGCATCAAATTCGTCGCGCGTCAGCTCCTTCACGTGATAGGGATTCGTGTAGTTCGGCAAAAGCGAATAAGCACGCTTGTCGGGACTCGACATGATCAATACGCCATCCGGCCGAAGCACGCGTTTAATCTCGGCGATCATCGCGTCGTGCCGGTCGTGATGTTCGATCGTCTCGAAGCTCACAACGAGGTCGATTGATGCATCCGGCAGTGGGATCGCCGTTGCGGAGCCAGTCCGATAGGATAGATTTTCACCTACGTAGCGCTGCTGCGCGTGCTTGACGGCCTGGTCGGAAATATCGACACCGATCACACTGCGGGCTCGCTCTGCCAAGATTGCCGTGCCGTAACCTTCGCCGCTTGCAATATCGAGCACATCCTTGCCCGACGCCAGTTTTGAAACACAGATGTACCGGTGCAAATGCTCCAGTTCGATGTCTCCGTGCTGATCCGTTGTGAAGCGTTCGCCGGTAAATTCCATAGTTCCGAAGGATAGGTTAGAAAATCTGGTCACTAGCCGAACTGCCCAATTCTCGGGGGAAACGCCAGTGAAAACAGTGGCCCTCCGCTCCTTGTCAGATTTGGGTTGTAATACGGATCTTCTTCCAACATTTGCGGCCAGCGCTTACGCATGAAGTCCGTCTCCCGCTGGAAACGCTCCAGGTTCGTACCGCTCAAATCAGTGCCGCGCGACGCCGACTCATGATGATAGAGCTCTGCATACGGCACATACACGTTCTCGTAACCTGCGGCGCGCAGCTTCAGGCAGAAGTCGACATCGTTGAACGCAATCGCTAGATGGTCGGCGTCGAGTCCGCCCACTTCGTCGAACAGCGCCTTTCGGACGACGAGGCATGCGGCCGAGACCGCCGCAACGTACTGTGCCAATACCGCGCGCCCAAAGTACCCACGATCTCCGCGAGGTATCAGGTGATGCATGTGACCGGCCAGGTGTCCGACGCCCATTAGCACGCCGCCATGCTGCAACCGGTCGTCGGGATACCAAAGCGCTGCACCGGCCGCTCCGTGCCCCGGTAAGAGCGCATAACCGCAGAGAATATCCAACCAGTCCGATGACTCGATCTCAATATCGTTGTTGAGCAGGCACAGCAACGTCCCTTTGGCATGGATTGCTGCGGCATTATTCAACGCCGAATAATTAAACGGTGCGTCGATTCGAAGCACCGTAACGTTAGGGAAACGTGAGTAGTGCTCCAGCAATTCAAGTGCGTTGGGCTCGATCGAACCGTTATCGACAATCAGGATTTCGTAATTCGAATAATGTGTGCGCTCGCGCAGGCTGTCGATACAGCGCGACAAAAGTTCGGCGCGGTCGCGTGTCGGAATGATGATCGACACAAGTGGCACAGGTTGCTGCACGCGGTAAATTACACGCAGCATCGTCGAATCCGCGGATAGCGGCTCAACGCGCGCATCGTGACCGCAACGTGCGAGGTGTTCGCTCACGGCTCGCAGTGAAGCATCACGTGCATATGGCTTGGCTGCCACCTCCCGCGCAGTGCTTCCGGCAATTACGCGCCAGTGATAAAGCACGTGCGGGATATGTACAATCGCACGCGGGCCCGCCAGCTCCGCACATCGCAACACGAGGTCGTGATCCTGACTGCCCTCGAAACCTGGGCGAAATCCACCCGCCTGCCTCACCAACTCCGTTTCCAGAACGCCCAGATGGGAGAACATGTTCTGTCCCAACATCAGCGCCGCGTTCCAGTCGGATTTGAAGTACGGCTGCACGCGTTGACCGCCGGGTGCGAGCTTATCTTCATCGCTATAAAGCATCCGTGCGGACGGATAGCGATTCATATAGCGCACCACCATGAACAGCGCGTGCGCCGGAAGCACGTCATCGTGATCGAGCAGCGCAATAAATCGACCGGAAGCAAGCGCCAGCGCATCACTGCTTGCCACGCAGATGTGCCCGTTCACGGCACGACGTATGACCTTGATTCGCGCGTCACGTGACGCATAGTCATGCAGGATCTCCGCGACGTGCGGTGCGCTCGATGCGTCATCGGCGATACACAGTTCCCAGTGCGGATAGATCTGCGCAAGCACCGAATCGAGCATCTCAGTCAGATACTGCGCGGGCGTGTTGTAAACCGGTACGAGAACTGAGATGAGCGGTTTGTCCTGCAACGTCTTCAGCTCGCGCAGCAAGTCTTCGCGGGCTGCGGCGTCGAGCGTATCGTATTGTGCGATCCATGTGCGGTAGCCGCCGCCCGCTGCCGACCGTATCAACCGGTTCCGCATTCCTGCCAACCCTTCACGCCTCAGCAGGCCCACGACGACGCGCAAGGTCGGCAGCACGCCGCCGCGCAGTTGCACCGCTTCCCGAAAGCCACGCAGCACTCGCACAGGGAGACTGAGGAATCTCGCACCTTGCATTGGCTCAGACCTGCGCTTCGTATGCCGCAACGACTTCTTCCACCGGCCCGAATGCCTGCAGCTGACCACGGTCCATCCATAGCGCCTTATTGCACACACGGCGGATTTCCGAGTTCGCATGCATCGCGAGGACAACGATCTCCGCGCGGCGATGAAGATCTTCGAGGCGCTCTTGCGCCTTGTGCAGGAACGATGCGTCGCCCACGCCCATGACCTCGTCCAGCAGCAAAATCTGCGCATCGACCGCAGTCGATACAGCGAATGCGAGACGCACGCGCATACCGCTCGAATACGTTCTGAGCGGCAAGTCCAGATAGTCGCCCAATTCGCAGAACTCGGCGATTTCCTCCTGCTTCGCGCGGATTTCTGCGTCAGTCATACCGAGCAACAGGCCACGGAGGCGAATGTTCTGCAAGCCCGTCGAGTTTTCGTCCATGCCGAGACTGATGTCCAGCAACGGCACGATCTTGCCGTCGCTTTCGACAGTGCCGATGGTCGGCGAGTAGATGCCGGCCATCGTCCGCAGCAAAGTGGACTTGCCCGCGCCATTGCGGCCAATCAGCCCGATCCGGTCGCCATTCTCGAAACGCACGTTGATGTCGTTGAGCGCGCGCACGACAACAACACCGTCGTTATCTTCAGCAATGGAGTTGCGGCGGCCGATGCGTAGCACCTGCTTCTTCAGCGAGCGCCCTCGCACGTCGTAAATGGGCAGGTCGAGCGTCGCGCCCTTGAGTTCGATATACGCCATGATGTGTTCTCTTATACCCAGTACGGAATGCGCTTCAGATAACGGCCGGTCAGTAGCAATGCAAATGCCCAGCCGATCACCAGCATGCCGACGGCCACAGCCCAGGTCGTGGCGGACGGCACCTGGCCGATCAACGGCGCACGCACCAGCTCGATCAGATGTGCAAGCGGATTCAGTTCAACGATGAATGAAAAACGGTTCAGCGCATTCGGACGATAAATAATCGGTGTGATGTAGAACGCAATCTGCATCACGGCCGCGACGATCTGCGGCAGATCGCGAAACCGCGCCGACAACAAACCGACCAGCATTGCAATCCACAGTGCGTTCAGTGCGTAGATCAGCAATGCGGGGATAAATAGCGGCAGCGTCTCCCAGTTCGGTGTGCCGAACACGACAAGCAGCACAATGACGATCACAAAGTTATGGGCCAGGATAACCAGGTTGCGCCAAAGGACCTGCAGGATGTAGATCAATTTGGGGGTGGACGCCTGCCGGATGTACGTCGAACTATTGATGTAGGCCGTACTGCCTTCGATCACCGTCTGCGCGAAGAAAGTCCACATCACGAGGCTGATCGCGAGGAATGGCAGATATTCGGTCATTTTCTGGCCGAACAGAGTACCGTACACGATACCGATCGACGCAATCATGACACCCATACTGATGGTCAACCAGAACGGGCCCACGCGCGAGCGCGCGTAACGTTGACGTACTTCGAGCCAGCCGAGCAGCGTCCACAACCGCCACGACACAAGACTGCTCTTTAAATCAGTAATGATGGGATTCGACATTGGGTTAGTTTTAAATAATCCTGTTAAACAAATCGCACGATCCACGCACAAGGAGCGCGTGAAAGGCCATAAAGCTTTACAACGCGCCCATTCGACCCGTCAGTCCATGCCAGATACCCAGCACTGCCATACGAAGGTGACCAAGCCGGGGCCGTAGGAAAAGCCCATAAATTGCGAGGCGAAACGGGAATTTGACCAATTCGGTCGATTTCCAGCTCCAGGGTACGTAGCGTCGCTGGATCAACGCGACGGCATTCCGGAACAGATAGTAATGCCGTAGCGGGCTGTGGCTCGGATAAGGGCGCCCGAAGACCTTGACTGGCTCACCGCCTAACTCGTGCGCAAGCCGCAACTGCGGCGCACCCAACACGGCGTACCCCTTTGAACGCGCTCTGATACACCATTCAAGATCGACGAAATCGATGAATAGATCCTCCTCCATAGGGCCGACCGCCTGCCATGCAGCGAGGTTCAGACATGAACCCGAACTGATCAGAAAGTCCACGTCGATCAGTTCTTCGCCGACAGGCATAATCCGGAGCAGCTTCACATAGCCGAACCTGACGAACGGCGCTATACCGCCCAGACGAACGTCATCGTAGGCAGGCCCAACCACCGCAACAGATTGTCCGCACGCGACCGCGGCGTCGAGCAACTTTGGCAAGCCTTCTAATAACTCGCCAGTTGGGTCGCTGTCCTGATCGAAAATCAGGGCGTTCGCACAGCCTTTATCGATCGCACGCTGCACGCCCTGATTGATCGCCGCTCCAATACCCAGATTGTGACCGTTCGCGATGTAAGTGATGCGCGGATCCAGACCGAGCTCCGCTGCCGCGGAAACACTTTCGGTATTGTCGACGACGATGGCGTGGCCGTATTGAGCATAACGGTTCGCGCGTCGTACACAGTCCGCGTCGGGACGGTAGAACACGACTACGATGCCGGGACGGATGGTATTAGCCACGGTGGTCTTCTAGCCAACGTACGTATCGATCGACACCTTCCTGCACGCTCAAAAACGGCGCGTCGTAACCGGCTGCGCGCAGCTTCGACTGGTCGGCCTGCGTGAAGCATTGATACTTGCCGCGCAACGCGTCAGGAAACGGAATGTATTCGATCAGACCGCGCTCCACCTGCTCCGCCAGCGACAAGGCCGGCTCGTTGTTCAACGAACGCAGCGTGTTGACCACCGTGCTCGCGATATCGTTGAACGGTTGCGCGCGGCCGCTGCCCAGGTTGAAGATGCCCGACTCGTCCGGGTTGTCGAAGAAGAACAGGTTGACCTTCACGACGTCTTCGATCGAAACGAAGTCGCGCGTCTGCTCGCCCGCCGCATAACCGTTGTACTCGCCGAACAGTTTGACCTTGCCGTCAGCGTGAAACTGGTTGAAGTTGTGAAACGCGACCGACGCCATGCGCGCTTTATGCGTTTCGCGCGGACCGTACACGTTGAAGTAACGGAAGCCGGCAATCTGGCTCTTCGCAGTGGGCAGCACTCGGCGAATCACCTGGTCGAACAGGAACTTCGAATAACCGTACACGTTCAGCGGCTGCTCGACTTCGCGCTCTTCGACAAAGCGGCTCGAGCCGCCATAAGTCGCCGCCGACGATGCATACAGGAACTGGATGTTCTGCGCCTGGCAGACATCGAGTACGTCGCGGCTGTAGCGGAAGTTGTTTTCCATCATGTAGCGGCCGTCGGATTCCATTGTGTCCGAACAGGCGCCTTCGTGGAAAATCGCGCGCACTTTGCCAAAGTCGCCGCGCCTGAAGCGCTCGACGAATTCGGTCTTGTCGAGATAATCGTCGATCTCGCAATCGACCAGATTCTTGAACTTGTCCGCACGCGTGAGGTTGTCGACGGCGATGATGCGTTGCTCGCCGCGCTCGTTGAGTGCCTTCACGAGATTGCTGCCGATAAAACCGGCTGCGCCGGTGACGATGAGGGTCATGGTTAAATCTTTATTTTCCCGTAGGCTGAGAGTGAGCGCTGCACGCGCTTAGCGAGGGAAAAGCTCGTCGTACGCAATAGGAGCGGTGCCGACCTTACCCACAACAACGCCCGCCGCGCTATTAGCGTACACGACGGCCTTCGCCAGCGGCAGCCCGGCTCCAAGCATCGCGGCGACAGTACCGATAACCGTGTCTCCGGCACCGGATACGTCGTAGACATCCCGAGCGGCAGTCGGGAAATGAGTCGACTCCCTTTCGGTAAATAGCGTCATGCCCTCTTCCGAACGAGTTAGCAGGAGGGCGTCAATATCGAGCGAATGACGCAGTTCGGACACCCGTCGCATGAGTTCGTTTTCGGAAGGCCATGATCCGATTACTTCGCGCAACTCCGCCCGATTCGGCGTAATCAGGGAAGCACCGCGATAACGGTGCCAATCCGTCCCTTTTGGGTCGATCAGAACATGCTTTCCCGCGGCGCGAGCCTTCGAGATCATGCTTGAAACGTGGGTCAATCCGCCTTTCGCATAGTCCGATAGCAGCACAACCGAACATTCCCCCAGCAGGCTGTCGAACCGGGCCAAACCTGCGAGCAATATTTCCTTAGTCGGCGGCTCTTCAAAGTCGGCGCGTATCAGTTGCTGCTGCCGTGCGATGACGCGAAGCTTGATGATCGTCGAAATCGACGCGTCCCGTTCAGCGAACGCCCGCACTTTGCTCGTCGCAAGCAACTCCACCAGGCGTTCTCCCGCCTCATCGTGGCCAATCACGCATATCAACGACGCTTGCCCTCCCAAGGCCGCAATATTGCATGCCACGTTCGCAGCGCCACCCAAACGCTCTTCGGTGCGCTGAATATGGACGACGGGGACAGGTGCTTCGGGAGATATCCGGTCGACGTTACCAAACCAATAGCGGTCCAACATGACATCGCCCACCACCAAAACAGTAGAGCGACCCAGCTGTTCCCGTGAAACCGGCTCCACAGCGGCAGAAACCAAGCTGTCGTCAACAGGGGAACATTCAGTAGCAGGCATAGAGATACAATTCTAAATGGGTGGAGGGCCTCGTGCCGGGCGGCCATATAACGGAAAACTATTTGGCGAGGCAAAGTCGCAGAGCCGCGTCCCAACGGGGTGGCGTCAGCCCGAAAGTCGCGAAAAGCTTCTCGTTCGACAGCCGGGAGTTCGCCGGCCGCGTCGCAGGTGTCGAATAGGACGCCGCCGTAATGGGCTTCACCACGGGCTTTTTCGCGAGATCAGAAATTTGGAAAATCGCCTCGGCAAAGCCATGCCATGACGTAACGCCAGAAGCAGTCAGATGATACAGACCTGAATATTGCTGCCACCAGTCGCCCCCCCCGGGAAGTGCCTGCGCCAATATATTCGCGCTCACGGTCGCGATGGTATTCGACCAAGTCGGAGCGCCGAACTGGTCGGAAACCACGCCTAACTCGTCGCGTTCTGCGCCTAGTCGAAGCATGGTCAGTAAAAAGTTCTTGCCTCGCGTGCCATATACCCAACTCGTTCGGAAAATCAGGTGCGGGCAGCCTACTGCGACCATGGCCTGCTCACCTGCGAGTTTGCTCTTGCCATACACATTTTGGGGATTAACTGCATCGGTCTCGACGTACTGGCCTTCTTTCGTTCCGTCGAAGACATAGTCCGTCGAATAGTGGACAAGGGATGCTCCCAGCCGCTTCGCCTCTTCCGCGAGGATGCCGGGCACCTCGGCATTCAAACGCATGGCAGCGTCGACGTCCGTCTCAGCCTTGTCAACCGCCGTGTACGCAGCCGGATTGACGATCAACCCAGGCTTTGCCTCACGTACCACACGTCGAATCTGATCCAGATCACCAAGATCCAGTGCGCTACGGTCAAGGGCAACAACCTTCCCCAATCCCTGCAGCGTCCGCGCCAGTTCAAACCCCACCTGGCCGTTCACGCCAGTCAGCAGAATAGTCTGTTCATCTCGCTGTGCCATGAATGTCCTTATGCGAAGACTTCAGCGTCGGCGAGCAGCTTGCCCGCCGCATCCTTCGCGGCCAGCAACGGCTCGAAGTCGATCGGCCACTCGATGCCGATGGCCGGATCGTTCCAGACGATGCTGCGTTCGTGCTCGGGAAACCAGTAGTCCGTGGTCTTGTACAGAAACTGCGCGGACTCCGACAACACGACGAAGCCGTGCGCAAAACCGGGCGGCACCCACAATTGCCGATGATTCTCGACCGACAGCCTCACTCCCACCCACTTGCCGAAATTCGGCGAGCTTTTGCGGATGTCGACGGCCACGTCGAACACATCGCCTTCGACCACACGCACCAGCTTGCCCTGCGCGTGCTGGATCTGATAGTGCAGGCCGCGCAGCACGCCTTTCGCCGAACGCGAATGGTTGTCCTGCAGGAATTCGACGCCCGGCTCGACCTTCTCGGCAAATTCGGCTGCGTTAAAGCTTTCGAAGAAAAACCCACGCGCGTCGCCGAACACCTTCGGCTCGATGATCTTGACTTCCGGCAGCGCCGTAGCGGTTACTTGGATGGCCATGCAACGTGATCCGTCAGAATGTTTTGGAGGTACTGCCCATAGGCATTTTTCGCGAGCGGCTTGGCCAGCGCCAGCAGTTGTTCGCCGTCGATCCAGTTCTGCCGGAACGCAATCTCTTCCGGACAGGCGACCACCAGACCTTGGCGCTTTTGCAGGGTTGCGATGAACGTGGCTGCTTCAATCAGCGAATCGTGCGTGCCCGTATCGAGCCATGCATAGCCGCGGCCCATGATCTCGACATTGAGTGCTGCATTCGCCAGATAGCGCGAATTCACGTCGGTGATTTCAAGCTCGCCGCGTGGCGACGGCTTGATGTCCGCCGCGATATCGCACACCTGCCTGTCGTAGAAATAAAGGCCCGTGACCGCGTAGTTCGAACGCGGCTTGAGCGGCTTTTCTTCAATCGACAACGCGCGGAACTGCTTGTCGAATTCCACCACGCCGTAACGCTCCGGATCGTGCACGTGGTACGCGAACACGGTGGCGCCTTCGGGCTGCGCGCTGGCATGCTCGAGTTGCTTCGCGAGATCGTGGCCGTAGAAAATGTTGTCGCCGAGAATCAGCGCGGACGGATCATTGCCGACGAATTCGCGGCCAATGATGAACGCCTGCGCCAGCCCGTCCGGCGAAGGCTGAACCGCATACTGAATGTTCATGCCCCACTGGCTGCCGTCGCCGAGCATCGCCTCGAAACGCGGCGTGTCCTGCGGCGTGGAGATGATCAGCACATCGCTAATACCGGCCACCATCAGCGTGGACAGCGGGTAGTAGATCATCGGTTTGTCGTACACCGGCAGCAACTGCTTGGAGACGACATGCGTGATCGGATACAGGCGGGTGCCCGACCCGCCCGCGAGAATAATGCCTTTGCGCGCCATTACCGTGCCCTCACGCGCGTTGCGCGTAGTTGGTCTCAACCCACTTGCGATATTCACCCGAAGCCACTTCGTCGGACCAGGCCTGATTGTCGAGATACCACTGGACGGTCTTCGCCAGACCGGTCTCGAACGTTTCCGCCGGCAACCAGCCGAGTTCGCGCTCGAGCTTGCGCGCGTCGATCGCATAGCGGCGGTCGTGACCCGGACGATCCGTCACGTACGTGATCTGGTCGCGGTACGACGCATTCGTCTTGGGACGCAGCTGGTCGAGCAGATCGCACAGCGTATGCACGACATCGAGGTTCTTCTTCTCGTTCCAGCCACCCACGTTGTACGTCTCACCCGGCGTGCCACGCGCGAGCACTTCGCGAATCGCACTGCAATGGTCGCCGACATACAGCCAGTCACGCACGTTCTGGCCGTCGCCGTACACCGGCAGCGGTTTGCCGGCGAGCGCGTTGGCGATCATTAGCGGAATCAGCTTTTCGGGGAACTGGTACGGACCGTAATTGTTCGAGCAGTTCGTGGTCAGCACCGGCAGGCCGTACGTGTGATGGTACGCACGCACCAGATGATCGGAACCCGCCTTGGTCGCCGAATAAGGGCTGTTCGGCGCGTAGGGCGTGGTTTCGGAGAATTGCGGATCGGTAGCGGACAGCGAGCCGAACACTTCGTCGGTCGACACGTGCAGGAATCGGAACGCGGCCTTGTCGGCGTCGCCGAGCGTGTTCCAGTAACTGCGGGTGGCTTCGAGCAGCGTGAACGTACCGACCACGTTGGTCTGCACGAAATCGGCCGGACCGTGGATCGAACGGTCGACATGGCTCTCTGCGGCGAAGTGCAGCACCGCGCGCGGCTTGTGCTCGGCGAACAGCGCGTCGAGCGCGGCGCGGTCGCAGATGTCCGCGCGGGCAAAAATGTGTTTGGGATTGGCCTGTTGCGACTTGAGCGTACCCAGGTTGCCGGCATAGGTCAGCTTGTCTACGTTCAGCACCGCTTCGTCCGACGCATTAAGCCAGTCGAGCACGAAATTAGCGCCGATAAAGCCGGCACCGCCCGTTACCAGGATCATGAAATTCCCTTGTGAATGTGAGTGGCGGGGATGGAATCGATTCGCCGATCTGCCTACTCCGCGCTGCGCCGGCCCGGAATCCGATTCCTGTACGTAGTCGGGACGCCGCACGCATTGCACGCAGACGGCCAGACGCCTATCTTATGATGCCCCGATTATAAAGCGGCCCAGATTAAAAACTACCACCCTAACAACTTGAAACAGCTTGACAAGGTTGGTTTCCAAACGCTGGGAAAAGAACGCTGAAGGGGCAGCGTGCATAGAAAGCATCCGCAATCCGTCTGGGGATAACGGGCGCTTCGGGGAGAGGCAGCGGAACAAACGGGGGCGGGATGCCGCTCGCGCAAAAGCGACGAAACATCGGATGACGGAGCGCTGCGCAGAACGGCAATCCACCGATTGACGCCCAGACCTGTCAGGCCGCAAGCATCCAGCGCAATGTGTCCATAAACGGAATAGCCTCGACGGCCGGCACCAGTGAGCGCAGCTTCGCAGGTGATCCAGCGAGCATCTTCACATCGGTTTGTCGGACGAATGCCGGGTTGACGCGCACGTCCAGTTGATGGCCCGTCAGATCGCTCGCCTTCGACAGAATGTCCCGTAAGGTATACGGTGTGCCCGTGCAGACGTTGACCGTTTCGCCCGCCGCGTCGGAATCGAGCAGCGCTTCATACGCGCTCGCCACGTAGCGGACATCGGAAAAGTCGCGCGCCACGTCGATGTTGCCGAGTTCGATCGACGGCTCACGGCGCGCAAAATGTCCGACGATCTTCGGCACCAGGAAATTGGACGCCTGCCCGCGACCGGTGTAGTTGAACGGCCGCACGATCAGGATCGGCAAGCGGTCGAACCAGGTGCGCACGATCGTTTCCATGGCCGCCTTGCTGGCCGCGTAATGATTGACCGGCGTGACCGGGAAGCTTTCGTCGATCGCGTCGCTGGTCACATTGCCATAGACGTTCGCGCTGCTCGCAATCAGCAGCTTGCGCGGCGTATGTCCCACGGCTGCGCACGCTTCCAGCAGATTCAGCGTGCCGATCACGTTCACGCGGTAAAAGTCGAGCGCATCGCTATGGCCGACAAAGCTGATCGCGGCCAGATGCACGATGTAGTCGGGCCGCACGGCTTCGATCACGCGCCGGCATTCGTCGGGCGAGGTAATATCGAGCCGCCGTCGCGTCGGCGTTTCGGGCTCGCTGCGGCCACCCACCGTTTCGATGACGACGTGTCCGCGGCCGAGGAGCTTCTCGACCAGGTAACGGCCCGTAAAGCCTGTTGCCCCTGTGACGAGCGTGCGACAAGGTCGCGTCGACGGGGAAGTCGACATGCTTTCTTGTTTCACAAATGTAATCCTGTTGTAGTGCAACATGGTGCGGGACCCGCGCTTCGAAACATCTGCTAGCGCGTTTGAGCCGGTAGTACGCAATATCTGCACCTCGAACCGCTATTATGTCACCCCCGCATGTTGCACTGCCGAAGGCGGCACGCGGCGTGCGTAACACTGTATCGAACTGTTCCGACTTATCCGATGACACCCTCCACCACTCCCCGCGCCTCCTCCGCTCTGGTTCCCCTAGCATTCGGCGATCTGCAAGGCTGTCGCAGACCGTTCCAGCAATTGCTGGCAAAGGCCGCGCCGCCGGACGGCACGCCGCTCTGGCTCACAGGTGACCTGATCAATCGCGGCCCGGAATCGCTGGCCACGTTGCGCGACGTGATCGCGCTGGGCGAGCGGGCGGTGCCGGTGCTCGGCAATCACGATCTGCATTTGCTGTCGGTGTCGGCGGGCATTCGCAAGTCGAAGAAGGGCGACACGATCGCCGAAATCCTCACTGCGCCGGATGCCGGCGATCTGCTCGACTGGGTCCGTCACCGACCGCTCGCGCATTTCGAGAACGGCATTCTGATGGTGCACGCAGGAGTCGTGCCGCAATGGGACGCCACGCTGACCATGGAACTCGCCGACGAATTGCAGCGCGCGCTGCGTGCGCCGAATTGGAAGGAAACGCTGGCCGGGTTGTACGGCAACGAGCCGAATCGCTGGAAGCCGGGCCTGAAGGGCCTCGACCGCTTGCGTGTGACATGCAGCGCATTGACGCGTATCCGCTTCTGCAAAGCGGACGGCACGATGGATTTCAGCAGCAGCGGCACCCTGGACTCGGCGCCGGCGGGCTGCATGCCGTGGTTCGACGTGCCATCGCGCAAGACGGCGGACGTGACCGTGGTGTTCGGCCACTGGGCCGCGCTGGGTTTGACGTTGCGCGACAACCTGATCGGCCTCGACTCGGGTTGTGTGTGGGGCGAACAGCTATCGTGCGTCCGGCTTGCGCAAAACCCCTCTGAGCGGACCCTGACCCAGGTGGACTGCGTCAGTTGCCGCATACCGGGAGCCACGGGGGAATAAACCGGTTTCGACGAGCGCCTCGCTCAGCCAGGCGCGTCGGTCGGCTTACTTCTCGCCCTCTTTCTGGTAGACCTGCTTGTCGGCGACGACACCCTTGGGGAACATCTTGCGCACGAGGCCGCGCGCGGTCGCGTCGGCCCGCAGCACAACATCGCGTACCGGCTGCTCGGGGCGTCCGCGAAACGAGGTCGGGTGAAAGTACTCGGCGTCGCCTACCGGATGGTCGGAGAAATAGTAATTCGACACGCAGCAGCGCGCTTCGTCGCTCAGGTTTGGCGAGACCGAATGCCAGGAATGCTGGTTGGTTACCATCACCGCAAGCCGGTTGAACTTGCTGACAACCGTGACCGGCTCGGCCTTCGGGCCCTGCGGCCACACCTCGAGATTGCCGCCGTTCTCCGCGCGCCAGTCGGGCGACACATAATACAGCAGATTTAGCACGCGATACCGCTGGCGATCCTTATCGTGCGAATTGTCCAGATGCGGGTTCAGGAAATGCCCGCGGCCCATCATCGAAATACCGCCAGCGTATAGATGCTCGTCCGGATATAACGTGTTGAGCTGGGTGATCTGCGAGACGAGATCCACCACTTCCGGCTCCTGAAACGCGAAGATCACCTCTTCGAGAATCGGCGAGTGTTCGTTCATCTGGGCCGACACGTATTTCAGCTCGCGCAGGCTTTTGCGCAGCATCATCGTCGACGCCTCGGGGAAACCGCGCCGTATCGTGATGGCCAGCTCTGCCGGCAGGACATCGTCGATGAAGAAATGATTGACGGGCGCATTATCCCGCCACTGTTGGCAGGCTGAATCAAGATTGTCACGCAGGCGGCCTGCGATGAACTGGCCAATGTCTGTCCGCTGCAATGCTTTTACATTCATTTCACACCTTTTGGCTGACGTGAGGATCATTTCATCAGGACAAGAGTAGCCGCAGCGAGGGCGTGCGCGGCCTTAATGCGTCGACTTTGTAAATCCGACAAGGCGACGCCTATCGTTTCTTCCGATTGCGCCGCCAGCGTGCGCCGGTCCGCGCCCGGCGCGAGCGGCTCGCACACGTACACGTGCGCGGCCAGCGGGCCTCCCTGCAGCAGCAGATTCAACGAATCGGCTAGCGACAGGTCGTCGATATACGCAGGCGCAGTGGACTGCCGGCCCAGCGCGTCTTCATACATGATGCAAACGGGCTGCACCGGTGCCCCCGCCGACACGGCCGCCTGGAACATATTCGCGTGAAACGGCAGCAGCGCGAGTCCATTGGACGTCGTGCCCTCGGGAAACACGCACATCAGCTCACCCGCAGCCAGCCGGTCGGACAGCTCATGCATGATCCGCTTCGCGTCGCTGCGCTTCTCGCGCTGGATGAACACGGTGTCCAACTGTTGCGCGAGCCAGCCGACTACCGGCCATTGCCGGATCTCGGCCTTCGACACGAACGGCGTCGGCCGCCACGCGTTGATCACATAGATGTCGATCCACGAGATGTGATTGGCGACGACCAGCGCACCATGGTCGAGCCGTGCGCCGTCGTTATGCACGACGAGTTGCATACCGCAAAGCCGCAGCATTTTTAGCGACCACGCACGGTTGAGCGCGCGACGCTGTTCGGCGCTGGCCTTCGGAAAGCGTGTCGCCACAACCCACATGCCGTGCAGCAGATGCGTGACGAGACGGACCTTGCGTAACGCGTGCTTCATTGTTGGAGCTTTCCGTAACTGGCCAATGATCGGATAAATAGTGAGTGCGAGGCGCCGGAAATCAACGCTGTTCGAATGCGACGTGGCCCGCCACGATGGTCGCGCGCACCCGCGCCGGCAGTTCGTAACCGAGGAACGGCGTGTTGTGCCCCTGGCTCTTCAGCGCGCGCGGCTCGACGCGCCAATGCGCCTGGCGGTCGAACACGCAAAGGTCGGCCACGCTGCCTACTGCGATCCGCCCTGCTGCGTTCAGCTCAAGCACGTCCGCCGGTGACGCTGTGATGCGGTTCAGCGCTTTGGCAAGCGGCACGCCTGCTTCGTCGGCCCACTTCACCGTCAGCGACAGGAATAGCTCCAGGCCGGTGGCGCCCGGCGTAGCTTCGGCGAACGGCAGCAGCTTTTCGTCGTCGTCGACCGGCGTGTGATCGGAGCAGATCGCGTCGATCGTGCCGTCGGCGAGGCCCGCGCGGATCGCTTCGCGATCGCGCTGTTGACGCAGCGGCGGATCGAGGCGGAACTGCGCGTCGAAATAACCAATGTCGAGATCGATCAGATGTACGTGATTGACGGTGACGTCACACGACACCGGCAAGCCTTCGGCCTTGGCCCCGCGCATCAACTCGATGCCCGCCGCCGACGACACGTGCGACAGATGCACCCGCGCGCCAGTCACACGCACGAGTTCGAAAATGGTGTGCAGCGCGATCGTTTCCGCCGATACCGGCACGCCCGACAGACCCATTCGCGAAGCCAGCGCGCCGCTCGCGGCGACGCCGCCCTTGCCGAGGTAAGCATCCACGGGACGCAGCCATACGGTGTAACCGTAGGTCTTCGCGTATTGCAGCGCGCGCATCAGCACTTGAGTGTCGACCACCGGAACGTCGGCCTGCGAGAAGCCGATGCAGCCCGCTTCGGTCAGCTCGACCATCTCGGTGATGACCTGGCCTTTGAGGCCAACCGTCAACGCGCCGAGCGGATACACGTGCGCCTGATTCAGATTGCGCGCGCGGAACTTGAGCATCTCGACGAGGCCCGGTTCGTCGAGTGTCGGGTCGGTGTCCGGCGGACACACGAGGCTCGTCACACCGCCCGCGAGCGCGGCCGCCATTTCGGATTCGAGCGTCGCCTTGTGCTCGTAGCCCGGCTCGCGCAGACGCGCCGACAGGTCGACCAGACCCGGCGTAATGTGCAAGCCGGTGGCGTCGATCGTCTTCGCTGCCTGAAAGTCCGCCGGCGCGTGGCCGAGCGCAACGATCTTGCCCGCGGCGATAAAAATGTCCTGCTGCTGTTCGGTGCCCGCTGCCGGATCGATCAGCGTGCCGCCTTGAATATGAATCTTCATGTGCTGCCTTATAACCTTTGGGTTTAGCTGCCTGTTCAGGCTGGTGTTCAGCTAAGTTCCGCGTGACGTATTACATGTCGCGTGTTGCGTGTTGCGTGTGCTTGCCGGGACGGTCTGCGTGGCCCAACGCGCCGCTGCCATGCCTGGTGCATCGCAGCGCGCACGCCTTCGCCGCAATCAGTCGTGATTGCCCGCGACAATGCCCATCACCGCCATCCGCACCGCGATACCGAACGTCACCTGGTTCAGAATCACCGATTGCGGGCCATCGGCCACCTGCGAGTCGATTTCGACGCCGCGATTCATCGGACCCGGGTGCATTACGATTGCATCGGGCGCGGCGAGCGCGAGGCGCTCCGGCGTCAAACCCCAGCTCTTGAAATACTCCTGCGCGGACGGCAGCAACGCGCCGCTCATCCGCTCGTTCTGCAGACGCAGCATGATGATCACGTCGACGTCCTTCAGACCTTCGTCGAGGTTGTGGAACACCCGCACGCCCATCTGTTCGAGGCCGCCCGGCAGCAGCGTACGCGGACCAATCGCGCGCACTTCCGGCACGCCGAGCGTGGTCAGTGCGTGAATGTCCGAGCGCGCGACCCGCGAATGCAGAATGTCGCCGACGATCGCCACCCGCAGCTTCGTGAAGTCTTTCTTGTAGTGGCGGATCGTGTACATGTCGAGCAGACCCTGCGTGGGGTGTGCATGACGGCCGTCGCCGGCGTTGATCACGTGCACGTGCGGCGCGCAATGCTGCGCGATCAGGTACGGTGCGCCGCTCGACGCATGGCGCACGACGAACATGTCGGCATGCATCGCCGACAGGTTGTTGATCGTATCGAGCAGCGATTCGCCCTTGCTGGTCGACGACGCGTTGATGTTCAGATTCAGCACGTCAGCCGACAGACGCGTCGCGGCGATTTCGAAGGTGGTGCGGGTGCGCGTCGAGTTCTCGAAGAACAGGTTGAACACCGACTTGCCGCGCAACAGCGGCACCTTCTTCACTTCCCGGTCGGTCACGCTGACGAACTGGTCGGCGGTGTCGAGAATGTGATTGACGATCGCCTTGGGCAAACCCTCGATCGACAAAAGATGTTTCAGCTCGCCGTTTTTCGTGAGCTGCGGGTTGCCCTTCAGGAAGCCGTAACGGAAGCGCTCGGTGGCGCTGTTGGCGGAATCGCTGGGAGCCTGGGTGGCGGTGTTCATGGTGTACCTGCTTCAAATACGGGCTTCAACGTGATCGATGTCGATGCTGATGCTGACTGCTTGTGGCGATTTCGAGCCGGCCTGCGCGTGGCACGCACGAGTCGGCTTGAGTATTGAATACTTTCTCGCGCGAATTTCCTGCTGCGTTAACGCGCGGCTTTGAGGCGATTTTTGCTGCAAATTTTTGTGTAACCCGAGCACGACGGCAGCGCGAACACCGTGCGCCGGCCGCAACCTGCTCATTGCGTTTGCCGCACTGCCCGGTCGCGCAACGCTCAGTCGACGCGTGCTTCCGTATGAAACGTGAAACGCGTCTGATCGTCCGCGCCGCCGTCTTCACAGGCCAGCACGAGTGTGGCGTCGGCGGCCACCTTCACCGCGCCGCCGACAAACCGCGCCGCCACCGGCAACTCGCGCCCGCCGCGATCGGCGAGCACAGCCAGTTCAACCGATGCCGGACGGCCATAGTCATACAGCTCGTTAACCGCCGCGCGAATCGTCCGGCCGGTGTACAGCACGTCGTCGACCAGCACGATGCGGGCGCCGTCGACTGAAAACGGCAGGGAGGTCGGGCTGGCCTGCGAGTGCAGACCTTTTTTCGCGTAGTCGTCGCGGTGCAACGCGACGTTCACTACGCCGAAACCCGGCAGCTTCAGGTCGTGCGCGAGCCGCTCGGCGAGCCACGCGCCGCCGCTATGAATCCCGGCGAGCACCACGCCTTCAGTGGCAGGCTGGTCGCCATACACCGTGCGAATCTGATCGAGCAACGCGCGATAAAGCGCTTCGGCGTCAATGGAACTCATGATCGTCGGAAAGTCCGTCAAGATATTGCTGGAGGATGATGCTGGCGGCTTCGGCGTCGAGCATGTCGGCCCGGCCATTGCCGGCGCGGATCTCCGCCTTCGCCTCGACCGACGAATAGCGTTCGTCGATCCACGTGACCGGCAGATTGAAGCGCCCGTTCAGCTGATTGCCGAAGCGTTTGGCCAGTTGGGTCATTTCGTGCGGCGTGCCGTCAGGGTGCATCGGCAGACCGACCACCAGCGCGTCCGGCTTCCATTCGGCAATCAGCTTGCCGACTTCTTCGAAGCGGTATTCGCGGCTGCGGTTCTGCACGATCACGAGCGGCCGTGCGCTGCGGGTCAGCGAATTGCCGACCGCGACACCAATGCGTTTTTCACCGTAGTCGAACGCAAGCAGCGTCGCCTCACGTCCGGCTGACAGGCTCATGCGTGACCCGCTTCGCCCGACAGCATCGACAGGTTGATGCCGAGCAGCGCGAGTGCGGCTTCGAGACGCTCTTCAGCGGGCACGTCGAAGATGATTTTCGGGTCGGCTTCAACAGTGAGCCAGCCGTTCTTCGAAATCTCTTCTTCGAGCTGACCGGCGCCCCAGCCGGCATGGCCGAGCGTGAGCAGGAAGCGTTCGGGACCGGTGCCGCTCGCGACCGCTTCGAGCACGTCTTTCGAGGTGGTCATTTCCAGACCGCCCGGCACCGACATGGACGAGGTGTACGGATCGCCGCTTTTCGGGTCGTGCAGCACGAAGCCGCGCTCGGTTTGCACCGGGCCGCCGAAATACACAGGAACGTGGAGAAGGGGTTCGATCTCGAGCTTGAGGTCGATGCGACTGAAGAGCGCTTGCAGGTCGATATCGGTCGGCCGGTTGATCACGAGGCCGAGCGCGCCGCGCTCACTGTGATCGCAAAGGTAGACCACCGTTCCCGAAAACGTCGGATCGGCCATGTTCGGCATGGCGATCAGGAACTGGTTGGTCAGATTGATGCGATCGGTACTCTTGGACATAGTTCGGATTTTAGCAAAGACGATGCGGGATGGCGGGGCTTTGAGCGTGGAACCGCGATGTGTGCCATGAAGCGTGCCGCGAGCCATCGACGGCCAATCAGGTTGCACTCTATCACGCACGAGGACCATGGCTAAGGCGCGGACGAGCGGTTGTGCATGGCACACGGAATGCGTGGCGCGGGTTGCTGGCTCTGGAAGCCGCCGGCCGCCGGACTACAGGGTTATCGCCCGCAGCCGGCACGCCGCACGGCGACGCGTCACGCGCCGCCTTGCTCGATTGCACGCGTCAGCGTAGTCAAAGCAGCCTGCGCGACGCCGCCCACAGGCGGCGCCACACCCGCCGCGACCTTGTGCAGCATCGCGCGCAGCGCCTCGGCCGCCTGCTCCAGCGCGCTCGCGGCCGGCGCCTCGACGATCACATGCGCGCGAACCGCCGGTGTCGACACGCCCGCGTGCGCACGGCGCCGCCATGCCAGACCCAGCGCGTCAGCCAGCAGCGCGACCTGCCCAAGCCCCAGCGCGCAGGCCGCCGCACCGAGCCGGTAAGCGGCGTCGCCCGCTTGCAGCGCCTCGCCCGGATCGGCCTTTTCCGGCTGATCGGCGGCACGAGCGTGCTCGGTGAGCGCGGAGATCGACGCGTCGGCGGTCTGCAGAAAATCCTCGTACGCGTTGGCGTTGACCGTCAGCACGCCCAGATCGCGCGTCAGCGAGCTGCGGTTGGCGCTGATCGACTGCGCTTCCAGCGCGCCCGCTTCCCACAGCATTTCGGACGATTGGGTACCCGCCACATGCCAGTCGACGGTCAGGCCGTAGTCATGCAGCACCTCGACCTGATCGGTATCTTCGGCGGCCGCGCCGAACAACGCATAGTCTCGCCACAGCAACGCGAGCGTCGCCCGGACCAGCGAGCGCGGCGCGCGTTCGATGCCGCGCACATGATCGGCCAGCGCCAGATTGCAGCGGGCGTAGAAACGCCGCGCGTCGGTGTCGCTAGTCGCGCGGCCGCTCACTCGCAGCGCCTTCGCGCACGCTTTCGCGAGACGCCAGAAATCGTAGGGGTCCGGGCCCGCCAGTTCGGTGAACACCGCGTCCAGTTCGTCGAGCGCCGCCTGGGTGACCGCCAGCGCGGCCGCGCTGCCCGTGCCGGCCTGCGAGCGCAACACCGGCAGCAGCGCGCGCTCGTAACGCGCACGCAGATGATTCAATCGATCGGCGGATTGGGCGTGCAACGACGCCGGGGGCACCGGACGCGCGGTCAGCGCCAGATCTTCGAAAGCGACAGTGGAACCGGGCGTGTGCTCGGACAGATGCACGCCCAACGACCGGTAGTGATCGAATAGCGCGGGCGAGCAGGACAACTCGTGCAAATTGTGACGTTCGAGCGCCGCGCGGAAGTCACGCAACGCCGCGCCGAACACCGGCCGCACCGCCTGTGCGTCGGCTGGATCGGCCGCCGCGAGCGGCGAAAGCCGCACCAGAGCGTCGGCGAAGCGCTGTGCGCTGACCCAGCCGGCTGCGCGTAACGCATGAGAGGCTCGCAGCAGCGCCGAGGTGCTCTCGTGATGCTGTTCGAACGCCAGCGATGCCTCCGCCAGCGCAAGTTCGGCCGGACGGACGGCGCCGCCGCGCGGATTCGGAAGAGCGTCGAAGGAAACGGGTGCAGCGGATCGAGAAGTCATGGGCAGGCGACACGAAGCTGACGGGCCGTCGCCTCGCAGCGCGCGCAGACTGATCGGCTAACGCGCGAACCGGCGACAGGACAATGACAGACTACCGTTGCGACACGGCGCAACCGACGATGTTCCGCGCCGGCATGCTGGGCATACGTGAAGGACGGCGCCCCGGGGCAAAAACCGGGCCGGTGCACCTGCTGCGCTCGGTGCCGGCGCCACGCTGCAACTAGGCTACTGGGCGTGCATGCGGCCCAACTTGCCGACATCGGGCCGCGCTGCAAACCTGCGGCGTCGCCACGAGCAACTAAACCGGCCGGCAGCCCCGCCGACTTCAGATCTGAACCATCTCGAAGTCTTCCTTGCGCGCTCCACACTCCGGGCAGGTCCAGTTGATGGGAACGTCTTCCCAACGTGTGCCCGGCGCAATGCCTTCGTCCGGCAAACCTGCTTCTTCGTCGTAAATCCAGCCGCAAATCAGGCACATCCAGCTTTGATATTCCATTCTTGTGTCGCGTCGTAGAGTCCGTGGAAACGGGAGCCCCGATGGTACCGTGTTGCCGCCCCAATGCCTAGCATTGACATCCTCTCCGCCATGACCGACGGGGATTCCTACGGCGCTCAGGCGGTTTGTACCTGAGTCGCTTCGGCGGGTTCCTGCTTCACGGAGCGGCCTGACTGCACCGTCTCTCCACAGGCTAACAAGCGCTGTCCGCGCTCTAAAACGTTGATCGCGCCGACCACGTCAGCGTGATTATCATATCCGCATGACATGCAAGCAAACCGTGATTGCGTCTGGCGGTTGTTCCTTGACACATGGTTGCAGCTGGGGCAGGTCCGACTCGTGTTCTGCGGCGGCACGGCGATGAGGAAGCCACCGCTCCACGCCAGCTTGTAATCCAGTTGGCGGCGAAACTCGCACCATCCCTGATCGAGAATGGCCCTGTTCAGGCCAGACTTGGCCCGAACGTTTCTGCCCGGCCGTTCGGTGCTGCCTGCTGCCGATCTGGACATGTTCCGAACCTGCAGGTCCTCGACACAAACCATCGCGTGGTTTTGGCTGATTGTGGTCGTGGTCTTATGCAGGTAGTCGCGACGGGCGTTACCGATGCGGGCATGAATGCGCTGGACGCGGGCTCTTGCCTTCTTCCAGTTTTTGCCGAACTTTGCCTTGCGGCTCATTGCTCGCTGGGCTTTACGAAGCCGTACCTCGTGCCGGCTGAAGCTGTTGAGCGGGGTGTAGAACGTGCCGTCGCTTAGAGTCGCGAAGCGAGCGATGCCCATGTCGATGCCAACCACGCCTGTCGCCTGCGGCACAGTTTGCCCCACCTCGCGCTCGGTCTGGATCGACACAAACCACTTGCCGCATGACTGGCTGACGGTAACATTCTTCGCCGTGCCCAGCGCGTGCCGACTATTGCGATAGCGTAGCCAGCCGAGTTTGGGCAAAAAAATGCGGCTATTCGCTTGGTCGATCCTGAATTGCTTCGGGTCGGGATAACGAAAGCTGTCTGATCGCCCCTTCTTCCTGAAGCGCGGGAAACCTGCGCGCTTGGCGAAGAAGTTCTTGTAAGCGCGCTCCAGGTCTTTTAATGCGTGCTGCAACGGATGAGTCGGAGCGTCCTTGAGCCACAGCGTGTCAGACCCATTACGCCATGCCGTCAGTTGCTTCGCCATCTCGACGTAGCTGATGAATTTTCTGCCTGCTTCGTAGTTCTCCTTTTGCAACATCAGCGCCTGGTTAAACACGAACCGGCATGAACCCGCGAAGCCGCGCATATCACGGGCCTGCCCGGCAGTGGGCATGAGTTCATATTTGTAGGCTTGGAGTCGGTTCACAGCCACGACTATATTACTGGTCTATGAGTACTGACAATGAGCGTCAGCACAGCAGGCATTCAGTTTTACGACGGAGGTGTATTTGGACTTCCTGACCAAGTTCTAACATGGCGCCTTCACCAATGAGATTCCTGATGACACTCGCAGCCTTTTGACAACGTATGCGAGTTCGACTGTGAGGACGAGCACGCGCACCTGTTGATGGACTATTCACTGAAAGTGGATGTGTTAGCGTTGACACAACGCTTGAAAGGCGCTTCCAGTGGAATGGTCCGAAAAAGCTCTCGGGCGGCGCTTTACAACATGGTTCCCGACCTGCCTTGCGGGTCGTAGTGGCGGTGCGCACACTGTCTCTAGCGCCAGCAGCAGACGCCGCCCTTACAGGCGAGGGGACGATTGAGAGGTCCGCACTATCCTTACACGGCCTGACTACGAAGATTTGTCGCTCACTGGATGAGAGGTCGCCAAAGTAGGAGGCGACGACCTCGGACTATGCGCATCGCGTCAACCCGCATCTTATTACGACTCGATGGCGCCCTCGCCGCCGAAAAATAGGAAAAAACGCCTTGCCATCGGTTTAGGCCGCATAATTGAGCCAATTGCGCACTCTCTGCGCCAAAATCCAGCTCCTTTTTGTCAACCTTCATGCCCAGCGACACGCCTCCGATCGTCCTCACCTTCGGCCTTTCCGATCCCACCGGCGGCTCCGGCCTGCAAGCCGACCTGATGACCCTTGCCAGCATGGGCTGTCATGGCGTTTCCGTGCTCACGGGCTACACCGTGCGCGACTCGGCCAGTTGCGACGAAGTCACCGGGCTCGACCCCGAAGTCGTCGCCACCCAGGCGCGAATGCTGCTCGAAGACATGCCGATCGCCGCCTTCAAGGTCGGCGCCTGCACGCGCGCCGAGGTGGTTAGCGCGATTGCCGAAGTCGTGGCCGACTACGACGACATTCCGCTGATCCTCGCGCCCGACTTCACGCTCGACGACGAGCACGTTCTCGCCGCCGATGAACTGCGTGAAGCGATCGCCGACCTGCTCGCGCCCCAGACCACACTGCTGGTCGCCGATTCCGCGACGCTGCTCGCGCTCGCGCAGCCGGACGGCGACGCCGAAGCGCCCAGCCTCGACGCGGCTATCTCGCACCTGCTGTCGCAGGGGTGCGAATACATTCTGTCGACCGAAACCGGCACGCACCGGCTCGTCAACACGCTGTTCAGCGAAGATGGCCAGCTGCGTCAGGACATGTGGGACCGCGGCAGCCATCGGATCATGGGCATCACGGATACGCTCGGATCTGCGATTGCCGCACTGCTGGCCAACGGCCAGGAGCCGGCGGAAGCCGTGCGCGAGGCGCAGGAGTATCTGTACCAGGCAATGCGTGCGGCGTTCCGGCCAGGCATGGGCACGTATATGCCAGACCGGTTTTTCTGGGCTCGCAGCAGCGACGACGAAACGCCGCCGACCACCGGCAAGGACGCCACGCCAGGCGAAGCGCGACACTGACGTCCAGTTGCATTGCAACACGTTGAAATCGAAAACCCGCATTCATGCGGGTTTTTTTACATGTGTGCAACGCCGCATCTTCCGCAGCATATTGGCGCTGTCGGCGTCTGCGAAGATATGAGTGAATTCTTACTCCGCCTTTGCGGCATGAGCGGGCTGCAATTGCCGTTTTATTTCGAATCGAACAGGACGCGCGGTTCGTCGAAAGACCGAAACCATTTAAGCGACGAAGCCCGACTCAAATTTCTCGACGACAATCGCCTCGATTACGAGATCTTCCAGAATGCCACGCAGATGATCAAACGGCATGCGAACGAATCAGGGCGAGTCTTTTCGGACGCATTGGAACGGGTGAAGGTCATTCAGGCAGCAATCAACCAGCTTGAAAATCCATACATTCACAGTTCGATGGTTTTCGGCTTCGACGATGCATTTCTGTCGAAAGTCACGAGTGTCATCCGTCGATTCGACCTTGCACCGGTCAATGCGTATCTGGACTACGCGCGAAGTCGGCAACCCGTTCTCGCCGACATGTTCGACGGATTTGTCGACGCCGTTCACAATGGCGTGGTGTCCGGTTGGGCCGTCAATCTGAGCCATCCGGAACAGCAAGTTGCACTCGAAGTGCGTGTCGGCGCGCAGGTGGTCGCATGCGGTCATAGCGGCGAGTATCGCCCTGACGTGGCTAGCGCCGGATACCCCACTTCTTACGCCGGGTTTTCCATTCCGATGCCCGCCGACATCACAGACGGCTTTCACGTTACGATCGCCAATTCCACCGAAAGCCTGCACAACGCCGGAATCTGGCGGCAAGGCTGGCACTGCGCATGAGCCTGAAGAGAACGACCATGGAACAGCCCTCAACTTTCCTGCAACGTTGCCACGGCACAATCGCGGCTCAGGACAGGATGCAGATGTTTCGCCAGCAGCCGGTCACGATCTGGCTCACCGGATTGTCTGGCGCGGGCAAGTCGACCGTCGCGTTCAAACTCGAAGAGCACCTCGTGTCCCTCGGCCATGCGTGCTATGTGCTCGATGGCGACAACGTCCGTCACGGCCTCGCGAGCGACCTCGGTTTCGAAAGAAAAGACCGGCGCGAAAATATACGCCGTGTGGCGCACGTCGCTCAATTGATGAATGACGCCGGCCTCATCGTCATCACGGCTCTTATCTCGCCGATGAGCGACGACCGTGCGATGGCGCGCGAGATTATCGGGCCCGGCAAATTTATCGAGACTTATCTTTCCGCGCCGGTCGCCACCTGCGCGCGGCGCGACCCGAAGGGTCTCTATGCAAAAGCAATGGCTGGTGAAATCGCGTCTTTCACAGGCGTATCGGCACCTTATGAGGCGCCGTCCGAGCCCGAACTTCTTATCGACACCGCTGCGCAGACGCCTATAGAAAGCGTCGCGCAAATATTCGCTTACTTGCGCGAGAACTCGCTCGCGACTGTGTCGACTGCCGCAGCAACGGCTACCGGCCAAGAAGCCAGCGCAGCGTAGCCAGGCATCGTTTTCGTTGGTCTGCTCCAAAAGAAAAACCCGCATTTCTGCGGGTTTTTCTTTTGGAAAGCACGCCTCGCGACGCGCTCTCCCATGTGTTCCAACCGGGCCCCGCGAACGAGGCCCAAGCGGAATTACATGTCCATGCCCATGCCGCCCATGCCGCCGGGCATACCGCCGCCCATCGGAGCATCTTCCTTCGGCAGTTCGCAAACAGCTGCGTCGGTCGTCAGCAGGAGACCTGCCACCGATGCTGCGTTTTGCAGTGCCGTGCGCGTGACCTTCGTCGGGTCCACGACACCAGCGTCAACCAGGTCGACGTACTCGCCGGTTGCTGCGTTGTAGCCGTAGTTGCCCGTGCCAGCTGCAACAGCTGCCACCACGACGCTGGCTTCTTCGCCACCGTTCGTGACGATCTGGCGCAGCGGCTCTTCCATCGCGCGCAGCACGATCTTGATACCTGCGTCCTGATCGGCGTTAGCGCCCTTCAGGCCGGCGATTGCCGTACGTGCACGGATCAGCGCGACGCCGCCGCCAGCAACGATGCCTTCTTCCACAGCTGCGCGCGTTGCGTGCAGTGCGTCTTCGACACGTGCCTTCTTTTCCTTCATTTCGACTTCGGTCGCAGCACCAACCTTGATCACTGCAACGCCGCCTGCCAGCTTGGCAACGCGTTCTTGCAGCTTTTCACGGTCGTAGTCCGACGTAGCTTCTTCGATTTGCGTGCGAACTTGCTTCACACGTGCTTCGATGTTTGCAGCTTCGCCAGCGCCGTCGATGATCGTCGTGTTTTCCTTGCCCACTTCGATACGCTTCGCTTGACCCAGTTCAGCCAGCGTTGCCTTTTCGAGCGTCAGGCCGGTTTCTTCAGCGATAACTTGACCGCCGGTCAGGATCGCGATGTCTTCCAGCATTGCCTTACGGCGATCGCCGAAGCCCGGAGCCTTGACAGCAACCGTCTTCAGAATGCCGCGGATGTTGTTCACCACCAGCGTTGCCAGTGCTTCGCCTTCGACGTCTTCTGCGATGATCAGCAGCGGACGGCCAGCCTTGGCGACTTGTTCCAGAACCGGGAGGAGGTCACGAATGTTCGAGACCTTCTTGTCGTGCAGCAGCACGAACGGGTTCTCGAGCACAGCAACTTGCTTGTCCGGGTTGTTGATGAAGTACGGCGACAGGTAGCCGCGGTCGAATTGCATACCTTCGACAACGTCCAGCTCGTCTTGCAGCGACTTGCCGTCTTCGACGGTGATGACGCCTTCCTTGCCAACCTTGTCCATTGCTTCAGCAATGCGGTCGCCGATCGACGAGTCGCTGTTTGCCGAGATCGAACCGACTTGAGCGATTTCCTTGTTGGTCGTGCACGGCTTGCTGATCTTGCGCAGTTCTTCGATTGCAGCTGCAACAGCCTTGTCGATACCGCGCTTCAGGTCCATCGGGTTCATGCCCGATGCAACGTACTTCATGCCTTCGCGGACGATCGACTGAGCCAGGACCGTAGCGGTCGTGGTGCCGTCACCTGCGTTGTCGCTGGTCTTGGAAGCAACTTCCTTGACCATTTGCGCGCCCATGTTCTGGAGCTTGTCTTTCAGTTCGATTTCTTTTGCGACCGACACACCATCTTTGGTGACCGTCGGGCCGCCGAAGCTGCGTTCCAGCACAACGTTGCGGCCCTTCGGACCCAGCGTGACCTTCACAGCGTTCGCGAGAATGTTCACGCCTTCGACCATCTTGGCACGGGCGGAATCACCGAATACGACGTCTTTAGCTGCCATCTTCTAACTCCTTGAATTCTTGGGATATGACCGGGAAAAGTAGCGGCTTTGCGCTTACTTCTGCACCACGGCCATGATGTCTTCTTCGCGCATCACGAGCAGTTCGTTGCCGTCGACCTTGACGGTCTGGCCTGCGTACTTGCCGAACAGGACGCGGTCACCAACCTTCACGTCGAGTGCGATTTGTGCACCCTTGTCGTCGCGCTTGCCCGGGCCGACTGCCAGAATTTCGCCTTGATCCGGCTTTTCTGCTGCGGCTTCGGGGATCACGATGCCCGACGCGGTCTTGGTTTCTTGATCCAGACGTTTGACGATCACGCGATCATGCAAAGGACGAAGGTTCATACATACTCCTCTCTTGATTGAGACTGAAGAACGCTGAGAAAACCCGGCTGGCTGAGCCAACCGGCGATGTTGTTAGCACTCTCGTGCGGTGAGTGCCAATTATATGGACGGGTGGTGACAAATTCAAGAAGGGGATGGCCGATCGGGGTGTCGAGATTCACTTAACTTTGGACTTTGGTCATGTAAGTTTGAACTCGAGACCCGCGCCCAGACTCCGAAATAAGAAATTCCTTTTGCAAAAACAATGACTTAGAATTCAAATCGTGGGGCCGAAAAAATACACATGTCTCTGCGTCATCTAGCGATTTCCAACGACAACCCTTACGCAAAAGATAGCAGATTGAATTTTGTCAAGGGTAAACCCTGCATTCGATCTCAGCCTTCACCCACGCTTGGGGGAGTCGAAATACTTGATGCCGCCCCACGGCCTCCGCTGAAATCACTGCACAAAGTTATTACATAAGACGCCGTTCCTGTCCGCGATAGCGCCTTAGTGCAGGCGCTGGGATGCAGCTAGACTCGAAAGTAGGGAATTTAGTGGATTTCGCTTGGAAACGCCCATTCTTCAAATGCAGCCCTCATCGGGTGCCCGTCGTCGAATGCGCACTCAGCGGCGCGAAATGCACGCACGAATGAGCCATTGTCATGAAACGGCGATCGTCGCTTGTTGACCCGCGGGAGACATCGCCGGTTCCCGGAAGCAGAGATCCAACGTCCGAACTCCAGCCTTGCCCGCGTTTTCGCCTGGGGCGAGTAGCCGTCGTTCATGGCGCGATAGTCAGCGATTGCTTAAGAGCGTGCTGAACATCGTCTAATTCGGCCGACGAAGGGTCTCATAGCGTCACTTTGCGAAATGCCCAGTGCCGACCCACATGCCGAGCGGTGTGGCAGGGGTAACGCCTCCGGGCCGTCACCTGTGCCGACCCGGGGCCAAGCAAATTCACACCGTTTCGCGGACATGTAACTGTGTTTTTATACAGTATAATTGCGCTTACCTAATAGCAGCGAGGATGGCCTAATGATGGACGACCGATTGTGGGCAGACGCAATTCGTTGAGCATCAGTCCCATGCTGCCGATGTCGTAAGTCGGTGCGCTCGTGCGAGCACCTCTTCGCCAAGCAACGCGTCGTAAATCGAGGCGTCGGGCATCTCGACAAACACAATGGGACATTCGGCCTAGCGCGGAGCAATTGTGCGAAGAGCGCTTCCAGATCGGGCAGTTCGCCGAGTTCCAGCAGTACTTCAAGCCGCTGGGCCAGTTCTGCCTCTACGCCGTAATTGCCGGCAAGCTCCAGCAGGCCCACGATGGCCTTGCACGCGTTGCGCGGGCTCAGTGCTTGATCCAGGCGCTCCCAGGTCCGGTGGTACGCCTCACGCGGAAACAGATCGTCACGAAACACGAGGCCCCTGAAGGCTTGCGGTTTGCGTTTGAGTGACTCGATAAAATGTCGATAGTTAATCGCACGTCCGCGACCTGCGCTCGTACTCCTGACTCGCGCCGTGCTGTGCACGAGCGCTCCCGACAAATAGCAGTCAAGCCGATCGCTGTAGAGACGTACTTTCAAGCGATGCCCGATCAGGCGTGAGGGCGCGCTGTAGAGGCTGTTGTCCACCGTAAAAGTGCCGCTGCGCGTCACGCACCCTTCGTCCTCAACAAAGTCGGTACGGTGTTCAGGCAGATCCATGAGGTATGTGCGCTCGACTTGAAACGCAGCGGCATTGCGCCGGTTGCGGCGCATCACCACGCCGCGCACAAACTCCTCGTAGGCCGGCCGATCATCGAAATCGCGATGACCACATAACTCCAACCCCTGATCAACTGCGTCCTTCAAGTAGCGATGCGAGGATTCGACGCTGCCATTCTCGTGCTTATGGGCTCAAGCCCATAAGGCAGAGATTTTTTGGTTGGCGGTCGCGGCAACCAGCGCATCGCCATGTCGTCGGACCTGATCCGCGACCGGTAATCAAAAAAATGTTTGTGCTAAACCGCTCCACAGGCGGCGGCCGCTATGGGCATTGAATGACCGCCGCGGTAATTTGTGATGTGTTGCAGGGGCGATCACACACGGACTTCCGGCGGCAGTGGGAAACATCACGTGTAAAGGCAGCGCGAATGTGCGCGTGAACCGGCAAATCACCCGCCATTTTGGAGTACGCTGGTGCGCCAGCAGATCGAAGGCACGAGTGCAGCCGCGTTGGCCTCGTCAGGAAAGGCGAACGTGTACGGAAACAGGTGCGATGGCAACTAGCGCGCATGGGTGGGACCTGGCGGGGCTCGTGGAAGGCTGCCGGGCATGTCTTCGATGCGGAGCATGTGTCCCTTGCCACATACGGGGCAGTCGCGCAGGGACTTGCGGGTGAGTCGCTGGTAGCGGTCACGGTAGTCTTCCCCGGGCTCGACTGCGGCAGCGGCGGGAGCCTCGAAACCGAGCAGCCGCCTGCAGGTGGCGAGCTTGTCGGCACGATGGCAGTTGGCGAGCCACCCGTAACTGCGAATGCGCTTGAAGCCGTCAGGTAGCACATGCAGCAGGAAGCGACGGATGAACTCGTCGGCGGTGAGCGTCATGGTTCTTTGTCTGGACTCGTGCCGATAGTCCTTCCAGCGGAACTGCACGGTGTACCCGTCGAAGGCGAGCAGCCGGTTGTTGGAGATAGCGACGCGGTGGGTGTAGCGGCCCAGGTAATCGAGCACGTGTTTGGCACCGCCAAAGGGTGGCTTGGCGTAGACCACCCACTCCGCCCGTGCCGCGGGTGCAAGCCAGGCTGCGAATTCGACGGGATCGCTCAGGGACTCGAAGTGACCGTGCAGGCGCAGGCCGCCGGCGTCGTAAACGCGGCGCAGCAGTTCGAGAAACAGGCGGCGAAAGAGCCGTGACAGGACCCGCACGGACAGGAAGAAGCCGGGACGGCAGGCGATCCAGCGCTCGCCGTCCGGGGAGATGCCGCCGCCCGGCACAACGCAATGCACATGAGGGTGATGCTGCAGATTCTGTCCCCACGTATTGCAGGATCGTGAGGAAGCCGATCTCGGCGCCCAGGTGCTTCGGATCGGCGGCGATCGTGCGCAACGTTTCGGCGCTGGCGCGAAACAGCAGATCGTAGAGCGTCCTCTTGTTCTGGAACGCGAGAGCGGCGACGGATTCGGGAAGCGTGAAGACGACATGAAAATACTCGGTCGAGGAGAGGAGCTCCGCATGCCGGCGTTCGAGCCATTGCGCGAGGGCGAGTGACTGGCACTTCGGACAGTGCCGGTTACGACACGAGTCGTAACTGATGCGCTGATAGCCGCATGCATCGCACTGCTCGAGATGGGCACCAAGCGCTGCGGTACGACACAGCTCGATGGCACTCATCACGCGTCGCTGCACACGACTGAGCCCCCCCGGCATGGGATAGCCGGAAACTGGGCCCACGCTGGCGGAAAATGTCCGCCACTTCGAGCGCCGGTCGCATGAGGTTTGGTGATGCCGCTGCGCTTGCGTGCAAGCTCGCACGCGTCGCCCACAGCATGGCGGGTGATGGGCCGCCCCGGAATGCTGCCTGGAAAGAGCCATTCCTTCGGATGGGCGTCCTGCCAGTACAGTCTCAGGATCTCGAGCAGCCTCGGCGAGAGCATTACATAGCGATCCTTACGGTTCTTCCCCTGGTTCACACGGATCATCATGCGCTTGCTGTCGATATCGGTGACCTTCAGATGCACGACTTCGGAGACACGCAGTCCGGCGGCGTACGCGGTCATCAGGATGGTGCGGTGCTTGAGACTGGCGACCGACTCGAAGAAGGTGGTGATCTCCTCCAGGCTGAGGACGACTGGCAGTCGGAACGGCTTCTTCGGTAACGGAAAGTCCTCGTCGCTCCAGGGTCGCGTGAGCGTCACACGGTAGAGAAACCGGAGTGCGCCGATCGTTGCGCCGAGACTGGCGGGTGCCAGCTTGCGTTCTTCGCGGAGGTAGATGAGTCAGGCCCGGATCTCATCGGGACCCAGAAGTTCGGGCGAACGGCGAAAGTGGCGGGCGAAACTGGCTACCTGAATCAGATAGGACTTCTGGGTATTATCTGCAAGGTTGCGGATCTGCATGTCATGCATGCATGCGTTGGCGCAGTGGCGTCATGGCGAGCCTCCTGGAAGCAGTGGGTGGAATGCCCAACCGGGCGTTCACATACTGCTCCCGGCGATACCACTCACCACCTCGCCGGGGTTCAGCGCCAGACAACCCTCTTCATGAAACGTGAGCCACGGACCTGTGCCTACCTCCCCACTACCGCGTCAGCGGTTAAGTACATCTGGACTTATGTGCAGCGCGCGGTTATGTGGAGTAGTGCATCTCGCTCCGCCCGGGCCAAAGCATCGATGCGGCCATACTCAACATAATCATCGGCCAAGGCGTACCGTGGTTTTCCACTTCAACGACGTGGAGGCCATGATGCTTACTACTCTCTTTCCCAGGTTTCACCAACGTTATCTCGACTCCCCGGTTGCGGACTGGCTTGTAGGCTTTGCCGACTGGCTGGTGGCTGTCGGCTATGCGCACGACCCGGCACATGATCATGTCCGCAGGCTGAAGCAGGTCCTCGAAGCTCGCGAACCGGTCACTTCCGATGCAATGTTTTCGGCCGCAGAACTAACCACCATTTTCACGTCGGCCCGTCAGCAGCCCCTGTTTCGCGGAACGCAGCGTGCATTTGCGTGAGGTCGGTCGGAATCCGTGGACGCCAACGGGTTAAGCACCGATTCTACGCAAATGGAATCGCTGCGTGAAAGCGGCCGGCGACAGATAGTCCAGACGCTCCTGGGTGCGCTGCCGATTATAAAAGATCTCGATGTATTCGGTGATTTCTTTCTGGGCCTGACTGCGGGTCATGAATTCGCGATGATAGACGAGTTCATTTTTCAGTGAACCCCAGAATGATTCGATGGGCGCGTTGTCGAAGCAATTTCCACGTCTGCTCATCGATGCCTGCATGCCGAACTGTTTGAGGAGCTTCTGATAGGCGTGAGCGCAGTATTGGGCGGATTCAACCGGTCGTCGCAACACCTTAAACTGAGGGGTGTTGCGACGACCGGTTGAATCCGCCGTAGTGTTATTGCGGTGCCGACCGCATTCCGTTGGCGGCGTTCTCCTTTGTTGTAGTCGATCTCTTCATAACCAGTCCGGCGCGCCGCTTGTCGCGTAGTCGATAGCTCTCGCCCTGGATTGCCACGACGTGGGCGTGATGCAATAGCCGGTCGAGCATGGCAGCAGTCGCTCGTATCGTTTGGCGATCACCTAGAAGAACAGGTTGGCCTGCTCACGGCTCATCGGCAGGTATCCGATCTCATCGATGATCAACAGCCTGTACGGGTTGACGAATCGTTTTAGCGCGTCTTCCAGCTGATTCTGTCGATGTGCCGTGGTCAGTATCATCAGCAGGTCCGCTGCGGTGATGAAGCGCACCTTGATCCCTGCTTGCGTTGCGGTATAGCCAAGTGCCTGCCGCGCGTCAAACAAGATGAGAGCCGCATTGACTCAGGTTTTTTGTTACCGGGCGAGGGTCGTTGCCTCATGTAATTTGCTACCCGTCAGAATGCAGGCGGGAGCGACTTATGACGAGGCGACTCAGCATGACAACACGACAGGAATTGACTGAAGCAGTCGGCGAGCGGTATCGCCGTTCTGACCAGAATGAGAAACGCCAGATACTGGACGAATTCGTTGAGTTTACGGGTTACCATCGGAAGCACGCGATCCGTGTGCTGTGCCGGGAGTTGCGGCCGCCAAAGGTAAAGCCCGGCCCGCATAGACGCTATGACGATGAGGTGCGCGCCGCGCTGATCACCCTTTGGGAGACTGCTGACCGGATCTGCGGCAAGCGGCTGAAAGCGCTGATCCCGACGCTGATTGAGTCGATGAAGGCATGGCCACCTGTCGGTATCGAAGGAGGTACACCATCGGCTCAAGCAGATCAGCGCCGCCACCATTGACCGGTTGCTGCACGACGTGCGCGAGCAGGCGTTCGGTGGCCAGCACCGGCGCACCAGCGGAGTCGGCAGTGCTATTCGCCGTGCCGTGCCGATCCGGACCTTCTCGGACTGGAACGATCCGCTGCCCGGTTATTTCGAGATCGATTTCGTGCAGCATTGTGGTGGCGGCAAGGTCGACAGCGAACTCGTGCACACGCTTGTGATGACCGATATCGCGACGGGTTGACCGAATGCCTGGCCATCCCGTTTCGCAGCGGCGCACTCGTTCTGGAGTATATCGAGCAGGTTCGCCGTGCGTTGCCGTTTCCCCTGCGCGGTCTGGATTGCGACAACGATACCGCCTTCATGAACGAGACGGTGTTCGACTTCAGCAAAGCGACGGGAATCGAGCTTACGCGGTCGCGCGCATACAAGAAGAACGACCAGGCGTGGGTCGAACAGAAGAATGGTGCCATCGTGCGCCGCCTGGTGGGCTATGGCAGGCTACAGGGCCTCGGGGCTACTGAAACCCTTGCCTCCCTTTACCAGGTTTCGCGGCTCTATATCAACTTCTTCCAGCCGTCGTTCAAGCTGAAATCCAAGACACGTCACGGCGCGAAGGTGACGAAGCACTATGACTCACCTTTGACGCCGCTCGAGCGCGTCCTGCGATCGGCCTCAGTGCCGGAAGCAACCAAACGCAAACTCCGAACTCGATTCAGGGCGCTCGACCCGCTGGATCTGTTGTCCCGGATGCGTGAAGCACAGCAGCACGTTGCGACCTGCAGTGAATGCGGCACCCCACCGGCCGAGACAGAGACACCTGACCGAGTTGCCCTGGCGGAATTCCTAGTCAGCCTCGGAACCGCGTGGCAGGACGGCGAGGTGAGACCAACCCACCAGCGAAAGGCCGGTGTGCCCCACACGTGGCGCAGCCGGCAAGATCCGTTCGAGCACACGTGGCCGACGATCCAGCAATGGCTCGAATCCGAGCCCGGCATTACAGCGAGGAAACTGCACGAGCGCCTCGTCGCGCTGGCACCCGCGATGTATTCCAGTGCCCAGTTGCGCACCCTGCAGCGTCGCGTGAAAGCATGAAGATCGAATCGTGCACGAGAACTGGTGACCCGGATACTGGGCGACGCCGATGCGATGAAGGCTGGCGCCGCTACGCAGCGCCAGCCTTCATCGCAGAACAATGGGAAAACGACAATTAGACGGGAATAACATCTTCCCGTGAGGCAACACGCATTCTCAACTTGATTGTCGCGCGTCTCTCATCCAGATTGTCGCGCCACAGCACGGCGTCGGGCCGACAGGCAAGCCCGAATTGGTACGCCCTGAGGTCCGCCGTAGCAGGTTGCTCGAACTCGTGGCCTCCCTACCGCCCTGCCTTATCGGCATGGAGACCTGCTCAGGCGCACATCACTGGGCGCGGGAGTTCGAGAAGCTCGGCCATACCGTTCGTCTGATGGCGCCAAAGTTCGTCTCGCCATACCGGATGGCAGGTAAGCGTGGAAAAAATGATGCGAATGACGCAGCTGCAATCTGTGAGGCAGTCATCAGACCGAACATGAGGTTTGTGCCTATCAAGACGATCGGTCAGCAAGCAGATCTATTTATCCACCGGGCACGCCAAGGATACATTGAAGAGCGTACAGCGCTGATCAACAGGATCCGTGGACTACTGAGCGAACTCGGCATCGCGCTTCCACTTAAGGCGAGTGCTATGCGGCGGGAGGCGCTCGCGGTATTGGAGGATTTGCCCGGCTGGTGCAACACGGCGATCGGAGACATGCTTAACCACCTTGGTCGTCTGGATGAGCGTATTAGAGAGTACGACAAGTATCTCGCACAATTAGCCAAACAGAATGACAGAGCATGTCGATTAATGAAGCTCGCTGGCGTCGGGCCGACAACTGCAACAGCCATAGTAGCGAGTGTCGGTAACGGGCATGACTTCAAGAATTCGCGACAGTTCTGTGCCTGGTTGGGACTGACCCCGGGGCAGCACAGTTCTGGGGGCAAAGCCAGACTCGGAAGTATCACCAAGACTGGCGACAGCTACCTTCGAACGTTGCTCGTCATGGGCGCGAGATCGCTGCTCATGAAGGCGGCAGCCCATTCCGATCCAGTCAGTCGTTGGGCTCTGCAATTGAAGCAGCGGCGAGGATTCGGTCGCGCAGTCGTTGCAATCGCAGCCAAGAACGCGCGAATGTGCTGGGCCGCGCTACGCCTGGGCGACGCGTTCAAGGTCCCGGTCTAGTTGTTACTCCGGGTGAGAGAATTCAGTTAGTTATGACGTCGTTTGTACGGCAGTAAAGCCAGCATGGTGTGACATGCAGTTGTCGATGAGTAAAAGAGGTTGGACCTGCGCTGAGGAATGCTCGCTCATGTTGTTGGGCGTAACAGGCACTGCTGTAGCCTGAATCCCCGTTGTATGACTGGAGCCTTTGGCGCGCGTCTTTCATCAGGGACCGCTGCCGTTTGTGGCAGCAGAAATGTCCGTTTGTAGACACGCCGTCCACATACCTCGAGCTCATCACGAACGTGCTGACGGATGAACGCAATCGAAGAACCTCAAGATACCTGTCGGCAACGATTAGGTCCGGCAAATTGTTGCTTGCAAAACGGGAAAGTCCTTGTAGACAATATGAAAACGGCCGTAGACAATGTGCACAAAGGCAAGGGTCGCACGGTCAATCCGCGTTTCGCAGTGATGTGTTCGCACTATCTGTTCGATCCGGACTTCTGCAACGTCGCCAGTGGCTGGGAGAAAGGCGTCGTCGAGAAGAACGTGCAGGACAGCCGCCTGCGTATCTGGACTGAGGCGCGTGGGCAACGCTTCGGCAGTTTCGCTGATCTGAATGCATGGCTGGCGACCCGGTGCCGGTCGTTGTGGGATCAGGTGAAGCATCCGGACTATCGTGAGCTGAGCGTCGCCGACGTGTTCGAGCAGGAACGCGCTCATCTGATGCCGATGCCAACACCGTTTGACGGTTATGTTGAGCGTGCGGCACGAGTCTCGTCGACCTGCCTGGTGGTGATTGGCCGCAATCGCTACTCCGTGCCATGCGAATTCGCAGGCCAGATGCTCAGCACGCGACTCTATCCTGGGCGTGTTGTGGTGGTCGGCGACGATGCCGTGGTGGCCGAACACGATCGACTGGCCGACGAAGGACAGGTGCGATACCAGTGGCAGCACTACATCCCGCTGATCCAGCGCAAGCCAGGAGCCCTGCGCAACGGTGCGCCGTTCCAGGATATGCCCGATCCGCTGCAACGGCTGCGTCGGGCGTTACTACGCGAGCCAGGTGGCGACCGGGTAATGGCTAAGGTTCTGGCGCTGGTCCCGGAAAGCGGTCTGGACGCCGTAGTGGTTGCAGTCGAACTTGCATTGGAGCAGGAGCCGCCCTCCGGGCGCGTGAGCGTCGAGCATGTGGTGAACGTGCTGTCGCGCATGCGCAGCGTGCAGATGCCGCCGAAGATCGATACTGCGCTACAACTGACGACACCGCCGCTGGCCGACACATCGCGCTACGACGGGCTGCGCCCGGCACTGCGACAGCCGGAGGCCGGTCATGCGTGATCTGATTGTCGAACTCAAACACTTGCGGCTGCACGGCATGGCTGCCGGCTGGACCGAACTGCTCGAACAGGTGAATGTCGAGGCGGCGTCTTCGCAATGGCTGCTCGAACGGCTGTTGCAGGCCGAGGTCGCGGATCGGGCCGTGCGTTCGGTCAGCCACCAGATGAACGCGGCGAAGTTCCCGGTGCATCGCGACATCGCGGGCTTCGACCTCGATGGCTCGCCGGTCGACCGCCAGCTCGTCACGCAACTGGCCGGCATGACGTTCACCGAGGGCGCGCACAACCTGGTTCTGGTCGGCGGCCCGGGCTCGGGCAAGACGCATCTGGCGACCGCCATCGGCGTGTCCGGCATCATGCACCACGGCAAGCGGGTGCGCTTCTACTCGACCGTGGATCTGGCCAACGCACTGGAGCAGGAGAAGGCGCAGGGACGCGCGGGGAGGATAGCGGCGAGCCTGCTTCGCCTCGACCTGGTCATTCTGGACGAACTCGGATATCTGCCCTTCAGCCAGGCCGGCGGGGCGTTGCTGTTCCACCTGCTGAGCCGCCTGTACGAGCACACGAGCGTTGCGGTGACGACGAATCTGGACTTCGCCGAATGGTCCAGTGTGTTCGGCGACGCGAAGATGACCACGGCATTGCTGGACAGGCTGACGCATCACTGCCACATCGTGGAAACCGGCAACGAAAGCTACCGTTTCCGCCATAGCAGCGCCAGTGCAAGGAAGCGTATCCGCTCGCGCGAAGCAGCGCGCAGAGCCGACGATGCGAGCGCGAACGAATCGGCCTGATCGTCGCTTGCCGCGCAGTGCATCCTCATACGAAGGAGGACAACCACTCCGGAAACCCATACACTTATCCACAACCGGTCCTTCTTCAGGCCGGTCTCCACCCCGGCTCAAAGCTCGATCGGCGCGGTGGCTCAAAATTCATTCGGCGCGGACATTCCATGCGCCTGTCGCAACTGTTCGCCGTACTGCTCCCACTCAGGATCAAAGGGATTGAATGCTCCTTTGACCTTTCTGTGTCGCTTAATTTCCGTACCGCTGCTGATCTGGTACAGGCTAAGCAACCCCTTACCACCGTCGTCACGAGCTACAGGAACAGCGAACACCCAGTGTCGATTGCCCTCCGAGTGAAAGTATTTCTTCTTCACCCATTCGGCGCTCTTGTTCAGGTGCCGCCTCTTCGACCACCGCCAAAGCCTTCGGAAAATCAAAGACTCCATGCGGCTGTATGCCTCTTTGGCGACCACGGGACTGTGATACTGCGCCCAGCCCCGTAGCATCGGATTTAGCAAACGAATCAGATCCGCTTGCTTTACCGTCTTGTGACCGCTGATCGTATCCGCCACCTTGCGATAGAACGTTTGCACGTTCTTCTTGCTCGGCTTGATGAGTAGCGTCCCCGAGTACTTACGGAAATTCCACCCCAGGAAATCGAAGCCTTGGTCAATGTGTGTGATCCGCGTTTTCTCCTCGGACAGTTGCAGACCTCGAACGGCAAGGAATGTTTCCACCCAAGGTCGAACTTCCTGCTCCAGCAACTCTTGCGATTCACCGGTGATCACGAAGTCGTCCGCGTACCGCACCACATTGACTTTAAGCTTGTTGGCTTTTGCGATCCCAAACTTCGCACTAAGGTGCGCTAGCAGTTCTCGCTCCAGCCCGTTCAGCGTCACATTCGCCAGCGTCGGAGAAATGATCCCTCCTTGCGGCGTACCGGCCTCTGTCGCCTGAAGCTGCCCCTTGTAAATCAGGCCAGCTTTCAGCCATTTCCGGAGGATTTCCTTGTCCATCAGGACATGGGTCTCCAACCAGTTATGGCTAATATGGTCGAAGGAAACCACGACAGACTACCCCATCCCAAGACGTTCCTGAAGCGGTCGTCATCACACGAGCAGGCCATCCATTCGAAGGCTTGCGCCTGCAGTCATCAGCCGGCGGCAACGCGCTGGTCGACCCCATCTCCTGCTGCTTCTTCCAGACCAGTCACGCGGACTGATTCCTGTCGACTGGACCGATTCCATTGCCGATGTCGTGGGGACCGCCCCGGCATCCGACGTGCTGGGTTCACTCGCCGACCTGCTCCACGCTCGCGTCATCATTGACGCTTTATTGCGCCAAACGGAACAGGAGAGCAACGATGCAACTGAACCTGGCCTTCGAGGATCTGCCGCACGACGACAGTCTATGGGAGCAACTCGACGAAGCGACACGCGAAACGATGATCGATCGGCTCGCGCAGGCGATCGCAAAGGTCGTAATCGTAAGTCATCCAAACGAACTGGAGCACAACGATGAGTGATGCATCCCACAAGATAGCCGTGAGCCATCTGCAGCGTACCGCGGTCGTTTACATCCGCCAGTCCAGCGCCAGTCAGGTTGAGCACAACCGCGAATCGACACAGCGCCAGTACGCGCTTGCTCAACGTGCGCTCAGCCTCGGCTGGCACGAACAGCAGGTCAGTGTGGTCGACGAGGATCTGGGCCTCTCGGGCGCCAGTGTCGCGAATCGTGGCGGCTTTGCGCGCATGACCGCCGAGGTAGCACTGGGGCACGTTGGAATCATTCTCGGACTCGAAGTCTCGCGTCTGGCGCGCAACAACTCCGACTGGTACCGTCTGCTCGATCTGTGCAGCATGACCGATACGCTCATCGGCGATGCCGATGGCGTATATAACCCGGCGCTTTTTAACGATCGGCTATTGCTCGGCCTGAAGGGCACCATGAGTGAAGCCGAACTGCACATCCTGCGCGCCCGTCTGGATGGCGGCATTCGCAACAAGGCAGCCCGTGGTGAATTGCGCCGCGGGTTGCCAACCGGGCTGGTATGGGGCGAGGCCGACGGCGAGGTGAGACTGCATCCCGACGAAGCGGTGGTCGGTGCAATACGCGCCGTATTCGCCCGTTTCAGCGAATTCGGCTCAGCCCGCCGCGTCTGGCTGTGGTTTCGCTCGGAGGACCTCTCGTTCCCCCTGCAGATGCATCACAGCGACCAGATCCGCTGGATCGCGCCGACGTATCATGCGATCCATAGCGTGCTCGCCAATCCGGTTTATGCTGGTGCCTATTGCTACGGCAGGAGCCGGCAGGAGCGATACATCGACCCGCAGGGGGGACTGAAGACGCGCGTGCGTCGGCTGCCGCAGTCGCAGTGGGCCGTGCTCATCAAGGACCATCATGAAGGCTATATCGACTGGGCCACTTATGAAGCCAATCAGGTTCGCCTGGGTGGCAATATCAAACCCACGCCGCATCACGCTGGAGGGGCCGTGAGAGAGGGCACAGCCTTGCTTCAGGGTCTGGCGATCTGCGGTCACTGTGGCCGGCGACTCAGAACCCACTACCGCGGCATGAACGAGACACCGGGATACCATTGTGCAAATAAAGGTGTTGTGAATGGCCGTGGCGTCTATTGCCTGAATGTCGGTGGTCTGCAGATCGACGGTGCCGCCGCCGAAACCTTCCTGCGTGCCGTCGAACCTGCCGGTCTGCAAGCGGCTGTGAGGGCCGCAGAGCTTCTCGAAGCCGATCATGACGCCGCGCTTGTGCAGTGGCGACTGGCTGTGGAACGCGCGCGCTATGAAGCGCAGCGGGCCGAGCGCCGATACCATGCCGTCGACCCCGAGAATCGCCTGGTGGCACGTGGGCTCGAAGCCCAATGGGAGAAACGTCTGCACGAACTCGAGCAGGCACAACATGAACTGGAGCGGCGCGAGCAGCTCCGCCCTCGAACGTTGAGCGTTCAGGAACGCCAAAGCCTCCTGGCACTCGGCAAAGATCTTCAGCTACTGTGGTATGCGCCGAACCTCGCCGTGCGTGACAGAAAGCAGTTGCTGCGCGCCCTGCTTGAGGAAGTGACGGTTACCGTTCATCGCGAACAATACCAGGCGCATCTTAAACTGCGCTGGCGAGGCGGCAAGCTCACCGAATGCGATGTGGAGCTGCCCCGCTCGCGGCCGGCCACCATTCGCACCGACGAAGAGACCCTTGCGCTGGTCCGTCGGCTCGCGCAGCACTATCCCGACGCCACCATTGCGGGCATCCTCAATGCGCAGGGTCGGCTGAGTGCACAGGGGATGCGCTTCAACCAGAATCTCGTGGGTAACCTGCGCCGTCACTGGAAGATCCCCTGTTTCGAACCACCGGCTGAGCAGCCCGATGGAGAACTGCTCAGCGTCCGCCAGGCCGCCCGCGTGCTGGGCACCGCACCGTCGACACTCCATCGCTGGGTCAATGACGGCTTCATCGCCGGCGAGCATCCCACGCCCGGTACGCCCTGGCGCATTCGGATAACAGAAGCATTGCGTCGCATCTTTGTTGATAGCACTCCTGATGGATACGTCGCTATGCAGGTCGCAACGCAGCGACTCGGTGTTTCCCGTCAAACTGTGTTGCAGCGTGTAAAGCGCGGCGAACTCGACGCGGTGCTGGTCCGCCGCGGTCGATGCAAAGGCTTGCGCATCAAGGTCGTTAGCGAACAGCCGGACTTCTTCGAACGCACTTCATGAACCAGAGGGCATTGCTATGAGAGATCCAAGCATCCCTTGATATCCGCCTCCAGCACCCAACGGGCTGAACCCTTCTGGGACATGGCGACGAATATCTGTGACATGGCGTCAGCCGTCGAGCGGTTTAACCTGAACCCATAAGAGTTCGGGTCGCTCGTCGATTCCGACACCGGCTCCAAGGCCAGCAGATACAAGGCTTGCATCGCCCTGTCCCGCATGGTCGGAATGCCCAGAGGGCGCTCCTTTTCATTGGCCTTGGGGATAAAGACTCTCCGTAAAGGCAGAGGCTTATATCCACGCCGCTTCAACCTGCCGACAGCAAGCCATCGGCTCTCAGGCGAGTCCCAAAGTTCGCGATCGACTCCAGCCGTTCGCGCACCCTGATTCTGCGTAACACGTCGTACCGCATACAGCTTTGCGGACAACGTGCGGGTCAACATCCGTTGCAGGGCTCTCCCCCTGCGCCAGTTGCCTTCCCGCGTCGCCTTCGCAATTCGAATCTGCATCCCTCTCACGTTCCGTTCAACCCGCCGCCAATCTACGGCGTACCAGTTGTCCGGCGCGTGGGAAAGCGCAGATCCGTCCTTTCGGACAGATACTCTCATGCTGCTCTCCTACTCGAAGAAGTGAATCCCGAGCCAGGCTTCAGCTGAGCCTGTTTTTGTCAAACAAACAACCAATGCAGGCGCCCCCTGCTGAACGACGACCATGCGCACCCCGAAACTACGACGCGTGCCGGCCGACGCCTCGGCGTGACACCAGGAATGTTTAGCAAAGCTCTGCGGTGGCCACCCACGTCACCTTCTCGAACTGTCTGAGAACCGCGTTCAGCGACCCGGCGAACGCTTCGGCAAACGATATCGTCATGGCCTCGAAACCATGTTCGCGGCTGGTCACAATCCGGACGCGCTCGATGTCACGCGCGACCGGCATCAGCACCTGCCAGACCGCGGCGACCCGCATGTCGCCGCTCCTCGTACGTACCGTGATCTGATGGCCTGTGGCCATTAATAGCCCGGCCATTTCCGGTGTCATCCTCCAGCCCGCTCTCTGATGGGTTTGTCTGTTATCCGCACGGGCAGTGCGGTCACATTCGCCCACGCGTTTGATGCCACCACTCATAATGATCCAGATGTCGTAGCAGTCTTGCCCGCCTCCGCTCACGGCGATAGTGACCAATCACCATGAGCATCGCGATACTGAGGGCTGAGCCCCCAATGATCATGCCCGTCCAAGTTTCACTCATGACACATTCCTCTCATGGAAGCCCAGGGTGTTGCGTGAATGGTTCACGCCGGTTCGTGCGGTGTCCCTGCACGAACCGGCCGGCGCGCTCGTCGCGTTACTGCATGTGCTGACCACCGTTGATAGCGATATTGGAACCGGTCACGAAGACGGCATCGTCCGAGCACAGGTAAAGCACGAGCGCCGCCACTTCTTCGGGTTTGCCCAGACGCCCCATGGGGATAAGCGGCAGGACCTTTGTATCAAGGATCTCCTGCGGAAT
The DNA here is from genome assembly GCF_904848625.1 of Paraburkholderia metrosideri. Taxonomy (GTDB): domain Bacteria; phylum Pseudomonadota; class Gammaproteobacteria; order Burkholderiales; family Burkholderiaceae; genus Paraburkholderia; species Paraburkholderia metrosideri. The sequence continues at coordinate 534,423 of NZ_CAJHCP010000003.1, forward strand.
CGCCGTGACCATCTTCGTCGCCAGGTAGCCCGGCGAAATCGTGTTGACGGTCACGCCTTTGCGCGCCACTTCCAGCGCCAGCGATTTGGTGAAGCCGTGCATACCCGCCTTGGCCGCAGCGTAGTTGGTCTGACCGACTGAACCTTTGGAACCGTTCACGGAGGAGATGTTGACGATGCGCCCCAGCAATTCCTCTCCTGATTAATGCGTCGAAAACGCCCCGCGTCACCGGTTAGCACGCCATTAATTTCCTGACGGTGGTCAGGAAGGACCCTCGCCTTCAAAATTCATCATTTGTACTACTAATTAACTGAAAGGCAGTTCGGCCCGGGTCAGCCGCTCCCGACGGGACCTCTGGGCAGAGGGAACCCGCGCCCAGAGTTGCCGGCCGGCGCCGCAGCTGGGCATCTTCGGCGCCTGCACTTGCGGGGTGTGCAGTTACATACAAGTAAATATTAGGCCATTTATTCTAACCAGAAAATGTTACCTTAATCCGCCAGATCGCCAAGTAGATACCCTTATTGGTGTACGAGGCGTTCGAAAGGGGGGCCGTTAGGCTCCGCCTATACTGAATAGAGTTCGTGCTCGGACGATCCGCCGGGTGGCGGCGGGCGCAACGCTGAGACCGACTGGAAAGGCGAGCGGCGCAGCGATGACACGCATGAGTCGAGCGCTGATGCAGATGCGCGCCTGTTCAAGAAGAGCAAGCAAAGCCCGGCCATCCTCTGTTACCAGAGGCAGAGGCATATCCTGATGGAGAACCGCTCCGGGCTGGGGGTCGGCGCTGCGGCAATCCATGCAGATGGCTTTGGCGAGCGGGCCAGTGCGCTGCGACTGCTCGACTGCGTGCCGGGCACTCACGCGAAGACAGTCGGTGCCGACAAGGCCTACGACACACGTGATTTCGTAAACGATTGCCGGGCGCGCAACGTAACCCCGCATGTCGCACGCAACGACGCCCGCCAGGGCGGCAGCGCAATCGATGACCGTACATCGCGGCACGCGGGATACCGGATGAGATCCATGTGGTCTCAAAGATGTTGCGCCGGTGGTGTAGCAACGTCATGCGCTCCAAGGTTGAACCCATAAAGGAGGTCGCACGCATGATCGTTCGTCATTTCGACGGCATCGTCGCGTGGGCGCAGACACGCCAGACCAACGGTTTCATGAAGCCATCAATGGCCTGTTTCAAGCTGCCAAGCGCAAGGTGCGCGGATACGCCAGCTTCAAAACCATGCGAACTGTGCTGTTCCTCATCGCAGGCAAGCTCGACTTCTCGGCCTTCAACCCACATGCCTCGTAAGCCGCATTAGCCACTCCACTTTTGAAATAGCCGTTAGTTTGTCAAAGCTGTAACTAGAGGCGTCACACGTCGGGTGCGTGTCGCCCGCGGCTTACCGACATCAGTTCGTGCACTTCGCTCGCCGCCGGTTCCTTCGGCTCTGGAAGCACTATCAGCAGCGGCAGCAGGCCATAGTAGAGAGCGGGATACGTATAGGACAATTTGGATGTCATCAGCGCGGCGAAAAACAACACCGTAGTGAGGTTCTTGCGCATCCTGAGGAACATGCACGCCGGGACCGCGAGCCCGATAATGCCGAACTGAACAACAAAGTAGTTTAACAGTCCCGCATCGTTGAGCGAGGCGACAGGCGCGTCAGGATCGCTCGTCGCCATGGTGTACAAACTGGCTTCTACCGAAAAGGGCCCGAATCCTATCCAGTAATCCCAGCCTTGTCGGGCGTGGTAGATATAGTCAAGCAAGGCTAGACGAATGCCCGAGGTGGCATCGTACTTCAACACAAAGCTATCGGTATAGCGCATCAGCAAGCCCGGTGACGCGATGAGCGCGAGAGCGATGCAGGCGAGAAACCATAGCTTCGTCTTCGGTCTTTGCAGCAAGACGACTGCCAGCAGCAAAATGCCGCTTTGGATGATGGCCGCCGTGGACTGCGTAATGAGCATGCACAGGATCGTTAGTCCGATCACATGATTGTTAGGGCGACGCCCAAGGGCGCGGCTCAGGATCACGTACCCGATTGCCATTGCGTCGATCGCCGCGCTGAACTCCGATGGCTCTACAAATAGCCCTGTTGGCCGGTACGCAAAGAACGGGTTAAGGTTTGCGTAATTTCGATATCGAGACTCAACGCCTGTCACAGGATGAACCAAATCGATATATTGATGAGTAACGGCTAGCATCACGGTTTGAATCAGCAGAATGACAGCGTTGAATACCAATAGGGCGCCCAGCACGTCGGTCACGTCCTTCAGATGAGTGTGGAACAATGCCCTGAAAGAAAACAGGAAAATGACCACCAGGATCAGGAACAGATAGTTGTTAGTCAGGGATTTTTCGAGCGGGGCGGCGCCTTGCGGGTGCGGCACGATCAGCGCATACAGATAGAAGCAGCTGATCACCGCGATAGACGCAAACGCAATGCACGCATTACGTTTGTTAAACAAGCAGGCTCGCGTGCTACTCATCGAGATGCAGATTGCCGCCAGCAACAGGATGCCGACCATCATCACGTAAGGACCGTAGCTCATCACTGATGCGATGAGCAACGCGAGGAAGATGAAGCCGACGCGCGGCCAGTCTTTCATGTCCATTCCCTCTACCGTCTCGTGCGTTTATTTCCGATTCTCGAATCAGCTCACTGAACTCGCCAAGCGTTGCATAGGAAGCGCCACGGAGAATATGCGGAAAGTCCCTGAGTGTGCCGCAAAGCTCTTAGGTCTGACCCGCCGCGCCCTTCATCTGAAGAATAAGATCGACTGGCCCTATTCTCGACACACCATTTCGATACCCGAAATATTTACCTATTCTCATAGTAAAGCGCTTCGATCAAGCTGTTACTCAGTTGACGAAATACTACGTTCATTGGAGATTCATCGTGACCCACCGCCGGCAGTTGGTGCTAACAATTCTCTGCAGCGCTGCCGCATGGGCGACTCGTCCCTTTCATGCCCTTGCGGCATCCACTTGGGATCAAGCCTCCGTCGCGAGCTTTCCCGCGCGCGGAAGCGACGATACCGAACGTTTGCTGGCAGCATTTCACTGGTTGCAGACTGAGCAGAACCGGATGCTAGTCCTTGATACCACGCGCTATGTCGTGTCGAGCCGTATTGGGCTCACGAACGCACAAAACTTCCGCATCGAGGGCAATGGCGCGACGATAGCCGCCGCCGATAGCATGCCCGTGCAGGATGGCTTTCAGATTCTCCACTTCGAGGGATGCACCGACGGCGAGATCGACAACCTTAATATCGATGGCAATCGGTCGAACCGCAGCCCGGCGGAAGTGCCCGCTCACAGCGTGCAAATCTATTCTTCGTGCGCCCGGCTAACGTTTCACACCGTTCGATCAGATAACGCAGCAGTCGACGGATTCTACGTTGCGTCGCAATCACCCGATACGCTCGCTGCTTTGCCCACTGATATCGCTTTCCGCAGTTGCACCGCGAACAACGCATACCGTAACAATCTCACGCTCATCAATTCGAATCGATTCCGCGACTACGACGGCGTCTACACGAATGCTAACGGCACGCTCCCGATGGCAGGCGCCGATTTCGAGCCCAACGATTCGCGAGACCTCGGCAATATCGACGTGCAATGCTTTGGCACGCAGTGCAACAATAACACGGGCCCGGGGTTTCAGGTCGACGGACAGAACACACACGTGATCCTGAACAATGTAGTCGCCGACGCGAATGCGTTCGGTGGCATCGTCGGATCGTGGGGCTACCTCGAAATCGAGGGCATCACGCTCGAAAACTACGGATCGAGCGTTCGCCGAGGCATCATCGACGCGTTCGATAACTCCGGGCAGACAATCATAAATAACGTGGTCGCGCGCAACTGCAATACCGGGTCTTCGAAGCCGATCATCTACGTGCATCCGGTTCACAGCCTGTCGGTGATCGTTAACAACGTCCAAGTGGTCGAAAGCTCGAGCATGGTCTACGACGGAAGCTCGGATGTTCAGATCAGCGGCGTGAGTATCCTGCCGTGATCGTATTATGTCCGTACCCCTCGTCCCTATAGTTCCCAATGTGCTTCTCGACGACATGCGGCACCTCCCTGCACCTTCGGAACAGGAAAGTGCGCCTACGCGCCAAACTATCCCATCTAGTCAAGTCCGTTCGCATTTGACAGGACTCGATCGTATTTTCCGCGCGCGCGTGGGACATATTGGGACTTGCACCCAATTATCGTTTTATATGACTTATCATGCAGTTCTATGACGGCTCAAACTCCTCAATCAAGCTTAGATAACATTTCTGTCTTATTCACCCCCGTTCCACTTCGTCAATTTTCTCGCCAATCCGGCGGATCGGTTAAAACGCGTATTTATGGGTGAAATAGCGCGCTATGATTTCGCTTGTGTGAGGCACCGCACATAACGCCAATTACAATTGCGAGACTGTACCGCTCCGTGCACCGTGCACAGAATGATTCGACGCTGCACAGCAAAGTACTCGGTAACGAACTGGCACACGACGCGTACTCACAATTTTTGAGCCTCCGCCCGCATCCTCAGAAGTGCAAGGAGCGCATGCCGTGCAACAAGCTGACCTGAGCAGGCCAATTCTACGAGGCGATGCTTGAACCCGGCTTCAGTTTTTAACGATGTGAGTGGTCCATGAACAACTATGATTTCTGCATTCAGTGGATTCTCGACCATCTACAGGGCGAGCAGACTCGTGTGCTCGATTACGGTTGCGGCGCCGGCCGGATCGTAGCGGAACTACGTCGGCGCGAAATCGATAGCTACGGCTGCGACATTTTCTACGAGGCATCGGACTATGCGGCATCCGTCGATCGTAGCCTTTTCGGCACAGCGATCAGACCAATGGAAGGTGACATCATTCCATTCGAAAGCGCTTCATTCGATCTGGTCGTTAATAATCAGGTCATGGAACACGTCGAAGATCTCGATGTTGTGCTAGCAGAGATCAAGCGAGTGCTGAAACCTGGCGGCACAGTCATCAACCTTTTTCCGCACAAGGGTGTCTGGCGCGAGGGGCATTGCGGCGTTCCGTTTTTGCACTGGTTTCCGAAAGGGAGCCGCTCACGGGTCTACTACGCTGCGGCCCTTCGGTCGCTTGGAGCTGGCTATAACAAGCGCGATGTCGGTATCGTGCGCTGGAGCGAGGATACCTGTGCGTGGCTGGACAAGTGGACTCACTATCGAACCCGCAAAGAAATCCATACCATGTACACCCACTACTTCTGCGACATCCGGCATATCGAGGACGACTGGCTGCAGGCGCGACTGGGCCAGCGCAAGACCATGGCCGCATGGCTGCCGACGATGACTCAAAAGCTCGTGGTGACCAAGATGTGTGGATTAATTTTCCTGGCAAGGAAGCCCGCTTGACTGTCGCGTCAAGGCGGCCTGCTGGACCGCTTCGCCTGCGGTTGCTAGCGGCCAATTGCAAGGCTCAACCCCAGCCGGCTGTCTGCACTGAGTCCACGCGCAGCACAGTCGCGGATTCTGTCACGCCGGCTTTCCGTCGAGCATTACTGATGCTCCGCCAACATCCGAGTGTATTTCGCTGTTCGCAGTACCGGAGCCAGTGGATAGCATTTATCGACTCTCTGATCGAGTAATACTTTCCGGTGGCCGTGTCAAGAGCCTGCCCAGCCAACAAGTGGATTGATCCATTGATGTTGATCTTAATTGGAGACCGATCTTGCCCAACCGCCGACACGCTTTAAACGTTATCTTGTCAGGTGCAGCGGCGTGGTCCCTTCATTTCCGTCGTCTCGTGGCGGCGCCACTGCTGAATCAGGCCTCGCTTGCAGACTTTCCCTCTGGCGATAGCGACGACACCAGCCGTTTGCGCGCAGCATTTCGGTGGCTTCAGGCAGAACAGAACCGCACACTTGTTCTGGAAACGAAGCGCTATGTTGTTTCGAATCGAATCGATTTGACTGGCGCGCAGAATTTCCGCATCGAAGGTAACGGTGCGACGATAGCCGCAGCGGATAACATGCCGGTGCGCGATGGCTTCCAGATCCTTTGCTTCAGGCAATGCACCGACGGTGAGATCAATGATCTGACCGTCGACGGCAATCGAAGTCACCGCCGCCCCGGGGAAGTGCCCGCGCACAGCGTGCAAATCTATTCGTCATGCGCCCGGTTGACGTTCACAAACGTTCGCTCGCATAACGCGGCAGTTGACGGATTCTATGTGGCGTGCGAATCGCCGAACGTGCTTGCCGCTTTGCCGACCGATATCGTCTTTCGCGACTGCCGCGCGAGCAATGCATATAGGAACAACGTGTCGGTCATCAATTCGAACCGTTTTCGGGACTACGATGGCGTTTATGCAGATGCCAATGGCACCCTGCCGATGGCCGGCATCGATTTCGAGCCCAACGATCCGCGAAATCTGGGCAACATCGACGTGCAATGCTTTCGCACGCAATGCAACAACAACAAGGGGCCTGGCTTTCAGGTCGACGGAGGTAACACACACGCGGTGTTGCACAACGTCGTGGCGAAGGGAAATGGATTTGGCGGCATCGTCGGCGCGTGGGGTTACCTCAGAATCGACGGGGTGACGCTCGATGACTATGGAGCCAATATTCGACGCGGCATCATCGACGCCTTTTATAAGTCGGGAGAAACGCACGTCAGCAACGTGGTTGCCAGACATTGCAACACGGGTTCGGATTCGAAGCCCATCATCTACGTCCACCCCATCCACATCGGTGCGGTGACCATTATCAATGTCGAAACAGTTCAGAGTTCCAGCCCGGCGTACGGTGGTGCTTCTAACGTCCTGCTCCGCGAAGTGCGCACTGGCACGCTGGCCACTCGATAGAAATGTCACTCATCTATCAAGTCGCAACCAACCTCGCAATTCCCACATCTCAACGTAGGAGCCATACCCGGCCAACGCCGCGGCAAGCAAGGCAACGAAGATATGGCGACTCGCGGCTTGATCGCCATATCCTTTCCGTTCTACCCTAACGTCTCTGTTGATCCATATGCCGACACTGCCCGACGCGTTCGACATATCTGTGTCACAAAACAGGCCGGAAAATATTCGGTGCGATCCCTGTCGTCTGATTCAAGCAAACCCGGCCCAATGTTTTTTTCTTATACAAATACTCGGTAACCCGTTGCCTTGACCGAAGTACTTATGTTGCCCTTCACGCATACCGATCCAGCTTGTCCGTTTAGCGTTAGTCTGTTCGGCATCCGTGAGTTGATTGCAAATCGAACCACCAGTGTGAACGAAAATAGAAGGCTACATCCTTGATATCTCAGATCGCGGCGTGGCGAAGCCGCTTGCTGCACGCTCACCCGGATCATCTGCGAATCGCGCGCAATGCGGCGCGGGTGTCGCTGTTCGTGTTGCTGGGCCGCTGCGCCGGTGCGCTCAAGGAAGTCGCCGTCGCCTATCGCTATGGCGTCAGCAACACCGTCGACGCCTATCAGTTCACGCTGACACTGCTCGTATGGCTGCCTTCGGCGTTGGCGTCCGTGCTCGCCATTGTCCTTGTGCCGGTTTTAGTCGAACTTCGCACACACGGCAAACGGGATCAGGCGAGATTCCTCGGCGAACTGGAAGTGGCCACGGCAATCGTCGGCACCATGCTCACACTCGCGCTTTACCTGCTTTGGCCCGTTGCGCTCCATGCGATGGCGGGAAATCTGTCGTTACAAACGCGCGAGATGACACGGCAACTGATGCTCGGCATGGCGCCGGTCGGTGTACTCACATTAGTGGTTTGCGTCTATGCAGCGCGTCTTCAGGTTCGTGACCGCCATATCAGTTCGCTGCTCGAGAGTATGCCGGCGGCGGCCACGCTGGTTTTCGTCCTGTGCGCGTCTGATGGCAGTTCGATTTATCCGTTACTGTGGGGCACGACGATCGGCTTCATCGTGCAGGCAATTTCTCTGAGACTACTGGCCGGCCAAGCAGACCACATCCGCGTGCGCCCGCGCCTGTCATTCCAGTCGCCGCAGTGGGCAGCAACCATTCAGGCGTTGCGCGTATTCACGTTAGGCCAGATCGTCCTGTGCACGGCCGCACCACTCGATCAGTATTTCCTGGCCCACGTCGGCGATGGCGCAATCGCAACGCTCGGCTACGCGAACCGCGTACTCTCGCTCCTCCTTAGCATGGGCGCACTGGCCATTGGCCGCGCCACGCTGCCGATCCTCTCAGACATCATCAGTCGCGGCGACCCTATACGAGCCCGGCACACCGCTTTGAAATGGGTGCTTCTTATGCTTGCGATGGGCGGCGCTTGCGCGGCGGTCTCCTGGCTGCTGGCGCCAACTGTCGTCGGCTTACTGTTTCAACGCGGCGCTTTTACCGGGCACGACACAGCCGCGGTGGCCAGCATCTTTCGTTGGGGTCTCCTGCAAGTACCCTTCTACTTCGGCGTACTGGTCATGATGCAGCTCTATGCGAGCGAAGGACGTTACCGGTCGATGGCCATGATTGCTCTTCTCAGCTTCATGCTGAAGGCAATTGGAAACATCTTATTGATACCATGGCTCGGAATCGCCGGCGTGTTGATTTCGACCGCCCTGATGCACGCAGGATCCTTCGTCCTATACCTGGGATTCTCCAGGTCCAGATCTTAGGACGACGAGGATCGATTCAACGAGGCGCCACATTCTGACCGATTCACACTGTCGCCCGCGATCCGCTCAACGGTGCGATCTTGCCCCACGTGATATTCGGGAGATCCGATGGTGAAAGTACTTCATGTGATCATCGCCCTACATTCGGACGGCGCGGAATTGATGATGCAACGTCTGGTCGAATCGCATCACGGAAGTCCCGATTTTTGTCACGTCGTCTGTTCCCTCACCACGAACGGGAAAATCGGCGAGCAGTTGGCTGGCCGAGGGGTCGATGTACACGTGCTCGGTATGCAAACGGCACTAGGCATTCCGCTCACGCTGGTCCGGCTGGTCCGGCTGATACGCACGACGCAACCCGACATCATCCAGACATGGATGTATCACGCCGACTTTCTTGCCGGCCTCGCCGGATGGCTGAGCGCTCATCGGCGAATCGTTTGGGGCATTCGAACCACCGATGTCCGAGCGAGCGGCTCGCACGCAACGGCCATCTTGAGAAAGGTTTGCGCCAGACTTTCACGATCGATGCCGCGCGCCATCGTCTGTGCCGCCCACGCGTCATTGCGTGCACACGTGTCGGTGGGATACGACGAGCGGCGCATGCTCGTCATCCCGAACGGCTTCGATATGGCGAAACTGTCTGCCACGCTAGCGCAACGCAATGCGCTGCGCGAGCAGTGCGGATTCGCGCAGAATGCCGTGGTAATCGGTATTGTCGGGCGCTTTCATCCCGTGAAAGATCATGCGAATTTCGTTCGTGCGGCGGGGTTGGCTGCCGAACGAAACCCGGATATACGCTTTCTGATGGTCGGTCGAAGTCTCGATGCGGATAATCGTGAACTCGCTGGTTGGATTACGGCAACAGGCCACGCATCTCGCTTCGTACTGCTCGGCGAGCGACGCGACGTTCCCATTTGCCTCGCAGCAATGGACTTGTTTTGCCTGAGCTCCCGCACCGAGGGATTTCCGAACGTGGTGGGCGAGGCGATGGCGATGGGACTACCCTCTGTCGTGACGGATGTCGGTGACGCGGCGATGCTGGTCGCCCGCACCGGAATCGTCGTGCCAAAGGAAAACTCCGAGGCGTTGGCCGATGGGCTGCTGCGGCTTGCCGAACTGTCAGAGGACGCACGCAGACAATTAGGGGCTGCCGCTATGGAGCGCACGCACCTCGATTTCACTATTGAACGGGCACGCCAGCGCTTCGAGCAACTTTATTTGCGACTTCTCGCGTCGGACTGACGAAGTTTGCTCACGCTCGTCACTTCCATCTCTCGAACAGGTAGCCCAGCGAGGTACTGGTACTCTGCCAGCGGCGGCCCGCCGTTGCGATTTCGCACAGCCCTCCCATATTGAGCGAGCTGAAGCCGTACTTCACTTCCAGCTCATCGTAATGATCGGCAATCGCTTGCAGGAACTGGATGTTCTGCTGGAGGTTGGCACCGAAATTATGAGGGTGCCACCACAGATGATAAAGCCGTCGATTCACAGCGGCGTCAGTCATCGATCTCTTGACCCGGTGCAGCCTGAGATCGTCCAGAAACGCCACCCGTTCTGAATAAGGTCGAAGAAACCTGCTTGCCGGGAAATTAAACGGAGTTTGCTGAACGCACTCCTGGAGGTCGTAGGTGTTATGACCGGAAAGATTGACATATGCGTCGATCAATCTTAAAGCTCGTGTGAACCGGCTTTGACTCGCCGCATTCGACGCTCTGTGCATCCGCCCGACACCGTTGCCCCGATAGCACTGCAACCCGAGCCTCGCAAGCGACGAAAGATATTCCTCGTTCCACTGATTCCGTGGAAAAACAAGGCTCTTTATCGTAAGGCCGTGAGCTTTCGCAACGGCCTGCGCACAACGAATATCTTCCTCGAACTGGTCCCTCGTTTGACCTCCCTCCAGACAGTAGTAATGCGAGAACGTATGCGTGGCAATTTCTTGTCCTTCCGTAGCTGCGATCAACGCGATCAAATCGGGGGCGAAGTGATAGGCCGGGTCGAGCTCGGTTGCTGCGGCGATATATTCATAAGGAGAGAAAGTGCGCCTCGAGTAATCTGGCTGAAGATCCGGAATGGCCTTTCTCAACTCGTCGGCGTTCCTGAAAAAGAGAAATCCCACGACGGCCCATGTTGCATGAAGGTCGTGCGCTCTGAAAATGCGCAACATCTCGGGGATAGCTTTCCGGACACCGCGAAGATTCTCGCCATAACCTTCGATTGTGCGTTTATCCCTCACGCCCCAGTACAACTCGAAATCTAGTGAGATCGTGAAGACGCCATGCCCGGGGCTCATGCTATGCCTCGACAACCAATTCTTCGATAAGCGGCGCGGCGGCAGTGCGCAGCATCATAAAATCTGGCGCGCGTCATCGGTATCCTCATTCGTTGAGTGGGCTGAATTGGTCTGCGTCTGCTGATTTTCCAGCCAACTCTGGAACATCAGCACGTTCCATAACTGCCCTTGCCAGTTGTGTTCGGATGAAAGATGCTGCTTCCACTTGAGGCGAACGATCGCTGGATCGAAATATCCTTCACGTCGCAAGCGTGCCGGATCGAGCAATGTCTCCGCCCACTCTCTCAAATGCCCTCGTAACCAATGACCGATCGGCACGCCGAATCCCATCTTGGGTCTTTCGACGAGTCTGCGCGGTACATGGCGGTGAAGAACCTGTCGAAGTATCCACTTTGACTCTCCATCGCGGATTTTCATCGATTGCGGCACTCGCCACGCAAACTCGACGACGCGATGGTCGAGAAATGGCATACGTGTTTCGAGTGAAACCCCCATCGCAGCCCTGTCGACTTTCGTCAAAATGTCATCGGGGAGATAAGTGATCATGTCCAGCGCCATCATGCGCTGCATGCCACTAACTCCATTGAAAGCCGGTGCATTATCGGTTAGCAGCGTCGAGGGCTCAAAGCCTGCGATCACGGTTCTTGCAGGATTGTCCCATTGAGACATCATACGCAGATAGAGCTCATCAAATGAGTCGCTGCTGATGATCGCCGCCGCCTTGTGCATTTTGTCTCCAATGTTTGCTTTGTGCAAAGAAGCGGGGAGCATGGGCCTGACCGCATCCGCCATGCTGTTCCATACATTGGGCGAAACGGCCGCCACGCCTTTCATCGCAAGCCGGCGCAAAGGTGCAGGCACATGCGACATTTTGTTCCATATACGCGCGCTTCTCTGATAACGCGTATAACCACAGAACAACTCGTCGCCGGCGTCGCCCGACAAAGACACGGTGACATGCTGTCTCGCAAGCTGGGCCACCAGAATGGTGGGAATCTGCGAGACGTCGGAAAACGGTTCGTCGTAAAACGTCGGCAAGCGTTCGATCACACCCATCGCCTGGTCTGCGGTCACATACAGTTGTGTGTGGTCCGTACCCAGATGCCTTGCGACCGCTTTGGCGAGCGTGGCCTCGTCATAGCCTGGCTCATGAAAGCCGATCGTGAACGTCCTCACCGGGCGCGCAGATTGCGCCTGCATCAAAGCCACAATGGTGGAGGAGTCGATCCCTCCAGACAGAAACGCGCCGAGCGGCACGTCGGAAATCATGCATTGACTCACCGACTTGCGCAGCAGTGCCTCGAGTTGATCGACCGCCTGCTCTGGCGTACCCGTGAATCGCTGTGCAATGCCATTTTCGACCGTGGCCACGGCAGACCAGTACGGCCAGACCTTCGGCTCTCGCGCGTCGAGAGAGATCGAAAGCAGGCATCCAGATTCAAGTTTGAAGATACCGTCGTAGATCGAATAGGGTGCCGGCACACAGCCATGCCGCAATTGCAGACTCAACGCGCCTCGGTTGATCTTGCCTTCGAAAGCCGGGTGCGCCCTCACTGCTTTCAGCTCGGAGCCAAACAGAAACGTGGTGCTGTCACCTTGTCCCTGCCAGCCATAGTAGAGCGGCTTTTCTCCGAGCCGGTCGCGTGCGAGCATCAGCGTGCTGGTCATGCGGTCCCATACGGCGAACGCGAACATGCCGGCACAGCGCTGCACCGTGGTCTGAATGTCCCACGCATCGAAGCAGGCAACGAGCGTTTCCGTGTCCGAACTGCCGCGCCATCGTGGTGCCTGCCCCGAGCGTTCCAGTTGGACGCGAAGTTCCCGTTGGTTATAGATCTCGCCGTTGAAGACGATCACATAACGCCCGGAATGCGAAAGCATTGGTTGATGGCCCGCTTCGGAGAGATCCTGAATCGACAGGCGTCGATGCCCGAAAGCGAGGCGTCGCGTCTGATCGCACCACGAGCCCGCGCAGTCTGGCCCACGATGGGCGATCGCATCCGCCATCATGCGGATCGTTCTGATCGGAGACAGGTCCGCGCTCCATCTCCCCCCTAAAAACCCGACGATGCCGCACATCAAACTCTCTCCTAAAGGCCGCCTGAACGGTATTTAAACTACCCGCTCGCGCTGGTTTTTACGGGTGCGAACTTCGCAAAGTAATCATGCCGTCATCGAGGTTGTGCCGCCGACTCCCGCGACAGCGTGGCGATTCGCGGTGTCGCGATTCCACGTCGATTTCAGCATTCTTCGCGCGCGCCGACGGTTTGGAACAATTCATCCCAGATCTGCAGGATTCTTTGCGACGAGTAGCGTTCCCGTACTGATGCGGCGCCCCGCTTGCCAAGTTCGCGGCGTAACAACTCGTCCGACAGTAATCGGCGCAAGCCATTAGCCATCGCGAACTCGTCGCCCGGCGGTATCAGCAACCCATCCTGACCGTCGCACGTCAATTCCTTTGGACCGCTTGGACAGTCGAACGCCACCGACGGAAGCCCGAGCGCCATGCCTTCCATCAGTGCCATTGGCAAACCTTCATGCCGGGACGACAACACGAACGCCTGTGCATTTATCATCACGGCCCATGGCGTACGGGTTTGGCCAGGCAGGAAGATGCGGCCGCTCATGCCCAACCTCGCAATCTGGGCTTCCAGTCGCGTGCGTTCCGGCCCCTCCCCCCAGATCCACAAATCCCAGTCCGGGAGTACATGCGCGATCGACGAGAAAGCGTTGACCAGCAAATCGAACTGCTTGCATTCGTGCAGACGCCCAAGTGCAATCACGCGCTTGCGCTCGCCCTCGCTCAATGGTTGCGGATTCTGCGCGAGCAACGCGTCAGGCAAAGGGCTCGGTACGACCGCAATACGCTTGATGCCAGGTACGACTTTTCTGAACGGAGTGACCACGCTGTCGGTCAGCAAGGTCACGATACTCGCCTGGGGGTACACGAGTTTGCACAGCAGCTTCCAGAACAGCGAGCGGCGATCGGCCAGCGGATTGGTCCGCTCTGAAACGATGACGGGAACGCCAAGCCCTCGCGATGCCAGGATCGCCGTAATATTCACATTGGTCAGAAAGGAAACGATGACATCCGGCTTGCTTGCGCGGATCAGCGAGCGCAATGCCATGAAGCGCGAGTAGTACGCTCTCGGCGCCTTACCGCGCTGTTTGGCGAGATCAACCAGATAGACGAATTTCACGTTGCTGGAAAGCTCATAGTGGCATGCCCCGCGGCCGGAAAATGTCGCGGCCAGCGTGACGGCATCGCCGCGCGCGGCCCAGGCATTGACCAGCGTAGACGCGACTCGCTCAGCGCCACCACCTTGCATCGAGCTCACGAGCATCAAAATCTTCATGGTGGTCGATCGCTCAGACGGGTCGGAACAGATGATTTTCAATCGACTCGGCGCCCGTCGTCGATATGAACTGGATATACCACGGCATCGCCTCGGCAAGTCCCTGCGCGAGTGGAATCGCATACCCATAGCCAAGCAGACGCCGGGCCTTCTCCACGTTCGCCTGTGAGTGCCGTATATCTCCGGCGCGAAAAGGTGCGTAGACAGGAGGCCTGTCGCAATGCACGCCATTTTGCGCGAGCGCCGCCTTCAATTCCTCATACAGTTGATTGAGCGTCGTGCGGCCACCGACAGCCACGTTGTACACCTCATTGCGGCTCGACGGTTCCGAGGTCGCAGCGAGCAGGTTGGCTTGCACGACGTTGTCGATAAAGCAGAAGTCACGGCTCGTCTCGCCGTCGCCGTTGATGACGACTTCAGTCCCGTCGATCAACGCCGCCGTCCACTTCGGTATGACCGCCGCGTATGCGCCATTCGGATCTTGGCGCTTGCCGAAGACGTTGAAGTAACGCAGTCCAATGGTGTTAAACCCGTACGTTCGCGCGAATACCGACGCATAGAGCTCGTTCGCGTACTTCGTCACGGCATAGGGAGACAGAGGCTGCCCAATGGTGTCTTCGACCTTTGGCAGCCCCGGATGATCGCCATACGTCGAACTCGACGCCGCGTACGTGAAACTCAGCACGTTCGCATCGTGGGCCGCGACCAACATATTCAGGAAGCCGCTCAGGTTCACCTCGTGAGTCGCGATCGGATCATGCACCGAGCGAGGCACGGAACCTAGCGCGGCCTCGTGCAGCACATGATCTACGCCCGCCACGGCGCGTGCACAGTCTGCTGAGTTGCGAATATCGCCTTCGATGAAGGTGAAGCGCTTCCATTGTTCGGGCGTGACGATAGCGCGAACCTCGTCGAGATTGCGACGATAGCCGGTCGAAAAATCGTCGAGACCCACCACTCGATGTCCCAATGCAAGCAGCGCTTCAAGTAGATTGGACCCGATAAATCCGGCCACTCCCGTGATCAACCATGTCTGAGGATTTTGCTTGAGCTGTTTTCGAATGGAGTCATAGCGCTCGGACATCGAAAATCTCCCAAAGAACGAATACATTCAAAGCAACCCGGTCTTCCTTCGCGTTCACCGGCGAAGCCGGCGCGGATCGTGGCGCCTAGAGGCGCAGATCGCTCGCGTCAGCCGGCAAGATGAATTTGAGGTCGTACAGGACGTGCTGTGATTTGCCGAACGAGCGCAGCGCATCTTCGCCCATCTTGACAAACTGCGAATGCGCCACCGCAACGATGATCGCATCATAGGCTCCGCGCGCCGGCGTATCGATCGGGTCAATGCCGTATTCGTGGTGAGCTTCCTCTTTCGACACCCACGGGTCGAAGACATCCACATGCACACTGTACTGACACAACTCGGCAACGATGTCGACGACGCGTGTATTGCGCAGATCGGGGCAGTTCTCCTTGAAACTCAGGCCCATTACCAGCACGCGCGACCCGGCGATATCGATGCCACGCTTGCTCAACGCCTTGATCAGTTGCGACACGACATGGATGCCCATGCTGTCGTTCAGGCGACGTCCCGCAAGAATGATTTCGGGGTGGTAACCCATGGCCTGAGCCATGTGCGTCAGATAATACGGATCGACGCCAATGCAATGGCCGCCGACGAGCCCCGGGCGAAACGGCAGGAAGTTCCATTTCGTGCCTGCTGCGAGAAGGACAGACTCGGTATCGATGCCCATCCTGTTGAAAATGATCGAAAGTTCATTCATCAAAGCAATGTTGACGTCTCGTTGCGTGTTCTCAATCACCTTCGCCGCTTCGGCCACTCGAATACTGCTAGCCTTATGCGTGCCAGCAGTGATGATCTCGCGGTAAAGCGAGTCGACGAGGTCGGCCACTTCTTGCGTCGAGCCCGACGTCACTTTGCGGATGTCGGTTACACGGTGCGTCCTGTCGCCAGGATTGATGCGCTCCGGGCTATAACCCACGAAGAAGTCGACATTGAACTTCAGGCCCGACGTGCGCTCCAGCACGGGCACGCAGTCCTCTTCCGTGGCCCCGGGGTAGACCGTCGACTCATAAATGACAATGTCGCCGTGTTTCAGGACGCTTCCGATCGTTTCGCTCGCACGAAGCAACGGAGTCAGATCCGGGCGTTTATACCGGTCGATTGGCGTCGGCACCGTCGCGATATACAAATTGCAGTCTTTCAGTTCCGCCACATCTGACGTGTATTTCATTCCTGTTGCAGCGGCAAGTTCATCGTCAGTCACCTCCAGCGTCGTGTCGCGACCCTCACGCAGCGCGTTGATACGCGCACGATTGATATCGAACCCCACTACCGGTCTGCGCTTGCTGAACTCGACTGCGAGCGGCAAGCCGACATAGCCCAAACCGACGATTGCAACTTTCAATTCGCTTTGCTGACGCATGACTGCTACTCCCCTTGTTTTAACGCAGACCGCTGGATCGAAAGATGTTGGTGACCGCGGGACCGAATCCGCGTGCCGTATCCCTATGTCGTACCTGATCGCTTCCCGGTTGCTTCGTAGCGATGCGCTACATATGCCTGGCCGCCGTAAACTTTTGCATCGCCGTAGCTGCCGCCGGGGCCCTTGAAACCATTGAGCAGCAGACCGTTGACCCTTGCTCCGGTTTGCGCGAGTCGCTTCGACGATTCGACGATCTCTTTCATCCGCGTTTCCCCGAAACGCGCCATCAGGAAGATCAGCCCTGCGGCTGGTGCCATGGTCCCCGTGTCTGACACGACGAGGATCGCGGGCGCGTCGAGCAGCACGATGTCGTAACGGCGCGCGACCTCCTGTATGACTTCGGAAACCCCGCTGCGCAACAGCAGCTCCGCGGGGTCCGACGGATACTCGCCGGTCTCGATGAAGTCGAGATTCGGCAAGACGTCTTTCTGAATCACTGCGTCGAGTGCAGCCGAGCCGTCGAGCGCCTCCTTCAGGCCTTCCGTCCTTGCGAGACTGAAGTACTCGTTCAATTGCCCGCGTCGCAGATCACCATCCACGAGCAGCACGCGCTTGCCGCCAGCCGCGAGAACCGCGGCAAGATTCGCTGACGTGAACGACTTGCCGATGCCAGGCAGCGGACCAGCGAGCAAAATTACGTTGTTGCGCGCGCCAGACATCGCAAACTGCAGCGCCGAGCGCAGCATGCGCAGGCCTTCCACTGCGGGATCCTCTGGATAGAGGGCGGCAAGCAAAAGTCCCACCCGTGAGCCCGCGGGGGCTTTCTTCGTCATTTCGACCTGCCGCTGACTTTGCGGAATCGTTGCAAAAACACTTAAGCCAGTGACAGCTTCGAGCTCTTGCGGGTCGGTCACGCCGCGGAACATCAGGTCACGCGCGAGCGCGACCGCGCTACCCAATGCGAGCCCCACCAATGCCGACACTAGCAGTACCAGCGACTTGATCGGCTTGACGGGAAGTTCGGGCACGTCGGCGCTGTCGATCAGCAACACGGATCCGACCTTCCCCGCTCTGATGATCTGCAATTGCTCTATGTTATTCAGCATCGCCGAGTACAGTTCCGTGCTGACCTGCAAATCGCGCTGCAGACGCAGCGCGCCCTGTTCGGTCAGTGGCAATGCTTTCATACGAGCATTGACGTCATCCAGGTATTGCTCAGTCGAGGCGATCTGCTGATCGCTTGCGACCACACTCGGATGCGGATATGAAAAGCGGCTCGCGAGTTCCTCGCGACGTCGCTTCAACTCGACGATCTGCGCTGCCGCGTCAGCACTTTGACGCAGCAATTGGCGACCTTCCTCGCTCGGATCAATGAGCACGTGAGTATTGCGATAAGCGTTGTACTTTTCTTCGGCGTCTTGCACCTGCGCCTTCATGGCGGGTAACTGCGCCTGCAAAAACGTCAGGGTCTTTTCCGCGATGACCGCCTTGCGGTCCGCATTTTGCCGAACGTATTCATTGCCGATCTGATTGATCGTCGCGCTTAGCCGGACCGGATCCGTGCCTTGCAAGGTAGCGCCTAGAACATTCGATTTGACGCCGGACTCGGAGATACGCAATGTCTTCCGCAAATCATCGATCGTTATCTGCCGAGAATGACGCGTGAGATCGAATGCAACGTCGCTCTCTCCAATCATTTGCTCGACAAGCAGAGTCACGAACCCATCGTTCGTCAAAAAACGTTCGCTTACGCCGACTCGTCCGATCACTGGTCGTTGTAGACCGGGCCCGGTGAGTTGATAGCGCCCACCCGCTTGCGCAATCAACCTATAGGAACGCCCTTCCGCTCGTTCGGGAACCTCGAAATTTGCGACCTTGATGGATTCCCCGCCCCATGCGAAGCCAGCCATGCCGTATAAGCCTGGCCTGCGCAATATGTCGCTATGGCGCGCTATCCAGCTCCCGATGATCGGGAAGTAACGCGGTGTTGCGGTGATATACAGCTTCAGTGCATCGACTGCCCTCGAAACGATCAACTTCGATCCGAGAATCTGCATTTCTCCTTCCGCCGAAGACTTCACGTCGAACGTTGGCGACGCATTACGCAGAACGTCCTTCGAGGTCGCCGATGCGGGTTCGTTGCTGTCCTCGACCCTGATCAGAATTCCCGCCTGATAAATTGGCGCACTGAAAAACGCATAGGCGGTGCCCAACAGGACAAAAACAAGGGCCGTGCTCAAGATCATCACGCGACGATTGATCAATGTCGCGACGATCGACCTAAGTTCGTAACCGTCAGACGCGTAGCTGGCTATAGTCTGTGGGGTGCGTTTCATGGCGCGACCGTTCTTGCTTGTGCTTTAAGTTTGTGGAAGCCGAGCCCGTCTTTTCTTATGCTGCATGGGTTTCGCGACGGATGAACTCATGCGTCAATCTGCCTTGAGACCCTGCGGCTCGGCTAATGGCAGGTCCTCCAGCGGACCGACGTCCTGCCCTAGCACTGGTAGCAACTCACGATAAACCTCCAGAGTTTTTTCTATCACGATGCGTTCGTCGAATTGCTGCATTGCCTTCTGTCGAGCCGCGAGTCCGAGTTTTCGTACCAGCGCGCGATCATCGTCCAGCAGTCGAACGGCGTTCGCGAGGGCTTCGCTATCGCGAACGGGAATCGAAATGCCGTCCTCCCCACTTCGACTGACGACTTCACGGCACCCCGGCGCATCGGTGGTAATCAGCGCCAACCCGCACGCGGCCGCTTCGATCAACGCTTTCGGGAGACCCTCGCGATAACTAGGCAAAGCCATCACATCCACATCGGACAGCAGCCGCGGCATATCGCTGACGTGACCCAGCCATTGCACTATGCCTTCCTCAACCCAGCTGTTAACCTGTTGCAGACTCACCGCTGCCGGGTTACCGTCGTCAGGCAGACCGGCAAGAAGAAACTGCACGTTGCGGTGTTCACCGCTGAGCGTGCGCGCCGCACGCACATATTCACCGACGCCTTTATCCCAGAGCAGCCTGGCGGCTAGCAGCACCCGTAAAGGCCTCCGATCTTGACCTTCGATATAAGACCGAATAGTGAAACGGGTCACGTCGACGCCCGATCCCTTAATCAGCCGGATGGCTCTTTCATCGACCAGGTGTGCCGACTTGAACACGGCGACATCGTCTGGATTCTGCAGGATCAATGCACTGCCCTGCCCGCCCATAGCCGCGCGCAACGCCCGGCGCACGAGTGGTCTTAACAAACGCGCCTTCATGTCGCGACTGATGAAGACATAGCCCAATCCAGCGACTGCACAAACTCTGGCGGGCACGCCCGCAAGCTTTCCCGCCAGCGCGCCATATACCGCGCTCTTTATAGTGAAGCCATGGACGATTTGCGGTGCCTCACGCTTGAGGAATTGAGCCAGCCATAGGATCAAACTCACTTCCATAAACGGATTAAGACTACGCCGGTTCATCGGCACACAATGCCACCTAAAGCCCAATTCCCTTAGGCGAGGGCCGTATTCGCCGTCGGGTGAAAGAAGAATGACCTCGAAGCCCTCATCGCGGAGCTTTCGGGCAAGTGAGATCCTGAAGTTGTATAGGTACCAGTCAGTGTTCGCGAACAGCACCACCTTGAGCTTGCTCACGTGATCTCCAACGAAATACTCGTACTTGATCCATAGGACCATCGCCGCCCGGCACCAGAAAGTGTGGTGCGACAGCGCGGCACGAAAGGGCGTCAGTAACTGAACGACGCGGCCATGTTCAGGGCGCCATCCTTACGGTCATTCCGAGTCTATTCGTTCGCATTTCGGTTCCCGACGGAGAAGACAGACATCGATAGGTCAACAGGTTACCCTGACCACATCGTCGCGGCAGCCTCAACCTTGCGGCACACTAGAGCCGCGTCTCTCCAGATCGGACAAGACTTGATCATATTGGGCGATCAGATACCTGCCCCATCGGTGGTTCTACTTAAATCTATTTTGATAAGACATATCATCGACTTCCACCTTGATATCAGTTTCCAAAACGTACACCAACCATTTACCGTCTATTCATTTGACCTTCATATCTTTCTAAAAAAACCGGCTCACTTCGATCTACCGGATTCGATTTGTTCGACGTGCCGCATTAGTTAAAACGCTTATTTATGGGTCAATTGCTCCATCTTGCCTGCTCTATGTGCGGAACCGCACACAACGAGAGTGCGAGATGCGAGATCGTAGCGCTCCGTTAGCTCAGTACTTTCGCCTCAGCCTCTATGACGAAATCTCTCTAAACGTCAGACGTCAACTCTGGAGTAAAAGAGATGCTCGATTTCGCAGTCGGCTTCATCGGGTCGTTTCTGGTTCTGTACATCATCGTGCACAGTGCGAGCATGCATGGATCGCTTTCAATGGACCACGACCTGCATGGTATTCAGAAAAACCACGCATATGCAGTACCGAGAATCGGGGGAATCGGCATAGCGTGCGCGGCCGTCGTGACATCTGTCGCGCAACCGATCTGGTCGACTGGGTCGAAC
Source organism: Paraburkholderia metrosideri (assembly GCF_904848625.1). Lineage (GTDB taxonomy): Bacteria > Pseudomonadota > Gammaproteobacteria > Burkholderiales > Burkholderiaceae > Paraburkholderia > Paraburkholderia metrosideri. Next base: position 555,662 of record NZ_CAJHCP010000003.1, read on the forward strand.
GCTCCAAATCTGATACTCCTGCTATGTGCTGTGCCGGCATTCACGTCCGGAGTTGCGGAGGACCTGACAAAACGGGTGAGTCCTCGTGTGCGACTGCTCTGCGCACTCGCCTCGGCGTTCGCAGCATGCATCACGCTACAAGCCGTGCTCACACGCATCGACCTGCCTTACCTCGATAAATGGATGCGATTTACGCCTTTCGCTGTTGCCTTTACGGTGTTCGGTGTCTCGGGGTTCACGAACGCGATCAATATCATCGACGGCTTCAACGGACTCGCATCTGTCGTTGCCATGTTGATCTTTGCTTCGATCGGCTATGTCGCTCAGGACGTGGGTGACCACCTGGTCTTGAGCGTGGCATTGACAATGCTTGGAGCGATCAGCGGCTTCGTGCCGTGGAATTTTCCGGCGCCGTCCGTGTTTCTTGGTGACGGGGGCGCCTACCTGACTGGATTCATCGCGGCCGAGCTCATGGTTCTGCTAGTGGTTCGGCATCCCGGCGTCTCCGCGTGGTATCCGATAGCCGTTTCGATCTATCCTACGTTCGAAACGCTCTTCTCCATCTATCGCCGAAAGGTAATTCGAGGCCGGCCGGCAGGAGCTCCGGACGGATTGCATCTGCATACGCTCATTTATCGCCGCGTCGTCAGAAAAAATCCGGATTCCCGGAACCTGCGCCAATGTACGCGGCGAAACTCGATGACATCGGTGTATTTGTGGGCATTGAGCCTGATTAGCATCGTTCCGTCAACGTTCTTTTCCAGTTCACCTGTCGTGCTTGCTGGCGTGATCGTGACCTTCGTCATCATCTACTTATGGTTTTATTCTTCGATCGTTACGTTTAGGATACCAAATTGGATAATGCCTGTTCGTACGACCTCAGTCGTCGTGGAACATCCCCGACATTGAGACGCGATGTCTTCGTGAGTGGAGTGTTGCGAAGCAGACGGCGGCACGCGCATGCCGTGGGGGATTCCAACCGGCGTCTGTGGCGTCGCCGCAAGACATTGAGAGGTTGGGGAAACTGCGACAGAAGGCCATTGCATCATCCTGAACTACAGACCGACACAGAAAGCATTGTTGTGTGCCGCTTTCCTCCGCAGCCGGTTTCACAAAACGACGAACCGTTCTTGAGCGAACCAGCAAAACTGAGCGCTAGGCCCGCGTCTTCATCCCATCGATAAATGTCAGGCGTCCGCGCCGATTGAAAGTATGCACGCGCTCGATGGAGTCGTCCCAGTCCGCATCGATCCGACTCACCGCAGTTTCCTTGTACGACGTCTCGTCGATTACGTCGATTCGCTGGAACGACAATGCACGTCCGTAGTTGCCTGTACAGTCTTGCGCTGGTCGGTACCAGTGCCCGTCATGGTAAAAAATCGCTCCTGCCGGACGCGCGCATCTGGCATCGGAAACGATCGGATTGCTCGGATGTGGATGCCATTCATCCGTCACCAGCGTGTCGGCCCAGAAAAGAAATAACTCCTCCGAAGAAGATGCATGCTCATTCTGATGCATTCCGGCGAACAGCCAGTACTTGCCAGCGTGATGCCAGATCGTTGTGTCCACCGCCATGACATCATTCATCAGATTCATCACATGCTCCCATTGATCCGGAAAATTGACGCATCGATAAAGTTCGATCGTGCGATTCTCGTGCGTCTCCGGAATCATGTACAACTCGCCGTTATCCTCAAGCATGAATGGATAGGACAGGTGATAGGGACGCTCGAGCACTTTCGTTGGAGGTAGCACCGGCTGTTCATTCAAGTCGAAGTAAATGACAGATATGTGTCCTTTTTTCCTCGCGTATTCGAGTTCTTCGATGAACGCTACGTACTGACCGCCTCGTTCGACTACGAAAGGGTCAGCCCAGAATCGATCCTTTGGGGGCACCAGATACTGGAACGTGTGGATCTGCCGCGGCAGGTCCTTTTCGTCGTTGATCTGATAGAGCAGCATCCATTGCTCGATAGCGCGCAGGTCGCGAAGCTTCTTTGCAATAGATCGCAGCAGCAAACAATGGATTAGCCACAAACACGTTACATTCGTCGCTCTATGGATCTTCTTCCCGTGGTGCGACGCAGAAGAGGCGCTCGAGCCTGCGTACTTCTCGTTGAAGTGTTTCTCTCCGATCCGCTGGAGCTCACGCAATCTTAGCGAGGCGAACGACACTGTCTTCCAGTAACACAGGCTGCGGTTCCGATGAATGGAGAACGGATAGGTCCTTGACCATGAGCGTTGCAGCAAATGGCTACACTGGTCTCCTCGCAATTGAAACTGCAAGGCAGTCGAGGTCGCGGCACGATTCAGCAAGATATCCCAGGCGCCGACTGGACCCGTGCGCTCGGATGAGTCTTCACCGTGCACGTGGGACCAGATTCCACAAGCGGACGCTTCGAATATGTCGCCATAGGGGCGCAATGGACCGAAACTCAGCAATACAGTGACTCCATAGTCCGCGATGCGCGCGACATCACCGGGTCCGAACACATCGCCATGCTGCTTGCGCTCAACGTCGACGTTCAACATGGGTACTTTTGATAGCGTCGGCGAAAGGTCAACCATTCTGAAAGCATCATGGCGGACTTTCATCAGTCGTTTGTCGAGCGCCATCCATATTGACAGGCTCCAAGGCACGTGTGCAGCTTTGATCGACTGAGGGGACGGTGATCGAAGACTGTACTTGACGGTCAGAACGACCTCGATCCCTTGCTGTGCAGCGATCAACTTGATCATTTCCTCGATCCAGACGGGCACCGTTGTGTCGTCCAAGAGAAGTCCCACTCTTATGTTGCGCTCGTTCATCGTTGAGGTCAGACGTTGCATGTGCGGTTCAAAGCTCGAGACGACCGTACCTCTGCCGCCAGAGCCGAGGGTCTGGCGGTGATCGACACCGAGCATGCCTGTGCGAGCATTTGAATCAGGTCGTAGCACCGCACAGATTCAAATACTCATGGAGTAGGCGGGAGCGGCTGGCTCTAAGCCAGTGCCGTCACGCAACACACCTGCGGCTTCGGACGCTCAAGGCGGAACGGTCGTCGCATTCGTAAGCAGCTGAGTCATTGCGACCTTCGCGCCGTTTGCGTCGTGATTTTCGATCGCACCGATAATCTTCCCGTAATGCGCAGACAGCGACTCGGCAACGAAGATAGGTTCGCGTACATCCGGCTTCATCGATCTCAAGCCAATCTGGACAGCCCTGCCCATCTGCTTCAGCAGTGCGTCGCAACTCGCTTCGACGATCGCGTTACGCAGTTCGTCCTCTGCCAACGCCTGAAGGCTAGCACTTGAGCCTGCATGAACGAGATTTTGATAGCACGCTGCAATTGCGAGACGGTGCTGCCGATTTGCGCGAGTTGCCGCTAGAAACGCGGACCGCGGATCCACAAACGTGCGGAGTTCGATCAGGTTCCGCAGAAATTCAGGATCATAATTAGCATTTGCACGCCATTCTGCCACCACATCGTCGAAAATAACCCAGTCGTGAACCGGCTTGACGCGGGTTCCCGTCTTCTGTTTGACGTCAAGTATTCGCCTGGAAGTTAAAATACTTAACGCTTCGCGCATTATCGTCAAGCTCACGCCATATTTTTTTGATAGGACGATTTGAGGCGGAAGCAGATTATCTTCGTAATCGCCGACAACAATTCCTTTGCCCAGGCGGTCGACCACCCGTTTTACCAGCGACCTTTCATATCCGTTCTCCATGTTCCCTTCTTTCAGTATGAACTTATCAATGCATTTGAACTGATGCGCTTGCGGAGGCGCGGCAGATCCGCCGCGCGTCACCCGCGGCAGGGCGCCGAATAGGTTACCAACCGTGGTTTTAGTAATTCGCACTCCGATTTATAATTTAAATTATGAAACGGAGACGAATAATTCAATGTGGCTACAAGGGTAGCCCGTGCCCCCTTTTTCAACAACGAACGCGTAGCGAACAATCTCTTCCAATGTGCGGTCGCGCACGTATGGTCCGCAACTTTTACCGGGCAAACGTTTTACTTCGAATAACCGAAAGTGTTTGAGGTACTGTCTGTCCGCGCCGATTGAATTTTGAGCCGGGGGTACTGTACGCAGGATGCGGAGTCGCGATCCCCTCCATCGGATTTCGTGTAATCAGCGGCCACACGACCCTTTCGACAGCTGTCTGGGCGGTCACTATCGCGTTACTGTTCCGGAGCGCAGGGGGGATGCTCGGGTCGGCGCTGTTGCCGGGCCTCGCCGTCTGTCACCTTTCGGCGTAATGGAGCCGGGCATTTTCGCCGTAATGACGCCACTGGAAACGAGCAATTCGATGGCTCGAACGGGGATCAAGGTTGCTTGATTTTGCCTCCTTTTGCAAGCTCGGTTCTGAATGTTTCGACGCCCGGTTTTAGTCCGCGATAGCTCTCGCCGTCGAGGACGATTTTGTGAGCGCCATGACGCAAGCGGTCGAGGGTTGCAGCGCCGATCATCTTGTTACCTGGGCATGCTTCCCCCCATTCCGGGAAGTCCAAATTCGACGTTAAAATCGTTGCTGCGCGCTCATAACGCTCGGCGATCAGGTCGTGGAAGTCTTCATCGTCTGGCGAACGCAGTGGCTTAAGGCCAAAGTCGTCAATGATCAGAAGTGGAAGCTTGGCGAGATACTGGAAACGACGGTCGTAAGTGCCCACGGCTGCCGCGCTGCGCAGGCTTGCTAATAATTGGCTTTGTGTTGAGAACAGCACATCGTGTCCTTGCCGAGCTGCAGCGTGTCCGAGGGCTTGCGCAAGATGGCTTTTCCCCGTTCCGCAAGGCCCGGCAATCAGGACCGCCACCTTCTCGTCAATAAATCGGCAGGTGGCGAGATCATGGATAGCGGATCGATTCAGCCCTGGTAGCCTGTCGAAGTCGAATCCTTCGAGCGTCTTCTGGCTACGGAAGTTGGCGCGTCGCATGCGCAGGCTGAGCTTCTTGTTATCGCGCCGGGCTACTTCGTCGTGAATGAGCAGCGAAAGGAATTCGGTGAAGGCGAGCTTGCGATCGATGGCCTCGCGGTTTCGCGCTTCCAGCGAATCGAGGATGCCGGACAAGCGCAACTGCTTAAGCAGTGGAGTCAATTCAGGAATGGGATGCATTGCCGGCCTTATTGGAGAATGGTTTGTGTGTTGCGGCAGAAACGGCCGCCTTCGGTGTAGGTGCTCGCCAGCGCATCAAAGGCGTTTAACAGCGTCAGCTGATCCAATCCCTTTTGCAGAATGGTTTTAACGGCCGTGTAGTGCGGCGTGCCGTAGTGGTTGTTGATTTTCACGCAGTCTTAACCCACCGGGGATGCGGACAAAATCATGGACTACTTTGGAGGTAGTCCATGTATTCATACGAAGACCGCGTTCGGGCGGTCCAGCTGTACCTGAAGCTCGGGGAACGCGTCAAGGCAACAATCCGCCAGTTGGGTTACCCGACGAAGAATTCTCTCAAGGCGTGGTGTGAGGAATTCGAGAAGAGCGGCGATCTGCAGAAAGAGTATGTTCGCGGAAAGCCGAAGTACTCAGAGGAACAGAAGAACCTGGCACTCGAGCATTACGTCAATCACGGGCGGTGCTTCAGCTTCACCCTCCGGGCATTAGGCTATCCCTGTCGCCAGATACTGACGGCGTGGGTTCGCGAGCGCTATCCTGAAGCCAGGACATACGTGGTTGGCAAGCGAGGTCGACCGGCCGCGTCATTGGCATCCAGGCAAGCCGCAGTGTACGAACTGTGCACACGGCAAGGAAGTGCGGAGGCGGTGGCGCGAAAGCTGGACGTCGACAGGGTGACGCTGTACAACTGGAAGAACCAGTTACTCGGGCGAGAGGCCCCTGCATCCATGAAGCGCGACAAGAGATCATCCGCAGAGACGGATCGGGACAAACTGGAGCGGCAGGTCGAAGAGCTCCGGCGCGACATCCGCAATCTGCAGCTTGAACACGACCTGTTGAAGAAGGCGAATGAACTCGTAAAAAAAGACCTGGGCGTCGACCTGCCACTCCTGAGCAACCGGGAGAAGACAACGCTGGTTGACGCCCTGAGAAAAGAATACGGTTTGGCTGAGATGCTTGCGCGGTTGGACCTGGCGCGCAGCTCCTATTTCTACCATCGGTCGTCCATACAGGTTGCCGACAAATATGCGGAGGTCCGTTGTACCGTTGCTGAGATCTTCGAGGACAATCACCGATCCTACGGCTATCGTCGGGTGCAGGCAGCGCTCAGCCGGCAACGGGTGTTTCTATCGGAGAAAGTCGTGCGTCGCCTCATGAAACACGGCGGCCTTCACGCAGCAAGGCCCAGGCGTCGCCGATATCGTTCTTATATCGGAGAAATCAGCCCTGCCCCAGATAACATCATCAATCACGATTTCCACGCTGAGGCCCCCAATGAAAAGTGGGTAACGGATATCTCCGAGTTCCAGATTCCTGCGGGAAAGGTATATCTGTCGCCCATGATCGACTGCTTCGATGGCATGGTAGTGAGCTGGACGATTGGCACAAGCCCCGATGCAGAGCTCGTAAATACCATGCTGGATGCGGCCATCGAGACCGTGACCGAAAACGATGAGACGCCGATCGTACATTCGGATCGAGGTGGCCATTACCGTTGGCCGGGCTGGCTATCGCGGGTTGCAAAGGCTAATCTGGTCCGGTCCATGTCGCGTAAAGCCTGTTCCCCGGACAACGCGGCCTGTGAGGGATTCTTCGGCAGGCTGAAGACCGAGATGTTCTATCCAGGGGACTGGCGTTCGACGACCATCGCGGAGTTCGTTGAGGTACTGAACGCCTACGTTCTCTGGTACAACGAGAAACGGATCAAGGGCTCGCTTGGCTATCTCAGTCCCATCGAGTACCGTGAAAGCCTCGGGCTAACGACGTAAATCAGTCCAGGAAAATGTCCGCATCCCCTTTGTATCAATTTACAACTGCGCGCGACACGATCCACGCGCACTGGTTTCATGACCGCTGCAATGCGGGCAGCAATTCCTGGCCGTAGCGCATCAAGAGATGTTCGTCCAGGAACCGGAATCTGTCGGTCTCAGCGTAGATTTGGTGATCGGCATAGAAAATTGTACGCGAGTTGATACCGGCGACCGTAGTGATGGGTAGCTCGAGGGTTCCGACGCGGCCATCGAACCGCCCCCGCATGACCAGGTCCTTCGTAAGCGGAAAAAAAACTGACGTACCTTGAAGTCCGAGACCGGGTACGTCGGGTCCGGCTTCCCTTTCCACGTCGTCCCACGACAGCGTGACGGGACGATCGGAAGTGATGAACCCGCCGGAGCTGGATGTGGCCCTAGCCACTATCCAACTCCGGCGATGTAGCAGGTTGTAGATGGTCGTCATCGCCAGCAAATCTTGCTCATGGTGCTCGGTGGTGAGTGCGGCGATGGTCTCGTCGTTTCGACCGCCGAGGGTCCTGAGCTTTTCCCGAGTGAGGTCCACCACGCCTTTGGTACCGGGCTGGGCGACCGTCTGCTTCTGTGATTCCCAGCCCTCCCGATTCGCGATTGCAAACTCGCTCAGACTTCCCGTGGTCTCCCCGTTGTACCGGCGCGCCCCTTCCATGCAGTCTGGACTGAGCATGGCCAACTGCGCGATCAGTTTGAGAATGAGCGCGCGGTCGGCGTCGCTGGAAAAGTCGCCCTTGCTGTTGATACGGGTCACCGCTGAGGCCAGTTCCAACTCAAACTGCCCATAGCTCAGCTGGATCGAGGCGGGACCATCTGTATCGATCTCGATCGGGCTGAATTCGCGTTCTGCGGCCACACTTACCGGCGTCGTGACAAACGCATGTGCGACCGCCGAGTCGACTACATACAGCTGCGAGTTTTTATCGTGGTTGCGAGTGAACCCACTGAGATAGCGCTGGAGAACGCAATTATGCTTTCGGGCTCTTCCAGCCCCGTCGTCTCCCCTTACAAAACTTGATTTTGCCTTTGACATAGAGCCTCGATCGTGCGGATTGATGGTCGGATCGCGTTGGATCATTTCTTGCTCGCGCGTACACTCTTGCAGCTTCCGCGGTCTCTGCTGCGCCGCGGCGCGCACCCGAATCGAACGTTCAGCTGAGCCCCCTGCTACCTCGCGGAGAGTTCGGGGGCGGGTTCGGGGATCTCTTAAGTGCGGAGCGTCCGCAACGAAGCGCTGGACGCATTGCGAGGCCCAATTCCGGCAAGCCGAGCGGGCACTCCCTCACAAGGGCAAGGCCGCTTCAGTCAGACTAAACGGTTTGAGTAAAGCTGTTAATTCCAAAACGAGCTGGCATACGATCGGCACAGCGGTCAGCGAAGTCTGCAGACGAGCCGCGCAGTGGAGACGCCGCTCGCGGACTCGCCGGGAATTCGCCGCATACAAAATGTCGCGACTTCCTGATACATCAGTCCGCTCCGCAAACGTTTAAGAGGCGCTGCACTGACGCCCGGAGCTTCTCAATAGAGACGGGCTTAGGCCAGAACTCATCCCAGATCAACCGTTCGCCTAGATCGAGGTATTCGTCCCCGGTAAGGATGAGAGGAATTCGCGCGAGCGCAGGCTTCGACTTGAGGTGCAGGCAAAATTCAACTCCGTCCATCAAGGGCATTAACCAGTCGGCAACTATAAGCGCTGGGTTCTCTTTTCTCGCGAAGACGAGCCCTTCAAGTCCATTTCGGACACTGACGACCCGACAGCCATCGTGGCGAAGAACGGCGTTCCATGCCGCCACGGACGCCGTATCGCCAGCTACGATCAGAATCGTTTTCATTGCCGTTACGTGTTCGTCCCTAAGGGTACTTGGAGAATAGCGATCCGTTCGCCGACATTCTGTACGTCGACGCACCGTTACGTGCGGACCTAGCAAATGCCGCGATGGCTTTGGCAAGTCCGTGCTCCGCGAACCGGGTTACAGCGCGTTGATTGTTACTCGACAAGCCACTTGCCGTCTATCTTCACAACAAGATGATCACACTACGCAAGTGCGCGCCCGTACACTACGGTGATCACTACTGCAGCGGCCCCTTGCCGGAAGGGACTTAAGAAGAATACCACCGGAGAGGCGGGTCGCAGGGCAACTCTCGAGGTGAAGGCGCGAAGATCTCACCAAGATCGAAATCGTCGGCGTCGGGCAGCCGGTTTCTGAGCCGCGTCTTGTAAGCGGCCACGCGTTCGGGCGGCACCTGGCAGAACACCTGGGCGAAGTGAGCACGCTCACCTGCGGTTTCCACTTTGGCGTCGACAGCCTCATCGCCCGACGCGCCCGTCACAGGCAGCATCGTCGACAGAAACAGCGCGGACGTCACCGCGAAAATCGCTCTATAACAGTACGGCCTGTTTTTCATGATCGCCACCAGACTGCCTCGACTGCTCCCGACGGCCCTTACAAACTCATCTGTCGTTCACGTCGTTTTCCGCCAGTTTGCACGCGTTTGTCCTGATTTGACTGGAGGATGGCGTTTTCGCCCGCTATCCGGCACATTACCCCGGCGAAGCCCGGTGTTACGCTAAAGCGAGGAGCCTTCGCGGAAAAAGCGCCGCCGTTTAACGGTGCGCTCGGGGCACTCAGCAAAAAACACCGCGAAGCGCCAATGCCCGTGAAGGGCGAAAACATCGCTGCGGGAGCCACTGCGATGGAATTTAAAACATATACCGTGCTGACGCTAATGGTGGTTAGCAGCACTGCCTTTGCATGGCAGCCGCTGACCTATCCGGTCCGGAGTCAGAGCCCTTATCAGCGCAGCGTCGACACTGCATTGTGTTACGCGGAGGCGAACAAGACCAAGGTCGATATCACCCGGGAATCGCAGATTCCACCGCGCAAAGCGCCTCCGCCCAAAACCTCGTCGACAGGGGTCCCGTCGCGGCCGCCGTTGCCGTCGAGCACCTTCTCGGCGGCGCCGGCGGGCGCGAGCATGCCGGCCGCCGCGACCGAGCCTGGCGGCGCAAGTGCACCGGCGGCGACCACTGCTGCGACCGCCGCGACAGAAGGAGCGTCGGCCGTGAGATCGGCGGGCACCGCTGCCGCCATCTCCAGCGCAATGGCTGCTCTGGCGTCCTCGGGGACCAGCGCGGACCTTGGCGCGTCGGATGCGGTGGCCGGTTCGTCGAATCCGAACGCGGCATCCAGCGTAGCGCTGCCGCCGCTGCCGGCTCCCGAGCCGCCCATGACGCGCTACTGGGCCGCCTACGGCGCATGCATGCAGGCGAAGGGTTACGTCGTCGCGCAGTAGCTAGGCTTGCGAGTCTTGTTGCGCTCACCTGCTTTTTTGACCGATGCGTCGCATTCGACGTCCGTTAGCGAGCGGCCATGTCCAATTACCTGATTTCCAGTCAGCAAGATCCCCGGCGTTGCGGCCACTGCGGTGCGCCTCTCGTCGGCCGCTTCTCGCCTTGCCTTTCGTGCCATTCGCTCGCGATAGAAGGATTTGGCGCGCAGGCGGGCCCACTGCCGGCTTCGCAAACCTCGCAGCAAAGTTCGCCGCCGACGTTTCGTGCCACACGGCCGGCGCGCGGATTCTCGCGCGCTTCGCCGGGCGAGCTTGTCTATCCGTACGAATCGATCGACGAAGCCGAACTGGTCGCGAGAGCAAATCGGCGGCTACGCAGGCCTGTCGTGCTGGCTGCTTCGGTTCTGGCGGTGAGCTCTGCCGTGTATCTAGGCTTCACCTACAGTGATGATTTGCGTCTGGGGACACAGGTAGCGAGCATCAGCCAGCTGTTTGCCCAGATCGGCAAGCCGTCCGTTGCCGTTGCCGAGCAACCTGGCGGCGCTGGAGCACAGGAGCGACCGGGGGGGGCCGCGCAACACCTCGCGTCGGTCCGGCCTCCGCTCAATGCGCCATTGCGCACGTCCCCATCCGGGCAGCAGCGCGCCGCATCGGCGACAACGTCGGATACCCAGCGCACTGCCGCCGCTCTGGCACCGGGCGCAGCGGATAAAGCACGCGCCGATACGTTGAAGCCAGCGCCGCAACCGCGCGCCGTCGAGCACCGGCAGCCTGTCGTCGTTGCGCAGCTACATCCGGCATCGGCGCTGTCCTCGTCAGCGGTGGCACCGTTCGCGTCTCCATCCGGGCAGCAACGCGTCGCATCGGCGACAACGTCGGATACCCAGCGCACCGCCGCCGCTCTGGCACCTAGCGCAGCGGATAAAGCACCCGCCGACACGTTGAAGCCAGCGCCGCAACCGCGCGCAGTCGAACACCAGCAGCCTGCCGTCGTTGCGCAGCTACATCCGGCATCGGCGCTGTCCTCATCAGCGGTGGCACCGCTCGCATCCCCGTCCGGGCGGCAGCGCGTCGCACCGGCGACAACTTCGGATACCCAGCGCACTGCCGCCGCTCTGGCCTCGAGCGCAGCGGATAAAGCCCCCGCCGATACGTTGAAGCAAGAGCCGCAACCGCGCGCCGTCACCCAGCAACATGTTGCCGTCCTTGCGCAACATCCCGCACCGGTCACCTCCCTATCGACAGCAACAGCAACAGCAACAACACTACCGGCATCGCCAGCCGAACAGCAGCACGTCGCATTGGCCCTGACGGATATGAAACGCGCTACCCCCAATCTGGCATTGAGCGCCGCAGATAAAGCGCGCGCCGACACGTCGGCGTCGAAGTCGCAACCAGGCGTCGTCGCGCAGCAACAGGCCGCCGTCGCCGCGCAACGCCCGGCGCCGGTCAGATCGTCGCCAGGGAGACCTGCGGTTGCATCGCCCACCGACCAGCGCCGCGTCCGACTGGCAACGCCGGACATCAACCGCGCCGCCGCCGATCGGACAATCAGCGCGGCGGATAAACAGCGCGACGATTCGTCCAGGTATCTGAAAGCGGCACGCGTCAGTCTGAAAGCGAACAATCTGTCGGCGACGAAAGCCCGCCTTGCTGCAGCGCTTGCCGCTCAACCCGACAACCGCGACGCGCTGCGCCTGCGCTCCACGGTGCGGACACTCGAGCAGCAGCGCGATGCACTGCTCGGCCTTGCGCGCAGCTGCGGTGACATCGGACACTGGGCGTGCACGTCGCACAATGCGGGCATCGCGCTGCAAATCGATTCGAGCAGCAAGGAGGCGCAGCGTCTCGCGACGCGGGCAACGCGCACAACAGAACTCCGGATCGAGCCTCCCGCCGACACCGCCGCCACAGACACCGTCGCCGAGCCATCGCCCGATGTGGGCTACCTGATGGCGCATCACTGATCACCGACGTTTCGCCGAAAGGCAACCAGTCCGGCCCCGAAGGGCATGCGATGCCCTTCGCCCCGCAACGCTCGCGGGGCTGCATTGACACGCCGGAATGCTGCGGCTTGCCCGCCGCGCAATCGCACACAGCGGCGGCCGCGACATTCGCGGCCACAGGGACGTCGAAGCGGCCCTACGCTCACGGCCGTTTCAGCGCGATGACCAGAACAACAGATTGGGGAAAGGAGATACGAGGACAGGCCGCACCGCGTCGAGCCCCTCGTTCGGGACAAGTGCTTGAACGCCGCCTGAGCGCAGAGGGTCGAGCCCGGAGCGCATTCAGGCATGCCACGACAGCCCGCAACGAAATTGCGGGCCGCAATTCCACGGCGGAGACTCGTACTCGACGAGCCCCGCCGCATGCATTACCGCTACTCGTGGTGCTCCAGCGCAGTAAAACCTGCCAGCGTGACGAGAGCGTCGCGGCGTGCGATCTGGTAATCCGAGCGCACCATTTCCTTGACCAGTTGCGGGAACGAGGTGGTCGGCTTCCAGCCCAGTTTCGCATGCGCCTTCGACGGATCGCCCAGCAGCGTTTCGACCTCGGCCGGACGGAAATAGCGCGGATCGACCCGCAGGATCACGTCGCCCGGCGACACCTTGATCTCGCGTCCTTCCACTTTTTCGACGATGCCGACTTCATCCACGCCGGTGCCTTCGAAGCGCACGGTAATGCCCAATTCAGCGGCCGCGGACTGAACGAAGTGACGCACGCTGTACTGGACGCCGGTCGCGATCACATAATCTTCGGGCAGTTCCTGTTGCAGCATGAGCCATTGCATTTCCACGTAATCGCGGGCGTGGCCCCAGTCGCGCAACGCCGACAGATTGCCGAGATACAGCATCTTCTGCGTGCCCACCGCGATGCGCGCAATCGCGCGCGTGATCTTGCGCGTCACGAAGGTCTCGCCGCGCACCGGCGATTCGTGATTGAACAGAATCCCGTTGCACGCGAAAAATCCGTATGCCTCGCGATAGTTGACGGTCGTCCAGTACGCGAACAGTTTGGCAACGGCATACGGGCTGCGCGGATAGAACGGTGTGGTTTCGGTCTGCGGCATCTGCTGCACGAGCCCATACAGTTCCGATGTAGACGCCTGGTAAAAGCGGGTCTTCTCCTGCATGCCGAGAATTCTGATCGCCTCGAGGATGCGCAACGTGCCGAGGCCGTCCGCGTTAGCGGTGTATTCCGGCTCCTCGAACGACACCGCAACGTGGCTTTGCGCCGCGAGGTTGTAGATTTCGTCGGGCTCGACGCGCTGGATCACACGCAGCAAGCTGGTCGAGTCGGTCAGATCGGCGTGATGCAGAAAGAGCCGCTGTTCCGGTTCGTGCGGATCGCGGTAGAGATGATCGATCCGATCCGTGTTGAACAGGGACACCCTGCGTTTGATGCCGTGGACGATGTAGTCCTTCGCGAGCAGCAACTCAGCCAGGTACGAGCCGTCCTGTCCAGTGATGCCGGTGATCAGCGCAACCTTGCGTTTCATGGAACCTTCTCCAGATTAGATTTTTCCGACGCTTTATGCGAACCCCAAACCCTGACACCGTTTCAATGCCAGGCTCAATGCGTGAACGGCCGCGGTGACGCGCCGTCCCGTGTGCTGCGAGTCCGTGTCTTCAACCGGCAATGCTGTCGTAGCCGTAGTAGCCGCCCTGGTACCCCGAACCGAGGAATGCCGCCTCCTGCGGTACATCGGTCAGCAGCACGCCGCGCATCGCCACCCCGCCATTGCGCAACCGTTTCGCCGTCTCGACAATCTCGTGAAGCGGTTGGCGGCCGTGGCGCACCACCAGCAGCGTGGTGCCCGCATATTTCCCGATCACCGTCGAATCGGTCACTGCCAGCACCGGTGGCGTATCGACAATAACCAGGTCGTACTGCGGCTTCAGTTCGTCAAGCAACATTTCGAAGCGTTTGCTCATCAGCAGTTCGGCCGGATTGGTCGGCAACGAACCCTTGGCGAGCACGTCCAGACCCGGCAGCACGTCGCGCTGAATCATCGAGTAAAGCTCGCCGCCGACCAGCACATCGGACAGGCCCGGCTGATGCGGGATACCGAAATGCGAATGCACGTCGCCTCGACGCATGTCGCCGTCGATAATCAGCACTCTTTTGTTCGTCGACGCAACCAGCGTCGACAGGTTGACCGACAGGAACGACTTGCCGGCGTCGGGCCGCGAACCGGTGATCATCACGACGTTGTTGGTCGCGTATTCGAGCGAGAGTTGCAGCGAAGTACGCAGATTGCGCACGCCTTCCACCGCGATGTCCTGCGGCGCCTGCTGCGCGAGCACATGTAGCCCGCGGCGGCGCATTTCAACCTTTTCCTGGAGCCGCAACTGGGTCTGGCTGCGCGGCACGACCGCGAATACCGGCAAGCCAAGCATGCCTTCGAGTTCGTCCGACCGCTCGACTCCACCGAACATCGCGCGCTTGATGAAAGTCAGCAGGATGCCGAGCGCGAGGCCGCCGCCGAGCGCGCCAAGAATCACCAGCATGCGTTTCGGCCGCACGGGGTCGTCCGGCGCTTCGGCGAAATCCACCACTCGCACCGCCGCGACCTCGCCCGCCTTTGCCATGCGCAACTGCTGAGCATTGCTCAGTAGGTTCTTGTACAGGTCAGTGTTGACCTGCACGTCGCGCAGCAATTGCACCGCCGCCTGCTCGGTGTCCGGCATGACCGCAACGCTGCGGTTCATGTCGTTCTGCGCGCCCTGCAACGCGGCGATCTGCGCGTCGAGCGCGGCCACCATCGGATGACTCGGCGTAAAGCGCTGCGACAGTTGCGCGCGTTGCTGCTGAAGGTCGACCAGCTTCGTCTTGTTATCGACGGTCTGTTGCAGCAGCAGGCGGCTTTCCTCACCCAGATCGACCGCGCCGTGAGCGTTGCGAAACTTGTTGTAGCGCTGCTCCGCTTCGGCGAGATCCTTGCGCACGCCGGGAAGTTGCTGATTGAGGTAGGCCAGCATCTGCTCGCTGGCGATCGCGCGGCTGTCCATGTCCTGACGCGCGAAGTCGCGCGCGATGTTGTTGACGACCGCCGCGGTCAGCGCGCTGTCGGTGCCCTCCAGACTCGCGCGGATCACGCCGGACTGCGGCGAGGTCTCCTGAATCACCAGCGCTTTCTGCAAACGGTCGACCGTCGTGAGCGTCGACGCGCGCGACAATTCGAAACGCGAACCGGGCGCGCCGGTCAGCTTGTCGACACGCAGTGCGATCGGCCCATCGGCGGTATCGGTTTCGACTAATTCGCCGACCCGGCCCGACAGGATCGCAACGCCGTTGCGGTCCCGAAGCATGTAGGCGCCATCGGCACCTGCAACCAGCGTGAAGGTGCTGCCGTACATTTCCTTCGACGTGTCGAAACGCGACACGGCGATGCTCTGATCTCCCCATGCGTAACCGGAAAGGTTGATGAACGAGGGCAATCTGAAACCCCATTGCCCGTTCACCAACCCGGCAAACATCCTGCCGACCAGCGGGAAATAATGCGGCGTCGCGGTGACATCGAGGTGCAGCGTTCTGACCGCGTCCTCGGTGACGGAGCGCGATTTCAACAACTCGTTCGCCGCCGCTGTCGACGACCTGCTGGCGGACATGCCTGTGAGTTGCGGCAACGAATCCTTGCCGCCGGCATTGGCATTGGCCATCTTGTCGTCGACGTGGAACAACACGTCCGCGCGGTAGGTGGGCGGCGCGAGAAAAGCATATGCGCAGCCCACGGCGAGCGCGATCAGCGTCACCACCACGATGGTGCGCCAACCGCGCACCATCGTGCGAAGGTAGTCCGACAGATGATGCCTGTCCGGTCCGGACACGTCGGCGTAACTCGAATAGCGGTTATCGACATTGATTGCCATGTTGTTCACCCGCCAAAAACTGCCGGTTATGGGTTCACGCTGCGCGTGCCGTTATTTCGCCAGGATGGCGCCCGTCACAGCCGCATTGATCGCCGGCAACAGCAGGTTCAACACACGATTGAATCGAACCAGTCCACCCTGGCCGACATACACGATGTCTTTCGGCTGAAGCTCGAACTGATTGGCAAGCACCATCGCCACCGGCGAAGTCGCATCGAGGTGATAGATCTGCGGCGTCTCGCTCGTCGAATTGCGGATCACGAACAACTGGCGTGCCGCGGCCGTATTCGAGTCGAAGCTGCCGCCGTCGGAAATCGCCTGCGACAGAGTTAGCGAACCGTTGCGCAACGGGAGCACGGTCGCCGGCTTGTTGACCTCGCCCATCACGTAGACGCCGCTGTCTTCACGCGCCGCCACCCGCACCAGATCGCCCGGCTTCAGATAGATTTGCGCCGGATCGTGGCCGCGCTTCACCAGATCGTCCACGTTGAGCGAATAGACGGTGCCGTTGCGGATCAGCTGGACACGGCTGCGATCCGCTGTCGCGCTAAAGCCACCCGCCTGATTGATCGCCATCATCAGCGACATCGGGATATCGGTCACCGGCTGAGCGCCCGGCGTGTGCACTTCGCCGTCCAGATACACCTGCGAACGGCGGAACGACGCCACCCGTACCGTCACTTCGGGCTTCTGATACACCTTGCTCAAACGGCTGTACAACTCTTTCTGGATCGTCGTGGCGTTCTGCCCCGCCACGTGCAGGCTGCCCGCGTACGGAAACTGCACGTTGCCGTCGTCGTCGATCAGGAACCCGGGGGTTGCATCCGACGGACGCGTGCTTTGCGTCGGCTGCCCAAGCGCGGCAGCGAGTTCCGGGTGATCCCAGACGACGATCTGCAGCACGTCGCCGGGTCCGACCTGATACGGCGTCGGCTTGCCGAACAGGCCGAGCGTGTTGTCGGGCACCGTCAACGCCGCCTGATCCGCATTCATCTTGCGCAACAGCGAGAGGTTGATATCGGTGATCTGGATCGTCTGCTGCTGCGAGGCTTCCGTGCTGTAGTCGCCCCCCGTGTCCTGAATCGTGGCGGGCGTGACCATCCGTTGACCGGGAACGCTGCCGCATCCCGAAAGCACAGTCGCAGCAGCGAAAACAAGCAGACTTCCCGTGCGTAGTCCAAGTGAGCTCATGATTTTTACCCTCCGTGCGTCAGGGCGACCATTCTCGGAAGAGGTAGCGCCTGTCGTGTTCTAACTACGTCTAGTAAGCGTTTCGATGCGCCAGTCCCGCCACTATCGTCGCGCCGATAATCCGCATATCGAGCGCGAACGACCAATGGCCCAGGTAGTACAGGTCATGTTCCACGCGACGTTCCATCTTCTCGATGCGGTCGGTTTCGCCCCGAAAGCCGTTTATCTGCGCCCAACCCGTAATGCCCGGCTTGATTCGATAGCGATTGATATAGCCCGCGACCACTTTCTGATAGAGGTCGTCGTGCTCGAGTGCGTGTGGACGAGGGCCGACCACCGACATGTCACCACGCAAAACGTTGAAAAACTGCGGCAGCTCGTCGAGGCTCGTGCGGCGCAGGAAGGCACCCACTCGCGTCACGCGCTTGTCGTGACGCGTGGCCTGGCTGAGCGTGCCTTTTGCTTCGGTATGCAGACGCATCGAACGGAACTTGTAAATCGTGAAGATCCGCCCGTCCGCTCCCTTGCGCTTCTGCCTGAACAACACGGGCCCGCGCGACGAGCACTTCACCGCGATAGCGATACCGAGCAACACCGGCGTGAGGCTGATCAGCGCCGCCGCCGCGAACAGGCGGTCGAAAATCTCTTTTTTCAACATCGAACTCGCGGACAGCGGCGAGGCGACCAGATTGATCGCTGGCACGCCCAGCAGGTCCACCACGCCGCTGCCTTCGAACAGCGCGTGACTGCGAACATCGGGCACGAAGCGGATGTTCACCAGATCGTCGCGAAACTCGCTGATCAACGCGCAGATCAACGGCTCCTCGCTCAGCGAAAGCATCAACCAGAGTTCGTGGACATCGTTGGTACGAATGTAATCGGCAAGCGCATCGACGTTGTGGAACACCGGTGCCCGCGGGTTCGTCACCGACGACGCGTCCGGCATCGTGTTGAAGATTGCAGTCGCCCGAAAACCCGCGGTCGGCGCGGATTCGATCCGGCGAATGATGGCGTCGCATTGCGAGCCGCTGCCGACGATCGCGACCTGATGCAGGTTCATTCCGGCGCCGCGCGCGCGCGCCAGCACCGCATGCGTGATCAGCCGGTACGCTATCAACATGCCGCCCGTGGCCGCGGTCCAGTATGAAAACCACAGCCGCGACACGGCATCGCTGCGATGCAGCGAATACATCAATGCCAGCGCGCAGCACTGCACGATCAGCCATGCGAGCGAGATCTGGCCCGCCAGCGCCAGCTTGGAGCGGCCGCGCCACGATTCGTAGACACCGAACGCCGGAAAGATGGCCAGTGCGAACGCGGCGGAAAACATCGCCAGCGCCCAATAGAAACCCGATTGAGCGAGATATTCGAAACGGACCTGCGACGCCGTCGCAGCACCCGTCAACACCAGCGCGACGTCGAAAATTCGCGCGAGCAAATCCTGAAACCTGCGCATTTTGCTTACCTCGTTCTTGCCAAATCTGGCCGCGAATGGATGGCGGTGGACTGCTTACGGGCAACGGCCGTAGTCGTCGTTGAATCTCACGATGTCGTCCTCGCCTAGGTACGCACCTGACTGGATTTCAATAATTTCGAGCGGCACCTTACCGGGGTTTTCGAGCCGGTGGCGAATGCCGAGCGGAATGTAGGTCGATTCGTTTTCACTCAGCAGAAACTGTTCGTCGCCGCGCGTGACGCGCGCCGTGCCGCGCACGACGACCCAGTGCTCGGCGCGGTGGTGATGCAGTTGCAGCGACAGTTGCGCGCCCGGCGTCACGACGATGCGCTTGACCTGAAACCGTTCGCCGTGGTCGATGGAATCGTAAAAACCCCACGGGCGATGCACCTTGCGGTGCGCATTGGCCTCGGGAGCCTTCTGCTCCTTGATCCGCGCCACCAGCCCCTTCACGTCCTGCACTCGCGAGCGGTCGACCACCAGCACGGCGTCGGCGGTTTCGACCACCACGACATTGGTCGTGCCGACGCAGGCGACCAGCCGCCCCTCGGAATGCGCGTAGCTCGACACCGCACCTTCGAACGTGACCCGGCCGCGTCCGGCATTGCCGCTGGCGTCCTTGTCCATCGCGGCCCATACAGCGTCCCACGAACCGAGGTCGGACCAGCCGGCGTCCAGTCTGATGACCACGCCCGACGGCATCGGCGCCGGATTGCCGGCAGCCGTGTTGTCTCGCGCGGCTTCGGTGAGATGCTCCATCACCGCGTAATCGATCGAATCCGGCAGCACATCGAGGAACGCATCCTGCTGCGGGCGGAACATCGCACCGTCGACGCTGCCGCCCTCAAAGGCGCGCTCGCACGCTGCGCGCATCTCGGGCTGCAGACGTTTCAATGTGTCCAGCCACACGCTCGCGCGCACGATGAAGATGCCGCTGTTCCACCAGTACGTACCGGCCGCGAGGTACTGCGCGGCGATTTCTTCTGCAGGCTTCTCGACAAAAGCGTCGATCGCATGAGCGCCGTCGCCCAATGCGGCGCCGGTGCAGATATAGCCGAAGCCGGTGTCCGCGCGCGTGGGCGGCACACCCAGCGTCGCAATCGCTCCGCGCTCCGCATAGCGCGCGGCGGATTCGAGCGCGCCTTGCAACGCCGCGAGGTCGCTGATCGAATGATCGGCCGGCATCACGATGAGAATCGCGTCGCTGCCGTCCGAGCAGGCAAGCGACGCCGCCAGTGTCAAAGCGGGTGCCGTATCGCGGCGCGCGGGTTCGACAACCAGACGCGTGGCGACGCCGTTTTCGTGCAACTGCTCCGCAATGACAAAGCGATGTTCTTCGCCGCATACGATGATCGGCGCGGAGTCCACGTTCCAGTTGGCAGAAAAGCCGTCCATGCGACGCGCGGTAGCCTGCAGCAAGGAGTCGGAGCCCACCACGTCGATCAGTTGCTTGGGAAAATTTTCCCGCGACACAGGCCACAGCCGCGTGCCCGACCCGCCCGCCAGGATGACCGGGACGATGCGCGTGCAACGCGCGCCAATCGCTCCGGCTTCTGCGTCGTCCGGTCCAGACGACGCAGCATTTCCCGATCCCTGAATCAACATATTCGGATTCCTTATAATCCACGACAGTCACACTAATCGAACACCCGACACCATCTGGTTTGCGCCGTGGGCTGACGCTATTCCCGCTGTTCGTCCGCCACGCGGCGGCTTTGAATCCTGAACTCAGTGGGAGAAATTCTCATCCGCTTGCGGAACACCTTTGCAAGCCGGTCGCCGTTGCCCATCCCGGTGCGCCGGGCAATCTTGTCGACGGGCAACTCCGACTCGGTCAACAGGCTGCACGTCACCGCGAGCCGTTCGTGCAGCAGAAAGCCCGACGGCGTAATGCCCATTTCCATCTTGAAACGACGCAGAAAATTGCGCTCGCTCATCGTGGCGAATTGCGCCGCGTCGGCTATCGAAATGGGCTGCTGGCAGTTCTCCTGCAGCCAGCGAGCCGCCGCGCGCACTTTATCGCCGGGACTCTGGCCGCCGTCTTCGCTCAACAGCAGCGCGAGATTCAAGCACGAATCGGCGAGCAATCGGTCGGCCACCGAACGCGCGATCGCGACGCCGAGATCGCGTTTGATCATCGACAGTACGCTACGCATGGATGCGAGCCGGTCGCTTGCATCGTCGACCGACTCGGCCTGTCCTACCCCCAGCGCCTGCTGGGCAGCCGCTTCGCCTTCCCTGGTATCAGATTGCTTCGTATCAGACGCGTAGGCCGCCTGCAGCAACTCCCGACCGTCCGCGATTGGACGGATCAGGCCGGTGTTATGCCGGATACGGCGCAGCCATGCGGTGAGTCGTTCGTCGCGGGCGGCGGTGGGCGCACCCTTGCCGCCTGCCAGGTATAGCGCGTCGAAACCGTTGTCATGCCTCGCATCAAGTCCGTCTGTCCATACCCGCATTCCGGACGACGAGGTCACCGTGCCGCCATTGGCCGACAAAAAGGTAACTTCGTACAAGCCGGCGCCCGGGTCGGACGCTGTCAGTTCGTTCGCCGCCTGAAAGAGTTCTGCGACGGCGCCAGCGCCTTGCAGCGAACAGTCGTTGAACAGCAGTATCGCGATGCGACGCACACGTCGGTTCGGAGCGTGCACCCAGCGCAGTATTGCAGACTCGGGACTCGCGCAGATCATGATTATCCTTTCAACGGAAAACAGAGAAACTGGTGATTTTTTACCGCTAGAGAAGAGTTCGCTCTGTGCGGTGCATCATAGTGGCGGACATTAAGTGTTTATCCGCCAGTTCCGGAAGTACCCTGATACCGTGACCGCACGCAATCCGCGGTCGACACTGCGCCACACTCGATTAACCGGCGACGATTCCGTCTCAATGAGTCGGCATTTCGCGAATCTTAATGCAAAAGAAACGCTTATTGCGTACGGCAGCGCACACTGTACGACCACTCGAAAGTGACCTTCATATTATGTATTTAAAGCAGCAATCACGGCGCATCAGGTCGATTCATCCAGCTTAACGCGAATATTGAGTATAATTTGCTTTCAAGGTACGCTCTGCAAATGGCCGGCCGGACTCGCAGCCATTTCAAGGCTTTAGAAAATTTGCATGAGAAATGGACAATTACCGAAATCAATCTGAAAGCATAAGATATTATTAATTATCGAAAACCAGTACTTTGTATTTGCAGTTGTGCATTAGCGTTGCAGATATGAAACATGAAAATCAGACAACCCTGGCCGCGCTACCGAATGACCGGCAGGAAGGATTTGCTAGCTTATTGGCTGTCAATTCCGCATGGACCGGTGGGATTCGAACAATAGAGTTGGGCGCTCCAGCTTGCCCGCATGCGCAGAACCGCCGTCCTGACCAATTGAATCAACGCATGATCGTGTGGCTGCCCGCACCACGCGACGCTCAATCTCGATTCACCATACGAAGACCGTATTTCAGAGCCATGTCGGGGACAATGAGCGCGGCGAAAAATGACGTGCTGACCGAGCCGCGTACTAGTTGCGGCGCGTGCTAGCGCACAAAAGGCCGCCTCGAGACGAGCTAACATGCGGCAAGAAATCCGGAAGCTGCATCTATGAACGGCCTTTCATGGTTAATGTTGACCCTCGCCTCAATAATCGGCGCGCTCTTTCTTGCGACGACCGGCGTCATATTGCTCGCTCTGCTCCTCGGAAACATATCCAGCCAGCTTACCCGGAATGACGATTATGGCGATTATCGGGACTGACTATTAGACACCGTCGTGCGGACGCGTCCCCCATTAGAGTTTCTGCAAAATATCACTCGGTAGGACAAGTGCGTCTTTTGCGTAAAGTCCGTCTGAGGCCCGCGATTTCGACCATTCGGATCATGGGCGATGCCGGCGAGTGCATCGGGGCCGGCTTGCGCAATGCAGTGCGGGAAGGTCAAGGGTCAAAAATAGCAGAAACCCGCCGCCAACGGCGAAATCAGCGCACAATCCCGACTGTCGCTCCTCCGGGGAGCGAACCATCTATTGGGAGCCCGTCATGGCAAAAGGTCAAATGCGCAGTAATCGCGAAGTCAAAAAGCCGAAGCAGGAGAAGAAGCCGCAACCTGCTACTTCGCCATCGGGCGCGCCGCCCATTCGAGTAGCACAGACTGTATCGGCGACACAGAAGAAGCACTAACACCGAGAGGGCCCGCTGTTTTCAGGCGGCCCTGTTTTATTCCGGCTGCGGACATCGCGCGGGAAATAAAAACGAATAAGGCTTCGACGCCAAAGCGGCTCACATATCCTGAGATCACAAGCTTGGCAAACGTCGCTGAACTACGCCTGCACCAGTAAGCGAATCCCACTGTACGAGCGCTAATGCCTGTCGGAAACGACTCCGCCAGATCTGCGCGATAGCTGCAGGAATGATGTTGCCTCGCCAGCGCCACGCACACTTCAGGTTTCACGAACCGCACCCAACGTCTCACGCCCGTTCGCTGACTGCAAGCCCGCAGACCGCATCTCCCGCCTGGCAGACGATCACCGTCTCGCGCCCGAAGCGCACACGGCTCGCGCATCGCGTGGGGCGGAGTCCTGTAGCGGGGTTGTTTGCCGGAGCGCTTTATTTCGTTACCGCTCGCCGCCGTGTTGAACCAAGCGACGTCTGCTTGTCCGGTCTTGTCTGGTTTTTTCGGTGTGGCTATGCTCAGGGGCTTGCTGGCGGCACAGCCTCCTCTCCGTCGCCAAATAGCAAGTACAGAATAGAAATACAAAGAGCCTCCCGACCAAACGAATCAAGGGCCTCCCATGTCCACCACCAGTCTGTTCTTCACCGCCGCGGGCGTCGGCCTCGCGATTGCCGCGCCGGTCGGTCCGATGGGTATGCTGTGCATCCGCCGCACGCTGAGCGGCGGTCCGCGAGCGGGCCTCGCCATTGGCTTCGGCATTGCGACCGGCGACGCCGTCTACGGTTTGATCGCGGCGCTCGGTCTGGTCGGCATCTCGCAGTTCATGCTCGCCTACGACCGCCCGTTGCACCTGATCGCCGGCCTGTTCCTGCTGTATCTCGGCGTGCGCACGCTGCTGCAAAAGCCCGCCGCCGACACCACCAGCGCCAGCGGCGACGGCGACGGCCAGCTCGCTCAGGTCGGCCGCGCCTACGCGAGTTCGCTACTTCTCACGCTGACCAACCCCCAGACCGTCATCATGTTCGCCGCGCTGTTCACGACGCTCGCGCCGCGCGGCGCGTTCTCGTCGGCGATCGCGCTGACCACGGTCGGCGGCGTGTTCTGCGGATCGATCGCGTGGTGGTGCTTCCTCGTGACCGTGGTGTCGCTTGCGCGGCATGCGATCGGCAGCAAGCTGCGCGTCGCGATCGACCGGATCGTCGGCTTCACGCTGGCCGCATTCGGCGTCGTTGAAATCCGCCGCGCGCTTTAGACAGGACCGGCGGCGGATGGCCGCCATCGGCAGAAACCGGCAAAAAGAGGCGGTGGGCGGCGCATCGCGCGCGGCCCCGTTGAGCGTGTGTTGTACGCAAGCGCAGTAGTTTTGCGACAATAGCGGCTTTCGCCGCTCCGCGGCGGGCCCGTGGAGCGCTTGCGGCGACGTCCCCGCCGCGCCCCAACGAAGCGCGCACGCGGACGTCGGCCCGAATGGCTCTGGCAGCCAACCGGCCGGCCAGCCCGATGCGTGCGATCCGCGCACTTCGTTCAACCCCACCCGACCGTCAACGGTCCGCTCAATGGCACTTCCCCACATCGATCTGCTGTACTCCGTCTCCGGCCTGTTCGTCGGCTTCCTGGTCGGACTGACGGGCGTCGGCGGCGGCTCGTTGATGACACCGATCCTGGTGCTGCTGTTCAACGTGCATCCGGCCACGGCGGTCGGCACCGACCTGCTGTACGCAGCCGCGACCAAGGCGACCGGCACGCTCGTACACGGTCTGAAAGGCTCGGTCGACTGGCAGATCACGCTGCGCCTTGCCGCCGGCAGTGTGCCTGCGGCCACGATCACGCTGATCCTGCTGCATCGCTATGGGATGGACACGCCTGGCGCAAGCCGGCTGATCCAGGTCGTGCTCGGTGCGGCGCTGTTGATCACGGCGGTAGCGCTGGTGTTTCGTCCGCAGCTCGCGGCGCTCGGCGCACGCCGTCAACGCGCACCGAAACACGGCCGCACGCTGGCGCTGACCATGCTGACCGGCGCAGTGCTCGGCGTGCTGGTATCGCTGACATCGGTGGGAGCCGGCGCGATCGGCGTCACGGTATTGCTGCTGCTGTACCCGTTGCTGCCGACGACCCGCATCGTCGGATCGGACATTGCGCATGCGGTGCCGCTCACCTTGCTGGCAGGCGCGGGGCACTGGCTGCTGGGTTCGATCGACTGGTCGATGCTGCTGTCGCTGCTGGTGGGCTCGTTGCCGGGCATTGCGGTGGGCAGCTATCTGTCGTCGCGCGCGCCGGATGCGCTGCTGCGCAATCTGTTGGCCGCCACGCTCACGCTGGTCGGCGCGCGGCTCGTGCTGGCCTAAGGCTCAAGGCGTCGGCCAGATGCTGGGGTCGGCGCCTCGCCCGATCGCCCACGCGTCGAAAAAAATACTCACGCAGCGGCAACGATGCGCCGCGCCACTCATCACCTGCGGGCTACTTGAAAAAACGGCAGGTCAGATCTGCCTCGAACTGCCGTATCCATTGACCGTGATGGTCGTGATAGGACTGCGCCCAACCGCCACGCCGCACTGTGACAAGACGCTCGTGCGCAGGCTCATCGGACTTCGCGCAGGCACTGATGTCGAAATGCACCGGCGCAAAACCGTGCCGCGCGCAGACCAGTTCGAAAGCCGCCCGATCGCCGATCGGCAGGTCGGTATAGCGCAAAAGCGTGGTTCCCATGATGTTGGCTCCGGTTCCCATGCATCCACAGTACGCTTCGGGACACGTCAATAGTGTGTCATAGCGCACGGACTGGCCGTCGCGGCGCGGACGGCCTGGACGCCACGGTGGCAACCCATCATCCCCGTTTCAAAAAAGCCTGCGTGAAAAAACGGGCCGAAAAAAAAGCTCCGGCGCAGTGCCGAAGCTTGGGGTGCAAACCTGCATCGCGATGGGGCGTTCCGGTGTTTAGCCGGCTCCTCCACCCCGCACCATCCCGATGCCAGGTCCGCCGTCGCCGCCTGCCGGACGCAGCACGGATTCGTGCTGCGTACTCATGACAGACTGATTACTGTTGCATAACGGTCAGCTTGTTCGACACCGACGACACGCCTGCGACACCCTTGGCAGCCGTGCCGGCCGAGTCGATCTGGCCTTGGTCGGGCACTGTGCCGGTCAGCGTCACTGCGCCCCCGCGGGCACGCACGGCGATGTTCGACACGTCGAGACCTTGCGTTTTCGTGAGAGCGGCGCGCACCTTGCGGCCCAGTTGATTGTTCGCCCGCTTGCCGGCCTTGACGTTTGCCGCGGCTGGGGAAACCGTGCTTGCTGCATCGCTTGCCTGCGCGTACACGTTGCACGCCACCACCATTGCTACGACTGAACCCAGCGCTTTCAGAAAACCGACCGATTTCATAGTTTCTCTTCTCCTTGGTTTCACATTGGACCGCATGTAACAGCGGCTTGGCTACGACTACCGGCGACCGCTTGCGGCGCGACAAGGCGCGGCGCAGTGGCGGCCGACATGGCTGCGACACGATGTGCGAGAGGCAGGAGAGACGGGTTGCCATTTGCCGCAAGCAATGGCGGGCATGTCATGCGGCGAAAGAACCCGCCAGCCGCGATGTTTGCCGACGCGCCCGGTTCTTGTCTGTCCTGCCGGGTCGCGCCGCGCAAACGTTGGTTTGCGGCAGCGACGCTCAATTTAATCCAGGCGAGCCTGAAGCGCAAAGGGTTTAGTGGCTTGCGGGAGCGTCGCCGACTGGCGCGGCGGCTTGATTCATGGGGTGTCTGGACCTTGGCCCGCAAGGGACTCGCACTGACCGACATCGCATCCGCGCATCAAGCCTGGGCGGGGTCGCGAGGGTTTCACGCTGCGTTCATACTGGTAGCGCGGGCGCGTCGCTCTGCTGTGCAATGTATGCATACGGCATGCAACGGATGTTCCCGCGATGTTCACGATTTGTTACGGTTTTGTCGGCGCTAGCGGCTGCGTCGCATTCCGCCATGGCGTGAATCTCAGGTACCATCGGCGCGACGCGCGCTGGCGCTCTGGCTCGTGACATGGCTCGTCGCCTGGCGCGACCCTCCACAGCGGTCAGCCGTTCTGGCTGCATGGCGAGCGTGCTACGGCTGCATCGCCAGATGCATCAGGTTCGCGCGCTGCAATCGCTGTCCCCGTTCACTTTCGACCGTCGCCGTCACGTCATCCGATGAAGCCAGCTACCGGCCGCAAACGCCCTCCCCGTCTCGTTGCCCGCTTCGTCGCGATCTCCTGGCGCGATCTGGCGGTGTCGTTCGGACCGATCCTGCTGCTCGTCATCGTGGCGATCTGGGTCGCCGTGCGGCTCATCCAGCCCGCGCCGCCGAACACGCTGACCATCAGCGCCGGCCCCGAAGGCAGCACCTTCTGGAATGCCGCGCAGAAGTACAAGACCATCCTCGCGCGCAACCGCATCACGCTGAATGTGTTGTCGTCGGAAGGCTCGGTGGAAAATCTCAAGCGGCTGTCGGACCCCGCCTCGAAGGTCGATGTCGGCTTCGTGCAGGACGGCATCTCGCCGGGTCCGCCGGTCAAAGGGTTGATGTCGCTTGGCAGCGTCGCGTATGTTCCGCTGGCGATTTTCTATCACGGGCCAGCCGTCATGTGGTTGTCCGAATTCAAAGGCCAGCGGCTGGCCGTGGGCGCCGAAGGCAGCGGCACGCGCGAACTGGCGCTCGCGCTGCTGAAGGCCAACGGCATCGTGCCGGGCGGTGCGACCCGGCTCCTGCCGCTCTCCGGCGACGACGCCGCCGAAGCACTCGTCTCCGGCAAGGTCGACGCAGCCTTTCTCGCGGGCGATTCCGCGCAACCGGCGGTGATGGGCAAGCTGTATCGCACGCCGAACGTGCGCTTCTACGACTTCACGCAGGCGGAAGCGTACACGCGCCGCTTCCCCTATCTGACCCAGCTCAGGATGCCGATGGGCGCATTCGACCTCGGCAAGAATCTGCCGTCCGCGTCGATCAATATCGTGGCGCCGACCGCCGAGCTGGTCGCGCGGGACTCGCTGCATCCCGCGCTGTCGGATCTGCTGATCGAAGCGGCGCGCGAGGTGCACGGCGGCCCGAGCATCATGCAGCGCGCCGGCGAATTTCCCGCACCGCTGTCGCATGACTTCCCGATCAGCGACGACGCCGCGCGCTATTACAAGTCGGGCAAGAGCTTCCTCTACCGGACCCTGCCGTTCTGGATCGCGAGTCTCGCCGACCGGCTGCTGGTGGTCGTCGTGCCACTGATCGTGTTGCTGGTGCCGGCGTTGCGGATCGTGCCGGGGCTGTATGCATGGCGGGTGAAGTCACGGATTTATCGGTGGTATGGCTCGTTGATCGCCATCGAGCGCAGCGCGCTCAGCGAACATTCGGCTGCCGAGCGCGCGTCGCTGATCGAGCGGCTCGACGAGATCGAAGAGTCGGTCAACGGGCTGAAGATGCCGCTTGCGTATGCGGATCAGTTTTACGTGCTGCGCGAGCATATCGGCTTCGTGCGTCGGCGGCTCACCCAGGCACGCGACACACAACCGGACGACGCCGACGACGCGGCCGCAGATCCAGACGCCGGACCTGAAAACGGTCCTGACGATGACGGCGGCGGCTCGGGCACGCACCACGGGCCGGACAACCCGCGCGCCAGCCGCGCGCACCCCAACCCCGCACAGGACCGGCACGGGAAAGCACCGAGCCCGCCACGCCTGCGATGAACGAGCCGCTCGACACGAGCGCCGCCTCCGGCTCCGCCGGTACGCCGAACCCCACTGACACGAAAGCATTTTGACGGGTGCAAGCGACGACCGCACCGCGTAAGATCATTACAATTTCGACGGTATGACAGACACACCGTCCGAAAACAGGCAATCCGGGAGACATTTATGACCGCTGGCATCGACGCCACGCAACCGCTGTGGTTTTACGACTTTGTCTCGCCTTTTACTTACCTGTTGCTCGAGCAACACGACAAATGGCCCGGCTTCGATTTCGCGTTCACACCGGTGGTGCTGAACGACCTGTATGAGCATTGGGGTCAACGACCCGCGTACAGCGTGCCCGCGAAGCGCATCTTCATGTACCGCCACGCGCTGTTCCGCGCGGAGCAACTGGGCATTCCGTACAAGATGCCGCCGTCGCATCCGTTCGATTCGACCAAGCCGATGCTGCTCGCCACCGCCGCCGCGAACGGCGACATCCAGTTCGTGCGCGAGATTTTCCGCTTTATCTGGCGCGAGGGCCGTGATCCGTCCAGCGACACCGCGTTCGCCGAACTGTGCGATCGGGTTGGTGTGCCGGACGGTCCCGAACTGATCAAAAGCGAAGCGGTGCTGGCGCAACTGAAGCGCAACACGGCAGATGCGATCGGCCTGGGCGTCTACGGCGTGCCGACCTTTCGCCTGAACGACCAGCTGTTCTGGGGTGAGGACGCGCTGCCCATGGTGCTGTACTGCGCACGTACGCCGAACTGGCTTGAATCGAAGGAAGTGAAGCGGGTCAGTTCGCTGCCAGCGGGGTTGCTGGGCACGGCGGCCTGAGTCACGCGTGAGGTCAGGCGTCAGGCGCGGCGCCAGCGGCCGGCTTGCGATCCGGCAAGCTGAAAGGCAGTCGCGCCCGCCTGACCGCAGCCAAAAAAAGACCCGCTGATGCCGGTCATACCGTAGCCGCTATGCCGCTACACCGCAAACGGGCCTAAGGTTATAAACTTTTGCGCCCCGTACGCGGGCTGTCCCGCGGATGGCTTCGTCCGACACTTCATCGGCCCCGATCCGCCTGCACCGCCTCGCCCCGACCATGGATGACACCGCCGCCTCACTCGACATCTGGCTCGTGCGCGTATTGCGCACGCTGCTGGTCGAGCGCAGCGTCACGCAGACCGCGCTGCGTCTGAATCAGACCCAGCCCGCGATCAGCACCGCGCTGCGCAAACTGCGCGAGACCCTGAACGATCCGATCCTCGTGCGCGGCAAGTCGGGCATGGTGCCGACCGAATACGGCGAGTCGCTGCTCGCGTCCGCGCAACGCGTGCTGCGCGAAGTCGATTTCGTCGCGACGCCGCACGGCGATTTCGATCCTGGCCGCTCGCGCCGCACGTTCCGCGTAGCCGCACCGGATTATCTGAACGACTTCTTCATGCCGACTGTCATCGCGCATTTCCGCGAGGCGGCGCCGCATGCGCGGCTCGAAATCGAATCGCTCGGACCGTTGCTCGATCATTCTTCCGCGCTCGACGCTGGCGAGCTCGATCTCGTGATCGGCAACTGGCCGAAGCCCGATCCGCGTTTCGAACGCAGCGATCTGTTTGCCGATACGGTCGTCTGCCTGATGCGTGCCGATCATCCGTTGACCCGCATGCCGATGACGCGTGAAGCGTATCTCGCCGCGCCGCATCTCGCGCCGACGCCGTATAGCGGTGCGCGCGGCGGCGCGATCGACACGGGTTTTGCACGCGCGCGCGCCGAGCGGCGCATCGTCGCCACGTTGCCTTACTTTGGACTCGTGCCGCAAACGCTATTGCAATCGGATCTGATCTTCACGACCACGCGCCGCTTCGCGGCTCACTACGCGAACATGCTGCCGCTCGCGATCGTCGAGGTGCCGATCGCGTTTCCGCGGATCAAGTGTTATCAGATGTGGCACCCGCACCCGGATCGGCCGAGCGATATCGGCTGGCTGCGCGCGCTGATGTCCCAAGTGTCGGAGGAACTGGTCGCGCACAAGGTACGGCGCGCGAAACGGCCTGTACGCAGGAACGCGGCGGTTCTCGAGGGTTGAGGGGTTGCTGTTCACGGCCTGTCCCGTGACAACCGGCGCCGCCCTCACACGCCGACTCAAACAGTCGCGCAAAGCCTTTGCATTGTGGCCTGCGCGGCGATCTGACGACTGCGGATCTGCAGCAACTCCGCGCACACTGCGACCGCAATCGCGGATGGCGCTTTGTCGACGATACCGCCCACGCCGATCGGACACGTCATCTCGACGAGCCGGTCGAGATCGACACCACGCTCCAGCAATCGACGCTCGAATTTCACGCGCTTGGTCTTCGATCCGATCATGCCGAAGTACGTGAAATCGCGCCGTCGCATGATGCGCGCAGCCAGCGAAAAGTCGAGCGCATGGTTGTGCGTCATCACGAGAAAATACGCGCCGGGGGGCGCCGTATCGACAATCGCGTCGGGCGTGTCGGTGGCTTCGATCTGGACGTTCGGCGGGGTTTCATCGGGGAACAGTTCGTCACGTTCGTCGACCCACTGGACCACGCAGGGCAAGCTGCCAAGCAGCGTCACGAGTGCATGCCCGACGTGGCCCGCACCGAACAGCACGATATGCATCGGCGCCGGACGCGGCAGCTGAACGGCGCTGCGCCGGCCGATCTGAATGGACGAGAAAGCGTTCATGTCGATCATCCCTATCAGTTGCCGTTACACACGCTCAGCGTGACGCGACGCGGCCGTGGCCGCCCGCACCGCGCCCACCGCCTTGAGAATTTCCTCGCTGGTGGCCGGTGCGTTCAGCGGCGGGTTGACCTTGTGGTTGCCCACCGCCGACACCGCATCGCGCACCGCAAAGAACACCGAGAACGGCAGCAGCAACGGCGGCTCACCGGTCGCCTTCGAACGGTGGATGCTGTCCTCGGCATTGCGGTTCTTGAAGAGCCTGACGCGGAAGTCGGGCGGCGTATCGTTGACAGTCGGAATCTTGTAGGTGGACGGCGCGTGCGTCATCAGCTTGCCGCCCGCGTTCCACCACAACTCTTCGGTCGTGAGCCAGCCCATGCCCTGAATGAACGCGCCTTCGACCTGACCCACGTCGAGCGCCGGATTCAGCGATGCGCCCACGTCATGCAACGCGTCCGCGCGCAGCACGCGCATTTCGCCGGTCAGCGTGTCGATCACCACTTCCGAGACGGCCGCGCCGTACGAGTAGTAATAGAACGGCCGGCCACGCAGCTTCGACTGATCCCAATAGAGCTTGGGCGTCGCATAGAAACCGTCGGACCAAAGCTGCACGCGCGCGAGATAGGCCTTGGCGATCACCTCTTCGAACGGCACGATCATCTCGCCGATGACCACGCGATCATGCAGGAAGCGCACTTCTGCGGCGCTCACGTTGCCTGCGCCGAAACGCTCGGCGGCAAACGCGGACAGACGTTCGCGCAACTGACGCGCGGCATCCTGAGCGGCCTTGCCGTTCAGATCGGAGCCCGTCGATGCCGCCGTCGCCGAGGTATTGGCAATCTTGCTGGTGTCGGTAGCCGTCACGCGAATGCGATTGAAGCCAACGCCCAGTTCATGGGCGACGACCTGCGCGACCTTGGTGTTCAAACCCTGGCCCATTTCCGTGCCGCCGTGATTCACGAGCACCGAGCCATCGGTATAGATATGAACGAGCGCACCCGCCTGGTTGAAATGCGTCACGTTGAATGCGATGCCGAATTTGACCGGCGTCAGCGCGAGACCTTTCTTCAGCACTTCGTTGTTCGCATTGAACTCGTTGATCTCGGCACGACGCGCGCGATACTCGCTGGTCGCTTCGAGTTCGTCGATCAACTCGTGAATCACGTTGTCTTCAACTATCTGACCGTACGGTGTCTCGTTACGCTCAGTCTTGCCATACAGATTGCGACGGCGCACGTCGAGCGCATCTTCGCCCACCGAGCGCGCGACGTTGTCCATGATGTATTCGATCGCAAACGCGCCTTGCGGTCCGCCGAAGCCACGGAATGCGGTGTTCGACTGCGTGTTGGTCTTGCCGCAGAAGCCGTCGATCGTCACGTCAGACAGCCAGTACGCGTTATCGAAATGACACAACGCACGCGTCATCACGGGTCCGGACAGATCGGCGGAAAAACCGCAGCGCGAAGTCATGTCGACCGTCACGCCGTCGATCACGCCCTGATCGTCGTAACCCACTTCGTACGTGTAGTGAAAATCGTGGCGCTTGCCGGTGACCATCATGTCGTCATCGCGATCCGGGCGCAGCTTCACCGGGCACAGCAGCTTCCATGCAGCCAGTGCCGCGCAGCACGCGAACAGACCCGATTGCGATTCCTTGCCACCAAAACCGCCCCCCATCCGCCGGCATTCGATCAGCACGTTATGCGACGCGACGCCCAACGCATGCGCGACCATGTGCTGCATTTCGGTGGGATGCTGGGTCGAACAATAGACGTGCATGCCGTCATCGTCTTTCGGTACCGCGTATGAGATCTGCCCTTCCAGATAGAACTGCTCCTGCCCGCCGAGCAGCATCTCACCCGCCTCGCGACGCGCAGCGCGCGCGATCTTCGTGTCGGCTTCACCGCGCGCCAGTTTCATCGGCGGCAACACGTGCTGGTTTGCCGCGCGGGCCTGCTGCGCGGTCAGGATCGCGGGCAATTCTTCGTAGACGACTTCCGCGCGGCGTGCGGCAAGACGCGCCGTTTCGTGCGATGTCGCGACCACGATGAAGATCGGTTGTCCGACGTACTGGACGACACCGTCGGCGAGAATCGGATCGTCGCCGTGAATGATCGGGCCGACGTCGTTGGTGCCGGGAATGTCCTCGGCGGTGAAGATCGCGACCACACCGGGCGTCGCGCGCACCTTGTCGAGCGACATCGACACGATCTTCGCGTGCGGTTTCGTCGACAGACCGAGCGCGGCATGCAGCGTGCCGGCGAGCGTCGGGATGTCGTCGGTGTAAGTAGCGCGGCCGCTCACGTGCAGATGCGCGGACTCGTGCGGACGCGAGATGTGGACCTGCGTGAAGTCGTCGAGCTCCTTCAGGTCTTTGAGGAACGGTTCGGCTTGCTGATTCATTATGTTGTTCTCCGTAGGCTTCGAATGCGCGATGCGACTCAGACGCTCGCGCCAGCAGGCGCGCATGCCGCGGCAACCGCGCGCACGTCGAGCGCGCTTTTCGGCAGCGGATTGTTCGGGCGCGTTTCAAGCCAGAAGCGGTACAACGTGTTCTTCGCGGCCTCCAGACGATAGTTGCTGGTCGCGCGCATGTCGGACAGCGGCGCGTAGTCGTTGCCGAGCGCGATCATCGCGGCCTGCGCGGTGGCTTCGTGCCAGTCGGCGTCACGCAGCACGGCTTCGGCGTGCGTCGCGCGTTTGGAGGTCGCAGCCATCCCGCCGAACGCAATGCGCGGCTCGCGGATCACGTTGCCGTCGGCGATAAACGAAAACGCGGCGCACACGGCCGAGATATCCGAATCGAAGCGCTTCGACAGCTTGTAGGTACGGAATTGCAGGTTCTGGCGCGCGCCGGTGCGCGTCGGCACCTTGAGGCCGACAACGAACTCGTGCTCGGCCATGTCCTTCTTCTGATACGCGACGTACAGATCTTCGAGCGGCATCTCACGCTCGATTTCGCCGCCGCGCACGATCACGCGTGCACCTAATGCGATCAGGCCGGGCATCGAATCGCCGATCGGCGAACCGTTGGCGATATTGCCGCCGAGCGTGCCGGCATTGCGAATCGGCAGCGATGCAAAGCGTTGCCACATTTCGTTCAGTTCCGGGTATTGCTTCGCGATCTCCGCGTAGGCTTTTTCGACGCTGACGCCCGCGCCGATCTCGATCCAGTCGCCACTGGTTTCGAGCTTCTGCAATTCCGCGATCTGCCCGACATAGACGATGTTGCCCAACTCGCGCATCAGCTTCGTGACCCACAAGCCGATGTCCGTGCTGCCCGCGAGAATACGCGCGCCAGGCTCGGCTTGCTTGAGCTTTGCGAGCGCGTCGACGGTGCGCGGTGCGGCGAACTGCTGGCCCGCGTGCTGGTAGTGGAAAGTGTCCTTGCGTTCGAGCGTGGCGAGCTTATCGGCCAGCGCGGCAACATTGACCGGCACCTTCGGAGCCGGCGCTTCGAACATACGTACGGCCGCATCGACAATCGGCCGATAACCGGTGCAGCGGCACAGATTGCCGGTCAACGCATTGCTGATCGCTTCACGCGACGGCACGGTCTTGTTCGCGCAGCTTTGCTCGTGGCCGTGCTTTTCGTACAGCGACCACATCGACATGATGAAACCCGGCGTGCAGAAACCGCACTGCGAGCCATGGCATTCGACCATCGCTTCCTGCACCGGATGCAGCGAGCCGTCCGGCTGGCGCAGATCCTCGACGGTGAAGAGCGCTTTACCGTCGAGCGTCGGCACGAACTGAATGCACGCGTTGACCGACTTGAAGTCGACCCCGCCCGCCGCATTGCGCTCGCCGACAACGACGGTGCAGGCGCCGCAATCGCCTTCGGCGCATCCTTCCTTGGTGCCGGTGCAATGCGCATCCTCGCGCAGATACTGGAGGACGGTGCGGGTGACGGGCGCGTCCTTGATCTCGCGGATCGCGTTGCGGTGGTAGAAGCGAATCGGCTCAGTCATGTCTCGTTACTCTCGTGTGTTCTGCGTCCGTGCGGATATCCGGATGAGCGGACGTGCTGCGGTGACGATTCGAAAATTATCACCGTCAATAAAACCAACCCATAGCTCGGATCGCATGCGGGACATATCCGCAAAAAGATATCGAGATGGATTGGAGAGCCACTCAGCTTATGTCGATGGGAGATTTTTGCCGTGTTTTTCTATTTTCTGCTGATTAACGGCCAGATTGAATAAGGACTTTTCGCGACATCGCGCGAGATCGGCGCTCAATGCACGCGGTTGCAGTGCAAAAAGCCCATCACTATAAGAGTCCAAAAATCCTGATTGGTGGGATTAAAAATTAAGCAAATACTGCAAGAGAATCGGTTCCATGGGAAAATCATGGCTTCCCGCCGTTTTCAAGTCTCGTTTTCCCCATGTCCACCGACTCCGCGACACCTCGCAGCGAATTTGCGACGACCCTGCAGATCATTCCGGTCGTTTTTTTCACGTTTCTTTGTTATCTGACCATCGGCATTCCGCTCGCGGTGCTGCCCGGCTACGTCCACGGCGATCTCGGTTTTAGCGTCGTGCTGGCGGGCGCGGCGATCAGCGTCCAGTATCTGGCGACGCTTGCTTCACGGCCGCTGGCCGGCCGTTCGGCGGATACGCTGGGGCCGAAGCGAACCGTGTCGATCGGCTTGATGGGATGTGGGGCGAGCGGGGTTCTGCTGTTGCTGGCCGTGCTGTGTGGACGCTGGCCGGTGCTGAGCCTGACGCTGCTGGTCTGCAGCCGGCTGGTGCTGGGTTTCGGCGAAAGCCTGTGCGGCACGGGCGCAATTCTGTGGGGGATTGGCCGGGTCGGCACTCACAATAACGCCCGCGTGATCTCGTGGAACGGCATCGCCACTTACGGCGCGCTGGCCATCGGCGCGCCGCTCGGCGTCGCGATTGCACACTCGATCGGCTTTGCCGCGCTGGGCATTCTGGTGATCCTGCTGGCCGCGCTCGGTTTCTATCTGGCACGGCCGATTGCGCCGGTGCCGATCGTCCACGGTGAGCGGATGTCGTATCGCAGCGTGTTCACCCGCGTGTTGCCGCATGGCATCGGCCTCGCGCTCGGTTCTGCCGGCTTCGGCTCGATCGCTACCTTCATCACGCTGTTTTACGCGGCCCGACATTGGCCGAATGCGGCTTTGTCGCTGACGGTATTCGGCACGCTGTTCATCGGCGCGCGGCTGTTGTTCGCCAACACGATCAAGACTTACGGCGGCTTTCGCGTCGCGATTGCTTCGTTCTCGCTCGAATGCGCCGGTTTGCTGATGCTGTGGCTCGCGCCCGAGCCGCATATCGCACTGGCTGGCGCGGCGCTGACCGGCTTCGGCTTTGCGCTGGTGTTCCCCGCTCTCGGCGTCGAAGCGGTCGGGCTCGTGCCGCCCGCCAGCCGGGGCGCGGCGTTGTCCGCGTATTCCGTGTTTCTCGATCTGTCGCTGGGGATTACCGGGCCGCTCGCCGGCTATATCGCCGGCGAGTTTGGCTATGGCTCGGTGTTCCTGTTCGCCGCCATTGCTGCGGCGGCGGCGGTTGGTTTGTCTACCGTGCTTTATCTGCGTCACACCAAGGTGACGAATATGCCCGCCGCGCTGTAAGCGCCGTGGGCGCCCTGGCGGCCGGGGCAGCAGTGGCATTAATTGCGCGCGAACCTTGGCCGGCTCGCGCGCGGAAGGTGGTCAATCGACACCACCTTCAATCGGCCTCTGTCGCCATCTCCGGTTTGATCGGCTGAGGCTGCTGCGATTGCGCCTTCACCGCGATCTGCCCGTGGTTGATTCTTGCCGACACGCGATACACGCCGATCAGCATGAACAGCTCCGTTGCGGCAACCGAGCATGCGGTGCCAACGCCACCCCACAAATAGATCGAAATCGGCGCCTGAACCAGGTGAAACAGCGCGCCGTAAATATAGATCCGCTTGAGCAAAGACTGATTACCCGACGCGATGATCGTGAGCATCACCTGGGTGGTCGTCATGCCGACGATCGCCGGGACGAAAACGAGAATCCGCAGAATCCGGAACGTTTCGCCAAATGCCTCGCCGAGAAAGCGCCCGACGAACCATTCACCCAGCACGGTGAAGCCCACCAGGATCAATATCGCCGACGCGGCAAACGCCAGCATGAAGCCGCGATTGACCTTGTGCACGTACTCGCGGTCGCCGTTCTCATAGGCCACGCAAATCTTCGGAAAGAACGCCTGAATGGCAGGCGCGGTACACGCTTTCAGCGCATTGGTGAGCCGCTCCGCCGCCACGTAATAACCGACTGCGCCGGGTCCGCTGATCATCCGCAACATGATGACGTTCGCGTACATATACACCGACGTCAGCGCCGAGCCGAGGAAGATGTGATACGCGTCTTTCGCTTCAGCAATGACGTCGGCGAAACTCACGCGTACAGGTCAGGCCTTGACGTGTCCCGAATCGAGTTCCCTGATCGCCAGCCAGCGACGCTTCATGCGCCGCAGCGGACTCAGCAGACAATAGAATTGCAGCGCGGGAAACGGGTCTTGCCAACGGAAATAGCCATCGACGATCCTCGTGCGCTCGGGCAGTACATCGGCCGGCACCCGGTCGGTAAATGACGCCCACCACGCCACCGGCACCCGGCACGGACGGTCGGGAATCGGCGGCAGTCCGACTTCATGCCGATACGCGGCCAGCGGAATATTGACGCCGCTGAGCGTGGCGATTTCTTCCTGCCAGTCCGTGCGGCCGACCGTCGGCTCGACCATCACGAAGCGCCGGTAGTTGTCGTCCCATTTATATTCGATGCTGCCCATGCCGTCGAAACCGGCCTGCTCGGCAAACGACAGGGTCAGCGGCTCGAGAATGGCCCGCGCTTCGGGCGCGGCAACGCAGATTGCCGTACTGCCCACGCCGGGCGGCGAACTCAGAACCTTGCGGCCAGTAAAAATGCTGACCACATTGCCGCCGTCGCCGCGATAAAAGAGTGTGAAATGGATATTGCTGTCGGGCCCTTCGATCCATTCCTGCGCAATAATGCCGCCCGGCGAATTCAGCATGGCGAGAGCTCGCTCGCGCGCCTCGGACAACGAGTCGACGCGAACGGCCCGCTCTTTGTCTCCTCTCAGTACGTTGCGTTTGTCTTCCGGTTTAAGCACGCACGGATAGCGCAACTCCGACAGATATTCGATGTCGGACGCCCGCTGCAAAATCACGGACCGTGGGACCGGAAAATTATGCTGCTGGGCGAAAGCGTGAAATCTCGCCTTGTTCGACAACATCTTGACGGTGTCGTCTACCGGAAGACGGAAACGAAACCAGTTAGCCAGTACTTCGCGATTTTCGGAAACAGCGTGCACCGCGTCTTCGTCAGTCAATATCAGTACCGGTGGGCGGCTGAACTTTTTGCCCAGTTCGATCATGTCGTCGGCAAAGGTCTTGCCGATAAAGCTCTTGATGAAATAACCGCTAACGTGGCGGCTCCACAAGCCCGCACTGGTATTTCTCGTATCCACCGCAATAATCGGAACTCCAGCGGGAGCGAGCGATCGCGCCACGCCAAGTCCATTGAGCTGCGCACCGACAATCACCCCCGCCAGTTGCTCAGAACCGTATGCGCTCGTCATAGTCTCGATTCCCTTAGCCTTCGTATGTGCGTAAGCCCGCTACCCTCATCGGAATTAACGCGACGAACCATCGAAGCGGAACACAAAACCGTTAGCCGCCTCACAGAAGGGCGCGTGGTGTTCAAGCTGTGACATTGGGACGAAAATCCTGCCCGAGCGCAGGCCGACGCATCGTGGCATGCGCCGTGTTTAAAACAACAGATGTTTCGCCGCAACGCAGCACAAGCCTTTGGAAGTTTCCGCGTAAAACAGACTCTACGACTGGGCCTTGGGGCAATCCGTGCGCCGCCGCACAGAGGTCGGTAAAAACTGAGGAAAGGGTTTTCCTCTTACCAGTAACATTCACTTGATGCACGCCGCGAATGGGCGAGAGAGCGAGGCAGGCACCGGTTTCACGAATCAATCCGTGCTGCGATCGGCAAGTTCTGCGAAGAAGTCTGCTTCAGTAGACGAAAGCGTGCGCGGCGACCCAGGGCGCCGCGCCACAGACACGCTATTTGCCTTCCGACAGACCCCGTTCGAGCGCGGCGACACCCGCAGGCAGATCGACTTTCACGCCGAGGTCTACCATCGTCCGCCCGAGCGCATGGACCGTGCGGAACAAGTTGTGTTCACGGCATTGCTCGCCCATCTGTCCGATCCGGACAATCGGCAAACCGAATGAACCGGAGATTTCCACCTGATGCTGCCGCGAGATATGCGAGCAGACATCCGCCGGTGTCAGCCCGGCCGGCACTTCGATCCCGACCACCGAATTCAGGCGGCAAGGCGCCGGCGCATACAACTGCAAGCCCAGCGCGGTCACGCCCTGCTGCAACGCCAGCGAACATTTCAGATGGCGCGCAAAGCGCTTTTCGAGCGTTTCGGAGCACACCAGCCGCAACGCCTCGTGCAACGCGAGCACACCCGACACGGGCGCCGTGTAGTGATAGCCGGCGTTATGCCAGAAGTTTTCCGCGAGCGACGCATCGAGGCACCAATGCGCATTCGGCGCGGTTCGTCCTTTGACGCGCGCCCATGCGGCGTCCGAAAACGCGATCAGCGACACGCCCGGAATCGACGACAGGCCCTTCTGCCCGCCCGTAATCACCGCGTCGATACCCCAGGCGTCCATTTCGAGCGGCATCGTGCTTAACGTACACACCGCATCGACGATCACCAGTGCGCCGGCGGCTTTCGCCAGCGCGGCGATGTCTTTCAGATGGTAGTTCCACACCGTATTCGACGTCTCACCCTGCACCACGGTCACGATCTCGGGACGCTCGCGGCGAATCGCCTCGGCGATCTGGTCGAGACTCGCCACGGTGCGGTCGTCCACTTCGAGCGTGCTCACCTTCGCGCCGACGCGCCGGCCCATCTCGCCCATCCGGTCGCTGAAGAAGCCGTTCTTGATGCACAACACGCGGGTGCCTTCCCACGCGAGGTTCGAGATCGCCATTTCCATTGCGGCCGATCCCGGTCCCGCCACGCCCAGCACCCATTTCGATTGCGTCTGGAACACGTAGCGAGCCATCGTCTTCACCTGGCCGATCACCTTGACCATCGTGGCGCCCAGGTGATTGATCACGATCGTATTGGCTTTGGCGACGGCCGCGGGAATCGGCACAGGGCCGGCGCCCATCATCAATAACGGCTCTTCTGGGAGGATGGCGTCGAGCGATTCGACAACCGGACAGGGCACTGCGGATGCAACGGTATGGGATGAGGGAGTCGGCATGATCGGTACGTGAATGTCAGAACGCTAAAGGAACAAATGGCCTCACCAGCGTGATGCCGGTGAGGCCACTCGTCCGATCATTCACCGATCCGCGCGATTGCGCAAGTTTTTTGACTATGCTTATACGTTCGCGCAGCGCAATGCACCGCTATTTCACAGCAGTTTTGTCCAGCTTCTTGCCGGTCGCCGCGTTGAAACGCTCCACGTAATCTTCGATCAGCTTGCGCAGCGCGCGACCGATCTGCCGATAGTCAGACTCGTTCAGATTAGCCAGCGACACGCGGCCCGACGGATGCTGGGTCCCGAAGCCACGCCCCGGCAGCAGCACGACGCGCGCCTCGCGCGCCAGCCGGAACAGCAATTCGGTCGGCTCGGTGTTCTTGTAAAGCCACTCGACGAACTCGCGCCCGTACATCCGCTCGCCAAGAAACTCGATGTCGAGAATCGTGTAGTAATCGACCTGATTCGGATCGTCGTCTTCGAACGAAATGCCGACCTCTTCGTAGAGCGCCTGTTTGCGTTTGCGGATCAGGCGCTTCAGCGCGTTCTTGTACGCGTCCGGCGTGTCCATCAGCGAGAACAACGAGAACAGCACCATCTGCACCTGCTGCGGTGTCGATAGCCCCGCCGTGTGATTGAGCGCGACGGTGCGGCTGTCGGCCACCAGGCGGTCGATGAACTTGAGCTTGTCCGGCTCGGTCGTGATCGACTCGTAACGCTCGTGCAACTGCTTCTTCGCTTCTTTCGGCAATTCGGCGATCAGCTTGTCGAGCACGTTGTCGCGATGCGTCGCAATCGTGCCTAGACGCCAGCCGGTCGCGCCGAAGTACTTCGAATACGAGTACACCAGAATGGTGTTCTTCGGCGCGAGCGCGAACAGCGACACGAAGTCGTCGGCGAAGGTGCCGTACACGTCGTCGGTCAGCAGAATCAGATCGGGGCGTTCCTTGACGATATCGGCGATGTACTGGAGGCTCTCGTCGTTGATCTTCACCGACGGCGGATTGCTCGGATTCACGAGGAAGAACGCCTTCACCTTCGGATCGCGCAGCTTGTCGAGCTCCTTCTTCGAATACTGCCAGCCGGTAGCCACATCCGCTTCGAGATTCACCACGTTCAACTGATAGTCGTTCAGACGCGGAATCTCGATGTACGGCGTGAAAATCGGCATGCCGAGTGCGATGGTGTCGCCAGGCTTGATCAAATGATTCTCGCGCATCGTGTTGAAGATGTACGTCATCGCCGCCGTGCCGCCTTCCACCGCGAACACGTCGAATTCACCGACGAACGGGTGATCGCCGATCATCTCCTTGCGCAGGTACTGTCCGACGATCAGCTCTGACAACTTCAGCATCCGGTCCGGCACCGGATAGTTCGATGCGAGAATCCCCTCGCACATTTCGTACAGGAAGTCGCCTGCGGAATAGCCGAGTTGATCGCGCACATACGAGATCGCGCCGCGCAGAAAGTCGATGCCGGCCACGCCCTTGTTCTCGCGCAGGAACAGGTCGAAGCGCTCCGTCAATCCTTCACGCTTCGGGAAGCCGCCCACACCTTCGGGCATATACGCGAACGAACGCTCGGACTCGCGCATCGCAAAGAGGCCGAGTTGCCAGAAGCCGTGACGCGGGATCGTCGCGAGGAAGTTCGGATTGCCGCGACCGGCGTTCAGCATCGATGCATTGGCGGGCCGCTCCACCGCGCCGCCGCCCGCGGCCTTGATCAGTTCGTCTTTCAGTTCGAACGGACTGAGCGCGGCGAAACCCGCTTGCGCCGTGTCCGCGTGCTTCTTGTCGCCCTTATCCTTTGCCATGATGCGTTCTCCAATAAGCAGGTGAAAGACGCCGGTGCCGCGACGGTCGCACCGTTCGCGGCCGGCGTGAGAGAGAGGGATGAACGGCGCTACACGAGCCCGACCACGAGCGGCCCCAGCAGCGTCAGCGCGACGTTCGCAATCGCATAGGTAATTGCGAACGGCACGGTCGGCACCGCGCTTTCGGCTTTGTCGAGCACGCCGCCGAACGCCGGATTCGCGCTGCGCGAGCCCGACAGTGCGCCGGCCAGAATCGCCGCGTTGTTGTACTTCAGCACGTAGCGGCCGAACAGCATGGTCAGCAGCAACGGGAACAACGTGACGAACACGCCGAGCAGGAAGATCGTGACGCCCAGTTGCTTGACCGTCACGACGGCCTGCAATCCCGAGTTGAGGCCGACCACCACCACGAATGCCGCGAGACCGAAATCCTGCAGCAGCCGCGACGCAGCCGACGGCATCACGCCGTACATCGGATGCTTGCCGCGCATCCAGCCGAACAGCAGACCAGCCAGCAGACAGCCGCCGCCCGAACCCAGCGTCAGCGGAATGCCGCCCACGTTGATGACGATCAGGCCGATCAGAAGACCGAGCACGAGGCCGACGCCCATATAGATGAAGTCGGTCTTGATGGTGCGTGGCAACTCGTAGCCCGCTGTGTCGACGGCGCGTTTGGTATCTTTCGGCGAGCCGTAGAAGGTGATCACGTCGCCGTGTTCGAGTTTGGTTTCCGGCAGAATCGGCAGCGGCTGACCGGCGCGCGTGATGTTCTGCAGATAGACGCCGTGGCGCATATCGCGATCCAGCACCTGCCGCGCTGCGGCGATCGTCGTGTGATTCATGCCTTTGCGCGTGAACACGCCGTCGCGCGTCTGCATGACGATGCCGATGCCCTCTTCGTCGGCCACTTCGCTGCCGTTCGAGCCGAACGCGACCACCGCCTCGCGGCGGCCCACCACCAGCACGATGTCGTTCAGTTGCAGCACGAGGTCGGGCGTCGGGTCGAGCACCTGACCGTCACGCTTGATCCGCTCGATCGTCAGGCCGTCCTGATGCTGCGTCTCGACGGCCTGCACGGTTTTGCCCGCGCTGACGTCGATCTTGTACACGCGTCCCACCAGTTCGGGCAATGCCGATATCTGGCCGGGCGCGTTCGCCGACACACCCGACTTGAGGTCGCGCTCCGCGTCGATCGCCGCCTCTCGCAAGCCCTGCCCCATGAACTTCGGCAAGATATTCACGCAGACGATAATCGCGCCGAGCGAGCCGAACACATAGGTCACCGCGTACGCAATCGCCACGTCCGACTGCAGCGACTTCACCTGGTCGGCGGGCAGTCCGAGCCGTGCGATCGCATCGCCCGCCGTGCCGATGATCGCCGATTGCGTCAGCGCGCCGCCGGCGAGCCCAGCGGCAAGTCCCTTGTTCAGATGGAACAGCTTCGCGCAGATCACCACGGTGACCAGCGCCGACACGGCAAGAAACACCGCCATCGCGATTTCCCGCAGCGTCTTGCGATTGAGCGAATTGAAAAAGCCTGGACCGGAGTCATAGCCGACCGCATAGATGAACACGGCGAACATCACCGACTTCACGCCGTTGTCGATCGTCACGCCCACCTGGCTGACCACGACCGCCGCCAGCAGCGAACCGCCCACGCCGCCCAACTGGAATTTGCCAAAGTTGATCTGCCCGATGAAGTAACCGATCGCGAGCGACAGGAACAGCGCAATCTCGGGTGATTTGTGAAAGATGTTATGTAGCCAGTCCATCGTGCCCTCGCTGAATAGTTGGCGATACTGAGTACTGGGTGCTGCTGACAACGGCGGTGCGGCGAGGTTTCG
The DNA here is from genome assembly GCF_904848625.1 of Paraburkholderia metrosideri. GTDB lineage: Bacteria > Pseudomonadota > Gammaproteobacteria > Burkholderiales > Burkholderiaceae > Paraburkholderia > Paraburkholderia metrosideri. Next base: position 599,903 of record NZ_CAJHCP010000003.1, read on the forward strand.
CGTCCCGCGTTATGAGATATGCCTGATGCATGACATGCAGGGGCCGGCCGCGCACGGCAACGCGCACCCGCCGGTCTAACCGAACTTGCCGGCGAGACCGACCACAATGGGCCCCATCAATGGCAACAGAATGTTCGAGAGTGCGTAGGTGATCGTGTAGCCGATCACCGGTGTCGAATTACCGGTCACGCCGACTAGCGCGCTGATCGCCGGCGTGCTGCATTGCTGGCCGGCGATGGCGCCGAGCAGCATGGGCGCTTCGAGCTTGAGAAAGACGTGGCCGATCCATAGGGACAGCAGCCCCGGCACGAGCACCATCAGAATGCCGGCCACCGGCAGCGCCAGCCCGTACTCGCGCACCAGCTTGATCGCGTCCGGTCCTGCCGACAAACCGACTGCCGCGATAAACGTGGCGAGCCCAAAGTCCTTGAGGATTTGCGCGGCCGCCGACGGCAGCGACCCAATCAGTGGATAGCGCGAGCGGATCCAGCCGAACAGCAGCCCCGACAACAGACAGCCGCCGCCCGTGCCCAGCGCGATCGACACACCGCCAATCCGTCCGCCGAGCCGGCCGATTGCCATGCCGACCAGCACGCCGAGCGCGAGATAAATGAAATCGGTTTTCAGGGTCGGTGGCAGCACGTAGCCGAGGCGCTTCGCGCCGCGTTCGACATCGGCTTTCGCGCCGACCAGCGTCAGCACGTCGCCCCGGTTGAGTTCGGTGCCGGGTAGCGCAGGTACCGTGGTTTCAAGCCGCGTGACGGCCGCGATGTAGACCCCCCGTCCGTTTTCCGGCTTCGCCTGCTCGCGCACCTGGGCGATCGTTCGACCATGCAGGTCGCCGCGCGTCAACACGACGTCGAGCTTTTCGGCGATCACCTCGCCAAACGTGGCGCCGTCCACTTCCTCACCGAATCCCGCCGATGCCGCGACCACCGCTTCGCGCCGTCCCGCGACGAGGATCAGGTCGTCCGCAGCCAGTTGCAATTGCGGCTCGGCCGGCACGATCACGCCGGCGCGCTGCACGCGTTCGATGGTGAGATTGAAGCCGTACTGCTGCTCCAGCGCCTGAACCGTGGTTCCAGCCGCCGCGCCGACGTGAAACGCGCGGCCCACCAGCGCGGGTGCGGCCGCTCGCTGGCCTTCGCCGAATGCGCCGTCGCCGCCCAGCTTGCGCCACACACGGTCGGCTTCTTCGCGCAGGTCGATACGCAACAGCAGCGGTGCGAACTGGCTGGTGAAGAGCACGATGGTGATCAGGCCGAACAGATAGCTCACGCTGTACGCGGTCACGATATTGGCCTGCAGGCGCAAGGTCTCCGCGCCGCCGAGGCCGAGCTTGCCGATTGCTTCGGACGCCGTGCCGATCACCGCCGACTCCGTCGCCGCGCCGGCCAGCAGGCCGGCGGCGGTCCCGGCGTCGAGCCGCATCACGAGCACCGCGATCATGATCAGCACCAGCACCGACACGATCTCCACGACCGACAGCAATCCGTAACGCCAGCCACGCCCGATGTTGGCAAAGAACTGCGGGCCGCCAGTGAAGCCGAGCGCGAAGATGAATAGCGCAAACGCGATGTTTTTCAGATCGGGGGCGAGGCGCGCGCCGGTCTGCCCTAATAGCAGCGATACGATCAACGTGCCGCACACGCCACCGAGCTGAATCGGCCCCACCCGAAACGAGCCGATGAAATAGCCAATTGCCAGACTCGCAAAGAGTGCGATCTCCGGTTGCGATCTGAGCAATTCACCGATCATGTTGGCTCGCCGATTGACGTTTTGTTAGTTGAAAACTGAAAACAAATCGCTCTGGAAAACGAACAAATTCTTTCCAACCTATTTGGGTCGGACAATTCTTTCGAACATTCCTTAAACCGGAGATCGGGAATCGGTGCAACAAAAACCGCAGGCAGGGAGGATGGCGTAGTAGACGTAGAAGAAGTTACGCCGCGCCGCAGTGACGAAACCGGAATATGTTTCCGCTAGCTCGACGGTCACTTTTTCCTCGCGAAGTTGCCTGACGCCGTGAAAAGACATAATCTTCGAATGGCCTATTTCGTACAGCATGACTAAGCATGCCTTTTCGAGTGCTTTTAATAAATATGGTAGATCGGGACGCCTGTCAATATTATTTTCACTACAGCCTGGAGACTTCATGAAACACGATCCAGGTGAAGGCAAATACGCTTGATGCGGGTCACAGCACGATGCAGTAACGCGCGCAATGCGTGCCTTATACTGAATCACCGAAGCGCCCCGAACCGCACCGAGTTGCGCCGAACTGCACTGACCTGCCCCCTGTGCCGCGTAACGAATTCGCGGCTCTCCACGCGGCGGGTCTTTTCCGGAGTCCGCCATGCGCATGATCCTGTTCAGCAGCCGCCAGTACGACAGCGACACGTTCACCGAAGCTAACGCCTCTCACGGCTACGAACTGCATTTCCAGGAGTCGCACCTCGATAGCGAAACGGCGATCCTCGCGCACGGCTATGAAGTGGTCTGCCCATTCGTCAACGACAACGTCGACGCGGCCGTGCTGGAGCAACTCCATGCCGGCGGCACGCGCCTGATCGCGCTGCGCTCGGCGGGCTTCAATCATGTCGACCTGGCCACCGCGGAGCGTCTCGGCATTCCGGTCGTCCGCGTGCCGGCCTACTCGCCGCACGCGGTGGCCGAGCATGCGGTCGGGCTGATTCTGGCGTTGAACCGGCGCTTGCCGCGTGCCGTCGCGCGTACCCGCGAAGGGGACTTCTCGCTGCACGGACTGTTGGGCTTCGATCTGCATGGCAAGACCGTCGGTGTGGTCGGCACCGGTATGATCGGGCGCGTGTTCGGCCGGATCATGGCGGGCTTCGGTATGCAAGTGCTCGCGCACGATCCCGGCACGCCCGCCGACGACCTGCTCGCACTCGGCGCGCGCTACGTGCCGCTCGACACCTTACTCGCCGAATCCGACGTGGTCAGCCTGCACTGCCCACTGCTGCCATCCACGTACCATCTGATCAACGGCCCCGCGCTCGCCAAGATGAAACGCGGCGCGATGCTGGTCAATACCGGCCGCGGCGGCCTCGTCGAAGCCAACGCGCTGATCGGCGCGTTAAAGGACGGCCAGCTCGGCAACCTCGGTCTGGATGTGTATGAGGAAGAAGGCGGCATCTTCTTCGAGGATCATTCGAATCTGCCGCTACAGGACGACATACTCGCGCGCCTGTTGATGTTCCCGAACGTGATCGTCACCGCCCATCAGGCGTTCTTCACGCGCGAGGCGATGAACGAAATTGCGCAGACCACGCTCGACAATGTCGCAGCATGGCACGGTGGCACGCCGCGCAACACGGTGCTCGCGGCCAGCCATACCTGATGAAGCGGCTGCTTAAACGCCGCTTTCCCTGGTGGGCGAGATAGCGCGAATCGCGGTGCGGGCGTCGTCTGCGGCGCCGCACATGTCGCGTAGCAATACCGCCTCCCGCTCGTGCACTTCTACCGGACACCAGCGCGCGCCCGCATCCGCGAGATAGCGCGCGCGATGCTGCCCGTTGCGAAACGCCACCACGCCTTCACGCTCGATACCCAGCCAGCCGAGCAAACCCGGTGCGCGGCGCGTCGAGATCGTCACATAGGGCATCTGCGGAATGCGCGGGCTGTCTGGATCGAGAAACTCGCGGATGCCGCGCACCTTGCCCGAATGCCATTCGGCCACGGGCCTCAGCACGTAGTCGGTGTTATCGCGATCAGCGCAGGCAAGCAGTTTGCGCACGTCGACCAGCACGACCTGATGACGCGTGCCGTCGGTGACGAATACGCGTTTCAGGCGCACATGGTCGTACCATGGATGTTCGTGCAGGGGCACGATCCAGACCGTTTCGGCACAAGCCGGCGTGCCGGCCGACGATGAAGTGGACAAGGTCAAAGGCAGGCTCGATAAGCCGGCAAAAAAACGCCAGCGTGTGAATAGAGCGGTAACGCTACGAGCCGATTGTGAAAGAAGCATGACGAGCCACTCTATTAATTACTTAGCATCGACAACTTGCACGAGCGTGCGGGATAAGCGCGCCCACGGATGCCGACCTCCACGGGTTCAACGATGATAGCCACCCAAAATTTCAGCGACTACGTGCGCATCGAATCTGACGAGGATATCGGCGTCGCGACGATCGTCCTTGAGCGTCCCGAGCGGCGCAATGCAGTGGACCGTGGCATCGCGCAGGCGTTGAGCGCCGCGTTCAGCCGCTTCGAGGCGGAGCCCGCGTGGCGCGCAGCGGTGCTGTTCGGCGCAGGCGGCACGTTTTGCGCGGGCGCGGATCTGAGCGCGCTGGCCGACGACACCCGTCGCAACGAACTGCACGCCGACGGCCACGGTCCTGGCCCGATGGGACCCACGCGGATGAGCTTCAGCAAGCCCGTGATCGCGGCGATTGCCGGCTACGCGGTGGCGGGCGGCCTGGAACTGGCCGCGATGTGCGATCTGCGGGTGGTCGAAGAAGACGCGGTGCTCGGCGTGTTCTGCCGGCGCGTCGGCATTCCGTTAATCGACGGCGGCACGATCCGCTTGCCGCGTCTGATCGGGCTATCGCGGGCGTTGGATCTGATACTGACTGGACGCGCGGTGAGCGCGCACGAAGCGCTCGACTTCGGACTCGCGAACCGCGTGGTGCCGAAAGGCTCGGCCCGTGCGGCCGCCGGGCAACTGGCCGCCGAACTCGCCGCGTTTCCCCAGGCGGCGCTGCTCGCCGACCGCCGCTCGGCCATCGAAAACAGCACGCTCCACGATCTCGCCGAGGCGCTGCGGCGAGAAGGCGCGGGCGGTTACCAGGCAGTGTTCGACGAAGGTGTCGCCGGGGCGGCGAATTTTGCGGACGGCGGGGGTCGTCATGGCTATCTATTGCAAACCGGAGCGCGCACAAAACGCTGACCATTTTTACGCGCCGACGCATGACCGCCGCATCGCAGCAGGCGTGCGCATCCGGTTTTCAGCAAAAAACAACAACTGCCTTACGACTCAGCAAGGCGGTTTTGACTTAGGTAGAATCCCCTACTGTTTTCCCCCTGCCCGGCGCAGGCGTTTTCGCCCCGAAAACGCGCGTCGGCCGCGCGGCGTTCCGTCGTGCCGATTCACGTTCCTCCACCATGCCTTTACCCCTGCTAGCCCTTGCCATTGCTGCGTTTGGAATCGGTACCACCGAATTCGTGATCATGGGGCTGCTGCCCGATGTCGCGCGCGATCTGTCCGTGTCGATCCCCGCCGCCGGGATGCTGGTGTCGGCTTATGCGCTCGGCGTCACCATCGGCGCGCCGATCGTCGCAATCGCGGTTGCCAATATGCCGCGCAAGAAAGCGCTGATGAGCCTGATCGGCGTGTTCATCGTTGGCAATATGCTGTGCGCGGTTGCGCCGGGTTACGCGGTGCTGATGGCCGCGCGCATCGTCACGGCGTTCTGCCATGGCGCGTTCTTCGGGATCGGCTCGGTGGTGGCAGCAGGGCTGGTCGCGCCGAACCGCCGTGCGCAAGCCATCGCGCTGATGTTCACCGGTCTGACGCTCGCCAACGTGCTGGGCGTGCCGCTCGGCACCGCGCTGGGCCAAGCTGTCGGCTGGCGCGCGACTTTCTGGGCAGTGACCGGCATCGGCATCATCGCCGCCGCTGCGCTGGCCGTGTGTCTGCCGGCCAGAATCGAGATGCAGAAGGCGAGCCTCGTCCGCGAATTCAGCGTACTGAAAAACCCACAAGTGCTGATGGTGCTCGGGATCAGCGTGCTCGCATCGGCCAGCCTCTTCTCGACCTTCACCTACATCACGCCGATTCTCGAAGACGTGACCGGCTTTACGCCGCATGCGGTCACGATGGTGCTGTTGCTGTTCGGCCTCGGGCTGACGGTGGGCAGCACGCTCGGCGGCAAGCTGGCCGACTGGCGGTTGATGCCGTCGCTGATCGCGTTCCTGCTGGCTATCGCCGTGATCCTGACGATCTTCGCGGGCACGATGCACGCCGCGATTCCGGCGATGATCACGATTTTCGTGTGGGGCATTCTGGCTTTCGCGATCGTGCCGCCGCTGCAAATGCTGATCGTCGACCGCGCGAGTCATGCGCCGAATCTGGCGTCGACGCTGAACCAGGGCGCGTTCAATCTCGGCAATGCCACCGGAGCGTGGCTGGGCGGCATGGCAATCGGCGCGGGCGCGCCGCTGACCACCCTGCCGTGGGTCGGTGTGGCGACGTCGATTGGCGCGTTGCTGTTGACGCTGTGGTCGGTGTCGATCGATCGGCGCGCGCAGCGGATGGCGGTGGCAAGTTAAATAGCGCAGTGAGCGCAGCGGGCGTAAGCTTCGCGCCCGTTCAGTTTCTTCTCTTCGATCGTGGCCGGAACGCGTCGCGCCCGCGAATCACTGCAGCATCACCGCGGCGTCACCGGCGCCACAGCGCACGCCGTCACAGGTGCCAACGCGTTGCACCCGTAGTAGCATCCTGGCCGATGAAAGTCATCTTCACCCGCGATTTCCTCGCGCTGATCCTCAGCGTTGCCGTTGTCGGACTCGGCAGCGGCGCGACGCTTCCGCTCACCTCCCTCGCATTGACGCAAGCAGGCTACGGCACCGACGTCGTCGGCCTGCTGACCGCTGCGCAAGCGGGCGGCGGTCTCATCATTGTCCCGCTGGCTGGCTGGATCGCGGCGCGCTTCAACGGCCGCCAGGTGATTGTCGGCGCGGTGCTGGTCGTCGCGTTCGCCACCGCGCTGATGCAACTGTCGCGAACCTGTGGCTATGGGCCGTGTTACGGCTGTTGTGCGGTGCGGCGTTGATGCTGCTCTTCACCATCGGCGAAGCCTGGGTCAACCAGTTAGCCGACGATGCTTCGCGGGGCCGCGTGATCGCGATCTACGCGACCAACTTCACGCTATTCCAGATGTCGGGGCCGGTGCTGGTGAGCCAGATCGCCGGACTCACGCACTGGCGCTTCCTGCTTTGCGGTGTCATTTTTTTGCTGGCGTTGCCGATGCTCGCGACGATCCGCGCCACCCCTCACGCGTCCAACGATGAACACGCAGCACATGGAAGCTGGCGCCGGGTCTTGCCGCAGATGCCCGCGCTGGTGATCGGCACCGGCTTCTTCGCGCTATTCGACACAATCGCGTTGTCGCTGCTGCCGCTTTTCGCGATGTCTCACGGCATCACGAGCGAAGTGGCCGTGCTGTTCGCTTCGGCGTTGCTGCTCGGCGATACGACGATGCAGTTTCCGATCGGCTGGCTCGCCGACCGGCTCGGGCGTGAGCGTGTGCATATCGGTTGCGGCGTGGTGGTCGTGGCGCTGTTGCCGTTTTTGCCGTGGGCGGTCAAGTCGCCGTGGTTGTGCTGGCCACTGCTGTATGTGCTCGGCGCGGCTGCTGGAGCGATCTATACCTTGTCCCTGGTGGCATGCGGCGAGCGCTTTCGCGGCGTCGCGCTGGTATCGGCGAGTTCGCTGGTCGGGGCGTCGTGGAGCGCGGCGAGTTTTGGCGGGCCGCTGGTGGCGGGCGCATTGATGAAGCGCGTGGGCGATAACGCGATGGTTGGCGTGCTGCTGGCTGCCGCGCTCGCGTTTCTGGTTGCCGTGTGGTGGGAAAAGCGCCGTGGTTTCACGGCGATGGCCGGTTGACGTAGTGCGCAGCCGTGTACGGTTGCTTCGCAGATTGCGCGTTATCCATCAAAAAACGGGGAAGCCGACGTGAGCGGCCTCCCCGTTTTTTTGCGGCGCCGCGCCATTCAGGCGCGACTTCTGCGTCACTTCAGCGCCGGTACGATCTCGCCTGCGCACGCGCCGAATCCCACGCGGTAGCCGTCGCCCTGGCACCAGCCGAGCAGCGTGAGTTCATCGCCGTCTTCAATGAAACTGCGCGTGCCGCCTTCGTTCAACTCCAATGGCTTGTTACCGTTCCACGTCAGTTCCAGCAGGCTGCCGAACGAGTCGTCCGTCGGGCCGCTGATCGTGCCCGAACCCATCAGATCGCCAACGCGCGTATTGCAGCCCGATACCGTGTGATGCGCAAGCTGCTGCGCCATCGTCCAGTACATGTGCCGGAAGTTGGTCCGTGCGATCGTGCTCGCCCGCTTCGCCTGCTGCGGGCGCAGCGTCACCTCCAGTGTGATATCGAACGCATGCCTGCCTTCGTGCCGCAGATACGCCAGCGGCGCCGGTTCCTGCACCGGCTGCGCGACGCGGAACGGTTCGAGCGCGTCGAGCGTGACGATCCACGGCGAGATCGTGGTGGCAAACGTCTTCGCGTTGAACGGGCCGAGCGGCACGTATTCCCATTGCTGAATATCGCGCGCGCTCCAGTCGTTCAGCAGCACCATGCCGAAGATATGCGCTTCGGCATCCGCGCACGCAACCGGTTCGCCCAACGCATTGCCCGCACCGATCACGAAGCCCGTTTCCAGTTCGATGTCGAGCTTGCGGCATGCGCCGAACACAGGGCGCTCCTGATCCGGCAGCTTCAACTGACCATTCGGACGACGCACCGGCGTGCCGCTCACCACCACCGACGACGCCCGCCCGTTGTAACCGATCGGCATCTCGGACCAGTTCGGCAGCAACGCGTTCTTCGGATCGCGGAACATGGAACCGACGTTGGTGGCGTGCTCCTTCGACGAATAGAAGTCGGTGTAGCCTGGAATGTGCACAGGCAGATGCAATTTTGCGTCGGCCTGGCGAACCAGAACCCTGGCGCGCAACGCAGCGTCGTCGCGCAACATCGCGGTGTCGCGTGCCAGCAGCGCGCTCAACTGCACGCGGACGCTTCGCCACGTTTCGCGGCCCAGCGCGATGAAATCGTTCAGCGTGTCGCGCGCAAAGACATCGGTCTTCGCCGCCGACAGCTTCAGCAATCCAGCCGCCTGCAACGCAGCCAGATCGACGATCTCATCGCCAATCGCCACACCCACGCGGCGCGCGTCATTCTGCCGGGCGCTAAAAACACCAAACGGCAGGTTCTGAATCGAAAAGTCATTAGTCGAATCGTTGGCCGACTCGACCCAGCTCCTGCGCGACGGATCGAGCGTCGCCTGAAGATCGCTCAATGCGTTCATCGTTGCTCCGGGTTGAAATGTTTCTTGAGACCTTGCCAGCACTCGTAGTAATGCGCCTGCAACTGCGCAGTTTCGAGTGCGAAACGGGTGGGTTTGATCAGCGTACGTGTCTCGAACATGAACGCCATCGTGTCGCCGACTTTTTTCGGCACCGAGGTATCGCCATGCGACGCTTTCTCGAACGTATCGGCGTCAGGACCGTGGCCCGACATGCAGTTGTGCAGACTCGCGCCGCCCGGCACGAAGCCTTCGGCCTTCGCGTCGTACACGCCATGCACGAGCCCCATGAATTCGCTCGCGACATTGCGATGGAACCACGGCGGACGGAACGTATCTTCGGCGGCGAGCCAGCGCGGCGGGAAGATCACGAAGTCGATCGTATCGACGCCCGCTGTGTCGCTTTGCGATTGCAGCACCAGAAAGATCGACGGGTCGGGATGATCGAAGCTGATCGAACCAATCGTGTTGAAGCGCCGCAAGTCGTACTTGTACGGCGCGTAATTGCCGTGCCACGCGACCACGTCGAGCGGCGAATGGCCGATGTCAGCGCGCCATACATTGCCGTTCATCTTCGCGACGAGTTCGAAGTCGCCTTCGCGGTCTTCATACGCGGCGTGCGGCGTGAGGAAGTCGCGCGGATTCGCGAGACCGTTCGAGCCGATCGGACCGAGATCCGGCAAGCGCAGCAACGCGCCAAAGTTTTCGCAGATGTAGCCGCGCGCGGTGTCGTCCGGCAGGCTCACCGAGAAACGCACGCCGCGCGGGATCACTGCGATTTCGAACGGTGCGACTTCGAGCCGGCCCATTTCGGTCGCGATATCGAGGCGGCCTTCCTGCGGCACGATCAGCAGTTCCCCATCGGCGTTGTAGAAAAAGCGGTCTTTCATCGAACGATTTGCCGCGTACAGATGAATCGCGCAGCCGTTCATCGATTCCGCGGAGCCATTGCCCGCCATCGTCACCCAGCCGTCGATGAAATCGGTGGGCGCGCCCGGCATGGGCAGCGCGTCCCAGCGAAGCTGATTCGGCGGCGTAGGCGGCACGTCGGCGAAATTCGCGACGAGCCGGTCGCAAGGCAACTGGGTGAACGGCATATGTACTGCCGCCGGACGAATCCGGTACAGCCACGAACGACGGTTATGGCCGCGCGGTGCGGTGAACGCGGTGCCCGAAATCTGCTCGGCGTACAGCCCATAGGCCGCGCGTTGTGGCGAATTGCGGCCTTCGGGCAGCGCGCCTGGCAGCGCCTCGGTTGCGAATTCGTTAGCAAAACCCGACTGATAGCCCGGCTCGATCTCGAGCCGCGAACTCGCTGCGGGCACTTTATGCGTTGGGGTGTCCATCCAAGGTTCTCCGTTGATACTCGAATCTTTTCGAATCGCTACCTGACGTTCGTCTCATGCGGATTGCGCTTCGGACCGCTGACCGCGCAACCGCGTCAAACCGGCCAGCGCGATCACCAGCAGCGCGGAGCACAGCACCGGCGCGGCCGCCGCCTGAAACAGCGCCGCGTTCGACCAGTTCAGCGCAATCAGCTGGCCGCCGACGAGCGGCCCGATCACCGAGCCGATCCGCCCAATGCCAAGGCTCCAGCCAATCCCGGTCGAGCGCAAGCTGGTCGGATAAAAGTGGCCAGCCAGCGCATTGACCGCCGGTTGTCCGCCGACCACGCAGAAGCCGCCCGCGAATACGGCGATCAGGAGCCACGGCAACGCGTGCGCGACGGAACCGATTGCACCCACCGACAGCGCCGCGCCGACAAAACACACGAACAACACGCGCACGAAACCGAAACGCTCGATAAACCAGCCGAGCAGCAACGTGCCGACCACGCCGCCCGTCTGCAACACCGTGCCGACGATCACCGCGGTGCCCGCCGAATAGCCGGCGTCACGCATCACGGTTGGCAGCCAGTTCGACAGGAAGTAAAGATCGATCAGGTTCATGAAGCTGATCGCCCACAGGATTGCCGTTACCGGCCCGCGCCCCGCGCGGAACAGTTCGGCGACCGGCGCACCGCCGTTACCCTTTTCCCGCACGACCAGACGCGTGTTCGCGTCGATCGGCAACGCCGGATTGAACTTCATCAGCCAGCGCAATGCCTGTGCGCTGCGTCCTTTGAGCACCAGAAATTGCAGCGACTCCGGTAACGCAACGAGCATCGCAAACGCAAGCAGCAACGGCACCGTGCCGCCGACCCAGAACACCGCGCGCCAGCCGTACGCCGGAATCAACGCAGCGCTGACAAAGCCGCCGAGCGCCGCACCCAGCGTGAAGCCGCACGACACCAGCATCATGCGCTTGACGCGGTGCGCGGGGGTCGAGAACTCGCCGACCAGCGCCATTGCGTTCGGCATGATGCAGCCGAGGCCGAGACCGGTGATGAAACGCAGCGTGATCAAGGCGGGAATCGTTGACACGAGCGGCGTGGCGAGCATGGAAAGCGCGAAGAAAAACGTCGCACCGATCAGGACAGGACGACGCCCGATGCGGTCGGCCAGTACCGACAGACCCAGCGCGCCCAGCAGCATGCCGAACAGACTGGCGCTGAACACCGGCCCTAGCGCCGCCTTCGACACATGCCATTCGCCGATCACGCTGGGCGCGACGTAGCCCATCGCCTGCGCGTCGAAGCCGTCGATCAACAGGCACAGCCCGCAGAGCGCGAACAGCATCATCTGAAACGCCGGCTGGTGCGTTTCGCGAAGTAGGTGCTCGACTTCGATCACGCTGGTGGCGTTAGCGGCGTTAGCGGCATGCGGGCCGTTGGCGGCCTCGGCCGGGGTGGCGTTCATCAAACAGTCTCCTCATCCTGAACGGATTGGTTGGGCGCCAGGCCGGCTCGACCGGACGGCGCACTTCGAGCGTGAGCGTGTCACGCCTGTGGAGCGAGTGGATGGGGTGGCATGCAGCGCGGACGCATCTCGAACATCGCCCAATCGTGCGTCCGCACCGTTCCAGCCGCAGCAACGTCACGGGTTACACATAGTAAAACGAATTACGTATAGTGAAATTAACGTATACCCTGAAGCACGTCGGACCCAAGCGCTGCGAGCCGCCCGCACACGCGTTCGGCGGATAACGTTATGAGCATTTTGTTCATGAGCGCGCATGGCGGACTGCTACCATCAGTGGATGCGGCAATCGAGTCGCGTCGCCGCGCCGACTTGCGCATTTACCCTGCTCATCCTTTATTTCCATGATTCCGCCGACCATCCCCGATCTCATCAAGCGCTCCGCCGATCACCCGTTTCTCGGCGAACATCTGGCGATGGGACAAGGCGAGCATGGCGACATCGCGCTGGCGCGATTCAAGGGCGTTGAGCTGGCCAGTGCCTACGAGCCGATCTTCGACATCACCGTGCATGCGTTGGCGCAGTCGCTGTCGTCGGGCGCAGAAGGCGTGGATCGTTTCGGCGATGAACTCGGCTTCCAGGCAGTCACTCATCGACTCGACGCCGCGCCGTTCGATGTCTTCGATCCTTTCGACCGTATCGGCGACGATCAGGAGCTGGTCGCGCTCGACCGGATGTCACGCGCGTTGCACGCGATCAATTTCTTTGGCGCGCAGCGGCATGGCCTGCTGTTTCTGCGCGTGCACGAGCGTCTGTTGAAGAGCGTGAAGTACGACCATGGACGGCATTTTTCGACCGTGCTGGTGTCGTTCGGATTGAACCCGTCGCGGGTGGTAATCGAGTTGCCGGCTGCGGCGGTCGCGCACAAGACCTTTCTCGGCTATCTCACCAAGAGCTATCAGCACTATGGCTTCAAGGTGGCGGGCAATCTGTCGAACGCGGGGCAGATTCTGTCGGTGTCGGAAGCGGCACGGCTCGACTTCATCAAGATGGATGCCGCTATCGCGTTGCGCGACGCGACGGTGAAACCGCTAGTCGGCTACGCGAGCCGCTTGCGGATTCCGCTGATTTTTAATCGCGTGATGGATGAAGCGCAGTTCGTCGCGTTGCAGCAGTATGACGTGCGGTTTGTTCAGGGGCCGCTATTCACCGCGCATTATCACGATCGGGCGGCTTGATGGGTGGAGTGGCTTGCGAGGCAGCGGTGAGCTTGCGTTGGGACGAAGTCAAGGCCGCTTCAAGGCCGGGCTAAGACCGCGCTAAGGGAAGGGTTGCCTGCTGTTAATTGAATGCCGGGCTGCCGTGCGCATGTGTGAGCAGATCGGCTTTGGTCGAATAGGCAGCCCGCGCCCGGTTACCCACCGTCGGGAAGCGAGCTCACAACTCGGCTGCACTTGCCGTTAGTAGCGCGTACGCATGTCGGCACTCTGTTCAGGCGGAATAATCGCGCGCCCTTCTGCCTACGTCACGAGAACGGCCGGGCACGCTCGCCCATCACCCCACATCACCCAGTCGCCGTGCAAGCGCCTTCAATCTCGGCGCAACATTTTCGCGAAACACCTCCTCTCCCATCGACGACGCCGGTCCGCTGCAACTCAGCACCAGCCAACGCCCTTCGCGCGGCTCGCGAAACGGAACGGCAACCGCGTTCACATCGTCGTGCCACGCGCGGAATGAATAGCAGCAACGCTCGGTGGCAAACGCGGCGATTTCGGTTTGCGCGTCGGCCACGAGTGCCGCACCGACTTTGCCCGCGGCTTTCTTCAACTCGACCAGCAACGCTGCACGCGCGTCGAGCGGTTGCACGGCGAGATACGCACGGCCCATCGAACTGGTCAGCATCGACAGTTTCGAACCGGATGCCAGCCCGAGCGTCAACGCGGTCTCACTGCGGATCGTCTCCAGATAAATCATGTCGAGCCCATCGCGGCAACCGAGCGACACCGCCGCCCCCACCTCTCGCGCGAACGTGCGCATGTGCGGGCGGGCGAGTTCGAGCGTGTCCGTGCCGGACAGCAACGCGAACCCCAGCGACAGCACACCGGCGTCGAGCGCATATTTGCCGAGCGTCTCGTCGAGCCGCAGATAGCCGAGCACGGTCAGCGTGTAAGCGAGACGGTTGACGGTTGCTTTAGGCAAGCCCGTTCGTTCGACGAAATCGCGATTGCCGAGCATCGTTTCGCCCGGCTTGAACGCGCGCAGCAGATCCAGCCCGCGCGCAAGGGCGACGACGAATTTGCGCTCGTCGATCGGATCAGGGGGAGTAGATGCTGGCGTCATCGGATGATACACTCGGGTGTCGTTTGCAAAACATTGTTTCGCATAGCGGAACTTAAGTCAAGCTTGAGATCAAGCAAGAATCAGGAGATACGTCATGGCCGAGGCCGCGCAGTTTCACTGGGAAGACCCGTTGCTGCTGGATCAGCAGCTCACCGAAGACGAACGCATGGTGCGCGACGCCGCCGCCGCTTACTCGCAGGACAAGCTGCAACCGCGCGTGCTCGAGGCGTTCCGTCACGAGAAGACCGATATCGAAATCTTCCGCGAGATGGGCGAACTCGGCCTGCTCGGCCCGACCATTCCTGAGCAATACGGCGGCCCCGGTCTGAACTACGTGGCTTACGGTCTGATCGCGCGTGAGGTGGAGCGCGTCGATTCCGGCTACCGGTCGATGATGTCGGTGCAATCGTCGCTCGTCATGGTGCCGATCAACGAATTCGGCTCCGAGGCGCAAAAGCAGAAGTACCTGCCCAAGCTCGCCACCGGCGAATGGATCGGCTGCTTCGGCCTGACCGAACCGAACCACGGCTCCGACCCAGGCAGCATGATCACGCGCGCGAAGAAAGTGGACGGCGGCTATTCGCTGTCCGGCGCAAAAATGTGGATCACCAATTCGCCGATCGCCGACGTGTTCGTCGTGTGGGCAAAGCTCGAAGAAGACGGCAAGGACTCGATTCGCGGCTTCATTCTGGAGAAGGGCTGGAAGGGGCTGTCGGCGCCGACCATCCATAGCAAGGTGGGTTTGCGTGCATCGATCACCGGCGAGATCGTGCTCGACGAAGTGTTCGTGCCGGAAGAAAACCGTTTCCCGGATGTCAGCGGCTTGCGTGGTCCTTTCACGTGCCTGAACTCGGCGCGTTACGGCATTGCGTGGGGTGCGCTCGGCGCGGCCGAATCGTGCTGGCACACCGCGCGTCAGTATGTGCTCGATCGCAAACAGTTCGGCCGGCCGCTCGCCGCGAACCAGTTGATCCAGAAGAAACTCGCCGACATGCAGACGGAGATCACGCTCGGTCTGCAAGGCGTGCTGCGCCTTGGCCGCATGAAGGACGAAGGCACGGCGGCGGTTGAAATCACGTCGATCATGAAACGCAATTCGTGTGGCAAGGCGCTGGACATTGCGCGACTCGCACGTGACATGCTCGGCGGCAACGGTATTTCAGACGAGTTCGGGATTGCGCGGCATCTGGTGAATCTGGAAGTCGTAAATACCTACGAAGGTACGCACGATATTCACGCACTGATCCTCGGGCGTGCGCAAACCGGCATTCAGGCGTTTTTCTGATTTTTCCGTGATGCTTTTCTGAAGTTCGAATGAAAAAAGAAGGCCGGTTCAAGATTGAACCGGCCTTCTTTTATTGCAGCGCGCTGTTCTAGCTAACTGCGCGCTCGATGAACCGCGCGACTTGCGCGTTTCATTACCCGCTTACTTGTTCGGCTGCGGCGTCATGCGCAGGTACGGACGCAGGGCCTTGTAGCCCTTCGGGAATTTCTGCTTGATGACTTCCTCGTCCTTCAGCGACGGGACGATCACGACGTCATCACCCTGCTTCCAGTTGCCGGGCGTAGCGACGGAGTGGCTGTCCGTCAATTGCAACGAATCGATCACACGCAGCACTTCGTCAAAATTGCGGCCGGTGCTGGCCGGGTACGTGATGATCAGACGCACCTTCTTTTTCGGATCGATCACGAACAGCGAGCGGACCGTCAGCGTCTCGTTAGCGTTCGGGTGAATCATGTCGTACAGCTCGGCAACCTTGCGATCGCCGTCAGCGAGAATCGGGAAGCCGACGTTAGCCGCCTGCGTCTCGTTGATGTCCTTGATCCATTCCTTATGCGACTCCGCGCTGTCGACGGACAACGCGATCGTCTTAACATTGCGCTTTTCGAATTCGCTGGCCAGCTTGGCGGTCAGGCCGAGCTCGGTCGTGCAGACCGGCGTGAAGTCAGCCGGATGCGAAAACAGTACACCCCAGCTGTCGCCTAGCCACTCGTGAAACTTGATACGGCCGACACTCGACTCCTGCTCGAAATCCGGCGCGATGTCGCCAAGACGTAGACTCATTGTGTATCTCCTTTAAGGTAGTCGGTTTCCCGCGCGGGCTCTCTCCCGCAGCACCCCGCCAACATAAAGCATATGGCAGCGAACGTCCAAGACGAACGAACATTGCGTCACTACTTTATGCGTTTTTGTAATTTTCACCGTTTTAGTGGAAACTTTGCGGGACAGATCAACTCCATCATAAGCAAACTTGGCAAGATTGGCCTTCCAAACTGCGCTTTTCTGATGGTGCTGCATCGGGAACGGATCGTGCGTTCTTGGAAATCAACAGGGCACTGCGCTCGCCAGCAACCGTTTCTTTGGTTACGATTCACGCGTGGCCGTGAGACGAAGGGGAGTTGTCAATGTCGGAAGTCAACAAGGAGAGATTGATGTCGGATATCAAAACCGTCCTCGCGGACGCAGAGGATTTGCTGAAACAGGCCGCGAGCGCCACGGGCGAGCGCGCTTCGGAACTGCGTGAAACGGCGCTGACGCGCCTGAAGCAGGCTAAGGAAAAGGCGGCTGACGTACAGGTCGTGGTGGTCGAAAAAGGCAAGAAGGCGGCTCGCGCCACCGACGACTACGTGCATGAGCATCCGTGGGCGTCCATCGGCATTGCCGCGGGCGCTGGCGTGCTGCTGGGTCTGCTGATCAATCGCAAGTAGTACTGGTGAGGTCGTCGGTCGAATCTCGTCCGGCACACCAGCGAATCGAGTCGACCGGCGCATGCCTGGCCGGTCTGCTTTTCTTGGCGCGCGCCCGCGCCGGTTAGGCCTTCACGCGCAACGCCCACAGCCATGACGATCGAAACACACTCGCAGCGCGGAGAACCTAGTCCGTTGCGCCGCATTATCGGTTCCGTGTTTGCGATTCTGCAGACGCGGCTCGAACTGGTCGGCATTGAACTCGCCGAAGAAAAAGACCGTTTGCTCGGCGTGCTGTTCCTTGGTCTTGCTGCGATGATGCTCGCCACGATGGCGCTCATCGCACTGACCGCGCTGATCGCGATCTCGTTCTGGGATACCTACCGGTGGCAGTCGCTTGCCGGCATTACCGCTGTTTATGCCATCGCGGGCTTGGCCTGTGCGCTGAAAGCGCGCAGTGGTTTGCGCAACGCGCCGATGGTGTTCGAAGCCACGGTCGCCGAGTTTGAGAAAGACCGCGACGTATTTCGCAAACCTTGATGCAGAGGCGTGCAGAGGGCTTGGCGAGCGTCTTCGGTGCGCCGCGCGCCCCCAGGTTGTGAATTTGATGCGCGTTTGCTGTGCTGGTTGACGTTGCTTGACGTCGACCGACTGTCCCACCTCACTTCCATTGCCGTCGACCCGCCATGAGCCAAAGCCACTCCGATACCGCATTCCGTAACAAACGCCATCAGGCCAAAGATCTGAGCGCGCCGCACCTGCGTGCGCTGCGCAAGGAGTTGCTGCTGGTACGCGCGGATGTCGAACGCATGGAACTCGCTCAGGCGACCATCGAGTTGCGGCAGGCCGTTACGCATTTCAGCTGGCTTAAATTTATTGTGCCGGGGTTTGGCGGCGTGAGGACCCGCAGTGGGGAGAAGGCGAGCTTCATCAACGCGGGAACAATTGGCGCTTTGCTGAAGCAGTACCCGATTGTCAGTTCGCTTGCTTCCATGTTGCTGGCTAAGCCATTGCGCGCCACGGTTGTGGCCGGTGCGAAACCGGCACTTAAATGGGGCAGCCTGGGGCTTGCTGCTTGGGAAGCGTATCGAATCTGGCAGCAGATGAAGCGTGACTCGGCTGCGGCTGGGGCTTCTTCTGGTTCTCCTCGCGCGAAAGAGGAATCGGTTGATAGTGGGTATTGAGAGGCTTGGTTAGTGGGTTGATGGGTTGTCAGGGCGGCGGTTGGGCGGGTGAGCCGTCGTTTTATGTGTCTTCAGGTCTTCAGCTTGTATTCCAACATTCGCCGCTTGCGGGCGTCGAATCGCTTCCCGCGCTTCTATTACCCCGCTGGCCCGTCGCGTCGAGCGTGAAAGTGCCACAGGCATCATCACGCATTGGGCCAAATTCGGCGGGTGTCGCCTCTATCGAATAGCCGCCATTTACTTCGTCCGCAGGCAACACGCGCAAGCGATAAATCGACACCCCGAATTGCGGCGCCTGGTCCAGTCCCGGCGGCAAGGTCGACACACCGTCGCTCGTCGCTCCCTCGATAAATTGCGCTGCCCGATACAGCGCGGATGCCGCGTCGACGCGATGCGTTCGCGCAATATGACTGCGATACGCGGGCACCGCGAATACTGCCAGTGTGGCCGCTATTGCCAGCACGATCATCAATTCGAGCAACGTGAACGCGGACACATACGGCCTTTTCATACACATCCCCTCAAAATGGGCTTGCGGCGACGCGCCGCCAATGACGCTCAACTGTCTCACTGTCAATCACCAACTCCAATTGCAGCCATACCTGTGACTCCCTGTTTCGTCCGAAGCCACGCGAGGTCAGCAAATACGCTCGAGCCTCGGCGCGGTTGGCAAGACGCCATGCTTCTATCAAACATTGCGGCGCGCGCAGCGAGCCGGGCCATTGCGCAATGGGCGTAATGGCTCCCGCCTCAAACGCGCTTTTGACTTTCCATTGCGTCGGCTCGACGGATGCAAGTGGCGACGCTGGCACCGTTTCGACGTCCGCCGCGATGACGCTGCGAGCACATGAAATCAGCGCTGAATCTGCAGCGTGAAAAGCCTGCAGATAGTCACGCACGTTGTTGGTCGAACGCGTGGCCGACAGCGATGTTTCGAACCACACCGCTGAGGTGGCCAGCATCATGGTTGAAATCAGCAGGACAATGGGCAGCACGACGCCGCATTGGGAACCACGCCGACCGCGACCATTGCGACTGGAATCCCGTACGCACAGCGGCTTACCACGACGTTGTGAGTCCCCTTCACGCGCGGGGCATCGCATCAAATTGGCAAATCGGTGTCTCACAGAAACCCCTCCACGTGGTTGCGTAGCGTCACTCGTCGAGAAAACGCCTGCCGTGGCCTCAAGTCGGTGCCGAGAACACTCACGCCGTCACAATCGACATAACGGGAACGCTGCCCTTGTGGCGCGCCACGAACGAGCACACAAAGGTCCACAGCGACGATCTTTGCCCATTGATCGGTCGCTATCGCAGAGGCGTCGACTGCGTTTAAACCGTCGGCCAACCAGTACCTGAGCCGTACGCGCTCGACGCCTTCTACCAGCGGTTGTGCAGAACCTACCTTGCCACTGCCTTCGCAATAAAGCTCTGGCTCTCCGGTCGACGTGCTGACACTCGCAAAGTAACGGTTGACTACCAGTGCCCCCTGGTCACCGAAAGCGCCACTGTTGCCTGTCACGGCTTGTCCGAGGCAATCGGTTGTGCTGCCAGTTGCGGACGGCCACGTGGACACGCTATCTCCCACGTAACGAACCGCAACGCCGTCCGAACGGCTAGCCAATGCCGCGCAGGCAAGACTGTCATCAGCTCCTGTCGGGCGACCACCCGAGCATCCTGACAATGGCGGAGGACCGACATAGCGCACGACATATGCAGGAACGAAGCCGGCCATTTGTAATTGCTGGCCAATCAGCGTCAAGGCGATCCAACCGGCTTCGCGGATTCGCATAGCGCTGTCTGCACGCTCGAACGCCATTCGCTGCGTCGAATAAAGCGACGCGGCACCGGCCGTCACGATGAGTCCCAGCGACATTGCGATAAGCAACTCAACTAGCGTGTGACCGCGATCGAGGAGTTTGTGCGGCATCATTTTGTGAATGCCAACGCAACGCATGAGGTACCGGTGGGGACATCTGCGCCACCGCAAGACTCTGGCTTGTCGATTACTTCGCCATTGGCCGGCAGGTCCCTGACAGACGTCCACGTCACTCGCGCGACAGCGACGCCTGCACCCTCCTCTATAGACGCCACCCCATGCGGCAAAACGGAGGTTGCACGCGTATTCCATTGCGTCGCTGCGGTATCGGCTGATGCGGGAGTGCGCATTGCCTCCGCGACGGAATCGGCGATCCACGCGGCCTGTTCGCGCATTGCCATCGCGCGGGCTTCTCGCGCGGTCCACAATTGACCGGCGATCACTCCAAGCGCAGTGACCGCCATTAACGCGACACCCAGCATGACCTCGATCAGCGAGCTACCAACGGACGTTGATCTGCAACTACGTAACTGGGCGTTCAGTGAATATCGGCTCATGACGCCGCCCCACACGCACCTTCGGTAATCCGCGCCCGGCCGCCCGCCGCGATACGAATGCAGCGTCGCCACTTGGTCCCTTGTGTCGCTTTGGATGGCACGACCGGCGCGATATCAAAACTACGAAACGTACCGATCAATTGGCCGGCTGGCGGCGTAAACGTCAGATTCGTCTGCACTCCGGCAATGCTCACCGCTGCGAGCAGCGGTTGCGCCCGCAGTAGCGAAAGCGTTCCCGCACGGTCAGCGAAGACGGCCCAACCGCACGACCAGTCTGTGACGCCATTGGCACACGGCTGACCCGCGGCCATGCAACGCCGCGTCGCATCGATCCGGCAAACGACGATGCGTGCGCCGCGACGCAGTGCCTCGCTGCGCGCGTAGGCAAGGGTCGAGGCAAATGCCCTCGCGCGCGCATCGACCTGATCGCGCACACGCCACGCCACGAACGAAGGCGTCGCCAACACCGCGATCACCGCAAGCAAAGCGACCACGGCCAACGTTTCGACAAGCGTGAAGCCACCATCAGAGGGTGGTGAAGAGGCGGCGCATTTCATCTGCATCCCTGATCGTTTCGAAGAATGCAGCCAATCTAGCAATTTGCGAAAGGCTCAACCATTGGCCGAACGGCCAGGTGGCATTAAGGCGCTATGCCGCGCAAAAATTCACGCGACGGAGCATTACGGGAGCGGGACATGCAGATGCAAATGCGCGAAACAACGCAGAGAACTAAGGGCGCTCGCCAGCGACGGGAGTCGCGGCAACCATCAGCGCTTGCGAGCAGGCTTGGGAGGAGAAGAGGCGCGGCGAAATTCTTCGATTACGTCTTCAAATTCGGAGACGTCTTCAAAGCGCCGGTAAACGGACGCAAAACGCACGTAGGCAATGGTGTCGAGCGCGCGCAGCTCGTTCATCACGAGTTCACCGAGGCGCTCACTGCGCACCTCACGCTCACCGCTACCGAGCAATTGATACTCGATGCGGGCAACTGCCGCGTCGATCGCGTCTGCCGCAACGGGGCGCTTGCGCAGCGCCAATTGCATGCTCGCGACGATCTTGCGGCGGTCGAATTCCGTGCGACTGCCGTCCTTCTTGACGACCGAAGGCAACGCCAGCTCGACCCGCTCATACGTCGTGAAACGTTTGTCGCAGGCCGGGCAGCGGCGCCGCCGGCGAATCGTCGCACCGTCTTCGGATACGCGCGAGTCGACAACCTGCGTATCGGCGTGACGGCAGAAGGGACAATGCATGACGGCTTACTTGTAAACCGGGAAACGCTGGGTCAGCTCGGCAACCTGAGCACGCACACGGTCGATCGTGGCGGTGTCTTCCGGGTTGTCCAGAACGTCGGCAATCAGGTTACCGACCTGCTCGGCTTCCTTCACGCCAAAACCGCGCGTGGTCATGGCCGGCGAGCCGAGACGCACGCCGCTCGTCACGAACGGCTTTTCCGGATCGTTCGGAATCGCGTTCTTGTTGACGGTGATGTGCGCTGCGCCGAGGGCCGCTTCCGCGACCTTACCGGTGATCTTCTTCGCGCGCAGATCGACCAGCATCACGTGGCTTTCAGTACGGCCAGACACGATACGCAGACCGCGCTTGACCAGCGTTTCAGCCAGCACGCGCGCGTTTTCGACGACCTGTTGCTGATATTCCTTGAATTCCGGCGACAGCGCTTCCTTGAACGCAACGGCCTTACCGGCGATCACGTGCATCAGCGGGCCACCTTGAATACCCGGGAAAATTGCAGAGTTGATCTGCTTTTCGAACTCGGCCTTCATCAGGATCACACCACCGCGCGGGCCGCGCAGGCTCTTGTGCGTGGTGGTGGTGACGAAATCGGCGAACGGCACCGGGTTGGGATAGACGCCCGCGGCGATCAGGCCAGCGTAGTGCGCCATGTCGACCATGAAATACGCACCAACCGACTTGGCGATTTTCGACAGACGTTCGAAGTCGATGCGCAGCGCGAAGGCGGACGCGCCCGCCACGATCAGCTTCGGCTTGTGTTCCTGGGCCAGCTTCTCAGCGGCTTCGTAGTCGATGTCTTCGGCTTCGTTCAGGCCGTAGCTGACCACGTTGAACCACTTGCCCGACATGTTGACCGGCGAACCGTGGGTCAGGTGACCGCCGTGCGCGAGGCTCATGCCCATGATCGTGTCGCCCGGCTTGAGCATTGCGAAGAACACGCCCTGGTTAGCCTGCGAACCCGAATTCGGTTGCACGTTGGCAGCTTCGGCGCCGAACAGTTGCTTCACGCGGTCGATCGCCAGCTGCTCGGCGACGTCGACGTATTCGCAGCCGCCGTAATAGCGCTTGCCCGGATACCCTTCGGCGTACTTGTTGGTGAGTTGCGAGCCTTGCGCAGCCATCACAGCCGGGCTCGTGTAGTTTTCCGACGCGATCAGTTCGATGTGCTCTTCCTGACGGCGGTTTTCCTGCTCGATGACCTTCCAGAGTTCAGGATCGACGTTGGCGATGGTGCTTTGGGCTCTGTCAAACATACGGATTCCGTTGAGTGTGTTCAGGTTGACCGGATCGTGCGCCGAATTTTGCGTAGAGGGTACGCAGCGCTGCTGGCGGCTGGGCCAGCCCTGACGTGGCGATTGGAGATTCGCCGCACACGCGAGGCAGGACAGCCACCGTCAGCGCAAATAAATGCGCGCGGATCACGGCTGCCCAGGCGAACGGCAAAACGGCACCCCGCGCTTCACGGTGGGTTGTTCCACCTTGAATCCGATTGGTTTAATCGGTTCTATCGCCAGTCACGCAGGGTCGAGCGCGTTAGTTTATTGGAAGAGGATCGAATAGGCAACCGGCGGGCGGGCGCCCCAGCAAGCAGTGGCGAGACACCCTGTTGCACTGTGCGACGCGGCGCGCAAACATCGGACGAAAATGGGCCGCGATCCCGCTGCACGCCCCTGCCAGAGCCGCTCGCACGGCTGGCTCATCCTTGCCGCAGCGCCGCATTGCAAGTAGGCTTGGGGCCTTTGTCTCTCACCGACCAGGAAACTGCAATGATCGTATTCGTCACCGGAGCGTCCGCGGGATTCGGCGCCGCCATCGCTCGCGCCTTCGTCAAGGGCGGCCATCGCGTCGTCGCCACCGCTCGCCGCAAAGACCGCCTGCAAGCCCTCGCCGACGAACTCGGCGACGCGCTTCTGCCCTATGAACTCGACGTGCGTGACCGCGCCGCCGTCGAAGCCGTCCCGGCTGCATTGCCAGCCGATTTCGCTGCAATCGACGTCCTCGTCAACAACGCAGGTCTCGCTCTTGGCGTCGAACCGGCGCAAAAGGCAAGTCTCGACGAATGGAACACCATGATCGAGACCAACTGCACGGGCCTCGTGCAGGTCACGCATGCGCTGCTGCCAGGCATGGTGGAGCGCAATCGCGGGCACGTTTTCAATCTGGGTTCGGTGGCAGGCCGCTGGCCGTATGCGGGCGGCAACGTTTATGGCGCCACCAAGGCCTTTGTACGCCAGTTCAGCCTGAACCTGCGTGCCGATCTGGCCGGCACCGCACTGCGCGTCACCGACATCGAGCCGGGCTTGTGCGGCGGCACCGAATTCTCGAACGTGCGCTATCGCGGCGACGACGAAAAGGCCGGCAAGGTCTACGAAAACGTCCAGCCGCTGACGGCGGAAGATATCGCCGACTCCATTTACTGGATCGCGACCCGCCCGGCTCACGTGAATATCAACACGATCGAACTGATGCCGGTAGCTCAATCGTTCGCCGGATTGGCCATTAATCGCGGCTGAAGCCCGCCAGACGGGGCGCACACTTTGAAACAGACCCGCGGGTGTGCGTTCCGGTAAAATGCGCCGCATGAATATTTCGACCAGCCAGCCTGGCGCGGAAATCGGGTACACGTGGCCAATTCGCGTGTACTACGAAGATACCGACGCCGGTGGCATCGTGTTTTACGCTAATTACCTGAAATTTTTTGAACGGGCGCGCACCGAATGGCTGCGCGCGTGCGGCGTCGACCAGAACCGGCTGGCGGAAGAAACGGGCGCAATTTTCATCGTTCGCAGCACGGCCGTCGACTATCGAGCCCCGGCCAGACTTGACGACATCGTCAAAATTGTCAGCCAGATCGAGCGTCTTGGCAGAGCTTCGGTGGATTTCACGCAGGAAGCATGGCGGGACGGCACGCTGCTTGCTACAGGGACGATCCGGATCGGCTGTGTCGACCGCGTTGCGCTGCGCCCGGTCGCGATTCCTTCTCCGGTTCTCGCAGCTTTACGGCGTGGACCGGATGTCAGTGGCGGCGTGTCAACGAATAACGACTGAACCCCGTTGTTACGGGGCCAGTGAACTCGCATCGATCAAGCAACACCAAGCATGGTTCGGCTTGCAATATCGCTGATGCTTCCGTTCTGCTCACGGCAAGCTTCGAACGACCTTGCAGCCGGACGCCCCCTTCCGGGACGTTAAAACGAACCTTTATGAACACTACACAAGATCTGTCGATCGTTTCTTTAGTACTCAATGCGAGCCTGCTCGCGCAGGCCGTCATGGCCCTGCTGCTGTTGCTGTCACTGCTCTCGTGGACATTCATCTTCCGCAAGTGGTTTGCGATCCGCCGGGCGCGGGCGCAAACTGAACGCTTCGAACGCGATTTCTGGTCGGGTGGCGACCTGCAGGCGCTTTACCAAAGCGCAGCGAACAACCGCCATACCATCGGCGCGCTGGAACGTATTTTCGAGTCCGGCATGCGCGAATTCCTGAAAGGCAAAGAGAAGCGTCTGAACGACTCTGGTGCGATTCTCGACGGCGCCCGGCGTGCTATGCGTGCGGCCTTCCAGCGTGAAATGGACGTACTCGAAGCCAATCTCGCATTTCTCGCGTCGGTCGGTTCGGTCAGCCCATACATCGGTCTGTTCGGCACGGTGTGGGGGATCATGAATGCATTCCGCGGCCTCGCCAATGTGCAGCAGGCTACGCTTGCAAACGTTGCGCCGGGTATTGCCGAAGCGCTGACGGCCACGGCAATCGGCCTGTTCGCGGCGATTCCGGCTGTCGTGGCTTACAACCGCTACGCGCACGACATCGACCGTCTGGCGATCCGCTTCGAGACCTTCATCGAAGAATTCTCGAATATCCTGCAGCGCCAGGCACAGTAAGGAGTCCACGATGGCAGGCTCTCGTTCCTCCAGCATGCGCGGCTCGCGTCAGCGCCGCGCGATGGCCGACATCAACGTCGTGCCGTACATCGACGTGATGCTCGTGCTGCTCGTGATCTTCATGGTGACCGCGCCGCTGGTCGCCCCGTCGATCGTCAATCTGCCGACCGTCGGTGGCGCCGCGCCGCAGCAACAAACGCCGCCCGTCATCGTGAACATTCGCGCAGACGGCAACATGAGCGTCAAATATAAGGACGACTCCGGTGCGCAGCAGCAGGAAGACATGACGAAGGCCGATCTGAAGGGCTTCATTTCGGACCGCGCGGCGTCGCATCCTGATCAGCCCGTCGTGATTGCCGCCGACAAGACCGTCAAGTACGAAGTCGTGATGAACGTGATGTCCGAGCTGAAAGCCGAAGGCGTCAAGCGTGTTGGATTGCTCGTCAAATCGCAATGATCCGCAAGAATTCCGAATACCCGCTCCAGCCGCCGCGTGAACGCGGCACCGGGCGAGCCTTTGCGTTCGCCCTGGTGATGCACGCGCTGCTCGGGTTCTTCCTGTACCACGGCATTCAGTGGCAAAACAGCACGCCCGCAGGCGCGGAAGCGGAGTTGTGGACCGAGGTGCCCGACACCGCCATCCCGCGTCCCGTTCCGCCGCCGCCCGCGCCGGTCGCGCCTGCTCCGCCGGTACGTGACGAACAGGCCGACATTGCGTTGCAGGAAAAGAAGCGCCAGCAACAGGAAGCGGCTCGTCAGGCGCAACTGGCTGAACAGCAACGTCAGCAGAAACTGCAGGCTCAGCAGGAAGCCGAGGCGAAACGTCAGCAGCAACTGGCCGCCGATCAGGCCGCGCAGCTCGCGGCGCAAAAAGCCACGGCAGCGAAACTGAAGCAGCAGCAACAGCAACAACAGCAGCAGGCCGAGAAGCTCAAACAGCAGCAGCTGGCCGAGCAACAAAAGCAGCAACAGCTTAAAGAACAGCAGCAGGAACAGCAGCAAAAGCAGGCCGACGCTGAAGCGCAGAAAAAGGCCGACGCGCAAAAAGCGGCGAAAGCCAAAGCTCAGGCCGATGCTGCGGCGCAAGCGAAAAAGCTGGATACCGAACGCCGGGCGCGTCTGGCACAGATGATGGGTGGCGCGGGCGACAGTTCGAGCGGCAACGGGCTGGCAAAGAGCGGCACGGGCAGCGGTTCGGGCGGCACGGCGACGTCGCCGGGTTACGCGGACAAGGTGCGTCGCGCGGTTCGCCCGAACATCTCGTGGGGCGGCGAAACGGCAGGTCTTGAGACTGTCATCTCCGTGCGCTGCTCGCCAACGGGCACGTTGCTGGACGCAAGCATCTCGCGCAGCAGCGGCAACGCAGCATGGGACGACGCCGCATTGCGGGCCGTCCACCGGACCGATCCGATGCCTCAGGATATCAACGGCAAGACGCCGACCAGTTTCCTGATCACGTTGCGTCCGGCAGGTTGATCGCAACAAGTTTGATAGTCGGTTGACAGTAGATACGGCGCCCCGCCCGGCGGGGTGCGCTCGGGAACGAATTAGTTCTTTTCGGGTCTCTCTGCTGTCATGAAGTGTTAGTAAAACCGTTTTTTGGGGAAACCATACAGCATGAGTTTGATGACCAAGCTAGGCCTGCGGACACTTGTAGCGTCGTGCCTGATCGCCGTTGGCGGCGCAGCCAACGCACAACTCAACGTACTCGTGACGGGCGTCGGGTCCACCCAGTTTCCCATTGCCACGGCGAATTTCGCCAATGAGGCAAATTCGCCGCAGCAGGTCAGCACGATCGTGCGTCAGGATCTGCAGCGCAGCGGCAAATTCACGAACATCGACGCGGGCTCCACGCCGGTGTCCGAAACCGATTCCGTCGACCTCGGCAGCTGGAAGGCCAAGGGCGCCAATGCGTTCGTGTCGGGCAGCGTGAATCGCCTGCCGAACGGTCAATACGAAGTACGCTTCAAGCTGTACGACACCGTCAAGGGCGAAAGCCTCGGCGGCCTCGTGCTGGTGAGTCCGGAAAGCGGCTTGCGCATGAGCGCGCACAAGGTTGCGGACTATATCTACGCGAAGCTGATGGGCGGCCGCGGCGTGTTCGCCACGCGCCTGTCGTACGTGATCAAGACAGGTGGCCGCTACCAGTTGCAGATCTCCGACTCGGACGGCCAGGACGCGCACATCGCGCTGTCGAGTCCCGAGCCGATCATCTCGCCGGCATGGTCGCCGGACGGCACCAAGGTCGCTTACGTTTCGTTTGAAAAGAAGAAGCCGATCGTTTATATCCACGATCTGCCTACAGGACGCCGCATCGTCGTATCGGACCAGAAGGGCAATAACAGTGCACCGGCGTGGTCGCCGGATGGACGCACGCTGGCCGTCGCGCTTTCGCGTACCGGCAACACGCAGATTTTCGCGGTGAATGCGGACGGCAGCGGCTTGCGCCGACTCACGCAAGGCAGCTCGATCGACACCGAGCCGACCTACTCACCCGACGGTCAGTCGATCTATTTCACCAGCGACCGTGGCGGCGCCCCGCAGATCTACAAGATGTCGGCCCAGGGTGAAAACGCCGGCTCTGCGCAACGCGTCACGTTCACGGGCAGCTACAACACCAGCCCGCGCGTCAGCCCGGACGGCAAGCAGCTCGCTTATATCTCGCGCGTAGGCGGCGGGTTCAAACTTTACATCCAGGACCTGCAAGGCAATACAGCCACTGGCCTGACGGACACGACACATGACGAATCGCCGAGCTTCGCGGCGAACGGTCAGTACATTCTTTACGCCACACAGGTGAACGGCCGTGGCGTGTTGGCCGCAGTATCGACCGACGGTCGCACTCGGCAGGTCCTGTCCGTTCAGGGCGGCAGCGTGCGCGAGCCGTCCTGGGGCCCGTTTATGCAATAACGTTGATGCAATAACACAAGGAGAGTAACCAAAATGATGTCCAAACTTCGTTTCGTATTTGCTGTATTGATGGTCGGTGCGCTGGCTGCATGTCACTCGGGCGTGAAGCTCGACGAAAACGCCAACAAGGGCGGTGCAGTTTCGACGCAACCGAACCCGACCGATGTCGCACAGGTCAACGTCGACCCGCTGAACGATCCGAACAGCCCGCTTGCCAAGCGCAGCATCTATTTCGATTTCGACAGCTACTCGGTCAAGGACGACTATCAGTCGCTGCTGCAACAACACGCGCAATACCTGAAGAGCCATCCGCAACGTCACGTCCTGATCCAGGGCAACACCGACGAGCGCGGCACGAGCGAGTACAACCTGGCACTCGGCCAGAAGCGTGCTGAAGCTGTGCGTCGTTCGCTGTCGCTGATGGGCGTCGCTGACTCGCAAATGGAAGCTGTGAGCCTCGGCAAGGAAAAGCCGCAAGCTGACGGTCATGACGAATCGTCGTGGGCACAAAACCGCCGCGCCGACCTCGTGTATCAACAGTAAGTCAACGGGTGATAAGCCGAATGACGCATCGTTTCTCCTGGCTGCGGTTTGCCGCAGCGGCCTGCGTCGCAGGCACGGCCTTCGCGGCTGTGCCCGCGCATGCGGGCATCTTCGACGACGATCAGGCCCGCCAGGCGATTCTCGATCTGCGTTCGAAGACCGATAGTCTGTCGAGCCAGTTGTCGGCCGCACAGCGCACGATCCTCGATCAGTCCAACCGTCTCGATCAGCTGAATCAGCAGGTCGCTACGTTGCGTGGGCAGAATGAGGATATGGGCAACCAGCTCACCACGCTGCAAAAGCAGCAGAAGGACTACTACACCGATCTGGACACGCGCCTGAAGAAATTCGAGCCGCAGCAACAGACGGTAGACGGAGTCCAGGGCGAGGTGCAGCCGGGCGAAACCGATTCGTTCAACGCGGCTTCGCAGCAGTTCCGCAGCGGCGACTTCAAGAATGCGGCGGCTTCGTTCCGCAGCTTCATCTCCAAGTATCCGGACAGTCCTTATCAGCCGACCGCGCAATACTGGCTCGGCAACGCGTTGTATGCACTGCGCGACTACAAGGGCTCGACGGCGACCTGGCAAGGTGTGGTGGCGAAGTATCCGCAGCATCCGCGCGCGCCTGAGGCACTGCTGGCTATCGCGAACAATCAGCTCGAGCAAGGTCAGAAGGCTGCGGCCAAAAAGACCCTCGAGCAGATCACCGCGCAATACAGCGGGTCCGACGTCGCGCAAACGGCGCAGAGCAAGCTGTCGCAGATCAAGTAGTCACAGTTGTCTGATTGTCTGGTTGTAGATTGAGCAGTTGCGGTAACGCGCAGTGTCCGATGCTATAGCCACGCGCGCCTCTCGCTGGAAAGCCCGAGGTAGAGATACCTCGGGCTTTTCATTATATGAAGTGTCGATAGTTTATTGCGACGATGGGTTGACAGCCTGTAAAGGCTATCGATATAATCTCGCTTCTCTTTTGGGTCGTTAGCTCAGCTGGTAGAGCAGCGGACTTTTAATCCGTTGGTCACAGGTTCGAATCCCGTACGGCCTACCAAAAGATTCGAGGGCTTGCACGCGTCAGCGTCGCAAGCCCTTTTCTTTTTGCCCCGCAGAAATGCCGCTGCTCCGCAAACCTTTTGCGGCTGCTTGACCCACGCGCAACGCATGTCCGGCGACATGAGGCGACGTCAACAATATCCGCTGATTTGCGGCAGTTTCGCGAAACCGTCGGCGGTAGTTGCTCGTCGCAGACGTGGGTTGGGTCTCGCTGATTGCGCGCCTCACGCCTGCCGGCTGACGAATGCGTGATCGCAAACGACCTCGCCTGCTACCTCTAACAGCATCCCTTCAAGTGGCCGTTCGTTACGTCCGGCAAAAACCGACCATGCAACCGCAAGCGTTTGAGCGGCGGCCTACAGATTCGGAATCTATTCGAACAACGGCCGTTGCCGTTTGCTCATGCTATCCATGCTGCACTCGCATTGAAATGCAAAGCGCGGACTCATCGAAAAAATCTGGTCAACGCGATGTGTCCACACTGTTCGCACGTCGCCTTTGACTGACTCGATCTCCCCCATCCGATCTCCCCATTCATCACCCGCCGGAAAAATGCCTGGCTCGCTACCTAAGCTGGCGCGAACGAAACGGCAACTGACTGATGACACGTTAAAAGCCAGGAAGCATCACGCGACATCAGCGGCATCGACAGTGCACTCTCCTCCACCACATCCTTCCATTTGCCTGGACGACGCATGAGTCGCTGTTGACTGTCAGCCCATACATTCACTCGCCCGTTCAGCGTCCACTCGCGCCCCACGCACGCATCCGCAATGAATAATAAAGATAAATATTAAGCATAATTTCCGTGTGCACACAGACGCCAAAATGTGCCCAAGCCTTCTCAGTCAGCATGTACCACCAACGCAGCAACTACGGCGAAAGTTCACGTTGACAGACTCACTGACTGACAAGCCGCGCACCAGACACCCCTCAACCCAGCCCGCCTCCCACCAAGTCAACGCGAGGCGGACGCCCCAGACCTTCCTAGTCAAATCGATTTCACCAGGCAGACCCACCGCTCACCCCAAACACACATCTCGCCACTTTCCCTCCAGGGAATCTCCCTAATAAAATCAGCGATATTATTGATTAATAATATTACCAATCGATCCGAGCCCGCCGCAGGTTGCTGCACTACAACAATTGGAGACAACCATTGCAAGCCGCACAGAGCTTCGAGTTTCTTCTATTGCGCCGGGCCGCCGCTCCCACGCGCTCAATTCGGCCGTCGACGCAAACGTATGCGAGCCACCCGTTCCCGCTCAGCAACATCAGTTTCCTGGCGAGAGAACAGCACTGACGCTCTCCCAGCCAATTCCTCAACAGCAAGAATAAGAACGGGATAAACACAAGAACCAGCAACAACCCGCAGCACCCCCTTGAGTCATCAATACAAGTATTCAATTTATTCCGCTGTCCTAACATGCAGCGGGCATCACAAAGATGCCCGCTGCATCACGGGCTTATAAGGAGGAGATGATGATGTTAAGAAGAACCGGATTGCTTTCCGCATTACTGATGGTGCCAGTCTTACTCGCCGCGTGTAATGGCGACACCAACCCCGCGTCACCCCAGTCGCAGAACACCAGCACGTCGCAACCGCCCGGTGGCGGCTCATCCACATCAACATCGGGCACAGGCACAGGCACGGGCACCAACACAACGACCCCGCCGAATACCGACGCATCCGTCCCGCCGGCCCTCCCCTGCGACGCCGCGTCCGATGCCGGCACCGCCTGCGTCGCAGCGCACAGCGTGACGCGACTGCTGACGAAGAACTACGCCGGCCCGCTCTTCCAGGTTCAGCGCGCGTCCGATAAGGCCACGCAAGACATCTACCCGTACGTCGCAAGCACGCTGCCGAGCGGCGCCGACACCAAGCTGCTCGGCTCAACCAATGTCACCAGCGCCAACACCTTCTGCAGCAACACAACCTGCACGGTCTCCTACATCTATGACCAGATCGATCTGGTCGCGCCGTTGAAGGGCGGCGCATTCGGTAACGTCCCGGCCACGCTCAAACTCAATACGGACGGCTCCGAGTCACTGGTCGTCACGACCGGCGCGTCGGGTTCCACATCGACGATGACGGTACCGGTCCTCAACGGTTTCGCCACCATCACGCTGCCAGGCACCAGCGGCACGTTGACGGTTCAGGTCCACACGGCACCGACGCTGACCACGCAGTCACCGACTCTGGCATTGACGATCGGCAACGACTTGCCCGCACTCTCCGGCGGACAGGCTGCGCTGAGCTACATGGCACTGGGTCAAGGCGTGCAGATCCCGGCGTTGAGTACCGTCGGCGGGCAGGCCTATCGCAATCGTATCGGCACGGTCAACCAGTCGATCGGCGACAGTGAAATCGCGGAATACATGGTGGCAGGCGCGCAGTACGGCCCGGCTTCCGGTTGCTGCGGCACCTACGGCAACATGGAAGACAGCGCCGACCCCGGCACCTATGCGAAAGGCGAAATCGAGGGCGAGATGTTCGGCCTGGCGTTCTCGAGCGGCAACGCCGCCGTGTTCGGCTATTGCGACGGCTACACCGGTGTATCGCCGATCAGCTCAGGCAACTGCAAGGGCGTCAACTGGCCGGGCGTCGACGCAGAAGCCGGCGTCTATCTGTACGGTCCGCAACAGCCCGCCAACGCGAACTTCGTGACGGTATTGTCGAAATATTCGCCGGTGACTCAGTCCAATCTCTTCGCGGTCAAGAGTGGCGACGCGTCGCAAGCGACCCTCACATCGGTCTTCGACCAGGCACCGCCCGAAGCGTACAACTTCTTCAACGATGCAGGCCATGCGTTCAACGGACAATGGCAAGGTGGTCTGTCGCTCGGTGAAGGCGGCGACGGCAGCGCAGCGCCGATCCAGTTCTTTGAAGGCGCGGTGATCGCCAAATCGACGTCGAACGCAACGGACGACGCGATCCAGGCAAGCATCGCGAACTTCTACGGCCCGACGACCGATCAGACGGCAGCCACCTGCTCGGCGAACAACCTGATCAACTCGCCGCTGAACCTGGCATCGTCGAATGCATGGACCCAGGCGAACGGCGCTACGGCATCGGTCGCGACGGACATCTCCGGAACCAGCACGTACGCAGCGACGTTGACGAACGCGAACGGTAACTCGGTCTCCAACATCAACGAAACGATCCGCGTGCAGGCCGGCCAGACCTACACCTTCACCGACTACGTTCTCGCGACAACCAACGCTACCGTCTTCCCGGGTGGTTCGCTTCAGACCGATGGCCCGAATGGCGCGGAAGTACCGTGGGTGCTCAACACGAACACGGGCGCGATCGTTCAAGGTACGTGGGGTTCCGGCAAGGCGACCTCGCTGAGCGCGGTGAAGGCGGGCAACTGGTGGAAAGTAACGATGACGTTCACCGCCCCGGCTGGAGCGAACAACGCACAGGTCTTTATCGATCCGCCGACTTCGAGCGCCGCCGGTGTGCGTTCGCAACAGGCGCAAGGTCTGGCAGCGACGCACTTCTGCCCGAGCCTTTCGATGCCTGCTTCGGGAACGTAAAGCGCGTCGTGGTCTGACGTCCTGACTCACTGACGTTCATCAACGCATCAACAAAAAGACGGGCGGTTCACACCGCCCGTCTTTTCATTTGCAGACACCACTGCGCCCGACGAACACGCCACAATAAAGCGCGCATTTAGCGTGAGAGTCGGCTCATCACGTGAATCGCTTTAAAGGAATTCCAGACACACTGCGTTCGGGATTGCAAAGTCGTTGCCCGTGAACGTGAGTTCGCCGGTCTGCGCATCGATCGAGAACACGCGGATAAAGGCTTCGTCCTGTGAGGCGGCCAGCAGGTATTTGCCATCGGGCGACACCGCCAGATCGCGCGGCGTACGGCCGCCGAGACTCCACGTGCCGATCGGCGTCAACGTGCCGGCAGTTTCGTCGACTCGCGCGGCGAAGATCGAATCGTGTCCACGATTGCCGACATAGAGGAAGCGTCCCGACGGATGCAACCGCATACCGCCCGCACCGCTGTTTCCGTCGAAGTCTGCCGGCAGACTCGACACCTCGCTGACGAGGGACACGTCGTCGCCATCAAGCCGATACATTCGCACGGTCGACGACATTTCGTAATTGGCCAGCAGATAAGCACCGCTCCCGGTGAATAGCAGATGACGCGGCCCCGCACCCGGCGCCGCTTTCAACGTCAGGTCGGAAACGGGATTCACGTTGCCACCATCCAGCGGATGACGCACGATGCCATCCACTCCAAGGTCGGCCAGATAGACATAACGATGGTCGGGGCTGACCAGCGCGCAATGCGCATGCGGTCCGTCCTGGCGATCCGGGTTCGGTCCTGTCCCGTCACGCGTCAACACGACCGGCTCGCCGGATGGTACGCCACGCGCGTCGAGTGAATACGACAGCACTTCACCGGTCAGATAGTTCGAGATCAGCAGAAGCGGCACCTCGTTATCGACCGACACGTGACACGGCCAGACACCCTGCGTCGGCGTGTCGTGCAACAGCGTCAGCGTGCCGTTTGCTGCGTCGAGGTCGTAGGTGCTGAGACCCGGGCCGTCTTCCGCGTTGACCTCCCGCACCGCGTACAGCCTGCGCCGATCCGACGACAACGTCAGATACGATGGATTCACCGCGTCTTGCACAGCGACTTCACTGAGGCGGCCTGTCGACGGATCGAAACCCAGCAGATAAATCCCTCGGCCCTTGCCGTCCACATGGGGCATTTTCAGCGTGTACGTGCCGACTGCCAGAGCTACCGCTCCAGTTTGCTGCTGATTCACGTCTATCTCCTTGCTTGATGGTTGAAGTAGTCGACGTCAATCGCGCAACCCAAGGTTCGGGTGCGCATCTTCATCGAAACGGTCGGCCAGATACGCAGGCTGTATCAGCGTCCACTCTGCGAAATATTACGCTACACGCCTGCATGCGACGACCCGGCGCGCTAGTCGGGAAGCAGTCTGCGTCGCAACGCATGAACGTCCACATCAAACATAAGGAATCGCTTCTGGCGACCGCCTACAGGCCTTTGACCGCGCTTCAAACAGTCGACCGATTTGACGTGTCCAGCGTCATCAAGCGCACCTTAAGTCGCCTTTAAACATCGCGGCTTTCGCCTCCTTTTCCATTCGCACTCCAACCCATCGCACGCCAGCCGCACGCGCAAAGTCTTCGCGTTGCGAATGTGCGATGCCCTACAAAGCCTCGCTCCACCTTCAATCAGCAATGCCCTTCACGCTGACATTCCGCGCGATTGTCAAATCTCTTAAATAGTTCGACACCCCACAGACCGTCCTTCCTCTGCACAAGCATGATCGGTTCACGGTGCCATAGACGCTCCGCAAGAGACCACAAGACCGGGCCGGCAGGGCAATCATCCCGCGCCGTCCAACGCTCAGGGGGCGCCCATGAAGACTGTAAAAATAGTGTGGGTAATAGGGTTGGCAATCTCGATGGATTCGTTGCACGCCCAACAGGTTTACGTGCAAGGCGGAACACTTGGCGTCGGCATTGGTGCAGCGTACAACGTCACAACATGGTTCGGCGTGCACGCTGACTTCAACGGGATCAACTTCTCTCACAACTTCACGGTGGGCGGGAATGTTTACGAAGACGGTGTACGCCTTCGTCAGGGTGGCATCTATGGTGATGTGTTCCCGTGGTCGAACAACGGGTTTCGAGTCACGGCCGGTCTTCGCTTCACCGACAACGAAGTCACAGGCAACTCCGTGCCGACCAATGGCACCTACACGTTTAAAGGCCAACGCTTACCGGCCTCCCCTGGCGAATATGCGACAGCCACCGCCAAGTATCCGACGGTGATGCCTTATCTGGGCATTGGCTACGGCTTGCAACCGAGGGGCAAAGGCTTTGGACTGGTCATCGATCTGGGCGTTGCTTATGGCATCCCGCGCAGTACCTACACGTTGTCACCTGGGCTCTCCCAGGCTGCGGGCCCGGCTTTGAGCCAGCAGATCATTGCGACTGGATTGCAACAACTGCGCGACAAGGCATCTCCGTTCCGCTGGTATCCAACGCTGCAGATTGGCGTGTCATATCACTTCTGATTGCATACGTGCGCACGGATGCAAGATCGATCGCAGACGCATGACGCTCTGTTCATCGTGATGACTGAAACCGGTCGTGAACCGCTGGTTCGGCGGCTTCTCTCTGCGATGCGTCGGCGGCTAAAAACGCACTCGCCCGCGTAGTCTTCAGTGAGCGCACCTCGACGCCCCGTCGAATTGCTCACGAACAATGCCGCGCTTTGCCGCGCCATCCACTACGGAGCCACCAACCGCCCCCTCTCCGACATCCAACGCAAGAATGCGGACGATATACAACGGACTCCCAAATTCATCATTTATCGAGACAGAAAGATATGCAATGATCGCCGCCGGTCCCGCCAGGTACGCTGAAACCTCGCGCGAGCAGATGCTTCGGCCATGCCGCGATCCTATCTTTTCATCGAATCGATATGACCCATTTCCTGTTCGATCTCGTCTCGAACCTCGCGTTGCTTGTGATTGTTCAGATTGCTTGCTGTCTATATAACCGGTTTGCATCGGGTCCGGCCATCAATGGCACTGACGTGTTCGCCGCGCTCCTTCTATTTGCGTTTCTATTCGACGCAGCCCTGACCTTCGTCATATTCGCCGACGCGCAGAGTCGCTACGGCCAGTACAGTTCCAGCGACGCATTCGTCGAACGGGCCTGCGCGTACGGACTGGCGATCATCGTGTCGTTCGTGTGGCGTTACGTTGCGCGCCGTTCGCGTCCGGCGCCAGTCAGCGCCGACAAACCGGTTGTGATCCAGACATCGCCGTATTCGGAATCGCATCTGCCTATGTAAGCGGACACGCGTGATCAAGCGGCCTTCAGCGCGCATGACAACATCACCCGGACTCACGGCCCGACCATCCTCTCAAGTTCCGACCACACGGGCGCCAGTCAGCTGAACTGCATAACAGCCAGAACACCTGTCATTCCCGCCAGACGGCCTTCATCGCGACCAGGAACGGTCCTTGCACAAGCGCGCGCCGTCGCCTATAACTCCCGAAGACCGAGTGTTACCGTTTGCGCCTGTCGCCGGGCATTTGCCGCTGTATTGCGCCACCGTCGTTCAATCAGTAGAAGGCAACTTATCCAACGAGGAACATCTTGGATCTCGATACCGTACGCGTGTTCATCATGACCCGGGGCGTGGACATCGGCACCCGGGTTCTAGGGGCGATCGTCCTGTGGATTGTCGGTCGCTGGATCATCGGCCTGATCACCGGCTTGTTGCGCAAGATGCTGTCGCGCAACGGCCGGGTCGATCCCACCCTCGCGCATTACCTCGGCTCGATTCTCGGCGCATTGCTGAACCTGCTGCTGATCCTCGCGATCCTGCAGATATTCGGTGTGCAGACAACCTCATTCGCCGCCCTGCTCGCCGGTCTCGGCCTCGCAATCGGCACGGCTTGGGGCGGCTTGCTCGCGCACTTCGCGGCCGGCGTTTTCATGCAGGTGCTCCGGCCGTTCAAGGTCGGCGACTTCGTCACCGCGGGCGGCGTCACTGGCACGGTCTCGGAACTGGGTCTGTTTGGTACAACGATCGTGACACCGGACAACGTGACGACCATCGTCGGCAATAACAAGATCTTTTCGGACACAATCTCGAACTTCAGTCTATTGCCGGTGCGGCGCGTGGAACTGACCGCGAAGATCGCCAACGGCGTGGATCCAACGGACGCGATGAATCGCCTGAAAGCGGCGGTTTCGCAGATCCCGAACGTGGTCACGGATCCCGCACCGGACATCGAGGTGTTGAGCTTCACGCCGGAAGGGCCGTTACTGTGCGTGCGTCCCTATACGGGCAATGAGCATTACTGGCAGGTCTATTTCGACACGAACCGCACAATCATTCAGACCTTCAAGGAAGCCGGCTATCCGACGCCGGAGACACCGCTTGCACCGCGTGCGATTACCTGAGCGCGATAACGATAATCTGCGATCTGCTGCGAAGGTTTTTAGCCTGGACATACGCCGCTGATTCGAAGCCGCCAACACAGTAGGCACCGCCCAATAACAAAAGGCGTCGCGAAAATCGCGACGCCTTTTGTTCGTTTGGCCCATTCATCACGAGGCCAGCGCACTTCTGAACAATGACGCGTTAGCGGCTGCCCGCCTTCACGTCATCCTTGCGTACCATCTTCCACAACGCACCGAGCAGAACCGGCACGATAGCCGCGCCGATACCGACCAGCACGATCACATTCAGATACTGGCGGATAAACGGAATGTTGCCGAAGAAATAGCCGAGCAACACCAGCAGCAGCACCCACAACAGCGCGCCGATGACGTTGAACAACTGGAACCGGCTCACCGTCATTGACGACGCACCCGCCACGAACGGGGCGAAAGTCCGCACGACCGGAATGAAACGCGCGAGCACGATCGTCTTGCCGCCGTGCTTCTCGTAAAAATTGTGCGTCTTCTGCAGCGCTTTACGGTCGAGAAAACGTTCGAGCACAGGGATGTGCGAATTGAACACCCGTGGTCCGATGGCTCGCCCGATCATGTAGTTCACGGTATTGCCCGCCACTGCCGCAACCAGCAGCAGCAGGATCAGCGCGCCGAGATTCATCTGCCCGGTCGCGCAGAACGCGCCGCCGATGAACAGCAGCGAATCGC
Organism: Paraburkholderia metrosideri; assembly: GCF_904848625.1. Taxonomy (GTDB): domain Bacteria; phylum Pseudomonadota; class Gammaproteobacteria; order Burkholderiales; family Burkholderiaceae; genus Paraburkholderia; species Paraburkholderia metrosideri. Next base: position 638,662 of record NZ_CAJHCP010000003.1, read on the forward strand.
CCGGCAAGAATGGCAGGACGACCAGGCCGGTTTCGGCGAACACGATCAGAAACAGCACCGCATAGACCCAGGCGCCGTACACGTGAATGAAGTCCCCGAGGAACTTGTCGATGTGCAAGACAAGGTTGACGAAATGTAGCAACGTGTCCAAGGAGCGTCCTCTGTTAAGCGTAGGTGAACGGAAGTGAGCGTGACAAACAGTCGTGCGCGGCAGATTCGCGAACGATAACGGCAGATAGCGGCAGACGTGCGTTCACTGCCCGAAATTGACCGCGTCATGATACCGAAAGTGCCCGGCCTCGATTAAAAATCTGCGGCCGTTTGGTGCGCTCGCCGGCACGTGCTGACGAATCGTTATAATTTCGCCATGTCCGAATTCTCCGAAACGCCTGCCGATTCCGCCGCTGCGACCGCAGTGCCTACTGCGGCTTCTGCTGCCGCATCGACTGCGGCCCCGGCCTCCGTCCCCGCCGCGCGCCCGTTACGCGCGATCCAGCCGCTCCCCGATCAACTGATCAGCCAGATCGCCGCCGGCGAAGTGGTCGAGCGGCCGGCGTCCGTGGTCAAGGAACTGCTGGAAAATGCGCTGGACGCGGGCGCGCAGACGCTGCGCATTCTGCTCGACGAAGGCGGCGTCAAACGTATTTCGATCACCGACGACGGCTGCGGCATTCCCGAAGGTGAACTGGCACTAGCGCTGATGCGCCACGCGACCAGCAAGATCCGCTCGCTCGCCGAGCTGGAAGCGGTCGCTACGCTCGGGTTTCGCGGCGAAGCGCTGGCCTCGATCGCGTCGGTCGCAGAGATGGCGATCACGAGCCGCACCGCCGACGCGCCGCATGCCGTGCGCGTGGACGCACAAACAGGCGTGTTGAGCCCGGCGGCGGGCACCCAGGGCACGACCATCGAAGTGCGCGAGCTGTATTTCAACACGCCTGCGCGCCGCAAATTTCTGAAAAGCGAACAGACCGAGCTCGGTCACTGTCTCGAACAGATTCGCCGTGCGGCGCTCGCGCGACCGGACGTCGCGATTTCGGTACTGCATAACGGCAAGGCGGTCGAGCACTGGAATGCCAGCGAACCGCCGGTGCGGGTCGCGAAGATTCTCGGTGAGACGTTCGCTACGGCCCATTTGCCGCTTGACGAATCAGCGGGTCCGCTGGCCGTCTATGGCTGCGCGGGCCTGCCAACCGCCAGCCGTGGACGCGCCGATCAGCAGTATTTCTTCGTCAATGGCCGCTTCGTGCGCGACAAGCTGCTGACGCACGCAGTGCGCGCCGCTTATGAAGACGTGCTGCATGGCGATCGTTATCCGTCGTATGTGCTGTTCCTCGATCTGCCGCCTGAAGGGGTCGATGTGAACGTGCATCCGTCGAAGATCGAAGTACGGTTTCGCGATTCACGCTCGATTCACCAGTTTGTGTTCCATGCGGTGCAGCGTGCGCTGGCGCGGCATGCGGGTGCGTCGCCGGAAACGACGGCGGGTGGGCATGCGGCGCATCTGGAACCGTCCGCAGGCGGCCCGGCTTCGTTTGGTGCGACGCCGTTGGGAGGGGCCGGTGTGGGTGGCGCTGGCTTTGGCTCGCCCACCGGTGCGGGAGGCTTTGGCGGCTCGGGGGGCGGACTCGGCGGCAGTTCGGGTGGCGGCTTCGGGAGTTCGTCCCAGCCAGGCAACACGTGGATGCGCCAGGCGCGCATGACCCAGGGCACGCTGCCAGTCGCGCAGCCTCTGGCGTTTTACGACGCGCTATTCGGCCGCAAAGACACGCAGACCGGCACGGCCGAAGGCGCCACGCTGTTCGAAGCACGCGACTCGGCCGCTGAAAATCCGTCGCCCTATCAAGCGTCCGCACCGTACACGCCGTCCTCGTTCAACGCTCACGACGAACAACCGCTCGGCTTCGCACTCGGCCAGATCCACGGCATCTATGTGCTTGCGCAGAACGCGCACGGACTGGTGATCGTCGACATGCATGCTGCGCACGAGCGCATTCTGTACGAGCAGTTCAAGAACGCGCTGGCCGACCGCGCGATTGCCGTGCAACCGCTGCTGATTCCGCAGACCATGCCTGCCGATCCAATCGAAATCGGCACGGTGGAAGAGGAACGCGACACGCTCGACGCGCTCGGCTTCGATCTCGCCGTGTTGTCGCCGACCACGCTGGCGATCCGCGCCGTCCCCGCGTTGCTGAAGGACGCCGATTTGCAGGCGCTCGCGCGCGCGGTGCTGTCCGACCTGCACGCGTTCGGCGGCTCGCGCGTGTTGACCGAGCGTCAGCACGAACTGCTCGGCACGCTTGCTTGCCATCATGCGGTGCGTGCAAACCGGCGTCTGACGCTCGATGAAATGAACGCGCTGTTGCGTCAGATGGAGGCAACCGAGCGCGCCGATCAATGCAATCACGGGCGTCCGACGTGGTATCAGCTGACGCTGTCCGATCTCGATCGGCTGTTCATGCGCGGGCAGTGACCGTGCCGCTTATGACGAGAGGGTTGCGGCACGCGCCGGTTTGCTTATGACTTCACGCACTTCTTCCGATCAGCCCACGTCGATTCCGTGCCTGCTCGGTCCGACCGCATCCGGCAAAACCGCGGCCGCGCTGGCACTGGCCGCGCGGCGTCCGGTGGAAATCATCAGTGTCGATTCGGCGCTGGTGTATCGCCAGATGGATATCGGCACCGCCAAGCCCACCGCTGAGGAGCGCGCGGTGGCGCCGCATCATCTGATCGATATCGTCGATCCGACTGATGTCTATTCGGCGGCGCAATTCCGCACAGACACATTGCGTCTGACCGCTGACATCCACGCGCGCGGCCGGCTGCCGTTGCTGGTCGGCGGGACGATGCTGTACTACAAGGCGCTCACGCAAGGGCTGAGCGACCTGCCCACTGCCGATCCGGAAGTGCGCGCCGCGCTCGACGCCGACGCCGCCCGCGAAGGCTGGCCGGCAATGCATGCGCGGCTTGCGTCGGTTGACCCTGTCACCGCCGCGCGTCTCGCACCCAACGACTCGCAACGCATTCAACGCGCGCTCGAAATTTTCATGCTGAGCGGTCAGGCAATGTCAACCTTGCTCGCGGCCCCCGCGCGACAGGACGACGCCGCCAGCGCATGGCGGTTCGTGCCGATTGCATTGGAGCCATCCGATCGAAGCGTGCTGCACGCGCGCATCGAGAAACGCTTCGATGCGATGCTGGACGGCGGTTTTATCGACGAAGTGGTGAAACTGCGCGAACGCGGCGACTTAACGCCCGAGATGCCGTCGATGCGATGCGTGGGGTATCGGCAGGTGTGGGAATACCTGGACGGCACGGTCGATTACGCGACGATGCGGGACAAAGGGATTTTTGCCACACGGCAACTGTGCAAGCGCCAGCTCACATGGCTGCGCAGCATGACAGAACGAGTGGTGATTGACTGCTGCGATCCGCACGCAACTGCGCGGGTGCTTGACGTGATTGAAGCGCTGGTTTGAAGCTTGCGTGACTGGAAGCTTCGACACACATCCTGAACTACCGGTAACCCGCACGGCGCCTGCCTTCTACAAGCCAGCCGCCGCGCGGGAATGCCGCTTTTAGATCACCACCGTCTGCGCTTCACCGGCCGCGCTCTCGCGAATCGTGCCGATCTTCCAGACCAGTTCGCCCGCAGCGGACAGCAGGCCGATAGCCGTCTCGGCGTCTTGCGCCGACACCACCACTGCCATGCCGATACCGCAGTTGAACACGCGGTGCATTTCCGCATCGGCAACACCGCCGTGCTTTTGCAGCCACGAGAACAGCGGCGGCAGCGGCCATGCACGATGATCCAGTTCAGCCGTCAGACCTTCACGCAGCACGCGCGGAATATTTTCGACCAGACCGCCGCCCGTGATGTGCGCCATGCCCTTGATCGCGATCTGCTGACGCAATGCCAGCAACGGCTTCACGTAGATGTGCGTCGGCGCCATCAGCGCGTCGGCCAGCGAGCGGCCGTCGAAATCCGCATTCAGATCAGGCTTCGCGCGCTCGATAATCTTGCGCACCAGCGAAAAACCGTTCGAATGGATGCCGCTCGATGCCAGACCCAGCACCACGTCGCCCGGGGCGATCGTGCTGCCGTCGATAATTTCGCTCTTTTCGACCGCACCGACCGCGAAACCGGCCAGATCGTACTCGCCGTCCGGATACATGCCGGGCATTTCCGCCGTTTCGCCGCCGATCAGCGCGCAACCCGACAGTTCGCAGCCGTACGCGATGCCCTTCACGACCGTGGCCGCGGTGGCGACGTCCAGCTTGCCGCACGCGAAATAGTCGAGGAAGAACAGCGGCTCGGCGCCTTGCACCAGAATGTCGTTCACGCTCATCGCGACCAGATCCTGGCCGACGGTGTCGTGTTTGTTCAGTTCAAACGCGAGGCGCAGTTTGGTGCCCACGCCGTCGGTGCCCGACACGAGCACCGGCTCGCGGTACTTCTTCGGCACTTCGAACAGCGCGCCGAACCCGCCGATGCCACCCAGCACGCCGTCGCGCATCGTCTTTTTGGCAAAGGGCTTGATCGCGTCGACAAGGGCGTCGCCCGCGTCGATGTCCACGCCGGCGTCGCGATACGACAAACCTTGGGCGTCAGGGGCGGCGGATTTCGGTTGATTCATGGGGAAGAGCGAGAAGGTCGGTAAAATGCGATTTTACCCGATGCTGGCCGGCTGGCTGGAATTTGATTCATCCGGTTCCGACGACACCAGGGAAACAACTTTGCAACAAAACTCCTCGATTCTGATGCCGGTGCAGCGCCGCGCGCTGATCTGGCTGGTCATTGCGCTGTGTGTCTGCGTGCTGCTGTGGCTGCTGAGTCCGGTGCTCACGCCATTTCTGCTCGGCGCGATTCTCGCGTACATTCTGCAGCCGGGCGTGTCGTGGATGGAGCGCCGACGAGTGCCGCGCGGCCTCGCAGCACTCGTGATGATCCTGTTTTTCACGTTGATGATGAGCGTACTGGTGTTGCTGGTGCTCGCTGTCATCCAGAAAAAAGGGCCGTTGCTGCGGCAGCAGGTGCCTCTGCTGCTCGCGCATGCGAGCGCGTGGCTGCAGCCCAAGCTGGCCATGATGGGCCTCGCCGACTCGCTCGACTTCGTCAAGATCCGCGAATTCGTGATGGCGCAGCTCGAAGGCAGCGCGCAGACCGTCGCGCTGTACGCGTGGACGTCGATCCGCACCAGCAGCAACCTGATGCTCGCGCTGATCGCGAATCTGGTCACGGTGCCGCTCGTGCTGTTCTATTTGCTGTACGACTGGAACCGGATGATGGCACGCGTGCAGAAGCTGATTCCGCGCCGCTGGCTCGATAAAACGCTGCAGCTTGCGCGCGACATGGACGAGATGCTGTCGCAATATCTGCGCGGCGAAGTGCTCGTGATGGTCATCCTGGCGGCATACTACGCGATTGCGCTGAGCATCGCCGGGTTCGAGATTGCGTTGCCGGTCGGCATCTTCACGGGGCTCGCGGTGTTTATCCCGTACCTCGGGTTTGCCACCGGCCTTGTGCTGGCGCTGATCGCGGCGCTGTTACAGTTCGGCAACTGGTACGGTTTCGGTGCGGTCGCGCTGATTTACGGCTTCGCGCAGCTGGTGGAGAGCTTTTATCTGACGCCGCGCCTCGTCGGCGAACGGATCGGCCTGCACCCGCTCGCGGTGATCTTTGCGTTGCTCGCGTTCGGTCAGCTGTTCGGCTTTTTCGGCGTGCTGCTCGCGCTGCCGTTCAGCGCGATCCTGTCGGTCGCGATCCGCGAGTTGCGCCAAAGCTACCTGGCGAGCACGCTTTATAACAACTGACTGCTCTTTGACTGTGTAAGGCCCGGCGGTCCGGGCCAACTGCGGCCTTAGCCTCATTTTCGGCATTAACCTACTGTGCTTCGTCAACTGACGCTCGATCTCGGCACCCCGCCGCCATCGACATTCGACAATTTCTTCGCCGGCGCGAACGCCGAGCTGGTCACGCGCCTGCGTGAGCTCGACAACGCGCTCGCCGCCGGGCCGGTCGCCGATCGCACCTTCTACCTTTGGGGCGAATCCGGCAGCGGCCGCACGCATCTGCTGCAGGCATTGGTGCACGAAGCGCCGCCGGGACATGCGCGCTTTGCGAGCCCGCAAAGCAGCCTTGCCGCGTTCAGCTTCGATCCGCGCGTCGCGCTCTATGCCATCGACGATTGCGATGCGTTGTCCGCCGCGCAGCAGATCGCCATGTTCAACCTGTTCAACGAAGTGCGCGCGCATCCCACCAGCGCGCTGGTCGCCGCAGGCAACGCAGCGCCGATCGGCATGAGCGTGCGGGAAGACTTGCGTACGCGCCTCGGCTGGGGCCTCGTGTTTCATCTCGCGCCGCTGCCGGACGAAGGTAAGGCGGCGGTGCTGAAACTGGCGGCGCGCGAGCGCGGCCTGATGCTGGCCGACGACGTCCCCGCCTACCTGCTCACGCATTTTCGCCGTGACATGCCGAGCCTGATGGCGCTGCTCGACGCGCTCGACCGCTTTTCGCTCGAACAGAAACGCGCGGTCACGCTGCCGCTCTTGCGCATCATGCTGGAAGAGCAGCGCGGCGCACCGGCTGTTGCCGGCGGCTCGTCAACAGCCTCGGTCGCGGGTTCGCACGCCGCTTCATCCGCTTCAAGTAAAATAGGCCCCCATGGCTAACCTCGCACTCTTCGATCTCGACCACACGCTCATTCCCACCGACAGCGACCACGAATGGGGCCGCTTCATGGTGCAACAGGGCATGGTCGACGCCGAAAATTTCGCCCGTGAAAACGACCGCTTTTTCGCCGACTACAAAGCCGGCAAGCTCGACATTCACGCCTATCTGATCGCCATGCTCACGCCGCTCGCAAAATACACGCGCGCGGAACTGGCCGAGCTTCACGCGAAGTACATGCACGAAGTCATCACGCCGGCCATCTTCCCGGTCGCGCTCGAACTCGTGAAGCAACACCGCGAAGCCGGCGACCTGTGCTGCGTGGTCACCGCCACCAACGAATTCATCACGCGTCCAATCGCGCAGGCGTTCGGCGTCAATGCGCTGATCGCGTGCGAGGTGGAAACCGTCGACGGCGAACCGCATTCGCCGTACACCGGCCGCCCGACCGGCACGCCGAGCTACAAGGAAGGCAAGATCGTCCGCACCGAAGCGTGGCTTGGCTCGCTCGGCAAAAGCTGGAGCGACTTCGAGCACAGCTATTTCTATAGCGACTCGCACAACGACATCCCGTTGCTCGAAAAAGTCACCGACCCCATCGCGACCAATCCGGACGACACATTGCGTGCCCATGCGCAGGCCAAAGGCTGGCGCATCCTCGAACTCTTTCAACCCTCGTGATCAAAAAACTTATCCGCAAGCTATTCGGCCAGGATCCGGCGCCCGCTGAAGACGCCCAACCCGCCGAAGCCGAAGCAGACCAAACCGGCAGCGCGCACGCGCGCACCACGTCGACCACGGGCGGCGCCAGCAAGGCGCGCCGCAAACCCGCCCGCACGACCGCTGGCGGCGCCTCCACCGCCAAGACCGTGCGTGATCCGGACGTGCCGGTCATCATTCCGCACGACGTACACGGCATCGATCCCACGTTGATCTCGAGGAACGCGATTCGCGTCACCGAGGGGCTGCAACAGGCGGGGCATCGCGCGTTTATCGTCGGCGGTGCGGTGCGCGACCTGCTGCTCGGCATCAAGCCGAAAGACTTCGACGTCGCGACCGACGCCACGCCCGAACAGGTGCAGAAGCTGTTCAGGCGCGCACGCATCATCGGTCGCCGGTTTCAGATCGTGCACGTGCAGTTCGGCCAGGAAATCATCGAAACCTCGACGTTCCGTGCGCTGGTCGATCCGCCCGCGGCCGATGCACCACCGGCACGTCGCCTGAAGCGCGACGAACTCGATCGCCGCACCCACGCAGTCGATGCCAGCGGCCGCGTGCTGCGCGACAACGTATGGGGCGAGCAGCACGAAGACGCCACGCGCCGCGACTTCACGATCAACGCGATGTACTACGATCCGGCCACGCAAACCGTGCTGGACTATCACAACGGCATGGCCGACATGCGCGCGCGTTTGCTGCGCATGATCGGCGACCCGGCCACGCGTTATCGCGAAGACCCGGTGCGTATGCTGCGCGTGGTGCGTTTCGCCGCAAAGCTCGACTTCGAGATCGAAGACAACACGCGCGCACCGATCACCGAGATGGCCGATCTGATCAACAACGTGCCTGCCGCGCGTCTGTTCGACGAGATGCTCAAGCTGATGCTGTCCGGCCACGCGCTTGCCTGCTTGAAGCGTCTGCGTCAGGAAGGTCTGCATCACGGCCTGCTGCCGTTGCTCGACGTGGTGCTCGAACAGCCCATCGGCGAAAAATTTATTACGCTTGCGCTGAGCAACACGGACGCTCGCGTACTCGCCGGCAAACCGGTGTCGCCGGGCTTCCTGTTCGCGACGCTGCTGTGGCATGACGTGCAGCAACGCTGGCAGAAATTCGAAGCGAACGGCGAGTATCCGGTACCCGCTTTGCATCGCGCGATGGACGAAGTCCTCGACATGCAAACCGAGAAACTCGCAATCCACAAGCGCTTCTCGTCGGATATGCGCGAGATCTGGGGCCTGCAGTTGCGCCTCGAGAAACGCTCCGGAAGAAGCGCATTGAAGCTGCTGGAACACCAAAGATTTAGAGCGGGGTATGATTTCCTCCTGTTGCGCTGCGAATCGGGCGAACTCGATGAGTCGGTCGGTACGTGGTGGACGGAGTTCATCGAAGGAGACATTGCCGCGCGCGAGACATTGCTCACGCAAGGCGGGAAGGACCGGAGCCCCAGAAAACGACGGCGGCGCAGCAGTGGCGCCAGAAACCGCAAACCGGGCGACGGAATGGAGGGCGGCACGCCAGCCGAACGCACAGACGACGATGCGGGCCACGACGGCTCGCACGAAGACTGATAGCGCGTTTCGCTGAAGCCGTCGAACGATAGTTGCAGGAAGTTATGCCATGACGGTTGCTTATCTTGGCCTCGGCGCGAATCTCGGGGACGCGCGCCAGACCCTGAAAGACGCAGTGGTGTGCCTCGCACAACAGCACACCATCTCCGTGCTCGCTAAATCGAGCCTGTATCGCACTGCCCCGATCGACGCGGGCGGTGACGATTATTTCAACTGCGTCGTGAAGGTCGATACGACGCTCCCCGTGCGGCATCTGCTGGCGCTGTGCCACAAGATCGAGCATCAGTTCGGGCGCGAGCGGCCGTTTCGCAATGCGCCGCGCACGCTCGATCTGGACATCCTGTTGTACGGCGATCAATCGATCGACGAACCCGATCTGATCGTGCCGCATCCCCGTATGATCGAACGCGCTTTTGTACTAGTGCCACTGGTCGAAATCGACACGGCGCTGGTGATCCCGCAACATGGCCGTGCCGATGCACTGCTCGCCAGCGTCAGCGATCAACGTATTGAAAAGGTGAAGGGCCCGTGTCAGTGCCCTATGCTTAATGCATTGAATGCCGACAAAGGCCGCTGCGAATGAATTCGCCGCCTCTCACCGTCACGGCGCCGCAATTGCGGCCGCCGTTTGGCTATATCGCGATCGAAGGGCCGATTGGCGTCGGCAAGACTTCACTGGCGCGACGTCTGGCTCAACGCTGGTCGATGCAGGAATTGTTCGAACGTCCGCAAGACAATCCGTTTCTCGAACGCTTTTATCGCGACACCGCGCGTTATGCGCTGCCCACGCAACTGCACTTCGCACTGCAGCGCGTGCAACAGGCGCAGGAAGTGAACGTCGCGCAAGCATTGGGCACGACGCTCATCGCCGACTTCATGACGCAGAAGAACGACATCTTCGCGCGTCTCACGTTGCCGGAAGACGAGTGGCAGTTGTATCGCGCGCTCGCGGCCCAGTTCGACGTCAGCGCACCCGCGCCGGATTTCGTGGTCTATCTGCAAGCCAGTCCTGAAGTGCTGTTCGCGCGCATCCAGAAGCGCGCGGTGCCGATGGAGCTGCAGATTTCCGACGCGTATCTGCGCGCGCTGTGCGACGCGTACAACGAATTCTTCTATCACTACGACCGCACGCCTGTGCTGACGGTCAATGCTGAACATCTGAACCCGCTCGACTCGGACGCGGACCTTGCCCTACTCGCCGAGCGCATCGAAACCATGCGCGGCCGCAAGGAATTCTTTGTCAAAGGCACGTCGCTGTAAGCGGCGCTGCCACCTCTTTTTCCAATGGATTGACCCATGACTTATTTGCAGGAAGCCAGCCGGAGCGCGATCACCGTGCCGAAGCTGCAGGCTATGCGAGATGCTGGCGAAAAAATCGCGATGCTCACCTGTTACGACGCCAGCTTCGCATCGCTGCTGGATCGCGCGGGCGTCGATTCGGTGCTGATCGGCGATTCGCTGGGCAACGTGCTGCAAGGTCAGACCACGACGCTGCCGGTCACGCTCGCCGACATCGCGTATCACACGGCGAGCGTCTCTCGCGCACGGCCGTCGGCGCTGATCGTGGCTGACTTACCTTTCGGCACGTATGGCACGCCCGAAGATGCGTTTCGCAGCTCAGTGGAATTGATGCGCGCGGGCGCTCAGATGGTGAAGCTGGAAGGCGGCGAATGGCTCGCGGAGACCGTGCGGTTTCTGGTGGAGCGCGCAGTTCCGGTGTGCGCGCACATTGGCCTGACGCCGCAGTCCGTGCATGCATTCGGCGGCTTCAAGGTGCAGGGCAAGACCGAGGCGGGCGCGAGCCAGGTATTGCGCGACGCGCTCGCGGTGGAAGCGGCCGGCGCGCAACTGATCGTGATGGAAGCCATCCCGTCGCAACTCGCCAGCGAAGTCACGAAGCAGTTGCGAATTCCGACGATCGGGATCGGCGCGGGTCTGGATTGCTCGGGTCAGGTGCTGGTGCTGCACGACATGCTGGGCATTTTCCCCGGCAAGCGCCCGCGCTTCGTGAAGGATTTCATGCAAGGGCAGCCGAGCATTCTGGCGGGCGTGGAAGCGTACGTGCGTGCAGTGAAGGACGGTTCGTTCCCGGGTACCGAACATACGTTCTGAGCTTTTCTCCTCCCTCGCTGATAGCGGATAGGACAGGACGGACGTTTTTGCGTCCGTTGTGAGGTCCATCCGACATTGGCTGCAAAACCGGTGGTCTACCTTCGTTTATGTGGCAATGCGGCTCTTCTGCGAGCCGCTAGCCACGAACCGAAAGCGAGGAGAGATCACCATGAGCCCGTTCTGCCTGATCGACGTCGCGGGAATCCGCGAGCATGCCGAAGTACCGCATGACGTGCATCAATCCGCATGGCATAAGCGCCTGGGAAGTTGGATGAGCCGGGTGCTGCATGGGGGACGTGGTTGAGGTGATCGTGCTGGCGCCAGCGTCGGCCAGAGAGGCCGCGAGTATGGCGCCGTGCGCCGTGCGTGATTCGCTGCCGCCTGCGTGTGGTGTCGTGTAGCCGTCAGGGCGCTAGTGGATTCTTCCTCGCGCCCGCTCTCAGCCCACAACCCGCGCCGGCATCGCGCCTCGCAGCGCATTGCATACGATCAGCGCTTCAGCGTTCTGCAGATCCGCGCGTGTCATCACACGCTCAGCCGCTTGCAACCCGGCAGCGTGCTCTTCCAGCAAGACACTTCGCATCACCCCGGGCAACACGCCCGATGCGAGCGGGGGCGTCCACCATCGCCCGTTCAGCTTCACAAATACATTCGACCGGCCGCCTTCGGTCAACTCACCTCGATCGTTGAAGAACAGCGTATCGAATGCGCCCTTCGCTTCGGCTTCGCGCCAGCCGCGGTCGTATTCTTCGCGACGGGTGGTTTTGTGGAGCAGCAGCGGATCGCCGGCTTGCGTCGCCGGGAAATCCCGTTCATTCGCGAGCAAGACGCCGATCGGTGCGTCCGCTGATGCTGTTAGTGGCAACAATGCGGCAGCGGTAATCTGAAGCGTACCGGTTTTGCTCAGCGCGAGCCGCATCCGGTGCGCGGTTTGCAACGGCAACTCCGCGCACTTCGCCGCGATCTGCGCGCGAAGGCTGGCTTCATCGGCGAGTTTGAAGCCGAGCGCCGAAGCGCTGGACGATAGCCGCTTCAGATGTCGCGACAGATGCCGCACGCCCTCTTCTCGCGTCGCGTACATCGTTTCGAACAGATCGAAGCCCGGCTCCGCGCCGGTCAGAAAGCTCGCTTTCAATTGACACTCCGCATATTCGTCGGCGGCCACGCTATCGAGGACGATACCCGCGCCGACGCCCATCGTGCCTTGCAGCGCGCCGGTTTGTGGGCTACGGCTCAACGTCAAAGTCCGGATCGCGACCGACAGGCAGAAATCGCCGCACGCCGGTGTTTGTTCCGACTGCGGCGACGCCAACGCCGACGCGTCAAGCCACCCAATCGAGCCCGTATAAAGACCGCGCGGCGTGCTTTCCAGTTCGTCGATCAACTGCATCGTCCGATGCTTCGGCGCGCCGGTGATCGAGCCGCACGGAAACAGCGCTCTGAGGATCCCGGCGAACGACGTGCCGGGCAGCAACGCGGCATCTACCGTCGACGTCATCTGCCAGACCGACGCATACAGTTCTACCGAAAACAGCGCCGGCACGTTGACCGATCCCGTCTGCGCAACCCGCGACAGATCGTTGCGCAGCAGGTCGACGATCATCACGTTTTCAGCGCGGTTTTTCGGATCGTTGGCGAGAAACTCGGCCGCGCTCCGGTCTTTGACAGGGTCGTCCGACCGAGGCGCGGTGCCTTTCATAGGCCGCGTGCGCAGCTTTGCACCCTGCTTTTCAATGAAAAGCTCCGGTGAGCATGACAGCACCCAGCCATCGCCAGGCAACGCAACAAGCGCACCGAACGGGACTGGCTGCCGTGCCCTCAATCGCCGATAAAGCGCGATCGGCGAGCCGAACACGTCGAAGCCAAGCCGATACGTATAGTTGACCTGATACGAATCGCCCGCGCGCAACGCGGCGTGAATAGCGTCGATCGCCGCGTTGAACTGCGTGGGATCGACGCTCGCACGCACATTCGCCGTGCCCGCCACCGAAGGCTCCGCAGCATCGCCATCGCGCGCCGCAAGCCAGGCATCGACCTCTTCACGCGACTGCTTGTCACACCGCTCAAACAATAAAAAACGCAGCGTGGCATCGCCACGCTGCGTTTTCGAAGACCGAAGCTGCTCGATATCGAGCAGAGTATGGCCAAACTCATAATCGGCTAGCACGACGGCATGCAAACCGCGCCGCGTATCCGCCGCCACGGTTTCGCACACAGCCTCGAGTTGCGCAGCATCCGCGCAAACCCGCTCATGCACAAAGCCCGTGTACAGACGACTCGTACGGCGCGCCGCCGTTGCGTCGCAATCGTCGAGCAGCGCGAAAACTGCGCCGCGCTCATCTGCCGTCATGCTTACCGCCAAACTTCAAACCGCCATTAATCGAAGAAGCTCTTCACCCGATCGAACCAGCTCTTGCTTTGCGGGCTATGCCGCGAGCCGCCTTCCACGAGTGCCTTCTCGAACTGTTGCAGCAATTCGCGCTGCGAGTCGGTGAGCTTGACCGGCGTTTCGACCTGGACGTGCACGTACAGATCGCCGGCAATGCTCGAACGCAGCCCCTTGATGCCCTTGCCGCGCAAACGGAACGTCTTGCCCGACTGCGTACCTTCCGGCACCGTGAAGCTAGCGCGGCCCGCGAGGGTCGGCACTTCGATCTCGCCGCCGAGCGCCGCCGTGGTGAACGGAATCGGCATCTGGCAATGCAGGTCGTCGCCGTCGCGTTCGAACACCGAGTGCTGCTTGATGTGAATCTCGACGTACAGATCACCCGACGGACCGCCGTTGATACCTGGCTCGCCGTTACCGGCCGAACGGATACGCATGCCGTCGTCGATACCTGCGGGGATCTTCACTTCCAGCGTCTTGGTTTCCTTCACCTTGCCCGCGCCATGGCAGTGGCCGCACGGGTCGGGGATGTAGGTGCCGGTGCCATGGCACTTCGGGCAGGTCTGCTGGATGCTGAAAAAGCCTTGCGACATCCGCACCGAACCCGAACCGCTACAGGTCGGGCAGGTTTCTGGCTTGGTGCCGGGCTTCGCGCCCGAACCGTGACAGATTTCGCAGGAGACCCAACTCGGCACGCGAATCTGCGTGTCGTAGCCGTGCGCGGCCTGTTCCAGCGTGATTTCCATGCTGTAGCGCAGATCGGCGCCGCGATACACCTGCGGGCCCGCGCGTCCACCACCGCCACGTGCGGCGCCACCGGCCGCCTGGCCGAAGATGTCGCCGAAAATATCGCCGAATGCATCGGCAAACCCGCCGAAGCCTTGCGCGCCGCCCGCCCCCATGTTCGGATCGACGCCCGCGTGGCCGTACTGGTCGTACGCGGCACGCTTTTGCGAGTCCGAGAGCATTTCATAGGCTTCCTTCACCTCCTTGAAATGCTCTTCCGCATCCTTGTTGCCCGGATTGCGGTCGGGGTGGTGCTTCATCGCGAGCTTGCGATAAGCCTTCTTGATTTCGTCGTCGCTCGCGTTCTTTGCGACGCCCAGAACCTCGTAGTAATCCCGTTTCGCCATATCGGTTCAACGCCACTCGCGCAATGCAACGCGGTGGCTCCTCTTGAATGCTGGAGTCTTACGACTCGTCCGGCCGCTATTTTTCACCGTTTTGACCCGGCTCGAAACAACGCCCTCCATAAAACAAATGTGCCCGGAGAGCCCCAAAAGGCTCGCCAGGCGAGATAACCGCTCTTGCACTTTGCTTGTTGCCCAGACGGGCCATTGCTTGTGCAGCCGGGCCGCACACGTTGCCGTGTGCGGCTTTACGGTCGAAATGCGACCTGGCTTTAGTCCTTCTTTACTTCCTTGAAGTCGGCGTCGACCACGTCGTCCTGCTGCTGGCTTGCGCCACCAGCCGACGCGCCCGGACCTGCTGCGCCCGCTGCCGCGGCTTCTGCGCCTTGCGCTGCCTGCATGTCGGCGTACATCTTTTCGCCCATCTTCTGCGACGCGGTTGCCACAACTTCGATTTTCGCTTCGATTGCGGCCTTGTCAGCCGAACCGCTCTTCAGCGTTTCTTCGAGGTCCTTCAGCGCGGTTTCGATCGCTTCCTTCTCCGCGGCTTCCAGCTTGTCGCCGTATTCCGTGAGCGCCTTCTTCGTGCTGTGGACCAGCGCGTCGCCCTGGTTGCGGGCATCGGCCAGTTCACGCAGCTTGTGATCTTCTTCAGCGTTCGCTTCGGCGTCCTTCACCATCTTCTCGATTTCGGCTTCGGACAGACCCGAGTTTGCCTTGATCGTGATGCGGTTTTCCTTGCCGGTCGCCTTGTCTTTCGCGCCGACGTGCAAGATGCCGTTCGCGTCGATGTCGAAGCTCACTTCGATCTGCGGCGTGCCGCGCGGTGCCGGCGGAATGCCTTCGAGGTTGAACTCGCCGAGCAGCTTGTTGCCGGCTGCCATTTCGCGTTCGCCCTGGAACACCTTGATCGTCACGGCGCCCTGGTTGTCGTCGGCCGTCGAGTAGACCTGTGCATGCTTGGTCGGGATCGTGGTGTTCTTGTTGATCATCTTCGTCATCACGCCGCCGAGCGTTTCGATGCCGAGCGACAGCGGGGTCACGTCGAGCAGCAGAACGTCCTTGCGGTCACCCGACAGAACCTGGCCTTGAATCGCGGCGCCAACGGCGACGGCTTCGTCCGGGTTCACGTCACGGCGCGGATCCTTGCCGAAGAACTCCTTAACCTTTTCCTGCACCTTCGGCATGCGGGTCATGCCGCCGACCAGAATCACGTCGTCGATTTCGCCGACCTTCACGCCTGCGTCCTTGATAGCCACGCGGCACGGTTCGATCGTGCGTTCGATCAGCTCTTCAACCAGCGCTTCCAGCTTGGCACGCGTGATTTTCAGGTTCAAGTGCTTCGGACCCGATGCGTCTGCGGTGATGTACGGCAGGTTGATTTCGGTCTGCTGGCTCGACGACAGTTCGATCTTCGCCTTTTCAGCCGATTCCTTCAGGCGTTGCAGCGCGAGCACGTCTTTCGACAGATCGACGCCCTGTTCCTTCTTGAACTCGCCAATGATGTAGTCGATGATGCGCTGGTCGAAGTCTTCACCGCCCAGGAAC
This sequence comes from Paraburkholderia metrosideri, assembly GCF_904848625.1. Classification (GTDB taxonomy): domain Bacteria; phylum Pseudomonadota; class Gammaproteobacteria; order Burkholderiales; family Burkholderiaceae; genus Paraburkholderia; species Paraburkholderia metrosideri. Next base: position 654,793 of record NZ_CAJHCP010000003.1, read on the forward strand.
GTATCGCCGTTCGTGGAGAGCACTTCGAACTGCATTTCACCGTCGACGTCGGCGATTTCGATGATCGACACGTCGAACGTACCGCCGCCCAGGTCATACACCGCGATCTTGCGGTCGCCTTTTTCAGCCTTGTCCAGGCCGAAGGCCAGCGCAGCAGCGGTCGGCTCGTTGATGATCCGCTTGACTTCCAGACCGGCGATGCGGCCTGCGTCCTTGGTGGCCTGACGCTGGCTGTCGTTGAAGTACGCGGGAACCGTAATCACAGCTTCGGTGACCGGCTCGCCGAGGTAATCTTCAGCGGTCTTCTTCATCTTGCGCAGCGTTTCCGCCGAGATTTGCGGCGGTGCCAGCTTCTGATCGCGCACTTCGATCCATGCGTCGCCGTTGTCGGCCTTCATGATCTTGTACGGCATCAGAGCGATGTCTTTCTGCACTTCCTTTTCTTCGAAGCGGCGGCCGATCAGGCGCTTGACCGCGTACAGCGTGTTCTTCGGATTCGTGACCGACTGACGCTTCGCCGGTGCGCCGACGAGAATCTCGCCGTCTTCCATGTAAGCGATGATCGACGGCGTGGTGCGAGCACCTTCCGAGTTCTCGATGACCTTGACCGTGTTGCCTTCCATGATCGCCACGCACGAGTTGGTCGTGCCGAGGTCGATACCGATGATTTTGCCCATTTTTACTGTTCTCCTGACTTTGATCGCTGCGGGAATCGCCCTGTTTGCCCATCTGGCGGCAAGGCGATCCGCTCTGAATTCCTACCTGCACTCAACATAAGTGCGACCGCATCGTTTTCAAGACCTCTTTTGCGATGCGGTCTTTAATTTTTTTCAATCGGTCGAACTTTTGCCCGGCTCCGCGCTGTCGGCCTGGTTGCTGCCGGCGACGTTGATGCCCCGAATCTTTTCCCGGGCAGCCGCTACTGCCGCCTCGAACTGCCCAAGACCATGCCAGCCAGTTGCCCGGCCTAGCCGCTTGCCACGGTAAAAGAAGAACCACGTGGGGACGCCGTGAAGCATGAAGCGCCGGCCCAGCTCGCGGTGCTCATAGACATTGCTGTGAAACCACCGGAGGCCGAGCGCGCGGATCGCGTCCGGTTGCGCCAGCATGGCTTTCTTGGCGATCTCGCAATTGAAACAGTCGAGACCCCAGAAAAACACGACGGCCAGATCATCCCCGGCTTCGGCAAGCGCGGCGTCGAACGAGTCGGCGCTAACCGCCTGCATGTCGAAGACGGCGAACGCGGTTGCGTCGACGGGAATGTTGGCCATGGCGGTACCTGCCGGGCGACGATTGCTACAAAGACAACCGCATGCCGCGTTTGCTTACTTCGGCGCCGCGACAGTGACGAGTGCCGGACGCAGCACCCGGTCGGCGATCACGAAGCCTTTTTGCAGCACGGCGACGACCGTGTTCGGCTCCTGATCGGCCGGCACCATGGAAATAGCCTGGTGACGATGCGGGTCGAACTTCTCGCCGACCGGATTCAGGGCAACGACGCGGCCCTTTTCCAGCGCGCCGGTCAACTGGCGCAACGTGAGTTCGACGCCTTCGCGCACCTTCTGCAGGTCGTCGGACGAATGTGCGACGGCGGCTTCGAGGCTGTCGACCACCGGCAGCAAGTGCTCCGCGAAACTCTCGATTGCGAATTTATGAGCCTTCGCAACGTCTTCCTGAGCACGGCGGCGCACGTTCTCGGTCTCGGCCTTCGCGCGCAGGAAGCTTTCCTGCAACTCGGCGATCTTCGCCTGAGCTTCGGCGAGCGCGATCTGCTCGGCGCTTTCCGGCGCCGGCGCACCAGCGTTAGCAGCCGCGTCCTGCTGGGATGCCGCAGCCTCGGCGGCCTGGCGCGCGGTTTCGTCGGCGGGCGTGGGATTCTGGCTCGTCGGGTTCTCTTGCGTGTTTTCCATGTCGCTGAAAGTCGTTAAAAAGTAAAAGCCAACAGTGGCGGCAGTACGTGAACATAGTGCGATTTGTGCGTTGCAAAATCGCGACACATCGTTCCACGCAAAGCTGCATAACGAAACGGCAGATGGGGCCGGAAAGACCCATTTCAAGCGGGTCTCCCCGTTCTTTTCACACTGCCGCGATCCAGGCGAAATCCGCCGTTACAACCATTCATGCGGCGCAATCAGATTGAGATTGAGGGAAGCCAGCAAGTGGCCTATGCTCCAATAAAGCGTCGAAAAAGACACGTTAACCCTAATCTGACGTCTACCTTACCGGCATTTTGCATTACCACCTGATTTACCCGCTTCAAGCCCGTTTCAATACCGAATCTTCCCAAGGGGAGTACCGTGAAACTGACCTTTGCAATCGGGGTGGTCGCATTGGTTCTGATTGCGGGCACCACCACAATCTGCATGTCCGGGGCGGTCAACGATCACACCACTGAGTACGGCGGTGTGCACGCGACCATTGAGCAGTTGTTCAATCCCCACCAGAAAATCTGTCGATAGTGCGCCGGTCGCGCTTGGTCGGGCGCCCGTGCAAAGCGGCGGCCGGCTCGCGATACGTCTTGCGGCGTTCCTGCTCGACCTGCCGCTTCACCTTGCTTTCTTCGGTCTCGGCGTAGAGCGTCTGTGCGACACTCGCCGGGCCGCGCACGTCGCACACGCCTAGCACTTCCACCTGCCACACAATCCGCTCGATTTCGACCTCGACCAGATCGCCGACCCGCACTTCCTTAGCCGGCTTGACGCTGGCTCCGCCGATCAGCACATGGCCTTTGTCGACTGCATCTGCCGCTAGCGAGCGCGTCTTGAAGAAGCGCGCCGCCCAAAGCCATTTGTCGATGCGCAGCTTCGCGCCCGCTTCGGTTGATATTTTGTAGTTCATCCGCCTGCTCCACTCCCACTGGTGTGTGGCACCGGCACGGCCTGCACAGGCCAGCCCTGCAGATTCTGCGCGACGATTTCGCCGAGCGCGGCGATCCACGGTTGCGAGGCGTTCAGACACGCAATGCGGTGAAACTCCTTGCCGCCCGCATGCAGAAACTCGTCACGCACTTCCATGCCGATTTCTTCAATCGTTTCGAGGCAGTCGGCAGTGAAACCCGGACAGAACACGTCGGCACGTCGCACACCCGCTGCACCCAGTTCCTTCAGTGTGGGCGCGGTGTACGGTTGCAGCCATTCAGCCTTGCCGAAACGCGACTGGAAGGTGATGCGGCATTCCACTGGCGTCAGTTCGAGCGCCTGCATCAGCAACGCGCCGGTCTGCTGGCATTGCTCGTGGTAGGGATCGCCCAGATCGAGCGTGCGCTTGGGCACACCGTGAAAGCTCAGCACGAGTTTGTCACCCGCAGCGAAATCCGGCCGGCCATGCTGATGCCAATATTGATGCACCTGTGCGGCCAACGCGGCAATGTACGCCGGATGATCGGCGTACTGGCGCAGCGTGCGGATTTCCGGCTGATTGCGCATGCGTTTCATCGCGGCGAAAGCGTCATCGAAAGCCGTGGCCGTGGTCGACGACGAGTATTGCGGATACATAGGCACCAGCAGCACGCGCTCGACACCGGCGAGTTTCAGCTGGTTCAGCATGGCCGGGATGCCTGGCGTGCCATAGCGCATCGCGTAGTCGACCAGCACCGTGTAGTCGTTCAAATGCAGCAGATGGCGCAAGCCTTCCACCTGCTTTTCCGTATAGACGCGCAATGGCGAGCCTTCCGGCATCCAGACCGCCGCGTACTTTTTCGCCGAGCTACGACTGCGAAACGGCAAGATCAGCAGACGCAGGATGATCTGCCACAGCAGCGCCGGAATCTCGACCACCCGCGGATCGGACAGAAACTGCGCGAGATAGCGTCGGACTGCGCGCGGCGTCGGCGCGTCGGGCGTGCCGAGATTGATCAGCAGCACGGCGACACGATGTGACGTGGCGTTCTGTGAAGGCCGCTCGAGGTCGAAGCGCATAGGCAGCGGAGGTCACCGCTTGGGGCGGCGAGTCGGATTCAGGAGAGATTCATTATAGCGGCGCAGGTCGTGCCCGGATCCCCAGGCACCCCTGGCCATTCGGCCGATTGGCAAGCCGCGCGGTCTCGCGCATCATTTGCAACACGGCTTCGACGCGTCCGGCCTGCTCTCGCAAGGAGCGCCAGGCATTACTGCTGGCTGAGCGTCAGCGAAAGTAGCCGTGCAGTGATGTCGACAATCGGAATCACGCGGTTGTAGGCCATACGGGTGGGTCCGATCACGCCGAGCGTGCCGACGATCTTGCCGTTCACCTCGTACGGCGCGGTGACGACGCTCATTTCTTCGATCGGCACGAGGTTCGACTCCCCGCCGATGAAAATCTGCACGCCCGCCGCATGACTCGACACGTCGAGCAACTGAAGGAGACTGGTCTTTTGATCGAACACATCGAACAGCTTGCGCAGCCGCGCCATGTCCGACGAAAGATCGGCAACTTCGAGCAGATTGCGCTCGCCGGAAATCAGCACGGTCTCGCCGGTATCGGCTTCGTCGGTGCTGGCGGTGACGGCCGCGTGCATCAGCGTGGTCATGTCGCCGCGCAGTTCGTCGATTTCCTCGCGCAGACGGCGGCGCACGTCGTCGAACGACAGGCCCGCAAAATGCGCGTTGATGTAATTGGAGGCCTCGACCAGTTGCGACGGCGAGAAGTCACGCTGGGTCGCCATGATGCGGTTCTGCACGTCGCCCTCGGGCGTCACGATGATCAGCAGGATGCGCTTGTCGGACAAACGCATGAACTCGATCTGCTTGAAGACGTGGCTGCGCCGCGGCGTAAGAACCACCCCGGCGAACTGCGACAGGCTGGACAGCACGCTGGCTGCCGCCGCGACGATTTTTTGCGGCTCCCCACCCTGCAGCGTGGTTTTGACGGTGCGCATCACGGCTTCTTCGTCTGCAGCGGATTCGACCGTCAGCATCGTGTCGACAAAGAGGCGATAGCCACGCGGGGTGGGAATGCGGCCCGCGGAAGTGTGCGGGCTGATCACGAGCCCCAGGTCCTCGAGATCGGACATCACGTTGCGGATCGTGGCCGGGCTCAGTTCGAGGCCCGAATAACGTGACAACGTGCGAGAGCCGACCGGCTGACCTTCGGCGATATATCGCTCAATCAGCGTTTTGAGGAGGGTTTGTGCGCGAGGATCTAGCATGAGGGAAAATTTTAGCTCAATGACGCGACAACCGCGAGCGCCAGCGGCGCTCACTCCTGACGAATCTGCCGCCAGTTGTCGGCGCGCATGTCATCAAGGCTTCACCATTCTAACGATAATCGCGACATGCGCTGACAGCCTGTGTGAGCCGGCTCACTACCGGGTCTGTCAGCGGTTCTTTTCAGGCCCTACCTATGGTGTAATGCCGGCATGCAAGTGACCAGCCAGTTCAAGACCGTCGCGCTCGTCGGGCGCAACAATACGCCGGGCATCGGTGAGCCGCTGACCGCGCTCGCCTCGTGCATCGCGAAGCGCGGCTTCGAAGTCGTGTTCGAAGCCGACACCGCAGCCGAAATCGGCGTCACCGACTATCCGGCGCTCCGTCCCGCCGAGATCGGCGCGCGCGCCGACGTGGCCGTCGTGCTGGGCGGCGACGGCACGATGCTGGGCATCGGCCGTCAACTCGCGCCCTACCGCACTCCGCTCATCGGCATCAATCATGGGCGGCTGGGCTTCATTACCGATATCCCGATCTCCGATATGCGCGAGATCGTGCCGCAAATGCTGGCCGGCAAATTCGAGCGTGAAGAACGTGTGCTGCTCGAAGCGCGGATCATGCGCGGCGGCAATCCGATCTATCACGCGCTGGCCTTCAACGACGTGGTGGTCAACCGCAGCGGCTTCTCCGGCATGGCCGAACTGCATGTGTCGGTGGACGGCCGCTTCATGTACAACCAGCGCTCGGACGGGCTGATTGTCGCCACGCCGACCGGCTCGACCGCTTACGCGCTGTCGTCGCAGGGGCCGATTCTGCATCCGCAATTGCAGGGCATCGTGCTGGTGCCGATCGCGCCGCACGCGTTGTCGAACCGCCCTATCGTGCTGCCGGACGACTCGAAAGTGAGCATCCAGATCGTGTCCGGGCGTGAAGTGAACGTCAATTTCGACATGCAGTCGTTCACGTCGCTCGAGTTGGGCGACACGATCGAGGTGCGCCGCTCGCGTCATACGGTGCCGATGCTGCATCCGGTCGGCTACAGCCATTACGCCACGCTGCGTAAAAAGCTGCACTGGAACGAATACCCGTCGCACGAAGAAGACCCCAAGCCCTGAGCGGCGAAGTAACGCTGGACGCCAACGCAGTCGCCGCTGCCGGAACCTGAATTTCAAGCTCATCAGACGACTTCCATGCTTCGCCACCTCTCGATACGCGACTTCGTCATCGTCGCCGCGCTCGACCTCGAATTCGACAGCGGCTTTTCTGTTTTTTCAGGCGAAACCGGCGCCGGCAAATCGATCCTGATCGACGCGCTGGCGCTCGCGCTCGGCGCCCGCGCCGATGCCAACGTCGTACGCAACGGCGAGAGCCGCGCCGACATCACGGCCGAGTTCGAGACCCATGCGCTGGTTGATCAATGGCTCGACGAGCAGGCGCTCGCCGCAACCGCCGACGACGGCCATCACGGCGGCACCGTCATGCTGCGGCGCGTCGTGGATGCCAATGGCCGCTCGCGGGCGTTCATCAATGGCACCGCGGCGACGCTTACGCAGTTGCGCGAAGTCGGTGAAATGCTGGTGGACATTCACGGCCAGCATGCGCATCAGTTACTCATGCGCCCGGACGCTCAACGCGAATTGTTCGACACTCACGCCGGCCTTGCCGACACGGCGGCGACCGTCACCCGGGCATGGCGCACGTGGCGCGAGACGGTCCAGGCCGTCGAGCATGCGCAGACACGCGACCGTGAGTTGCAACTAGAGCGCGAGCGTCTCGCCTGGCAACTGACCGAACTCGACAAACTGTCGCCGCAACCGGGCGAATGGGAAGAGGTCAACGCCGAGCATCGGCGGCTCTCGCATTCGGCCAATCTGATCGACGGCGTGCAAGGGGCACTCGGCGCGCTGTCCGAATCGGACGAGGCGATGATCACGCATCTGGCGTCGATCGTGTCGAAGGTGCGCGATCTCGCGGAAATCGACCCCGCGTTGAACGACGTGCTGGCCGCACTTGAACCCGCTGAAATCCAGCTGCAGGAAGCCGCGTATTCGTTGAGTCATTACGCGCAACGGCTCGAACTCGATCCGGACCGGCTCGCGCAGGTTGAAAAGCGTCTCGACGCGTTGCACTCGGCGGCACGCAAATTCCGTCTGCAACCGGAAACGTTGCCCGATGAACATCAGGCAAGACGCACGCAACTGGCCGCGCTCGACGCCGCAGCGGATCTCGACAGCCTGCACGCCGCCGCGGCCAAGGCCAAAGAAGCCTTCGTGACTGAAGCAAAGAAACTGTCGAAAGCACGCGCGAAGGCGGGCAACGCATTGGGCGCAGCGGTCACCACCGGCATGCAGGAACTGTCGATGAAAGGCGGCAGTTTCGAAGTCGCACTAGTGCCGCTGCCCGAAGGCGGTGCACATGGATTGGAACAGGTCGAGTTCCGTGTCGCCGGTCACGCCGGTGTGCCGCTGCGGCCGCTGGCGAAGGTTGCGTCAGGCGGCGAACTGGCGCGGATCAGTCTGGCGCTCGCGGTCATTGCCAGCGCCGCAAGCCCCACGCCGACGCTGATCTTCGACGAAGTGGATACCGGAATTGGCGGCGGTGTCGCCGAAGTGGTCGGACGGTTGTTGCATCAGCTTGGACAAGCCCGCCAGGTGTTGTGCGTGACGCACCTGCCGCAGGTTGCAGCTCGTGGCGACCATCATTTCCAGGTTGCGAAAGCGGGCAATGGCAAAGGCGGCACGGTGAGCAGCGTGACATCGCTGGACAAGGCGAGCCGTGTCGAAGAAGTCGCGCGGATGCTCGGCGGTCTCGAAATTACCGCGACGACGCGTAAGCACGCGAAGGAAATGCTGGCGGCTTAACAGGTGGACGACCTGGGTTGTCGCGCATCCCGCGTAAGCGGTTGCACAAGCTAAACCACCCATATCCGGGACGGCACCTGATGACGTCCCGGTCTGTGTGAAAAGTTGCGGGCCAACACACAAACCGGGATTCGTAGGCGCCCTCTGCGCACCACGTTATGGGCTGAACAACAGCGAAAGCCCGGCCACCGCCTGATCAAGCGGCCGGCGTCCACCCTCACTCAAACACCCGCCTCCACAACCCCAGCACGACTTCCCGCTCGGTCTTCACCAGCCCGGGGTCGACCCGCGCCTTTTCCATCCCGTCCAGCCGCAGTTTGTGCTGCAACTTGCGGTACGTGCGATACGCGGCGCCCACCGTTTCCGCCTCCGCTTCGCTCATCAGCCCAAAGCGCGACACCTCGCGCAGCAACGCGATGTTCCCCGTGTTGCGGATCAGTTCAGGATCGCTGGCCGCGTGCAGCAACACCCAGTACTGGACGGTAAATTCGATATCCACCATCCCGCCGCGATCGTGCTTCAGATCGAATAACCCCGGCGTGTGGTTCGGATGTCCCGCCTCGACGCGCTCGCGCATCTCGACGATCTCCTTCGCGAGCGGTCCGGCCTCGCGCGGCGTGGTCAGCACCTGTTCGCGGATCGCCTCGAATTTCGCGCCGATGTCGACATCGCCCGCACAGAAACGCGCACGGCTCAGCGCCTGGTGCTCCCAGACCCAGGCGGTGTTAGCCGCATCGCCCTCGCGCAGCTGATAGCGGCGGAACGCGTCCAGATCGGTAACGAGCAACCCCGACTCGCCGTTCGGCCGCAGCCGCAAGTCGACGTCGAACAGCGTGCCTGCGCCGGTCGCGGTCGTCAGCCACGTGATCAGGCGGCGAGTGTACGTCGCGTAGACATCGGCGGCGGCATCGTCAGCATCGTCGTACAGGAAGATCACGTCGAGGTCGGACGCGTAGCCCAACTCCTTGCCGCCCAGCTTGCCGTACGCGATCACCGCGAAGCGCGGCACCTCGCGATGGCGTTTGGGCAACTGCTTCCAGACCGCTTCGAGCGTGACGTCGAGCACCGCGTCGGCGAGTTCGGACAGCCGGTCGCTCACATGCTCGACGCTCAGCCTGCCCGCGAGGTCGATCAGCAGAATGCGGAATACTTCGGCCTGGTGCGCATGGCGCAGCAGGTCCATCTGTTGTTCGACGCCGTCGGCGGCGGCCAGACGCAGGCGCAGCGTGCGCTTGAACTCGGGCCAGTCGAACGGGCTGTTGATCGCTTCATCGTCCAGCAACTCGTCGAGCAATTGCGGATGGCGAATCAGATAACCCGCCGCCCATCGCGAACCGCCCAGCACCGACAACACCTGATGCAGCGCCTGCGGATATTCGGTCAGCAACGCCAGATAGGCACCGCGCCGGCTCACGGCTTCGAGCAGGTCGAAGAAGCGCACGACCGTATTGCCCCGCCGCTCGGGCGGCTCCAGCGTGCGCGCCGCTTCCAGCGCCCGCTGCGCGACGATATCGAAGCGTTGCCGGCTGCGCTCGGCAAGTCCCGTATAGCGCGACGACTGCCATACCGCGCGCAATCGCGTCAGCAGATCGCCAGGTTCGGCCACGCCGAGTTCGATCAGCCGTGCGCGCAACGCTTCGTCGGCGCTGTCGTCGGCGAGCGCGCTGCTCCAGACCCATGCGGCCGCACCGTCTTCCGGCGCACCGCAGCCGTCGCGGCCGCTCACCTTGTCGGCGAAAATCTGGTCGAACTGCTGCTCGACGAACTCGCGATGCGCGTCGAGTCTGACCATCAACGCCGCGTAGTCGTCGCAGCCCATTGCCTGAGCAAGCGCAACACGTTCCTCGGGATCGACCGGCATTGCGTGAGTCTGTGCATCGTTACGGTATTGCAGACGATGCTCCAGCTCGCGCAGAAACCGGTAAGCCTGCGAAAGTTTCACGCACACCGAGGTATCCAGCAGTCCATGCGTGGCCGCGTGCCGCAACACGGCAAGCGTCGGCCGCACGCGAAAACCCGCATCCTGACCGCCGCGGATCAACTGGAACACCTGCGCGCTAAATTCGATTTCGCGGATACCGCCGCGCCCGAGCTTGATGTCGTCGGCCTTGTCGGGCCGCATCGACGCGCGGCGCTGCGCCTCCTGGCGAATCTGTAGATGCAGCGCGCGGATCGCGCTGATCACGCCGAAGTCGAGATAGCGGCGATAAACGAACGGCGTGACGATCGCGTCGAGTTGCTTCTGCAGGCGCTGCGCCGCGGGGCTGGCGCCTTCGGACACCATCCGGCCTTTGATCCACGCATAGCGCTCCCACTCGCGGCCCTGTACGTAGAAATATTCTTCGAGCATGCCGAGACTGCAGACGAGCGGTCCCGAATCGCCGTTCGGCCGCAAACGCATGTCGACACGGAACACGTAGCCGTCGGCGGTTACTTCGGCCAGTGCGCCGATCAGGCGTTTGCCGAGACGCGTAAAAAAGTCCTGCGTGGCAATCGGCGAACGTTGACCGCCCGCTGTCTCACCATCGTCTTCATAAACAAAGATCAGGTCGATATCAGACGACACGTTCAGCTCACGTCCGCCCAGTTTGCCCATGCCCACGACGCCGAGCGCGAGCCGCTCGCCCTGCGGGCCGCGCGGCTCGCCGTACAGCGTTTCGAGTTCAGCGGACAGCACCGCGAGCGAGCGCTGGATCGTCGTTTCCGCAAGATCGGTCATCGCGCCGGTGACTTCGGCAACGTCGGCCTCCCCCGCCAGGTCGCGTTCCATCACCGCGCAAAACACTTCCGTGCGCAATTGGCGCAGCGCCCGTTTGAGCGCATCCTCGCTCAACAGCACGCCCGCCACGCCGGCCGCACCCGCGGCCTCGGCGCACAACGCATCGAAGCGCGCGTCGATACGCTCGCGGCTCAATGGCGCCGACGCAAGCGCCGCGACCTGCGCGACGAGTGGCGGACGGGCCGCGGCGGCACGCGCCGCGTAGTGTGAATAGCTGGAACTCAGCAGAGTGGCGTCAGTCATCAAGGGTCAGGCTCGCTCGTTGCTTGATAGCGTTATTCAGTTAGCTGCAACACCAGAGAAAGTTAGCCCGGCGCTCACGGCGAGGCGGCACGTAGACAGGGTTTGCAGGAAGTCCGCCGACGCTTTCTCGTGTGTTACATTTCGTCGTTAATTCGCAAAACTACCATACGCCCACCCGCCGCAGCATGTCCGAGCGAAACGAATCCGCCGACCCGCACGAAACCGGGCAGGTCCGGCCTGTGAGCGGAAGCGACCACATTGTGCTGCGTCGGATTTTTCGCGTGGCGCTGGCGCTCGCGCTGGTCCTCTACTTTATAGCGACGGGTCTGTTTCTCGGCTTGCGCTATATCGTGTTGCCGCGCGTCGATTCGTTCCGGCCTCGCATCGAAGCCGCTGTCTCCGACAAACTGCGCACGCAGTTCACCATTGGCAAGCTCGCGCCGCACTGGAGCGGCTTTCAGCCGGGTCTCGACGTGACGAACCTCGTCATCCGCGACCACGAAGGGCAGCCCGCACTCACCATTCCGCACGCCACCGCCACGCTCTCATGGAAGTCGCTGTGGCAGTTTCATCCGGCGCTCTCCAGCCTGATCGTCGACCAGCCGGACGTGCTGGTGTCGCGCACCAGTGACGGCGTGATGTCAGTGGCCGGTGTGCCGATTCCGACCCGCCATAGCGGCAACGACACGTTGTCCACCTGGCTTTTGCGCCAGCAGGCCATCGTGGTGCGCGGCGCTGTGCTGCGCTGGCGCGATGCGCAGCATGATGCACCGGAACTCGCACTGCGCAACATCCGGATCGCGATTCTCAACGACGGCTACGACCACCGGCTCGCGCTGCAAGCACCGCCCGACGGCCAGGTGCTGCGTGGTCCGATCGATTTCCGCACGTATTTCCGGCACGCGCCGCTCTCCGCGATCGGCAAGCCGATCAACTGGACGGGCCAGGCCTATGTGTCGACGGGCCCGGTCGATCTGCCCGCGCTGGCACGCTACGTCAATTTCCCGATCGAGACCTTCGCCGGCCGCGTCGACAATGCAATCTGGATCGACTTCACCGACGGCCGCATGAAGGCCGCGAGCGGACAACTGAACGGGATGGACGTCGCGTTACGCGTACATCCGACCCAGCCGAAGCTGCTGCTGCCGGTCGCTCACTTCTCATGGCATCTGGCAGCCGAGGGCGACGACTACCAGCTGCAACTGAAGGATGTCCGCGCCGAACTCGGCCAGCCGCCGCTCGACGACGGCACGCCGCTCACCCGCACACTGGTTTTTTCGACCCTGAACGGGCGCTACCGGATGGCCTCGCAGCAACATGGCCAGCTCGTCAGTGTCAGCGGCGATCGCGTCGATCTGGGCATCCTCGCCGAATTCAGCCGGGCGTTGCCGCTGCCTAAGCGTCTGCTGAACAATCTCGTGCGCTTCAATCCACGTGGCCTCGTCGCTAACTACGTGATCGAAGTCGAGCGCGGCAAACCGGAATCCGGCGAGGCGGGCAGCGACCACCGGCCGACCGGCGCGGAGCCGATCGAGCGTTATCGCTTCAAGGGCGACCTGCAAGGTATCAGCGTCGCCGCCCAGGAACCGCCGCCGGGGCTTACGCCGTTGAACCACCCGCGCGCAGGCATTCCCGGCATCGAAAATCTGTGGGGCAGCGTCGATGCCGACGAAAATCGCGGCACCGCGATTCTCGACACCTCCAACGTGGCCATCACGCTGCCGGGCGTGTTCGACGACCCGCGTCTGAAGCTCGACCGTCTGCATGGCCGCGCCGACTGGACCATGGGGCCTAAGGCGCCAGGCGAAAACCATCCGGCGTTCAGCGTGAAGCTGGCCGACTTCGGCGTGTCGAACGCGGACGTCGCGGCTACTGCTTCCGCCAGCTACAGCAACCCGGGCCACGGACGCGGTTCGCTCGACCTGAAAGCCGACTTCCAGCGCGCGCAGGTCACGCGCATCTACCGCTACCTGCCCACCAGCATCAGCGAGAAGTTGCGCATCTATCTCAGCCACGGCCTGCAGGCCGGCATGTCGCACGGCGCGATGATCGAAGTGCACGGCGATCTGACCAAATTCCCGTACGCGCGCGACCCGAGCGCCGGCATCTTCCGTGTCTACGCGCCGTTCAAGGGCGGCAAGTTCGACCCGTCGCCGTACCCGCCGCGCAACATGCGTAACGGCACGCCGAACGTGTGGCCGCCGCTGGACGGCATCGACGGCGTGTTCGAACTCAAACAGAACGTGATGCGCTTCGATATCAATCGCGGGCATTACAAGCGGGTTGCGCTCAGCGGCGTCAACGGCAAGATCGAGGACCTCGGCACCAAGGCGTCGAACCTCATCATCCAGGGCAACGGACGCGGGCCGCTTGCCGACATGCTCGACTATGTGAACGACAGCTCGCTCGGCATCATGGCCAAGCATCAGACCGAGAAGATTCGCGCCGAAGGACGGGCGTCGCTCGCGCTGAAGCTGACCATTCCGCGCACGCCGAAGCCGCACATCGGCGTGGAAGGCGCGGTCGGCTTCGTGAACAACCGGCTCAGCGTGGAGAACGCGCCGCCGCTGTCGCAACTGAACGGCAAGGTGCAGTTCACCGAACATACCGCGCAGGTCGACCGGCTTTCCGGGCAGTTCCTCGGCGGCGACGTGCACGCCAACGGCGGCTTCCGGCAGAACGGCACGTATGCGCTGAATCTGAACGGCCATATTGCCGTCGATGCCGCTCGCGGGCTCAATCTGCACGGTCCCGCCGCGCAGGTTCTGACGCACATGAGCGGCAGTGCGCCGTACGCGCTGAACGTGCGCGGGGCCAAGGGGCAACTGCCGGAGGTGTCGGCGAACTCCGACCTGACCGGCCTCGCGCTCGATTTCCCCGCGCCGTTCAACAAGCCGGTCGGCGCGGCGATGCCGCTGCGCTTCGCGGTCAATCCGTCGCCAGCACCGGGTGAAGCCGGCCTGGAGCGCGCCGATCTGACCTTTGGGCCGGTCGCTGCGACCTATGTGCTGCGCTATCAGCCGAAAGCCGCGCCGACGGTGGTGCGCGGCGCGATCGGTGTCAACAAGCCCGCCGATCTGCCGGCCGACGGTGTGGTCGCCAACGTCGACGTGCAGGCGTTCGACGCCGATGCATGGCGCGCGCTCGTCACGCAGATGCGCAACCGCGACGCGCCCGCCACGCCCGTCGCGCCGGCCGCCCCCACTACGCCGAACCCTACCGTCGCGCAATTCCTGCCGAGCCGCTTCGCGCTGCATATCGACACGCTGACGCTGCTCAAGCGCCACTGGGACAACGTGATCGTCGGCGCGTCGCATGCCGATCGCCAGTGGCAGGCGAATATCGCGTCGAGCCAGGTGTCGGGCCACGTATCGTGGCTGCCAGGCGCGACCCGCGAGTCGCCGGGCGAATTGCAGGCGCGCTTTGCCCGCGTGGTGATCCCTTCGGTCGCCGACAAGGACCTGCTCGGCCCCGCCATGTCGGCGCCCGCGCAGAACATGCCGTCGATCGATCTGGTGGTCAACGAGCTGATCGTGCGAGACCGCAACATCGGCCGTCTCGAAGTCGACGCGCACAATTTCACCGAAGACGGCGTGCCGGTCTGGCAGCTCGACAAGCTCGACATCACCAATCCGGCCGCCAAGTTGACCGCAACCGCAAACTGGCGCACGTCGACCGGCGTAGACAACCCCGCTGACGAAGGCGAACAGCGCCGCACCGTGTTCGATTTCAAGCTCGATATCAAGGACGCGGGCGCGCTGCTCGAACAATTCGGCAAGCCGCGCACGATCAAGGCCGGCGAGGGCTCGCTGTCGGGCAGAATGGTGTGGCGCGGCGGCCCGGCTGCGATCGACTATCCGACGCTTAACGGCAATCTCGCCCTCGACCTGCGCCACGGCCAGATCCTGAAGATCGATCAGGGCGTGGCCACGCTGCTGGGCGTGCTGAGTCTGCAGAGCCTCGCGCGCTTCGTCACGCTCGATTTCCGCGATGTGATCGGCGAGGGTCTGCCGTTCAAGCAGGTGAGCGGCACCGCGCAGATTCACGACGGCATTGGCCGCACCGACAACTTCCAGTTGATCACCGCCCCGGCCCGCGCCGACATGACGGGCTCGATCGATCTCGCGCAGGAAACCCAGGATCTGCATGTGCATGTCGTGCCGACTGTCAGCGCCGGCGCCGGCGTGATCGCTGCGACGGTGATCAATCCGCTGTTCGGGCTGGGCGCGCTGGTGGCCGATCTGGCGCTCTCGCATTCGGTCTCGCACGTGTTCGCGCGCGACTACGCGATCACCGGCTCGTGGGCCAAGCCGCACGTCGAGCGGGTGAAGAGCGATCGCGGTAAGATGGACGCTCCAGCTTCGACCGTGGAAGCGCACTGAGTTTTTTGCTGGCCCTTTTGCCGGTTAGAGCGAAAGCGCGGTGCGTCGACGGCGGTCCCAGCCAGTCCTGAATGACATCAACGACGTAAGTGGCACACGCAGTGAGTGCCGCCGCCTTGCCGGGAGTTTTTCGAAACGCTCATGAGCGAAACACACGTCTCTCCACTTTCATCCGCCGGGGTGTCCAGCGGCCCTCCTGCCAGCAGCTTCCGTGTCGCCGCGTTGCAGATGGTGAGCAGGCCGGATCGCGAACGCAATCTGGCCGACGCGGAACGCCTGATCGCCGAAGCCGCCGCCGACGGCGCGCAACTCGTGCTGCTGCCCGAATATTTCTGCTTCATGGGTTTCAAGGACACGGACAAACTGGCCGTGCGCGAGCCTTATCAGGACGGCCCAATCCAGCGATTTCTCGCCGATGCCGCACGGCGTCACAATATCTGGGTGATTGGCGGCACGCTGCCAATCACTGCGCCGGAAGCGTCGCGTGTGCTGAACACTACGCTGGTGTTCGACCCGCAAGGCAACGAAGCCGCGCGCTACGACAAGATCCACCTGTTCAACTTCGAAAAAGGCCAGGAATCGTTCGACGAGGCGCGCACCATCCGCCCCGGTGAAGAAGTCCGCAGCTTCGAGGCGCCGTTCGGACGGGTCGGCCTGTCGGTCTGCTACGATTTGCGCTTCCCCGAGCTGTACCGGCGCATGGGCGACTGCGCGCTGATCGTGGTGCCGTCCGCGTTCACTTACACCACCGGCCGCGCGCATTGGGAAATGCTGCTGCGCGCGCGGGCGGTCGAAAACCAGTGTTATGTGCTGGCCGCGGCGCAAGGCGGTCAACACGAAAACGGCCGCCGCACCTGGGGCCACAGCATGCTGATCGACCCGTGGGGCGATATCGTCGCGGTGCGCGACGAGGGCGCTGGCGTGGTCGCCGGCAATCTCGAACGTGCACGCATCGACGAGGTGCGACAGAGCCTGCCCGCGTGGCGTCATCGTGTGCTGAGCTGAAACGACATTGAAACTGCGGCGCCCGTCACGCATATAGTGACTCGGGCGCTAACCGAATCCTCCGTATCGAGCAGAACATACTTCGCATGAACATCATCGAACCCGGTATCCGTAATCTCGCCACCGCCAAGGACATCCTCCTGACGCCCTACGGTCTCGACGAATCGCTGCTCACCCGCACGCTCGCCGAAATCTTCACGCACAAGATCGACTACGCGGACCTGTACTTCCAGTACACGCGCAGCGAAGCGTGGAGTCTCGAAGAAGGCATCGTGAAATCGGGCAGCTTCAGCATCGACCAGGGTGTTGGCGTGCGCGCCGTATCGGGCGACCGCACGGCCTTCGCGTATTCGGACGACCTCTCGCCCGAAGCGATCCGTCAGGCGGCGCTCGCCACCCGCTCGATTGCCAAGGCGGGCGGCGGCAAGCAGAAGATCAAGGCGGCCTCGTCGCTGACCGGCATTGCCGGACGCGATCTGTACCTGCCGTCCGACCCGCTCCATTCACTCGACGCCACCGCCAAGGTCAAGCTGCTCGAGCGCATCGAAAAGATGGCGCGCGGCCGTGATCCGCGCATCCAGCAAGTGATGGCGGGGCTCGCCGGTGAATACGACGTGGTGCTGGTCGCGCGCAGCGACGGCGGCTTTGCGGCCGACATCCGTCCGCTGGTGCGCGTGTCGGTGACCGTGATCGCCGAACAGAACGGCCGCCGCGAGATCGGCAGCGGCGGCGGCGGTGGCCGCTTCGACTACGGCTATTTCACCGACGAAGTGCTGTCGCGCTACGTCGACGACGCCGTGCATGCGGCTTTGGTGAACCTCGACGCGCGTCCGGCGCCGGCTGGCGCGATGACCGTCGTGCTCGGACCGGGCTGGCCCGGCGTGCTGCTGCACGAAGCGATCGGCCACGGGCTGGAAGGCGACTTCAACCGCAAGGGCTCGTCGGCATTCGCGGGACGCATCGGCGAACAGGTCGCCGCCAAGGGCGTCACCGTGGTCGACGACGGCACGCTGCCGAACCGCCGCGGCTCGCTCAATATCGACGACGAAGGCAACCCGACGCAGTGCACGACGCTGATCGAAGACGGCATCCTGAAGGGCTACATCCAGGACACGCTGAACGCGCGTCTGATGAAGATGCCGGTCACGGGCAACGCGCGCCGCGAGTCGTACGCCGCGCTGCCGATGCCGCGCATGACCAACACCTACATGCTCAACGGCGACAAGGACCCGCAGGAAATCATCCAGTCGGTGAAGAACGGCTTGTATGCGGTGAATTTCGGCGGTGGCCAGGTCGACATCACGAACGGCAAGTTTGTGTTCTCGGCGTCCGAGGCGTACATGATCGAAAACGGCAAAATCACGTACCCGGTGAAGGGCGCGACGCTGATCGGCAGCGGCCCGGAATCGCTGAAGTACGTCAGCATGATCGGCAACGACATGAAGCTCGATTCGGGCGTCGGCGTGTGTGGCAAGGAAGGCCAGAGCGTGCCGGTGGGCGTCGGTCAACCCACGCTGCGGATCGACCGGATGACGGTTGGCGGTACTGCCTGATTTTGAAGCAAACGCATACTTCGTGCATCAATCGCACGAAGTATGCGGATTTTCCGCATTTTTGTACGCTGCAGCTTGTCAACCGAGCTTCAGCAGGTTATAAAGTCACTCACCCTTTTTGACCAGCGACCTATTTCGCCATGTCCGCCAAGTTTTATTTTTACTTTTTTGGCTATCTCAGACCGCTGGCGGATCGAGAGGGGTGTTAGTGCACGCAACACCAAGAATTCCCGAAAAACCGCCAGCTAAGCCTGGCGGTTTTTTTTTCGCCTCATTCGTTTGAACCGTATCTGAAATTCTGTCGTTGAAACCTTTTTGATTGTTGTCCGCCGCTGCGCAGGCGAACACGCTAAGAACCGATTCAGGAGAACAACATGCCCCCGCACAACACCGACGATGTCCGTATTCGCGAATTGAAAGAACTCACGCCCCCCGCTCATCTGATCCGCGAATTCGCTTGCGACGAAACGGTGTCCAACGTGATCTACAACTCGCGCAACGCGATGCATCGGATCTTGCATGGCATGGAAGACCGGTTGATCGTCATCATCGGGCCGTGCTCGATTCACGATCCGAAAGCGGCGATGGAATACGCCGGTCGCCTGATCGAGCAACGCAAGCGTTTCGCTGGCGAACTCGAAATCGTGATGCGCGTGTACTTCGAAAAGCCGCGTACCACGGTAGGCTGGAAGGGCCTCATCAACGACCCGCACATGGATAACAGCTTCAAGATCAACGACGGCCTGCGCGCCGCCCGCGAACTGCTGTTGCGCATCAACGAACTGGGCCTGCCGGCCGGTACCGAATACCTCGATATGATCAGCCCGCAATACATCGCGGATCTGATCTCGTGGGGTGCGATCGGCGCGCGGACCACCGAGTCGCAGGTGCACCGCGAACTCGCGTCGGGCCTGTCGTGCCCGGTCGGCTTCAAGAACGGCACGGACGGCAACGTGAAGATCGCCGTCGACGCAATCAAGGCCGCTTCGCAGCCTCACCATTTCCTGTCGGTGACGAAGGGTGGCCACTCGGCGATCGTGTCGACGGCCGGCAACGAGGACTGCCACATCATTCTGCGCGGCGGCAAGACGCCGAACTACGACGCGGACAGCGTGAATGCGGCCTGCGCGGATATCGGCAAAGCAGGTCTCGCGGCGCGTCTGATGATCGACGCGAGCCACGCGAACAGCTCGAAGAAGCATGAAAACCAGATTCCGGTATGCGCGGATATCGGTCGTCAAATTGCTTCGGGTGACGAACGGATTGTCGGCGTGATGGTGGAATCGCACCTGGTGGCGGGTCGCCAGGACCTGCAGGAAGGCTGCGCGCTGACGTACGGCCAGAGCATCACCGACGCGTGCATCGGCTGGGACGAAAGCGTCGCCGTGCTGGAAGGTCTCGCGGAGGCGGTCAAGCAACGCCGTGTTGCGCGCGGCAGCGGCAACTAAGGGTAACTAGGGGGCAACTGGGCGCGGCCCAACTGCACTAGCGACCTCTTCTAAAAAAGGAAAGCCCGGCTCATTTGAACTGCACCCCAAAAGTTGGACACCCGTCCAACGATTTGGGGTGTTTTTTCATGAGCAGACATAGTGCGCAGTTCAAGCGTCGGGTTGTCAAAGACTATCTTTCAGGCC
>NZ_CAJHCP010000004.1 GCF_904848625.1 Paraburkholderia metrosideri
TTACGTTTCCGAGTCAGCGAGTCGGGGATTTCACGATCACCGCGATCAGCGACGGCTACCTCACCGCCAGCCTGGAATTCCTGTCGAATATCGACTCGTCCGAGGCCTCAAAAATGCAAAGTGATGCAGGACAGACGGAGCCTGCCGCCGTGCATATCAACTGCTATGTGGTGCGCGGAGCGGGCCGCACAATTCTCATCGACGGGGGGGCGGGAGGCGTCAAGCAATGGGGCGGCCGCCTGAAGACTAACTTGTCGCTTGCTGGTGTCGAACCATCCGCGATCGACACAATCCTGCTTACGCACGCGCATCCCGATCATGTCGGAGGGCTGGCGGACACAAATGGACAAGTTGCCTTTCCGAATGCGGAGCTCGTTGTTCATCAGCGAGAGGTCGCATTCTGGCAGGACGACGGAAATCTAAGTCGTGCCAGCGAGCGTGCCCGCGGTAACTTCCTGATCGCGCGTCAGGTGTTCGACGGCTATAGCGACAGGCTGCGCACTTTCGATGAGGGCGAAGTGCTTCCCGGTATCAGAGCGATGCCGCTACCGGGACATACTGATGGACACTCCGGATATCTTTTCGAATCCCCTGATCAGGGCCTGCTCGTTTGGGGAGACATTGTTCATTTCCCGCACATCCAGATTGAACGGCCAGACGTATCGATTGCATTCGATCAGGACCCTACTCTCGCAGCCACCACACGATCAGGGCTCCTGGACATGGTCAGTTCGGAGAGACTTTTGATCGCAGGTATGCATTTGGGTGAACTCGGCTTCGCGCGAATCAAGCGAACGAGCGGGAGCTACGGACTGCTTTACGAAACCGAAGCATGAGGTCGCGCACAGAAGCAAACATGTCTGATGCCACGCCGGCACTCTGCACTTGAGCAACTACGATGACGTCAATGCCGCGAGGACGCCGTTGGCGGCTTCGGTCGATGAAGGAACATTTGTCTTGTCAATCGGATGGCCGGTTATGAGGTGAAGCCGACGTATGAACTTCCGACCGACAACGCATGCGAACGGCGGCTCCTGGCCGGCTACCGCCTGGTGCGTCTTACATCGCGCGACTGCTCGCCGTCGCGTCTCGAGCGCTGACCGCGACCCGAAACAGTCATTCTTAATTCGAAAAACTGTCATCACTTCGAGGCATACCCGCTTATGGCTAGTCTGCGCTCCGTCAGTTCATCGGCTAGGCGGCCGTTGGTGTGAGCCGCGTCACGGTCGCAACGCACGGGACAACTGTGCTTGCGCGCTCGTGAACTCGTCTACGGACATTCGCCCCCGGTTAGGAAGCTCGAAGGTCCCCCAGGAAGGCGCGTCCGGCACTACCGCATCGCGAAGTGCCTGAACGAATGGCATGGGGTCCAGCTTCGCCTCTGCTTCCTTTTGCCATGCTTGATCGGCCCGCGCCTCGGCCTCTGGAGACAGCAGCCCGCGAAAATGAACTTCCAGCCGGGAAGGCATCGGCCGCAAACGTTCCGCAAGCCGCAGATGGTCCTCAGTGATCATTGACCGAGTCGCTTCCACATCGTGGAGATGCGACGGCACGTGCCAAGGCAGACAGCTTCGGGTCGGATCAAATACGGCAAAGATCGCCAATTCCGGAGCGCCCAGCAAGTCTTTCAGTCCTGCATGTGCAAGGCTCTCGAACTCCTCGAGATACTCCTCCATCTGAAAACTGGTCGCGTTGCTGTTAAAGCGAGACCCTGGCGCGGCAAACGTGGCGGTTCGATAAGCTGCGCGACCGTCCAGCGAGACCGCACCAAACGCAAAAGTTTCAGCGCGTGGTGGGCTCGCGTCCGGCCGACTCGGAATCCCGTAAGTTAGCGTGGGCCCCGAACCAGCGTAATCGTCATCATCGTACACTCGGAAACCCGCCAGGCCCCGCGAACTGTAGTACGCATCGTTGTTCGGGTTCAACTGGTTGGCACGGTTGTCCCGGTCTGATTTCGAAGACATATTTGCCTCTACTGCGTGTGTAGGAGGAGATCGCGGTCGATCTCCGTGCAAGGCAGCGATCGCCAACAAAGTACCGCAGACCGGATGGGGAAGAGCGCCGTCACCGATAGCGGCAATGACCGGCCTCTCAGCCAGTCATTGCTCAGGTTCTGCGGTTACTCCGGTGCAACTGGCGTAATTTTCCGAACGACGTGGTTACCGCTGTCTGCGACGTACAGGTTACCCTGGCGATCTGCGACAACACAACGCGGTCCCAGAAATCTCGCAGCCGCGCCATTGCCATCGGCAAAACCGCTCACCCCGCCGGCGAGCAGTCCGCCAGCGTTTGGCCGGCCGGTGCTGTACCAGTTAAGGTCATTGGCGCCGCCGTCCACCACGAAAAGCTTTTGCTCTGGGCCGACGGTCAGGCCGGATGGGGCGACGAGGCTCGGGCTCAGGTTGCTACTGAAAAGGCCCACCGTGCCGTCAGCGAACACCGCCGCAATATCGTTCTTCGCTCCCGCTTCAGCAACCAGCGTCTTGCCGTAAAGGTACGCGAGACCGACGGGGTGGTCGAGCTTGCCGGCGGTGACAATGGTCGTAGCCACGCCTTGGGGATCATATTTGACGATCGTCCCGTCGTTGTAGTTGGCGAAATAGACTCCGCCGTAAGGCCACGGAGCCAACGTGCCGGTATTCTGCAGCACCGTCTGCGGACCCACGAATGTCGTCTGGGTGCCTTGCGAATCAAAACTGTAAATCATCCCCGTGGTTGCATCATGCACGAACAGGCTGTCGCTCGAGTCGACGACGACGCTGTCTGGATCCGGGCCGGTGTACACAGTCGTTACCGTGCCGTCACTGGCGACCTTCTGGACCCTGTTGGCACCCGGATCAGCCACAAATACGTTGCCCTGCGAGTCAACCGCAACCGAGGTCGGCGTGTTGAATTGCGCATTCAGCGTGCTTACCTGCGGCGTGGCATCCCCGCAAACGATCGAGATATCCGTCACGTTGGCCGTAGCGGTACCCGATCCATTCGATATGGCGCATTTGGTGAAGCCGATTGGCTGCGTGCTGATCTCGACGTCGTAGGTGTCGCCATCGTGAAGTGTGGTACCAAGCGAGAACGGCCCCGATACGGCGCTGCCGCTGCTGCCGCCCACGCCTAAGGCCTGAGCACCGTTCAGTGACAGGGCTATGGAGAAGTAGCCGTCTACCCCCGTCGCATCAAGAACGCCGCCAATCGTTACCGCGGCTTGCTGACTGGTCGATGTGCCGGTGCCATTGTCGCCGGTCGTCGATTGTTGTCCAGACGAACTTCCCGTTCCGGACTGGCCGCTGCTTTGAGTTTGCGGTCCCTGCGGGCTGTTCGTGTCGTTGCTGCCCCCCCCACATGCTGTAAGCGCTAGTGCCAGCGCCCCCGATAGCGCAATCTTTTTCATAGTTCTGGTTTGGATCTGTAAGTTGTTATGCCGCCCGACGCCCGAAATACCGCCGGGCACGGCCACTCTTCGTGGCGGCACGAAATATTACGTCACGCTTTCCAGAAATTTCAACGGCTTTTTTTATGATGTTTTTGCAGCCGCACTTGCGATCAACTAGCGCCGCGTCCGGTGTTCAAGCCACGTCATCGGGTAGGCTTCCGGCCTACCAGCCGTACCTTGGGGCGCTCCGGTCTCGTGCCTTGGGATAGCGACCGCCGTCTGCACGTCGTGCCGGTCATACCGCAGTGATAGCAAGTCGTCGCATATTCGGATTCCGTTGCGATGTGCATTCTTACACGATGGAATGACTGACGAAACCGAGAACTGAACGACCCACGGCGCTTTACAGCTGGATCGTGTGCAATGTGAGTCGCAATCTCCGCTGGTAGCACTCGCCAGTGCGATTGTCCGCGCGTGCAACTGGTAAGCTCATAGCAATCCATGGGACCAAGGAGACCAACGTGCTAAGTGAAAACGTCCTTGAGGAACTACTGCGTGCTACGCCGATGCGGGAACATCTCGTCCGGGAGGCATGGGCAAGCCTAACGACTGAAAGCCGGCTGCAAATCATTCAGACGATCGCTAACCAGCTGTTCGGTACGATACCGGACTGGCTGGCGATGCTGGCCATCGACGACCATGCACCAATCGTTCGGTACTGGGCCGCGCGCTCCACGTACATTATGAAACCTGCCACTGAAAACGCATCCGACGCATTTAAATTTTTACACGCATCGACTGACGCGGAGCGGCAACTGTACGAGAAAGCAAAGGGTGACTCTTCCGAGTTGGTTCGGATATGTGCGGACCGTGGCGAAACGCTGTCATATAGGACTTTAGCCGGGGAACCGCAATTTCGGCGCTTGGCGTTCTTGCGTTCGTTGTCGACGCCGGACGTCCGTTCCTTCTTCGAGTGGCTTGGCCGGGCGATTGATGAAGGGGTGCCAGACGCTGAACTGACCGAATGTGCAACCGAATTTCTCGCGCTGCCTGAGGTTCTTAGAGCGCTTGAGCGGAACCCTGATGACTTCCCCGACGGTGGCGACGCCTACGCCGCGGGCAAGGCGATTCGTGCGGGATGGGACGTGGTCAAACTGGGCGGTCCTGCACTCCAGCGGCAACTTGCCTTCGTGCTGCCCACCCGCATGGGACTGGTGACGATCGGCATCGACGAACTGGCCGCGATGCCCTCTGAGGTCGTGGCCACACTGCCTTGGCGTACCGATGAGCTCCGGGAGATTAACGAGCTCGTCGCTATGATGCGCGCTCATCCGGAGCGGTTTCCGGACGAGGCGGTGAAGTCGCTGACGAGCGCTGACAACGTCTATCTTCCATCCGGTGACGCGTTGGTGGATGGCCGATCTCGTAACGCAGTCGACCGATCCCGCGCGACACTCGACACACTGATCCGACTGAAGGAAAAAGTCACCGCACTCGCCAGTCAGCTCGAACTGATGCAACAAGAGCTATCTTCCCGCAAAGGAGGGCTCTTTAGCAGATGAGCACTTTCGAACGATATGGCTTTTCGGATACCGGCGCTGCGAACCTCCGCAGCCGGCTACGTGCGGAACATGCAGAGCTCTTCCAGTTTGGCGATCGATGTAAGTGCATCGTGGTCAACGTCACGGCGCTCTTGCCGCTCGCTAGCGCGTCGCGACAGATCGTTGTCTCCCAGTTCTTTGCTCGTGCCGCTTCTCATTTTCAGGCTGGGCTAATGCTTACTGAATGCGGGATGGCGATCGAATCGCTTACTCTGTCGCGGAGCCTGTTTGAGACGTGCTTCGTGATGCTGGCGATCGCGGAAAACGCGGTTATGCCGGACGAACTGCTGAGTCATGACAATGCGATGCGACTCAAGCATGCGAACGCGCTGCTCAACTCGAAGGATTATCCGAACGTCGAGCTTTATCGAGAGACGTTGGATGCGTTCGTTCAACGCGTCTCGGGGTCCAAGGAGATCGGTTTTTACGAATTCGCGCGCCGTGGAAAAGCGTTGGCAACGTACGACGGCCTGTATCGGCATCTGTCCCATCATGCGCTTCACGCCACCGTTTCTGCAGTCGACGACTATCTGGCAAAGGACGCGGACGGCAAGCATTATGTTCACTACCGTCCGTTGGTCGAAAAGACCCCGGCTGCCGTCCTGACCATATGCGCCGGCATACTATTGGCATGTTTCGCCTGCGAGAAAGCTTTGGTCAGCACACCAGACACCTCGGAGACTCTCTCGCGGGCATGGGCCGAATACGAATCACTCTACGAGAAGCATCGCCCGTGGTCGTGACCGCGCTCAACGCAGGCAATACCGGTTTGGTAGCGATTAACCGCTAGCCCAACTTTCGAATAGGGTCTGTGATCGGGAGCACAACGGCCGTTCAAGCGGCGGTGAGCTGCTATCGACGGATGCCCGCAGATGGCCGAACCCGGCCCGACGCTGGGTCGACAAGCGCATCTGCCCTAGACCGGCTTCGTCTGGCAGAAGTCGACCCGGAGCTGTCAACTAGACTTAAGCCATAGGTGGCCGCTCGATAACGACTATCGGACGTTCGTAGGCCGCCCTACGGCCGCTGTGATCGTTCATCGGAGCATCACATTCCTGATATGTTGCGGTAAAGTCAGGCTTGCGTAGGCTATGGCTGAGTGAGTGTCTACGGCAATCCTCATCGACAGGCATTGCAAACTCATCCACATCCGCATTGCAGATATCCACCAAATCAAAATGACTAGTAAGCTTCAAATCGGGTTGACGACGATAATAGCGATAAGCATTGGAAGCGCCCATGCACAACAATCCGTGCGTTACGTGCCGGTCAAAGCCATCCCGTGCCAATATGCCCTACCGCCCAGTGCCCTGCAGAAACTGCCGCCGCAGAGCTTGCGCTCCGCTGTCCGAGTATCGATCAATGCACACGGCAAAGTAGAAGACGCTGTGCTGGAACAGTCATCTGGTGATTTGGCCTTTGACCGTCTCGCGGTACACGAGGCAAGGCAGGCCGTTTGCAAGCCATTTTTAGATGTGGACGGGAAT
Organism: Paraburkholderia metrosideri; assembly: GCF_904848625.1. Lineage (GTDB taxonomy): Bacteria > Pseudomonadota > Gammaproteobacteria > Burkholderiales > Burkholderiaceae > Paraburkholderia > Paraburkholderia metrosideri. The sequence continues at coordinate 6,459 of NZ_CAJHCP010000004.1, forward strand.
GCTATCCCAGTCGAGACGAACTTCCTGTTCGCCGTCACCTCCGCTGAATTTCGTCCCGATGTGTCATCCGAGACGTTTGCGGCAAAGGTTGAACGTCTTGTTCGAGCTAAGATCTTATGGGACGGAGAGACCGGTCATCTGAGAACGACAATTTCAGTTCGCTGTTCTTCGGATGGCAAATTATTGTCAGCGACGATCGTCCGATCAAGTGGCAATCCAGAATGGGATGCAGTTGCGCTTAGTGCAGTCCAACATTCGGAACCTATGCCGTCCGACTTGGACGGAAAAACGCCGAAAAACTTCAGGATAACGGTTCAGCCCGGATCTGCTTAAGCTTTAACTGCACGGTGACGGGCGGCCATAAATGAGGCTGAGGTTCCGCTTCGGAATCGTCCGGTAGGCTCGCTAACGTTGCGACCATCTTTGGCCCAATGGCAGTTATCAGTCAGATTTCTGCCTTCCGGAACGGCGCGCCGAATGTCCCTTCCTGGCCGGTTACAGTCCGATGCGCCTAGTTGGGGACCAGTGACTTGTGTATTGCCTCCCCAAACCTTGCAAGCGTTCGGGAGGCATTTCTCATAGAAAACAATCTCAACCGTGAACGGTCGGCGCAAGTTGCGCGATATCGACAGGCTTGCTCGACGAGCGGATCACGAGCATCACGACCCATGCGAGAAGATAGGCGCTACCGCAGACAACAAACAGCACGTTGTAGCCTACGTTGATACGACCGAGCATTTTGAAGTGATCAAGCACCTCGCCGACGACCAGCGGGAACAATGTTGCGCCCAACGCACCCGCCAGGCCACCGATACCAACAACCGAACCGACCGCTGCTTTCGGGAACATGTCGGACGCGGTTGTAAAGAGATTTGCCGACCATGCCTGATGTGAAGCCGCTGCCAGACTCAGAAGACCAACCATCGCCCACATGTTTTCGATGAACGGCGAGAACGCGATCGGCATCACCAGGAAGGCGAAGACCAGCATGGTGGTTTGTCGCGCCTTCGTCACCGACCAGCCCCGCTGGATCAGTCTGGACGAGATGAAACCACCGCCGATGCTGCCGATCGAAGTTGCGATATACACGATCACAAGTGGGAGGCCGAGGTTTTTCAGATCGAGGTGGAAGCGCGAGTTGAAATACGACGGGAGCCAGAAAAGCATGAACCACCAGATCGGGTCGGTCAGAAGCTTGCCCGCGAAGAAGGCCCACGTCGGACGCAGCTTTAGCAACGTGAACCAGTTGACCTTGTGCGTCGCAGGAGCGGGAGTCGAATCCTCGCTGATGTAGGCGAGTTCTGCCTGATTGGCCTTTGCATGCTTTGCAGGGACCTGATACATGAAGTACCAGAAACCCAGCCAGATAAAGCCGGTCAGACCCGTGACCACGAACGCGGCTTCCCAGCCATAAGTCGCCGCCAGCCAAGGGACTGTTGCGGGTGCCGCCACGGCACCGATACTGGTGCCCGAAGTCAGAATACCGACCGCGAGAGCCTGCTCCCTGCGCGGGAACCACTCCGACACACTTTTCACCGCGCACGGGAAACTACCGGACTCGGAGACTCCAAGCAGCGCACGCATGACACCAAAGCCCAATGTGCTGCGCACGAGCGCATGACCGCAGGCCGCGATACTCCATACCAGCACGCACACGCCGTATCCGATCTTGACGCCGAACCTGTCGACCATCTTGCCGGACAGAACCATACCGATTGCATAGCAGGCCGTGAACACCATGACGATGTAACTGTATTGCGTCTCGCTCCAGTTGAACGTAACTGCGAGTTCGGGTTTGAGTAGACCCAGCACCTGACGGTCCAGGTAATTAATCGTGGTTGCGAAGAAAAGCAGCGCGCAGATGCGCCACCGAATGGCAGTACGGTCCATGAGCGACTCCTGTCTCCTGATGTGCCTGATCCGCTGACGCGGCTTACATGACTATGTGATGAGTTTGAAATTCAACAGAAAGATGCGTGGCGTTTTTCGCGGAATGCAGCGACGCCTTCGATTGCATCGGGCGACGCCTTACATACCGACGCGGCGAGTTCGTGAGCGTATTCGTGCTGGCCCGTCTCCATCATGCGCACCAGGCGCTTGCCAACCGACAGCGATGTCTTCGATCGCTTGATGAGCGTCTCGCAGACGGTGTCCACACGGCTGCGCAGTTGATCGGGTTCGACGGCTTCATTGATCACGCCCCAGGCGAGTGCCGTTCCGGCGCTGATCGGTTCGCCGAGAAGGATCAACTCGCGTGTGCGCGTTGCGCCGACGAGTTCCGAGAGCCGCGAGCAGCCCATCCATCCGGGGATCGCTCCCACTGACGCCTCGGGGAAACCGACCTTTGTCTGCGTGCTCGCGTAGCGGAAGTCGCACGTCAGCGCGAGTTCGAATCCGCCGCCCAGCGCACTGGCGGACAGAACGGCGATCGTCGGTTTGTCGAGTTCGGCGATCCGGCGAAATACCCGGTTGCCTTCGCGGATGAAGCGGGTGCCCATCTTCTGCGGATCGAGGTCGCTCCACTCGTTGATATCTGCACCGCTGCAAAAGAAACGCGGACTGGCGGTTTCGAACTTCAGCACGCGGATTTCATCGTTGCGCTCGACATCGGCGACGGCACGCTCGATGTCATCCAGCATCTGCAGCGTCAACGCGTTATGACGCGAAACACGGTTCAGCGTAATCGTCGCAATGCTGCCTCTTGCTTCGTAGAGAATGTCAGTGTCAGACATAAAAACCTCTTCTTCCTGAAAATGGTCGAACGTTGAGTAGCGGTAGACGCCCCTTAGTGAGCCGGTGCACTTTCAAGCAAACGCTCGTCGATAAGGGGCGTGAACTCCATACGCGAGAGCACGTCGCGGTACATGTCCACGCCGGTGGCCACTTCGACGAGGCATACGCCGAGTGTGTCCAGACGGAACACCGCACGCTCGGTGATGTACAGGACCTCCTTGCCGTCCAGACGCGCCTGCACGCCACTGAACGTCACGTGTCGCACCTTTTTCACGGCCTTGGGCACCGATCCTGGAGAGAGGATTTTGAGCGCGTCGCTCTTGCGTTCCACACGCAAGCCTTTAGCCTCGAACGCGCCACAGAACACCAACTTTTTCGCGCCTTGCGCGATGTCCATGAATCCGCCCGGACCGACGACCATGGAGCCGAGTTTCGACACGTTGACATTGCCTTCCTCGTCGAATTCGCCCATGCCGAGGAAGGTCACATCGATACCGCCGCCGCTATACCAGTCGAATTGATCGACGCTAGACATGATCGAGTCGGCGTTGCGCGCGGTGCCGAACATCGCGCCATCGAGCATCGCACCGCGATGGATGCCCTGCTCGACGGAACCCCAGTACTCGTTGCCGCGTCCTTGGGACGCCAGAACGGCTGGGATTGCGCCTGGAAAGCCGAAACCAAAATTCACGGATTGGTTGGAACCAAGCTCCTTCGCCGCGCGTTCGGCGACGATGAGGCGCATGCCGTCGGGCATCTCGATGTCAGGCGTTTCGCCGAGCGTTTCGCCGCTCAGCGTTGCGTCGTATTCGCTGATCTGACACTGACGTTGATCCGGCGTCTCGACAGTGAGATCGACCATGACGCCGGGTACGCCGACAAGACGAGCAGGCACGCGGGAACGCGGCCGCGATTTGACCTGCGCGATGACCTTGCCGCCGCTGTTGTGTGCGGCCAGAGCTACGGCGTAAATGTCGAGGTCTGCGGGTTCATGTCGGGTCGAGAGATTGCCGTTGTCGTCCGCAGATGACGCCATGACGATCGAGAAGTCGATCTTTAGGGGCTTGTAGCGCAGAAACTCCTTGCCGCCGATCTCGATCAACTCCACCAGGTTCTCGGTGGTGGCGTCGTTCAATTTGCCGCCACCCAGCCGTGGGTCAACAAAGGTTCGCAGACCGACGCGCGTAATTACGCCCGGCCGACCGGCGCCGATTTCCCTAAACAAGGTTGCGATCACACCGCCTGGAAAGCTGTAGCCCTCGATCTGGCCGCTCTCGGCCAGCCTCTGCATCGCAGGGGACCAGACCCAGTGGCCACCGATTACGCGCCTGACCATTCCTGCGTGAGCGAATCGCCCGAGGCCGCTACCCTGACCGTCGCCGACTCCCAGCGCGTGAATGACCGTCAGATCGCGCGGATGACCCGTTTCGAGAAACCGCGCTTCGATCGCGGCGAGGATGGCGTCTGGCTCAAGCAGCCCGCCGCCTGAGCCGGTGATTGCGATCGTCGCATCGTCAAAGATCGAAGCCGCAACTGCTGCCGCATTGGTCCACTTGTTCACAACGCCTCCCGAATTAACCTGAAATTCAATTTGTAACGAACCGTATCGTTACTTATGATGCATGGTGGCACAGGGAAATGCCATGTTCAAGAGGAGCGACCTGAAATCGGGTTTACGATGACGAGGGCGCAGAAAGCTGGCCGCCATCATTGCAACGCGAAGCCCTTGTCAGTTACCGTTTAACTTTAGATGTTGCCCATGAATATGCAGACAACAGTCGAACCCGGCGAAGAGTCGCGCGCTGCCGACAAGCCCGCGCGTGCCAAGCGATTGCGCGATCCGATCCAGACGCAAGCCAGAATCCTGGCGGCCGCCAAAGCGGAATTCGCAAAGGTTGGCCTGGGCGGCGCTCGCATCGAGACGATCGCCGAGAAGGCCGGCGTCAATAAGCGGATGATCTACGAGTACTTCAAGGGGAAAGAGGAACTATTCCAGACGGTCCTTGAGGAAATGTGGACAGACATCCGAACCGAAGAAAGAGCGCTCGGCCTCGACCATCTTCCACCGGTCGAAGCGATCCGGGCGTATGTGACTTTTACGTGGAACTACTACCTCAAGAACCCCGAGTTCATGTCGCTCGTGAACAGCGAAAATCTGCACCGAGCCCGGCACGTTAAAAAGTCGAGACGGTTCAGCGAGCTGCATCGGGGCTTCGTCGACATGCTGCAGCAGATTGTCGACCGGGGCGTGGCTTCCGGAGACTTCAAGGCGGGCGTCGATACAAGCCAGTTGCATCTGACCATCGCAGCGCTGGGGTATTACTACCTGACGAACCGCTTCACCGGCGAAGTTATCTTCGGCTTCGACTTCGTCTCGAAGGAAGCTCTTCAGAAACGCCTCGACTTCAACCTCGACACGATTTTCAGCCTCCTCCGTCCTCGCTAGTTGCGGCGACGGGCCGCTTCGCAGTTCCTCCACTCGCTTCACTTTCAGAGGGTTTTCCTGTTCGCCAGGGAAAACCCTTTTTTGACATTTTGCTCCTGCGAGTATTAAATAACGAACCATATCGTTACTTATGGATCTCCTCTGATTCCAGGGTGACATTTCAGACAAAGCCACGCAGGAGATGACACATGCAGCAACGCCAGGTCGCGCTGGTCACAGGCGCTCGTCGGGGTATCGGTCGGGCGATTGCGCTCGAGCTTGCCAATGCCGGGTTTGATGTCGCCATTACTGACGTCGAGACATCAGAGGAACTGATCGCGACACGCGGCGACATCGAACGGATTGGTGTGAAGTGCATTGCGCTGACATCGAACCTTGCGGACATTGCACGTCAGGGCGCGCTGTTTGATTCGGTAGAGCAGGCGCTCGGCCCCGTCACCTGCCTGGTCAATAACGCTGGCGTGTCCGTCATGTTGCGCGGTGATCTTCTGGACGTCACGCCCGAAAGTTACGACCGCTGCCTGAACGTCAACACGCGGGGCACGTTCTTCCTGATGCAGGCATTCGGCCGGCGTATTGCCCGCGCTCCGCAGTCGCACGTCAATCGTTCGATCATCACGATCACCTCATCCAATGCCGTCGCGGCGGCGCCCGAACGTAGCGAATACTGCGTGTCGAAGGCCGGGCTGTCGATGGCCACCACCCTGTTCAGTTTGCGGCTGGCTGAACTGGGGGTCAGCGTATTCGAGGTGCAGCCGGGTCTGATCGAAACGGAAATGACTGCGCCATCGAAGGCACGCTACGACACGCTCATCAATAACGGGCTGACCGCCATCAGGCGGTGGGGAACGCCCGATGAAGTCGCGCTCACCGTTCGCACGCTCGCAACGGGTGGCCTGCCGTTCAGCGTGGGACAAGCGATCCGCGTCGATGGCGGTCTGCTTGTTTCTAAATACTGATTTCGAGATTCGAGCCATGCAAATCAAACTCCCCACCCTCGACGGCGCACTCGTCGACTACCGTCTTACCGGCACGCCGCTGCAGCCCGTCAAGCCCGCGGCCCCGTTCAATCGCATCGCCTACTCGGCGGCACACGTGGTCGCCGACCCGCTGCGCAGCGGTGAACTCGGCCAGCCGTGCGCAATCGACTGGGACCGGACCATCGAATATCGCCGTTACCTCCTCGAGCAAGGCTTGGGGATCGCGGAAGCGATGGATACTGCGCAACGCGGCATGGGCCTGTCGTGGGATTCGGCGAAAGAGCTGATCGTCCGTACGCTAAATGAAACGCGCGACATTCCTGGTGCGCTGATCGCTTCTGGCTGCGGCACGGATCATTTGCCGGTCAGCGAAGCGCGTTCGTGCGACGACGTGATCAGAGCCTACCTGACGCAAATCGAGACGGTGCAGCGTGCGGGCGGTCAGATCATCCTGATGGCGAGCCGCGCCCTTGGACAAGTGGCCAGGGATGCGAGCGACTATATTCGCGTCTATCGGGAAGTGCTATCCGCGTGCGACAGGCCGGTCATCCTCCACTGGCTCGGCGATGCATTCGATCCCGAACTGGCCGGATATTGGGGTTATGCCGATTTCGAAAATGCGGCCAGGGTCTGCCTCGAAGTCATCGCCGGGAATGAAGCGAAGGTCGACGGCATCAAGATTTCGCTGCTAGACGATACAAAGGAAATCGCTTTCCGCCGTCGGCTTCCCGAGTCTGTGAAGATGTACACCGGCGACGACTTCAACTATCCGGGTCTGATCGCTGGCGACGCGTTCGGATACTCGCATGCCCTGCTTGGAATCTTCGATGCGATCGCGCCTGCAGCGTCGCAGGCGCTGTCCGCGCTCGCCGCGAACGATCCGGCTCGCTACGATGAACTACTTGCGCCAACGGTGCCGCTGTCACGCCATATCTTCCGGACGCCGACGCAGTATTACAAGACCGGTGTCGTGTTCCTCGCCTACCTGAACGGGTTCCAGCCGCACTTCTTCATGTTGGGAGGACATCACGGCATGAGGCCGCCCGCCTATCTGGCCGAGGTCTTCCGACTGGCCGATCAGGCGAATCTGCTCAAAGAGCCTGAGTTGGCCATGAGTCGTATGCGGGCCGTCATGGCCACACTAGGATGCGCGGAATAGTCGGAGAAGCCGTCTGCGTGGCGGCTTCATCATGATCGGCAACCCTCAACGACAGTCGGATTGCAACATGGAATCTCTGCATCTCACCCGTTGCTCCATCAACACCGCCACACTCGGACATCGCGAACCGCTCGACGTGACGATCGACCGGATTGCCCGGGCGGGGTTCGGTGGGCTAGCCCCCTGGCGTCATGAAGTCGAATCTGCAGACGTCAGCAAGATTGCCAGACAGATTCGCGCACACGAACTCAAGGTCAGTGGATATTGTCGTTCGACCTATTTCCCCGCATCGACACGAGAGCAGCGTCTCGCCAACATCCAGTCGAACGTACGGGCGCTGAACGACGCGGCGGAACTAGGCGCTGAGTGTTTTGTAATGGTCGTGGGCGGCCTGCCTGAAGCTAGCCGCGACCTGTCAGCCGCGCGCTTGCAGATACAGGACGGCATCGGCGCGTTGCTCGAAGCCGCTCGCAGGCTTGGCGTCCGGTTAGCGATTGAGCCACTGCATCCGATGTATGCGAGCGAAAGGTCGGTCGTCAACACGATCGAGCAGGCAAACGCCATCGCACGCGAGCTTGATCCGCATAACGACGGCTTCCTTGGTGTCGCCGTCGACGTCTACCATTGCTGGTGGGACCCGGCGCTCGAAACCGGGGTAGCGTCACTCGGCGACGACAAACGCATTTTCGCGTACCACGTCTCCGACTGGCTGGTGCCGACGACAGACATGTTGCTTGATCGAGGCATGATGGGAGATGGCGTGATCGACCTACAGGGTTTTCGGCGGGCAATCGAGAAGGCGGGATATGCCGGTATGGTCGAAGTCGAGATTTTTTCACGCGACAACTGGTGGAAGCTGCCACCCGATCAAATCTTGCAAACGTGCGCCGCGCGATTGCGAACCGTCTGCTGAGAGTTCAGTCAGATACCCGGCATTGTCCTGATGAGCGATGCGTAATTTTTGTCGAGCGATAGCGTGTCTCCTATCGCGACCCAGCCGGCATCGTCTTTTCCAAACTTTTCGCGCTGGGGAGACGCCGTGTTCGATGATCGTTTTCTCAGTGGCGGTTTGTCAACGTGGCGGGAACTGGCGTCGCAGCATGGCTGCATAGGTGCATTCCTACTCGAAGTCCGCAGTTGCTCCAGTACATCGGCGACTTACAGTTAATCACTCGAAGCTTACTGTGGAAACCTCAAAGCGGTCACGATGCCCGACACCGCATGCTTCTGAAATGGAGCTTCGGACCAACCCCGGAACGGCTTGAATGTCTCTCGCCAAGTACGAACCGGTCAGATGAACGTCCGCCGTTATCTTTGGCGAACGTCACATAGTGGCCGAACTGGGCCTTAAGACGACCGGCATATCGCGACCCGTTTCCGCCGCTCCCGTTTCTCCGAAACGGACGTTCCGAGAGCAACATATGTGTCGTTGATGGTCGTGTACTTGGGACGTTCAGCAGCGTTTAACGATCACAGTCCGCGCATTAATCCCTTGCGACGATCACCTTGTTCTCCTGTTTGATGCCGCCAAGATCGAAGTACGCTGACGTTTCTTCCTTGCATGGATATTACGCGTGAGTGCGGTGCGGATTTGACGGCGAAACCAAACTGAAGCTGACGCGCCGTTTTTCCCATTTGCCTGCTGGCGTGGCCGACGAGAGGATCAGCGCTGCACGAAACGAGGCAGATAAATGGTCACCGCGGCGCCCTGGCCCGGCTCGCTCTGAATAAACGCCTGCCCCCCGTTCTGTTGGGCAAAGCGCTGCACTACGGATAGGCCCAGGCCCATTCCCAGTCCGTTCGGTTTAGTTGTAAAAAAAGTCTCGAACGCGCGATCCCTAATTTCTGCTGGCATTCCTGCGCCCGAGTCTTTTACCGCAATGATGACGTAGGGTCCCCGCGGCAGCGTGGTCGCCGGTCCGGACGTCGCTGCGCTCACTTCGACATTGTTGCTCTGGATTGTTATCGTGCCACCTCCCGCCATAGCCTCATAGGCGTTCAAAAGCAGATTCAAAACGGCAGTCTCCGCTTGCACTCGATCGCAATAGGTTTCCCAAAGGTCGGGGGCGAGCACCAGATCCACCGATATTTTCGGGGGAAGCGCACCGCGCAGCATTTCCTGCACCCCGACGAGCATCTGGTTGACCGCCAACACCTGCGGTTGAGACAATTGAGGGCGCAGCAATTGGCGCACTTGATGGTTGAGGGTCGCTGCACGCTGCGCGGCACTGATGGCGTTGGTGATGAAGCGTTCCGTCTCAGGCCCGCGATTGGTCGAAACCAAGCGGCGGATCAGTTCCAGAGAAGCGACGACACTTTGCAGTTGATTGTTGAAGTCGTGGGAGATTCCATTGGCCAACTGCCCCATGGTCGCTGTGCGGTCAAGTTGAAATAACGCCTCTTCAGATTTCTCTAATGCCGCGTTAGCACGCCTTTCAGCGCTTACGTCGCGACCGATAAAGAAGACTGACGTGTCGACGGTGACGGCTCGCCATGACACCCAAGCGGGCTCATCGCTCTTGTGCATGCACCTGTTGGTAAAGGCAAGCGCTTTGCCGCCTTTGTCGATGGCCGCCAGCGCGGCCACCGTCAGTGCACGATCGTCAGGATGAACCAGTCCCACAAATTTTTTTTCGCGGAATTCGCTTAGCGACCAACCAAGGACATGCGCGCATCCGGAGTTGACGTCCAATATCCCATAGGCCAGGTCCGCCTCGATCAGCATTTCCTGAGAATGGCAAGTAACGCTCTCGGGCAGGTTCACCAAGATAATCTGTCCCTATCTGAAGTTTCTCGCGCGCGCAAGAGGCCGATTATCGATCCGCGCCTACATCAAGCGCTCTGGCGAGAGCATATCAAACCGCCACAAGGTCCAAACACTCCCGGTGGTCCGGCACCTGCAAAAAAGACAGCCTGTGGTCGCTGGAGGCTGCATTGGGCTCCCGGTATCACCCAATCTCGAAGTCGGGATATACAATGCCCCCTGCTCGTCGGGGTCCATGGGCTGACGCCCTGCTTCGAGACATAACCCAGCCTTGACGGGCGCAGAGCGCAAAGCCTCAAATACTGAGGGAGATATGACACTCGTAAAGAAATCTAAAATCGCGGCTTCTGCCTTGAAATCAACGGCCCCGACCCCGGCTCCAGCCACGCCCGCCCCGGCCAAGAAGACGCGCGCTGCCCCTGCCCCTGCCCGCCAACAGACCATATCCGAACGGGTTGCCGCCGCAACTGAGGAATTGGCCGCCGGGCTCACTCAGGCGTCCGCAGCGACCAAAGAACTCGGCCGTTCAATGGAACAAATCGCCGCCGGGGCCGAAGAAGCCGCAAGCGCGTCCCAACAGCAATCGGCCGGAATGAAACGCATCGTCGCGTCACTCGCAACCGCGAAAGCGGAAGCCGATGCTTCTGGGCGCCGTGCTGAAACAGTCTTGACCTCGCTTGTTGAGACTAACGCGCAGATCGCCTCGTCTATTCGCTCGATCGAACGCAACGCCGAGCGCCAGCTTGCGGCCGTCGGCATGATCAGCGAACTTGAACATCGCGCCAAGGAGATTGCGACGATAACGCAAACCGTAAGCGATATCGCCGATCAGACCAATATCCATGCGCTGAATGCCGCCATAGAAGCGGCGCGCGCCGGCGAACAGGGGCGCGGTTTTGCCGTGGTGGCAGAGGAGGTGCGCACCTTGGCCGAAACTTCGGATAAAAGCGCGCAGGCGGTCCAGCAGCTCTCAGAGGTTATTCAGGCCGATGTGGGTGCCGTCGTCGCCGCACTAAAGTCAGCTTCGGAAAACGCCACCGCCCAGACCGAGGCTGCGAGCAAGGTGATCGAGAGTCTGGCGAGCCGAAGAAGCGACATGATTCGCATTGGCGAGGACAGCCGTGCCATTTTTGCCGCCGCGATAGAAGCTGAAAGCGCCGCGCTTGAAGCCGAGAAGGGTACTGAGGAAATCGCTAGCGCCGCCGAAGAGCAGTCCTCCGGCGCAGTGGAAGCGCAGGCAGTGGTCCAGGAACAGCACAAGTCACTGGAACAATCACAAATAGCAGCTCGCACCTTGGCGACCCTTTCCGAAGAGCTCCGAAACGGGACAGGTGGCGCCTCAACCGCTGAGCAGATCAGTTCCTCGGCCGAAGAACTTTCGGCAACGATCCAGGAACTGGCCGGTGCCGCCACAGAAGTCATGGCCGCGATCGAGGAAATCAATCGTGCCTGCCAATTGCAGGCCTCGGCCACGCAGCAAACTTCCGCCGCTCTAGCGCAGATCGAAAAGAGCGCCCAGCTGTCGCAGGAGAACGGGCGGGGAGCACGCGAGCGGGTGAAGGCGCTCGAAGCGGGGCTGGCGCAGAGCAGCGAGGCCATCAAAGGCCTGATCGAAGGTGTCAAGGTCGCCCTGCAGGAGACCCAAAACAGCGTCAAGACCGTTGGCCGCCTTGGCACGGTAGGACGGAAGATCGAAAAGACCGTTAATGCCATTTCGATGACCACCCTCCAGACCGGCATGCTGGCGGTCAGCGGCCTGGTCGAAGCAGCACGCGGCGGAGATGCCGGACGCGGTTTCGCCGTAGTCTCGACTGATATCCGTAATCTCGCACGCGAAGCCTCGGAAAATATTGACCGCGCCAAGGATACCGTGCGGGACCTCCTCGATCAGGTCGCGCTGCTGGAGCGCGAGCTTGATCAGATCATTGTCTCCGCTGAGCTCGAAGTACAAAACAACGAGGCCGTTTCATCGTCGCTCGAAAGAATCTCTCACGAGATCGAGGCGTTGGGCGCCGGGAGCGCGCTCATTGTCGAAGGTGCCGACACCATATTGTTAGCCACCGTGGAAGCCGCCGCCGGGGCGCGCCAGGTCGCCAGCGCTGCAGAGGAAGCAGGTGCCGCCTCCCGTGAAGCGGCGAGCGCTGCTGCCCAACAATCGCAAGGGGCTGAGGATCTCGCCGCCGCCATTGAAGAGATTGCCTCGCTCGCCGATGAACTGAAGTTGCAAAATGCCTGAAATTCTCGAAGACGCGGGAGCGGCATCGTCCCTTCAATTCTTGACCTTCAGGATTGACGGGCGGCGCTATGCGCTGCCGGCGCATGAAGTCGCGGTGATCATCCGCGTCCCGCCGATGTCTCGGGTTCCACAAAGCCCCCCAGCGCTTCTTGGTATCACTAATTTGGGCGGAGCCGTCCTGCCGGTCGTCAGTCTGCGCGGGTTGCTAGGCATTGAGGAGACGCAAGCGCGTGCCAGCACGCGCGCCGTCGTTCTGGACATCGGGAGCAATGTAGCCCTTGTCGTCGATGCAGTGGATAGCCTGATTGAGATTTCGCCCGAGCGGATTGAATCGCATCAATCCGAACTGGGGATGGAAACCGGCGAGAAGCTGAAGGGGACATTTCTGACCGGCGCTGAAGGCGAAGCCGCGAAAATCCTCGACATCAAAGGCCTCCTGGATACCGCGTTCGCGAAACGTGCAAGCGCCGCGCACCGAACCGCGCGTACCGTGATGGCCGGAACAGTCGCAGTGGTCGAGGAAGTGAAAACTGCACATGAAATGTTGCTCACCTTTGAGGTCGCCGGTCAGGAATTTGCCCTTGATCTCACCGATGTTCAAGAAATCATTCCCGCTCCCAAAGCCCGCACCGCAATCCCCAAAACTGAAACGTTGGTCCTCGGGGTCACGGCTTTGCGCGGTACCTTGCTGCCGCTTCTATCCTTGCGCGGTCTGCTTGGCTTTCCGACTGCCGCGAAAGCCGCCAGCCGCGAAAAGGTCGTGGTCTTGAATGTTAACGGCGCGCAGGTGGGGCTGGTCGCCGATGCGGCGCGTGCGATCGTGGCGGCGGAAACCCATCTTGTCGATCCGATTCCGGGCGTTCTGGCCTCCCGCGCGGGCGGAGAATCGAGGATAAGGGCGATCTATCGCGGCGATGCCGGCAAGCGGTTGATATCGATCCTGGCGCCGGAGCAGTTGTTTCGGGAGGATGTAATGCAACGCTTGCGCGCACATCACCAGCGAGGCGAATCGCAATTGACTGCACAAGCGCCTGCCGCGGAAGACAACGAGAATTTCTTGATCTTTCAGCTAGGCGGCGACGAATTTGCCCTTCCTATCGATGCGGTCGAAGAGATTGCGGCCCTCCCTGCGCAGATCACCCGCATTCCAAAAACGCCGAAATTTCTGGAAGGCGTGGTCAATCTTCGCGGTGCGGTGCTGCCGGTGATAGATCTTGGCCGCCGCTTCGACATGCCCCTGTCGACGCAAGCAAAGGGGCGACGCCTTGTCGTGGTCCGCACCGAACGGCGCCGTGCTGGCCTCATTGTGGATGGCGTCTCCGACGTTCTGCGGACCAGCGAAGCGGCAATTAGAGGGGCGCCGGACTTGACAGATGACATCGCTCGACTAGTTAGTGGCGTCATCAACCTCGATGCGTCGGGCCGCATTGTTCTTGTGCTTTCCCCGCCTGAGTTGCTGACCCGCGCCGAGCGCGGCATACTGGATAAATTCCAGGCAGATCAAGGGCGGGTTGTTGAGTGATTAAAGTCCTGATCGTCGATGACTCCGCTCTGGTGCGAAAGCTCTTTGGCGGCGTCTTCGGGAATGACCGCGAATTCGAAATCCAGTTTGCGCCTAATGGCCTGGAAGCGCTGGAGCAACTGAAGGCCTTTAAGCCGAATGTCATCACGCTTGATGTCCAGATGCCTGGGATGAACGGACTGGAGTGCCTTGACCGGATCATGCTGGAAAAACCCACGCCGGTCGTCATGGTATCGACCCTGACGTCGGAGGGAGCCGAAGCGACACTTGACGCGCTACGCCTGGGGGCCGTCGACTTCGTGACCAAACCAGGCGGCGCGGTCTCCATGCGCATGGCAGAGTTTGCCCCCATTCTCCTGGAAAAGGTGCGCGCGGCCGCAACGGTTAAGGTCAGGGCTAGCGCGCGCCTGCGAGAGCGCATTCGACACCGCGCCAACATCTCCAACGCTATAGGGACCCGTGTCCCAAGGCCCAAAGATCGGGCACCGCCGCTCGCGCCTGAGGCCGGTGAGGGGCTAGTGGTTGTGGGAACCTCGACTGGCGGGCCGCCCGCGCTTGAGGCTCTGCTGACCACGCTTCCCGCAGGCTTTCCTTGGCCTATCGTAATCGCCCAGCATATGCCGGCAAGTTTCACCGGCGCTTTGGCGCGTCGCCTGGATGGCATTTGCAGTATTAGTGTTCAGGAAGTCCGCAGCCCAACCGCGCTGAAACCTGGAACGGCATATATCGGGCGTGGCGATGCCGACGTCATTGTGACCCGCCGTGCCGGGGCGTTGTTCGCCATGGCTGTGCCCGCCGAGGCGGGCTACCCTTGGCATCCAAGCACCAATCGGCTCGTGCGGTCCGCCGCGGAGCATGTCGCCCCCCGCCAGCTTGTGGGCGTTCTAATGACCGGTATGGGCGATGATGGCGCTGCAGCCATGGTCGAGCTGCGCGCATCGGGCGGTGCGACGATCGCCGAGGCCGAAGAAACCGCCGTGATCTGGGGTATGCCTGGTGAACTGGTGAACCGCGGCGGTGCCGAATGGGTCGAACCCCTGCCAGGGATCGCCGATCGCTTGATGTCCCTTGTTCCTGTCCATGCCGCTAATTCGTAAATCATCTACTTCTCCAATCCCGTTACTCTCCGGTAAGGACGACGTTTTGCGCGCCCTCTTCGAGGGGAACACCGAGGAACGTTGGGTTGCAGCCCGCATCGCCGGCGGTGTGACCGGAGGTGCGAAGGCCTTGGGGGCCGCGCTACTTCTTGAGCGCGACGCTCGTGTGCGCGAGGCGATCCTCACCAGCCTCACCCGTATGGCCAGCCCGGATGCGGTTGAGGCGGTCCTGCCCTTGATGCGCGCAGAGATCGCAGCCTTGAGGACCGGGGCCATCGATGCATTGCGGGCGATGAAGCAGGCAGCATGGCCTTATCTGCCACAACTGCTGGCCGACCCCGACGCCGATGTCCGCTTGCTGGCCTGTGAGATTACGCGAACGCTTCCTGGAGAAGAAGCGACAACGCTTCTCTGCGGCCTGATCGAGCGCGAGAGCGAGGCCAATGTCTGCGCCTCGGCCATCGAGGTCCTGGCCGAGCTTGGCACCGCCGAGGCTCTCCCCGCTCTCGAACGGTGTGCCGCACGCTTTCAAGGCGAGCGTTTTCTCGAGTTCTCGATCAAGGTCACCGGCGACCGCATCCGGTCGCAAACTGCCGGACTGGCGTGAGCGAGTTCACCGCGATCACCGAGGAGGAATTCCGCAGGCTTTGCGAATTCATCTACCGGCGTACAGGGATGGTCTTCACTGAGGCCAAGCGTTACTACATCGAACGCCGTGTCGTGGAACGCATGTCGATCGCGGGCTCCGGAACTTTTGCGAGTTATTTCGCACGCCTGCGTACCGATGTAGACCACGAGATTGAGCGTCTCATCAATGCAGTCACTGTCAACGAAACCTACTTTTACCGGGAAGACCACCAGCTCCGCTGCATGACCAACGATCTTCTAGCCGATCGTCTGAAGCATAAGGCCAGAGGAGAAACCATTCGCATCTGGTCGGTGCCTTGCTCGACCGGCGAAGAGCCCTTTTCGATTGCCATCTGGCTGCTCGAAAACTGGCGATTGGTCGATCAATACGACATCGAAATCGTCGGCTCTGATATCGACACAACGGTGATGGAGAAGGCCCACGCCGGGCTCTTCGGCAAGCGCGCCTTGATGCGCCTGCCGGACGACCTCGTCCGGCGGTATTTCGAACCGCAAGGAGGCGAGGTCTGGAAGATCATCGAAGAATTGCGCGAATCGGTCCTCTTCACTCCGGTCAACATTGTCGACCCCGCTGAGACGCGTCAGCATGGACGCTTCGACATCATCTTTTGCCGCAACGTCCTGATCTATTTTGACGATGCCTCGCGCCGCGTCGCCGCGGAAAACCTTTACGAGAATTTGATGCCTGGGGGATTTATCTGCCTGGGGCATACGGAGTCGATGAGTCGCATTAGCCCCTTGTTTTCAGTGCGGCGTTTCACCGACGCGATCGTCTATCAAAAAGCCACGGGAGGACCCGCATGAGCGATAAGAAGATACGCGTAATGGTGGTCGATGATGCAGCGCTTGTGCGCCTCTTCTACCGCGATACGCTTGAGAAAGCGGGATTCATCGTGGATGAAGCGCTCAACGGACTGGAGGCGCTTGAAAAAGTTCTTTCTGAAGCCCCGGACTTGCTCATCGTCGATGTCAACATGCCACAGATGGATGGCATTACCTTCGTCAAAACGCTTCGACGACAGGAACGTCCTGTGGCGGGAATTCCGGTCCTCATCACCAGCACGGAGGCGGCGCCGCAAGACTTTGCCGCTGCCCGGGAGGCAGGTGCCAATTTCTACCTGGTGAAGCCCATTGACCCAGACAGGCTGCTCGCTTTCGCCGCCATGATGTGCGGGGTGGCCGCATGAACGAATTCCTCGAGCAGTTTGTGATCGAATGCCGCGAACAGGTCGAGCAGGCGACCGCCGATCTTTTGGCGCTCGAAAAATCGCCATCGAACATCGAAAGACTGGACAGTGCCTTTCGCGCATTTCACAGCCTGAAAGGCGGCGCGGGTATCGTCGACTTTGACGCGATGGCCGAAGCCGTTCACGGGGCGGAAGACGGCCTCTCGTACGCCCGCAAGGGGACGATAGCGATCTCGCCGACATTGATCGGCGATTGCCTTGCCTGCCTTGATCAGGTTATCCAATGGGTCGACGAGATCGCCAGGTCCGGTGACCTTCCCAAAGATGCTAGCAAGGAAGCGGCGGCCGTCGTGGCGCGTTTCTCACGCGGAGAGCGGGCGGATGCTGGCATCGATCAGCGGCCAGAAGTGAAACAACCTGTCGGCTGGCTCGCCACCATATTGGCGGAACATCCGGACGCTGCGCGAGAGGCGCAATGCGCGGTCCGATATACGCCTGGCGCGGATTGTTTCTTCTCCCAAGAGGACCCACTTGCGCGCATTGCAGGACTCCCGGGGCTATTGATCGTCGATGTCTCCCCGGTACATCCGTGGCCGCAGTTGTGCGATCTTGATCCGTTTCAATGCAATCTCGTCCTGGTGGCCCTTTCGAGCGCTTCGGAGACCGAGATTCGCAAAGCCCTGGCCGACGTTTTGGATCGCTGCCACATTGAAGCGTTGGGAGAGGCCGTCCGGAGGCCCGCTTCCTCCTTGTCACCCGACGCCCGCTCCTTATTCGAGGCACAACTTGCGCTTCTTGAGAGCACGGTTGACGATGACCTTGCCGGTAAAGTCGCATCCGCCGGCGCGGTCGTGGCGAATGTGTTTCTTGCCCAGGGCGACAATAGCCTGGCGGTCCCGATCGAAAAAGCAACGGCGCAAAGCTTGGCAGAAGCCCAGACCGCTCCCCTCGCTAGCGCGATCAAGGCAATCCTTTTTGAGGAGGCCGCCAAACCCGGCCCGCCAGTACCTTTCGGGACTGAGCATGAGACCGCAGCGCGGACCTTGCGAATTGACGCCGGGCGGGTGGACAGTCTGGTCGATCTAACGGCCGAGCTCACGGTCGCCAAGAACGCAATCGGCCACGTCGTGGCTTTGGCCCAGAACGGCGAAGAGGGATTGGAGCCGCTATTAAAGCAACGCTTCGCCGTCCTTGACCGCCTGATTGGTGAATTGCAGCAGGGCGTACTCGCCCTGAGGGTTCTGCCTCTGCGGCATGTGTTCCAGCGATTTCCTCGCCTGCTGCGCGAGATTGCGGCAGGCCTCGATAAATCCGTCGATCTGGTGACGGAAGGTGCTGAAACGGAAGCCGACAAAGCCATCGTCGAGATGCTCTTCGAGCCGCTTTTGCATGTGGTGCGCAATGCTATCGATCACGGCATTGAGGACAAAGTACGCCGCCTGGCGCTCGGCAAGCCAGCGGTTGCGAAGCTCGGGCTTCGTGGCTATCGGGAGGGCGAAAACGTCGTCGTCGAGATCACCGATGACGGACAAGGGATCAATGTGGAGCGAGTTCGCCAGGTGGCGCTTGAACGCGGTGTGGTAACTGCGGAGGCGCTTGCCGCCATGAGTGAAGCGCAGGTCACGGCCTTGATCTTTGAACCGGGGTTTTCGACGGCCCAGTCGGTAACCGATCTCTCTGGCCGGGGCGTGGGCATGGACGTGGTTCGCACCAAGGTTGTTCGCATGGGCGGCACGGTCGGTATCGAGAGCACGCCCGGAGCGGGCACTGCAGTCCGCTTTACGCTCCCCTTCAGTGTCATGCTTACCCGGATCATGGTGGTGAGCGCCGCGGGGCAGAAATTTGGCATTCCCCTCGATGCCGTGGTTGAAACTTTACGCGTGGGTCCTGACGCCATTGCACGGGTGGGCGCAGCGCAAGCGATCGTGCTGCGCAACCACACCGTTCCGGTAATCGATCTGCGAGAGGCCCTCAATTTGCACGGCGAGGGTGACCGAGGCCGAAACGCCGTTCTGGTCGTCGCCAACGTCGACGGCGTTCCCAGCGCCCTCCGGGTCGACGTGATAGGCGAGCGCTTCGACGCCATGTTGAAACCCCTGGAAGGCCTTCTGATTGGGACCCCCGGCCTGGCCGGCTCAACCCTCCTTGGCGATGGAAGCGTTCTTTTGATCCTGGACCTTACGGAGCTCTGTCGATGACTGTCCAAGCCGCTGTAAATGGCATAGTCGTCCTGTCTGGCGAGTGCCCCAGCGAAGATGCTGAACCTCTTCAGCGCCATCTTCTGGCGGATCCTGTTCCCGCAGTTGATTGGCGGACTTGCGAAACGCTGCATGCCGCCGTTTTTCAGGTTCTTCTGGTCGCCCGCCCGCAAATGGTTGGGCCGCCGCGAACTGATTTCTTGCGCCAGCTTGCCGGGCATTTGCCTCGCGCGGGAAAGTTATGACAGAAGGGCGGACTTGACTGTAAAATTGTTGCTGATTCCGTCCACCGAAAGCCACGACAATGCCGCAGCACTGCCCCGATAATGCCGCAGCAATGAGCGTTACCATTCTGATCGTCGATGACAGCAAATTGGCGCGCATGTCAGTCGTCAAGTCGCTGAAAGCCCTTCAGCCAGACTGGACCCGCCTTGAGGCAGGTAACGCCGAGGAGGCCCTTGCCCTCACTCAAAACAGCAACCCCGATATCGCGCTCCTCGACTTCAACATGCCGGGCCTTGATGGTCTCGATCTCGCCGCTGAGCTTCGTGACTCCCATCCCCGCATGGTGATCGCCCTCATTTCGGCCAACCGGCAGCAAGACGTAATCGCACGCGCCGAAGCGATGCAGGCCAGCTTTCTCGCCAAGCCCCTCACGGAAGCTGCGCTTGCGGTGTTTTTGACCAAAGCCGTAGATGCGCTCGGAAAGGACTGACGGTTTGAACGCGTCCACGCCCGTCCATCTGAGTGAATTGGAACTCGATGCGCTCACTGAGTTGGTCAATCTGGGCATTAGCGAAGCTGCCGGTGATTTGGCAACAATGGTTCGCCAGGAAGTAGTCTTGTCGGTCCCGAGGGTCGCTCTGGTTGGACGGGATGAAGCGATTCATGTACTTGGTGGCGCTGAAGCCAAAGATCTGGTCGCTGTGCATCAGGTGTTTGAGGGCGATATCATCGGTCGTGCGCTTTTGATCTTCCCTGAAGCAAAAAGCCTCGAACTCGTCCGAGCTGTTGTCGGCGGCGAGTTGTCTTTAGAAGACATCATCGAGCTGGAACAGGAAGCACTTTCCGAAACCGGTAATGTCATCTTGAATGGCTGCCTTGGAACGATTGCCAACGAACTTGAGCGCAGCCTGAAAATCTCACTGCCAGAGGTTCTTCACGGGCAGAGCGCGGATTTATTCAATCTATCCCCCCCGCCGGAGTCCGGCGACACGGTGATGCTGATCTATATTCACTTCGCGGTCCGTGAGCGTGATATAGACGGGCATATCGCAATGCTGCTCGATATGCCTTCTCTGGCAGTCTTGAAAGATCTACTCACTGCCTATATCCGTCGCGTGGCGGGCGACGTTCAGATTTAGACCTCATGGCCGATAAGGATAAGTTTTTCCAAAATCCCATTCTCGACGCCGTCGATGCCGGGATGATTGTCCTTGACGTCGACCGACGCATTGTCCGCTGGAACGCCTGGATGACGTCGGCGAGCGGTCGAGGTCAAGAAGAGGTCTATGGTGCGCGCCTTGCCGAGGTTTTCCCGGATTCCAGCCTTGGGCGTCTTGATGCCGCCATCACCGCTGCCATCAAGCGCGGACTTTCTGGTCTATTGACGCATGCGCTCCACGCTCAACTCCTGCCGCTGCGGACGAGAGCCGGTCGCGAAATGCTGCACGACATAACTGTCTCTTCAATCCCCGATGGCTTAGACGGGAAATGCCTGATTCATATCGTCGATGTGACCATGGCCGTGCGGCGCGAGCGCTATCTGCGCGATCGCCAGAAAGCGCGCTATGACGCGGTGGTTGAAAATGCTCCCGATGCCATCCTGACCCTTGACGCGGATGGCATCATTCGCCTTGCCAATAACGCAACCCAAGCTCAATTCGGATATGACCACGGTGAGCTGGTTGGCCAGCCCGCGGCCTGCCTCTTTGAAGCGAAGGAAATCTGGCAAGCGGCGTGGCACCGCATTCTCGAAGAGGCAGAACTTCCACAGCCGGTGGAATTGACTGTTCTGCGCAAAGACGGTTCTCACGGATACTTCGAACTATCGGCTTCGCGTTGGAAGAACGACAACCACGTTCATGTCACCGCTATCCTGCGCGACGCTGGTGAGCGCCGAACCGCGGAAATGGAATTGCGAGCCAGCGAAGAGCGCGCTCGCGCCTCGGCGAAGGCGCTGGCGGAACTCAATGCGACGCTGGAACAGCGGGTCATTGAACGCACGAATCAACTACTGGAAGCCGAAGACGCACTCCGTCAAAGTCAGAAGATGGAGGCCATCGGCCAGCTCACCGGTGGAATTGCGCATGATTTCAACAATCTTTTGCAGGGCATCGTCGGCGCCCTCAATATGGTGCAAAAGCGCATGGCTGAAGGGCGGATCAGCGAAATCGAACGGTTTTTGCAGGGGGCAGTTTCATCTGCCGAGCGCGCTTCTACACTGACGCACCGTCTTCTCACATTTTCGCGTCGCCAGCCGATCGCCCCCCGACCTATCGATGTCAACGCACTGATCGGAAGCATCGAAGAACTTGTGCGCCGATCTCTGGGCGAGCGCGTAAAGATGGTCATTTCGTGCGCCGACGACCTCTGGCTGATTCGCTGCGACGCCAATCAGCTCGAAAATGCCATCCTCAATCTCGCGATCAATGCGCGTGATGCGATGCCGGACGGCGGTACCTTGACGATTTCCGTCGTTAATGCATCGTTCGACGCAGCGCAGGCGCTGATCCGGGACCTGCAGGCGGGTGACTACATCGTCCTTCGCATTCATGATACCGGCGTCGGAATGCCTCCAGATGTTCAGGCTCGCGCCTTCGATCCTTTCTTTACCACCAAACCGCTAGGCAAGGGAACCGGGCTCGGGCTTTCCATGATCTATGGCTTTGCCCGTCAAGCCGAAGGGTCTGTGCGGATCAAAAGCGAAGTGGACAACGGGACGACCATCGAGCTCAGCCTCCCCCGATTCGATGGCAACGCGGCTGTCGTTTTCAGCGAGCCTCCCGCCGTTGCCGAGGATGGCACTGGCAACAATGAAGTGGTGCTGGTGGCCGAAGACGAAGAGGTCGTGCGCCTTCTGGTGGTGGAGGTATTGGGTGATCTTGGGTACCGTGTGCTTGAGGCGGCGGACGGCCGCGCGGCCTTGCGGATATTGCAATCAACGCAAAAAATCGATTTGTTTGTGACTGATATCGGCTTGCCCGAAATCAACGGCCGGCAAGTGGTCGATGCAGCGCGTGAATTACGGCCGTCTTTGAAGGTGCTCTTTATGACCGGTTACGCGGAAGTCGCGGCGGACGGGCAGTTTTTGGAGAAGGACATGGAACTCATCGCCAAACCCTTCACCGTGGACAAGTTGGCAGCGAAGATCAGGGAGATGCTGTCGGTAGGCGCGTAGCCTGTGAAGCTCTGCGATAGTTGCTGAATAGGCTAATAAATGGCAAAACGCACGAGGATTTGTCCGATCCGAAGAGCGGCCTTCGCCTGTATGTCTCCTTCGATAAGTTGGTATGCGCTCGATCTGTACACCGAGTGTCGTTCGAATTTCGTACCATTGCCCAAACGGGCGTGCGTCGGCCAATCGACGCAACGGAGATGCGGCCAATGATCTACACCAAATCGGAGCGTTGCCTCTCCGAGGTTGCCTGGCTCTTCATGATGTACTCGAACGGCAAAACTGTATTTCCCTGAGAAATCGATCTCGGTTGACATAGATTGCCGGTGGAAGTTTAAATTGGACCGTGCATGCTCAAATGCCCCCCGGGAAAATAGGTTTAATAGTGGGAGATGGGCGCCGCCCTTCTTTACTTACTGAGAAATTTTTTCCAGTTCGAGACCTTTCGTTCGCGGCCCCATCAAGCCGATCGCCAGCATCACGATCAGCATCGCCCCTGCGATAAACACGAACACTCCCGCCGTTCCGAACTGCTTTAACACTTCAGCAATCAGAAACGCCGTGAAAATCGCGGAAAAACGGCTCCACGAATAAACAAAGCCCACCGCCCGCGCGCGAATGCTGGTCGGAAAAAGCTCTGCCTGATACGCGTGAAAGCTATACGAAATGATGTTGCCCGCGAGCGTCAGGCACACGCCGAGACTCACCAGCAGTACCGCGCCCGACGCCTGGCTGAACCACAGCCCGCAGACGATATTCACGCCGGCCATCACCACGATCACGGTCTTGCGCTCGAAGCGGTCGCCGATAAACAGCCCGATCACCGGACCTAACGGCGCAGCCAGCGCGATCACGCTCGAGTACATCAGGCTCGTGGTAATCGTGATGCCCTGCTTGATCAGCAATGTCGGCACCCAGTTCGCGAAGCCGTAAAAACCCACCGTCTGGAAGATATTGAAGATCGTCATCATCAGCGTGCGGCTGCGATACGGCGGTACCCACATATCGCGGAAACTACCACGCGGTGCAACCGGCACCGCAGGCGCGGGCGGCGGCAACTCGCGGCCGTATTCGCGGCGCACCTTCGCTTCGAGTTGCGTCATCACGCGATCGGCTTCGGCAACGCGCCCTTGCTGCGCGAGCCAACGCGGGCTTTCCGGCAGTGCGCGGCGGATCCACCAGACAAACAGCGCACCGTGTGCGCCGATCAACACGACCCAACGCCAGCCGTCGAGGCCGAACAGCGTACGCGGCACCAGCAGAAACGACAGAAACGCCACCACAGGCACAGCGGTAAAACCCACCGCCTGCTCACACGCGAATGCGCGGCCGCGAATCTGCTTGGGCACCAGTTCGGAAATGTAGGTGCCGATCGTCACCAGTTCGACGCCGATACCGATCCCTGCGATAAAGCGCCAGACATTCAACCCGGTAGCGGTTTCCTGAAACGCCATGATGACGTTCGCCACCGTGTACCACAGCAACGAATACGTGAAGACGGCGCGGCGTCCGAATCGATCCGCGAGAAAACCGCAGGCAATCGTGCCGATAAAAAGCCCGCTGAACAATGCCGCGATAAAACTCGCGACGCCGGTCGAGCCGAACAGCCCGTGCGTCGTCGCGGTCAGCAGTCCACTCTTGACGAGGCCCGGCGCGATATAGCCGGAATACAACAGATCGTAGAGTTCGAAGAAGAAGCCGAGGCTCAGCAGCACTACCAGCTTCCAGATAGAACGGGTGGCGGGCAGCCGGTCGAGCCGAGCTGAAATGCTGCCGGCGTCGAGCGATGCGGCGCCGGCTCCGCCCGGTTCCGCACTGGCGGCTGCGGACCCGGCTGGCGCCGCGTGCGCGCCGTTGCGCGTGACCGACCCGGTGTGATCGGGGGATGCCATATTGTTTGTCTCCTCGTAATGCGGGCGAAGTATGAAGCTCGCCGGGGCCGGTCTGGTGCCGGCCTGTCGACCTTTTCGCGCATTGCACGCACCACGACGCCGGACCTCGGGGTCCGGCCAGCATTCTAGCCGCGAGCGCGCTTCAATTGTTCGAAGGTCGTGATTTTTCCGGCCAATGCGCTGGCCGCCACCGTATAGGGACTCGCGAGCCACACGTTGCCCGGCCCCGAACGGCCCGGGAAATTGCGGTTGATCGCACTGATCGTCACCTCATTCGCGTGCGCCGATTGACCGGGTCCGCAATTCGCGCACGATCCGCAGCCCGGCATCACGAGCGTCACGCCGGCGCGCTCGAAGACCGGTAAATAGCCCTGTTCTTCGCAATACGCGCGCACCGCCATGGTGCCGAATTGCAGGAACAGACGCGTACCGTCGGGCACCCGGATACCCTGCTCGACACCCCAGCGCAGCACTTCATGATAGAAGTCGAAGTCTTCGCGCTTGCCAGCCGTGCAGGAGCCGCCGTACGCGATATCGATCGCGACGTCCTGCTCGAGTTGTGGCGCGGCAACGCCGTTGCCGGGATCGCCGGGGCGCGCGAGCATCGGTTCGATCGCGCTCGCGTCGATCCGGATCGTGTCGCGGTACACGGCGCCCACGTCGCTCTTCATCCAGCTCTCAACGGCAAAATCGACTCCGCGCCGCTCTTTCAGAAACGCCACCGTGCGCTCGTCCGGCTCGACGATGCCGGTGAAGCCGCCCAATTCCGCGACCATGTTCGTCAAGGTCGCCCGCTCGTCGATCGACATTGCCCGCACCGCCGCGCCGCCATATTCGAAGACGAGTCCGATTGCGCTGCCCGAACGGATCGCGTCCATCCGCAGCAGGTGCAGCACGACGTCCTTGGCGGTCACGCCGTCACGCAATGCGCCGTCGATTTCGATACGCAACGTCTCCGGCACCTTGCAGCGCACATAGCCCGTCACCCAGCTATTGGCGATTTCCGTCGCACCCGCGCCGAACGCGAGACAGCCCAGTGCCCCCGAATGCGGCGTGTGCGAGTCGGTGCCACATGCCACCTGCCCCGGCAATGCATACTGCTCGGCCATCAACGCGTGACAGATACCTTCGGAGCCGGGCGCGTTGTCGAGCGCGCCATGCGAGCGCACCGGATAGTCGCGTGAAAACGACGTATGGCCTTCCATCAGATTCGCGACGCCTGACAACAGACCGTCGCGCACATGCGGAATGCTCTGCGACGCGAGCACCAGATGGTCCTGAAACGCGATGATGTGATCCGGCGCACGCAGCGGCGCGGGCTTACCGAACGCGCGATGCATCAGATGCGCACACATGCCGGTGAAATAGTCGTGGCTGAAGCGCCAGTCGGCGGCAATGAATACGCCGTCGCCACGCTGCGCGTCTGCGATGCCGGGATGCAGATGACGGTCGATGATTTTTTCGACCAGCGTCTTCGGGCCGCTGCTGGCCGAGAACTCTCGTACGCGCGGCGCGGGCCAGTCGGCGAAACGGCTGTAGGCAAGCAGGCCGCCGCTGCGAACAATCTGCTGCGTCAGCGCGTCACGGCCTTTGAGAAACGCTTCAATGGAGATCGCTTCGCCCGCGATCAGACGATCGAGCACGGTGAAATCGGTGGTGGTCAGAATGCCGATGTTGTCGCAATTCTGCTGATAGATACGCTCGAAACTCTCCGCGACGATCAGCCGGATTCCCGCCGACAACTCCGCCAGCGGACTCGATTCGCGCGACGACCCCTTGCCATAGCGCTTGCCCGCCACGGTCACCTGGAAGCCGCCGTCGCGGATCGCATTGCGGCCAATCGGCATGCGCTCACCGGCCTTGAAGCCGACATACGGAAACTGGCCGAGGCGCTCGTCGTAGGTGAGCATCACGGTGACGGGGGTGATCTCGTCGGTGGACACGTTATCGCGCAACGGACCCGCCGTCGCGCGCGTGACATTTTCACCGGCGAGTTGCGCGTCGATCACAGCAGGGTCTTCCGACAGGTACAGCACGCGGCCGTCCAGACGAATCGTATCGGTCATGACGAGGTTCTCCTTGCGCTCACTATACGGCGCGCAAACCCGTTGCCGAAGTGCTGGTGCGGCAACGCAGCCCTCTCGTCTGGAGATGTTAGAGGTTAAAGCTCAGACGTTGGTCGTTAGAAGTCAGGCGCTGACAGACGAGCGCCCGACGCGCTATTTGGCGGTGCCGAGAAACCCGACCAGCGCCGCCGCGCTTGCGCTCAACTGCTCACGCGCCTTGAAGATCATGATGAGGCGGCGTACGGCCCAGGCATCGCTCAGAGGCAGCACACGCACGTCGAGTGCATTCACGTAGAGCAGTCCGACCTGCTCCGGCACGACTGCGATGCCGAGCCCCGCATGCACCATCCGGCACAACGCGTCGAGACTGCTGACGCGTATCTTCACGTCGAGTTTGCGCCCGGCCGTGGTCGCCTGCTCCGCCAGAAGACGCGTGAGTGCACTCTCGCTGCGCAAGCCGACAAAGCGGTCGTCGAGCAGATCGTCGAACGCCACGCGCTGCGCCTGCGCAAGACGATGGCCGCCAGGCACCAGTACCGCCAGACGATCCTGCCGGTAGGGCAACTGTTCGAACGCTTCGCTGCCGGCCACCGGGTTGCAAATGCCGAAGTCTGCCCCGTGTTCGTCGACAATACGCAATACGTCGGCGCTATTCTCTTCTTCGAGTTCGATCGTCACCTCCGGAAACGCCCGCCCGAACGCGGCAACATCTTCCGGCAGGAACTGTACGATCGAAGAAAGATTCGCGACTACTCGCACGCGTCCTTTCGCGCCCGACGAAAAGCGCGACAACTCCGCGCTCATCTGTTCGATGTGGCCGATGATCGCCAATGCGTAACGCAGTACGGTCTCGCCGACCGGCGTCACGGTAATGCCGCGCGACTGCCGCTGAATCACCGGCAAGCCGATTACCGCCTCGATCTCCGCAATGCGCCGGCTCACTGCAGACGACGCAATGAACTCGCGCTCGGCCGCGCGAGCGATGTTCCGCTCCTGGCAGACGGCCACGAACAGACGCAGCGAAGTCAGATCGAGTTTCTTGAGGAGGTTTTCCATGATGTCGTCAGGCGATCGATCTCCGAGGGTGAATCGGATTGTGACGCGGATTGCGTCATTCGCCAAAACGATGGGGGGAAATACGGGTTAAAGCCGATCACCAACAGATTGATGACCGGCGTCCAGCGCGCCATCCGGACGCGCAACATCACGCGCCCGGAGGCAGTACAGACTACGACGCCTAGTGTGCCTGCAACCGGATATCACGCGACGAAGCGCCGACGTACACCGTGCTGCCCGATACATAGCGCCAGTTGTTGCGCGACGTGTCCCACACGCTTTGCATGCGCGGCGTGACCGTCACATGCACCTGGCGCGATTCGCCCGGGTTCATCGCCACCTTGTTCCAGCCGACCAGACGCCGCGGCGGCTCGCCGTTGTACGGCACGCCGAGATACACCTGCGGCACTTCTGCGCCCGGTACGCGGCCATCGTTACGCACCTTGAACGACACGTCGAGCGAGCCGCCCGGCAGGTGCGCCACCGAAATGCCCGAGTACGAGAAATGGGTGTACGACAACCCGTATCCGAACTCGAACATCGGCGTGATGTTGTTCGCGTCATACCAGCGATAGCCCATGTCCAGCTTTTCCGCGTAGACCGGGTTCGACTCGAAGGTGCCGTTCGTGCCCCACGTCGGCGTATCCTGATCTCGAACCGGGAATGTCACCGGCAGCTTGCCCGACGGATTGACCTTGCCGAACAGCACGTTCGCAATCGCATTGCCGCCGCCCTCGCCCGGATACCACGCTTCGACGATCGCCGACACGTTGTCCTTCCACGGCATCAGCACCGGGTTGCCGCTTTCCACGACGACGATCGTGCGCGGATTGACTGCCGCCACTGCTTCGACGAGCGCGTCCTGATTCGACGGATTCGCGAGGCTCAGGCTTTGCAGATCGCCGAAGTCCTCACCCGCCGGTTGCGCGACGACGACGATCGCCACGTCCGATTGACGCGCGAGCGCCACCGCCTGGTTGATCTGCGCCTGCGTGTAGGCGGCGAACGGCGAGCTCTGATCGCTATTGCCTGCAAAGCTCACCTGGGCCGACGGTGCGAGTGCGTGGATCGCCGACACGAGCGGTGTGCTCACCTTCAACCACGGGTTGGTCCACCAGCCACATCCCGTCGACGTACCGAACGTCAAGCCGCCGCAACCCGCGAAGTTCCCCGTGACCGGGTCGCGCGTGTTGCCCGAGCCGCCGCCTGTCAGCACCGCAGCATCGGCGTGGCCGCCGATCACCGCAACGCGCGACAGCGAGCCTGCCGACAGCGGCAACTGGTTGTTGTCGTTCTTCAGCAGCACCATCGACTGCTCTTCGACCGACTGCGCAAACGCGTTCGCGGCAGCGAAGTCGATCGTGCCACCAGGCTGGGCGGGATGGTCCATCACGCCGGTGCGGATCATCACATACAGCTTGCGCCGCACCATGTCGTCCAGACGCGCGGTCGATACCGAGCCATTCGCAATGGCCTGCTTGACCAGATCGGGCGTCAGATAGACCGTCGAGCCGACGTCTTCTTCTTCATCAAGACCCGCGTTGATCGCATTTGCGGTACTGTGCGTCGCGCCCCAGTCCGACTGGACCTGCCCTTCGAAGTGCCAGTCGTTCTTCAGCACGTCGTTGAGGATATGCGAGTTTTCGCACGCGTAAATGCTGTTGACCTCGTTGTAACTGCACATCACGCTGCCGGGCTGGGCACGCTTGGCGGCAATTTCAAAAGGCAACAGATAGATCTCGCGCAACGTGCGTTCGTCGATCTGGCTATTGCCACCACTGCGGTTATGTTCCTGCTCGTTGCCTACGTAGTGCTTGATCGTCGCGATGACCTTCTGGCTCTGCGTGCCGTCGCTACGCTCGGCGAGCATCTCGCCAGCAAGCAACGGATCTTCGCCGAGGAACTCGAATAGCCGGCCGCCACGCGGCTCGCGCGCGAGATTGACGCCACCGCCCAGCCCCATACCGAAGCCCTGCGCGCGCAGTTCTATTGCCACCTCTTTGCCGTAATCCGACGACAAGCCACGGTCCCAGCTTGCCGCCAGGCCGATCGTCGACGGGAATGTCGTGCTCGGCTGCGACGTGCTGCCGGAGCCGGTCGACGAATCGACCATGTTCAGATCGGGAATACCCAGGCGCGGCACGCCTTGAATGTAACCGCCACCGCCGCCCGGCACATTGGCCATCGCGTATTCGGAGTGGATGAATTGCAGCTTTTCGTCAATGGTCATTCGGGCGACGAGCGCGTCGGCGCGCCGATGCGCGACTGCCGAATCGAATGCATTGATGACCGCCGAAGTCGGCGAAAAATCGGGTAGGAAATTCGTGATACCCGCATTCGCGGCAGCACAGGTAAACGCGGTAAATGCGAGCGCTGCCCATATTTTCTTCTGCATCAGTGTCTCTCCGGAATTGTGCTTTTTTAGGGAAATGCGAAAGTGGCGCGCGTCGGTTGGGTTGGCGGCGGACGCGAAGGCACGCAACGCAGGATAGCTGCGCAAACGTTTGCCTTTCAGGAGGAACCGGACCAGCCGGATGGGCCGTAATGATTCTTCGTGGAAGCTAATGTAAGAATGTAGTCTGACTACAGCATCGGTAGTTTTACTAATTCCCTTTGTTTTTATGCGGATTGACGGGTCAACTGAAGGCTATTAGTAATTAACTGAATTTATTTCGATTAATTGAATGCCGCTTGCATTTTAATTAGGAATTTTTATTCAGCGAAAACATAAATGACGCAGTGCAGTCGTCGCGAAAATGTGACGCTCTGTCAGATCACTCTTCTGCGACCTTCCCCGCCACATGAGAGATTCGGTCACGCACAATGCCAATGGCCTGCTTCAACGCATAGACATCCTGAAAGTAGCGATGCGGAATCCGGATCCGGCTGGCGTTAGCATCGATGTCCTCGATTTCATCGCGCCATTTCGCAATCTGAGCCGGCGTAGGTCGCGCATTGCGCCATACCTCGTCTTCCAGCGCTTTTATTTCCCGGTACCAGACCACCAGCCGCCGCTTGATCCGGGCTTCGATCAGGCGCGGCAATGCCTGTAGCAAGCCGATCAGCAGCGCCATGAAAGGAACCAGGATCAGAAACCTTCTTTCGATCAGACTCGCCAGCCAGAACGGCAGGTAACGCTGCAGGAACGGCCGGCCCGATTTGAAGTAGCGGGTACTCTCATCGGAGACAGGAAATTCGCCGCTATTCAGATTCGGAAACGTACCCAGCGGCGTAAAGTAATCTTCACCGCCGTGGACCGTTCTGGCGGCGTCCAGCAGCAAATAGGTCAATGCGGGATGCAATGTGTCCTTCGACACGAGCAGAGCGGTAGCAGCCAGCAGCGTGACGTCGGTGCGCGGGAGATCATCGGCGATACTGGCCGACCCACGCGGAAAAATAATTCTGGAAAGCGAAGGAAACTGTTGAACCAGCGCTTCGGCCTGCACAAAACTCATCAGCTTCAGATTGCTGGCCAACAGCGCTTTCTGTATCGGCGCGTCGGGTCTGCCAATGAAGAAAGCAGCATCCAGTTGACCGCTTTCGAGCGCCCGATAGGCTTTGGGCGCATCCATTTGCAGCAGCGTGGTGTTGCCCGCGTTGATGCCGCTATAGCCGAGCAGGACCATCGAAACATTCAGCAGGCCGCTACCAGGAACACCGACCGACACCCGCTTGCCGCGCAGTTGCGCCAACCGGTCGATTACGGTGTTGCCGCGATAGAACACCCAGATCGGTTCATAAGACACCGCAGCGATGGTTTGCAGGTTATCCGATTCTTTGGGGCTGACGGTGCCCGACTGAATGAAGCCGACTTCGTATTCGCTGTCCGGATTGATTAGCCGCTGATAATTTTCGACCGAACCGGAAGAACTGCGAATATCGAGCTGAATGCCATCGCGCTTCAGAAGGGGCGCGTAGCGGTCCGCGAAGCTTCGATAGATGCCATTGTCCGCGCCGGTTGTGATGACGATCCGGCGCTGGAACGCGGGCTTGAGAATGACCACCAGCGTCCATCCGAACAGAACCAGCACCACGATCGAACCGATGATCAGAAGCCAGCGGCGCCCTCGCGTCATGGGGGCTTTCTGACTACGATGGAGCGCTGGATTATGTCTGGGCATCGTTAGCCGTCTCTGTCAGGTCGCGTCCAGGCGGAGTAGCCTGGGGGGCGGGTCACCGGTCAGTTCCTGCTACTTCAGCCTCACGATACCAGATTATCTTTATTGCAAAACCCGTTGGGCAGGCGTCGCACCGGGTGATAATCCCCCACACTCGCTGCTAGAATGGCGGCCCTTTTCTCTGGAGACGCACATGTCCTGGTTCATTTATGAAGTGCCCGAATACAACGAAGACGGGGCGCGCATCGAACCGTTCAGCGACCTGCGTAGCCGCGTCCTGAAAGTAAGCGGGCAGGCCATGGCAGACGAGCTGGAAAGCGTGCGCGAACACGCTGCCACGACGGCGGACACCCCTACACGCCCGCTGCGTTCCGCGGAAAATCCGCATGTGTTCCCGATCCCCTATGCCGACTCGATGATTCTGGTCGGGTTCATCTTCGAACTGAAACGGGAACTCCGGCATCTGGTGGTGTCGCCCGTGGAAATGCCGTGGTTGAAAGACGCGTAACACCGGTAGCACCACGCGTGCTGGAACGCCGCTAGCAATCCGGCGTTCCAGCACGGCAAGCTGGCCTCGTCAGGCTATGCGACGTGATGAACCTCCTGCAGGCCGAATACAGGCGTCGGGATTCCCTCCATCCGCGCCTTCAATTGCAGCGACAGGTATTGCGAGTAGTGGCGCGACTGATGCAGATTCCCGCCGTGGAACCACAGCGCCGTCTGCTGCGTAGGCTTCCACATATTGCGCTGCTCGCCTTCCCAGGGCCCTGGGTCTTTCGTCGTATTCGACCCGAGTCCCCAGACCTTGCCGACCTTGTCGGCTACCTCGCGTGAAATCAGGTCCGCGGCCCAGCCGTTCATCGAGCCGTACCCCGTTGCAAACACGACGACATCCGCTTCGAGTTCGGTGCCGTCGCTCAGCAATACCGAATGCTCTTTCAACTCCACCACGTCGACGCCGCTTTTCAGCTTGATCTTGCCGCTCGCGACAAGTTCGGATGCGCCGACATCGATGTAATAACCCGAGCCGCGCCGCAGGTACTTCATGAACAGGCCTGAATCGTCATCGCCGAAATCCAGCATGAAGCCGCTCTTTTCGAGCCGGCCATAGTATTCCGCATCGCGCTCCCTGATGGCGTTGAATACCGGAATCTGGAACTGGTGAAGAATGGCGTACGGAATCGACGCAAAAGTCAGATCGGCTTTCGCCGTCGTCATGCCGGACGCGACCGCTCGCTCCGAATAAAGATCGCCCAGCGCCAACTCCATTAGCGAGTCCGATTTGACGATATGCGTCGACGAGCGCTGAACCATCGTCACGTCGACACCGGCTTCCCATAGCGCGGCACAAATGTCATGCGCTGAATTGTTCGCGCCGATCACAACCACTTTCTTGCCGCGATACGAGTCCGGTCCAGGATGCTTTGACGAATGATGCTGCTCGCCCTTGAACACATCCATGCCCTTGAAGTTCGGCACATTCGGTTTGCCCGACATGCCGGTGGCGAGCACGAGTTGTTTGGGCCGCAACGTAATCTCGCGCCCTTCCCGCTCGACCTGCACAATCCATTCGCCCTTTGCTTCGTCATAACGTGCGGACTTGCAGGTCGTCGCTCCCCAGTAGTTCAGTTCCATCACCTTCGTGTACATCTCGAGCCAGTCGCCGATTTTGTCCTTCGGCGTAAACACAGGCCAGTTGTCAGGAAACGGCAGATACGGCATATGGTCGTACCAGACCGGGTCATGCAGACACAGCGTCTTGTAGCGCTTGCGCCAGGCGTCGCCGGGCCTTTCATTTTTATCGATGATGATCGTGGGCACGCCAAGCTGCCTTAGCCGCGCGCCCAGGCCGATGCCCCCTTGCCCCCCGCCGACAATCAGGCAATAGGGCTGCGTCGAATTTCCGAGCGTATCGAGTTCGGCCTCGCGATTCTCTTTCCAGCTAGTACGGTCAGGACGCGCGCCGTGCTCGGCACCCATCGGACGCTTCGGCCCTTTCGGCTCCTCGTGACCTTTGAGTTCGGCCATGGTTGTCAGCAGGGTCCAGATCAGACCGTCCTTGAGACGAATGAAGCCGCTACCTCGCGCCGACTCGGTTTCGAATGTGATCCAGCCCTGGGTCACGCCATTCGTATCGGCTGCAGGCTCGCTGTCTTCCGCCAGCTTCAGCTTCGACGGTTTGATCGCACCGACTTGGGAGTTCAACATTGCGGCGATCTGTTCGCGGCCTTCCATGGTCTTGATGTTCCATGTGAATGCGACCAGATCGCGCCAATAGCATTCAGGCTGAAATAACTCGACAGCTGCCGCCGTGTCGCCACGTCGTAATGCGCCTTCAAGGGACTCCAGAACACTGGAGATTGAACGGTTAGCGTTGTTATCAGGCATGGTTGCTCCTCCATACAGAACGGATAAATAGTCGATAGGAAACGCGGGTTCTCGGCCCGCTAGAGAAAGCGATGAAACGCGTCTAACACTTATGCGGCGGCAGAATGCCTAACCTGCCAATGCGCCGGTACAACGTCGCGCGTGACATACCGAGCGCTTTCGCGGCCATGTCCGTGCGCCACTTCGCGTCGCCCAATGCGGCGACGATGCGATTGCGTTCGAGTACATCCCCGTCGGACATCGCGGGCGCGGCTGGCGGCGCTGTCACGGTTTCTCGGGGCGTCGAGGCGGGTTTCGCCGATCGCGCCGGCATCCGGGAAACGGGTGGCCGGATGCGTGCGTAAAGCGGTGAACCGCTGTCGTTCAACCTGAGCGACACAATTCCACGGCTCGCCTTGCAATCGAACAGGCGCTCCGCCGGTAGATCGAAAAGGGCCGCCATATGACAAGGCAGTTGATTCAACGCCGGCACACATTCACGCGCCCGACGGTTTGCTGCGACGGCGTTGCCGCAGGCGTCGACTGCAATGAGAATCTCCGGTTGCGCTTCGACGTAGTGCCGATTGCGATGCGCGAGCAACACCCAGCAATCGGTCGCGGCACTCAGAAAGAACGCATCTTCGATCAACAACGCGCTTTGCCGCACGATATGGTTGACGAGCCGCTGGCTCTCGCGCTCGTCGGGTGAACGTACTGCCGACGCATCGAGTACGCCCAGCAATTCGCCATGCAAGCCGAAGATCGGCGACGCACTGCAGGTCAGCGTGGTGAAGGCCGCGCGAAAGTGATCGGTGCGGTGAACGGTAATGGGCTCGGCATCGAGCAATACGGTTGCGACGCCACAGGTTCCCTCTTCACTTTCCGACCAGCAGGAGCCCAGATAAAGACCTGCACGCTTGAATTCGTGGCGACGTTCGCGATCCACCCGGTAGTCGATAGTCACGCCTTGCGCGTCGGTCAGCATCACGCAGTAGTCGGCTTCGCGCACCATTTCATGCAGGCGCGACAGACACTGTCCGGACGCCCGCAGAAAGGTTTCTTCGCGATGCTGCACGTCGCGCAGTTCGGGCACCGTGAGAATGCGCGGACCGACGGTTGCGCCAGGGTCGAGATGGTATTGCTCGAGCGAGCGCCGGTACGACGACGCCAGCCGTTTGCCGTCCGCACCAGGACGCACAGTCCGCCCTTCGATGACGTTGCATACGCGGTCGATATGTCGGGTGGACGGAACATACGGCATCACGAGTCTCCGGGCGAATTCAGTACGCTTCCAGGTGCTGGACGCATTGTGCGCTACATACGGCGCATGCATGTCTCCACAGCCAACACCCACAGTGCGTTTTTAGCATGATGACCGTGGGAGATCACCCTGCACTGCACCATCATTGGGGGTGAGAATTTATTCTCAGCGAATCATGACGTTCGCGCATCGCCGTCGAACGACTCAGCTAGCCGATTCTCCGCGCGACTCCTGCGCCAGATAGCGGCCCGGCGTCGTGCCCATTGCGCGGCGGAACATGTCGATAAACGCGCTGACGTTGTCGTAGCCGAGTTCCAGCGCGATTGTCGTGACGGGCACGGCGTCCGCCACTCGTTCCAGCGCGCGCAGCAAACGCGCCTGCTGCCGCCATTGTGCAAAGGTCAAACCCGTCTCGGCAACGAAGCGCCGGCTCAGCGTACGCGGCGCGAGTCCGGCCCACGCGGCCCAGTCTTCGAGCCGGCGGTTATCGGACAGATCGCTGGCCAATGCATCGGTGAGGCGCACGAGTCTCGGATCGTCGGGACGCGGCAGATCTAACGATTCCGCTCGCGACGCCGCGAGTTCGTCGATGATGACTTCCGCAATCCGTGTCTGCGAGGGATCGAGTTCGACGCCCGGCCAGGTCGCCACGCGCCGGACTGCTTCGCGCAACAGAGGCGTGGTTCTGATTGCGCGCGGTTCTCGCGGCAATGGCGCGCATCGATGCTCGGCAATGAATACGCTCCAGCCGGAGAAAGGTCCATACGAGCGCACCGAATGGACGAAATGCGGCGGAATCCAGATGGCGTGAATTGCCGGAACAACCCAGGTCTGCCGGTCGAGTCCGACCGACACGAGTCCGCTCAGCGCACCCATCAGTTGCCCGCGCGGATGGCTATGCGACGACGTCGCGCGAGCCTCGCTTTGCGTCAGTTCAGCCGCAGCGAGGAACGGACCTGCCGAAGAGGTCACGAGGTCGGGTCGAATCAGAGGGTCGGACATGGCCGGAAAACGGTATTGAATGGCATTTATACCGGAGTATGGCCGCGCTTGCACGTCTACACTTGACTTCAATGTTCAACCGAATGGAGTGCAGTGCGATGCGAGCCGAACAGTTTCTTCCCGATAACGTCGATCAAGTGGAGTTGCGCGGCGTGACGATCCGCAAAGGCACGGTGGCTGCGTTTCTGGCGAATGCGCGCGTCTGGAGCGATCCGGGAGCCAGCGCGAGTGCACGGACCGAGGCCGAAACCGACATGGCCGATGCTTTACCTGTTCTGCGCGCTCTTGGTCTATTCGACGTGTTCGAGATTCGCGATGTCTCGCTGCGCGCATGGGTCCTCGCGCACTGATCGACAGGGATCGCAATTGAATGCCATCGACTGCAATCGATCGACCCCGCTTTACGGCCTCAAATTCAAGGAGCAATCATGAAAGCCGCTGTTGTTAAGGGCATGGGCGAACGCCCTGTTTATGGAGAATTCGACGAGCCCACGGCTGCCGAGGGCCATTGTCTGATCAATGTCACGGCGTCCTCGCTCAGTCACGTCACCCGGGCGAGAGCCGCCGGCTCGCACTATTCGTCGGCACAGAGCTATCCATTCGTTGCCGGTGTCGACGGCACGGGGCGGCTGGAAAACGGCCAACGCGTGTACTTCTTCAAACCGCGCGCCCCGTTCGGGGCGATGGCCGAACGCAGTCTGGTGCCGCAAGCGCAGTGCATTGCGTTACCCGATGCATTGGACGACGTCACCGCAGCCGCCATCGCGATTCCGGGCATGTCGTCGTGGGCAGCGCTCGTTGAGCGCGCCCGCTTCGCAGCGGGCGAAACCGTGTTGATCAACGGCGCGACCGGCACCTCGGGGAGGCTCGCGGTGCAGATCGCAAAACACCTTGGCGCAGCGCACATTATCGTGACTGGCCGCAACGCCGCCGCGCTCGAATCGTTGAAGCTTGCGGGCGCCGACATCACGATTTCGTTGGAGCAAAGCAAGGATAGCCTGATAGAAGCCTTCGAATCGCAATTTCACCGTGGCGTGGATGTAGTACTGGATTATCTGTGGGGAACGAGTGCCGAGTCGCTGCTATTCGCTGCGGCACGCGCAGTGGCGGATGACTACCCTGTCCGCTTTGTGCAGATCGGCGCGATCAGCGGGCCTGATATCAAACTGCCCGCCGCCGTGCTCCGCTCGAAAGCCATTACATTGCTGGGCAGCGGCATTGGGAGCATCCCGTTAATGCGGCTATTCGATGCGATGAAAAAAGTATTCGATGCGGCCGTGCCCGCCGGACTGCAAGTCGCGACGCAGACCTTCCCGCTTGCCGAGTTGAGTGCCCACTGGGAAAACACAGACCGTCTTTCCCGGACCGTTTTTATTCCATGACCGTAGCGATACGGGGCACCACACACAGCACATGAGGCAGGAACCCATTCAACGCAAGCGCCCTTCGTTCAACGCGGGAAATAGATGGCGATAAATCCAGGTGTCTGGTTCGTGGCGCCGCTCACTGGAATACCCTGTTCGACCAGCACGGTCTGATGCGCGGCGTTGTGATAGAGCTTCAACCGGATAATCTGCGGCGTGGCGGGCTGGCTCATGTCGAGATAGCCGTCGGTCGACAATAACGACGCAGCCTGTGCCGCGTTGAAGCTCTGGCCGATTGTCGTGACCGTTGTCGACGGATTGCCGTCGAATACGTTATCGGAAAAGCTGCCGTCTGCATTGACTATCAAGGTCGAAGAAGGCGACGGCGCACCTTCCGCCTTCGCGCCGCAATTCTCCCAGCCGTCGAATACGGCAGCGCTTGCACCAAGCGTCGTCCAATCCGCGGATGGCGTGGCCGATACGCTCCACGTGTTATCCAGCAACGCAGCCACGCTCTTGATGTTGACACCGGCGTTCACGCCGGTCACCGTGCCAATGCTATTGGTGGGTGCCGACACGCATGCAACGCCACTACCCGACGTGGTCGTGGACAGATGCATCGACACAAGCGAATTATTTCCCGCCACCAGCAGCGGCGCGACGACTGGACTGACCAGCATCGCGTTGGTCGTCGTCGTGGCGGGGATGACCGACAGCGAGGCTGCGTTGACCGAGCCGAGCGTGAGGCTGTTCTGATAAACCGACGCACTCGGCGGCGCGGGGGGCGTGCCAGCCGTACCCGAACCGCCGTCTCCTCCACCGCCGCCGCACGCTGCGAGCAGCAGCGCGACGGCGTACATCACGGAGTTCCCTCTGACAGTCTGCGTCATGGCGGTAGCCTTATCAATCACGCTGTACCGCAGATCACGGTATCAAGGTTGCGGCAACAACGTCGCGGAAATGCTCGCTGCGTTCGCAATGAACACGTTAGTGGCATCGTCCTGCAACAGATAACCCTGCGTCACCAGCGTATTAGCCGCAGTCGCCA
Organism: Paraburkholderia metrosideri; assembly: GCF_904848625.1. Lineage (GTDB taxonomy): Bacteria > Pseudomonadota > Gammaproteobacteria > Burkholderiales > Burkholderiaceae > Paraburkholderia > Paraburkholderia metrosideri. The sequence continues at coordinate 45,000 of NZ_CAJHCP010000004.1, forward strand.
CTGCCGTCTGATACTTCGACCGGCTGCCACCATACAGCGTTTGCAGCGTCGCCCGTGTATCGCTGCCGCCAGCCTGCGCAGCGGCATTCACCGCGAGCGGAATCGCCGCGCCGTTCGAAATGCAGCCGTCGCCGATTGCGTGCCCCGCGCCGCGATAATTCCAGCCGGTGTAAGTAGCGAGCGGCACGCTGACATCCGGCACCAGCACGCCGGTCGTCTCATTACCGTTGGTATCCACCTTGGGCACGAGAATGGTGTAGGCCTGCGCCGTGTTCACGACAGGAACCGCATTGCTATAGTCGGTCACGAACAGCTGGTTGTATTCGCCGTTAAAGGTCAGTTGCAAAGGCGTGGGCGTGGCCGCCGGACCGCTCGGCACTGTCACGTTAGCCAGCGACGGGAAGCCTACTGTGGCCTGAGTCGGCGCCACCAGATTGCCCGAGGCAACCGTCGGGTATTGCGATGCCGGCGGTTGCGCACCGGTGCCGACCCACTTGACCAGCGCCGGAATCAGCGCGCGCTCCACGGGCGTTTCTTCAACCGGCGAGCCCGGCAACTGACACTGGCTGCCCGCCGTGGGCACGATGAAGTTACCGGTCGTCACGCCACTACCGCCGCCATGCTGCGTGCCCGGCACCAGGTAGTAACGTACATTCGACGGCAACTGGATGTCGTTGCCGCGTCCGTCCGTCACGACGAGCGATGCTGCGCCGCCCCACCATTCGAACGCGCCGTCGAGCTGCATGATCTTCGGACAGGTGTTGGTCACCGTGCACTGCTTGAGCAGACCGTCACTCACGCCGCTAACCGGATCGGTCATGGTCGCGTACGTGAATGGGAACTGGAAGCCCGGCATGAAGTGATCTTCGTGCTGCTTCGACCAGCGGCCAGGCTGTGCAAAGGCTGCATTGGTCCACGTACGGCGCGCGGCCGAAATGATCGGGAACATGCCGTCGAACACGATCTTGCCGTTCGTATCCACATTGAAGCCTTGATACAGGAAGTCCTTCATGAAACGGCCCGACTGCGATATGCCCTCGCCAATGGCAATGTCGAAGTTCGTCGTCGTCGAGCACGTCGTCGCGACACAACCCGCCTGCTTCAGATCGTTCAGCGGATTGGCGGCGCCTGATGCATCGGTCGCATCGTAACGAAGGAATGACACCAGATCGCGCAATGCCGCGAATCCGATACCGTCGACAGTCGGCGCGGCCGCCTGATACACGAAGCTGTAAATCGTCCCGGCGTCGGGCGGCACCTGGGTGCCGTTGGGTCCGGGCACCGTGGCGGGCGGCGTGAACGTCACCGAGTAATTGCCTTCATAAACGTTGTTCGGCGTGCTCGTGTAGCTCCACGTCGATACCGGCACCGAAGGCGCCGTATAGTTTTCGAAGCCGCCGGGAATGCTGCCATACGAGGTCAGCCACGATTGCCGCGCGGTGAACGTGACCGACGTCTTGTCGTTGAGATTGGCTGGTGCGTACGTCAACGGAATCGTGGTAGCAGGGCCGCCCGCATAGTCGGGGATAAATTCTTCGCGGCTCAACCCGGTCATCGGCGTGCCGTCCTTGTTGGTCGCAACGGGGAAGCTCGCGCCGAGCAGCCCAGCGCCCGCGAGCGTGCTATTGCCCGTGAGCGGAACATCGCCTTGCCAGCCGCTCCATAGAACCGTATAGCCGTTGCGCAGCAGTGATGGAAAGCTCGACGATGGCGCCGCGCCGGTATCGAGCGCGCCGCCGCCGACAAATGACGCCGCGCCGATCTTGCTGCCGCGATTCACGACGTCATAGAACAGCACGCGCTTGGCAGCGGACGCGCTTTGCGGCCGCAGGATCACGACGTCGGTCGAATAAGCGACGAAACCGTCGCTGCCTACCGGCGCGTTCTTGATGTTCACGATGCCCGCATTGAGCGGATTGTTTGGATCGAGCTCTCCGTGCACGACCGCGGTGATCACCTGATAAGGACCCGCTGCGCCTGCCGGTGTCGCGCCGCCGAAGGCCGGCGCGCTCGAAAGGATCTGAAAGCTCTTGATGAAACCTGCGCCGTGAGACACAGGGGCGGGCGGCGTAATGCTGTCATTTCCGCAGCCGCCGATCAGCGCGATCGCTACACCGACTCCCACCGATACCGCTACCGATTGCACCTTCATGATCAGGTCCTCCGACACGGTCAAGGAACAGGAATATGCGCGTATGGAATGGACGAAATCACAAGGCGATCGCAGCAGATATGCGGGGAAGCCCTGTCAGTATTTCGTAAATAGTCTATTTTTATATTTATAGCCTGCGTACGTATTTATAATTCGCCAGACACCGTTCTCAACTATCGTTTACGCGTACAGTGACGTCGCGCTCGTTGTGGTCAACCCGATTCCGTAGGGAGTCCAAACATGACAAACAGGCTCACGCTTGCAGATCAACTGAGGGAATCCATTGAAGAAGCCATTGCGACCGGCGATCTTCCGCCCGGCGCGCGGCTCGATGAAGCCGAGCTGATCGCGCGTTTCGATGTATCGCGCACCCCCGTGCGGGAAGCGCTGCTGCAACTCGCGGCAGCGGGCATGGTGGAGATGCGGCCAAGGCACGGGGCAGTGGTCGCCAAAATCAGCCTGCCCAGGTTGATCGAGATGTTCGAAGTCATGGCCGAACTGGAAGCAATGTCCAGCCGCCTGGCGGCGCGGCGCATGGACGCGCAGGAACTGGAAGCGTTGCGCGTCGCGCATGTCGAATGTCAGAACGCACGCGACGCCGGTAACCCCGACGAGTACTTCCATCTGAACGAGCGCTTTCATTGCCTGATTTATCAGGGCAGTCACAACAGCTTCCTGCATGACCAGGCGAGAGCGCTGCATAAGCTGTTGCGCCCTTACCGGCGTCTGCAATTGCGCGTCAAAGGACGGGTTGCCGCATCGTTCGACGAGCACCAGGCAGTCGTGGATGCACTCGCCGCAGGCGACGGCGACGCAGCAGCCGCTGCGCTGAGAGGCCATATCCTGGTTCAGGGGGAACGGTTCGGCGACCTGATTGCGGCACTCGCACAAGTCGGCGCGGAGTAACGGTTACGCAAGGTCGCGCAAGCTCACGTAAGGTCACGGCCTTCAGCCAACCGGCCGCTCCCCTCCTCATCGCATTGACCACGCATGCGAGGGCAAAAGATGCGCGCAATTCGGTCGCATGCTTTCACTTTGCTTTTTTTTCGGCCTACACTGAATTCCAGAGTTCTCTTCTCTTCACCTCACCCGCTGCCTGTCTTCGGTAACAGATGCTTTTGTCGTACTCCGCGAACCGAAGCAGCCGAGTCGGTTCGTGCCCAGAACACCATTTGAAACGGGACGACTCATCATGGCTGATACAAGCTACATGGCACGGAAATCCGTCGCCGATATTGTGGGGAGCGCCGATGCTGAGGGGCACTCACTGTCGAAAACGCTGGGCGCCACCAGTATTACCGCGATGGGAATCGGCGCCATTATCGGCGCGGGCATCTTTGTGCTGACCGGCACCGCGGCCGCACAATTCGCGGGCCCAGGCATCATGCTGTCGTTCGTACTCGGCGGCATAGCATGCGCATTCGTCGGCTTGTGCTACTCGGAACTCGCGGCGATGCTGCCGGTATGCGGCAGCAGCTACACCTACACGTATGCCACCCTGGGTGAGATCTTCGCGTGGATCATCGGCTGGGATCTGATTCTCGAATATGCGATGGGCGCGGCTACGGTGGCAGTCGGCTGGTCGGGCTATGTTGTGAGTCTGTTGCGTAATATCGGCCTCGAGATCCCGCCCGTGATGGCCGCCGCGCCCGGTACCGTCATCAAGCTCGCCGACGGCACCACGACTACCGGCATCATCAATCTGCCCGCAATATTGATCATCGCGATCCTGACCACGCTGCTCGTGCTCGGCACCAAGGAATCCGCGCGCCTCAACAACGTCATGGTGGCCGTCAAACTGGTCGTGGTGGTGGCCTTCATCGCGCTTGGCGTATTTTTTATCAAACCGGAAAACTGGCACCCGTTTATTCCGGCGAATACGGGCGAATTTGGTCACTTCGGCATGAGCGGGATTCTGCGTGGCTCGGCCGTCGTGTTCTTCGCGTTCATTGGTTTCGATGCAGTATCCACGGCCGCGCAGGAGGCAAAGAAGCCGCAACGTGACATGCCGATCGGCATCCTGGGATCGCTGGTCATTTGCACGGTGCTATACATTCTGGTGGCAGGCGTGCTGACCGGACTCGTGCCTTATGCGCAGTTGAATGTGCCTGATCCGATTGCCAAAGGGGTGGACGCCATTGGCCTTAACTGGTTCTCCATTCTGATCAAGATCGGCGCGCTAACCGGATTAACCACCGTGATTCTCGTGCTGCTATACGGTCAAAGCCGCATCTTCTTCACGATGTCTCAAGATGGTTTATTGCCGCCGCTTTTTGCACGGGTTCATCCGCGTCTTCAGACGCCTTACCTGAGCCAGATCCTGATCGGCACGATTGTCGCGATCGTGGCGGCGCTGACACCGATCGGCGTACTGGGAGAAATGGTCAGCATCGGTACGCTGTTCGCGTTCATCCTCGTATGCGGCGCGGTGATCTATCTGCGGCGCAGCGATTCCAATGCGATGCGTCCGTTCCGCGTGCCGGGGGTGCCGATCGTGCCGGTTCTCGGCATCCTGTTCTGTTTGCTGCTGATGGTGGGACTGCCGCTCGTCACCTGGTTGCGACTCGTCGTGTGGCTGGTGATCGGCATGGTCATCTATCTTTCGTACGGCCGGAATCATTCGAAGCTTCGTTTTCCCGAACGCCACTAGTGGCCCACTCGACGAGGGTCGCCACCGTATTCATATTGCGCGCAGTGCCGTTTTTCGCGGCCGGGATTTTCAGCTTCGACCTGGCGATCCCGTTGCTGTAGTGCACGTAAATCTCACGAGCGCCGAGCGCAAGCTCCTCGTCTTGTAGACCGCTCACGTGACTTGCCGTATCGGCGGGGGGCGGCTCGTCGAGAAAGATCGCAACCGTTCGATTCGGCGCAGCGGATTTGAACGGATTGCCGGCAAGCACCGCGGCCAGCTCTGCGCCGCTCCGTATCGCAACGCCAACGGGTTTGCCCGCATAGGCCATCAGCCGCTCTTCGAGGCGCCTCTTCAACGACGCTTCACCCAGCCTGCTATCCAGCACCACGTTCCCGCTCGCGATGTAGGTTCGCACATCGGTGCAGCCAATCGATTCACACATGGCCCGCAGTTCGGCCATCGGAAGTTTGCCTGTGCCGCCCACATTCACAGCGCGTAAAAAAGCAACGTATCGAGTCATCGGATAAGGCCAACCCCAGTGGATAGTGACGGGTTTGCGCGGTGCATCCTGATCGTGCTGCGCGGTTGCCTCGCGTGGCGGCGAACAGAGCCGCTCGTGTGATTCATGCCGGCGGTCCTGCAGAACTCACCTGCGCTCCATCCACGGAACGGGAATTGCTAAAGGGGCACGGGGTTCTTTCACACGCGACGGCTCATTAGAGTCATTCATCATTCCCGGACACGCGCGCTTGTCTGCTATGGTGACTGTCGAAAAAAGATCTCCATCATTTCAGAAAGCTATTCGTCAGGTTTGGACCGATCTGCAATAACGCGACACGCCACTATTGAGAATGAATAAAAGAACTTCTCCCTGCCGATCGACATGAACGACATGAACGACCAACCCGTCGAGATGTAACGGAGTCTTTCTGACAACGACAATGTTGCAACCATGTAACTCAAGGCTCGCCCGAGCCAGGTACATTGATGCCATAACCCGTCTCATTCTTCAACCACACACGGCTACTCAGGCAATGATGAACAACACACGGCGTTTCAAAGCGGCCCGCGCGGCAGCCGTGCAGCAATTCGCAGGTCTTTCTGCGCGTCATATGCCGGGGTGGCTTTGCTGAAAGTTTACGGCTCGTTACGAAGTGCGGCTGCCGTTACGCACCGCAATCCACCGAACGTCATGCTGCTAACGTCGGCCACGGCGTGGCGCCGCCGTCGCGCCCGCCCGGCTTACGTTTTCATAACACGCACCCAGGGGCTGGCTCGATAGTGACAACGAATAAGAACCATGGCATTTTCCGGCAGTCCCGTCTGCGGACCTCGCCCCCACTACACATTAACGACAGCATCAGTTTTCGGAGAGTCTTATGAGTGACACCGTGTCCAAGCAGCCAAAGCGCTCCCGACGCGGGCTCATCGTGTTCGTGGTAATCGTGCTGGTGTTGATCGCGGTAGTCGCGGTCCACCTGCTGACCCGCAAGAAGCCCACACGCGACGTCGCGCCCATCGTCGTCACGGTGTCGAGCGCAACGCTCGGTTCGATGCCGGTCACGTTGAGCGAACTCGGCACGGTCACCCCAACGGCAACCGTCACGGTATTGCCGCAACTGAGCGGCTATCTGACCGAGGTCGGTTATCACGAAGGCCAGGAAGTAAAGAAAGGCCAGTTCCTCGCGCAGATCGATCCGCGTCAGTATCAGATCAGCAAGCAGCAGGCTGAGGCGACCCTTGCCAAAGATCGCGCGACGCTGGCCCAGGCGCAGGCTGACCTGGTGCGCTACACGCAGTTGAATGAACGCAAGTCGATCGCGCAGCAAACCTTCGCGGATCAGCAGTTCCTCGTGCAACAGGACGAAGCCGCGATCAAATCCGATCTCGCCAACATCGCCCAATTCGATCTCGACCTGACTTATTGCCGGATCACCGCACCGGTCGCGGGCAAGGTCGGTCTGCGTCTGGTCGATCCGGGCAACTACGTCACGGCGTCATCGAGCACCGGCATCGTGGTCATCACCACGGTCAAGCCGACTACCGTGCAGTTCACGGTGCCGCAAGATGCGCTGGCTTCCATCGTGCAACGCCTGAACGCCGGCGCCACGTTGCCGGTCACGGCCTATAGCAGCGACAACTCGCAGCAGATCGCCACCGGCACGCTGTACGCGCTCAGCAACCAGATGGCCACCGCAACCGGCACGGTCACGTTGCGGGCCACCTTCGCCAACGACGACGAAGCGCTCTTCCCCAACGAGTTCGTCAACGTGAAGCTGCTGGTCGATACCCTGCAGAACGCGGTGCTGGTGCCGACGGCCGCCGTGCAAAGCGGCGCACCCGGCGACTTCGTGTATCTCGTGAACGCGAACAGCACGGTCTCGGTGCACAAGGTCAAACTCGGTCCGAGCGACGGCAAGAATACGGTGATCCTGTCTGGTCTGTCGCAGGGCAATCAGGTCGTCACGGACGGCACCGACCGTCTCAACGACGGCGCGAAGATCCAGCCGGCTGGCGCAAAACGGGCCGCAGGCGCGCGCGGCGCGTCTGGCGCTGCAGCGGCCTCCGAGCCTGCCTCCGAAGCCGCTTCCGGCGCGGCGGCAGCTTCCGCAGCCTCGTCCGCCGATGCGGCTTCGTCGTAGCAGGCCCGCTCGCCGATGAATATTTCCCGACTGTTCATTCTCCGGCCGGTAGCCACGCTGCTGCTGATGATCGCCCTCGTGCTGGTGGGCCTCATCGCGATGCGCGTGCTGCCGGTTTCGTCGCTGCCCAACGTCGACTATCCGACGATCCAGGTGCAGACCTTCTATCCGGGCGCGAGTCCGGACGTGATGGCGACCACCGTCACCGCGCCGCTCGAAGTGCAACTGGGCGAGATTCCCGGCTTGCAGCAGATGACCTCGTATAGCTCGGACGGCGCCTCGGTCATCACGTTGCAGTTCGACCTGTCGCTGAACCTGGACATCGCCGAACAGAACGTCCAGCAGGCCATCAACGCGTCGAACAGCTACCTGCCGACCGGCCTGCCCGCGCCGCCGACCTATGCGAAGGTCAATCCGGCCGACCAGCCGATCCTGACGCTCGCGGTCACCTCGAAGTCGATGTCGCTGACGCAGCTCGAAGACGTCGCCAACAACCGCCTCGGCACCAAGATTTCCGAAGTGTCGGGCGTGGGCGTGGTGACGACGAGCGGCGGCAACGTGCCCGCGATCCGCGTGGAAGCGGACCCGCGCAAGCTCGCCGCCTACGGCCTGAATATCGACGATCTGCGCACGCTGCTCAGCTACGTGAACGTCAGTCAGCCGAAGGGTAATTTCGACGGCCCGGACCTCGACTACACGATCAACGGCAATGACCAGATCACCGATCCGAAAGACTATCTGAACACCGTGATCGCGTATCAGAACGGCGCGCCGGTGTTCATGCGCGACGTCGCGCGAGTCACCCAGGCCGCGCAGGACGTGGAGCGCGGTGCCTGGTATAACGGCTCGCCCGCGATCGTGCTGAACGTGCAGCGTCAGCCGGGCGCGAACGTGATCGCGACCGTCAACCAGATCATGAAACAGTTGCCGCAGCTCGAATCCACGCTGCCCGCCGGCATGAAAGTCACGGTCGTGTCGGACAGCACGGGCGTGATCCGCTCGTCGGTACGCGACGCGGCGTTCGAACTGATCCTGGCCATCGTGCTGGTGGTCGCGGTGATCTTCGTGTTCCTGCGCAACGTGCCTGCCACGCTGATTCCGAGCGTGTCGGTGCCGGTCTCGCTGATCGGCACGCTGGCCGTGATGTACCAGTTGAATTACTCGATCGACAATCTCTCGCTGATGGCGTTGATCATCGCCACCGGCTTCGTGGTCGACGACTCGATCGTGATGATCGAGAACATCGTCCGCTACCTGGAGGAAGGCAGAACGCCGCTCGAGGCCGCGCTCGAGGGCGCGGGGCAGATCGGCTTCACGATTCTGTCGCTGACCATTTCGCTGATCGCCGTGCTGATTCCGCTGCTGTTCATGGGCGGCGTGATCGGGCGTCTGTTCAGCGAATTTGCGGTGACGCTGGCGGTCACGATCGTGATCTCGGCGATCGTCTCGCTAACGGTCGTGCCGATGCTCTGCGCGCGCATGTTGCGGGCGCAGGCCGAACGCCATCCGAGCCGCTTCGAGCGGATCAGCGAGGGCCTGTTCGACAAGACGCTCAACGCGTACGAACGCGGTTTGCGCTGGGTGCTCGACCACCAGGTGTTGACGTTGATCGTGGCGGTGATTACCGTCGCGCTGACCGGTTTCCTGTATGTGGTGATTCCGAAAGGCCTGTTCCCCGTGCAGGACGTCGGCGTGATCCAGGGGATCAGCGTGGCCGACAATTCCGTGTCGTACGCCGCGATGGTGAGCCGTCAGACCGCGCTCGCCGATGCGATCCTGAAAGATCCCGACGTCGTCTCGCTCACCTCTTACGTGGGGATCGACGGCACCAACTCGACGCTGCACAACGGCCGCTTCCTGATCAATCTGCGCGACCGCGACAAGCGCTCCGACACCGCACAGGAAGTCGCGCGCCGCTTGCAGCAGGAAGTCGCGAACGTGCCTGGCGTGAAGCTGTTCATGCAGCCCGAGCAGGACCTGACGCTCGACACCACGGTGTCGCCGAACCAGTACAGCTTCGTGTTGCGCGGACCGAGCCAGCAGGCATTCCAGAAGTACGTGCCGGAACTGGTGAACCGTCTGAAGCAGATTCCATCGCTGTCCGACGTGCAGAGCGACATGAATAGCGACGGCCTCGCGGTGAACGTCCAGGTCAACCGGCAACTGGCCGCGCGCTTCGGCATCACCCCCGCGACCATCGACAACGCGCTGTACGATGCGCTCGGCCAGCGGATCGCGTCGACCATCTTCGAGCAGTCGAACCAGTATCGCGTGATTCTCGTTGCCAAGCCGGAGTCGCTACCGACCGTGCAGTCGATCGGCGATCTGTATCTGCCGAGCCAGACCAGCGGTAGTGGCCAGGTGCCGCTGTCGGGCATCGCGAAGATCGAGATCACGAAGTCGCCGCTGGTGATCAGCCACCTCGCGCAATTCCCGTCGGTGACGATTTCGTTCAACCTCGCGAAGGGCGCGTCGCTGAGCACGGCGGTCAAGGATGTTCACGCGGCCGAACAGGCGGTCAATCTGCCGCCGTCCATCACGTCGTCACTGCAAGGCGCGGCTCAGGCGTTCCAGGACTCGCTGTCGAGCGAGGTCTATTTGCTGATCGCGGCGCTGGTGGCCGTGTATATCGTGCTCGGCGTGCTGTATGAGAGCTTCATCCATCCGGTGACGATTCTGTCGACGCTGCCTTCAGCGGGTATCGGCGCATTGCTGTCGCTGATGATCGCCGGCAGCGATCTGGATGTGATCGGCATCATCGGCATCGTGCTGCTGATCGGTATCGTGAAGAAGAACGCCATCATGATGGTGGACTTCGCGCTCGACGCCGAACGCAATCACGGCAAGGCGCCGCGCGATGCGATCTTCGAAGCGTCGCTGCTGCGTTTCCGCCCGATCCTGATGACCACGCTGGCCGCCATGCTCGGCGCGCTGCCAATGCTGCTCGGCACCGGCACGGGCTCGGAATTGCGCCGGCCGCTGGGTCTCGCGATCATCGGCGGTCTGACGGTGAGCCAGGTGCTGACGCTGTTCACCACGCCGGTGATCTATCTGTTCTTCGACCGGATGGCCACGCGCGTGAACCGCTGGCGCAAGCGCAATGAGCCGAACGACGGCGCGGGCAACGCACCGGATCTGCCAGGCAACGGCGCGGAGGACCCGCGTTGAACATCTCGGCCCTCTTCATCCGGCGCCCGGTCGCGACGGCGCTCCTCGCCATCGCGATCCTGATCTCCGGCGCGCTCGCGTACTTCCGCTTGCCGGTCGCGCCGCTGCCGAACATCGCGTTTCCGGTGATCGTGGTGCAGGCGAACATGGCGGGCGCGAGCCCGGAGATCATGGCAGCGACGGTGGCCGAGCCGCTCGAACGGCGGCTCGGCACGATTGCCGACGTCGAGGAACTGACGTCGATCAGCTACGTCGGCTCGTCGATGGTGATCATCGAGTTCGGCCTGAACCGCGACATCAACGGCGCGGCGCGCGACGTCGAAGCCGCCATTCAGGCGGCCCGCGCCGACCTGCCCACCACGTTGCGCAGCAACCCGACCTACCGGCAGTACAACCCGGCGGACGCGCCGATCATGGTGCTGTCGCTGACGTCCGACACGCTGACCAAAGCGCAGCTTTACGATTCCGCCGATTCGGTGATCCAGCAGCAGCTCTCGCAGGTCAAGGGGGTCGGCCAGATCACGCTCGGCGGCGGTGCGCTGCCCTCCGTGCGGGTCGAGTTGCAGCCGGGCAAGCTGAACAGCTACGGCATCGGTCTCGAAGACGTGCGCGCGGCGATCAGCGCGGCCAACGCGAACAGCGCGAAGGGCCATCTCGACGTGGGCGACCAGCGCTACGTGGTCAAGTCCAACGACCAGATCACGCACGCGGCGCCCTATCGCGACCTGGTCGTCGCGTATCGCAACGGCGCGCCGGTGCAGTTGCGCGATGTCGCCGATGTCAAGGACTCGAACGAAAACATCCGCAATGCCGGGCTCTTCAACGGCAAGTCCGCGATTCTGGTGGTCGTGTATCCGATGCCCGGCAGCAATGTCGTGAGCACGGTCGCGCAGATCCGCAACGTGCTGCCGGCGATCGAAGCCACGCTGCCGAGCAGCGTGCATGTCGGCGTGGCGATCGACCGCTCGGAGTCGGTGCGCTCGTCCGTCGGCGATACCGAGCGCACGCTGTTCATCGCGGTGCTGCTGGTGATCGGCGTGGTGTTCATCTTCCTGCAATCGCCGCGCGCGACGCTGGTGCCGGCGGTGGCACTGCCTTTGTCGATTGTCGGCACGTTCGGGCCGATGTATCTGCTCGGCTATAGCATCGACAACCTCTCGCTGATGGCGCTGACCATCGGCACCGGCTTCGTCGTCGACGATGCGGTGGTGGTGCTGGAAAACATCGTGCGCCACATGGAGCTCGGCCTCAGTCCGAAAGAAGCCGCGCTCAAAGGCAGCGGTGAAGTCGGCTTCACGGTGATCTCGATGAGCCTCTCGCTGATCGCCGTGTTCCTGCCGATCATGCTGATGCCGGGCATTGTCGGCCTGCTGTTCCATGAGTTCGCGGTCACGCTGTCCATCGCGATCCTGATCTCGCTGCTGATTTCGCTGACGGTCACGCCGGCCATGTGCGCGTACGTGCTGAGCCGCCAGAACGCGGGGCATTCGAAAGCGCGCTGGGCGTTGTGGGTCGAAAAGCAGTTCGACCGTTTCAAGGACATGTACTCGCGCTCGCTCGCAGCGGTGCTGGACCATGCGCTCCTCGTGATCCTGCTGCTCGGCGCGCTGCTGGTGGGCAACGTGTTCCTGTTCAAGCTGGTGCCCGCCACCTTCTTCCCCGAGCAGGACACCGGCATTCTGATCGGGCAGATCATCGCCGACCAGAGCATCTCGTTCCCGGCAATGCAGAAGAAGCTCGCGCAGTTGCAGGAGATCGTGCAGAAAGACCCGGCGGTGGAATCGGTGGCGGGCTTTACCGGTGGACGCGCGCTGAATACCGCGAACGTGTTCATCGAGTTGAAGCCGCTCGGGCAGCGGCACGTCACCGCCACCGAGGTCGTGAACCGGCTGCGGCCCAAGCTCAACCAGGTGTCGGGCGCGCGCCTGTTCGTGCAGGCGCAGCAGGATCTGCGGGTCGGCGGCCGGCAATCGGCCGCCGAGTACCAGTACACGCTGACCAGCGACGATTCCGCCGCGCTCTTCAAGTGGACACCGCTGCTGGTTGCCGCGCTCGCCAAAGAGCATGCGACTGTGCTCGACGTGAACTCGGACCTGCAGCAGAACGGCTTGCAGACCTACGTCACGATCAATCGGGCGACGGCGGCACGTTACGGCTTCGCACCGAATCAGGTGGACAGCGTGCTGTATGACGCTTTCGGCCAGCGTACGGTCTCGACGATCTACAACCCGCTGAACCAGTACTTCGTGGTGATGGAAGTCGCGCCCGACTACTGGAAGTATCCGCAGATGCTCAACCAGATTTACCTGAGCACGGCGGCGGGCAACGCCACCGGCACGGCCGGCACGCAGATGCCGGGCGCTACGGTGTCGGGCGTGACGGTGGCCACTCAGGCCAGCGCGAGCACCTCGTCGGCGACCAATTCGCTGAACTCGGACGCGCAGGCCAACGCGACCACCAACAGCATCTCCAACAGCAAGGGCAACAGTTCGACCGGCAGCGCGGACAGCACGGCGGCGGAAACCATGGTGCCGCTCGCGGCGCTGACGTCGTACGCGAACAGCCATACGGCCACCCAGGTGAACCATCAGAGCGGGCTGGTCGCCGCGACGATCTCGTTCAATCTGCCGGCCGGCGGCTCGCTCAGCACCGCCGCCGATGCAATCAACAACACGGCCCGCGAAATCGGCATGCCGGCGAGCATCCACGGCGCGTTTGCGGGCGCGGCGGCGGCTTTTTCGCAGTCGATGGGCACGATCCCGCTGCTGATTCTGGCCGCACTCGGCGTCGTGTATATCGTGCTCGGCGTGCTGTACGAAAGCTCGATCCATCCGCTGACCATTCTGTCGACGCTGCCGTCGGCGGGGATCGGCGCGACGCTGGCGTTGCTGATCTTCGGCACGCCGTTCTCGGTGATTGCGCTGATCGGCATCATTCTGCTGATCGGGATCGTCAAGAAGAACGGCATCATGATGGTCGACGTGGCGATCCAGTTGCAGCGCAGCGAGAACATGCCGGCGCGCGACGCGATTCACGCCGCCGCCGTGGTGCGTCTGCGGCCGATCATGATGACCACGTTCGCCGCCGTGCTCGGCGCAGTGCCGCTTGCAATCGGCATTGGCCAGGGTGCGTCGCTGCGTCAACCGCTCGGTATCACCGTGATGGGCGGGCTGATTCTGAGCCAGGTCTTTACGCTGTACACGACGCCGGTGATCTACCTCTATCTCGACCGCTTGCGTGGCAAGCTGGTCAAGTGGTCCGCGAACCTGCCCTGGAACCGGAACGAGGACCAACCCGGACAACCGGATACGAAGGCATGACGATGAAGATTTTCCTCAAACGGCTTAACGGCGTGCGCGGACCTGGCGCCATTGGCGCCACTGGCGGCCTGGGTGGTCCGGTCAAGCGCGCTGGCCCCGCTCAGCGCTCAGGTGCGTTGCACGTTGGCCCGCTTCGGCCGCTGGCCGCTGCCTGTGTTGCGCTGCTCGTCAGCGGCTGCATGGTCGGCCCCGACTACCACCGGCCGCAGGTCAACGTGCCTGCCACATTCTCGGAACTGCCTGGCTGGACCCAGGCCGTGCCTTCCGCGTCCGGGCCCAAGGGCGACTGGTGGACCGCCTTCAACGATCCGCTGATCGATCAGCTCGAACCGCTGGTGTCGGTGTCGAACCAGACGGTACGCCAGGACTACGCGAACTATCAGGAAGCGCTGGCCGAAGTGCGGGCGGCGCACGCGAGCCTGTTCCCGACCATCGGCGCCACCGGTTCGGCCACCCGGGAGCGTGCCGCGAGCGGCAACGCCGCCAGGGTGGTCAATGCCGGCTCGCTCGAAGGCAATGTCAGCTGGGCGCCGGACCTGTGGGGCTCGGTGCGCCGTACGATCGAAGAAAGCGCCGCGACCGCGCAGGCGAGCGAGGCGACGCTCGCCAATGCAACGCTCTCCGAACAGGTTGCGCTCGCCACCGCGATCATCGAACTGCGCACCAGCGACGCCAATATCGATCTGCTGCAAAAGACCGTCGAGGCGTATCAGCACTCACTGGAAGTCGTGTCGAACCAGGACGCGGCCGGCACCGTCGCACCCAGCGACGTCATCACGGCCCGCACCCAGCTCGCCACGGCGCAGTCCAGCCTGATCTCGCTCGGCGTCGCGCGGGCGCAGTATGCGCATGCGATTGCCGTGCTGGTGGGCAAGAACCCGGAAGAGTTGTCGGTCACCCACAGCACCGCGATGCCGACGCTGCCCGATGTGCCGGTTGGCGTGCCGTCCACGTTGCTCGAACGCCGGCCTGACATCTCGAATGCGGAGCGTCAGATGGCTGCGCAGAACGCGGCGATCGGCGTGGCCGTGGCCGCGTATTACCCGGACATCTCGTTGTCGTCGCTGGCGGGCTTCACGCAGTCGCCGTTGTCCGGTCTGCTGAACGTGGGCAACTACGTGTGGTCGCTGGGCGGCAGCGCCACCGAAACGCTGTTCGACGGCGGCTTGCGCAGCGCGGACGTCGACGCGGCAAAGGCAGCCTACGACGCGGCGGTCGCCAACTATCGCGGCACGGTGCTGACGGCGTTCCGTAACGTCGAAGACGACTTGTCCGGCTTACGGATTCTGGCCCAGCAGACAGTCGTGCTGGATTCGGCGGTGATCGACGCGAATCGGGGCGCCCAGATTGCGCTCGACGAATACCAGGCCGGCACGGTCGACTACACGACCGTGGCGACCGCGCAGGCCACCCAGTTGAACACCCAGCAGACCGCGCTGAACGTGCAGGAAACACGTCTGCTGGATTCGGCTTCGCTGTTCGGCGATCTGGGCGGCGGCTGGTCGACGGATAACCTGCATGATCCGCGTCATCCGGGTGCAACGCCGGCGGCTTCAACGGTGCAAACGGGCGATGCGTCGGTTCAGAAAACCGACGCGCAGACGCAATGAGTTCGCTGCGTTGAAAAAGACAGGCCAGGCGCGTCGTCTGTTGCAGGACACGCGCCTGGGCCTGCGCTGCGCTCCTGCGCCGCTTCGCTACCTCGCTTCACTCCCTCACAGTTCCACCCTCGCAGTTCCCCTCCTTCCCGGCGCGAATTCCTTGCGCTGATCTGCGGCGCGGTCTCCGTTGCGTCAATGCCTCATGCATCGGTGCAAAAAAATAAACCTGCCCGACGCTTCAGGACCTGCGCCCCGTGCCGTAATACCGCAGACGGCGATGAGAGTCCCCCCTGCTATTAACGGATCAGCTGGCATTCACTTTCCTGACCGAGGAACTTGCGCTTCGCAAGAAGCGCCTCGACGTGAAACCGCTATGTCGCCGTTGATCCTGCCTGACCTTGGTACAAACAAAAAATGAAATGGTTCAATGAATTGAAGCTGGCAAACAAGCTTCTGCTGGTGTTTGCCATCTGCGCGCTGTCGACGGTGGTAGTCGGTGCGGTGGGTTCCTTGAGGTTACGTGATCTGGCCGCGATGCAAACGGCCATGTACGAAACCGAAGTCGTGCCCATCCGGCAGATCGGCACCGCGTCGTGGCAAGCCGCCGCGCATTACCGGCGGCTGTACGACTACGTGACGAAAACCGATCCGAAGGAACGCGAGGACACCCTCACCTTCAATCACAAAGGCGAAGAAGTCATTCTGGCGACACTGGCTTACGAGCGCGATCACGCGGTGAACAGCAAACAGAAGCAGCTGATCGCCGATTTCGATGCAGCGTGGCCGCAATATCTGGCGTCGGTGTCGAAAGTCGAAGCGCTGACGATCCAGAATGACCAGGCCGGCGCATTGAACGAGATGCACCAGACCACCGACGCGCTGCATCAGAAAATCCGCGGCATCCTCACTGACTTCTCGGAGGTTCGGGACGGCTCTGCGCAAAACCGTTCGGCGGCGGGTGTCGCACTCGTCAACGAAGTCACGTGGTGGCTGATCGGCTGCACGCTGATCGGCGTCGGGATCGCGTCCGCGCTCGGCGTCGCGGTGATCCGCTCGGTCAATGGACAGATTGGCGGCGACCCGGCGAGCGTCGCGCACGCCGCGCTCGAGATCGCGCAGGGCAATCTCGATACGCGCATTGCGGTGAACGACAACGACACCCGCAGCGTTCTGTTCGCGATGCAGCAGATGCAAACCAACCTGCGCACCGCCGTCTCTGCGATTCGCAGCGGTACCGAGTCGGTCACCGTCGCGTCACGGGAAATTGCGAGCGGCAATACCGATCTGTCCGCGCGCACGGAACAGCAGGCCGCCTCGCTCGAAGAAACCGCAGCGAGCATGACGCAGTTGACCGAAACCGTGAAGCAGAACGCCGACAACGCACGCCAGGCGAATGCGCTGGCCTCCGGCGCGACCGATCTGGCCGATACCGGCCACGGCGCGGTTGAATCGATGATCCACACGGTCGAGAAAATCAGCGGCAGTTCGGTGAAGATTTCGGAGATCACCGGCGTGATCGAAGGCATCGCGTTCCAGACCAATATTCTGGCGCTCAATGCCGCCGTCGAAGCGGCGCGGGCCGGCGAACAGGGTCGCGGTTTCGCGGTCGTCGCAAGCGAAGTGCGCAGTCTCGCGCAGCGTTCGTCGAGCGCGGCGAAGGAAATCAAAGGCTTGATCGAATCGTCGGTCGCGATGGTGCGCGACGGCTCGGATCAGGCGAGCGAAGTCGGCGCGATCATGGCCCGCGTACAGCAGGCGATCAAGCAGGTGTCGGACATCGTCGGCGAAATCGCGGCGGCCTCCGAGGAACAGAGCCGCGGCATCGAGCAGGTCAACCAGGCCGTGGTTCAGATGGACGAGGTGACACAGCAGAATGCCGCGCTCGTCGAAGAAGCCGCCGCCGCGGCGCACTCGCTCGAAGAACAGGCGATGAGCCTGAAGAACGCGGTGTCGGTGTTCAAGGTGGGTGACAGCGGACTCGCCAGTTCGCGGACTGCGACGGTGGGTACGAATGCGCAGAGCCGGCCCCCGGTTGCTGCGTCAAGCGTAAAGACATCTGCCCGCAAGCCCGCAGCACCAAACCGCCGCAAGGTCGAACCGAAAGCGCCCTCCTTTACCGCTGAGACGGCCGTCGCTGGCGCGTCCGGCTCCAATTCCAGTTCGACCGACTGGGAAACGTTCTGAATGAAGCGGCTTCTGGCGCAGTAACAGCGCCGGACTAGCTGCTTTGACGATTCCTTTCAAAAGCTTTCAGGCATTCGCCAGCCACCGGCGAATGCCTGAACCTGACAGGATTGGAATCGCGATTTCCCCCTCTTCTCCCCGCATTGCTCTAAAAGACTTATGCCCATTCAATCAATGAGTTAATGGGCAATGCAGGTCGCATTAATTTAGCCAGAACAACGATTACCAAGCCTCAATTCTTCGATTAGCTTGCGATCAACTTGCACTAGAATCAACCTTGCTCAATCGGGTTGACCTGGCTGCGTGATGTCGCGGAGTCTGATCCAATTGCAGTGAGAGAGACACAGCGTGAGGTCACAATCGCACGGGCCGGTGCGATTGGCGGGGCCGAGGTTCTTCGTGAGGAGAATTCCCGCAATGCTGTCAATAAACATTAATCGAGCTCTTTTAAAAAGCCGCTGACTATGCAAAGTAACTACAACCTGGGGTTAGTCGCGTTTTCACTCGTCATCGCGACACTGGCGTCCTACACGGCGCTTGACCTGGCAGACCGGATTTCCCTGCTCGCGTACGCGCGGGCACGCCAGATATGGCTGGCGGCCGGTGCACTGGCAATGGGCATTGGCATCTGGTCCATGCACTTCATCGGCATGCTGTCGTTTTCGCTGAGCGTCCCGCTCGGCTACGATTTCGCCGTGACCTGCTACTCGCTGCTCATCGCCGTACTCGTTTCCTGGTTTGCGCTGTTTATCGTCACGCGCAAACGGCTGGGCCTCGTCCGGCTATTTGCCGGCGGCATTCTGATGGGGCTGGGTATTGCCAGCATGCATTACGTCGGCATGGCCGCGATGCTGATGCATCCCGCGATTCATTACGACCCGCTGATCTTCGCGGCATCGATCGTGATCGCGATTGTGGCGTCGACGGCGGCACTCTGGGGCGCGCATACATTGCGTGGCACCGACCATCAACATGTCATGCGCAAACGGATCGGCACGGCTTGCATCATGGGAGTGGCCATTGCAGGCATGCACTACACCGGCATGGCGGCAGCGAATTTCGCGGCCGGCTCGATTTGCGGTGCAACCGGCGGTATCCGGCCGGAATGGCTCGCGGCAGCCGTGATTCCATCGGCGCTCCTTATTCTGGTCGCCACGCTGCTGGTATTCCATCTCGACGCACGAGCAACCTTCCTGGCCAATTCTGTGGCCCGGCTCAACGATCAGGTCGATCGCATCCGTGGTTCAACCCGTTAATGCGCTCTGGTCGCTTGTAACGCGATAAGAAAGCGGGGCATGGCTGACTGGCGTCAACCATGCCCCGCCGGGAATCTTTTGCGCGTCAGCGCTTCGCGGGAATGCGGCCACGGCGCAGCATTTCGCTCAATCCCAATGAGTGGCCCGGATCGTAATAATGGATCAGCAGCGTGCGGCGCTGCCCTACTTCGACATCCAGATTGCCATGCTGGATCGCGAAGCCATTAAATGCATAAACGCTGCCCACCTGCACGGGTATGCGTGCGCAATTGCCGCGACGCAGATCGTGCAACGTCAGCCATCTGCGCCACGTCAGCGGCAGGCTGCGCAGAAAGCCATGGCGCATCTTGCAGACTACATTGCCCGGCGTCGACACCGACAGACGCGGACGCCGGTACATCACCAGGTCGCCATTGGACACGCCGTCGGGCGCAAGTTGCAGCGGGATCAGCAAGGTCAGTAAATGGGAATCGTAGTGGCGATTGTTGCTTTCGGCTCCGGTTGCCTTGCTCGCGCAACGAAGCACATGAAACGGCTTCAACGGCAAATCGATCTGACCGAATTTTGCGGCCTTTGCGCGTGCGTCCGAGCAGATGGCCTCCTCCAGTTGCCGGAATGCGTCACCACGGCGGATCAATTCGGCTGCGATCTCTCCTGATTGCGCCCGTAGCGGCGTGTTGCCGAATGAGCGATCGATAACCTCGTTGATTTCGGCGATTATCTCGGCTGGAATCACACTGTGGAAAGACTGCAGAGCGACACCTTTGTCGATTCGAATCCGTTTCGCCACGGTTTGACCTCGTGCGTCTGACAAGGAGTGCATATAGGTGGTTGCCGAGAAAGGGTTGGAACGAGAATCAGACTCAAAATATGCTTTGTCAGACGTGTGCAATGTACGCCAGCGAACACAAACGCATGCTCCGGTTGGAACGCGCCGCGCGATTCGCGAATAGTGATCTTTTTGCCTACCTGAAGCTGTAAAAGCTAATTGAATTGCATAATGCGCTCTATTTTTCAATCGTGCCTGGCTGGGATGACGCGAAGCGTTCGCGATATGCGTGCGGCGTGACGGCAACGGCCCGCAGCAGGCTGCGCCGCATGGTTTCTTCGCTGCCGAATCCACACCGTACCGCGATGCGTTTGATCGGCAGCGACGTATCGCCAAGCAAACGCAATGCGGCTTCAGTACGGATCTGTTCGATTGCACGCGCAGGCGTTCTGCCAGTTTTCGCGCGATAGTGGCGCATGAAACTTCGCTCGCTCATGCCCATATGCGCGGCGAGCGCGGCGACTGACAGATCGCCGTTCAGATGTTCGACGATCCACGCGTGCAGTTCTCCGAATTGATCACCGTCTTTCTGCATTGACAAGGTCGTGCTGAATTGCGCCTGACCGCCTGGCCGCTTGAGAAAAACCACCAGCTCGCGTGCCACGTCGAGTGCCAGCACACGACCCACATCTTCTTCGACGAGCGCAAGCGCCAGATCGATACCGGCGGTGACGCCTGCCGAGGTCCAGACCGGACCGTCCTGAATGAAAATGGGATCGGGCTCGATCTGCAACGCCGGGTACTGCTGCCCGAGTTCATTGCAATGCGCCCAGTGCGTGACCACGCGACGTCCGTCGAGCATGCCTGCGGCGGCGAGCAGAAACGCGCCGGTGCAGACCGACGCCACCCGCCGCGAGGTCGCGGCATGGCGGTGCACCCACCGTACCAGGTGGGGGTCACGTGAGGCAGCGTGAACCCCTCGTCCGCCCGCGATGACGAGCGTATCCGAATGTTCGTGAGCGGACGGCAACGGATGCGTGGCGAGTCCCAATCCCGCCGACGACACGACGGGTTCCGACTGCGCAGCAATCACACGCGGCACATACGGCGCGGGAAGACTTCTCTGCCGCGCGATTTCATTCGCGGAAGCGAACACTTGCAGCGGGCCGGTCACGTCCAGCAACTGCACGTCGGGAAAAGCGAGGATATTGATTGAGCGGGGCTGCGTGCGCATGGTTTAGCGTGAGATTGAGTATGTGGCGGAAAATGTGGACTCTGTGTCATTCCTGCCATACGGTACTTGTGTAAAGTCGGGTTGTCCATCACCCGTTTTTGCATCTGTTTGCCGGGTTTGCGGCACACGACGCTCACTTGCTTAACATCCCTTACCAACACTTACGCAGCGAGGTTTCACGATGGCGCTCCAAATCGGCTTTCTCCTGTTTCCCGGCGTACAGCAACTCGATCTGACCGGGCCGTACGACGTATTCACGTCACTACCCGATACCAGGGTCCATCTGGTGTGGAAAAACCTGGCGCCGTTGAAAGCCAGCAGCGGACTCACCTTCCTTCCCGACACGACATTCGACAACTGCCCCGCACTCGACGTGATATGTGTACCCGGCGGCAGTGGCGTCGGCGATCTGATGGAAGACGACGAGACGCTCGATTTCCTGCGACAGCAGGCGGCTCACGCACGCTTTGTCACTTCCGTTTGTACCGGCGCGCTGGTTTTGGGTGCCGCGGGTTTGCTACAGGGTTATCGGGCGACGACCCATTGGGCGTCTCATCACCTGCTCGAACCATTGGGCGCGATTGCGGTGCATGAGCGGGTGGTCCGCGATAGAAACCGGCTGACAGGTGGCGGCATTACTGCTGGAATCGACTTCGCGCTCACGCTGGCGAAGGAACTGGTCGGCGAACAGGAGGCGCAAGCAGTTCAGTTGTTGCTCGAATACGCGCCCGCTCCGCCGTTCGATGCCGGCAGTCCGGACACCGCGCCGCAATCTGTCGTGGAGTCGGTGCGTCGACGCTATGCGGGTTCGATAGCGAAGCGCGAAGAGATTGTTGCGCGAGTTGCCGCGCGGCGTTGAAACATTTGGCAACTCGCTGCGGAGTCGACCGTGCGCAGCTTCTCTGCGCGAATAGGGTTAGCAACGCGAATTGGAAAAGGGCTGGTAAATCAGCCAGGTAAATCGGCCAGATAAGCCAGCCAGATAAGCCAGCCAAGTAAGCCAGCAGCGGAGAAGTGCGAGTCGAGTACGCAGTGCGCGCACTCCACCGACCTCTCCGCTGCCCGCATCGGCGATACGAATCACCTACCGTCGCGTCATGGGCTCTTCAATCATCCGGCAATGCGCTAACGCCACATACCGTAGCTCATCACCGGCTGCGCACGGTACGCGTACATACGCGGTGTCGCCAGATAGACCGGCGGCCGGTAAACCTGATACGCCACCGGCGGCGCGACCGGTTGCATTACGTCCACCACCGGCATTTCCTCGTACTGCGGCTGCGCGTACTGTTGCTGACCGTAGACCGGAACATACTGGACCGGCGGCGGCGCGTAGTCCTGCCGCACATACATAGGCTGACTTTCCGCGTAGACCGGCTGCGGTTGCGGCTGAACATACTGGGGCGCGGGCTGATACTGCATCGGCGCCTGGGCATATTGCTGCGGCTGGTAAGCCTGCCGGTATTGCGGCTGTTGTTGCGGCTGTTGTTGCGGCTGTTGTTGCGGCTGTTGTTGCGGCGGAGGCTGTGGCACCTGGCGCTGCGCGTACTGGCGAGGTTGCGGCGGAATGCTGGTGTACTTCGAACTGTCGTCTTCCGGAACCCCTGCCGGCAGCGGCGGCACATCCACGCGGGCGACGTCCGTTTTTGCGGGCTGCCGCTGACCGTGGTTATGCGAGTCGATCATTGCTGCGTAGCCAGCCTGATCTTCCTTGCCGCGATTGATATAGCCATTGCGATAAGCGCGGGCCACCTCCGACATCTTCGCATTCGGATCTTCTTTCATGCCGTCTGCATTAACCTGATACTCGTTCGGACTGAGCGAAGCCGCTGGCGCATCGTCGTCGGCATAAGCCGTCTCGGGACCATCGGCCCACGCGGGGCCGCACTGTAGCGTTAGCGCAGAGGCAACTGTCGTTACCCCAAACCCTAGAAGCGTTTTTATTCTCACGATCCACCTCGCGGCCGATTAAGAATTTGAAAAACAAAGTTCGCTTGTTTTGCCCCGTGCGGCGATTATCCGTGCGCCGTGCAATAGCTATTTTCTAGCACATTCCTTTGACCGTGGCACATTTTTTTCTATATATATGAGGCAGTTATCGCACTGTCAGGTTCTCGGGATCGCGGCGTAAGATGAACTGGCAAAAAGAACCGATTTCGGAGCCGACTTTGATTGCGTTATCAACGGTGTCGCGAGTACTCGTTTCAGCGAATTGACAAATTAATTGCGGCGTATAAGACAAGTTGCCGACGCTCCGTTCCGCGAATAAGCGAATAGGCGAATAGGCGGCCAAGTACTCGCAGGCTCTCTTCGGGTTCACCCTATTCCGCGCTCCAGCAGAAAAGCACCAACTATTTGCCGTTTTTTTTCTTTCCGCGGTGCTGGTCGCAGTACTGTCTCCTTTCTCTGATAACTTCTGCTTCCACCCTGCTGACTTCACAACAAAAGGATCTGTACAGATGAGCGTCATCCATTTCATTGGCGGCGAGAAAGGCGGCGTAGGGAAATCACTGGTCGCCCGGATTCTGGCCCAGTACTTTATCGACCAAAGTATTCCGTTCGTTGGCTTCGACACCGACAGATCCCACGGCGCGTTGTTGCGCTTCTATTCGGACTTCACCGTTCCGGCAGCACTGGACCAGCATGACAGCCTCGATCCGCTTATCGAACGCGCGCTGGAAGATCCGCAGCGGCGGATCCTGGTCGACCTTGCCGCACAAACGCAACAGGCTCTCGGTCAGTGGCTGGACGACACCGACGCGATCGGCCTTGCCGAAGAGCACGGTCTCTCGCTGACCTGGTGGCATGTGATGGATGCCGGCCGCGATTCCGTGGATCTGCTGCGGCAGTGGCTCGACCAGTTCGGCGGACGACTCAGGCTGGTGATCGTGCTGAACGAAATCCGCGGCGACCGGTTCGATATTCTCGACGCGTCTGGCGAACGCGAGCGCGCCGAGGCGCTCGGCGCGAGCGTGGTGACGTTACGCCGTCTGCCCGACGCAACGATGCAGAAGGTCGACCGGCAAAGCGCCAGTTTCTGGGCGGCGGTCAATCATCAGGACGGCGCAGGCGCCGGTCTGGGGTTGCTCGAACGACAGCGCGTGAAAATCTGGTTGCATCGGGTGTACGGAGAACTGGCAAAGGTCGGGGTGTAGCAGCCACGAGAACCGGTTCGCTCATTGGCGCTGCTGCCAGCGGGCGAACCGGCAACACCGTCAATAAAAGGAACGCGCGCGGATAATCCGCGTCGGCGATCCTCGCGTCTTTCGAATGAGCGCTCTACGGATTTGCGCCGCTCCCCGCCTCCCGAAGCGCATCAGCCCGATTACCATGCACGTCTCGATGCCGCTGCGGCGCATTTTCATTACCGGGATTTTGCATGAGTCTTCTGTTTCGTCTATTGCTTCTGATTTTCACCAGCCGTCGCCGGAGCCGGTTGAACGTGCTCGACACCTGCATCACACCCTTTCGCGTCTGGTTAAACGACCTCGACGTATTGCTCCATATGAACAACGGCCGCTATCTGACGATCCTCGATCTCGCCCGCGTCGATCTGATGATGCGCAGCGGCTTGTGGCGGCAATTGAACGCACAACGCTGGTACCCGGTCGTCACGCTGGAAACGATACGGTTTCATCGCTCGCTCGAACTGGGTAATCGTTATGACGTACGCAGCCGTGTTATCGGCTGGGATGAAAAGCATATATTCATCGAGCAAGGATTCGTGCGCGACGAAGTGGAAGTCGCGCGGGCCGTCGTGCGGGCCAGGTTTCTGAAACGAAGCGGCGGCATCGTGACGACGGCCGAGATGATGCAACTGGCCGGCGTCACGCAGGCGTCGCCCACATTGCCCGAATGGGTCGCGCGCTGGAGCGACGCAGAAGGCGGGATGGAATTCCAATCGGCTGCTTCGCAGCGGGCTTGAGAAGTCGCGCGGATGTCGGCCGGATCTGTCGATATCCGCCACCTGGCAGCGCCATCCAATACGCGTGAATTTCGATTTGCCAGATCAAATTCCAGCGCCTAGACTCCCTAGCATGACGCAATGCAACACGCCACAGTGCGCGTTTAAAACTGCGGCTCGCGCGATGTAACGCGTGATCTGACGGGCTTATGCGATGTCATGGCATTGCCCTGGTTTTTGCCGATCATAGTGAAATCTGCCCTTCCGGGACGCCAAAGACCTCCTGGCTCCATCCGCGTGTTCTCATGCAGGCCTGCGAATCCGGCCACTTAACGCCGGACAGCAGCGGCCACGCAGCAGCGCCGACTCTTCGAGGAGGTTAAGGCGGCATGCATCCGTTCAATCAGCTATCCGATCCGTCCGTTTCATCCGTTACGCCCGACGCTTCCGCCTGCGCTACGCCGTACGCATTTCCGCCGGTCACAGCGCTCGCTCACGCAGCCGCCGACTATGCGACCGACGCGTGGCAACGCGCGGTGCTGTTCGCCGACGTAATGCGCGAGCGCGGCAATCAATACGACGCGCATCTGCACGAACGCACACCGAATGTGCTCGACTTCAGCGCCGAATTGGTCGTGGACGGACGCACGTTGCCGCGCCCGGTCAACTACGGACTCGTGCGCATCATCGCGCCAGCCGATCTGCAACCCGATCACGATCCGGCCGAACGACACGATCCGGGCCGCCTGCGGCCATTTGTCGTGTTCGATCCGCGCGCCGGGCACGGCCCCGGCATAGGCGGCTTCAAGCGCGACAGCGAAATCGGCGCCGCGTTACGAGCGGGACATCCGTGCTATTTCGTCGGATTTCTTCCTAACCCGGTCCCCGGACAAACAGTCGAAGACGTGATGCGCGCCGAAGCCGCGTTTCTGGAGAAAGTCATCGAACTGCATCCGGATAGCCCCGGCAAACCTGCCGTGATCGGCAATTGCCAGGCGGGCTGGCAAATATTGATGACCGCTGCAATGCGCCCCGACCTGTTCGGACCGATCATCGTCGCCGGTGCGCCGGTTTCGTACTGGGCCGGGTGGCGCGGCAAGAATCCGATGCGCTATTCCGGCGGTATGCTCGGCGGCTCGTGGCTCACCGCACTCACCGGCGATCTCGGCGATGGCCGCTTCGACGGCGCGTGGCTCGTGCAGAACTTCGAAAATCTCAATCCGGCCAATACGCTCTGGCAAAAAAACTACAACCTGTACGCCGCAATCGACACCGAAGCGCCCCGCTATCTAGGCTTCGAAAAGTACTGGGGCGGTCACGTGTTCCTGAACGCGGTGGAAATGCAATATATCGTCGACAACCTGTTTGTCGGCAACCGGCTGTCGAGCGGCAATATCGTGCTGTCGGATGGCGTGCGCCTCGACCTGCGCAACATCCGTTCGCCGATTGTGGTGTTCTGCTCGTACGGCGACAACATCACGCCGCCTCCGCAGGCACTGGGCTGGATTACCGACCTGTATCGCGACGACGCCGAACTGGTCGGCCACAAGCAGACCATCGTCTATGCGACGCACGACAACATCGGCCATCTCGGCATCTTCGTGTCGAGCAGCACAGGGCGCAAGGAGCATCGCGAATTCGTCAGCAATATCGATCTGATCGATCTGTTGCCGTCCGGTTTGTATGAAGCGCATATGGGCGCGAAAACCGATGCGACGCCGCATGCGGAACTGGTCGAAGGCGATCACGTGCTGTCGATTTCGCCGCGCAGCATCGACGACGTGCGCGCGATCGTGCAACCGGATGTACAAAGCGATCGCCGCTTCGCCACGGCGGCTTATGTGTCGAATCTGAATCTGGGTTTGTATCGCAGCTTCGTCCAGCCGTGGGTACGTCTCGGTGCAACGCCGTGGGGCGTGGACCTCGCGAGCCGGCTACATCCGCTGCGGGTGCCATATGAGTCGTGGTCGGATCGTCATCCGCTGGCGTCGAGCGTTGCTCAAGCGGCCGAACGCGTCAAAGAAACGCGCAAACCCGCTGCAGTCGATAACCCGTTCTGGCAAATGCAGAATGCCATGTCGAATGCGATCGTGACATCGCTGAATATTTATCGCGACGCGCGCGATGCAGCGGTCGAACAGCTTTTCGAAACGGTCTACGGGATGCCGTGGTTACAGGCGCTTGCCGGACTCGCTCCGCCACACGACGCCGCCCCTGCGCAGCCCGATGACGCCAATGCGCGTCACGTGCCAGTAGCCGCCGAACAGCATCGGCTGCGTGAGAGCATGACCCAAGGGGGACTGGTCGAAGCAAGCATCCGCGCGCTGCTGTTTGTGCGCAGACTGCATGGCGAAGCCGACGAACGCCGCTTCAATCTGGCCCGGGCGATGCTCGGCACGCTGTCCGATCGCGGCATTCTTTCGTTCAAGCAGGTCATTCGCGATCAGGCCGAGTTGCTGCGCCTCGATGCTGACGCGGCGATCGGCGCGCTGCCTGGCATGCTCGCAGGCGTGCCGCCCGCCGAGGTCCATCAGGCCGCGCGTCACATCGACACAATCAGCACCACGCTGCCGCTCGATGAAAACGAGCGCGCCGATCTTGCGCGCGTATTGACTATTTTTGAATCTGCATCAAAGACAAAAGCGGCGCGACGTGCGACCGTACGTCAGAAAGTCGAGTGATCACTCGCCCATCCCGGACCTAAGACATGGAACATAAACGCGAAAAGTACGAGCGGCTAATCGCTTTTGCCAGGACGCTGCCGCCGCTGCCGACCGCGGTCGCGCATCCGTGCGATCACGATTCGCTGTCTTCGGTGATCGAGGCTGCGAACCTTCATCTGATTGCGCCGATCCTGGTAGGACCCCGCGTGAAGATCGAAGCAGCCGCCCGCGAAGCTAATCTCGATCTGGGCGATCTGCCCATCGTCGACGTGCCGCACAGTCACGCGGCAGCGGAAATGGCGGTGCAACTGGTGCATGAGGGCAAAGCGGAAGCGCTGATGAAAGGCTCGCTGCACACGGACGAACTGATGGCCGCCGTGGTCGCGCGCGCCACGGGCCTGCGCACCGAGCGGCGCGTCAGTCATTGTTTCGTGATGGATGTGCCCGAGCATGACGATCCGCTGATCATCACCGATGCCGCCGTGAACATCTCGCCGACGCTCGACGAAAAGCGCGACATCGTGCAAAACGCGATCGACCTCGCGTACGCATTGCGCTTTCCTGCTGCGCGGGTCGCGATTCTGTCGGCGATGGAAACCGTCAACTCAAAAGTGCCGTCGACGCTGGACGCCGCTGCACTGTGCAAGATGGCCGATCGCCAGCAGATCACCGGCGGCATTCTCGATGGCCCGCTCGCGCTCGATAACGCGATCAGCGAGGAAGCCGCGAGAATCAAGGGCATTCGCTCGCCGGTAGCCGGGCGTGCCAACGTGCTCGTCGTCCCGGATCTCGAAGCCGGCAACCTGCTCGCCAAGAGCCTGTCGTTTCTGGCCGGTGCGGATGCCGCCGGCATCGTTCTGGGTGCAAAGGTGCCGATCATTCTCACCAGCCGCGCAGATTCGGTGATGACGCGGCTCGCGTCGTGTGCGGTCGCTTCGCTCGTCGCGCTCGCGCGGCGCGAGAAACTGTCTTCCGCCATCGTCTGAAAGGGGCGCTCGCATGGACGTCATTCTGGTGATCAATGCGGGTTCGTCCAGCATCAAGTTCCACGCGTTCGCGACGAGCGGCGGCAAGCTCGAACCCATCGCCGGCGGCAAGCTCGAGGAAATCTATAGCAATCCGCGCTTTCAGGTGAAGCGGCAAAACGGCGAGATCATCGACGAAAAGCACTGGCCGGAAGGTGAACGTCTCGGCCATGACAACGCGATAGCGTTCCTGCTCGAATGGTTACGCGGACAAGCAGGCGACGCGACTTTGCTCGCCGTCGGCCATCGCGTCGTGCACGGCGGCGAGCGCTATTCAGAACCGGTACGGGTTGACGACGAAGTGCTCGCGGCGCTCGAATCGCTCGTGCCGCTCGCACCGCTTCATCAACCGCACAACCTCGCGGCGATCCGCTCGATCCGCGCGCGCAACCCGCAACTGCCGCAGATCGCCTGTTTCGATACGGCGTTCCATCACACGCAGCCTGCGCTGGCCACCCGTTTCGCGTTACCGCCTGACATCACGCAACGTGGCGTGCGGCGCTATGGGTTTCATGGTCTGTCGTATGAGTACATTGCGAGCGTTTTGCCGCAATACGACGAGCGTGCCGCATACGGTAAAACCGTCGTGCTGCATCTCGGCAACGGCGCGAGCATGACGGCACTGAATCACAGCAGGAGTGTCGCCAGCACGATGGGCTTCACCGCCGTCGAAGGACTCGTGATGGGCACGCGCTCGGGCAGCCTCGATCCAGGCGTCGTGCTATGGATGATGGAAGAGGCCCACATGGATGCGCGCGCCATCGAAGCGATGTTGTACAGGCGCTCCGGCCTGCTAGGCGTCTCCGGCGTATCGAGCGACATGCGCACGCTGCTCGCGAGCGATGTGCCCGCCGCCGCCGAAGCCGTGGATCTGTTCTGCTACCGCATCTCGCGCGAACTCGGCTCGCTCGCCGCCGCACTGGGTGGTCTCGATGCCATCGTCTTCACCGCAGGCATCGGCGAATATGCAGCGCCGGTGCGGGAACGTGTCTGCCGCGCCGCCGCGTGGCTCGGTGTTTCGCTGGACCCACAAGCGAACGCGAAGCATGGGCCGCTGATCAGCGACCCGCAAAGCGCCGTCGGTGTCTGGGTCATTCCGACCAATGAAGAACTGATGATTGCGCGACACGCGTTGCACCGTCTGGAGGAGTAAGCATGGACACACTCTCGGCACAGCCGTTCGCGGGACGCAAGGTTCTGATCGTCGGCATCGCGAACGAGTACTCGATTGCTTATGGATGTGCAAAAGCGTTCCGCGAACTAGGCGCGGATCTCGCGATCACTTATCTGAACGACAAGGCGAAGCGCTTCGTAGAACCGCTCGCGCAGGAATTGGGCGCGTCGATCTTTCTGCCGCTGGATGTATCGAAATCCGGCGAACTGGAGGACGTGTTCGACACGATTCGTGCGACGTGGGGAAGGCTCGACGTCGCGATCCATTCGATCGCTTTCGCGCCAAAAGAAGATCTGCAAGGCGGTCTGCTGAATAGTTCGGCGCAAGGGTTTGCGCAGGCCATGGACATTTCGTGTCACTCGTTCATCCGCATGGCACGCCTCGCGGCCCCCTTGATGGACGAAGGCGGCTCGCTGTTTGCAATGAGCTACCTGGGTGCGACTCGCGTCGTGCCGAATTACGACCTGATGGGTCCGGTGAAGGCCGCGCTCGAAGCTTCATGCCGCTATCTCGCGCACGAACTCGGGCCGAAGCGCATTCGGGTGCACCCTATCTCGCCGGGCCCGCTGAAAACGCGGGCGGCATCGGGACTGAAAGATTTCGATCTGCTGCTGACCGAAGCGGCCGCGCTCGCTCCGATCGGCGAACTGGTCGACATCATGGATGTCGGCTACACCTGTGCGTTTCTGGCGACACCCTACGCGCGACGGATGACCGGCAACACGATCTTCGTCGACGGTGGCGTCAGCATCATGAATGGCTAATGCCACCCCTTTTGCGAGCCTCTTCATGAAGTTGCTGGTTAGCGGACTGCCCCACGACGCCACGGCCGATCAATTGCGTGAGCTGATATTCCGCTATTCGCACGCTGCCTGTCACGACATTCAGTTGATTGGCGAAAGCGACGAACATCCCGCCGCTCTCGTCGACATTGAAAGTGCTACATGGATGGCGTTGAATAACATCCGCCAGCGTCTGCACGGCATGTACTGGCATCGCTGCCGCCTCGACGTGCAGATTCTGTCGTTCTGGGACGTGAGCAATGCAGCCGAAGCGAGGCGAGTGTCCCGAACGGCGTTGCCGGGTTAGGCGCTGATCATCGCCTTCGGCTCGAGAAACGCCTCCAGGCCATACGCGCCATACTCGCGACCTATGCCTGACTGCTTGAAACCGCCAAACGGCGCCGCCGGCTCATGCGCGAGCGTGTTGACGAGAACCCGGCCGGCTTCGATCTGCGACGCCACTTCGCGCGCATGCTGTGCATCGGCAGAGAATACGTAGGCCTGCAAGCCATAGTCGGTGTCGTTGGCAATCGCAATCGCTTCTTCGACATCGCGGTACGTGATAATCGACAGCACAGGGCCGAAGATTTCTTCGCGGGCGATGGTCATGTCATTCGTGACGTCGCTAAAAACGGTCGGACGCACGAACCAGCCTGCGTCGATACCCTCGGGCCGCCCTTCACCACCTGCGATCAGACGCGCACCGCCGTCGATGCCAATGCGGATATAACGCTGCACGCGCTCCCATTGCTTCTGACTGACCATCGGGCCGATGCTCGTTTGCGGATCGCGCGGATCGCCAGAACGCGTACGCGCCACTTCTTCCCGAATGCGCAGTTCGAATTCCGCGAGCCGGCTTTGGGGAACCAGAATGCGTGTGCCCGCAATGCAGGCCTGGCCGCTGTTCATGAAGCCGGCCTGGACGACGAGCGGAATCACCTCGTCAAAACTCGCGTCGTCCAGCACGATAACGGGAGATTTACCGCCCAGTTCGAGGGTCACGCGCTTCAAGGTGCTGGCCGCGGTACGCAGAATCGTCTTGCCGACCGCCGTCGAACCGGTGAACGACAGCTTCGCGACGTCGCGATGCGAACTGATCTCGGCCCCCACCGTGTCGCCGCGCCCGGTGACGATATTGAATACACCCGGCGGCAAGCCAGCTTCGTGCAACGCCTCGGTCACCACACGGGTCTGGATCGCGCTCATCTCGCTTGGCTTGAGCACGGCGGTGCAACCCGCCGCTAATGCGGCAGCCAGTTTGCCGCAGATAAAGCCCGCGTCGCTATTCCACGGTGTAATCAGTCCGGCCACGCCGAGTGCTTGCATCACCACGTCGGCCGTGCCCGCGCGACGCGTGAATTCGTAACCTTCCAGCACCTTCGCCGCTTCGAGCAACACGCTGCTCGCATGCCGGGCCATCCATCGGCCGCGCGATACCGGCGCGCCATATTCTTCGGTGATTGCTTCGTATAACTCGTCCTCTTTCGCGACGACGGCCGCGTGCATCCGCTTCAGTATCTCGATACGCTCGTGCTTGCTGGTACGCGAAAACGCCGGAAACGCGCGCTTCGCGGCAGCGATTGCGTCGCGTGCGTCCTGCGCGTCGGCGAGAAGCACGCGGCCAATCACCTTCTCGGTTGCCGGATTGAACAGGTCGAAAAATTCGTCGCCGTGCGGTTTGACGAATGCACCGTCGATATAAATTCTGTCGATGATCTGCATGAATGCTCCTGGAAAACGTTCTGGATGCCACCCACAATAGGCCTCATACATTGCGTTGACTAGCCGTACAATCTGGCATGTAACGTTGAACAATTCAGGACAATGAAAACGTCAGGTCTGGGTGAACTGGAAGCGGTGCTGGCCGTCGCGCGGCATCGCAACTTTCGTGCAGCAGCGACCGAACTCGGGATGTCCACGTCCGCGCTCAGTCACGCGGTCGCGGCGCTGGAATCGCGCATCGGCGTGCGGCTCTTCAATCGCACGACGCGCAGCGTGTCATTGTCGGAAGCCGGCGCGCAGTTTGTCGACAGCATTGCGCCCGCGCTCTCCACCATCCGGGGAGCGATCGAGACAGCGGGCAGCTTTCGCGACACGGTGTCGGGCATGCTGCGCATCAACACCTCGGCGGGCGCGGCAAAGCAGGTCATGGCGCTTTTTATCGACTACATCAAACGGTATCCGGAGATGAAGCTCGACATCGTGACTGAGGGCAAGCTGATCGATATCGTCGCCGACGGCTTCGATGCAGGCATCCGTCTCGCCGGTACGGTGCCTCAGGACATGATTGCAATACCGTTCGGCGATACGCAGCGTTTCGCGGTAGTCGGCAGCCCGGCTTATTTTGCGCGGCACAAGCCGCCGCGCACGCCTGGGGATCTTCACGCGCATCCATGCATCCGGATGCGGATGCCGAGTGGTTCGATCTATCAGTGGGAATTCGAGCGGCACGGCGAAGCGGTGCGTATCGACGTCAAGGGTCCGCTAATGCTCGACGAGCCCGGGCTCATGCTGCAAGCGGCGCGCGAAGGTCTTGGCCTCGCCTACATGAGCGAATGGAACGTCGCGGCAGACTTGCAGGACGGTACGCTGATACGCGTGCTCGACGCATGGACGCCGCCGCTCGATGGTCTCTGTCTGTATTATCCCGGCCGCCGTCACATGCCGGCCGGATTGCGCGCACTGATCGACCTGATCCGCGAACATGCCGATGCACGGCGGCCGCAGCGTCGGCGTGCCCCCCGCCGTGCACAATAAAAGTCGAAGCTGGTAGCGATTGCGGACCGTCAGCCCATCAAATGACGCAATACACCGGTTGTCACGACGCCGATGATGACCGTAGGCAGCAGGGAAAGCCGCGTGGCAGCGACTAACGTCACGCCAAGCGCAAGCAGGTCCGCAGGGTTGCGCGACACGAATGCAGGCGCGATCACTGAAATCAGTACGCAACCCGGGACGTTTTCCATCACAGCACGCATCCGCGGGCTCAGCGTGCGGTCGCGCAGCGCCACATAGCCGAGAATTCGCGTCGCATAAGTGGACGCGGCCATCAACAGGATAGTGGCCAGAGTCTGGATATCAGGCATCGAGTTTCTCCAGCGCGACGGCGGCGATGAGGCCCGCGCACGTACCCGCGGCAACATACCAGGCACCGGGCACCAGCAGATACGTGAGGGCCGCCGCGACCAGACTGACGAACCACGGGCGGCACGCCTTCGCGCCTTTCCACATGCCCTTTAGAAGCACGAGGAAGACGGCGGTAAAGGCCATATCGAAACCATATCGTTCGATGTCGCCCAATATCGGTCCAAGTATCGCGCCGAGCGCAGTGAACGCGACCCA
Organism: Paraburkholderia metrosideri; assembly: GCF_904848625.1. Taxonomy (GTDB): domain Bacteria; phylum Pseudomonadota; class Gammaproteobacteria; order Burkholderiales; family Burkholderiaceae; genus Paraburkholderia; species Paraburkholderia metrosideri. The sequence continues at coordinate 78,848 of NZ_CAJHCP010000004.1, forward strand.
CGTCATCCACAGATTGATGGCGACGCCCAGGTAATACCCGAGGCTGATCTGCTCGACGTTGCGCGCATTGGCATCCGCCAGCGCGAGAGCCCAGCTTTCGTCGCACATCAGAAACAGCGCGGCGAGAGCCCTTGGCAACGGCACCTGACGCATGCGTGGCGCGAATGCGGCGCTCATCAGAATGTGGCGCGCATTCACGAGAAGCGACATGGCGACGATCAGCGCAATGTGCGGTAGCGAGGTCCACAGATGGACTGCCGTAAACTCCGAGCCGCCGGCGAAGTTCAGGCCGGTCATGAGCGGCACTTCAAACGCGCTGAGGCCCTTTTGCGCAGCTTGCGCGCCAAGCACCAGCGCAAACGGAACGAAACCCAGCATGACCGGCAGCGCGGCCCGCATGCCCCGCGCGACTTCTGCGCCGCGCGACGGCTTCTGGGCCGCCATGCTCGGCGTATACAAACTACTCATGACACACATCCTCTTACGTAAAGCATTTGCTGCACAAACAGATTCAGATCCACTTGCATTAGCCGGCCTGACGGCTCTTGCTAACCAGCAAAGGTGGCAGCGCCGCGAACCATGCGAACGCGGCACCATTGATCAAAATTTGCGGGAAAATTGGCAGGGCCGTCTCAGCGAGTACGCGAATCGCTCCGTGCGGTGGAGCCTGAGCCGGCAAAACCGCATAGGCTAGCCCAACCCCGCGCGACGGACTTGTACATTCTTGCGCTTATTCGTGCGCCTTTCTGCTTTCTTTCTAATTGCTTTCGGACGTCGTCCGTTATCCGCCGCGAATCAGTGCGAATCGCGGCCACGCGCAGCGGTCAGCTTGAGCGCGTCTAGCGTGTCTTCATGCACCATCGGGCTCATCCCGAACGATCACATCACGCGCCTACGTTCGCCACTCACTCCCGAACGGCCCCCCAATTCACGCGATCACAGCGTCCGTCCACGACGGCGCACGTTTTTTGCTTGACCGTAACCCCTAACGGGAGCGAGACACACAAGACCGGGCCGCAACAGGGCCACCGCTCCCCTGGTCGGCCATCGAGGAATAACCATGCGTGCATTAAATGACACGGTACGTGCTGCAATTTTTTCCGTCGCCATCTCACTTCTGTCCGCCTGCGGCGGCGGACACGGGGACGATTCTTCAGCCAACTCAGGCAGCAGCACCGCCGCACCCGCGGGCGGCGTGAAGCTGCAGGTCGTCTCGTTCGGCGACAGCCTGTCAGACGTCGGCACCTATGCGCCGCTCGCCAGCGCGCTGGGCGGCGGCCGCTTTACGACCAATCCCGGACAGGTATGGACGCAGAACGTCGCGCAATACTATGGCGACACGTTAAGTGCCGCGTACACGATCGACATCACGCACAAGCTCAGCGCACAGGGCGGTTTCGGGTATGCAGAAGGGGGCTCGACGGTAGCGACACCTGCGGATCAGTATCAGTTTCTGACCGACGTGATCGGCAACATCGAGATGCCGGTCAATCAGCAGATTTCCAGCTATCTGAGCGCGCATGGGGGTTTCAACTCGAATCAACTGGTGCTCGTCTGGGCCGGCGCGAACGACGTATTGCGGGCCGGCTTGCCGCCGACTGCCGGACCGGTCGTGGAGACCGCAGCGAACACGCTCGCCCAGCTCGTTGCGCAGATCGTCCAGGCCGGCGCGACGCATGTGGTGGTGGTCAATCTGCCAAATATCGGCTTGTCGCCGGACGGACTTGCTTCGTCCGATGGCGGCGCCAACCTGACCCAGCTATCGCAGCTCTTCAACACCACGCTGAACGCCGCGCTGCAAACAGACGGCGTGCAAAGCAAGGTCATTCAGGTGGATGCTTACACGTGGCTGAACGGGATCATCGCGAACTTTCAGGCCAATGGCTTCGCCGTGTCGAACACCGGCCAGGCCTGCGATCCCAACAAAACGCCCGACAACACCTCGCTGCTCTGTTCGCCCGCAACCTACACGACCGCCAACGCGGACCAGACCTATATGTTCGCCGACGATCTGCATCCGACGACCCATCTGCACGCACTGTTCGCGCAATATGTGGAGCAGCAGATTGCGCTCAGCGGATTGGGGCATTGAGTTATGGATCAAGCGTTCACGGCGGCGCAGTCGACTTCCCGTGACCGGATTGCGTCGAGCGGTGGATGAGGTGGGCAAACGGTACGCTTTAGCGCGCCCCGCTCATTCACCCTTTCCCTTCCCGGGAAGCGCATCGAGCATTTCCAGATGACGCGCTTCTGTTTCGTCGTCGGCGGGAAACATGCATTCGATACGCAGTTCCTGCGCCGCGACGTTTAGTGGCGTACCCACGCTGGCCACCATCGAAAAATAGTTCAACACGTGGCCGTCCTTGACGAAGCCAATGGGTATTACGGGCATCGCGGCGGAGTCGGCGTCGGGCGTAGCAATGCCAGATCGTTCGGTGGACACCTCCGGATAGACCCGCAGTGCCGCGAGCAGGTCGCGGGTCGGCTCGTCGATCACCCGGCCCACCGACTCCCGATAGACCCGCTGAATCAGACTCTCCGACACGCTCTGCCAGTCGGCGATGAACGGGCGCAAGCCGTTGGGATCGAATACCAGATGCAGCATGTTGCGCGGTCCCTTGCGCGCGGCGAGATCGATAAAGCAGTTAAAAAAGTGCGGCGCAGCGTCGTTCGTCATCAACACATTCCAGTAGCGGTCCATGACCAGTGCCGGGAATGGCTCGTGTTGGCGAAGCATCCGTTCCAGAGCCTTCGTGACACTCTGCATTTCCAGCGCATTCCACGCAGTGTCGGCGTAAATCGGCGCGTACCCCGCAGCCAGTAACAGCGCATTGCGGTCGCGCAAGGGTACGTCTAGCGTTTGCGCGATATCCAGCAACATCTGGCGGCTCGGCACGCTGCGTCCGCTTTCGATAAAACTGATATGACGTTGCGACACGCCTGCATTAAACGACAGATCCAGTTGACTGACGCCGCGTAGGTCCCGCCAGTGACGCAACAGCAGGCCGAGGTCGTTTGGCGGCGGCTTGGCGGCTCGATTCGCATTCGCAGGGGTCATCGCTCTTGTATCCGTCAGGTTCGAAGGCTTGCAGGTTCGTCGTGTCGAGTCAGCATACCGCGCCCTGCTGCCGAACAAATTCACGCATGCCAGACGTGTGCCTGAAACTGCGCTTCCAGCGGTGGCTGCGTGATGTTGCCCACATAGTTCGTGATCGTCGATGCCGCTGCCACCGCAACCACTTCGAGTACCTGGTCGCGGCGGAAGCCGGCGTCGACAAATGCGCTCACGTCTTGCGCATCGAGATGCCCGCGTCGTTCGATCGCGGCTCTGGTCAACGTGGAAAGCGCGGCGTGTTGCCGATCCGCGGGTGCGCGTCCGTCGCGAATCGCGTCGACGTCCGCCGAGGTCAGGCCCTGGCTGAGCGCCAGTGCGGTGTGAAATGCAACCGCCCACGAACACGCGTTGGTGACGGCATTCGTCAACAGCAGGGTCTGGATTTGCGCTTCAGTGAATGTACCTGCGTGGACCTTCTGGAACAGATCGATGAATGCGCCGATCAGCACTGGCGATTCCGCCATCGCGCCCGCGATGTTGGGGATGAAACCGAAAGTCTGTTCGAGTTGCCGCAATACCGGTTGGGACTGGGAGGGGGCGGAATCGATGGAATAGATGGGAAACGTCGACATGATGCGTCCTCGGTGGTGAGCGCGGTTCGGGATGAACCGCGCGACCACCGAAGATTAGGCGCGTGGCTGCGTGTCGCCAATTACATCGGAGGTAATAGGATCTGGCGAATCAGGTCCGACTGGCCGAGCCCTTTTTCAACTTACCGACGCTGCGGTTCCAGCAAGCGCTTGACAGTCAACGCCAGTGGCACCGTGAAGAAGAGATGGGACATGAACCCGCCAATCACCACAGCCGGGTCGTAATAGTTCGGATGGCTGTCGGACGCAATCATGATCGCGACATGCATGACGAGCCACGCCAGCACCGCGTAAAACAGTGCGATGAACGTCGCCTCGTAGCCACGCCGACGAAAGTACGGCCAGATCAGCGCGAACAGCACGCCCCAGCCGGCCGCGAACACAAAGTGAATACCTGCGCCCACGATATACGCCCAGATACCCAACGACTCCTGTACCGCTTTGCCGAACACAAGGCCCGTGGCGTTACGCGGAATGCCCGCCAGCGGCATCATATGCTGTGCGCCGACCCAGACAAGCGCCTCGTAAATCCAGATGAACACAGCGCCGACCAAACCACCGGCTATGCCGGCGCGTATCGTCGTGGCGCGCTTTGGCGATTCAGACCCTGCGGTCCCGAAACGTTTGTCGAGGCCCGTTTCAGTCACGCCGAAATTGCTGCCCATATCCCCTCTCCTGGAAATGCGCCCGGTGAGAACGCTTCGTGCAAACAAGACGGTGTGAGTAACGTAATGGGCGACCTGCTTTCACACGCTCCCGCAAGTTCAGATGGCCCTTACACGGCTTCCGGCACCCTGCGTGTTTTCAGAAACGCGTCGAGCGTCTCGCCCCGCATGCTTGCGTACATGCCGAGATTGGTGATCTTCACCACGCGCGCGAATTTTTCGAGCACGAAAAAGCACACGCCGTAACGCACCAGACCGAGCCAGTCCGTGTTGTCGACCAGCGTGCGCTCTTCTGCAGTGAGCTTCGCCGCGTCGTAAGCGGCGCTGCGATTTTCAAGCCACAGCGTGCGCGCCGGCGCTTCACGCATCTGCCAGAAGAAGCGGTTCAGACGCATCGCCTTGATGCTCTGGCGAATGTCGAACGGATACGTGCCCGTCAGTTCTTCAATACCAATCAATTGCGGATTCATTAAGCCACCTCGTCTTCATAGATGGTCACGGCCATCGCGGTACTGGTCGCAAGATAGTAATTGCGATGCAGTTCGCGAACCTTCGGACCCAGCGCGCCGCGCATGGCGAGCCACATGATCGTCTCCACGCTTTCCGCGCCACCCAGGCGCACGTAGTCGACGTGCTTCATCGCCGCGAGACGTTGCGGGTCGTTGACGATCAGGTCGAGGAACTCCATGTCCCAGTCGGTGTTGTTAAAGCCGCTGCGTTCGCCGTGCACCTGATGTGACAGGCCGCCTGTGCCGACCACCACCACATCCAGATCCTGCTCGAACGATTCGATCGCGCGACGCAGCGCCTGCCCCAGACGGTAGCAACGATTCGCGGTAGGCAGCGGATATTGCAGCACGTTCACTTCGAGCGGCACCAGCGACATGGGCCAGCCGCCGTCATGCGGCAACATCAGGGAAAGCGGAGAATTGCAGCCGTGGTCTAGCGCACGGTCCTGGAAGATCGTTAGATCGAACTCATCGGCCACCATCTGTTCGGCAATGTGAATCGCCAGATCGGGATGCCCGGCGATGTCCGGCAACGGCCGCTTGCCCGCGCCTTCGTCCGCGAATTCGTGGCTTGCCGACACGCCCAGCGCGAAGGTCGGATAGCAATCGAAGAAGAAGCTGTTGGCGTGATCGTTATAGAACATCACCATCACGTCGGGCTTGCGTTCGGCGAGCCATTTCGCCACCGGCTCGTAGCCCTTGAAAAGCGGCGCCCATGCGGGATCGTTCTGCTTGCCCTTGTCGTACGCCATGCCGATAGTCGGCACATGCGAGGTGCCGATGCCGCCAATGATTCTTGCCATAGTCGTCGTCTTCCGTTGCTTCATGGTGCGCGGGGTACGCGCTGAATGTTCGCTGAGCGTTGCGCCGAGTTCGCGCGCCGATCGGATAGGTCGCCTCTGCGGGAGAGGTCGCTGTCCCGACCATCTTGGGATACAAAGATAGGAATTGTGCCGTTTTTGAGAAAGCCCGGGTAAACCACGGCGAGCCATCACGTATCGGAGCAAAGCGGTATGGGGTAAGGTTATCTGACACTCTGCCCCTCGCGGCAGGCCATACAGTACGGGGGCTTGGTTGGTATCCCGAACCGCTGTGCGGCCATTCCAGCCAGGTCTTTACCGGGTCACTGTCGATAAATAAAACAGATGGCCCTGAAAACAAGTCGCAAGTGGCTCCGCAAGCGCGGTTTGAACGCGTGGTGCGGCGCCGCGCGCGTGGCTATACTTCACAGCCTGAAACGAGTAGAGACCGATGAACGAGACCACCCAGCAGGCGATTGTCCAGACCTTACGCGAGAAAATCCTCGCGGGAGAACTGTCGCCAGGCCAGCGCCTGGTCGAGGCGCAACTCGCGCAATGGCTCGGCGTGTCACGTACGCCGCTACGTTATGCGTTGAGCGTGTTGTCGTCGGAAGGTTTGCTCGACCGCTCGGGCGCCCGCGGCTATGTCGTGCGGCGCTTTAGCGTACGCGACATTCTGAACGCCATCGACGTGCGCGGCGTGCTCGAAGGACTCGCCGCGCGCTCGGTTGCAGAGAGCGGTTTGAGCCCGGCATTGGCCGCATCGCTCGACGCGTGCCTGCGCGAAGGCGACGCCATCTTCGAGCAACGGCACCTGAAGCCGGGCGACGACGTGCGTTATGCAGAGATCAATGGCCGTTTTCACGCGCTGATTGTCGAGGCCTCGCAAAACATGGCGGTCCAGGCGGCACTCAGCCTGAACGAGAAAATCCCGTTCGTGTCGCCGTTCACGATCGCATTCGACGAATCCGCGCGAGAGCGGCAATTCCTGATGCTGATGTACGCACATCGCCAGCATCACGCAATCGTCGATGCGCTGAAAAAAGGCGAAGGCGCGCGCGTGGATTCACTGATGAAAGAACACACTCACATTTCGAAAGAGAGTCTGAATCTCTCGTTGCCGGCATTGCACCTCATTGCGGGCGCTGCATGACGAGCATGAATACTTCTCCCGACAACAACCCGGCGCCGGTTAAAACATCGTCGTCCGTGAGCAGCAAAGATCTGCTCAACCTTGCTCAATTGCGGGCGTTTCGCCTGGTCGCCGATATGGGCAGCGCGACGCGCGCGGCGGCGGCACTGTTTCGAGCGCAATCGGCCGTCACACGATCCGTGCAGGAACTGGAATCCGCGCTCGGCGAACCGCTGTTCGATCGCGGTCCTTCGGGCATGCTTCCCACGCCCGTCGGCCGCGCCGTATTACAGCGCTGCGAGCGGATTTTCGCGGAACTCGAAGAACTCGCGCAGTGGTGCGCCGCGCGCCAGGCGCGTCGCCGGCCTGCCGCGGAAGGGGCATTGCCCGCTTATCTGTTGAATACGCGACGGCTGCAGCTCTTTGCCGCGCTTGCGCGGCATCGGCATATGCCAAGTGCGGCTAAAACCTTCGGCATTAGTCAACCGGCTGTCAGCACTGCGATTCGCGTGCTGGAAAGCGGCTCGGGGTTGAGTCTGTTTCATCGCAGCCCACGCGGAATTCTGCTCACCGCCGAGGGCGAAACCTTTCTGCTTCACGTGCGCCGCGCGTTGAACGAATTGCGCCACGTTCCCGACGATATCGCCGCGTTGCACGGCAAGATTCAGGGCGCGGTGACCGTCGGCGCATTGCCGCTTGGACGCACGCTGATCCTGCCCAAAGCCATCGCACGGATGACCTCGGACAATCCGGGCGTACGTGTCGCCACCGACGAAAGCTCGTACGAGACACTCGTCGCCGGTCTGCGCGCCGGCGATATCGATTTTATTCTCGGTGCACTGCGTGATAACGACGCCACCAGCGGCCTGAAAAACGAACGGTTGATGTCGGAAGACATGGTCGTGCTGGTGCGGCGCGACCATCCGCTCACACGCAAACGTGATCTGACCATCATGGGTTTGCGCGACGCGCAGTGGGTCTTGCCGCGCAGTAATGCACCCGCTCGCGCGCTATTCGAAGCGCAGTTCAAGCGCATGAAAGTAAAACCGCCGCTGCCCACGGTCGAAACCGCCGACCTTGCGGTGATTCGCGGACTGCTGCTCGGCACGGATATGGCGGCCGCGTTGTCGGCGCAGCAGTTGCACCATGAAGTGCAATCGGGTCAACTGGTCGTGCTCGACGTGCAATTGCACAATACCCGCCGCGATATTGGTTTGACGGTTCGGGCGGCAGGTACGCCCTCGCCTGCCGCGCGCGCATTGATCGATGCAATACGGCTCTCGGTGGTCGACGTGGCGCGGACCGTCAATATCGGCGCGAACTAGAAAGCGCGTTGCGCGCACGCGGCCTTCGATATGCGCGTGCGCGCTTGATCCATTCGACCTCGCTAAATGCGGGGTTTTCGTAGTCAGGACTCCCCTTTCCTCTTTAAGAATCGATTCGCACGACAGAGAATGCAGCCGACGCGCCAATGCTGATGCTCGCCGTCGAACCCTATGCCGTGATGGCGACACCGAATCGCTCGACACACGCCTGCCGCACTCGCTCCACCGACACATCCCAGCCTTCCCCAGGCGCGCGACGAAAGACGCGCAACGAGTCGGGATACCACGGCGAATCGTCGCGCCCGTGCATCCAGCGCCAGTCGACATCTTTCTCCGGCAGCATCACCCAGCATGGTTTGCCCAGCGACGCGACCAGATGCGCGGTGGACGTATCCACAGCAATCACCAGATCGAGTTGTTCGATGATCGCAGCGGTATCCGCGAAATCCGTGACGAGGGTGCCGACATCGAGAAGCGGTTGACCGGATGGCGGGTTGCGCGCCTCGTCTTCGCCCTGGCCCTTTTGCAGGCTCACGAAGCTCACCCCCGGCACACTCCACAGCGGTGCGAGCGTGGCGAGCGACGGCATCGAACGATTCGCGTCGTTATGGTGCTTCGTATTGCCCTTCCACACGAGGCCGATCTTGCGGTCGGCCGGCAACTTATCAAGTATCGGTTGCCATTGCTCGACGAGCACGGGATCGACTTTAAGCTGCACCGGGCGTGGAATCGTGTCGAGGGTCGTACGCAGATAGAACGGCGCACTCAGGAGGCTGGTCCAGCAGTCGTAATCGGATACGCGAGCCATCGCCGTGGCATGATCGAGCATCACGTCGACGCCCGCCACTCCCGCCATCAACCGATGCAAACCCGGCGCGCAGGCGAACGCGATATGAGCGGCGCCTTGCGCTTTCAGCAACGGCAGATAGCGGGCGAATTGCAACATATCGCCGAGGCCGTCTTCCTGCCAGACCAGCACCGATTTACCGGCAAGCGATTCCCCCAGCCACTGCGGACAACTGAGCATCGAGCGTGTCTTGTAGTGGATGAACGCCGGCTGTTCGTAGCGGTATTCGTATTGCCGCCAACCTTCGTCGAACTGCCCGATACTGAGCAGCAACACGGCGAGCCCGAAACGGGCTTCACCATAATCGGCACGTATCACGAGCGCCTGACGATACGCATGTTCGGCCTCGGGCAAACGCTTCAACTGGGCCAACGCGTTACCGAGGTTGGCATAAGCTTCGGCCAGTTCCGGACTTGCCTCGATGGCGTGGCGGAACGCCTCGACCGCTTCCGGGTAACGATCGGCACGACGCAGCACGCAGCCCAGATTGTTATGCGCATGCGCAATGCCCGGGTTCAGATGGATCGCGTCGCGGTAAGCCTGTTCAGCGTCGGCGAGACGTTCCTGCTTGAATAGCGCAATACCAAGGTTGTAATAGGCCTCGGCATAGTGCGGACGATGCACGATTGCGTCGCGATAAGCCGCCTCTGCTTCGGTCACACGTTCCTGGTCGATCAGTACTGCGCCGAGGTTCAGATGCGCTTCGGCGAACGCGGGCCGAATGGTCAGCGCCAGCCGGCAAGCGAGTTCCGCCTCGACGAGCCGGTTAGCGGCTTTCAACACCCCGCCGAGATTATTGAGTGCCTCGGGATACTGAGGCCGGATGGTCAGCGCCTCGCGGTATGCTGCATCGGCCTCTTCAGAGCGGCCCAACTCCACCAGTACGCTACCGAGATTGTTATGCACCTCGGCGTGCCCCTGAAGACCCTGCATCGCCTGGCGATAAGCAGCCTCCGCTTCGTGCGGACGACCCAGATCGCGCAACACGATGCCACGGTTGTAATGAGCCTCCGCATAGTCCGCGCGAATCGACACGGCCTGAGCGTATGACGCTTCCGCTTCTTTTCTGTATCCGAGCCCATAGAGCACGATGCCGTGCTGATAGTGAGCCTCGGCGAGGTCCGGGCGCAACGACACCAGTTCGCGATACATCGCCTTCGCGGCGGACAGACGCCCGAGCGACTTGAACAGCGAGCCGAGACTGCTATAGACCTCCGCGTAGTCGGGTTTGAGTTGCAGACATTGGCGCCAATAATTTTCCGCATCCGCCGTCTTGAGTAACGCCAGCGAACAGGCGCCGGCGATATTCAACGCGTGGGACCGCACGTCGACCGGCAGCGCCGCGTCGTTGCACGCGGGCGTCACCCATGACAAAGCGTCGGCGAACTGTCCGGCTGAACACAACGAGACGGCCTGCTGGTTGATATCGGCGATCGGGGATGCGTGCGTCTGCGTAAGCGTCATGAGTCGTCGGTGTGGAGCGGGGCGAAGCGCCTGCGCGGCGCCCTTCCCTTGCGGACATAACGAACCTCCAACCCGGACGGAAAGAGGAACGGCTATCACACAGCTTACGGGATCCTGTGCCGCTCCAACGCGAGGAAATGAGCGGCTTTTTGCCGTCTAATCCAACGCTAAACCGGGAATCATGCGAGAAAAAACTGTAAGGCAATGTTAAAATCGCCCGCGCCTTTTATCTCGACCATCATGACGCCACGTTCCCGCAACCGCATGACCGCATGGCTTGGCCTGTTCGCCATGTGGCTCGTCGTGTTCGCGCCGCTCGTGAGTCAGATTCGGGTGGCCAACCAGGCGCATGAGCCTTTCGCTGCGCTGTGTTCTGCACTTCACCCGACGGGCGCGAACGACCCGATCTATGCGAGCCTGGTCAGCCATAGCGGCCCCGAACCAGTCCATCTCAGTCACGACGACGCGTTCGGCGCATGCGGCTACTGTCATCTGCTCGAACATCATGTTGCGATGCCAACCGTCGCCGCGGTCGAGCCACCCGCCGCGCTTACTCTCGCTGGCACCGCGCCCGCCACACTCTCCACCCGCTTCACACCGCTTGGCGCGTTCCCTTCCGGACGCCCCAGAGACCCACCCGCCGCTTCCTGATCACTGCCGGTCCTGATCGCGCATCTGTCGCACCCCTCGCATCTGCCGGGGCGCGCGCGATCGCCTGTTCAATGCATCAAGGAAACGCTCATGTTCAACTTCGCGCTGCGAAGGCTGCCCCTTTGCGCCCGCCGGGGCGCACGCGGCTTCGTGTCCAGACGGTTGTCGCAACCGCTTGTTTCATCCCATTTCCGTGCTGACTGGCGGGCCTGCTGGCCCGCACTGATTCCTGCATTCGTGCCGGCTATCGTTTCTTCGACGGCGCACGCGGAAAGTACCGCTACCGGTGCGAGTACCGAGGCCACCCTCCCGGCGATCAGTGTCAACGCCGCTAATATCAGCGCCACACCGCGTGCCGTCGATCCCAACCTGCCCGCCTCTGTCGAAACAGTGACCCGCGAGCAGTTCAGCAACTGGAACGTCGTGAATACCGAAGACGTGCTGAAGTACATGCCGAACCTCGCCGTGCGCAAGCGCTTTGTCGGTGATCTGAACTCGCTGATCGAAGTACGGGGAACCAGCAACTCGCAAAGCGCGCGCGGTCTTGTCTACGCAGACGGGTTGTTGCTCAGCAATCTGCTGGGCAATAGCTTTACGTTTCCACCGCGCTGGTCGATGGTATTTCAAGACGAAATCCAGCAGGTCGACGTAATTTACGGGCCATTTTCAGCGCTATATCCGGGCAACTCGCTCGGTGCCACCGTGCTCATCAGCACCCGCATGCCGAAGAAATTCGAGGCTACTGCCGACGTCAAAGCGTTCACCCAGCATTTCAGCCTTTACGGCGTGAACCAGAATTTCAACGGCAGTGAAATGAGTGCGTCGATTGGCGACCGGGTCGGCAAGTTCTCTTATCTGCTCGGCGTGAATCACCTGGAGAATACGAGCCAGCCGTTGCAATTCGCGACGCTCGCCCAATCGGGCACGCCCGCGACAGCCGGCGCAACGCCTGTTACCGGCGCGTATTTCTACAACAACCAGACCAATACGCCGACCGCCGTACTCGGCGTGAATGGCGAGGGAATCGAACACACGGTACAGGATCAGTTCAAGCTGAAAATGCAGTACGACTTCACGCCGACACTGCAGGCCGGTTTCACGCTCGGCTACTGGCACCAGACTTATAACAGCGCGACCTCGAGCTTCTTGCGCGACGCGCAGGGCAATCCGGTCTATGGCGGCACAGTGTCGATCGGCGGCTATCAATACACGATTCCCGCCGCGGCTTTTGCGCCGAGTCTGGGTCATAGCGAGAACTGGTTGTACGGCGTGTCGCTGAAAACGCGCAACGCCACAGGCTGGAACGGCGAAGCGGTCGCGTCGTATTACGACATCGGCAATAGTGTCGCGCGCACCGCAAACTCCGGCGCACCGGGCAATGGTCCCGGCACAGTGATTGTCGGCGATGGCACCGGCTGGAAAACACTTGATCTACGGAGCACCTATACGCCCGTCACGACGCAAGCGGGGCTTACCGATCACGCGCTGAGTTTCGGTTACCACTACGACAACTACTTTCTCGACAACCAGAGTTACAACACACTGAACTGGCGTGACGGAGAGGCGACGTCATTTACCAACTCGTTTGTCGGCAAAACGCAGACGCAGGCGCTCTATGCGCAGGACGCGTGGCGTTTTCTGCCGCGCTGGAAACTGGTCTATGGGGTCCGTTACGAGGACTGGCAGGCTTATGGCGGAGCGCAGGCGCTGCCCGGCCAGACCATTGCCTATAGCGACGCCAACCAGCATCACTTCTCGCCCAAAGCATCACTCTCGTTCGACGTAACCGACGATCTGACTTTGCGCGCGTCGATTGGCCGCGCTTATCGCTTTCCTACTGTCAGCGAATTGTTCCAGGGGCAAATCAACGGCTCGTCGATCGTCAATAACAATCCGAACCTGAAGCCAGAAGACGATCTTTCGAAAGAACTGACCGCCGAATGGGCGCACTGGCATGGCGTATTCCGCTTCTCGCTGTTTCAGGACGACGTGAAGAACACGATTTTTAGCCAGACCGATACCACTGTGATTCCCAACGTGACGAACTTCCAGAACATCGGCAAAGTCCGTTCGCGCGGCGTCGAAACCAGCTACTCGGGACAGGATGTGCTGATGCGCGGGCTCGACCTGCTGGCAAGCGTGGCTTATACGCAATCGAAGATCATTGCCAATGCGCAGAACCCCGCGTCGGTCGGCAAGTACTTTTACCGGATTCCACTGTGGCGTGCCGACCTGGCCGCCACCTATCACTTCAACGAACGCGCGGCGCTCACGCTGGCGGCGCGTTACTCGGGGCGCCAGTACAACACGCTCACCAATACCGACACCAATCCCGATGTATTCGGGGGCACCAGTTCATATGCTGTAGCGGACGCGAAATTCACGTTCCGTCCGACCAGGCTAAGTGAAGTCGGCATTGGCGTCGACAACCTGTTCGATGCGCGCTACTTCGTTTATCACCCGTATCCGGGTCGCACGTTTTACGTGGAAGCAAAGCTGCGCATGTAAGCGCGCGGCGCCACGCAACTCGCTACAACCCCATTCCGTCCGACGAGGATTTCATGTCCCACATCACTGCCGCTCAACGCGTAGCGCCCACGACGGGTGCCGCCACTCCAGGCTATCGAACACTCTGGCGTTGGCACTTTTATGCCGGCATCTTCGTGATGCCGTTTCTGGTCGTACTCGCGATAACGGGTACGTTGTACTGTTTTCAGCCGCAGATCGAGCCGCTGCTGTATCGTCACCGGATGATCGTCGATTCGCAGGGGGCGCCCAGGCTCGGAGAGAACGTGCTGCTCGCCAGAGCGCGCGCCGCGATGCCACCGGGCGCGACGGCGTTGACCGCGACCATCACGCGCGACCCACATCGCAGCACCGAATTCGTTTTCCGTCTCGCCGACGGCGACAAGCAAAGCATCTATCTGAATCCGTACAACGGCGACGTGCTGGGCACACTGAGTGTCGAGCGGCGCTTCATGCAAGTGGACCGCATGCTTCATCGCAAGCTGTTACTCGGAAAACCCGGCGAACTACTGATGGAACTCGCCGCATGCTGGACGCTGGTGATGATCGGCACGGGCATCGCGCTGTGGTGGCCTCGTGATAAAACGGCCACACGTATGGCATTTTTCCCGCGCTTCGCGTTGAAAGGGCGCGCGTTGTGGAAGAACCTCCACGCAGTGATGGGCATCTGGCTCGCACTCGGCGCAATCGCGTTTGTGCTGACCGGATTGCCCTGGTCGGGGTCGTGGGGCAAGCAGTTCAAGGCGCTGGCGACGGCGGCAAATCTTGGTGCGCCGGAAGGATCATGGGGTGGATCGCCGTTGCGCTCCGTAGTGCCCGGCATGCAATTGGCCGATACATCTACGCATAAGACATCCGAAGCCGGCCACGTGCATCACCATGAACCCACCACCCGTATGGATTCAATGCCCGGCATGGTGATGGACGACCTGCCGTTGCCACTGACACCGTGGGCGGTAGGCAACACACCCGTGCCCGACTCCGCTGCAACGGATACGCGAACCCCGCAACCACTCCCGCTCGCACACATTGTCGCAACGACGGCGTCGCTCGGCATAACGGACGGCTACAGCATCGTGCTGCCCACGTCTCCAACCGGCGTCTACACCGTGTCGTATTTTCCCGCCGATCCCAAAGACGAGCGCACGCTGTACATCGACCAATACAGCGGTGCGCTGTTGAAAGACATTCGCTATGACGACTACGGCGCGGTGTCGAAAGCGGTGTCGTATGGAACGTCATTGCATATGGGGCGCTACTTCGGCGTCGCGAATCAGATTCTGTGCGCGGCGATTTCGCTCGGCCTCGCGGCGATGGCCGTGACCGGCTTCGTGATGTGGTGGAAGCGCCGGCCGCAGCGCTCGCTCGCTGCGCCATCGCGCGAACGGGCCGCGCCGCCGATGCGCGGTTGGAAAACCGGCCTCATTGCGCTTGGCGTCGTATTTCCGTTGATGGGGGCGACCCTGATCGTCGTCTGGCTCGCAGACCGGCTGATTGTCGGACGCGCGACGCGCAACGTGAGCATGGGCTAGCCGGGAAGCCTCGAACAGCGCCGTTGCCGGGAAGTTACATCCCAAGGATTGCGCACCAAACACGTTTACGATACATTTTGCTCGTTTATGATCGTTTTGACGCCAATCTAAAAGAGAGACATATGCAGCGAACCCGACAGGAAGCTGAAAACGGGCTACTGCCCGAGCAGCGCGAGCAACTCATACTCGAGCGCCTGCGCGCGAACGGCCGCGTGCTGGCCGCCGCGCTGGCGGCAGAACTGCAAACCTCGGAGCACACCGTACGCCGTCATTTGCGCGACCTGGCCGACCAGGGTCATTGCAAACGTGTCTATGGCGGCGCGCTGCTGATTTCCCCCGCCGACAAGCCGGCCGCCGTCCGCATGAACGAAGCGGTCGACCGCAAGGGCCGCCTCGCGGCAGCGGCGGTGTCGATCGTCCGGCCGAAGCAGATCATTCTTCTCGACGCCGGCTCGACCAATGTCGCGATTGCCGCCGCGCTGCCCGACAACGCGAACCTGAGCGTCGTGACGAATTCGCCTGAAGCATGCACCCGCCTGCTGAACCGGCCTGGCTTCGACGTGATTCTCGTCGGCGGGCGCATCGCGCGTGGCGCGGCGGGCTCGTTCGGCGCAACGGCGCTGCTGCAAATCCAGCAGATTCGCGCCGACCTGTGCTTCCTCGGCGCGTGCGCGTTCGACCCGGACGAAGGCGTCGCCGCGTTCGACGTTGAAGACGCCGAACTCAAGCGTGCCATGATCAAAGCAAGCGGACAGATCGCCATCGCATTGACCTCCGAGAAGCTGATGACTGCTGCGCCGTTCGCCGTCGCATCCGCAGCGGCGGTCGATTATCTGTTCGTCGAAACCGACGTGCCGGCTGCACGCCTCGCGAGCCTCGAAGCGGTCTGCGATAACGTGATGGTGGCACGCTCATGACAACACTCGCTGTGACTCATATGAAGCCGTTGAAGGAACGCATCGCGACGATCGGCGTATTTCTCGCCAATGGTTTCGGGATCGGCGCGTGGGCCGTCGAAGTGCCGCGTATCAAGGAAAGCCTGTCGCTCAGCGACACTGCGCTCGGTATTTCGTTGTTCGCTTTTGCGCTGGGTGCAATCGTCGCGATGCCGCTTGCCGGACAACTCGCACCGCGCTTCGGCAGCGGCCGCGCGACCGCGCTGCTCGGCGCGGCATTCGTCATCACGCTGCCGCTGCCCGCTTTCGCACCCAACATGGCCGTGCTGTGCCTCGTGCTGTTCGCGCTCGGCGCGGCCAATGGCGCGCTCGACGTGTCGATGAACGGACACGCCAGCACGATCGAAACGCAGTGGCGCTCGCCGATCATGTCGTCGTTTCATGCGGCTTGGAGCGCGGGCGGTTTGCTCGGTGCTGCGACGGGCGCGATGTTGCAAAAGGCAGGCGTCAGCGTGATTGGCGGACTGCTCGTGCCGGATGCGTTTATCGCGGTGCTGATCGTGGGCGCCGCAGTGCTCGCATTGCGTGATCTCGGTGAGCCACGTGAAGCACCCAAATCCAGTGGCTTTGCATGGCCTAGCGGCGCCGTGATGAAACTGGCGATGCTCGCATTCCTGTGCATGTTGGTCGAAGGCGCGGTGGCCGACTGGAGCGCCGTCTATCTGCGTTCGACGTTGAACCGGGAAGCCAGCATCGCCGCCATCGGCTATTCCGCGTTTGCGTTTTCGATGGCGGCTTGCCGGATCATCGGCGATGTGTCGGTGCGGCGCTTCGGGTCGAGCAAGGTCGTTGCGATGGGCGGTTTGATCGCGGTAGCGGGGCTCGCGCTGGTGCTGGGTGTGCCGACCGTGCTGACTGCCTGCGTGGGCTTCGCGATGGTCGGCATCGGGCTCGCGAACATCGTGCCGGTGATTTTCAGCGCAGCGGGACGCTCGACCGCCACGCCGGCAATCGGTGTGTCGATGGCGGCCACAGCGGGTTATGCAGGGTTCCTGATCGGGCCGCCGCTGATCGGTCTGGGTGCCGGCCTGCTGGGTTTGCGCGCGGCGTTATGCGTGCTCGTGATCGCGACGTTGATCGTGGGACTGATGGGCGGCAAAGCCGTGCGCAGCGCCCGGCTCGCGTAGTCGACACCCATCGTGCAACGCCAACCTCACTTGGTCTCTTTATCCAGTATCACGACGCGCTTGTGAGCCGGCACCACCTCGCGCTGCGTCTGCAGACGCAGCGGCCAGCTCAGCGCAGCCAGCAGCGAACGCGGCTGCGCGCCGTCGGCGAGACCCGTGGCGGGCCACTCGTGTTTCGCCGGCACCCATAGCGTGCCGAACAGGTGATCCCACAGTGGGAATAGTTGCGTGAAGTTGTGATTGAAGTGCTCGGCGCGAATCGAGTGATGCAAACGGTGATATTGCGGATTGTTGACCCATGTGATGTAGCGGCCGAGATCCACCCGCAGGTTCAGATGCGCGAAATAATTGCCGGTCATGAACACGAACGAGGTGGCACCGACGATCCATGGGTCGACCTTGAACAGTACACCGACCAGCGGATAAAGCAGACACCCCTTGATCAGTACTTCGAGCCAATGATGCCGGAATGTGACGGTGACATTGAAGTCGACCGCACTGTGGTGCAGCGAATGCATTTTCCACAAAATGGGCCACGTATGCTGCAAACGGTGAAACGCGTATTCGAGCGCATCGATTGTCAGAAGCACGATGATGAACGACGCCAACGCACCCCATCCGTGAGAAACGAGTACCACCATGCCGCCGCCGAACGCATTCACGATCGCCACGCTAGCCGCTGCCGTTAGCGGCTTGACGGCTTCGGTGAGTGCCATGTACAGACCTGCGTAGATCGCGTTGAAACGCTGGGCCGAACGCGACTGCAGCAACGCAGCGGGCCAGCGGCGCTCCAGCGCGGCGCCGATCAGCATCATGACTAGTACCAGCGCATAGGCGCGCAGCCAGAGGCTGGCGTGATGCAGCAGATCAGGAAATGGGCTCGACGCAAACATAGGCTTCCCCAGTCAATACGGCGCGTTATCTGCCCCCGGCGTGCCGGCGACCCGACGCGTATGTCGCTCATAAGCGGAGTGCCCGCGCAATGGCAGACGAATCACGAGCGTTCAGGTGGCCGGGCGGTTTTAGTACGATCTTCGCAGCCTGTTCTTCAGCGCGCAAGCGTCGTTTAGATAGTGGATGGCGGGCATCGATTGCCGCATAAAAAAAATGGCGAGGTCATTGCCTCACGCCGTCACGATCGCGGGCGGCCGGCACATCCCGACCTGCCACCCGCGTCGCGTTTTAGACATTTGTATTTTTGTTGGCCCCGCCGCACCTCGTAAAACGCGCTAACCTCCCCGACCGCGATTCACGAAGACTTCCTTTCTGTTGCTGCCTGGATCTTTAACTACGCCTGCTGATTTTCTGTTTCCGGGTGCAACGTATTTCGTCTTGTGATCAGCTTATTGCAATGGCTGTGCCATGAGACCCGAAAGCGTTGCTGGTCAACGGCAGATGCGCGCGAACACGTGTCTTCGCGCACTGCGCGGTACGCGATGCGTCAGAACTGAGACGCTGCCGGCCAGCATGGCCGCGATCGAGCGAAACGCCGCAGGTACTTTTTTCAACGTGGGATAACCCGAACGGGGACTGTCAGGCAAAGGTTTGCCGACGATTTCGTCCGACCTGAACGGGATCTGGTCTGATGGAATAGCGCCTCTGGCGCCCGGACCAATATGTCGCAAAGCTGAGACGGCGAGTGGGTCTGTTGAAGCGGCGTGTACGACGCGGCCACGCGTCACACTCATGCCGATCACCGCACCCCGCCACCTTCGACGTCACTTCACAGCAACGCTGTCAATTCCTCCGCCCGCGCCGTGAACTGCTGCAACTCGTTGGCGCCGAGCCGCGTTGCCTGCGGGAACTGGACCTTCAGCGGATCTTGCGGCGCGTGATGGACGTGAACCTCGTAATGCAAATGCGGCCCGGTTGCCCAACCTGTTTCGCCGACGTAACCAATCACCTGATCGCGGCTAACCTTGCTGCCACGGCGCAACCCTTTTTCGAAACGCGACAAATGCGCGAACGTCGTTGAATACGGTGCCGGATTCTGAATGATGACCACCTTGCCATAGCCGGTCTTCTGCCCGATAAAACGCACGACGCCCCGCGCGGTTGCATGAATGGGTGTGCCGATCGGCGCAGCCAGATCGACGCCGTCATGGCTTTGCCACCGATGTGTCACTGGGTCGAGACGGCGCAACGCAAAATTCGACGACACCCGCGTGAAACTCAACGGGTATCGCTCGAAGGCCGGCGTGGTGCTCGCGCCATCTTTTGAATAATAAAAAGGCTTGCCCTGAAGCGTTTTGTACAGGAATACGTCGTGCGTCACGGTGCCGCGTGCAATGCGAACGGCCAGCGGTGCACTTGGGGCACCACCGGTGTTGCCTTTGTCGAACACGGCGCTGACCCGATCGCCGGCGCGCAGATCACGTGCAAAGTTGAGCTCGCCGTGAAATGCCTGGGCCAGTATCGCAGTGGTGGCAGCATCGACACCCATGCTTTGCGCCGCTGCCGCGAAACTGTGTTCAACCGGCGCATTCTTCACGGTGAAGGCCGGTGCAGCTACCGCCTCCGACGCACCCGGTGCCGCTGCTGCGATAGCCGGTCCCACCGCAGGCGCGCTCGCGGGCAAAGCGGCAGACGGTCTGGCGGAATCCTTGCTCATCAGAGACACATCGGGTTCGTCGGTACGCGCAGCACGATGCTGATTCACGAGGTACGCCGCGCACACGGAGCTCATTGCACAAACAAAAATGATTTTGCTGGCACGCCCGGGCAGGACGCTAGCGACAGAAAGAGGCATTGACTAGAGATCAGCGGTCGACCGTTGCGTGCGCCGGTGGCACGCACGTGCAGGTGGGTTTATTGAGTCAGCACCCCGGTCATTGCGTGAGGCGCCGCGTAAGGCTGACGGCAAGCCTAGGGGCCGTTTCTTAAATCAGGCTTAAGCTGCCCCCATTATTCAGCCGATGCAAAGCGCGCAATGGACGACCGTTGAACGTCGTCAACACTCGCCGAATCGTCCCACTTCCAGCCCGGTCACCGGTTGCGATTCACACGCCGCCCTGCAGTCGACGGCTGTCCCCATTAACCGGTGATGTCGCTAATAAATGCGTGAATGAGCGCCGCAACCTGATCCGGCGATTCGAGCGGCGACAGGTGGCCGGTCCCCGGCAATACATGCATCTGCGCATGCGGAATTCGGGGCAGCAACTCGTCGCGCAGTGTCGCCACGCTGTCTACGCGGTCCAACTCGCCCGCGATGACCGTGGTGGGAACGTCGATCGAAGCGACTTCACGCGAAATATCCTCCTGACTCGCGTGACGCGGCCACGCGGCTTTTGCCTCGGGTCCGCCGCGCAAGCTGTCTTCGATCACCTGCTGGCGATGCGCGCGACTGAGCCGTTTCGCGCTCAGCATGCCGTCAATCGTGGCTTCGACCGATGCCTGCGAAACATAAGCGCTTTCCATTGCGGCCAGCGCGTCGGGGGGCAACCTGAGCGGCACTGGCGGTGACGGCGCGACCAGCACCAAACCCGCCAGACCTTGCGGACGGCGCGCCGCAAGCAGTTGCGCGACCTTGCCGCCCATCGAATGGCCGATCAGGACGAAGCGACGCAAAGCGAGCCTGTCGATCACGCACTGTGCGTCGTCGGCGAGATCGGCGAGCGCGTAGTGTGCGGCGGGCTTGTCCGACTCGCCCCAGCCCCGGTGGTCCGGTGCGATGGTCCGGTACACGTTCGGCAGCGCCGCGATCACCTCGTCCCATGTACGCGAAGAGCCGCCCCAGTAATGCAGAAAGACCAGCGCTGGCTTGTCGGCATGACCAAAACCCAGTTCTTTGACATGGATGTCAACACCGTTCGAGTCGATTTTCATCTTGCTACTCCATTCACATTGAGATTTGCGACCCGTAGTGGTCGACAAACGCAATGGTAGATTCGATCTTTTATGGCGATAATCCGTCATTTATTATCATCACCTTATCGTCTGGTTATCGACTGGAGTCGTGATGGATCGATTTGCCTGCATCTCCGTGTTCGTCGCCGCCGTCGACGAAGGCAGCCTCGCCGCTGCAGGCCGACGTGCCGGGCTCTCGGCCTCCATGGCCGGTAAATATCTGAGTCAACTTGAGGCGGAACTGAACGTTCGCCTGATGCAGCGAAGCACGCGCAATTTAAGCCTGACCGACGCGGGCCGCGCGTACTACCTGCGGTGCAAACACATTCTGGAAGAGTTCGACGACGCGAACCGCGAGGCCAGCGACGCGCAACGTCTCGCGAGCGGCACGCTACGCGTGGCCGCGCCGGTGACCTTTGGCGCAATGCATATGCAGGAGATCGTGACGCGTTATCTGGCGGCACATCCGCAGGTGGACATCGACATGTCGCTCGACGATCGCTACGTCGATTTGCAAAGCGATTCGATCGACGTGGCGATCCGGATCGGTCGTTTGCCTGACTCGCAACTCATCGCGAAGCGGCTTGCGCCTTGCAGAATGGTGTTGTGCGCAGCACCTGCCTTCGTCGCGCGCGAAGGTCTGCCGGCTCAACCAGGCGACTTACGCGCTGCGCCGAGGCTGGCCTTTAGCGAGGCAGTGACCGCGGGAGAATGGGCGCTACAGGATAAGCATGGCCGTCGTTACGTAATCGAAGGACCACTTCGCATGCGGGCCAATAACATGCAGATGCTGACCTCGGCCGCACTGGCGGGAATGGGCATCGTATATGGACCGACCTTCGTATTCGGCGAGCACCTGAAGGCCGGACGGCTTATAGAACTTCTGCCTGAATTCAAAGCGCCCGACCTGACGATTCACGCGGTGTATTCGTCGGCCCGTTATGTACCGTTGAAGGTGCGAGTCTTTATCGACTATCTCGTCTCGGCTTTCGGCGATGAACCTGAGTGGGACAGGTTCTAGAAGATCAACCGATTTTAGTTAGGTAATCTTTCCAATCGATTCGCTGGTACTTACATTTAGCAAACAACAGCGCCGCAATGGAGACTCCGCAACTACTTCTAATTAGAAGAACCCGCCTTTATTCCGCGATCGAGAACCGCGACGGACTCTTGCTTTGCGGAGCTTCCTTCTCAGCACGCCTGACGCGTGCGGTCGCGCCGCGAATAAAAAGAACTACGCAGAGGGCAACAATTGCCCAGATGCCAAGAATGAGGGTTAATGCGTTCATTTCGATTTCAGAAGTTCAGTTCTGCCATTCGTACACCCGGCCCAATGGCGGGTCAATGTTTTGTAAGCGGATCGCTGCTGCCAAACAACAGTTCGTCGATCAGGCCAGTGGTCTGCGCTAGCTGCCTTTCGAGCGCCGCACGCACTTCTTCCGCGGCTGCGGCGTCGCTTCGGGCGACTGCTGAATGGGTGCGGGTCGCGAGGCGCAGCACGGTATCGGATGCGAACTGCAACTCGCGCAGCATTGCCGCTTCGGAGGCGGTCGGCGTGCTGGTCAGCTCGGGCGTGGACAGCTCAGGCAGGCCTGCTTCGAATTGCGGGTTTTCGTCTTGACGGGAAGACATCGCGAGCTCCTTGCGCGCTTGGATGATTCCAGTGTGCGCTGGGGCCACGGGTTTCAATCGGTCGAACAGAAGCCGAATATTAAGCCAATCTTGCCTCACCGAGAACTCGTTATTTACCTCTAAAGAAGGGGCGCGATTGAAAATGGTAAAAGTGACCGGCGGCATCGCGTATAGACCGCGAGATTCGCCGGCTGAATTGTCGCAAAACAGGGGAAAACACCAACATCAACCCACATGGTCGCGCGCCGTCTTCGCGTCACTCGCTATGCGGTGAAATCAGTCGACGCCGACAGTTCTCCCCACGTTTGCATTTCCTGCGCGACGTAAGCGTTTTTTGCGGCGATAGCGGCCAGCGTATCGGTGCCGAGCGGAAGCCGTAGCGGCGGATTCGGAGCGTCGACCAGTACGACCACCGCATCCGCCAGCTTTTCCGGATCGCCCGGCTGGTTGTGATTCATTTGCGCGGCCTTGCGACGCACCGCGCCCGACGTGTCGTCGTAATCGGCAATCACATCCGCTGCAACGGCGAGTGACGACGCATCGAGAAAGTCCGTGCGGAAGTAACCGGGCTCGACGACAGTCGCGTGAATGCCGAGCGGCTTCAGTTCATCACGCAGTGCTTCGGTAATGCCCTCCACCGCGAATTTGGTCGACGAATACACCCCGAAGCCTGCCGCGCCGCGGTAACCGCCAATCGACGAAATGTTGATCACGTGGCCTGAGCGGCGCGCGCGCATGACCGGCAACACAGCACGCGTGACGTTCAACAGGCCGAACACGTTCGTGTCGTACATGCGGCGAATATCGCGGTCGGAGGACTCCTCCACGGCGCCCAGCAATCCGAAACCGGCGTTGTTGATCAGCACGTCGATGCGGCCGAATTTTTCCATCGCCGCCTGCACCGCCGCTTTTGCCTGCACCTCATCGGTCACGTCCAGTGCAACGGGCAACAGTCCCGCGGATTCGCCGAGACGCGCCACGATCGAACTCACATTGCGCGCTGCCGCCACAACCGCATTGCCGTCCGCGAGCGCCGCTTCGGCGATAAGTGCACCGATGCCGCGCGATGCTCCTGTAATGAACCATACGCGTTTGAAAGCTTCTTGCTGGATATCGACCATGATCTCGCTCCTGGGTTGTGAGGTGAAAGTGATGCCATGGTAGGAGCGATGATTGACACGCACTAGACGTCAATTGCTAGACTGATAATCAACTTCTACTTGTTAATTGGAGCCGCAGCCGATGAACGAAATTCGTGCGATCACCACGTTTGTGCGCGCGGCGACGCTCGGCAGTCTTCGACGCGCGGCGGTCGATCAGGGCATTTCGCCGCAAGCGGCGAGTCAGGCCGTCATGCAACTGGAGAAGGAACTGGGCGTCCGGCTTTTTCACCGCACTACGCGCAAGCTCAGTCTGACCGAAGAAGGTCAGCGGCTTTTCGACAGCGTCAAGCCGGCTCTGTCAATCTTCTCGTCGGCGCTAGACGAGGCACGTCGTTCAAAAGAAGAAGCCGGTGGACTATTGCGCGTCAGCGCACCGCGCGCGCTCGGGATGCCGATGCTATGGACGTACTTCGAGCAATTCCAGCAGCTTCATCCGAACGTGCAACTCGAAGTGCAATTCGATGATCATTTCACCGATCTCGTCACCGACCGCGCCGATGTAGGATTTCGCGGCGGGCCGCCGCCATCGGGCGGCTCAATTGCGCGTCCGCTCGTACCGATTCAGTTGATCGTCTGCGCGTCGCCGGAATACATCGCGCGTAATGGTGCGCCGCGAACTATCGACGAACTGGATCAGCATCGCTGCACCGGGTATCGGCGCGCGAATACGGGCAAGCTCGCACAATGGCAGTTTCAGATAGGCGACGAAATTGTTTATCGCGATGTGCCGCCGGTCATCTGCGTGAACGATACGGAGATGGAGACGCAGGCCGTGCTATCGGGTCTGGGAATCGGACAGTTGGGCAGCTTTAACGCCACGCCTCACATAAGAAGCGGCCGGCTCGTTGCGTTGCTGACGCAGCACATTACCGAATACGGCACGGTGTATATCTACTACGGGCATCGGACCGAACAGCCGCTGCGTGTGAAAACTTTTATCGATTTCATGGTCGCGCGGCTGGCGGATAACCGCGCATTCTTTCTCGACCCTGTCGAGCTTCGCGCGACTCGCGCGGTGCGGCGTGGACGCGCTGCGAGTGAGCGCGGTTAAAGCTTTGCCGCTATCCAGCACCCGCAAATCCACGCACTGACTGCGCGCTTTTAGCTAAAGCCGCTATCGCCAGCGCGCTTGACAATATCTTTACGCCGCAGCGATAACGTCGATACGCAACGCGTCGCCGCCTGCTGCGATGGCAAGCAGGATGTCGACGTTAGGGTGCGCACCCGGACGGTTGCGCGCATCGGCGGTATGTTCGGCGAACACCGCGAGACCGTGCTCAGCAGCTTTGCTGTCGAGCGTGCCGAATGTTTGCTGCAAATAGTTGTACACCGTGAGCGAGCCCTGCTTGCCCGGCTTGTTCTCGATACTCGCGACAACCGCGCCCTTGCCGTCGATCAGATCGATACGCTCGATACCGTCGATAGACGGCATCTGCGCCAGATTCTCCTTGAATACGTTGCTGGGTTGGATCATTAGACACACTCCTTCGGTTCAGAAAATGACATGCGGGCCGTATCTTAAACGATAGGGTGTTGAGCCACGCTCAAATGCGGCCGCGCTGAACTCTGAACCTGTGAGTCCCACAACGCAATCACGGCGTCCAGCGATGAACAATAATGCTCGCGCCGTTGTAGTTGTCTTTCGTAATCACATACTCGCCTGACGCTCTCAGATATGCCCTGAGCCCATACATCGAATCGACGTCGTTGCCCACATCCACTGTCGTCGGACTCGCGTTAATCAGAGTGGTGTCGAGTTGACCCGTTGTGAGGTTGAAAGCATCGATGTTCGGAACGGTATGCACGTATCCGACGAACAGATAGTTTCCGGCCGCCGTGATTGATTTGGGATTGGCGCTGGTGAGGTTAATCACCGGACTGGGCTGGCTGATGTTGCCCGCACTCCACCCGTGATACACCTCGATCCGCGTTTGCATGGCCGTCCAGTCCGTGCTTCCGGCAATACCTTGCGCAAGGATCATCGTGTCGCTCTCGGGAAGATAGATGATCCGTGTCAACGGACGAATGCTTTCCGGCGTGGAGATCGTAATGGCCGGACCCCACGTCGGCTTGCCTTCACCGTCGAAGCCCGTCAACGGGTAGTGGTAAATATGATTGGTCCGGTCCAGACCAGCCCATACGTCGCCCCGGCTGTCGATGCAAAAACCGCCGGTCACCTGAAGCGTCGTATTGAAAGCGGTTCCCGGTATCGATGCATCGGGGATCGCAATGTAGCCATTGGCCGCGTTGAAATGATAGAAGTAAAAGATCCCCGGGTTCTGCCCCGACGCCACCAGAATACGATTTCCGCCGACCGTGACGAGTTGGCCGAAGTGTTCGTCGCGTTGCGTGTCGTTCATGTTCAAACGCGGATCGGACGGATAGGTGAACGGGTCGACCGTATTCGCGACGAAAGTACCGCCTGCCGTGCCGGTGTAAATGTTCGTACCGCCGTAGAAGTAGGCCGCATCCGTTGACGGGTCCGGCGCGGCGACGCCCTCGAAATTGAGGGACTGTAGCGCGTATTGCAGCGCGCCAGCACTGTTGTATGCGTGAAGATCGGTCGCGCCATTGCGACCGAGATCCCAGCTTCCACCCCATGGATTATTGAGCACGTAAAGATTGCCCGACGCATCTTTGCCAATACCGACAATGCGCGTAAAGCGTTTGTCGCCCACCTGCCCTTTGATGCCGCTGGTGGTGTCGAGATAACCGCCCTGAATGCCGAACGTGCCGGTGAGCGTTGGTGCGGCCGCCACGTTGTAGAGCTTGATATTCATGTCGGGGCCTTCGTCGCCGACCATGAGTTGCGCGGACGATGCATCGAAATACAGCGCGGAGGGTCGCGCTGTGGCGGCCATCTGAATGGTATTCAACGGTGCGCCAGCCGCACTGAATTCGTCGATCTCGCCCGCGCTCTGCCTCGCGACCCACAGATTGCCCGCGCTATCCAGTGCAAGTGCGCCAGGACTCGCGATGTTGATATCGCGCTGCCAGACGCCATCCGTAGAGAACACCCGGACTCGATTGCCAAAAAAGTCACTCGTATATAGAAGCGAACCTGCGGTGGCCAGACCGGTAATGACATCGGCATGGGGTATGCCGGTCCACACACTCACCGGGATGACAAGATCGCGTGTCTGCGTTGCGCGGTTGTAGCGTCCGACCGAACCGCTGCCAAACGACGTGTTGTACTGCAAGGCCGCGAAAATCGAGGTGCTGTTACCCGTAATCGCACTGCCCTGAAAGTCGGCATGAGAGCCAATGGAACCGATGCTCTTGCCGTTCTGATAGATCGCGACGCCGCCGTCGTTTTCGTCCCACAGCGACGACGTATAGATGACGCCTTCCGGCGCGACCCACATTGAACGCGCGGTATTGCCGACGTGAGCGGCAAGTGTTCCGAATGTATTGGCTAACCAGTCGGTGGTGTATTGCGCGTAGCAGGCGGGCGTGAAGATCGCGATAGCTGCGCAAAAGCATGCAGCGCGGATTGACTTGCTGATCATGAGTGATGCTCTCCGAACGACTCTTTTCCTCCAGCAGATTACCTCGTCGGATACGAAATGTTAGAGATTAAATAAACATTATATTTTTGAACCAGTCCGAATCAATTTTTTTTAATTCATTTTGAATATTTTTGCGATTTGTCAAAAATTTATGACACAGACGGACGGGTCACGAAGAGCGATGCCACACCAGGATTTGCCCTGGCTAATACGTCGATATCTTTCATCTGACTTGCCATTTCTATTGAGATATGATCTCCTATGACTTACCAAATATTTCATGCGTTTTGCTTGCAAAGCGTCTGGGTTGTTGGCGAGGGACACGGTGCGACAACACCTGCGTACTTGGTGGTATTCGGGTAGCAGCTTTGCCTGAAAAAGCACGCACGCGTCTGGCAAAGAGACACGCGCGCGTTCGAATAGGACATTTTTACCTTAGTCATATGATGACTGATGATAAAAATTACCTGACAGCGCAAACGTTGTCGTCCCGGTAGTGAGGAGCCGCTCATTGCGTTTCACTGGCAATGAACGGCGGGAATAATTGAAATCCGTTTCATATTTATTAATCAAATAATTCGGACAATCTTTGAAGAATGGGGCAACAACCAATACCCATTTATCAAATAAAAAAACGTCAGCCAAACATCAATTAAATTAAAAGCTGGAGACAACATGCTTTCACCACGAAAAACGGCCCTTGCGATTGCACTCGGCGCTGCCACGGCTCTTCTGTTCACCGCGTGCGGCGGCAACATGGACGACAGCGCGAACAACTCAGCCGGCTCACCACCTGTTACGGCGGCAGATCCCTCACACGGTGGCGCGGTTTCCCTTCGCGGCATTGTCTATGGCGCGGCGGACACAAGTGTCCAGCCAGACGCCGGCGTTCCCATCACGATGATGGGTCAGATGCGAGCGCTGTTCGACCTCATCAAAAGCGCGCCTGATTTCACGCAAGTCGTCATGGATCTTGGCGATGGCAGTCCCGTTCACGTGCTGGATACGAACACCGGCGATAAATTCCTGCCCGGCAAACTCGCGCTCGGTCTGTCGTACATCCTGATTGATATGAAGACGAAGGGTGATCCGAAATACGCGGATTACCTCGCGACGTATCAGAAAATAACGACCGCCATGATGACGCAGATGAACGGCTCGGATTACATGTATGCCAACACGTCATGGGGCGAGTACTACTATCTCGTCGCGCTGAACAATTTCAGCGCACACGGCATGCTCCACGAAGTATTTAGCGACGCGATGCTGACCACGTTGCAAAATCGCCTGACGTTCTGCGACATGTTTGGCGCGGATGCAAGCGGCAAAACCAACACCTGTCCCGCTGCTGGTGTGCCGATCGACGTCGCGTCGCTCAATACCGCGCAAAACTACTATGCGGTGTCGTACGGCATCGCGGGGCTACGACAGAAGCTGGGTTGGAGCAATCCGACCTTCTCTTCTGCCACCGACCCGGCCGTGGCGTCGATGGGCGCGCGTGACGCGCTTCTGTACACGCTCACCAATCACATCAGAAACGACTCGTCTGGTGGCTTTTCCGACGAAGCTTCGAATACTCACACCACGTATTACGATCAGGCTCGCTTCGACCGTTACAGCACGCTGCTGATCGGCGAGGTAACCGAGAGAACCCTTGAGATGGGTAACGAGGCCAATTTAACGCCCGAATTGAAGTCCTATCTGCGCAAATCGGTCGACCTGATTCTTCCCCAACTCAATGCCGACGGCCAGGGCTTCAACTATGGCCGCTCCATCGGCCCCTACGGCGATACCGCCTTCATGGAAGTTCTGACGGCGGCGGCCAACGCCGGCATTCTGTCGGCGCAGGAAATGCAGGTCGCTTATTCGTTCATCTATAAATCGGCTTATCGTTTCGATACATTCTGGTACGACCCGACATTGCCTACGCCGTCAGTGAACATGTGGGTTAAAGGCCGCGGAACCGATACCTATCGAGGCAAGCCCCGTGTAATGGGAGAGAACTTCAGTCTTTTGCATCAGTACATGTATGTGAACGCCTGGTGGGACAAACTCGGCTTTGGCGGCAAAGCGCCCATGGCCGATTCCGACCTGCAAGCGTGGCTGGATGCAAAGCCGCACTACACGCTCACCTGGTACAACGTGCCGGGCGACACCGCTCATCCGTATAGTGCGGCGCTGATCACGGTGCGTGATGGAAAGCGCGTGATCAATCTCAACCTGAGCCAGGCACCTGACTACAACTCATATACGCCTTATTACCCGACGCCCTCTTCCGACAAGCTGGTTTATGGCACCACGGATCTGGGCTATGCATTACTGATCCCACAGGTCTCCTATAACGGCAAAACCTACATTCCGGTGACGTACTACAAAAACCTGAATGTGCAGGAAACCAATGGCAATGTCGTAGTCTCTTTCGACACCGCCAAATTCCGGCAGGCCACGAAGAACGCGTCATACGCGACGGACCTCGATCTGCAGGTTCATACCGTTCTGACGTTTAGCAAAGGTGCGATGACACGAACCGATACGCTGACTTCCGGAACGTTGGCCGGAAACATGACGGTAGAAACCGACTTCACGTCTTTCGCGGACTTCCAGAACACCGTGGCGAATGGCGATGGCTTCTCGGTCAACTATGCCAACAGCAGTGCAACCAACTACAGCACCACGGGCTTTGACAGTTGCGCGTTGTCAAACTTCGAGATGTCGGGCGGCGTAGTCAATCCGTTGTCGACCACACCGATTGGACAATTGCATTCGAATTTCGCGTGCAAGACGCAGGCTTTCTCGTTGACGGGATCGACCAATCGCACACTGAGCTGGACGCTGAAGTACGCCGATCTGAATTAACCATGCTGTAATCGCCGGCCTTCTTTCGAAGGCCGGTTTCTGATGTTCTGCTAACGCACGACCACAACTCACACGCCACACCAACCGCGCAGCAATAGCCCGGCACTACGCACCCCGGCACGCAGCCCAGCTCGCAGCGAACGCGCAAATCTCACCTCTTCATCTTCATTCCGACACCCCTGGTACACCGACAACCGGCTTGTCATTTTCAATTCTCGATGTAATGATATAACATTCTTCGACGAAAAAGACAGCGTATCGCCGGATCGAAATCATTCACGCCATCGCGGCGCCGTTCGCGCCGAATCCGAAAAACGTTCACAGACCAAAACGCCTGGACCAGTCGTTAAACACTCGATCAACTACAATGAAAAACCGCACCCGCGTCTCCCACGCAGCGTTGCTGCTGTTCGCCGTCACCGCGCACGCCCATGCAGCACAAGACGAAGGATCGCTGGCGGGCGCCGTTACCGATGCCGCCGGCAAGCCCATCGACAATGCCACCGTGCGCGTTCAGAACGCGAGCGGCGCTGCCATTGACGAGACGAAGACGGACGCCGCAGGTCACTACGACATCGCCCATGTGAAGCCGGGCACCTACGCCATCGTCGTCACTGCCCCGGGGTTCGCGAGTGGTAACAGCGTCGCGACGACCACCGCAGGCGTAGCGAGCGCGTCAAGTTTCAGCCTCGCCAAAAGCGACACACTCGATGTTCAGGTGAATGCCAAACGTCTGGACCACGCGCGCAACGGCCTGTTGCCGGAGACAGGCAGCAGCGTGTACCGCTTCAGCCAGGCCGATATCGACACACTGCCCGCCGGTCAGAACACGCCGCTGAATCAGGTCCTGCTTCAGGCGCCCGGCGTAGCGAGCGACTCATACGGTCAACTGCATGTGCGCGGAGATCATGCGAATCTGCAATACCGCATTGACGGCGTAACCATTCCCGAGCCAATCAGTGGCTTCGGCCAGTCACTCGACACCCGCATCATCGACCAGATGAATCTGCTGACCGGCGCATTGCCGGCACAGTACGGCTATCGCACCGCTGGCGTGGTGGATATCCGCACGAAAACGGGCGACAGTGGCAACGGCGGCTCAATCGACGTCTTCGGCGGCAGTCACGAGACACTCAAGACCAGCGCCGATGTATTCGGCAGTCAGGGCCCCTTCAGTTATTACTTCAGCGGTTCGCTCGGCGTGAATAACCTCGGCATCGAAAACCCGACCTCGAGTGCCAACGCCATTCACGACCACACCCGTCAAGGCGATGCATTCGGCTATATGTCGTACATCATCAACCCGCTCACCCGCGTGAGCCTGATGTTCGGCACGACGAGCAACCAGTTTGAAATTCCCAATACCCCGGGGCTGCAACCGGCCTTCACGCTCAACGGCCACAACACTTTCGATTCGAGTCAGTTAAACGAAACGCAATCCGAGCTGAACAATTTTGCGGTGGTCGCCCTGCAAGGCACCAATGGCGGCGCTTTGGACTATCAGGTCGCTCTTTTTACGCGATACACCCGCACGCAATTCAATCCGGACCCGGTGGGGGATCTGCTGTTCAACGGCGTAGCGTCGCAGGACTTTCATAGCAATTCCGCCAATGGCGTCCAGGCGGACAGCACGTGGCGACTGAACGATTCACACACGATCCGTGCCGGCGTTTTCTTCCAGCAGGAACACGCGGTTTTCAACGACAGCGTCGACGTATTCGCTGCGGACGCCAACGGCAACCAGTTGTCCGACCAGCCGTTCACGATTAAGGATTCGAGCAGTAAAACCGGGTACCTGTATAGCGCTTACGTCCAGGACGAATGGAAGATCACCAGCAAACTCACGCTCAACTATGGGCTGCGCTACGACAAGATGGACGAGTACGTCAGTGCGAGCCAGTTGAGTCCGCGAGTGGGGCTTGTCTACGCACTGACGCCCGCCACCACGCTTCACGCGGGCTACGCGCGCTACTTCACGCCACCCGCATTCGAGTTGCTGTCCGGCTCGACCATCAGTCGCTTTGACGGCACGACCAATCAGAGCCCGTCGAGTCAGAACGATCCGGTTCAACCTGAGCGAAGCCACTATTTCGACCTCGGCGTGACGCAACGTCTCGGCTCGAACGTGACGATTGGCCTCGATGCCTATTACAAGAAGTCCACCAATCTTCTGGATGAAGGGCAGTTCGGCTCTGCGTTGATCTACACGCCATTCAACTATCGATATGGACACGTGTACGGCCTCGAATTCACCGCGAACTACAAGCAGGACAACGTCTCTGCGTATATGAATCTCGCTTATAGCCGCGCGCAGGGCAAACAGATCGATTCGGCGCAGTTCAATTTCGATCCCGCAGAACTCGCTTACATCAACAGCCACTGGGTCTATCTGGATCACGACCAGCGCATTACCGCGTCATTCGGCGGCGCTTACGATTTCGGCAGAACGACTTTCACATTCGACAGCATCATGGGCAGCGGCTTGCGCAGCGGCTTTGCCAACATCGATCACCTGCCGTTCTATACGCAGATCAATCTCGGCGTGATTCATCACTTCAATCAGCCGTTGCTCGGCAAATTCGATGCGCGCTTTCTGGTTATCAATGCGCTCAATCGTATCTATGAGTTGCGTGACGGCTCGGGCATCGGCGTCGGCGCACCGCAATACGGTCCGCGTTTCGCCGTCTATGCGGGCGTCACCAAACATTTCTAATCCGTGGAGGCCCGAGTCGATGATGCAAGAGTGGACCAGTATTCTGGCGGCGGTACGCGTAGGCGGTTGGGTCATCTATCCGCTGACGATACTCGCCGTCGTCGCCATCGCGATCGTTTTCGATCGCTCGTATGTGTTCGTGCGTTTTGGCAGCTTACCGTCCGCACCGGATATCGTTCCGGGCGGGAGGTTGAAAAGCACGGCCCCGCAGAACGCGTTCAGACGAATAGCCGCGCCATGGCGACCCGACGTTTCGACGCCGTTATGGCTGCGCGAAGCACAGGCGCAGTCGATAGCATCGCAAGTCGAACGCGATATGAGCAAAGGCTTCTGGGTGCTCGAAACTATCGTGACGGCCGCCCCGCTACTCGGTTTGCTCGGCACCATTGTCGGCATGATGCATTCGTTCCGGTTATTCGGCGGCTCGGGGCTGGTCGATCCTGGCGGCGTCACGGGCGGCGTTGCGCAGTCGCTCGTGGCGACCGCGATAGGTCTGGTCGTCGCGTTGTTTGCGCTCTTTGCGTTCAACTATTTTTCACGTCGACTCGAACGCCTGATGGATGAACTCGAATCGTTCGCGAATGAACGGCTTTGTGAAACCCGTCTTGCTGCCCATGACGCGGAGACGCGGCCGTGAAGTTCAAGCGATCCGGCGCGGCGCGACGTGGCCGCATCGAAATCATTCCGATGATCGACGTGATGTTCTTCCTTCTCGCGACATTGATGCTGGCGTCGCTCGCAATGCAGCGTCTCGACGCGGTCAAAGTCACGTTGCCAGCCGGCCACGCACAGCAGATGGCCGCGCATGATCCGTTGACCGTTTCAGTGGATAGCCGCAATGAGATCTTCGTGAATCATTTGCATGTGAATGCCGATCAGGTTGAACCGACAGTAAAGCGGTTATTGCAACCTGACGGTGTAGTCGTGATCGCCGCGGACGACACAGCCGGGCACGGGGTGGTCGTTCAGGCGATGCTGGCAGCGCGCCGCGCTGGCGCGGAACGATTTCTGGTTGCGGTGCATCGTGAATAGTCGAATGCGTTGTGCCAATAGGATCGACGGGTCGCCGAAAGCACGTATTGCATTCGCGATATGCGCTAGCTTGCTGATCTGGCTGCTAGTGCTGTTCGAAGTGGGACAGTGGATTACGACCACGCCTTCCGCGCCCGTATCCAACGAGCCACTGGAGATGCGTATGGTAGAACTCGAGCCACCACCTCCGCAGCAGTCAGCGCCTTCTTCGAGCACAACACCGAAGCCACCCAACACAGCCGCTCGCGTGTCCCGAGTGCAAACCACTCGGCCCGCGCCTTTCAAACCGGATACGCAACCGCTAAAAAGCGTCCAACCGTCTCCGCCCACACCCACTACTCCTGACATTAAAACGGACACCAGCCCACCTCCCGCGTCGCACACAACTTCGGATGAAACCCCGGCCCTAACCCAACCCGTCGCATCGCCAGTCAACTCGGCCGCGCATTCAATCGCCCAACCGTTACCCGTACTCCCGGACGATCTACGCGAGCAGGCTTATCAAACCGTGGCAACTGCCCGTTTTATGATCCATGCAGACGGCTCGGTCGACGTCGAACTCATCAAGCCGACATCCAACCCACGGCTCAATCAGATTCTTCTCGAAGCACTTCATCAATGGCGCTTCTTCCCGGCATTGCAGAATGGCCATCCAATCGACAGCCAGCAGGACATTCGCGTGCATTTCAATGTGGATTGATGCGCCGACAATAACGCTCTGAACAAGGCAATAAACACACGCATCAATGCTCGCCGCGCACACTACCTCTTGTTATAATTCTTTCACCAGGTCGAATAAAACATAACGCTACTCTCCACTGCGCGACAGGACCCCCATGCTGAAACCCGACCGCCTCCGCGCCCTCGCCGATGCGCTGGCCAGGCAAAACGTCATGCGCCTGCGCGACGCCGCCAGCCTGCTGGGTGTTTCGGAGATGACTGTCCGCCGCGACATCGCAACCAGCCCCGAACGCTTTACCTATCTCGGCGGCTACATCGTCAGCGCGACCGACGTACCCAACAACGCCGACTACTCGCTAGAAGAAGAGAAAGATCATTTCGCGCAGGCCAAAGCGGAAGCATCCGCGATTGCGGCGGGACTTATCGGCGACAACGAAACGCTTTTTATCGATTGCGGCACGACGCTTACCACGCTTGCGCGGTTAATTCCGGTCGAACGGCATGTCACCGTGGTCTGCTACTCGTTGAATGTCGCGGAGATTTTGCGGCGTAAGCCCAATGTGCGAATGATTCTGCTGGGCGGCGTCTATGTGCCTTCTTCCGATTCTTTCGCAGGCGAAGAAAGCCTTGAAATGCTACGTCGCATGGGAATCAACAAGGCGTTTATTTCCGCGGGCGGAGTCGACACTGCACGCGGCGTCACCTGCTGGAATTTTCACGAAGTCGCACTCAAACAGGCGGCCATGGCGAGCGCAGTCGAACGTCACCTGGTGGTAGATCAGAGCAAGTTCGGTGTCGTCAAGGCAGTGCGCTTTTCGCAGATCGACGACTTCGATTCGATCATCACCGAGAAAGGCCAGGATCACCGCGAGCGCAGATAACACGCTTGCGGTAACACTGTCAGTTCATCCGCTGCAAAACGTCATGACAATGACGATCCCCCTGTCGCTCAGGATGCTTGCGGCAAGCCAGCCGGCTCGGCCAGCACACGGTTCACCTCTTCAAGCGACGGCATCGACGGCGCCGTCCCTGCGCGCGTCACCGAAATACCCGCGAGCGCGCAGCCAAACCGCAACGCCGCGACCGCATCGTCGCCATGTGCGAGCGCAGCGGCGAAACCACCCGTGAAGCCGTCACCCGCGCCCGCGGTTTCCACCACGCGGCCGCAGTGGTACGCAGGCACGAGAACGGATTGCGTCGCCGAATGCAACAACGCACCGCCCTCGCCCAACGTCACGATCACCGTGCCGACACCTTTGGCAAGCAGCACGTCGGCGGCTCGGCGTGCATCGTCAGCGTTGGTGATCGGCACGCCGGTGAGCGTGGTCGCTTCGGTCTCGTTCGGGGTGATGTAATCGCACAGTGGGAAGATATCGTCGTCGAGTGCGAATGCCGGTGCCGGATTGAACACTGTGATGACGCCATGCCGGCGCGCCAGTTCAAGCCCACGGCGCGCAGCTGGCAATGGCTGTTCGAGCTGCGTGACGAACACGTTGGCGGCGGCGATATCGGCTTCGATTGCATCGGCGTCGCTGGCGTCCATGGTTCCGGCCGCGCCCGATGCAACAATGATCGCGTTCATGCCACTGGTGTCGTCGACGAAAATATGAGCGGCGCCAGTAGACACGCCATCTATCACCGACGCGCGCGCCGTGATGCCCTCAGCGGCCCACGTTGCGCGTGCAATCGCTGCAAATGCGTCGTTGCCCAAACGCGTGCAGAACACCACGTCCGCGCCAACCCGCGCCGCCGCTACCGCCTGATTCGAGCCCTTGCCGCCCGGCCCCATCGCGAATGCCGTGCCGGCGATCGTCTCGCCGATTAACGGCATACGTGCAGCACGAAACGTCAGGTCGGTCACGAAGATGCCGAGAATGACGACGCGTCCTATTCTTTGCGAAGCGGTACTCATATGCGCGCCCCCTGCCTGCCCATCACCTGCATCGAGAGGCGACGCTGCTTCAATCGAAGCGCACGCAGTACTTTCACGTCCAACAGCAGATCCAGATTCTTCAGCACGTTGTCTCCTCCATTGTCTGGCTGGCGTGCAGGTCGTTCAGATACTGATGCAGACTGCCGTCAGTCTCCGTAAGGTATCCAGATGTTCTTCACCTGGACGGCCTGGCGCAAAAACGGCCGGCCTTCGCTCGATGGGTTCAACCAGTCGAACTGTCGGCCGTAATCGACGAAGGTTCGCTTCAGATTGCCAGTCGACTCGCGCTCAACCAGCGTCGAGTCCGCTGCATTGCCGAAGCACCACACGGCGTCGACATCATCGTGTTTTGCGAGCGCCGGCAGCAACGCGCTGCGCTCCCCGGTCACGATATTGAGCACACCACCCGGCAGGTCCGAGGTTTCCGCCACCTGATAAAAATCGGTGACCGTCAGCGGCGATGTCGCGCTCGGCAACACGACCACGCGATTACCCATCGCCAGCGCCGGCGCAACCAGCGAAACGAAACCGAGCAACGGTGCTTCGTCGGGACACGCAATGCCGATCACGCCGAGCGGTTCATGCATGGCCAGCGCCACGCCCCGCAACGGTGGCGTATGCACTGCACCGTCGAATTTGTCGGCCCATGCGGCGTACGTGAACAGACGCGAAATCGATGCCTCCACTTCGGTCTGGGCCAACGCTTGCGTCATCCCGCTTCTGATCTGTAACTGACGTACGAACTCATCCGCGCGCACCGCCAGGTTTTCCGCCAGATAAAACAACACCTGCGCGCGATTGTGCGTACTCGCCTGCGACCATTTCTGCGCCGCGCGCGCCGCCTCGACCGCGTTGCGAATGTCCTTGCGATTACCCTCGCCCACTTCACCGACGGGCGTGCCATCCGGCGTACGAACCGGCAACGAATAGCCGCTATCGGGCCGCACCTGCTTGCCGCCGATAAACAACTTCGCGGTCCGGTCGATCGACGTCACGTTCGCAAGTGGCGCATCGAGAGAAGCCGTATCGACAACGGCCGCCTGCTTCGCTTCACGCTGCAAAAGATTGAGCCATGCACGCGGCTTCAGATATTCGTAGATGCCCTCACGTCCGCCTTCACGGCCGTAGCCCGATTCGCGATAACCGCCGAAGCCCACCGCCGCATCGAACAGATTGGTCGCGTTGACCCATACGACGCCGCACGCAAGGCGCGGCGCAATATCGAGCGCACGGCCGATCGTTTCACTCCACACGCTCGCAGCAAGCCCGTAGCGCGAATTGTTCGCGAGCGCGATGGCTTCATCGGGCGTGCGAAAGCTCATCGTCACCAGCACCGGGCCGAAGATTTCCTCCTGCGCGAGCGTGGAAGAAGGCGCAACCCCGGTCACGAGTGTCGGCGGATAAAAACAGCCGCCCGCAGGCAGCGTCGTTGCGGGTGATTGCCAGACCGGGCAACCTTCGCTTCGACCTATTTCCACCAACGACTGGATCCGTTCGAGTTGTACCGGGTCGACAATCGCGCCGATGTCGATGCTCTTGTCGAGCGACGTACCCACCCGCAGCGTTTCCATGCGCCGCTTCAGCTTCGCGATAAAGCGCGCTTCAATGCCTTCCTGAACGAGCAATCGCGAACCCGCGCAACACACTTGCCCCTGGTTGAACCAGATCGCATCTACGACACCTTCCACCGCGCCGTCCAGATCCGCGTCGTCGAATACGATGAAGGGCGACTTGCCGCCGAGTTCGAGCGTCAGCGATTTACCCGAACCAGCCGTGGCCTGGCGAATCAGCCGTCCGACTTCCGTCGAACCGGTAAAGGCGATCTTGTCGACTTCGGGATGCTCGACCAGCGTTGCGCCCGTCCGACCGTCACCGGTCACGACATTTAGCACGCCTGCGGGCAAGCCCGCTCGATGCGCGAGTTCGGCAAACAGCAACGCCGTTAGCGGCGTGTATTCAGCAGGCTTCAACACGACGCAATTGCCCATTGCAATCGCGGGTGCGATCTTCCATGCGAGCATCAACAGCGGGAAATTCCACGGCACGATCTGACCGACCACGCCGAGCGGCGCATGGTCGGCGAACTCGCTGTCCTGCAACTGCGCCCAACCTGCGTGATGCAGGAAGTGCCGCGCGACCAGCGGCACGTCGATGTCGCGTGTCTCGCGGATCGGCTTGCCGTTGTCGAGCGCTTCGAGCACCGCAAAGAGCCTGCTGTGCCGTTGCACCATTCGCGCCAACGCGTACAGATGCCGCGCGCGCCCCGCGCCGCCCAACGCAAACCAGCCAGGCTGCGCCGCGCGTGCGGCAGCCACGGCGGCGTCGATATCGGCGGCATCGCCCTGGGCGATATCGGCAAGCCGTTCGCCGGTCGCGGGCGCGTGCGAGACGAAGCGCTCGCCCGCTTCCGGAGCTCTCCACGCACCGCCGATGAAATGCCCGAAGCGCGCCTCATGCTGAGCGAGCCATGCGCGCGCGGGTTGATCGTCCTCGGGGGCGGGACCGTACTCCATCGATGAAAAATACTCGGCTACGCTCATGGGATCGGTCTTCTGTTCAGGCTACGGGGTGACGGTTGAAAGCGGAGTAACGACCGCTCACGTAATGTTCGAGTTGCCGTTCGATATCGGCCAGCAGGCTCGACGCGCCAATCCGGAACAGGTCCGGTTCGAGCCACGCGCGGCCCAACTCTTCTTTCATCAGGATCTGATACGACAGCACCGACTTCGCGCTCGACACACCGCCCGCCGGTTTGAATCCGATCGGCACGCCGGTGCGCTGCTGGTATTCGCGGATCATGCGCACCATCACGAGCGACACGTCGAGCGTCGCGTTGACGCCCTCCTTGCCCGTCGATGTCTTGATGAAATCCGCGCCCGCCATCATGCAGACCATCGACGCGCGCACCACATTCGACAGCGTGCGAATATCGCCGGTCGCCAAAATCGTCTTCAGATGGGCGGGGCCGCAAGCTTCGCGAAAATCGCGCACTTCGTCGTAGAGCGCCTGCCAGTTGCCGGTCAGCACATATTCGCGCGTCACGACGATGTCGATTTCCCGCGCACCGTCCGCCACCGACGCCTCGATCTCCTTCAACTTCAGCGGATGCGGAATCAGCCCCGCAGGAAAGCCCGTCGATACCGCCGCGACGGGAATGCCGCTGCCTTGCAGCGCATCGACCGCAGCCGCGACGAACCGGTGATAAACGCACACGGCCCCCGTCGTGATGCCTTGCGGCGCGATACCCAGCGCGTCAAGCAGATCGGCGCGCACCGGCCGCCGCGCTTTCGCGCAGAGGCGACGCACGCGGCCTTCGGTATCGTCGCCATTGAGCGTGGTCAGGTCGATGCAGGTCACCGCCTTGAGCAGCCACGCCGCCTGCGCCTCTTTCTTGACGCTGCGGCGCGTGACCAGCGTGGCAGTGCGCCGCTCGACCGCTGATTGATTGACACGCAAGCTGTCTAGCCACGACGCGTCGAACGGCATGCCGGGATTGCGCTGCGCGTGAGCGAGCGGACCGCCGCGCAACGCCACGACCGACGAAGAAAGCGAGGAAGACAAAGCAGGGGCTTCGGGCATAAAACGTCCAGAAATTTGATGCGACGCACAACAGCCGCCGACATTTTGTTAGCACTGATGCTACAACGATTGATAGAATCATCACAAGCATCACGACTCAATCGTTACATAAGCGAGCACTTAACCGCTGTAAAACGCCATAAATGTTATTGACGCACCATATTCATGATGCGAAGATCACAACACGACGTCTGCTTCACACGTCTTACAAAGAAAAGAAGTTCGTCGCCTAGACGAAGGAGACATGCCAGATGAGTGAGCCGGTAGCGGTCACGGCCGCGTCATCGCCTCAGGTTCCATTGATCCGCGTGGCGGGCGTCACCAAGCGTTTTGGTGGCGTGCAAGCGTTGCGCGGCGTCAACCTCGAAGTGTTGCCCGGCGAAGTCCACGCGCTGCTCGGCGAGAACGGCGCGGGCAAGTCCACGCTGATCAAGATACTCAGCGGTGTCCACCGTCATGACGAGGGTGTGATCGAGATCGAAGGCCGCACGGTCGCGTTCGACACACCGAAGCAATCGCGCGATGCGGGCGTCGCCGTGGTGTATCAGGACCTCAGTCTGGTCGAATCGCTGTCGGTGGGCGCGAATCTGATGCTGGGACGTGAGCCTCGTACGCGGCTCGGCTTCGTCAGGAACCGGCAGTTGATGGCGACCGTTAGCGAATTTCTCCGCTCGCACGGCATCCCGCTCGATCCGAAAACGCCGGTGAGTGCGCTGCCGTTCGCGTATCGGCAAATGACCGAGATTTGCAAAGCATTGATGGGCGACGTGCGCGTGCTGATTCTCGATGAGCCCACCTCCGCACTGACCGGTGGCGAAGAACAGATTCTGTTCGACGCGATTCATGCGGTGACCGCGCGCGGCGTCGGCGTAATTTATGTCACGCATCGGCTGAACGAGGTGTTCAGAATTTCACAGCGTGTGACCGTGTTTCGCGACGGCTCGAATGCCGGCATGTTTGACACCGCGCAAACGGATATGAAGCAACTGGTCGCGGCCATTGTCGGTCCCGGTCATGCGGCGTTACAGGCGCGCGAGAAGACAGCGGTAGGCGTTAGCGTCGCGGCGAGCAATCGCGCGGTGAGCGGGGTAGAGACTCCGGGCGTGACTGACGAGGCCGCGGCTGTTCTGGCCATGTCGAACGTCAGCAACGACCGGTTGCACGAGGTGAGCCTCGTGGTTCGTCGCGGCGAGATACATGGGCTCGCCGGCTTGATCGGCAGCGGACGCACCGAGATTCTGCAAACCATTTTCGGCCTTCGCTCCGTCGACACAGGCGCGATCGAATTCGACGGTCATGCCCGCCAGGATCTGACGCCCGCTCGCGCGATCCAACGCGGTATTGCGTTAGTGCCCGAAGACCGTCATCTCGAAGGACTCGTGCTCGATCATTCGATCGAACGCAATCTGACTTTGCCGCGCCTGCCGCAGTTCTCGCGCTGGGGATGGCTGCGCAGCCAGGCGGCTGTGCAGCAGGCGAAACGCTCGATGAAAGAGTTGTCCGTGAAAGCGCCGAATTCATCGACGGCGGTCAAGTTTTTGTCCGGTGGAAATCAGCAGAAAGTGGTGTTCGCGAAGTGGAACCACCCTCGCCCGGCACTCCTTCTTCTGGACGAACCCACGGTCGGCGTCGATGTCGGCGCGCGCGAGGAAATCTACGGCGTGGTCAACGACGCCGCGCAGGCGGGCACCGGCGTGCTCGTCGTGTCGTCGGATCTCGACGAACTTCTGCGCCTGTGCGACCGCATCTCGATCGTCGCGGACGGCCGCATCGTGAAGACCGTCGAGCGCGCTGAAGTCGCCAGCGCCGAAGCGCTTCATCATCAGATTCAATTGTCCCGTTCTTCCATCGAGTCCTCCAAGGAGACTCCCCTCAGGACGCATGCAATATGAACGATTCTGTTACGCCACTGGCCACCGACCGGCAGACGTTGCCGGCACAGAAGAGCCGTATGCGGCGCATCGCGCAACTGCTGCTGCAAGGCGACCGCCCTTATGCGCTGTACGGCGCCTTCGCCATTCTGCTGGTCGTGTTCAGTTTCGCGTCGCCGTGGTTTCTTTCCATCGACAACTTCCTGAACATCGGCCGGCAGACCGCGCTGGTGTCGATCATCGCGATCGGCATGACGTTCGTGATCATCGCGCGGCAGATCGATCTGTCGGTCGGTTCGACGCTCGCGCTGTCCGGCATGTCGGCGGCGCTTGCAATGTCGTATGTCGGTGACAACTGGGTCATCGGCGCGATAGCGGGCATTGGCACGGGCGCGATTGTCGGCGCCATTAACGGTGTCGTGACCACGCGGCTGAGCATTCCGTCGTTTCTCGTGACGCTCGGCACGCTGAGCGCGGCGCGCGGTCTTGCACTGATGGTCACGACCACGAAGCCTGTGATCATCACCAACGACTCGTTCATTGCGATTTTCGGCGAAGGCGATATTGCAGGCGTGCCGGTGCCGATCATCTGGACCGTGCTCGCGGTGATCGCCGGCATTCTGCTGCTGCACTACAGCGTATTCGGACGGCAGATCTACGCGGCAGGCGGCAATCCGACCGCCGCGCTGTACTCGGGTATCAACACGCGGCGCGTGACGACGCTCGCGTTCATCCTGACCGGCGCACTCGCCGGCCTCGCCGCGCTCGTGCTCTCCGCGCGCTCGCACGCGGCGCGACCCGACGTCGTGCAAGGCATGGAACTCGATGTGATCGCTTCGGTGACGCTCGGCGGTTGCAGCCTGTTCGGTGGACGCGGCTTTGTACTCGGCACGCTGCTCGGCAGTCTGATTATCGGCACGCTGAATAACGGGCTGGTTCTGCTTGGCGTCAGTTCATCGCTGCAACTGGTGATCAAGGGCGTGATTATTGTGGCGGCGGTGGCGTTTACCAGAAAGTGAAAGCGGAGTTTGACCTGACACGGACGTGAAGCACAAACATGAAGACCAACGGAGGAGACTCATGAAACATCGTCGTGGTTCAAGCAAGGTATTAGCCAGTGCCGTCGCGGCGGCCGCCGTCGCGACACTGCTCTCGTCGAGCGTCTACGCGCAATGCGTGACGAGCCTGCCGACGGGATCGATCGGACCGAAAAACATCGTCGGGCAAGGGCCAAACGGTGAAAAAGCGGCGTCCGTGGACGCAGTGAAGCTGACCGATGCCGACATCGCCAAGATCAAGGCCGGCAAGTTCAAGGTCGGTATCTCGATGCAGACAATGAACCTCGACTGGTCGCAATTGCAGGTACAAGGCATCACCGACACGCTGAAGAAATACGGCGTCGAAGTGATCGGCACCGCGTCGGCGGAATATCAGGTCGACAAGCAGATTGCCGATATCGAGAACACGATTCAACGCCATCCCGACGGCATCATCTCCATTCCCGTTGATGGCACCGCGACTGCGGCGACCTACAAGAAAGTGTCCGAAGCGGGCATCAAGCTCGTGTTCATGGACAACGTGCCGACCGGCCTGAAGCATCCCGAGCAATATGCCGCGATGATTTCCGCAGACAGCGAAGGCAACGGCCAGATCGCCGCGAAGGTGCTTTCCTCGTGCGTGCCGAAAGGCGCGACGATCGGTCTCGTGAATTTCGGCGTGGATTACTTCAGCACGACGGAGCGCACCAAGGCCGTCAACGACTGGATCGCGAAGAATCGCCCCGACATCAAGGTCAAGCAGGTTGCGTTCACCGATCCGTCGAAAGTCGGGCAAATTGCCGGTGACTTTCTGACCGGGAATCCGGATGTCAAAGGGCTATTCGCCGTGTGGGATCAACCTGCGCTCGACACGCTCACGTCGATGCGCGCGCAAGGTGTGAACATTCCCGTCACGACGGTCGACCTGGGGTTGCAGTCCGCGATTGAAATTGCGAAGGGCGGTCCGCTGAAGGCAACCGGTTCACAACGCCCGTATGATCAGGGCGTGGCCGAGGCAACCGCGATGATGAAGGCGCTGATTGGACAGACACCGCCCGCGTGGATCGGCGTGCAGTCGTTGCCGGTGGTGCAGTCGAACGTGCTGGAGTCTTATAAGATCGTGTTCAAGAAAGACCCGCCGCCGCAACTCGCGGATGCGTGCAAGAAAGCTGCACCGGCTTGCGGTTAAGCGATGTGATCTGCACGTTCCGGGCGGAATGCATTGGCTTCGCCCGGAACGCTGACTGGCTATCGAGCCGCACTCACCCTTTCGTCGCCCCGAACGTCAAACCGGCGACAAAATGCTTCTGCATCGCAAAGAACATCGCGACGGATGGCAACGCGGCCAGAATCGACCCGGCGGAAACGAGATTCCACGCGGTAGTCCACTGCCCTTTCAGTGCGGCGACACCCACGGTGATAGGCGCGGCGTCGTCGCCTGTCGTCAGACACAGCGCCCAGAAATAGTCATTCCACACGAACGTGAAGACGAGAATGCCTAATGCTGCGAGCGCGGGACGAATCAACGGCAAGACGATCCGGAAAAACACCTGCCATTCATTGGCGCCTTCAATGCGTGCAGCTTCCACTAATTCGAATGGCAACTGCTTGATGAAGTTACGCAGAAACAGCGCACAAAAACCGGTCTGAAACGACACGTGAAACAGGATCAACGCGCCGACGGTATTGAACAGACCCAGCTGCAAAGACAGGTCCCGCACTGGAATCATCAGCACCTGAACCGGCACGAAATTCCCCGCGACAAACGTGGCGAATAACGTTGAGTTGCCGCGGAACCGGTAGATCGCCAAC
Organism: Paraburkholderia metrosideri; assembly: GCF_904848625.1. GTDB lineage: Bacteria > Pseudomonadota > Gammaproteobacteria > Burkholderiales > Burkholderiaceae > Paraburkholderia > Paraburkholderia metrosideri. Next base: position 123,751 of record NZ_CAJHCP010000004.1, read on the forward strand.
GCGAACCCGGCCATCGCCGCCAGCGCAATCGAGCCCACCACCGCGGGCACCGTTATCAGTACGCTATTCCAGAAGTAATGCAGCATCGGCGAGGTGGTCAATGCTTCGCGATAGTTGTCGAACATCGCGAAGTGCTTCGGCCATCCCCAATAGTTGCCTTCGCTGAGTTCTTCGGTCGAACGCACCGATGTGACTAGTACGGCGATCATCGGCAGCAGCCAGATCAGCAGCGCGATGGGCAACGTCAGTTTGTACGCGCGGCGCGTGACCGGCTTCCATTTGTCGATTGGGATCGGAAACATATCGGCTCCTTATTGCTCGGCACGCAGCATTCGCCGCAAGTGATAAACGATGTACACCAGCATGATGCCGAACAGCACGACAGCCACCGCGGCCGAATAACCAATTCTGTAGTATTTGATGGCCTGGTCGTACATGTAGTACGCGAGCACGGTCGAGCTTTCAAACGGGCCGCCGCCGGTCATCACGGAGATCAGATCGAAGCTGCGCAACGCGCCGATGATCGTCACCACGATTGCCATGAACGTGGTGGGCCGCAATTGCGGCAGGATCACGTGCCACAGCATCGACCAGCCCTTTGCGCCTTCCATTCGCGCGGCTTCGATCTGCTCGGCGTTCAGCGACGTCAGTCCAGTCAGATAAAGAATCATGCAGTAGGCGGTTTGCGGCCACAGTGCAGCGAACACGATACCTAAGGTCGCGTAGCGTGGATCACCCAGCACCGGTACGCCGTGACCGAGAATCACCGCGAGCAGGCCGAAGGTCGGGTCGTAAAACCACGAGAAGATCAGCCCGACCACCACGCCCGACAGAACGAATGGCGCGAAGAACAGCGACTTGACGATGCGGATACCCGCTACGGCCTGGTTCAGATACAGCGCGACGGCTAGCCCCATTGGCGGAGCGAGCAGGAATAGCACCAGCCAGATGAGGTTGTTCTTCAACGCGGTGTAGAAGGTTGGCGTCTGGAACAACTCGATGTAATTGGCGAGGCCGACGAACGACGGCTCGGTCATGCCATCCCAGTTGAAAAAGCTGAGACGGATGGTCGACAGGATCGGCCACACCACGTAGATCGCGACCATCACGCACGCGGGCGCGAGGAACAGGAAGGCTGCCCGTCGTTGACGTCGCGCGGTCGGCGTGGGACCTCGCCGGCGCGCGGTAGCTGGCGGGCCGCCTACTGCACCGCCGGGCGCCGGCATGCCGGGGCCACCCGGTTCAACTGGACCGCCGACGGTTTGCCGGCTGACGGAATGCGCCACGATTGATTCTCCTGTGTCGGTCGGAGTTAGCGCTTTAGCGCTTACTCCGACCCCATGCAAAGCTGTCGGCGAGAGTTAGCGCTTTAGCGCTTACTCTCGCCCCATGCACCGCTGTCGGTCGGAGTTAGCGCTTTAGCGCTTACTCCGGCCCCATGCACCGCTGTCGGTCGGAGTTAGCGCTTTAGCGCTTACTCCGACCCCATGCAAAGCTGTCGGTCGGAGTTAGCGCTTTAGCGCTTACTCTCGCCCCATGCAACGCTGTCGGTCGGAGTTAGCGCTTTAGCGCTTACTCTCGCCCCATGCACCGCATGTCGGTCGAAGTCAGCGCTTCCGCACTTACCCCACCCCATGCAAAGCTGTCGGCGAGAGTCAGCGCTTCAACACTCACCCCACCCAAAGCTGTCAGAGGAAGCAAGCACCTCCCCCTCCCCCTCACTTCTTATAAATCCGCTTGCGCGTCTGCTCCAACTGCGCCAGCACATCATCGAGCTTCGACGGATCGGAAACGAACTGCTGCATCCCCTTCATCCCTTCGTCAGCCATTTCCTTCGTCATATCGCGATCATAGAACTGCGCGATACCGCCCTTCGTATTGGCAAGAATCTGGAAGCCGATCTTCGAAATCGGATCTGCCGGTTCCGGCGATTTGCTGTTCGCCGACAACGACCCAAGCCCCGTTGCCAGTTGCGCGCCGATCTCCGGCGTCTCGACAAACGCGAGGAACGCATGCGCATCAGCTTTGTTCTTCGCTTTCGACGGAATATGCAGCGACTCCACCGGACCATCTTCAGCAGTCGGCACCTTCGAATCGATAATCGGGAACTGGAAGTAGCCCATTTCAGGCTTCACGTTCGCCGGGAAACCACCGGTAATGAAGGTACCCATCAGCATCATCGCGGCCTTGCCCTGGAACAGGAACGGCTGCACCGAATCCAGATCGTACGACAGCGAATTGTCGATAAAGTAGCCCGCGTCGATCAATTGCTTCCACGTCGTGTACACCTTCTTCACGCGCGGATCGGTGTACGGAATCTCGCCTGCCATCAACTGCTGATGGAATGCATTGCCGTTCAGACGCAGATCGAGATAATCGAACCAGCCGGCAAGGGTCCACGCATCGCGACCCGCCACGGCGATCGGCGTAATGCCGGCAGCCTTCAGCTTCTTCGCAGCGTCGAGGAATTCGTCCCAGGTTTTCGGCTCGCTCTTGATGCCGACCTTGTCGAACAGATCCTTGCGGTAGAACATCCCCCACGAGTAATACACGGTCGGCGCCGCGTACTGCTTGCCCTTATACGACGACGCCTCTTTGGTCGACGCATACGTGTCGTTCCAGCCGTTCTTCGCCCAGTCGCTGCTCAGGTCATCAAAGAGGCCGCGTTGTGCGTAATACGCCATACGTTCGCCGTCATGCCAGTTGACGACATCAGGCGCGACCGTGGACAGCCAGCCTGGCAACTGCACTTTGTACGCTTCTTCGTCGATGAACGACACCTTCACGTCGACGCCAGGATGCGTCTTCTTGAACTGGTCGATCACCGACTGCCACACCGCGCGCTGGCTCGCGCCCTTGAACGCGATATTCACCGTGAGCGTGCTGGCCTGCGTCGCCGTGCTGACGAACGACGTGCCTGCCGTCGCGGCGACCAGAGCGAGTGCCATCAGAATTTTGCGTGGTTTCAGTTTCATGCTGCCTGTCTCCTTTTATGCGCTGATTGTGCGTCGTGATTTGCGTGGTGCTGTTGCGTCACTCTCTTTACTGCGTGGAATATCGTCTGGCCGCCAGGCCGTCATGATCGTCGATACGCACTCACGCCTTGCGGTGCGATGACACGCGAGCCGATCACGAGCGCGTCGTCGGCTACGTCGGTGAGCGTGTGCGGGGTGTCGCCATAGTTGAACACGTAGGTCAACGCGCCGCGTTGGCTGATCCGCACGCCGTCGCCGAGCGCCTGCGTTTTAATGCCTGCGTGCTGAGCGATCCGCGAGAACAGACGCACGGTGAGCGCGTCGTCGAACAGGCTCGCGAGGTAGTGGAATGCGCCGCTTCGCACATACGCGGGGTGGCCGTCTGCAAAACGGGCACGCACGTCGAGCGAATCCGCGTGATCACTGTCGATAAAATCGCGCCAATGGCGTGCAACGCCGTCCTGTTGATCGGAATCGCTACGCCCCGCGAGACGAACCGCTTCAGTCACATTCGGCCGCATCGATTCGACACGCCATACGCGCAGCGGCAGCACCGAAGCCAACGGACCCGGCGGCAGATTGGCCGGAATCCGCAAGTCCGCCGTCTTCGAACCCGTGCGCGGACCGAGCACCACTTGCGCACCCGAACTCGCCAGACGTGCGCCGAAATCATCGGGCACGACCGGCAGCGGCGGCACGACGATCAGGCTATAGCCGTCGAGCGGCGCATCGACCGGCACGACATCCACATCGAGACCGAGCGAGCGCAGCGCCGAGTAGTACTCGAACGCAAAGCGCGGGTAATGAAAGTCCGCCCCTTGCGGATGAATCTCGAACAGCCACTTGGCCTCGTAGTCGTAGACCAGAGCGACTTTCGAACGGATCGTCGCATTAGCATCGACATTCGCCGCGAGCACGGTGCGAATTTCATCGGCGACCTGTGCGGCTTCATTACCGCCCACATCCAGCCGGTTATCCGGCGTGTTCAAACCCGCATGCATCTGCTCCTGCGCAAACGGAGCCTGACGCCAGCGGAAATACGACACGCAGCCCGCGCCGTGCGCGAACGCTTCCCAACTCCACAGCCGCACCATGCCCGGCAGCGGCGCCGGATTCCACAGCGCCCAGTTCACCGGGCCCGGCTGCTGCTCCATCACCCAGAACGGCAGCTTCGACATGCCGCGATACACGTCGTGATTGAACGACGCGAAGTCGGGATGGCCGCTGCGCAGCCAGCGCGCCTTGATCTCCGGCGCGAACCATTGCTCTTCGAGTGCACCGAGCGGATAGCTGTCCCAGCTCGCGATATCGAGGTCGGCCGCCACCTTGTAGTGATCGAACTCGGTGAACAACTGCATGAAGTTATGCGCGACCGGACGACCCGGTGAATGCGCACGAATGATCTCGACCTGCATGCGGTTATAACGCGCGACTTCGTCGGATGCGAAACGGCGGTAATCGAGCCGATGCGACGGATGCGCTTCGGTCACGGTCGCGACCGGTGCATCGATCTCGTCGAAGCTGCGGTATTCCATGCTCCAGAACACCGTGCCCCACGCTTCATTCAACGCGTCGACCGTGTGATAGCGCGCCTTCAGCCATTCGCGGAAACGCTGCACGGCAGCCGTCGAATAGCTGACCACCGTGTGATGACAGCCGAATTCGTTATCGGTCTGCCAGAAAGCCACCGCAGGGTGCTTGCCGTAACGCTCGGCCACCGCCGTGCAGATCTTGCGCGACGCTTCGAAATACGACGGCGACGAAAAATCATAATGACGCCGTGAGCCGAACGCGCGCGGACGCCCATCGGCGCCAACCGGCAGAATGTCCGGATGACGGTCGATCAGCCATTTCGGCGGCGTCGCGGTCGGCGTGCACATGACGACCTTCAGCCCCGCTGCGCCGAGCACATCGACCGCACGATCGAGCCACGCCCAATCGTATTCGCCGGGCGACGGCTCCATGCGGCTCCATGCAAATTCGGCGATCCGCACCTGCTCGATGCCGAGTGCTTTCATCCGGCGAGCGTCGTCTTCCCACATCGACTCAGGCCAGTGTTCCGGGTAGTAACAGACTCCAACGCGCATCCGAATATCCTTTATACGTAGTGTTCGACGGATTCGAGCGAAGCGGCGGCAAAGCCGTCTTCGGTAAACAAATGGCAGGCAAGTCGCGGCACGCGCAAGCTCGCGCGGTCGCCGGGCGCGAGGCGTGTGTCGCCCGGCGCTTTGGCGATCAGCACGGCGCCGCCGGGTTGATCGAGGTGAACATAGCTGTGCTCGCCGAGTTGTTCGACCAGCGATACGGTGCGGACCAGCACACCGTCGGCGGGCGCGGCGGCACTCGTGTCGGTGTCGGCAAATTCCAGATGTTCGGGACGCACGCCGAGCGTGACCGGCTGTGACGTTTGCAGCCCTTCGCCACGCACCGGCACGCGGACGTTTTCATGGGTGTCGTCGAGCGTGACGAGCACGCCTTGCGAATCGACCGATGCAATGCGGCCCGGCAGGAAGTTCATGCGCGGCGAACCAATGAAGCCGGCCACGAAGCGGCTTTTCGGACGGTGGTACAACTCCAGCGGCGCGCCAATCTGCGCAATGCTGCCGTAGCGTTCGGTGTCCTTGCCCGCGTGCAGCAGCACGATCTTGTCGGCAAGCGTCATCGCCTCGATCTGGTCGTGCGTCACGTACACCACACTCGCTTTGGAGAACTGCTTGTGCAGCCGCGCGATTTCGACACGCGTCTGCCCGCGCAACGTGGCGTCGAGATTGGACAACGGTTCATCGAACAGGAACACGCCGGGCTGGCGCACGATCGCGCGGCCAATCGCGACGCGCTGCCGCTGTCCGCCCGACAACGCTTTCGGCTTGCGATCGAGCAATGCCTCCAGTTGCAGAATGCGCGCGGCTTCCCGCACCTTGCGGTCGATGTCGTCCTTGGGGGTTTTTGCGAGCTTCAGTCCGAATGCCATGTTCTCGAACACGGTCATATGCGGAAACAGCGCATAACTCTGGAACACCATCGCCACACCGCGTTGCGCGGCGGGCACGTCGTTGACGAGCTTGCCGCCAATCGACAGGTCGCCGTCCGTGACGTCTTCAAGGCCCGCGATCATCCGCAGCAACGTGGATTTGCCGCAGCCGGAGGGACCGAGAAACACGCAGAACTCGTTCTCCGCAATCTCGAGATCGACGTTGCGGATCACCAGCGCGCCGTCGCCATATGCCTTCTGCACGCCTCTTAACGAAATGCTCGCCATTGCATCGACTCCGTGATTTAATCAGCTCGAAGTCGGAGATTAAGCGCTTAATCAGACCGGCCAAAAAAATCGATCACTGGGATCGTCAGGCCTGCCTTGTCTCCGATATCGTTTTATCTGGTCGACAGATGGTGCCGCGCCTTGAGCCACGACGCAAATGTCGGGCTAACATCCCAATTATTGAGACAACATGCCCACACTCAACGAAGTCGCGCGTCACGCAGGCGTCACGCCCGCTACCGTGTCCAACGTGTTGCGCAATCGCGGCCGGGTTGGCGAGACCACACGGCAACGCGTGCTGGAGGCCGTCGCGGCGCTCGGCTACCGCCCTCACCTCGCCGCCCGTGCGCTTGCGGAGGGCCGCGCACCGACCCTCGCGCTGATGGTGTCGAGCATCGCCAATCCGTTCTATCCGGAATTCGCGCTGGCCGTCGAACGCGCGGCACGCACCAGCGGCCACTTCGTGATCATCTGCAATACGAATGAAGATCCGCTGACGGGTCGCGCCTATCTCGACCAGATTGCCGGCACGCTCTCCGAGGGCGTGCTCGTGACGAATGCGAACCTCGATTTCGCCGACCTTCACACCACCGAAGCGCGCGGCACGCCCGTGGTGTTGTGCATGTGGGAACGGCCTCACGAGCCGCCGGGTCTGCCGTGCGTCGCGGTCGATTTCCGGCTCGCGGGCGAACTGGCCGGCCAGCATCTGCTGGCGCTCGGACATCGGCGCATCGGCGCGATTGTCGGCAGCAAGGCGACGGGCGTTCACGCGGCCCGTTACCAGGGTTTCGTCGATGCGCTGCACGCGGCGGGCGCGCCAAAAGGCCGCGTCAAACACGCGCTCGATACGATCCAGGGCGGCTATACCGCAACGCGCGCGTTACTCGACGCCGATCCGACCATCACCGCGATCTTCGCCACCAACGACCTGCCGGCGCTCGGCGCGATGCATGCAGCAGCCGATCTCGGCCTGAGCGTGCCGGGCGAGCTTTCCGTGATCGGTATCACCGACATTCAGCTCGCGCGCGAATCGCGGCCCGCGTTGACGACGGTGGCCGTGCCGACCGTCGAAGTCGCCGGACTGGCGGTGTCGCTGTTGCGCGAGCTGATCGAGTCGTCGTACGGACAAGCTGGAAAAGCGGCCGCCCCGGACGCGGTCACGGTGCCGATGCGGATTTCTTCGCCGCCCGAACTCGTTGTACGAGCGTCGACCGGCGTTCCGCGTTCGCCGTGATGTGTCCGTAACAGCCTCGCAACGTTACGTAGCGAGTCCGCGACAGCCCACAAAGCCTCACGCGCTTCCCGTTGCACCCACTACCCGCAAACGTCCGCTCTGACGCGTTTGCGCGGCCTGCACGCCACCTCCGCACCGCGTTCCATGCAGTTGGCACGGTCTCTGCATTAACCCATGCAAAAGGCCGAGCGCCGGCGCGATTCACCCGCCGACGGCGCTTGCTAACCAGGCCAGCCCAAGGCCATCACACGCATGGATCTCAAAATGACCGCCGCTCTCCTGCTGGACGCCGATATCGTCGACACGGCCCGCGACGTTGACTCGAACTACGCGCAGCGCCACCCGCTGCAAATCGCCGTCTGCCTGCGCAATCTCATGTCCGGGCAAGACTTCGTGACGGTGGAGTTCAACGGGCGGCAGATCGTCACGCAACTGCTCGACGTCGATTCCCGCAACGCGCGCTTTGTGTTCGATGCGGGCAGCGTCGCGGAAGATAACGCTGCACTTCCCGCAGCGCGCGAGTTGACGTTCCGCAGTCTGCCCGGCGGCATTCGCACGGAGTTCACGACGCTCGACGCGACCGCCGTCATGTTCGAAGGACTGCCGGCTTTTGAAGCAGCCTTCCCGACGCTGCTGTACTACGTTCAGCGCCGCGAGTTTTTCCGCGTGCCGACGCCGCTGCTCGACCCGTATATCGCCACTGGCGCGTATGAGGATGGTGGCTCGTTCCGGCTCGAATTGCAGGATCTGTCGCTCGGCGGCATCGCTCTGAAAACCGCCGATACGCGTTTTGGCTCGCTAGAAACCGGCACCTTGCTGCACGACGTATCGCTGCAACTGGGCAGCTTCGGCACACTGCAACTCGATCTGGAAATCGTCGCGCCACGTGTCGTGACGACACCGAAGGGCGATCAGCGGTTTGTGATCGGTTGCAAATTTATTGGGGCGTTAGGGCCGGCTGAAAGGACACTTCAACGTGTCGTCACGCAGCTTGAAACGAAACGGCAAAGGCTGTCGTCGCGTGGGTGATTGGTGGCGGCGAGGGCGGCCGCATTGCGCGTCCGCCCTTCAGTCATTTTGCTTCCTGCTTCAGTCGATTATTGCTGAACACCCCAGCGCCGCACCGTGACGCGTTCAAGCGTATCGAACACCAGATGTTCGATCAGCAAGCCGATCACGATCACCGCGGCCAGCCCCGCAAACACGCGATCCGTGTACAACTCATTGCGATTCTGGAAGATATACCAACCCAGTCCGCCGCTTCCCGAACTCGCGCCGAATACGAGTTCGGCCGCGATCAGCGTGCGCCACGCAAACGCCCAGCCCACCCGCAAGCCCGCGAGAATGGACGGGAGTGCCGCTGGCACCAGAATCAGCAACACGTGACGCATGCCGGTCAAGCCATAATTGCGGCCCGTCATGCGCAAGGTGGCAGGAACTGACTGAAACCCCGAATACGTGTTGAGCGCCAGCGGCCACAACACCGAATGCACGAGCACGAACAGCAGACTGCCAGTGCCGAGGCCGAACCACAACAACGCCAGCGGCAACAGCGCGATCGACGGTAACGGGTTGAACATCGCGGTCAGCATCGACAGAAAATCGCGGCCTATGCGGGTCGATACCGCAAGCGACGTCAGTACAAATGCCAGCGCTGCGCCGAGCAGGTAACCTCGCAACAGCACAGACATCGACACGGCGGTTTTCTGCAGCAATTCACCGGACCAGATGCCCTGCACGAAAGCGGTGAAGGTTGCGCCGAAAGTTGGTAGAAGCAGATCGTTATCGACCGCGCGTGCAGCGATTTCCCAGCCGGCGATCAGTACCAGCGCAATCAGCGTCTTGCGCAACCAGCTTTGTGCGAAGAGCCGCTTGCCAAGCGGCAAGGGTGCTTCGAGAACGAGTTCACCGAGCGGTTCGAGCGGACGTTCGTACTCGTCGCGAACCGGTGGCAACAAGGTAGCGGGCGAGCTCATCAAGCGGTCTCCGTCTGTTCGAACAACAGGTGGTGAATTCGTGCGACGCTGCGCTGAAAGTCGCTGCGTCCAAAGCTGTCCTGCGAATACTGGTGGCTGTTCAGTTCGGCGCGCACGCGGCCAGGATGCGGCGACAGCAATAGAATGCGATTGCCGACCACCAGCGCCTCTTCGATTGAATGCGTGACGAACAGCAGCGTGAAATTCACTTCTTCCCATAGACGCAGCAGTTCTTCCTGCATCTTGCGGCGCGTGAGCGCGTCGAGTGCGGCGAACGGTTCATCCATCAGCAGCACACGCGGTTGCATGGCCAGCGCGCGGGCAATCGCCACCCGCTGCTTCATGCCTCCCGACAAGGTATGCGGATACGCATTCGCGAACGAAGCTAACCCAACCTTCTCCAGATAATGCAGCGCCCGTTCGTTCGCTTCGGCACGTTTGAGCTTCTTGGCAACGCGCAGCGGAAACGCGACGTTCTGCAATACCGTTTTCCACGGCGGCAATTGATCGAACTCCTGGAACACGACGATGCGATCGGCACCTGGGCCGCGCACGGCCTGTCCATCGAGCGAAATCGTGCCGGACGTGGGCTGGATAAAGCCGGCCACCGCTTTGAGCAAGGTCGACTTGCCGCAACCGGACGGTCCGAGCAACACGAAACGGTCGCCGCCGTAGACGTCGAAACTCACGTCGTGCGTGGCGCGAACGATCCGCTCGCGGGTGCGGTATTCGAGGTTGACGTTCTCTACCGTGAGCAATTTTTCGCTGGTGGCCGCGCGGATTTCTTCAGCGCGGTCCGGAAACATAAGAGTAGGATTGGCCACCATCAGATCGCTCCATGCAAGTGAACCAGATTGACTCTGCGTGCCGGGAAAAACGCGGCAAGATGACTAAGCGGAAGCACCATGTTCAACTCCCTGCGGCGGTCGCCGGATCGTCGAAGAAATAGTCTTTCCACGATTTCGGCTCGTTCCTGATCGCGCCAACGCGATACATGAATTGCGCCAGCCCGAAGGTGTTTTGCGGGGCGATCTTGAATTGCACCTGGGGATTCTTGATGACCTTCAGCAACAACGTGCGGTCTATCTTCGACTGATTCGTGCGGATGTAGATATCGGCCGCCGCATCCGGATTCGCCGTCACGAAACGTGCAGCGTCGGCCATTGCATCGACGAACGCGCGATACGTTTTCGGATTGCTGTCGCGGAATTTTTCGGTCGCGTACAGCACGGTGGCCGAACTCGGGCCGCCGAGCACATCGTACGAATTCAGCACGATATGCGCTTTCGGATTGCCCGCCAGTTCCTGTTCCTGAAACGGCGGATTACCGAAATGCCCGGTAATTTCCGTGCCGCCTGCAATGATCGCGGCCGCAGCGTCAGGATGCGGCAACGCTTGCGTGTACTTGTCGAGGCGGTTGTAGTCCTTGTCGCCCCAACGTTTCGCGGCAGCATATTGCAGCACGCGCGATTGCACCGAAACGTTCACGGCCGGCACCGCAATGCGGTCCTTGTCGTTGAAGTCCGCAATCGTCTTCACTTTCGGATCGTTGCTCACCAGGTAATACGGCAGATTGCCGAGCGACGCGACGCCCTTCACATTCTGGTGACCATGCGTGCGGTCCCAGATCGTCAGCAACGGGCCGACACCGGCACCCGCAATATCCACTGCACCGGAGAGCAGCGCGTCGTTCACCGCTGCGCCGCCTGAGAGTTTCACCCAGTCCACTTTGATGTCGAGTCCCTGCTTACGCCCTTCTTTCTCGACGAATTGCTGGTCACGCGCGACGTTCAGCAGCAGATAAACAATCCCAAACTGTTCGGCAATGCGGATCTGCCCTTCGGCGTGTGCGGGCATGGCTGCACCGAAGCCGGCCACACCCATCGATAAAGTCAGCAACGTAGCAGTGAATCGGCGGGCGAAAGACGACCGCACAGCGGTCGGGTGAAACTTGGCAGGCATTGGAACTCCGGTCAGCATGGGGTGTGGCTAAAGGCGGGTGAAGTTGCCGTCAGAACGGCACATCACCTTCAATCGTCGTGCGGTAGAGCTTGCGGCGCAGGTGGTCGGGGGTGCCGGCGGCGAGATGCATCAATGAACGGTTGTCCCAGAACACCATGTCATGCTCTTTCCATTCATGCCGGTAAAGATGCTCGGGCCGCACGCTATGCGCGAAGATTTCCTCCAGCAGTGCACGGCTTTCGTCTTCCGGCATGCCGATCACCCGCGTGGTGAAATGCTCGCTGACGAAAAGCGCCTGACGTCCCGTCTCCGGATGCGTGCGCACGATGGGCTGCACCACCGGCTTGACCTGCGCAATCTGCTCGGCCGACAGATTCGGCCGCCACGGACTGCGCTTTTGCAATTCCTCGTATTTCGCGAGATACGTGTGCTCCGCTGAACGCCCTTCTACCGCGCTGCGCAGGTGCGAGGGCAACGTATCCCACGCGAGATGCATGTTCGCGAACAGCGTGTCGCCGCCTTCGGCGGGCAACTCCTGCGCATGCAGCAATGAGCCGAGGCTAGGTTTTTCCTTGTACGACAGATCGGAATGCCAGAAATGACCGGCATCGCCGAGACCAATCGGCTTGCCGTTTTCAACCACGTTCGACACCACCAGAATTTCCGGATGTCCGGGCAACTGGAATTGATGCAGCACGTGAATCTGCAACGGGCCGAAGCGTCGGCTAAATGAAATCTGCTGATCGGGCGTGATGCGTTGATCGCGAAACACCAGCACGTGATGATCGAGATGCGCGCGGTGAATGCGCGCGAAGTCGCGCTGATTCAGTGGCTTGCCGAGATCGAGTCCGAGTACTTCCGCGCCGACGGGGCCGTCGAACGCGCGAATCTCGATGGACTGGTCTTCAATCGTCTCGTCGACGTGGCGGGTGGTAGCAGGTGCAAAGGCAGTCGTCACAGGAAACTCTTCGTCTAATCTGTTCAGAGGACGCCGTAAGTGGCGCAGTCAGACGAATTTACCGGTCCACGCGCGCGCCGACAACGAAGCAAATCCGATACGGTTATCTGCTGGAGTGATAAACCCGATGCTTTAACGGGTTTCGGCTGGCGTGTGATGTTTATTTGAGCGCACCGGCGAATGCGCAGACCGCCGCCGAGCCGTCAATCTTCAGTAACTTGCGAGGAGCGGATCCTCTGGGACCGGTCGGATTCAGCAACCGGGTCGGGAATTACCCGTAACCACAGGCCGCGCCTCTCGCAGTGCAGCAAACCCTCCGATGGTCGGATCTACCGGCGCTCGCACGGAAACACGGTCCGCACTTCGCCGCGTCGCGGCGAAACGTTTGCATTGACTCTGGTCAAGCGGCCTGCTGTACTAAATCCATCGTCGTGATTTAGTCGAACCAAGTCACGGCGTCGAACCAGGCTGCCAGCGCGCAGCGTTCGCGCACGCAACCGTCTGCCTTGCCCGTCGTTGCCAATAACCGGAGGAGCGTCCCATGAATCTGAATTCCCGCAGGCATCCTGTCGCCAGGAAAATCGTGTCGATGTGCGTCGCGGCATCGGCGGTGTGGTGTGCAGGTGCAAGCCAGGCGGCTGACCAGCCTGTCGTCGGCCTCATCACCAAGACCGATACCAACCCGTTCTTCGTGAAGATGAAACAGGGTGCCGAAGCAGCCGCCTCGAAAGACGGCGCGAAATTGCTGACCGCCGCCGGCAAGTTCGACGGCGACAACGCGAGCCAGGTCACCGCGATCGAAAACATGATGACAGCCGGCGCGAAAGCGATTCTGATCACGCCGAGCGATACCAAGGCGATCGTGCCGAGCATCAAGAAAGCGCGCGCTGCGGGCGTGATGGTGGTCGCACTCGACACGCCGACCGATCCGCAGGACGCCACCGACGCCCTATTCGCCACCGACAATTTCAAAGCCGGCGTGCTGATCGGCAAATACGCAAAGGCGGCGCTGAACGGCAAGGCCGCCAGGATCGCGACGCTCGATCTCGCGCCGGGCGTATCGGTCGGCGTGCTGCGTCATAACGGCTTTCTGGAGGGCTTCGGCGTGAAGGAAGGCGATCCGTCTATCGTCTGCAGTCAGGACACGCGTGGCGATCAGGCGAAGGGGCAGACGGCAATGGAAAACTGCCTGCAGAAGTCGCCGGATATCAACGTGGTCTACACGATCAACGAACCGGCCGCAGCGGGCGCCTACCGCGCGCTCAAGGCGGCAGGCAAGGACAAGAGCGTGATGATCGTGTCGATCGATGGCGGCTGTGAGGGCGTGCGCAATGTGAAGGCTGGCGCGATCGCGGCAACCTCGCAGCAGTATCCGTTGAAGATGGCGGCGCTCGGCGTGACCGCCGGGGTCGAGTATGCGAAGACCGGCAAGAAGGTGTCCGGCTATCAGGACACGGGCGTGACGCTGATTTCCGACAAGCCGATGTCCGGCATCGACAGCAAGGACACCAAGTTTGGCCTCGACAACTGCTGGGGCAACAAGTAACGCGCATTGCGCATCGCGTCGTAAGTGCGGCCCGTTACGGCGGGCCGCCGCCTGATTTGCCGCGCGGCCCAACGGCCACGCTCTTGTATCGAGGACATCCATCATGTCGACTCCTTCCGCGCCTGCCGGCCACTCGCGCTCTTTCACCGACCGTTTGCCGTCGCTCGCCGAGGTCGGACCGCTGATCGCGCTGGTGCTGGCCTGCGGTTTCTTTATCTCGCAGAGCAGCCGCTTTCTGTCGTTCCAGAATCTCTCGCTGATCCTGCAACAGACAATGGTCGTCGCGGTCATCGCAATCGGTCAGACATTGATCGTGCTGACCGGCGGTATCGATCTGTCATGCGGAATGGTGATGGCGTTCGGCTCGATCATCATGACCAAATTCGCCGTCACGCTCGGCGTGCCGCCGGTTCTCGCGATCCTGTGCGGGATTGCCGCGAGCACCTTGTTCGGCGCGTTGAATGGCATCCTGATCACGCGGATCAAACTGCCTGCGTTTATCGTCACCTTGGGTACATTGAATATCGCGTTCGCGCTCACGCAGATTTACTCGAATGCGGAGAGCGTGTCGAATCTGCCCGACGCGATCATGTTCTTCGGCAATACATTCAAGCTCGGTCCAGCGGATGTCACATACGGTACTGTCCTCACGCTGCTGATGTATCTCGCCACGTGGTTCGTGTTGCGCGATACGGTGCCGGGGCGGCATCTCTATGCACTCGGCAATAATGCGGAAGCTGCGCGCCTGATGGGCCTGTCTTCGCAGAAGATCCTGCTGACGGTGTATTCGCTGGCGGGGGCGATTTACGGCATTGCCGCGTTGCTGTCGGTGTCGCGCACGGGTGTCGGCGATCCCCAGGCGGGGCAAACCGAAAATCTCGACAGCATTACCGCGGTCGTACTAGGCGGCACGAGCTTGTTCGGCGGACGCGGGTCGATTGTCGGCACCTTGCTCGGCGCACTGATTGTCGGCGTGTTTCGCAATGGTTTGACGCTGATCGGCGTGTCGTCGGTCTACCAGGTGTTGATCACCGGCATGCTGGTGATTCTCGCGGTAGCCGCCGACAAACTCTCCCATCGTCGCGGTTGAGCACTCCCAGGAGCCTGTCATGTCGACACCAAGTTCAGCTTCATCCGCGATGCCGGTTCTGCAGGCGCGTGGACTCGTCAAACGTTATGGCAATGTAACCGCGCTCGACGGTTGCGACTTCGAAGTCCTGCCCGGAGAAATTCTCGCGGTGATCGGCGACAACGGTGCGGGGAAATCATCTCTTATCAAGGCACTGTCTGGCGCCACCGTGCCGGACGAAGGTGAGATTCTGCTCGACGGCAAGCCGGTCAAATTCCGCAGTCCGCTCGACGCGCGCGCACAAGGTATCGAAACCGTCTACCAGGAACTCGCGGTGGCGCCGGCCATGAGCATCGCCGAAAACCTGTTCCTTGCCCGCGAGCTGGTCAAGCCAGGCTGGCGCGGCTCGATCTTCAAGATGATCGACAAGCGCCGCATGCTCGTCGAAGCGACCGCACACATGAAAGACCTGCAAATCGGCATCCGTTCGATGCGCCAGGCCGTGGAAACGCTATCGGGCGGCCAGCGTCAGGGCGTTGCGGTGGCGCGCAGCGCGGCATTCGCGCGGCACGTCGTGATTCTCGACGAACCCACAGCGGCGCTCGGCGTGAAGGAAGGCAACATGGTGCTCGAACTGATCCGCCGCGTACGCGAGCGCGGCCTTCCGGTCATTCTCATCAGCCATAACATGCCGCACGTGTTCGAAGTCGCCGACCGCATTCATATTCAACGGCTGGGTCGACGCGCGGCACTCGTCAATACGAAAGACGTGCATATGTCGGAAGCAGTCGCGATCATGACCGGCGCAAAAGAAGCGGACGTCAAGGCGATTGCATGACGCACGCGCCCTTCTGAGCGGACCGCGACCATGGATACCAGCGGCACCCGCTCGCCTCTCAAACGCACGGTCGGCTCGAATCAGGTCGGCATGCGGCAGTTCAACGAACGCATCGTGTTGCAGGCCATCCGTTTGCATGGACCGCTGCCGAAAGCCGACGTCAGCCGCCTCACGCGCCTTTCGATGCAGACGGTATCGATGATCGCCGACCGCCTCATCGACGATGGCCTGCTCGAAAAGCAGGCGCGCGTACGCGGCAGAATCGGCCAGCCGTCGGTGCCGATCGCGTTGCGCGCGGACGGCGCGTACACCATCGGCATCAAGGTGGGACGCCGCAGTCTCGATGTACTGGCGATGGACTTCGCCGGTCACGTGGTGTGCCGCGACGTTGTCGACTATGCATATCCCGATCCGCGTACGTTGTTCCCCGCGCTCGAAAGCAAGCTCGCGCGCGTGAACCAGGCGCTCGGCGCGAAGGCCAACAAGGTGGTTGGCGTTGGCGTGGCGGCGCCACTGTGGCTCGGCGGCTGGCGAGACTTTCTCGGCGCGCCGCCCGAAGCACTCGAAGCGTGGCACGAAATCGATCTGCGCACCCGCATCGCGGCAATGACCGGTCTGCCCGTCGAGTTTGCGAAAGACACCACGGCCGCCTGTGCCGCCGAACTGGTGATGGGCCAGGGGCGCGGCATTCACAATTTTCTGTACCTGTTCGTCGGCACGTTTATCGGCGGCGGGCTGGTCATCGATGGCCGTCTGCATGGCGGACCGCACGATAACGCGGGCGCGGTAGGGTCCATTCCGCTGCGCGACGGCACCGCGCGCAAGCCCGCGCGTCAACTGCTGCATGCGGCGTCCGGGTTCGTCCTCGAAAAGCTGTTGAGCGACGCAGGTGCGCCAGCCGCTGCCGCGCACGATCATCGCGCGTTATCGCCCGACCTCTGGCGGCAGACGGAACAATGGCTCGACAGCGCGTGCCCTGCGATCGCCAACGCGCTGACTAACGCGGCTGCATTGCTCGATCTCGAAGCGATCGTGATCGACGGAGAACTCGATCGACAGTTAGTCAGAGAAATTATTCGGCGCACCGAACGCGTGCTCGATCGTTTCGAATGGGAAGGGATGGTGCGTCCGCAGCTTCTGGAAGGCACCATCGGCGCCGATGCGCGTGCAATGGGCGGTGCGATTCTGCCGCTCTATGCGCATTTCGCGCCGGTGCATGAATTGTTTTTGAAGCCCGCAGTAGATAGCGATTATTGAAAGTGCCTGTTGCCCATTCAAGCGTGCAAGACAGACGTATTCACTTCGCCGCCACCTTCGTCATCGAGGCGGTTTTGACGGGCGGATGATCCAGCAACGGCTGCAAGACCGGCGCCATCGACTTCAGCAATTGCACCGACAGCGCGCTCGTGAATTCGTAATGCGACGCGTACGGTTCATGCACGAACGCCGTCAACGTGCCGTAGAAACGGTCGCCCATTGCAAACACAAACGTCGCGCTGCGGTTCACCTTGCGCGACTCGATCAGCCGGCCGCCTTTGGCGAACACGTTGAAGCGCTGATCGCCGGTGCCGGTTTTGCCGACCACTTCGAGTACCTGACCATCCGGGAACGTCATGCCTTGCGCGAGACGTTTTGCCGTGCCGCCTGCCACGACGTCGCGCAACAGCACCCTCACCACGCCGGCAATTTCCGGCGACAACTGCTGTTGTGGCGCAACCGTCGCGCGCTTGAAGTGCGTTTCGTATGGGGTGTCTTTCGCGAACTGAAGTTCGGAGAGACTTTCGGTCGGCACCTTGTTGCCGTCGTTGGCAATCACGCCGATCAGTTGCGCGAGTGCTGCAGGCCGGTCGCCCGATGCGCCAATCGCCGCTGCGTAAGAAGGCGTGAGGTTCGCGAATGGATAGCCTAATGCCTGCCACGATTTGCCGATCGCCTCATACGCGCGCAGTTCGACCATCCGTTTGATGCGGCGATCCTGGGTCGCGTGATAGCGCGTCTTGAACAGCCACGAATAGGTAGACAGGCGCACATCGCGGCTCGCCGTCTGAATCTGGTCGAGCGTTGCGTCTGGATGTTCGCGCAGATAGTTGAGCGCCCACAACTCCAGCGGATGCACACTCGAAATATAGCCACGATCGTTCAGATTGAAGCGATCCACCGAATACTTGGCGTATAGATTCGCGAGGTCCTCATCGTCCAGAATCGAAGCCGCCGGGGTGTTCTTCAACGCGTCACGCATCTTTGCGTTGAACCATGCATTCGATTCATCCGGTGCGACGCTGCGCAATACCGTCGCCACTTTCGGCGGCGACTTGCGCACACCGAGCAGCAACACAGCTAACGCCTGTTCGCGCGTTTTGCCGTGATATTTCGTGTAGAAACGATTCATGTAGACGCGGCTTTCCTGATCGGCAAAACGCGTCAGATACATTTTCCGGGTTGCCGGATCGTCGAGCCATTGCGACGACGGCCCGGTGGTCTGCACCATTTCATAGTGGACGATATCGCGCATCAAACGCACGAACACCAGATTCACCGAATGCTGGAATGCGCGATGAACCGTCAGGATTTGACTGTTGTCGTCGGATTCGAAATTGGTGAAAGTTTGCGCGCCGCCACCGGTATAAAACGTTTCGCCCGGGTTGGCCGAGTACTTGCGCTCGACGGCTGCATCGAGCATGGGTTGCAACGAGCGGTCTGAAGTGTGCGCGAGATAGTCGAGCGCCCAATGCGTCAACCGGTCGTTCGGGTCGACTTTGACCGCTTTCAGTTCCGCTGTGCTCAGCGGTGCATAACGCGCATGCAGGTCGGAGACAATCTGCAAATACGTGACAACGGTACGCAGTTTCGCAGTCGAACCGAGATTCAGGCGTGCGCCGGAGTTGATATCGAACGGCTGGTTCACACTATCGGTTTGCACGCGCACCAGATTCGCACCACCGCGCCTTTCGAACAATGTAAAGCTGTAGGCGATTTTCGACGGGTCATCCGACGGGCGCAGCATTTCGAAACCGACAAGGCCCGCAGCTTTCGCCCCATCGCGCGTCGCAGCGGCAGCGAGCCGTTCGCTGACCGCCTGCTGTACCGCGTTATTCAGCGTGCCCTTCGCCTGCAGATCGAGCCGGTCGAGTTCGTAAAAACTGCGCAGGCCGAGTGCCGCCAGCAGATGCGAACGCATCGACGTCACCGCCTTGCGCGACACGAACGAATCGGCACTCTGGGTCGCGGCGGGCGTGCGATGCAATTCGACCTGTGCCGATAGCGCGGCATCACGCAAAGGCATCGAAATAACGCCACCGCTCGCGAGCAAACGCAGATAACTGTCGGTGCGCTTTTCGAGTTCGGCATAGTCGTGTTGCAGGAAATACGACGGCGCGCGCTGCGCGATCATCAGCGACAGCACCTGACGGAAAGCGACGCCCTGCTCCGCGAGATTCTGTCCGGTCGACGGCGCGTTCAGAATACGGTTGACGTCGCTGAAATCGCGGCCGTACCACGCGGCAAGACCGTCGCCAATGCCGTTGATTTCGCCGATGCCCGGCTGCGCGGCCAGCGGCACCGAATTCAGATAATGAACGACGATCTGCTGACGCGCGGCCATGGTCTGCGGCCCGTTCATATAGGCGCGTAACGAAGCAGACGCGATTTGCCGCAGTTTTTCAGGCGGCGTCGCCGTGCGGCCGCCTGCCGAGTGGCGGAATTTTTCGATCTGTGTCGAGAGCGTGCTGCCGCCGGGTGTCGACTGATGGCGGTTGAACACGCGTACGCCCTGATCGACCAGCGCGCGGCTGAAACGTCCCCAGTCGATGGCGGGATTACGGTTCGGCTGCGACGCATCGAGCAGATAGCGGTCTTCGATAAACAGCAGCGAGTTCGTGATTAGCGGTGGAATGGATTCGAAGCTGCCATACGCGCGACCCGGAAACTGCGCGCTGAAAAGCTGAGCGTCGGTGCCGTCGAACAGTTGCAAACCAGCCTGATCTTTTTCCGCGTACGGCAAGAACAAACCGTTGTCAGCAAGCGAAAGCATCCGCTCGGAATCGCGTGCCTGCGAACTGATTTCAAACCCGCGTTGCAATAAGCGCTGCTGGATCGACGGCAGCAACGCGTAGCCCAGGCGGCTGTCGTAAGGACCTTTGTCTGCGGGAGGGAAATAGATGGTGTGACTGGCGCCGGGTTCGACCGAAAAGCCCACGTCGCGGGTCAGTTCGGAAAGGTAGCGCGCCTGTAAGCGGGAGGTTTCGATCTCGACCTGAACCAGCCGTGCGAGCCACGCCAGCGCGAGCAATAACGCCGCCGCCAGCCCCCATTTGAGCCACTTGCGAACAGGCGCCGTGGCTGTTGCGCGAAGCGGTAACCGAACCAGTGGTCGATTCATGGCTGCTCTCCCCGAGCGGGCGCCATGTTCTCGACCTGGCGCGCGTCGATGCAGTTTAGCGCGGAACGCGAACGCGCAATCGGCCCGGATTTACCCGACAGTGTCGCGGCTACAACACCTCATTTCAATTTATAGCAAAGTGCGAAGTGCCATGCGATATTGAACGTCTTTCCAACGTCGAAAAACCCGCTGTTTCAGCCCATTTTGCAGGTCTGCAACGCGTCGGCTCAGGTCGGCTCGTGCGCAACGAGCGCCCCCTGTTCCCGCAGCAACTCGATGAACCGTTCCGCCGGCGGCGACAGCACCCCGCCCTTGCGCGTCACGACGCCAAAAGTCTGCGACGGCGACTTGAGTTTGACCGGCACCACGCGCAGCATCTTCTGCCGAACGAACATCGCGGCAATCGCGGTGGGCAGCAGCGACACCAGATCGGCGCTGCTTTGCAGCAGCGCAACCGTCACGAACGTGGATGCGGTCGAAACCGGGTTGTCCGGCATGTCGAGGCCGGCCAGGTCCATTTCCCGTTCGAGCAGCGCATGCAACGGCATATGCGACGGATACATCACCCAGCGATGCCCCGCCAGATCGCGCAGTTTCACCTCCTTCTTCTGCCACGGCGGATGGCCATAACCCACCACGACCGACAATGGCTCGTCAGCCAGCGGACGATACTGATACTTCGCCGGATCGGTTGCGACCGCCGCGCGGCCAATCACCAGGTCGAGCCGGCCGTCGTCGAGTTGCGGCAGCATGCGCGCGCTGGTGTCCTCCATCACTTCGATGGAAAGATTGGGTTGCCCGGCATGCAAGCGGTTGAGCGCCGGCACCACCCATTCCGGAATCGCGCCCATGATCGCGCCGACCGCGAGCCGGCCGCCGCGCCCCGAACGGATTTCGGCGACGTCCTGGCATAACGCGGTGAGATCGGTCGCGACGAGGCGCGCGTAGCGGATCACGCAATGGCCGAGCTGATTGGGGATCATGCCGGTCTTCGAGCGTTCGAACAGCGGCGCGTCGAGCATCGATTCCAGCTCCTGCAACGCCTTGCTGGCCGCCGATTGCGTCATCGACATCGCGCCGGCGGCTTTGTGCAGCGACTTGAGGTCGTCTAGCGCGATCAGCAATTGCAGCTGCTTCATCCGCAATCGGGATAGCAGAACGTTGAAGGTGTCTTTCATGGATGACGGGCGGCTCGGTGAGGGCTCGACGAGGTGAGTCGCAAAAGCGATCACAAGATGGAAACAATTCAATATACCCGCGCGACGAGCCGCCGTATAGTCGGCGGCAACTGCGTTGCAGGAGGCCGGAGCAGCTGCTGACGCACTCGCCACGGCCCACCGGGACAGTCGACAACCCCGTCCGATCATTCAAAGATAACGAGACACACCATGACCCAAACCTCTCACCCGGCCGCATTGCGCGGCGTGTTCCCCGTCGTCCCGACCATCTTCGACGAAGCGGGCCGCCTCGACCTCGAAGGCCAGAAACGCTGCATCGACTTCATGATCGATGCGGGTTCGAACGGCCTGTGCATTCTGGCGAACTTCTCCGAGCAATTCGCGCTGTCCGACGACGAACGCAATACGCTGATGCACCTCGCGCTCGACCACGTCGCGGGCCGCGTGCCGGTGATCGTCACGACCACGCATTTCAGCTCGCACCAGTGCGCCGAGCGCAGCCGCGCGGCGCAAGCCGCGGGTGCGTCGATGGTGATGATCATGCCGCCGTATCACGGCGCAACGATCCGCATCGGCGAAAAGGGGATTGATGAGTTTTATCGCGCCGTGTCCAACGCGATCCAGATTCCCATCATGATCCAGGACGCGCCGGTCAGCGGCACGGCGCTGTCCGCGCCGTTCCTCGCCCGGATGGCACGTGAGATCGACAACGTGTCGTACTTCAAGATCGAAACGCCGCAGGCAGCGAACAAGCTACGCGAGTTGATCGAACTCGGCGGCGATTCGATCGTGGGTCCGTGGGATGGCGAAGAAGCCATCACGCTGATGGCCGATCTGGACGCGGGCGCGACCGGTTCGATGACGGGTGGCGGTTATGCCGACGGTATCCGTCTGATCGTCGACGCGTATGCATCAGGCGATACCGAAGCCGCTGCCGCGCACTATCAGCAGTGGCTGCCGCTGATCAACTACGAGAACCGCCAGGGTGGCCTCGCGTCGTGCAAAGCGTTGATGAAGGAAGGTGGCGTGATCCGCTCGGACGCGGTGCGTCATCCTTTGCCGGCCATGCATCCCGCTACGCGCGAAGGGCTGCTGAAGGTCGCGCGACGGCTCGACCCGCTGGTATTGCGCTGGGGACATTGAGCTTCGTGCCAAAGCGCGTTCCCGAAGCGCGCTCACTGCGCTGCGTCGTTCATACACGCAAGCGCATGCCGGAAAAACGGCAAAACTCGGGGCGCTGACTCGTTCCGCTGCGGGCGCTAGCTGAAACATCCGCTAGCACCCGAACCTCAAACAGACAGAACGTGCCGGGACTCCCCGACCAAGCTATGCTCGCCCGCGATGCTTTATCCATCTCGCATCGCGTGGCTCCGTTGCCGGCCGTTTGTTCAGGCTCATCCAACGGGACTGGTCTCCCTGCAAAACCCACCCCGAGCTGCTCTGCCTGGCCCAGGCCATATCACGCGCTGTCGCGTTGAACATCGGCACACGTTGCCTGGGCCCTGCCGCGATATACGCGCGTTATCGCCAAACAGATGCGGGAGCGAGGGAAAAAACCACATATAAGTGAACGGAGAAATTGAGTACCATAGGTCCGCAAGCTCAACCTACCTCTTCCCATGACCGCCAATCCTCGAGAACTGACGCCGGAAACCCTCGCCGAGCTGCTCGAACGCATTGCCAAAGAAGATGCAGCGGCATTGCGCGAGCTATATGATCTCGCCGCCCCGAAACTGTTTGGCCTCGCCCTCCGTATATTGAGCAAGCATGAGTGGGCGGAAGAAGTCTTGCAGGACAGCTTCGTCAATATCTGGCGCTTTGCCGGCGATTATCGCCGCGCACTGTCCGCGCCGATGACGTGGATGTCGGCGATCGTCCGCAACCGTGCTCTCGATCACCTGCGGCGAGTCAACACGCAGGAAACAGAATGGAGCGATGCGTTGGACGATCTCGTGGCAAGCGGCGACCCGGATCCCGAAGCGCTGACCGGGGTCAGCCTGCAGGCACGTTTGCTCGCAGGCTGCATGCAGCAACTGGAGCCGGCCCAGCGTCAGGCGGTTGCGCTCGCCTACCTGCGCGATCAGAGTCATAGCGAGATCGCCGAAGTGCTGACGGTGCCGCTCGGCACCATCAAGTCGTGGATAAGACGGGGTCTCGCCAAGCTGAAAACCTGTCTGGGAGGCGAGTGATGAATCTGACTCGTTATCCTCAACTGGTCGATCTGCTGGCTGCCGAGTATGTGCTCGGCACGTTGCGCGGTGGCGCGCGGCGGCGCTTTCAAACCTATGCCGATCAGAACACGGCCGTTCGTGGGGCCGTCGACGAATGGCAGCGGCGGCTCTCGCCGATGGCCGAGCTCGCGGAACCGCGCATGCCGCCCGCCGCCGTATGGGAAGCGATCGAGCGACGGCTGGGCCTTACCAGCGCGCGCGAGGCCGCGCGGCCGCGTACCGTGGTGGAGACACCCGCACGTCCGTCACGCAGTCTGTTCGACAACCTCGCGTTCTGGCGCGGCTGGGCGATCGGCGTCACGGCGCTGGCGGCAGTGGCCGTGGTCGTTGCCGTGCGTTCGCTGTTGCCGTCCGCGACGACGCAGCCTGCCGCGCCAACCGTCGCGCAACAACCCGAAGCCGCCGTTTCGCATGTGGCCGTGCTGAACAACCAGGACTCGCATCCGGTGATGCTGGTCGCGTGGGATGAAACCCATTCGACCATGACGCTGCATCCGCTTGGCAAGGTCGACCTGCCTGCGGGCCGGGCGATGGAATTGTGGGGGATTCCGGCGAGCGGGCATCCGGTGGCGCTCGGCATGTTGCCGGACAGCGCGAGCGGCAAGCTGCCCGCTGGTCAGCAGAAGCCGGAGAGTTATGCGGCGCTGGCGGTGTCGATCGAAGCGCCGGGCGGCTCGCCGAATCCGAATGCGCCGACCGGGCCGGTGGTGTTTAGCGGCAAGTTGTTGCCGGTGTCTTGAGATTCAGCGGATGCGTTGGTGTCGGGTAGGTGCCGGCCTGGCGCCGGTCCGCGGCACTACGAAGAAGCCGGTGTTCGTTTCGGACGAGCACCGGCTTTTATTTGCATGATGCCGTTCGTGGCGACGCGGGCGGCTCACCCGCCACTTGTTCGACCTCGTCTTCCGCGCTCCGCGCCGGGCTTCGCCCCCCACCCCCGTCCGGCGACTGGACGTCATCACGACATTCCCGCTACCCTAGCCCCATGCCAAGCTTTTACGAAGCCACTGTCTCCCGTCCGTTTTCCTACCCGCCACTGTCCGGCCGACGCAGTGCCAACGTCTGCATCATCGGCGGCGGGCTGGCGGGATTGTCCACGGCGCTGGGATTGGCCGAACGCGGGGTCGCCGATGTCGTCGTGCTCGAAGCCCAACAGGTCGGTTTCGGCGCGTCGGGCCGCAACGGCGGCTTTGTGTTCGGGGGCTACAGCCTCGATTGCGCCGATCTGCTGAAAGCTCTCGGCCCTACCCTCGCCCGCGAACTCTACGCACTGACCACCGGCGCCGTCGATCTGATGCGCACGCGCATCGCGCGCTACCGGATCGATTGCGACGCAACCGACGCCGGCGTGATCCTCGCCAACTGGTTCGACGAACCCGCGCGGCTGGAAACGCAGCGTCGTCTGATGCGCGATTCGTTCGATGTCGAATGGCAGCCGCTTTCACGCGCACAACTCACATCGCAACTGAAGACGCCTCGCTATCATGGCGGCCTGTTCGAGCGCAACGCGTTCCACTTCCATCCGCTCAAGTACGTGCTCGGCGTGGCCCATGCAGCCGCCGGACAACGCGTCATCCTTCACGAACATTCGCCGGTCGTGCGCCTGCAGCGCGACGGCGCCGGCTTCCAGGTTCACACGCCGCAAGGCACGCTCGACGCGCAGCACGTGGTGATGGCGGGCGGCGGCTATGCCCGCAACGTCTACCCGCGAGTCGAACGTGCGGTGCTGCCGATCGCCACCTACGTGATGGCGACCGAGCCGCTCGGCACCCGCCTGAACGAGGCCATCGACACCCGCGCCGCCGTGTACGACACCCGCTTCGCCTTCGACTACTACCGACCGCTCCCCGACACACGCATTCTGTGGGGCGGCCGCATCTCGATACGCGAGCGTTCGCCCGACGTCATCGCCCGCCTGCTGAGGCAGGATCTGCTGAAGGTCTACCCACAATTGAGCGACGTGCGAATCGACTACGCATGGGGCGGCCTGATGAGCTACGCACGGCACAAGATGCCGCAAATCGGCCGGAGCACGGAGGGTGTCTGGTACGCGGTCGGCTTCGGCGGACACGGTATGGCGCCGACCACCGTCTCCGGCGAACTGCTCGCGGCCGCGATTGCCGGTGAGCGTGCGGTGCCCGACGCGTTCGCCAGGTTCGGCCTGACCCCCGCCTACGGCGCGCTCGGCCTCGCCGCCGCGCAAATCACGTATACCACGATGCAAACGCGCGACGCGTTCGCCGCGCGTCGCCGGCCTGCGGGTCCCGTCGTATGAGGTATCGCACTCCCCGCCCATGGATACCCGTAAGCTCGCCATCGACGCCCGAAAGCTGCGCCGGAGGCCGGTTTGAGCATGCTAAAATGCGCCGTCAATGCCGCTCGAATACACAATGAAAAAGGGAAGCAAGGCCGCCGAGCCTGATACCAACGGCATCCCGTCAGACACTGCGCCGCGCGCCGACGCCCGGCGCAAGTACGACCCCGAACAGACGAAGCGCAACATTCTCGACGTCGCGACGCAGGAGTTCTCCGCGATGGGCCTGACAGGTGCGCGCGTCGACGCGATCGCGGAACGCACGAACACCACCAAGCGCATGCTGTACTACTACTTCGGTAGCAAGGAAGGGTTGTATCAGGCGGTGCTGGAGAAGGTGTATGGAGACATCCGTGCGCTCGAACAGGACCTGCACATCAGCGAACTCGATCCCGTTGAAGGCATGCGCGCGCTGGTCGAATTCACGTTCGACTATCACGACCGCCAGCGCGACTTCGTGCGCCTCGTGACGATCGAGAACATTCACGGCGCGAAGTACGTCGAGCAGGTGAAGACGTTCAAAGGCCGCAACGTCACCGTCATTCACACCATTGAAGATCTGCTCAGGCGCGGTATCGAAGCCGGGCAGTTCCGCGACGACCTCGACCCGATCGACCTGCATCTGATGATCAGTTCGTTGTGCTTTCACCGTGTAGGTAATCGCCATACGTTCGGCACGGCGTTTGGACGCGATCCGTCGCATCCGCGCTTGCGCGCACGGCATCGTGCCATGATCGTCGACGCGGTACTGCGGTTCGTGCGTAAGGAAGATTGAAGCAGCGGCGAATCGGCTTGAAATGAAAAACGGGACGTGGTGTAAGCCACGTCCCGTTTTTTATGCGTTCTCGAATCAGGCGGTCAGGCCGTTCAGTCCACCAGCACGATCCGCTTGATATCGCCGACGATAAAGATATACGACAGCGCGCCGACCATCGCGATCGCGCCGATGAACACCAGTGCGCCGACGAACGAGCCGGTCGCCGCGACGATGAAACCCACCACCAGCGGCGTGACGATGCCCGCCACGTTGGCCGCGAAGTTGAAGATACCGCCGGTCACGCCGAGCAGACCTTCGGGCGCGATATCGGACACCAGCGTCCAGCCCAGCGCGGCCATGCCTTGCGCAAAAAACGCGACCGACAGGATTACGATCACTGTCACGTTGCTCTCGACATAGTTGGCGAGAATGATGGTCGAGGCGAGCAGCAGCCCGGTGATGATCGGCAGCTTGCGAGCGACGTTCGGCGACTTGCCGCGACGCAGCAGCCAGTCGGAGAAGAAGCCGCCGAACATCACGCCGATCGATGCCGCAATGAACGGCATGATCGCGAAGAAGCCGATCTTCAGCCAGGCCATGTGGCGCTCGGTGGCCAGATACGTCGGGAACCACGTGAGGAAGAACACCAGCGTCGAATTGCCCGCGAACTGACCCAGGCAAATCCCGCTCAGTTGACGATGCTTGAGCAGGCGTCCAATCGTGCGCCATTCGAAGCCGCTTTTGGCCTTCACCGCCGATGCCGACGCCGACGCTGACGTACTCTCGGCTTCAGCGCCCTTCTTGCGCTGCGTCAGACCACCACCCGCTTCGATATAGTCCAGCTCAGCCTGGTTCACCGTCGGATGATCGGCCGGCTCACGATAGAACTTCCACCAGATCAGGCCGAACACCAGCCCCACCCCACCGACGACGTAGAACAGCGAACGCCAGCCGAACGCGCCCATCAGCATGAACAGGAACGGGCTGAAAAACGCCAGGCCGATGTATTCGCCGACCGTGTACGTGCCGGTGGCCATCGCGCGCTCGCTCTGCGGGAACCAGGTGGCGACCACCCGGCTATTGGTCGGAAAGCATGGCGCTTCCGACACCCCCAGCCCCAGCCGGAATGCGAACAGCGCGCCGATCCCATGCACCAGTCCTTGCGCGAGCGTGCACAAGGACCAGAACGTCATCGACAGGAAGTAGGTCAGCTTGCTGCCGAAGCGGTCGAGAAACAGGCCGCCCGGAATCTGCGCAGCCACATAGCTCCACGAGAACACGGAGAACAGCAGCCCCATCAGCGCGGCGTTGATGCCGAGCTCCTTCGTCAACTGCGGCGCGGCGATGCCGAGCACCGTGCGGTCGAGATAATTGATCATCGTGCCAACCGCAAGCAGCGCGAGAACCTGATAGCGCGCTTTCGAACGGCGGGCAGTGCTCACCGCGGCGCTCTTCTGCAAGGAGGCGTCGGCGGGAGTGGATTGAATCGGCTGCGGCATGGGGTAGGTTTCTCCTCAATCTATTGGTATACCGGCTTTCGCTGCCGGTTAGCGTCCCAGCAACGACTGGAAATGGGTGTACACGCGCTCGGCATCCGGTTCGAGGCCGGTGAAGATGCGCATGGCGTCGACCGCCTGGTAGACCGCCATGCCACCGCCGCTCAGCGTGCGGCAACCGAGCGCTTCGGCGGCCTGCAGCAACGCCGTGCGGATCGGGAAATAGACGATGTCCGCCACCCACAGATCGCGGTGCAGCAACTCGACCGGCAACGGCAGGCCGGGCAACTTCGCCATGCCGGTCGGGGTCGCGTGAATCAGGCCGTTGGCAGCGGCAAGCGACTCCGCGAGCGACGTGCCGGCGTTGACCGTGGCGGCCGGGAAGCGCTTCTGCAATTCGTCGGCAAGCGAGGCCGCGCGCGACGCGTCCACGTCGAACAGCGTCAGCGATTTCGCGCCCATGTTCAGCGCGGCATGCGCGACCGCCGCACCCGCACCGCCCGCGCCGAGCTGCACCACACGTTCCAGCGACACATCCGGCAAGCCGCGCTGGAATGCCCGCGCGAAACCGGACCAGTCGGTGTTGTGGCCGATGCGTTTGCCGTCCTTGAACAGCACCGTGTTGACCGCGCCGAGTGCGCGGGCGTCGTCGGAGAGTTCGTCGAGCAAAGGAATGACCGCCTGCTTGCACGGATATGTGATGTTCAGTCCATTGAAGCCCATCCGTTCGGCGGCAGTGAGCAGATCGGGCAGCGCGGCGCTGTCGAGCTTCAATGCTTCAAGGTCAATCCGGCGATACACATAGTGCAGACCGAGCTTGCTGCCCTCTTCTTCGTGCATCGCGGGAGTCAGCGATCCGCCGATGCCCGAGCCGATCAGACCGACCAGATAGGAATGTGGAGTTGCCTGGGAGCTGGTTTGTGCGTTCATGGAGAGGCTCGATGTTGAGTTCGCTGAGGGGTTGGCAGGGGCGCGCATTGGTTCGTTCGCTGGTGCGTTCGCTTGCGAGTTCACTTCGCCGCCCTATTCTTAAGAATAGTGGCCATGCGCTCCAGCGCGAGAACGTAACCCTGCGTTCCACAGCCGACGATGATCGCGTCCGCCACCGCCGACACATACGAGTGATGCCGGAACGCCTCACGCCGATGCACATTCGAAATATGCACTTCGATAACCGGCTTCTCGATCGCGGTGAGCGCGTCGGCAATGGCGACCGACGTATGCGTATAAGCCGCCGGATTGATCACGATGCCGTCGACCTTGGTGCGCGCCGCATGCAGCCAGTCGATCAGTTGATGCTCGGCGTTCGACTGACAGAAGTCGATAGACAGATCGAGGCGCTCGCCCGCATCGCGGCACAGCTTCGCGACGTCGTCGAGCGTTTCCGAGCCATAGAAGGCCGGCTCACGCGTGCCGAGCAGATTGAGGTTCGGTCCATTCAGGACCAGTACGGAGGCAAAACTCATGACAGCGGCTCCTGCAAAATAAAGCGCCAGGCACACCTCGGCATCCGGGGCGGCTCTACAACGTGTGGCGAAGTGTGCGCGCATTGGCCGTCGCCGTCATTCGGGGTTTCTACGAATTTGTACCATCTAGTTAGTTTGTATACACTGACGGCACTTCGGTTAGTGTGGGCTACTCTGGCCTGCGTCCTGCACGTGCGTTCCGGGTGGATTGGGCGTAGCGTGTGCGTGCAAACCATCAGCGCCGTTTGCGCATTGCAGCATCGCGCCTCTCGCGGCCATGCGTGCGCCGGGTGCGCCGCGTTAGCCGTCGTACGTATTCATCAACCGCCGTTTGATAGTTAATGCAGGAGCCGTTCATGCAACGTTCGATTGCCACCGTGTCGATTAGCGGAACCCTCGTCGAGAAGTTGACCGCGATCCGGGCGGCGGGCTTCGAAGGCGTCGAGATCTTCGAGAACGACCTGTTGTACTTCGACGGCTCGCCCGCCGACGTGCGGCGCATCGCCGACGATCTCGGGCTGAAGATCATGCTGTTCCAGCCGTTCCGCGATTTCGACGGCGTCAGTCCGGAGCGTCTCGAACGCAATCTTGATCGCGCAAAGCGCAAGTTCGACGTGATGCACGAACTGGGCACCGACCGCATTCTGGTGTGCAGCAACGTGTCGCCGGACACGATCGGCGACGATTCGCTGATGATCGACCAGTTGGGCGCGCTGGCCCGCGCGGCGGGCGAGGCCGGCGTGATCGCCGGCTACGAGGCGCTGGCGTGGGGCAAGCACGTCAAGACGTATCGCCATGCGTGGAAGCTGGTCGACGCGGTCAATCATCCGAATCTCGGGCTGGTGCTCGACAGCTTTCACACGCTGTCATTGAACGACACCGTCGACGCGATCGCCGACATTCCGGGCGACCGTATCACCTTCGTGCAGATCGCCGACGCGCCGAAGCTCGTGATGGACGTGCTCGAATGGAGCCGCCACTACCGCTGCTTCCCCGGTCAGGGCGATTTCGATCTGGCGAATTTCACCGCGCAGGTCGTGAAAACGGGCTACCAAGGCCCGCTTTCGCTGGAAATTTTCAACGACGGCTTTCGCGCCGCGCCGACCACGATCACCGCGGCCGACGGGCATCGCTCGTTGCTGTTCCTCGAAGAGCAGACCCGCAAGGTGCTCGAGGCCGCGCAGCAGCCTGTCGGCGACCTGTATAAGTCGCCCGCAGCGCCCGCGCACGTCGGCTACCAGTTCCTCGAATTCGCGGTCGACCACACCACGCGTGCGCAACTCGCCGACTGGCTCGGCAAGCTACGCTTTCGCCAGGCGGGTCGCCATCGTTCGAAAGAGGTGACGCTGTATCAGCATGGCGCGGCGTCGATCGTGCTGAACGCCGAGCCGGATTCGTTCGCCAATGCGTTCTTCCAGCAGCATGGTTTGTCGCTGTGCGCATCCGCGTTCCGGGTAGACGACGCCAATCAGGCGTTCGAGCGCGCCGCGGGTTTCGGCTACGCGCCGTTCTCCGGGCAGATCGGCCCGAACGAACGCGTGCTGCCGGCCGTCCAGGCACCGGACAGCAGCCTGAACTATTTCGTCGACGAAACCCCGGACCAGCCCACGCTGTTCGAAGCCGATTTCGTGCTGACCGACGTCAACGGGCCGACCGAAGTCGGTCCGCTGAGCCGGATCGACCACGTTTGCCTGTCGGTGCCGGCGAACACGCTGGACACCTGGGTGCTGTTCCTGCGCACCGCGCTGGGCTTCCAGGCGGAGCCTGGCGTGCTGGTGCCCGACCCGTACGGGCTGGTGCGCAGTCGCGCACTGCGCAGCCATGACGGATCGGTGCGGATCGTGCTGAACGCTTCCGTCGACCACCACACGGCGGTCGCCGAGGCGCTGCACACGTATCACGGCTCCGGTTTGAACCACGTCGCCTTTAGCACCGGCGATATTTTCAGCGCGATTCCCGAATTCGTCGCCGATGGCCTGCCGGTGCTGCGCATCCCGCGCAATTATTACGACGATCTGGCCGCGCGCTATGCGTTGCCCGACGACATGCTGGACGCATTGCGGGCGAACAATATCCTGTACGACCGCGATGAACGCGGCGGCGAGTTTTTCCACGCTTACACTGAGCAACTGGACCAGCGCTTCTTCATGGAGATCGTCGAACGGCGCGGCGGGTATGACGGCTATGGCGCGGCGAATGCGGCGGTGAGGCTGGCGGCGCAAGCTCAACGGCGCAAATAAGGGCTGGCTTCGGGGACGCAGGCACGGCACATGCGACTCCGGATCAGCCCGCCGCGCGGTCCCGATATAATGTGCGGCCGATTGATTGGCCCCTACCGCGCGGCCGCCCCGAAGCGGGCGTTATCCGAACCCGTCGGCTGAATGAAACGCCAGGAGAGATATGAAGAAGTTTGCCGTAGTCCTGTCAGTTCCCCTGCTCCTCAGCGCTTGCGCGTACTTCCAGAAGAATCCGGATGCCGGCGAGCCCGTCACCGACACCACCACGCAGCGCTCCGTCAACGACGTGGTTGCCTGCATGACGCAAGTGGCGACCAAACATAACGCCGCGTTCAAATCCACCGACATCCCTCAGGGTCAGATGCTGGATTTCGGCGACTCGAACATCGTCAAGGTACGTAGCGACAATGGCGCCACGACCTACCGTTTTTATGCCGGTAAGCGTCACGTCAACAATCTGTGGATCGAAGCAGCGGGCAAAACCTGCGCCCCGTAAGACTTTGCGGCGCAGTGGGCCGTAAGAGACCGTAAGGTACAGCGAGATAAAACAGCGGCCCACGTGACGGAAAGTTGTTCCAGTGCAATGTTCGTGTCACGGTGTTACAGGACAATGGAGTCTTAAGAATCGCTTAAGACTTCGTCCGCATCATGCACCGGACTTTACCCCGCACGAGGTGCGCACCATGACACAGCCCGATTACAACGATTACAACACGACTGACACCCCGGCGCCGGCCAAGCGGCCCACCATACTGCGCCGTCTGCTGAGCCATCATGAACTGGCGACGCTGCTGCTGTTGCTGCACGCTCCAATCGATGCTTCTGCCAAACCCGAGATTCCGCAGCTTCACGAAGCTGGCCTGATCGAAACCATTTCCGGCGATGCCGGCGCTTCGCATATTCGCCTCACGAGCGAAGGCAATGCAGTACTGCGCGGACTGGGCATCAAATAAGGGTTGTTGACGGTTTTTGCTATTCGCGGGTGATTCGCGCATAGCGGTTTCATCCACGGGCGGGGCCTTGCTACCCGACCCACGCTGCGGCAGCCAATTCATCGAAACCGCCGCAAACGGTGGCTCTTTTCAGGCCTGCCATACGCCGTATCCCGCTTCCCGTAAGCCAATCGCCAGTTCTACCTCCATGTCCTGCGCGCCGCGATACGGCATCGGATTGAACACCTCATACAACTCAGGCACAAGTCGCAAGCCGTAATCGCGTACATAGCGGTTGGCCTGAACGCCCGCCTTATGCCGGTCGAATCGTTGATCCGGGTCAAGCCCGGTCATTCCCACGTACACGCAAGGTTTGTCGAACCGGTAATCCGGATTCGCGCGACGAAAGCGCGCTTCGTTCCAGACCGTGTCGTCCAGTGCGACGACATAGACGTAATAGTGATGCCCGCGACGCCCCATGTGCAGCGGCTCAGTTCTGCGATGTGCCGTGCAGCAGCATCCGGTATTCGGTCGGCGTGATGCCGACCGTCGCCTTGAATTGCCGCGTGAATGCGCTGTGATCGGTGTAGCCGCAGAGCGCGGCGACATCGGTGACTTTGTCCTGCGAAACCAGCAGCGCCGTCGCGGCGTCCAGACGCGTTTTCAGCAATACCTGGCGCGGCGTCAGGTGAAACACCTTGTGAAAATAGCGCTCCAGTTGCGCGACCGACATATCCGCCATCGCGGCAAGCTGCTTCAGGTTAAGCGGCTGCACGTAGTTTTCCTGAATGGATTGCACCACCGCAGCGAGCCGGCTGTACGCGGGATGGCTGCTCTCGTCCGCCCTCAGATCGCGGGAAATGCCGGCGAGACCGACCACCCTGCCCGCCGCGTCACGCAGCGGCTGTTTGCAGGTCAGACACCAGCCTGGCTGACGGCCCGGATACAGGTGCAACTCCAGTTGATCGAGCATCTGATTGCCGACACCGATGATCGCCTTGTCCTGCGCGGTATAGATACGCCCGAAGCGGCGCGGAAAAACGTCTTCGGCGGTCTTGCCGAGCAGCGCCGTCTTCTCCTTGAAGCCGCAGCGCGAGGCCAGCGTGCGGTTGACCAGCGCGTAGCGCGCGTCGGCGTCCTTGACGAAAAAAACGACGTCCGGCATCGCGTCGAACACCGGTTCCAGCAACCGGAAGTGCGACAGCATGCCGGATAGCGTTGCATCGTCCGGTGGTGCGAGCGGGTGAGCCAGCGTGTTCATCGTGCGGGTCCCGTTGATCCGTGCGTGAATGAGTGCGTTTGCGGAGGGTTGCGCCGGCGCGGCCAGACGGCCAACGCGTGCGGACGATTATAGAGCGGTGCGAGTGGCAACAATAACCGGGCGTTATATGGATTGCCGGGCATTAGTCGGCGGGCGGCGGCACGGGGGTCGCACGGGTTGCCGGGACGCAGGACGAAGCTGCGGCTGTCGATGAGCGTCGGCCAGTCTGAACGACACTTTCACGAAAGCGGAACCGGCCGCATGCGCCCGGTTTCTGCGCCCCCCGCCAATTCGCCGGGCGACTGGCCCTGGCGCAGATGCAGCAGCCGGTAACCGCTTTTATAAACCGGTTGCAGCCGGAATTCGTTTTGCCCGTCGATCTCGAGCAGCAGGCGCAGCCGCGACACGTGACTGTCGATAGTGCGCGTGAATTCGCGGAACTCCCGGCCCCACACCATCGCAAAGATGTGATCGCGCGACATCACGCGACCGACGTTCGAAAAGAACAGCGACGCCAGCCGGTACTGGGTGCCCGATAGCTGGATCGGCTGGCCGCGCAGCATGACAAGCTGCCGATGGACGTCGAAGCGGTAAGGCCCGACCGCCAGATTGCTGGTGCCGAAACGGTCCGGATAGGCGCGCCGCAGCAACGCGCCGATACGCTCGCGAAATTCACCGGGGCGCAGCGGCAAGCCGACGTAGTCGTCGGCGCCATGGACGAAGGCGCGCACCATGCTGGCCTCGGACGTGTCGGCCGACGCGAACATCACCGGCACGCGGTCGCCGCCTATTCCGCGTACCGACCTCAGCAATTCGGCGCCGGAGAGCCGCGTGCCCTGCCAGTCCAGCACCAGCATATCGACAGTGGAACGCGCGAGCGCTTTCGACAGCGCCAGGCCGTCGTCGTACGCCTCGCACGTATGGTTGGCGCTCAAAATGGCCTGTTCGATCGACAGACGCATGACCGGGTCAGACTGCAAAACAGCAATGCGCATGGGATTTTGGTTCTTGATGGTTGGATCGGACGCCATTTTCTGAGGCGCACCCCGCGATCCCCATAAGACCAGTCTGAATTCGAAGTTGGTCACGCCAACTGACAGAGCACAACACCGACCATCGCTCAAAAATGTATCTTTAAGGGAACTTTCCTCAATCTAATTAAGCACTTCCTCAGGTAAATGGCTTTCGTCCTGTAAAATCGCCGCCTGGCCCCAGTCGTCATCGCGTTTGCCCTATCCGGGCAACGTGCCGGTGTCCCGTGCTCTACCCAGCGCTTGCCACACTTCTCGCCCGACGACCGCCGTATTTCCACGCGCCAAGTGTGGTTCCTCATTCCAAGACATGACATAGCAATGCAAGCGACAAATCTGGGTGGAGCGCAGGCTGTCACCCCACGCCCTCTTGGGCGCAGCGACTACAAGACGCTCGGTCTTGCCGCACTCGGCGGGGCTCTGGAGTTTTACGACTTCATCATTTTCGTGTTCTTCGCGCCGGCCATCGGTCAGTTGTTCTTCCCGACCGAGATGCCGGACTGGCTGCGTCAGGTGCAGACCTTCGGCATTTTCGCGGCAGGTTATCTGGCGCGGCCGCTGGGCGGCATCATCATGGCGCACTTTGGCGACCTGTTCGGCCGCAAGCGTATGTTCACGCTCAGCGTGCTGCTGATGTCGGTCCCGACGCTGCTGATGGGCCTGATGCCCACCTACGCCAGCATCGGCGTACTCGCGCCGGTGCTGCTGCTGTTGTTCCGCGTGATGCAAGGCGCGGCGGTGGGCGGCGAAGTGCCGGGCGCATGGGTGTTCGTGTCCGAACACGTGCCGCAACGGCACATCGGCTATGCATGCGGCACGCTGACAGCAGGCCTCACGGCCGGCATCCTGCTCGGTTCGCTGATTGCGTCGGCGGTCAATCACCATTTCGCGCCTGCGGAAATTTCCGCGTACGCGTGGCGAATCCCGTTCCTGGTAGGCGGCGTGTTCGGTATGTTCTCGGTGTATCTGCGCCGCTGGCTGCACGAAACGCCGGTATTCGCCGAACTCAAGCAACGCAAGGCGATTGCCGCCGAGGTGCCGCTGAAGGCCGTGCTGCGAGACCATGGCCGTGCGGTGATCGTGTCGATGCTGCTCACGTGGATGCTGTCGGCGGCGATCGTCGTCGTGATCCTGATGACGCCGACGTTGCTGCAAAAGCAATTCCATATCGCACCGACGACCGCGTTGCTGGCAAACTGCGTCGCCACGCTGTGCCTGACGATCGGCTGCGTGATGGCGGGTTCGATCGCCGGGCGTATCGGTGCCGGGAAGACGATTTTCATCGGCGGACTTGCACTGGCTATCACTTACTACGTGATGTTCCAGCAACTCGCCGTCGATACGTCATCGTTGGTGCCGCTGTATGCACTGGCCGGTCTGTTCGTTGGCGTGATCGGCGCGATTCCGTTCGTGATGGTCAAGGCATTTCCGCCGGCCGTGCGCTTTTCGGGTATTTCGTTCTCGTATAACGTCGCCTACGCGGTGTTTGGCGGACTGACGCCGATCGCCGTGTCGCTGATGATGAAGTCGAACCCGATGGCCGCACCGACTTATGTCGCCGTGATCTGCGTGCTTGGGGCGTTGACTACGCTATTTATCAAGGACTCTTCGCACGCGCGCTGATTGACGCGGCTTTCTTGACGCGGCTTTCTGCGTTTTGTACTTGTTTCGCGACGGCGCTCTCTGGAGCGCCGTTGTTGTTTGCGGCGAGCGTTTTATCTCCACGCAGCGGCTGCGGCGCGCTGATGATTCGAGCGGTGTTTTGCCGGCCTGGTTGGGGGCGATACACGACGCCATCGGTCAAGCGGCTGCGGCACGCTGGTGATTCGAGCAGCGTCTTGCGGGACTGGTTGGGAGCGATGAACGACAGCATCGCTCAACCGGCTGCAGCATCTGCAGGCCGGTTCGACATGCGGCGCGGTTGCGGTTCTGCGTCGGTTCTGCGACATCCACACTTCACGCCGGCCCGAAACATGGCGCGACCCATCGGGCCTACGATGTATCGCATGAACTCATCAAATACCCCTGCCTCGCCCGCTCTAGGCCGTGTTCTTACGACCGTCAGCGTCGGCTTCGTCGTCACGCAACTCGACGTGACCATCGTCAATATCGCGCTGCCGAGAATCGGCTCGGATCTGCATGCGAATGTCGCGGGACTGCAATGGATCGTCGATGCCTACACGCTGGCGTTTGCGGTGCTGATGCTATCGGCCGGCGCGCTCGGTGACCGGTTCGGGGCACGGCGCATGTACGCGGCGGGCATCGCGGTGTTTGCGTTGGCGTCGCTGGCTTGCGGCCTCGCACTCGATGCGCCGATGCTGATCGCGTCGCGTGCGCTGCAAGGCGTTGGCGCTGCCGCGATGCTGCCGAACTCGCTTGCATTGCTCAATCGGGCGTACGGGCACGACCCCAAACTGAGAGCGCGCGCAGTCGGGTTATGGACCGCCGCGGGCGCGATTTCGATCGCGGCGGGGCCAGTTGCGGGCGGGTTGCTGATTGCGGGATTTGGATGGCGCAGCATCTTCCTCGTTAATCTGCCGATTTGCGCGGCGGGTTTGCTGGCGACGTGGCTTTGGGTGCCGCGGGATGACGGGGTTGCGCGGGAGGCAGGTCGGGAAGCGGGGACGGGGATTTCCTGCGGGGCTGAGCGTGGTTCGGGTGTTGCGGGTGTTGCGGGTGTTGCGGGTGTTGCGGGTGTTGCGGGTGTTGCGGGTGTTGCGGGTGCTGCACGTGCGGCACGTGCTGCAGGTGCAGCAGGTACTGCGGGTACTGCAGGTGCTGCAGTACCCGCAGCCGCCATTGGCACATCCAAAGCCTCCAGTGCCACCAAAGCCGCTGCGTCCACCAAAACGCCTTCATCCGCCACAACCACAAGACCAGCCTCTCGCGGCATCGACCTCGGCGGACAGTGTCTGGCAATCGTCGCCCTGACGGCCTTCGTCGCCGCAGTGATCGAATGGCGGCCATTAGGGCCAGGCCATCCGCTCGTCGCCGGTGGCCTGGCGCTCGCACTGCTAGCTGCAAGCGCGTTCATTGCGGTGGAATCCCGCGTCGCGTCGCCGATGCTGCCGCTTTCACTCTTCAGCAAACGCACTTTCAGCGCGGCGGTGCTGTTCGGCATCTGCGTGAATCTGACCTACTACGGGATGGTCTTCGTGCTGAGCCTGTATCTGCAGCGTGCGCGCGGTTACTCCCCGTTGCAGGCAGGCCTCGCGTTCCTGCCGTTGACAGGCGGCTTCCTGGTCTCGAACGTGGCAAGCGGCTGGGCCGTCGGCCGCTTCGGCGTGCGGGTGCCGATGATCGTGGGCGCGGTCATCGCAGCACTCGGCTACGGCCTGCTGCACCGGGTCGATGCGACGACACCGCTGATCGGCTTGTTACTGCCGTTCCTGTTGATCCCCTCCGGCATGGGCCTGGCAGTTCCGGCGATGACGACCGCCGTGCTGGCATCGACCGATGCACGGCGCGCGGGCACCGCATCGGCGGTGTTGAACACAGCACGGCAGGCCGGCGGCGCCGTCGGGGTGGCCGCATTCGGTGCGCTGGCGAGCGGTGCGGCGGCAGCGCAGATCGTGTCCGGCATGCAGGCCGCGACGGCTGTTTCGGTGGGTTTGCTGCTGCTGGGAGCCGTGTTGGGCTGCGTGGTGCATCCTCAACCACATGCGCCGGCAGCGGGTCCGGATGCGACTGCACCTACGGATTCGCGGTCGGCCGGTCGCTCGCAAGGCTGATGACACAGCCAGGATTGGCGAGTCGCACTGACGATGCGGGCGCATCGGGTTGGCGGATTTGATCGCGCAATAAACAGCCCCGCGATGCGTGCACAACGCGGGGCTGTCCTTCCAGGAACGCGATCGCGATTCACCCGACCGGGCGCTCGCCTACGACATCACTACAGCGTCGCTTCCTGGATCGTGCCGGTATCGATCGCGCGCTCGATCAGTCCTTCGTTCTGCGCCTTCGTAATGGCATCGGCGATCAATTTCTCGGGCTCCTCGATTTCGGCCTTGATCGCGCCAAGAAAGCCCGATGCATCCAGAATCACCAGCGTCTTCGCCGAATCGGCCAGACTGATGATCACACGATGCGGCGTCGGCCCTTCGCCGAGACTCGCGCACAATTGCGTAACGTTGCCGCCAATGGTTTGCTCGAAACTTTGAATCATTATTTGCTCCCTTGGTTACAGCCGGAATCGAAGCGACCGGCATCGACTGCTACGCGCACAGCATCAAAGACCCAGGCCGCTGCGCGGCGTGCGCGCACCGTCGACACTCATACGACCCGCGCCCGTCACGAACAGCAGCAGGAAACCGCCTGCAATACCGATGTTCTTCCAGAAATGAATCACCATGTCGCGCTGCAGGGCGGGATCGACGACATTCCAGAAATCGTGACCCAGCACCGCCGTTGCTACCGTGTAGACAGCCATGATCAACGCCAGCGGCCGAACTTTGAAGCCAACCACCAGCAACAACCCGCCGAGGGCTTCCACCGCGGTCGCAATTGGCGCGGCGATCTGGACGAACGGCACGCCCTTTGAGTGCAGGTAGCCGACAAAGCCCGCATAACCCAGCAGTTTCATCACACCGCTCCACAGAAACAGCACGGCAAGAGCAATACGTGCGATGAAAATGATGCCGGAATCGACGGGACGCGTCATGGAGGGGCTCCTGTAAATGAATAAGCAGCAGACCCGGCTGAGGGGCCGCAGTTCCCCGCTTTGCCCCTGAGAATAAGTGGAACGGCCGCCTTTTCCAAGCTCGACGAGGTGACGCGGGTGCGCAAACTGCCGCACACAGAAGGAAAGGCTCGCTGCCGACCGCTTTGCAGGAGAGTGCACGCTTGCAAGAGCACACGCAAACTAAAACGGCAGGCGCGTTCGTCGCGCCTATTCCCCGGGATAGGTAGCGACCTCGATCAGATTGCCATCCGGATCGCGGCAATACACCGACGTCATCTTGCCGCGCGCGCCATCCCTCTCGACCGGACCCGCTTCGATTTCGACGCCCTCGGCTACCCAGTGCGCCTTGACATCGGCGGGGCTGGCGGTGGTGATGAAGCACAGATCGGCGCTGCCGGGCACCGCCTCGCGCCCTGTGAACCACGCCACGGTGTCCGCCGTGACCGGGCGCAGATTGATCTTCTGCGTCCCATAGGTCATCGCCACCCGCGTGCCGGTGCGCGACGCGAACTCCGTGCGCTGCATGCCGAGCATGCGGCTGTACCAGGCGGCGCTCGCTTCGACGTCGGCGACATTCAGAACAAGATGATCGAGCGTGTCTATTGAAAAGCTCATGAGATTCGTCACCGTGAAAAGAGGCGAGACGCTAACCACTGGCCGACAAAAAAAGTGGCTGATGCGCAGCCCTGATACCCGTTCGCGCATCGTGCGAATTTCACGCCGCTGCCGTCGAAGTTTCAGCCGAAGCCTGACTGCTTCGAGCGGCGCCCACCGGGAATTTCAACGCGGCGCGTCCGGCGCCAGCAACACACCTTTGGTGAATACGAAGCAACCATAGCCGCGCTCTTCACCGGTCGCGATCACGCAAAATGCTTTGCGCGCCCGCTCATAAAACGCAAACCGTTCAATCGATGCAAACGGCACCTCGCGCCCTTCCGCCGCGTTGACCTCGGCCTGCGCTTCTCGCTGCACGGCCGGAATGGCATGCGGATCGCCCACGACTTCCATCCGCGACGCGGGTTGCTCGATGAAGGTATCCAGCGGCATCACCGATAGCACCGCGCGAATCGCCCGCGGCGAGCTCACGCCGTCGAGTTGAAGCAGCTTGCCAAGCACGGTCCCGGACGCAACCGACGTGCCCGGGAAGTTCGCATCGCAAATGACGAGTTCGTCGCCATGGCCCATCGAGCGTAGTGCATGCAGTATGTCGGCGTTCAGCAGCGGGTCCAGATTCTTCAGCACGGTGTCTCCTTGTGGTCCGGTTGGTCCGGTTGGTCCGGTCTTCGCTGCGTCCCGCCTGGCGGCTTAACGCCCGCGTGTGGACGCGCGGTCCGGGTAGCGCAATGCGATTGCGTTCGCAAGCGGCTCGCGTTCAGCCTTATGTTCAGACGCAGCCGACGCACCGGCGTCTGGCTTCGGCGAGGTCGAACGTCGAAGCGTGCAACGCACCGCGCGAATCGCATTGCTTCAACCGATTGTAGCAAGCATCGTTGCGCGCCTGCGCGCACGTCGACCCGGCGCGCGGGGCCGCTAGACCATACCGCGACACGAGCCGTCAACGTGATTCGCAGCCGGGCGGCTCTCCCTTACGGTCGGCATTGCCGGGGACGCCGCGGCCCCGCACCGCCACCGTAACCACCCGACGAGTGCCAGCAATACGAGCCCCGCGCCGCCCAACACCGGCTCGCGCCAGCCCAGCAGCGCGGTGAACATGAAGGCCCGCGCGCCAGCCAGCAGCGCGAAGCCAGCGACAGCGCTGGACAACGCATCGACCGCATCCGACGACAACTGGGCGAATGCGGCAAGCATTCGGCGCGGCGTGACGGCAACGGGCTCATGCATGATCGTCTCCATAACGTGAAAAGGATGGTGAGACTCAGGCTCCGTCGGGCACCTGATCGAGAAAACCAGTGACCGCCTGCAGGCGCCCGTGCGAATCCAACACACCAAAATCGGAACCTTTGACGATCGCGTCGCCCTCGGGCGTGGTCAGCTCCCACGAAAAGCGCAACCGGTTCGCAAAGCTGTCGACCTGCGTCGTGCGGCGAAACAGGTGATGCGGGAAGCGTTCGTGTACCGCGCGGATCATCGCGTCGATGCCGTCGTGGCCCGCGCCTGCGAGGAGTGGATCGCGATAGTCGGCATCGGTCGTCCACGTCGCGGCGATCAACTCGCGACGGCGCGTGTGATCCGTTTCATTCCATGCGTCGAAATAACGGTCGATCAGATCGGTATGGGCGTTCATCTTCTGACTCCTTGATTGGCATGACTGAGCACTACGCTCG
Source organism: Paraburkholderia metrosideri (assembly GCF_904848625.1). Lineage (GTDB taxonomy): Bacteria > Pseudomonadota > Gammaproteobacteria > Burkholderiales > Burkholderiaceae > Paraburkholderia > Paraburkholderia metrosideri. The sequence continues at coordinate 165,812 of NZ_CAJHCP010000004.1, forward strand.
GCAGACCCGTTGTCTGCGGAGGGCTCGGAGTGAAGATTGGTGGATTGGGCGTGTTGCGTCGATTACCCGGGAGGTAAGTATTCGCATGCACTGCTGCGGACACGAAGGTCGCCCCGCTTTCCCGCTCGCTCCCCTGCACGCTTATCCATTGGATTAGCCATCTGGCCGAATCGTCAGATGCGACGCCGGCCGCTAACCTCGTGCAGGAAATGGGCGCCGCGCAGCGCGGCTGCGCGGCATGTGACGCAATCAATGGGTGCGGCGGCAAGCTGCTTTATCTACATGGTTTTTTCACTTGCAAACAAGTATCCACAGGGATACACTCATCAACAGATCGCGGCACCGCCTGCGTTCATCGTCAACCGCACCGAGGTGTTCGACACCTGGCTTGCCCAGCTCACCGATCTACGGGCGAGGGCGAAAATTCTCGTGCGAATCCGGCGCGCGGAACGAGGCCATTTCGGTGACGTCAAGCCACTGCAAGACGGCGTGTCCGAGATGCGCATCGATTGTGGTCCGGGTTATCGGGTTTATTTCGCGCGTGAAGGGCGCATGGTGTATCTGCTGCTGGGCGGTGGCAACAAGTCCACTCAGCCAGCCGATATCAAGCATGCCAAAACAATATGGGCAGCAATCAGAAAGGAACTGTCATGAGCAAGCTCAAAACCGCACGGTTCGACGCATCGCATTACCTCGATAGCGAGGAGATGATCGCTGAATATCTCAACGCAGCACTCGAAGAAGGCGACGCCGACGTCCTTCTCGCCGCCATCGCCGATATCGCGAAAGCACGTGGCATTGCCAAGGTCGCGGCAGATGCCGGACTAGGGCGCGAAAGTCTTTATAAAACGCTTGCGCCCGGGTCCAAACCGCGCATGGACACGGTATTCAAGTTGCTGCGCGCGCTCGGCATCAAACTGCATGCGGTTCCGGAACATGTAGCGGCGGCCTGATTCAGCATGGGGCGCCCGTTCAGCCTCTTGAATGAACTGCGCCGTGGCGAATTGGTAGAGGAACGGTTGGGAATCCCATTACCTCCCACGTCATGGCTTATTGACGTGCTTTGACTATTATCCGTGGCATGAACACACTTTCTATCGCGCCAACCGCTCCCTCCCCTACGTTCAGCCCCAGCCGCACGGTCGGCGACCTGCTGCGTGAGTGGCGGCAGCGGCGGCGAATGAGCCAGTTGCTGCTCGCCACTGAAGCCGACATTTCGACGCGGCATCTGAGCTTTGTCGAGTCCGGGCGTGCGCTGCCAAGCCGGGAAATGGTCATGCATCTTGCCGAACGGCTCGATGTGCCGCTGCGCGCGCGCAATGCGCTGCTGGTTGCGGCGGGGTACGCACCGCTATTCCGTGAGCGACCCCTGTCCGACCCACAATTGGCCGCCGCCCGCGAGGCCGTCGAGCTGGTGCTGAAGGGACATGAGCCCTACCCTGCGCTTGCCATCGACCGGCATTGGAATATTGTCGCGACAAATAGCGCGCTTGCGCCTTTGCTGACAGGCGCGAGTCCCGATCTGCTAAAGCCGCCTGTCAATGCGCTGCGGCTGAGCCTGCATCCGGAAGGCATCGCGGCGTCGATCATCAACTGGCATGCGTGGCGGGAACATATTCTGGCCCGGCTGCAACGGCAGATCGACGTGAGTGGCGACGATACATTGAGCGCTTTGCGAGACGAACTGGCTACCTATCCGGCGCCCCCGGGCGCTGAACCGTCCGAGCACGGGGACACTGCTGTCAGTCAGATCGCCGTGCCACTGCGGTTGCGCACACCCATCGGCGTGCTGTCGTTTTTCAGCACCACCACCGTATTCGGCACGCCGGTAGACGTCACGCTGTCGGAACTCGCCATCGAAGCATTCTTTCCAGCCGATCAGCCAACCGCAGCGGCATTGCGCGACGCGGCGGCAGGTCGGCAGACCGCGTAGCCCGAATCGGTGCGCCCGGCTCCGCGCGTCCTGAGCGCGGTAATCCAGCAGGCCCGCGCCGCCGCAATCCATGTGCTATCTTTTTTTCAATTGCGTTTCCCTTTCGCCGACCCCAAACTCCGCCCCCCGGCCGCGCTCTAGCCGCCTTTGATCACCCGCTTGTCAGTCAACTATCATGTCAGACCTTTCCACCTCGCTTCCGCGCGTGCCGCGCCGCTTCGATATCAATCCGAAGCCGCTAGGCGCTGCGCTTGTCCTCATTGCGCTCGGCGCTATTTATCTCGCACAGACCGTGAGCGGCCGCCAGGCGGCGCTGTATATCGTCGGCGCGCTGCTGGGCATGTCGCTTTATCACGCGGCATTCGGCTTCACGTCGGCGTGGCGGGTTTTCATTGCCGATGGCCGTGGCGCGGGTCTGCGCGCGCAGATGCTGATGCTCTCCCTCGGCGTGCTGCTGTTCTTCCCGGCACTCGCGGCCGGCACGCTGTTCGGCCAGCCGGTCGTCGGGCTGGTTGCGCCGGCGGGCACGTCGGTATTGGTGGGCGCCTTCATGTTCGGCATCGGCATGCAACTGGGCGGCGGTTGCGCGTCCGGCACGCTCTATACCGTCGGTGGCGGCAGCACCCGCATGATCGTCACGCTGGCCGCATTCATTATCGGTTCGGTCGTCGCAACCGCGCATATGCCGTTCTGGACCGCATTGCCGTCGCTCAAGCCGCTTTCCATGGTGACTACGCTCGGCGCCGGCTGGGCCATCGTATTAAATCTGATCGTCTTTGCCGCCATCGCGGCGCTGACCGTACTGATCGAACGCCGCCGGCACGGGCGGCTAGTCAATGAACCGCTGCGTCAGCCGCACGCGTCGCCATGGCTGCATGGGCCGTGGCCGCTGCTGGCCGGCGCAGTCGCGCTGGTTCTACTCAATTTCGCCACGCTGGCGCTGTCGGGCCGTCCGTGGGGCGTGACGTCCGCGTTCGCGCTGTGGGGCGCCAAGATATTCGCCGCGCTGGGCATCGACGTAGCCAACTGGCCGTACTGGGCCGCTCACGCGAATGCGGGCTCCCTCGCCGCCCCTGTTACACATGACGTCACCTCGGTGATGGATATCGGCATCGTGCTGGGCGCAATGACGGCGGCAGCGCTCGCAGGCCGCTACGCGCCAGTGTGGAAAGTGCCCGCCCGCTCACTGATCGCGGCAGTCGTCGGCGGCCTGATGCTCGGCTACGGAGCCCGCCTGGCTTATGGTTGTAACATTGGCGCCTACTTCAGCGGCATCGTGTCAGGCAGCCTGCACGGCTGGTTGTGGCTGGTCGCCGCTTTTGCCGGCAACGTACTCGGCACGCGTCTGCGGCCGGCATTCGGCCTTGAAGTGGAGCGCATCCGCCAGACCGGTTGCTAATCCTTACCAAAGAAGTTACAAAGACGGTCCCGTTTGTAACCGGGGCCGCACCACCTCGTTACATCTCTGATCCGCCCCCAAAACGGTACCAAATACCGGCATTTATTACGGCGTATTCAGGCCACCCTCTCCCTCCTTTCTAAATCGACCGACATTTATTCACGTGTCGCGCGCCGCAATTCTTTGCTCAGACAATTAAGCTAAACGCCCGTATTACAAGGGTTTTCATGGATTAGCCGAAATCGGTGCAGCGCAAAAAACCCGCTTTGCATCATCTATTACGGCGGCGTGAAATAGTTACCGAAAATTGATGTATCTTTTTGGGATATTTTTATGAGAAGGGATTGATTTCTTGTTTTACCCTTCATACAATTCGTCCCAAGCTGTTACGAAATGTAACGCTGTGTATCAAAAAGTCGCCGTCTTGTAGCAGGTGGTGACATGTAGCCGGAGGGCAACGTTTCCGGCGAGGCACAAAAGAGATAACGGCAAAAAAAAGCCGACTTGTAATTCGGGGCTTCGGAAACACAGAAAATGGACCGTAGCAGCGAGACGCTGGATTCAATCCGCGAGATTAACTTGTCTTACATCATGCTTGCGCAACGTATGTTGCGTGAGGACAAACCGGTCGGGATGTTCCGCCTGGGTTTGTCGTCGGAACTGGCTGACTTGCTTGCCGGGCTGTCGCTCGCGCAAATCGTCAAGCTGGCCTCTTCCGATCAGCTTTTGTGCTTCTTCCGCTTCAACGACCACTCAATGTTGTCGGCGTTGACGCAAACGACGAAGCACACCGCAGTTGCACCGACTCACGCGGCGATCCTGCTTGCAGGCCAGCCTGCTGAGCAGTTTGCTTAATCGAGGTGACTGCGATGCTCAAACGTAGTCTGACGGAAGACGCACAGGATGTATTCCGTGCTATCGCGCTGATCGAACTCGGCGCGCGCATGCAGGTGCTCGAGAGCGAACTGACGCTTTCTCGCGACCGCATGATTCGGTTGTACCGCGAGGTCAAGGGCGTATCGCCGCCTAAAGGCATGCTGCCGTTCTCGGCGGACTGGTATATGACGTGGCTGGCGAACATCCACGCATCGTTGTTCTACAACACGTACCTGTTCCTGAAGAACGAAGCACGTTGCTCGCATCTTGATGCGCTGACCAAAGGGTATCGGCTGTATCTGGAACATTGCCAGCACAGCGAGAGCGATCCGGTGCTCGACCTCACGCGTGCATGGACGTTGGTGCGTTTCTTCGACGCCGACATCCTGCAATTGACCAAGTGCTGCCGTTGCACGGGCAAGTTCGTCGCGCACAAGCACGATCTGCAGCACAACGTGGTGTGTGGCGCATGCCAGCCGCCATCGCGTGCGGGCAAGACCAAGAAGGCAGCCGCCGCTCGCCAGGAAGCGCTCGAAGCAGCGCAGATCGCGCAAGCGGCGTGAATAGAATTGACCTAACTCGATGAGGGCAGGTCCAGCCCAAGTCGAAGCAGAACCGAAGCCTGAAAATCCGCGCATTGCGCGGATTTTTTTTTGCTCAGACCGGATACGGCAGACCTCGGATCAACCCGCCAAACCCACCGTCTGCACCACCAGCCAAAGATTCGCCGCGCTGATCGCGACAAACAGCACCCAGGCGAGCAGCCGCGTCGGCAGCCGGTTCGCGAACTCGCCCATCAACGCGCGGTCGTTGGTCATCCGGATCAGCGGATAGAGCGCGAACGGCAACTGCAGGCTCAACACCACCTGACTGGCGACGAGCAACCGGCCGACCGCGCCGTTGCCCATCATCTGCACGCCGATCAGCGCGGGAATCAACGCCAGTGCCCGGGTGATGAAGCGCCGCTGCCAGCACGGAATTTTCAGCTTCAGAAAGCCCTCCATGATGACCTGCCCCGCCACCGTGCCAGTGAAGGTCGAACTTTGCCCCGACGCCAGCAACATGATCGCGAATAGCACCGCCGCGAAGCCGGTGCCGACGATCGGCGCGAGGAGCTTGTACGCGTCTTCGATCTGCGTGACCTGCGTGTGGCCGGTTGCGTGAAAGGCGGCGGCGGCGAGAATCAGGATCGCCATATTGATCAGCAGCGCGAGCACCAGTGACGCGATCGTGTCGATTCGCGACAGGCTGATCGCCGAGCGAATGCCGGCCGGATCGCGCTTCACAGCCCGCGTCTGCACGATCGATGAATGCAGATACAGGTTATGCGGCATTACCGTGGCACCCAGAATGCCGATCGCGAGGTACATCGGCTCACGCGAACTCAGCGCGTGCCACGACGGAATCAAACCTTGCGCGACCGATGGCCAATGCGGTTGCACCATCACCAACTCGACGATGTATCCGACGCCGATCGTCGCGATCAGGCCAAGCATGATCGCTTCGAGATCGCGGAAATTCTTGCCCTTGAGGCCGAGCACGATCAGCGTATCGAAGGCGGTCAGCAGCACACCGGTGGTCAACGAGAAATTGAACAGAAGATGGAACGCGAGCGCACCGCCGAGCACTTCGGCCAGGTCGCATGCCACGATGGACAGTTCCGCCAGAAACCACTGAAAGCGCGCGACCCGCGGCGAATAGCGCGAACTGGACAATTGCGCGAGGTCGCGCCCGGTGGCAATACCCAGGCGCATGCTCAAACATTGGAGCGCCATGGCTGCGAGACTCGACAGCAGCACGACGAACAGCAGGTTGTAGCCGTAACGCGATCCGGCTTCGATCGCGGTGGCCCAGTTGCCGGGGTCCATATAGCCGATCGACACCAGCAACCCGGGCCCTGCGAATTGCAGGATCTTTTTCCAGAACGGCGCGCCTTGCGGGACGGCGACCGAACCTTGCACCTCGGAAGGGCAAAACGGCGCCGTGGCGGTAGTCGGTAATTTAAACGGCAATCCGGTGATCTCTCGAAGGGGATAAAACGCGGCGCTCGAAGGGGCCGCCGCGAGCCGCCTCAAGTGTACAAAGAAACCTCCGGCAATGTACCGTTCAGCGCATAGCGGCCGACGTCGCGCACGCGATAGTCGAGCGGGTCGTGCAGCGTGTGCACGCGAGCGTTGCGCCAGAAGCGATCGAGTGCGAGCGGCGCGTGCGTCGCGCGCGCGCCACACGCGTCGAACAGCTTTTCGCTGACATCGAGCGCGGCACGATGCGCGACGATTTTCGCCTCCGAGGTAGCGAGCGCGACGTGTGCGCGTGCGTCGGCGGAAAGCGACGGGCCTTGCTGCCACGCGTCGTCGAGTATTTGAGCGGCGCGTATAGCGAGGGCTTCGGCGCCCACTGCCTGCAGACGCATTTCGCCGAACCGCTGGATCAGGTAGGGATCGTCGGTGGCTTTGTCGACGCCGGAGCTGATCCACGGTCTACCGTGCTGCGTGACATACGCGCGCGCTTCTTCGAGTGCGCCCTGCGCGATGCCGACGAACAGGTTGGTCAGCACCTGCTGCGAGATCAGCGTGCGCAAACTCGCGTACGGCGTGTCGGCCTTGTGCAGTACCTCGTGCGGTTCGACCCTGACCCGCGCGAACGACACGCTGCCACTATCGGTTTGCCGCTGGCCGATCGGGTTCCAGTCGTCGTGGACGGTGATGCCCTCGCGTGTCGTCGGCACCACGCCGAACACCGGCTTGCCGGTAGCGGGATCGTGCGCGGACACCGTCATCATCTGCGAGCCGCGCGTGCCTGAACAAAAGCCCTTTTGGCCGTCGAGCAGATAACCGCCGTCATCGGTTGCCGTTGCAATCAGGCGCGTGTCGAGCGGATTCACTGCATTGCCCCACCACCAGCGCTTTTCCACTGTGTCGCTCAGATAGCGCGCGCGTTGTTCCGGGTTACCCCACACATTGATGCTGACGACCTGCAAGCACGTAAAGCCCAGCAGGTGCGCGAGCGCGCTGTCTACCTGAGCGATCTTGCGGATCGTCTCGTAAATGTCCGGCCAGCGTGCGCCAGCGCCGCCGAATTCGCGCGGCACGGCAAGCGTGAGCAGCCCCGCGTCGGCGATCCACTGTTTTTCCTGCGCGGCATGACCGCCTTCGCGATCGCGTTGCGCTGCGCTCGCGCGCAATGCATCGAGTAAGCCGGCGAGATCGCGCACCACGGGCGCGCCGGATGCCTGACGCGTTGGCGATAGCGCGTCGGCATGACGGGGTTCATTCATGCGATGTCCACATAAGGAATTGGGTTGAACGGCGGCGTGGACAGCGGAAGCCCGGACAGGTCGCCACCTCTTTGCTGTGAGGCGCGGTTCATCATAGAGCGCGGCGCGCCAGCGGTCTACGAACGGATATTCCGAAGGAAAGCGGGAAAAACGATTTGGACAAAAAAACGCCGGGCGGTGCAATTGCACGGCCCGGCGCTGTTACCCGTCAATGCCTGGTGAGGTCATTTACCGCTTGGCCACCTGCTGCGCCGACGCGACCTGTGCGGTCGAATCAGAGGCGGAAGCCAAAGCAGAAGCAGCCGCAGACGGAGCCGTAGCAACCGGCACGGCCGAAGCCGGCGCAACCGCCCCAACCGCCGCATCAGGTGCCGGCACATCACCCCAACCACCGCCTAGCGCGCGAATCAGATTCACCGTCGCCACCGCCTGCGTGCCCGACAAATGGCTCGCCTGCAATTGCGACAGCAGCACCTGCCGCTCGCCGTCGATCACATCCAGATAGCTGACCGCGCCTTCCGTATACTGCGTGCGCGACAGATGGGCCGCGCGCTGCGAAGCGTCCACCGCTGTGTTCTGCTCGCGCATCTGGTCGCCGAGCAGCCGCAGATCGGCCAGGTTGTCCTCGACTTCGCGGAACGCCACCAATACTTGCTGACGATACTGCGCGACGTCCTCGTCATACTTCGAACGGGCTTGTGCAAGGTTGGCCTTGCGGCGGCCGCCGTCGAACAGAGGCAGCGTCAACGCCGTGCCCGCAAACGGTCCGAGGATAAACGCGCGGCTCGACCACATGAACAGTTCGCCGAGCGTCGCCGATTCGAAGCCGGCCGCGCCGGTGATATCGAGCTTCGGGAAGAATGCGGATTTCGCGAGACCGACCCGCGCATTCGCCGCCTGCATCGCGCGCTCCGCTGCCGAGATATCGGGCCGGCGTTCGAGCAACGCTGAAGGCAAACCGGCCGGCACACTCACCGTTACCGGCGAGAGCGGCGCTTCCGCAAACGAGAAGTCCGCTGGCGGCTTGCCGAGCAGAATCGCCAGACTATGTTCGGAGGCCGCGCGTTGACGCGCGACGCCTACCGCATCGGCACGCGCACTCGCGAGTTCGTTGCGGGCCCGCGCCAGATCCAGCTCGCTGATATCGCCTTCCTTGAAGCGACGTTCGACGAGCTTCAGCGTGTCCTCGCGCAATGCAACGGTGCGGCGGTACAGGTCCTGATCGGTATCGAGCTCGCGCAACTGGAAGTAATTCTGCGCGACGTCGGCCTGCAACGACAGTTGCACTGAACGGAACAGCGCTTCGCTCTGCCCTTCGTCTGCCCGCGACGCATTCACGTTCGAGCTGACCCGTCCGAACAGATCGGTTTCATACGACGCGCCGACTTGCGCACGCCAGATCGTGCCCGTGGTACCCCCTGCGCTGTCCGGCAGGAATTGCGACGCCGCCGAAGCACGCTCGCGCGTCGGACCGAAGCCCGCATCGAGCTTCGGGAACCAGTCCGACTTCGCCGCCTGGGTCACTGCACGCGCCTGCTGCACGCGCGCTGCCGCCGCCTTCAGGTCCTGGTTTGCCGCGGCGGCCTGCTGTTCCAGCGCGTTGAGTTGCGGGTCGCCGAAAATCGCCCACCATTCGCCACGATGCGCATCTTCGGCGGGCTGCGCCTGCTTCCACGTGCCGTTGTCCTGCGCCGCAGGTCCGGACGCCACCGAGGTGGCCGATGCAGCCGGTGCTTCCTTGAACGCAACCGGCGTATCCACGTCCGGACGCTTGTAGGTCGGCTCAACCGAGCACGCGGCCAGCAGTGCAACCAGCAACGCGCTAGTGGCCGCGCGGCCCCATCCGCTCAGGGCTTCAATGCGAGTTTCAAAGTGTTGCATTATTGTTTTCTCCTCACGCGTCCGTCACCGGCGCGCCATAGTGCGGCGAATCCTTCTGCGCGACATGAATCGTCCCGCCGGCCAGCGTGCGCAGCACCACATAGAACACAGGCGTTAGCATCAGCCCGAACAGCGTGACGCCGAGCATGCCGAAGAACACTGCGATCCCCATCGCGTGACGCATCTCCGAGCCCGCTCCACTGGACAACACCAACGGCACCACACCCATGATGAACGCGATCGACGTCATCAGGATGGGTCGCAAACGCAGACGACTCGCCTCGATGGCCGCCGACAGCGGCGTGTGCCCGTCATGCTCCAGCTCACGGGCGAACTCGACGATCAGGATCGCGTTCTTCGCCGACAAGCCCACCAGCACCATCAAACCAATCTGCGTAAAGATGTTGTTGTCGCCACCCAGCAGCCACACGCCGGTCAGCGCAGACAGCACGCTCATCGGCACGATCAGGATCACCGCGAGCGGCAGCGTCAGGCTTTCATACAGCGCAGCGAGCACGAGGAACACCAGCAGCACGCTGATCGGGAACACCCACATGCCTGCATTGCCAGCAAGAATCTGCTGATACGTCAGGTCGGTCCATTCGAGCTTCACACCACGCGGCAACACTTCGGCCGCTACCCGTTCGGCTGCTGCCTGTGCCTGTCCCGACGAAAAGCCCGGCGCGGGTCCACCGTTGATATCCGCAGCGGTGTAGCCGTTGTATCGCACCACCATTTCCGGACCATAGGTTGGCGTCACCGTGACCAGCGACGACAACGGCACCATGTCACCCGCAGCGTTGCGCGTCTTCAGTTGCAGGATGTCGTCCGCACGTTGACGGAACGGCGCATCCGCTTGCACCCGCACCTGGTACACCCGGCCAAAGCGGTTGAAGTCGTTCACATATAGCGAGCCGAGGTAAATCTGCATCGTGTCGAACACGTCCGTCACCGGCACGCCAAGTTGCTTCGCCTTCACACGATCCAGATCGACGTTCAGTTGCGGCACGTTGATCTGATAGCTGGAGAAGGTCGGGCCGAGTTCCGGGGTTTGCGCCGCGCGCTTCACGAATGCTTCGGCGGCCTTGTTCAACTCCGCGTAACCGAGCGCGCCGTGATCCTCCAGTTGCATCTTGAAACCGCCGAGCGTGCCGAGACCGAGCACCGGCGGCGGCGGAAACACTGCAACGAATGAATCCTTGATCGCGCCGAATTGCTGATTCAACGCGCCCGCAATCGCACCCGCCGACAGCGCCTTGCCATGACGATCCGCGAACGGCTTGAGCTTGACGAATACCACGCCCGCGCTCGAACTATTCGTAAAGCCGTTCACCGACAAGCCCGGAAACTCCACCGCGCTTTCCACACCAGGTTGCTTCAACGCGATCGCGCTCATGTCGCGAATCACCTTCTCGGTACGATCGAGCGTTGCGCCATTCGGCAACTGCGCGAAGGCAATCAGATACTCCTTGTCCTGCGCCGGCACGAAGCCACCCGGCACGAGACGCGACATCAGCACCGTTGCGCCGAGCAGGATTGCGTAGACCGCGAGCATCGCGCCTTTGCGACGCAATACGCCGGTTACGCCGCGCCCATAAGCTTGGGAGCCGCGATGAAACACCTTGTTAAAGCGCTTGAAGAAGCCGCCGAGCACGCGATTCATCGCACGCGTCACGATGTCTTCCTTCGCGCCATGGCCGCGCAGCAGCAGTGCGGACAATGCGGGCGACAAGGTCAGCGAATTGAATGCCGAGATCACCGTCGAGATCGCGATGGTCATCGCGAACTGCTTGTAGAACTGGCCCGTCAGACCCGTCATGAACGCGAGCGGCACGAACACGGCGACCAGCGTCAGCGCAATCGCGATGATCGGTCCACTCACTTCCTGCATTGCCTTGTACGTCGCGTCGCGCGCACTCAGTCCGTTTTCGATATTTCGCTCGACGTTCTCCACCACCACGATCGCGTCGTCCACCACGATCCCGATGGCGAGCACCATGCCGAACAGTGACAACGCGTTAATCGAAAAGCCGAATGCAAGCAGCAGCGAGAACGTCCCGACAATCGACACCGGCACTGCAATCAATGGAATGATCGACGCGCGCCAGGTTTGCAGGAACACGATCACGACGATCACGACCAGCGCGATGGCTTCGAGCAGCGTATGCACGACCGCTTCGATACTGGAGCGCACGAATTGCGTCGGGTCATAAACGATGCGGTATTCGACGCCTGCAGGCATGTCTTCCGACAGTTCCTTCATCGCCTGACGTACCTGATCGGAAATCGCCAGCGAGTTCGCACCGGGCGCCTGGTTAATCGCGAGCGCGACCGCAGGCTTATTGTCGAGCAACGAACGCAGACCATATTCCGACGCTGCCAGTTCAACCCGTGCAATGTCACGCAGGTAAGTCACCGCACCATCGGGTGCCGTCTTGACGACGATGTCGCCGAATTCGCCCTCGGTTTTCAGACGGCCGCGCGCATTTACCGACAACTGCAACTGCGTGCCCGGCACCGAAGGCGATCCGCCGATTACACCGGCCGCCACCTGAATATTCTGCTCGCGGATCGCATTGACCACTTCCGTTGCAGTCAGATTGCGCTGTGCGACTTTCTGCGGATCGAGCCACACGCGCATGGCGTAATCGCCCGAACCCCACAACTGCACTTCGCCGACGCCCTGAATCCGCGCGAGCCGGTCCTTGACGTTCAGCAACGCGTAATTGCGCAGATATGTCATGTCGTAGCGGTTATTCGGCGAGATCAGGTGGACCACCATCGTCAGCGTAGGCGAGCTTTTGATGGTCGTCACGCCGAGCCGCTGCACGTCTTCCGGTAAACGCGGCAGCGCCTGGTTGACGCGGTTCTGCACGAGCTGCGTCGCGAGGTCGGGGTTCGTGCCGAGCTTGAAAGTCACCGTGAGCGTGAGATTGCCGTCGCTATTCGCTTGCGACTGCATGTACAGCATGTTCTCGACGCCATTGATCTGCTCTTCGAGCGGCGACGCGACAGCTTCCGCAATCACTTTCGGATTCGCACCCGGATACTGCGCATGCACGACCACCGAAGGCGGCACGACTTCCGGGTACTCCGAGATAGGCAGCTTGAAGAGCGAAATGATGCCCCCGAGCAGGATCAATACCGACAATACGCCGGCAAAGATCGGCCGATCGATGAAGAATTTGGATATGTTCATGGGAAGCTCTTAACGTTGGAGCATGCGCCGCGCGATGAAACCGCGGCGCACGGGGCTCACGAATTCTTGACCGCTGCCTTGGTGCGCGACTGCGTTTGCGTCGCGGTCTGGGGCGGCGTTTGCTGCGGCGCTGGGGCGGGAGACTTGGCCTGAGCTGGGGTCTGCGGCTGGGTCTGCGCGAGCGGCGTGCTGTCCGGATCCTGGTCGGCCGTCATCGGCACCATGTGCGCGCGTACCGGGTCACCCGGGCGCACGCGCTGAATACCGTTGACGACGATCCGGTCCGTGGCTTTCAGCCCGCCCTTCACCACACGAAGATTGCCTTGCATGTCACCCACGGCCACCTCGCGATAGACGACGTGATTGCTCTGATCGACCACCAGCACGAACTTCTTGTCCTGATCGGTGCCCACCGCCGCGTCGTCGATCAGCAATGCTGCATGCGGCGCGCTGCCGCCCACTTTCACCCGTGCATACAGACCGGGAATCAGTGCACCGTCTTCGTTATCGAAACGCGCGCGCACCCGGATCGTGCCCGACGACGTATCGAGACGGTTATCGACCGATTCGATCGTGCCGGTGCGCGAGTAGCCGCTTTCGTCCGCGAGACCGAGTTCGACCGGCACCTTGCTGCCGTCTTTCGCGCGACTCAGGTATTGCAGATACGTTTGTTCGTCCGCGTCGAACGATGCGTAGATTGGCGAAACCGACACGAGCGTGGTCAACGGCGTCGAACTTGCCCCCGCCGACACTACGTTGCCAACCGTGATTTCCGCGCGCGACACGCGGCCCGCGACCGGCGCGACAATCTTCGTATAGCCGAGATTGATGCGTGCGGTTTCGAGCGCGGCTTGCGCGGCCTTCAGGTTGGCGCTCGCCTCGCGCGCGGCGTTCTGCTTCTCGTCGTAATCGCGCTTGGCAATCGCGTTATCCGCGATCAACCGTTGCGCGCGTTCCCAGTCGCTTTGGGTATAACCGGTACGCGCCTGCGCGGCCGCGAGTTGTGCTTCGGCGCGATCCACCTCGGCCGCATACGGGCGCGGATCGATCACGAACAGCGTGTCGCCCTTCTTCACCAGCGCACCGTCCCTGAAGTTGACGGACACGATCGTGCCCGGCACCTGAGAACGGACGTCTACCTTTTCGACTGCTTCGAGACGGCCCGAATAACTCTGCCAGTCCGTAATGGTTTTCTGCACCACGGTTGCGACATCGACTTCCGGCACGATGGTCGGCGCGGCAGGCGAGCTCGCATCCACGCGAATCGCGCCGAACGTACCCAGCCCGGCGACGACGACGACGGCTAGCGCGGCAATCGCCACACGGCGACGGGAAAGAGGAAGGATAGTCATGACAAGCTCCACGTATCGTTGATTGAATTTCTGTTTATTTGGGTTTCAGCGATGGGCGCGCGCGTCGAAGCGCCACTGAAAAAAGCGCACCGCTTCCTGCAAAGCGGGTGGATGATCGGCCAGCGCAGCGTGCGACACGCTCGGATAGCGGACCACCTGGGTCAGCACCCCCGCGTCGATCAGACTGCTGGCGTATTTCTCTGCTTCCACATGCAGCACGTCGTTTTGCGCTGTCGCGATTAGCGTGGCGGGCAGCCCCGCAAGACGCGCCGACTCGAGCGGCGCGGCATACGGGTGCATTCGCTGCGACGCTTGCGGCAGATACGCGCGATAACACGCCGCGCACTCTTTTGCGGTGATGTCCGAACCCAAACGCTTTTCGTCGCCCAGCCGGGTGAGGCTTGGATCGAGCATCGGGCCGAATAACGCCTGCGCGGAAATCCTCACGTCGCCACGATCGCGGGCGATAAAAGCCAGGCAGTTCGCCAGTTGGCCGCCCGCATCGTGGCCAGCCACGCCAACCTTCCTGCTATTGCCGCCAAATGCGCGGGCCCGCGTCTGCACCCAGAGTGCTGCGCGATGCGCGTCTTCCGGCGCGGCGGGAAACGGAAACTGAGGTGCGAGCGAATAGCCCACCGACACGACTAGCGCCGGTAAGTGCTCTGCGAAATAACGTGCGGCGTAGTCGGCCTGATCGATCGAGCCCTTGGTAAAACCGCCGCCGTGAAAATAAAGCAGTACAGGCAGTGCGGTTTTCTTTGCCTGCCGGTACAAACGCAACGTAATGTCCTGCGCGTGCCCGTCTATCTGCACGTCAGTGACGTCGAGAGCCGTGTTGTCAGCCTCTGACGGCCCACTATCCGTGGGCACAAAGGAGTACGGCGGTTTAAATGCATCCATGTCGAGCCGCGCAATGCGCATAGAACTTCAATGCTGCGAATTGTGGGTTCGGCAGAGCCTTAAATAAATGCCTATAATCCGTCATCACAATTCGGCGCCTCTGAACAATCGAACGTGATTGCTCTGCGGATTCTCTTTCCGCCAGCTGCGCCCGCCCCTTTCTGGAGGTTTGCAATGGACCGGCTTCAGGCCATGCAAGTGTTCACACGTGTCGTCGACACCAATAGCTTTACCCGCGCCGCGGAGACGCTCGACCTGCCGCGCGCGTCGGTTACCACGATCATTCAGAACCTCGAAGCGTTCCTCGGCACGCGTCTGATGCACCGAACCACGCGGCGTTTGTCGCTGACGCCCGACGGCGCCGCCTATTACGAACGCTGCGTACGAATCCTCGCGGACGTCGAAGAAACCGAAGCCAGTTTTCAGAGCGGCAATAAAAAACCGCACGGCAAGCTGCGGATCGACATGCCGGGGTCGATTGGCCGGCTGCTGGTCATCCCTTCGCTGAGTGAATTTCACACGCGCTATCCGGATATCGACCTGCAGCTCGGCTTATCGGACCGGCCCGTCGATCTGTTGCAGGAAGGCGTGGACTGCGTCGTGCGGGTTGGCGCGTTGCAGGATTCTTCGCTGGTCGCGCGGCGTATCGGCCTGTTCGAAGGCGTGACCTGTGCGGCGCCGGACTACATCGAACGTGCGGGCATACCCACTTCGCTCGAAGACCTGGAGAACCACAAGGCGGTCAATTACTTCTCGAGCCGCACCGGACGCACGATCGATTGGGCCTTCATGGTTGATGGCAAGGAAGTTGAGGTGAAGATGAAGGGCATCGTGTCGGTGAACGACGCGGACGCCTACGTGACGTGCGGCGTGGAAGGCTTCGGCCTGATCCAGCCAGCGCTCTTCATGGTGCTGCCGCATCTTCGTTCAGGCCAGCTGATCGAGGTGTTGCCCGAACTGAAACCGCTGCCTATGCCGATTTCGGCCGTCTATCCGCACAGTCGCCATCTGTCGCCGAAAGTCCGTGTTTTCGTAGACTGGATCGCGGAGCTGTTCGACCGCTGCCCGTTGTTGAGCGGACGTGGCAGTCTCGACGCTACCTGCACGAAGCGTACTTTCGAAGAGCGCGAGTCCGCTCCAATGCTGGATACGCCGGTAATTACCGAGTGGGTTGCATAAACGCGTGAATGTCGTGAGGCGTGTGAAAATAGAAGCACAGAATCTGGAACAGTGAATTCCAACCGCGGCGCTAATGCCGCGGTTTCCCCTGTTTTAAAGGCTATTCCCGCGATTGTTCTGGAATCGCGACAATTCATTTCGCGAAACGGCGATTTATCCAATTAGCGTCAAAGTCTACATTTCACCCTGTCGCAGCATTCCACGTGCTGCAAACGAATCGACAGGAGTGAATCATGAAACGCAATCTCTTAGCTGGTCTGGCTCTTTCGCTGCTCGTCAGCGCACCGGTGTTTGCGCAAGGCGGCGGCGGAATCGGTCGTGCGGGCAGTTACGAAACGGCCCCTACGCCCACCACGACTGCAAAGACACGCACCGAAGTTAAAGCCGAACTGGTCGAAGCCTATCGCGACGGCTCGCTACCTTCGCTGAATCGCACGACGTATCCGAACAAAGGCCTGATCGGTCAAACGCAAGCAGCACGTATCGCTTTGCAGGAAGGGACTGCGGGTGATGTGACACGCGTTGCCAACGGTCAATAACGAGCAGTAAAGCGACGACACCACGATGATTCGGTTTCCAAAAGAAATAATCATTGCGGCGCCGTTCATGCACTCTTCAAAAAGGAGCACATCATGACGCCATCCGAACTGGATAACTGGGATTCCGATACCCCGGTATGGACGCCGTACCGCGCGCCGCAACACTAAGCGGTGACGTTTGTTTTGTCTGTGCCCGCAGGATTGTTCTGCGGGCACATTCGTTTCATGGAGCGCTGTTATCGCATGGTGATTAGTGTTGTGGCACACCTTCACGCCACTCGCCCCAATGCGTGGCAATGTCCTGCACCAGCGGATTGCCGGTGCGGAACAGGTTCTCGATGGCAATCGTAAAGCCGCCTTGCGCAGCGTAGTTGAGCAGATTGTCCGCGCTGGTTTGTCCTTCGTAAGGCCGGTCGAAATCGGAACCCGCGCGCAGCACGGCAACACGATTCAAATCGACTTTATGCACTGATGCCGCACGCTTAAGCGCTTCGTAAGTGGCATTGTCTTCCTGCTGTGTCGTGCAATAAACGCCCTTGCCGTCCGTCAGGATCTTCGTCCAGTCGCGCGCGCGCTGTCCCAGCAAGGTGCCCGACCACCATGTATCGCCCGCCAGCGTGTCGCATTGAATCACTGTTGGCGGCCGGTTAGCTGGTGCATACGAGTACTTGGCCCGCGCGGCCTGCGCTTGTGCATCGTCCGATAATGTCACGCTGTGAGATAACGCAAAGGCGGTATCGGCGAGACGCGTGTTCAACTGGAACACTTCGGTGCGATAGTCGAGTGGGGGTTTGTCTGCGGGACTCGTGGTATTGATTCCCAGATAGCCGGTATTCCAGTTCGACGGAATCTCGCGGCCGTCTATCTCCCACTGAATTCCAAAGTCGACCAGATACTTTGCCCACGCCGCCGAACCCACCGTGCCCTGCTGCGGATCGATCCCCGCAATCCCTGCCACCATAAAGTACGTGTGCCGCAAATCGAAAACCGGTGAGAACGTCAGCGCCATGATCGATGCAGCAGCGTTCGCGTGACCCATGCCTGTGGTCATCACGCAGATTTCCTGCTTGTTGCAGTGTACGGTCGGATAATCCGGCGAGAGGCCGTCCACCGCAATATCGCGCCATGGCCCGAGGCGGTCGAGCCACACTTGCCCCTCCGGGCCGAACATCGAAATAATCATCACCTTGACGGGTTGCCCGTGCGAATCTCCGTGGCCATGCGAGACAGCGTCGTCGTCCGCGTTGGCCGGCCCAGACGAAAAAGCCGCGCAAGCTGCGAGTGCAGTGGCGCAGAGCGCGCCGAGTGAGCGAGTCAGCATCATGATCTTCCTCTTTTGCTTTTGATGCAGTTTGGGATAGCGGGCTGCTTTCAAACCGAAAGAAGTATAGGTGCGAAGAATTTATTTGCCACTACGTTGTGCACCGATTGCCATTTTTCATGCGAATCGCACGGTCACGCCAATGCCCCCGTCGCAACGCGATTCGGCTCGTTTCCCTATAATCGAAAGTTCGCGGCACGCACCGCCTTTGTGCAGTTCACAACAGGAGCATCACGATGGACTATGTGAAACTCGGCCGCACTGGCCTCGATGTATCGCGTCTTTGTCTCGGCTGCATGAGTTACGGTCTGCCGTCGCGCGGCACGCATCCCTGGTCACTCGACGATGAAGCCTCGCGCCCCTTCATCAAGCAGGCGCTCGATCACGGCATCAACTTCTTCGACACCGCCAATGTCTATTCGGACGGCACCAGCGAAGAGATTGTCGGCCGCGCATTGAAAGACTTTGCGAAGCGCGACGAGATCGTGCTGGCCACCAAGGTGCACGGCCGCATGCATGGAGGGCCGAACGGCGCAGGCCTGTCACGCAAAGCGATCATGTCGGAAATCGATCACAGCCTGCGGCGTCTCGGCACCGATTACGTCGACCTGTACCAGATCCATCGCTGGGACTACACCACGCCGATTGAAGAAACAATGGAAGCTCTGCACGATGTCGTGCGCGCCGGCAAGGCCCGTTATATTGGCGCATCGTCGATGTACGCGTGGCAGTTCTCCAAGGCGCTGCACGTCGCCGAGCGCAATGGCTGGACGCGCTTCGTCACCATGCAGAATTATGTGAACCTGTTGTACCGCGAGGAAGAGCGCGAAATGCTGCCGCTGTGCGAAAGCGAAGGGATCGGCGTGATTCCGTGGAGTCCGCTCGCTCGCGGGCGTTTGACGCGCGACTGGAACACCGAAAGCGCGCGCTCCGAAACCGATGAATTCGGCCGCACGCTGTACGCGCATACGGAAGACGCCGATCGGCAGATCGTGGAACGGGTCAGCGAGATTGCGAAGGAACGTGGCGTGCCGCGCGCGCAAGTCGCACTGGCGTGGGTATTGCAGAAGAAGCCGATTACGTCGCCGATCGTCGGGGCGACCAAGCTCCATCATCTGGACGATGCGGTCGCGGCGCTTTCGCTGACGCTGAGCGATGAAGAAATTCGCAAGCTGGAAGAGCTGTACGTGCCGCATGCAGTGACCGGCTTCAAATAAGCAAGCGGCCGCGACCACGAATGAGTCAGTGAGGTTGAGCGAAGGCCACTATCGGCATCCGCTCAACCTCAATCTCAACCTCAATAAAAAAACCGCCCACTCAACCGCGCGGCACGTCCGGCTCGAAAAAGACCCACCGAACCTGCGGAAACGCAGCCTGCAAATCGGCTTCGATCACATTGATCGCATCGACCATCGCACGGCCGCTCGCGTAATCGATCATCTCGGCCTGAACGGCCACCACCACGTGTCGCCCCCATTGCAGCGTAATCATATTGATAATGCCGCGAATCTCGACCCGTGCACGCAAATGCGCTTCGATTTCGGCGCGCACTTCCGGGCTTGCCGATTCGCCGACAATCATCGACTTCACTTCACGCGCCACCAGCCACGCGATCAGCATCAGCAGAATGCCCACGCCAACCGAGCCGAGCGCGTCATACACGGGATTGCCGGTGATCATCGTGAGCAGCACCGCGACGAACGCGATCGCAAGACCTGCTAACGCGGCGATATCTTCGCCCGCCACCACCAGCAGGTCGGACTCGCGCGTTTCGCGAAACCAGCGCCACATACTTTTATCTGGATGAGTCTTGCGAATTTCCTTGATGGCGCCCCACAGCGAAAGCGATTCGAGCACCACAGAAACGCCGAGCACGGCTAGCGCCACAAACGCATACTGCAACGGCTCGCGCGCAAACAGCCGATGCACGCCCTCATACACGGAAAACGCGCCGCCGACAAAGAACAGCAGCAACGCGACCAGCAGCGAATAAAAGTTGATCTCGCGCCCACTACCCATGGGATGCAGCGGGCTTGCCGGCTTGCGCGCCTCGCGCAAACCGAAAAGCAGCAGCAGTTGATTACCGCAATCGGCGGTCGAGTGAATGGCTTCTGCGAACATCGAACCGGAGCCCGTGAAGGCCGCCGCCGCGAACTTGCAGATGGCGATACCGAGGTTGGCGGCGAGCGCATAAAAAATGGCTTTCGGCGATTCTTCTTTCATCGTCGGGAGGTTATCCGTGAGTTTGCAAAGTGCTTTCGGTGGACAAGAGTCCGTATTATGGACACGCCGAATGCGATGCGTCCAACCGGGCCGTTGTTCGCACCGCACACCTGTTGTCGCTCAACTGTTCCCTTGGCGCCGCCTGCGATCTCCCGTCACGCTCTCTCGAGCGCCGCCATCTCCCGCACGATCACCAGCAGCATCGACAGACTCGCCCCGCCGGTGGCCCGCAAATCAGCCAGCAATCGCGCATAGCGTTCGAGTTGCGCGCCCCGTTTATCGCGCCACGCTTGCACCAGCGTATCGGGTGTCGATGCATCGTCGGCATGGGCCAATGCGCTCGTCGTCAACGCGCGTTTCAGCCGCGCGAGTTCGGCCAGCGCCGACGCGCGCGCCAGCATGTCCCAATGCGTAGGCGCCGGCAATGCCGCCGCGCGTTCGCTGATCCAGCTGTAGTTCAGCAGCGTGCCAAGCTCGAAATACACGCCTGCCACGAGTTCCAGACTGCGGCGACACGTCGACGCCACTTCCGCAATATCGAGCAATGCCGCCGATATCTCGCCGCTCGCAATCCGCACAGCCAGTTCGCTGTCCACGCCTGCGTCGACGAACACGCGCTGCCGCTCCGATAGCGCTTCGAGATCGGCGGCCGGCAGAAGCGCGGGCCATTGCGGCGCGAGGCGTTGCGCAGCGTCGCGGCAACGCGCGAGCAAAGCTGGCACGTCGTCACCGACCGCACCCGACTGCAATTGCCGCAGGAACCACAGCGCCGAACGTTCGACCAGCCGCGCGACTTCGACGAACATGCGGGCCTGCACATCGTCGGCGACGCGATTGTCGAGCGCGTCGATACTGCGCCAGACGTCGTCCAGATCGAACACGTCGCGCGCCATGATGCAGGCGCGCACGATGTCGCCGGGCTGTGCATCGGTTTCCTCCATCAGCCGATGCACGAACTCGCAACCGACGCGATTGACCAGCGCATTCGTCAAATGCGTCGCGAGAATTTCGCGGCGCAACGGGTGACGCTGCATCGGTTCGCTGAAGCGCTGCCGCAGCGGCTTCGGAAAATACTCGACCAGCATGTCGCTGACCAGCGGGTCTTCCGGCATCGACGATTCGAGCAGGGCGTCGTACAGCCACATCTTGCTATACGCCAGCAGCACCGCCCGCTCGGGCGTCGTCAAGCCTTGCCTGGCCGCCTGACGTTCGGCAACTTCTTCATCGGTCGGGAGAAATTCGATCACGCGGTTCAAACGCCCTGCGCGTTCGAGATAGCGCATCAGCCGCGTTTCGGCATCGAGCAATTCAACGCCATAACGGCCCGCAATCGACAGCGCCTGGGTCTGGTAATAGTTGTCCTGCAAGACCAGCAGCCCTACTTCGTCGGTCATTTCCGCGAGCAGCACATTGCGCTGCTTGGAGGTCATCTCGCCATCGGAGACGACCAGCCCTAGCAGGATCTTGATGTTCACTTCATGGTCCGAGCAATCGACGCCGGCGGAGTTATCGATTGCATCGGTATTGATGCGCCCGCCGCGCTGCGCGAATTCAATGCGCCCGAGTTGAGTCAGACCAAGATTGCCGCCTTCTGCCACCACCTTGCAGCGCAGGTCGGCACCGTTGACGCGAATCGCGTCATTCGCCCGATCGCCCACCTGCAGATGCGTTTCGCGGCTCGCCTTGACATAGGTGCCAATGCCGCCGTTATAAAGCAGATCGACCGGTGCCTGAAAAATCGCCCGCATCAACTCGGCCGGCGACAGCGCGGCAGCGTTGCTGCCGAGTACCGCCTGCACCGCCGGCGACAACGGAATCGTCTTGGCGCTGCGCGGAAATACGCCGCCGCCCGCCGAGATCAACGACGGATCGTAATCGGCCCAACTGGACCGGTCGAGAATAAACAGCCGCCCGCGTTCGGCGAGACTGACCGCGGGATCGGGATTCGGGTCGAGAAAAATATGCCGGTGATCGAATGCCGCCACCAGTTTGATGTGGGGCGACAGCAGCATGCCATTACCAAACACGTCGCCCGACATATCGCCTACGCCGACTACCGTGAAGTCCATGGTCTGCGTATCGACGCCCATCTCGCGGAAATGCCGTTTGACCGACTCCCAGGCGCCGCGCGCGGTAATCGCCATTTTCTTGTGGTCGTAGCCGACCGAACCGCCCGATGCAAACGCGTCGTCCAGCCAGAAGCCATATTCCTGCGAGATCGCGTTCGCATAGTCGGAGAAGGTGGCCGTGCCCTTGTCGGCGGCGACCACGAGATACGGGTCGTCGGGATCGTGGCGCACCACGTCGGGCGGCGGCACGACGGCCGTGCCGGCGAGGTTATCGGTCAAATCGAGCAGGCCGCGCAGGAAGGTCTGATAACACGCGACGCCTTCGCGTATCCACGCATCGCGCTCGCTTTGCGGCGGCGGATTCTTCACGACGAAGCCGCCCTTCGAGCCGACCGGCACGATCACCACATTCTTCACCATCTGCGCTTTCATCAGGCCGAGTACTTCCGTGCGGAAGTCTTCACGCCGATCCGACCAGCGCAGTCCGCCACGCGCCACACGTCCGCCCCGCAGATGCACGCCTTCCACGCGCGGCGAGTACACCCATATCTCGAACATCGGTTTAGGCTCGGGCAAACCGGGCACGTTGGCGGGATCGAACTTGAATGACAGATATGGCTTCGGATGACCGTCCGCATCGTAGCGATAGTAGTTCGTGCGTTTCGTTGCCTTGATGACGCCGAGAAACTGCCGCAGTATGCGGTCCTCGTCCAGGTTCGGCACCTGATCGAGTGCGCTGTCGATGGTGTGCAACCAGCCGTCGACGCGCGCTTCGCGGGTGTCGCCGAACACCGGATCGAAGCGCGCGATGAACAGTTCGACCAGCATCCGTGCAATGGCCGGATTACCGGTTACGGCACGCTCGATATACGCATCGCTGAACGTCGATCCCACCTGACGCAAATACTTCGCATACGCGCGCAATATCGTCACCTCGCGCGCATTCAATTGCGCACGCAGTACAAGGCGATTGAAATCGTCGCTTTCAATCGTGCCGGTCCATACCTGCTCGAAGGCTTCTTCAAAGAGATCTTTGACACGCTCTATATCGAACTCGGCATCGTCCGCGAGTTCGAGGCCGAAGTCGTGAATCCAGGCAGGCGTCGCGTCCAGTGCTTCGATCAGATAGGGCCGTTCTTCATCGACGCGCACGCCGAGATGTTCGAGCATCGGCAAGCTGCGCGACAACGCGATCGGCGAACCCGTGCGATACACCTTGAAGCGGAACGCGCGCGGCCCCGATTCGATCGGACGATACAGGTTCATGGCAAGCCGTTCACTGCCCTGCACGCGTTCGATCAGTTCGATATCGCGCACCGCCGTGCGGGCCGGATAATCGTCGCGATATCCCGCCGGAAACGAATCGCCGTAGTGCTGCAACAGGCGATTACCCTGCTCTTCTCCGTACGCATCGAGCAATGCATCGGCGAGATCGTCCTGCCAGCGGCGCGCGACCTGCACGAGCCTTGCTTCGAGTTCGCGGGTGTCGACATGGGGTATGCCGCCCGGCTTTGCATGAACGACGAAGTGAATGCGCGCGAGGGTCGATTCCGACAATAACGGCGTGAACTCGACGCTTTCTCCGTTGAATGCGTCGGTGAGAAGATTGGCAATCCGTTGCCGTAAATCGGTGTTGTACTTGTCACGCGGTACGAACACCAGACACGACACGAAGCGTCCAAAACGATCGCGCCGCACGAATAACCGGGTGCGCTGATGCTCCTGCAAACGCAATACGCCAAGCGCGATTTCATAAAGCTGGTCTTCGTCGGCCTGAAAGAGTTCATCGCGCGGATAGGTTTCCAGCACCGTCACCAGCGATTTCGCCAAATGACCTTTTGGCAGGAAACCGGCCCGTCTCACGATATTTGCGCATTTGCGCCGCACGATCGGAATTTCCACCGCCGACACGAAATACGCAGTCGACGTATACAGCCCGATGAAGCGCCGCTCGCCGCTCACCTTGCCGTCCGCGCCGGTCAGCTTGATGCCGACATAGTCGAGATAGCCCGGACGGTGCACGGTGGCACGCGCATTCGCCTTGGTCAGAAAAATCGGCGACACACTCGCAATCACTTCCGCAGCGGCAGGCGGCAGCGCGGTGAGTTCAGTGCTGCCGACAGGCCGCAACGCGTCGCGCAAAATGCCGAGCCCGGAACCCGGCACCGCGCGCAAACCGTACCCGCCATCGTGCTGCACCAGATCGTAGTCGCGCTGGCCGAGAAAGGTGAAGTGATCGGCCACCATCCAGTCGAGAAATGCGCGGGCTTCCACGCCGTCTGCGCCAGCGTCGCCGGCCTTCATGTTCTTGCTGGTGGTGCGCGCGAGTTCGACGATCTTCGGCCAGTCCTCGACCGCTGCACGCACGTCGCCCAGCACCTTCGCGATACCGTCGCGCAGCGCGTCGAGCTTCGCGGCGTCGCCGCAACGATCGACTTCGAAATGGATAAACGACGTCAGATGCGAACGCGTGTCGGCGGCTTCTTCCGCGCCCTGGCTCACGCGCTCGATGCTGCCATCCGCGCCGCGCCAGATGCGGAACACGGGGTGCACGACCGAATGCAGCGCGAGCCCCTGCCCGTTCACCGCCATCGAAACGGAATCGACCAGAAACGGCATGTCGTCGTTGACGATCTCGATCACCGTGTGATCGGAATGCCAGCCATGCTGTTCGAGGATCGGGTTATAGACACGCAACCGTTGAGCGCCAGCCACGAAGCGCTGCGCGGTTTGCCAGTGCGCGAGCGCCGCGCCGTAGAGGTCGGCGATGGAGCGGCTTTGCAGATCGTCGGCATCGACGAAATCGTAGTAGTGCCGCAGAAAGGGTTCAACGACGTTGAAGGTCGGCTCAGGCAACCGCCCACGCGCAAATTCGACGACATCGTTCAGCAGGTGCGTGACGGCTTCTTCGTTCTTTGCTTGCATCATCAACTCCACGGCGGGTGGCTATGGCAGGTACCGCTTGATTCGCATGCATCGTCTGAACGGGATTATGCGCCTGCTGCCTGCCATGCGACCGGAGCACGCTGCCAGGTTATACCCGTTGAAGATTGCCGCGCTGTGACCGCATGGTGATCAGCCCGCTTAGCTCACGCCCCTGCGCACGCCGTGCGCCTGCGGGTCGGCCAGCCAGGCGCGGACCTGCTCGCTGGTCCATGCGGGGTCGTCATGCGGCAGGTCGTGGCCGGCCCACGCATGCTCGCGATGCTCGCCCCCCCACGCCGCCGCGAGCTTCGTCGAGCACGCCGGATTGACCAGCTTGTCCGCGCGGGACGAAAGAATCAGCAGCGGGCACGGCGGTTTCGCTGCCGCCGCGGCAAACCGCGCGGCGGCCCACAGCTGACGCAGCGCATTGCCCCGGCTCACTGGTGCGCTGCGGCGAATCTCGCTCCACGCGTCGAGATCGGCGCCCAGTGAGTCGGTGTTGTTACAGGTCAGCCGATGAATCTCGCGCTCGGCGCGCGGCGCGTCACGCCAGTGGGCCGCCACCTCCATCAACCCCGGCCACGCCGAAGGACGCAGCCGTTCCTGCGGGCGGCTGAACGGCCGCATGCTGGTATTGATCAACACGAGCCGCTCGATTTCAGCGGGATACCGTTGCGCCCAGTCGGTCGCGACCATTGCGCCGAGCGACATCGCCAGCACGCAAAACGGGCCGGACGCGCCCGATTGCACCGCAGCATCGCGGACGAACCCGACCATGCCCGCGACCGCGGACGGTGCGCGCCCATGCGCAAACTCGCCGTTGCCCGGCAGATCGAGCAACAGCAACTCGCCGCTGCCGAGCGCCTCGCGCAGCACCTCGGGCAAGCGGCCCCAGTGACGCGTTTCGCGCGTCAGCCCGCGCAGCAGAATCCACGTGCTCACGCGACCACCGGGCTATACCAATGGTCGATTGCGCTTTGCAGCAGTTGCTCGCGGCGATTGCCCAGCGGCAACCAGCGCTGCGAAGAAAACGCGGCGCGCGCCAGAAAGTCGAACAGATTCGCATGACGCCGCAACACGCGTGCGGTGCGATGCGCCTTGACCGGATTGAACATGCCCTGACGTGAGAACAACTGCCGCGGGTTTTTCTTGATCCACAGCCACGAGCCGAGTTCGAGGGTCATCGGCAGAAAGATGCTGGAGGCAGGGGCGCGGTCGTAGGCGAAATCCCATAGATCGCCGTGCAACAGGTACTGATGGCTCTGCGGCTCGAACGCGTAGCCATGATGCGGATGCGCGCGTTCGAACATGTTTTTCAGCACGTACATTTCCGGCAGATGGGGCATCAGCTTGCGGGTTCGCGCATACGGAAACCAGATGCTGTCGCGCCAGCCGTAACCCGAATGACAGTCGAGCGCGATACTCAAAGGACGGCTGGCCAGTTGCGTTTCGACCACCTGCAGCAGCGCAGCGGCCTCCGCTTCCATCGGACTGCCCTCACGGCCTCGATACCACGGCAGCCACGCGCCGACGCGCTGACCGCCCGCAAGCGGAGGCACCCGTTCGTCGGCGTTCTGCGGCGCGTTGCGCATCAGGTCGACGCCGTTCGGATTGGAGCGTGTCGACGCCCACATTCCGCCGGGGTTGACGATCGGAACGAAGATCAGCCGGATGGATTGCAGTTCGCGCACCAGCAGTTCGTCCCATTCGAGCCGCGCGAGCAGCGCGCGCATGTAGTCGAGCACGAGTTGCGAGCCAATCCGTTCGAGTCCGTGGATGCCGCCGAAAAACCCGATGGCCGGCGCGAGCGGATCGGTCGAACCGATGCTCGCGGTGTACACGGCGAAATTCCGCCCCCGCACCGAGGTTTCGCAGGCGGTGTGGATTTCGAAGCTGGCGCTGCCCTGGTCGAGGATCGATTTGAGATCTTCGTACTCTGCAAAACTGTCGGGGAGAAAGCTCAAAGGCTTCATGACAACGTCGCAAGGAATGGCACGATTATTAGGGACCGCACGCTGAATCACGCAATATAGCCTGGCTGCGCGCGATCATGCCTGATGGCTTCGAGGCCGTGCGAATCGTGTCATATGGGTGTCATTTGCCGGTCGTCTGCCTGCCTTTTAGGTGCCTTCTGTGCGTCTTGCTGGCGACGCGGAAACGACACACATAGCGTCAGCGGCGGGGGTGTTTCGTCGCGCCGCTAGCGTGTCGATCGGGACGCTGCTGGAGCCCGCATTCGCCCGTTCATCCACGCCACAAATTGCCGCATTTCTCCCAACAAAGCCCCTTAACTTTAGTCGCCCAATCTTCAATTCCCACGTTCTACTGGAATAATCACCGCCTTGCCGCCTTTGGCCGCCTTACTTCCCCCCGTCGTCGATGGAAACCTTTGTCGTCCTGCTAGTCCTGTTTTCCGCGCTGCTTCACGCCACCTGGAACGCGTTCCTGCACCTCTCTGAAGACCGGGTCTGGCTGCTCGGCATGATGGCGATTCCGTATATCGCCGTCGGCGCGATCGGCGTGATCGTGCTGCCGATGCCCGCGCCGGCTGCATGGCCGTACATCGTCGCGTCGGTGGTGCTGGAATTCGGCTATCTGCTGGCGTTGATCCGCGCGTATAAGAGCGGCGACTTCGGCCAGATCTATCCGATTGCGCGCGGTCTTTCGCCGATGCTGGTATTCGTCGGCGCCCTGGTGTTCGCGCACGAAGCGCTCAAGCCGCTCGCGGCGCTAGGCGTGGCGCTGGTGTCGCTCGGGATCATCTCGCTGGCGTTTCGAAGGGGCATGCGTTTCTCCGGCGAGAGCGTGCCGTTCGCGCTGCTGACCGGGCTGTTCATCTCGGCGTATTCGGTGGTCGACGGAATCGGCGCGCGCGTGGCGGGCAATGGCCTGAGCTACATCATGTGGGTCTATCTGATCTGGAATATCCCGCAGTTTCTGCTCGCGTGGCATTGGCGCGGCGGCGCCAAAGGGCTCTTTATCGGCCGCACGGTGGTGCTCAAGGGGATGGCGTCAGGCGTGCTGGCGCTCAGCGCGTATTGCCTGATTATCGAGGCCTATCGCTATCTGCCTATTGCGATGGTGTCGGCATTGCGCGAAATGAGTTCGATCTTCGCGGTGCTGATCGGCTGGCTGTTCATGCGCGAAAAGTTGACGCCACGGCGGATCGTGGCATGCGCGCTGGTGACGCTGGGCGCCGTGCTGATCCGCATTTAAGTGACGCGGCGGCTTTAAAGCGTTAAAGCTTCAAATCCGCCGCCGCCGATTTCTCCGTAGTCGGCAGTTCGAAGCGGAACGCCGTACCCGTTCCGTCACGATCGAGCAAACGTATCTGGCTGCGATGCAATTGCAGCATCCGCTGCACGATCAGCAGCCCGAGTCCGCCGCCACGATGCGCACCGCTTGCGTTGAACGGGCGTTCGAACAGACCTTCGCGCTGCGCCACCGGAATACCCGGCCCCGTATCGCTGACGGTGACCGACACCTTGCCGTCCTCGCTCGCCAGATCGACGTCGATCGCCCCATCGCGCGGCGTGTGGCGGATCGCGTTGTCGAGCAGGTTGGTCAGCACTCGCTCGATCATGCCCAGGTCGGCGCAAACAGTCGGCAATCGCGGCGGAATGCCCGCGCGCAACTGGATATGCCGCGCCTCGGCCGGCAACTCGAACTTCTGAAACACATCCTGCACGAGATCGACCAGCGAGAACTGCTCGAACACCGGTTGCACGTTGCCGTGTTCGAGCCGCGCCAGTTCGAATAACGACTGCGCGAGCCGCCCCACCTTGACGCTTTGCGCGAGCGCAATCGCCAGATAACGCGAGCGCTCGGTTTCGCCCAGGGTATTGGCCTTCAGCGACAAGGTTTCCAGATAACCATGCAGCGACGTCAATGGCGTGCGCAGGTCGTGCGAAATATTGGCGATCAGTTCGCGCCGCTGTTGATCCTGCCGCGTCAGCGCGCGCCATTGTTCGCCAATCCGCTTCGCCATCTGCGCGAAGGTGGCTTCGAGTACCGCGATCTCGTCGCCCCGCCCGGCTGGCGCGGAGCGCGGCACGCTGGGCTGCGTGTCGGGCTCGCCTTCCGCGTCGAAGCGGCGCATCGCGTCGGTCAGGCGGCGCAGCGGCCGCGTGATCAACCCGAACGCCGTCAAACCTGCCAGCAGGCCCAACAGCGCAACCAGTGCCATCGACCATAACGTGGTGCGCAACACCGAACTGGCCGCCACGCGCGCGGCGAGCGCGTCGTGCTCTTCGCCGAGCAGCACTACGTAGATATAGCCGGACGGCGGCTGGCCATTGGTCTGTAGCGGCGCGGCGCTGAACACCTTCTTGCCGTCGATGCTGCGTGGGTCGTCGCCGAGAATCGGCAGCGCGTCGCCCGCGATAAAGCGCTGGATCGGCGCGAGATCGATCTGTTCACGCTTGACGTGACCCGCCGGCGCATCATCGCCCTGAATTCGCCCCTGATTGTCGAGCAGATACACCTCGACGCTCGGGTTCACCATCATCAACTGGCCGAACAACTGACGCACCGCATCAGGCCGCAAACCGTTCGCGTCCATCAGCGTGGTGCGGTGCGCGATATGGTCGGCGAGATTCTTCGACAGGTTCTGCACGACTTCCATTTCGTGCAGGTCGCTCGAGCGGATTTGCAGCCACGCCGACGCGCCACAGCACGCGAGCAGCAGCGCGGAAAAGACGAGCGAGAGCCGCTGGGTCAGCGTCAGATTCACGGCGCGTCCTTATGGGTAGCAGGGGTGGCGGCTTCGCCGGGCACGGCCAGCTTGTAGCCGCGTCCCCACACGGTAAGGATGCGCTCGGGCTGGGCCGGGTCGGCCTCGATCTTCGCGCGCAGCCGGTTGATATGTGTGTTGACCGTGTGCTCGTAGCCTTCGTGCTGATAGCCCCACACGGCGTTCAGGAGGTCCATCCGCGAAAACACCTTGCCTGGGTGTTGCGCGAAGTAATACAGCAGGTCGAATTCGCGCGGTGTCAATTCGATCGGCGTGCCGTCCACCACGGCTTCACGCGTCAATGGATCGATCCTGATGCCCGCAATGTGCAGGCTGCCCGCGTCGATCCGCGAATTTTTCGCCATCGCCTCGACGCGCCGCAGCAACGCCTTGACCCGCGCCACCAGTTCGAGCACGGAGAACGGCTTGGCGAGGTAATCGTCCGCGCCGAGTTCCAGCCCGAGAATCCGGTGGACTTCGCTCGAGCGCGCACTGGTGATGATGATCGGCGTATAGCGCGTCATCGCCCGCGCGCGCCGGCAGATTTCCAGGCCGTCGACGCCCGGCAGCATCAGATCGAGGATCAGCGCGTCCCAGCCGCCCTGCTCCAGCAGGCGCAGCCCTTCGTTGCCGTCGGCGCTGTGCACGACTTCGTAGCGCTCGTCGCGCAGATGCAGGCTCAGCAGGTTGGCAATGTCGACGTCGTCTTCGACGATCAGGATGCGCTTCGGATGGTCCATGGAGGGCTTGGGTGCGTACGTTCTCAGGCGGTTCAACGAAGCGGCGAGCGCATTGACCGGAAAGGGTTTCAGCCCACGCGCGCCGTGGCCTCATTGTGCAGATTTTTCAGGCCGCGAGTTATCACATTTAATTTAACTTTTCGTGAGGACTTCGGGATCGGGCGCATCCTACGATGACGCCACTTTCCGCAACATTGAACGTCGAGGGGCACATCATGCAACGCAGAAGGCGCTTCCTTTTATCCGCTTTTTCCGGCGCTGCGGCGCTCGCCGCGCTGACCAGCACCGGCCGCTGGCGGGCGCTTGCCGCCACACCGGCCGACGCCGCCAAACCCGGCGAGCATTTTCCGTTCACCCGCACGGACGACCAATGGCGCAAGGCCCTGAGCCCGGACCAGTATGCGGTGCTGCGCCAGGAAGGCACCGAGCGTCCGTACACCAGTCCGCTGAACAATGAGCATCGCGTGGGTACGTTCGCCTGTGCGGGATGTCAGCTCAATGTATTCGCGTCGCGCACCAAGTTCGACAGCCATACCGGCTGGCCGAGCTTCTGGGCGCCGCTCGATCACGCGGTGGCGACCCACTCGGACAGCTCGTTCTCGATGTCGCGCACGGAAGTACATTGCGTGCGCTGCGGCGGCCACCTCGGCCATGTGTTCGACGACGGTCCGCAACCGACCGGCCTGCGCTACTGCATGAACGGCGTGGCCATGACCTTCACGCCGGCTTAAGCCTGACTGATTCAAACGAACTCAAACAAACGTCTGGAACCGACATGCTACTCATCGTCCTCGCCTACCTTGGCGGTGCCCTTACGATCCTCAGTCCCTGCATTCTGCCCGTCCTGCCCTTCGTGTTCGCCCGCGCCGACCAGCCTTTCGTGCGCAGCGGATTGCCGCTCCTCGCAGGCATGGCGCTCACCTTCGCGCTGGTCGCGACGCTGGCTGCAGTGGGCGGCGGTTGGGTCACGCAGGCCAACCAGTACGGCCGCTGGGTCGCCATCGTCTTGCTGGCCGTGTTCGGCTTGACGCTGCTGCTGCCCCGCTTCGCCGAACATCTGATGCGACCGTTCGTCAGTGCCGGCAACCGTCTGTCGAATTTCGCGCAGGGGGACGGTCAGCAGGTTCGCGCAGGTTCGTCGTTTCTGCTTGGCATTGCAACGGGCCTGCTGTGGGCGCCGTGCGCGGGTCCGATCCTTGGGCTGGTGTTGACCGGCGCCGCATTGCGCGGCGCCAGCGTCGGCACGACGCTGTTGCTCGCGGCCTATGCGGCCGGTGCGGCGACGTCGCTCGCGGTGGCGTTGTTGATCGGCGGCAAGGTGTTCACGGCGATGAAGCGCTCGCTCGGCGCGGGCGAATGGATTCGGCGCGGGATCGGCGCAGCGATGCTGCTCGGCGTCGTGGCGATCTCGCTGGGTCTTGATACCGGTGTGTTGGCACGGGTGTCGACGGTGGCGACGGGCGGTCTCGAACAAAGACTGGTCGACCGGTTTGCGCCCGCCTCTTCGCAACGCCAACCAGCCGTTGCAAGCAGTTCGATCGATACGTCCGGCAATGGCGCGATGATGGCTGCCAACACCCCGGCGCAGCTCGCAACGGACAGCAACGCAGGCCCCGCGATGGCCTCCGGTTCAATGATGCGCGCCGCCGATCACGCTGCGGCCAACCCCGCACCGTTGCCCGTCGAAGGCGAATTGCCTTCGTTGAACGGCGCCGTGCAGTGGCTGAATTCGCCTCCGCTGACCACCCAGGATTTGCGCGGCAAGGTCGTGCTGGTCGATTTCTGGACTTACTCGTGCATCAACTGCCTGCGTTCGCTGCCGTATGTCAAAGCGTGGGCGCAGAAGTACAAGGATCAGGGGCTCGTCGTGATCGGCGTGCATGCACCGGAGTTCGCGTTCGAACGTAATATCGACAACGTGAAAAAGGCCACCCATGACCTGGGGGTCGACTATCCGGTCGCGATCGACAACAACTACGCAATCTGGCGCGCGCTGAATAACCAGTACTGGCCGGCCCACTACTTCGTCGATGCGAAAGGTCAGATTCGCTATCACCATTTCGGCGAAGGCGATTATGCGGAGTCGGAAAAAGTGATCCAGCAACTGCTTGCGGAAGCCGGTCACGCAGATGCATCGAAGGTCGCCATCGGCATTGCCAATACGAGCGCGCAAGGTGTGCAGGCCGCCGCCGATAACGCGGACATGCAGTCGCCCGAAACCTATATCGGTTACCAGCGCGCGGAGAATTTTGCGTCGCCGGGCGGCGCAGCGCCGGACAAGGTGCACACGTATGCCGCGCCGTCGCAGCCCGCGGTCAACGATTGGGGGCTGGCCGGTGCATGGAAGGTCGGTGCAGAGCACGCGAATCTTGCGGCGGCTTCGGGGCGCATCGTCTACCGCTTCCATGCGCGTGACCTGCACCTCGTGCTGGGTCCGGGCAGTGACGGCAAGCCGGTTCGTTTCCGCGTCAGTGTGGACGGCAACGCACCCGGCGCGGCACATGGCACCGACGTTGCCGCCGACGGTAGCGGCATTGTCACCGAACAGCGTCTTTATCAACTCGTGCGACAGACGGGCGCCGTCGCGGATCACACGTTCTCGATTGAATTTCTCGACCCGGGCGTGCAGGCCTATGCGTTCACGTTCGGCTAACTCGGCGCGTGAAATACAGCGCATCAAACGTGAAGCGTGCAACGTGAAGTGAATCAATGAACCTCTGAGGAACCGACATCATGCAATCGACACCTTCCAGCAACGCTGCCTTCAGGAAGCGCACCGTCATCACCCGAATCGCAGGATGCGTCGCGATTGCCGCGAGTGTGTTCGCGGCGCAGCGATTCGCCTATTCCGCCGAAGCCGCAACAAAAATCCCAGCGCCCGTTCAGGACGAACAGGTCGGCGCCACGCATAGTGAAACCGCGGTGTTTGCGGGCGGATGCTTCTGGGGCGTTCAAGGGGTCTTCGAACATGTGCGCGGCGTGAAGCAGGTGGCGTCCGGCTATTCAGGCGGAGCGGCAGGCACCGCGCAATATGAAACCGTCAGCGAAGGCGACACCGGGCACGCGGAGTCCGTGCAGATCACGTATGACCCGACGCAGATTACGTACGGACGCCTGTTGCAGATTTTCTTTTCGGTCGCCCACGATCCCACCGAGTTGAATTACCAGGGACCCGACCACGGCACCCAATACCGGTCGGCTATTTTTCCGGCCGATGCGCAGCAGCGCAACGTCGCGACGACCTATATCGCGCAACTGGATAAGGCGCATGTGTTTCCGGCGCCGATCGTCACGCGGGTCGAGAACTTCAAGGGCTTTTATCCAGCTGAAAACTATCACCAGAACTTCCTGGTGCTTCATCCGGACTATCCGTATATCGCGATCAACGATTTGCCCAAGGTGAGCGAGCTCAAGCGCATGTTTCCGGATTTGTACCGTAACGACCCGGTGTTGTTGAAGGTCGGCGCGTAACGATTAGCGCTGCAACAGTATTCGATCCCGTGTGAACCACACGGGATCGAATGTGCCTTGTAGAAACGGCGCTGGCCACGCGTTCAAACCCCGTGCGAATGACGTGACCGCACCCAAAGATTCATCGCTGCACACACCAGCAACAAAAACGCGGTGACGAAGAAAACCGGCTGCAAGCCAATGTGCGCGCCGATCTGTCCGCCAATCAACGGACCGACCACCTGCCCCGTGAACTGGGCCGATTGCAGATAGCCCAGCGTCGTTCCCGAGTGGCTTTCATCGACGGAATGACGCACGAGTTTAGCAATGGAAGGCAGCAGGCCGGCAATCGTCATTCCCATCAGTCCCCGCAGTACCGCCAGTTGCCACCAGTGCGTGACGAACGCCTGAGGCAGCATGACCAGCGCCGTCGCTGCCAGGCATCCGATAATCACATTCCATCCGCCGATCCGATCCGCGAGCGCCCCCAATCGCGACGCGGTCAGCATGCTGCCAAACGCGGAGGCCGCCATCACGATCCCTGCGGTGCGGGCGAGATGCGCGTGCGGCACGCCCAGTTGCCCGATGTACACGGTGATGATCGGCTCGATGGACATGTTCGCGAGCAACACCATCATCGCCGTCACGAGCAACGCGGGGATCACCACGCGGTTCGCTTTTGTACTGGACGATCCGCTTGCCGCGAGCCGCCGTTTGGTATCCGCGGCATGATCGAAGTCTTCGCGCACCAGCAGCATGGTCGCCACCGCAGCCACGGCGATCATCGCGCCACCGACGAAAAACGTGCCGCGAATCCCGACCCAGCCAGGAAGAAAGCCGCCGACGAGCGGCCCGATCAGATTGCCCGACAGCGCACCGATGGACAGCACGCCGAGCGCCCATCCGGCGCGTTCACGCGGCGCCTGCGTGCCGATCATCACGATCGACGCCGATGCATAGCCGCCGATCAGCCCCGCCAGCAGCCGCAGCGTCACGAGGTCGGTCACGTTGCGCGCTACGCCGATCAACGACATCACCACCGCCATGCCGATGGCGGCCCGCACGAGCATCGGCTTGCGGCCGTATCGATTGGCGAGGCGCCCCCAGATCGGCGCGGTGATCGCGGTGCCGAAAAAGGTCGCGCCGAATGCGACGCCGGACCATTGGACTACCGCAGCCGGCGATCTGACGCCGAGTTGCTCGACGTAAAGCGGCAGGAAAGGCAGCAACATGCTCAGGCTCACGAGCGTCGTGAACGATCCGAATACACAGACAGCGAGATTGCGTTTCCAGTACGCGTCGTTACGTTGCGCGTAACTGCTATGCGCAGGTGGGGGCGCGGCTGCGCCGAGCCCGTTTGCTGGAAGATTCAATTGATCGCTCATGATTGCCGCACTCCGCGCCTGTTTCATGACGACAGAGTACGCACGATGATCCATCTTTAAAAATGAATTAAACAGATCGACTCAATCTTATTTTCAGATTCGACTCGACAACGGAGCGCTTTCTGGTCAGGGCGGGCTGGCCCACGCCTGCTCGCTGGCATGCAGAGCGCTGCGGATTCTGGGCCGCCATGCAATACGTCCAGGTCACGCTGACCGATGGACGCAAAATCAGCCACTTCACGAAGTTTCCGCCGGGCACGAAGGAAATCCGCTGGACACGGAGGCCGTCAAGGCGAACGCGCGTGATCTGAGCGACCGGGCGCGTCATGTCAACGGCGGCGGATCGGCCCACGCACGTCGCGCCAGCCACTGAACCGTCGTCTGAATACACAAATGGCCTGCATCACCCGTTGGTGAACGCAAGCCATTCATGTTGACTACCTGCTGCTTCCAGAGCGGGCGCACCGCCCGCTCTGCGATCAATACGTCACGATTAATGACCGTAGTTGACGACCGGTGCCGAATACGAAGTCGACTGCGTATCGGTGCGGGCGCCTGCCTGCGACGAACCGTTCGCGCCCGAACCGTAACCGCTGGTTTGAGCGGCGGCGTTCTGAGTGGCAACACGCGCTTCAGCGGCCTGAAGATCGGCCGGGTAGTCGACATCGTTCGCGGTGGCCGGATTGTAGCCAGCCTTTTCCAGCTGGATCAGCTCGGCGCGCACCTGAGCGCGGGTAACCGGCTGGTTGGTTTGCGAAAACGCAGCCAACGGCGCGGTGATAAGGGCGGCGATAACAACAGCTTCGATCAGCGACTTCATGATTCCTACCTCCAGAGATTGTTTTGTACTGCGCTGAAACACCTGTGTGTCTTCAGCGGATGGAGGAAGTGTAGGATCAGAGACACCTAGGGTAAATACCTAGTCAACGAATTCACTGTTGCGGAAAACGACACAATCCATCATCGGATGGCAGGTTTGCCATTTTTGAGTTGCATGGGGCAGTGATATGCGCTGTCGGCGGGTGGTTGAAACCGTCGATTGACGCGGCGATTACCATGCCGAGGGCCCATCGGTCGCGCTAACCGCGCGCTAACGTTTCGCCCTGATGCCGGCGAGTGAATCCGCCTGCGCCGGACCCGAGGTCCGGTCAGCCAGCGTCCCCGGAAGCGGCAACCGCACGGTGAACGTAGTGTGCAGTCCGGGCACCGAGCTGCAGTCGATGCTCCCGCCCAACAGCTCCGTCGCCCGACGGCAGAACGCGAGCCCCATGCCCGCGCCGTTGCCGTGCTGCTTGGTCGAATAGAATGCGTCGAAGATGCGGGGCAACACCTCTGGTGCAATGCCTGGCCCGGTATCGCGGAATTGCAGCACGCAGAAGTCGTCCTGCTGAACCGCGCTGATGACGATCTGGCCGTCACCGGCAATCCGGATCGCGTGAAAGGCGTTTTTCAGCAGGTTGAACAGCACGAAGATCACCACGGTGTCCGAGCCCGAAAATCTCACGCTCGGGGCGATCGAAATGACCGTGACCAGTGAGCGTTCGTCGCCACGAAACGGATAGCGCTCCAGCGCCGCGGTCACACAATGCTGTAGCGAATGCACGCTGAAACGGCTGCGGTCCAGCCGGTCGAGCGTGAACGAGGCGAGCGCCATTTCGACCATCGCCGTGGTGCCCGCGACCTCACGCCGGATCGCCGACGCGAGTTGGCTGATGCGCTCGGACTGCGCCCACTGTTCGCGGTCTTCATAAAGACCGTGCGAGACCGCCAGCCGGTAGCCCTTGAACACGTGCGTCCACATGCTGGCGATTTCATCCGCGTGCATGCCGATGGTCGCGAGCGGTGTCGAAATCTCATGCGCGATGGTGGCCGCGAGTGCGTACGGATGGATCAGGCGGTACCGGACGATCGTGATAGCCAGCAGCCCGAGGCTCAGCGCGACGAACAACACGCCTGGTGGATAGAACGAGTAGCGGTAGTTGACCGCGTAGTCGATGGCCGCGAAGGAGTACAGGCACAAGACCGCGAGGCAGAGATTGAGACGCTTGCGCGCTTCTCCGACCGACTGCCTGCGCGCGGCAAGAAGAATCTGCGCGCAGCGTCCGGCGAGCACCACGGTTTGCGCGACGTGCAACGGATGCAACGGTCCTGCGAGCGGATAAAAGCCGAAGAATTGCCGCTGATACCCGGCGATCACCTGGTCGCCCGGAAGCAATGCCGCCAGGCCCACGCACAGGCCGTAAGACACGAGCAACATGGGCTGTTCGCTGCGGCGCCCCGTCACCTCGATGACGAAATGATAGAAAGTGGTCGGCAGAAACAGAATGAACAGATATCCCAGCCGGACGAGCCAGCCGGCGATCTGCGGATTGTCCGTCTGGAACAGCAGCGTCCACGCGCCTTGCCACGCGAAGGTCGTGACACACATCAGGACGAAAGGAACGGAAAGGCGCGTGACCCCTTGAGTGATCAGAATGTATAGGCCAAACACCAGGAACATCGCAGACACGATGGCCGGGGGAATGGCGTACATATAGCTCGACACGTCAACCGGGGCTATCGATTGCGCTCATTCCGCCATTGTGCAAACGTCAGGATGTCCTGGCCGATGTCGGCCGCGTCGATCCGCGTCCAGCCATAGAACGCGTCGTCCCAGCCGGGGATGCCGCGCGGTGTCAGCATTCTGAATTCCATCCCGGACCGATACGCGAGATCCGGCCAGAATAGCGGCATGACTTCGCGAGTCGCCAGTTGCCTCAGCAGTTCTTTCGGACCGCCTTCGTCGGCCACGATCTCGCCTTGCGAAATCCAGTCGTTCTCGGCCCACGCGACGAAGATGCTCGGATTGCCGTCGCGATCGAACATCAGAATGGCGTTCTGCTCCGGACGCCAGTAGTACTCGACGATGCTCTCGGCGGCCACCACCTCGTCAAGCACCTTGCGCGTTCTCGGATCGCAATAGGTCATGCCGTTCTCGCCCAGTGCGAGCCAGCCCGATTCGGAACAATGCCGGCTCTTGGCGTCTTTCAGGAAGTGGACGAGCCGGTTGGCCGAATCCGGATCCGTCTTGCGCAGATACAGATCGACGATGCCGGCGTTGAACGCCTTGACCGCGACGGCTTCGTCCGCGACGCCGGTCAGCAGCACTTTCGCGCAACGCAAACCGGAGATGGACGACAGGAATTCCACGCCGCTCATGCCCGGCATGTCGTAATCCACCACGACCGCGGCGACTTCTTCGAAGCGCGAAGGTCGCGCCACGATGTCCCGCTCAGCCGATGTCTCGACGAAACGCTCGACACCCGGCTCGCTCAGACATGCCGACGACGACGCGAATTCCAGCGAATTTTCGCGAGCGTGCTGACGAATGAAGCCGAGCGCGCTTTGGGGTCGCGTGAAAAAAAGGTTGGTAAAGGTGTCCGGAAAGAACCGGCGCAATGCGTCGAGGTAGCTGTCGCTGTCGTCGACGAATACAACCGTTGCCGGATAGAAAACAGGGGGTCGAATAAAGTTGTTCATATTTTCACGTGGTCGTCGCGCCGCCGCCGTGGGACGCCCGAGGCAAGCCAGCAATCCAGTCAGACGCCCGATCGTGCAGCATGCCGGGGCGCGATGGCCCCCACTTTCGACGGCGGCCGGTACCCCTGCCGTCTACCGCATGATCAGCGCTTTGCTTTTGCCGCTTCGGCCGTCGCCGGTTGTTCATGAGGGGACATACCCGTGCGCCCCGTACCGGGCCCTCCACCCGATACCGAACGCCGACTGCCGGCTGTTCCCCGCTGAACCGTATAGTACAGGGGACTTTGCCTGAACAGTACAAAGTTGCATCGGACCGTTATAAGCGTATGCGAATTGGATAAATCTGTTGGATTCTGGCAGGAAAGGAATGAAGCGATGATCGCGGCGACAAGGCGGATTGTCCGTTGCGCTCCCTGTTCCGCCGGCTGGCAGCGGCGCTCCAGGTCCAGGAGCAGTCGTTTATCATCGATTAATTGCACTCCCTGAATAATCTGTTGGTTAAATATGACGAATACCGGCAAGGTGTTGATAATCGGCTTGCTCGTGGTTGATCTGGGCGTCGCCGGTTATCTGCTTTTTCCAAAGGATGATGAACGGGCGCCGGCCGCAGCCGGCACGGTGGTCAGTGACACCACCATTCCGGCCAGAGTAGATGCACCGGCCAGCGCTGTGGCCAGCGCAGCGCAGATGGCCTCCGGCAGCGTGACCGGTACGGCCACGCAGGCGCACGCGGCGGACACACTCGCGATGGCGCGCCCGGCGCCTGCCGTGGCGGCCCCGTCGATCGCGACTGCCGCGCCACAGGCCAGTCGCGACGTACCCCATGCCGCGGATAAATCGCGCGCGACTTCCCGTGCGCAGGCATCGGCTGAAGCGCGCCGGAATGCGCGCACGAATTCGAAACCCGTTCAGCTAGCCGAGCAGGAACACGGGCGTAAGCACGACGACTCGCATCGACACGAAGCGCAGCCGCCATCGAAGTCAGTCTCGGCGGCAATGACGGCGCGGCTCGTCAAGGAGTCGGCGAAACCTGATCCGTCTCTACCGGCACCGCCGCCGACGGCCCATGGTTCGCATCCGGTCGCGGCGGCGATGACCGATCAGCTGGTCAGAGAATCCTCCCGAGTGACGCCGGAATCGCAGTCGAATTCGCAGTACGGCAAGCATTGACGCATCGCGCGGATCCAGCCGCCTCCAGCTGAAACGTGCTCGTCGACGATTATGGCCGCGACGCCACCTCGTCCAGATGCGTTAGCAGATCCGCGGGATCGTCGTAGACGCGCAGCGCACCTGCGCGCTCGAGTTCGTCCGTCCCATAGCCGCCGGACAGCAGACCGACACCCAGCGAACGACAGCGCCGCGCGGCCAGCATGTCCCAGATGCTGTCGCCGACCACCACCGTGTGTTCGATCGGCACGCCAAGGCGCAGCGCCGCGGCCATGAACAGATCCGGGTCCGGCTTCGCATACTTGACGTCGTCGCGCGTGACGACGACGGCATGCGCCGGATCGACTCCCAGCGCCGCCAGGTTGAGCGCCGCCGTTTCCATACGACCGCTGGTGGCCACTGCCCACGGTGTGCCGGCTTGCGTCAGCGCGTCGAGCAACGCGCGCGCGCCGGGCAGCGGGCACACCTGCGCGCGCATCCGCTGATAGGCGTCGGCATGCGCGTGACGCAGCCGCTCGCCCCGCTCGGCGCTGATTTCGCCGTGGGTCTCGCGCATCAGCTGATCGGTGAACAGGCCGCCGCTCATGCCGATCTTGCGATGTATCCGCCATACCGACAGCGGGATCCCTTCACTGTCCAGCGCCTCTTTCCAGGCCAGCACGTGCTGGTAGACGCTGTCGACGAGCGTGCCGTCGAGATCGAAGAGAAATGCTGTCTGGATTCGCATGATGAGCTCCGTTGGTTATTGCTGGGTGTGAGGGCGATGGCTGGCGCCGCCGGCTTTGAGTGATCGAGGTGGACGGGCTAGCGGCTGGCGGCTCGCGGCTCGCGGCTCGCGTCTGGCGGCTCGCGCGGCACGATGGCAATGACAACTGTCGCCGCAAAATCCCACGTCGCCTCGCCAGGCTCAAGCGCGAAAAAACCGCCATCACGATTCCGGCTCGTCGGCGCGCTGTCCAGCACGCTCGATCGACTCCGGTGTCAGCCCCAACTGTTCCCGCAATCCTGCCCAGCCGTCCGGCGTGATCTGCACTTCCCGCGACGCCTTTGCGCGCCGCAGCCATCCTTTTGAACAAAGCAGGTCAAGCAATCCTACGCCGAGTGGTCCGGCAAGATGATGACGCCGTTCGGTCCAGTCGAGGCACTGTCGCGCGATCCCGTGACGCCCCGGCCGCAATGCGTCGATATCGAGCCCCATGCTGCCGAACCACGCCGTCCCCGCTGGCGTCACGTCGAACGTTTTGTCGGATGCCGGCAGAAGAAAGCCGCGTTCCATCAGACCCAGCGTAATCGCGACACCCGCCTGGCCCGCGAGATGGTCGTAGCAACAGCGCGCGAGACGCAGCTTTCGCGCATCGCGGGTCGGCGCCTTGCGACGGACCGTTCCCCTCGCGCCAATCGACGCGAGGCTTTCGAGCGCAAGCGCAACCTGCGGGTCGGCGAGCCGGTAGTAGCGGTGACGCCCCTGCTGCTCGACCGAGAGCAGCCCGCCATCGAGCAACTTCGCGAGATGACTGCTCGCCGTCTGTGCCGTCACCCCCGCGGCGTGGGCCAATTCGCCGGCCGGTAGCGCACGGCCATCGGTCAACGCCATCAGCATGGCGGCGCGGGCAGCGTCGGCGATCAGAAAGGCGGTAGCGGACAGGTTCGGCTGCACATGCATGACGCGGTCTCCAGGTTATCGGATCGAGCATAGCGCCATTGAATGCCGCACGTTTCGATACGTGTCGAAGCATTGCGACGCGCGCGTCTCCGATACTCGGGCAACACGGGCCAATCGCACTAATCGCACCAATCGCAGGCAGGGGAATCTCGCCAGATGAACAACGACCGGCAGCAACGACAGGTACTTCTCGCCACCAGCATCAGCTATGTGATCGTCATTCTCGATACGTCGATCGTCAATGTGGCGCTGGAACGGATTGCGACGGGTCTGGCAGGCGGCGTCGCCGGATTGCAATGGGTGGTGAACGCGTACACGCTGAGCTTCGCGAGCGTGTTGCTGAGCGGCGGAACACTGGCCGACCGGCTCGGCGCTCGCCATGTCTATATTGGCGGCCTCGCGGCGTTCACGTTGGCGTCGGCGCTGTGCGGCGCCGCGCCGAGCCTCGCCGTGCTGATTGCGGCCCGCGTGTTGCAAGGCGTCGGCGCCGCGTTGCTGGTGCCCGCGTCGATGGCGTTGATCAACCAGGCGTGGCCGGAGCCACGCCAACGAACGGCGGTATTCGGCTTGTGGGCAGGCCTCGGCGCGGTGGCGATGGCCGCGGGGCCGCTGCTCGGCGGTGTGCTGACGGGTTTGAGCGGATGGCGCGGCATCTTTCTGGTCAACGTTCCTATTTGCGTGGCAGGCGTTGTGATGGCGTTTCAGATCGGACCGCTCCGTGTGCGTGAAGCACCCCGCTCCGCTGCGCGCCGGTTCGACCTGGCCGGACAGTTCGCGGGCATTGCCACGCTGGCGCTGCTGAACGTGTCGATCATTGAGGCACCTGTCTACGGATGGCACTCCGCCATCATCGCGGGATGCGTCGCGGCGACCGTGAGCGCAGGCGTTCTATTCGTCGCGATCGAAACCACCCGCGCGCATCCGATGCTGCCCCTTGCGCTATTTCGCCAGCCACTGTTTTCAGGTTCCGTGTTCGTGTCGATGCTATCGGCGTTCACGTTTTACGGTCTGCTTTTCACGCTCAGCCTCTACTTGCAGCAACAACGCGGCTATCCGCCGTTGCGCGCGGGGCTCGCCTTTCTGCCTCTCACCCTCGTGATGCCGGCCGGCAGTCTGTTATCGAAGCGCGCAGTCCAATGGCTCGGCCCGC
The DNA here is from genome assembly GCF_904848625.1 of Paraburkholderia metrosideri. GTDB lineage: Bacteria > Pseudomonadota > Gammaproteobacteria > Burkholderiales > Burkholderiaceae > Paraburkholderia > Paraburkholderia metrosideri. Next base: position 208,691 of record NZ_CAJHCP010000004.1, read on the forward strand.
GAAGGCTGGTGGCGGGCGCATTCCTGCTGGCCGCGATCGGCTATCTCGCGCTGATGAGGGTCGGTCCGGCGGCGCAATACTGGATGCTGGCGTTGCCGTTACCCGCCATCGGTCTGGCTGCGAGCCTCATCACCCCGGCGACGACCACCGCGTTGATGGGTTGCGTCGACGGTCATCGCGCGGGTATTGCGGCAGGCGTGCTGAATGCGGCGCGTCAGACCGGCGCGGCTTTAGGTGTGGCGCTGTCGGGCGCGCTGATCGCGACCCAACCGTCGATGGCGGCGGCGCTGCAGGCGGTCCTGTTGATCGCGGCAACGATGTCGACGCTGGCAGGCGCGATCTGGTGGCGAGCGTCGGCACAGTCCAGTTTGATCGCGTGCGGAATCATTCGTAAGGCGCGCAAGCCGTAATTTCGAAACGCCGGCTAATTGCATAAAAAAATCGGCATTCGAAATGCGCTGATTCCGGCAGTGATCTGCTTCGATTCTCCAAAGCATCGGCGGATTCAGGCGATATCGGAATCATTATTTCATTACACAATGCTTTCCTTAATATTTCAAAATAACTGAATGATTAAACCGCCTTGACGAATCGTTTCAGGTTTGCTCTGCCATTGATCATCCCGCTTCCAATACACAACCCACGTCTTTAAACCAAATTGTGTCGCGAGAACGTCACAAAGCCCTCCCAGCGGGGCGCTGAACGCGGTAAGCTCCGGCCCCTCATTGTTCCTTTCACGCCACGCGCGTTTATTTTTCTAACACCATTTTTATTTCCGCCGCCCTATGATCGCCGTGTCGCTTTTCGCACCCGGCTGAGCGTATCTGCATCGCCGATCTGAAAACAAAGCAGTCGACCAGCGCGCACCATTGCCAAGTCAGTGGAATGGTATTGCACGCAATAATCGATAAAGAATAAACCTCGCTATTGCGATATTCGCAACAACGATTGCGAATCTATGGCGCGGGTATGCGTGACGTGGGGGGACAAGCTGCTGAATCCTTCAATCACCCGTTTAATCACGGAGCTAATAAGTATGAAAAAGTCTTTACTCGCGGCAGCCCTGTGCGGCGCCTTTACGATGTCGGCGCATGCGCAAAGCAGCGTGACCCTGTACGGTCTCATCGACGCGGGATTCGTGTACACCAACAACCAGCAAGGCCACGCGAACTACCAGCTCGGCAGTAGCTCGACGCAGAACACGGTTTTCGGCCTGAAGGGCTCGGAAGATCTGGGTGCTGGTTTGCACGCCATCTTCAAGCTGGAACAAGGCTTCCTGCTGAACAACGGCGCACAGGCTTTTGCCGGTAGCGCGTTCGGTTCCCAGGCATGGGTCGGCCTGCAAAGCGACGCTTACGGTACTGTGACGCTGGGTCGCCAGTTCGACGTGATGAACGACCTCGTCGGCCCGCTGACGGCCGAATTCAACACGTGGGGCGGCAGCATCGCAGCGCACCCGTTCGAAAACGACAACCTGGCGGCGAATTCGGTCGTCATCAACAATTCGGTCAAGTACGCGAGCCCGGTCTACCACGGCGTCACGTTCGAAACGATGTATTCGTTCAGCAACCAGGCCGGTGCGTTCGCGGACAACCGCTCGTACGGCTTCGGTCTGTCGTATGCAATGGGTCCGGTGAACCTGGCTGCCGGCTACCTGCAACTGAACAACGCAGGCAGCGGCTCGGGCGCGGTGACCACCAGCGACACGAGCGCGAACTTCATCGCCGAACGTCAGCGTATCTGGTCGCTGGGCGGGAACTACACGTTCGGCCCGGCTACGGTCGGCCTCGTGTGGAGCCACTCGCAGATCGACAACGCGTCGGGCGTGTTCTCGTTCGGCACGGGCACCTACCTCGGTTCGAACGACACGTCGTCGGGCACGCTGGGCGGCTCGCTGCGTCTCGACAACTACGAAGTGAACGCGAAGTACGCGCTGACGCCGGCCCTGAGCGTGTCGGGTGCGTACACGTTCACGCATGGCGCGTACAACGGTTCGTCGCCGGGCTGGAACACGGCAATGCTGCAGACGGATTACTCGGTCAGCAAGCGCACCGACTTCTACCTGGAAGGCGTCTATCAGAACGTGCACGGCGCGCCGGCGGATTCGGTGCTGTCGCACGCCATGCTCAACACGCTGTCGCCGTCGGCAACGAATTCGCAGGTTGCTGTGACGGTGGGTATGCGTCACGCGTTCTAAGCAGGCTGGCATTACGCGCCTGACTGCGTCGTTTCGGTACGCAGTTCTGGTGCATTAGCAGTAAAGACGTATGCCGGACTTCGGTCGGGCATACGTCCTGTTTCAATCGATCAACCTTCCCTTCTTTGCGCGCCTCGCCCGATCCTCAACGTGCGGCGGCCAGCACCTGGGACGCGAGCACATGATGCTGCCCGCGCCGCGACCGGATTGCGTGAATCTCCTCCACCACGCCCCCCGCGCGACCCAGCCAACGCACACCACGCAGCAACGACAAATCTTCCGCGCCCAGTTCCGCGAGCGGAAACACGCCCAGGCCACGCGCGGCGAATACCGCCATCAACGCGCTGTCCTCGAATTCGCCGACGATTCGCGGCCGGATCCCTTCCGATTCGAACCACCTGTCGAGCCGCGCCCGCAGCGCACCATGGCGAGTGGGCAACAGCACCGGCAACGTGGCGAGACACTGTGGAAAGCCAGCTCGGGCTGCCTTGCGCACGAATTCCGTCGGCCCGTACCAGTCCACCGGCGAGCCCGCGATGCGCTGGCTCACGACGCGCAAGTCAGCATTGTGCGGAGCCGGCTGGCACGCCAGCACCAGATCCAGCCGATGCAGCGCCAGTTCCGACATGAGTTGCGCATGCTCGCCGTCGTGACATAACAGCCTGAGCGACGGCGTACCGAGCACCGGCGCAAGCAGCGCATGCGCCGCGAGTTTTGAAATACCGTCTGACAGACCCACCGCGAGCCGCGCCGCCCCCTCAGCGCCCGCCTCGCGCATTTCGTCGAGCAGGGTTTCGCCGAGCTGAAAGATCTGTTCCGCGCGGTTGAACGCTGTTTCGCCGGCCTCGGTCATCGTCACACCGCGCCCCGCCGGCTTCAGCAGTTGACGCCCAATCGATTTTTCCAGCTCGCGCACCTGCGCACTGATAGTCTGGACCGCCATGTCGAGCCGTTCAGCCGCGCGCGCAAAGCCGCCCTCCTTCACGACGATCCAGAAATAATAAAGATGACGATAGTTGAGCATGCCGCGGACACTTCGAAAAAAGCGATATGTCATTCAGCTTATCACTGATTTATTCGAACCATCGCCGCGACGATGATAGCGATTCCGTGACATTCACCGCATCGGCTTCTATAACAATCCAATGGACTCCCTGCTCGCTCTGATGACCGATCCCACTGCATGGGCAGCGCTCGTCACGTTGATCGTGATGGAAATCGTGCTTGGCATCGACAACCTGATCTTCATTTCGATCCTCAGCAACAAGCTGCCGGAGGCGCAACGCGCACGCACGCAGCGCATCGGCCTCATGCTCGCGCTGGTCATGCGGCTCGGACTGCTCGGCACGGTCGCGTGGATTGCGCAACTGACCGCCCCTGCTTTCACGCTCTTTGCCCATGCGTTTTCGTGGCGCGATCTGATTCTGCTCGTCGGCGGTCTGTTCCTCGTGTGGAAGGCGACCAGCGAAATCCGTCATCACGTCACTCATTCGGATGACGTCAGCGACAACGCGAGTTCAACCGTTCAGTTGACGGTCGCGGCGGCGATTGGCCAGATCATCGTGCTCGATATCGTGTTTTCGGTCGACAGCATCATCACCGCGGTCGGCATGACCGAGCATATGCCGATCATGTTTATCGCCGTCATCGTCGCCGTGATGGTGATGCTTTTCGCCGCGCTGCCGCTGTCGCGCTTTATCGACCGCAATCCGACCATTGTGATGCTCGCGCTCAGTTTTCTACTGGTGATCGGCATGACGTTGATCGCGGATGGTTTCGGCACGCATGTACCCAAGGCGTATATCTACGCGGCGATGGCGTTCTCAGCCTTCGTCGAAGGGATGAATATGCTGGTGCGTAAAGCAAAAGCGAAATCGGACCGAGCGGTGAGTGGCGGGAAATGAATGACGCACCAGGGCTGGGCGTTGGAGATTCGATATTTTTAAGGAGCAGGACAATGAAGTGCCCCGTTTGCAAAACGACCGATCTGTTGATGACCGAGCGCCGCTCGATCGAAATCGATTATTGCCCGGACTGCCGGGGCGTGTGGCTCGATCGTGGCGAACTGGACAAGCTGATCGCGCAGGACGCAGCGAATGGGGAGGCGCCCTCTGCGTCACGCGCGGGCCGCGATGATCACCGGGATCGGGATCGGGAGCGGGAACACTCGTACGAAGGCGAACGCCATCGCGGGTATGACGACCGTCGAGCGGATTATCGCGGGCATAAAAAGAAACGCTCGATTTTCGACATGTTCGACTTCGACTGATCGCTTCGGCGCCGAGGTCAGCGCCGGCTTCAGCACCGCGCAAACGGCGCAAACAGCGCACACAGCGCTAACGCGCTTTAGCGCGGCCGCTTCTGCCGGCGGTACCGGAGCGAGGCGTGTCTTTGCTCGCAGGCGCGCCGCCACCGTTCATCTGCTCCACCCACGCCAGAGTGTCGACGTACGACAAAAACTGCTTGAGATAGCCCGGCGACAATTCGCTCATCAATGAAAGCGCACGATGCACGAGGCTGCCCGAATTGAGCGGCCCCGCATTGCCGGGTATTGGAGCAAGCGACTGGCGTATCTGTTTCTCGGCACGCACTTTGGACCAGACGCCTCTGAAGTAATCGAGTTCAGCAAGCTCCGGATACGCAGCGGCTGAAGCGGCCGAAGTGCGATGGCGATCGGCCGATGCATGGCTGGCAAGGTGCTCGATCAAACCCGCCAGCGATTCCGCTTGCCGAGTATGTTGCGCCAGACCGGCTGCTTCTTCGACAGCCTTCGCATCAACCGCCGCATGTTCCACGTCAGCCGAATACGCGCGAATCAGCGTGGACAAGCGCTCTTCCATCACCCGTCGCGCGTCGCCTTGATAAGCCGCCGCGCGCCGCTCCAGCGCCACGATCAAATGAAAGCGCACCGGATTCAGACGATCCGCGCCGCACTCGCGCCACGCGTCGAGCATTGCACGGACATGGCCTGTCACGTCGCCGGAATCAACCTTGTCGTTATTCACCGGGCTTCACCGTAGCAGTCGACGGCCTCGGCACCGGCGCGATTTCCACGCGACGATTTTTAGCCCGCCCCGGTTCGTCGGCATTCGAACTCACCGGCTGCCCCGAACCGAACGCCGCAGCGAACACCGAGGACGCCGGCACGCCCGCATCGATCAACTGGCGCGTCACCGTCAACGCGCGCTGCGCCGATAACTCCCAGTTGTCGGCAAAGCGGCGATTGCCTTCGCGCAAACGCTGGTCGTCGGTGAAACCGCTGACCATCAGGATCTGATCACTGGCCTGCAGATACGCGGACAACGGTCCGGCCAGGCTTTTCAGCAAGTCGCGCCCCTCAGGCTGCAACTGAGCGGAATTCAGCGCGAACAACACGTTGCCGCTAATACCAATGCGCCCATTGACCAGCGTCACGCGGCCCGCCGCCAGCGGCCCGGCCAGCGCCTGCTCCAGCGTCTTGCGGCGCTGCGTTTCCGCCTGACGCTGCTTGACCTCCTGTTCGAGCTTGTTCGATAGCTCCAGTTGCACGCCGATCACGCCGACCAGAATCAGCACGAAAGCACCGAGCAGCACCGACATCAGATCGCCGAATACCGGCCAGATCGGCGCGCCCGGCTCCACGCCGCCGTCGATTTCCTCGCTCATACCGCGTCAGCTCCGGCGGACGAGCGCTGACGGGCGAGGTGCTGCAGGTCTTCGACAATCTGCTTCTGCGACATCACGCTCAGATCGACGACTTCCCGTGCCTGTGCGACGTAATACGCGAGTTGTTCGTCGCTGCGCGACAGGGATTTGTCCAGTGCGGTTTCAATACGCTGCAAATGGGCGACCAGCTTGTCGTTCGATTCGCCGAACATCTGCACGGCCGCACCGAACGCTTCGCCGAGGCTCGCCACTTCGACTGCGCTGCCGGTCACCTGGGCGGCGACCGCGCCGAGCTTGCCGGTTTCGAGTTCGACGTGATCGGTGAAGCGGGTGCCCACCCGTTCCAGCAGATCCGCCGATGTCGCGACCAGCGCGTCGACGGCGGTCCGTTGCTCGCCGGACGCGTGATTCACCGCATCGAGCATGGTCTCCAGCGTTTCGAGCAGGCGGCTGCGCTCCTGCAACATCGCGGTATCGCGGACCATGCTGTCGGACAGTTTCTGACGCAGTTCCGCGACGACTTCGGCCGCAGCCTTTGGCGCTTCCGAGGCGGCTTGCACCAGTTGACCGATTTCGGCAATCGTGTCGCTGGCATGGGCCTGCGTTTGCGCCGAGATATCACGTGCGGTTTGTGCCAGCGTTTCGCAGATTTCCTGCTGGCGGCTCGCGGTGTTTGCGCCCGCCTGCTGCCACTCGTTGCTCAACGTTGCCGCCATCGCACCGAGCTTGTCGGTCCATGCCGCGAGGCGCTGTTCATCGCGCGAGAGCAGTTCTGCGTGCAGATTCGCGGCGGCTTTTGGCGCTTCCGCTGCCGCTTCGACCAGGCGGTTGATCTCGGCGATCGTGTCGCTTGCGTGCGCCTGAGTCTGTGCCGACATATCCCGCGCGGTCTGCGCGAGCGCGTCGCAGATTTCCTGCTGACGTGTCGCGGTATTCGCGCCCGATTGCTGCCATTCCTTAGTCAACGCCGCCGCCATCGAACCGAGCTTGTCGGTCCATGCCGCGAGGCGTTGCTCATCGCGCGAGATCAGTTCTGCGTGCAGATTCGCCGCGGCCTTCGGCGTTTCCGCTGCCGCTTCGACCAGGCGGTTGATCTCTGCAATCGTGTCACTTGAATGCGCGTGGGTCTGCGCGGAGATATCCCGCGCGGTCTGCGCGAGCGCGTCGCAGATTTCCTGCTGACGTGTCGCGGTATTCGCGCCCGATTGCTCCCATTCCTTGGTCAACGCCGAAGCCATCGAACCGAGCTTCTCGGTCCATGCCGCGAGGCGCTGCTCATCGCGCGAGACCAGTTCTGCGTGCAGATTCGCCGCGGCCTTCGGCGCTTCCGCTGCCGCTTCGACCAGGCGGTTGATCTCGGCAATCGTGTCGCTCGAATGCGCGTGGGTCTGCGCGGAGATATCGCGTGCGGTTTGCGCCAGCGTGTCGCAGATTTCCTGCTGACGGCTCGCGGTATTCGAACCCGCCTGCTCCCATTCCTTGCTCAACGCCGCGGCCATCGCAGCGAGTTTGTCGGTCCACGCAGCCAGGCGCTGTTCGTCACGCGACGCCAGCTCGGTCTGCAAGTCCACCTGCGATTGACCGACACCGCGCAACAGCGACGCCGAATGCTGTTCGAAGGTCGCCGCAGCCGCAGCCAACGCCTGCTGGTTGTCCAGTGCCAGCTTCTCACCCGTACGCTGTTGCTGCGATAACGCGTCGTTCCATGCCTGCGATACGCTGCCCGCCGTCGCATCGAGCCGCGCCGACATACCGTCGAGCAACGCAGCCGAGCGCTGTTCGAAAGCCTCGGTCACACGTTCCATCGACCCGCGCCAGTTCCCGGCCAATTCTTCACTCGAACGCTGATGCCCAGCCAACGCGTCGTTCCAGACGCCGGCCACCTTGACCGCCGTCGCTTCAAAGCCGCTCGACAGCCCGTCGAGCTGGCGCTGGACCGCCTGCGAGACCGTCTCGTGCAACGCAGCGGTCTCGCGCGAGAGACCGGCCATCGTCGCTTCCATAACCGGCTGCAACGCGGCGCTCGCAGCGCGTGCGCTATCGGCGACGCTGTCTCTCAGCGAGCGCTCGACAGCGCCCGCGAGGCGCGCATACACCACCTCCGTCCTGCCGTGGAACGCTTCCTGGCTCGCCAGTTGCCGCTCGTTCAGCGCGAGGCCCTGCTGCTCGATGGCGGTCATCATCGTTTGCAAACGATCGACCAGCGTCGGCATCACCTCGGCCTGCCGCTGCAACAGCTTGAAACCCTCTTCACGCTGATGCGCCTGCGAATAAACGCGCAAGCTCGTGGCGATTTTCACGTCGAGCGTCTGCGCCGCTTCGAGCCGTGCGCGCCGGCACAACGCCGACAGCAGCCCCAGCATCGCGGAGGTCGCCACGCCCGCAATCGAGGTGCCGAACGCAAAACCCAGACCCTTGACCGGCGCCGCCAGCGATGCACGAATCGCCTGCAGGTCGGTGGCGCTTTCGAGTGCGAGGCCGGTGCCGCGCAGCGTCGCCACCATCCCGAGGAGCGTACCCAGCATGCCCAGCAACACCAGCAAGCCGACGAGGTACGGCGTCAGCGCCGGGCCGGGCAGCGCCACGCGCTCGCCTTCAACCCGCAGTCGCACCGCATTGCGCAGACTCGGATGCAGTGGATCGAGCCACGCCGCGAGGCTGGCGGGCGGCGCGGAGAGCCCATCGACCGCCCGCGTCAACGTAGCGGTGGCCTGGCTATAGCGGCGCAGTTCGAGCGCACCCGCCAGGTAGCAGACGACGATCAGCAACGTGACGGACAGGGCCAGCGGGTTCGAGCCGACATAGCTGACGGCGATCCAGCACGCAGCGGCCAGACCGGCCAGAAAAACAACGAGATCAATACGATATCTGGACATAGTGTTCCAGTTAGCGGGAGCGAAGAGCTGCGAGCAACCCTTCGACCGGTTGTAAACGAACTTCCAGTTCGGCAAGCAGGACGCTCTGCATATCCTTGCGGAAAACGTCCAGCCACGCGTCGGGCGCGACGGCGGCGGCCTTGCTGGCGGGGTCGGTGTGATCGCCATCCCCGGCGGCGGCGGCCGCCTTCTGACTCGCCTCGCGCAAACGCTCGAAATGTGCTGCCAGCAAAACCGGCAGCGACGCCAGCAGATTCCGCTCGCGCTCGCTCAACGCGCGCTCCATGACCGCATCCACGACCGCGAGCCGGGCCATGGCAGGCGTCCTGGTGGCCAGCATCCCGCGCAGACGGCCGCGCAGATTACCGACCGCCGTTTCCATCGACTGCTGCTGGGCCACGTAGCGCTGACGGAACAGCGCGTAGTCGGCGGGCGTCTCGACGGGAACGCTGCTGTGAGCCGGCGCGGCGGCCGGCAGCATGCCAGGCGCGCGCCGCTTCGGCGCGGCCAGCACGCTGTCGCTGGTGATGGCCTTGGCCAGCAACGACCGCACGCGAACGCACTCGTCCTCTTCGACACGGCCGACTGGCCGCGCATTGGCCGCCACCGTGGGTGAATTGCCGCTCAACGCCGAAGACAACGCGATCGCGTCGGTCCAGCCGAGCCACTGGCTCAGCCGGTCCGACAGCGACTGCCTGGATTCGGGAACATCGACATCCGCCAGACGGGCCAATAAGCGAATGAGGGCCGGGCCACTGAGCGCTGTGCGCTGGGAAGCTTGCAACATAGCACCGGAGGCAAAAAAGTCAGCAGTTTACACGCTGGCGAGGTGGCGGCCGCTGTGGTTTGATCCGGGAGGGGGTTTGACGACGCGTTTTGACCGGATTGAACGGCTATTCGACGCTCTTCGACCGCCCGGTGCCGGCCCGGGCAAAACCGGCTCGCCGGTTTTTTGCAGCGGGTACGATTCGAACCCGGCGACCTCTGAACACAACCCTTTTCAAGCGAGGCAATGTGACAGGCAACGCGACGCAAACAGGCAGCATGAAATTCGATACCGTCGTGCTCGGTGCAGGCATCGTCGGTGTCTGTGTGGCTGTGCATCTGCAGAAACGCGGGCGCCAGGTTGCGCTGATCGACCGCAAATTGCCCGGCAATGAAACGTCGTTTGGCAATGCCGGGTTGATCCAGCGCGAAGGCGTCTATCCGTATGCGTTTCCGCGCGAACTCGGCACGCTGCTTCGCTATGCGCGCAACCAGTCGCCGGACGTTCGCTACCATGCCGACGCGATGCTCAAGACCGCGCCGTTCCTGTGGCAATACTGGCGCAATTCGCATCCGGCAAAACACGCAGCGATCGCGAGGTCGTATTCGACGCTGATCGAACATTGCGTAAGCGAACACCGCGCGCTTGCCGCCGATGCGGGCGCTAGCGCGTTGCTGCGCCCTATCGGCTGGATGAAGGTGTTTCGCACCGATGCGGCACAAGAAGCGGAAACACGGCTAGCCGAACGGTGGCACAACGAATATGGCGTCGATTTCGAAACGCTCGATCCCGCCCGCCTGCAACAGCGGGAACCCGATCTCGACAAGACCTTGCGAGGCGGCCTGCACTATCCGGCATCCGATTCCGTCAGCGATCCCAATGCGCTCGTCACCGCTTACGCGAAGTATTTCGAAACGCTGGGGGGCCGCTTTCTGATCGGCGACGCCAGCACGCTGGGTGACGAATGGCAGCAATGGCAGGTCGATACGCAAGCGGGAACGATTACAGCTTCATCGGCGGTCATCGCGCTGGGACCGTGGTCGGATCGGCTGAGTGCACGACTCGGCTACCGCGTCCCTCTCGCGGTGAAACGCGGATACCACATGCACTACGCACCGCGCGACGCGGCGCGCCTGAACCACCCGGTGCTGGATGTCGAAAACGGTTATCTGCTGGCGCCGATGGCGCGTGGCATCCGGCTCACCACGGGCGCGGAAATCGCCCATCTGGACGCGGCCAGAACACCGACGCAACTGGCCGCGGTCGAGCCGGTAGCGCGCACGCTGTTTCCGCTGGGCGAACGTCTTGACGACGAGCCGTGGATGGGCAACCGCCCCTGCACGCCGGACATGATGCCGGTTATTGGGCCGGCGAGAAATCATCGGGGCTTGTGGTTTGCATTCGGCCATGCGCACCACGGTCTGACGCTCGGGCCGATCACGGGTCGCCTGCTCGCCGAGATGATGACGGGCGAGGAGACCATCGTGAATCCGCATCCGTTCCGGGTGGAACGGTTTTAATCGTCACCCGTTCACAACGTTTTCCACAACGCGCGGAAAGTGAATATCGGTGCGAAGACCACGTGATGGGCGCCGGCGCGAGCGTCACGTGGGACATCAAAAAATCTTTACACCCCGAAAGAATCGGTCGGCCCTACGGCCTCGAATCGATCCTGTCGGCGGTCTAACCTTACACTCACCTCACCTAGCCCACCCCCAATTTGTTGCTCTACGTCGACATTCCGGCGCGTTTCCGGATGTTATGTAGTTGCAACAAAATCGTTATTCTAGTGACTAATTTCCGGCTTTGTCTCGTCAAATCACAGTATTTACCCATCAAACGCCGAGAACCCTCTTCCTCTTCTCCCTGCTGATCGCAGCTTTTTTATTGCGAACGCTTCTCAATTACAACTCGTTTGAATAGAATGCGCTTCGAAATCACTTTGTAATAAACATGGAATGGCCGGGTAAGGATCGAACAGCATCCGCTCGACCTCCTTCTGAACTCGACGGGGATAAAAATGAAGTTGCGGTCCGACGATCCGAAGCTCGGCAAAATCAGCACGACCCTCTGCGGGATGCTCGCGGCCGGCCCTGCTTTCGCGCAAAGTACAGCAGCGACTACGCCGCCCGACACCGAAGGCCAGCTCGCGCCGATCGCCGTGCAAGGCAACTCGGCGGACGCGTTCAAGACCGACCACTCGTCGTCGATCAAATTCACCGCGCCGCTGCTGGATACGCCGAGATCCGTCACGGTGATTCCGCAGGAACTGATCCAGAGCACCGGCGCCGCAACCTTGACCGAAGCGCTGCGCACCGTGCCGGGCATTACGTTCGGCGCGGGCGAAGGCGGCAATCCGCTGGGCGACCGGCCATTCATTCGCGGCTACGATGCGCAGGGCAGCACGTTCGTCGACGGCATGCGCGACGTCGGCGCGACGACGCGCGAAGTGTTCAACATCCAGAGCGTCGAAGTGACCAAAGGCGCGGATGGCGCATTCGGCGGCCGCGGCGGCGCAGGCGGCAGTATCAACCTGATCACGAAGACCCCGCATCTGGGCAATGCTGCCGACGGCAGCGTGGGCCTCGGCACCGACCGCTACCGCCGCTTCACCGCCGACGGCAACTGGCAAATGGCCGATCACGCGGCATTCCGCCTGAATGTGATGAGCCACAACAACGACGTGGCGGGCCGCGACGCCGTCAACAACGAACGCTGGGGCATTGCGCCGTCGTTCACGTACGGTCTCGGCACACCGACCCGGGTCACGGCGAGCTACTACCATCTGCAGACGGACGACCTGCCCGACAGCGGTATCCCCTACTTCTACACGACGACGAACAAACCGGCCAACGTCAGCACGATCTACCCGGCCGACGTCAACCGTCACAATTTTTACGGCCTGATCGACCGCGATTTCCGCAAGACCACGTCCGACGTCGGCACGGTGCGAATCGAGCACGACATCAACAGCAATCTGTCGATCCGCAACACGACGCGCTACACGAAGTCGACCCAGGACTACATCTGGACCCAGCCGGACGATAGCCAGGGCAACGTGGTCAACGGCATGGTATGGCGCCGCGCGAACACGCGTGCCAGCGACGTCTACAGCCTCGCGAACCAGACCGAACTGTATGGCGACTTCAACACGGGCTTCCTGAAGCACAGCTTTACGACCGGTATTGAAGTGTCGCGCGAAACCAGCGTGAACGACTCGTACACGGTAGCGGCGGCGAGCGGCGCGATCTGCAAGACGGCCGGCATCGGCGTGGCGTCGGGCTATAACTGCACGAGCCTGTACTCGCCGAATCCGAATGACCCATGGGCCGGTTCGGTCAAGCAAAACAACGATCCTAGCGAGCAACGCACCGTCACCAAGTCGCTGTACGCGTTCGATACGATCGAATTGACGAAGCGCTGGCAAGCCAACGTCGGTCTGCGCGTCGACGATTACTCGACCGACTTCCGCAACACCGTCGCCAACGGCGCAGGCCGCGTATCGCGTGACGACACGCTGTTCAATTACCAGCTCGGCCTCGTGTTCAAACCGGCGTCGAACGGCAGCATCTATACGTCGATCTCGACCTCGTCGACACCGGCCGGCGCGCTGCTCGGCCAGGGCAGCGAAACGCAGTCGCTGACGCCGGGCTGCGGCGGTGTCGGTGCGAATGCGGCCGATCTCGCGCCGGAAAAGAACCGCAGTATCGAAGTCGGCACCAAGTGGAACGTGCTGAACAACAAGCTCTCGCTGACGGGCGCGCTGTTCCAGATCGACACGACCAATGCGCGCGTCACGCTGCCGGACAACAGCTACGCGATGGTCGGCAGCAAACGCGTGCAAGGTTTCGAATTCGGCGTGGCCGGTCAATTGACGAACAAGTGGCAAGTGTTCGGCGGCTACACATATCTGAAGAGCCAGTTGCGCGACAACGGCAAGACGACGACCGACAACGGCCACCAGTTCCCGAACACGCCGAAGAACAGCATCAGCCTGTGGACCACCTACGACGTGCTGCCGAAATTCACGATTGGCGGCGGCGCGTTCTATATGTCGCAGGTCTACGGCGATACGGCGAACCTGCGCGCCGTGCCGGCTTACTGGCGCTTCGACGGAGTAGCGACGTACCGCGTGAACAAGCATGTCGACCTGCAACTGAACGTGCAGAACATGTTCAACCGCACGTACTACGACCAGGCTTATGCCGCGCACTATGCGTCGATCGCACCGGGACGCTCCGCGTTCCTGACGCTCAACGCGCACTATTAAGCCCGGCGTAATGGAACCGCTGACGCAGGTCACGTTGAAAGCGCTGGCGAGCGTGTCGCCCGAAAAGCTCGCGGCGATTCTTTCCGGCCCGCCCACCCAGGCCGCGGCCTGGGTGGCGGCGGCCGCGCACAACGGCATTGTCGAAGCGCAGGCCGTGTATGGGCAGTATCTGCTTGACGGCCACGGCGTCGAGCGCAATGTCGACGAAGCACTGACCTGGTTCAAACATGCGGCGCGGCGCGATCATCCGATGGCGATGAACATGCTCGGCCGCTGTTATGAACATGGCTGGGGCACGACTGCCTGTGCACCCGTTGCCGTGTACTGGTACCGGCTCGCGGCGCGGTCCGGACTCGACTGGGGGATGTACAACTATGCGTCGGCGCTGGCGCTGGGGCATGGAATCGAGTGCGATCGTGCGCAGGCGTTGCAGTGGTTCCAGCGTGCCGCTGAGTTGGGCCACGCGAAATCGCTGAACTTTATCGGCAGCTTTTACGAAGACGGCTGGGAAGTCGACGCCGATACCGATATCGCACTCGATTTTTACCATCGTGCCGCGCAAGGCGGCGACTTTCGCGGCCAGTTCAACTACGCGCGGCTGATGGCCGAACGTGGCGATATCGACACTGCGCTGCACTGGTTGCGTCGTGTGCCGCAGACGGCCACAACGGCGTTCATCGCGAAGATGCAACGATGGCTGGCCGCGTCGCCGGTCAGTGTATTTCGTGCTTTGGGCAATGACATGAGTATCGACATCCACGCGCACACGCATGCTATTCGGGAGTCACGCACATGATGCTGCATCTGCCAGGCGTGCTGACCCGACAACAGGTCGCACAATGCCGGGAAGTACTCGACGCAGCGCACTGGACCGACGGCAACGCGACCTCCGGCATGCAATCGGCGCAAGCCAAACGCAACCAGCAATTGCCCGAAGGTTCTCCCGCTGCACGCGCGGTGGGCGACGCGATTCAGGACGCGTTAGCCCAGAACCCGCGCTTCTTCTCCGCCGCATTGCCGCTGAAAGTATTCCCGCCGCTCTTTAACCGCTACGCTGGCGGCGACGCTTTCGGCCCCCATGTAGACAACGCGATCCGCTTGTTGCGCGGCACCGATTTCCGCATTCGCAGCGATCTGTCCGCCACACTCTTTCTCGCCGAACCCGACACTTACGACGGCGGCGAACTCTGCATTGAAGACACGTATGGCGTGCATCGCGCGAAACTACCGGCTGGCGACATGGTGCTCTACCCGGCTTCGAGCCTGCATCAGGTGAGCCCGGTGACGCGTGGGGTGCGGCTCGCGTCGTTCTTCTGGATTCAAAGCATGGTGCGCGATGACGGCGAGCGCACCACGCTGTTTCAACTCGATAACGACGTGCAGCGCCTGGCTGCCGAGAAAGGCTCGAACGATCCTACCGTGGTCAGCCTGACTGGCATCTATCACAACCTGCTGCGCCGCTGGGCCGACGCCTGACAACCCCGGCGTCCGCAACGCGCGAACGGCAGCACCAAAAAAATACGCCGCGGATCAACGACTCCGCGGCGTACTTTCAAGCGAGGCGTGACGATCAGGCCGTCACCACCGCCCGGCGCGGCGACACGACCGACACCGCAAAGCTGACGACAATATTGGCCACCAATGCAATCAGGCCGATATACAGCGGATAAACCGCATCACCGAGATGCAGCGCGTACACCGGCTTGAGCCCTTGCGAGATCGCTAGGCCCGTGCCGATCACGATCCCTACCAGCCAGCCGATAAACAGGCCCGGCGTATTCAGCCGACGCGTGTACAACGTGAACACGATAGCCGGGAAGATCTGCAGAATCCACACGCCGCCGAGCAATTGCAGGTCGATCGCGTACTGCGTCGGCAGGAACACGATGAACAGCAGCGCGCCGAACTTCACGACCAGCGACACGATCTTCGCGGTAGACGCCTCGCCTTCAGGCGAAATATTCGGCGACACCAGCGGACGCCACAAATTGCGCGTGAACAGATTGGCCGCGCCGATCGACATGATCGCGGCGGGCACCAGCGCGCTGATCGCAATCGCGGCTGCAGCAAAGCCGACGAACCACGACGGGAACAGCGTACCGAACAATGCGGGCACCACGTCAGAAGCCGACTTCACGTTCACGCCCGCAGCGATCGCCATATAGCCGAGCAACGCGATCAGACCGAGCAGCAACGTGTACGCCGGCAGGAAAATCGCATTCTTGCGCACCGTCTTCGCCGACGCCGACGACAACACCGCCGTCATCGTGTGCGGATACATGAACGCCGCGAGTGCCGAGCCCAACGCGAGCGAGGCAAACGCGGTGAACTGCGTCGGCTTCAGCAGAATGCCGGTTGCGCCGCCCTTCGCCTTGAAGTGCGCATCGGCCATGTCGAACACATGCGCGTAACCGCCGAGCTTCACCGGAATCAGCCACACCGCCGCGATCACGACGATATAGATCATGATGTCCTTGACGAATGCGATCATCGCCGGGGCACGCAAGCCGCTTGCGTACGTGTACAGCGCGAGAATCACGAAGGCGACGATCAGCGGCATTTCACCGGTCACGCCGAGCCCCTTGATCACCACCTGCATGCCGACCAGTTGCAGCGCGATGTACGGCATTGTCGCGATAATGCCGGTCAGTGCAATCGCTGCCGGGAACCACTTGCCGCCGTACTCACCCTGCACGTAATCCGCTGCGGTGATGTGGTTTTTCGCATGCGCGATTTTCCACAACTTCGGCATCACCGCGAACACGAACGGGTAGACGATGATCGTATAAGGCAGCGCGAAGAAGCCATACGCACCCACCGAATAGACCAGCGCAGGCACCGCGATCACCGTGTAGGCGGTATAGAAATCGCCGCCCACCAGGAACCACGAAATGACAGTACCGAACTGGCGGCCGCCAAGACCCCACTCATGCAATTGCGTCATGTCGCCCCGCTTCCAGCGCGCGGCAAAGAAACCGATCACGGTGACGAGCACGAAGAACGCGATAAAGACGGTCATCGCGACCGGGTTCACAGGATTCAATTCATTCATTTGACACCTCGGTACACGACGTAAATCAGCAGCGAGGTCAACGGCACCCACAAGAACTGATACCAGTAAAAGAACGGAAAGCCCGCGAACGACGGATACGTGTGGTTATAGAACGGCAACCACAACAGCGCGACATAAGGGATGAGCAGAATGAGCCAGAGCCACGAACGGCCGGCGGATGGGGAGGTCTCCACGAACTTCTCCTAAGTCTATTATTGACGCCGCGCACCATGGCTCGTGGCCCGGCACGCGACAAACCGGTTGCCTGCTCTCGGACGGGAAGCCCGATCCAGGTGTCTCCTGCCTGAGCATTGGAATGTCAGACCGGCCTGCTGCGCAACAGCGCATGCATGAAGGCGCAGCCGCCCCAAAGGCGGGGTACGCCGCAGCGTTGTAGTATTCGCCTTCGAGAGCGACCTTACAAGCGCGCAACTACGTAAGCCGGCTACGTAATACTACGTAGCCGGCTCGCTGTCTTTCCAACGATGAAACTCAAAGCAAAGATTGTCCTGCTGGCGATCGTGCCCTTTCTGGCGGCCATCGCCAGCATCGAAACCGGCGTGCGACAGCAGGCCACCGCGCTCGCCAACCGGCAGCACGCGACGACTCAGGCCGCCTACCTCGCCAGCAAGGAAATCGAACTCAAGCATTACGTCGAGCTCGCCACCACGGCCATCGCGCCGCTCTACGACAGCGGCGCGGACAACGCACGCGACGACGCGATGCTGCGCACCCGCGCACTCGACGTGCTGGAGAAAATGGATTTCGGCAAGGACGGCTACTTCTTCGTCTACGACATGCATGGCCGCGCGCTGATGCATCCGCGCGAGCCGGACCTCGTCGGCCGCGATCTGTGGGCGCTGCGCGATAGCCAGGGCGTGCCGACCATCCAGCGGCTGATCGCAGCGGCGTCGAGCGGCGGCGGCTACGTGCGCTATCAGTGGCATCGTCCGTCGACGGGCAAGATCGCGTCGAAGCTCGGCTATGTGGTACCGCTGCCCCGCTGGGGCTGGATGATCGGCACCGGCATCTATCTCGACGATGTCGACACGACGCTCGCGCATATCGACGAAGGCGCGGCCGCCAACATCGATCGCACGATGAAATGGATCGACACGATTGCCGTTGCCGGACTCGCGGTGATTGCGCTGTGCGCGCTGGTGCTCAACTTCACCGAATACCGGAGTGCCGATGCCAAACTGAAACGCCTCGCGCAACAGGTCGTCGAGTCGCAGGAAAACGAACGGGCACGACTCTCGCGTGAGTTGCACGACGGCATCAGTCAGATGATGGTTTCCGTGAAGCTGCTGCTCGAATCCGCGCTGGCGCGGTTCGAGCGCAGCGAGGCGCGCGTGCCCGCTGCCGAAGCCGCGCTGTCCACCAGCCTCACGCGGTTGAGCGATACCCTGCGTGAAGTGCGGCGCATTTCACATGCACTGCGTCCGTCGATGCTCGACGATCTCGGCGTCGCCGCCGCGCTCGAACAGCTGACGCGCGAACTGAGCGACGAGTCGGGTATCGAGATCGGCTTCACGCAGATCTCGCACACCCACGCCGGGACGTTGCCCGATGCGGTCAATACCGTGCTGTTCCGGATCGCCCAGGAAGCGCTGACCAACATCGTGCGGCACGCGCAGGCGTCGAGCGCGGCACTTGCGCTCGACGTCTCGCACGACGCCGTCACGCTCACCATCGCGGACAATGGACGCGGCTTCGACGTGACCGACGCTTTTGCCGGCCGCCGCGCCGGGATTGGTCTGCGCAACATGCGCGAGCGGCTCGAAGCGCTCGGCGGCTGGCTGTCGCTCAATTCGCAAGCCGGGCATACGCTCGTCACTGCGCGTGTACCGCTTGGAGCATCAGACACCGGCACCTTTGTAGACCCAATCCGATCATGAACGACATGTCACCCGCAATCGCACGCCTGCTTCTCGTCGACGATCATCCGCTCGTGCGCGACGGTTTGCGCGCCCGCCTCGAAGCGGTGGGCAACTTTGCAATCGTCGGCGAAGCGGGCAATGCGCAGGAAGCGCTGACGCTTGCCGAAAATCAGACACCCCACCTGGTGCTGATGGATGTCGGCATGGCGGGGATGAACGGCATCGCGCTTGCCAGTCTCTTTCATGAACGTTTTCCAGCGATTCGCGTGCTTATGCTGTCAATGCATGACAACCTCGAATACGTGACGCAGGCAGTTCGTGCCGGAGCCAGCGGCTATGTGCTGAAGGATTCGCCCGCGACCGAAATTATTCAGGCGATCGAAGCGGTGCTCGCCGGTAAGACTTTCTTTAGCGCGGGATTGGGTGCACGGCTGATTCAGGCCTCGGCGACACAATCGCCGGTTGAACGTCTGACGCCGCGCGAGCGCGATATTCTCGATGCACTCGCAGAAGGTCTGTCGAGCAAGCAGATTGCGCAGCGCAATGATCTGTCGGTGCGGACGGTGGAGACACATCGGCTGAATCTGAAGCGCAAGCTCGATATCGAGGGGCAGGCGGAGTTGATTAAATTCGCCGTGGAGAATCGGCGGACAAAACGGTGAGGGCGGTAAATAATGCGTAGCGTTTTAGCGCGCTATTTATGCGGCATGCGTTAACCCATCCGCTAATCGCATGCCTGACAGATTAATTCCGCAACGCAACTATCAGCGTGCCGCCTTATTTTCGTCGTAAAATGCGCAGGCCGCCGCGATGTACCGGCGAATAGTCCCTACGTCAGCGATGCAAGTCGACCTCCTTACTCTTTATCTCCTCGCTATCGGAACGCTTCTGGCCAGTTCCGCCATGACGCTATGGGAACGTCGGACTTACCCCACGCGCGGCAAGGAATTAAACATCCTGTCAGCGGCATATGCCACGCTGGCAACCGGCTGCGCGGCTGCTGCGTTTCGTCATACGCTGCCCGGCGTGGCCGGGGCTGCGTTAAGCAATCTCGTCATTGTTACCGGTTATCTGCTGATCCTGCACGGGACCGCCGTGCTGAATGGCCGTCAATATCGTGCCGGTTCGATCGTGATGCTGGTGCTTCTGGCGCTGACCTGGGCCATTGTCGGCGTGCGCTGGGAAGCGCTCATGTGGGGCTACATCAGCGCGATTCCGATCGCGATAGCCTGCGGCATGACGGCTCGCGAGTTGTTGCGAAACAACGCATTCAAGCGTTTCCAGTCGAGGCGTATCGCCGCATGGGTGTCCGGCGGACACGCGCTCTTTTACGCATTCAGAGCTTTCATTCTGCCGTGGCTGGCCACGTCGTTCGGGCCGGAAGTATTCTCCATTGCCAGCAAGATCACGATGTACGAGGGCGTCCTGTATTCGGTCGTCCTGCCAATGACATTGCTTAAACTCGTTCGCGAAGAAGCTCATGAACAGCTTCTGCACGAATCGCAAACCGACTATCTGACCGGTCTCGGCAATCGCCGGCGCTTCTTCGAACAAGGCACGCGCGTGATTCGCGACGGCGGCACGTCGCGCCCCATGTCCGTTCTTGCGTTCGACCTCGACCACTTCAAGGCGATCAATGACCGTTACGGCCACGAGACCGGAGACGAGGTTCTGAAGTCATTCGGGAAGATCGCCCGCAGTGTGATGGGGCCCGAGGCGATTCTCGCGCGCATTGGCGGAGAAGAATTCGCCGCACTGCTGCCGGGACTCGACGGCCGTCGCGCAAAAGAAATGGGCGACGCGGTCGTTAAACGCTTCGCCGCGACGATTGCCCACCGGATTAATGGCGTCGCTATCCAGGCCACGGTCAGCATCGGTCTTGCGCAATCCGGAAGCGAAGCATTCACGCTTGCCGAATTGCTTGCGACGGCGGATCAGGCGTTATATCGCGCGAAATCGCTCGGCGGCAACCGGCTGGAACCGGCGCAGAATGCGGCAGGCACGAAAGCGGCGGTTGACGATAGCGCTGCACGCCGCCGCAGAACCACCGTTTAAATGCGGTAGCGCCCAGAATAGAACTTCGCCCCCCTCTTTTCGGCTTCAGCCATGACCGAAAGCAGATCGAAGATAAAACGCCAGATCATCACGCGGCTGACCTGCGTGCTGATGTTCAGCGTCGCGACTCAGGCCCATGCGCAACAGCCGCGTACCAATCGCGGTCACGATCCATTCTTTCAGATCTCCAAAGCAGTCAACGATTGCCCCACTCCGCTGGGCCCACTCGAAACAGAAAAAGAATGGCTCGACGACAGCCATTACCGGATCGAACGCGGCAATAGCTGCTGGATAGAAGGCCGCTGCCGTTTATCGAACGCGTATCTGTATGACGCGGAAATCGCCGACGCCGTGCAGCGGCGTCTCGCCAGCATCAATCTGGCGACCCATTGGCGTGAGCAATCGACGCTATGGCTGACATTGCAACGCCGCTTTATTTACGTGGAAGGCTGCGTTGCACCCGGCTTCGACAAACACACGTTCCTCACCGAGCTTGCAAAAACCGCCGACGTCGAGCGGGTCATCGACAACACGGTGAGCGACCCCCACGCCGCGCGGCTTCCGTACAAACTGCTCTCGGACCCGGACAAACCCGCCCTTGATCCAGGCAACTAGATCTCCTTCTGCGCGCCACAGCATCTATATCGACAATCCCGCATAGCAACGCAGAAATCAAACTTTGGCCGTACTGACACCGTTGCTAACATCGGCGACCCGACATCTTCGGTCAGTACAACAATGACAACATATCGATCGCAACACTCAACACTCCGTCTCGGCATCATCGGCGCCGCCGTCGCCGGCCTCGTCGCGCTCGCTTCGTGCGGCGACGGCAGCATCTCCGCCGGAACGCCAGCACCGGTCGTCGCGCAGAAGCGGCCGAACATCCTGTACATCATGGCCGACGATCTCGGCTATTCCGACATCCACGCATTCGGCGGTGAAATCAACACGCCGAATCTCGATGCGCTGGTGCAATCAGGCCGCATTCTGACCAATCACCACACCGGCACCGTCTGCGCGATTACGCGTTCGATGCTGATTTCCGGTACCGACCACCATCTGGTCGGCGAAGGCACGATGGGCGTACCGACCGATGAACGCAAGGGATTGCCGGGCTATGAGGGATATCTGAACGACCGCGCGTTGTCGGTTGCTCAATTGCTGAAGGACGGCGGTTATCACACGTACATGGCCGGCAAATGGCACCTCGGCTCGGGGATCGTCAGCAGCGCAACAGGCAGCGGACAAACACCGGACCAGTGGGGCTTCGAGCATAGCTACGCGCTGCTCGGGGGCGCCGCGACCAATCACTTCGCTCACGAACCGGCGGGTTCGCACAACTACACCGAAGACGGCGTCTACGTGCAACCGGGCCAGCCTGGACAACCCGGCGGCACAGGCGGCACCCCGGCCGTGTTCTATTCGACCGACTTCTATACGCAACGCCTGATCTCGTACATCGATTCCAATAAGGGCGACGGCAAACCGTTCTTCGCGTACGCGGCCTACACGTCGCCACACTGGCCGCTGCAGGTTCCCGAGCCTTATCTGCACAACTACGCCGGCAAATACGATGCGGGTTACGACGCTATCCGCGACGCGCGGATTGCCCGGCAAAAGGCGCTCGGCATTATTCCGAACGACTTCCTGCCGTACGGCGGCGCATCGGAAACGCTGGCCGCGACCGCCGCCACTGCGAACAACGGCACCGCAGCAGCGAAGTACATCAGCGCCGTGCACAGCGCCGCGCAAGGCTATACCGACTACGGTCCCGGCTATGTGAACAAGAAGTGGGACAGCCTCTCACCCGCCGAGAAAAAAGCGCAGGCGCGCTACATGGAAATCTACGCGGGCATGGTCGAGAACCTCGACCACAACATCGGCCTGCTGATCCAGCATCTGAAAGACATTGGCGAATACGACAACACGTTCATCATGTTCCAGTCGGACAACGGCGCGGAAGGCTGGCCGATCGACTCCGGCGCAGACCCGACCGCGACCGATACCGCCAATGCCGCCGAACCGGTCTATTCGGCGCTCGGCACGGATAACGGTCTGCAGAATGCCAAGCGCCTGCAATACGGTTTGCGCTGGGCCGAAGTGAGCGCGACGCCATTCCGTCTGACGAAGGGCTACTCGGGTGAAGGCGGCGTCTCGGTGCCGTTGATCGTCCACCTGCCGGGGCAAACGACGCAGAAGGCCACGTTGCGCGATTTCACGCACGTGACCGACAACACCGCGACGTTCCTTGCGCTCGCGCAGATCTCGCCGCCTACGCAAGCTGCGCCGCCGCTGATCAATACGCTCACTGGCGTCGATCAGAACAAGGGTAAGGTGGTCTACAACAATCGTTATGTGTATCCAGTCACGGGGCAGTCGCTGTTGCCGGTGCTGAACGACCAGACCACGACGGCTGTGCACACCGCTTCGTTTGGCGACGAAGCCTACGGTCGCGGTTATCTGCGCAGCGCCGACGGCAAATGGAAAGCCTTGTGGACAGAGCCGCCGCTCGGTCCCGTGGATGGCCACTGGCAATTGTTCGACATGACCGCCGATCGCGGTGAAACGCAAGACGTGTCGACGCAGAATCCGTCGGTGGTCGACGGCCTCGTGCAGCAGTGGAACAGCTATATGACCAGTGTTGGCGGAGTCGAGCCATTGCGTCCGCTGGGTTACTACTGAGCAAGCGATGACCGTACGATTCAAGCTTGAAAGCCGCGCCGCGCTGTACGGCGCCTACGCGGCGATCGCCACGGTCGCGTTCGCCACCGCCTTTACCGCCGCCACAGCCGCCTCGGCGGTTTTCGGCGGCGGCAACGCGAGTGCGTTCGACGATCTGAACCACGGCCGCCCGCTGACCGTCCTCGGCTCCGAACAGCAATGCGAGCGCTACGGCGGTTTGCCCACGCGTTGGCGAGACGATCCGAAGGCCGGCATGGTGCATCTGCACGGCGGCGACTTCATACTCGGCAGCAAACTCGGGTACGAAGACGAGCGCCCCGCTGGCGACGGTAAAACGCGTGTCAACGGCTTCTGGATCGACCAGACCGATGTGACGAACGCGCAATTCGCGGCCTTCGTCAAAGCGACCGGCTATATCAGCGATTCCGAACGTCAAGGCGGCGCCGTGGTGTTCCACACGCCGACACGCGAAGAAATGGATGCCCGCGATCTGGCGTGGTGGAGTTGGGTAAAAGGCGCCGCGTGGAATCACCCGAGCGGCCCTGGCAGCAATCTCGACGGCATCATGAACCAGCCGGTGACGATGGTCACGCAAGCCGACGCGTTCGCCTACGCGCAGTGGCTCGGTCGCGATCTGCCGACCGAAGCCGAATGGGAATACGCGGGTAAAGCGGGTCACGAAGGTGCGGATCTCGATACCGCGCCACGCGACGACCACGGCAAGCCGAGTGCGAATTACTGGCAAGGCGTATTTCCCGTGTTGAACACGAAAGAAGATGGCCACGCGGGTCTTTCGCCGGTCGGCTGCTACGCGGCCAATGATTTCAGGCTTTACGACATGATCGGAAATGCGTGGGAGTGGACCAAAGACGTTTATAGCGGTCCGCATCAGTCGCACACGAATGGCGACACCGCCGCAGTCGCGCCGCTCAGCCGCAAACACGACACGTTGATGGTGATCAAAGGTGGCTCGTTCCTCTGCGCGCGTGATTACTGCGTGCGTTACCGCGCGGCATCGCGGGAACAGCAGGAAGCGGATCTGCCGGCATCGCATATTGGCTTTCGCACTGTGTTGAGGGATGCATCATGAAGCCACGTTTGATCGCGGCGGCGGCAGCGTTGATGGTTTTTGCAACGCTCCATCAGCCCGCTCGGGCTGTTCAGGCACAAGTCATCAGGGTTGGCGTAACGCCAGGCGCCCAGGCGCAAATCATGGATGAAGTACGCCGCGTCGCGGCGACTCACGGACTCGCGCTCGACGTCGTCGTGTTCGACAAACCCGGTACCATCGACGCAGCACTCGCCGCGAAGCAGATCGACGCCGCGAGTTTCGAAGATGCACCGAGTCTCGACACGCAGCGCAAGCAGCACGACTATGCACTGACAGGCGTCGCCACGACCGTCACGTTTCCAGTCGCGCTGTACTCGCGCAAACTGGCAAACCTCGGCCAGTTGCAGCGCGGCGCGACCATCGCGATTCCCGACGACCGCGAAGGTGCTGCGCGCGCATTGATCCTGCTGCAAAACTACACGCTCATCACGTTCAAGGACAGTGCGGGCTTGCACGCGACGACTCACGACATCACGAGTAACCGTCTGAACCTGCAGATACGTCAACTGCCCCGCGCGCGCTTATTCGACTCGTTGAATAGCGTGGCCTTTGCGGTGATCGATAGCGACGAGGCAGCGCGCGCGGGTCTTTATCCCGCACGCGACAGCATCGGTCTCGAAGATGCGCGCTCACCGTTTGCTAACGTGCTCACGGTGCGTGACGGCGACCGCAGTCAGACCTGGGTCACGCAACTGGTATCGGCGTATCACTCGGACGATGTCGCGCATTTCATCCTCACGCGCTATCAAGACTCGGTGCGCAGACCATGGTGAATGCGTTCTCGTTCGCGTGCTCGGCGTGCGGCAAATGCTGCAATTCGCCGCCATCGATGACATTGGCGGAGCTTTTCATGCACCGCGACCGGTTTATCGGCTGTCTGGCGATTGGACGCGTGTCGCGCAAACGGCAGGGCGAACGGCTACGCGTGGGTCATCATGAAAGTGTGCTCGACGACACCGACATCGCCGAATTCGCCTCGATTGCGGATACGCTGCTGTATCAAGCGGGCGAGACATTCAGTATCGCAACGCAAGGTTATGACTACCCTTCTGTCGGGCGTTGTCCGGCCTTGGAAGAGGACGGCCGCTGTGCGATTCATTTCGCCGGCAAGCCGGTGACGTGCGAAGTGGTCCCACTCGATCCGCTCGTGCCCGACAGATTGCAGCATCTGGTGCTCGCAGCACGCAATCAGAGCGGGGCTTATTTCGGCGCCAATTGCATTCAGGAGGGCGAACACGTCGACGCGGCGCTGCTCGTTTCCGGATCCCGTATTGTTGATGCCGGTGCACTGCACGCAGTCACGCGCCGCCGCCATGCACTCGCGAAAGAACGTGAGATATGGGGGCAAGCGGTATTCGAATCGCTGCGTCAAGACCTGTTCAATTCGCCGGCTGCGTTGGCGCGCATTCCCGCAGGCGGCTTTCTGACAATCTCCATCGTGCCTGCGCTATTGGCCGTGGCGGGCGCTTCCGAGCGTTGCCGTCAGCTCACTGCCGTCTATATCGACAGTCAGATTGCGTTGATTGGCCGCTCCATCGACCAGGCGCTCTTGCGACGTCGACTGGACGACCGCCCGGTGACACAGGAACTACGGGGCTTCGCCAACGCCTATCAACGGGCGAAAGCGTTGCTCGCGGTTCCGCTGGCCGCTGACCATCACAATCGTGATACGTCGTTTGCGTCCAACGTCGAAGCTTATCTGAGCGGCACGACCGCGCCTTAATCCGCGGCGCTCAGCCGGTCGCTATTGTCGCGAAACCCAATTCATGCGTTCGACAATGCGGGTGCGCTACTCTGCTGTTTCAAAGCTGCGTATCCAGTAGCCGAACACCCTTTTCGATCAGCTTCTCTGTAAGCGGACGATGCATCCATGCTTCGAGCGTCACCTGTTGCGACTTCATGATGTCGTCGGCGAAGGTGGCTGTCTGCTGCTTCGCGAAGTCGCGATCATAGATGTTCAGATTCGCTTCGTCATTCAGTTTGAAAGAGCGGCTATCGAAATTGGTGGAGCCGACCGAGACCAGATATTCGTCGACTACCAGTAGTTTGCAGTGGAACATGGTCGGCTGATACTCGTAAATTTCGACGCCGGCCTTCAACAGATCGCCCCAACATGCACGCGACGCTTCTCGCACCGTGTGCGTGTCGATGCGTTTGCCCGGCGTGATGATCTGCACTTTTACGCCGCGCTTCGCTGCTTCGACGATGGCATTGATAGTCAGTTTGTCAGGGACGAAATACGCGCTCGCAAGATGAATGCTATGGGTAGCGGCTGTGATCGCCATCAGGTACATCAACTGCATGTCGTCGCTGCCGCCCGACGGCGAACTGCTGAACATGTGCGCGAGACCATCGCCTTGCGTTTCCATGTGAGGGAAATAGTCGGGGCCATGCAGTACATTGCCGGTCGCCTTCACCCAGTTGTCCATAAACACTGCTTGCATATGTCCCACCACCGGGCCCACCACCCGAAAATGCGTATCGCGCCAATGCTTTTCATCCTGCGCGTGGCCGGTCCACTCCGGCGCAATGCCTACGCCGCCTGTAAAACCGATCTGTCCGTCTATCACCAGTAGTTTGCGGTGGGTGCGATCGTTCATTCGACCGAGACCCGTCCAATGCGGCTTGTGATACTGAATCACTTCTGCGCCGGCGTCGCGCAATATATTCAAATAGTGCTTATCCATTTTTGACGAACCGACCCAGTCGAGCAGTACATGCACGGCAACGCCCTCTCGTGCTTTGTCTGCGAGTGCCTGCGCAATCTGTTCGCCTATTTCACCGGACCAGTAAATGAACGTTTCAAACGTAATGGTTTTATGCGCTGAACGAATACCCTCGAGCATCGACGGAAAAATCCTGTCGCCGTTCAGTAGCATCTCGAAGCGATTGCCGGAGATAACCGGCGGCCCAAGCAACAGACCCATGGAGCGGAGGAATTGAGGATCGTCGCTCGAATAGAGCCGCTCGATCTTGTGTTCGATCTTCTTCTCGCCGCTCGACAGGTTGGCTATCACCAGAATGATGATGAGCGTGACGAATGCGGTGATGGGAATAGTCAGCATGCATGGGCCTCGATGCTAATCGGCAGAGCGCCTATGCGCGCGCTGCGGTTTGACGAAAGAGTACCGGACCTCAGGTCCGGCTCTTACCACGCAGGCAGCACGCATTGCGCGTGCCCATTGCGGGACCGCGCTTTGCTACTGGCGACATTACCGGACCAGCGAGAATGCTTCTCGAATTGCAATTTCGCCGGCGCCGTAGACACCGACCACCGTGACGTCAGACGCCACGCATTCAAACGTCGAACCCTGGAAAGTAATGACGAAATGATGCGAAGTCATTCCCGCCGATGCAACTGCGACGATCTCCGCAGTCAATGACGAGTTCACTACTTCGTGAACCGAATAAGGAAGCAGCCCTTGCGTAGCAAGCGGATGAATCTCGAGATCGCCGTCGCCCGGTGGCCCCAGCCGATGAAACACGGTGTCGGCAAACAGCACCGCGCAAAAGGGATCGTCGTCGGGATCAAATGGACCGAACCGCTCAAAGTCTGCTTCCGCAATCGGATAAGCCAGAATGACCCGGCGGTCGCTGGCAACAATGAAGGGTTCGGCCGCATCGACGGTGGGATGAGGAACAGAGTCCAGCAGGACGACCTGGTCTTCCTGCTGGGATGAATCGAACGTACTGGTCATCTACTTCACGGCTCCGTTGCGCTTAAGCGCTGGCTTGTGCCGTCGAGCTTTGCGGCGCTGCGGCCGTGGCACTCGTAGCGACAGTTTTAGCGGCGGCCTTGCGGCCCGGTGCCTTCCTTGCCGCTTTGGTCGCCACGGTCTTCTTCGCAGCCGGCTTCTTTGCCGCTACTTTGCGAGTGGCGGCCGTCGCCTTCTTTGCGGCCGTCTTTTTGGACGCGACCGCCTTTTTAGCGACGACTTTCTTCGCTGCGGTTTTCTTGCTCACCGCGCCGCTCGTTGCTGCCGACTTTGCTTTGCCGGCTTTTGCCGAAACTTTCTTTGCTTGAGTGCCGGCACTACTCGCCGCTGCCGCCGCACTATCGATCAGAAACCTGGTGCGATCCTTCACGCTCGCGAGCCACGCGGGCGCCGGACCGCGGCCGCTCCATGTAGCGCCCGTTTTCGGGTTCCGATACTTGGGAGGTTGCGCGCCTTTCGGCTGGCCTTTACTGCTCTTTACCGAAGTGACTGCCGCCTTTGCCGCCGACTTCAATTCGCTCGCGCCGTCGACCAGGAACCGGGTCCGGTCCTTTACATTGGCGATCCAGCCAGGCGCGCGGCCATGTCCCGTCCACGTAGCACCCGTTTTATGATCGCGGTATTTGGCCGGTTTAGCCGACGTGAGGGCTTTTGCGTTGCTGCTTGTGGCATGGCCATTCAGACCTCGCGCGGCGCGTTTTGCCCTTGCTTTGGCTTCGATATCCTCAGTAGTTAAACCGTGCTTGAGCATCAGTTCACGAATCTGGTCGACCGCGACTTGCGCTTTTCTGGCAATCAGTACGTCGGCTTGCGACTGAAGTTTTTTCAGCTTGGCTTGAATCTGCTCTAATGTAGGCATTTGATTCCTCCCTATGTGGTAATCGTCAAACTATGCCATGAATAAAAGAAGAAAGGCAGGTGTGTATGACCTTTGAGACGTCGGCTCATTCCCAATTAGCCGCTCTCTCTTCCTTTCCTTGCTGCCGACTCTTCTTCGAACTCTTCTTTCGCCTTCCCAATTTCAGGTAGTGCGGGTCAGGTCGGCGTAAAAACGACAGCCTGGCGATCGGCAATGTACCGCACACTTCGTACAAAACGGTATTGTTGACCGTCCGCCGTTATCCGGTTAAGTCCCAGACAGGTCAATGTCAACATTTCGTCTGCCTGTCGGGCTTCTACTACACCGGAATCCTTCAGATCCGCCAGATCGCCGGACGGATCTCCAACATAAACGCTGCGTACTTGCATACCCATTCTCATCAGCACCACGCTTTCACCCTCATCGAGTGCCAATTCCAGATAACCGGCCAGTGTCCGCAACGATTCCGGCGTACTGCTCGTCGACTGATAAATCGCTGCATTCGATGGTGTCATTCTGGCTCCCCGTTACTCGCATCAACGAAAGGCGTCTGCTGTGCATGGCAGCATTTGTCGCTTCTACTATAGGCAAGCATTTGAATTTTCAAAGGACAGTAGTTCATTTTTCATTGCAAATGTCGCTTTTGGAGTCGCCGGACTTTGAAAAAGCACGACTCGTAATGGCAAACCCGGTTCTTCACGCCAGGTAGAGAGGTAGGCGAGGCACTTCCGTAATTAGACGTTACCGATCTCGCAGCACTGTTTCACCTGTGTCAATGCGGTTCTTTTACACTCCGGACCGTAGCCCGCAGCACGTCTTTATCAGGTCGGCGCCGATTGAAAACAGGCAGATACGCTCTACTCCGGTGAGCAGGGAGAAAGGTCGACGAACAGAAAGTGATTGATTCGGCAGTAGATCCGCCAGAGTTGGCGGCGCTATCATTAGTGTAGATGGCCGTTCGAAAGTCGGTTTCCGGCAGGCGGCAATGACAGGAACATGAATCCCGGAAGTGCAATGGCGGTGAAGGCTATTGAAAAAGCATCGAATGGCATCACCTTCGCGCCTTCCAACAGCACGGTACTTTTCAGATGAAAGCTGGTTACATCAAAGCCGCCCTCGCAGCGGTAGCACTCTCTTCGGCCATGATCGGCACGGCCAACGCCGCCGGTTGTATGAAAGGCGCGGTTGTCGGCGGAGTCGCGGGGCATTATGCCGGGCATCACGCGGTAGTCGGCGCAGTGGGTGGCTGCCTGGTGGGCCGCCACATGGCAAAGAAACATGCCGAGGAACAGGCGGCGGAACGTCAGCAACAACCAAGAATGCAATAGTCGTAGCCGTATGGAACGCGGCCGCCAAAGTCGCTCAATCGTAGTCAGGCGGCGTGGCTGGCAGCGTTTCCTTCGCGGGATTCACGCAATTCGCAAACCGCGGGCGGGGAGAATTTCTTGAGTCGTCACGAAACGATGCTGCTTGACCGCGTCATGAAAGAGCCGGTAGTCGCTTTTCTCGAAAGAGTCTGTCCATATCGGTTGGTCGCCGGTGTCGTCGTCATGCTGCAAACCGGTGGCGTTGCACTTCCACGAACCGGGTCCTTTGGCGACGTAATTGGGAACAGGCTCTTTCAAACCAGGGAGACGCCCTGCCTGGACCCATTCGCAAAACCGCTGTAATCGTATGTTGTCGTCGGGGTCCCGATTGATGTCGAGCAAATGGCTGAGTTCCTCTTTCACATTGTCGGGCATGCCCGGTTGCGCGTCGAAATCTTCACGGCCGGCCAGATAACCACGCACCGCGCGACAGGCCATGTCGGCCGCCTGCACGAACTCAGGCAAGTTATGTCTTGAGACAAAGTTGTTTCGACCGTCGATGTAATGCCAATTCGCCCACGGCTGGTCGGGATAATGCAATGCGGCACCGTGACCGACGGGTAATGCAAGCGTCAGCACATTTTCTTCGATGTGCTCCACCAGATGCCCGGTCGCTGCCTTCAATGCCGCGAACCAGCCTTTGCGTGTGCAATCCTGAGCCTCCAGCAGATGCACCCGGTTCCACGGACTCTCAATCCCCGCGAATCCCTGATGCGCCCAGGTATCGACATACGTGTGAAGGGTCACGCCCAGTCGATGCAAACCCGTCTCCGTGTTCCGCTGACGAATCGCCCGTCGCACCACTTCGCGCGCAACCTCGCTATCCGGCCGGCAAACGGCCATTTCCTCCAGCGTGTCGCCTTCTGCCGCCGGCAAGAAATGAAACGGCGTCCAGACGAGCCGGTTCTGATCGTTCTCTGTATTGGAGTAATCGAATAACTTGTGCGCAGTGGCAAAGCGCTCAAAGGTTTCACCGCCTTTAAAGCGCAGTATTCCGTGGGTCGTCGCGTCGTCGACGTACTGGCAAGCATGCGCAACGGTACAGGCGTCCGCTGGGGTCATTCCACCAACGCGGGCTGCGACATAAACCACACCATAGTGAAAGTCGATATTCATGGCAGGCGTTCCTGACACACGACGAATGACGACGAGCTTCTCGACCCTGCGGCGAGAGCGATCTGGGAGAAAGCTTGAGTAGATAGTAGACGAGCGGGCGCGGCGAGACTTCAAAAAAACACTGCATTTGCGCTTTGCGGAGAGACGGGGCGGCAACAGGAAAGCCTCAATACCGACATTGACTGCATTGACAGTTGCGTGACAACCCTGAACTTTTCCGGTTGCCGATAGAGGACGATCAAACGAGATGCGTGATATTCAGGCTGCTATTCCATTGAGTATTCAGGTACTCCAGCGCGATTCGCCGGTGACAATGGTGTGGTAAATGTTCACTGCAAAGCAGGCAGCCCGAGCGAAAGAGATCGATATTTAGTTGCCGTTCCACGCCACGTTTTGCAATTAGTTCGAGGTAAGCCGCCGCGTATTCGTCCCATCCCAGTACTTTGCCCTGGTAACGTTTGAGCAAATCCGGCTCGGGAGTCAGTTCGGGTATTTCCAGATACGCCGCGCCGCACAAATTCTCGAGGAAGTAGCGCAGGTCCTGCTTTTTCGCGAAACCCGCAAGCTGCGAGGTGTTATGCAACCTCACGTCCAGAACCGTGCGAATCTGCGCCTGCTTCAGCGAATCGAAAAAGCGCTGTGCGGTCTTGCCTGTGAAACCGATGGTGGCAACCTGCACGGCATTGTCTTCAAGTTTCATTACGAATCTCCGACAGATTGCGAGCAGTAGCCGTTAAGCAATAAAGCGCGATGAAATAAAAAGCCCCACTGCGGAAATCCGGAGCGGGGCCCAATTCTGGCGCAGTGGCGCGGGTTATTGCTTGACGATGTCGACCAGTTCGACTTCGAAAGTCAGGTCGGTATTCGGCGGAATCGGGCCGACGCCACGCTCACCGTATGCCGTTGCCGACGGGCACGTGAGCTTGGCTTTACCGCCCACTTTCATTGTTTGCACGCCTTGGGTCCAGCACGGAATCACGCGATTCAGCGGGAACGTAGCCGGGCCGCCGTGCTTGGCGGAGCTGTCGAACTCGGTGCCGTTGGGCAGCGTGCCGCGATAATTGACCTTCACGACGTCGGTGGCCGACGGTTGTGCGCCCGTGCCTCGGGTGAGATGTTCAACGATGACGCCTGAAGGCAATTTCTCGGTAGTGGGTGCAGCGGCCATTGCCGTCGAAGAGAGAACAGCTGCGGCCAGCAAGGCAACGATAGATTTCAAAGCAAGTCTCCAGTTGGGTGGTGCGTCCCATTGTAACGGATCGTATGTTGCATATTTCCGTCGGACACTACCGGTTGCCCGGATTGACAAAGAGCACGGGCGACGAATTGCCAGCGCACTAATAGAGACTCAATCCAGACTCTGTACCGTATAGCCGCCGGGTATCGCGTCGCCATGCGCGTTGTAGTCGGCGAGCACGGTTTCCCGTTCGCGGACGTCGGCCAGTAATGCCGGATCGAGTGGCGCAGTAATCACTTCGTCGCGGTCTCGGCTCGCCTGAGCCACTACATCGCCATACGGACTCCAGATCGCACTCGCTCCGCATGTGGCCCAGCCGCCTGTCGTGCCGACGTGATTCGACAGAAGCACGTACTGCGTATTGTCGAAAGCTCGCGCGGGGAACCAGATGCGCGACTGGTGGAAGCCCGTTTTCATGCTGAAAAGCGCGCTCACCAGATAAGCGTGTGCGCCGTTGACCGCCGCAAGCCGCGCATGTTCAGGAAAGCCCGAGTCGTAACAGATACCTGCGGCGAGCCGCCATCCGTCGAGCAGCAGCATGTGACCTCGCGTACCCGGCTGATAAATATGCGCCTCGCTGCTATACAGATACTGCTTGTGATACGGCTCGATCTGTTCGCCGGACCGGTTGAATATCAGCGACGAAATATGCAGACCTGCTGATCCGCGCGTCGCCGCGCCGACCATTACCGCGATTTCACGTCGGCGGCAAACTTCACGAATTGGCTGCAAACGTGGATCGTTTGCGTCGAATGCGTATTTCGCGGGGTCGCCGGCAATCAGATCCGGCTCATAGCCGCTCAGGAATTTTTCGGGAAAAACCACCAGTTTCGCGCCGTGATCGGCGGCCACGCCGGTCAATTCGACCGCTCTGGCGATGTTTGCCGCGATATCTCCGGGAACCGGTTGTGCTTGTGCGGCAGCAATTCGCAAAGACGTCTGCGGCAAGGCTATCTGTTTGTGATTCAAGCCGAACTCCGTGATAAAAGAACCGTTGCAACGTACGTGAGCAGATTCCGTTGCTTCTTATATAGGCGAGCAAGCCCCGGCATTTAATCACGGACCACGTGTCTCTCGTAAGTATGACGATACTGTCGTGAACCACCTGTACGGTTTCGCGGTCCACCTGATACGTCCACCGCGCGCTATTCGACCATCCGCGGATCCAATGCGAAAGAGTACTTTCGATGACCGAGCCGGCTGATTCCGACGAGAACCCTGTTCCCGCACCTGCCGTTGCGGCGGAGCGGCGCCGCGCGCCCCGGCCACGGCGGATTCCGCGCACTCGTGAACAGCAGGCGCGGTTCGATGCACGTGAGCCTGCCTTCGAGCCCCTGCCCTTTTCCATCGACGACACCGCAGCGAGCCAACCATTTGCGGACAGACTCCAGGCCTGGTTCGATGCGCGCCGCTGGCAGCCGTTTGAGTTTCAACGCGACGTCTGGCGAGAAATCGCGCGTGGCGCGAGCGGTTTGCTTCACGCGACCACGGGCGCAGGCAAAACATGGGCGGTGTGGTTTGGCGCACTCGCCGCGTTCGCCGATTCCACCAACGAACCAACCTCGGCCCGAAGCCGCGCGCCACGCGCGCAGCCCGAACCGCTTACCGTGCTATGGATCACGCCGATGCGGGCACTCGCCGCCGATACCGCTCGCGCATTGCAAAGCTCGGCGGCAGAACTGGCTGTACCGTGGAGTGTCGGACTGCGGACCGGTGACACGTCATCAGCGGAGCGCGCGAGACAGAACCGGCGCATGCCCTCCGCTCTTGTCACGACGCCTGAGAGCCTGACGCTCATTCTCACGCGGCCCGACGCGCGTGAAGTACTGTCGCATGTACGGTTAGTAATTGTCGACGAATGGCATGAATTGCTCGGCAATAAGCGCGGCACGCAAACGCAACTCGCGCTCGCGCGTCTCGTGAACTGGCGGCCTGAATTGCAGGTGTGGGGATTGTCCGCAACGCTTGGCAATCTCGCGTTCGCCGCCGACGTATTACTGGCGCCTGTCAGCACACCGCGCGTCAACGTGCACGGGATGCTGCCTAAAGCGCTGATCGTCGACACGCTGATTCCCGACACCATCGAGCGATTTCCGTGGGGCGGTCATATGGGCATGCGCCAGGTCAGCGCGGTGGCCGATGCGATCGGCGAGGCGCAAACATCGCTCGTATTTACCAATACCCGCTCGCAATGCGAGGTCTGGTATCAGGCGCTACTCGAAGCGCATCCTGAATGGGCTGGACTGATTGCGTTGCACCATGGTTCGCTCGATCAGGAAGTGCGCGACTGGGTCGAGCGCGGTCTCAAGAGCGGGTTGCTGAAAGGGGTGGTATGTACTTCGAGCCTTGATCTCGGCGTCGATTTCCTGCCTGTGGAACGCGTGTTTCAGATCGGTTCGCCGAAAGGTGTCGCGCGGCTGATGCAACGTGCGGGGCGCTCGGGACATGCGCCAGGGCGTCCGTCACGCATAACTATTGTGCCGACCCATGCGCTCGAACTGGTCGAGGCCGCCGCCGCTCGCGAAGCGGTCGAGCAGCGTCAGATAGAAGGACGCGATACGCCGGAAAAGCCTTTCGACGTTCTGGTGCAACATCTCGTCACGGTCGCGATTGGCGGCGGCTTCGATGCGAAAGAGCTGTGTCGCGAAATCCGTCGCACTTATGCGTACCGGAATCTGACGCAGGAAGAGTTCGACTGGGCGCTGGGTTTTGTCGAAGGTGGAGGCACCGCATTACGCGCGTATCCCGACTACCACCGCGTGATGCGCGAAAACGATGGACTGTACCGCGTTCCGCGCGAAGATCTGGTGCGGCGACATCGCAACAACATCGGCACGATCGTCGCGAACGGCACGTTGAACGTCGCGTATCTTTCGGGTGGACGAATTGGTGCGATCGAGGAATCGTTTATTTCGCGGCTTAAACCCGGCGATATCTTCACTTTCGGCGGACGCGCACTCGAATTGATCCGTGTGCAGGATATGACCGCCTGGGTACGGCGCGCCACGTCATCGCGTGGCGCCATGCCGCAATGGGCCGGCAGCCGCATGCCGTTGTCGTCCGAACTCGCCGACGCCACACTGATGATGCTCGCACGCGCCGCCAACGGTATCTACGACGAACCGGAGATGCGTGCGGTGCAACCGCTGCTTGAATTGCAGAGGAAATGGTCCGCCTTGCCGGAGCCAGGATTGTTGGTGATAGAGCTGCTGAAGTCGCGCGAAGGGCATCATTTCTTTTGCTACCCGTTCGCGGGACGCACCGCGCATATCGGTTTGGGAGCATTGCTCGCGTGGCGGGTCGCGCGCGAAAAGCCAGGTACTTTTTCCATTTCGATGAATGACTATGGCTTTGAGCTGTTGTCCGCCCAACCATTCGATTGGGCCGGGCAACTGGAAAGCGGCCTTCTCGGACTCGATGAACTGGATCACGATATTCTCGCGAGCCTCAATTCTTCCGAACTTTCAATGCGACGCTTTCGCGAAATTGCGCGGGTTTCGGGGCTCGTATTTCAGGGGCATCCCGGGCAACAGAAAAGCGCCCGGCAATTGCAGGCGTCGAGTGGTCTTTTCTATGAGATCTTCCGCCATCACGATAGCGATAACCTGCTGCTCAATCAGGCCGATACGGAAGTACTGCTTCAGGAGCTCGATGTACAGCGCATTCGCATTGCGCTTGAGCGAATGAACGCGAGCCGCGTAGTGGTGATGCGACCGAAAAAACCAACACCGTTTGCGTTTCCGCTGATCGTCGGACGTCTGCGCGAGAAAGTGAGTACCGAGAAACTCGCGGACCGTGTCGAGCGGATGCTGGCCGAACTGGAGAAGGCGGCCCGCGTATGAAGCCGGCATCGTTAGCGATCGAGATTGCTGGGCATCCGCTTGTGCTTTCCAGTTTGCGTGCGTGTTTTGATCCCGTGCAGCGCTGCCTATTTGTCGCCGATGCGCATTTTGGCAAGGACGCCGTGTTCCGTGCGCGCGGCATTCCGGTGCCGATTGGATCGACGGCAGATAACCTGATGCGCCTCGATATTCTGATCGCCGGGTTTGAACCGGTAGTGCTCGTGTTTTTAGGTGATCTGCTGCATGCACGCGAGTCTCATGCAGCGGAGACGCTCGATGCGTTGCATGACTGGCGCGCGAGGCATGCGGATTTGCGTCTGGTGCTGGTGGAAGGCAACCATGACCGGCACGCAGGGGCGCTCCCCGATACGTTGGGTATCGAGTACGTCAAGGAGCCCTGGCGGATGGGACCGTGGGCGTTGTGCCATCACCCGCAGCGGGTCAACGGCGCGTACGCGCTTGCGGGTCACTTGCATCCGGTTTATCGGATTGCGACGCGGACCGATTCCGTGCGTGTGCCCTGTTTCCGGTTTGGCACTGACTGCGGGGTGCTGCCGGCGTTTGGAAGTTTCACCGGTGGCTCACGTGACGAAGGACGTGTCGCTGGGGAGAAGGTTTTTCTGGTTGTGCAGGAGCGGGTGATCGGGTTGAGATGAGGCGAGCGGGGTGAAAAAAACCGCGGACGGGTGGGCACCTGTCCGCGGTTTTTTGGTTTTGGTTTGGGTTTGGGTTTGGGTTTGGCGAGGAGGCTCGCCGGGTTGGCTGCCTCCTCGCACGTGGCAATGTTGCGCTGTTAGCGGCTTCCCCCGCCGCCATGGCCACCGCCGTAACCGCCACCGTGGCCGCCGCCGAAGCCACCGAAGCCACCGCCAGCGCCTCGGCCTTGGCCACCACCGGCGCCGTTGCCGTTGCTGCCGCCATGGCCTTCGCCGCCGTGGCCTTCGCCGCCGTGGCCGTTGCCGCCGTTGCCGTTGCCGTTGCCATTGCCATTGCCGCCAGCGTTGCCGCCGCCGTTGGAGCTGCCTCCGCCGTGGCCTTCGCCGCCGTGACCGCTACCGCCGTTGCCGTTGCCATTGCCGCCAGCGTTGCCGCCGCCGTTGGAGTTGCCTCCGCCGTGGCCTTCGCCGCCGTGACCGCTGCCACCGTTGCCGTTGCCGCCAGCGTTGCCGCCGCCGTTGGAACTGCCTCCGCCATGGCCTTCGCCGCCGTGGCCGCTACCACCGTTGCCGTTGCCACCAGCGTTGCCGCCGCCGTTGGAGCCGCCTCCGCCATGGCCTTCGCCGCCGTGGCCGCTGCCGCCGTTGCCGTTGCCGTTGCCGTTGCCACCAGCGTTGCCGCCGCCGTTGGAACTGCCTCGGCCATGGCCTTCGCCGCCGTGGCCGCTACCACCGTTGCCGTTGCCACCAGCATTGCCGCCGCCGTTGGAGCTGCCTCCGCCATGGCCTTCGCCGCCGTGGCCGCTGCCGCCGTTGCCGTTGCCGTTGCCGTTGCCACCAGCGTTGCCGCCGCCGTTGGAGTCGCCTCCGCCATGGCCTTCGCCGCCGTGGCCGCTACCACCGTTGCCGTTGCCACCAGCATTGCCGCCGCCGTTGGAGTCGCCTCCGCCATGGCCTTCGCCGCCGTGGCCGCTACCACCGTTGCCGTTGCCACCAGCATTGCCGCCGCCGTTGGAGTCGCCTCCGCCGTGACCTTCACCGCCGTGGCCGCTACCACCGTTGCCGTTGCCTTCGCCATGGCCTTCACCGCCGTGACCTTTGCCGCCACTGCTTGAGCCACTGCCGCCGTGCCCACTATCGCCGTGGCCGCTATCACCGTGGCCGCCGTCGCCGTGACCACTATCACCATGGCCGCCGTCGCCGTGACCACTATCACCATGGCCGCCGTCGCCATGACCGCCATCACCGGGACCGCTATCGCCATGACCACCGTCGCCGTGGCCACCATCACCATGGCCGCTATCGCCATGGCCACCATCACCGTGGCCGCCATCACCGTGACTACCATCACCATGGCCGCCGTCGCCGTGGCCACCATCACCATGGCCACCATCACCATGGCCACCATCGCCATGACCGCCATCACCGTGGCCACCATCACCATGGCCGCCGTCTCCATGGCCACCATCACCGTGGCCACCATCGCCGTGACCGCCATCACCGTGGCCACCATCACCATGGCCGCCGTCGCCGTGGCCGCCATCACCGTGACCGCCGTCTCCATGGCCGCCATCACCATGGCCGCCGTCGCCGTGGCCACCATCACCATGGCCGCCGTCGCCGTGGCCACCATCACCATGGCCGCCGTCGCCGTGGCCGCCATCACCGTGACCGCCGTCTCCATGGCCGCCGTCTCCATGGCCGCCATCACCATGGCCGCCGTCTCCATGGCCGCCGTCGCCGTGGCCACCATCACCGTGACCGCCGTCGCCGTGGCCGCCGTCTCCATGACCACCATCACCATGGCCGCCATCGCCATGACCGCCATCACCGTGGCCACCATCGCCATGGCCACCGTGACCATGCCCATGACCGTGACCATGCCCATGGCCGCCATCACCACTACCACTCCCACCATCACCACCATCCCCACTACCACCATCACCGCTACCGCCATCACCAGTACCGGTTCCGCCGGTACCCGTTCCACCGGTTCCACCACCATCACCACCGTTTCCGCCGCTTCCGGCGCCACCGCTGCCAGTCCCGCCACTGCCTGTTCCACCGCTGCCAGCCCCGCCACTGCCAGTCCCACCACTGCCAGCCCCACCGCTGCCAGTCCCACCACTTCCCGTCCCGCCACTGCCAGCCCCACCACTACCCGTCCCCGTCCCACCCTTCCCGCTATTCCCCGTGCTTCCAGACCCAAGTCCCGTCGAGCCCGAGCCGGAACCCGAGCCGCCACTCCCCCCACTCGCACCGCTTCCGCCGTTATCTCCTGAACCGCCTTGCGATCCGCTGAACGCACTCGTTCCCACCCCCGTCGCCGCAGCAATACCAATGTTGTTCGGCGCGAGAATTCCACCGTTGTCCAGTTTGCAACCGAGCGTATCGAACGGCCCGCAATCAATCGACGATGCCTGTGCAACCATTAGTCTGGAAGAACCCGTCGACGGCACGGCAGGTTTCGCCGGGTTCGTCTGAGCACCCGCAATCGCCGCGTAAAGACTCACAGCAACCGCTAACACAGCCCGCCGGGTTCCCAAAACCCGCGCGTCCCCGTTTTGCTTTTTCATTTGATTCTCCTAACCATGCACCCAGAAAGACCGGCCCAGTTAACGAGTGAATCTCTGTTCACTGTTAAAAAACGAAATTCAAAGCCCAGTCGGTATTGCCGCGCCTCACGCTAAATCAACGTAATGCGCGGCATCTCCCTCGCGTAAAATCCCGGCCCGATTTGGCGTGATCCGGGAGAAACGACTGGCTGCATCCGAATATCGTTGGTAGAGCGATGCAGCGAGGCTTGATGGACGTTGAAGTTATTCGGAGCGCCCCCTCGCGACCGTGCGTTAGCCCACGCAATGCGTCGCCGAGGGTGGGCTTCCACACAGTTGGACGAATCAGACTGTCAAGAATCGTTAATTACCGATCTCTTTAAACCGCTAGACATTTTTGTCTTTAAATATGGAATCCCAACTATCTTCACGTTGAATAAGCGAGGCATTCCACAGAATCCGGCCGATTGCCAGTAGCGGAATCACTAACTCTTCAGCAGTACCTGGCCGATCGCGCAACCGCAATAACGCTTTTAATCCGTCGAGATAAGTGTTTATCCGCACGCAAATCAACAACGGCCGAAGCGCAATGAGCGCAATCACACAGACAGGGTGTAGATGAACCACGTCATCACCCGATCTCAAACTGACGGCGCACGTTCTCATTGCGTGCGTTACCCCACAGAGTGAACGCAATCCCAATTCAACCGACTTCAGGCGACAATAGAGACATCGCAACTCCATCGAGAACAGGAAAACCGATGCTTCTATCAGAACAATGGGTACTGGTAACGGGCGGCGCCCGCGGGCTGGGCGCGGCAATTACGCGGGCACTCCTGCGCGAAGGCGCAAGCGTGGTCGTGAATTATCACAAGAGCGAAACGCAGGCTCTCGCGTTGAAAGACGAATTCGGCGACCGGGTATTGCCGCTTCAAGCCGACATCACCGACACAGCCGCGGTCGCGCATCTGTTCGATGCAGCACGAGCG
Source organism: Paraburkholderia metrosideri (assembly GCF_904848625.1). Taxonomy (GTDB): domain Bacteria; phylum Pseudomonadota; class Gammaproteobacteria; order Burkholderiales; family Burkholderiaceae; genus Paraburkholderia; species Paraburkholderia metrosideri. Next base: position 249,565 of record NZ_CAJHCP010000004.1, read on the forward strand.
CAGACCGGTCAACCGGTGGTGTCGGTGGTGAATAACGCGCTGGCCGACTTCCGCTTCGACGGCGACGCACGCCCGACCATCGACTCGATCCAATGGTCGCATTTCCAGCAGCAACTCGATGGCTCGCTCAAAGGCGCGCTCAACACGATCCAGGCGGCCGCGGCCGGCATGCGCGCGCGAGGGTTTGGCCGCATCGTCAACGTGGGCACCAATCTGTTTCAGAACCCGGTGGTCCCGTATCACGATTACACGGCGGCCAAAGCGGCGCTGTTGTCGCTGACCCGCACCGCCGCACACGATCTCGGTCCCGACGGCATCACGGTGAACATGGTGTCGGGTGGCCTGCTACGCACCACCGACGCCAGCGCGGCCACCCCCGAATTCGTGTTCGACCTGATCGCCAGTTCCACGCCGGTGCGGCGCGTCACGACGCCCGAGGAATTCGCCGACGCCGTGCTGTTCTTCCTGTCACCATGGTCGCGTGCAGTGACCGGGCAGAACCTGATCGTCGATGGCGGTCTGGTCAAAGGCTGAAAAGCCAGCAGAGTCAGCTGGCAAAGATAGCGAAAGCGGCATCTAAACCAGCAGCAAAACCGGCCCGCGCCTCCGCGCGGCGCCGCGCAAAGTGTCGCCGCGCAACCATCAGATTGCGCAGATCCAACACTTCGTCGCGCGATCTCTTTCCGAAGTATTTCCACCATCCGCAGCGCCGCGGCGCACCTTCGACGCCGATGCGCGCCGCAAACCCTTGCCACACGAGCGCTCGCGTGAAATCAAGCGCGGGCGCGGGTATACCTTTGTTTGACTTGGCGAGGCAGCCCCGTTTACTGGACGCAAATAAACCTCTCAATACGCTTTCAATCTCACTTCTGGCCGCTGGAATGAAACAGGCACCAGCGCGAAGCGAGCCGAAAGCGTCGTCCGTTTCTTCTCGAGGAGATGACCCATGGCTCAAATGTCCAGTAGCGCTGTCGACGAATTGAAATCGGCAGTTCGCGGTCCACTGTTGCTGCCCGGCGACCCGAATTTCGATGCGGCACGCAGCATCTGGAACGCGATGATCGACCGTCATCCGGCGATGATCCTGCGTTGCGCCGGCGCGGCCGACGTGCGCCGCGGCATCGCGTTCGCACGCGAGCACGATCTGCCGCTCGCGATTCGCGGCGGTGGTCACAACATCGGCGGCAGCGCGCTGTGCGACGACGGCCTCGTACTCGATCTATCGTCGATGAAATCCGTGCGCATCGAACCGGCCACGCGGCGCGCTTATGTCGAACCGGGCGCGACGCTGCACGATTTCGACCACGAAGCACAAGCATTCGGACTCGCCACCCCGCTCGGCATCAATTCGACGACGGGCGTCGCGGGCCTGACGCTCGGCGGCGGCTTCGGCTGGCTCAGCCGCAAATACGGCATGACGATAGACAACCTGATCTCGGCCAACGTCATCACCGCCGACGGCGAGTTGCTCCACGCGAGCGCCGATTCGCATGAAGACCTGTTCTGGGCGATTCGCGGCGGCGGCGGAAATTTCGGCGTGGTCACGCAATTCGAGTTCGGCTTGCATCCGGTGGGACCGCTCGTTTATGGCGGTCTCTACGTGCTGCCGATCGATCAGGCGAAGGACGCGCTCGTCAAATATCGCGCGTCGACTGCGGGCACACCGGAAGAACTCAGCGTATGGGCCGTGCTGAGGCTCGCGCCGCCGTTGCCGTTCCTGCCGCCCGAAGTGCATGGCAAACCGGTGATCGTGTTCGCGATGTGTTACAGCGGCCCGGTCGAAAATGGGCCGTCCGTGGTGGAACCGGTGCGCGGTTTCGGCACGCCGGTCGGCGAACATCTCGGACCGATGCCGTATGCGATGTGGCAGCAGGCTTTCGATCCATTGCTCACGCCCGGCGCGCGTAATTACTGGAAATCGCACAATCTCGACCGCATCGACGACGGCCTGATCGACGCACTGCTTCACTCGATCGGCGAGCTGCCGTCCGCGCAGTGCGAGATATTTTTCGGGCAAATCGGCGGACAAACAAAGCGCGTGGCAGCCAGCGCAACCGCCTACCCCAGCCGCGACACGCAGTACGCGATGAACGTACACGGCCGCTGGGACGATGCAAGCGACGACGAGCGCTGCATCGCCTGGGCGCGCGCATTCTCCGACGCCGCTGCACCGTTTGCACTGGGCAGCGTGTACGTGAACTTCATGACACAGGAGGAAACCAGCCGGATCGCCGAAGCCTATGGGACGAACTACGAACGGCTCGTCGCTGTAAAAAGCCGCTACGACCCGCACAACCTTTTCCGTCATAACCAGAACATTCGTCCGGCTACGCAGTCATAGCTGGCAGCAAAACCTGCGCTGAAAACCCCGCAGGCTCTTTGTGGGGACGGGTCTGGCTGCGCCGTCCCTGCGCGGACGGCGGGGTCGGGCACGCTAAATGCTGTTCAGCACTCAGGTGCGCAACCCAAAACACCCCCGGCGAGTGACTGGCAAACAGGCTCGCAGCCGCGAGAAGAAAGCAACGGAAACAGGTAACAAGGCAGTTAAGGAGCTGGCAACAAAACCAGCCAACAAAGCGAAAAAAGCAACTTCTATAACGCAAAAGGAAAAGGAAAAACCATCATGCGCAGACGACAATTCATCATGACCGGCAGCGCTGCTTTGGCCTCCATGGGCTTCAGCCTCGCCGGTTGCACGACAACGTCGCCGTCTTCGAGCGCTTCGCCTTCGGCCAATGCCGGGAAGCGCGACACGATCAACGCAGGGGTCGATTCGACACTCGCACGCCTGTATGAAAACGTCGGCGGTTCGCGCGAACTGGTGGCCAAGGCGCGCGGCGTGCTGGTGTTTCCGTCCGTGATCTCCGCAGGCTTCTGGGTCGGCGGACAATATGGCGAGGGTGCGCTGCGCGTGGGCGGCCGCACCACGGGTTTCTACAGCACGGTGGCAGGCTCGTTCGGCTTGCAGATCGGCGCGCAATCGAAGGCGCTGGTTTTCCTGTTCATGACGCAGGAGGCACTCGACGGCTTCCTGAGCAGCCAGGGCTGGGCAGCCGGCGCGGACGCAACGGTCGCCGTGCTGAAGGTCGGCGCGAACGGTGCGGTCGACACCTCCACCGCCACCAGCCCCGTCGAAGCATTCGTGCTGACGAACGGCGGCCTGATGGCTGGCGTATCGCTGGAAGGCACGAAGGTATCGCGCCTCGTCATCTAACCGGCGCGTAAGCCGGGTCATATGGAACGTCACGCGGCCGCTTCTGTGGCGGCGTGACGTTTTCACCCCGGCGCCACCGCGCGTTGCGTAACTCCTTTTTTCGCGTTGAATCGCGTCGGCTCGGCGCGTTGCCCCTGAGCGCCTCGCCGGTCACTCCGGTTACCTTCCTGTAAAATCCCCGTTTTTTGCAATTTGCCAGCGCGCCGCTGAATCGCAACGTCAACCTTCGGTCGCTGGACACACCCGTGCGGACCCCGTGCGTCCCCCCGCACTCCGCTCGCCCACGCTCCCCACCTCGTCGAAGATGAACACCGCTAGTCCCTCCCACGGTTGGCTTGCCCGGCTACCCGGTATCAAGAGCAATGTCCTCGCGGGACTGACCTCGTCGTTCGCGCTCGTGCCCGAATGCATTGCCTTCGCGCTGGTCGCCCATCTCAATCCGCTGATGGGCCTTTACGGCGCGTTCTTCATCTGCACGATCACCGCTTTATTCGGCGGACGCCCCGGCATGATTTCGGGTGCTGCCGGTTCAATGGCCGTGGTGATCGTCGCACTGGTGGTCCAGCACGGCGCGCAATATCTGCTCGCGACAGTGATACTCAGCGGCATCCTGATGGTGCTGTTCGGCGCGTTGCGTCTGGGCAAACTGATCCGCATGGTCCCGCATCCGGTGATGCTGGGTTTCGTCAACGGGCTCGCGATTGTGATCGCGACCGCGCAACTCGCGCACTTCAAACAGAGCACGCCGCAAGGCGAACAATGGCTGCACGGCAGTGCTTTGCTGATGATGTGCGGCCTCGTCGCGTTGACGATGGCGATCGTCTACCTGCTGCCGCGCGTCACTCGCGCCGCGCCGCCTGCGCTGGTTGCAATCGTCGGCGTCGGTCTGTTCACGCAATTGCTGCATCTGCCCACGCGTACGCTCGGCGACATGGCGCACATCGCGGGCGGCTTGCCCGCGCTGAATCTGCCCGCTGTGCCGCTGAATCTCGACACGCTGCATATCGTGCTGCCCTACGCGGTGCTAATGGCGATCGTCGGTCTGCTCGAAACGCTGCTCACCTTCAACCTGACCGACGAGATCACCGAAACACGCGGTCAGCCGAATCGCGAATGTCTGGCGCTGGGCGCGGCCAATATCGCATCGGGTCTGTTCGGCGGGATGGGCGGATGCGCGATGATCGGCCAGACCATGATCAACCTGAACTCGGGCGGCCGTTCGCGGCTGTCGGGCATTGTCAGCGGCGTGATGATCTTGATGTACATCCTGTTCCTGTCGCCGCTGATCGAACGGATTCCGCTCGCCGCGCTGGTCGGCGTGATGTTCGTGGTCGCGCAGCAGACTTTTGCGTGGGGTTCGCTGCGCGTGCTGGGCAAGGTGCCGCGCAACGACGCGCTGGTCATCGTGGCGGTGACCGTCATCACCGTGTTTTCCGATCTGGCGATTGCCGTGATGTGCGGCATCGTGATCGCCGCATTGAATTTTGCATGGCAGCATGCCCGCGAAATTCACGCGCATGTAGAAGATCACTCCGGCGACAAAACCTACGTGCCGCGCGGAACGCTCTTTTTTGCGTCGACCACGCGTTTTCACGAACTGTTCGACCCGGCGCAGGACCCCGAACGCGTCACGGTCGATTGCAGTCATTTGCTGCTGGCGGATCATTCCGCGCTGGCGGCCTTGCAGGGGCTGGTTGAACGCTACCGTAAAGCCGGCAAGCAACTGCGCATGAAAAATCTGTCGGAACGCAATCAGCGCCTGTTGCACCGCGCGGGAATCGGGCTCGCCTGAGGGCTGGCAAGCCGGCGTTTGCAAACCCGCTTCAAGAGAGTTTGCAAACGGCCCGCCAGCGGTCGTTCAAACACGCTCGCCGACGTTCAGCCGGCATACAACTACTCTACACGCGTTGGGCAAACGCCGGCGCAGACGTAGAGAGCAGCACCCGATCACCATCGACGCACACCGCGTCTCACCGTTCATCCACCCGGACGGCGTGCCCGCCGTCACTGCGGCGGGAGAGTCAGAGAGGCGATTTCACAGCGCGGCCATTGCCGCAGGGCCTCTGGCGCCAGCAGCAGTTTGGCCGCCCGCACCCCAGCCCCCATCACGATCTGAGACCGCTCCATCACGGCGGCATCGACGAAAATGCGCCAGTCGGCAGGCAACCCGAACGCGGTAATGCCGCCGAATTCCATGCCGCTATGCTCCACTGCCGCTTCCTTTTTAGCGAACGACAGCCGCTGTGCGCCCAGCGCAGTCTTCACCGCGCCGTTGATATCGAGGCGCAACGACCCCAGCGAAACCAGCGCCGCATAATGTTCGGCGCCCTCTTTCTTATAGCGGACGACGATCGTGTTCGCGCAGTCTTCGAGGCCAAAGCCATAGCGCGCGCTGAATTCGGCGGTGTCCGACGCGTCGTCGGTGACGGAAAAGACCGTTACGCCAACGGGCGGCAATTGTTCGACGACGTGCGCGGGCAAATGCGCGCCTAGTTGATCCGCCGCGATGATGTCGAGCTGCTGTACGAGTTCGTGCGAGTGCATAGTGTGCCAGTTGAGAAGCGATATGAATGAGCAAGCTATCTAGCGATTCTTCCGCATTCTAGCGGGACACTTCCGATGCCGCGTGCCGGGAAGCAGGCAGCACGCGAACCAACTTGTATAGTGACAGGCACAAGGTTTGCGAAAGCTAAGGGCAGGCTGCGCCGGCGCGACTTGCCCGGCAAATCGCGCCGCTGGATCTGCCGGCTTGCAGGCAGCGGTTCGCAAACAGTCAATTCGCGGCAGCATCACATCGAGAAACACGATCATGGATATGGACACCCTTTCCAGCGAAAACCTCCAGCAGACGGCCCGCAACCAGGCCAACTGGGCCATGGGCGCATTCAGGCAGTTCGGCGAAGACCGATGCGCGGCGATGGCTGCGAGCATTGCGTTCTATGCGGCGTTTTCGCTCGCGCCGACACTCGTGATGGTGATTGCGGTGGCCGGCTGGTTCTTCGGTGCCGAAGCCGCGCGCGGCGAACTGTATAGCCATATCAACGGCCTGCTCGGCGATCAGGCGGCGGCGGGCGTTCAAACCATCGTCGAAAACGCTCATCACAGTGGCAACGCGGGCGGCGTTGCCGCGATCATCTCGTTCTCCATGCTGGCCATAGGCGCGTCGGCCACTTTCTCGTCGCTCAATAGCGCGCTCAATCTGGTGTGGCCGAATACGGGCCCACGTACGTCCAGCGTGATTGCGCTAGTGCGGGTGCGCCTGATCTCGTTCGGGCTCGTGCTCGGCGTCGCATTCCTGCTGATCGTGTCGCTGGTGCTCGACACCGCCATCACGTTTGTCGGTCAATGGCTGTGGGGTAATTCGCCGTATGTCATCATCGGCAACCTGATGCAACTGGGCGTCGGCTTGCTGGTGCTCGCGTTCGCATTTGCCGGCCTGCTCAAATTTCTGCCGGATGCCACGGTGCGCTGGCGCGATGCGCTGGTCGGCGGAATCGTTGCGGCGGTGCTGTTTTCAGCGGGCAAGAAACTGTTTGCGCTCTATCTCGCGCACGCCGGCATGGCCAGTTCGTTCGGCGCCGCCGGGTCGCTCGCCGTTCTGCTGATGTGGCTGTACTTCTCGGCGGCGGTATTGCTGCTCGGCGCGGAATTTTCGGCAGCGCGCGGACGCATGCACGATCCGCGCGGCGGCTGGGGCATGCAGGAAGCATCGCCGCCCGGCAGCCGCGCGATGCTGGCGTCGGTGCTGGCGGCGTCGACGGTGTCGGCCGACACGGCGCCCAGCGCTGGAAGAAGCCCGCAGCGGGACACCGCAACGGCGGCGACCGGACCCGGCGCAGCGGGCGCACCTGCCGCGCCGGCGGCTCGCGCGGCTGCGGGAGGCTTGGCTGGCACACTTTCCGCCGCGGCGCCAGCTACGATTTTTCGCACTCAGGCGCGAAGAAATCTTACGACGCGCGCAACCGCGCTGAAGGTCGGCCGCAGCGTCCTGCTTGCCGAGGCGCAAGCCACCCGGATCGCCGCGGCCACGCTGCTCGAAACCAGCCGGAAGGCAGCCGCGGCCGATCGCTACGTCAGGCGCAATCCGTGGACTTCCGTGCTGCTCGCCGCAGCCGCCGGCCTTGCCGCAGCCACGGTTGCGCGCCGCAATATCGGCGACGCCGGAAACACCCGTAATCCGTAAGCACTCCACTTATCTGCCAGACGGGGCGGCGTACCGCAGCCCCGTCCGGCCACGCTGCACACATAATGGGTCGGGTTGTCTATCTCGCTACTCAACCGCCGCACCCGCCGTTTTTTCATTCTGCTATGCAGCGAGCCCGACCATTAGAAATGCCAACCATAATCCACGTCGAGTAGAGGTCCGAAGTCAAGGCGCCTGCACCATCACTGTCAACAAAACAACAATAATGCCGCGTCAACGAATAAATATTGCTAAAACCGAAATAATCGGGAACCCGCTTTAAATACAAGACCTTGCGTCCATTGTCTGTTTTTAGAGACAGTCTTTTTTTTCCTGTTCTTGCCGATCGGGCCGGTGAGCTATTCTCCTTTTCGCAACAACGAAACTAATCATCGCGTGGAGAAATAGATGAAACGAATCGCACTGTCTACCCTCTCGCTGGCGCTTCTCGGCGTCACCGGCGTGGCCCATGCTCAAAGCAGCGTTACCCTGTATGGCTTGATCGATGAATCAGTCCAGTACGTGAACAACGCCACTCCGTCAGGCGGTAGCGTCGTGAAACTGTTCGGCGGCAACCTTCAGGGCAGCCGTTTCGGCCTGAAGGGTACGGAAGACCTCGGCGGTGGCCTGAAGGCAATCTTCCAGTTGGAAAACGGTTTTGATATCAACAGCGGCGCGCTCCAGCAAGGCGGCGCGCTGTTCGGTCGCCAGGCGTTCGTTGGCTTGACCGGCGACTCGTGGGGCACGTTCACGGCTGGTAAGCAGTACGACCCGCTGGTCGACATGGTTCAGCCGCTGACGGGCGACAACTACTTCGGCAGCACGTTCGCTACGCCGGGTGACGTCGACAATAACGACAACAGCTTCCGCGTGATCAACGCAGTCAAGTACGTGTCGCCGGTGTTCTCGGGCTTCCAGGTTGAAGGCGTGTACGGCTTCGGCGGCGTCGCCGGTTCGACGGGTTCGAACCAGACGTGGTCGGGCGCGGCAACGTTCGCAACGGGTCCGTTCAGCCTCGCTGCTGGCTACCTGCATGCAGACAATTCGAACACGGGCGCCGCGCGCACCACGTGGTCGGGCACGTCGGGCAATACGTTCGACACCAACTTCCCGAATAATGCCGGCATCAACTCGGCATACGTTACGGCGAAGTCGATTGGTATCGCTTCGGTGGCGGCGCAGTATGTGGTCGGTCCGTTCACGGGCAACCTGAGCTACAGCAACGCGCAATACAAGCCGGATGCAGCGTCGGGATTCGACACGACGCAGAAGTTCAACGTCGGCCGCGCCTACGTGGGCTACCAGATCACGCCGGCAGCATTGCTGGGTATCGGCTACGCGTACACGAAGGGCACTGGCGACGCATCGGCAACTTACAACCAGGTGTCGCTGGGTGGCGATTACTCGCTGTCCAAGCGTACCGACCTGTATGTGGTTGGCGCATGGCAGCACGCCAGCGGCGAACAGCGTGATCCGACCACCGGCGCACTCGTGGGTGCAACGGCTTCGATCGGTTCGTACGGCAACCAGGCAAGCACCGACAACCAGGTTATGGTCAGCGTCGGTATCCGTCACAAGTTCTAATCGGACTTGCTACGTAGCTGAAGCAAACGTCAAAAAAACCAGCCAGAGGCTTTGCCGACGGCTGGTTTTTTTTCGTCTTGCAGTTCTGCTTCCGTGTGGACAGCGGCAAAACAAAAAGGCCGCCTGCAAGCCCGTTATCGGACCTGCAGGCGGCCTTTTTGTCGAACAGGCGGAAGGTGCCCGACTTACCGGGGCGCCCCGACCTCCCGCACCTACCGCCGCTGCGACTTGCCCTTCTCGGCCTGCGCCAGCGTCTGCGCGGGCTTCACATCGTGCTCATGCTCGATCCCATCGGCGCCCACCGGCGCGCGATACAGCACCAGCGCGCGTTCTCTTTGCAACGCCGGCACATTCGGCGATACCTGCCAGTCGGGATCGGGAATCTCGCCGAACACCTGGCGCAAGCGTTCGCCCCAGGTCCGGTGGATCATCTCGAAGTAGGCGTTGTCCTGATCGATCGACACGAAACGCGTCACGCGAAGCGTGTCCTTTTCGTACACCAGCAGATCGAGTGGCAATCCCACCGACAGGTTCGAACGAAGCGTCGAATCCATCGAGATCAGCGCGCACTTGGCGGCTTCGTCGAGCGGCGTGGACGGCGTGAGCACGCGGTCGATGATCGGCTTGCCGTACTTGGCCTCGCCGATCTGAAAATACGGGTTCACCGCCGACGACTCGATGAAATTGCCCGCCGAGTAGATCATGAACAGGCGCGGCCGGTTGCCCGCAATCTGTCCGCCAAGAATGAAGCTGCAATTGAAGTCGACGCCGAATTCCTGCAACGCCTCCGCTTCACGCTGATGCACACAGCGCACCGCGCGGCCGATTACGCGTGCCGCGTCCGCCATGGTAGGCGCGCTCCACAGCGTGGGTTGCGACGGGTCGGCGGGCTCGGACAACTCGTGCAGCACCGCTTGCGTGAGCGACAGGTTGCCGGCGCCCATCAAAACCAGCATGCGTTCGCCCGGCTGCTCGAACACCGACATCTTGCGTGCGGTGCTGATGTGATCGACGCCCGCATTGGTGCGGGTGTCCGACAGCAACACGAGCCCGTCGTCGACGGCCATGCCGACACAGTAAGTCATAGGAGAGTCCCGCAAAAAACCACTGAACGGCGCTATTGTAATGCGGCGCGCATGCGCCGCTGTTCCGTATGACGGCTTTTGCGATCCCAAACTGAATAGAGATGAGTGCCGGCCCTGGCCGGAGCGGCTGGCAACCGCTCCGGCCAGGGCGCTGGTAAGCACCGCTCATGCGTCACTCACGAGACGTTCACGAGCGGCCAAGATAGCCGCCTACTGCGTCTGCTGGGCACTCACCGTCACCGAGACCTTCAGCTCCTCTTCCAGACCGCCTATGCGCCGGCCACGCACCGGCGCGGCAGCTTCATAGTCGCGGGCGACGGCAAGCCGGCAATAAATTTCGCTGGCGAATGCGGCATGGGTGACATCGACGGAAATCCAGCCCTTGCCTTCGAGCCACACGTCGACCCATGCATGGCTCGCACCGTGAGGCGCCGCGACGGAAGCGTCCTGAGGAGACACTTCGCCGGGTTCGATATAGCCGCTCACGTAACGCGCCGGAATTCCGCGCACGCGGCAGCAGGCGAGCATCAGATGCGCATGGTCCTGACACACGCCGTTGCCCAGTTCGAGCGCCTGTGCCGCGGTGCTGGTGACTTCGGTGATGCCGGAGTTGTACTTCACGCGCTGCACGATCTGCCCGGATAGCTCGATCAGACTGGCCGAACTCGTGAGCGTCGGCACCGACTGAGCCAGTTCGCGGATCGCCGCATCGGCTTCCGTCAGCCGCGTCGCGCAGGTGAAATGTTCGAGCGGGATCGGGCCGACCGCATCGCGCAGCAAGCCGTCGACCAGCGGAATCGTCTCCACTTCGCCAGACACATGCAGCCGGATCTCGTTATGCGGCTTGTTGATCACCAGCGTGTGCAGCACGTTGCCATAGGCATCGAAGGTCGCGTCGAGCTTGCCCGGCGCGTCGATGTGCCAGCGCCGCACCACCTGCGCGGCGCCGCTGGCGGGCGTCAGACGCAGTTGCTGGATCGAATAGTGGACGGTCGCTTCATAGCGATAGGAGGTGTCGTGGCGGATCGTCAGGTACATAAAAAAACTCCGTCAGGCGACTGGCAGCATCAGGTAGGTACGCGCAACCAGATTGCCCAGCTCGAACACGCGAGCCAGGAACTGAGTCAGATAGGCGTGCAGGCCGGCTTCGAAAATCTGCCGGATGTCGGAATACACAAGCTCGGCGCGCAGCTTGCCGGCGAAACGTTCACACTGGTTCGAACCGGACGTGCGCAGCATCGCCAGATTCGTGCAGACCCCTTCGAGCGACGCCAGCAGCGAACGCGGCATCTGCTGGTTCAGGATCATCAATTCGACTACCCGTGCCGGCGTGACTACGTCGCGATACACCTTGCGATAAATTTCCAGCGCCGACACCGAACTCAGAATCGAGGTCCAGTAATAGAAGTCTTCGAGCTGACGCGCGGCGTCGCGAGAATTCGGTTCGACGTCCGCGAAACGCACGTCGAGAATCCGTGCGGTGTTGTCCGCCCGTTCGAGGTAGGTGCCGAGCTGCGTGAACAGGAACGCGTCGTCCTGCAACGCGGTGCCGATCGTGACACCGCGCGACAGATGCGAGCGGAACTTCACCCACTCGAACAGCGCACCCGGGTTATGGGTCGCCTGCCCCGACGCGATCCGCTCGTTGAATTCGAGCCACGTATCGTTGATGGTCTCCCACCATTCGGTCGTCAACGTGCCGCGCACGGCACGGGCATTTTCGCGCGCGGCCTGCAAACACGAATGAATGCTCGACGGATTGGTCGAATCCGCGACCATGAAATGCAGCACGTGTTCGTGAGTCGGTTCGTCGTAGCGCTGCGCGAACGCGGTTTCGAGTTCGGAGATGCGCAGCACCGAACGTTGTGCGCGCGCCTCCTGTTCGGCCGTCTGCGGCAATAGCAGCGCCTTCAGATTGATATCGAGCATGCGGGCGGTATTCTCCGCGCGCTCCATGTAGCGGGCCATCCAGAAAAGATGATCGGCAGTGCGGCTTAGCATGACGGCGTTCCGTATCTGATGACGCGAGGCCTCTGGGTCAAGGTTAAGAGAGCTCGCGCTGGTTATCCGTATGCGCCGGCGGCGTTCTGCATACTGCGTGCTGCCCCGGCGCGCTGGGTTGTGAACGCGCTCTGGCTACCCGAAAACGGGCGGCGCTGGCGAGCGCATCGGCAACCGCGTCAGTCGACCATCCAGGTATCTTTGGTGCCGCCTCCCTGCGACGAATTGACGACGAGCGAGCCCTCCTGCAACGCGACGCGCGTGAGTCCGCCGGCCACCATCGTGACGGTCTTGCCGGACAGCACGAACGGACGCAGGTCGATATGGCGCGGCGCGATACCCGCCTCGACGAAGGTCGGACATGCGGAAAGCGCCAGCGTAGGCTGCGCGATATAACCGGCCGGACGCGCGATCAAACGTTCGCGGAACGATTCGATTTCGGCTTTCGTCGACGCCGGCCCGACCAGCATCCCGTAGCCGCCCGCACCGTGCACTTCCTTGACCACCAGTTCCGACAGATGCGCGAGCGTGTACGCGAGGTCGTCCGGCTTGCGGCACTGGAACGTGGGCACGTTATTGAGGATCGGCTTTTCGCCGAGATAAAACTCGATCATTTCCGGCACATACGGATAGATCGATTTGTCGTCGGCGATACCGGTGCCCATTGCGTTGGCCAGCGCCACGCGTCCCGCGCGATACGCGGTGAGCAGACCCGGCACGCCGAGCGCCGAGTCGGCGCGGAACGCGAGTGGATCGAGAAAGTCGTCGTCCACGCGCCGGTAGATCACATCGACGCGCTTCGGCCCCTGCGTCGTGCGCATGAACACGTAGTTGTCGTCGACGAACAGGTCTTTGCCTTCCACCAGTTCCACGCCCATCTGCTGCGCGAGGAACGTGTGCTCGAAATACGCGGAGTTGTACATGCCCGGCGTGAGCACCACCACGACCGGATCGTCGACGCCTTCAGGCGCGACCGAACGCAATGTATCGAGCAGCAGATCGGGATAATGCGCGACCGGCGCAATGCGGTTCTGCACGAACAGCTCGGGGAACAGCCGCATCATCATCTTGCGGTTTTCGAGCATATAGGAGACGCCCGACGGCACCCGCAGATTGTCTTCGAGCACGTAGAAATCGCCGTCGTCGCCGGCACGCACCACGTCGACGCCGGCAATATGCGCGTAAACACCAAGCGGCACATTGACGCCCTGCATTTCAGGCCGGTACTGCGCGTTGGTATAAACCTGTTCCGCCGGAACGATGCCTGCGCGCACGATATTGCGCTCGTGATAGACATCGTGGATGAACAGATTGAGTGCCTGCACCCGCTGGCGCAGGCCGGCTTCCAGCGTGGACCATTCGCCGCGTGGAATGATCCGCGGAATCAGATCGAATGGGATCAGCCGCTCGGTGCCGGACAGATCGCCGTTCACCGCGAAAGTGATACCCACCCGGCGAAACAGCAGATCGGCTTCCGCACGCTTGCGTGCGATCGCCTCATTGCCCTGTGTGACCAACCATCGCTCAAAGCGCGCGTAGTGTGGCCGCACGGCATCGTCATGATGACGCATCTCGTCATAGCATCGCATGTCACGCCCCGCTCTTGTTGTCGGATAGAAGGCGAATGCGCTGCGCATTCGGTGTTCGACAATCGATCAAGCAAGCGCTATGCCATTGCGCTTTTAGCGTGTGAAGCTGCGTTGCATGCACGCTAACAGCGCATCCCGGCCAGCATGGCTTCGCCGCCATCGTACTGCGGCGGCTCATGATGCGCTAGTACGGTGCATACGCAGCATCGCGGTGCGTCTGCGAAACACGCCACACCAGGTGAATACGCATAAAAAATCCCCGTGGATTTGCACCCACGGGGATTCAGACTACTTTGCACTGCGGACCTGCTCAAACGTCAAACGCGCCCGATAAACGATCAAACGAAAGCTCGTCGAATCGCGCTAACGGATGAAGCGATCAGCCTGCTGCAGCGTCTTTCAGCTTCTTCAGCGGACGTGCCTTGATGCGCACGCTAGCCGGCTTGGCCGGGAACCAACGCTCTTCACCCGAGAACGGGTCTTTGCCGAAGCGGCGCTTCTTCGCCGGAACAGCTTGCACGACGATCTTCAGAAGACCCGACAGCGTGAATTCGCCAGCGCCCTTCTTGTGCACGGCGCCGAGGATGGTTTCTTCGAGCGCGGCCAGAACAGCCTTGGCGGTCTTCGGTTCCACAGCTGCTTTCTCAGCAACGTGAGCAGCCAGCGAGGCCTTCGTGAAGGTGTCCTTGATCGGCGACGGTGCGCTGGACGCCTTCACGGCGACCTTCTTAGCTGCGACGGCTTTCTTCGCAGGAACTTTCTTTGCAGCAACCTTCTTGGTCGGTACCGGGGCAGCAGCCTTCTTGGCCACCTTTTTTGCGGAAGTCGGCATGTTTCTCCTACCTGTTGTGGTCAGTGAATTGCACGAAGCGCATACGGTATGTGCACGCTTCAACGCCGGATTCTACAAGCGCTAATGCGATTTGCGCGACTCTTTTGTGTATCAGCGCGAAGGTTTGTTGCGCGGCGCTGACTCCGTCACGCATTTTGATCCTTGTTTTAGCGGGTAAACGTGCGTTGCGGGGGTCGGCAACACGAACACGTAACGCACGTTACAGATCGTTTCGATGCATGAATAAAGATACTTTTCGTCTTCAGAAGGGATTCGCCGGACGCTGGCTAATCGTTTAAAGATCGCTGCGGGTTCACTTCCGGTTGGCTGATGAGCGGCGCTCGACCTGCGCAAGATCGACTGATGATCGACTCGACGCTTGCGCCGCCGCGTTCACAATTGCGCTTCATACAGCGGAGAAAACACGGTCGCAGCGTCGCGAGGCGAGCGGTTGCGACGCATCGCGCCACGGCCGTCATCGCAATTGACGAGCCGACCACCTGTTATTTCACGAGGCGCGGAAGAATTCCTGCCAGCTTCGTGAGCGCCGCATCAATGTGCTCGACCGCGATGCTGCCGTAGCCGAACATCAGTCCCGGCTGCGGCTTCGTATCCAGATAAAACGGTGTCAGCCCGTACAGTCCGATCGACGCTTCGCGCGCCGCGCTCACCACCTGCTCCTCCGTCAACGGCGCTTTCAGATGCGCCGCGAGGTGGATGCCCGCGGTCGGCACGATCGGTTCGAACCACGGCGCGAGGTCGCCTTGCAGATGGTCGAGCAGCATGGTTCGACGCGCCGCGTAGATCTTGTGCATACGCCGCAGATGTTTGGCGAAGTCGCCGTTGAGCATGAACGACGCGAGCGCGCTTTGCGTCAGCGTGCAACCGTGACAGTCGGCGATCTGGCGTGCCTTGAGAAGCGGGCTGTAGAGCGATGCCGGGGGCACCACGTAACCCACCCGCAACTCCGGAAAAATAGTCTTTGAAAACGTTCCCAGGTAAGCAACGAGGCCTGCACGATCGAGGCTTTTCAGTGGCTCCATGGGACGCCCTTCGAAGCGGTATTCGCAGTCGTAGTCATCCTCGATGATGACCGCGCCGCGCTTTTGCGCCCATTCGAGCAGCTCGACGCGACGCTCGAGACTCATCGGCATGCCGAGCGGAAACTGGTGAGACGGTGTCACGTAGACGAGCCGCGCCTTGTCCGGCAGCTTGCTGACGATCAAGCCTTCCCGGTCTACCGGCACCGGCACGACACGCGCGCCGGTCGCCGTAAAGCATGCATGTGCCGGTGGATAGCCAGGGTCTTCAATCGCGGCGATTTCGCCTGGCCGCAGCGTGATACGCGCCATCAGATCGAGCGCGTGCTGCGCGCCTTGCGTGACGATGACCTCTTCCCAATTGCTCGTCACGGCCCGATTGAACGCAAGATAACGCGAGATCGCGAGACGCAATTCCTGTTCGCCGGCGACTTCGCGATATGTGCCGGTCCCACGCGCCTGGATGCGCAACGCGTGATTCACGCAGCGGCGCCAGACGTCGAAGGGGAACAGTGACTTGTCGGTCGCGCCGCCCATGAAGTCTTGCGGTGAGGGCACCGACGGGCGCGGCAGCGGGAAATTCTCGGGCATCTGCTCCCACAGCGGCTGCGCGCGTGCGGCGGCATCTCTGGCCTTCCTCGTGCGTTCGCGCGCCGAATCAGCGGCCTTGGCGTGCGATGAGCGCTCTACCGGCAGACGCTCCAGCCCGTCGGCGACGAAGGTGCCCGAACCGGTACGTGTGCTCAGATAACCTTCGGACAGCAAGCGCTCGAAGACGTCGAGCGTGGTCTTGCGAGATACGCCCAGTTGCGTGGCGAGGTCGCGTGTTGACGGCAAACGTGTACCGCCGGCCAGCCGTCCTTCGAGTATTCCGGCACGCAACTGACGATAAATCTGTCCCGACAGATCGTGATGCCCTTCGACAGCGATATGAATGTCCATGCGAGTGGCTACCTCAACAACCGGGGAACGAGTAATGTCTGAAGGCCAGATTGAAGACGTTAGCTTAACTCCGGCCCATGCTGCCAGGCGGACTTTTGTACCCGGCGGCGTTTCAATGCGGGCGAACGCGTGAAAATGTCCATCAGCGCAGCGCTATCGTGACGCCGCTCAGTCATCGACGCTACCGCCGGGGTGCTGAAATGCAAAATGGCGCGCCTTGCATAACAAGGCGCGCCATTGGGTTTGTGCTGACCCGCGGAAAAACTATTCGGCCGCTACGGCGTTGACGGCAGCGTTTTGCCGCTCGTTCTCACGCGTCTGCGTGCTGCAACGCTGATGTTCACGCGACAGCTTGCCCATCAGCGGCAACAGCAGGATCGCCACTAGCGCGCCCGCCGCCGCCAGCCAACCCAGCCCGCTGAACAGCTTCGTATAGAGCGGCAACGATTCGAGCGGGTCGAGATTGCCCGCCGGCATCTGCGCAAAATTCGCCACCACGCTGCCCAGATACTGCGACACGCCGGTCGCCACGAAGTAGGCGCCCATCATGAAGCCGCTCATCCGCGCTGGCACGTAGCGGGCGATCATCGCGAGGCCGAGCCCGCTCACCAGCAGTTCGCCCAGCGAGTACAAGCCATAGCCGCCCACCATGAACCACGACGACACGCGTCCGTTCACCGCGTAATTGCCGCTGGCCGCATACACGAAGAAGCCGGCCGCCACCACCGCGAAACCGAACGCGTATTTCACCGCCACCGGTACGTCCTTGCCGCTGTTCGCGAGCTTCGTATAGAGCATCGCAAGCAACGGGCTCAGCAGCATGATCCAGATCGGATTGAGCGCCTGGAACTGCGCGGCGCTCCACGTGAACCAGGTCTGCCCGAACAGCACGAAACGCGGATCGACATTGCGCAGCGCGAACAGCGTGAGCGAGGTCGACATCTGCTGATAGAACACGAAGAAAAGGATGACCTGTGCGGTCAGGATCAGCGCAGCGGCCAACCCGGAGCGCTCCGAGCGTTCGGCTTTCACCAGCATGTAGCCGAAGATCGCCAGAATCGCGACGCCGGCCGCGTACACGCAGGCCACGGCGATCGCCTTATGCTGCAGCACGAACATCGTCGCGGCACCCAGCGCGATACCGCCCAGCACTACTGCGCCGACACGCTTCCAGCGCACCGGTTCGGCGTCCGGCGCCGAGCCGATGTGTGCCAGCGTGCGGAACATGATGAAGTAGTTCAGCACCGACAGCAGCATCCCCGCGCAACACACCGCGAAGGCCGCGTGCCAGCCCCAATGGTCCTTGATCCACGGCGTCGCGAGCATCGACACGGTCGAGCCGATATTGACCGCCATGTAGTAGATCGTGAATGCGCTGTCGATGCGTGCATCGTCGCCTTCGTAAATGCGGCGCACGAGGTTCGCCGCGTTCGCCTTGAACAGCCCGTTGCCGACCACGATCACGCCAAGCGACGCGTACATGAACGCGAGCTGGTCATTGGGCAGCGCCAGCATCAGATAACCTGCCGACAGCACGGTGGCGCCAAAAATCATCGTACGGCGCGCGCCAAGCACCTTGTCGCCGATCCAGCCGCCGATCGACGGCGATGCGTACACCATTGCCGTAAACGCGCCCCATGTCAGCGTGGCGTGGCTGTCGGTGAAGTTCTGTCTGTCGATCATGAACAGCACCAGCAGCGCGGCCATGCCGTAATAGCCGAAGCGCTCCCACATCTCGATCAGAAAGACCGTCGAAAACGAACGGGTCTGCGACACGCGTGCGCCGGGCGGATGGGATGAATTCATCGTGTACCTCTACGTCAAACGGTTACAGCGACGCACGGGTTTGCCGCGCGGCGCGAACTACGGGATCTGGAAAAACGGTCGGCGAGCATTGCGCCGTCAGGCTTGCGCATTGACGCAGCCTGGCGCATCGTCATTGACGTGGCGCGGGCACGCGTTAATTCGCCATGACCAGCGGAAAAACCAGAAGATGGGGTGGGGAGACCCGCCTCGCGGTACGCTGCGCCAGATTGGGTTCAGGCGCTACTGCAGACGTGGGCTCATGCTCCGGCCAGCGGAGCGGGCTCCATGATAAAGCATCGCGGCAAAGCGGGCTCTGGCGAGCGGCACGGCTACGATGGCAACCAGTGGGTAAGACGGCGGGCAACAGCCGCAGCAAACGGCGGCGGGCTCTGCGCCCGCGGAGGGAAGTGTCGACGGTAATAATCATGTCCTTACGCCCGACGCCGTTCGGATGGAACGTGCCAGACAACGCTCCGCCCTGCAGGATCGCTGCGGGCAGAATGGTAAACAGTGGCCGGATAAACGTGCGATTCGACGGGCGGCTGTGCATCCGCTTTGCGCGCGTGAACCCTTCCACAAGCGGGACAGATTTTGCTGATTGAAGCATGCCGGCGTCACTCAGGGAATTCACTGAGTCGAAGGCCGCTCATCCGCCGTTTGACGTTGCGCGCTTTAGGCGAGCCACTGTTTCTTCAACCAAAAATTCTTTTATATCAATCTGTTAAGCCGGACTGGATTCATTTTCATGAATGCCGGCTTACAGTGCGCATACTGCCGCGTTTAGAGAATCACCGACAACGTCACGGCAAGCCAGATCGCTATCACACCCGCGAGAAACAGATGTCGCGCGATACGAACCCGTGAATCGCTGGTGTCCGGTTCAACCGGCGCGGTGGCGACCCACGGCACGAGTCCGAGGCAGGCAAAGCCGAGCAACGCGAAGACGAAAACCAGGACGTCGCTGACGTGCCACTTCGTCTCCTCATACATGCCCCAGTAGCCGAGAAACACGATTCCGATCGAGAAGATCGTGGCCGAAGCCCCACTGAGCGCGGGCACGGATCCGGTTGGACTCGGCATGCTTCACCTCCGGTAGCGGGCTGTGATGGGCGTCCTTCACCATGCCACTCGTGCTTCCCGGCGACCCGGGCCAGTTCAGTCACTCACGACGTACGGGCCTGCCGCGCTTCATACGTCTTCAGATGACTATAGGCGATACGTAGCAGAGACACGCCATGCTCGCCCTTTTGCGCATCGCCGCCACGCGAGATCAGATCGCCGAGAATGTGATCCGCCTCGCTATGCGAGTGGTTTTCCACGTCGCGCAGCATGGACGCGGTGAGCGGCGTAGGCGTGAACAGCGTTTGCGTGGCGCGGGTGTCGAAATCCGGACCCATCGTGAAGCCCTGATGCTCGGCTACCGCGCGGCACTCGCCCAGCAGATTTTCTACCACGCGCTTGCCGTCGGGCGCGGCCAGAATATCGCCGATCGAACCACGCATCAGACACGTGCTGGCCGCCAGCGTAGCCAGGAACACCCATTTCTCCCACATGCGCAGCAGAATGTTATCGCTGACCGATACGTCGAAATTCGCACCGGCCATGGCGTCCGCAATTGCCTGAACCCGTTCGGACGTGCCGCCCGTCAGTTCGCCGAACGTGATGGCCTGCATCTCATTCAGATGCACGATATGCTGCTGCGCGTTGAGCGTCGCGGCAATCACGCATTGACCGCCCAGCACGCGTGACGCGCCGAATTTTTCCTTGAGTACGTCGATATGGCGCATGCCGTTGAGCATCGGCAGGATCAGCGTCGATTCGCCGACCAGCGGCGCGAATGAATCGATTGCGTCGTCGAGACTGTAGGCCTTGCAACTCAGCAGCACCAGATCGAAAGGCTCGGCGTTGACGCCCGCGACAATGGTTTTGACGTCTTGCAGCGTGAGATCACCGCGCGCGCTCTTGATGATGAGTCCGTCACGTTGCAGCTTTTCCGCACGGCCTGGGCGCACGAGAAAAGTCACATCCTCACCCGCCGCCGCGAGACGTCCGCCGAAGTAACCACCCACCGCGCCCGCCCCAACTACTAGAATTCGCATCTTTGGCCTCTTGATAGATTTCAGTCACGCGTGCCGCGTCCTTGTGCCGACTATGGACGCAAGCGGAGTGCGTGTGCAGAAATGTAGCAAAGATTGACGCCGGGCACCGGCTACGATTGCGGGCTTCAGTGTGCTGCAATGCACTGTTGCAGAAGCAAGCTTAAATCAGATCAATGATGGCGCTGGTGTCGTGCGGCAGGTGTGGACACTCGCAGACGTTGTGCTGTTCGCCATGACGAGCAGCACAACCTGTTCAACGCACTCAGCGTCAAGCGTTAACCGTCATGCCGGAAGCGTGCCGCAAATCGTGTCTTCATAGAGCGCGAGCATGCCTGGCACATCCACGCCGATACAGACTGTGCAGTCGGGCCGGTCGTCCCAGGCCGGTGCGGGAACGGGCATGGTCGACGGCTTCTGGATGGTCTGCCCCACCGCGATCCCTTCAGTCAACACGCGTACAGGACCGCTGCGCGTCGTATAGAGATGCGGCGCGAGCACATAAGCGACCGCCGACGAATCGTGCACATAGATGCCTTGCAATTGCGCGCTCTGCTCATGGAACGCTTCATAGTGCCGCGACACTTCCCACACGAACTGGCCGGGCACGCCGCCGCGCTCGCGCAACGACGCCAGATACTCGCGACTCATGATGGTCGGTTGCGTGACATCAAGTCCGACGATCGCGACCGGCCATGCAGCGCCGAGCACGAGGTCGGCCGCATCGGGGTCGCCCAGAATGTTCGCTTCCGCTGCGGGCGACACGTTGCCGAGCACGCCGTCGGTGCCGAATGCGCCGCCCATGATCACCACCTGCCTGACGAGCGATGCTATCTGCGGATCGTCGGCGAGCGCCAGCGCGAGATTCGTGAGCGGTCCCACCGCGAGCAGGGTCACTTCGCCGGGATGCGCGCGCACCGTGTCGATGATGAAGCGATGCGCGGGACGCGGGTCGAGCGGTGCTTCGTCCGTTGTATCCAGCGCGATATTGCCGAGACCGTTGTCGCCGTGAATCCATGCGAGTGGTTCCGGCGCGGTGCGTTTGAGCGGCGCTGCGGCGCCCCGTGCAACCGGCACGCCAGCCGCGAAACGTCCGGCCAGAAAGCGCGCGTTACGGGTCGTCGTGTCGATCGTTGCGTTGCCGAACACGCTGGTCAGCCCCAACAGTTCGACATCGGGATGCAACGCCTGAAACACGAGCGCCATTGCATCGTCCACACCGGGGTCGGTGTCGTAGATGATCTTGTGCTTGCTCATAGATAGAACGCGTCCGGTAATTGCTCACGCGCGGTGGTGTCGCGGGTCGCGCCGTGCAGATTGCCGAGGCGAATTGGCAGCTCGGGGCCGCCCAGTTCGATGATCACCTGACGGCACGCGCCGCAAGGCGCAATCGGGCCATCCGTATCGCCGATCACGGCCAGGGCCGCGAACTGGTCGCGCTGATATCCTGCGGCAATCGCGCTAAAAAACGCGGTGCGTTCCGCGCAATTGCACAAACCGTAC
This sequence comes from Paraburkholderia metrosideri, assembly GCF_904848625.1. Classification (GTDB taxonomy): domain Bacteria; phylum Pseudomonadota; class Gammaproteobacteria; order Burkholderiales; family Burkholderiaceae; genus Paraburkholderia; species Paraburkholderia metrosideri. The sequence continues at coordinate 271,440 of NZ_CAJHCP010000004.1, forward strand.
GACGCATTCTCGACGTTGCAGCCGTCGAATACGGTGCCGTCTTTAGTCAGCAGCGCCGCGCCGACCTTGAATTTCGAATAAGGCGCATAGGCCTTTTCTCGCGCGACACCCGCGCGCTCCAGCAATTGTTCCATCTTCATACAGCGATCCTCGATTCAGTTCAGCGTCAGGAACATGCCCGCAATCGTGGCGCTCATCAGGTTCGAGAGCGTCGCGGCGAGCACGACACGCAGTCCGTAGCGCGCGACTTCGGCGCGGCGTTCCGGCGCGACGGCGCTAAAGCCGCCCGTCAGCACCGCGATCGACGCAAAGTTCGCAAAGCCGCACAACGCAAACGACAGGATAGCAATGGTACGCGGATCGAGCGCCTGCAGACCCGCCGCCGTCACGCTCGCGGCATCTTTCAGATACGGCGACAACGATGCATACGCGACGAACTCGTTGAGAATGATCTTCTGACCGAGGAAGTTGCCGGCAATCGCCGCTTCGTTCCACGGTACGCCGATCAGATAGGCAAGCGGCGCGAATACGGTGCCGAGGATCGATTGCATCGACAGTTGCGGATGGCCGAACCAGCCGCCTATGCCGCCCACGATGCCGTTGACCAACGCAATCAGGCCGACGAACGCGATCAGCATCGCACCGACCATGACCGCGATTTTCAGGCCGACGGTCGCGCCGGAACTCGCGGCTTCGATCACGTTGGCGGGACGCTTCTCGTCGAAACTGAGGTTCTCCAGTTGCACACGGCTCGGCTCGGTGGTCGGGTGAAGGATCTTCGCAAACAGCAAGCCACCGGGCACCGCCATGAACGACGCGGCAAGCAGATACGGCATCGGCACGCCGAGCCCCGCGTAACCGGCGAGCACCGAACCGGCGACCGCCGCCATGCCGCTCGACATCACCGCGAACAGTTCCGCGCCGGTCATGTCGCGCGCAAACGGCTTGACCACGGCGGGCATTTCGCTTTGACCGAGGAAGATCGTCGTGACCGCCGAAAACGATTCGAGCTTCGATACACCGAGCAGCTTCTGGAATATCGTGCCGAGCACGATCACGACCCAGCGCATGATGCCGATGTAGTACAGCACGGAGATCAGCGCAGTGACGAAGATGATGACCGGCAGCACACGCACTGCAAACACGAAACCGCCGTCGCCGAACACCTCGAACATTTTCGACTGCACGAGACCGCCAAACAGGAACTCGATACCGGCATTGCCATAGCCGAGAACATGGTTGACGCCTGACGCGGCGGCCGAAAGAATCGTCTTGCCCACCGGGACGAAAAGAATAAAAGCACCGATGCCAATTTGCGCAAGCAACGCACTGATTACAGTTCGTAAGCGGATGGCCCGGCGATTAGTGGAGAAGATATAAGCAATGAATAGCAATACGACTATAGCCAGAAGGTTTCGCGCGATAAGTGCCATGTCTCGTGATCTTTTCTTGTTTGTGTGAGTGGCAGTGATGCTAAACGAAACCGGCGCGAATTAAAAAACTTTATGTCGAGACTTTGCCTCTGGTTAGTGGGGAATTTTTAGGGTTGATGCGTAGTGAATGTGTGGGTGAGGTGTTTGAGTTATCGCAGCGTGGGTTGAACGGTGGGACTTGCCGTCTTTCGGGCACCGCGCTGCGCTATCCGCCCGACGATAACGGTTCAACCGGGCCGCTTTTCAAGCACGTCCTTAACGACCGGAAGTGCAGTAAAAACATTCGGCCAACCCGTATAGAACGCCAATTGCGTCATGACTTCCGAGGCCTGTGCTTTGGTCAATCCGTTATCCATTGCCCGGTTCAGGTGGTAGGTCAGTTGCGCGACCTGACCGCTGGCAACCAGCGCGCTGACCGTCACGAGACTACGGTCTCGCGGGGCCAGGCCGGGCCGAAGCCAAAGGTCGTTGAACAACGTGTCTCGCGTGAACTGAACGACGCCCCGCGAGACCGCACCGAAGTCGTGTTGCACTGTGCTCTCGCGCTGGGCCTCTGCCGCCTTGTCGAGAGGAAGAAGTTCAACGGACGCCGCCGGAAACTGCGCCGCTGTAACGCCACGTTTTTCGAATACGGTGTTCGTTACCTTCACGGCCGCAGTCGCATTGGCCCAACCGGAGTAGAACGCGAGGTGCGTGATGATCTCTGAAATCTCGCTGGGCTTGAGACCGCTTTCGAGTGCGAGATCAAGGTAGAACGGCAACTCCGTGCTCTGATTGCGCGCGATCAATACCGACAGCGTAACGACGCTTCGGTCCCGCACCGAGAGTTGTGGTCGCTTCCAGAGATCACCCAGTACGACGTCGGTGGTATAGCGCTCAAGAGCGGGTGAAACGGCATGCATGCCGTCGGCTAAGTTGACGGAGGATGAGCGACCTTCCATATCAGTTTTCCTTTCGATCTGCGAACAGGCGGCGATGCCGAGCGAGAGCGCCAGCATCGCTACTGCGGGTAATTTCATCGGTCGGCTCCTGATCGGCGCTCGCACGTCATCGAAATTCACCGTGCCATCTTGTGTCGTTGCGTGGGAGGCACGTGCCTATCGACGGCGGCCAGACTTGCAGACCTGACTGCGCCGCACGTCGGGCGACCCTCCCAATGTAATGCACCCGATCATGTACGACTAGGCGCTAGAATCGGCAAACACCTATGAAGTGGGCTCATTAATGCGTCGCGAAAGTTATAACGATTTACTGGCCCTCATCGCCGTCGCGCGTGAGCGCAGTTTCACGCGCGCCGCCGCGCAACTCGGCGTATCGCAATCGGCGTTGAGCCATACCATTCGCTCGCTCGAAACCCGTCTCGGGCTAAGACTGCTGACCCGGACCACGCGCAGCGTCGCGCCGACCGAGGCGGGCGAGCGCCTGCTTCAGACCATCGCCCCGCGGTTTGAAGAAATCGATGCGGAACTGGCCGCCGTCACCGAGTTCCGCGACAAACCCGCGGGCACGATTCGCATTACCGCGACCGACTATGCGACCGAAACGGTGCTGTGGCCCAGATTGTCGAAGGTCCTGCACGACTATCCGGATATCAAGGTCGAGATCACTACCGACTATGGCCTCTCCGATATCGTCGCGGATCGCTACGATATCGGCGTTCGCCATGGCGATCAGGTCGCCAAAGATATGATCGCGGTACGCCTCGCGCCGGAAATGCGTATGGCGATTGTCGGCGCGCCGCAATATCTGGCAAAACATGCGCGGCCGAAGAAGCCTCAGGATCTGACCGGGCATCAGTGCATCAATCTGCGCTTGCCGACGTTGGGCGGCTTTTATCCATGGGAGCTCAAAAAGGGCAGCCGCGAGGTGCAGGTTCGCGTCGATGGACAACTCGCGTTCAACGGGACCTACCAGATGCTGGCGGCTGCGCTGTCGGGATACGGGCTCGCTTATATTCCCGCCGATCTGGCCCACGAACACGTCGAAGCCGGGCGGCTCGTCAAGGTACTGGAGGAATGGTGTCCGGTCTTTCCAGGCTTGCACGCCTGCTATGCAACCCGCCGCGAATTCTCGCGAGCGATGACGGTGGTGATCGACGCAATCCGTTTGTCATCGCAATGACGAGCCAGAAACCTGAAATGCGATTCATGAAGCCAGTTCATGAGGGCTTGCGGTTTTAAGGGCTTTATCGCTAGATACCGACTCTCTATCATCTACCTTCTAACGACGAACGGGCGCTACCTCTATCAAGCAGGCAGCGCCTCTGCAACCGCAGGCCAGCCCCTGCATGGAGAGATCATGATGGACTACGGATATCTGGGTCGAAGCGCCCTCAAGGTTTCGCCCCTCTGCCTGGGCGCGATGATGTTCGGCGGAGAAACCGATGAAGCCACCGCGCGCCGGATTATCGACAAGGCGTTCGATCAGGGTGTGAACTTCGTCGACACCGCCGACGTGTATCACGCTGGCCGCTCCGAAGAAATCGTCGGCCGCGCGATTGCGCAGCGCCGCGACGACTGGGTCGTGGCAACCAAGTTTGGCTATCCCGCATCGGCTACGGCTCGTCCAAACGAACAGGGGCAGTCGCGCAAATGGATTTGCCAGACGGTCGACGCCAGCCTGAAGCGCCTGGGCACCGATTACATCGACGTTCTCTACTTCCATCGCTCGCTCAACGATGCGCCTCTGGAAGAAGGCTTACGTGCGATTGGCGATCTGATCCGCGAGGGTAAGGTGCGCTATTTCGGCCTGTCCAATTTCCGCGCTTGGCGCGTGGCGGAAGTCGTGCGTCTCGCCGATCAACTCGGTATCGATCGTCCCGTTGCGCTCGAACCGGTTTACAACATGGTTGATCGCACTGCCGAGGTCGAACTGATGCCGGCTGCCGGACATTACGGCATTGGTGTAGTGCCCTACAGCCCGCTCGCACGCGGTGTGTTGACCGGGAAATATGCGCTCGACGGCGCCCCGCCCGCCGATTCACGTGCGGGTCGCGGCGACAAGCGCATTCAGCAGACCGAGTGGCGTCCCGAATCGCTCGCCATTGCGCAGAAAGTGGCGGCGCACGCTGCTGAACGCGGCACGACTTCGATCGCGTTTGCTATCGCCTGGGTGTTGAAGAACCAGCTCGTGAGTTCCGCTATTGCCGGTCCACGCACAGAAGCGCATTGGGACAGCTATATCGATGCGCTGACACTGCAACTCGGACCGGACGACGAAAAGTTTGTCGATAGTCTGGTGCCTGCGGGTCACGCGTCGACGCCGGGCTATACGGATCCGAATTATCCGGTCGAAGGTAGACGGGTGACCGGTTGCCCTGCTGGCTAGTGAAGGGCCGTCGTGGTTCAGGGCGGTGCAGATGTGCACTGTGCACGCCCGGCCCTAAAAACGGCGGCGTCCGGTTGCCTCGCTAAAGTGTTCGTCCAGCAGATCGGCGATTCGCCATAGCGAGCACGGTCGCCGACAATGGCCGTCGAAGCCGGCGTTTCGTAGCGCGGTCACCGAATCAAGCGGCCAGATGTTGCTCATCGCGAGAATCAGCAGATTCGCGCAGGAGGCATCCGCTCTTACTGCCCTCACGAAGTCGTACCCCGACCCCGAGTCCAGTCTGGTGTCCAGCAGCAGTGCTTGCGGCGCCCAACACTTCAGGTACCGGCGCCCCTCTGCAATATTTTGCGCATACACGGCTTCATAGCCTTTGAGGGACAGCAGAACACAGAGCGATTCGCCAATCGCCTTGTCCTTGTGCGCGACGAGAACGCGCCGGGGAGCCGTCGCTTCGGCCTCCCGATCGGTTTTCCAGAAGGCAAACTCATGCTCGTCATCAAGGGATATTCGCCTTGTCACGGTCGCGCTCCGGTGAGCTGATATAGATTCGGCCTGCGGCTGCGGTTGTCATATGTGCAGCGACCGGAATGATCGTCGGGGGAATAGAGAGGGGACTCTTCGGGCGATTGGTACGTATAGTCGCCGGATAACTCCGATGCCGCAAGGAGTTTGTTGCCGCGTCGCCTGAGTTATGTGTATGCATACCTGTAGCGCGCCGTTCAATCTTATTTGCACGCTCAGGCCCGCTGCTCCTCTCTGCTGTTGCAGAACAACCCATACCGCCTAACCCGTTTCAAACTTCACTACGGAAAACGCGTGCCTATACCACTGTATAGGTATACAGTGCATGCATGGATCGCGCCCGGTGATCCCTTTTCTGGAGACATCATGCGACCATCAACAAAAGGCATTGCGCACACGTCAGATAAAGCAAGCGAGTTCGCACTCTCGCGCCAAGCCCAGGCGCAGGCGCTGGTCCAGGCCGATCGCGTAAGAGCAGAACAACGAAGCGTCAACGATGCCCGCATTGATTCCAACGCGGGCAAGTGGCGTTATTCAGCGGCAGTGGAAAGGGCTTGATGTCGCGAATGCGACGCTTATGTTCTGAATGATGTGGACGGATTCGGCTCATCGACAAGTTGTGCCGGAAAGCAGTGCCTGTGTGCCCGCCGGCAACACCGTCCATGTCATATTGACTGTCACCGCGTCGCCAGCTAGCGCGTCGAACTTCTGCCGACGGTGGCTAACGGTTGTTGACGGTTGTTGCACCTGGCCATTACGTTACTGATTCGATGCGAGCATCGTGACAGCAAACGCAAAGCTTGTTCCCTTCTGGATCACGGAAATACGCGCCGTAATAATCGGGATGGTACTCGGTTCGCAGACCGGGTGCCCCTTCGCACGAACCCTCGTTAGCTAGTGCGCTCGCGTATGTGCTGTCAACCGATCGCCGGTCAGGTGCCAGCAGCGCCACCATTTGACCGTTCCCGTGTTCTGCCGCATTGCAATCGTATGGCCTGCCAATAAGAAACAGAGGACGAGGCGCGCCCTCTGCCATCCAGCCTGCCCATGGTCTATCGGGCTCGCAGAACTTCAGCTTATGCCCGAGCGCGCTCATCACGTTCGAATAGAATTTAAAGGCGCGATCGAAATCGTTCACGCCGATGAAAACATGTGAAATCATCGTGTTCTTCTCCCGAGCAGGCAGCGATGTGTGCTCACATTATCACGGCGTAATCAGACTCGGCTTCCATTGCAGTCGCGATACTGAACAGCTGCTATCGGAAGCGCCCATCAGCAGTCGATGCCGAAGCCACCGCTTCCGGCGCATCCCATCCGCCGCCGAGCGATCGATACAACGCGACCGCCGCTAGCGCATGCTCGCGCTTCGCCTGGTTCAGTGACTCCGAGTCACGCAAAAACGCCTCTTGCGCAGCGAGAACATCAAGGAAACTGGACGCACCGTTCTTGTACAGTTCCGTCGACAACTTCAGCGCATGATTCGATGCGTCCAATGCGCCCCCCAGCCGTTGCACCTGGACCCCACCGCTCACGAGATCGCTACGGTTGTCCTCGATTTCCTTTAACGCCTGCAACATGGTCTGCTGCAATCCGAGTTGCGACTCGCGCATGCGGCTTTCGCTCGCGTCGATATTCGCGGTGATGCGACCGGCGTTGAAGATCGGACTCGCCGCGTTCAATGCGGCGCTAAAGAGGTTATCGGTCAACGTCGGCATGCCGAGATACGACGAAGCAAGCAAGCCATCCGCGAGATTGATCTTGAATTGCGGATAGCGCTGGGCTTTGGACACGCCGACTTCCGCCGCACGTTGTTCGACCGTCGCATAGGCGGTGCGTACATCGGGGCGCTGCAATAGCGCATCGGACGGCAATGTCTGCGGCGCGCTTTGCGCCGGTACCGGAATATCACGAGCATTGGCGAGCAGTAAGCTATCCACGCTCTCCGGCGTGCGCCCCGAATACACGGCAATCAGACTCAATTGATGCTGCACAGCCGATTGCATACGCGGAATCTGCGATTGCAGATCTTCTAGCTGATTCTGCGCACGCGCGACGTCGAGTTGAGTCGACAACCCGTAATGCAGACGCTCCTGCGTGAGTTTCAGCGCGCGGGCACGAATCTGTTCGTTGTCGCTGAGAATCTGCAATTGCGATTGGGCCCAGCGAAGATCGATATACGCCGCCGCGGTATTGGCTGCGAGCGCAAGCCGCACCTGATTCAAGGCTGCCTCACGTCCCGACACTTGCGCCTGAGCCGCGAGAACGGCAAGACGTTCGCCGCCGAATACATCGGGCGTCCAGCTTGCTGTCAGGCCGACACCCGCCTGGCGCACATAGCCGAGCGGCGGCGGCGTGTTCTGCCGCGTATTCGACGCAGTCGCGTTGGCGTCCAGCTCCGGCAGCAGCGCCGAACGATTCTGCGTCACCAGGTCCTGTGCCTGCTTGACGCGTTCAACGGCCGCCTGCACATCGAGATTGCCCGTCAATACCGATTCGACCAGTTGATGCATCACCGGGTCGCCGAACTGTTCCCACCATGTGTTGGCGCTCACGCTGTCTTGTGGCGCGTCGACATTCCAGGCTGCCGGTACAATGGTCTTGACCGTTTGCGGCAGATCTGCGTGCGTGGCGGGTTGCACCGCGCACGCCGCGAGCGTCAGCAACGCCGCGCTCGCCAGTACTTTCATCAGAATTGGCTTCATGTCGGGTTCCTCAATGAGCTTCGGGCGGCGGTGCAGTATTGCCGAATGGACGGGAGAACAACACACTGAGCAAACCCACCACGAAGCAAAGCGCTACGGCGAGAAAGGCATCGGAGAAAGTCAGTACAAGCGCTTCACGCATCAGTACCGCATGCAATTCGCCGAGCCCTGCGTTGGCCGCATTCAACACGTTGCCGCCAACCGACGCGAGATAATCGGCCTGCTTTTGCAAAATCGACTCGACTACCGGCCGTCCGGCGTTCAGATGCTCGTCGAGACGTTCATAGTGGAAATTCAAGCGATCGTTGAGCATCGTGCTACTCACCGCAATGCCAATCGCGCCGCCAAGATTTCGCATCAGATTGAACAGACCGCTTGCGGAACGCAGCCTCGACGGCGGCAACGAGCCGAGCGCCATCGTGACAATGGGCGGAATACAGAACTGTTGGCCGATGCCGCGCAATGCCTGGGGAATCAGCAACTGTTGCCAGCCCCATTGACTCGTCAATGGCACATACAGGTAGCAGCCAATGCCGAATAGCGCGAGTCCGAACACCATGAGCAGGCGCATATCGACAACGCGCGCCAGCATCGAATACGCAGCCAACGCCAGAAGTTGAAAACAGCCAACCGACAGCAATGCGAGGCCGATCTGTAACGAATCGAAGCCACGTACACGCGCCAGAAACACCGGCGTCAGAAACACCGTGCAGAAGATCCCGATCCCGGTAATGAACGACAGCAAACTGCCAATGCCGAAATTGCGGACTGCCAGCGCGCGCAAATCGACGATCGGCTCTTTCGCGGTGAACGCATGCACGAAAAAAAGAAACCCGCAGACAGCCGACACCCACGCGCAAAAAACGATCACGTCGTCGCCGAACCAGTTCTTGCGCGGCCCTTCTTCGAGCACATACTCAAGGCAGCCGAGAAAGCCGGACATCAGCAGAATACCGAGGTAGTCGCCTTTTTTAAGCAGCGAAAGATCGACCCGGTCGATATGGACATACTTCGGCACCAGAACCGTGACGGCAATGCCAGGCACCAGGTTCAGATAGAACAGCCAATGCCACGACCATTGCGAGGTAATCCAGCCACCAATCACAGGACCGATCGTGGGGGCCAGTGACGCCAGTGCGCCGATCGTGGTCGACGCAATCAAACGCTGTTTCCCAGGGAACAGGACAAACGCTGTCGTGAACACCGTCGGAATCATCGCGGCGCCGAGCGCGCCTTGCAAACCGCGAAACAGGATCATCGAATTGATGTCCCATGCGAGACCGCACAGCATGCTCGTGATCGTGAAGCCGAGTGCCGAAAACGTGAATAACCAGCGCGTGGAGAACACGCGAGTGAGCCACCCGGACATCGGAATCACGATGATTTCCGCAATCAGATACGACGTCTGCACCCAGGAGAGTTCGTCCTGACTCGCAGACAAACCGCCGCCAATGTCTCTGAGCGATGACGCCACGATCTGGATATCGAGCGTCGCCATGAAAAACCCGACGCACATCAGCGCAAACGCGAAGACTTTGGTGCGCGTGGGCTGGTCGGCGGGATTGTCGAGGATCTGGGTCATGATCGTCTTATCCGTGCGCGGGCGAATTGCCAGCATCGCCGGAATCGAGATGGACTTTCACCGTCGCCGAGAGGCCCGGCCGCAGCACGCCTTGCATGTCCTTCGGGACCGCGAGACGCACTCGCACCGGCACGCGCTGCACGATCTTCGTGAAGTTACCGGTCGCGTTTTCAGCGGGTAATACGCTGAAGGTGGCGCCGGTTGCCGGAGCGAGGCTCTCCACGACACCATGAATCTGCCGGCTCGATGCGTCGAGATCGACGTCGACGCCGTCGCCGACGCGCATCTTCTTCAACTGGTCTTCCTTGAAGTTCGCGTCGATCCACAATCCGCTGGATGGAACCACCGTCAGCAGTGAGACGCCGGTATTCGCCAGTAGCCCGACACGCGCGGTGCGGTTGCCAACATAACCGTCTATTGGAGAGCGGATCGTCGTGTATTCCACATTCAGTGCCGCGACGCGCTGGGCGGCCTGCGCGGTAGCGATACGCGCCTCGGCGTCGCCGATCTGCGCATCGAGCACCGCAATCTGCCGCTGTGCCGCGAGCAGTCCCGCCGCGCTGCGATCTACCGCCGCGTGCGCTTTGGTCAGATCGGCGTCGGCTCGCTCGACCACCTGGCTCGATACGGCTTCGTCCTTCACCAGTTCGCGATAGCGCGTCTGATCAGCGGCGCTGCGCGTCAATTCGGCGCCCGACGCGCGAACCTCGGCCGCCTGTTCGTTAATCGTCGCAAGCTGCAACGACTTTTTGGCCTGCAACTCGGTGACCGCCGCCTGCGCGCTCTGCACTTCCGCGCTGGCTTGCGCAAGGCGAGCGTCGTAATCGCGTGCATCGAGCCGGATCAGCACCTGGTTCGCGTGCACGAACTGGTTGTCCTGCACGAGTACATCGGTGACAAAGCCGTTCACCTTTGGCGCCATCACGGTGACATCGCCGCCGACGTACGCGTCGTCGGTCGTTTCAACGAAGCGGCCGACGAAGAACCAGTACGACACGGCCAGCGCCAGCACGATCAGGACCGTGACGACCGAGAGCAGCATCCACGGAATGCGCCGTGCCGGTTTGGCGGTCTGCGCCGCATTGGGCGGTGCAATAGTCGAAGGTGTAGTGGACATGGTATCGATATGTGCGTATGCACTCGTTGCGTTGAAAAAAATGGCGCACTGCGCCGACCTTCTTTAACTCTTTATTCGCGTTATCCGGCTTCAGATCGAATCCCGCGTGATCGCAAATAGTTCGCCGCGCAATGCCGCCGCTCGCTCCTCGCCGAAACGGTTTTCGAACTCGGCCTGCGCGGCATACCAGTGCATACGTCCTGCTTTTAGCCGCTCCTCGCCCGCTACCGTGAGGACGATAGAAAGCGCGCGACCATCTGCACCGAGCGCTTCGCTCGATACGAGGCCATTGCGGCGCAACGGCTGAATCGTGCGAACCAGCGAGGTGCGCTGCATCCGCATCGCTTCGGCCATCTGTTTCATCGTCATAGGACCTGTGCGCCGGAGCCGGCCGAGCAGCGAAAACTGCGTGATGGTCAGCCCGACATTCGCCAGATGCCGGTCGTAAAGTTGCGATACGTAGCGGGCGGCCTGACGGATCGCAAAGCAGTCGTCGTCTAAAAGACCTTCCATTGCCGTGATTCCCGATTCGTGAGTGCGTATGCACACGACAGCGCACAATAAAGCCCGTCGAAACGGGCCCTTGCACACTGACTAACCTGTGATGCTGAACAACTCCGCGCGCAGCGTTTTAGCGCGCCCTTGCCCGAACTTCTGTTCGAATTCGTCCTGCGCTGCCCGCCATGCGATGGCGGCCTCGTCGAAAGTCGCTTCGCCCTTCTCCGTCAGACTGAACAGGAAAGTACGACCGTCATGTTCAGCCGCTTCAGTCGACACCAGACCGTCGCGCTGCAACGGTTTCATTGCGCGGACCAGCGTGGTGCGCTCCATCACCATGGCGTCGGCGAGGTCCACCATGGGCAGGTTCGGTGTGCGTGCGAGCTTGGCGAGAATCGTGAACTGCGCCGCTGTCAGACCCACCGCGCCGAGATGACGCTCGTAGATTTGCGTGACGTGCCGCGCCGCCTGGCGTAGCGCGAAACAGTTGCATTCGTCGTAGGAGAGAGGGCGTGTCATTCGAAGAAGTCTAGATGTGCATACGCACACCGTCAAGTTTCTTTTTAATTCGAAGCCGCCCTATCCCGCATTGCAACACGCGGCCAGGTGCGGATCTTCATCCATACGTTCGTTTGAATTTTCGCCGTAAGCCCCACGGCAAGGCGCAACGAAGTCCAGCCGGAGTTTGGATTAATGCCACTATGTACAATTTTGCAGTAGCGGCTTAATGTTCAGCCGCCAACATTAAAAGATTAAAAACAGATCAAAAGGAGACGTGAATGTCGCTCCATGTCGCGCCGTCGGGAGTCGTAATGCAATGGGCATATGCCAATACGATTGTCCATATTGATGTGGAATCAACCGTATTGATCTCCCACTGGATTACCTGACAAAACCTTATTCGGTTGCATTGCCCATACCCACTTGTGCATCGGCTCTGTTAAGGCTGTCCGCTATGGCCAGTCAGCCCTTATTTATATCAGTGCAGCCTTTCTGTGAGCATTTCCAATTACTTATTTCGCGGCTGGCCAGCCAACACGCGCACCGTCATCAGGTAACTCACGCAATTGACATAGCAAAAGACGTGGCGAAAAAAGAAAAAGTGGCACCCGTGCGGTCCAACTATTCCGCGCGCATTAATAACGAAAGACAGTATCGAGGAGACACACAATGAGATTCACACTGCGAAGAGAATTATCCGCTTCGACGGTACTCAGCGCGCTCGCGCTAACTGCGTTGCTGGCGGCTTGCGGCGGCGGTAAGCCGGACGACCCGGCCGCCGTCAACGTCCCGCAATGCTCGGGCAACACCTGCCCGCCCCAGGGTCAGCCGCCCAGCACACCAGCGGTTGCCGCCAAACTCTGCCCCGACACGCTCGACTACTCCACCACCTACACCGGTGGTTCGGGCAGCGGCGAATACGTGAAGGTGAAATTCGACTCGTCGACGAAGCAGTACCAGATGACCTTCGTCGACTCCGCCGTGCCGACCTCAGCGGGCCAGGTCAACACCACGCGCACGGGCCTGACGATCACCGGCGACTACGACAATCCCACCGGCTCACTCGCGTTGCCGACTGCCGAACAGAACCGCTGCGCGATCGTGCTGAAAAACGGTGCGACCGCCGACGGCAGCTATAGCGTGACGATCAATCCGCAAGATCCGCCGATGCTGTTCGTCGGCCAGGGGATCGTCGGCGGCGGAATTCCAGGAGCGACGATCCAGTTCGACGGTATCGACTCGCTCGGCTTTCCGATTGGCGTAGTGCCTTCGCGAACCTTCGACTCCTATCCGTTCCTCGGCTTCAGCGAGACGGTGACCGATTTCTCGCAAGTGGCCGGTGCCTATAACGAAGTGGGCTTCCGGGTGAACCCGGAAGGCTCGGGCCCGCAAAGCACGGACGGCGGCATAACCCTGACCGGTTGGGCGCCGAACGCCATTCAAACCAGCGAGACACTCAACGCGGACGGTACCTGTACGCCCAGTTCCACGCTCTATTCGTGCGCACTCACCGGCACGCCGTGGACGTTGCGCACCAACGCCGACGGCACGCCGGATAACGTGTTCATCAGCAATACGCCGGCTAGCTCTCCAACCCTCGGGTACCCGGTTGCTGGTGTGGGCATCGAACAGGTTCTATTCGCGCCAAGCCTCGCTCACGGCATCATGATTGTCGGCAAGGTGAACAATCAGCTTGTGCCGGTGATGATCCGCGTCGGCTACGCTCATACCGATCCCGGTACTGATATTGCGAGCATCCTGAACAACGCGCTCGACGATCAACTCGGCATCTCGCTGCTGGCGCCCGCGACGACCGTCGATCAAACCACGCTGACAGGCGGCTACATCGGCGCCAACAGCGCGTCGGCGTGCGGCGCGGTGACCACGATCGGGCAAGCTCCATCGACCATTTATGACAACGGGCAGTTTGTCTATGCGGCAGCGGGTTCGTGCAGCGACGGCAGCGCGTCGTTCAATGCGGGCGTGAACTATAACGCGACGCTGTTCCAGAATCCGACGGCGGCATTGCTGAATCCGTTCACGTCGTCGGTCGCGAGCAATCTGTCGCTCGACTACACGCAGACGCAACCGGGGCTCATCAACGTCACCGCCAATCGGGACCTGACGTCCGGCACGACGTCGATCTACAAGGCGGGCGACACCGGCGTGATGATCAAGGTGGGACCGGTGTACGGGTTGCTGATGAACGGTATCAATCCGACCTACCTGACCAACGATCCGGGCAACGTCTACCGGGTCAATCCATTCCTCGCGATTGGCGCGTTCGTCGAGTAAGCACCTGGACAGCGCAAAACAGAAAGGCTCGCCGGAGCAATCCGGCGAGCCTTTTTTCGCTGCTCAGGCCAACGTCAAAGTGCGAGCACCGTCACCCCGACTTCCACACGATGCGCGCCGCCGCCCAGAATCATTCCGCGCAGCAACGATACATCGCTGTAATCGCGTCCGATAGCGAGCGTCACATGATCGACATCGGCGAGCACGTCGTTGGTTGGGTCCAGGTCGATCCAGCCGCTCTCGGGGCAATATACCGACACCCACGCGTGCGACGCATCTGCGCCAATCAAGCGCGGCTGCCCCGGCGGCGGATCGTTGCGCAGATAGCCGCTCACATAACGCGCCGGCAAACCCAGCGAACGTAAGCAGCCGATCATCACCTGAGCGAAATCCTGGCACACGCCGCTCTTCAATTCGAAAGCGCGTTCGGCTGGTGTATCGAACATCGTGGCCGATGGCTTATACGCGAAGTCTTCGTGAATCCGGTGCATCAGATCAATCGCGCCAGCGGCCACCGGCTGCCCCGGCGGAAAGCTCGGCAACGCGTAGTCTCGCAGCGACGCGCGCAACGCGATATTCGGCGACGCAAAACAGAACTCCACCTCGGCGCGAAACTGGCCGCCGACATGAAAGCGTAATGCGTCCGCCACCTCTTCCCATCCGGGTGTCGCGTCGGGATCGAGATCGTTCCAGCGCGGCGTCAGTGCAACGGTGGTTTCGCTGACGAGTTGCAGACGCTCGTGCGGCGTATCGAGCGCAAAGTACAGCACGTCGTTGCCGAATGCGTCGATACGGCTGTTCAGATACGACGGCTCCGGCTCGATCCGCTCGGTATGCGAGACCACGCGTTGCCACGAACACGCAATCGGGCGGATCGTCGCGAGATGCTGTGCGGTCTCGACATAGGTGGAATAACGGTAAGTGGTGCGGTGCGAGACCGACAGGACGACCGGCGCGTTTTTCATGACCATACCTGTGACGCCACCGTGCTTGCGTGACTGAAATAGCGCGCGCTGATTTCATGCGCGGCCGCACCGACGAACCCGCCGATCAGATCGCACACGCCGATCAGGCGCTCGTAGGCGCCGTCTTCGTCGACACTGCACAACGATTCGAGCGACGGCAACGACGCCGCCGGCGGCATCAATTCCGCGAACGGACGATGCCGCGCGCTGCCCGCCGCCACGGCGATCTCGTCGAGCTTCTTGCGCAAGCGCTCGTACACGCCATAAATGCCACGCGGATTGGTCGGCTCGATCACCAGCAAGTCGAGCAACGCTGGCACTTCGAAACGGCCCGGATACAGCGAGCGATACGTCAGCGTACTATCGAACAATTGCAGCAGCAGATCGAAGCCCGCGGGCGTCGCAAGCTGGCCGTTGTCGGCGACGACGCGCACAAACGCGGTCATCGACGACACGCGCTCGATGTGCCGCCCGACGAACAGCAAACGCCAGGCTTCGTCGCGCGTCATGCGGTCGCCTTGCGCGCCGCTGATCGCCGATAACTGCACCGACAGGTGTTCGAGCGCGTTCACCAGCGTGATGCGGTCGTAGCGGTCGTGACGTTCGGCACGGCCATTCGCGCTGCCGTTGCCGCTGCCGTTACTACTGCCATTGCTTTGCGATTGCGATTGAGACTGCGACTGCGACTGCGACGCGCCGCCCGCCGCCGAAGCCACCGGCATCAACGTCTGCATCGCATCGCGAAAGTCATTCCGTGCGGCGAGAATCGTGCGCCAATGATCGTTCGACAGACGTCCGCGCACTTCGCCATTCGCGCGTGCCTGGCTTTTCAGATTCTGACCGATGCTGGCCATCCCCGCGCTTTCGCTGAGGTTCGCGACCAGCGCGCGTTCGAATGTCTGCGGGGAATGCGGCGAAAACATATCGCCGGACTGCACCAGCCCGCATTGCGTCGCGAGTTCGACGAGCGTCGGGAACATCGCGTCGGCGTCATTGCCTTCCAGCGAGCCGAGAATCAGCCGCAACAAACGCACGTTGTTTTCGGCGCGTTCGCCATAGCGCCCCGCCCAGAACAGATTTTCCGCTGCGCGACTCGACACCGTACGATGCTTGCGCGCGAGGTCGGCGGGTTGCATCGGCGAAGGCAGCAGCGTGAAGTTCGAGGTGGGCTGGCTCGACAGCACCCACGTGTCGACGCTACTGCCGCCGTACTGCATCGATACCGTGGTCTGGCGTTCCGCCGCCATGCGCGTGAAGCCGCCCGGCATGACATGCCAGCCGCCGTTGGCATCGGCAATCGCATAGACGCGCAGCACGCTCGGACGACGGCCGACCGTGCCCTCCTCATAACGCGGCGTACACGAAAAGCGCTGCGGCTGCTGGATCGTGTAGGTGTCGGGCATCGCTTCGATCCGCTCGCGCCACGCCGCCAGCTTCTGCCTGCCCTGTTCGATGCCCGGCGGCGCATCGCGCCCGCTGACCGGCCAGGTCGGCACGATGAACGCTTCATCCAGTCGCGCGAACGCGTGCTCGCGCGCCGCCGTTTCGCCGCACCACCAGGTGGCGACGCTCGGCAGCACGAGAACTTCACCCAGCAACGTTTCGGCAATGCCCGGAAGGAATCCATGCAACGCGGGCGATTCGACGAAACCCGAGCCCGGCACGTTCGACACGATCACATTGCCCGCGCGCATCACCTGCAACAAGCCAGGCACGCCGATGCTCGAATCGGCGCGCAATTCGACCGGATCGCAGAACGCATCGTCCAGACGGCGCAGCACCACGTGCACGCGTTCCAGTCCTGCCAGCGTCTTCAGATACAGCTTGTCGTCACGCACGGTGAGGTCCTTGCCCTCGACCAGCGTGACACCCAGATAACGCGCCAGAAACACGTGCTCGAAATACGTTTCGCTATACGGCCCCGGCGTCAGCAACGCGATATGTGCCGACGTATCTGCACGCGTGCCTTCGTCGCTGTCGTCGTGCCGCATCGTGGCCTGGGCCGCTTGCGCGAGCGTCGCGATCAATTGCGAATAGGTCGGTGCGAGACGGCTCACGCGCATCGAGCGGAACGAATCGGCAAACAGGCCCGACACGATCAGCCGGTTTTCCAGTGCATACCCAAGCCCCGACGGTGCCTCGGTGCGATGCTGCATGACGGTCCAGTCGCCACCCGGCGTACGCGCGAGGTCGACCGCAACGACTTGCAGATACTGGCCGCCAGGCGGCGTGTAACCCTTCACCGAACGCAAGTACCCCGGATGGCCGAACACCAGCGCGGGCGGCAACTGCCCACGTTCGAGCAGGGTCTGCGGCCCATAAATATCGGCGACGATCGCATTGAGCAGATGCGCGCGCTGCGTGACGCCCTGCTCGATATGCGCCCAGTCGTCCTCGCTGATCAGAAACGGCAGCAGGTCGAGCGCCCACGGACGCGATTCGCCGTTATCCGCGTAGACGTTGTAGCTGATGTCGTTTTCGCGGATCTGCTGCGCGACCGACGCGACGTGAGCGTCGAGCCGGGCCACGCCATCTTCGCCAAGCCGCTCGAAGAACTGATGCCAGGGTTCGCGCAGCGCGCCGGACGCGTCGCGCAACTCGTCCCAGTGTCCCTCGTAGCCAGGCAACAGGCGCAACAGGGACGAAGCGTCCGCGCGGGCCGCGGACGTTTCGAAGGGAAAAGTCGATTGAAAAGCCAAGATGGTGTCGTTTTAGGAGTAAGTGGGTTTCACCAGTAACGCAGATCGAGCGTGAACGGAAACTCGAGACTGCGATGCGGCGCATCGACCGTGAGCGGCCCCGGCGTATGGCCCGACGCAAAGAAACGCGCCCGCCGCCGGCTTTCCGCCTCATAGGCGTTCACCGGGAAGGTCTCATAGTTGCGCCCGCCCGGATGTGCGACATGATACTGGCATCCGCCCACCGAGCGGCCGGTCCAATTGTCAACCAGGTCAAAGGTGAGCGGCGCGTCCACCCCGATCGTGGGATGCAGCGCCGACGGCTGCGCCCACGCCCTGAAGCGCACCCCCGCCACATATTCGCTGACGCGGCCGGTCGGCTGCAACGGCACCGGCACGCCATTGACCGTCAGCACATGGCGGTTCCCGTTCAGCCCAAGCACGTGCACTTCGAGCCGCTCCACCGACGAATCCACATAACGCACCGTGCCGCCCGGCGAGCCCTCCTCGCCCATCACATGCCAGGGTTCGAGCGCGTTGCGGATGGTCAGCGACACGCCGTTCACCGTGGTCTCGCCGACCAGCGGGAAGCGGAACTCGAAGTGTGGCGCGAACCAGCTACTGTCGAACGCGAAACCGGCGCGGTTCAGTTCGCCGAGCACATCGTCGAAATCCATTTTTACGAAGGTGCCGAGCAGGAAGCGGTCGTGCAGCTCGGTGCCCCAGCGCGTGAGCCGCTGCGTGTAGGGCGTGTGCCAGAAGCGCGCGACCAGTGCGCGCAGCAGCAGTTGCTGCACGAGGCTCATACGTGCATGCGGCGGCATTTCGAAGCCGCGCAATTCGAGCAGACCGAGACGGCCGGTCGGGCCATCGGGCGAATACAGCTTGTCGATACAGAACTCGGCGCGGTGCGTGTTGCCCGTCACGTCGATCAGGATGTTGCGCAGCGAGCGGTCGATCATCCACGACGGCAGGTTCGCGCTGTCGCGGCCGCCCAGCAGGTCGATCTGCCGTTGCAATTCGCGGAACGCGACTTCGAGTTCATACACCTGGTCGTTGCGCGCTTCGTCGACCCGGGGCGCCTGGCTGGTCGGTCCGATGAACAGCCCCGAAAACAGATACGACAGCGACGGGTGATTGTGCCAATACGCAATCAGGCTCGCGAGCAAGTCGGGGCGACGCAGGAACGGGCTGTCGGCAGGTGTCGCGCCGCCGAGCACGAAGTGATTGCCACCGCCCGTGCCGGTGTGCCGACCATCGGTCATGAACTTTTCGCTGCTCAGATAGCTTTCCGACGCCGACTGATACAGATACTCGGTGTGATCGACCAGTTGGTCCCAGCTCGAGGCCGGATGAATGTTCACCTCGATCACGCCCGGGTCCGGCGTCACCTGCAACACTTTCAGACGCGCGTCGCGTGGCGGCGGATAGCCTTCGAGCACGACCTGCATTTTCAGATCGGCGGCCGTGGCTTCGATCGCGGCGAGCAGGTCGAGGTAATCGTCGAGTTCGGTCAGCGGCGGCATAAACACGTGCAACAGCGTGCGGCCGCTGCCGAACGCCTTCTCTTCGGCCTTCGGACCGGCCGCGCGCTTCGGGTCGCGCGCTTCGACGCAAATGGCCGTGCGCAACGTTTCCTTCGACGACACCCCGCGCGCCGGCGGCTGGTCGCCCGGCTGCCGCGCATAAGCCAGCACCCCGCTGCCCGGCATGCCGCTCAGCAGATCCCCCGCGGACAGCGACAATGCGGCGGCACGGCGCGCGTCGTCCGTCGTGATCGCGTGGCGCTGGCCGGCGGCTTCCGTGCCGTCGTATTGCAGGCGCAGTTGCGCAGCCGCGCGCAACGGCACCGGCGGCGCAAACGGATCGTGCGCATGCTGATACGGGTAGTCAGTCTTCGACACCCACGGCAGCGAATCGAGCGGCAGGCGGTAACCCATCGGCGAATCGCCGGGAATCAGGTACATGCGTTCGTCGCGGAAGAACCAGCGGCCGCTAACCCACGTCGGCGCTTCGCCGGGTATGTCGCGTTCGCGTCCGAGCGGCAGCACGTAGCCCGTCACGCCGCTCAAGCCCGCGTCGAACACGCGGCGCAGGCGCAGGCGCTCCAGTTCGTCGTCGAGCTTCGTGTCGAACGGATCGACATTGACCGGCAGACGGCGCTCGCGCCACAGGTAGTACCAGGTGTCTTCGTAGCCGGGCTGAATGGTGTCGGTTTCCAGCGACAGCTTGCCCGCCAGATGCGCGAGGAAGCGTTGCGCGTCGGCGGCCGTGTAGCGGCCAGGCTCGCGCTCGTCGGCGAATAGCGACGGGTCGTGCCAGCACGGCTCGCCGTCCGCGCGCCAGTACAGCGACATCGCCCAGCGCGGCAATTGCTCGCCCGGATACCACTTGCCCTGGCCGATGTGCAGGAAGCCGTTCGCGCCGTAGCGCGAGCGCAGCTTGTCCATCAGCGCGACTGCATAGCCGCGCTTGGTCGGCCCGAGTGCGTCGGTGTTCCACTCGGCGGCGTCGCGGTCGCGCACCGACACGAAGGTCGGCTCGCCACCCATCGTCAGGCGCACGTCCATGTCGACGAGTTGTTGATCGACCTGTGCGCCCATCTTCAGCACGTCGCCCCACACGTCTTCCGTGTATGGCCGGGTGACGCGCGGCGTCTCCAGAACCCGTTCGATCGACATCTCATGGCCGAATTCGACCTCGGATTCATCGACCGCGCCGGAAATCGGCGCGGCGCTGCCCGGCTCCGGCGTGCACGCCACCGGGATATGGCCTTCGCCCGCCAGCAGACCGGAGGTCGGATCGAGGCCGATCCAGCCCGCGCCCGGCAAATACACCTCGCACCACGCGTGGAGGTCGGTGAAGTCGACTTCGGTGCCGCTCGGGCCGTCGATCGATTTGACGTCGGGCGCGAGTTGCAGCAGATAACCGGATACGAAACGCGCCGCCAACCCCAGTTGCCGCAGTGTCTCGACCAGCAGCCAGCCCGAGTCGCGGCACGATCCCGCTGCGCTGACCAGCGTCTCCTCCGGCGTCTGCACGCCAGGCTCCATGCGGATCAGGTAGCGGATTTCCCGCTGCAGCCGCTGGTTCAGCGCGACGAGGAAGTCGGCGGTCACCATCGGGGTCCGGTCGATGCTCGCGACGAACTCGGCAAAGCGCGGCGTCATTGGACGCTTGACGCGGTACGGCGCAAGCTCGACGGCGAGCCCTTCCGAATACTCGAACGGGAATTGCTCGGCCGACGGTTCCAGAAAGAAGTCGAACGGGTTGTAGACGGCCATTTCGGCGATCAGGTCGACGGTGACCTTGAACTCGCGCGTCTTCTCGGGAAAGACCAATCGTGCCTGGTAGTTGGCGAATGCGTCCTGTTGCCAGTTGATAAAGTGTTCGGCCGGCTCGACTCGCATCGAATACGAGAGGATCGGAGTACGGCAATGCGGCGCAGGCCTGAGACGCACGACCTGGGGCGACAGCGCAACCAGCCTGTCGTAGCGGTAATGTGTGACGTGATGCAACGCGACGCGTATGGACACACCGGACTCCTGGATGAAGGATGGCAGCCCGCCAAAAAGCAAGCTTCATGCCGTTGATCAAAAAAACCGCGTGAACTGTCTTGAATTGCCGGTACTG
Source organism: Paraburkholderia metrosideri (assembly GCF_904848625.1). Taxonomy (GTDB): domain Bacteria; phylum Pseudomonadota; class Gammaproteobacteria; order Burkholderiales; family Burkholderiaceae; genus Paraburkholderia; species Paraburkholderia metrosideri. The sequence goes on from NZ_CAJHCP010000004.1 coordinate 292,693, forward strand.
CTGTGAACCGGTGTTATCTGCCGGAATCACCGCCTGTTGCGAAGTGTGCCGCATGCGACGCACGCCCGGTCGAATGAATAACGCGGCTTTTCCCAGCCTTTTGCGCAGCGGCGGCGAAGCCTCGGCGAGCCTGCCGCGACGCCGCGCACCAAAGCGGCGCAGCACGCGTGCACGATCATGCACGTAATGTGCGTTAAACCAGTGACGTCTGGCAAACGCGGCATGAAGATTGCGGCCCATCCGTCTCGTTCTCGCTGTTCTTTTCGCTCACGACTGCCACTCATCCACCCCGGGCTCGACCGATGAAAACCTTCCACTGCAATCACTGCTCGCACCTCGTCTTCTATGAAAACGTCCGCTGCGAACGCTGTGAGTCATTGCTCGGCTATGTACCCGAACTCGCGGAAATCAGCGCGTTCGAAGACGCCGGCGAAGGACACTGGCGGAGCCTGCATCCCGCCGCCGATGGCGCGCTGTTTCGCCAGTGTCACAACTACGCCGTTGAAAACGTTTGCAACTGGATGATCCCTGCCGATTCGCCCGACGCACTATGCCGCGCCTGTCAGTTGACCCGCACGATTCCGAATCTGAGCGCGCCGGACAACCGTCTGTACTGGTACCGGCTGGAAATGGCGAAGCGTCGCCTGCTTTACACGTTGGCAGAACTCGGGCTCGACGTGAAATCGCGTCAGACGGACCCGGAGTATGGCCTTGCCTTTGAGTTTCTCGAAGACGGCGGCGACGGCGCGCATGTGATGACCGGGCACGACAACGGACTGATCACGCTCAATATCGCCGAAGCCGACGATGCGCACCGCGAGGAGGTCCGCACCGCGATGGGCGAGCCGTATCGCACGCTGCTCGGTCATTTCCGGCATGAAACCGGGCACTACTACTTCAGCCAGCTGGTGGAGAACAATCCGCGCTGGCTCGAACCGTACCGCAAGCTGTTCGGCGACGAGAGCGTCGACTATGGCGAGGCGCTAAATGCGTACTATCGCGACGGCGCGCCCGCCGACTGGCAGTCGTCGTTTATCAGCGCCTATGCCACGATGCATCCGTGGGAAGACTGGGCGGAAACATGGGCGCACTACATGCTGATCGTCGATGTGCTGGATACGTCAACGTCCTATGGCGTCGCGCTGCTGCCCGACGATCCGAGCGAGCCGACGTTGACGGATCGCACGCCGGTTGAAGACGCCAGCTTCGAGAATTTGATGAAGCGCTGGTTTCCGCTCACCTATGCGTTGAACAGCCTGAACCGCAGTCTCGGGATGGCGGATGGGTATCCGTTTACGCTAGCGGCGCCGGTGGTCGACAAGCTGCGTTTCGTGCATCGCGTGATTGCGGAGGCGGGCGACAAATCGCGGCCGAGGGAGGCGGCGACACCGGCCGGGGAAACGGCGCCGCCGGGCCATGCAGCACAGGCAGCTGGCGTTGCGCAGGCTGGTTCGCCGGCGCCCTTGCCGCCGCCGGCGCAAGCGACGGCAAATGACGCGCCTGTGACGCCTGCAGAGCCGCCAGCCCCGCCGGTTGCCGCGCAAGCCGCGCCATCGTCGGCAGACGTGGCTGCGGCACAGCCGCAGCCACCCGCCCCGCCGGTTGTTGCGCCGGCATCTGCAACAGAGCCGGCCGGAGCGCCGGCCAAGCCAACACCGCCCGCAACCGGCACGGCACCCGTTCCGCAGAGTCAGTAGCGTGAACGCGTTACCTCTTCCAAACTGACGATGCCCGCAAAAAAGCCCGCCGCCGGATCAACCGGCAGCGGGCTTTCTCCATCAACGGCACAACGAACCCAGCACCGTCAATCAGTACGCCACATACGGCCCTGTCCCGCCGGGTGTCGTCTGCTGCTCGACGGCCGCATAGATGTTGCGGCCATAGAAAAACGGCAGTCCCCAATCGAACACCGACGACGCCACGAAAGCCGGTCCCGCCAGCAACGGCAGCGCCGAATCGCCCGCATATGTCTGCGCGATCGATGTCGCGTTGCCGACCGTAAAGTTCACCGCGCTCGTCACGCCATTCACGCCTTCGATCGTCGCGCTCAATTGCGCCGTCGAGACCGGACAGTAATACGCGCCGTTCGGACTGGCGCACGCAGGCATCGCGCTGGTCTGGAAGAACAGCCCGGTCGAACCGCTGTCCAGGATACTGTGCGCATACGTCGTACCGTTCTGCACTGTCGTGAACGTGCCATTCGATGGACTGACGCCGATCACCTGCGCACTGCCGAGCGAGTTGTTGCTCTGCGTGCCGATGCCGAACACCAGTTGCCCGCTGACCGACTGCGCCGCACCCGATACGGTCGGGAGACTCAGCATCGAGCCGTTGTTGTCGGTGGCGAAGTAAGGGATCGGATTGGCCACCTGATATTTTTCATCCAGCGGAATCGACGTACAGGCGGTGCCATTGCAACCGTAGTACGTACCGGCCAGCGCCTGTTCAACACAGTTCGCACCGCAATCGTGCTTGAACACGCCGATGCCGAGAATCCCATTGGCCTGCAACGTGGCCGGCGTGTTACGCGACGCGCCCACGCTCGAACAATCGGAAGGCAACGAAGCGTAGCCCGGATCGATCACCTGGATCGGCAGCGATGCTGCGGTTTCACCGGCTATCTGCAGATCGGCGAGCTTCACCGAACCCCACGTGTAGCCATCGAAAAATTGCATGCATTCGGCCACCCGATTGCCCGATGCGTCCTGCTGCTGCGGCAGGTTCATCGACGCGGGCAATTGCGAGGCGAACACCCGCACGCCCCATGAGCCGGTGTCCACCAGCATGTGGTCGATGGTCTGGCATTGGGTCGTGCCGGGCACGCAAAGCGTGACGCTGACGAACGGCATGTTCGGCACGTTACTCACGCCGGAGTCGACCGTCACACGTACCGCGTTAGCCGCAAGCACTTGCGACGAAGGCGACGTGTTCGTCACGGTCGACCCCGTCGACGATGTGCTCGAATTACTCGAGCCGGTCGAACTGCTGGAGTTGGCGGTCGTGCTGGCGCCGCTGGAACCCCCGCCGCCTCCGCCGCCGCACGCGCTGACCACCAGCGCGAGCAAGGCCGCGCCCACCAGGGTAATGAACGAAGAGCTATGACGCATGATCTGCTCCGTTATTGGATGACGCTGACATCGACGCCAGCGGGTACCGCTTGCGGCAGATACGCGTGGCCAGAAAACGCGCGCAGGTGTCCGCTGGAGAAGATCACCAGATCGCTGTTCGATACGGCGAGCGGTGTGCCACGACGGGTCGCCGTGGCGGCAACGTAGGTGTCGAACGAGGCGCCCAGCATCGCTTTCAGATCGGGCAGCGTCGGGCCGTCCCACGCGACCCCGAACACGATCCCGCCCGGCGCGACGTACTCCCGTACCGCGGTGCCGGACGGCATCGTGATCAGGTGCACCGAATACGCGCGTTGCGTCATCGCCGAATGAGCGACGGCGCGCAGGTGCGTCTGGTCGCTGTCGATGGTGCTGACGTTCTGGCCAAGCGTGGCGTGCGCGGCAAACGACAACGCGCAACCCGCCCCGAGCATTGCGCGAGCAATGCGGGTAAGGAGCATCGGTTTCAAGAGATTTCCTTCGACGTGAAACGCTCACGACCCTGGCGATCAAACGAATCGCGAGCGCAAATTCAGGGGCGCACAACTGGTTGGGAGTGCCGGCATGGCATTCGAAGTCAGTTGGGCTGCGTGAATGCGTCTACGGAGTGGCGGGGCGAAACTTTAGTGAGCGTGACGGTGCGGAGCAATCGTTTGCGGAATGATTCAAACCTTTGACTGCAGCCATGCCGTTCGAACCGGTGGGAGCAATCGGGTCGTAATCAACGAGGAGTGGCGTTCTGACGGCCTTTTATGCGGATTGATTCGTTTAAAGCAAACCGCCGGTCCCGATAGCGAAGACGCAGTAGAAATAATTCCATCTGTCCCGCATATATTCCAATTTGTAAGCGCATATTTAAAAATCCAACGAAAAACACCCTTTTCTTCTGACGATAAACGTCAGAAATCCCGCTTTCATGTGAAGAAAAAACAGCCGCACGATCGTCTCTCGGTACGCGCAAAAAAATACCGCGAATGACTCGACGGTCATTCGCGGCAGTGTCACTGCATCGAATTACGCTGCGCTCGAATCAGTCGATTCGAGCACAACGCAGTGGCTACTTTTTCTGCTGCTGCAAAAGCGACTTCAGCTCCTGCACATTCTCTTCTACGCGTTTTGCGATCACCGCATACGACTCCGCTTGCGTTTGATAAGCGGCTTGCGCGAGTTGCTGCATATCGGCGAGCGACTTATGCAGACTCTGCTGGATCAGCTCGGCGGTTTTCGACGAAGGCGTTACACCACCGGCCGACAGTTGCCCGGTGAGGGACTGCAATTCGCCCAAGGTTGAACGCAACATATCGGCCTGCTTCTGGGCCAGCGACTGCATTCCCTGAAAAGCCGTCTGATTCGCCTGAACCAGTGCTTCCATGTCCTTGCGTCGCGCTTCCATGATGGCGGGTACGTCGAAGCCGGGGAGCTTGAATTGCTCCAGCATTTTGGTGAAATCGCCAAACGGATTGGCGGCGTCAGGTCGGTCCATGCGAAATCCTCCTTAACGGTTAAATACTCGCGGCCCGTCCAGCGCCGTGAGATGTTTCCAGGGCTCGGACAGGTGGCCGCGACGTGTGCCATGCGCGCCGCAAAGCCTTACTGGTTCTGGGGTCGGACGGCACATCGGTTCAATCATGCGCTATCCGGAAACATTGCGCCAGCGGACTCTCCCTGGCTCGCGCGCTGCGTTTCGCCGATCCCGACGACGAGCGGCATGGCCGGTGCAAGGTTTGGTAAGTTACACAACGGCTTCAGTAACCCTACGAATCGGCAGGTCGTCTATCGTTGCTCATGTGTCGGCGCACTGTGGCGTCGACGTTGTCTCGACGGGAGCGACATCATGAAAAAAGTACTTTTCAGCGCGGCTGTGGCCGCCTTTCTAAGCGTGGCCGCGACGGCTGCGTTCGCCCAGGACGTATCCGCACCTCCGCCCCCACCGCCGATGCACGGCGGCCCCGATCATGGCGACGGTGCGCACGAGCAACATGGTCCTGGAGGTCCGATGATGGGCCCGCGCGGTCCCGCCTTCGCGGTGATCAACGATCTGGAACAACTGCGCCGCCTGTATGCGATGAGCGGACATGAAGGCGAAATCGTCGCGGTGTATCACGACGTGCTGAGCAAGACGCAGGACCCGATGCTGCGCCACTACGTGTACGACTCGCTGGCTCGCGAGCAGTTGAAACCGGCTAATCCCGATCAGGCCATCGCGACGCTGCGCACCAGTCTCGCGGAAGATCTGACGGCGGCGAACAAGCCGCCTCATGGTGCGCCGCCGGTTCAGCCTCAGTAAGTCGAGGTACCGCGAGCACGCGTGGTTCGCCCGCGCCTCTGCGGTGGCGTGACCTCCTGACGACGGCGCGCGAGCGCGAGAAACGCGCGCACCGCACCGTCGGTTTCGTCTGCGCGGCTGATCAGCAGAAGATCCGCCTGAAACTCTTTTTCGACGATGGGCCGATAGGTCAGGTTCGGGATCGTCACCTGGTCGAGCGGCGCGGGCACCAGCGCGACGCCCAGCCCGGCTGCGGCCAACGCCAGCACGCTGAGCGTGCTGGATACGCGATGCGCCACGTTCACGTCGAACCCATACTGCCGACGCAGCAGCGCGGCGCTGTCCTCTCCTGTGTCTTTGCCGTTCCCGGCTGAATAGACGATCAGCGGCTGCGCCGCGAGCGCTTTCAGCGACACGCGTTTCTTGCTGGCCAGTGCATGAGTGTCGGCCAGCGCCGCCATCATCGGCCAGGCGCCGATTTTCTCCGCGCGCAGTTGCGGGTCGAGTACGAGCCCCTGACTCGGGCAATAACCGACATCGATTTCCCCAGCCAGGATCGCCTCCCCCTGCCGATGCGGCGCCATCTCTACCAGGTCCAGTTGCACCGCCGGATAGTTCTGTTGCAGCGCGCGCAAGTCGTTCATCAGCGTGCCGGTCAGCACCGCGTTGCCGGCAAAGCCGACCTTCACGTTGCCGGTCTCGCCACGCAGCGAGCGCTGCACAATCGCCTTCGCGCGCTCCGCCTGCGCCAGCGTACGACGCGCTTCAACCAGCAGCAACGCGCCCGCCTCGGTCAGCGCGACCTTCCTGCTCGTACGCATGAACAGCGCGCCGCCAATCTCTTCTTCGAGCGCGCGAATCTGCATGCTCAACGCCGGTTGCACAATATGAAGCTGTTCGGCGGCACGGCCGAAATGGCCCGTTTCGGCCACGGCGACGAAATAACGGAGATGGCGCAGATCCATGAGATTGATCATTTACATTGATGGATCAATCATATCAATCTATTTGAGTTGTGACCGGTTTGGAGCGAAGCTATCGGTCGAAGGGGCGAATACACGTCCAACACACTTCCATTGCGCGTCGATAACCAAAAGGATTCTCATCATGCAAACCGCTGACATTCAAACGTATCTGCAAGATCGCCAAAGCATTGCCGATCTGATGACGGGATGGATCCACCGAGATCTCGCGCAATGGGACTCGTTGCGCGATCTGTTTCACCCTGAAGGTGAAATCGAAGTGACCTGGTTTGAAGGACTGGCCAGCGAGTTTATCGACGCATCGATGCGCATGGGCCAATCCGATTTGCGCACCAAACACTTCATTGCGTCACCCGTGGTGACGTTCAACGGCAACAAGGCGATCGTCGAAACCAACGCAGTGATCGTCGCCGAAAACGTCCGCTTGCATCTGGGCGGCAGTGCGCACAACCGCTTCTACGATCTCGTCGAAAAACGCAACGGCGCGTGGAAAATCGTCAAGCGTCAGAGCATTTACGACATGGGCTCGTTCACTTTTCCACGCGGTGTGGTCGAGATCGACGGCGCGGTGGTCGACCGTTATCCGCGCGAATATGCGCCGCTCGCTTATCTACTGGAAAAGAGTGGCTTTCCAGTGAAACGGGTGTTTGCGACGAAAGGCAGCGAACTCGAAAAAGACATGAAGGCTGCGGGCGCGGCATGGCTCGCTAACTGAGCGCTGGCTGAATCGTGAGCGACGGGTAACTGCGCGCTCTCTGCGCAGTGAACCCTGCTGCAATGAAATGACGTTGAAAGGCGCAGTCAACCGGCATGCGTGGTCAGTTTATTGTCTGCATCGGGATTTAATTTCCGCTTCAAAAAAGGGCCACGGTAAATCCGGCCCAACAGCCGTTTGATTTGAAACGCTCCTGGCAATTTGCGAAGCGAGCGTTCAACCGGTGCGTTGGCTTTCCCACACTACAGATGACTGGCGACTTTTCATCTTCCATCAGGTGATTAGGATATGAGCACCGCAACGTAAGTGCCAGGTGCAGAATGCGCTATCCGCTAAATCTGATCGTCGCCGCCGTCCTGCTAGTCTTCGTCCTCGGATGCATCGTCAAGCTCGCACTGAGCTGATGCTCGATATCGCTCGATCCCGCTCCACATCCTCAGGTTAATTTTCGTCTTCACGCCGCGCCCTTCTGACGCCGGTCAATCACACTCCCCGTTTTCCTCGCTACATCCGTTCATTTCCTGCCGCGACATCGCGCGAAATAATTGCTGAATGGAGTTCCCCAGGCGACTCGCCCATACTTCGTTTCGCTGCCGGTGCGTCAGAAACAGAACGCATGAGATCAAGAGTGCTTCACGTGCGAATCGCTTCGCCGATGATCAACGATCCTACGGTTGCCCGATCATCGGTGAGTGCATTCGAACTTACCGGCACCGCGTGCCGAGCTCAGGATGAACATGTTTAATTCAATGAATTTCGTCAGAAAAAATGCCGCCCGCTTTGTCTGCGTGACAATGGTCTGCTGCAGCGCGCTGCTGACCGGTTGCGCCGGCAGCAATATCACCAATGCCAGCGAAGCGAATGCGCGACCCCAAGTGCGCCCGGACAACATTTATGTCTACACCTTCGACGCCAATCCTGACCAGGTCAAACTGGACGGCGGCATGTTGCAGAAACTGAAAACGCAGCTTGAAGGTTCGTCGGCCGCGCAAAAACAGGTTGCCGACGCGGACCAGGTACGTGAACAGGTCGCCAATGAAATCGTGCATCAATTGCAGTCGATGGGTCTGCACGCGATTCGCTCAGATGGTCCCGCGCCCGCCGATCAGAACGTGCTGCTGGTGCAAGGCAGCTTCGATACGATCGACTCGGGCAATCGTCGTCGCCGTGTGTTGATCGGCCTCGGTGCAGGCAAGAGCCAGGTAAGCAGTTCGGTGCAGATTCTGTATAAACCGGCGGGCGGCGCACCGCGTCTGGTGCAAAGCTTTACCGCCGACGCCGACAGCGGCAAAGCCCCTGGCATGGTGGAAACCGCGGGCGTGGGTGCAGCGGCGGGCGTCGTGGCGACCTCGGCGGCGGTGGGCGGGGGCTTGCACGCTGCGTCGGAAACCAAGCGCGCTGGCGTGTCGGCGGATGCAAAGCGCCTCGCCGACGCGGTAGCGAAACAGATCGCGCAGATTGGGGTCAACGGCGGATGGCTTTCGACGGAACACGTTAAAGGCTGAGCAGCGCTCGCTGGTTGGAACAAGCGCGGTTGAACAAGCTCATCATCAGCACCCAACCGCGCCTGATTTCAGGCACTCGTATAACGTAGCCACACGGCATCGTGTGGCTGTTTTTCAACCGACGTCAGCTTCAGATAAGCCGGTTTCCGCCACTTCTCCATTGCCACTTCAAACGACGATGGATGTTCGCTACGGCCATCCACCAGCGGCACGATCAGCACACTGACCTCGTCGACGAGACCGGCGTTGACGAATGCGCCGCTGACATGCGAGCCGCCTTCGACGATCAGCTTCTTCACGCCGAGTTCCTTCGCCAGTGTCTGCACCACCTTGTCGAGATCGATCTCGCTCTTGCCGCCGAACACATACGACACGCCGATCGATTGCAGATACGCCAGATAGTCGTCGGGAACCTGCTCAGTGAGCACTTCGATCACGTGTGATTTGAGCGCCGTGTTGCTTTTCCACGCGACACGTCCTTGCGGATCGATCGAGATCGCATATTGCGACGCGTTGCGCTCGGCGAAATGATCGGTGCGGGGGATCGCGCTCTTGGCGAGTCCCTTCGGATAATCGGTGCCGTGTGCGATCTCCTGCATCGTGACGCGGCCGCAGATCCAGCCATCGGCCTCAAATGTGGCGGCGGTGGTTTCGTAAAGATCGCTGGCGAAGTCGAGGTTCCACCCGTCGGTCAAACTGCGGCCGTCGAGTGAGGACATCATGTGAACGACGATATAAGGTTTCATGCGCAAGCCTCCGTGTAAGATCGACGCGCAGATCAACGCGCAGCTCGATAAAAACACCTTGCAGCAAGGGCTGTTCCGCAGTCAGCCGGTAACGGCACGACTCATGTCAGCACGACCCGCCAGGATGCGGCGCGGGCCGGCTGTCGATCATGCTTCGCAACGAGTCGAGCCCACGACTGATCCAGCTTTTGACGGTGCCGATCGGGGCATCTAATGCATACGCAATTTCAGACTGCGATTGCCCCCGAAAATAGGCGAGCGCGATCGCCTGCCGTTGAACCGGTGTCAGACGGCCGAGATAAAACGACAGACGTTCGGCATCCACGGAAAATTGCTGGGAGAAATCGTCGTCGGCCTCGACCGGTGCGATGTGCTCGTCGATGTCCTCGACATAAAACCCGGAATACGCGTTGCGCCGCAAATAATCGAGCGCCTGGTTCTTGACGATGGCCGACATCCACGTGGACGGCGACGCTAGAGTGGGATCGTACGTGCCGGCAAATCGCCAGATTTTGATGAAGCCGTCCTGCACCACTTCTTCCGCGGATTCGGTGGTTCGCGTTACACGCAATGCAAGCCCGAACAGCGACCGGGCAGAGGCCCGGTACAACGCCTCGAACGCGCTGGCGTCATGCTTTGCGATACGCCTGAGAAGGCCCGCGAAATACGCGTTCTTCTCATGCAGGCCGTGCGCGACGATGGCCGCGCCCTCCGAAGCATCCTGTTGCATGGCGCCTCCCTGTGTGACGATGCGTGCTACTCGGCGTTCTACTCGTGAGCGGCCTCGGGCGGCTGTTGCGCGGAGAACTGGAACCAGCCCTCTTCGCGCGCGACCCGTTCGAGCGCCGCTTCGACCATCGCACAGGCCCGATTGCTGACATCGCCGAGATAGCGATGCAACGCGGCGTCCTGTGCGGAGCGCGATGTGCATGTATCGCTATAACGCTCGAACGCCGACAGCTTCTCCACCAACTCCACGAGGTGACGCGGGCATTCACATACAATCGTCGACGAACGGGTTGCCATGGCTTCCAGTTCGCTGTCGTCATAGCGGCGGCCCACGCGTGACCACACGACGTCGTCGCCGCTACGCTCCTGAAGATGAACGCGCTCGCACAGGTCGGTGAGCATCTGGCGGAATTCGGTGCGGCTTTCGGCCTCGCGATGCAGCCGCACGCCGGCCGCGCGCAAGATCTCCGCCGCTGGCCCTGTACCAAAGCCGTAGACCACCGCGATTGCCTTCGCGCGGACTGCACCGCCGAGCGCGATGATCTGCGTGGCCACGTCTTCCTGCAGCGAGTCGACGCTGATCAGCAACGCGTCAAACGACGCGGGACGCTCGAGGTTGCCGTTTGCGGGTTGGGCTTCGGTGAGACCACCGAACGTAGTCAGCGTGGTCACGCCGTATTGCTGCAAATCGACGCCAGCGTTCTGCAGATGCTGCGCAAACTGCCCACCGACGAACGCCATCCTGATCTCGCCCGGCACGCCGTCGGCCGCGTGGGGCGAGCCGCCACCGTCGCCCGTATTCCGCGACGCGAGCATTTGCAACTGCTCGCGGTCAAGCCGCGCAATGGCACCGATTGCATGCCCCCGGCTGACCAGCAATTTGATCAATGTGAGCCGCCTGACATCGTCTTCCGAATACAGACGCTGACCCGACGCGGTCTTGGCCGGCCCGACCACGCTGTAACGGCGTTCCCAGATTCGCAGCGTCGTGACCGGCATTTTTGCCAGACGCGCCGCCTCGCCGCTTCGGTAGCCGTGCTTGTCCGAAGAACGATCTCCATTTGAATTCGCCATGAAACGCCTCGCAGTTCTCTTTTCGATTCAAGAATACGCGAAATAACGAGGTTTCGAAACGTTTATCGACTCATTCAAGAAATTGAAACGGTCTTCTCGACGCACAGTGATTTCGAAAATGTCCGCCAGCGTTGTCGCACAGGGCATGCGGAGGCCATTCGAGCAGTCATTTCGCGGGACGACGTGCGATAGGAGCAAACGGGGGCCCTGCGGAATGGAAAGATGGTGGCGTCACGCACGGCTCTGAGTCGCGTGACACACGCCTCTCTCCGCGTCGTGGGAACACGGGGAGTTTTAAAGTTGGCGGCAGTAGCGGATCGAGATCCGGGCGCATAGCCGACGCACCTCTGGACTCGCGCCCACGCCGGGATTAGCTGAACTTCGAGCGCGTGAAAGGCGCATGGCCGAAGGGCCACGCGCCCGACATGAAATGCCAGCACCGCCGGCGCGACTAAGGTTATCGCCGCAACTTACGAGTCACTATGAAACGCTATATGCGACATGGCGACTCCCTTCCGCAGCCAAACCAGATCGTCAACCGCGCCAAAGATTCCGCATCAACGCTAGCAATGCCGTCGGCGCCGTGCCTTTTTGACAATAACCATCGAAATTGTGACGCGCCTTACCGGTTTCTTTCACGTGATCCTCATCCAGCGAGGTGAACGCGACGATCCCCAGGCTGTGCGTCGGCAGATAACTGCGTAGCGCGCTCGCGGTTTCGTAACCGTCGCGCTCCGGCATCATGATGTCGAGCACGACCACGTCAGGCACCCAGTCTTTCACGCAGCGCAACGCCTCCGCGCAGCCATTGGCCGCGCGGGCCTCCACGCCTTCATAAGACAGGTAGATGGCGAGCGCCTCGGCTGCGCCGGCGTTGTCGTCAACGACAAGAACGCGCGGCACTTCGTGTAATAACCGGACCTCGCGGGCGCTCCACCTTTTGCAAGTAGACGGTGTTCGGGACATGCAGGGCAACTCGCGATAAAAACGTCTGTTTCCCGCAGCAAACCACGTGCCAAGTTGGACAACGGCCCGGCGGAAAAAATAAGCAACCCCTCCTCCAGCTTGGATAGAAGCGCTTCCATCGTATCTTTGTTGCATAGCGACAACGGGATCAGTGTCGAGGTGGTTTTTAATAATAATGATTCGCATTTGCACTATAATGGCCGCCGACTAGGAGTTGTAAGCATGTACAGAATGGCCTTGAAAGGCACGACCGGTACACGCGAGCAGCCAGAAAAATGCCGCCCGGATTCCACACGCGCCCCGGGACGGAAGATCGACGACCATCCCAATTTTTTACTTCATGCCAGTTTCACGTTTGTACGAACCGCAGGTTGCGCCTGCCCAAACAGCGGTGAATCGCGCCGCGATCGCCGCCGCCATTGCAGTCGCGTTCAGCATGCCGGCTCTGGCTTTGGCCCAGTCGACCGATACCACGTCGGCACCTGACAGCACCCTTCCCGCAGTCAAGGTGCAGGCGACCAAAGACACACTGCCAGGCGATCTGTCGCCCGCGCTGCCCGGTGGGCAAGTCGCGAGCGGCGCGCAAATCGGCGTGTTGGGGCAGCAAAAGCTCATTGACGTGCCATTCTCGGTGACGAGCTATACGTCCAAGCTCATTCAGGATCAACAGGCGCACACGCTCGCCGATGTCGTCGCCAATGACCCCGCGGTCCGCACTGCTCTGGGCTACGGCAACTTTGCCGAGACGTACATTATTCGTGGCTTCGAAGTTTATTCGGACGACATCGCGCTGAATGGCATGTACGGCCTGACGCCGCGCCAGATGGTCAATACGGGTGCGATCGAACGTGTCGACATCTTCAAGGGCGCAAACGCTTTCGTGAACGGCGCCGCCCCTGGTGGCTCGAACGTTGGGGGCAGCATTAACGTCCAGACGAAAGTTGCCGACGACAAGCCGCTCACTCAGGTGACCGTCGAGGGCAGCGCATCGGGCGAGCTCGGCACGCATGTGGACGTGGGTCGCCGCTTCGGCTCGAACGACCAGTTCGGCATTCGCGTGAACCAGACCGTCGAAGGCGGCGACACGGCCGTGGACAATGAAACACGTCACGATCAGCAGACCGCCGTGTCGCTCGACTATCGCGGTGACAAGCTGCGTCTGTATGCCGATTTCCTTTATCAGAAAGAACACATCTCAGAAGGTCGACCGGGTGTCTTCGTGACGGGCGACGTAGTTCCGGGCACCCCATCCGCAAGCTACAACTACGCGCAACCGTGGACCTATTCCGAAATGGAAGACACGGTCGGCATGCTGCGTGGCGAATACGACATCGCACCGAACTGGACCTTCTACGCGGGCCTTGGCACCCGGCACACCACCGAAAACGGCGACTACTCGACGGTGGCCTACGACGAAGGCAGCGCGCTCGGCTATCGCATGGGCACCATGCACAAGGAGTATTCGCTGTCGGCGCAAGCCGGCGTGCGCGGCAAGTTCGACACGGGGCCGGTCACTCACTCGTTGAACCTCGGTTGGCAGTTCAATCGCGTGGCCGCTTATAACGCTTACAACTTCTCCGACTTTTCGGCAGAGTTCCCTACCAGCCTCTACGCCACGCCCTCGGTACCGCGTCCCGCCACCTCGTTCGGCGCGGGTGATTTCGCCGACCCGGGTTTGACGAGCGTGGCGCTCATGCGCAGCTTTGTCGTGTCGGACACGATGGGTTTCTTCGGCGACCGCTTCCTGTTCACGGTTGGCGCCCGCCATCAGAACCTTGTCCAGAATGGCTACGACTACGGCACCGAGGTGCAGAACTCGGCGTATAACCAGTCGGCCACCACCCCGATTCTTGGTGCGGTCTACAAGATCCAGCCGAATCTGTCCGTGTACGCTAACCGGAGCGAAAGTCTCGTTCAGGGCGGCACGGCGCCGAGCACCGCCGTCAATATTGGCGCGATCCTCTCGCCGTTCCGCGCCAAGCAGTACGAAACCGGTATCAAGTACGACGCCAATCACTATGGTGCGGCACTCGCGATTTACCAGATCAAGCAGCAGGTTGCTTTCACGGACAGCACGACTGGAATTTACGCGGCTAACGGTGAGCAACGTCACCGCGGCATCGAGTTTTCGATGTATGGCGAACCGCTCAAGGGCCTGCGTCTGATCGGTGGTGCTTCGTATATCAATGCGAGTCTGCAGGATACGGACGGCGGCACGGAGAATGGCAATCGCCCGATCGGCGTGCCGGCGTGGACGTTCAACGCCAACGTCGAGTACGACATTCCCCAAGTCACGGGCCTGACGCTCATGGGACGTGCGCTCTGGACAAGCACGCAATATCTCGATCAGGCGAATACGCAGCAGGTGCCGTCGTGGACGCGCTTCGATGTCGGCGCGCGCTATCAGACCAGCGTGTTCAAGCACAACACCAGCTTCAAGGTGATGGTGACGAACCTCGCCAACCGGTCGTACTGGTCGTCGGCCCTCGGCGGCTATCTGACTCAGGCTGAGCCTCGCACGGCCTGGTTCTCGGTCACGACGGACTTCTGATGCTAATGATGCCGAGGCCTGCGATGGCCTCGGCATCAGCAGCGTACGGCACCTTTACAACGGCTCGCGGTTCTCGATTTCATCCCGGACCTCGGGTTCTTTCGTTCTCGCGAAGATAGCGTGCGGTCCCGGCAGCGTTTTTGTTTGTGATCGTCGCTGCGTGTTATGACCGGTTCTGATATGGGACAACGAGGCTCACTTTGCAGCCTTCAGGTTGGCGGTGACACTTACAACACAACCGCAAATCTCACCGCCCTTCCCGCGTCTCCACCACCTCTCGCGCATCGAGCCTCTCCGGCTCGTCGTCCGCCGCCGCTTCAAGCTGCACGCCGTCCTTCCCCCGCACCGACCACACACTATCCCCCCGCTCCGACCCAACCCGCTGCCACGTCTTGCGCCACATCCACGCGAAACACAGCGCCCCGAGCGCCGCGCCAATGTCGACACCAAGGGCTCCGGCATTGGCGGAAAACCATAATCCGCTCGACGGCGCCAGCGCACCGATCAGGCTCAACACAGGAATCGCTGCGGTCGACAACGTCGCCAGCGCGAGCAATTCCACCGAACCACGCGCCGCGCCACGCAACATCGCCCACCCGATCGCGGCGACAAACGTCGTGTAGTAAATCCCGACATGCCACGCGTGCAGATCGCCCACGCGTCCGGCCAGCAACTTGCCCGCCGCGAGCGTCAACGAAATCCCGCAGATGCAGCCAAGCGTCACGCCCACGGTCAGCGACGCCATCACGAACGTCGAACGACGCTGCATAACCGGCACCCCATCGCGCCGCATCGCCTTGCGCCGGCTCTCGATCCAAAGCAGGTTGCCTGAATAAAACAGAAACGCGCCGGCGAGTCCGAGCGCGAAATAACCCCATTGCACCGGCGCGCCGCCATACGTGCCGAAGTGCAGCGCGTAGAACGCGCTCGTCGCCGACGACCAGTTCGTGCCACCGCCGCCATCCGGCAGAAACTGCGCATTCAGAAACTTGCCGCTGAACGGGTCCATCAGCGCGAAGCCGCCGTCACGGGCGAGAAAACGCACATCGTCTCCGGCGATGAACACGGTTGCACCCGCCCGTCCCGCGCGACGATAACGCAGTGCCGTGGGCTCGAACCGCGGCGCACGTTCGCGCACGCTGGCGAGCAATTGAGCAGGCGACAACATCGACGGAGCGGGTTCGGACGCGGCATGCGGCGCAGCAGGCGCCTTCGCGAAGTACGGGTTCTGCGCGACCATCATCGGCTGAAGCGTGCCTTGGTAGATCAGCTTGTCCTGCACGTCGAAGATATAGTCGCTCAAGCCGAACGCGACGACCGAGAGCGCCATCACCACATGGAACGGCAAACTCAGAATGCCGACCGCGTTGTGCGCATCGAGCCACATCCGCTTCAGATTCCTGCCAATACGTAACGCGAACAGGTCTTTCACCAGCGTCGGCAGCAGCACGATCACGCCGGACACCAGCGCGAGTCCGTACAGCAGCGACACCACGCCCATCACGCCGACACCGATGTCATAGCCGCCCGGCACGCCACCGGTCATGTGAATCAGGTCGATGAAGCTCGCCGCGTCCGAAGGACGGCTTTGCGCGGTGTGCAATTGTCCCTGGTCGTCGAGCCACGCATCAAAGCGCTGCCCAGGCGCGGACTGCCAGGACAGCCGCACGCGGTTGGCATCGACGAGCGCCAGCGTGAACAGCTTGCGTGCAGCCGGATAAGCGCTGAGCGTGCGTTCGATCAGCACATCCGCGTGATCGAGCGGCACCGATGGCACGGCGCGAACGGCTGGCGGCGTCGTCCAGTCGGTCAGCGAGTCCTTGAACATCGTGACCGCACCGGCATAGAACGCGATAAAAAGCAGCAGACCGGCAACGATGCCAGTCCACGTATGAACGGTTTTATAAACGCGAAGAATGTCGCTGCGCATGCTGAACGGAAGATGAAACAAGCGGCGCGCCGCTCGAAGAATGGAGGGCTAAAGCACCTGAAAAACGCTCAGAACGGCACGCGCTGACAAAGCAGAACCAGCGCGAACGCGGCCAGATTGGCTAACGCAAGCCAGCCGAACGCGCGAGCGCCGCTGCGAAACATGAATGACGCACAAGCGAGCGCAATCCACAGCGGCGGCACGAGCCACATCGCAACATGAAATTTGCTCGCCGCGGTCAGGCCACCTGGTGACAAACGCGCAAACAGCGCGCTCGCTGCAAGCGCCAGACCGAAGCCGCCGATCACACCGGCGACGAACTTCATCAGCAGATCGCGCTCGATCGAACTGGCGGCGCGGCGGGAAGTAGCGACACGTGTCATGGTGCGGCGCGCGTTGAACGGCTGCGCCCGATCAGTGCGCCGATGAACGGCGCTGCGGTCAGACACGTCATCAGTACCGTTACGACCACTGACAACGAAGCCGCTGGCTGCAACGCGTGAGCCGCGCAAGCCAGCGATATCGCGATGCACACGAGCGCCGCCACGCGCGCGGGCCTGGCGGGCCAGGGCGCGCGCAGCCAGCGTTGCACGGACGTGCTGACATACAACAGCAACGCGCCGGCAATAGCCGGCGCGACGATCAAAACATTGCCCATGATTCAACGAGACAGCGTGTGTGGCGGCGGGGCCGCATTAATGAGAATGATTATCATACACGCAAGCACGCTGTTCGGCAGTGCGGCTGGGGCGCAGCGCGATCTCAGCCGCCGTTCGTACCGCGTCACGGCGGCGATTCGACAGCGATTCGACGGCTGAAACAACCGTGGCCTGAATCTCCGAAGCGCCACGGTCATGACAGGATCGCGCATCAGAACCGGTGACGCATCCCCGCAGCCACCACCACCTGCTGATTCGTCGACGACGCGGTTTGTCCGCTGACATCGGCGGTCAGACCCGACCCGTCGGCACTGACGTGCTGATAGCTGCCTTGCAGATACACGTCGGTCCGCTTGGACAGCGAGTAATCGGCCATCAGCGACACTTCCTGCCACTTCGGATGATGCGCGCCGGTGTCGGTCGACATGGCACCCGACGTGTACGTGTATTCGCCGTTCAGACTCAACGCCGACGTCAGCGCATAACTCGCGTTCGCTTCGTAATTGTTGAAGCTCGCACCCTGCCCATTCGCAGCGATCCCGAGACTGTTCGCGCCGTTGATCGTGTCGAGCCCACCGAGTTGCGTACGCGTCCAGACGAAGCCGAGGGTCGCCGCACCGACCGTATAGTTCGCGCCCGCGCCAAAGGTGCGCTGACGGGCTGCGATAAAGGTCCGGTCGGTCAACGTAATGGCGCCGTTCGTGTTGGTCGTGCTGCCGCCGTTATTTGCCTGCAGATAACCCGCGCCGAGACTCAACGGGCCGTTGTTGTACGACGCGCCGAAGCTGTACAGACGGTTGTCGGAGAAACCGCCCGCTTGATTCGAGAAGCCATACAGCGAGCCGAAACGCAGGCCGTTGTAATCGTTGCTCGCGAACTTCACCGAATTGTCCACGCGGAACGAGTTATTCAGATTGTCGTTATCGAACGGATGCGCAGACAGGTTGTTGCCGCCAGGATGATGTCCGGTGAAGCTCAGCGGCGCGAGGTAGTCCACCACCGAGTCATATTGCCGGCCGAGCGTGACTGTGCCGAAGCGGTCGTTCGTCAAGCCCGCATAGGCCTGATAGCCGAACAGCCGGCCGCCCTGACGCATCGAGCCGTTGGTCACGCTAAAACCGCTTTCGAGCTGGAAAATCGCAGCCGTGCCGCCACCCAGATCTTCGCGGCCATGAAAGCCCCAGTGGCTGCCCGTCACGGTGCCGCTGCCCGCCTGCACGTTGCTGTGACCGCCCTGATTATTCGTGTATGACAGACCCGCATCGATAATCCCATACAGCGTCACACTCGACTGCGCGTGCGCCATCGGTGCGAAGCCCGCGGCATACCCCGCCGCGCACGCGGCCATCACAAGAACCTTCTTCATCTTCTTCCTGGTTTGTTGTTAGTAGATTGGGACCGCCGTCCACGCGCAACGACGCCGCGCCCTTTCGCAAGGGCGCTGCTCGAAGTACGGCAAACGGCGTGAGAAGTGGCTGGCTGGCCGCGTGGTTATGGGCTGACGGCGCCCATGCGGTTGGCGATGCCGGTGCGATCGGCGAGACCGTCGATCAGCACTTGATGGTGTCCGCGCGAGCACGGCTCGATCCGCGCGAGAACACCGAAAACCTGGGCGAGGCTCGCCGCCGTGACGACCTGTGGCGGCGGCCCGAAATGCACGATGCGTCCGTCATGCAGCAGCATCGCGCGGTCGCACGCACGCATCGCGACGTTGATGTCGTGCAGCACGACGACCGTCACGATGCCGCGCTCGCGCGTGACTTCGCGCAATACCTGCATCACGTGAAACTGATGGTTCAGATCGAGCGCCGACAACGGCTCGTCGAGCAGCAGCACCTGCGGGTCGCGGATCAGCGCCTGCGCAATGCCGACCAGCTGTCGCTGGCCGCCGGACAACTCATCGAGTGAACGCGCGGCGAGCGCTTCAATGCCGAGGCGCTGCAACACCGCATGCGCGTGTTCAATCTCGCTCGAATGCGGTTTGCCGCGCGGCTGCTGTGCGCCGTCACGCGTCGCGCGCGCGGCTACCAGCACGGACTCCAGCACCTGCAGACGCACGCCCGCAGGCAACGCTTGCGGCAGGTAGACGACGCTATGCGAACGCGCACTGACCGCGGAAAGCGCCAGCATTTCACCATCGAGCGACAACGATCCGTTGCTCGCCTTCGTCAGACCCGCCAGCGTGCGCAGCAGCGTGGACTTGCCACTGCCGTTCGGGCCGAGCAATGCGGTGATCTGTCCGCGCGGCAACGGACCGGCGTCGAGCGAAACGAGCACGGGGCGCTTGCCGTAATTCACGCTCAGATCGTGGATATTCAGTCCGCTCAATTGAGTTGCCCCTGTGAGCGCACCACGATGCCCAGAAATAGTGGAATGCCGACCAGCGCCGTGACGATGCCGACCGGAATCAGCACGCCCGGAATGATCAGCTTCGACGCAATCGATGCAAGCGACAGCATCAGCGCGCCGATCAGCGTGCTGCCCGGCAAATAGAAGCGATGATCTTCGCCGAACAGCGTGCGCGCGATATGCGGCGCAATCAGCCCGACAAAACCAATCGTGCCGACAAACGACACCGCCAACGCCGACAGCACCGACACGCGCAACAAGGTCCCGAGACGCAGGCGGCGCACGTCGATACCAAAGCTCGCCGCGCGGTCTTCGCCGAGGCGCAGCGCGGTGAGCGTCCACGCGTTACGCATCGACAGCGGCAACGCGATCGCGAGCGCAGCGCTCAATACGCCGATCTTGGTCCAGTCGGCGCGCGCCAACGAACCGAGCGTCCAGAAGACCAGGCCTTGCAGCGCGTCGGCCGAAGCGATGAATTGCATCAGCTCGACCAGCGCATGAAACGCGAACACCAGCGCGATGCCCATCAACACGACCCCCGCCGTGCTCATGCCGCGCCAGCGTGCAACGCCATCCAGCACCATGGCCGACAGCAACGCGAACACGAACGCATTGGCCGAGACGATCCACGTCTGCGATACGCCGGGAATCGCGATATCGAGCACGATCGCTAGCGAAGCGCCAAACGCAGCCGCCGCCGACACCCCCAGCGTATAAGGACTCGCAAGCGGATTATTGAGGATGGTCTGCATCTCCGCGCCCGACAGCCCCAGCGACGCGCCAACGATCAGCGCCATCACCGCATACGGCAAACGGATCTGCCAGACGATCACACTGGTCGCGGGATCGGCGGAGCCACGCTCGAACACCGTGCGCAACAGCGTCGCGATGGGCAGCCCCGACGGTCCGGAGCGCAGATCGAACAGCAGCGAGCCGACGATCAGCAACGCCACCACCAGCAGCCACACGACGCGGCGTTGGACGAGCCGCCGGTAATCGTGGACCACCGCACCATGCGGCAATGACGCAGAAGGTTCAAGCGTGGACATCGGCGAATCTCTTAGCGTGCAGCCAGCGGCGCGGCTTTGCCCGGGCTGTCGACCCAGTACGCGCCGTCAGGCGGCACCGCGAGGAAGCGGTGATACAACTCGGCCTGCGTCGCGTGCACGTCGAGGTCCTTGAACTGCTGCGGATAAAACCACTTCGCGAATGCTTCGATGGCGACGATGTTGTACGGCGAGTCGTAATAGTTGTGCGAGATGCCATGCACGCGGCCATCGTGGATCGCCTTGATCGTGTCGAAACCCGGCCGCGACACCAGCGTGCCAAGGCTTGCGCGCGCATCGGCGTCGCTCGTCTGCGCACCCACGCGCAGCGACGCAAGACCCGCTTTGGTGCGGCTGCCCGTGGCAATGTAGACATCCGGTTGCGACGCGATCACCTGTTCCATGCTGATGTCGCCGAGCACGCCAGGCACGAGTCCGGCGGCGATATTGCGGCCGCCCGCAGCGTTCACGAACTCGCCGAAATTGCCGTTGCCCGCGGTGTGGCAGCAGCCTGCATCCCACACGCCCGCGAGCATGTCGACGAACACTTTGGGACGTTGCGACTGCGGTACGGCATGCACGACGCTTTCCACGCGCGCCAGATGCTGCTGATAGAACTGCGCGTACGCATCGGCTTCTTTCTCGCGATGCATCACGGCGCCCAGCAGCTTGATGCTCGGAATCGTGTTCTGTATCGGATGCAGACGGAAGTCGACGAACACGACCGTCGTGCCGGTTGCTTCCAGTTGCTTGACGAGCGCGTTATAGCGGCTCGGGCCGTGGCCGGCGAGGCTGAAAATCGCCAGATCCGGTTTCAGGCTCAGCGCTTTTTCGTCGCTGATGCTGTCTTCGGTCGCCTTGCCGATCAGCGGAATCTGCTTGATGCCGGGGAATTCTTCCGCGTACGCGTTGAAGGTCTGCGGGTCCATCGCCGGCAGATCGCCCTGCCAGCCGACAATGCGCGCGAGCGGCTGCTTGCCTTCCAGCAGCGACGTCGCCATCAGCAGACGGCTTTCGCCGAGCAGGATGCGCTGCGGGTTCGCCGGAAT
Source organism: Paraburkholderia metrosideri (assembly GCF_904848625.1). Lineage (GTDB taxonomy): Bacteria > Pseudomonadota > Gammaproteobacteria > Burkholderiales > Burkholderiaceae > Paraburkholderia > Paraburkholderia metrosideri. The sequence goes on from NZ_CAJHCP010000004.1 coordinate 314,368, forward strand.
TCTGACCGTGCGGCCGGCCAGATCGGTGACGGTGCCCGCTGCGGGCATGGCCGCTGCCGCTGTACCGGCCGAGGTCGCGGCGAACGCATCGGCGCTGACACCCGCGAAGCCCAGCGCGATCACCGCGCAAGCCGCCACGGCGCTAGCCAGCCGGGCAAAAGAGGGCCGGCTCGAAGATGTCTGGAAAATCGACATGATATAGTTAGTTAATGAGAATGATTGGCATTTGCCGTCACTGTAGCGGCGCAATGTAATGGCGATGTGTTGAAAACGCGCTGTTTTGTAATGGAATGTGTTGGAGCGGGAGAACCGCGCCCAACGCGCTGGTCGATCCGCCCGGCACCCGGCACCCGGCACCGGCGGCAAAAAACAAGAGCTTGAAGATGGACCACATATTGATCGTCGATGACGATCCCAACATCCGCCAGCTGCTGCGTGACTATCTGCGCGACATGGGGTACGACGCGAGCACCGCGGGCAACGGTGCCGAGATGACGCGGATCATCGGTTCGTCGCAGGTGGACCTGGTCGTGCTCGATCTGATGCTCGACGGCGAGGACGGCCTCGACATCACCCGCGAACTGCGGCGCGAACATAGCGTGCCGATCATCATCCTGAGCGCACGCGGCGGCTTGCTCGACCGCATTCTCGGACTCGAAATGGGCGCGGACGACTATCTGCCCAAGCCGTTCGATCCGCGCGAACTGGTCGCCAAAATCAAGGCGGTGCTCAAACGCACGCGCGCGATGCCGGCCACGCCGCGCGCGGACGCGAACGCGTTCATCCGCTTTGCGGGGTGGCGGCTCGATACGCGGATGAAGCAGATGTTGTCGCCCGACGGCGTGATCGTGTCGCTGGGCGGTTCCGATTACCGCACGCTGCGCACGCTGCTCGATCATCCGAACCGGCCGTTGTCGCGTGAATTTCTGCTTGACCAGGTGTTCGGCAAGGAACGCACGCCGCTCGACCGTTCAATCGATGTCTGCATCAGCCGGCTGCGCCAGCATCTGAAGGATCAGGCGCGGCAGGCAGCGCTGATTCGCACGGTGCGTAACGAGGGCTACATGCTGGTCTCCGATGTCGGCTACGAAGCGTAAAACGCGCGCTGTGATGAAACTTCGCCTGTGGCCCGACACCCTCTACGGACGGCTCGTGCTGATTCTGGTGGTCGGCATGTTCGGCGGCCAGTTGTTCACCAGCACGATCTGGTTCGAGACACACGACAACCGCACGCTCGAAATTCCCGCCCGACTGTTTGCGAGCCGTCTCGCCGATACCGCGCGGCTGCTGCAACACGCACCCGACGACGCGGCGCGCCACGCGATCATCGAGCAACTCGGCGACGCGCGCTACCGGCTGCATCCAATCGACGCGCCGGCCGGTCCGCCTGCTGCGCCAAACCGCGACTCGGTCGCGCAACGGACGGTCGGCAATCTGCTGTCGGGCGTGATCGAGCGGCGGCTCGGCGAACCGGTCGAGGTGCGTCTGCTCGACGCGCATCTGCGGGACGAATCCGGTCGCCATAAGGGCATCTTCAGTCTGTTCGACTCGCGCATGCCGACCGGCGATTTTCATGTGCAGTTAAAGGTGCCGAATGGTCCGTGGCTCGACGTGCAGGCCAATGAAGGACAGGCCGGCATGCAGACGCAGCCTTGGTCGCTGGTGTTCGACTATCTGGTGCGGATTTATTTCGTCCGTTTGACCGCCGTGTTTCTGCTTGCGCTCGTCGCCGTGCGTTTTGCGGTGCGGCCATTGAAACAGCTCGCGAGAGCCGCGGAAGCACTGGGCCGCAATATCTATCGATCGCCGTTGCCGGTGAGCGGGCCGCTGGAGGTGCGCACCGCCGCGCAATCGTTCAACCGGATGCAGGAGCAGTTGACCGAAGGCATCGCGGCACGCACACGTTTTCTGACGGCCGTGTCGCACGATTTGCGTTCACCGCTGACGCGCCTGCGGTTGCGCGCGGAAATGTTGCCGGATCCGGTATGGCGCGAGCGCTTGCGCGGCGACCTCGATGAGATGGAAGCGATGGTGCGCGCGACGCTTCATGCGGTGCAAGGTGCTGAAATTACCGAAGCGCGTCACGACATCGATCTGGGCTCGATGCTCGAAAGCCTGGCTGAGGATGCGCGCGAGGCGGGACATCCAGTTACGGTCGACGGAAAAATAGCGCGGCCGTTTCCGGGATATCCACGCAATCTGAAACGGTGTTTGCAGAATCTCGTCGACAACGCGATCCGTTATGGTGGCGACGCTGTCATCAAGATTAGCGATACCCGGCAGACGGTCACCGTCGTCATTAGCGACAACGGCCCGGGCATTGCGGACGAGGCGCTGCTCGAACGGGTTTTCGAAGCGTATTTCAGGCTCGAAACGAAGCACGCCGAAGACGCCCGCCAAGATGCCCGGCAGCCGACAGGCACGGGACTCGGGCTGACGATTGCGAGAAGCATTGCCGCTGCGCACGGCGGCACGTTGATCCTGAAGAACCGGCAACGCGGCGGACTCGACGCGGTTCTGACGTTACAGCGCGACAGCTAGACGCTCGGCGCGCCATCCGGCAGGTGGCTTCTCATCAGATGGCCTCTCATCAGATGGCTATCGCCAGGTTCAGTCGCTCAGCGAAGTCAAATCGTCTGCCATCAGCACGCCCTGCCGTTGCGTGGGTCGATCGACACTCACTGGCCGGTGTAAGTCCGTGTTGTCGAGCCGCGCGTCGATCCAACTGATCGCCCAGCGTATCGCGCGGTCAATGGCATCGTCTTTACGCTCGAACCATTCGATGTCGCGCTCGATATGCATCTGCGGTTCTTCACGGTCCTCCGCGAACGCCTGCACGATACGCGCTCGGGCAAAGTACCTGCCGAAGAAGAAATCGGGCGTCGCGTCGATCGTCCAGCCACGATAATCGGTAAGCATGGGTGTCTCCTGAATCGAAATGTATGCGACACACAGCATGCGGCGTACCCAAAACAGGTTCGCAAAAACACAAGAAATAGCAGCCAGCACAACTGCCAGCGTAAGCCGCACCTGTCCCAAGTAACGCGGCGTTCAGATCGACGCGTGAATATGCACACTCCGGCACGGCGCTTGCGTGGTCGCAGGGCCGGACACCCCCGACTGACGCCTCCCTTTAAACTGGCCAGACAGCCCGGACGCCCGACTTTACCCACTTGGGATGAATGTCATGGATGTGGTCGACGATGGCGGTAGCAGCCGGGCCAGCCGCGTGCGTAGGCGGCGGCGTTCGCGTGTACTGTCGAGGTATGCGGGGCGCCCTATTCGTCTGATCTGGCGGTATGTCGCGAGGCATAAGACAGCGCACAGCCTGGTCTTGTTGAGCGTGTTCGCGGCGGTGGCTTGCGCGCTCGCCTCGCAATACGGCATCCGCAATCTGATCGATGCTTTACCCACGGGCCGCGCCCACCCCGAGGGGGTCATCCGGGCGTTCACGATACTCGTCGCACTGATCTTCGCGGACAACCTGTTCTGGCGCATCGCCGGATGGATCTCCGCGCGCACGTTCGTGGCCGTCACCGGCGACATACGGCGTGAGATGTTCGACTATCTGGCCGGGCACGCGCCGTCGTTTTTCTCAGACAAACAACCTGGCGTTCTTTCCAGCCGCATCTCCGCCACCGCCAACGCGGTGTACACGGTTGAAAACACCATCGCGTGGACCACGCTTCCGCCAAGTCTGACCGTGATCGGGTCAATCGGTCTGGTCGCGGCCGTCAGCGTGCCCATGAGCCTCACGCTTGTCGCCATTTCCGGCGTGCTGGCTTTCTGCCTGTTTCTGCTGGCGCGCAATGGAAAATCACGCCACGAGGCGTTTGCCAGACAGGCGGCCTCGGTCGACGGAGAACTCGTCGATGTGATCGGCAACATGGGGCTGGTGCGCGCTTTCTGCGCGATGCTGGTGGAAGGCCGGCGCTTCGACGCCCACCTCGCGGCCGAAACAGATAGCCGCAAGCGCAGCTTGTTGTATCTGGAAAAACTGCGGCTGTTGCACGCCATCGCCACGTCCATTCTGTCGGCCTGCGTGCTCGGGTGGACCGTGTGGCTGTGGAGCGAGGGCCGCGCCACCACCGGCGACGTCGTCCTGATCGGCTCGCTGGGCTTTTCGATCCTGCATGGCTCGCGCGACATCGCGGTTGCGTTCGTCGATCTGACCCAACACGTCGCGCGCCTCGGCGAAGCATCGGAAACGCTGCTGATTCCGCATTCCATGCCTGAACTGACCAAAGCCACGCCGCTTGACGTGAAGCGCGCGACGGTGGACTTCGACAACGTGACATTCGCTTATCCGGGACGACGCCCCGTGCTGGACCGTCTGGACCTGCATATCGAGGCGGGCGAGCGGGTGGGCCTGGTCGGTCCCTCCGGCGCGGGAAAGTCGACGGTACTCGCGCTACTGCAACACTTCTATGAGCCGGGTTCGGGCTACGTGCGGATTTCGGGGGAGGACATATCGCAGGTCACGGTGCAGAGTTTGCAAGCCGCGATATCGATCGTGCCGCAGGACGTGACGCTGCTGCACCGCTCATTGCTCGAGAACATCCGCTACGGCCGTCCGGACGCGAGCGACGCCGACGTGCGGCGTGCGTGCGAAGACGCGCACTGCCTCGACTTCATCATGGCGATGCCCGATGGCCTGAACACCGTCGCCGGGGATCGCGGCGCGAAGTTATCGGGCGGCCAGCGCCAGCGCATCGCGATTGCAAGGGCCATTCTCAAGGACTCGCCGATTCTTCTGCTCGACGAGGCGACTTCCGCGCTCGACACCGCCTCAGAAATTGCTATTCAGGCGGCCCTCGAACGCCTGATGAAAAACCGGACCGTGGTGGCCATTGCGCATCGGCTCTCGACGGTGCAAAGCTTCGATCGCATCGTCGTGCTGAATCGCGGACACATCGTTCAGGAGGGCCCGCCAGCCGAACTGGCTGCGGTCCCCGGTATCTATCGCGATATGCTTGTGCGACAAGGTAGACGCACACCCGCTCCGCGCCCCGATTTGATGTGAACACCAACACACGTGGCCGTGTGGTATCAGTCGCTGTTCACTGCCTCGACTTATTCGGCAATGCGTTTGAAGCTGACGTAGTAATCGTCGGTGTAGTAGCAGTCGCCGGTCTGCTTGCGCGGTGCACCACATATGATGCGGCGCTGCCCGCGATCCGCCGCACCGGGCGTACGGACGGTATACGCGTGGTAATAGCCGCGCGGGTGTTGCGGCAGCAGTCCCGCACTGTTGCGGAACAGGACACCGTCTTCGCTAAATGGGAATGGGCCGCCCGCCTTGATCAGACGCAATGTGTCGGCCGCTTCTGCCGGCAACTGCGCCTTGGTGACGACGGCTAGCGTGCCCGGCGTTTGCGCGCCGGATGCGACCGATGGGCCGCTCGCGGCCGACCCAGGCTGACTCGCCGCCTGGCCCGCAGATGCACCCGCATCCTGAGTAGCGTTTTGCGATCCACTTTTGCCACATCCGCCGAGGATCGCACTCAAGATGAGGATGCAGGAGAAAGTCCACGTCCGGTTCACGAAACGGTTATCTCCAGTTGACCAGCATTTGTCGAGCACAGCCGACTCAAGAGTATCGCTAATGGCAGAGTGAATCAATGTTCGGCCTGGATTCAGCGGAACTCGGGCGAGCGGTTCAAGCTCGCACGCTGCGGTGCTGTGGTGCTGTGGTGCTGTGGTGCTGTGGTGCTGTGGTGCTGCGGTGCTGCGGTGCTGCGGTGCTGTGGTGCTGCGGTGCTGTGGTGCTGCGGTGCTGTGCTTGAGGCAGTCATTGCTGGCGCAGTGCTGCGCACAACTCCCGCGCGCCGCAGCCGGGCAGCGATGACAGGATGATGTAACGCGAAGTGACCCGCCTGGATCATTACATCTTGAAACGCCCGGTGCGTGCCGCCATTGCCAGGCCGATCACGGCAATACCGGCGAACAGTGCTGGCAGCAGGAATACATCTGGAAGACCAAGCAAGGCGACCCCGAAACCGCCGGTGATGCCTCCCAATGCCGAGGCAAGAGCCGTCGAGCTCATGAAGATTGCCGACGCGGTCGCGACCGCGTCCGGAAGCAGGCGTTGAGCAACGATGATCCCGAGAACCATGAAGATGCCCCACACACCGCCCATGAGGATCTGTCCAGCGAACATCCCCGCTGCCGACGCCCCCAACGCAAAGCATAGATTGGCCAATACGCCCAGCGCGGCCGCGATACACATCAACCACACGTTGCCGAGCCTGCGCCCCAACCCGATGCTGAACGGCATGATGAGTAGTTCGATGAACGGCTGTATCCCGATGACGGCGCCCCGCACGGCCGGACTGAGTTTGAGCTGCTCTTCCATGTAGATCAGCAGGAATCCGTACTTCACCGGCTCCCCTGCATAGACCAGCACGAAGAGCCCTGTGAAGGCCAGCAGCGGAACCATCGCACGCAAGCTGGCGTGATGCGTTGGCCCTTTCGCCGACTTCGGCTTCGGCTTGACGGTGGGGTTCAACGTCCCGAGCGGTGCGATCTGCAGAAGCGTGCAGATGGCGGTCATCCAAAGCATGGGACGCAGCCCGTAGGCTGCCGCTACCCACGCTCCCAGCACAGGACCGACGATCCATCCGCCCGTCAGCGCCATACGGATGATGGCCACCACACTTTCATTTGCGTCGTCCGGCCTGACGCTGAGTTCATCGTGGACAGCCGAAAAAATCTGCGAGGCGGTCGCACCAGAAACGGCCAGCAGAACGACGGCGAGGATGAACGGTACCCACACCGCCGTAGATATGGCTAGCCCCGCCCAGCCCAGAAAGCCCGCCACAGCACACAGGCGAAAAAGATTGAGGCGATTGCCGGTGTGATCGGAGTAGCGGCCGACGAAGTACCCCGCGACCGGAGCAGCAAGGCTGGTCAAATAATAAAATCCCGCCAGCGGCAACGACGCGCCGAGCTCCTTCACGAGAAACGGAACCAGCTGGGGTGCAGCCGCCGACGTGCCGAGACCCGACAGAAACATGGCAATCGTTGCGCCGAGAAAAAACCTCGAAGACGCAACCTGACGCAGTGCAGATTGACTACTGGCACGGTCGGGCATCGTGGAAGCTTGGCTACCGCTTTGGTCGGACATCGTGAAATGAACCCCTTTGGCTATTTTCGTGAAATCGTTCGGCAGCGACGGTTGATTTTCGGCGCACGCTGCAGACTATCTCAATCGTTCCCCGATTTCCATGGTCATGTCGAAGTGGTCACTTCGGGTTTTGCCGGCGTTTTTTGCAACAACGGAAAGCGAGGCCCGGCCCGTCTCTGCATAGATCGAGCTGAACGGCCCGTTGAGGCGTTTCAGCGAGGTATTCACGAGCAGCCGGATCGGTCGCAGTGGGTGATGCGTTGGGATGAAATCCTGCAGCTTCATCGTTGTCAACAAGGGTCCCCTGCATCGCATCCGCTGCCCGAGATCATGAACACGATATCCATGACGCCTGTTCCTCAAATCTTTTACACGGGACCAAAATTCAACCGCCTTGCATTAACTGAATCGCGAGACGGATCGCGCTCGCCATCATCCGGAAGTGCGCGCAATTTCCAATTTCTATTCGCCGGATTCGACAGCGAGCGCGAACGCACTCCCGCGATATATTTGCTAATTGGCACCGACAAGTTGAAGGGCATCAATCCGCATGCTTACGTAGTCCTTGTACTGACCCACCTGGCTAACCATAAAATCAATCGCATCGACGAACTCCTGCCTTCGCGCGTAGCCGACAAGCTCTGCAACAGACTAGCTCGCCTCCTCCAGATTCGTGACGCGACCAATCCAGATAGATCCTGTCCATGACTCATTGAGAAATGGTGACGGCTGTCATTTCCGTCAGCGTTTCGCGTCGGCGATAGTCGTCCAGATCGACTCCGAGAGCCGTGGCTCGCTCGGGTGTAATCGCGTCGATACGCGCAGCAGTCGAAGGGTGAACATCCAGGAACTTTCTGCAGCCGTTTTCTACTTGCTATTCCGTTAGCCGCACTTCGGTCCCGACTTTTCTGTCGCCGCTAACGCCAGCTTTTCCAATTCATTAACAGCGAGCACGATTGAGCAGTGCGCTTGCAAGTCAGTGCAACGCCTCCATTCACCCTGCTCTTTTCCGCCCGTAGAGCATGTTTGCAAGCATCAGATCATGTGACAGAGAGTTCAACGCCGGCGGCGATTACCCACATCCTGGTTTTCCAAATTTTTCCGACAGAGGCGTGTTCAACAACGTAAAAATTCCTTGATCTTTGCCCGCGAACATCTAATCTGATGAAACACCGTCGAGACGGTGGCGACGAGAAGCAAAAATTAGAAGATGCCAAACGTTTAGCAATGCAAAATCGCGTTGACTTTCTGCCTCGCATTGCAAGCGACGACCGTTCTGTTCTATAGGCTGATTGAGATCACGTAGGAGCCAGGTACGCTCATTGAGCGTCGACGAGGTTCTGCTGCGAGGACGATTCTTTGCTTTTTCAATAAGCAAAAAAAGATACGTTGCCTTAACGTCCCAGACTTTACTGGTCTTTGGGTGGCGCGGAACTTTGCGTCCTAACTTTGTACTATTTAAAGAATGAGCCGTGGGAAAAACATGCTTAATGATTAGTTCCAACCTGGACTTGTCGTGACTTTTTGACTTCGTGGCGTCACATGAAGAATCTGGCAAAAAAAATTGACGCGATAAGTTGATCTTTACAAATTAACGCAACGATATAAATCGGCATTGCGCCTCTTCTCATGACTATGGTCGGTGAGAGGTACTGCTTCATCACGTCTGCGATTTCAGTTTCGCACGTTGTGCGTTGCACGCAGAATCTAGAAAGGAATCGATTGGCCCGAACGCTTTCGCTGGCCGGTCGTTCACGTCAGGTGATCGCCAAACTGCATCAAACTATCGAGGAGAGGTTTCATGACGCAAGCCATTCTGTATTCGCCGGAACTCGTTACTTCATTGAATGCCTGGAAAGACGGCACGGTACATCACGGCAGGGTGCTTCGAGCAATGGAGGCGCTTCCGCAGGACACCGTCGTATCCGGAGCGAGGCTCGGGTCTGGCCTCCAGCGCGACATCGCTGATGGCGAAATTCTCAGCCAGCACAAAGGTAGTCCAGAGCAATTGAACCTCTTCAAGGCGTCACCCGCAAATGGCCTTACCACCATCCTTGGACTTGCGCGCCGCAGATCTGGTTTCAACCCGAGCGATCTAAGCAAAGACACGACTTCCACTACGTTTCAGGAGTACTCGAAACAACTGCATTCGTGCCCGATACTGAATTTTGAGGAAGACAGCATCGACCGCGAGATGGTCGAGAAGTCCGACTACAACGCGCTCATCGACCGCGTATCCAAGCTCATCAAGGCCGGGATGGCAAGCGACAAAGAGGCGATTCGTGAAAGTCTCGTGGAACTCGTGCGCACCGCGGCCTCAAAACATAAGGTTGAAACGGAAAAGAACCTCTTCGTGTGCTCATTTCTCGAAGGCAACGGGACTGACAAGCTGGCGTCGAAGGTAGCTACCACGAAGATCTCCTTCACCCAGGTTCACCTCCATAAGGATGACTCCAAGGGCATCAATGTCTCGCAGTCGTCCTTTGCCATTGCCAACATGAAAATCTCGCTAGACGGTGGACTTTGGGCGCAGTTTGCCGAGCAGTTCTGGAACGATACCTATGAGTCGGTGTCGTCATGGGTCAAAGGTTCAACCACACCAGCAGGCGCAAAGTTACACAACCTTTGCATTCGGTGACACTCATGAAAATCGACGCCTTCTTCAGCAAGATTGCCGAACTGTCATCAATCGCCGATCGCTACACGGTCTACTTTAGAGCGAAAGAAGACAAGTTCGTTACCTGGCAATTCGCCGTTAGCCATCCACTTGAGGTTCTGGAGAATGTCTATTCGCACAAGGTGCGCCAGGCGCTGAAGAAGGACGACGATTTGCTGGTCCGGATGCAGACAACGCAAGACAAACTCTCTGAATACTTCGAGCTCGGCGAGATTCCTGCGCGGTTGATGGGAAAGGAGCGGCCCACTGACCCTGAACTCAAGGTTCTCGACGCAGTGAGAATTGTCAACAAGATCAGTGACGGACGAGAAGAGGATAAGGAGAATAATCGTGATTCATTTCCGTCAAATTTCACTTTGCAGACGCTTGAAACCATAGAAAGGCTCTTTAAGGACAACAACAACGTAGCCGCGTTGAGCGAAGCCAGGAAGATACTTATCGACGTTCTGTTCGAAAACCCGCAACGGGCAGGGGCTGGCAGTGTTGCGGAATGGCTAAATAAAGATATCAAATCGTACGATGCCTATCTGGAGAAATTGGCGGAGATAGCTGCCGACTTCAAAAAGAATCTTAAGCACTTCACTATCATCAAAATCAACAACTCGATCGACGCTTTCGTGTTGCTGCGATATTACGTGTCGTACGAAGTGCGTGGGAGTCAGCTGCTATTGACCCAAAACGAAATTCGGTCTGTCAGCGTTGGCCTCACTGATCTGCTCCACAACACGAAGGATATTGGCCACCACGAGTTGTTGTCGTGCTGCCTCTCGGAAATCGAAGAGAAGTTACTTTCCGCGCCGGGACTCAATAAGCACGTGCTGTTTTACCTGAAGGGCGGCCGCGCGTTGCAGTTCTTTCTCGAGACGCCGGAGAAAGGTGACAATGACTGGGACTGTCAGTTCTTGATCGATCCCGACTTGCCGGCCGCCGAGTGGTACGAGAAGTATCGCTTGGCGCAGAATGTTCTTCTGGAGGCAATGTTTTCGGTCCGGCGCAAAGTGGAGGCTTTTTTTCTTGAAAAGGCCGACGAGAGCTCGGGTGTGCTGTTTAGCCTGACGGAAAAAATGGACGAACGCAAAGACGCAATAAGAGAAAAAATTCAGGGCGTTCTCGATCAGGCCAACTTGGAAATCGACGAGGACCCGTACCTTGGAGACTATCGCGAGTATCAGAACACCAAGGCAGAACTGATCGATGTCGGCGCCGCGAGACGCGATACCGTCGAGTTGTGGGAACAGTGGCACCTCCTGCATGGCCAGCTCCTGGAAGGAAAGTACGGCAAGTCTCCTGGACCTAGCATTCCCCCCGCCATCTACTACCTGAACGAACACCTGCTAATGGCATCGGAGGTCATCGGCAAGAGGTCCAAAGCTGCCGCAAAGCTGGTATCACGGATTACCCGGCTCAAGCAGATATTGGAACGCTACGATCTACCGCAGGACGACCACTACTCCACGCGAATGGGTCTGCAGACGGACAACTCCGATGTCCAGAAGATCGCGCGGGTCCGCTTCAACCAGATTTGGGAATCATTTGGCTGCGATGTCGACCCGGAGTTGGGCGCCCGTGTCAAAAGTGATTTCGTTGACGCGATGAACCAGCAAACCGATAAGCTCGTCTTCCAAAATTCAACTATCTGGGACTCGCTGGGAGCCGATGCCCAAGGGGCAATCAAGCTCGCGGCGAACAAGACGTGGACGCCCGACATTGACAGGTTCTTCTGCTGTTTGTGGCGTCTTCAGGATCTCAGTAGGAAGCTGATCGACACACAGAAAGACCGCTCCACCAAACTTGTGACTCAAGTCGGTATCAAGAACAAGGTTTCGCCGCTCGAGCTCGTGGAATCCATGTTCGAGAAACTCGATGGCCTCATCAATTCACCACGCGAAGAACGATATATTTCGCTTGTCTACACGGGCGGGCATGCCGCAAATTGTCACTATAATTTTTTGAAAGGACGAAACGCGTCCTTGGAAAAGTATAAGCCCGAGCCCGTTCCCTATCTCTCCGCAGCGCTCCACTGTGTCAAGTACAAGCTGCGCGACGACTCCGCTATTCCGACTGAGAGCCAAATATTCGAATTTGTGGAGAGCCTCATCGAACCGTGCAAAGCGGAATTCAAACATGCCGACCATAGTCTCGTGCTGAAGTCCAACCGGACTAACTTCACATTCGAACTGTACGTGGACGAGGGCCTCGCTGGCGTCATCAAACTGGAGTTCCATGCCGCGCTGAGCACGGTTCCATTCGTGTCGTATGTTTGGGGAAAGCCGTGTCTGAGTCTGAAGGATCTGGTGCGCGAATACACCAGGCGGCTTGCCATAACATCCGATTTTGCCGTGCAGGGTAGCCTTCGCGAGGCGCTCGACCAGGTAACCGGGATCATGACCGAGTTCACGACTCAGTGACCGAAATCCCGAAACAGCGGCGTGAGTTTTCAGAGCGGTTGCACGACTACGGGGTGTTGTTCAACTGCCTTGACAAGGAGGCCGTGCCAACTGATTAATTCTCCACTAATTGTTGGGTGGAACAATCAAGCGCTCCAACCACCCAAGATTTCGAAAATGGCAAACGCGCAGTTTGAAGTGACAAAGGGCTCGAAATGGCCACTGGAAGTGAAATTGGTGAGGCGCCGCAATCGCCGCATCGTGTATCTGGCGTGCGCTGTGATATTGGCGGCGGCCGCGATTTACATCCCTGTGTCACGAGAGGAAGGACTAGTGGCCACAGTTACTGGTTCGACGTGGGGCAAGTGGCAGCGTAATCGGGTGGAAGCAAGTCAGGAAGAACTGATGCGCGGATGCGCGAAGCAAGGTTTCACGACGTTCGACGCTTGTTTCAGGAATTCGTTGTCTGCCATGGGGCCTGGCTGAGCTGCGAACCAGCCGCGTCGCTGCCAAAATAATTTTGCGCCTTTTCTGCGAGACCAAAACACTCGTAGCCAATGCGAAACGGCCAGACAGGTCCGATTGAATAGCGATCTATGTAGCGAAACGCCCTGCTTTAGCCACGCAGATCAAACAGCGGCTTTCGCCAGGGAAAGGTCTCCTGCCAGACATGATGGCAGCCGTCCTCCGGACAGAAAGGCGTCGTCCCAATCGTTGGTTCATCCCACGTTCGTGCCCCAGAACTCTGCTCACAGCAAATTTCTAGAGTTTGTTCTGTCGAACGGTCTGCCGCGATAAGGGCAGAAATCGCCTTGTAAGTATCCCGAGTCTCACTCTCACGGCCGTTTCACTAGTGCGGCTGTGCGAGAGTCTCTCCATCCGCCACAGTATTTCCGTACCGGACACCATCCTCCAAACCGTACAGGTACTGTACCGGGCCATGTCGCTAGAATGACTCTACCGTTCTATCGCCGCCCCCCGGAGCCCTCATGTCTTACCTCAGTCTCAGCGCGCTGCCCGCCGGCATCCTGTTCGCGCTCGTCACCTCGGTCACGCCCGGCCCGAACAATACGATGTTGCTGGCCTCCGGCGTCAACTTCGGCTTTCGCCGCACGCTGCCGCATCTGTCCGGAATCAGCGTCGGGGTTGTGCTGTTGATGCTGTCGGTGGGAATCGGCCTCGGCGAAGCGTTTGTCCATTTCCCTGTGCTGTACACCGTGCTGGAAGTCGCGAGCGTCGCCTATCTGCTGTATCTCGCGTGGAAGATCGGCACGTCGGGAGAGTTGAAGGTAAAAAAGGGCGAGCGCCGGCCGATGAAATTTTATGAGGCCATCGCGTTCCAGTGGGTGAATCCGAAGGCATGGATGATGGTGCTGACCGCCGCCACGACCATCCACCTCAGTGAGAGCTACAGCATGAACGCCGTCGCGATGGCGCTGGTGTTCTACGTGATCGGCTTTCCGTGCATCTGCCTGTGGGCGGGTTTCGGCACGGCGATGCGCGAAGTGCTGTCGGACCCGAAGCGGCTGCGCATTTTCAATATCCTGATGGCACTGCTGCTGGTGCTTTCGCTCTATCCGATCGCATTGAAACTGCTGGGCCACGGCGGCTGATTGCGAGCGCGGCCCTCGCGCATTTATAGCGTCCCCTGCCCGACTCGTTCGATAAAGCGCCACAACGCGTCGTCGGTCGAATAGGGGGCGTTGAAACGAAACCACGCGCTAGGGGCATCGTCAGGACGGAAGTAAGAGCCCGGCGCGAGCCAGATGCCATGCGCGAGTGCGGCCGTCGCGACTTCGCCGGCCCGCTCCGCCTCGATCGGCAAACGCACCCACAAAAACAGACCCGCGCGCGGCCGGTGAAAGACCTCGAGGCCCAGCGAATCGAGCCGTTCCTCGACCGTCGCATGCGCCAGTTTGAGCCGCTCGTTCACTGCTTCCACGTGACGCGCATAGCGCCCTTCCAGCAACACCTTGTCGACGATCCGCTCGATCGCCTCCGACGACGTCAAACCCACCGCCATCTTCGTGCGTGCCAATTCGCGCAGCACCGCCTGTTCGGCGACCACGTAGCCACAGCGCAACCCCGGGGTCACCGTCTTCGAGAATCCGCCGACATACAGCACGCGCTGCAAGCCTTCCATCGCCGCAAAGAGCGGTGCACCGGACGGCGCGAGTTCGCGGCTCACGTCGTCTTCAATCACCCACATGCGCTGGCGTTCCGCGATTTGCAGCAGACGGAATGCAGCGGACATGCCAAACGTCGCCCCCGTCGGATTTTGCAGCGTCGTGTTGACGAAGATCGCCTTCGGCTTGTGCTGCGCGACCAGCGCTTCCAGCACCTCCGTATCGACACCCGACGGCGTGCGCGGCACGCCATGCACCACCAGTCCGGCGAGCTTGAGAATCTGCAGCAGATTGCAGTAACCGGGATCTTCGACGATCACCGCGTCGCCCGCGCGCAGCAAGGTACGCACGATCAGATCGAGCCCCTGGGTTGCGCCTTGGGTCAGCAGCACATTCGAGACGTCGACCGGCAAGCCGCGCCGGTCGAGCTGTTCGGCGATCCGTTCGCGCAGCGGGGCGAACCCATACGGATGCCCGTAATCGCCAAGCCGCGCCGCCGGCACCCGGCTGGTGGCGCGCAACGCGTGCTGCAAACCGGTCTCGTTGACCCACTCGTTCGGCAGCCAGCCGCCGCCGGCCTTGATCGGCACCGAATGATCGGCGAACACATCGGATAACAACCAGGTCGCGGTGAGGCTCGGCGGCTGCCAATGGGCGGCAACGGGGCGCAGGGACTGCGGGCGCGCCGCCACGCGATAACCGGAGCCGCGCCGCGCGATCACGAGACCCATCGACACCAGACGGTTGTACGCCTCGGTCACCGTGAAGGTGCTCAGTTCATGGCTCTGCGCCAGTTGCCGCACCGACGGCAACAACGCGCCCGCGCGCAACGATTGCGCGTCAATGGCGCTCGCAAAGCCTTGCACGACCTGCTCGACAAGCGTCGGGGCCGAACGCCGGTCGCGCTCAAGTTCCAGTTCGATCATGAGTTAGCACGAAGTCAGAAGCGAAAGCCGCAAGCCGCATCGAGCGACACAGTTCACGGCAATCCACCAATACAGTTAGCGCCACACTACGTCAACTGTTTATGCCGCCATTAAACCGCGAACGCTACAGTTTCACCATGCCCCGCAGACCTCCCTAGGGGCGCCATTTCCCGGAGATACCCATGACTTCGCGCCCCGTTATCGACGACCTGTCCTCATTCTGGATGCCCTTCACCGCCAACCGCCAGTTCAAGGCGGCGCCGCGTCTGCTGGAATCGGCCAAGGGGATGTACTACCGCAGCACGGACGGGCGCGAAGTGCTCGACGGCTGTGCGGGTCTATGGTGCGTGAACGCGGGCCATGGCCGCGACGAGATCGTCGCCGCGATCACCCAGCAGCTGTCGACGCTCGACTTCGCGCCGACCTTCCAGATGGGCCACCCGCTCGCGTTCGAAGCGGCCACGAAAGTCGCCGAGCTGATGCCGGAGGGTCTCGACCGCATCTTCTTCACGAACTCGGGTTCTGAATCGGTCGATACCGCGCTGAAAATTGCACTCGCTTACCACCGTTCGCGCGGCGAGGGGCAGCGCACGCGCCTGATCGGCCGTGAACGCGGATATCACGGCGTGGGCTTCGGCGGTATCTCGGTAGGCGGGATCGCACCGAATCGCAAGACGTTTTCCGGCGCGTTGCTGCCGGCGGTCGATCATCTGCCGCATACGCATAACCTCGAACACAACGCGTTCTCGAAGGGCCAGCCGGCGTGGGGCGCGCATCTGGCCGAGGATCTCGAACGCATTGTCACGCTGCACGATGCCTCGACGATTGCTGCGGTTATCGTCGAGCCGGTGGCCGGCTCGACGGGTGTGCTGATTCCGCCGCAAGGTTATCTGCAGAAGCTGCGCGAGATCTGCACGAAGCACGGCATCCTGCTGATTTTCGACGAAGTGATTACGGGTTTTGGCCGCGTCGGCAAAGCGACGGCGAGCGAATACTTCGGCGTGACGCCGGACCTGATCACGCTGGCGAAGGCGATCAACAACGCGTCGATTCCAATGGGCGCGGTCGCGGCGAGCCGTACGATTCACGACACCATCGTCAACGGCGGCGCACCTGGCGCGATCGAGCTGTTCCACGGTTATACGTATTCGGCGCACCCGGCGGCCGCTGCTGCAGCGGTGGCGACGCTGGATCTGTATCGTCGCGAAGGTCTGTTCGAGCGTGCCGCCACGCTTGCGCCGACGTTCGAAGCCGCCGCGCATTCGCTGCGCAGCGCGAAGCACGTGAAGGACGTGCGCAACCTTGGGATGATCGCGGGCGTGGAACTCGAGTCGCGCGACGGCGCACCGGGCGCACGGGCTTATGAGGCGTTCGTCAAATGCTTCGAGGCAGGCGTGCTGGTGCGATTTACTGGCGATATTCTGGCGTTCTCGCCGCCGCTCATCATCAATGAAGAGCAGATCGCGCACATCTTCAAAACGGTGGGGGACGTGCTGGCGACGGTGCAGTAACCCATGCGACGCGGGGAAGAGCCGTCGGCCCTTCCCCGCGACAGACACGCGGCGTTTTCCAACCATCGAATCCGCTTGCCGGCAGACCCGCAGGCTCTCTGGTGAACGGAACGTAAAAAAGCCGCGTACGAGCGTCAATCAGACCTAGTGATGCGCACGCGAAGCCCGCGTATGCGCCGCCTTCTTCGCAGCCGCCGAACGTCCCGCAGCACCCTTCGTCGCTGCCGCTTTTTTCGCCGCCGCTGACCGGCTGGCCGCCGGGCGTTTCGCCGCCGCAGCCTTGGTCTGCTTCGACAGCGCCGACGGGGAAACGCCCGCCGTGCTCTCACGCTTTAACGCATTGGTCGCCGCGCGTGAGCGCTTGGCTGTCGACTCCGTGCTCGCGCTCTTTCTGGCCGTGCTCTTGTGCTGTCCAGCGGCGTTATCCTTGTCCGCCTTCTTGCGGGTCGCTTCGCTCGTCGCCCCCTTCTTCGGGGATTTCACGGCAACGCCCGCGCGGCGTGCTTCAGACAGGCCAATCGCAATCGCCTGTTTTGCCGACCTGACGCCGTGCTTGCCGGCGCGCACCTTATCGACCTGTTCCTTGACGAATTCACCTGCCTGGGTGCTCGGTGCCTTACCGGCACGCTTGTCGGCGTGGGCACGTTTGAGGGTTTTTTGCTCGGGCATGACAGTCCTCCAGTTTGGCTGTGGCCTGTGTCATGCAGCAACGGCTGTGCCGCGAGACTTGCACGCGCCGGTCCATGTCGCGCGCGACCGTGATGCATACTGGGAATCCGGGTTCGAACGGACGACCAGCGTGAATCCAGCTGAACCCGCTTGAATCGCCATCAATTCAAAATAATCCACCAACATTCGCGATAAATTCGTCGACCGATTGAAACCACGACGCGATTCGGCCAAATCACCGCCTGCCACTCGCGCCCATTACCCGGACGGCGTATGGTGTCAGCAAGGGTTGGCGCCGTGGTCCAGCCCGTCGGGAGACGTCCATGAAGATACCGACCGTTCGTGCAGGTGCGCACATTGAAGGCGTGCACTGGATCGCCGAATACGCCGAAGACGTTCACGAAATTCGCGTGTTTCGCGAAGGCCAGGAAGTGGACGTGCACAACGCACCGTCCACGTTGTTCGGCGACGAAGAGAATGCGGGGTCCAAAAGCACCGCCGATCATCGCGCTGTCGAGGCTGCCGTGCTGGCTTATCTGAAGCGCTTTGTGATGGAGCACGACGCGGAGGAGTAGCGTTGCGCGTCATGGGCAGGCATCGCAGGAATAGCAGGAATAGCCGGTGTGGGGCAAAGACGCTCGCTTGCCCCTGTTGAATCCGCCTGCGCCATCGACTGCGCGCAGGCGTTGATCAGACACGAAGCATCGCCGTTTCAGCCGGCGATAACCCCAGGTTAGTCCGCTGGCCGCAGCTTCCTGACTTCGGCATCCGATGGCTGAACGCTCGCGCCATCAATGTACCGATACGACGTCATCACGCCCTTGCCGTCCTTCACTGCCGTCACACCGACGTACGCGCCCATCGTCGACTGATTGTCCTGCGGGCGATACACGATCGGACCGAACGGCGTCTCCACATTCAAGCCCTTGAACGCGGCGGCGAGCTTGTCGGAATCGGTGGAACCCGCCTTTTTGATGCCGTCCGCAATCGACATCAGCGCCGAATAGCCGACCACCGAACCGAGGCGCGGGTAGTCGTGATACTTCGCCTGATACGCGTCGACGAACTTCTTGTTCGCCGCTGTATCGATCGAATACCACGGGTAGCCTGTGACGATCCAGCCAGTCGGCGCTTCAGCGCCCAGCGGATCGAGATAGTCCGGCTCGCCCGTTAGCAGCGAGACCACGCTGGTGTCTTTGAACAGGCCGCGCGTATTGCCTTCACGCACGAACTTGCCGAGGTCCGCGCCGAACAGCACGTTGAAAATCGCGTCCGGCTTCGCATCGGCGATGGCCTGGGTCACCGCACCCGCGTCGACCTTACCGAGCGGCGTCGCCTGCTCGACGACGAACTGCACGTCAGGTTGCGCCGCCGTCAGCAGCTTCTTGAACGTCGCGACCGCCGATTGCCCGTACTCGTAGTTCGGATACACCAGCGCCCAACGCTTCTTGTGCAGCTTGGCCGCTTCCGGCACCAGCATCGCGACCTGCATATAGGTGGAAGGACGCAGACGGTACGTGTATTTGTTGCCATCGGCCCAGACAATCTTGTCGGTCAGCGGCTCGGCGGCGAGGAAGAAAATCTTCTTCTGCTTCGCGAAGTCGCTCAACGCGAGACCCGTGTTCGACAGAAATCCGCCGAACAGCATTTGCACCTGCTCGCCGGCGATCAATTCCTGCGCGGCGCGAATCGTGTCGCCGGGGTTGCCGTTGTCGTCGCGCGACACGACTTCGAGTTGCTTGCCGAGCACGCCACCGGCCGCGTTGACCTGTTCGAGCGCAAGATTCCAGCCGTTCTTGTAAGGCCCGAGAAAGGCGGGTTGCGCCTTATAGCTATTGATCTCACCGATCTTGATGGTCTGCTGTGCGCTCGCGCTCAAGGCGGCAAACGAGCACAGCGTCGACACCGTAAGGCGAGAGATCCATCCTGCGCGCGTGGTCATGCGTTTCTCCGTTATCAGAAGGATTGCGTGAAAGCTGGTTGGTTGTTGTTTCGCTCGTTTTTGCCCTTTATTTGCCTCTTATATCAGGCGAAAAAACGGCTGGCGCTTCAATCGGCTGGCGACGTCGCGCGGATTCGGGCGACGCTCTGCGTGACGTCCTGCCACGCGGGCTTGCCGCCAGCAAACTGCTGGCGCAGCCAGGACACGAGTTCGGCCACCTGGGCGTCGTTGAAACTGTCGCGATAAGCCGGCATCGTACCCAGTTCGGGCCGCGCAGGCGAGCCGATGCCGTCGAGAATCACACGAATCAGATTATCGGGTGTCGCGCTGTGCAGATTCGTGTTAAGCGCAAGCGAAGGATGCGCGCCGAACAGTTGCGGACCGCTGCCGGTGTGATGACAGGCGGCGCATGCGCCGTCAAAGAGACGCGCGCCGAGCGTCGCCGGCGCGCCGGTGAGCGCGCTGGCCTGTTCGTATTGGCGCGCGACCGCCTGCGGATCGGCATTCGGTTCCAACGGATTGAGCGACGCCAGATAGGTCGCCATCGCGCGAATATCGCTGTCGGGGAGTGCCGCCAGATCGCCGACGACAGGTGCCATCGGCCCAGCCGCGACGCCGTGCAGCGGTGCGTGACCGTGGCGCAGATAGCCGAACAGTTCGTCTTCGCTCCACGGGACGGGTGCGTTCGACAGCGTGGATAACGCGGGCGCTTCCCAGCCGTCCGCCACGCCGCCGCTCATGAAAGCCGCCCCGGTTTTTTCAGCGCCGAAGGCGTTGCGCGGCGTGTGGCACGCGCTGCAATGGCCGAGGCCGTTCACGAGGTACGCGCCGCGATTCCATTGCGCGCTTTGCGTGGCATCCGCAGTGAACGTATTGCGTCGAAGGAAAAGGCCGTTCCATGCAGCCATCAGCGGACGCACGCTGAACGGGAACGCGAGTTTCGTTTCCGGTGGCCGCGAGCGCACCGGCGTTTGCGACATCAGGTACGCGTAGAGTGCTTTGAGGTCGTCGTCCGACGTGTTCCTGAACGATGTGTACGGGAACGCCGGATACAGCCGGTGGCCGTCGCGGCTAATCCCCTGCCGCATCGCGCGGATAAACGCGTCTAATGACCAGTTGCCGATTCCCGTCTGGCCGTCCGGCGTGATGTTGGTGCTATAGACCGTGCCGAATGGTGTAGCGAGCGGCTTGCCACCTGCATTCGGCACACCGTTGTGCGCGGTGTGGCAAACCGCGCAATTTCCCAGCGATGCGAGCACCTTGCCACGTGCGACCAGCTCGGGCGCAAACGCGCTGGCAAGCGGCGGTGCGATGGGCGCGATAGCGTGGGGTGCAAGCGACAACGCACCGAGCCAGCCCGCGGCGCCCGCGGCGAATGCGCCCAGCAAGCCGAGACGCCAGCGCTGCTTTCTGCGCGCCGCCGCGTCTTCGGCCTGCGCGTCGGCAAGCGCGGCGCGGATCGTTTCGGGCGTGAACGGCGGTCGGCGAAACCGCACGCCTGTCGCGTCGTAAAGCGCGTTGGCAATCGCCGCTGCGCCCGGCAGCGATGCGGATTCGCCTGCGCCCATCGGCGGCTCGCCGTGACGCGGCATCATCACCACTTCGATCACGGGCACTTCGCGGAACGTCAGAATCGGATACGCGCCCCACTCCTGGCTCGTCACTGCGTGTTCGCCGAACGTCACGCGTTCTTTCAACGCGCGGCTGGTCGCCTGTATCACGTTGCCGTGGATCTGATGACGCACGCCGTCGGGGTTGATCATCGTGCCGGTGTCCTGGCCGACCACCACGCGCGTCACCGCGAGTTCGCCGCTTTTGCGATTGACTTCGACGTCGGCGATCCAGGCGGACCAGGCCGCGCCGAAGCCGGGGAATTTGCTATGCACATAGCGCGCGTAAGCGATGCCTCTGCCACGCGCGATATCGCCTTCCTGAACCCGTATCGCCGATGGATCGCGCGGCTCCCAAGCAGCCTTTTCAGCGACGGCTTTCACCAGATCGATCGCACGCGGATCGGTCAGATGCTTGAGCCGGAATTCGACCGGATCGACGCCCGCTTCGGCCGCGAGTTCGTCGATAAACGACTCATGGGCGAACGTATTGGGCAACGCGGACACCCCTCGTAGCCACGCGGCCCGCACGATCGGCGGCGTGTCGTCGCACACCACGCGCATGCTGCGATAGTCGTACGGCGGCACCGCCGTGCGATCGCCCATTTCGAACACCTGCGGCTGCGCGGCAATCGTGCCGGTCAACAGCAGCGCCAACGTAGGCGCATCGTTCGATGGATAACGCGTCGCGAAATCGTACGCCGCCAGTTCGCCTTCGGCACTTAACGCGCCACGCACGTCCATCAGTTGCGCTGCGCCCTTCGGCTCCCACGAGTGTTCGTCTTCGCGCGAGAGTTGCACACGCACGGGCGCGCCGGTTGCGCGAGACAGCAACGCGGCGTCGGCGGCGACATCGTCCGCGCAATTGCGGCCGTAGCAGCCCGCAGCATCCATTCGCACGATGTCGATCTGCGCTTCGTCCATCGTCATCAGCAACGCGAGATCCGCGCGCAGTGAATGCGGGTTCTGCGTGCCCGACCAGACCTTCAATACGCCTTCACGATAATCGGCCACTGCACAAGACGGTCCAATCGACGCATGCATCTGAAACGGCCACACGTAGGTGCGTTCCAAAGTGCGGGCGGGATCTTGCGCGAGTGTCGCATCCACGTCGCCGTCGATCAAAAGATCACGACGTGTAGCAGGATTCGCGCGCAACGCCGCCTCCACTTCTTCGCTCGTTTCCAGCGACGGCAAACCTTCAACCGCTTTCCACTGCACGTCGAGCCGCTTCACGGCCTGCTGCGCGACTTCCTCCCGCTCAGCAACAATCCCGACAAAATCGCGGATCACCACGACCTTGACGATGCCGGGCAACCCGCTCACCGAGTTTTCGTCGACATGCAGCAGGCTATTGCCCATGAAGTCGCCCTGCGCCACGCCCGCATACGGCGGTCTCACCACGCGGCCATGCAACATGCCGGGGACGCGCACGTCATGCACGAAAACGAGTTCGCCGGTTGCTTTAGCGGGGATATCGACGCGCGGCGAGCTTTTGCCCACGACCTTGTAAGTGTCGGGAGATTTCAAAGGCGCATCAGCGGAGAGTTTTAATTCCACGCGCCGTCCGCTTACCAGCTCGCCATAGGGAATGCCCTTCGCGGGATCGCCGTCACGCAGAAAAACCTTGCCGTCCAGCACATCCAGTTGCTCTGCGCTCACCCCCAAACGTGCGGCGGCTTCCGTCAGCAAATATTGACGCGCCTGTGCGGCCGCCTGCCGCAACGGCACGGCGGAAATCTGAATCGTCGCGCTGGCAATCGTCGGCCCCTGATTTGGCGCTTCGCCAGTATGGCCGAGCACGATCGATACTCGCGCCAGACGCACATCCAGTTCTTCTGCAACGATTTGCGCGAGCGCCGTGCCGATACCGGTTCCCAGATCGACGTGACCGTTGAATGCAACCACGCTGCCGTCGTCGCGCACCACGAGGAACAGATCCGCCTCAGTGGGTGTGAACGACGAACGCGAACCCGGCTGACCGATCGCGGCCTTCACCGGACCTTGCGGGGGCCGCGTAACAATCAGCACGCTTTGCGCGTCATACAGCTGCTTGCGCGATGGCGGTGGGGCGCGTCGATCGACGCTGAAGTCCGGGCCGGTCATCTGCGCACTCCGTCAGCCGCGATCGGCGCCGCCGATACCGCCGGCATGGCCGCTTGCGCGGCCAGCAATTCGGCGGCGCGCTGCACGGCCCGAATGATCTCGACATGGGTGCCGCAGCGGCACAGATTGCGCGACAACTCCCGCTGGATCGTTGCGACGCTCGGCTGGGGATCGCGATCGAGCAACGCTTTGGCCGTCATGATCATGCCGTTCAGACAGTAACCGCATTGCGCCGCCTGTTCTTCGATAAACGCCCGCTGCACCGGATGTAACGCGTTCCGTGTGCCGAGTCCTTCCAGTGTCGTAATCTCGCGGCCCAATGCGACCTTCGCGGTCGTGACACAGGCCCGCGTCGGCACACCGTCGAGCAGCACCGTGCAGGCGCCGCACTCGCCCAAACCGCAACCGAATTTCGGTCCGTTCAGTGCGAGGTCGTTGCGCAGCAGGTACAGCAACGGTGTGTCTGCGGCGGCGTCGACGAGATGGGTCGCGCCATTCACGTTCAGCACCAGTGGCTGCGCGCGTGTCATCGCAGCGAACACCGTGCGTGACGCCGCGCGCTCACAGCACCACCGGTACTTCGGTGGCCGGGGGCGTGTTGCGGCTGCGTCGGCAGCGAATCAAGCCATCGATCATCACCATGCCTACGCCTGGAATATCGCCAAGCTGCACGCTTTCGAGCAATGTGTCCGCCGCCGTGTGTTGCGCACGGTCCATGAACACGAGGTCGGCGGGACGGCCGGTTTCGATCAGCCCCTGACGCAAGTTGCGTTGACGCGCGGTGTTGCCGGTTGCGAAGCAAAACGCGATTTCAGCCGGCACGTCAGCGAGACTGGAAATCAGCGCGATCATGCGCAAAATGCCGAGTGGTTGCACGCCGGAACCCGCTGGGCTGTCAGTGCCGAGAATGATCCGGTGCGGACACTTCAATTCGATCGCATGACGCGCGGTCAGCAATGCGATCCGTTCATTGCCGTTGTGGACTATCTCCAGCGCACGGCTCGATTGCTCGCACAAGTCGCATACATGACGATACGACAACGACGTATGTCCGCCGTTGATATGGCCGATCACGTCGGCGTCCGCAGCCAGTACCACATCCCGGTCGATCAGCCCCGAGCCGGGAATCGACGGGCCGCCCGTGTGAATCGTGCTTTGAATACCGTACTTGCGTGCCCACGCGACCATCTGCGCGGCTTCTTCGCCGCCCTTCACGCTACCGAGTCCGACCTCGCCGAGCAGCTTCACGCCCGCTTCGGACAGCTCCTTGAAGTCCTCTTCGACCATGCCCTTTTCGATGACCGGCGCCCCCGCCATCACCTTGACACCCCCGCCGACGCCCGCGCCGCGCATTCCTTCGAACGAACGTTGCGCGGTAATCGCCAGCGCCTTCACGCCGAGTATGTCTTTCGGGCGACCAGGCAGATGCACTTCGCCGGCGGAGATCATCGTCGTCACGCCGCCGTTCAGATTCGATTCGATCCACCCCATCTGATTCTGGCGCGGGGTCCAGTCGCCGAACACCGGATGCACATGCGAGTCGATCAGGCCAGGCGCCACCGCTGTGCCTTTGCAATCGACCGTGGTGCGCGCGCCTTCGAGATCGCAATCCTTCTCTTTGCCGACCGCGACGATTACGCCATCGTCGATCACCAGCGTATCGGCGTCGAGAATCGGCTGGTCGATATCGCCCGATAACAGCAGCCCGATGTTCGTGATAGCGACCTTGCCCGACAAACCCGTCAACGTCTCTGCTGCCATCTGCCTCTCCTTTCGCAACGACTGCCCGGCTACGCTGTGCATGCGTGAAAGATGCACGCACAGCGCGCCAACGGAATCACACGCTCAGATAAGCGCGCCTGACTGTTTCGTTCTGTGCGAGTTCGCCGATCGTGCCGCTAAAGCGGATCTGCCCTTTTTCGAGCACATACGCGCGGTCGCTGACCAGTTCCGCGAAGTGCAGGTTCTGTTCGGATAACAGAATCGATAGCCCTTCGCGCTTGAGTTCGAGAATCATGTTGGCCATCTGTTCGACGATCACAGGCGCGACGCCTTCAGAGGGTTCGTCGAGCAACACGAGATACGGATTGCCCATCAACGTGCGTGAGACGGTCAGCATCTGCTGCTCGCCGCCACTCATCTGACCGCCTGGACGCGCGGGCATTTCACCGAGATTCGGAAAGAGCCGGAACAGCTTTTCCGGCGTCCACTGAGGCGCGCCTTCACGCGGCGGCTGACGGCCGGTGTCGAGGTTTTCCATCACGGTCAGATCCGCGAATACGCGGCGATCTTCGGGCACGAAGCCCATGCCCATCCGGGAGATTTTGTAGGGCGGCAACGCGGTGATGTTCTGGCCGCGAAAAGTGACGTCGCCCTGACGGCGCGGCAGCAGTCCCATCACCGCTTTCATCGTCGTCGATTTGCCCGCGCCGTTGCGGCCCATCAGTGCAACCACCTCGCCACGCCCGACCTCGAGGCCGACGTCGAACAGGATATGCGCGCGGCCATAAAACGCGTTGAGGCCGGAGACCTTCAGCATCGGCTCGCTCATTGCAGCGCTCCTTGTCCTTGATGACCGCCCGCCGCGTCATGCAACGGCGCACGCGGCTGAAAGGTCTTGCCGGTGCCGAAATACACTTCCTGCACGCGTGGGTCGTTGCGGATCGTTTCGGCGTCACCTTCGGCGATCAGCTTGCCGCGCGCCAGCACGATCATGCGATCGGCGTACGCGAATACCACGTCCATGCTGTGCTCGGTAAACAACACGCCGATCTTGTGTTCGGTGACGAGGCGTTTGGTGAGCGCCATCAACTCGTTGCGTTCCTTCGGCGCCATGCCGGCCGTGGGTTCGTCCATGAGCAGCAGTTTCGGACGATTGGCCAGTGCAATCGCCAGTTCGACACGCTTCACGTCGCCATAGGCAAGCACACCGCAAGCGCGATTCGCGTCGGCCGCCATGCCGACCTGTTCGAGCAGCGCGATCGCTTCATCGGCATAGCGCGCGCCTGCGGGCTTCCATAGTCCGAAGGTTTTGCGTTCGCGCGACACCAGCGCCATCTGCACGTTTTCAAGCACGGTCATCGAATTGAAGGTTGCAGCAATCTGGAAAGTGCGTCCCACGCCGAGTCGCCAGATGTCGCGCGGACGCATGCCGACCAGTTCGTGATCGTTCAGCCGGATCGAGCCGGATGACGGCGGCAACTGCCCGTTGACCATGTTAAAACAGGTGGACTTGCCCGCGCCGTTTGGACCGAGCAGTGCCAGTAACTGACCGGCTTCGAGATCGAAAGAAACGTTGTCTACCGCTTTCAGGCCGCCAAAGGATTTGGACAATGAGGAAACGCGCAGCAAGCTCATAGCCCCTCCTTGATCGCGGCCGCGCGTTGCGACGGCGTCGCTGCGTTCCTGTCGCGCTGATCGGCACTGTCGTCGCCCCGGTCGCCCCGGTCACCAAGATGCTCACGGATAAAGCCGACGATTCCTTGCGGAAACGCAATCACCAGCAGCAGAATCGCCAGGCCCAGTAGCGCTTGCCAATAGTCGGTTTGCCGCGCGACGGTGTCCTGCAACCAGGTGAACACGGCGGCGCCCACAATCGGCCCGCTTAGTGTCTGCAAGCCGCCGAGCAATACCATCACGAGGCCGTCGACGGAACGGCTCACGCTGATCACCTCCGGCGAAATCGTGCCCTTGGAGAACGCGTATAACGATCCGGCGAGCCCGCAAAATAGCGATGCAATCACGAAGGCCGCCCACTGCACGCGCTTCACATCGATACCGATCGCTTCGGCGCGCAGCACGGAATCGCGCGACGCCCGCATCGCATAACCCAGCGGCGAGAACAACATTTTGCGCAGCAGCCACACGCCGATCACGGCGCAAACCAGCGTGAGGTAATAGAACGCCACCGGCGAAGACAACCAGTTCGACGGCCATAAGCCGAGCAAACCGTTACTGCCTCCCGTCACATCGTCCCACTGGAACACCACCGACCAGACGATCTGCGCGAACGCGAGCGTCAGCATCGCGAGGTAGACGCCGGAAAGCCGCACGCAGAACCAGCCGAACACGAGCGCACCGCCTACCGCCAATAGCGGGCCGAGCAGCAACGCGGCTTCCATCGGCAGATTCAATACTTTGAGGAAGAGCGCTGCGCCGTATGCGCCCAGTCCGAAGTAAGCGGCATGGCCGAACGAATGCATGCCGCCCGGTCCCATGATGAAATGCAGGCTCGTTGCGAACAGCACGGCAATTAATATTTCGACCAGCAGTACGGGCATATACGGGAACGCGCCGGCGGCGAGCGGCGCGAGCACCAGAACCAGCAACACGATCGCGGCCAGCCACTTCACGCGCTTTCCAGCGGGACGTAACGGCGTTTCCGGCGCGGCCATGCCGCGCACTGCGGCGCTGGCGCGGCCAAGCAACCCCCAGGGCCGTACGACGAGCACCACCGCCATCACGACGAATTCAGCGACCAGCGTAAAGCGGCTCAGCGACAGGTCCACGCCGAATATCGTCACATGTCCGATGCCGATGCACAGCGCCTTGATCTCCGCGATGATCAGCGCGGCGACGAACGCGCCCGGAATCGACCCCATGCCGCCGACCACGACCACGACGAACGCGTTGCCGATCGTTTCCAGATCGAGCGACAGATTCGCAGACATACGCGGCCCCTGCAAAGCCCCGCCGAGACCCGCGAGAAATGCGCCGACGAAAAACACGCCGGTAAACAGCCACGCCTGATTGATACCAAGCGCGCCGAGCATCTCGCGATCCTGAGTCGCGGCACGCACCAGCGTGCCCCACCGGGTACGGGTCAACGCATACCAGAGCAGCAGCAATACCACCGGCCCGATCACGATTAACGTAATGTCGTAGGTCGGCAAAGGATGACCGAGAAAATCGACTGCGCCCGCCAGATGCGGTGCGCGCGGGCCGAACAGATCGTCCGGGCCCCACAGCCACAACGCGGCGTCGCGAAAGATCAGTACCAGCGCGAATGTGGCTAACAGGTGAAACAACTCAGGTGCCTGGTAGATACGCCGCAGTACGATCATCTCAACCAGCGCACCCAGTACGGCAACGACTAGCGCGGCCGCCAGCACCGATAGCCAGAAGCCGCCCACCGTGTGTCCAAACCGGCTGGCGATGCTGTACGCGACATAGATGCCGAACATGTAGAACGAGCCGTGCGCAAAGTTGACGATGCGCGTCACGCCAAAGATCAGCGACAAACCGGCGGCGACGAGAAACAGCGTCGACGCGTCGGCGAGTCCATTGACCAGCTGTACCAGCAAATTCGAAAGCATCACGCCCCTCGGCAGGTTGCTCGATCGCGAATGCGCGGCGTAGCGCAACTGACACGATCAGCAGATATTGCAGCGCGTGCGGCGACATGCACGCACGCGTGAACGGCACACCAGCACATTCCAGTCACAGCCGGCAAATCGAGCCGCCGCGCCGCTCAGCGCAAACCGTCTTCGCCCTTGATCTCGCTCACCTGCAAGCCGCCGATACGCGGCAATGGCCGGCCCGAAGCGGTCACAGCGACCGCCACGACGATTTCATTGGCACGCGGCGCGTCCGCCACGCGCGCTTCGATTGCATCGAAGTGACTGCGCACGAAGGCGGCATCTTTGTGGCCGAGCGGCACGTCGATCGCGGTGCCGAGCGTACCCATTTTTTTCGCCGACGGCACCAGCGCCGCGCCCTTTTCGACCGCGACCCGCAACGGCGCACCAAGCTTCGGATGCAGGATCGCGGCGGCATGCTCCAGCTCGCCCGCCTCGCCGACGATCGCGGCCTTGCCATAGCTTTGCGCATCGCCCGGCTTGATACCCAACGCTTCGACACACCGGTTGCCGAGCAGCGCGCCTAACTCTTCACCGGCTGCGATCAGCGCGTCGAGTTTCGCTTCATAGCGTCCCGCATACGGATTATCGATCACCGCAATCGCGACTGCGCGACGAGTGGGCGGATCGATGGTCTGGCCCATTTCAATGCGCGTCTCATCCACCTGCACGATCAGCTTGCGAAGCTTGATTGCCATGTCATTCTCCGGGTTTCGATGCTTTCGATGCTCTGTCTCGAGTTCCAGGCTCACGCGTCAGCGCAAACCATCGTTGCCGACAATCGCCTCTTTCGCGAGACCGCCGACGCGTGCGTGCACTCGCTGTCCTGTGCTCATCACGAGGATGTACACGAGTTCATCCGCCGCGGGTGCGCCGGGCACGCGCACTTCGATTGCATCGAAATGACTGCGTACGTAGCTTGCGTTGACATGCGTGAGCGGCACATCCAGCGCGGTGGACGGTGCGCCGACCTTCTTGGTCGACGGCACGATCGCGTTGGTCGGCACGCCGTTCTTTTCCAGCAGTTCTCGCATTGCATAGCCGCCTGGCACATGCCACAACGCGCCGTGTTCGAGTTCGCCGCGCGAGCCGATAATCGCGCCCTTGCCGTAACTTTCAATCGATGCATGCGGCACGGCCATCGCCGCCAGCAGCCGCTGCGCCATATCGAAGCCGATCGGCTTGAGGGCTTCCATCGCGTGCTCGATTTTCGCTTCGTAGCGGCCCGCGAACGGGTTTGTCATCACCGCGGCGATCGCACCGCGTCTTAGCGGCTCTGCGGGTGCGGGACCGAACTCGTGAAAGATATCTTCGACGTGCGTCAGCACGCGGCGTATTTCGAACACGTTGCCTCCGTTGTTAGATTGGCGCGATGCGTCAGCAACGCGCCAGAATGATCGATGCCGACGACGCGAACCCGTCCTTGCAGGAACAACGCGGCGCATTCTATCAAGCCAATTTGCTGCAGACGCTGCGCGGTCTGCGCACCGCGCGTCAGTGCGAAATCGACTAGCGGTTGCGGTAAGGATGGGACGTCAACCGTGACGAGCATGTCGCCGAGATCGCTATCGTCTTTCAACGACGATGCCGGGCGGCGCACGATACCTGGGTGATCGAGGTCCACCGCATTGGCGATTATCGTCGCGGCGGCGTCGGCGCTGGCAGCGGTACAGGCGAGCACCGTCACGCTGTCGGCAATCCCCAGGCTGAAACTGCGGCCGCGCCAGCCGCTGGTCGCGATGCCGCGAACGGGTGCGGCGGCGTCGAGCGTGAAGTTGGCGTCGAGCGAATGATCGCCATCGGCAACGCGTTTGCCGGCGTACTGCGCGAGGTCGGCGAACACGCCGACGCGGTATCGCTGACCTTGCGTCAGATAGAGCGCAATGTCGCCGCCGTTGTTGATGTACGCGCGCTCGATGCCTTCACGATTGAAAGCCGCGATCAGTTCATCGGCGACGCTGCCTGCGACCGCTGCCATCGGCGTGATATAACGCGCGCCGTGAGGATGACAGGCGGACCACATGCGGCGTGCAATCGGGCCGTTCAACGGGTTGTCGTTCAACCGGGCTTCAGCTTGCACGGGCCGCCGCAATACCTTCAACTCGCCGACCAACTCGGGCAGCACTTCGATAAAACGCACCCAGCACGCGTCATACGCTGTCTTCAACGCGGCAGGGTCGCCGTCCGCGCTGAGGATCAGATCGATCGGCCCGTGCTGCCAGTGCCAGCGGCTTGCATCGAGTCGGGTGCGGGTGGGGTTCATTGCGTTTGTGTTCGTAAGTGCGTGGAGTGGTTCGTCGCGTTGGCGGCTTCTCGCGCGATTAGCCGAGCATCGGCGGCATCGAGGGTGGCCATGGGTTGTCCGGGTTACTCGCCAACGTGCGGCGCGCCAGCGGTGCGCCTTCCCAATGTTCCGGCCCATTCGCGAGCACACTTTCGAGCGAACGCACTGCATCGAGATGACCACCGAGATCGCGATACGCGTCATACGTCATGGTGAATTCGATCGGTGCGACGATCGCGGGTGTCGGCACCGTGCCGAAAGAATGGTCGGGCATACGCGATACATCGACCATCACCGTAATGCCGCCGCCCGGCCACACGTAGGCCGGCGCACCGCCGCACGTCACGTTGACCCGTTTCTGCTTGATCGCGCGCGTGAGCAGCACGGGGTTTTCCGTGGCGCCTGCCCGCAAACTGCCACCGGCGCCGCCGAGGAATAGCACGGTAGCTAGCGACGGCTCACAGTTCTCGCCAATCCGTTCGACCGTTCGGCGCACCGCGTCAGGCATGTCGGCAATCCGTGGCACCAGATCCTGATCGAGCTCATACCATTGCGCATGCTCGCCGGTAGTCGATACCATCAGCAAACGCATGCCGGGTTTTGCGATGCCAGGATCGAAGCCTTCGACAATGGCGAGCGGGTCCTGAATGTCGGTGCCGCCCCAACCTGTGCCTGGGTTTGCCACCTGGAAATAACGGCCCGGTGTCGATTTGCGTCCGCGAATCTTCAGACCCGAGCGTGTCATACCAAGGCATCGTCCGGCCTGGTGTTCGGTGAGCACGCCGGTAATGTGATCGTCGACCACGACCACTTCGTCCGCATGACCGAACCATTGCTTCGCGAAGATGCCGATCGTCGCGGAGCCGCAGCCCACACGCATACGCTGCTCCTCCACGCCGTCGACAACCGGCGCGGCGCCAGCGCGAATCACGAGACTCGCGCCGCCGTCGATCGTCAACTCCACCGCTTCCTTATTGCCGAGCGCGAGCATCATGTCGCACGTCACGCGGCCTTCTTTCTTGCTGCCGCCAGTGAGGTGATGCACGCCGCCGAGGCTCAACATCTGCGAGCCGTATTCCGCCGTCGTCACATGGCCGACAATCTCGCCATGACAGCGCACGTTCGATTGCTCCGGTCCGAGAAAACGGTCGGTGTCGATCTTCACCTTGAAACTGCAATAGCTGAAAATGCCTTCGGTGACGACCGTGATCATGTCGACATCGCCGAGCTTCGACGCGACGATAAATGGTGCGGGCTTGTAGTCGGGATAGGTGGACGATGCGCCGACGCCGGTGACGAATAGCCCTAGTTCGGCGGTATGGTCGTGCGTGGCGGCCGACGCACCAAATTCGACCATTGCATCGGTTTGAGCTTCGCCTGTCTCAGCCGGTGACGTTGACGTCGATGTCGACGTCGATGTCGATGCCGCACGCGACAGAAACACCACAGGATCGACGCGAATCAGCCGGCCGTCCGCGTTTGCATAACGATCGCACGCGCCGGTGCGCCCGTCCGATATCTGGCATAGCACCGGGCACGCATTACATTCGATCTTGTTCGACGCCATCCGCTCGCTACGCGGGGCCGCCTTTTCGAGCACAGTGGGACCCGGTGTCGAAGCGGTTTCGCCGTCGACACTGTCCGCACCGAAATCGACCTTCGTGTGTTCTGTCATGGTGGGGTTCCCATACGACATTACAGGCAACGACACATCACTAGCGGTCTTGCACGGCTGACGAATTGCCCTTATTTCAAGGGACTTTCGTGTAACCTGTCTATTTTCATGTTGCGGTCACTCACCGTTCATGTAGTATCTTCTACATCAAATGTGATTGAAATCTACCCGATCAAAATAGACTGCGCAACGAGTTTCCCCATGTGCAACTGAATGGTGCAACGCGTCATCTCCGCGTGAAGCGGATTTTGGTTAGCGCTTTAATCTACGCCTATGCAATGAATCGCGCAGCGCGCTCCGCAACCGTCAATGCGGGCTGTATGATGAAGACGCGTCGATGCGTGGCCGGCTGGGGTGCGTGCCGTGCACGACGTTTCAACCTGACGCTAACAAAGAGATTCGAGGCCGCCATGAGTACCACTGTCGCCCGCAAGCCGGGCGCGACCGGCATCCGTGCGAAGCAGGCGCAAGACACACGCGCCAAGATTCTGAAAGCGGCAACCAAGGTCTTCGCGAAGCAGGGCTATGCGAGTGGGCGCGTCGAAAGCATTTCGAAGGCCGCGCGTTCGCACGACCGCATGATCTATTACTACTTCGGCAGCAAGGAACAGTTGTTCGTCGAAGTACTCGAAACGATCTACACGCAATTCAATGAAGCGGAAAGCCGTCTCGATCTCGATCTGAATAACCCCGTGCATGGCCTAGAACAGATGGTCGAATTCGTCTGGCAGTATTACCTCGATCATCCGGAGTTCGTTACGCTGCTATCGAGCGAGAACCTGCACCAGGGCAAGCACGCAAAAAAGTCCGTCAAGTTGAAGGAGATTTCGGGCTATGCGATTTCGGTCGTGCAAAAGTTGCTGGATGCGGGGCAGGCGCAACATGTTTTTCGCGCTGATATCAAAGCGCGCGACGTGTATCTGATGATCGCGTCGCTGGGTTATTTCTATAACGCCAATCAATACACGCTCGGTGCCTTTCTCGGCGAGCCATTGATGGACAAGGCCGCGTTAGCCCATTGGCTCGACGTGATCAAAGACACCGTGTTGCGCGCGGTGCGTTTGCAAATGCCTGCGGGCATCCACTCAACACCGACTACCAGGAGCGAACACGCTCACGGCGTAGCATAAAAAAACGCGTGCCGTATAAACGGCACGCGTTTCTTCGTGGTCAATCTACCGCTGGCGTTAAGGCTTTGCCGCCGCAGCCGCTGCGGCATCATCTTCACGGAACAACTTATCGGCAAGGTGATACGCCGAATTCGCCGCCGGCACGCCGCAATAAATCGCGGTTTGCAACAGGACTTCCTTGATCTGCTCGCGCGTCACACCATTATTCTTCGCAGCACGCAAATGCAGCGCCAGTTCTTCGCTGCGGTTGAGCGCGACCATCATCGCAATGGTCAGCAGGCTGCGCGTGTGACGCGGCAAGCCTTCACGCGTCCAGATTTCGCCCCACGCATAACGTGTGATCAGGTTCTGGAATTCTTCGGTCAAGTCAGTGCGATTCGCAAGCGACCGGTCGACGTGCGCGTCGCCGAGCACCGCGCGGCGCACGCCCATCCCAGCTTCGTAGCGGTCTTCGTCGTTCATTTCTTCTCCGTCAGGAAATCAAGCACGGCCTTCGTGAAAGCGTCGGCCTTTTCGATGTTGGAAATATGCGAGGCGTCGAGTTCGACGTAACGCGCGCCGGGAATCGACTGCGCGAGTTCACGGCCTTGCGCCGGCGTCGCGGCCAGATCGTGCGTGCCGCTGATCACCAGCGCCGGCACCTTGATGCCTGCCGTTTCAGCGCGCAGGTCGGCGGCGTCGATCGCATCGCAATTCGACGCGTAGCCTTCCTTGTCGGTATGCACGAACACGTCGCGAATCATCGACAACACTACCGGCTCGCGCTCGAAATAGTCGGCGGTGAACCAGCGCGGCAGAACCGCGTCGGCCAACGCCAGCATGCCTTCGCTGCGAGCCTTCGCGGCCCGCGGCACCCACACTTCAGGCGAACCGATACGCGCCGCCGTATTGCACAGCACGACGCGCTCGAAACGGTCGCCATGGCGCGCGGCCAATGCGACACCGGTGAGGCCGCCCATCGACAGTCCGCAGAAATTCGCGCGGGCGATTTTCAGCGTGTCCATCAGGCCGAGCACGTCGCCGGTGAGCTGGTCGATGGTGTACGGACCCTTCGGCGCTTCCGAATGACCGTGACCGCGCGTGTCGTAACGCAGCACGCGGAAATGTTTCGACAGCGCCGCGACTTGCGGCGTCCACATGGACAGATCGCTGCCGAGCGAATTCGACAGCACGATCCACGGCGCGTTGCCGTGACGGTCACCGTCGATTCGATAATGAAGCTCGGTGCCGTTGACTGCGGCGTAAGGCATGCCGGTTACTCCCTGGAATGAGCGCGCTCAACGCGCGCGGTGTGAAGTGCCAGCGCGGCGTCCACATATGCGTGTGCCTGGCCGACGTATTGAGCAGGATCGAGCAATTGCTTCAGACGCTCGAGCGGAAGATGTTCGGTGACGGCCGCGTCGGCGGCGAGTACATCGAAAAGCGTTTTGCCGTCGCGAATCGCGGCTTTCGACGCGCGTTCGACCAGATGATGCGCGTCGAGCCGGCCAATGCTGTCGCCGAGTGCGAGCATCACCGCTTCGCCGAGAATCAGCCCGTGCGTGATGTCGAGATTGGCGGCGAGGCGCGGCACGTTGACGTTCAGGCCCGACGCGATCTGCTCGATATTGGCGAGTGCGCCGCCCGCGAGACGCGCGAGGTCGGGCAACGCGTCCCACTCGGCTTGCCAGCCGCCGAGCGCGCGTTCGTGTTCCTGCACCATGCCGGCGAAGACCGTGGCCACCAGGCCGGGCGCGCGTGTCGCGGCGGTCAGCACGGCGGCGCAGCCCACCGGATTGCGCTTATGCGGCATTGTCGACGAGCCGCCCTTGCCTGCCGCAGCGGGTTCGGCGAGTTCATCGACTTCGGTTTGCATCTGCAACGAGATATCGCGCGCGATTTTGCCGAGCGTGCCGATCAGCATGCCGAACAGCGACGCGGTTTCAGCCATGCGGTCACGCTGCGTGTGCCACGGCAACGTGGGGACGGCGAGCCCGAGTTCATGCGCCAGCGCCTGCGTCACCTGCGGCGCGGCATCGCGCAGACTCGCCAGCGTGCCTGCCGCGCCGCCGAATTGCAGCACCAGCACACGGGCACGCAATGCATCGAGTCGCTCGCGATGACGCAGTAACGCGTCGAGCCATTGCGCGAATTTCAGACCGAGTGTGATGGGCAGCGCCTGTTGCAGCCAGGTGCGGCCGATCATCGGGGTGGCGCGATGCGCTGCCGCAAGTGTCGCGACGGCGTTGCAAGTAGCTTGCAAACCGCTGTCGAGCAGGTCGAAGGTGTCGCGCAATTGCAGCACCGTCGCCGTATCGATGATGTCCTGGCTCGTCGCGCCCCAATGCACGTATTTCGACGCTTCGGCGTCGGCTGCTTTAACGCGCGCGGTGAGTTGCTTGACGAGCGGAATCGCGAGGTTGCCGCCGAGTGCGGCGTCGCGTGCGAGTGCGTCCGCGTCGAGTTGATCTGCGTGGCAAGCCGCTTCGATCGCGGGCACGGCGGAAGCAGGAATGACCTGATGCGCAGCCGAAGCACGCGCGAGCGCGGCTTCGACATCGAGCATCCGTTGCAGCGTGGCACGCGGCGCCCAGATGTCGTTCATCGGCTGTGTGCCGCAGAGAAGGCCGGTCAGACGGGCGCTGGAGTCGAGCATGGTGACGTCGATAGTCGAGGAAATCGGAAGTGAATGATTCGGGCGGCAAGCGGTTCGATGCGTGCGGGACGGCCGTGATAAACCGGCGATAACCCGGCGATAAACCCGCGATAAACGTCCGGCATTTAACGCGAAGCACCGCTCAATACCGGCTGAATCGCAGGTAGCCCAGCGAACGCAAAGTTGCGACGTATTGTGCGCCAAACACGGCCGGCACGTCGCTGAAGCTGACACGCCAGCACGAAAGAGGCTGGCCTCATGCGTGCTGGCGTGTCAGTGACCGTGCGCGTCGCCGGGAACCGTTGCGCATTGCCGCAAACCCGACGGACCACCGCGTTTGCAACACCGCGCGCGGTTCATGCCCGTCGCGTCATGCCGCGCGAGCCGCCTGGGTGCCGTCGATCAGCGGTACGCCGGTCAGCTTGTGCAGTGCGTCGAAATCGATGTCCGAGAAAATCTCGCGCACTACCAGACCCTGGTCGGTCACGTCGATCATCGCCAGGTCGGTGTAGATGCGGTCAACGCAGGCGATGCCCGTAACCGGATACGAACACTCCGCGGCAATCTTGCTTTCGCCCTGCTTGGTCAGGTGCTCCATCATCACGTAGACCTGCTTCGCGCCGATGGCCAGATCCATCGCGCCGCCGACTGCCGGGATCGCGTCGGGCGCGCCGGTGTGCCAGTTCGCCAGATCGCCCTTCGCCGACACCTGGAACGCGCCGAGCACGCAGAAGTCGAGATGGCCGCCGCGCATCATCGCGAACGAATCCGAGTGGTGAAAGTACGCGCCGCCCGTCAACAGCGTGACGTGCTGCTTGCCGGCGTTGATCAGTTCGTCGTCTTCCTCGCCCTTGGCGGGCGCCGGGCCCATGCCGAGCAGGCCGTTTTCGCTATGCAGGAAGATTTCCTTGTCGGCGCCGAGGTGGTTGGCCACCAGCGTCGGCACGCCGATGCCGAGGTTCACATAAGCGCCTTCGGGGATATCGAGCGCAACGCGCTTGGCCATTTCATCGCGGGTCAGTTTTTTCATGTCGGGTCTCCGGTTCAGGCGGCTGCGTCGTGAGGATTGGGCGTGGGGGCGTGGGCCGCTTGCGGCACTTCGATCACCCGTTGCACGAAAATGCCCGGCGTCACGATGTTTTCCGGGTCGAGCGCGCCGAGCGGCACGACTTGCGACACCTGCACGATCGCGGTTTTCGCCGCGCTCGCCATGATCGGGCCGAAATTGCGCGCCGTCTTGCGATACACCAGGTTGCCCCAGCGGTCGCCCTTGTACGCCTTGATCAGCGCAAAGTCCGCATGCAGCGGCGACTCCAGCACGTAATGCTTGCCGTCGATCAAACGGGTTTCCTTGCCTTCGGCGAGCTTGGTGCCGTAAGCGGTCGGCGTGAAGAAGCCGCCGATGCCCGCGCCCGCTGCACGAATACGTTCCGCGAGGTTGCCCTGCGGCACGAGTTCCAGTTCGATTTCGCCGGCGCGGTAGAGCGCGTCGAACACATACGAATCGGTCTGACGCGGGAACGAGCAGATGATCTTGCGCACGCGCTTGGCTTTCAGCAGCGCCGCGAGGCCGATGTCGCCGTTACCTGCATTGTTGTTGACGATGGTCAGCTCGCGCGAGCCTTGCTCGATGAGCGCGTCGATCAATTCCGACGGCATGCCAGCCGTGCCGAAGCCGCCGATCATGACGGTCGCGCCGTCGTGGACATCGGCAACCGCCGACTGAAGTGACTCGAAAATCTTGTTGATCATGTCGAATTTCCTTTTGGGGCGCCGCGTGCCGTCAGGCTGACTGCCATGGCTGGCAGGGCTTGCGCGGAACGGTCTCCGGGCCAATGCTGGCGGCGGCTCGCCGGATGGAGATGCAAGCTGGCGCCTTCGGTTTGTCCGCTGCCGGTCGGTTCAATATTTGTTCGACATATGAACATGGATTCGGTTAGCGAACGCTCAGGCGATTATGGTTGTCGTTCGGTCGGGTTGTCAAGGCAGGGAAATCCCCTTAATCATAGGTTCTTGCGCGCGACAATGACGGGTTCGTTGCGCTATCGGACCCAGCCAACGGGACAGACAACGCGCCGCCGCAAGCCTTCATCGCACCGCCGTTGAACGGGAATAAAAAGGAAAACGCCACTATCCATCCGGTAGATTTTTAAACTACCCTCTATGCGGATAACAAATAATTAGCTTCATCCAGCACCGCAGGCACTCGAGCATGTCCGACACACATCTGGATCTGAACCTGATCCCCTATCTGGTCGCGATGGAAGACACCCGCAATGTCAGCCGCGCCGCCGAACAGCTTGGCGTCAGCCAGCCACGCGTGAGCACCGCCTTGGGCCGTCTGCGCGAATATTTCGACGACCCGCTGTTCGTGCGCACGTCGAAAGGCATGGAGCCCACGCCGCGCGCGCTCGCCATCCTGCCCGCCGCGCGCGACGCGCTGCTGCGCATCGAGAAAGGCATGCTCGACGTGCAGGACTTCGAGCCGGCCACCAGTACCCACACGTTTTCGATCGCGCTTTCCGACGTCGGCGAAATCGTCTTTTTGCCGCGTCTGCTGCAACTCTTTTCCGAGCGCGCGCCGTTCGCGAATCTGCGCTCGGTGACGCTGTCGCCGTCGCAGGTGGAACGCGGCCTCGAATCGGGCGACGTCGACCTGGCGGTCGGTTATTTCCCCGATCTGTCGGGTAATAACTTCTTTCAGCAACGGCTGTTTACGCACCGGTTCATCTGTTTGATGCGCACGGGGCACCCCCTGTCCAAAGCACCGCTGACGCTGGCGCAGTACGTCGCGTCGGGACATGCGGTGGTGCGCTCCGAAGGACGCAGCCAGGAAGTTCTCGAACAGTATCTGGAGAAGAAGCGCATCAAGCGGCGGGCGGTGCTGGAAACGCCGCACTTCATGAGCCTGCCGTTCATCCTCGCGCGCAGCGATCTGCTCGCGACAGTGCCGCACGCGATCGGCTTCGCGTATGTGTCCGAGCATGCGTCGATCACGCTGGTCGAGCCGCCGTTGCCGTTGCCGCGCTT
Source organism: Paraburkholderia metrosideri (assembly GCF_904848625.1). Classification (GTDB taxonomy): domain Bacteria; phylum Pseudomonadota; class Gammaproteobacteria; order Burkholderiales; family Burkholderiaceae; genus Paraburkholderia; species Paraburkholderia metrosideri. The sequence goes on from NZ_CAJHCP010000004.1 coordinate 353,559, forward strand.
CGATCTGCGGCAGCACTGGCATCGCAAGTTTCACAACGATCCGCGCGCGAGCTGGCTGCGCAGCGTGGTCGCCGAACTTTTCAACGACGCGATGGACGAGTGGCCGAAGTGATCCACGCAACGCGGCCCGGCACAGCGCATCCCGACAGCAAAAAGGGACATCGGCGTGATGGAACGCAAAACATGGAACAATGGCCGGACTCATTGAACCCGCGCGGTCCGTATGGCGTCCACGCGCGATCGCAAAGGAGCGACGCATGACCAGCAGCAAGGCAAACAAGAAAACTCAACCCCCAGCGGAGCGTCCGAGCCGCGAAGAAGCCGAGGCCGCGGTGCGCGTGCTGTTGCGCTGGGCCGGCGACGATCCGCAACGTGAAGGCCTGATCGACACGCCCGCGCGCGTGGTGCGCTCGTACGAGGAGTTCTACGCGGGGTATCAGGTCGATCCGCGCGAGATCCTTGCCCGCACGTTCTCCGAAGTGGACGGCTACGACGAAATGATCGTGCTGAAAGATATCCGTTTCGAAAGCTATTGCGAACATCACATGGTGCCGATCATTGGGCGCGCGCATGTAGCGTATCTGCCCGAACACCGGGTGGTGGGTATTTCGAAGCTGGCGCGTCTGGTCGATGCCTTCGCCAAGCGTTTGCAGATCCAGGAAAAGATGACGGTGCAGATTGCCGATACATTGAACGAAGTGTTGCAGCCGGCCGGCGTCGGCGTGATTCTCGAAGCTGCGCATCAGTGCATGTCGACACGCGGCGTCCATAAGGCCGGCGTCACGATGGTGACGTCGCGCATGCTGGGGACCTTCCGGACCGATCCGTCGACGCGGCGCGAGTTTCTGTCGATCGTCGGGAATCCGGGCGTGGTGGCGGTTGCCAATACCTGAAGGCGAACGGGCTCGCGCGGGAAGGGTTGCGGTTGGGTTGTGGTCGTTGCTGTTAATGCCCCCATCAGGAACGCACTTTGCGTGTCGTCGAAGCATCCACGCGACAAGCCAGCCTAACCGCAATAACAGGAGCTTCCCAATTGGTAGAGTTTCCGTCTTCGGCGGTGGCAACCTGGGGCGGCGCGGCCGTGTTCGTCAACGTGCTATTGACACGGCTCGGCGTGCCGATTCCCGCCGTGCCGATCCTGCTGTTCGCCGGCTCGGCGATCGCCGCCGGCACGCTGTCGTTCTGGCCGATCCTCGGTGCAGCCGTGCTGGCGGCGGCTCTCGGCGATGGCGCATGGTTCACCGCCGGCCGTCTCTACGGCCGGAAGCTGCTCGCCGCGCTCGGTCGCGTGTCCCCTGCCATTGATTCCAAAGTCGAGAGCGCCCGTTCGCTGTTCGAGCGTTTCGGCGTGCCGCTCGTGTCCATTTCGAAGTTCGTCCCGGGTCTGGGGCTGATCACCCCGCCGCTCATGGGCACAACGGCCGTCGATATCCGCATCTATGCGCTGTGGGACATCGGCGGTGCAATTGCATGGTCCACGTTCTGGCTGCTCGGCGGCGCGGCGGCGGAACGGGAACTGCATATGCTGCTGGCATTCGTTAAGTCGCGCGGCGGCACCGTGTTCGACATTCTGGTGATCTCGGCGGCGATCTACTTCGTCTACCGGCTTTATCAGCGACGCCGCGAGCGGCGCCTTTTTGCGAACGCGGCATCGGCGGCTGCGGCGTCGCGACCAATCGGCAGCAGATGGCGGCGCGTCGCGCCGTCGCGGATACTCGATGCCCGTCCCGACGAGTCCACGCCCGGCGCGCAATGGCGCATTCCGGGTGCGCTCGCGCTCGATCCTCACTCGCCCGAACAGATCGACGGCGCACTGCGCACGCATGACATGGTGATTTACTGCATCTGCCCGGACAGCGCGACCGCGGTCGAACTGACGCAGCGCATGCGCAGCAATGGCTATACGCGGATTCGGGCGCTGCGGGGAGGCCTCGACGCATGGCAGCGGCGCGGTTTCCCGGTCGAGCCTCTCGCCACGGCCGATGAAGTGACCCACGGTAAGCGCGCGCCTATTCCGCGTGGCGATATGCGAGGCGCGATCACCTTGCGCGGCTTCGCGCCACGCAGCAGTCAGAGCCTCTAAATTCGCAGGCGCCCACGCATTGTTGTCGACGCGAAGCCACACGCAACCCAGCGCCTGTTCACGACGACGAATCCTGCTCCACCGACTGCGCCGTCTGTAACGCCGAGCACACCCGGTTGCGCCCGCCCGCTTTGGCGGCGTAAAGCTGGCGGTCAGCGGCGCCCAGTAAATCGGACGCGGGTGCGCCGTCAGCCGGAATACAGGTCGCACAGCCAATACTCACCGTCACCGGAATCGTCTTGCCGTCACTCTGCAACACACTTTGCGCCTGAACTTTCCGGCGGATTTTTTCGGCCACCACCCGCGAGCCTTCAGCCGACGTATCCGGCAACAGCACCGCGAATTCCTCGCCGCCGTAGCGCGCCACCAGATCGACCGACCGCCGCACCGTCGCCGAAATGCTTTCCGCGACCGCGATCAACGCTTCGTCGCCACTCGCATGGCCATAGGCGTCGTTGAAATGCTTGAAGTGATCGATATCGATAAAGAGCGCCGACAGCGATTGTCTCGTCCGCCGTGCGCGACGCCACTCTTCGTCCAGCCGGCTGTCGAGCACGCGACGATTGCTGAGACCGGTCAGCGGATCGGTGGCGGCGAGACGGACCAGCGCGGTCTGGGCGCGCTGCCTGTCGCGCAATGCGAACGCCAGTGCCCACGACACCATCACGAACACCGCGCCGAAGGTCAGCGTGAGCAAACCGGTGATCCGGCTGCGATGCCACCACGGCGCGAGCACTTCGTCGACGGACGGCGCGACCGATGCAATCAGCGGCGTGCCCGGCACGCGGGCAAAGGTGTACATGCGGCGCACGCCATCCACTGACGACACCGCCACGTACGTGCCGGCGTTGCGCTCGGCCATCACCTGAAAGGTCGGCGACTTCGCGATGCTCGTGCCGATATCACGCCCCAAAAAAGGTTTGCGTGCGAGCAAGGTGCCGTCATCCATCACGATGAATACCGAGCCGAGTTGGCCGGTGTCGATACGGTCCAGCAGACGCTGAAAGTATTCGATGCGGATCGCCAGCAGCGCGATGCCGGCGAATTCGCCTTTGGCATTGTCGACCCGGCGTGTGAGCCCAATCGACAGTTTTCCGTCGCGCAGTCGCGAATGAAACGGATGCGAGAAATACAGACCCACGGTCGGGCTGCGCTGATGTACCAGGAAATAATCGCGATCGGCGAAACGAACGGCGGCATTGATCGCGGCATCCTGCGCCGCAGTGACCTCACCCGCGGGGCCGATCACATAGGCGCCGCCCAGATAGGCGGCCGTGGTCGCGCGGTCGAACAGCACGGAGCGCCGCAGGTCGGGCGGCAGCGCGTTGACGACCGGATCGCGCGCGCCGTCCACCATCGATTGCAATGACAGGTCGTAGATTTCGACATTGCGTTCGAGGTCGCTGGAGATGATCGACACGAGGTTCTGCGAAGTCTGTCGCGCGTGATCGAGCGCGTCGGCGCGACCCAGCTGGAGCGTGAGCAGCGTCAACCCCGCCATGGCCGCTGCGATCAATGTGCCGGCCATGCCCGCAACCAGTGGATGGTTGCCCACGTAGCGCGTCACACTGTCCCGGCTTCTGCGCAGCAACCTGCGCCACCGGCGACGCCGCGAGAGCGTTTGATGTGCCACGTGCGCGGCGCCTCCTTCGCAATGAATCCGCGTCGTCAAATGCCGCGGATGCCTGGCCAATGTCGTTATTGAACGCTCCTGCGAAACCCGGAGAAGCAATAGCGAGTACCGACGCTATCTGTTTCCCGCAGCGCCGCAAAGACTTCGTGTCATCACAGCTTGCGCAGCAGGCGCGCTGCCGAGCGTATCCGGCGCTTGCGCTCCAGTTCGAGCCAATCGAGCGCGGCGCGCGTATTCGCGGAACCGGAAAGCAACGCCTGGTTATCACGCAACAACTGTTCGCTTGCGACAACATCGTTCAGCGTACCGAAGCGTTTCTGGATCTGCTTCAGCCGTTTGAGCGTGCGCTTGCGCGCGCCCTTGAGCACCGGTTCGAAAAATTCCAGTAGATAACGCACTTTCTTGCCTGCCTTCCTGACGTTGTGAAAGGCGACGTAGTTGGAACGCTTCGCGCCGCGCGCGCGCTTCATGCGCTTTTTCAGCGAACGCTCCGCGGCGTCCACCCGCTTCTCTGCGAACTTGCGCAGCGATACGCGCTCGTGCGACGTATTCAGTTCTTTGGCGGTGGTGGACAACGCGTCGTGCAGCAAATGCTTGACGTCTGCATTCGACAGCGTTTCACGGCTCGTCGCCAATGCGGCGCCGCGCGCGTCCTGGAGGGTGGGCGTGAGGTCGCTGGGATCGCTTCGTTCGTGCGCGAGCAGTTCGATCAGGATGTCCCAGTCGCGGGTTTTACCGGCTGCGGTGGCCAGATATTTATAGACCGCGCGTTCGCGGGTCGTCTCGCCCCGCTCCAGCAGGGGCTCGAAAGCCCACCATAACGATCGCAAGCGCCGCAGCGACACGCGTAATTTATGCAGTGCTTCCGGCGAAGCATCGCCGCGCACCGCGGCGGCGAATTCGATCGCGTGATCGACGAGCGGCGCGGCATACGACACGAAGGCCGCCTGTGCCGAGGTGTCCCGGCTGGACGGTTCGCTAACGGCAGACTGTTTTGTCTCCCTTCCGTTACCTCGCTTCATCACGCTCCCTCCTCGGACCCTACAGGCAGCGTAGCAAAAATAGGGCCGTGGGCCATGATCTATCGTAAGGAGCTGCGGCTCGAGAGTCGCGCGAGCCTACAAAAAGCATTCGCAACGCAAGCGAAAAACGGACTAGCGATGCCTGCTTCGTAGTTACCCTGGCTCGCCCTTTGTAGCAGCTTTTTTCGGACGTCTGATCTTTCCGAATCCGCCATCCAGCATCCATTTCATCGACTCCATACGACGGCCGTTCAGCACTTCGGCACCGTGCAGCGCGGCTCCGGCGACGTGTCACGTCACTGTCATCATTGCGACACACCGCGCCCGCAGGATCGTAAGCTTCGCGACACACTTCGGGGCTCACGTCATGCCGGAACTTTCGTATCCGCAACCAGGCGCAGCAAGCGGTAAAGGCCGCAATATCGGCCTCTTTGTTTTCATCGTCGTCATTCTTACAGGCGCCGTGTATTGCGCCGTCCATTTGCTGGACGATCTCGCGCCGGTTCGAGAATCGTCGTTCATGCCCTATCTGCTGCTCGGGGTGGCGCTGCTGATTGCGCTTGGCTTCGAGTTCGTCAATGGCTTCCATGACACCGCCAACGCGGTCGCCACCGTGATCTACACCCACTCGCTCACGCCCAACCTTGCGGTGGTGTGGTCCGGCGCGTGGAACTTCCTCGGCGTGCTGACTTCCAGTGGCGCGGTCGCGTTCGGCATCCTGCAATTGCTGCCCGTCGAGTTGATCTTGCAGGTCGGCAGCAGCGCCGGCTTCGCGATGGTCTTCGCGCTGCTGATCGCCGCAATCATCTGGAATCTCGGCACCTGGTATTTCGGGTTGCCGTCGTCGAGCTCGCATACGCTGATCGGCTCGATCATCGGCGTAGGCTTGATGAACCAGTTGATGCACGGTGCCAACGGCACGAGCGGCGTGGACTGGAACCAGGCGCTCGGCGTCGGCAAGTCGCTGCTGTTTTCGCCGCTGGTCGGCTTTCTCGCCGCGGGTTTGCTGCTGCTGATCCTGAAGGCCGTGGTGCGGGTGCCCGCTCTGTATGCCGAACCGAAAGGCAAGGAACCGCCGCCGTTCTGGATTCGCAGTCTGCTGATTCTGACCTGCACGGGGGTCTCGTTCGCGCACGGATCGAATGACGGCCAGAAGGGCATGGGCCTCATCATGCTGATCCTGATCGGCACCGTGCCGACCGCCTACGCGCTGAACAAGGCGGTCACGCCGTCGGAAACGCAGAACTTCGTGGCGGTGGCCCAGCAAACCGCTACGGCGCTTGGCAATTACACGCAAGGGGTGGCGGCTCCCGCCAATCCGCGTGCCGAAGTCGAAGCATTTGTCCGTACGCGTCAGTTGACGCCCGCCACGGTGCCGGCGTTGCAGCAACTGACTACGCTGATCGGCAATCAGGTCGGCGAGTCGGGGTCGATGGCGGCGGTCCCACAAAACATCGTCGATAACGTGCGCAACAACATGTACGTAGCCTCCGAGGCGATCCGTCTGATGAACAAGGCGAACCAGCCGGCGTTCTCGCCCGAGAACGCGAAGATCATCAACAACTTCAAGACGCAAACCGATCACGCGACGAAGTTCATTCCGACCTGGGTCAAGGTCGCGGTGGCGATTGCGCTCGGTCTCGGTACGATGGTTGGCTGGAAGCGGATTGTCGTGACCGTCGGCGAGAAAATCGGCAAACAGCACCTGACGTATGGGCAAGGTGCGTCGGCGGAAGTGGTCGCGATGCTGACCATCGGCGCCGCCGACATGTACGGGCTGCCGGTTTCCACGACACACGTGCTGTCTTCAGGTGTGGCCGGCACGATGGCGGCCAACGGCTCCGGCTTGCAATGGGGCACGGTGCGCAGCCTGATCCTCGCGTGGGTGCTGACACTGCCCGTGTCGATCGCGCTGGCTGCGGGGCTGTACTGGGTGTTCCGCTCGGTGTTCTGAAGGCGTCGAAGGGTAAAACAAAACGGCCGGTCCTGTTCGACGACCGGCCGCAGGATGAAAAAAACGCGGCCTCATGGGCCGCGTTTCTTTTGATCGAAGAACTGAGCTCCGACAACCGCGCCCGTCAAAACACATCAGGCACGATCATCGACGCCGGCACCGGTTGACGGCTGTATTCATCGTGATAGACGCGATCCGGCAATTCGATCGTCGGATGCTCGATCTCGTGATAAGGCACCTGACTCAGCAAATGCTGGATACAGTTCAGACGCGCGCGCTTTTTATCCACGGCCTGCACGACCCACCACGGCGCCTCGGGGATATGCGAGCGCTGCAGCATGACCTCTTTGGCCTGCGTATAGGCTTCCCAGCGACGCCGGCTTTCCAGATCCATCGGACTGAGCTTCCACTGCTTCAGCGGGTCGTGAATACGGTTCTGGAAGCGGATTTCCTGCTCTTCGTCGGTGATCGAAAACCAGTACTTCAGAATCTGCACACCGCTGCGCGCCAGCATCTTTTCGAATTCCGGCACTGAGCGGAAAAACTCTTCGTACTCTTCGTCACTACAAAAATTCATCACGCGTTCGACGCCCGCGCGGTTGTACCAGCTTCGGTCGAACAGCACCATTTCGCCGCCCGCCGGCAAATGCGAAACGTAGCGCTGGAAGTACCACTGCGTGCGCTCACGGTTGTTTGGTGCGGGCAGCGCCGCGACGCGGCACACGCGCGGATTGAGCCGCTGCGTGATGCGCTTGATCGCGCCGCCCTTGCCCGCCGCATCGCGTCCTTCGAAGATCACGACCAGCCGGTGGCCGGTCTGCACGATCCAGTCCTGCAGTTTCACGAGTTCGCCCTGCAGGCGGAACAGCTCGCGGAAATACATCTTGCGCGACTCGCGGTTCTCGGCCGTCAACGCATCGGCACCGTCGATGATGCGGTCGTCGACCTCCATCTCGAGTTCCTCGTCGTACGCATCGATGAGGTCTTCCTCAAAACGGCGTTGCCGCTCGGCGAGCCATTCGGCTTCAGGTCTCGGATCCTGCTCTTTCATTACGGCTCTCCTGGCAACAGAAATGGTTAGGCGCGCGATGGCATGCGCAACGCGAACGGGTTCGATTATCGAAGCACCAGGTGTCAGCCGTGTTACCGCCGCACGCTACCTTCGCGGCGATCGGCGCGTTTTCCGATGACTTCGTCGTGTTCCTGCTGGCTTTGCTGACTGGCTCGCGTCTCTTGCAGGCGCGCCCGCGCTGTCAGGCGGACGGGGCGTGCACAGCGTTGCCGTTGTTCATGATAGCGAGTTTTACGCGAGCGTCCGCCGCTAACGCAATGGCCGCGCAAAGCTGAGTTCGTGGCCGTCCGGGTCGGTGATGTGGAAATAACGCTCGCCCCAAGGGGCATCGGACGGTTCGAGCGAGGGAGTCAACCCCGCACTCAGCACTTTGCGATAGAGCGCGTCGACGTCGGCAACGTAGATGATGACGCGGCCCCACCAGTTGACGGGCGCGCGCAGATCGACGATCAGGTTCAGATACGAACCGCCGAATTCGAACGACGTGAATGCTTCCTGCGGACCACCGAATTTGATCGGGAAGCCGAGCGCTTCGTAGAATTGCACGGCGCGCGACATATCGCGAGTGGCGAGGGTGATGGCGCTCAGCGACTGGATTTGCGGGGTCTGAGCGGTGTCAGAGGTCGCTGGCCCGGTTGGAGAAGGGGAAGCGTGGGTGGGATTCATGGCGGCGGCTCCTTGGCCCGACGGGGCTGATATATGGCTTGGGGTTGGGCTTTCCATCCGCACAACCCATGCCCGTAGAAGATACCTCATCGTCCCGCGCGACTCACTGCCTGCCAGAGTCGCTCACCACACTTGAAAACCCCTGCCACGCCCTGCATCTGCGGATCCGTTTATCCGGAGCATCGCTATGGGAAGCCGTCCACGCTTCATCGATGACCTGTCGCGCGCCGCATCCGACGCCCCCGGGCCAAACCCGCTCAACCCCTTATCCGACGACGCCCTGCTCGACGCCTATTCCCGCACCGTCATCGGCGCGCTGGACCGCGTGCAGCAGGCGGTCGCGTTCATTTCCGTCGAGCGCCGTCTGCCCGGCGACCCAGCCACCCACGACCCGAATCGGGAGCGTGGCCGAGGCACGCGCGGTGGCACCGGTTCTGGCTTTCTGTTCACGCCCGACGGCTATCTGCTCACCAACAGCCACGTCGTTCATGGCGCCACGCATATTCAGGTGACGCTCGCCGATGGCGCGAAGTTCGATGCCGATCTGGTCGGCGACGATCCGGGCAGCGACCTCGCGGTCCTGCGCATCGGCTCGCCGGAACCGTTGCCGCACGTCGAACTGGGCGAATCGTCCAGATTGCGGGTCGGACAGATTGCGATTGCCGTCGGCAATCCGCTCGGGCTCGCACAAACGGTGACCACCGGCGTAGTCTCCGCGCTCGGCCGTTCGCTGCGCTCGAACTCCGAGCGGATGATCTACGACGTGATCCAGACCGACGCCGCGCTCAATCCCGGCAATTCGGGCGGCCCGTTGATCAATTCGGCCGGCCAGGTGATCGGCGTGAACACGGCGATCATTCCCGGGGCGCAGGCGATCTGCTTCGCGACCGCGATCGACACGGCCAAGTGGGTCATCATGCAGATCTTCGCGTATGGCCGGGTGCGGCGCGCCTATATCGGCGTGGCGGGCACGACGAGACCGCTGTCGCGTCGGGTGCAGCGTTACTTCGGCCTGAACTCGGAAAGCGGCGTGCAGGTGATGGAGATCGTCAAAGGCAGTCCTGCCGCGCTCGGCGGCGTGCGTACCGACGACACCATCGTCGCGATCGATTCGCTCCCGGTTCAGGACGTCGACAGTCTGCAACGCACGCTCGACGTGTCGCGGATCGACAAACCGGTCGACGTGACGGTGCTGCGTGGCGCGCAACGGCTCGAACTGACGCTGACGCCGGTCGAACAGAGCGCCTGAAGCACGCGCTTCTCGTTCAACTGCGGCATCCGCGCTCCGCAATAAAAAAACCTCGCGCTCAATTCAAATTGAGCGCGAGGTTTGTTGTCTGCGTGCCGCGCATTGGCGACGGCAGCGACAGTTACGCCGCCACCCCTGCCGTTACTGAATCACCCGCGTCACACCACGCCCACGCGGATCGGCCGCTGCCTCAGGCGTCTCGCCGTTGACCTTGATCGCCTGGATATCGCCGCTGAAATCCTGCCCTTGCAGCTTATAGCCCTTCGCTTCGATCTGCTGCGCCAGCTCGCCTTCAATCGGCTTATACGGCTCCCAGAAAATCGTGTTCGGCGGCAACAGTTGATGATGGAAGCGCATCGCCGCGACCGCGTCCGGCAATGGCATGTTGTAGTCGTACACGTTGTTGATCACCTGGAAGATCGACGTGAAAATGCGCGATCCACCCGGCGTGCCGATCACGAGCGACACCTTGCCGTCTTTAGTCAGAATCGTGGGGCTCATCGACGAAAGCGGACGCTTCTTCGGACCGATCGCGTTCGCATCGCTGCCCACCACACCGAACTCGTTCGGGACGCCCGGCTTCGCTGAGAAGTCATCCATCTCGTCGTTCAGCACGATGCCGGTCTGATCCACCACCACGCCGGAGCCAAAATAACCGTTGATGGTGTACGTATTCGACACCGCGTTACCCCACTTGTCGATCACGGAAAAGTGCGTGGTTTCCGCTTTCTCGGGCATGTTCGTGCCCAGACCCGGTTGCACGCTCTTCGTATCCGACGGCGAGTTCGGATCGACTTCGGCGGCACGCTTCGCGTTATACGAGTCGTCGATCAACTGCGCGACCGGCACCTTGTAGAAGTCCGGATCGCCGAGATATTGCGCGCGGTCGGCAAACACGCGCTTTTCGATTTCGGCGATCAGGTGCACGTATTGGGCGGAATTCGGCGGCACGTCCTTGAATTCAGGCGCGATATCGGCCTTCATTTTGAGCAGTTGCACGAGGCCCACGCCGCCTGAACTCGGCGGCGGCGCGGTGATCACGCGATAGCCGTTCCAGTTGGCCTGAACCGGCTCACGCCACACGGCTTTGTACTGTTGCAAGTCGTCCTTCGTGATCAGCCCGTGGCCACGCATCGACGCCGCGATCAGATCTGCCGTCCTGCCCGAGTAAAAATCTTGAGCACCCTGGTCCGAAATGCGTTGCAGCACGGCGGCGAGATCGGCCTGCTTGAAATTGACGCCCTGCTTCAGGTTGCCGAAGTACGTGTCGAAATTGGTTTTGCCGGCGAAATCTTTCGCGGCATCGTCACGGCGTTGCTGCAATTGCTGGCTGACTTCAAAGCCATCGCGCGCATAGTGGATAGCCGGCGCCAGCACCTGCTTCCACTTCAGCTTGCCGAAGCGGCGTTGCGCCTGCCACATTCCGTCGACGGTGCCCGGCACGCCCACCGACCGGTAGCCGATCACACTCATGCCTTTGATGACCTCGCCCTTGTCGTCGAGATACATGTTCTTCGTCGCGGCCAGCGGCGCGCGTTCGCGATAGTCGAGGAAGTACGGTTTGCCGTCCACGTACAGCGTCATGAACCCGCCGCCGCCGATATTGCCCGCTTCCGGATACGTCACGGCCAGCGTGAACGCAATTGCCACGGCTGCGTCGACGGCGTTACCGCCTTCCTTGAAGATCTGCTCGGCGGCGTCAGCGCTGTACTTGTCGGCGACCGCGATTGCGGAGCCTGTGAGGATAGCCGGCTGCGTTTTTGCGGGCGTCTTCGCGACGGCCGGTGCAGCCTCGAGCAAGCCAGTGGAAATGGAAACGAGTGCGACCAGCGTCAAGCCGCCGGCTGCAGACTTGGCGTTGCAGAACAATCTCATTGAACGTCCCCCCCGGATAAGAATTCATCAGAACATAAGACATCTGCGCTTCTTTGACAACCAGCCAGCGAAGGGTCTGTCTCGATGCGGGCAGACCACCCCGCGCACGCGAACGCGGGCAGCAACAAACGTGCCGCGCAAGGTTCCGAACGATGAATTCCGTGAAGAGAACGACGAGTGAACGCGCTGGAAAGCAGCGCTTTTCCGGCTTGCCGACAGCGGTTGAGTCGGCAGCGGGTTGGGCGGTTCGAATGACGCGCGACGTCGATGGCCGCGTAAGGAGGCGTAGCCAGGAACCGCGCCTGAAACAACCTCACGCGGTGCCGCGACTCCCGCGTGCGAGTTCATCGCCTGCGCCGGGCGGCAATCGCGCGGTGATCGGAATCGACATCACCGAGAACAGACCCACCACGAGAAAGGCCGGCCAGAAATCGGTGAACACGATCTTCGGATGACCCTGCACGTTATGCGAAATCTGCAACACGATGCCCGCGATCGTCACACCGAGCCCCAGCGACATCTGCTGGATCACGCTCGCTACACTCGTTGCGCGACCGACCTCGCTGCTCGGAATATCCGCGTAGGCCAGCGAGTTCAGCGACGTGAATTGCAATGATGGAAAGAAGCCGCCCACCAGTACGACACACCAGATCAGCCAATGCGGGGTGCCGGGAAAGAACAGCCCATACCCGGCGATCACGAGACCCGCACACGCTGCATTGAACATCAGCACGGTACGAAAGCCGAAGTGGCGAAGAATGCGCATGGCCGCCGTCTTCATGAAGATCGCGCCGAACGCGGACGCGCAGGTGATCGACCCTGCCTTGAAGGCCGTCATGCCAAGCCCTTCCTGCAACGCGAGCGGCAACAGAAACGGCACTGCGCCAAGGCCGATACGAAACAGCGAGCCACCCACCACGCTCGCGTGAAAACTCGGAATGCGCAGAAGCCGCAGATCGAGCACCGGCAACTCGACGCGGTTTGCATACAGCACGTACAGCAGCAGTAGCACCACACCGCTCAGGCACATGATGATCGACACACTGGTCGCCACCAGTTCACCGCCGATCAGCGACAGCCCCAGCATGAACAGCGACGCCCCACCCGCCGACAACACAAACCCGGTCCAGTCGAGCCGGCCAGGATGCGCCTCGCGCACATTGGCGATGTGTTTGTTGGCGAGCCAGATACCAAGCAGACCAATCGGAATATTGATGAAGAAGATCAGACGCCAATGCAGATACGTCGTGATAAAACCGCCGAGCGGCGGCCCGATCACGGGCCCGAGCAACGCGGGCACCGTCAGATAGTTGACTGCGCGAATGAAGTCCGATTTCGGCACCGAGCGGAAGATGATGATGCGGCCCACCGGCACCATCATCGCGCCGCCAATGCCTTGCACGAAGCGCGCAACCACGAATGTGCCGAGCGACGTGGACGCCGCGCACATCAGCGAGCCGGCCATGAAAATGCCGATGGCCGTGCGAAACACCGTGCGTGAGCCGAAGCGGTCGGCCACCCAGCCGCAGATCGGAATGAACACGCCGAGACCGATCACGTAGGCCGTGACGGCAAGCTTGAGGGTGATGGGATCCTGACCGAGATCGCGCGCCAGAACGGGCAATGACGTCACGATGACCGTGCCGTCCACATTCTCCATGAACATCGCGCACGCGACGATCAGCGGAACGATGAAGGTGCCTAAAGCAAGAGGCATTGGCATGACGACGGGGTGCAAGGCCGCCGATGTAAAGCGTCGATTATGGCATCGGGGCGGCAACAAATGTTGTTGCTCGGGCACTTTTAGTGAGCTTGCAGCGGGCTCGCTGGCGGGCCTGGCGGCGAACTATGCCCATCGGATGCGCGCGAAAAAAATGGCGAGCCGGCTTTGCGCCGGCTCGCCACCTCATGCAGCGATGCGTATCGGACAGCCGCTTAACGCGACGCGCTAACCAGCGGTTGCAGTTGCGGCAGAATCTCGGTGCTTGCGCGTGCGACGTCGTTCGGGAAGTCGATTTCGATCCACGGAGCGCCGGTCACGTCGGCGGTATCGAACACCTGACTGCGCTCCAGCAGCAGGTCGCGCACCGCTTCTTCATGCGGCAGGTTCGCGCGGCCGCTGTCGATATAACCGGCCACGATCTGCGCGAAACGTTGCGCTGCTTCTTCGCGGAAACGGAAGAAACCGACTGACTCGCCAATCGTGTCGTATTCGAGATTCACCGCCAGTTGCTTGCGCAATTCGACCGGCACGCCGTCTTTCAGACACAGCTTCACGGGCTCGTCGCCCGCTTCGAAATCACGGTCGATCAGCAGACGGTTGACCGTCTCGCCCGCCACCAGCGCGCTCAGAATGCGCTCGTCATACAGCACGTCGGCGTCCATCAGCAGGACGTCGCCGCCGCGCGTAAGCGCGTCTGCCACCGTGTGCACCGTCAACACGCTGCCCAGATCGAAACGCGTGTTCAACACCGTCTCAACCTTGTGCGGCCAGTTGATGCGTTCCAGTTCCGCCTGCACCGACTCCGGCTGGAAACCGAGCGCCAGCACGACGTCGGTCACGCCCGCGGTTTCGAGCATCTGCAGATGCCGTTCGAGCAGGCTCATGCCGTCGAACTGCAACAGGCACTTCGGGAACTGGGCTTGCGGCGGTTGCTGGAGACGCAGGCCGAGGCCCGCTGCGAGGATGATGGCACGCATGCGCGGTCCTTTGAAAAAATACGGAGATTAATCGATAACCGGCACGCGCCCCAAGGCGCGCCGCCGTTGCCAGCTTCTTTCGCTGAAGTGCAAAACGAGCAAACCCGGCAAGCCTAGCAGGATTTCGCGGGCACGCTTGGCCAGCGATAGCGCGAGCGCCGCGTCAGGGGGCAAGCCCACCAGCGGTGCGAGCAGCAGATAGCCGCCTTCCTGCACGCCGAGCGAACCCGGAATCATAAACGCAGCGCCACGAATGGCTTGCCCAATACTTTCGAGCAGCAGCGCGTCGATCCAGTCGACCGGGTGGCCAAGGAAGCGCAGCGCGAGCCACACCTCGACCGTCCCGACGACCCAGCCCAGCAGGCTCAACGTGAAGCTCACCGCGACGCGGCCGCGTTCGCGGTACATGGCCTGCACGGCAGCGTCGACGGCTTCGGCACGCGTCATCAGCGAGGACCAGTCGCGCTTGCCAAATACTTTCGACATCACCCCGAGCAATCGGCCAAACAGGCCACGCCGCTGCGCATAGTAGAAGCCGACGATCATCGCGCCAAGCACGCCGGTGGCGATCAATGTCGCGGTCTGCAAATCATGCAGTGCGCCGTGCGCGGCATACGCGCCGAACAGCAGCAGGCCGCCTAAGGCAAAGACGATTTGCGCGAGCGCCTGCGCGGTCGTGCTGACCGTGATCGCAGCCGCCGCGTCACGCATGCGCATGCCACGCTGCGACAACTGCCGCACCATCACGACGGGACCGCCGATCTGCCCAGCCGGCAACAGGCTATTCACCGATTCGCCGACCCAACGCGCGAACAGCGCGTCGCGTAGCGACAGATCGTGATGGACACCGTCACGGCGCGGATGGAACAGCACGGAAATCGCGCCCGCATCGAGTACGAGCGGCACGACGTGAAACGCCGCGACGAGCGCAAGCCCCCAACCCGCTGCGAGCAGCGTCGACGCAACCGAACCGAAGCCTTGCCATGCCAGCAGGCCGACGAACAGCGCCGTCCCGATCGACAGCAAAAGCAGGGCCGCGCGACTCATGCGCTGCCCTTGCCGGATGGCTTGCCGCGCGAAGTCATCTGACGGAACACCTGGCGAAACCCGAAGTACGCGACCGCGTCCTTCATGTTCGAGATGAAGCGGCGCCACGGCCGCATGTTGGGATTGGTCACGTATTCGAACGTGAGCGACACGCGCATTTCGTTCGCGCCGGCCGGCGTGATGCGGTGACGCAGTTTGTCGCCATCGAAAAACACGAGGCTTCCCGGCGGATATTGCACCGAGCCAGGTTGGTCCGGCACGTCGGGATTGCGGGTATGCAATTCGTATTCGAGCCGGCATGACGAATCGTCGATCACGCCGAGCAGCAGCGTATAGCGGCGGCCGTCGTAATACGAAGTGTCGTAGTGCCAGCCGATGTGGTCGCCCGCACGCGTGTAGTAGTAGAGCGCGTACGCATGCGGGTCGTCGGCGGGCGACACCTGCAGTTTGTCGCCGCTAAGCTGTTCGAGCCAGCCGATCAGTTCTTTCGAGCGATACAACTCGGCGATGAACGGCGCGAGCCGGTCAATCGTATGACGGCTGACGCTGCCGCCCTGCTTGTGACCCGGCAGATAGTTGCGGTTCACTTCGTCGAGCAGAGACCGCGCGCTGTGCGAGAGTTGCGCGGTAACGTCAGGCGCGAGGAAGTCTTCCAGATAGAGAAATGCGCCCTGATCGGCGAAGTCCTTGCGCAGGCGCGGCGTATCGAGTTCACGAGTCTTACCGGCGACCGCACGGTCGGCATTCGGCGCGGGCGTGGCCTGCGCCGCCAGGGTGGAACGGTCAACCGATGCTGTTGCGATCACGTCGTCTTCGGCGTGCGTACTCATTCACTAGCCCACATTTGACTGTTTTCAGAAGCGCCACTGGCCACGACGGGGCGAGCGGCCCGGCGCGACACGCGCCAGTAGTCGACCACGACCCATGCAGCAAACAGCGGCGCACCGATCGACGCGACCACGACGAAAGGCAACACGACGTTCGTGAGCGTCACGATAGGCAGCAGGTACAACACGTCTTCGGTTTCGAAGCCGCCAACCGACGCCTGCTTCGTGCCCGCCTTGCCGGCCATTTCCTCAATGCGCATGCGCAGGAAAAAGATCAGCGCGATCGCCACACCGGCGAATGCGCCGAGCACGCCCGGCATGACCTTCAATCCGCCGATGTGAGTCGCACCGACTCCGGCGCCGACGCCCATGCCGATGAACAACATGATGGTGACGAGCGCGTCGCACGCAAGGTCGTAAAAATGACCGATACGACTCGACTTGCCGCCGATGCGCGCAAGCTCGCCGTCCGTATGATCGACGAAGTTCGACAACACGATCAGCAGAGCGCCTGCATTGGCCCATGCGAATCCGCCATGAGCGAGGCACAGCGCGCCTGCAAGCCCGATCAACAGGCGCAGCGTAGTGAGGTGATTCGGCGTGACCCAGGTATTCACCAGCGGGGTCACGAGACGGCGGGCGAGCCGCGCGTCCCACGTACGGGGCGGCGGAACGTTAATTGGAGTTTGTGGTCGCGAAGTCATAACCCGGAAATATATACGGGATCGAAAAAGATTGCTTTCTTCCTGATGGTTTCTTTGAGGTCCATTCGTTACCGGGATGTGTTAGCAGCAAAGCAAGATTTGCCGAATCGCGATAAAGTGCGAACCCAGTTGCGCCTGTGATGCGGAATTCCTTCGATGCGCAACGTCTTTTGGGTCACGGCCTCTCGCCGTCGCCCGTTGCGAAACCACTACATCGAATCGAGGTCTGCACCCTCCGCTTATGAAACGCCTTTTTTCATCTGTACTCCTGCTTCTGGCAACGGCTGCACTGCCGCTCACCAGTTTCGCCGCCGCTCTCGACACGCCGCTTACCTGCAATGAGAGCGGCCACCAGTTCATCTCCGACCTCACGCAGCAGCAGATGATCGACCCGAAGCCGATGCGCGTCGAAAGCAATTCGATCAATGCGTTCTCGCCCGCGTCCGGCGCCGATCTGACCGCGTTCGGCTTCCGTGTGTTCGCGGTGGTCGGCTACGAAAAAGATGACCCGATGTTCCGGGTCGGCGATGGCGAACCGGTCGCGAGTTCGGCCTACGGCGTCGTGGTGCTCGGCAGCGAGTCCAAGGTACGCAACGCGATTTCCGGGAGCGGCAGCACGGCGATCGTGCACCACGTCGCGCCGCTCGTCACTGCGATTTTCTGCAAACGGAGTTAGGTCGGAGCGGGCCGTGTTGCTGCGCCCTTATTGCAAATTGCCGCTACGGAACCGGTGACCGCGGATCTTGCGAAGCCGCCTCGAGTCGTTATGCTTGGTTCGTCAGCCGGAGCAATCGGGCCTGAATTGGATCTCGTATTGCAACGAAGTTTCTCAATTGCCGATACGCTGAATTACCGCGCTGATTCGATTCAACGGCAATCGGACCGCCGCATCGGGCGTCGCAAATAGTCGCACCGGCTCAAAGATTCCCTGCAGCGCGGATCCAACACAGATTCAGCGCGAACTCAAGCCGAAAGTTTTTCGTAATTTTCGACCGGATGATTGGCATGCCCGGCCACCTGCACGCCGTCCCTCACCCGCCGCCACGACTCAACCTGGACGCCGGAATTCGTTCTCGACCCACGCCGCCGCGCTAGCCTTGCTCAGTTTGAAGTTCGGCGCGACCTGCACCTGCGCGATCTGTTCGCCGAAATGATCCAGCGCGCTCAGCAGCGCGTAGGGCTCGTCTTCGTCGGGGATGATGTCCAGCGTGATGTCGAGTTCGTCGTTACCATCTGCACTGGCGACCCGCACTTCCTTATGCAACTGCGCACGCAGTTGCTGCTCGTGACGCCGCAGCACTTCCGACGCGGTCTTCACCAGCGTGTTGAACGCCGACGTGTCGAGCGGCTTCGGGTCTTTCTTGTTGCGGCCCATGGTCCACGGGCCGACGAGCGCGGGTTCGGCCTCGCCGTCCTTGATCATTGCGACGGCCCAGCCTTCGTCGTCTTCGTTCTTGATGACGCGGGCGGTCCAGCCGTCGTCGCGCCACAGGCGCGCTCCGTGCACGCTTTCGTCCATCTCGGACGAGCCTTCCGTCGTGAAATCTTCAGCGGGATCGGACGATGGAAGGGGTGTATCGGTCATGACAGGTTTACTCACGTTCGCGGGGCAGAAACACATCTCAAGGCCGCAATTCTACCTGTCCCGAGCGCCGCGGCCCTCGCCCCCTGACGAACGGACAAGCCACACTGCGCCAATCTTCAATCAGCTTTCAATCTTTCGCAAAGCGTAATTTTCTCTTTCATTATTTTTGAAACTTATAAAACCATTACAAAAACCATAAAAAAACGCGGCCCGAAAGCCGCGTATAAAAGATGAAAAAGACACCCTCGGTCAAAAGGGTAAGGCGAATTGTAGAGCCGTAATTGCGCCGGATAGTTGCTTAGTTTCGTAAGATTGCATTGCAAAAAACAGAATGAATCCCGCACCTCCGCGTAATGCGCTGCAACACCCGTCTCATCAAGGCCTGCGCGTACCGTAGCGACTGAGCAACGCGCCGGCCCTTGACAGGGCGTCGAGTAAAAAACGGTTAAACCGATTTTTTCTTTATTTTTCCGCACTTACACCGATCAAATTCGTTTTTACAGATTCAAAAATACATTGTTGCGCCAGACACGATTAAATATTCGAATAGTGCGAATAGACTTCGCAACGAGCCGTCGGGCTGCCGGAGTAATAAGCGGTAAGCACTGGCTTGCGATTCCCCTTGCACTGTCACGGAGTTATCTGAATATGAAAAAAATCGTCATCGCAGCGAGCCTCTTCAGCGCATTCGCCATCACCGCTCACGCACAAAGCAGCGTCACGCTGTACGGCACGCTCGACGCGGGCCTCGTCTACTCGAACAACCAGGGCGGTCACAGCAACTGGCAACAAAGCAGCGGCTCGGTGTCGAATACGTACTTCGGCCTGCGCGGCAGCGAAGACCTCGGCGCTGGTCTGCATGCCATCTTCACGTTGGAAAGCGGCTTCAACATCAACAACGGTCAGAACACGGAAAGCAGCACGTTGTTCAATCGTCAGGCTTTCGTCGGACTGAAGAGCGACCAGTACGGTGCGCTGACGCTAGGCCGTCAATATGACTCCGTGGTCGACTATCTCGCGCCGCTGTCGGCAGCGGGCGCGGGCTACGGCAATAACCTGGCGGCTCACCCGTTCGACAACGACAACCTCGACAATTCGTTCTCGGTCAGAAACGCCGTGAAGTACACGAGCGCGGATTACGCGGGTCTGAAGTTCGGTGGCCTGTATGGCTTCAGCAATTCGGCCGGCGAGTTCTCGAACAACCGTGCATGGAGCGCGGGCGCTTCGTACGACAACGGTCCGTTGAGCGTCGCGGCCGCTTATCTGCAACTGAACCAGTCGGGCAGCATGAACCTGAACGGCGCGATCACACAAGGCGACGGCACCGCGCAGATCGCGGCGAACCTGCAACGCACGTTCGGCGCGGGCATCAATTACACGTATGGTCCGGCTACGGCGGGCTTCGTGTACACGCATACGCAACTCGACGGCATCACCGGCGTGGACGTTGGCGGCGCGACGCTGCCGGGCGTCGCAGGCACGAACCTGCATCTGGACAACTACGAGTTGAATGGCCGCTACGCACTCACGCCCGCATTGAGCCTCGCGGCATCGTATACGTTCACCGACGGCAAGATGACCGGCTCGAACGGCTCGGGCGATCCGAAGTGGCACACGGTATCGCTGCAAAGCGATTACTCGCTGAGCAAGCGAACCGATGTGTATGTGGAAGGCGTGTATCAGCATGCATCGGGTGAGCTCGGCGACTTCGGCGCAAACGTGGCCTCCATCAACACGCTAGCGCCGTCGAGCACCGGCAACCAGGTTGCGGCGGCGGTTGGCTTGCGTCACCGCTTCTAGGTTTTCCGCTGCACGGCGAGCCACCCGGACTCACCGGTTTGCGCTGTGATCAAACCCGCGCGTGACACGATCACGTCGCGGGTTTTTTCATGCGCTTAACACGTTCGATACAGCGGTCGCGGTGTCGCATCGTGATCGCGGATAGCGAATCGGGTAGTGACCGCGCTGATAGGTGGTGGGTATACTGACTCTGGCCGCTTCTCTTGCCGCCATGCTTGCATGTCGCTTGCAAGTGAATGACGGTCTCGTCGCGAAGCATGACGTCACGTCGCCATTTCAAGTTGAATCGCGTCACGCTTCGCCCGCGCACCATGTTCTCACGCATGACTGGGAACGCCGACGATCGGACCATGAAAAGACTTCTCCTGCCTGCCTCTGCTACTGTCGTCATCACCGCCGTCACGGCCTGCCTCACCGCTTGCGGTTCTTCCGGCCCCACCCGCGATGCGTCTATCCCACTGGTGTACGTGTCGTCGCAACGCGCGCCTGCCGATATCGCCGGTTGCCTCGAACAACGTTTGTCGCGCGTGCGTACCTCGCACGCAGGCATCGCAACGCAACTCGCCGTCGGCTCTGATTCGAACAACTCGTATTTCGTCACGCTCACGCCGACCAACACCGGCTCGGTCATCAAGGTGATGCATCCCGCGAATGCACCGGACGATCCACCCGAACCGGAAATGCGCTTCGATATCGCACGCTGCGCGACCTGACGTATGGGTTCGCGTCGTCGCGATGTTGCCCTGCGGTTGCCCTGACGTTGCCCTGACATCGTCGTCACGTTGCTGCATTCTTTAGGCCACGCCGCTGTGCGAATTTTTATCTCGCGCAGCGGCTATTTTTTTATCCGCTCATCTGCGAACATAGCCGCCCTTTTGGCTTTCACGCGACGCAGTGCGCCGCAAGTTTCGATGGCATCCAGCAAAGCACATCACGCAACCGGTTTTGCAGCCGGCGTCATCGCAGCGGCCGTAGTCGCCCGCGTCAGCGGCAACAATGCATTTCATCTCGACGTGTTGTTGAGTTTCCTCGCTGGCATCTGGGGCAGTACCGCACCGGACTGGCTCGAAGTCGCGTGGTGGTCGCGCGCGCGCCGTCTGTGGATCACCCATCGCACATTGACGCATTGGGGCGTGGGGTGGCTCGCGTTGCTCGCCCTGTCGTATCACTGGCTCGGGCATTCGCTATACGCCGCGCCCGCGTTCGGATTCGCGTGCGGCGGCCTGATGCACCTGTTTGCTGACTGGCCGAATCCGCTAGGTGTGCCGTGGATTGCGGGACGCCATTCGTTGAACTTGTGGAAGAGTGGAAGTTGCGATCTGATCGTCGTCGCTGCGTCGTGGGCGGCTGCCTTCTTTATCGGCGAGCATGTCTGGCTGCATGGCGTGCACGAGATGCGTTTCCTGCGGTATCTGCGAGCGGGTTGAAGCTGTGCGTGCTACGTTGGCGAGGGGGTGAGGCGTTGAGGCGCTGCGTCGCTGACTCGCTGACTCGCTGAGTCGTTGAGTCGCTGACTCGCTGACTCGCTGACTCGCTGACTCGTTGAGTCGTTGAAGCGTTGAGGCGCTGCGTCGCTGACGCGCTGAGTTGTTGAAGCGGTGAGGCGCTGATTCGCTGACTCGCTGACTCGCTTCAGACAGCGTGGGGACCGATGCGCTGCGTTCGCGGCCGCCATTAGCGGCCTGACCGAAGCAGACGAACGCGGCCACCCTGCGTGAGTTGCGTCTCAACCAGCGCGGGACAACGCACGCATCACTTCGCGCTCGTGTCGGTGCGCTCGCCTTCGCGGACCTTCCCCTGCGACACGCTGCTGCCCGGCGGCACGCTATGCGTGAGCCAAACATTGCCGCCGATCACCGAGCCTCGTCCAATCGTTACGCGTCCGAGAATCGTCGCGCCTGCGTAAATGACGACGTGGTCTTCGACGATAGGATGCCGCGCGTTGCCCTTGATCAGCGTGCCGTCGTTATCGGACGCGAAGCTCTTCGCACCCAGCGTCACCGCCTGATACACGCGTACATGCTCACCGATGATCGCGGTCTCGCCAATCACGACACCCGTGCCATGGTCGATGAAAAAGCTCGGCCCGATCGTCGCGCCAGGGTGGATGTCGATGCCGGTGGCGGAGTGCGCGATTTCGTTGATGAAGCGGGCGAGCAGCGGCACGCCAAGACGATGCAACGCGTGCGCGAGCCGATGATGCGTCATCGCCCAGACGCCCGGATAACACAGCAGAATTTCGGTGATGTGCTGCGCGGCGGGATCGCCGGTGAACGCAGCCTGAATGTCGCTGACCAGCAGCGCACGAATGCCCGGTAACTGCGTGCCGAATTCGCGAGCAACGTTAAATGCACGCTCCTTCAGTTCCGCGTCGGAGGTTGCGCCGAACTCCGGCAGAAACCGCAACGCGCGGCGAATCTGTTCGGCGAGCAGCCGCAATGTACTTTCGAGCGTGTGGCCGACGTAGTAGTCGACGGTTTCGTCGGTCAGATCGGGCGCGCCGTAATGAGTGGGAAACAGCGATGCCCGCAAGCCGGCAACAATGTTGATCACCGCTTCACGCGATGGCAACTCGCGAATGCCAAGGGGATGCCGCGTGCGATGCAACTCTTCACGCGACGCGCGCAGGTCTGCGACGATCTGTTCGAGACCCCAGTTGTGGTCGGGCACGTTAGGCATAAAGGACAACACCGTGCGTGAACACGGTTCGAAGTGAAATATGCCAAGAGATTACCGCGTTTTTCTGCAGCCCGCGCGGGCAGTGCCTGAAGCTGGCACGCCGCTCGCGTGCATTCGCCCGATCGTTTCGCGAGACGCTTCATGAGTTACCTCACGAGCGACCCTATGATTGGCGGTGTTTGAAATGAGCGATGAGTTGGCCCTTCAGATTGTCACGCTGCTCGCGTCGATCCAGCGCACTGCCCAGTCGCGCGCATGGGCGATGGCCGTGGCTTCGTCGGGGAAACGCAGTTCAGTGGGGAAGAAACGGTTGGCGACCAGTTCGCCGTCGCTCGAGCGCGAGATGACCACATAAGGTTGCCAAGTTCCGTCGCCCGCGCGCGCCGGCGCGCAATTTAACAAATAGCCGCGATGTGTGAATGCAGCATCAAAGTGCATGTGTCACCCGCCCTGACGGCCCCGTAAAATGTTTTGAGTAGCACGGCCTTTCGTTGTTTCCGACCATGATGGATTAGTCGGGGCCATGTCGTCAATTTAACCGTGCTTTACTCGTCGGAATAAGATCATACTCTGTAGAAAATACGCGTCCATTAAAAAAAACGAAAAGAATTCTCGACGCAATCGCCGGATGAAATGACGATCTTGTACACAGCGTTGCAGGCGCATTGCCAGTCGCGCTCAAAGGTATACGCAAGGCATTGCATCGGGCGGAACGGGTTTTGCTGCACTTCAACCATGTCCTCTTCAAGGAGATTGCGTGATGAACAGCGATATCAACAAGCCAGCAGACGCCAGCACCGTGCCGGACACCACCGGCCCGCGTTCAACCGAGCTGCATAACGACCGCACGCACGACAGCACCGTCGACACCGACGGCAAGAATCTCGAAGCCGCACGCATTGCGGGCCACAGCCCGATTGCCGCCGACGAGATCACGACCAGCAACGCAACCCACGTCAACAGCGTGCCCGAGTCGCGCGACGGCATGGCCGGCTTTGACAGCCGGGTTGGCGGCAATCATCTGCTGCTCGCGCTCGAACCTGGCTATACGGTGATCGACAAGGGCATGGTCGAGCCTCTCGCACCCTATTCCCAGGATCATCAATTCGACGATCCCCGTCCTGCCGGCAGCCGCCGTGACAGGGGCCGCATCCATTACGCCCTTAATCATTTGCGACCGACTCGTCTGATCGAATTACATCGGGTGAAATAGATTTTCACGCGTGGCGCCGATGTTTGAATTCTCGCGTCTCGTCCTATAAAACCGTGATTAAACTGGCGCGCACCGTTTGAATAATGGTGCGCGTATTGCTTCGTCCGCGCGTTGGGCACACTTTGGGCCCGCTTGGGCTTCTTTCGCTCGGCGTCGCGGCGTCGCGGTGTCGATTAGAAATCTCACGGTTGCAGGTCCCCGGCGCAGCAAGCGCTTTTTCTTTCGACTCAGCGCCGGGACAATCGACCGCAAGTTAACCCGCAACGGAGCAGCAGATGAAAAAGATCGTCGTGATCGGCGCAACCGGCACCTTAGGCCAGGCTGTCAGCAAGGAACTGAAGGCGCGTCATGAGGTGATCGAAGTGGGTGCGACGCGCGGGCCGCATCGCGTCGACAGTACGGACCCAGCGAGTATCGAGCGGCTCTTCCGCGAGATCGGCAAGGTGGATGGCGTGGTCACCACCACGGGCAAGCTGCACTTCGGTCCGCTGCCCGAGATGACCATCGAACAGTTCTGGGTCGGCCTGCGCGACAAGCTGATGGGACAGATCAACGTGGTACTGGCCGCGCAATCCTATCTGAACGACGGCGGCTCGTTCACGCTGACGAGCGGTATTGTCGCCGACGAGCCGATCCGCGAAGGTGCGAACGCGACGACCGTCAACCTTGCGCTCGAAGGTTTCGTGCGGGGCGCGGCGATCGAATTGCCGCGCGGCATCCGCATCAACCTGGTGAGTCCGACGGTGCTGACTGAATCGATCGAAGCCTATGGGCCCTACTTCCGCGGCTTCGAACCGGTAACGGCACAGCGCGCAGCCTTGGCCTATCTGCGCAGCGTGGAAGGCGCGCAAACGGGCCGGGTGTATCGCGTGGGATATTGACCCTGCCGATATCGGCCAACGCGGGGAATCACGCGATGCAGCGCCGCTGCATCGCGTCCCCCCTCTCGACGTGTCGCCGCTCTATGGCAGTTCCACGGCACGGGCAACGGCCCTCGGTGAACTCAATGAATCTCCGGCTCGCCCGGCTTGTCCTCGTAGGATGACGCGGAGACCGACGCAGGACGCGCGCCGCCTCGTTGCAGAAAATCGAAGTCGCAGCCCTGATCGGCCTGCATCACATGCACCTGATGGAGCGCCCCATAGCCGCGCGTGAAGCGCGGCGCGGGCTTGACCCACGCGGCCTTGCGGCGGTCCAGTTCGGCGTCGGACACCAGCACGTTGAGCTTGCGGCGCGGCACGTCGAGCTCAATCAGGTCGCCGCTCTGAACCAGCGCAAACGGCCCGCCGACAAACGATTCCGGCGCGACGTGCAACACGCACGCGCCATAACTCGTACCGCTCATGCGTGCATCCGAGATCCGCACCATATCGCGCACCCCTTTCTGCAGCAACTTCCGCGGTATCGGTAATTGCCCCCACTCGGGCATCCCCGGCGCGCCCACCGGACCCGCATGCTGAAGCACGATCACACAGCTTTCGTCGATGTCGAGCGCTTCGTCGTCGATCCGCGCGGCCATGTCGTTGTAGTCGCTAAACACCACCGCGCGGCCCGTGTGCACGAGCAGGTGCGGTTCAGCCGCGCCGGGTTTGATCACGGCGCCATTGGGCGCGATATTGCCGCGTAGGACCGCGAGGCTGCTGTCGGGCAACAGCGGTTTGTCGCGGCGGCGAATCACGTCGTCGTTAAAAATCCTCGCGCCTTCGAGGTTCTCGCCGAGCGTATGACCGTTGACGGTTCTCTGCGAGCGGTCGATCAAATCACCCAATTCCGCGAGCATGGCACGCAACCCGCCCGCATAGAAAAAGTCCTCCATCAGATACGCGCCCGTGGGACGGATGTTGGCGAGCACGGGTGTGCGGCGCGAGATTTCGTCGTAACGGTCGAGCGTCAACTCGACGCCCGCGCGCCGAGCCAACGCGATCATATGAACAATTGCATTGGTCGAACCGGACAACGCGAGACACGTGGTCACCGCGTTGTCCACCGCGCCCGCCGTGATCAGGTCCGACGGCTTGAGATCCTCCCACACCATCTCGACGATCCGCATGCCGGTTTTCGCCGCCATCTGCGCGTGACGCGAATCCGCGGCGGGGATCGAGGCGAAACCAGGCAACGTGAAGCCGAGCGCTTCGGCGGCGCTCGTCATCGTCG
Organism: Paraburkholderia metrosideri; assembly: GCF_904848625.1. Taxonomy (GTDB): domain Bacteria; phylum Pseudomonadota; class Gammaproteobacteria; order Burkholderiales; family Burkholderiaceae; genus Paraburkholderia; species Paraburkholderia metrosideri. The sequence goes on from NZ_CAJHCP010000004.1 coordinate 379,822, forward strand.
ACGCCGTGCCCATCGTCATGCAGTGTCCCGGCGAACGCGCGATGCCGCCCTCGATGCCCTGCCAGTCCTCCTGGGTGATCTTCCCGGCGCGCAATTCGGCCCAGTACTTCCACGAATCGGAACCGGAGCCGAGCGTCACGCCATTCCAGTTGCCGCGCAACATCGGGCCCGCGGGCAGAAAGATCGCGGGCAGATCCATCGAGATCGCGCCCATCAGCAAACCGGGCGTGGTCTTGTCGCACCCACCCATCAACACGACGCCGTCGGCGGGATACGAGCGCAGCGTTTCCTCGGCTTCCATCGCGAGGAAATTGCGGTACAGCATGGTGGTCGGCTTCTGGAACGGCTCGGAAAGCGTCTGCACCGGCAACTCAATAGGAAAGCCGCCGGCCTGCCAGATGCCGCGCTTCACTTCCTCCACGCGCTGCTTGAAATGCGTATGACAAGCGTTGATCTCGCTCCACGTATTGAGTATCGCGATCACCGGCTTGCCCGCGTATTCGTCGCGGTTGTAGCCCATCTGCGCGGTGCGCGAACGGTGGCCGAACGAGCGCAGATCGTTCACGCCATACCAGCGGTGGCTGCGCAGTTCCTCGGGTGTCTTTCGCTTCGTCAACGTGTGCTCCACGATTGGACTGCCATGCTTCAGTGCCGGTGCCTAGCGGCGCTGTTCCTTCACACGCGACACGATTTGCGTCGGGCTGACGAACTGCAGCGCGATCAGTACCCAGATCAGCGTGATCGCCATGTAGATCATCGCCATCGCGTCGATCGATTGCGGGGCGCGCACGCCGGTTGAAAATACAGCGTAGTACAACGCGACCACGAGCGTTTGCGTCGACGGACCCGCAGTAAAAAACGTCAGCTCGAACATGCCGATGGTGCGCACGAGGACCAGCAGCCCGGCTGCGAGCATGCCGGGCACCAGTAACGGCAGCAGCACATAGCGAAAATAACGGAATGTATTCGCGCCGAAAATGCGCGCCGCCGCTTCGAGATTCGGATCGATCTGTTCGATGAACGGCGTCATCACCAGAATGACGAACGGGAGTGCGGGCACGAGATTCGCGAGAATCACACCGAACAGCGTTCCAGCGAGACCGACCTTGTACATCACGGTCGCCATCGGAATGCCATACGTCACGGGGGGCACCATCAACGGCAACAGGAACACCAGCATCGCGATGCGTTTGCCGGGAAACTGCACGCGGGCGAGCGCGTATGCGGCGGGCACGCCGAGCAGGACAGACAGCAACACCACCGCGCCGACCACTTCCATCGTGACCCACAATACGCTCGCCAACTGAAAATCGCTCCATGCCTGCACGTACCAGTGAAGCGTGAAGCCTTGCGGCAACAACGTGCCGAACCAGCGCGTCGCGACCGAATTGACCGCGACGGTCGCGATCAACAGCACGACGTTGACGAGGAAGAACGCCATCACGCCCCACACCAGCGCCTTCCAGATGCGGCCAGCCGCGCTGGTGCGCTGCCTGAAGCGTTTGACCGGTTCGCGCGCACCGTCGTCTTTCGACTTCGACGACGCGGACCACGCAGGCTGTGCCGTACGATGATCGGTTGTCATCAGCCTTTGCCTCCACTTGCCGGGCCGCTATAGAAGAAACGACGCGCGCCGAGCAGCGCAGCGACGATCAGCAGTTGCACAAAGCCCATCACCATCGCGATGGCCGACGCCAGAGAATAATCGTAGCTTTCAAACGCGGCTTCGGCGGCGGCGATCGACATCACGCGGGTGGGACCGGCCGGCGCGCCAAGCAGCACCGCCGACGGAAACACCGAGAACGCCTGCACGAACGACAGACACGCCGCCATCGTCAAGCCAGGCACCAGCAGCGGCAGATAGATGCGGCGAAACTGCTGCCACGGATTCGCACCGAGCGTGGCCGCCGCGCTCGCGAGCGTGGGGTCGATCCCGGTCACGTACGACAGCGTCAACAGAAACGCGAACGGAAAACCCGACACGATCAGCGAGATCAGCACGCCCCAGTAGTTGTGCGTGAGCCGCACCTCATCGGTATAGAGATGCAAGCCGTGCAACGCCTGTGGAAACCAGCCGTTCGGACCGAAGTAGGTCAGCATGCCGTCGGCGATCAGCACGGTGCCGAGCGTCACGGGAATCACCAGCAAGGTCGTGACGAGCTTCTGATACGGCGAATGACGGCGCAGCACGAACGCCACCGGCACCGACACGCCGACGTTGATCAGCGTGGCCGGCACCGCGAGTTTTAGCGTGACGAAGATGGTCGGCCACATCGACGTATCGGTGAAAAACGTCAGATAGTTGGCCCACAGGCCGCCACCGTTCATCGGCTGAAACGACAGCACCAGGCCGTACGCGAACGGATAGATAAAGACCGCGACGATGAAGAGGAACGCTGGCGCGACGAGCCATGCTTTGGCGTCGCGCGGGGCGAGCGGCGGAGATAGCGTGCGCGAGTTCATGCGGCGTGCGCAGCGAGTGCGGCGTGGGCGGCGGTGTCGGCCTCGGCGTCGTAGACCAGCACGCGCGACGGCTGCACGCGCAGGCGAATGTGCTCGCCTTCGATATAGTCCCCCGCTACCCGCGCCCACACGTCGCCAAATGCGGTCTTCACACGTAACAGCGAATCGTGTCCGCCGTATTCGACCATGCTGACGTGCGCGTCGAACGCGTTCTCCGAACCGGGCGCGGCGCGCTCCATATCTTCGGGACGTAGTGCGACATACACGCGTTTGCTGTTGAAGCCCGCCATCGGTGTGCCGGTCAGACGAACGCCGTTTGCGCTCACCGCGACGCCCTCTCCCTGCGTGCCCTCAAGCGTAAATTCCGCGACGTTGCGATAACCCATGAAACGCGCAACATGCAGATTGCGCGGCCGCGTATAAACCTCTTGCGGCGACCCAACCTGCTGCACCACGCCCTCTTTCATCACGACGATACGATCCGCCATCGACAGCGCTTCATCCTGATCGTGAGTCACATAGAGCGTCGCCCGTTCGAGCTGGCTATGAATGCGGCGAATTTCCGCGCGCATTTCGATGCGCAGTTTCGTATCGAGATTCGACAGCGGTTCGTCCATCAGAATGAGCGGCGGTTCGATCACGATGGCCCGCGCAATCGCCACGCGCTGCTGCTGTCCACCGGACAGTTGTCCTGGCAGCTTGTGCTCATGCCCGATCAGTTGCACGAGTTGCAAAGCTTCACGCGCGCGCCGCATGATGTCGCTCTTCGCGACGCCGCGCATCTTCAAGCCGAAGCCGACGTTATCCAGCACGCTCATATGCGGAAACAGCGCGTAGTTCTGAAACACCATGCCGAAGCCGCGCTTTTCGGGCGGCAGCACATCGATGCGCTTCTCGTCGAGCCAGATGCCGCCGCCGCTCAACGGCTGCAATCCGGCGATGCAATTGAGCGCCGTCGATTTACCGCAACCGGAGGGTCCCAGCAACGCAATGAACTCGCCACGCTGGATCGTCAGATCGAGTTCCTGCAGCGCCGCGACCGCCTGGCCTTGCGCATTCGTGAAACTGCGGCTCACCGAATCGAGTCGCAACTGTTCAAAGCGATGCTTCATGGCGGTTTCCTGAAACGCGTGACAGGTCAGGCGCTGCAACACAATGGCCACGGCATGCCGTGGCCCGCACGCAGGCTATTTGGTCTTCTGTGCGCCGACCTCGGTGTCCCACTTCTTGAAAGCCGCGACCATCGCGGTCGCATTCAACGGCAACGCATGCGGACGATCAGCCAGCAGCTTTGCGTATTCCGGCCGGCCGTATTTCTTCAGCACGTCCTGGCTGTGCGCGGGCGCCTGATCGACGGTGACGCCCTTGATTGCCGGTCCGGGATAGAAATAGCCGTCGTCATAGGTCAACGCCTGCTGCGCCGGCTCCAGCATGAAGTTCATCAGCTTGTAGATCACGTCGAGCTTTTCTTTCGGCACGCCCTTCGGAATGACCATATAGTGCGCGTCGTTCACCCACGTCATGTTGTCGAACGCCTGCACGCGGAACTCCGCCGGCACGATGCCGAGTGCACGCGGATTGATGTCCCAGCCCGTCACCGTGACGGTCATGTCGCGTGTGCCCTCGCCGAGTTCTTTCATTACCGCCGACGTGCCGCCTGGATAGTAAGGAATGCAGTCGTTCAACTGTTTGAGGAAGGCCCAGGTTTTGTCCCAGCCATGCACCGGGTCTTGCGGATCTTTATCGCCGAGCACGTACGGCAAGCCCATCAGGAACGTGCGGCCCGGACCGGAGTTGGCCGGCCGTGCGTAGATCAGCTTGTCAGGGTGCGCCTTGCACCATTGCAATAACTGCTCGGGTGTTTTCGGCGGATCGCTGACCTTGGCGGGGTTGTATTCGAGCAGCGGGCCAGCCGGCATATACGCAACCTCCAGCCCGTAGCCTTGCGCGAGGTCCTGCATCTTGCGCGGACCCGGCGCGTACTTGTCGAGCACGCCGGGAAATTGCGCTGCGTTGTCCGGCAGCAGCTTGATCCACAGATTCTGTTCGATGCCGGCGGCGAGCGCGTCGGTGCCGGTCAGCACCAGATCGATATCGGAGCGGCCCGCGCCCTGCATCGCCTTGATCTTGCCGGGCAATTGCGGCGCGGGTGCATTGGTGTACGTGATGTTCGCGACGAGGTTCGGGTACTTCGCCTTGAAGGCCTCGAAACCTTTTTGTGTGAGCTGAAGATTGCCGGCCACGTCGACGATATTGAGCGTGACCGGATCCGCCGCATGCGCGGCCGAAGAAAAAGCGGCACTCGCCGCGAGAACCAACGACACCAGCCTGAGCGACAACCTGTCTGAAACAGTCATTGCGTCTCCTCGCTTCTTGGTATGGAAGTCCGCCGTTCAGCCGAACTGCAGTCACGCTGCGGGCGGTGTCTTTGTACTTCTACCAATGGAACATAGCGAAGCGCGACAGCCGATGTCAAGCAAATGCTCTTATCTGCGTTTGACTCGCGAAAACCCGTGTTTTTCCGAATAGGCCTTGATGTGCAACGTTTTTCGCGTTGCACCCAAGGGCAAACCCGGAGTTATTGGAGAGATCGGAGCGCACGTTGTCTGGCAAGGTGCGCCCTGTTGCAATCAACCGCCGATGACACCTTGCGTGTTCACGTACAGCGAGTAGAGGCCATGGCTCGCCGCCATGAACAACCGGTTGCGATGACGTCCGCCCAAGCACACATTCGCGCAACGCTCGGGGAGCGCAATGTGGCCGAGCGCCTCGCCTTGCGGATTGAACACGCGTACGCCATCGAGTTCATCCGTGCCCATGCCCCAACCGCACCACAGATTGCCATGGATATCGACGCGAAAACCGTCCGGCGTACCAGGGCCGGCGTCGATCAGCACGCGATTGTTCGACAGCGTGGCGCCGTCGCTGCCGACATCGAACGCGCGGATCTTGCGCGGCTCGCCACGCGATTCGACGATGTACAGCACCGACTCGTCCGGCGAAAACGCGAGGCCGTTGGGGCCGAGCACGTCGTCGGCAACGATCGATACTTCGCCCGACTGGCCGTCGATGCGGTACACGCACGCCGTCAGCTCCGACTCCTGTTGCTCGCCTTCATAGAAGCCGGCGATACCGAAGGTGGGATCGGTAAACCAGATCGAGCCGTCTGACTTCACGATCACGTCGTTCGGCGAATTGAAGCGCTTGCCTTGATAACGATCGGCCAGCACGGTGATCGAACCGTCGTATTCGGTACGGGTGACGCGGCGGGTCAGGTGCTCACAACTGACGAGGCGCCCGTGACGGTCGCGCGTGTGGCCATTCGCGTTGTTCGACGATTGACGGAACGTGCTGACATTACCCGTCGTTTCGTCCCACCGCAGAATGCGGTCGTTTGGAATGTCGCTCCACAGCAGGTAACGACCGTCACCGAACCACACCGGCCCCTCCGACCAACGCGCGCCCTGGTAAAGGCATTCGACAGAGGCGGAGGCGAGGATCAGCGACTTGAAGCGCGGATCGAACACACGGATGGACGGATCAGGATAGCGTCGGCTGTTATCGGTCATGCTTGAGTATCGGCTTGGGATTGAGTTTCAGGTTGATGGACGGGCCCGTGCGAAGTCGCGCTCCAACGCGAGCAGCCCACGCGCGGCCTGCCCGATCTTCGCATGATGTTCGGATGGCGTCGAACTGAGCAGCGGCAGGAGCGGACCCATGTCGGCGATTGCGGAGAACGTGACGGCGTCGTGCAGCACGCGGATCAGCGAGATCTCGTCGCGCAGGGTTTCAAGCGGCATGAACGTGTCGTACAGATGTTGCGCGGTCGCGCGATCGTCACGTTTGACCGCCCGCAACAATTCCATGACGCTGCGCGGCGCGATGCAGCCCGAGCCCGTGGTCCATGCGGCCAGACCAAATTCGCGCAGGTGGACGAGCGCGGGGCGTTCGCCCATGCCCGAGATGAGTTTGCTGGCCGGCACGTGCTGCAGCAGTCGGCGCAGATAAGGATCGTTCGCGGGGTTTTCGCGCGGAATCGCGTATTTCACGGCGATCAGCGTGCCGCGTTCGATCAGCCGCGCCAGCGCGTCCACCTCCACATAGTCTTCGCTCTTGATATACAGCGTGAGCGGGATGCCCGCTGTGTCAGCAATGCGCGCAAGGCCCGTTTCGACGCCGCTGGAGGTCGTGAAGCCGCCGAGCGGCAGCACCATCGCTGTCCGGTAACGGGTTTGAGCGAGGATACGCGCCTGATCGAGCATTTTCCCGTAGTCGGGTCCGATGGCCGGGATCACGCGCGTGGAGGGACCTGTTGCGTAGGCAAGCAGGTCCAGCAACTCACGGTATTCGCTGACTGCGGTGTGGTACAGGTTGGCATTGCCGCCATACAGCAAGGTGCGCACGCCGCCGGCTTCGATATGGCGGATCAGCGTGTGATTTTCAGCGGCATTGAGCGTGTAATCGGCGTTGCGCGCCAGAGGGGGCACAGCCATGACGGAAGCACCGAACTCGTCATCGTGAAGCGGAGATTCGTTCATGATGCCTCGAGCCGGGAACGACGGCCGGTAAAGGTAGCACCGGTATTGCCATGTTGTCAAACAACTACAGGCGCATGGGCTACGATGACGAATTAAATAGGCATCTTGCTCATTCATCAACTGCGAATTGTCAATTTTGTATGACAATATAGGTGCGGATGAGGGCGCGCAGCAGCAGGTATCGATCGGACCCATTGCGTTGCCTTCAATAGTTGGGAATGCGCTCACTTCAGCGCAGCGCACTCAGCCCGTGTCAGCGGCGGCCCATTTAAAGGGATTTAAAATTAATGCTGCCAATGCAATGATGGCCACAAAAAAATTATCCAGTTCAATGTTTTGTGAATCCTGAGCGAGTCAGAAAAGGGAAATCGATAGGAATTCGTTCTTTTGCCCGCGAAAGCGCGCGTGGCGCCCTCCGGCGTGGACGCGTGCGTCGCGCAGCGAAAATTTTTTTAGTGATAAATTGCGGGACTAAAAGCGGCCATGCGAATCGCCGCCACAATTAACAGCAACGGGATGTTTGCGAGCCTGAGAGAGTCAAAATTGTCGCTACATTTTATCGAGCAGATGGCACCGCTACTGGACGCCGCCGACGAAGCGGAATGGTTCGGTGCAATCACGGGCCTTGCCGAAACATGGGGCTTCGACAGGATATTGGTCGCGATGCTGCCGCGTCCAACCATGCGCCTGGAAGACGCATACATACGCAGCACCTACGCGCCGGCGTGGCGCCAGACGTATGACAAGGACGGTATGGTTCATATCGACCCGACCGTCGAGCATTCAATGTCGCGCACGGCACCGCTGATCTGGTCGCCGGACATATTTTCGACCGACCCGCAGCAATCCATGTACGAAGAAGCGCGCTCCTATGGGCTGCGCGCCGGAGTGACGGTGCCCATTCATGGGCCGCATCAGCAGGCAGGCATGATGTGCTTCGTCAACGACAGCGCACCGACCGACGCATTTCTCCGCCACGTGAACGCTACGCTGCCGAATCTCGTGCTACTGCGCGATCTGGTGGTGGACACCAGTCAGCGTCACCTTGATACGCACGCGCAAACCTTACTGCCCAAGCTGACGCCGCGCGAACGCGAGTGCCTGAAATGGACCGCACGCGGCAAATCCACTTGGGAGATCTCCCAAATCCTGAATTGTTCGGAAGCCGTGGTGAACTTCCACATGAAGAACATTCGGACCAAATTCGGGGTGAATTCGCGGCGGGCGGCCGCCGTGATCGCCGCCCAGCTCGGGCTTATTGACCCGGGTTGAGGAAAGCTGCTGCGTCCCGGCTGTACAGCACCCGCTCTGCACGGCCCAGGTCGGCGTCGGAAACGGTCTTGGTGAAGTACAGACCGAGCAGGATCGACACCGGTGCCGGGATCTCAGCGCCCGATTCGAAGCGGCTGCCGCGCGATTGCGTGACGCCAAAGCGGGCCCAGAAGCGGCGCTGGCTTTCCTTTTTCTTCTTGCGGTAAGCGATGATCAGCACGCGATCCACCCCCGGAGATGCGTCCGCCGGGCGCGTTTGGAGGCCAGTTTGCGGTTGCCAATGATTTTCGAGAAGTTCCATTTTCGTGCCCTGTCGGTTGAGTACACTGCTGTCCCGAATTCTGCGATATCCGAAAAGCATGCACACCTATCCAGGTAGGTAGGTGGCGGATCGATTCAAAGTGCATAAGTTTTCCTGCTATTGGTCCCCCACTCGTTCAGGAGAACGGCATGCAAACTTCGATCAGGATTGGAATGCGGCAGGAATTCGACAATTCAGACATCAACGAGATGTACCGGCTGCGGGCCCGGGTGTTTCATGGGCGGCTAGGTTGGGAAATCCCGACCATTGCCGGCATGGAGATCGACGGCTACGACGCGCTCGGCCCGTATTACATGCTGATACAGAGCGAAGGCGGCAAGTTACGCGGATGTTGGCGGCTGATGCCGACAGAGGGCCCCAATATGCTGAAGGACACGTTTCCGCAGTTGCTGCATGGCGCGCAGGCACCGGTTGGCCGGCATATCTGGGAGTTGAGCCGGTTTGCGATCGAAACCAGCGGAGAAGAACAGTCGTTCGGCTTCACGGACATGACTCTCCACGCGATTCAGGAAGTCATGTTGTTCGCCAAGCGGATGGGCATCACCGACTACGTCACCGTGACGACCACACCGATTGAGCGACTGCTGCGCCGCACCGGCCTTGACATTAGCCGGCTCGGCGCGCCTTTGCAGATCGGCGTCGAGCGCGCGGTAGCGCTGAATGTGGCAGTGAGCCCGAAGACGATGACGGCGCTGTTTGGGCCGATGGCGGTTGCAGCGTAGTTACAGACGGTTTGCGGTTAGTTGCAAACAAATTCCCGTTACTTGAATGCCATTCGCCGCCATCGACATTGGAACGGGCCAATAGCGGCGGGCTGACCGTTAGTTGCGTTGAAAATGCGCGTCGGCGGGCTAAGACATCCCGTCGACGCGACCAATGCTCACACACAGGAAGCGCCAGGATACCCGGCGAGCGCGATGGGAAAACCGCGGCACCACGAGACCACCGGTTGCCGCACTACTGATTAACTGAACGAAAAATCGAAAGTCACGAGCCGAACATCCGCTCAAGCGCATTTTCCAGATGCGCGCGCATCGCCGCTGCCGCCCCCGGTGCGTCTTTGCGACGAATCGCATCGAGTACCGCCCAATGCTCGGCCTGCACCACTCGCTGACGCTCCACCGTCTTCACGAGCGACAGGTTGCGTGACAAATTCATGCTGAACAGAATCTGTTCCTCGATAAACGACATGACCGTGATGAAGAACGGATTCTTCGACGCACGCGCCACCGCAAGGTGGAACCTGAAGTCGTCCTGCGTGCCGATGCCCCGGGTTTCGATGATGTTTTCCAGTTCGTCCCACGCGTGCTGAATCGCAGCGATGTCGTCGGCATCGGCTTTAATGGCTGCCTGCTCGGCCGCGCCCGCCTCGGTCACCATGCGGAATTCGTAGCAGCGGCGAATATCCGACAGCGTTTCGAGCGGTGCGAAGCGGCGCACGTCCGGGTCGGGTCGACGCGCGACCGTCGTGCCCGAACCGTGCCGCGTCATGATGATGCCGTCTGCCCGCAGGCGTGCCAATGCTTCGCGCACAGTCGGGCGCGATGTCGCGAACCGTTCGGCCAGTGCATGCTCGGTGGGCAGGCGCTCGCCCTCCTTGTACTCGCCTTCGAGAATGCGGTTAAGGATGTCGCCGTAAATCTTCTCGGGCAGGCCCGTGGTTTTGCGCTCGTTCATCAGCAGGACTGAAATAGCTTGTCTGAATAGGGCTTGATTGTAAGGCCAACCCTATGCCGATTTCATCAGAGATATGCTCTATGGATTGCACCGCATAGTGCTGAACCCTTTGGGATCGGGCTTGCGGGCCCCACGACGTACCGCTTTAAATTTGACAAGTGTTTGATTGACCTCCTGTCGAATGCATCTTTTTCCACGATCATCTAAGCTTCGTTGGTATAAAAGATCAATGCGCCTGGTCATGAGATCGTGAAACGCGGAAAACGATAAAAACGGCCACGGCATCCGGATTTTTCAGACGCGGAGTTGATATGTACACACGCATCCTTGTAGCAGTCGACGGCAGCAACACCTCACGTCGCGCCTTTGAAGCAGCACTCGACCTGGCCAAGTCCAACAATGCAGTTCTTCAGCCGTTCTATGTCGTCGAAAACACTCCCATGTATTTTGAGGCGCCGGGCTACGACCCTTCGGTACTGCGCAACCGTCTGGTCGAACAAGGGAAGGAACTCGGCGCGGAATTCGCGAAAGCGATGATTGAGAGTGGCGTGAAGGGAGACCTGGCCGTTGGCGAAGCGTCGTCGCTCGACGATGTGTCTGCAGTCGTACTGAACGCAGCGGCCGATTTCAAGGCCGACTTGCTGGTCATGGGCACGCATGGCAGGCGCGGTTTCCAGCGCCTGATTCTCGGTAGCGTCGCCGAACGCTGCGTGCGTCAGGCGACCTTGCCGGTGTTGCTGATTCCAGCCGCCGCAGGTCAGGCATCGTCCTCAGACGCGGCAGCTGGGGCCTAACTTTCCGGATGCAACGGGCCGGTGGAAGACCGGCCCGCAGAAGCTCGAACGTCATCAATCCGGTATTGGTTCTGTTTGACCCTGCGACTGAATTGCGGCGCGATTTACGTTGCGAGACTTTCCTATATGTCCCGGCGATATCTTCCCGGCCCATTACCCGCTTTGCGCGAACGCGTGCATTTTCTTGCAGTTCAGCTTATCGCCAGCCTATATAAAATCAAATGGATAGCGACAATAATTTTCCCTTCCCGCTTCGGTTAATCAATATCCTCAATCGTCAAATCGACGATGTGATACCTGTATTGCAAAAATAATTATTCTCTCAATCGATTAATGGCCGCCGTACGCCAAGATAAATAGCCGAATTGACGCACGACGTTACACCCGGCGCAAATCTCACCTCGGCAACCTCATCAACTGATCCTTAATCCGAAAACCGCTATTACCTTTCTCGGTCAGCAATAGATCAATTCTACTGCAATTTCGTTTAAACATGATTTTCTTAACGCCTCTTTCCGCCCCTGTCATACTTTAGCTGAACTTGCGCTGGCAAGCCTCTTCGTAAGGCCGCAGCGAGCTTTAGGAGAAATCCTATATCCCGATATTCAGTCGAACGATATTCTTACTCAATCGCTGCAGAGTTTAGGACGCGAGACCAATGCAATCACCAAAATCCATCCTTAATCATGAGCAAAGCAATCAAAACCATTAGATTCATTTTAATCGCTGGCGCCTTTCAGGCAAGCCAGGCTTACGCGCAGCCAACCGCCGGCGGAGCAGCATCGTCGGAACGGGGTGTTGAATCATAGGTCACCCACAAAACGCGCGATGAAGTCAAACGGCATATAGCAGAAAGCCGTCAAAACGCCACCCACTCCGAGGCATTGAAGCGATTGTACAAAGGACACTGATCCATTTTCTAAAGTCCGATTATGGCGATAAGTGAATCCGGCTGCAGACCGGCTCTTTTTGCACCTTCTCAGTCCCGACAGCAACAGCCGTCTGGAACCTCAATCCTGAACTGCCGTGTCCGCCCAGCAGACAGAGGCTCTTCTGATCAAAATACGAGAATCAAATGAAAAAGACTCGCCGCTCCCAATTGGCCCTCCTGATCATTGCCGCCGCCGTGAGCATGGGCAGTGTTTCCGCCGCGGAGACCAAGAGTTCCAGAAATCTCCCTGACGACTTCTCCTCCATGAGCGCGGACAAGTCGGCAGAGCGCATCAACAAGACTCCCGAGCAGTTTCGCAACGAGCGCGCAACCGTCGAAAAAAATCTGAACAACTTCGACGACCTGGACTTCAATGTCTACAGTCATCAGAAGTGGGACGAAATGCATCGTAGTCATGCTGAAGACATCATCGTGCATTATCCCGACGGTACGACAACGCATGGCCTGAAAGAACACCTCGATCGGTCCAAAAAGATTTTCAGCTTCGCACCCGACACCGAGAACCCGATTCACCATATCCGAATCGGTCAAGGTCAATACACCGCGGTTACCGGTGTCTGGCGCGGCACGTTCACCAAACCGATGGTACTCGCCGACGGCAAGGTAATCGCTCCCAACGGCAAGCGCTTTGAAATCGAAATGGCAACCGTGGGCCGTTGGAACGACGCCGGCACCATGGACGAAGAATGGCTCTTTTACGATGACTACACGTTCATGAAGCAGTTGGGTTTACTCTGATTTAGAAACCTCAACCCACTCTCACGCTATCCTGAGCGGCGATCGACAGAACACTATGTTCGATCGCCGTCGCCATTATGCCGAGTAAGTTGGCCCGAAGAATCGACATCTTTTAGCCGCGAGGCCACAACCAGATAGTGGGTTAAAACGCGGCGCCTCTCTCTCCTGATCCGCACCGCTTCGATTGCAGCGCTCACCAGCCATCTAGCCCCGTGCGATGCCAACCGGCCTTGAGTCAACGTACAACAATTACGCACGTGACGGGCAGGCCTACTGAAAGATTCCCCTCGATCCTCACCTGTGCCGAGAACTTTTCCACATAAATCATGCGTTGGTGAAAAGACGGATCGAACGTGCTACCCTTTCGTCAGAAAGCGCGTAAAACATTTATCTTTGCTTGCGACATAGGTCCAGACAACAGGAGTGAGGCGCACGCGCCATCCGCTTCCGTCGGAATGGCCACCCAGAAAACGTAAAAAAACTGCCGACCGTCATCAGACCGTAGCCAATCTGAAGCGCGAAAAAGAGTGCCTTTGTCGAGGAGTTTCTCTTGCCTTGCTCAGCCTGCAGCCTGCGTAGTCGTGTCCACTCACTCCTGGTGATCAGCCTGTCACTTGCATGTTTTGCATGCGGCGACAAGCAGTCTGCTCCAGCGACTGCCGCGCCACTGATTCCCGTATTGGTCGAAACCATCTCGGCCTCGTCTGTTCCCGATGTCGTCGAATTGCCTGGCCGGATCGAGGCAGTCCGCTCAGCGGAAATTCGTGCCCGGGTCGACGGAATTGTCGAACGTACGCTTTATCAGGAAGGCACGGACCTGCCGGCAGGCGCACCGCTCTTCCAGATCGATCCCCGGGACTACCGCGCCCAATTGCAGCAGGCACAAGCCGCCCTCGCACGAACAACCGCCGTCCGCGATAACGCAGCGTCGGTCGTCGAGCGCTTCAAGCCATTGGTCGGCCGCCACGCGGTCAGTGCTCAGGAATACGATGCCGCGCTGGCGACCATGCAACAGGCGCAGGCAAACGTCGCCGATGCGCAGGCCGCTGTGACGCTCGCCCAGTTACGGCTCGATCGCTGCATCGTGCGCACGCCCATTGCCGGACGCGTCGGCCGTGCGCAAATTACCGAAGGTGCGCTCGTCAGCGCCGGAGCGGCAACGCTTCTGGCCCAGGTCAACCAGCTCACGCCGATCAACGCGGTCTTCACGCAATCGAATACCGCCATGCTCGATGTCGAGCAGCAGATTCAATCCGGCACGCGTCAGGCAATCGAGATGAAACATGTCGAGGTGCAACTGGTGCTCGCCAACGGCCAGGTATATGGCGAGCGCGGTTTCCTCGACTTCGCCGACCTGGTCGTCGACCCGTCCACCGGCACGCAGACCGTGCGGGCCCAGTTCGCCAATCCGTCGCGCACCCTGCTGCCGGGGCAGTTTGTCCGCGGCCGCATCATCACGGCGGGTAACCGGCAGGGCATCCGGATCCCCGAGCGGGCGGTGCAACTGGACAACGGTGTCGGGAGTGTGACGCTCGTCGCGGACGACGGCACCGTATTCCAGCGCAACATCGATCTGGGCGAGCAAGGTGAAGGACGGTGGACCGTCCGCGCCGGTTTGAAGCCCGGCGAGCGCGTCATTGTCGACGGCTGGCAGAAGGTTCAGCCGGGCCAGCGTGTCGACGCGCGGCCCGCTCCCGAGCCGTCTGCGCCGCCGGCGCCGACTCCGGCCTCGGCCACGCGCTGACGGGCGCCCAGATGAACCGCTTCTTCGTCGCCCGCCCCGTCTTCGCCTGGGTTATCGCCCTCTTCACTGTGCTATTCGGCGGCCTGGCCGTCGCGCTTCTGCCGGTCGAACAATATCCCGACGTCGCGCCGCCGTCGCTCAACATCTCGGCCAGCTTCAGTGGCGCCGATGCGCAAACGCTCGAAAGAAGTGTCACCTCGATCATCGAAGACGAGATGAACGGCATCGAGAACTTTCTGTACATGTCGTCGATCAGCCGCTCCAACGGCACCGCGCAGATCACCGTGGTGCTCAAGCCAGGCACCAATCTCGACATCGCGCGAACTCAGGTTCAGGACCGTCTGAGCCGGGTCGAGCCGCGGCTGCCGCTGGAAGTGCGGCAGCTCGGCGTGACCGTCACGAAGGCATCCACCGGCTTTCTGATGCTGCTCGCGTTGCAGACCACCGACGGCGCCACCAACGCAGTAGCGATGGGCAACTTCGCGTCGAACAACATCGTCAACGAGTTGCGGCGTATCGACGGGGTTGGCGATGTGCAACTGTTCGGCTCGTCGTACGCCATGCGGATCTGGCTCGACCAGCGCAAGCTGGCCGGCTTCGGGTTGTCGGCGAGCGAGGTTTTGTCCGCGGTGCAGGAGCAGAACAGTCAGACGGCCGGCGGCGGACTCGGCGATCAGCCCAATGCCGAAGGCTCCGAATTCACCGCGCAAATCGTCACGCAAAGCCGCTTCTCGACGCCCGAGCAGTTCCGCGAGATCATCATTCGCGCGAATCCGGACGGCTCGACGGTACGGCTTGGCGATGTGGCCCGGATCGAACTGGGTAACGACAGTTACGGCAACCGCCTGACCGTCAACGGCAAGGAAGCCGCCGGCATTGCGATCCAGTTGGCGAGCGGCGCGAACGCGCTAGCGGTGGCCAACGCCGTACGCGCTCGCATGACCCAACTGCAGCCGACATTCCCGCGCGGCGTGGTCTGGACCGTGCCGTTCGATACGACGCCGTTCATCAACACGTCGGTGCAGAGCGTGATACGCACGATGATCGAAGCGCTTCTGCTCGTCACCGTCGTCGTGTTTCTCTTTCTGCAGGACTGGCGCGCCACGCTGATTCCCACGCTGGTCGTCCCGGTCGCGCTGATCGGCACCTGCGCGGGTTTGTACCTGTTCGGTCTGTCGATCAACATCCTGTCGTTGTTCGGGATGGTGGTGGCGATCGGTATCCTCAACGACGACGCGATCGTCGTCGTGGAAAATGTCGCGCGCATCATGCGCGAAGAGGGCCTGAGCGCGCCTCGCGCGACCGTCAAGGCAGTCGGCCAGATATCCGGCGCGGTGATCGCGAGTACCCTGGTGCTGGTCGCGGTATTCATCCCGATGGCGTTCTTCCCGGGTTCAACGGGCGGGATTTACCGGCAGTTCTCGGTGACCCTCGCCGTGTCGATCATGCTGTCCACGCTGCTCGCACTCACGCTCGGCGCAGCGTTGTGCGCAGCGCTGCTGCGCAACGAAACCGCCAGCAGCCCGGCGTCGAGGAACGCGGCATCGCGAATGCTGCATCGCGTATTCGACGGCTTTAATCGCGGCCTGGAAGCGGGCACCGAGCGGTATATCCGCGGCGTCGATGCGATGCTGAAAAAGCCGTTGCGATGGCTGCTGGTGTTCGTCGTCGCGTGCGTGATCACCGGCTTTCTTTTCGTGCGCCTGCCAGGCGGCTTTCTGCCGACCGAAGACCAGGGCCATATTTTCATCACTTATACCGGCGCACCGGGTTCCACTGAAGAACGTACCCGGCAGGCGGTCAACCAGGTCGAAGCATTCTTGCGGACTCAACCTCAGGTTCGAAATGTAGCGTCGGTGACAGGCTTCAGCTTCTTCGGACAGGGACAATCGGCGGCGTTGTCGTTTGTCGATCTGACGCCGTGGGGTGAGCGCTCCGGAGAAGACAACTCGGCGAGCGCACTGGTTCGCCGCGCCAATGCCGCGTTTCGCCAGATTCCGGAAGCGATTATCTTTGCGCTCGACCCGCCTCCTATCCCGTCATTAGGAACTGCCACCGGCTTCACGATGAAGGTTCAGGATCGCAGCGGCGTGGGTGGCGAAGCGCTGCAGCAGGCCGCGCAGCGAATCATGATTGCGGCGTCGCAAAGCAGCGTTCTCGCGGGCGTACGACCGGAAGGCATGCCCGAAGCGCCGCAACTCTATGTGGAGATAGATCGCGTCAAGGCGCGTGCACTGGGTCTGCAGATCCGGCAGGTCAATCAGGCACTGGCGCTATCGTTCGGCTCGAACTACGTGAACGACTTCGTGTTCGAAGGCAATGTGCTGCGCGTATTTCTGCAAGCCGATGCCACGCAACGAATGCGCGCGGAAGACGTGAGTGCACTACGGCTTCCGAACAACCGTGGCGAGATGGTGCCGTTCTCGGCATTTGCCCGCATTCGCTGGATCTCCGGTCCGCAGCAACTCGAGCGCTACAACGGCTTCCCTTCCGCGACGTTGTCGGGTCAGGCCGCGGCAGGCCGGTCGAGCGGCGCGGCGATCGCCGAAATGGAGCGCATCGCGTCGCACGTGCTGACCGGCAATCTCACGTACGAATGGACCGGCACCGCACTCGAAGAAAAGCAGGCCGGTGGCCAGATCGGCATGCTGCTCGGGTTGTCGCTGGTGGTGGTATTCCTGCTGCTGGCCGCGCTCTATGAAAGTTGGGCCATTCCGGTCGCGGTGTTGCTGATCATTCCATTCGGTGTGATCGGCGCAGTGTTGTTGACGATGATGCGCGGGCTTTCCGCCGACGTGTATTTCAACATCGGGCTAGTGACCATCATCGGGCTTGCGGCGAAGAACGCTATTCTGATTGTCGAGTTCGCGATCAAGGCGGAGTCCGAAGGCAGCGATCCCATCACCGCAGCGAAAAATGGCGCGCAACAGCGTTTGCGTCCGATTCTGATGACCAGTGTCACGTTCGTGCTCGGCATGATGCCGCTCGTCCTCGCCACCGGCGCGGGCGCGGCAAGCCGGCGCGCGGTAGGTACGGGCGTGATGGGCAGCATGCTCACGGCAACGCTATTCGGGGTCTTCTTTACGCCGCTCTTTTATGTGGCCGCTCGCCGTTGGCTGAGTCGCAAGAAACGCAATAGCGGACTGGACGACGATCTGTCCACACCCGAGCGGGAGCCTGAGCAACCCCGCGGAGGGCCGAGCGATGCGTAAGCGCCTGCTCGTGACACTCGTGTGCGGCTTGCTGGCCGCGTGCAACTTTGCGCCGCCGTATCGCCAGCCCGATCTGCCGATTGCGGAACACTTCGATGCGTTCCCGACCGCCAGCCTCGAAGAAGCACAGCTCGCGAAAGAAGTGGACTGGGAGACGTTTTTCGCCGATCCACAATTGAAGTTGCTGATCTCCACGGCATTGCAACGTAACCGCGATCTGGTGGCATCGACTGCACGCATCGAACAGGCTCGCGCGTTTTATCGCATCCAGAATGCGGCCCGTCTGCCGCAGGTCAATGTGAACGGCAGCGCTACGCGCACGAAAGCGCCGCTCGGTTCGATCGACCCGGAGTTCGATAACACGGATATATCGGTTCAATTCAATCAGTACAACGTGCAGGCCGCCGTCGCGTCGTTCGAACTCGATTTCTGGGGGCGCGTGCGCAATCTGAGTGAAAGCGCACGCCGCCAATATCTGGCCACCGTCGAAGCCCAGCGCGCATTCCGGTTGTCGCTGATCGGCAATGTGGCCGCGACCTACTACGCGATCCGTTCGGGCGATGAAGGCATTGCGCTAGCCGAGCGGACCGTCGCAAGCCGCCAGTATGCGTTGGATGTCGCGAAACTTCGGCTGGATGCCGGAGTGACGTCCTCGGTCGATTATGAGCAGGCCGCCATTCTCGTGACACAGGCGCAAACCCAACTCGCGGAATTGCAAAGGACCACGGCGCAGCAGCGTAATCAACTGACGGTGCTTATCGGTGGGCCACTGGAAAGTGTGCTGCCAGATGCGTCGTCGATTGCGGACGCCGCGCAGTTCGGCGCACTGGACCCTGGTTTGCCTTCCGCGCTACTCGTCAATCGACCGGACATTCTGCAAGCCGAACAACAGCTTCGTTCCGCGGATGCCGACATCGGCGCCGCCCGCGCCGATTTCTTCCCGCGCATTTCGCTGACAGGAAGCTTCGGTTATGTGTCGTCGGAACTCAGCGATTTTTTTGTACCGGGCAAACAGGCATGGTCGATGGGCGCGATTATCGGCATGCCGATTTTCGACGCTGGTCAACGGTCGGCTCAACTCGCCCAGGCACGTGCAAGGCACGACGAACTGGTGGCGACCTATCAGCGCACCGTGCAAACGGCCTTTCGCGAAGTATCGGATGCGTTGGTCGGACGGCAACGCTATACGGAACAGATTACCGCGCAGGAACATGCCGTCGAAGCACAGCGCTTACTCGCGGAGACCGCCGAGCTTCGCTATGAAAACGGCATCTCGATCTATCTGGAAGTGGTGGATGCACGCCGCAGTCTTTTTGCCGCCGAGCAGCAATTGATCCAGCTTCGCGCGACAGCATTGCAAAATAGCGTATCGCTCTATGTCGCGCTGGGCGGTGGACCCGACACGCCTTAACTGCCCATTGCCGCTGCGGTAAACGACAAACGGCGCGCCAGATCGTAGCGCGCCGCATGATTGATTCAACTACACGTTAGCCGAGATTCACCGAAACCGATGCTTGCTCGCCATCACGCACCACCGTGACGGACACGCTGTCGTCCGCCTGCGAAATGATCTGCTTCAGTTGCTGGACGTTGCGAATCAGGGTGCCGTCGACCGCGACGATGATGTCGCCGGCCTGAATGCCCGCAGCCGCGGCCGGACCGGTGGCCTGTTGCACGACGACCCCGCCGGGCAACGACGCTTCCTGCTGTTCATCTTGCGTGAGCGGTCGAACTGCAACACCGAGACGCGGACGCGACTGTTGTTGCTGCTGCACACGCGGCGCAGCCGACGCGACCTGAGCGGACTGCGCGCCCACCGTTACCGACAACTTATGCTCACCGCCGCCGCGCCATACGTTGATCGTCGCGGTCGTTCCGGGCGCGAGTTGCGACACTTGCGCGATCAGATCGCGGGTACTGTCGACACGTGCACCGTTCAAGCCGACGATCACGTCACCCTGGCGCAAGCCAGCCGCCTGAGCGGGGCCACTCGGATCGACCGAGCCGACCAGCGCGCCATGTGTCGTGTCGAGACCCAGCGACTTTGCCTGTTCTTCGGTGACGGGTTCGACGCCCACGCCGATCCGGCCGCGGCTCACATGACCGGTTCGCACGAGTTGGTCTTTCACGTGCATCGCCGCGTCGATCGGGATGGCGAACGACAGGCCCTGGAAGCCGCCTGTGCGCGAATAGATCATCGAATTGATACCGATGACTTCACCGTTCAGATTGAACAGTGGACCGCCCGAATTGCCAGGATTGACCGGCACGTCGGTTTGAATAAACGGGATCGGACTATCGTCGGAGAACGTGCGTGCTTTCGCACTGATGATGCCGGATGTCACCGTGCTGTCGAAGCCGTACGGCGAACCGATTGCGACCACCCACTCACCGACCTTGCTATGGGCAGGGTCGCCGATCTTCACAGTTGGCAAGCTCGACGCATCGATCTTAAGCACCGCGACGTCGGACGTTTTATCGGTTCCGATGACTTGCGCGTGGAATTCACGGCCGTCCGTCAACTTGACGGTCACCTTATCGGCACCTTCGACGACGTGGTTGTTCGTCAGGATGTACCCGTCCTGACTAATGATGAACCCCGAGCCGAGCGCTTCACCGCCGCCGCTGCTTTCACCGTTTTCATCGCGTGAAGCTGCGTGGCTCGCGCCGATGTGCACGACCGCAGGCCCGTAGGTCGAAACAATGCTGGCGAAGTTCGGCGTGGCCGCATTCGTGCCACCAGTTGCAGTGGGAACGCTGGTGGTGACCAGGCCACCGCGAGCGTCGCTTGCCGACGCTTCGGCGCTGCGGTGGCTAATCGCATAAGTACCTGCAAGCGCGAGCACGATGCAAGCGGCAGCGCTACCGCGCCATTGTTTTTTAGTGACCATATCTGGGTAGGGTGCGGTGTATGACGTGAGGGAAGCGTAATGTAGATGGCTCCACTTAAAGGAATCTTAAAAATCCCGCGACACCTCGAAGCGCCCGCACGATGCGGCTTTCATGAGGATTCGGAGCAATGGAAAACACCAGGGAAACAGGACGGCGGCACTCGCCACAACGTGCGGAAAAGCAGTTATCTGCGCACGCAAATAGCAGATCGGAAGCGTGGTTTGCAAGCTGCTTTTAATCGTGGATCACCGGAAAACTGTGCGTCCGCCTAGTTGCGCGCGCGAGTGCGAAGCATCGCAAAGCAATTCGTCGGAATGAAAAATCGTCGCAACGTAGCCGCAAGAATTAGTTTTTTCCCAGTGATTTATCCGTTGCAGAAACGCAACGTGTTCAACGCCACCGCGTTTATTTACGCATCACGCCGGTCGAGTCTTCAAGCCGTTGAATTCATATTTAACTATTGCGACCGGCGAGTCCGGCGTGCATAAGAGCCTTGAGATGAGAGGACTTCTATCCATAGTGCAGCCGTTCTCCGGTCCAACTTATCTGTCGCTGACATCTTTATGAAGGTGCGCGGATGCAGTGCCAATTCATCGCTGTCAAGCTTTGCCGCCACTGACCACGTCGCGCGTGCCCTAATTTTTTTTACCCAATTTCGTGCTTTGACGTTATCGTCTCACTGCGAGCTTAATTCGTAGACCAATGGGAGTTCCGTGTGGGGAATCGATTGATGTCTCGGGTGAAGAAAGACAGCATCTCCGTAGTTAGCGGCCGCGACTCGCGTTTATCCGGGTTGTCTTTTGGCATCAGCATTCTGATGCTTTGCGCCGCCTACCCCGTCTACAGTTTCGCGAGCGTTTCGGTGCTCCGTCCGCCGCGCGAAGCAGTCTCCAGCAAACCGCTCGAAGTCACCATCGTCTATTCCGGCGACCAGCCGGGTGGCACCGAGGTAGACATCCCCGCGCAGTTGAACATCGCGATCAGCAACACCGACATCTCGCCCAGACCATTGATGCTCGCGCGCGAAAGCGGCGCGCCGGATCACATCAAGCTGGCAGGCGGCGAACTCAAAGCGGTCCGCTATAGCGGGCAATGGCCCGAGTGGGCTCGCGGTGCCATGAAAATCGATGTGCCGAGTCTGGATGTTTCGCCATCGTTCGTATTGCTCACTCGCCCACCCCATTCCGCGAAACCAGAGGCAATGGCGTCGGCGGACAGCACCCATGGCGACACGTCCGCGACCGTCACCGTGCCTTCGGAGCCTGTCACGGCTGCGTCGCTTTCCGCTGGGTCTGCTGCGAATAAAGCGTCCGGCCCCGACCTGAATAGCTTTCTTGTCAGTCGTCTCTCCACCTTCGAACCGATGTATTTCGCCGATGGTTCGAATGGAGAAAATCTCGCGAAATTCCAGTTGAGCTTTAAATTCCGGATGGTCATCCCGGACGATCCGCGATCGCGCGGCTTCCTCGACAACCTGTATTTCGGCTATACGCAGACTTCGTTGTGGGACCTCGGCGAGTACTCCGCCCCGTTCCGCGATACGAGCTACATGCCTCAACTGTTCTACTACCTGCCCGATACCGGCTGGAAGAGTTCATGGTTCAGCAAGATGGCTCTGATGACCGGCTATGAGCATGAATCGAATGGGCGCGACGGACCTGAATCGCGTGGTGTCGACATATTCTTCGTGCGACCTACGTGGGAATTCGGCGATGTGGATGGCAACCACCTGACTGTATCGCCAAAGGTCTATTTCTACGCTCACATTGCCGGCGAGAATCACGACATTGCCGACTATCGCGGCTATATGGACCTGCTGCTCAAATACGGCAGCAACGACGGCTGGCAACTCGCCACGACGCTGCGAAAGGGAACGAAATCCACCTACGGCAGCATCGATACGCAATTCACCTACCCGCTATCGCATCTGATCAATAGCCGTTGGGGCGGCTTCCTGTGGGTTGGCTTCTTTACCGGCTACGGTGAAGATATTCTCGATTACAACCAGCATCGCTGGATTGCACGGATCGGTTATAGCGTCGCGCGTTAATTCACCCTGCTTGCGCGCTGTCAACTTCCAGACACAGGCTCTAATTGAGCGCTGCGGCGTGGCTACCGCGAGGAGCCACGCGTCCTAATTTCCCGCTAATTCGTCAGGAACAAGATTGCTTTGTACCGCACGGAAATGTCATTAACGACTTCCGCAGATGCAGTGCAAACCTGATGAGGATTAGCAATCATGGACACGCAAACCACGCCTTCTACCCTATCCGACGACACCACCGAAAACACAACGGATACCGCAGCAGCCGCAGACCAACAAGCCCCGCTACCGGACGACGATCTGTTGCCGTTCTACTTTCTCTCGATGGCGGGTAGTTACTGACGTGATCAGCGTGTGCTGCACGGCTTCGCACAAAAACTCATCACTTCGGACGCACACGTGGAAACTCGGCCTGCGCGACCAGCCCCGAGCGATGATCGCCGCGACTCGACACGCGGGCACGTCCGCCATATTTTGCGAGCGTGGCTCGCACGATCGCCAGTCCGAGGCCCGAGCCCTCCACATCGGTCG
Organism: Paraburkholderia metrosideri; assembly: GCF_904848625.1. GTDB lineage: Bacteria > Pseudomonadota > Gammaproteobacteria > Burkholderiales > Burkholderiaceae > Paraburkholderia > Paraburkholderia metrosideri. The sequence goes on from NZ_CAJHCP010000004.1 coordinate 403,001, forward strand.
AGCCGACCCGCACGAAACGCTCGAATACGAGCTCCTGCAATTGCGGCGCTATCCCCGGGCCGTCGTCGATGACTTCGATAGAAACGGTGGCGTCATTCGCCGTCACGCGCACGTCGACCGTCCCGCCTTCGACCCCGTAACGCAGCGCGTTTTCGACCAGATTTTTCACGACGACCTGCACGTCCGTCTTCGTTGCGCGCACGACGGCCGCGTCGAGATGCGCCACGCCGAGATCGATATTGCGCGCCATCGCAATTGGAAGATGGGCGGCGATGACGTCGGCGATGACTTCACGTACATCGACATCCTCGAGTTGCGCAGTGCTCGCTCGCGTATCGGCGCGCGCGAGACTCAGCATCTGGCTGACGAGATACGCACTTCTGATAATACCGGCGCGCATTTCTTCGAAACGCTCTGCATTTGCCGGGTAAATCGAATGCCGCAGATTGTCCGCCTGCAATTGCAACGCGGCAATCGGCGAACGCAATTCGTGCGCGGCGTCAGCAATAAATTTCTTCTCCGACTCGATCATGCGACCCAGCCGCGCGGTCAGCGAATTGATCGAATCGACAAACGGCAGCAGATCGGTCGGCACATGATCTGTCGAGATCGGCGTCAGACGATTCACGTCGAGCGCCTTCACCTCGTTCGCCAACCGGTCGACACGACGCATCGACGAGCGCACTACCACAATGACCGCGACCCACATCAGCGGCATCAACAGCACGGTTGGCCAGAGCGTGGTCAACGCGGAATCCCGCACCACCGCTTCGCGCACGCGTATCCGCTGGCCGACTTCGACGATCCGGTCGCCACTGTGCACGGTGAAAATACGCCATTCGTCGTTGTCGGCCACCTGCTGTGAGAAGCCGGGTTGCACATTGCGATTGAAGTGAATGGACGGGTCGGTGGCGCGCGACGGACTGACTTCGTCGCCGCTCCAGATCTGGATTTGCAGATCCTGCGGGCGCTGCGCGCCGGGTTCGGGCGCCTTGACGATGATGTCGGCCATGCCGGCGGCAAGGCGAATAGCGACGTCGCTCAGCCGGGTATCGAGCAACGCGTGGGTCGCCGCGCTCGACGCCACATAAGAACCGGCTGCGTGCACCAGGCCGACCACAATGACGACGGCGCTCAGCGCAATGACCAGTTGCGTGCCCAGCGAGCCTCTTTTTTTCATATCGAACCTGAATGGAGTCGAAACAAGCTTCGCCCGAAATCAGCGCGACGGCCCGGACCGGCCGCTCCGAACTGCGGACAAACGCGTGGCGGCAACGCGTGCGTCGGTTATCATTCTATCGCCCGGGCACGACGGTTCTGCTGCGAACCGCGCGCTGCCAGCCAGGCACTACCGGATTATTGCCGACAGGACGATCATGAGAGTTCTCCTCGTTGAAGACGATCTGCAGATTGGCCAAAGTCTGCTGCGAGCACTGAAAGATGCCGACTATAGCGTCGACTGGGTCAGAGACGGCATTGCCGGTCGCGATGCGCTGGCCAATGCCGAATACACCGTTGTACTACTCGATCTCGGCCTGCCCGGCTTAAGCGGCATTGAATTGCTGAAAGCATCGCGCGCCGCCGGCAATGCGGTGCCAGTCCTGATCCTGACGGCGCGTGACGATCTCGATTCGCGAGTGCAGGGGCTCGACGTCGGCGCGGACGACTATCTGCTCAAACCCTTCGACGTCCCTGAACTGCTGGCCCGCATTCGCGCCGTATTGCGGCGCAAGGCCGGCTACGCATCGTCGCGTCTCGGCGACGATTCGCTCGCGCTCGATCTCGACAAACGCACGCTGACCTGCAATGGCGCCACCACGGTTCTCTCCGCACGCGAATTTGCGCTGATGCTCGCGTTTCTCGAGCGTCCCGGCACGATCCTGTCGCGCGAACAGCTCGAGGACCGCCTGTACGGGTGGGGTAAAGAGGTCGAAAGCAATGCGGTCGATGTGCTGATCCACTCCGTGCGCAAGAAATTCGGGGTGTCGGTGATTCGCAATGTGCGAGGTCTCGGGTGGACCGTGATGCTCGGCGATGCGGACAAAGGGCAAGCGTGACGACCGTTGCGACCGTCTGTGACGGTGGCTTGCTTCGGTCGGCGCACAAGCAACTGCCGCGCCGGACGATCGGCTTCACCGCTCAGCCGCACTCTCCCAGCGCCGCTGAATAAACGCCGACGCATAAGCCAACGCCGCGCGCGCTTCCGGCAAGAACGGCGAAAAACATTGCCACGCGTGAGGCACGGCGTGCCACTGCGCGAACTCCACGGCGTTCCCTTCGCGCTGAAGTTTGGCGGCCAACTCGCGCGCGTCAGTGTTCAACGCTTCAGTGTCGCTGGTCTGGATGTGGATGGGCGGCAAATCATGCAGCCGTGCTCTCGCGGGCGAAGCGAGCAACTCGAAGCGGCGCGCGTGACGCAGGTACATGTTCGCCGCCGCTTCCATCGCAGTCCGGTTCATCGTCATCGCGTTGTGGCCGGCACGCCAGGTAGTCGTCAGATCGGCCCATGGCGAAAACAGTACCGCTCCGGACGGCAGCGGATCGCCCGCTTCACGCAACGCGATCAGCATCGCTAGCGCGAGTCCCGCACCTGCAGAATCTCCGGCCACAACGATCGACTGAGGCGCCATGCCGCGGTCGAGCAACGTCCGGTAAGCACGCAAGGCGTCCTGCAAGGCGGCGGGGAACGGATGTTCGGGCGCAAGGCTATAGTCCAGCGCGAACACCGCTGCGTTCGACGAGCGGGCCAATTCGACCGTCAATGCACGGTGCGTTTCCGGAGAGCCGAAATAGTACGCGCCGCCGTGCAAATAAAGTACCGCACGCTCGATTGGCGCCGCCACGGCCTTACCTGGGCTCAGCCATTCGCCTTTGAGTTCGCAGTCGGCATGGCGGCGCACGTGCGGGTAAAGCATGGCCGCCGCGATCCGGCCAGGCCGCGTGTAGCGATGCGCGCGCAGCCGGAGTGTGTGGACATCGGGTGCCGGACGGCGGCTCGAGCCGAAGTGAATCGCCATGATCAGCGGAATCGCGCGACGCAGCCACGCGGCTTGCCAACTTTCAGCAGACGGTTGCGGCGGTAGTTCGCTCAGCACGACGGATTCCGGCGCTGACGTGAGCGGCGATGGTTGAACGTTCATGATGATGTGCTCAAAGAAGGCCGCCCATCGCGGCCAGATGGCGACAACGCTACGGGCGCGGCTCCCGAAATTGCAGAAGCCCACTCGTAGGGTTGCCTGTGCTTTTCAAAGCATTGCAGATGGACCCGGTGGCCTCTGCCTCAACGGCGCCAGTAGCCGTAGCCATAACCGCCATGCCAGCCGCCGTAGTAATGCGGATACCACTGCGGATGTCCGTAATACCCGACCACGACCGGTGCGCTATAGACAGGCGGTGGCGGCGGTGCGTAATAGACCGGCGGCGCATAAACCGGCACGACAGACGCTACCGGCAGCACGGGAATCGCTGGCGCGGCAAGCCCCACTCCGACTCCGACGAACACATGGGCTTCAGCGCAACTCACTAAGCCGACGCCGAGCGCTGCAGCGACGACCAGATGGCGAACGACTTTCATTTTTCACTCCTTTGCCGAGCGACGCGAGTCTGTTGACCGCATCGAATGACTGCATTGTGGACATGCAAAGTGAGCAGAGAATTAGCGCTTTGTTTGAGCGGGGGTGGAGCACCGCCGACGAATTCCCGCCGGCATTTGGCGCTCATTTCCAGCTCATTCTTCGTCTTTACGATTCAGTTCATCGACGGGCGGCGCAACGATCCGACAGCCGGAACCCAACGCCCGTCGCCGACGTTGCGACACGACATCCCGCGAATTGACCGCGGCCTAGCCGCCAGTCGCATCAATCATTGAAATGGGAATTGAAACGGAGCACATCATGTTTGCAGAATTCGCACGGAAAATCGGCGCGCTTTTCGTCACCACCGCGGAATTTGAACGGGACAATTATCTGGCGTCGTCGGTCGATCACGCCGATCTCGAACACCGGATCCGGCATTTTGAAACCAACACTTATCCGATGCGTTGTTATTCATCCGGCACACATCGCGACGTGAGCGCTTTTTGAGCGCAGACGGCGCTACGCTCTCACCTAATCGTTGTTAGCGGCGTCAGGGCGTAGGAAATGGGGCGGCGACCCGCGATCTACCTCGTCACCAACCACGTACAGAGGATGATGACGACGGTAGTGGGAAAACCTCCCGAACCGCATGCACCGCAGCCCAGAAAAGGCTGAGTGGGATCGCCTGTTGAGCGCATCATTTCTGCGCTTTAGGCCGCTTCCAGTGATCCGGCCGAAAAAAATACAGACTCAGCAGTGCCATGATGGCAATGCCAACGCCACTGCCCCACATCGCGACGCTTCGACGCCATTCCATGTGCGCGATGTCCGCTTGCAACTGCGGCGTTTGCACCAGATCGCACTGGTCGGCGATCTGACCCGGCGCGTAACGCGCAGTGACGGCGGCGCCAGACGGCAACATCGAGTCCAGCCGGCAGACCTGATCGGCAAACGCTGCCGGATCAATCGCATAAGGCGTCAGTGCCATCGCTCCAGCCAGACCCAATGCGCTGCAATCATGCCGCGCGCAATGACGCCAGATCGCGCTTGCCGGAACGCCCGGCTTAAGCAGCGGCAGCATCGCTGCCTCGAAGTTCCGCCGCGAGCTTTCGCGCACGGCTGGCGGCGCACGGTCTTCTCGCACGAAAGTATGGGCATCGGGATAGACGGGCCTGAGCGCGTCGTGAACCTCGGCAACGGCAATCACACCGCCAATGGCGAACACAAAGCAAAGAATCCACCAGCCCAAAGCCGCCATGAGTCGCAGATTGCTCTCACGGTTGCCGCCATTCGCGTACTTCTCGTTGATCGGGATGTTTTGTAAGTCGTAATACTGCTGGAGTTTGTGTGCAGCGCTTTGCGGGGTGTCATAGTGTGCCACGCCAGCCGCGATCTGCGCGCTGGTATTGTTGTGATTGAGCGATCCGCTGTTAATGAACTGCCCGCTGTCATTGCGTTCGAAACCATTGCCGTCCGTATAGCTCATCGGCCTTCCTTTCGTGGTTGGGTCCAGCAAACAGTTCGCCGCGCCGTCCTGCCTTCCTGCATTCGCGCGAACACGGACCTTGTTCGGCCGCCGTGGCTCATCGCCCAGCTAGCTGGGCCGACGGCGCTTCACACACCTGCTTGCCGTTCTGCTGGATCGCCTCTTCCAGATTTTTCATCCGATGCGCGCTGAGAATCGTCCACGCGCGCGGCGTGAAATCCGTGGCGAGCGCGCTGACCATACCGCCCACCGCGAATTTGGCGCTGCACAGGTAAGGATGCTTCATGCAATACGACGCGGTGCCGAGCGCATGCCCCGGCACCTGGCCGACATCGCCGCCCGCGTCCATTGCGGTGGATTTATCGGTGCTTGCGCTGACGTAGCCGTCCGCCTGGCCGATCACCTTGCCGACCCTTTTGGTGTTCTCGCCGCCCTTGTCCATCGAGCCGAATGTCTTATGCGTGATGCGGTCCTGCACGTTGCCCGAGAACGCCTGATATTCCGGGCTGCGCAGATCGGCGCACACCGGCACGGCGTATTCAGTGCCGATCACCCGCAACGACGCGAGATCCGGTTGATGCAGATACTCACTGGTCAATTGCGACACGGGGTCGTACACGCGTCCCGCTGCGTTGCCGGAAAGCGCGATATACGAAACGTAGTGGCGCACCTGGCCGCCGAAATGCTGAATACCCGCTTGCACGTCCGCTTGCTGACGCGAGTTCAGCGGCGCCGGGTTGAATGTCACGATCTGCGCGACGCCGTTCTTGAAGCCGGCGTATTGCGCATAGCCGCCGCCGAGCGAATGCCCCGTCAACGTCACCTGCGACGGCGCGACGCCGCTGCGCATCACCGCGCGCACGAGATTGTCGGCCACGGAGAAGGCGCGCGGGCGGCCCATGTCGTCGGCATCGAAGTGCCCGGCGTCATAGCCCTTCACCGCTAGCGCACTCGTGCCGGTGAGGAGGGATTGACCGCTCAGCGACTTCACGCGCGCCGTGAGTTCACCCGCGAGTTCCGGCGTGAGGCCGATTTGTGCATCGGTGACCCAGTCGGTGTTGTTGTCGGTGCCGCGGAACACGACGATGCGCCGGCCGTCCTGCGTCGCCCAGATTTCCGCGTAGACATGTCCCGCCTCGGCCTCGCTTTCCGCTGCCGGCAAATGCACGCGCTGGAGGCCGTAGGTCTGCGCGACCTGCGTCTTCACCGCCAACTGGTTGCGCACCTCAGCCACTTTCATGCTGGCGGCCTGGAACGCCGCGTCGAGCTTCCTGACTTCGTGCGGTTTGATCAGCGGATCGAGTGTCTGATCGGCCTGCACACGGGCGACGCGATTCTGCAGGTCGTCGGCTTTCTGCTGCGCGTCGGCGAGCTTCGCAGGATCGGCATAGACCGCATACGACAGCAACGCGAGCATTTTGTCGAAGTCGCGCGTGGCGGCGTCGGCGGGCACGCCGACGGCCACGCCAGGCTGTGACGCAGTCGATGCTGACGGCGCTGCCAGTGCGGCTGGCGGCGCTGGTGCTACTGACGGCGCGACAGGCGATAAGGAAGGCGCGCCCATTGTGGCCGCGCTGGTCACCGACTGCCCGGCGGGCAGCGTCGCGGACTGTGCTGGCGACGAAGGACCATTCGACGTGGACGTCCCACGCAACTGCATGATCTTCGACCACTCATCCGAAGAGATACCGCCTGCGGGCCGTTGTGACGCGCTATTGCTGGCGCTCAACCCGCCGTTGCACGCGTCGAGCGTCTGCGCGAGGCGCTGCTGCAACTGTCCATCCGGATTGACGTTCTGACGCTGTGCGACCTGGAGCAACTGGTTGGCGCGGCACGCATTGCGCTGGCCGCCGAGTCCTTGCGACCACAGCGTCGCGTCCGCATACGCAGCCGTTCCATTCGAACCGGCGAATTCATCGAGCCACACGCGCACCTGACGCGCGTCGATATTCGTGTTACCTGCTTCGACCAGAGCCGCCAGTTTCACGCGCGCGGCCACGAGACCCCGCCGCGCCGCCGTCTGGATCAGTTCGAGTCCATGCGCCGGATTGCGTTCGAGTTCCGGCACGCCGCCGGTGATCTGCAACACACCGGTCACGTAATCGGCGCGCGTGTCGTCCTGCTTGAATGCAGCGGCAATCGGACGTTCGAGGCTCGCACGGCGGCCGGCATCGCTTTCCTGAAGCACCGCATTGACGACGACGTCCAGGTCCTGAACGCCGAATGCGCTCTCCCAGGTGCCGGCCTGCGCGTGGCTCGCCGCTGTAGCGCACAGCAGCGTCGCACAAGCGGAAAGCACGGTACGCTTACAGTCGAAACGCATCACTGAACTCCCCTTCCCCATGCTCTGCTTTTTATTGGCTATCTGACACGTACAACGCGTGGACTATGGCATGTGGCGCGTGGCGTCAAACCTTGGGTGACGTCCCCATTGAGACGCCGAAAGTCGCCCCTCCCAGCACCTGACGTCGCACGAACTCGAACGCCGGATAGGCCACCGGCTGCAGATGGATCGTGCCGCGCACCAGCCACATCGCAGTCGTGCCGTATTTGCCTTGCGCGTCCGGATACAGATGCTCGACGAACAGTTTTTCCTGCGTGATCGGCGAAGCGGCACGCGCATTGGCCACCGCAAAAATGGCGGCGGCGCCCAGCAGAATGCCGATGGTTTTATAGAAGCCATTCGCGAATGCGCGCATCGTCACGAGTTGCGTCACACCCAGCGAGAACTTGAAGATATGCACCATTGCACCGAGCAATGAAAAGCCGAGTGCGATGGGCGGCACGATCAACGCGCGCATGCCGTCCTTGCCGAGTTTTTCGTAGGGACGGGAATCGGCGAACTGCTCTGGCGGTGCATTCAGTTGCTGAAGATTTTCGGCCTGGCGGATATCGAGCGTCGGGTTGTAGACCAGCGTCGCATATTGCTCCGTCGTACCGATTTCCGGGCGTAGTGTCACCCGATCCGGAATCTGCAATTGCTTCTTCCAGAAGCGCTGGATCGCGGGCGTCATGGCGAACTGTTCCCACGACAGATACGGTGTGAGTCCCACGCCTTCGGGGAATCGCTGCGCGATACCATTGGCGAACGCGGTTTGTATCTGTCCTTGCGCCTTATGCGCCACAGCCGCATAGAACCCGCCGCGATCGCCCGGTGCCCAGTCACGGCCGACCGGCACGCCATTGGATTGCACCTTCTGACGCACCCGTCCGTAATACATGCGCGGCACCGTGCCCGGTTGCAGCCGATGCTTGCGCAAATCACGCACGTAGTCATTCCAGGCGTCGGCCTGTTCCCCCGGAATCTTGTCCGCTTCAGTGGCGGCCTGATTCGACGCGACCACATAATCCGCGTTATAGCGACGCTGCAATTCGACCGTGCTGTGACGGTAGTCGTCGTAAGCCTTGCCGAGACCACCGTACGCGCGATCGACCTGATTGCGCACCACCAGCGGCTTGCGATCCGCGATCTTCTGGTCGAGGTCTTCGATCGGCGAGGCCAGCAGCGGGAAAATAGCGAGGAACGTCTTGATGTCCGGTCTGATCGGATCACTGACCTGCAGAGGCAGATTCACCAGATCGACGTCGCGCGCCACCAGCGCCTGTTGCAACAGATGCAGATTCAGCGCGACGTAGCGGTCCGCCGCATTCGAACGATTGACCAGTACGTCGACGAGACGTTTCTCCGCGTGATAGGCCACGACGATCAGCACACCGGACAACGCGATCAGATACAACACGGTTTTAGCGATGCCGTAGCTGTGTTTCTGTGCGCGCGAAAACAGCCAGGGCCACGCGGCCAGCGCGAGTGCGAAGCCGGAGATCAGGCGCCCGTACACCTCGATCGAATCGACGTCGCTCGCACTGGCGTTACCGCCCACCACATCGAGCAGGCGCGCGTTGAAGGAGAACTCGATCAACAGATACGCGGCGGTGGTCAGCGTGACGAGCCACAACCACAGCGGCCGTCCTTTGACCGGAAAAATATGCGAGCCGATTTTGCGCAACATGTCAGTGCGAGCCCAGATCGATATGCACGGTTTGATGGCTGACGTCGGTGGTCGACACGCGCTCCTGAATCACGTCGACGCTGGTCGGCTGCAGCTTGTGCGCTCCGCTCGATGCAGGCGCTGTGGTGGCGGCCGCTACGTTGCTGTCGGCGGCATCTGCGCCCGGGTCGCTATTGCGATGCGTCGCAACCCGGCGTGTAACGGTCGAAGCAGGCTTGCTGGCGTGTCTGACCGGCGGCGTTTTAACCGGCGGCACGGCGACGACCGGCGGCGCTTCGGGCACGAGGCCGCTCTGCACGCGGTTGTCGCGGATCATCCAGAAACGCGCGTTATGCGGCTTTTGCTGCACCGCCAGCCAGCTCGAATCCTGGGTGCCGAAGTTGACCGTGGTCTGGCATTCGTTCGCCAGATCGTATTTGCCGACTTCGTTCTTCTTGATGATCAGCGTGCGATAAACGTTGTCGCAACCCGGACGCGGCATGCGCAGCGTTAGATAAGTCACGCCGTCCACGTCCGTGACGTTATCGACCAGCACACCTTCGGTGCGGCCAAGATCGAAAATCTGCGAACGGTCGTAGAGCTTGATCTGATAAAGACCGGCGGGTGTGCGGCGCAATACGCCATCGCCAAACGCGGTTTTGAAGTGGTATAGCTCGCGCGACGTGGCCTGCTCGACATCGAGCGAAATGCGGCCATTACTGTCGACCGCGCAACCGCTCAATGCGAATGCCGCCGCCAGAACCGGAATCGCATAAAGCGCACGACGCGAGGTCAACGAAAATGACGCACGGCGTGAAACGGCGCGCGGTTTAATGTAATTGATCGCTTCCAGACCAAGCGACACACTGATATGCCGTGCGTGCCCGAATGACGGCAACCACGGTAAAACCCCCGGCTTCTTCATACTGGCCGCTACCCTTCGACTTTCTCGCAATAGCCACCGGCGAATTACCGTGGCCAACCCCGTCACAACAACGCCCGTTCACAAACGGGCGCATTGACTTGCTTTTTACTGCTGTATTTTCGTGCGATCGTACCATGCGTTAATTCTCTTTTGTTTGACGATGCTATTTTTCAGTGGTCTCCTGCGCGCTACTCAGCGCGGTCAATAATGCGCCGCCGAGTCGCCTTCAATCTCTACAGCTAATTCCCGCGCGCCACTTAATCGCTGGCGATAAACGCGCGCCGTTTCCAGCGCGCGTGGCTTCGGCTTATTGCTTGTTGCACAAACCCATCACAAAGAAACCGGATGCATTCGGTTCATCGAGCCAATACATCGTGGTGCTGTTCACCGGCAGCAGCACCGTGGTTTCCTTGCCCGCCTGCAACTGGAATTGAGCAGCAATCAGGCCGTCGATACCTTGCGCCACCACTGGATCGGCGCTGGAGAACGCGGCGGCCTCGAGGTCGAAAGCCGCGTTGTAATAGAGCGGCGATTGCGACTGGCCATCCGCGCTCAGCATCTGGCCGCCGCTGATGGTGGTCTGGATCACATCGGTCTTGCCGGTCAGCACGTTGTTCAACGTGGTGTCCGGCTCCGTGCAGACCCATTTGCCGTCGTAGTCGCCGCTATTCAACGTGCGCGTGCTGCTCAGCACCCACGAGCCGGTACGCGGATTGCCCTCGGGCGAAGTGCCGAAGCGATCGACCAGCAGCGTCGTGTTGCCGCCCTGGCGCGTGGTGAACACACGGCCGACCTGCTGACCGCCAACCGCCATGTCGAACGCACCCGGATAGGTGGTCTGATCGGGGTCGGCGGAAAAGGTCGCCGTATCGGTGAGCGTCGCGCCGGTCGACGTGTCGACGTTCGTGCAGGTATCCGAATAGGCCTTGCCGAAACAGAAGCGCGCGCTGCCGTCCGCGTTGATGCGAACCTGCCCGGCCTCCGGTGCCTGCGAGTCGACCGGCACCCCCTGGTTGCTGTAGTCGCCAGTCAACCCGACCATGCTGTAGGTGCCCGCGAGTTGTGCGAGGTCCGGCACGCCGTTGTTGGTCAGCGCGAGTTGGCCCTGAAGCAGACCGCCGCCGCCCAACAGGTTCGGCACGTTGGACAACGCGCCGCTCAACAGACCGGCGCCGCCGCTGTCCTTCACGAGCGTCAGCGACAGACCCAGCGCCGCCGCCTGGGCCGCCGACAACGTGGAGCCCGTGCCGGCCGTCAGTCCCGACACCGTGATCTGGTTGGTGCTGCTGATCTGATAGGCACCCGTCACCTGCCCCGCCAGACCGAATTGCGACTTGATGAAACTGAGCGTCAACTGCCCCGCTGCGGGCTGGTCGAGGTCGACGCGAATCGTGTCGCCGAAGCCCACCGTGCCGACATAGCTCGATCCGGAGGCGAGCGGCGTCACGGCGCCGGCGCTCTGACCGCTCGACGGTGGCGCAGACGGCGAGCCGCTGCTGTTATTGCTGCCGCCTCCGCCGCATGCCGACAGCAGGATCGATGCGCTGACGCACAGGGTAAGAACCGTCAGGGTGGTCTTATTCATCATGTTGTGTATTAAAGAAAAGTGAGGGTGGCCGGATCGGCGTGCGATTGCGCAGACCGGCGGGTATCCACGAGTGAATGCCGCACCGTGGGTCAATGCCGAAGCGAGCGGCAATAGTTTTGAAAACCCCTTTGCAAACGGGGATGCGCCTCCACGACCTCGAGACACAATTCGGGAAACTGCTTCAGGAAAGGAACGAGAGGCGTGTTGTCACGCGGAAAACAGGCGTCGTCGGCGGGGCAGTCAATTACGACCTTTTGCGCGTCGGCGGAAATTTCAATTCGCGGCCACGCGAGACAGATAAAACAGCCGGCAACAAAAACATTGGTATCGGCATGAAATGCCTGAGGAACAGCGTCCAGAATGAATTGCAGCGCCATGGATTCCATAGTTCTTTGAATAACCGGTTCTTGCTATGCGTAGACCGTGCGTAACTGGCGCGGCCGGATCGACGAATCTGAGCGTCTTGTTGAGGTATTCGTGGAGAAAGCCAATTTGTTCGCCGCCGGTCCGAAATATTTTTGTCTCACTCGCCGTGGACCAGGCGACATGTGCCCGTCAACCCACTTCGATGATGCAACACTACCTTTTAAGGCGCATTGAAACTCAATAGGCTCTGTCTGTCAACAGGTAGTGATGCGACTATTAAGGTAGTGTCCGTCCCATCGACGGCAATCACGAAATTATCAGCAGGTCAGCGGAATATGGATCGAAACGAAGAACAGGCGTTGGCCGAGGCAGTCGGCCGCGTGATCGCGCGCAAGCGCGTCGAGGCGGGGTTGACGCAGGAACAGGTCGCCGAGCAACTGTCGCTCGGACGGGAAGCGGTCGCGCGAGTCGAACGGGGCACGGCCGTGCCGACGGTCGTGCGTCTGGTGGAATTGGCGGAGCTGTTCGGCTGTCGTGTGGAGGAACTGCTGGCCGGTGCGTCGACGCGCGAAGACGATCAGGCGGCGGCGATCGCACGCAGCCTGCGCGGCGTTGCGCTGAAGGATCGGCAGATGCTGGTCGAGTGGGTCGAGACGTTCGCGCAGCGCTTGCGCAAATAGAGCGAAGCGGCTGTCGGCTTCGCTTTACGTCACGTCACGTCATTGACCCGGCGTGCTGCCCGGATACGGCTTGCGCGGCCGGATGCTGTCGATCATCAGGTTCATTGCGTCGGCCCAGTTTTGCGCCTTGTTACCCTGGCCACGCTCGGCGCGCAGTTGCGAGAGGTCGAGCCGCGCGCGGGTGTAGTCCTGGGCTGCCGCGCGTGCCAGCCACTTCTCCGCTTCGTCGAAGTCGCGCGGCACGAGCTTCCCTTCGAAATAAGCCTCGCCGAGCAGGGTCTGTGCAATCGGATAATTCGCCTCGGCGCCGCGCCGGTAGTACGACATCGCCGCGCGCGGGTTGCGCGGTACGCCGAGCCCCTCTTCCGACATCATGCCGAGCGTCGTCAACGCCACCGGATCGTGCGCACGCGAACGCAGACTCTGCAGATCGTTGCGGCTGCTTTGATGCGCGGCCGTGGTGATCCTCAGCTCGGCGTCGTCCCACGAATCGGCTCGCTGCTGCGTGCCGGGATCGTTGCGCAGCGGTTGCAGGTTAAACGGATTGTTCGCGTTGACCGGCGCAACCGGAGCAACCGGCGCGGGCGTTGCAGGGACGGTCACGGTCGCCAGATTCGCGGGCGTGGCCCACCGGGGTGTCCCCGCCGGCGCGGCACCGCGCGTGGGGCCGTTGGGCGGCGCGACCTGCGCGTAGACCGGCGGCGGCGCCACACCCGTCAGGTTCTGCGCGAGCGTCACGTCGCCGATCAGTCCGCTTTCGATCCACGGCTGTTGCTGCCCACCGGTGATGTCCGCGACCTGCTGCTGCGTGTGTTCGAGCGCGCCTTTGATCGTCGCGTTGGGTGCCTTCATGTACATCGACAGGTAGTACGCGAACGGGCCGTCGTCGGTCGGCGTGCCGAAGGTGCGCATCGAGTCGTAAGCGGCGGCTTGCGTCGCTGTCGAATAGGCGATCAGTTCCCCGCGCGCGGCAGGTTCGCGTTTGAGCGTGCTGGTGGTCGCGCCGCGCGACGGCACGCGGCATGCGTCGATCAACGCAATGAACGACGCAGGTTGCGACGCCCTGACCTTCGCCAGCGCGCCCTTCAGACGGATGGCCCGCTCGAGCAGCAACGAGCGCGTCATCGCATTGATGGCGACACCGGCATGCACCGGCACGAGGAAGTTGTCACCCGCCGATTCGAAGCCGTGGCCCGCGTAATAGAACACCACGACCTGCGCGCCCCGCGCGTGCGTGGCCAGCCAGTCGATCGATCCGTTGAACTCGTCTTGCGAGAGATCGTAATCGACCCGTGTATCGAAGCCCAGGCCGCGCAGCGTCTCGCCGATCAGCCGCGCGTCGTTGGCGGGCGACATCAGGCGGTCGGCGCCGCTATACGCGCTGTTGCCGATCACCAGCGCGACCTTGGCAGCGTGCGTGGTGTCGGGTCCAGCAGAGACCGGCGCAGGTGAGCCAGCGGGTGCCTTGGCGGCTGCGGCTGCGTTCGCGTACGGCGTCACGCACAGCATTCCGGCCATCGCTACTGCGGCGCCCGCGATCCATTTCGACATAGAGATCCAGCGCAGCATGGCTTTATCCGGTGACGGCAAGGGTTGCGGAGTCGGTCGGGGGAGCCGCGAAGTCGAGACTGTCCGTGCGTTGAAAAGCACGCATCGCCACGGCGACCTGACCGGCGCGCCCATCGGACGGGTGCGCGAGAATGAAACGCAACGCAACGCCACGTTTCGCGCAGAACACGTCGAGTTGCACCAGCGCACGGCACGCCGACGCATCGATCCGCGCCACTTCGCTCAGATCGAGTGCGATGCGCGCGGGCGGTGAGCTCTGCAGCCGGCGCAACAACGGCCCGACGATTTTTCGTTCGACGTTGTAGCTGAGCAGCGCCCCCTTTGCACTCAGACGCAACTGCGTGTCGAGCTTACCCGGCTCACCCGGCTCATCCCACCGAACCTCGAGCGAGCGCGGCGACGGCACGCCGAGCAACGCACCGGCCACGCAGCCCACAAAAAAGCCGATGCTCGGCTGCGCGCTGAACAGCGTCACGCCCGCTTCGATCAGGAACAGCCACATCGCGCAGCCGATCACCCGACGTGGCTCGGTATCCGAGAACGCCATGGCGGTCATGGAACGCGACCAGTCGTCGATCATGTCGAGCGACATCACGATCACCACCACCGCCGCCGACAGTTTCGGCAACATCGCGACCAGTTGCACGCCTGCGGTCAACGCCAGCAGAACCAGCGCTGCGTGCAGCAATGCGACGACGCGGGTTTGCGCGCCGGCGGCGATCGCCATCGTCGAGCGCGTGACCGAGCCGACACAAGGCAGCAGCGCGAGCACACCGAGCAGCATGTTGAGCGCACCGAATGCGGTGAGATCGCGGTCGACGGAACCGCGCCGTTGCGTCAGCGATTCAATGCTGGAGACGGCGATCACGGTATCGATCGAAGCAATGAAGCCGATCGCCATGCCGTAGCCAATCACCCACGCCAGCGTCGACAGATCGAGCAGGCCAGCGAGGCGCTGCCACAGCGGAAAATCGAGCGGCCGCCACGCTCCGAGGTCGAGCCCCGCGACGCCCACCAGCCGGCACGCGGCAGGCGGCGCGGGCAGCACCGCTACCACCGCGTAATACGCGGCGGCGGAGACCAGCAGCGCGGCGAACATCGACAGACCCGGCGGCAGCTTCACGCGCGGCGCGACACCCCGGCACAAACCCTTCCAGCCGAAGTGCGCAGCGACGCCCAGCGCCACCACGCCGAGCGTGGCGAAGTGCCAGTCGAATACGCAAGTCGCGACGAACGCAAACTGATCGCTCATCGCGAGACCCGCGACGCCGAACAGCAGGCCGGATAGCACCGGCGCGGGCACCATCCGCACGAGCGAGCCGCCGCGCAACGCGCCGAGTGCGAGTTGGAACACGCCGGCAATCAACACCGCGACACACGAAAGCGCCATCACGGCCTTGATGCCGAGCACGGCAACCTGGCCGTTCAACAGCAGTTGTCCAACCAGTTGCGACATCAACACGGTCGCGGCCACGCGCGGACCGGAAATCATCGGGCGAGTGCTGGCGCCGAGCGCCGACAGCGGCACGCCGATCACGGCCGTCAGCACACCGAGCATGACGCCATACGCGGCGGCCTGCGAACCCGGCAATGCCGAGGTGGCCTGCGAGCCGAGCGCCACGTACTCGGTCGCGCAGCCCAGCGTGACGATCAGCGCAGCGAACGCTTCGACCAGCCAGCGAGTGCGGTCATCGGGCACGGCGCCTGTCGTCTTCACGGTGTGCGGCGCATTCATGACGCGGCGCCGCCGGTGACAACTGCATCGGCGGCACGGCATTGCGCATTGGCGCGGGCGCGTATCACGCCCGCCGCGCGCGAGGTCACCTGAACCGCGTCGTCCGTCTGCAAGTCCGGAAAATGCAACTGATACGCGCCCTCTTCGTTCGGGCCGTAAGTGATGACCGCGCCGTACTGCAGCAGGAAATCGTTGACCGAACGCAGCGGCACGTCGGCGGCGAACCACGTCAGGACTTCGCCACACGGCCCGCCGCTCGCACCGCGCGTGGCGCTATGACCGTGGGCACCGGTCAGCGTCACGGCCGCGTGCGACAGGCCCATCACCAGCCCGGCCAGCACCAGCGAGAACGCCAGTACGAAAGCCGCTTTGCTGTTGATCCAGCGTGCGAAGGTGTTCAGCATGGGCGTCTCGTCTGGCGGAGGATGGTCAGGGGGCGCTGGTAGCGCTAGCGGCACGCGGACCGCACTGCACCGCGTCGTCGATGCTTTGCGCAAGGCGGGCGCGAGCCGGGTCGTGGGTGAACGCAGCACGCGCGTCGGCGTCCGGCAACGTGATACGGAAGCGACCTTGTGCATCGGGGCCGGCGACGATCGAGCCGCCGTACTGCAGCAGCCAGTCACGCAGACCCTTGACGGTGGCATCCGGGACCGGTGTGACCCAGACATCGAGGCACGATCCGGCGGCGCCGCGCGTGGCGGCTGGCGCTTCGGTGGTCACGCGGTCGCGGTTCGTGTCGTTGATGAAATAGCCGAGCACGCCCGCCTGCGCGACGATCAGCGTGAGCAATACGGGCTGCAGCGCCGGGGCATGCGAGCGCAACCATGCTTGCAGCCGCTCGATTAGCGACGGCTCACGACGGCTGCTCGACGTCGATCCTCGATTTGGCGGTTGCGGTTGCGGTTGCGGTTGCGGTTGCGGTTGCGGTTGCGGTTGCGGTTGCGGTTGCGGTTGCGGTTGCGGTTGCGGTTGCGGTTGCGGTTGCGGCGCAATGCGAGGCGCGCCGCCGAGCGCACTTTGCAAGCGCTCGAATGCAGCGTCCGCCGTGTTGTCGACATAGTAGTCCTGCGCGACCTGGGCCGTCGCACGCAACAACGCCAGTTCTTCCCGCAACGCAGGTGAAGCGGTCAGCCGCTGCGCCAGTTCACGTGTTTGCTCGACGCTCAACTCGCCGCGCAGATAGCTGAGCAACGCGTCGTGCGAGTTCGCGCCGTTGTCGCTGCCGTTGTCACTGCCCTTGTCGTTGCCGTTGCCGTCCATCCCTGACGGCGGTGTGTTCGTGCTCATGTCGCGCCTCCCAACGAGGATTGCGCGCAGCGCGTGAGTACGCCTTTGGTTTCGGAAATGCGCCGGCGCACGGCGACCGCCGAGCCAGCACCGGTATGCGCCTGGATTTCGGTGTCGCCGTAACCGCGCAGCGCGAGTTCGAAGGTTTGCCGGGCCAGCACGGTCAACTTGCGCATGCAGTCGGAAAGCACCCGCATGCGGGCGCTGTGCATCAGATTGTCTTCAGGCGTCGGCGTGCTATGGCCGGCCTCGCGCATCAGCTTGTCGAGCACGTCGGACGCATCCTCGCCGTCTTCGATGATGATCGGCTCCGGATCGCCCGGACCCGCCCGGCCAATCCGGTCGATGATCTTGTTGATGGCGGCCGCCCGCAGATAGGCGGACAGGTGCGCGGCGAAACGCTGCGGATCGTCGAGTACGGCTGGTGGCGCCGTATAACTGCCACGGCGCTCGAGGACCGCCACGAAGCATTCCTGCACGCTCTCCTCGACATCCGCGTCGCGCACCCACGGGAAACGGCGCCGCGCAATGCGAAATACATCCTTACGCAAGGTCAGGAAGAAATCGCGCAGTCGGTCCCGGTCCGCAAGCAGACGGTCGATCGCAATGGAAGCCCCGTGGTCCATTATCTGGTCAATTTGAAAAGCATTATTTTTGAGTTGCGCAGAGTATCAGAATTAAAAGCGCCGCGAAACTCCCGCAACTCCGGTGTCGCGGACGGCACGCAAAAAAACTGCGAAAGCTGGCGAACAAATTCGGGTGGCACACGAATAGCAAGGGAATGCAACCATTACGAGGATTCTCATGCCGCGCTTGCACCCTTCAATTTTTTACACGACAGACCTTCCTGGTGTCTTATTCCAGGCATAAAATCCGCGTCACAAAGAAAACCCGAAGTAACGCTGCGTGCGGTAAGGCCAGGGGTGGCCTGTGGCGCGGCGATGAACCAGAAGAGACCAAAAATCATGCGATATGAATACGTAAAACGTTTGCGTCACGCGCCATTAGAACGCCTGTGTAATACATCCGTATGTTTTCAGGCCGGCAATTAGCGCATTCATAGCCGTCATCAGGCTGCCACTGCTCTCTGAACGTCGCGGCGCTTTAAACGTATCGAATAGATACCCATTAAGCGCACCGTCAAGTTTTTCCGACCTTATGCCGTTAAGTCAAGCGGGCATTGTGTCGTCGCGCGTCATTGCTTTATGCAACGGTTCGCGCCGGTTCATTGGCCTGTCATAACCACAATCTGTTAGCCGGGGAATAAATGTCATCGTCACAAGACGCGATTCGCGGATCGCTAGTGGTTTTCGAAGCCGTCGACGCCGCACGTAACACGCGCGCTTTCGGCCTGTTCCTCGGTTGCGCGATCTGCGCACTGATCGTCGCCGGACTGTTCGCCGGAATTGGCGCGACGCTGGCCGGCAACGGCGCATTCGCGATCGGTGGACTGTTCACGTTCATCGGTGTGGTCGCTGCGCTGATCGTGGCCGGCACCGGCGTGTCGGCGGCAGGCAAAACACTAATGGACCAGATCCAGCAACGCGCGCCGCTCACGATTCGTGATGCACTGGTCACCGGTCTGATGACGCTGCCCAAACTGCTCGGCGTCTTCCTGATCGAAATCGCCATCTTCATCGGCTTCATGATCGCGCTCGCGATCGTGCTGTTCATCTGCAAGATCCCGTTCCTCGGACCGTTGCTTTACGTCGTGGTCTATCCGGTCGCTTCCGTGATCGCAGGGATCGTGTGGTTCACGTTCGTGTTCATCGTCAACCCGCTTGCGGCGCCCGCGCTGTGGGAAGGATATGGCGTGCGCCAGGCGCTCGGCGTGCTCGGTCTGAATCGCGGCGCATTGAACATTGGCCGCCTGCTGCCGCCGATCGTGCAGCAGATGGTGTTGCTGCTGGTGGTCGGCGTGGTCGGCTTCATTGCGTCGGCGATCCTGTTCAGCGGCTCGGCTTTCGTCGCGATGCTGGGCAGCGGCATCATCGGCTTCGGCGGCGGCATGCTTTCGATGTTCTCCGGCATGGCAGGACTCGGCGGCATGGGCGGCGGCCTGAACGGCTACATGCTGGCCACTATGATCGGCGTCGGCATTCTTGCTGCGCTGGCCTACACGTTTCCGCTGATGGTTTATCTCGCGGGCACCTGCCGCATTTTTCTGAATCTCGCGGGCGGCTATGCGGGACCGAGCGGCCCCGCGTTGGCCGACGAGCCGTCCACACCCGCTCCGCTCGCGCCGGCACCGCGTTTCCCCGCTGCACCGCTGGCCGCGACGCCGCAAGGCGCGACTGCACCGGCCGCTGACGCAACGCACGAGTGCCCGCACTGCGGCATGCCGGCCGAACCCGACGACGCGTTCTGCGGCGAATGCGGAGCCGATCTGCCACGAGGTGTGTGATGGCGAAATTTTGCGTCAAATGCCGCGCCGCGCTGGAGGCGGATGCGAAGTTCTGTGACGCATGCGGCACGCCGGTGCGTGCGCCGCGTGCCGCTCAGCGCACGGCGCCGGCTGCCCCGCTCGCTCAATCGCGCGGCGCCGGCCCTGCTGCTGCGGCGGCTGCGGCTGCGCTCGCCGCGCCGCCGGTCGAGATCAACTGGCGCAAGGTCGGTCTGTGGGGCGGCGTGGGCGTCGGCGTGCTGGTGGTGGTCGGCGGGATCGCAGCGTTCCTCGCGATGCCGCCCGCAGCACCCAGTGCGAGCGATGTCGAAACCATCGTCAACGCGAACCCGGCGAGGGTCGCGGACGTGACCTGTCTGAGCAATTTCCCCTACGACAAGAACACGGTTCAGGTTGGCGGCTTCGACACCAACACGCAGCAATGGCTGGCGGTGCTAAGCAAAGCCGGCATCTACACGACGCCGCAGCGCGTGGGCAACGGTGCGATTTTCGGCGGCAGTCTCGAGTATTCGCATACGGCCGAAGGCGAGAAGAAGATCCATAACGGCAAGCTCTGTTTTGCCGATGGCCTGACGGTGTCGTCGGTGCAATTCGCCAAGCCGGTCAAGCTCGGCAAGCAATGGCATGTGCAAGGCACGTATAGCTACGGCTATCGTCATGCCGACGCCTGGATCCAGACGCCGGAAGCGCAACGCAATGTGTCGGATCGTTTCGCGGATCTGCCGAAAACCACATCGATCGCGCTCGTCAAGGGTGAGCATGGCTGGGAGGCGGATAACGGCTCCCGGTTCGGCTATGCAGCCCAGCCAGAGGAGTCGAATGCGATGGCTAACGGAGTGACGCAAGGATTCACGCAAGGGCTAACCCAAAGCCTCGCGCGCCGGGTGTTCCAACATGCGATGGCCGGTGACGAGTCTGCCGACGAGAGTGGCGAAAGCGGCAGCCACGTCGGCATTCTGAGCCGGCTTACGTCGATGGTGTCGGGACTGTTCGGATCGAATAGCGCGCTGACCGGCAAATGGCAGGCGGATACCAATGGCCTGCCCACCCTCGAATTCACACGCGACAGCCTGCTGGTACAAGGCAAAGCGGTTCCGGTCACGTTCGAGAAAGACAGCGGCGACAGCAAGCGGATTCACGTCCGGACAAAAACCGGCGAGACGGTGGCCGACATCGAGATTATCGACGGCGACCATTTTTATATTTCCCAGGGGTTTGGAAGAACGCGTTTTCATCGCGTCAGTTGACGTCAGGCGCGCCCCGGTGGCGCGCCGTGCGGATTCCTAACTGCCCGTTTACGAACCTTGAGACCTAGCATGCGTTGTCAGAAATGCGGATTGACCAATAGCCCGACTGCCCGGTTTTGCAAACAATGCGGCACGCCGATGCCACGCAGTGCCGAGGCTGCCGTCGCTTCGCAACCTGCCGCGCACGCGGAGGCTGTGGAAGCGGAAGTTGGTGGAGCGTTGGAGATGTCGGCTGCGGCGGCGGATCTGGCGGTCGGTATGGCTGCGCCTGCTGTTTCTGAGGCTCTCGTGGATACGCAGGCCGTGACGTCGGCGGCGACGGTATGTCCGCAATGCTCGACCGAACGGGTCGGCGGTAAGCGCTTTTGCCGGGCATGCCGGTTTGATTTTTCTACGCTGCCTGCGGCGGATCTGGAAAGCCCCGATGCGGATGCGGCGCGTGAGGCCGAGGTAAGCCGTGCGGCCGAAGCGCAAGCTATTGCGCAACGAGAAGCCGAAGCGCGTGCTGCCGAAAAAGCTGTAGAACAGAGCCGCGCTGCCGAAGCTCAGGCCGCTGCGCAACGAGAAGCCAGAGCGCGTGCCGCCGAACAGGCTGCAGAACAACGCCGCGCCGCCGAAGCTCAGGCCGCAGCGCAACGAGAAGCCGAAGCGCGTGCTGCCGAACAGGCTGCAGAACAACGCCGCGCCGCCGAAGCTCAGACCGCAGCGCAACGAGAAGCAGAAGCGCGTGCCGCCGAACAGGCTGCAGAACACCGCCGCGCCGCCGAAGCTCAGGCCGCAGCGCAACGAGAAGCCGAAGCGCGTGCTGCTGCCGAACAGGCTGCAGAACAACGCCACGCCGCCGAAGCTCAGGCCGCAGCGCAACGAGAAGCCGAAGCGCGTGCTGCCGAACAGGCTGCAGAACAACGCCACGCCGCCGAAGCTCAAACCACCGCGCAACCCGAAGCCGAAGAACGTGCGGCCGCAGCACAAGCCACCGGCGCCGAACCGTGCCCGACCTGCTCGACGCCGCGCGCGAGCGGCAAACGTTTCTGCCGCACATGCCGCTTCGATTTTGTCGAACGGATCGCGCATAACGAGCCGCCTACGGTCATCAGCGAAGACCCGAGCACTCCGGTTCCAACTATCGATCACCTCGACCATAAGATCGAAGAGACGGAAGCCGCGTCGCCCGCAGAGAAGCCTGTATTCACACCGCCGCCTTCCGGTTCCGACGCGCGACCAACGCCGCCCACTGGCCAGCTCAACCAGCCAGGCTCGGACGCGGGCAACGCACCCACGCAACCCCGCGTCGAAACCGATACCGCCCTCCCCGCCAATCGCAACAGAACGCTCCTGATCGGCTCGATCGCCGTGGTGGTGCTTGGCATTGCCGTGGGTGCGGGTCTCTACCTTCGCTCGCAACACGCGAAGCCCACGGGCGATCAACCGCAGGAAGCCAGCACGCCTGCCGCAGCGGCGGCCGCACCGGCCTCGGACATCGCGTCCGCCGCCACGCCTGCGGATGCGCAGCAGCCCGTCGCGGCGTCACAGCCCGATGCGCAACCGGCTATGCAGCCGGCAGCAAGCGGACCCGCGAACGTTGTCGACTCCAGCGCGCCGGCAACACCGGCAACACCGGCAAGCCAGGCCGACCTTCCCGCCGCGCCGCACCCAGTCGAGCCCTCGACGGCCAACAACGCACCTGCTCCCGAGCCCGCACCCGAAGCCCCGCCCGCCGCACCGCAACCTGAAGCGGCAACCACCCCGCCGGTGCATCCGAAGCCGCGCAAACCCGCCGCACCGCCAGCCGACGCTAGCGAGCAGAACCCGACGATCCGCGCCGCGATCAACGGCAGTCTCGCCGACGGCACCCGCTGCTTCGGCAACAAGAAGTACGACTGCGCGATCTCGAATGCCGACGCCGTGCTGCGCCTCGATCCGCGTAACAGTCAGGCGCTGTCGCTGCGCAACCGCGCGAAATCCGCACAGGACAATGCGTTGAACAGTCTGTCGATCCAATGATGCGGGGCGGAGTCAGTCATGTCGTATGAGTTTAGTTCTGAAGGCGATCGCCTCAATCTGCCGAATCCGTTTCGTGTGGAGAACTGGTTTCGCTTTGCCGCAGCGCTGCTGCTATTCGCCGGTGGTCTGGCCGCGCTTCTGCTGAGCCGCCACAACCTGGCCGCGCATCACGGCGGCTGGGCGTTTCTGCCGCTCGCCATGGGGATCTTCCTGCTGGGCAGCGGCATCAACTATGCGCGAATGGGGATGATGCAGTTGCGCTTTTACTTCGGCCGCGGTCAGCCGCTCAGCCTCGCCGACGAAATCGCCGCCAGCAATCAGGACGGCGTCATGAACGGCGCGGCGAATCTGCAGGAGCGCATGCGTTCCGGCGCGCTGTGGTTCGAAGATCCGAAAGGCGCGCTCAACGGTTTGCTGTATTCGCTGATTCCGGCGTTGATCTATGCACCGGTGCCGATCCGTCGACTGGCGCAGTCGCAATTCGAATCGGGACTCGCGCTGACCGCTACGTTGCTGAGTTTCCTGATCGCCACGATCGGCTTCGACAACAGTTCGGATCGCACATGGGTCGCGCTGCTGTTCTTCGGCTTTACGTTCTTCCTGCTGCTCAAGCCAATCGAACACGGCGGTCAAAACACCACACCGCTCGGTCCGGCTGGCCTGATCGGCCTGCTGCTCGTAGCAGTATTCGCGCCGATCGTGGTGCCGCTATTGTCAGCGCATCTGCCGGACCTGAGCTGGCTGCCGTTGACGACGCAAACCTTCGCGCTGCTGATCTGCGCCGCCGTCGCCGTTCTGCTGTTCTTTGTCGCGTTGATCCGTCAAACCGTCGTGCCGCCGAAAACCAGCATGGGCAGTGAGCTCGCCACGGTGTCGTTAAACGGTCAACCCAAGCAACTGCTCGACGAACTCGAGCGGCACATGCAGCGGCGCTGGGTCGAGCAGATTCCAAACCGCCGTTATGCGCGCCAGACGCCCAACGTGGCCGGACAATCCGGGCAATTCAGCGGTCAGCTATTCGAGGAGACCCAGCCGTTGCCGCGTGACGACATGCGCCGCGTCGATCTGCAACGCGCGTTCACCGAGCCGCGCTACTGCTGGCTGGTCAGCCTCAACGCCTTCGGTGTGGGCCTGGTCGCTATCGCCGTGATCTGCCTCCTTTGGTTTGCCGCCGCCTTTTCGTCGTCGTTCGATGGCACGCGTTCCGACGCATTGGGCTGGGCCACCTTTGGCAGCGCCATGCTCGCGGTGGGTGCGTTCTGCCTGCGTGTCGGCCACATGCTGTGGGCCCGCTTCGACTTCCTGTCCAAACTCGTCTGGGTGCAATTCGACGGTAATTTCCAGCGTTCGCGAATGAACGTTGGCGCGCAGTTCACCGACCGCGTGCGCACCGAAAGCGATGTGATCGCCGTGCACGACATGTCGGTACGCATCTGGGTCGCGGAGATCGATTCGGTGACCTTCGGGCGCGACCATCGACGCATGATCGTCGGCATGCGCGGCCTTCCCGATGAAGCACGCGAGTTGCGCCAGATTCTCGAGCAGTGCGCGCAGCAGCAGACCGTAGTAGTCGCGCCGACCTCGCAACGCGACATCGAGAAAATCGCCGTTGCCGGTGCGCTGAACAAGCTCGGCGATACCGCCGGGTCAGACCTGCTGCCGGAGAAATTACGCGACGCGCTGAGCGGCGTTTCGCCAACCGCGCGCGGTGCGTCTCGCGCTAGCACACACACCTGCACCGGTTGCGGTGAAACCCTCGAAGCGGATTCACGCTTTTGCGACAACTGCGGCGCGGCGGTGAGCTAGCGGTGGCTCGTCACCGTTGCCCCGCACCGACCGCGCGACCATAACGATCAAGAGGAAGCCATGCAAGTCACCCAGATTTCAAAGCGCCTGATTGCCGGCGCTACGCTCACTGCGTTGATGGCCGGTTGCGCCACCAACGGCGGTCCGTCGCCGCTCGCGAACATTTCGTGCAACCCGGCGATCGCCGCGGTGGCAGGCGGCGTGCTCGGCGCGGTCGTCACCGGCGGCAACAAGGTCGCGGGCGCGGCGATCGGCGCGGGCGTCGCCGCGCTGATCTGCGCGGCTGTCGACTATGAGGCGAAGCAGATCAAAACCGCGCAGCAAGCGCAGGCCGACTACAAGGCCGAACACCATGGCCGCTTGCCGGAACAGGCGTCGGTGGTGAAATACACCACGTCGTTCACACCGTCGTCGATTTCCGCGGGCGACAAGGCCACGCTCAATTCCTATATCGAGGTTGTCAAAGGCAAGCAGGACGCCGCCGATCCTTTGATCGAGGAAGAAGCAACCATCTACAAGCCGGACGGCACCGTCGCCAAGTCGGTTCGCAAACCCGTCGCGAAGACTGCGTCCGCTGGCGCGTTCTCCAGCAGCTTCACGATCCCGATGCCGCAAGGTGTGCCGCAAGGTGCGTATCCGGTGAAGTCGACGCTGTATGTGAACGGCACGCAGGTCGCCGAGCGCAAGGTCGCGTTGCAGGTGGTGGCGAGCGTGTCGGGTGGCACGACGTACGCGATGGTGGATGCGTCAGTGAATCGATAACCCTCTTTCCATTCCTCAAACAAAGACCAGACCATGTATAAATTCATCACGATCGAAGGTTCTTGCGGCAAACCCTACGACACCGCTTCATGCGAACGCCATGCCAACCGTATGGCCCAGGAAGGTTACTGGCTCGTGCAGGTCTATCAATCGTCGACGGCAACGTGCGGTGGCTCGAAGAGCGTGCTCGTGATGGTGTTCCGCCGCAATGAGTGAGTCCGGCGACAAGCGGCCGCCAGTCGACTTCGCGAACCTCGGCATGCCGATGCCGTCGTTCGCGCAGGTCCGGCAGCTTGCCGCTGGCTCGGGCATGCTGCGATGGGCGCATCATCCGCATTGCTCGCGCCACGATCATCATCTGCTGAGGCCGTTTGGCAGGCCCATATGCCTCGGCTGTGCGTGCGTGGCGATTGGCGTGCCGCTCGGCATCGCTGCCGCGTGTGCGATGCCGTGGCAATCGTGGACGATCTGGCAGTGGATTGCGTTGCATCTGATTCTGCTCGTGCCTACCGCTGTACAGCCGCTATTGCAGAAGAAAGCATTCAAGGTGTTCGCGCGCATTCTGCTTGGCGCGGTAAGCGGCAGCTATCTGATCAGCGGCCTGTTCAAGGTCGATTTCTTTGCACCGGTCTGGCTGTTCAAACTGGCGGTCATATTCGCTTTTGCGGCCATGCTGAAGATCCTGCTGACCTGGCGCAACCGACGCACCAGTGATCCATGCAGCAATTGTCCGCAGGGCATGTTCCCGACCTGCGAATGGAATCTGCCGCGGCTCCTCGCCGCGAATCCGTATGATTCGTTGCTGAGCCAGATCAGGATCAGCGATGTCTCGAAGCTGCAGGACCTCAACGGGTGAAATGAACGAAGCGGCATGAAGCGCGAGTGCCTCATGCCGCTTGCTATCTCATCGTCGTGGCGTGCGCTGATCAGCGCGCCATTGCACGCGCCTGCTTCCCTCTCGCGTTACAGATCGAACGACGCAAAGACCTTGCCGCGTTTGTCCCACGCCGGCGCATCGTAAAGGTCGATATGCAGATGCGTCGCGGTCGCGAGCACGCGGTTGCCGTTCTGAATGCCATCGACGTGAAAATAGACCAGTCCGCGCGCCGACAGTTTGTTGGCCGCGCGCAATTGCTCGATCTGCTTGGCGACCGCCTCATCCTGCACCGGCAACTGGCAAAGGTTATTGCCCGTCTTCGTCAGATCGAGTGCCACGTTCTGGCGATTCGTGTACACCATGTTCCAGCACTGGCCCGAACTCATCTGGAAGCTCTTCGTCGTGAAGTCATAGCCGCTCTGAAAGAAGAAATTCATGTTGAGCGAGGTGCCCGTCGGGTCGCCGAATGGCATTGCGTAATACGCCTGGTTTGCGTAACGCTGCAGGTTCGACTTGACCGGCGGCAGTTCAGTGGCCACCAGGTCGTGTTTCTTGAAGACGTCCGGTTCGTTGAAGTAACGCGGAGAAAACATGCCGAGCAGTTCGTCGTCGCCGGGTTGCGGGGTGGCGCGACTGACCGCCACATACGTCAACCACGTACCGCCATCTGATTGATCGACGGTCGTATAGTTGGCGACCGGTACGCCAGGATCGGCTTTCGGCTGCGCCGTTTCCGTGGCTTTCTGCGCATCGGCGAAAGCTTTGGCCGCGTCGCTATTTTTGCCGGACTTGACGTCGCTGGCGGGCGCAGTGGCGGGGGCCGAAGCTGCACTGCTGGTGCTGGGCGTGTCGGACTGGTGCTGTCCGCAGGCGGCAAGTGTGGCAACGGCGAGCAGGCAAAGGGCGGAGAGTTTGGCGTTCATCTGAGTGGTCCTGGAAGCAAGTGTTCAATACGATCGTCGAGAACAGATCGCGCGCGGCGTAGCGCCGTATTGAGGTATTCGAGGAACTCGATGATTTGTTCGCCTTGAATTTCATTCCGGCAGGCGATCCCACACGCCACGCGATATGTTCGACAGCACGACAAGGTGAATGCCGAACGCCCATCATTACAAACTACTTTCGGCAATTCCTTCCCAGTGGCGACTGCTCGTTCCAATACGACGCAAAACCTTGATATCGGTCAATAAATGGCGTCGCCACGGTCACGGTCCGGCCCGTTGCTGAGGCTATGATCCAGTGGTCAGGTCGCGCAGAGTGTTGATCCCGATCAGAATCCGCCCAGATTCGTTGAACGTCCGCCAATCATCCGCTTCGCCGTATGAGCAGCGGATGTTGCGGATAAGTGACAGCACAATCGAACCGCCCGACGATGAGATGCACCGCAGTCCGTTACCCAGAAGCCAGCCACGGCGTGACATCAGATGCCTGTCGATCGAGCGCGTCACTTTGTCAGCACGGGCAGGCGTTACGGGTGGGACAATCCGTCAATACTCAGGCACTCGCCCGCAGACCATGCTTACCTCTTACGCTGATACCCGCTCCGCCGGCACCGATGAATCCGCCGCCAGCCCATTGCCGGCGCGCGGCGTTCGCAAGACGGCACCCGCGCGGGCGGCCACGCGCACCGCCGCCCGCTGCTCAAGCTGTTCGATGCGGCAACTCTGCATGCCGCAAGGCCTGTCACAGGACGAACTGTCGAAACTCGAAGTGCTGATCTGTTCGGCGCGTTCCGTGCAACGTGGCGAGGCGCTGTACCGCAGCGGCGACCACTTCGACAGCATTTATGCCGTGCGTTCCGGCTCGCTGAAAACCGTCATGGCCCATCGTGACGGTCGCGAACAGGTGACAGGACTGCGCCTCGCCGGCGAAGCGCTCGGGCTCGACGGCATTAGCGAGGACGTCCATGCCTGCAGCGCCGTGGCCCTCGAAGACAGCACCGTTTGCATCGTCCCGTATAGCGCGCTCAAACTGCTGTGCCGCGAAATCAGCTCGATGCAGGATCGTCTGCATAAGCTGCTGGGCGAGCAGATCGTCCGTGAAGCCGCGCAGATGATGGTGCTCGGCTCGCTGTCCGCCGACGAACGGGTTGCCGCGTTCCTGCTGGACGTGTCCACGAGAAATGCGCAGCGCGGCTATTCATCGGCGGAATTCAACTTGCGCATGACGCGCGAAGATATGGGCAGCTACCTTGGCATGACGCTTGAAACTGTCAGCCGCACCCTGTCAAGATTTCAAAAGCGCGGCCTGATCGACACGCAGGGCAAACATATCCGGATCGTCGATCTGGAGGGCCTGCGCCAAGTCTGAGCCGCCCCCGGCGCGTCCGCTCGCGCCTTTTCGGGCGCGTTCGTCTTGGCATGGCTCCTGCGAGCGGGTACAGTCTTTAGTCCGTCCCCCGCAAGGAGACCTGGCGAAATGAATCGCGACCGCGCCCCGCATCACCCGCTTATCCAGCGTCTGATCGACGCGCGTCAGGTCACTGACGCGCTGTTTGCCATCGTCAAACCCGAGTTTCTGTATGAGCGGCCAATCCGTGAACGTCACCGGATCGTGTTTTACATCGGCCATCTGGAAGCTTTCGACCGAAATCTGTTCGATCAACGCGTGTGCGATCTGCCCGCGTTCAACCCCGAACTCGACCAGCTATTCGCGTTCGGTATCGATCCCGTGGATGGCGGCTTTCCCACCGACCAACCTGCCGACTGGCCGTCACTAGAGATTGTCCGCGGCTACGCATTGACTGCTCGCGAGCAGATCGACCGCGCGTTCAACGGGCTTTCCGGTCATGACGTCGCGCAATCCGAAGCATCGCGGCAATTGCTGAATGTCGCGATCGAGCATCGGTTAATGCACGCTGAAACGCTCGCGTACATGCTGCATCAGTTGCCGCTGGCGCAGAAGGTGACTGAATTGCGCGAACCCGTGGTGACGCGTCCGGAACATCGCGACGCGTTGTCGTCGATGGTGAGCGTGCCGGCCGGCGCAACAGCACTCGGTATGCCGCGCGAGGCGGGTCGCTTTGGCTGGGACAATGAGTTTGGCGAAATGCGCGTTGACGTGCCCGCGTTTGAAATCGATCGCCATATGGTGACGAACGGCGCGTTTCGCGACTTCATCGACGCAGGCGGTTATCGCGACCCGACGTGGTGGACCGCAAAAGATTGGGCGTGGAAAGAAGCCGAGCAGATTGAACATCCCGCATGCTGGTCGTTAGGCGAGGTGAACGGCGGGAATCGCGCATGGATGCTGCGCACCATGTTCGACGACGTGCCGCTGCCGACCGACTGGCCCGTGTACTTGAGTCACGCTGAAGCGAGTGCGTATGCGCGCTGGGCCGGCAAGACATTGCCGACCGAAGCGCAATGGCAACGTGCAGCGCATGGTGCCCCCTTTGCGAAGTCGGGCAATTTCGATTTTCGTAGCTGGGATCCTAAGCCCGTGGATGCCTATCCCGACAACGTGAGTGCATTTGGCGCGGAGGGTCAGTTTGGCAATGGCTGGGAATGGACCTCGACTTTATTCGACGCGCTGCCCGGCTTTGAAGCGTTTCCGTTTTATCTCGGGTACTCCGCCAATTTCTTCGACGGACAGCACTTCGTACTGAAAGGCGGTTCGGCACGCACAGCGCAATGCATGTTGCGGCCGGAGTTTCGTAACTGGTTTCAACCGCGGTATCAGTATGTTTATGCGGGGTTTCGGTGTGTGAGGGGTGACTAATAAAGCATAAATTGACGCGGAAAATCGCCTTAAGATTTATTGAAAAATTTTCAACATATGCTTTTCCCCGTCAACAAATGCTTTGCTTCTCCCTCACCCCCTTTAAATTAGAGTTTTTCGCGCACGAAATGATAAAGGCGTAATGGGGGGGGCCAGAACGGACTATAACTCCAAGAGAATCGCAGACGTTCACAGTGTTGAACTGACGACCCAAAGACAGCAGTTCGCGTCTCGCCGCCAGCGGGCGGCCGCGCCAGCTTAAGCTCAGTCCTCCAACGCTTCAAGGGCAGTTCCGACTTTCGCCTCTCCCTCATATGCTCTATCACATCCGGGAAATTCCGATAGAAAAACAGATCGGTGCCATTGGGGAAGTACTGCCGTAGACGTCCCTTGGTATTCTCGTTTGATCTGCGCCGCCACGGATGCTGGGAGTCGCAGAAGTAGACCTGTACATCAGTGGCCACGGTGACGCGTTTGCGCCGGGCCCTCTCTGTTCGCCAAGCCCAGGTCGGCGATTTATATAGTTCCTGCGGCAACTTGCCGACATGCTTGATGCGGGCATTAATTACCGCTTCACTATCCTTGCCGGGAACGGCATCACGATCGCCGACCTCGCCGCTTCGCGCGCGCGGCAATATCAAGGCCCCTTGATCACGCATCAGGGCAAGACACATCGATCTAACGGAAGCCAGTTGTGCGTCGGCTGAAACGACGTGTTTGCTTGCCAGCAACGGGCCGCTCGAATTCCTTGTAGTGCTTCCTGAGAGTCTCGAAAACCCGAGGTCTGTGCGACTATCAGACACGGGCGTGCGCTAATCGCGCAAATTGTTACCGAACCTAGTGCCAAACATATCAAGCCAGCCTAATCTCTAGCCGAAGGGTGACGAGGTTAGCCGACAGAGCTATAAAGCACCGGATTAAAAATATTCCGAAACGCCAAGGAGGAGACATGACAAGACGATCGCCACGTTAAGCCGCCCCCAGTTGCCTGCGACTTGATGAGTCCAAGCAGGCAAACTTTTCGAAGCCCCCCTTTCCACCACATCTATTCGCTTGACTCTCACGATCAGGCGGTCCGCTTATCCTCTTGAGAAGTCTATTCGTAGGAATGCAAAATGACGAGCCCACTAAAGATTTTCCGGAAATTTCTGCTTCAAAGGGAGCCAAACAGAAAGACTTTCCAGTTTGACTTATCAAAAGCCTTTACCGCTCTGCTGATCGTCGCCCTAGGCAGCATTGTCGCCGCTTGCGGTGGTAATGACGACATCAATAACAGCAGTGCCCCGACGAACGCATTTGCGGTCACCAAGCCGATTCTGGGATGCGCCGATCTTGCTAAAGCAAACTTCTCGAATATCGACGGAGCGCCTGCCTCCATTACCAGTGCAGCGGTCGTCGGTGACGGAGATACTTCGTACTGCGACGTCAAAGGAACGGTCACTTCGACCACCACTTTCGAAGTTCGTCTTCCCATGCAGACCTATACGCAACGGTTCCTGATGGTCGGATGTGGCGGCTACTGTGGATTCATCTCCGCGCCGACTGGCATAGCCAGCCAAAGCGCGGGCTGTGTTCCGCTCAATTCGAATCAGATGGTGACCGCTGCGACAGACCTCGGCCACCAGGCACCGCTGTCGAGTGGTACGTGGGCGAACGGGAATCCTTCAGCCGTCGTTGACTTTGCCTACTCGTCGATGCACAAGACAACGCTCGTGACCAAGGCACTCGTCACTGCCTTCTACGGAAGGGCGCCAACCAAGTCGTACTACCAGGGGTGTTCGGATGGCGG
The DNA here is from genome assembly GCF_904848625.1 of Paraburkholderia metrosideri. Lineage (GTDB taxonomy): Bacteria > Pseudomonadota > Gammaproteobacteria > Burkholderiales > Burkholderiaceae > Paraburkholderia > Paraburkholderia metrosideri. Next base: position 434,810 of record NZ_CAJHCP010000004.1, read on the forward strand.
CCGGGAAGGCTTGCAGGAAGCGCAACGTTATCCCGCAGACTTTGACGGGATCGTGGTTGGCTCTCCGGTGATCGACGAAGTTCCCACGAATTCGTTCTATCACGGCTGGAACGTCCATGTGAACTCGGACGCGAACCAGCAAGCGATCCTCACGGCAGACAAGATGCCGACACTTGTGAGCTTCGTTCAGTCGTCGTGTGCCGACAAAGGTGGCCTCATTCAAGACCCACGGGCGTGTAAGCCGGATCTGACAAAAATCCAATGTCCGAACGGAACGAACACTGCGCAGTGTCTGACTGCGGCTCAGATCAGCGTCGTGCAGCAAATCTGGAACGGCCCCATCGACGAGAACGGCAATCACCTTACCGCAGGTGACATGCCGATCGGCGGCGAAGCGAACTGGATCGGGACGATGGTTCCGAAGACCCTCGGTGCACCGATGACCCCGGCTAACGTTGGCGACGCGGTCTGGTCGAGCGACTTTCCCAACTACATGGCGCAACTCGGAACTCCGACTGGAATCACCTACGCCAACCTACAGTTCACCATGGCGAGCTTCAGCCAGATGATGAAGTACGGTGCTGTCTTTGACGCGACCAACACCGACCTGAGCGCGTTCTCGGCACGTGGCGGCAAGCTGCTCGTTTGGCACGGTTGGTCCGACACGGGCGCATCACCGTATATGTCGCTGAACTACTACTCGGGAGTAAAGAGCACGATGGGCGCGGATGCGCAATCCAAGTTCATGATGTTGTACATGATCCCGGGCGTCTATCACTGCAACAGCGGTCCGAACGTCACAACCGACGACTTCTTGACGCCGATGATGAACTGGGTCGAAAACGGCACTGCGCCTGGCCAGGTCATCGTCAATTTTGCAACCAGTTCGACGGACACTACTGTAGTGAAGAGCCGTCCGGTATTCCCCTATCCGGCGACCGTTGCTTATAACGGCGGGGATCTAAACGCAGCGTCGTCGTACGCCAAGGCGGATATTCCTGCCGGCGTCAGCGACACGTTCCAATGGCTTGGTCTGTCTTCCTACAAGGCGGGCGCCAACCAGTCGTGCACGGTCACTAACGGAAACGTGAGCTGCATGTGACGTAAAAAGCGCGAGCGTCTGCTGCATGAGGCGCTCGCTGACATTTCGCCGGACCCCTAATCAAACATTTTCGAGATCACGCGCGGGCAGATGCAGCCTTTCGCACGGTGGGAATGCCCCCATAGGCCGCGTCGTGCGCCGGATCTAGAGCACGTTGAGCATCGCCAACGCGGTATCCTGAAGGGGCTGCAACACGCGGGCTAACGCGCTTTCAGTTTCTTCCTTGCCCATCGGCATATTCGTGCTGAGCGCCGCGACGACCTCGCCGTGCCGGCTTTTCAACGGCACCGCGACGCCGCGCACGCCGATCTGTAGCTGCTGCTCGATTACAGCAAAACCATCCGCACGTGCTTGGCGGATTGCTTCCATCAAGCGGGTCTTGTGAGTCAGTGTGTGCGGCGTGAAGGGACGCAGTTGGGTACTGTCCAGCCACTCGCGCAACGAATCGATGTCGGACCGGTAGGCGAGCAATATGACGCCGGGCGATGCAAGCGGCGCCGGCACCCGCGCGCCGAGCACGAACCCTGTCGTCATCACGCGCGAGACCCCGTTGCGAGCAATGAACACCAGTTCCCATCCGTCAAGCACGCTGACATAAACCGATTCATTGATCGCCGCGCTCAACTGCTGCAGATAGGGTTGAACCAGCTTTGGCAGACGCGCGGAGTCGAAGTAAGACCAACCTACCCGCAAGACGCGCGGTGTGAGGCCAAACTGCTTGCCATCGCCCTGCACGTAACCGAGGTGCTCCAGCGTCAGAAGATAGCGGCGTGCCGCCGTTCGTGTCATGCCGGTGCGCTCCGCCGCCTCGCTCGGCGTCATGCGGGCATGTTCGCTATCGAACGACTCGAGAATCAGCAGCCCTTTTTCCAGTCCGGCGATCCAGTCACGCTTGTCCAACGGCGGTCGTGTCATGGCGAAAACTCTCGATTCGCGCGCTTATCGTAAAGTCATGCGCGATTATCGCTCGAAGGACCCGCATTGTCTTTGGGAGTTCTGCTGCCTCGCCCATCAGCTTCGTTTGTAGAAGCGCGAAAATTTGACGCTACCGCTCTAAACCTGAGCATGTTTATCCGACGCGTCAGCGCTCATTTCCACAGCGAGCAGCGCGTCTGGGCTTTCTGCGTGAACGCCTGCTCGCCCGGAATCGTCGCGGTGATCTTGTAGTAATCCCACGGCTCTTTCGACTCGGCTGGCGTCTTCACCTGCATCAGGTACATATCGTGGATCATGCTGCCGTCCTGGCGGATGTACCCTTTCGCATAGACGTCATCGATCCTGGCAGTGTGCAATTGCGCCATGATCCTGTCTGGATCTGTCGTGCCGGCAGCCTTCACCGCATTGAGGTAGGTGGTCACAGCAGAGTAGTCGGCGGCCTGCAGACTGGACGGCATTTTCTTCATCCTCTCGTAGTAGCGATGCGCCCACGCGCGCGTGGCGGTGTCCTTATTCCAGTACCAGCTATCCGTTAGTACAAGACCCTGCGCCGTCTCCAGTCCAAGGCTGTTGATATCGCCAATGAAGACCAGCAGCGCGGCAATTTTCATGGTTCCGGTCAGGCCGAAGTCTCTGGCCGCCTTGATCGAATTGACGGTATCTCCACCCGCATTCGCGAGACCAAGTACCTGCGCTTTCGACGATTGAGCCCGCAACAGGAACGACGAAAAATCAGACGCTGATAAGGGGTGACGCACTGAGCCGAGCACCCGCCCGCCGTTCGCGTTGACCACTTGCGACGTCGTCGCTTCAAGTGCCTTGCCGAATGCGTAATCGGCGGTCAGGAAGTACCAGGTCTTGCCACCCTGCTTCGTCACCGCTGATCCCGTGCCATTGGCGAGCGCGGTCGTGTCGTACGCGTAGTGCACCGTGTACGGCGTGCACTGTTCGTTCGTCAACGCGTCGACTCCCGCGCCCACGTTGAAATACACCAGATGTTTTTCGCGAGCGACCTGGTTCATTGCCAGACCAGTCGCCGAGTTCGTGCCGCCAACCAGCATGTTCAGTCCGTTGCGATCGGACCATTCACGCGCTCGGGACGCTGCGATGTCTGCCTCATTCTTATGATCGGCGTAGAGCAGCTTGATAAGCTTGCCGTTTACTTTGCCGCCGAAATCAGCAATCGCCATGCGTATGGCCTCAAGGCCACCGGGACCATCGTTGTCTGCGTAAAGCCCCGAAAAGTCGGTGATGAAACCGATGCTAACGACGTCGTCAGAGGTTTGTGCCGATGCAGTCGAACCCGCGGCAGCAGAGCTCACAGCGATGCAAAGCACAAGGATGCGGGCGAGGCTCGTCTTTACCATGTCTCCTCCTGCGCCCGTTTTCTGCGCGAGCTTTTTTTGTTGACCGACCGTGGTGGAACAAAATACGGCCATGCCTTGCAGGCATGCCGGCAAGCCTAAAAAGTCGTTCTCACCAGAGGCGCTAACGGCTAAATTCCACGTTAAGGAAGAACCGAGCGCCGGTCTTCGATGTTTGATTCTGGCTTTCTCTTATTCATTCTACTTATTTGCGTTGGGTCCGAGAATGGAGAAGCCCGTTGCTAGCATCAATGGCGCAATGACCATACCGGCGTGACGCCTTCCCGGAAGGCACGGAGCATCACCAAAGCGACTTCGAAGTCGTACCCCTCTGCCACGTTAAAACAGGATTCGGAGAAAACAACATGTCATCTGCGCAAACTTCTGATGGACGTTCGGTCAAGATCCCGGGCCCAGATCATCCCATTGCCATTGAGGCAACCGCCGGACGCGTGATAGTGACCGTTGCCGGAGAAACCATTGCTGACTCCCGCAATGCTCTCACGTTGATCGAAGCGAACTACAACCCGGTCTACTACATCCCGCGTGGCGACGTGGACATGACAAAGCTGGCCGCGACAGATCATTCGACCTATTGCCCATACAAAGGCGACTGCTCGTATTTCTCCATCATCGCTGGCGGCGAGCGTTCTGTAAATGCGGTGTGGACCTATGAATCGCCTTTTCCCGCTGTGCAGCAGATCGAAAACTATCTCGCGTTCTATACCGAGCGAGTCGACTCGATCGGCGTAACCAGTGGCGCGTAATGTTCAAGCGAACTGTCCGTGAGTACCGCGTCGCCGCCAGCACTCTGAATGCAGCGCCAGGATCGGTCGCGCAGCGTAAGCCAGCCTACTTCTGGACTGCAACCGCAATCAGTGTGCATACCTTATGGACCAGCGCGGCGCCGGCCATGTTTTACCCGATATACGCAAGGCAATTTGGCCTGAGCGCCCCGACGGTTGCCGGCATATTCGCGGTCTATCCCGTCGTGGTAGTCATTGCATTGTTGCTTCTGGCTGACCTTCCCGAATGGGTAGGTAGAAGGACCACGATGTTAATCGGACTCGTCTGCTCGATCACTGGAGTCGCACTTTTCGCTGTGGCCGACGGTCCCTCACAACTTTTCGTGGGACGTGCTTTCATGGGTGCTGGGGTCGGCTTGTCAGCCGGGCCAGCATCGGCTGCGCTCGTGGATTTCTCCGCCATCTCTCGCCGCCACATTGCAAGCGCGTCCAACACTGCCGCGCAGGCAGTCGGGCTCGCGCTCGCCACACTGACGGGAGGCGCGCTGATCCAGTACGCTCCGCTGCCGCTACGTACGAATTACGTCACGCTGCTCGCCTTTCTGGTCGTCGTCTTCGCGTTCACCTTGCGCTTGCCGTCAGATGCGCCAGAGGCGAAGCCGTCGCGTTGGCGGATCCGCATCATCGGAGTACCGAAACCAATCCGACGCGTATTCTGGCCGTCTGCTGTAGCGTGCGTTTCGGCTTTCATGCTGGGTTCGGTTTTTCTGTCGGCAGGTGCACAGATTGCCCATGACCTCGTTAGTTCGAGCAACGCGCTCGTGAACGGATCGATCATCGCCCTTTTCGCGGCGGTCTGGGGACTGGCGAGCATCGCGCTCCAACGGATGCCGTTCCGTGGCACCGTACTGATAGGTGGAGTCTGCGCTGTAATTTCAATGACGCTTCTCGTTCGCGCGGGCACTGACCATTCACTCTCGCTGTTTCTGCTCTCAACGGCAATCGGCGGGGCAAGCTACGGTCTTCTTTTTCTCGGCGGGCTCGGAAGTCTCAACGCCGGCACGCCCGACATCAGCCGTGGCCTCGCTCTCTCATCCCTATACTTCTGTTGCTATTTTATGCAGGCGCTCACTGCATTCGTGTTGGGACTCGCCATTACCCGGTTTGGCATTTACCACGCTCTCCAACTGGTGTGCACGCTCATTGCCCTGCTCTCGGTTGTATCGGTGGCGTCCTTCTGGTGGCCGTTGATAATCAATCGGCCGACCGCCGCTACGCCGCCAACCTGACACCTTGCCGCAGCACCTCGCCGCGCACGTTATCTAAAGAAGCGGATTTCTCGATTCAGTGCCTAAATGCTGCACCTTTAAATCAGGTGCGTCATTGGTATTCGCTGACAGTAGCGCTCGTGCCGCCTGCATGTCGGCGATATCATTTCCTTCGACCATTTCGATCATGACGGGATAGATCGTGTTGAACGCGGAGTCCTGATTCCCTTTCACGTGCTCCAGCTTTGCGAGGCTAACCGCGCAACGCAATTTCAACGAAAAGAGCCCATAGTGCTCGGCACTCTCCATCGCGCGCACCAGCAATTGCTCCGCCTCGAGCAACCCAGGTTTCTTGCGATCCGACAGCAGAACCTCCGCCTTTGCCTTCAGCAGCTCCGGCAGCGAGCACTTGTCCCTCGTGCGAAGCGCGCGGTTCAACGATTCCTCGATAACGTCGGTGGCCTGCTCGATTTTTCCGTGCTTCGTCAACGCATCGACCATCGCTGTGACGAACGGCGTGAGCGATAGATAAAAGCGTTTGGAACCGATGTTTTCCATCGCCGGATAGATCAACTGGGCAAACGCTGACGTGTTTCCGGCACGCATTTCCATCAGGCCTTGCCACATCTGCGCACGCGCACGCCATGTGGAAATGCTGTGACGCCGGGTTTCAGCAGCGAGTGCGGCGACCGCCTCTTCGAGCGCACGGTCGTCCCCGCATAGAAGCGCGATCGTACACACTGCCTCGCTGAGCGCGTAACAGATGGAGACCGGGTGATCGAATTCCCGTGCCGACTCAAGTGATTGCTGAGCCATGACTCGCGCCTGATCGGGCTTTCCTCCAAGCCACAGCGCCAGAGCTAGCGAAGCACACGACAGCATTTTTTCGTCATAGAGAAACCGCATTCGCTGGGAGCGTGTCAGCGGCGTTTGATCGATTGCGGCTATCCTCAGCTGGTCGATAGCTCCACTCACATCGCCGGCAAATAGCCGGGACATTCCGGTCAGCCGATGCGCTGCAAGATGATCGCAGGGCCACGGAGATAACGAAGCGGCCTGGCGGAATCTTTCCGACAGCGCAATCGCACTCTCGAACTCTCCATTCAGGTAATGGCACATCCAGCGTCCCCACATACCCAGGAGTTCGAAGTCCAGATTGCCGATGTCTCCGGCTATGTCGATCGTCGACTGGAACGCATCGCCCGTATGAGCCGCGACGGTATGACACAGCAAACTCATTCCCCGAGCAGCGTAAAGCTTCATATGCCGCTCGTCGACCTCGGCGTCCTGCGTTGATAACCAGGCCAACGCCTCGTCTACTCTGGCTTGACATTCCTTGAGCAGGGCGAGATGCATCAGGAACGGAATGCTCGAAACCGTTAGCTGCACCGCTAGCGGCATAGCCCCATCAGGTCCGAAACACCACATCATGGCCGAGCGAAGATCATCCAGATGTTGACCATAGACATTCCTCCAATCGACATCTTCACCAGAAGACGCACGATGCCCGCCTGCCTCGAATATCTCCAGGCAGTAGCGCGCGTGACGACTCGACCATTCGCGTAGCGTGCCGCCTTCGTGAAGCTTCTCTTTCGCGTAAGCGCGCGTCGACTCGAGAAGCCGATATCGTACGTTGCCTGCGCTTGAGGTGACCGACACGAGCGACTTATCGACGAGCTCGATGATCGCAGCAATGACAAGGTCTGACGGGATATCCGGACAACTGACCATCAGTTGAGCGGACTCCATCGTAAACGTGCCGGCGAACAGGCTTAAACGGTTCAATACAGTTTGCTGAAGGTCCGATAGAAGGCTGTAACTCCAGTCGAGCGTAGCGCGCAAAGTCTGTTGCCTGGGAAGCGCCGTCCTCGCCCCGTGCGTGAGTATCTGGAATCTATTTTCCAGTCGATCCGCGACGCCCTGCAGTCCAAGCACGGGCACACACGCTGCCGCGAGTTCAAGCGCCAAAGGGATTCCATCAAGATGCCGACATATCCGGGATTCCAGTCTCAGTGCCGTGGCCGGATCCCAACTCAGACGAACATCAGCACCCGCGCGCTCCTCGAACAGTCGAACAGCACCAAATTCCCGTGCGTCGCTGCGATCGTCTTCGGGCGGTATTTCCAGCGACGGCACGCGGTAAACCACCTCTCCCGGTACCCGCAAGGGTTCACGACTCGTTGCCAGTACAGTTACGCGCGGCGCAATGCGCAGCAGTCTTTCAGCCATTCTTGCGGATGCATCAATCAGATGCTCGCAGTTGTCGAGCACCAGAAGCAGCCGCCGCGATAAGAGCGTCGGCGCCAGTCGATCGAGATTGGGCGTTCCATCGCCCGGGGGATAGCCCAGCGCAACGGCAATTGTGGTTGGCAGATAGTCGGCGGACGTCGTTGCTGCAAGCTCGGCTATAAAAACGCCGTCATCAAAGCTCGATATCGATTGACGCGCGGCCTCGAGGGCGAGCCGGGTTTTGCCGACGCCGCCTGATCCGACGAGAGTAATCAATCGGTGGCGGGTCAAGATACCGCGTACCTCTTCGACAGCAATCTCGCGGCCGATCAGCGGGCATATATCGGCGGGAATCGTCACGCCCGGGAAGGCTGGCTCATCTGCCTGTACGTTTGCCGGCCCGTTTGCCTTCGCTCCATTTCCGGTCAGTTCCCCGGTGAATTGATATCCCCTGCCAGTAACTGTGCGGATCGCAGAGCGGTCCTCCCCGAGTGCCCTTCTGAGCGCAGACACCTGGCCCTCTACCGTGTTGTCTTCCACCACGCGATTGTTCCAGACCGTCGCGATGATGTTGTCCTTGCTTAACACCGAGCCTCGAGACTGCACGAGGAACAGAAGAAGATCGAACGCTCGATCACCCACCTCGACTCTGACTCCTTTGTGCAGTAGCTCCCTTCTGCGCGGCACGACCATCGTAGCGCCGAAAGCGAAGTCATCGTGAAGGAAAACGGACGCGTCCATTGAGGGACCCTCGCAAATGGCGTAGTCATTCGAACTATGGAATGCGCCTTACGGCGCGGTGATGTTTGCCAGTAACTGAATACTTTGCCGCGCCCCCGAGTCGTATCTGCCGCTCGATCCTGCGAATCTCTCAGTCGCAAACCGGATCGGGTCGCGCTACACACGACGAACGGAAGAACACCAACTCACGCTCCCTGCGTCACCAGACGCATCGACCTTCTACCGATCCTTAAATGACGAACGGCTGTTCACTTTCGTTTTTTTTACAACCGCCGTAATCAGTCCACGAGCCAATCGGGGCCGTCAAAACGGCAGAATCCCCAAGCCGGCAACCGACAGATTTCACTTTGTAAGGCTATCCGGCCCACTGCTCCGCTCGGTCGCAGTCCAGATCAGAACTCTTCAGCTTTCGTACAAAACTGCGCGTGGCCGGCGGTTTAGATTGGTTGTGGTCACTCACTGCAGCGACGGCCGTCGCCACCCGTCAAAGTTCTTTCGGCATCTTCACCGATTGCAGTGTCACCGTCCATCCCGTTCTGGAATGAGCCCTATCCCAACTGAGGTCTATTTCGAATGTCCGGGAATGGCTAATGTCCTTCCGACGGCAAAAGACGACCGACAACCCTTCAACTGCCTGTAGAGGAACATCATGGATCATCTGTTCACACCAATCAAGCTCGGCGCTTATACCCTCTCTCACCGCGTGGTGCTCGCGCCGATGACTCGCCTACGGACCATCCAGCCAGGCGACATTCCTAGCCCGATGATGGCGGATTTCTACGGACAACGAGCGTCGGAGGGAGGCTTCGTCCTCATTGAAGGCGTCAGCATCTCCATCGTGGCCAGGTCCTACCTGGGCGCCGCGAGCTGGTTCGACGACAGCCAGACAGCCGGTTGGAAAGCGATCGTCAGGGCCGTTCACGCAAAAGGTGGCCGGGTCTTCATGCAGTTGATCCACGGTGGGCGGCAAAGCCATGTCGAAATGACCGGGGGCGTTGCGCCGGTGGCACCCTCGGTGGTGCCTTTCGAAGGTGTCGCGCTAACCAAAGACGGCTTCGTTCCCGTGTCGCCCCATCGGGCTCTGGACATCTCCGAGATCCCCGGGATCGTCGAAGAGTTCCGCGTTGCGGCGAAGCGGGCGCGGGACGCTGGCTTCGATGGCGTAGAACTGCATGGAGCAAATGGGTATCTCGTCGATCAATTCATTCAGGATGGCTCGAACAAGCGTACTGATGCTTATGGCGGACCGGTAGAAAACCGCGTGCGGTTTCTGCGCGAATGCGTCGAAGCATTGATTTCCGTGTGGGGCGCAGACCGGGTCGGCGTACGCATCTCACCATCTGGGGAGTGGGGTGACATTTCGGACAGTGATCCCGAAGCGACTTTTAGTCATGTCGCAAAGGTACTCAACGACTACGGTATCGCGTATATGCACGTCATCGATCCGCGGATCAAAGGCGACGAGACGCTTCACGAAGGACATGCCCCAGTCGCGGCGAAGTCGCTACGGGCATTTTTCAAACATCCCATCATTGCGGCTGGCGGGTTCGACGGAGCCAGCGCGGAAGCTCTGGTCGCCGCAGGCGATGCGGACCTCGTGGCATTCGGCAGGCACTTCACCTCCAATCCGGACTTGCCATATCGCCTGAAACACCGGCTCCCTCTCACACCGTACGTCAGAGCCGCGTTTTGGGGCGGCACTGAAAAGCACTACAGCGATTTCCCCACCTACGACGGCGTTAGCGCGGCCTGAAGAGCCCCCCCCTGCTTTTATTTCTCCCTGGAGACATTGACCATGACACGCAGCATTCTATTTTCCAAAGCCGGCGACCCTGAAGTCCTGGAATTTGTGGACACTCCATTGCGAGCACTAGCCGCAAACGAAGTCCACATCAAGGTCAAAGCGATTGGCATTAACCGCGCCGAGTCCATGTGGCGCACGGATGTTTATATTGAGCCTGTGACCTTCCCCGCCGGGCTCGGTTATGAAGCGGCCGGAATTGTCCAGGCAATCGGCGCAGAAGTGTCGGACCTCGCAGTAGGAGACGCTGTCAGTGTGATTCCATCGTTCTCGCAGAATCAGTACCACACGTATGGCGAAGAGATCGTCATGCCAGCATACGCGGTAGTTAAACACCCGGAATCCTTGACGTTTGAAGAAGCATCATCGATATGGATGATGTTCATTACCGCGTACGGCGCCTTGATTGAAGATGCGAAAGTCGGCAAAGGCGATGTCGTCCTGATTCCCGCGGCCTCCAGCAGCGTTGGCCTCGCGGCCATCCAGATCGCCAATTACGCTGGCGCGACAACGATCGCACTCACCCGCACGTCTGCGAAACGGTCGCAGCTTCTCGAAGCAGGCGCGACGCACGTGATCGCTACTCAGGAAGCAGATCTTGTTGCCGAAGTGATGCGAATCACAGATAACCAGGGCGCCAAAGTCGTATTCGATCCGGTCGGTGGATCGGACTTTCCGAAACTCATTTCGGCACTGGCCTTCCAGGGAATCGCCTATATCTACGGCGCGCTGGCTGACGAAGATACGCCCATTCCCGTGCTGACAATGATCGCCAAAATGCCAACGATCAAAGGACACAACATCTGGCTGACCACCGGTGACGAGACCCGTCGAAAAGCCGCAGTCGAGTATGTCAATGAGGGATTCGCTAGCGGACACCTTCGGCCAGTCATCGACCGGACCTTCGAGTTTTCTCAAATGATCGACGTTCACCGCTACCTGGAAAACAATGGCCAGTTCGGCAAGATCGTGGTGAAAGTCTAGTCAGCGGCCAGTACTACGCGTTCTCGCTGATATCTTTTCTTTTCAAAAGGGCACGCTGCTTGTCGTGTAGGGTCGTCGTGGTCGATGACCCTGCCGGCATTGCGCCGGGTGCATTGGTTGATCTAGTACTTTCACGCACTTTTAGTGCCGGTTCTTCCCGGACTTATTCGAGGCTCGGCGGCTGCGATCCGGAAACGCAGTCTTCCGCGAACGCAGCGAATTGCCGCGCTTTGCTGCTGGCAAGGCGCCCAGTGGGATAAACGGCCGACAGCATGATGGTGGGCAAGAGCCAATCGTCCATGACCGAAATGACGGCACCTGATTTCAGCTCAGGCGTAAAGGCCCATTCAGAAGCTACCGCGAGCCCTATACCTGAAAGCACAGCCGCGCGCACTCCCTCGGTCGCGGTTATCTTCACCCTCCCCTGCAGCTTGACGGACACTTCGGCCGTGGCCTTCCGGAACGTCCAGTCCTCACCTCCACCATCTCTCGTGTATATCACCGCTTGATGCGCCAACAGATCTGCTGGCGCTTCTGGGTACCCGTATCGTTCAAAGTATGCACGCGTGCCGATGACCCGGCGGCGCGCTTCGCCAATTCTGCGCGCCGTCATGTTCGAATCGGCCAGCACGCCCATCCTCAACGCGAGATCCACCCCCTCGTCTACCAGATCGATGTTGCGATCGTCGAGCACCATCTCGACATTCAGATTCGGGTGTTGCTCAAGAAACTCTGTCAAACGAGGGACAATATGCAATCTTGCGAAACATACTGCGGCCGAAACGCGTAGCTTTCCTGAAAGCGCGGATGCGGTTCCCCTCGCGGCAACGACCGCTTCGTCTGTCTCTTCAATGGCACGGCGGGCCCGTTGATAGAAACTCGCTCCGGCTTCCGTTGGGGTAAGGGCACGAGTAGATCGAAGCATGAGTCGTACGCCCAACCATTCTTCAAGTTGAGCCACCGCTTTTGAAACCGCCGGCTGACCGATATCCAGATGTCGTGCAGCAGCGGAGAAAGATCCGGTGTCAACAACGCGGATGAAAATCTCCATCGCCGCCAGACGGTCCATAACGATTCTCCATTGGAATATGTGTTATCCGATTTTGCACCTTTTGCGAACCAGCGTGAATGTTTAAATTAGCTCATACGACACTTTCGTTCGCGCCTAACATCATGTCGACAACAGAGAACGGTAATCAAAGCGGATCTGTGGAACACACCGACCTGAACGTCGAGCTAGTTGTCGCAGCGTCGAGAAAGGCAGCGTCGACAGCAATTTCTGCCGGCGACAGGGCACCGCTGTTTTCACTTGAAGACAAACGAATGGGCCTTATCGCACTCGAAGATTTGCTCTTGAAAGGACCGGTGATTGTGCAATTTCGCCGGGGTGCATGGTGCTCCTACGGAGATCACGCCACGGATGCCGTCGCGTCCGTCGATCAATCAGACTCAACCGAAAGAACGAGCGTCGTAGTGATAGAACCGCCATGCAGAGTGAGCGTGAAGTACCCGAGCCCGGCACTCCCCGTTCTGCTCGACGCGAACATGGCAGCGTCGAGGTCATATGGACTTGCATTTGAACTTCCGCAGAGCCTGAGAGCCTACTATTATCAATTGGGGTACACACCTCCCCAGACAATCGAAAAAGACACATGGCTAGTTCCCTTACCGGCTACTTACGTGATTGACCGTGACGGTATTGTTATATTTTCATATATCGACGTTGACTATCGGAAGCACTGTGGCTGCAAGGAACTTGTCGATGCTTTGAAGGCCGCGCAGACAAAACGTACCGCCAAATTTCGCACCTCTCTTGTTGCAAGCTGAGGTGCTCCCGATCTTCCACGCGGTGCAAAAAGCCACGACTCCTGATAAGACGCGTCACGGTTTTTTCGCACTCTTGGCGTTATTGCTTTAAAAGGACTTCCGTATGGATTCTTTGGACCTGTCTGGAAAAGTTGCCGTTATCACCGGTGCGACGAAGGGAATGGGGTTCGCGATTGCGGACGCGCTCGGTTCTGCCGGGGCTTCGCTCGTCGTATCGGGTCGGACGGCGCGGAGCGCTGCAGATGCCCAAGGCCGCCTCAAGCTGAAAGAATATCGGGTACGCGCGCTGACCATAGACGTGGGGAATCCGCAAAGCGTTGAAACCTTCGCCGAGCAGGCGAAGGATGCCTTCGGACGCGTCGACATCCTCGTCCTCAACGCTGCTGCAAACACTCCTGACGGGCCTATGCTGGCGCGAACCGCAGATGAGTTCGACACAGTCATGGCAACCAACGTGCGCTCTGCCTTGATGCTGGTGAACCTGCTCGCTCCGGGAATGGTGGAGCGCAAAGACGGCTCAATCATGTTCATGTCGAGTCGTGTCGCCAAACGTGGAACCGCGCTGCTTGGACTCTACGCGCTAGCAAAAGCGGCTATAGATCAGTACGTCCGGAATCTCGCTCTGGAACTCGGTCCTTCGAATATCAACGTGAATTCGATCTGCCCCGGGCCGGTCAGAACCGAGTTTTCGCGAATCTTGTGGGAAGATCCGGCCCGCGAAGCTCAGATATCTTCAGCGATCCCAATGCGTCGCATTGGTGAGCCACAGGACGTTGCAGGATTGGCGCTTCTGCTGGCTTCTCCAGCCGGGCGTTTTATTCACGGTCAAAACATCAGCGTCGACGGTGGCATGACAGCCTGACAGGCAATTGGGCATGCACGGGCGCAATTCCGTGCGACATCATGCAGCGAGTACCGATCGATCGCGTCAAAACCGGTGCCCAGTTACTCCTCCGGGTGCGGTTTTTCTAAACAGAGGCGTCGCGTCACGCATGTCTTTAACCGCCCCCACGCCGACTCGAAAAAATCTTCATGCGCCATCAACCTTAAGACAGAAGATTGCGAATTCGCCAGCGTCGCTCAGCCAGTGCTTCTCCACCGCCCAGCCCGAGCGTATCGCCAACGCTGAAAACGAGTCCACACTATATTTGTGAGAACTCTCCGTATGGATGCTCTCTCCCTCTCTAAAGACAAAGCTCCGACTCGCCACGTTGACCGTCTGGTTCCTGGTGCTTACCAGGTGCATCTCAATACGACTGAATTCGTCATTCCAGACCGCCGTGTGCTCGAACGAGTCCAGATCAAAGTTTCCGCCAAGCTCGCGATTGATCCGTGTCAGCAGGTTCTTATTAAAGCTTGCTGTAACACCCGCCGAATCGTCGTACGCGGCCAGGAGCGTGTCTAGTGGTTTGACCATATCGACACCGATGATAAAGCGCGAACCTCTCCCGAGCATTGTTCTCGCCGCCGACATAAAGCTGATCGCATCATCCCGACTGAAATTGCCGATTGTCGATCCCGGGAAAAAGCCGACCCGCGGCCCCTTAGGAAAATCGAAAGGTGTGTCAACCATCGTGATGAAATCCCCTTCGACCGGCATGACCCGTAGTGATGGATATTCGCTCGCGATTCTCGCTGCTGCCGCGGCGAGCGCCGCGTTGCTGATATCGATCGGGACATAGGTATGTACATGCTTCGCCGCATCGAGAAGCAGCCTGGTTTTCTCACTAGCACCGCTGCCAAACTCGACAAGAATCGAATTGGGTTTGACGAAGGCCGCCACGTCAGACGCGACTCTCTCAAGAAGTCGCTTTTCCACCCGCGTCACGTAGTACTCAGGTGTCTGACAGATCGCCTCGAACAATTCCGATCCCGTTTCGTCATAGAAGTACATCGGCGACGTGGTCTTCTGCTTTGCTGACAAACCGGATGTAATAGACTGTGCAAACTCCTCGTTTTCGCGCTCGCCATTGAAAACCGGGCTGGCATCCCGGGCCAGCCTGAGGCCGGCAAACATCCAGCGCTGCGACGGATAGTAGAAGTTCCGGTAGGTTGGTCGTACGTGACCCGGCGCGGATATTTGCGCGCCCCCTCGAAGAACCATCTGGCCGACCATAAACTTGCCGTTGTATTCGCCAATAGCGCCGGCTGGAATCCTGAAACCTGGATACGCGGAATACGCAGATTGCGTCCATTGCCAGACCGCCGTTTCCGTAACAGAAAGATGGCCCGCGACACACGCCACTTCCCATTCCGCTTCAGTCGGGAGTCGCGCTCCAGCCCACGTGGCGAAGGCGGCGGCTTCGTAGTAGCTGATGTGACGCACGGGCTCGTCGCGATTCACGGGCCGCATCCCGCCGAGCGTCATGGAATTCCATCCGCTGCCATCCTTCGCCTTCTCCCAGTATTCGGGTGCCTGCCACGACTTCGCCTGGACGACGGCCCAACCTTCGGAAAGCCATAGATCGGCTCTGGAATATCCCCCATCGGTCATGAAGTCCATCCACTGCCCATTGCTAACGAGCTTATCGCTAATCTCGAATGGCTCGATCCAGACTTTGTGTCGCGGCTTCTCGTTATCAAACGCAAAACCACCGTCATTCGTGCCAACCTCCAGCAGGCCGCCGCTATGCCGACGGAAGACTCCGTCGATGCTCGCAGACTGAACTGGCCAGTCGGCGCGATAGACCGGTTTCAACGGCGATTGGGCAAACAGATGAAGCAGATCCATCAGGAGAAGCTCCTGGTGCTGTTCCTCGTGAGCCAGGCCGAGCAGAACAAGTTCCTCGATGTCTGACCGGCCGGCCTCCGAAAGGAGCCATTCCATATGCCTGTCGACATGTGAACGATACGCAGCGATGGCGTCACTGGACGGTCGCGTCAATACACCTCGGCGATCACGCGGCTGCCGGTCGCCGACGGCGTCATAATAAGAGTTGAAGAGAAATGCGTATCCAGCGTCGAACACCTGGTAGCCGCGAAAGTACGGGACCAGAAGGAAAGTCTCGAAGAACCATGACGTGTGTGCCAGATGCCAGTTGACGGGACTGGCATCCGGCATTGATTGGACCACCCTGTCTTCTGGCGTAAGTTTCGCAATCAGTGCATCTGTAGCCGAACGAACCCGACGGAATGCACCGGACAGATCCTCGGCCGTGCTTGCCGTTGCCGCTTCAGGATCATCTGTCGTTTGGGAGGAAGCGAACGCGGCAGTGTGCTCTAAGTAGCTCATCGATTTTTCCAAGTGTGTGTCCGGCGCGTAACTGGACGACGACGCAGAGGGGCGATTCCAACGCTCAATGTCAGCGAATCATCATCTTCCAGAACGATGCAATCGCTGTCATGCGGCAAACCTGACAAGACCTGAGATCTGCTGATTCGCCCGTCAACTCACACGCATTCTGGTGGCGGCGCTGCGAAGCAGCCTCCTCATTTTCGCAAGCAGCCGGGGCTCGGTAACTTCGCGAAAGAATCGTGGTAGGCAAGCTGAAAATCGCTTACGCATCGAGTGTTCCAAAACGTGGGCGCGAGTTGTCGCTGAGTCGTTACTTACGATGGACATGTCGGGGCATCAACAGTACGGACTGGCTGATTTAAATGCAAAGACCTTTAAAGCACTGACCCCATGCCTTCAGGGCATGCCCCAACGAGCTCGTGGAGTGAGGCGGTGTCCCAATACTTCATCCTCGCGCAACGCGAGCTTTCAAATGACATTCAAATTGCGGATTCCGAATACCCGTCGAGGACGGACGGCGAGACGCTAGCCACACTCGCGGCTGCGTGACCTAGCCGCCCCGCATGCGCTGGACCTTTGCAGCCCACGTCAGGTCTTGTCAGTCATTTCCAAGGAACGTTCGAGCTGTTGCCGAAGAACTGTAAGTGAAGTAGCCACGTGTTCCACCATCGGCGGTACGCTGAACAATGTATTAGCCGATTCATGCCGGCTTCGAATGACGCTCATTCTCTTTCCCCTCTATGTCTATCAACCGCTGCCGCGTAGATTCACATCCATCGCGGCGCAGTGATCACCGTAGGCGCCCGCCTTTCCCCAACTGCGGAGATCCTCATGTCCTCTCAAGATTTCGTCGACGGGCAGCACGACGATTCAGCGTACGTTCCAGCCGACTCTTTACCGATAGCCGGATTGCTGGCTCTCGCAATGACGGGGTTCGTTGCAATCCTGACTGAGACGTTGCCTGCCGGGTTGCTTCCCGGGATCAGTCACGGTCTGTCTGTGTCCGAGTCCTGGGCCGGTCAACTCGTCACCCTCTACGCACTGGGCTCAGTCGCAGCAGCCATACCAATGACCGCTGCCACAAGGACCTGGCCGCGTCGCACTGTTCTGCTTCTCGCTATCGCTGGTTTCCTCGTGTTCAACACGATTACCGCTTTTTCGTCCTTTTACTGGCTAACGCTATTCGCACGCTTTATGGCGGGTGTAGCGGCCGGCGTAACGTGGGGCATCGTGCCGGGATATGCCCGTCGAATGGTTGCACCTCATCTGCAGGGACGTGCGATGGCACTCGCTCTTGTCGGTACGCCGGTCGCACTCGCTATCGGCGTGCCAGCCGGGACGTGGCTCGGCGATCTCGTAGGCTGGCGCATCGCGTTTGCAGTGATGTCCGCTTTCACCGCTGTGCTAATCGTTTGGGTTCTCAGAACCGCACCCCGGTTGCCGGGACAGACCGCCGGTGCTCAACTGAAGTTACGTGACGTCTTTATGCTTCCCGGCGTCCGTCCAGTCCTAGCCGTGATTCTCGCGTGGATGCTGGCGCACAACATCCTGTATACGTACATCGCCCCTTTCCTTGCACCTGCTCATCTGACAAGCCGCGTGGATGCCGTCCTTCTGGTGTTCGGCGGCTTCGCTATTGGCGGAATCTGGATCACAGGCACATTTATCGACCGCCGGCTCAGGACGCTGGTGCTGGCAAGCCTTGCGGCCTTCGCGTTTGCGTCGGCAGCGATGGGATTAGACGGCCAGTCACCGACCGTGCTTTACCTCGCGGTAGCCGTATGGGGACTCACCTTCGGAGGCGCGGCGACTCTCCTACAGACTGCATCAGCGGATGCCGCCGGAGAAAGGGCCTCTGACACCGCTCAATCGATGATTGTCACCGTTTGGAACGGCGCTATTGCAGGCGGCGGCCTGATTGGCGGAGTCATGCTTGAAACCACCGGAGTAGGTCCGATGGCATGGACGCTTCTTGTCTTACTCCTCCTCGCGCTTGGGATTGCCTGGATGTCGTGCACTCATGCGTTCCGGCCGGGCCAGCGTGTTTCACCGTGATAACGGACGGGTACGGTCAGGCCGATCACGTCGCGCTCGACCATAAACAGAATCCCGCAGGTTATCTCAGATCCCGGGCAGGATGCCAGAGCGTCGCTCCGTTACAGTGATCCGATGGCATCTGTGCCGGGTCTTAGTCCCACTGCGCATCAGCTATCTGAGGAGAACGATGATGCCGCCAGTTCGAGTGCAATGTCTCAAACTCGCGTTCCACGCGAAAAAACAACCGGTTCACCGGCGCAATACATCGCGCAATCGTGGCGTCGTTCAGTCTTCCAGTCCGCGATCGATATCAGATCGTCCACGAGTACAAGCATTCGTACATCGCAGCCGCCCCGCAATGGACGACCTGGTCCAGTTATGGAGATCAACGTGAAAACAACCGCCGAAGAAAACAAGTCACTTCTTCTGGAAGCCTTCGAAGTACTTTTCAACCGCCGCGACTATGTGGCAGCGTCGCAGTACTGGTCCGAGAACTACATTCAGCACAGTGCCCACATTGCGCCGGGCCGGGACGGCCTCTTCAATCTGATACGCACGCTACCCGACACCCTGCGATACGAGAATCAGCTTGTTGTGGCAGAAGGCGATTTCGTCATCGCACATGGGCGATTCTCCGGCCACGGCCGTCCCGCCGCGTGGATAGCCGCTGACATTGTGCGCTTCGAAAACGGCAAGCTCGCTGAACATTGGGACGTTCTTCAGGACGAGGCAACAGCCGCAGATTCAGCCAGTGGCCTCCCGATGTTCGGCGACAACTTCCCGTCGCAAACGGGCCGTGCAGATTAAAGCATTTGCAGGTGCCTACGACTGGGAGATGCCGGCCTCTCCCAGCATTCACGCACAGACCGCTCGTTCGACTCTGTGCACGCAAGACCTCCGCCGCTGTCGCCAGCGACCCCATGGGTTATCCCTTTCCCGAATACCGTAGAACGCATCTGACCAAGGAGAATTTCGATGAGCAATTTCAATCACTCAACGGCACCCACGCAATTTGTCGAAGCCAACGGTATTCGCTTTGCGTACCGCCGTTTCGGAAAGCAAGGCACCTTGCCGGTCGTTTTCAACCAGCACTTCACCGGAACAATGGACTATTGGGATCCAGCGGTGACAGACGGCATCGCGAAGACACGAGAAGTGATCCTGTTCAACAATGCGGGTATCTCAAGCAGTTCCGGCGAGGTCCCGACGACGATTCAGCAGATGGGTGCGAACGCGATCGCCTTCATCCGGGCGCTTGATCTGAACAGGGTGGACGTTCTCGGCTTTTCAATCGGCGGCATGGTCGCGCAGGAAATTGCGCTGCAGGCCCCGGCGCTGGTGCGACGTCTTATTCTGGTCGGCACAGGTCCTCGCGGCGGGGAAGGCATTGCACCGATGACTGAAGCTGCGGCGGCAATCTTCGCTGCTGCTTACGAGCCGCCCGAGCACCTGTGGCTAGCGGTGCACTTCGCGCCGTCGAAGACGAGTCAGGCAGCCGGACTGGCATTCCTCAAGCGCAAGCATTTGCGCCAGGAAAATCGCGACCCGGAAGTGAACGACAAGGTGGCGCCTGCCCAACTCGAAGCGCTCGGGAAGTACGGCGTTCAATTCGAGGGCGTGCTCGACTATCTGAAGGAAATCCGCCAACCGACGCTCATCGTGCAGGGCAACAACGACGTCATCGCCCCAACCATTAACTCGTACACGATGCAACAAACCATACCGAATGCCCAGTTGATTCTGTATGAGGATTCAAACCATGGCTCGTTCTATCAGTTTCCCGAGCGCTTCGTAGCTCAGGCCGAGTTGTTCCTGTCGGAGCCAGATAACCGGAGCTGAATGCCCTAAGAGACCAACCCGATGCACGCGGCACAGAAAAGCGAAACATCTTCGTTGAGATGAATCAAACGATATGAACTTCTCTCTGCCGCCCAGTGCAGTCTCTAGATAACGCCCAGCATTTCCTTCAATTGAGTCGCCCGGGTGCGACTCACCGGCACCGGCGTTCTTTGTGTGTCAGCCATGATCAGGCTGACGTTTTCTTCCGCTCTTATTAGTTCCACCGCGAACGCAAGGCTCACGATATGGCTGCGATGAACCCGTAGATAAATACTGCTATCAAGCCTGCGTTCGAGATCAGACAGAGAGAGATTAGAAAGATAATGTTCGCTTTGCGTGACGATCGTCGTGTAGTGCCCGTCGCCCTGAAACCTCACGACGTCTTTCAGGTCGATCAGAATCACGCGATTTCTCTGGTAGACCGGAATTTTGAATAGCCGTCTTGGAGCGGCTTCCCGATTGATCTGAGGCGGTTCAACGGGCTCGGTCGTGATATCGGTTACATCGTAGAAGATCATGCACGTCCCACATGGCCCCTGATTGCCGGCCATTTTGGACACCTTGATCATCAGTATCCGGTCTGGAATATTGATCATCATTGCAACGGGCGGCGGCGACTTCACAGGGCAACCCGTTGGTTCCTTCGACTGCAGCAGGAAGCGCAGCTTGTCCCTGCTCTTCTCCGGATGGAGTTCCAGAACGTCCATGCCAAGCAGTTTGTCCTGAGCGACACCCAAAGACTGCTCTCCCGCCGGCCCCAGTATCTGGGCTGCGACATCGTTGAACGCGATCACATGTCCGTGTGCATCGAGCCAGACCATTCCCGGATTGAACTGCTCCAGCTTGTGCTGGAAGGTCTCGTTGTGGCGCAACCCGGACGCGGGCAATGAAGGTGTCGAACTCGGGTCCAGCGGGTTCATGCGGGGTCTCCTGCCCGAAGAAATTTTCGCAGAGTACGGGCTTTTCGAAATTTGTATGCCTTTTCCGGCGTTCACGCAAGCTTTCGGCCCGCTGATGCGGGTAAAGCCGACGTTCACGAAATACGGATTGAAATGCTGCGCTGCGCTGTGTCATGTGCGTTCGCACACGCTGCATCGGCATGTTTTCGCCCGATTGCATTTCATGCTTCCCAACCGATAGTTCACGCGTCCATTCCGCCGTTGGAGAACTGCCTCTGAACCACCGTGCCGTCCTGTGAAATGCTTCCGGTCTACAGGCCCATGACGCTTTTGCAGACTGGCCGATGACGATCAGGAGACCCACGTGATTCCTCGCCCGTTCGAATACCACGCTCCCCACAGCCTGTCCGAAGCCATCACGTTGCTGAACCAGCACGGCGACACCGCGAAGCTTCTGGCGGGCGGCCACAGCCTGCTGCCGATGATGAAACTGCGCTTCGCGCAACCGGATCACCTGATCGATCTGGGGAAACTCTCCGAACTCAAGGGCATTCACGAAGCGGGCAATGAAATCCGCATCGGCGCGATGACGACGGAGAATGAGCTGATCTGGTCCGCTTTACTGCAGGCGAAGTGCCCGTTGCTCGTCGAAGGTGCGCGCCAGATCTCGGATCCCCAGGTGCGCTATCGGGGCACCATCGGCGGCGACATCTCACACGGCGATCCGGGCAACGATCATCCGGCACTGATGATTGCCCTTGATGCGTCGTTCGTTCTCGCGGGCCAGCACGGTGAGCGGGTCGTGCCCGCCGACGGCTTTTTTCTCGGCACCTACATGACGCTGCTCGAAGCCGGCGAAATCATGACTGAAATCCGCATTCCGACGCCCACGGCTGGCACCGGCTCTTGCTACGCGAAACTCAAACGGAAGACCGGTGACTTCGCCACGGCGGCAACCGCGGTCACGCTGCGCATGCAGGGCGGCCGCGTCGCCGAGGTTCGCATTGTGCTGACCAATGTCGGCCAGACCGCGCTGCGCGCTACCGGCGCCGAGCAATCGCTGATGGGCAATGCACTCGACGAGGCTGCGATCGACAACGCCGCGCGGCTCGCGATGAGTATCTGCGAGCCGGCTGAAGACCTGCGCGGCGATGTCGAATACAAGACCGCGATGGCGGGCGAAATGACGCGGCGCGCGTTACAGACCGCGCTCGCGCGCACGGCAGATTGACAGGCGTTCCAGTCGCCGACAAGGAGAAAATCGATGAGCAAGAAAACCATGGTGTCGTTCATGTTGAACGGTACGGCGGTCGACGTGGTGGTCGAGCCGCGCGAACTGCTGATCCATACGTTGCGGGAAAAATGTCTGCATACCGGGCCGCACATCGGCTGTGAGACGTCACACTGCGGCGCATGCACGGTGGACGTGAACGGCATGTCGGTCAAGTCCTGCACGCTGTTGACGGTACAAGCCGAAGGCGGCGAACTGACAACGGTCGAAGGGCTCGCGAAAGGCGGCGAACTGCACGCGCTGCAAGAGGGATTCATGCAGGAGCATGGCTTGCAGTGCGGCTTCTGTACGCCCGGCATGCTGACACGGGCATGGCGTCTGTTGCAGGAAAACCCCAGTCCGACCGAACAGGACATCCGCTACTGGATGGCGGGCAATCTCTGCCGCTGCACGGGCTACCAGAACATCGTGAAAGCGGTTCAGTACGCTGCCGCGAAGTTGCGTGGCGAAGCGGTCGAGAGCTCGCATCCGCTCATGTCCGACGTATCGGCGCGTTGATACCGGGAGACATGTGATGGGAAATATGGAAACCAGTCTCGATCGTCTCGCCGCGCTGGAAGGCATGGGCTGCTCGCGCAAACGCCGCGAGGACCCGCGCTTCATCCAGGGCAAAGGCACCTACGTCGACGACGTCAAGATGCCCGGCATGCTGTTCGGCGCCATGGTGCGCAGCCCTTATGCTCACGCGCGAATCCTCAAGATCGACACCACGCGTGCGCTCGCGCACCCCGGCGTGCACGCCGTGCTGACCGCCGAAGACCTCAAGCCACTCAAGCTGCACTGGATGCCCACGCTCGCGGGCGACGTTCAGGCGGTGCTCGCCGACGCCAAAGTCGTATTCCAGAATCAGGAGGTCGCGTACGTCGTGGCCGACGATCGTTACATCGCCGCCGATGCCGCTGAACTGGTCGAAGTGGAATACGAAGAACTGCCCGTGGTGGTGGACCCGCATAAGGCGCTCGCGCCCGATGCACCCGTGATCCGCGAAGACATCCGCGACAAGCAGTTCGGCGCACACGGTGCACGCACGCATCCCAATCACATCTTCACGTGGAATGTCGGCGACAAGGACAAGACCGCGCGCGCGTTCGAGAACGCAGATGTCACCGTGCGGCAGGATATGCTCTATCCCCGCGTGCATCCATGCCCACTCGAAACCTGCGGCTGCGTGGCGTCGTTCGACAAGGCACGCGGAGACCTCACGGTCTATATCACGTCGCAGGCACCCCACGTCGTGCGCACGGTGGTCGGCATGCTGTCGTCGATACCGGAATCGAAGATCCGGATCATTTCACCGGACATCGGTGGAGGATTCGGCAACAAGGTCGGCGTGTATCCCGGCTACGTGGTGACGATCGTCGCGTCGATCGTGCTGGGACGCCCGGTCAAGTGGATCGAGTCGCGCGCGGAAAATCTCAGCTCGACCGCATTTGCCCGCGACTATCACATGACCGGCGAACTGGCTGCCGACCATAACGGCCGCATCAAGGCGCTGCGCGTGCATGTCATCGCGGACCACGGCGCATTCGACGCCTGTGCCGATCCCACCAAATGGCCCGCCGGCATGTTCCATGTCTGCACAGGCTCGTACGACATTCCGAATGCGTTCGTGTCGGTCGATGGCGTCTATACCAACAAGTTTCCAGGCGGCGTCGCCTACCGATGTTCGTTCAGGGTGACCGAAGCCGTCTACCTGATTGAACGCATGGTCGACGTGCTTGCGCAGAAACTCGGTATCGACAAGGCCGAAATCCGTCTGCGCAATTTCATCCGCAAGGAACAGTTTCCGTTTTCGACTCCGCTCGGCCTCGACTACGATTCGGGCGACTACGAACCGGCGCTCAAAAAGGTGCTTGCCGCTGTCGACTATCCTGCCCTTCGTGCCGAGCAGGCCGCCCGTCGCGCGGATAAAAACGCCGAGTGGCTGATGGGAATCGGCATTGTCACCTTCACGGAAATCGTCGGCGCGGGTCCGTCGAAAATGTGCGACATCCTCGGCGTCGGCATGTTTGATTCGTGCGAGATTCGCGTGCATCCCGACGGATCGGCGATTGCGCGGATGGGGACGATCACGCAAGGTCAGGGACACCAGACCACGTATGCGCAGATCATCGCGTCCGAAGCCGGCATTCCCGCGTCGGTGATTACGGTCGAGGAAGGCGACACGTCCACTGCGCCGTACGGACTTGGCACTTACGGGTCGCGTTCGACGCCCGTTGCCGGCGCCGCGATTGCACGGGCATCGCACAAGATCCGGGAGAAGGCGCGACAGATCGCAGCGCATCTTCTCGAGGCGAGCCCCGATGACGTGGAATTCGATCTCGACCGCTTCGTGCTCAAAGGGTCGCCTGAGCAGTTCAAAACGCTCAAACAGGTTGCGTGGGCCGCCTACAACAATGTACCCGAAGGCATGCAGATGGGCCTCGAAGCAGTCGACTATTACGACCCGCCCAACTTCACGTTTCCATTCGGCGCATATCTGTGCGTGCTCGACGTGAACCGCTATACCGGCGAAACACGCGTGCGGCGTTTTTATGCGCTCGACGACTGCGGAACGCGCATCAATCCGATGATCATCGAAGGTCAGATTCATGGCGGCCTGACGGAAGGCTTTGCCGTCGCAATGGGGCAGGAAATGCCCTACGACGAGGCAGGCAATCTTCTCGGCGGCACGCTGATGGATTACTTCATTCCCACCTCCGTGGAGACGCCGCACTGGGAGACGGATTTCACGGTGACCCCGTCACCGCATCATCCGATTGGTGCAAAAGGCGTGGCCGAATCGCCGCACGTCGGCTCGATACCGTGTTTCACCTCAGCCATGGTCGATGCGTTCGCGCACCTGGGCGTCACGCACATGAATATGCCTCACAACGCGTATCGCGTCTGGCAACAATGCCGCGCGCTCGGGCTCGCGCGTCAATGACGTGTCAGTTCATTCCATCGCTACCGACGTCGAAAGGATGATCGAATGAAAGTCGTGATCGAAAAAGTCTTTCCGCTAGCCGCTACGGCAGATGCGGGATGGCAGTGTCTGCAGGATATCGAGGCGGTGGGCGCATGCATGCCAGGTGCGAAGATCACCGAGCGCATTGATGCGACGCACTACAAGGGCACGGTCACCGTGAAGATCGGGCCGGCCTCCATGTCGTTCAAAGGCAATATCGAAGTGCTGGAACTCGACAGCGCGTCGCGCACGCTGCATCTGGTCGGCAAAGGTGCGGATTCGACGGGCACGTCCGGTGCATCGATGGATCTCATCGCGACCATCCAGACGCAGGGCACCGCGTGCGAACTGGCAGGAAAAAGCGAAGTGTCGATGAGCGGCAAGGCAGCCGCATTCGGTGGCCGCATGATGAATACGGTCGCCGACCAGATCCTCAAGCAGTTCGTCGACAACTTCGCGGCGCTCGCGCAGTCAATGACCGCGCAGCAGGCCGTGCCTTTGGCTGCAGCGCCAGCGTCGCTTTCTTCCGCACCTTCGTCCACGTCATCAGCCGATCCGGCGCCGGTCGTCTCGCGCCCGCCCGCTCAGTCCGCCGAGTTGAACGGACTCTCGCTCGCGTGGGCCGTCGTGCATGACTGGCTGCGGCGGCTCTTCTCGCGCAAGACAGCGTAAGCGGTGGTGCCGGAATGCTCTCCGACCGCATGAGCGACGTGCTGGATCTGCAGCAACGGCTCGATCAACACGGCTACATCGCCGAACGCAGCCTTGCCGCCACCTTGCTGCTGACGCTGGACATGCGGCGGCCGCTGCTGCTCGAAGGTGAAGCGGGGGTCGGCAAGACGGAGGTCGCCAAGGCGCTGTCCCGGCTCTCGGCAACACGTCTGATCCGACTGCAATGCCATGAAGGTCTCGACGCTCACTCCGCGCTTTATGAGTGGAATTATCAGCATCAACTGCTCGCCATCAAATTGATGGAACAGGACGACAGGCCGCTGTCGAGCAAGGAACAGGACATCTTCTCCGAGCGTTATCTGCTCAAACGCCCTTTGCTCGAAGCCATTACGACCACGCCTGCACCGGTTCTGCTGATCGACGAAATTGATCGCACCGATGAAGCGTTCGAAGCGTATCTGCTGGAATTGCTGTCCGACTTCCAGATATCGATTCCGGAACTGGGCGTCATTCGCGCGCAGGAGCGGCCCATCGTCATCCTGACGTCAAACGGAACGCGCGAGATATCCGACGCGTTACGCCGCCGCTGCCTGTATCACTATGTCGACTATCCGGACTTCGCCAAAGAACTGATGATCGTGCGCGCCCAGGCGCCTGCTGTGCCGCTGAAACTCGCGCAGCAGGTCGTCGAATTCGTGCAGGCCGTCCGGCAGATGGATGTGCAGAAAAAACCCGGCGTCGCCGAAACGCTGGACTGGGTGGCCGCGCTGCTGCGCCTCGGCGTGACCATCTTCGACGAGGACGGTATCGATCGAATCATGGATTCGCTGTCGACCCTGGTCAAGACACGCGAGGATCAGGCCGGCTTCACGCGCTCGGTGGTCGAGCGGCTGGCGGCGTCATGCTGAACGGCACCGGCGGTTTCACCCCACCACCCGAACTCGCCGAAGCGATGATCTCGCGCTATGTCGGCTTCGCGGGATGGCTGCGCGAGAACGACTTTCACGTGACGAGCAGCGACATGGCCGCGGCCGCTGAAATCGCATATCGCACCGGGCAATTTAACGCTCACCTGCTGCGCTGGGGTCTGCGCGCATGCCTTTGCTCCCGCGCCGAAGAGTGGCGGCGTTTCGATGAACTCTTCGAAGCGTATTTCTTCGCGCCGAACCGGCACTCGCTAGTCGAAGCGAACGCGGGCGGTGCAGGCAAGCTGACGACACAAGGCGAAGACCTGGCCGGAGATAAAAGCGAAGGCACACCGCTCTCGCTCGCTGGTTCCGGCGGCGACACCTCGCAGGTCGACGGCACCACCACCGAACACGGCGCGAGCCGCCACGCGTCGCTGATGCATGCCGACTTTCGTCATCTGAACCAGCCCGACGAACTGTTCGCCATCGACGAAGCGATCCGGCGCTTCGTGCACCGCTTGCGCGGTATGCAGGTCCGCCGCGAACGTCGCGCCTCATCTGGCCGTGCAATCGACATGGCACGCACCATCCGCCTGAGCGTCGCACATGGCGGCGTGCCCTTCGAGCTCGCATGGCGTCGCAGGCAACGCGTGCGGCCGCGCATTGTCATGCTGCTGGACGTCAGCCGCTCGATGAGCCTCTATAGCTTCTTTTTCCTGCGTCTTGCGCGGGTCGTCAGCGCGCGTTTGTCCGATGTGCATTGCTTCGTCTTTCATACGCGACTGATCGGCATCGCACAGGCTTTGCGCGACCCCGATCCGTGGCGCTCGCAGGAAAGGCTGCAATTGCTCTCTGCGGGCTGGGCGGGTGGAACGCGCATCGGCGATAGCCTCGACGATTTCAACCAGC
Source organism: Paraburkholderia metrosideri (assembly GCF_904848625.1). Lineage (GTDB taxonomy): Bacteria > Pseudomonadota > Gammaproteobacteria > Burkholderiales > Burkholderiaceae > Paraburkholderia > Paraburkholderia metrosideri. The sequence continues at coordinate 462,545 of NZ_CAJHCP010000004.1, forward strand.
ACCACGCTGCTGCGCTGCTGCACTCCCGCACGGCCGTCATGATCGTCAGCGATGGCTACGACGCAGGCGAACCCGCACGCCTGCAACAGGCGTTGCAAAAGATACGGAGCCGTTGCAGATGCATTGCGTGGCTGAATCCGCTCGCTGGCCGCCCGGGGTTTACGCCGGTCAGCGCGGGCATGGCGGCCGCGATGCCTTACCTCGATCTGATGACCGGCGTGAATGACCTCGCCAGTCTCGAGCGCGTGTTGCCGCATATCCTGTCCGTTCTGCAGTGAGCCTCGTCATGACCCCAGCTACGCACCCAGCGATCCATGCCGACAATCTGATTGAGCTCGAGCAACGGCTGATCCGGAACGCGAGCCTGTTCGCCGTCACCACGGTGATCCGTGCACTGCCGCCGACATCGACGTGGGTCGGCGCGCAAGCATTGGTGGAATGCGACGGCACCTTGCATGGCTGGATCGGCGGCGGCTGCTCGCGGGCCATCGTGGTACAGGCGGCCCTGGAGTCCATGCGAACGGGACAACCCAAGCTGATTCGGATCAGCAACGCCGAGGTCCCGCCTGAGGCCGGCGTGGAGCATTACGCGATGCCATGCGCGAGCAACGGCACGATCGAACTGTTTATCCAGCCTTCGGTGCCCGCGCCAGCCGTACTGATTCTCGGCTCGACACCCGTTGCGCTCGAAGCCTGCGTGCTCGCGCAACGGATGGGATTCCGCGTGCATGCTGCGGCCAACGTAACCGGCGCGTTGGAGCTGCTCGATCTGTCGACGGTGATGCAGGGCTTCGATGCCGACGCGTTGCGGATGTCGAACGCGCAGCTGATTCTCGTCGCCACGCAAGGCGATGGCGACGAAGACGCGCTCGAAGCTGCGTTGCGAACATCGGCGGCAGCGGTCTTACTGGTGGCGAGTCATCGAAAAGGCCTGCATTTACGCGGCGCCATGCGCGCACGCGGTATCGCGGAAGAGCGGCTCGCCGCGCTGCATGCGCCGGCGGGACCCGACGTGCACGCGTGCACCCCTCAGGAAATCGCGCTCGGCGCCGTGGCAGGGCTCGTAACGCTGCGCCGGACGCTGGAACGGGACAAAGCTATCTCGACGACGTCGCAAGCGACCGGTGTCGAGACGCTGCCCGTATTGCCCGCAGCGCCGCCTTGCGAATCGATGGCTATCGTCGAGCCGCCCACGCGCTACGTCAATCCGGTATGTGGCATGGCGATCGATATCGCGTCGGCGAAACACGTGGTCGAGATGCGTGGTAGGCGCGTGTATTTCTGTTGCGATGGCTGCAAGCTCGAATTCGAACGCGCGCCCGCACGATATCTGGACATCATCGAAGAACGACACCCCAAAGAGGTCATATGAAGGCGACACGGTCACCGGCGTTTTCCGCCGTGATGCTGGCGGCGGGGACGTCGACACGCATGCAGGGCCGTCATAAGCTGTTGTTGCCAATGGCTGGCGAAACAGTAATCAGGCGTTCCGTGCGTGCATTACTCGACGCCGGCCCGGAAGAAATCGTGGTGGTGACCGGATTCAACGGCCTTGCGGTGATTCACGCGCTGGACGGCCTGCCACTCCGATTCCAGTTCAATCCGTACTACGATCAGGGCCAAATGACATCGGTCGCGGTGGGCGTCGCTGCGCTGAATGCACCGTGCGACGTGGTGATGGTGTGTCTCGCCGATCAGGTGCTGCTGAAGCCAGCTGACTATCGCGAACTGATCGATGCGTACGCTGCGATGCCACACGGCTCGATACTGGTGCCGTCGTTCAACGGACAGCGCGGCAATCCCGTTGCGTTCGCGGCCAGTTACGCCACCGAGGTGATCAATGGACATGTGAACCCTGGCTGCCGGAAACTGGTCGCAGAACATCCCGACGAAGTGTTTGTTCACCCGGCAACCCATGAGCGATTCACAATCGACATGGACACGCCCGCGGACTACGCAGACATACTTGCGCGGTTGAATACGGGTTCGAAGCGCGTGACCGCCGGCGAATCGCTATGAATCCCAGATCCGCAATGTCGGGTTACAGCATAGTGCCCGAGACACTTGGCATGCTTGCAGGATTCGCACTCGACGTTCGCGGCGCGGGCCCGCAACTGATCATGTCGCAATGCGGAGCAGACGGCGGGTCCGGTCTTCTTCAGACGCTGACCTTACACATGAGCGAGTTGCCAGCAATGTACATCGGCGTGGTAGCTGCCAGCCTCGGCGCAGCGTCCTTGCGCCGCGTGATCAAGCCTCGTTTCCATCTGACCTTGTGTGCCGATTTCTTTCGCTCTGCTGCTCGTACCCTGTGGATGCTCGCCGGAATGACGTTCGGCACGATCCTCTGCGGGCGAATGGCGTCGGGATTCATCGAAGCCGTACCTTCGAGCCTGCGCGGCGTCATCATGCTGGGCGCAATGATCTTCGGAATGGCTTGCAGCATGATTGCATTGACGGTCTGCACGCGTCTCACCAGAACATTCTGTCGCGCATCAATCTTCACCACCTGATCGACCATGGACAGTACCGATCACACGGTCCTCAACGCCAGTATCGAATGGCTCGCGTCCGGACGCCGTGTGGTTCTCGCGACCGTCGTGCAGACGTGGGGATCCGCGCCGCGGCCACACGGCGCATGGGCCGCCATTCGTGACGATGGGCGGCTGATCGGCTCGGTTTCCGGTGGCTGCGTCGAAGACGATCTGATCCATCGCCTGGAGCACGATTTTCTGCCGGCCGACTTACCGCAAAACGTGCTGTATGGTGTCTCGCGCGAAGAAGCGGCGCGATTCGGCTTGCCTTGTGGCGGAACACTGCGTCTGGTGGTAGAACCGCACCCCGAATTACGCGTATTGCAATCTCTGCTGGACCGCACGAAGGCAAAAAAACTGACAGCGCGCGTGCTCGACATGGGCAGTGGCAAGTCGAGTTTGCATGACGCCGATCACGATGCCGCACCGCTTTTTGACGGGCTCGTTATGCGCACGATTCATGGGCCGCGCTGGCGTCTGATACTGATCGGTGCGGGTCAGTTATCGCAGCTCGTCGCGCAGATTGCGGTGGGTGCGGACTATGAGGTAATCGTAGTCGACCCACGCGAGGAATTCAGTTCGACTTTTGATATCCCGGCAGTGACCGTGGCACACGGCATGCCTGACGACACCGTCATCGCATTGCAAGTCGATGCGCATACCGCCATTGTTGGCTTGACGCATGATCCCAAGCTCGATGACATGGCGCTGATTGAAGCGCTGAAATCACCTGCTTTCTACGTAGGCGCGCTGGGCAGCCGAATCAACACCGAGAAACGAAGAGAGCGTCTGCTGGAATTTGACCTGACACGTGCGCAGGTGAACCGGCTGCAGGGACCGACTGGATTGTTCATCGGTTCGCGCACTCCGGCAGAAATGGCAATCTCTATTCTTGCGGAGATTACCGCAGCCAAATATCAGATACCCGTTCTGCAACGTAGATCGATTCCGCTTCACGGGCGGCTCGTTTTGCGTGGCAACGAACCTTTCGTCTACCCGGTCGTATTCGACGACACAGGAGGCGTTTGGGCTCTCGAAGGCATCAGCCGGCCCGATGCTGCGAAACTACAAAACCATATCGTACGGGTCACGGCAACGGTGACTTCAGAAGATGCATCCAGGCCCGCAGCACAGGTCCAGTCCATCTCTGTAGACGACTCCAGGTAGTCCCCTTCTTTCCGCAAGATAGAGCCGCAGAGAACAACGCGCATCACTCATTGTTCGTCTTCCGTCCATTCCGGGCTGTACCCTCCCAGCGCCGGATGGTACATCTCGTCTCCCGAGTGCTGCGTAAACTCCACGTTGAGACGGTGTTCGTTCAGACCCAGTATCTCCACACAGTGCGCACAGAGCGCGGCAGCGACTTCCATGCGCAATTCGGGGGTACGGCCACGGCGGATATCCAGCATCATCACCGATACGGGTTCAGGATCGCTACCCGCCGCTGTAATGCGCCAAACGCCGCCGTCGCCCAATTCCCGTATCGCGACGCTGATACGCCGGATATCCACCGACATCATGCGTGCATAGGTTTCGCTCATTCGCGCAGCAAGCAGCTTCTTTTGCGCTACCGAGTAATGTTCGTTCGTATCGAGCTGAAGGTACGGCATCGTTTGAGCTCCCGAAAAATCGAATGATTGCGATAGCGCGTCATGAACCGCAACGCGCATCGCGACGCGTTGGCAACCTGGCGTTGCCAACGATAACCCGACACCGTGGCCGTCGTTCGCGTCAGGTGTTATTCGTCACCAGGTTATAACGCGGAGCGGCTTTTGCATTCGCGAACTTTGGAGTCAGCGCACGGCGATCCGCTTCCCATTTCGTCCAGTCGTTTCCATCCTGCAATGTCGGGATCGTTACCAGTTCGCCTTGATCCAGGCCCGCCAATGCCGCGTCGACCAGATCTTCGGCCGTCATCGTGCTGGCCGCTTCTTTCTGTTTGGCGTAGCCGGCCAAGTCCCAGAAGTCGGTGGCCGTTGCTGCCGGCAGTACCGTCTGAATGCGCACGCCTTTGTCCGCGAGGTCCCGCTGGAGTGCGTGACCGAAGCTCAGCACGTAGGATTTCGACGCGCTGTAAACGCCGTTCAACAACTCGACGGCAATGCCGACAGCCGAACTGATATTGATGATCGTACCCGCGCCCTTGCTCGCGAACACGGGCGCCACGGCATAGGTCAGGCGTGTCAGCGCGGTGATGTTCAGGTCTATCATCGCTTCCATCTCATCGACGTCGCCGTTGAGTACCGACGCGACCGAGCCAACGCCCGCGTTGTTCACCAACACGGTGATGTCTTGGTCGTCGCGCAGCACACGCTCGATCGTCGAGAGCGCGGTCTTGTCGTTGAGATCGGCCACGATGGTGTTCACCGAACGGCCGGTGTCGGCCGTCAGGCGGGAGGCCAGCGCGTTCAGCCGAGCGCCATTACGCGCCACCAGAATGAGATCGTAACCGCGCCTGGCCAGGCGGTCGGCGTACACCGCGCCAATGCCGGCGGACGCGCCGGTGATCAGTGCGGTTCCTTTGGAAGACTTGCTCGATGAGGTCATGGTCGTTTCTCTTCAGAATGTTTCCCGGCAAGATGTCGGGGCTGGTGATCATTCTGGCGTCGACGCGATGTATCCTCAATGACGTATATGCAATGATTTAGGACATGTCGATTTGTTGCGCCACGAGCCTGATTTTGTTGTCTGAGCCTGATGGGCGATGCGAGACGGCGGTCACCCCGGATCCCGCCTCGATGTCCGTTTTGTGGTATATCCGGTGTATTACGACAACCCCTTGCGCACGCAATCATGCATACCATCGGCCTCGTTGTTTATCCAAATTTCCAGGCTCTGGGCCTCGCCGTGGCCAGCGTCTTCGAATACGCGAATCTCGTCCGCGGCGAGAGGGTGTACCAATTCCGTCTGGTGTCCGATGAAGGCGGCCCCGTGATGACGTCGCAGAGCTTCTCCGTCAATACGGATCGCCTGAGGGACTCGACGTACGACACGCTCATCGTCGCTGGCGACAACGAGTGTCATCTGCCGCCCACCAGCCTGCTCGACTATGTGCGAGAAGCGCCGGCCCGGAGCAGGCGCGTCGCAGCGATTTGCACCGGCACCTTCGTACTGGCCGCAGCCGGGCTGCTGGCAGGCAAGCGCGCAACGACGCATTGGTTTCATGCGCAGACATTCAGGAAGCAATACCCCGACGTGCTGCTCGATGAAGACCGGATCTTCGTGGTGGACGGGCAAATCTGGACATCAGCCGGCATGACCGCGGGAGTCGATCTCGCTCTGGCGATCGTCGAAAAGGACTTTGGGTTGACGACTGCCCGCATGGTCGCGCGCAAGCTCGTGCTGCATCAGCGGCGTGGCGGCGGACAGTCACAGTTTTCGGCGCTGCTGGAACTGGATGCAAAGTCCGACCGCGTGCAGATGGCCGTGGCGTATGCCACGGAGAATCTTGGCAGTGATCTGTCGGTTGAGGTCCTTGCCGAGGCCGCGCGGCTGAGTCCGCGCCAGTTCAGCCGGGTGTTTCGTGAGGAGACCGGGCAGTCGCCCGCCAAAGCCGTCGAGCGTCTACGCGTGGAGGCAGCCCGGCTGATGATGGAGACGACCCGGCACCCGATCGAAGTCATCGCGCGAGAGACCGGATTCGGCGATCGGGAACGCATGCGGCAAGCGTTTCTTCGGGCGTTCGGGCAACCGCCGCAGGCCATACAGAGAACGTCGGCGGGAGCGGCGGTGGCGTTGTAACGGGGGATGAGCGGCATCATCGCGCCCCGCCATGTCACACAACCCTACTTTGCAGCAGCCGCCGCATTGGCCCGCGCCGTATGCAGTTTTCTGTAACTGTCGATCAGGCGATGGTGCCGGTCGAGGCCTTCCAGTTTCATACTCGTTGGCGTCAGTCCATGGAAACGTACACTGCCGTCCACTGACCCCATTACCGCATCCATCCGGGCATCGCCGAACATCCGACGGAAGTTGACCTTGTAGTCGTCCAGATCAAGATCGTCATCCAGCATCACCTCGAGCACCACGTTCAAGGCCTGGTAAAACAATCCGCGCTCGACCGTGTTGTCGTTGTACTGCAGAAACGCTCCCACCAGTTCTTGCGCCGCCTCAAATTGCTGCAAGGCGAGATTGATGAGCAGCTTCAACTCGATAACCGTGAGTTGCCCCCAGTCGGTATTCTCGTCAAATTCAATGCCGATCAACGTGGCGATATCGGAGTACTCATCCAGCTCACTGTTCTCCAGCCGATCCAGCAATGCTGTCAGCGCTTTATTGTCCAGACGATGCAGATTCAAAATGTCGGCACGGAACAAGAGCGCCTTGTTTGTATTATCCCAAATCAAATCCTCTACCGGGTAAACCTCGGAATAACCCGGCACTAAAATCCGGCAGGCGACGGCACCCAACTGGTCATACACTGCCATGTATGCTTCTTTGCCCATGCCTTCGAGAATGCCAAACAACGTTGCCGCTTCTTCGGCATTGGAATTTTCACCCTGGCCGGAGAAATCCCATTCAACAAACTCGAAATCCGCTTTAGCGCTGAAAAACCGCCACGACACCACACCGCTGGAATCAATGAAGTGTTCAACAAAATTATTCGATTCAGTGACCGCATTGCTGACAAAGGTAGGCTGAGGTAAATCGTTCAGGCCTTCAAAACTGCGCCCCTGTAGCAATTCCGTCAGACTCCGTTCCAGCGCCACTTCGAAACTCGGGTGAGCGCCGAACGAGGCAAACACGCCGCCTGTGCGCGGGTTCATCAACGTGACGCACATCAACGGATAAATCCCGCCCAGCGACGCGTCTTTTACGAGCACCGGAAAACCCTGCTCCTCCAGCCCTCGAATCCCGGCCAGAATGCCTGGGTATTTCGCCAGCACTTCCTGCGGCACATCAGGCAGTGCAATTTCACCCTCGATAATTTCACGCTTGACCGCCCGTTCGAAAATTTCGGACAGACATTGCACCTGCGCTTCGGCCAGCGTGTTACCGGCACTCATGCCATTGCTGACGAACAGGTTCTCGACCAGGTTGGACGGAAAGTACACCACTTCACCGTCCGATTGCCGCACATACGGCAGCGAACAGATACCACGCTCCACATTGCCGGAGTTGGTGTCGTACAGATGCGAGCCACGCAACTCGCCGTCGGGGTTATAAATTTGCAGGCAGTACTCATCCAGAATATCGGCCGGCAGCGCATCCTTGCGCCCTGGTTTGAACCAGCGTTCGTTCGGATAATGTACAAACGCCGCATTGGCGATGTCTTCGCCCCAAAACGCACCACCGTAGAAATGATTGCAATTCAGGCGTTCGATAAATTCGCCCAATGCCGACGCCAATGCGCTTTCTTTGGTCGATCCCTTGCCATTGGTAAAACACATCGGCGAATGCGCATCGCGAATATGCAGCGACCACACATTCGGGACGATATTGCGCCACGAAGCAATTTCAATCTTCATGCCCAGGCTCGCCAGAATGCCGGACATATTGGCGATCGTTTGCTCCAACGGCAGATCTTTGCCCGCGATATAGGTGCTGGCGTCAGAAGCCGGCTTCAACGTCAGTAATGACTGAGCGTCGGCGTCCAGGTTTTCAACCTCTTCAATGACAAACTCGGGGCCGGCCTGCACCACCTTTTTAACCGTACAACGGTCGATAAAACGTAAGATACCCCGGCGGTCGACTTCCGAGATATCCGATGGCAACTCAACCTGAATTTTGAAAATCTGTTGATACCGGTTTTCTGGATCAACAATATTGTTCTGCGACAGGCGGATATTTTCTGTCGGGATATTGCGATTCACGCAGTACAACTTCACAAAATAAGCTGCACACAATGCCGATGAAGCCAGAAAATAATCGAAGGGACCCGGCGCCGAGCCGTCGCCTTTATAACGGATAGGCTGATCGGCCACTACCGTGAAGTCATCGAATTTGGCTTCAAGACGAAGCTTATCGAGAAAGTTGACTTTAATTTCCATGGGAGAATCCTAAATGGTGCCCGAACTGAGATAGGCGCTATTATCCGTCACCGGCCGCAGTTGCTGTTGCAGATCGCGAATATTGCTGGTGGCGTCGGTTGATTCCGCTAGCGTCCGGGGCGTCGCTCATCCCCTTTGTATGAACCGGCGTGCGGCCCCGTCGGTCTTCTCAAGATTGCGCAACGGCGATCCGTCAACGACGGCGACCTCGGATAGATTCCTCTCAAATGCGCGGCCCTTGCTCCCCAAACTGTCAGTTGGGGACCGTTTCTCCGGATCGTAGCGTTAAGACCCTTACGCCGTTTTGGGTCACAGCCACGGTGTGTTCGAATTGCGCCGACAGCTGCCCGTCGCGAGTGACTACGGTCCAGCCGTCTTCCTCGGTTCGAACAGAATGTCGCCCCTGGTTAAGCATCGGTTCGATGGTGAACACCATGCCTTCCCGCAACAACATACCCGTCTGCGGCTTTCCCCAATGCAGCACTTGAGGATCCTCGTGCATTTCACGCCCGATGCCATGTCCGCAATATTCCCTGACGACGGAATAGCCGTTTCTGCGGGCATGCCGCTCGATGGCATGGCCTATATCGCCAAGTCTGGCACCGGGACGAACGGCCTTGATCCCCTTCCACATCGCCTCATAGGTCACTTGCACGAGCCGTTTAGCCAGCGGTGACACCTCTCCAACGAGATAGGTTTTACTGGAATCGGCGATATAGCCGTGCTTCTCGAGCGTAATGTCGAAATTGACGATGTCCCCGTTTTGCAGAATGTCTGTCGTGGATGGAACGCCATGACAAACGACGCTATTACGCGAAGAGTTAAGCGCGTACTCGTAGCCGTATTGCCCTTTGCTTGCTGGGCGTGCGTTGAGTTCGTTGACGATGAAGTTGTCGACCAGATCGTTGACCTGCATGGTAGACATGCCAATCAGGCTCATTTGATCCAGATAGGCAAATACATCCGCCAGCAACTGGCCCGACTCCGCCATCAATGCGATCTCTTCGGGTCGCTTGGTCATGTCAAAGCGACCTTGACGGCTTGCGCGACGACGCCTGCGGCTTTCAGCTCACTGGTAACTATCTCGTTGAAACTCAGCGTCGGGTTCATTTCGCACAACATGCCGATCTTGATCCAGAACGCCGCTTGCGCGTTGATCGACCGGCATGACACTGCGCTTGCCTTACGTACCTGATCGTGCAAGTCGTCGTCGATATTCACAATGCCCACAGCACCTCCATATATATAACGTATACGAATCATATATTGTCGACAGGTCGCAGGACAAGCCTTTTCTGACATTAGAGGCGGCGGATTGCGGGTCTCAGTTGCAAAGGGTGAGTTAGGGAGTTCGCGTCGGGCGCGCGATGGAGTACCCGATGAGACGGCGGAAGCAGACGCCCGCGCTCAGGGCAGATGAGGACCACCGTGGGGTCGAATACCGTCGATCGCATCCCGGCAGTTGAGCGCGGCGTTGACTGGAATGCTTGCGCCGCCCATCAACTGTAGAGACGGACTGCGGGGCTAAGACAGAGGCTGGCAACTCGCAAGGTAGTTGACAGCTCAGACAGGTCATCTTGTGCCGGTTGACTGCTTCCCGCGGCTAACATCGAAATGGCTTTGCCACGATGGGTTGCGGCTCGTCTACTGAGCTTCGAGGTGGGGGCTACCCACTTTTATCGATGCAACTCCGGGCTCGGCCATGTGCGGGTGGTCGACTATGAGGTAATGGCCGCAGTGGGTGCTGCGGCCATTTTTACTTGCGCTTTCTGCTTGCTGTTGTCTATTGCTTGTTGTGCCGCGCCTGATTAGATGGCTTAGTGCGGCGCGTTGGATAGTTGTTGCACGGGCTTGGCGGGCAGCTTGATCGCTCGTTTTGTAGATGGCTTTTTGTTGAGCGAAGCGTTTTCTTCTTCGAGGGGCGCTTTGACTATCTTCGATGCGTCTGCCAGCAAGTTCGCCGCCTGCTGCGCCGTGAGACGGTTGCGTGGGATACCCTTTGCGTCGAGTGCAATCACCTGGAACAACTCGCGGTCGCATTCGAGATCCTGCTGATATTGCTCGGCGGTATCCACCAGCAATTCGAGCAACGTTTGACGACGCCTTCTTTCGTCGTGCGTGAAGGCAGGATTTCTAACTATCGATGACGCAAGTGTGATCAACGTATCCAGTTGACTCAACTGCCGGTCGCATAAGTCGAATGCGGAAAGAGCGAGTTTTTCGTACTGGAGTGCGTCGACTGGTGGGCGTGAAGCGGGTTGATTTTTGACGGCCCTGGGCATGGTGCGATCTCCCTGTTGCTTCGAAGGGTCGCCCGGACACCGGCCTTTTTAGGGAGGGGTGAGCGGGCACGAAGTAGGGTTGACAGACCGGTGTTACGTCAAGCCGGCGAGCCTTGCGGCTCCCCTACCAAGGCCCGCCCATTGAAATATAGACGTGCAGAGGTAGACGCACTCTCGCCTGGGCGGGAGTGCGGACGTAACAAACAGGCTGTCAAACCTGGCCACTGGGTGTATCCCAGCGACTTCGCAATTATAAGGGAGGGAAGCTATCTCGGATTTAGACTTGAGAGATAAATGTTGGGATTGGCCGAGTGGATAAAGGCGGGGGCGGCGGTAAATTGATTGGTCGGTGCCGTGATCGTCCCCTCTCTCTCTATCGTGATCACGCGCCGCAGACATTGTTGGAACAGCCCGCGCAGATCCTGACAATCAGGACACCCCTTGCGTTACCACGCAGCGCGGCTAGACCTCAACGCCGAATCGCCCTGAGCACGACACCATCCCATCCGAACAGTACCCGGTGGTCACCCATGCGATAGACCACTGTGCAGTTCGAGCTATCGAGGACAGCCGTCCTGACGGGAAGTCCCGTATCTCCAATATCGATATTGAAGTCGTCCTTCAGACGGGACGCTGTGTCGACGACGCTGACATTAAATCCTTGATGTGGTTTGCATCGTTCCCCGGCGAACTCGATGATTCCCGGCGAAATGCGCAATACCTTACCCAGAAGCTCCTTGGCTTCAGGTATCCCGCCCGACGTGCTCGCATAGCCAACGATGTCGGTTACTGTCCATTTTCCCTGAAAGTCGCTAACCGACGCCGCCTGTGCGCTGCTCACAGACGCGAATAGGCACAGTGCCACGCCGGCGCCAAGCCGCTTCAACATTAGTGCGCTCCTTGTCGGAACGGCGCTGTTTCGCGCTGCCGGCGGTTCAGGAGCCCTTGGCTTACTCGCGGCGGCCCAGCCGGTCGCCCGTTGCGATCGCGCGGCGTAATCATGATATTGCGCAGCATGTGCTGCGAGACAGACCTCATGTCGCCATTATTGGCAGGCGCCAGCGCCTGCCGGACGTTCTGGTTGGACGAGTTGTACGCGAAGGAAACGGCGGCGTCGAATTGCGCCTGCGTCAACTCATGGTCTGTGACTATTGTTTTGACGACGCGCTCCGCTTCACGTACGCGAGTCTCAAGGATAGCGTTCACCCGTTCTGGTAGCACAGTCCTCTGCAGTTCTTCCTGCGTGCAAGGGCCAAGGTGAGCGAGCGTACCCACGCCCCAGGTACAATTGCCGTCGACTGGCGCGTCGTTGTAGTAGTGCATTCAACCCCTTCGTTAAAGCGAAGAGCCGTGTATCAAGCCGCGCTCATTCGCACTTTCTCGTTCGCCGTGTGTATCCTTCACGACGGTGCCGCCCGATTGGCAGCAGAACTCAGATCGTGCCACAACGCAGAAGTAATGATGCGGGGATCGCGCTGCCGGACCATTTCGGTATGCGCTCGAACTCCGAACGGAGACAGGCTTCAAAAGCGCGGTCGAACCCGTCGACGACTGCGAACCGTCGAGTCCGACATTCGTGGCAAAATCAAACTGTCGCTGTTAAAGCCGCTAACGACGTAAAGACCTAAAGACCTCCTGACTTGAAGAACAACGAATGACCTTCCATACCTGGTTTCTTTTCGCAACGGCATACCTCGTCACCACGATTTCACCCGGTCCCAACGTTCTACTCGTCATTCGCAACACGGTCAGGTACGGAAGCCGTGGGACGGCCCCTACTATTGCCGGGAACCTGTTAGCTCAGCTCGTCGTAGTCATTCTTGTTGCACTTGGTGTGGGCGCTGTATTGGCTGCAATGCCGCCTCTTTTCGTGGGCATGAAAATAGTGGGTGCTGTCTATCTCATGTACCTCGGTGTAAAACAGTTAAGAAAGACGGCGTCTAACGCACACCCCACGGCTAACGCGCAGTTCTTGCATACCTTGGACAAACGGAAGATTTTTCGGGAAGCGATTCTGGTTTCGGGCAGCAACCCCAAGACACTTATTTTCCTTTCGGCCTTCATGCCACAGTTCATCACGCATGACCGTCCGTTGCCCGAACAGTTCATCGTTATGTATTTGACCGTCGCTGCAATCGTGGCGCTTGTTCACACCATCTACTCGGTCAGCGTCCGTGGCATTCACAATGGCCTTGGGACAAGTCCTTGGCTAGCGGCAGTGAAACGCAGTAGCGGAGTAATCTTTTTCGCTTTGGGTATCAAGCTGTTGACGGCCAAGCGTGCTTGACGTGGACGCTGTCGACGTGTCAACAACTCGCCCCTACGTTCGAACGGCAGAAACTGGGGCGAGCGCAGCCTGATGCCAAGGAATTAGAAGAGCAGCACAGCGCGTTCGACGCACTATAACGAATATAACCACCCGTACTCCCCCGATAACCGTCTCTTCATTTAAACCTGTCGGCGTCCACGCTTTTCGGCGCAGCTCATGCCGGATCAGCGCGACAGCGAGGCGCCTCGCTCGTGCAGCCGGCCTGCGGGTTTTCATGCTTCGGTGGCCCCGGTACAACCGCGTCGACTCTTCAGCTAAAGGTATCTCTGGCGCCAATCGGCGAGGGGCTTCCGCCATCTTCTGAACCGCAATATGACTTTTTCGACACCAGGCTATGCTTGTCGCTGAAGCCTGTTTGATCGGGCTGGCACCGTCTCCGCCCTCAAAACGTCAGCTGGATAGCTCAAAAAATGAAAGATCGATCGACAGTCTTGTGCACACGGGAGGGCCGGATACTTCTGGTTGCGCGTGCCCGCTCCCGTTGGTCGCTGCCCGGCGGTACGATCAAACGGTCCGAAAGCCCTCTGGACGCAGCCCGGCGTGAGCTGGCAGAGGAGACAAATCTGCTGGCGTCCGGCTTGATTTATGTTTTCCAGTTCGGCGGCCTGAGCAAGCGACACCACGTATTCTTCATGAAGGCCACGCCAGACGCGTCCCCAACGCCCGGAAATGAGATCTCGCAATGCCGCTGGTTCAGCCCGGGCAAAATAGAAACTTTGTCTGCGAGTGTCCCGACCCGCGCAATCGTGCACCTGGCGACTCAATTCAAGGTCGTGGCAAATCTCATGGAAGCACCCTATGAACCGCTCGTATGAGTATCAAGGATTCACGCTTAAGGTGAGTGTCGAGGCTGAATTCATCTGGCAGCGAAATGCCACTCCTGCCCAGCGAGCGGGCTACATTGCGACGGTCAAGGTTTATCAGGCGAACACCGCGGTCGCATTATTCTCGCCGCTGCGGTTTGGTGATACCGCGGGTCGGCCATTCGCAACCGAAGTCGACGCCATGATGGGCGGATATAGCGCTGCGCGAAAAATCATTGACGACCTTTTCAGCCAGGAGAATCGATAGTGGCTTATCTTGAGCCGACCTTCTAGCAAAGGCCGCCGTATGTGATCGACAACCGCCGGTCTGTCACAGACGTACGATCCCCAGCTAATCGGTTGCTTGCGGGATTCGGGACCCACGTCAGCTCGCGGCAAAAACCGGGAAGCCGCTAGCCAATTGACGATCGTTGCCCGCGTGCGGATGTGGTTTGCCGTTCCCGCACATCAATGATCTAGTAGGCCGTATTTGCGGAGTTCTCTGGACAGCGCGGTGTGCCCGGTAAACACATGCCCGAGCAACCCCGCATTTCGGGCACCCGCCACATTCGCTTCAAGATCATCCACAAAGAGCGATTCCGAGGGAGCGACTCCTAACAAGTCCGTGCACTTCAGAAAAGTTTCGGGCGAAGGTTTCGCGGCATTGAAAGATGCCGACGCAAACACATTCTTGCCAAAGAGGTCCGCGACAGGTGGGCACAAGTAGCCGATATTTTCCGCTACAAGTCGAGGATTATTGGTCAGAACGGCGATCGTACACGTCCTGGATACCGCCGCTGCCAGCGCCAGTACCTCAAGGTTCGGCGACATCGATAGGCGGCGGGCCAGCAGCCAGTCGTCGACAGACACCTTGCACCCAAGTAGATCGCCTGTCTCGCGCAGATATGCGACGTCGTCGATCAATCCCGCGTCGGCTTTCGCTTCCAGTCCGGAGCCCCATATAGCGTCAGTGACTTCGTCCGATGAGCGATTGGATAGCGACGCGAGAGACCTGACACGTGCCGACCGGTCGTAGTGAACCAGCACGTCGTCCATGTCGAACAAAGCAAGCGAGATCTGCATTCTGGAAACTGGATGATTGGGAAGAAGACGTGTTGCAGCGACGTCAATGACCAAAGCTAGATGTGGCGTCGATTTTCGCCGATCCAGCCATGGTTGTCGACCGGCCGCTATTGGTCGGTCACGGTCCGATGCTTAATTGTTGAGGTGCTCACACAGAGCGTATCCCGGGCCGGACCGTAGCCGCCCCGATTCGCCACGTGGGATTTCCTTCGAGCGGCCGTTCAAGCGCTCGGGGGCAAACGCGGCGAAGTTGCGCGAAGCTTGCGTATCGCCCAATTGGCTGAGTACAGGTTCATATCGCGACGAGCATTCGGCGCCTTCTTCTCGGGTTTTCCCCGATTTCGTTGCTCGCGCATCAAATGCCAACGATTCAGATCGTTGACATCGAGCGGCCGGTTGCCGGAGTTCGCCCCTTCTCTTACTCGTCAAGCCTCAATTTCCGGCGGCGGTTCGAGCCCGTATCTATTTCGTCTTCTAACAGATTCTTAATATGCCTGTAACACAACTTACATAACCTGCACGCGAGTCAAATGCCGTCGGGTAGACCCGGCCTATAACGAGGAGAAGTTGTGAAAAATGCAGGGTTGCGCAGGGGTGCGCTCGGGATGCTGGCAAGCATCGGCGTAGTGGCAGGGTTGTCTGCCTGCGGAAGCAGCGTTGATGGGCCGAGCGGGCCGAAGGTCACCGGTCAGGTGCTCGGCAGCTATATCCAGGGTGCGGCGGTCTGCCTGGACGTGAACAACAACGGCACGTGTGACCAGGGCGAGCCTGTCGCGCGCTCGGACGCTCAAGGCAAGTTCTCGATCAGCGATACGAGCAACGGTTCCTGGAAGTATGTTGTTGCCGACCTGAATGGTGCCACGGAGAACGACGCATCCGGTAAGAACATGGGAACGACGTTCAACAGCACGGCTACGTTCCGTTCGCCGCGTGGTGTCAGCTTCGTCAGCGCGATCACCACCCAGCTTTCGCAACTGATCGACAGCGGCCTGTCGCAGTCGGATGCTCAAACGCAACTGGCGGCCAAGATCGGCACGACGTCAGACACTCTGCTGGGTGACTTCAACACCAACGGCAACGCCGTGGTGAAAGCGGCGAGCGACCAGTACATTGCTACTGTCGCATCGAACAAGGCAATCAAGCACGTCTGGGTGATCGTGCTCGAAAACAAGAGCGCGGAATCGACATACGGCACGACGGCCTCTGATTCGACCCAGGATCCGTACCTGAAGTCGCTGATGCCGCAGGGCACGTTCCTCGCGAACTACTATGGCACCGGCCACGTTTCGCTGGACAACTACATTTCGATGGTGTCGGGTCAGCCGTCGACACACGACACGGAAACGGACTGCTTCCAACTGTGGTCCGATATCGTGGATGCCGGCAACGACTCGGCGAACCCCAAGGTTCTCAAGGCGGGCACCGACGCAAACGGCCACCCGAGCGGCGGCTGCGTATTCCCGGCTCGCGTGCAGCATTTGGGCAACCAGATGGAACAAGCCAAGCTCACGTGGCGCAGCTACAACGAGGACATGGGCAACAACCTGGACCGTGACGGCACGAAGACCTGTTCGTTCCCGCGCCGTACCGCACAGCTTGCGGGCACCGACCCGATGAAGGCTGTAGACGGCACGCAGGCTGCGCAGGCTCCTTCGGCTTCGGGCGACATCGCGGGCGATGAGTACGCAACGCGGCACAATCCGTTCCCGTATTTCCATTCGACCATCGATGATCTGGCAAACTGCGACGCGCGCGTGGTCAACCTGCAAGCCAACCTGGCAACGGATCTTCAGTCGATCGATACCACGCCGAACTTCTCCTTCCTCACGCCGAACCTGTGTGACGATGGCCATGATGGTGACGGTACGGGAACTGCGGGCAAGGGCTGTGCAAACGGTCAGCCTGGCGGTTTGACTTCGATTGACGCGTTCCTGAAGAAGACGATCCCGTTGATCCAGGCTTCGCCCGCCTACAAGCAGGACGGCCTGATCATCATCACCACGGACGAAGGCGTTGTGGCCGGACTGACGCCGTCAACGCAAGTCAGTGCTGATGGCAAGACGCTTTCCTTGCTGGAGCCGGAGCAAGGCGGCCAGTGCCCTGGCTGCAATCAGCAAACGGGTCCGAACGTGACGCGTCCGGAACAGGTCACGATGTCCACGCTGCCGGTGGCCGAGGCAAGCATGCTCGGTATTAACCCGGCGACGCTGCCTACGTCCGTGCAGAACGTGTCGATTGCGTTGAACTACCTCGGCGTCGGTGGCGATCAGGTGGGTACGCTTCTGCTGTCGCCGTTCATCAAGGGCGGTCACGTGGATACCACGGGCTACAACCACTACGCGCTGCTGCATTCGCTGGAAGACAACTTCGGCATCGGCTCGTATCTCGGCTATGCCGATGATGCATCGCTCAAGCCGATCTTCACGTCGGCCAACATTGATAACCGCTGATCCTTAGTGGTTTCGTAATAGCTCTGTTGTCGTTTGCCCGGTTCGGGGTTCGAACCGGGCAGTTTCTTTTAGAGAGTCATGCGCCAATTTCCTTCAAGGGCTGTTCTCGCGACGGCCCTTTGCCTTTCCCTTCTGTCCGCATGCGGCAAAGATGCGCCCGCCGCTCAGGCAGCCCCGGTCAAAATGGCTGCGCCTGATCTGGTAGCGATCGGCAAGACCGCGTTCTTCGATCCGTCGCTATCAGCTTCCGGCAAGCAGTCGTGCGCGTCCTGTCACAGCCCTGCGAATGCCTATGGGCCGCCGAATGGTCTGGCTGTCCAGTTAGGTGGCCCAAACATGGATCGAGCCGGACTGCGCTCGGTACCGTCACTGCGTTATCTGCGTGCTGTGCCTTACTGGACGTACACGCAGGCAAATAGCCTGAAAGAGCGCCTGGAGGACGGAGATAACCAGCCCATTGGCGGATACACGTGGGATGGGCGCTACAACGCCCCCGCGCAGCAGGCTGCATTTCCCCTGCTCAATCCGGATGAAATGGCAAACACGGGTGCGGATGATGTGGCGAAGAAGTTGAGCAAAAGCGCCTACGCACAGCAGTTCCGCGAAGCCTTCGGCCAGGACGTTTTCTCGCGACCGGCAGAGGCGCTGGCCGACCTTGGAAAGGCATTGCAGGCATTCCAGTTCAATGATCCGTCGTTCGCCCCCTACTCCAGCAAGTTCGACCGCGTGCTTGACGGCAAGGATCATTTAACGCCGCAGGAAGCGCACGGATTGACGCTGTTCAGCGACCCGGACAAGGGCAACTGTGCAAGCTGCCATCTGGTCGACAAAGGCGCTCACGGCACGCATCCGGCATTGACGGATTACAACTTCCAGACGCTGGGTGTGCCACGCAATAGGGATATTCCGGCTAACCGCGACCCGAATTTCTTCGACATGGGGTTATGTGGACCGCTGCGTGAAGATCAGACGAAGCAGAAGTGGTTCTGTGGAATGTTCCGCACGCCCACGCTTCGCAACGTCGCCACGCGAGGCGCGTTCTTCCACAATGGCGTGTTCCATAATCTTGAAGATTCGATGCGCTTCTATGTTCAGCGCGACACGAACCCGAAGAAGTGGTATCCGAAAGACGCGCACGGGCACGTCGTGAAGTTTGACGACCTGCCAAAGGATCTGCGCAGTAACGTGGATATCAAGACGGAGCCGATGACGAATCACCTGGGCGGCAAACCGGTCTGGTCGGACTCGGATATTCGTGACGTGGTGGCGTTTCTGAATACGCTGACTGACGCGGACGCAAAGACGGTGCCTCGCTAAAAACGTCGCGCAGAAAGAAGAAAAGCCCGGTTAGTTTTAACCGGGCTTTTCTTGTTTTAAAGACCTGATACTACTGTGTCGTAAAGCCATGGAGCAACGCAGGCATCGCTGTAATCGCCAGGATAGGTAGGCAGCAACTCGCGAGCGCAGCGTCGATCAGGAAGTGGCAGGCCGGTCAACGTAATTTTCGGCTAAGAGAAGTAGCCGACACTGCCCATGCGGCGGTCAGATGATCGATATGAAGGCGTTTGAACCCATCGCAATTGACCATCCGGCAGGTTTGAGCGCGCGGAAGAAGTCGCTCAGCGGTGGTCCAGCTCAGGGAAAAACGCTGCGCGTCTGGATCGGCATGCTCATGCCGTTCAACACTGCGCGAGACACGCAACCATTCCTTGTTCTCGAGCGCGCCCCTCTACGCATCTGACCATCGAGCACCATGGCATTAAATCCCGAAACCATCGCTATTGTTATCCTGGCCGGCCTGTTCTGCGGTTTTCTCAACGCGGTCGCCTCTTCGGGATCTGCCGTGTCCCTTCCCGTTCTGATGTCGGTCGGTCTGCATGCTGTCGCCGCCAATGCAACCAATCGCGTTCCCGTGCTGGTAGGCGCGATAGCTGCCACGGTCGGACTTGCGCGACGCGGCGCGATCCCATGGAAACGCACGCTAACGACGGCTGGCCCGATCACACTCGGCGCGGCAGCGGGGGCGCTACTAAGCGAGCGGATTCCCGGCCACGATCTGCGGATCGTGATCGTGGCCGCTGTGAGCGTCGCGCTCGTCCTGATCCTCACCAACCTCAAGAAACTGTTGAACTCGACCACCAGCAGCAACGCGACGGTCGACTGGAAGGTGATGTTTCTGCTTTTCTGTGTCGGTGTCTGGACAGGCTTCATCGTGCTCGATGCTGGCACATACATGCTGCTCGTTCTCGTGCTGGTGGCGGACTTTGCGCTGCCGGAAGCGAACGCCCTCAGAAATGTCGCGACGGCTACTGCCACTGCAGTGGCGATGGCAATCTTCGCTGGGCATCAAAGCGTCGACTGGACAACCGGCGGCATCATGGCGCTCGGCAGCGTCGCCGGCGGTTTGTTGGGTGCGCGGCTGGCCATCTCCGACCAGGCACGGCGCTGGATTGTGGGGCTGCTCGTCGTCGTGATCGTTGGCGAGCTGGCTAACCTGTCAATACGATACTTCGCGCATTTATTCTATTGAATGAAGAGAATGAAGAGAATGAAGAGCGCGGCACGCGGACGTGCACGCGATGCCCACTACGCCCATGAATGCGAACGTATCAAGCCGCACAACGCATGTCATACGGCGCCTGTTCGACGCAGGCAGTCCCTACGCTGATCCCGCAGTCATTCTGAGCTAAGTTGCCGCCAATAGTATCGAGGTAACCGAAGTGAGACCTTCGGGACAGCCCTCCGGCACATCGACCCTTTGTGAGAAATGCATTGGGTTGTACCGCACCCCTGCATCCTGATTCAAAGAGAAAGATCATGCAAACAGAGTTCCTGCACGGCGAAAACAACGCCGCCCCAATCGACATCCCAGCCATTGGGCTCCGTCTCCAGGTACGCATTGCTCCAGACGCGACGCAAGCATTGGCCACGTTGATCGAAACAACGGACCAACCCGGATTCGGCCCCCCACAGCATAGGCATGAGGTTGAGACGGAAGTCTTTCATGTTGTGCAGGGACGCTATCTCTTCGACGTGGACGGAAAGCAGACCATCGTGAGCGAAGGCGAAACGATAGTCGCGAAACAGGGCACTACGCATCGCTTCATCAATATCGACGATCAACCGTCGCGGCTACTGGTTCTGATAACGCCAGGCTGGGATGCAACGGATTTTTTTAGCGAACTCCGGGACGTGATGGCGAACGGTTTGCCGGATCCGCGGGTACTGAAAGCATTCGGCGACAAATGGCGCATCGATTTCGTCGGCCCCCCGCTGACCCAACCCGCCGAACTTGCGCCCGACGCGTTGAGCGCATAACACCGTCGACTGTCAGGGGGCATGGCGATCAGGTCAGCTTCGAATGGCCGGTTGTGGCCCGACCGCCGCCCCTCATGCAACCGGCATATCGCCACCCGGAGTGGCCGGTTAGTTTCCTTCTACAAGCGCCTGTTGTGACGTTGCGACGAGACGATCAGGTACAGGCGCGGCGGGTTGCAATGGCGGCTGGCAAAAGCGTCTGCGATAGTCAGAAGGCGTTAAGCCCATGACCTTGCGGAACACGCGACGAAACCCGGCGACGTCGCCATAGCCCAGACTCCAGGAAATCTCTTCAATGGTCGTCTGCGAAAACTCCAACATTTCGCGTGCGCGAGTAATCCGCAGCCGCTGCTGATACTCGCTCGGCTTCATGCCGGTCGCCGCAACAAAACGACGCAAAAACGTCCGTTGTTCAAGATCTGCGCGCTGAGCCAGATCAGCGACGCTGACGGCCCGCTCGCGTTGCGTGAGAAGCCATAGCTGCGCTTTCAATATCGCTTTGTCGCCGTGTTTCGTTTTCGGATCGAATTCGCTATAGAAGCGCTGTTCGCGTCCGGGAGGGTCAACGAGCATGAAACGCGCTGTTTCGAGCATCACTGCGGTTCCCAGAAACCGCTCGGTGAGCCTGAGCCCGAGGTCCGCCCAGGCGAGCACTCCCCCGGCGGTGACGACGTCGCCATAGTCAATGACCATGTGATCGGTTTCCGTTAGCACGTCGGGAAACTGGTCCGCGAATACTTCATTGAACGACCAGTGGGTCGTCGCCTGCCGCCCGGCGAGCAGCCCCGTTCTTGCCAGGATGAAGACGCCACCGCATACAGCGGCGAGAACTACGCCGTCGGCGTGTTTTTCACGAAGCCATTCCAGTAGCGGGCTTACTTTTTCGGTCCTGTCTGGCGCTTGCACGTTTCCAGGGATGACGAGTAAGGACAGCTTGTGAGACGAGCCAGGGCAGCTGTCATATTCACAGCGGACCTCAGCCGCGTCGTCGTCCGCTCGCCAACGCGTAATGCGGACCGCCGAGCGCGCAGCGTCGCCATACCGCTTTGCCGCAAACCCGCCCGCATAGCTGAACAGGTCGGTCAGTCCATAAATACCCGTGTTTGAAGAGCCCGCATCACAAGCAAGTCCAATCTCGATCTGCGGGACGGAAGCCGGTGCCGTTTTTGCCATGTTTTTTGTCACTTTCGTCCGTTGTGGTGTTAAAGCACGCCGAATACGCTGATGACGGCAGACCAGATTTCAAATAGAAGACGGACGTGTGGGTCCGGGAGCAGCCGCGCCCGGTTTTATTCGGCCAGCCGCTGTGTTCCCGATTTTCCACTTATTGCTGACTTACCGGCTTCCTGAAGCAGTGTCTGCGCTCGTAGAACAGTTATTCCTTCGTCAAAACCGACCCTAGAGGATACGAGATGCAAGCGAGTACTGGAAGTTCAACCATCACGACCGCAGACGGAACCCAAATTTTCTATAAGGACTGGGGCACAGGAGAACCCTTGGTCTTTCATCACGGGTGGCCGCTTTCCGCAGACGATTGGGATGCGCAGCTCATGTTTTTCCTGGATCAGGGATACCGCGTGATCGCTCATGATCGCCGTGGTCACGGGCGCTCCACCCAGACCGTGCGCGGCAACGACATGGACACCTATGCAGCCGATGTCGCAGAACTCGTCAAGGCGCTCGATCTGAAGAATGCGGTGCACATCGGTCATTCCACCGGTGGGGGCGAAGTAACACGATATGTCGCCCGGCATGGCACCGGAAACGGACGTGTGGCGAAAGCGGTGCTCATTAGCGCGATTCCGCCACTCTTCATTCAATCGGAAAAGAACCCGGACGGCGTTCCAAGGAAAGTCGTTGACGAGATACGCAACGGCACAGCCAATCATCGGTCGCAGTTCTATCAGGACATTACGATTCCGTTCTATGGCTTCAACCGGCCCGGCGCGACGGTATCCGAAGGGATTCGCGAGAACTGGTGGCGGCAGGGCATGATGGGCGGCATTAAGGCCCAATATGATTGCGTCCAGGTACTGTCAGAAACCGAGTTTTACGACGATCTGGCGATAATCGATGTTCCAGTACTCGTGATGCATGGCGAGGATGATCAGATCTGTCCTTTCCCCACCACGGGTGCAAAGTCGGTCAAGCTTCTGAAGAACGGGACGCTTAAATCGTATCCTGGGCTGCCGCACGGAATGCCGACCACGCATGCGGAGCTGATAAACGCCGACTTGCTGGCCTTCATCAAGTCCTGATTCGTCATATCCGCAAGGGGATGCCTGGACCATCGTTCAGGCATTATTTCGACGGGCCCGGCCCACGACCAGGTTAGCCGACTGCTACCGGTCCAAACACTCGGCGGACGAGGTCCACAGAGAACCTGTCCAATTACCTGTCACCGAAACGGAATCATTGTCAGCAACTGCGCAATCCCTGTGTGCGGTTCCGTTTGCTGGCGCCGTCGGCTGCCTGACGGGATAAACCAGAGAAGACCAAGAACGTGGCGCCTGCCTGGAACACCGGATGACGCGCAGTTCGCCAGGCAACGCGGCACCTAATCCGCGATTCGAATTGCCATGCAGACTGGCGACGAAGAGGCAGGCCGCTCGCGATTTCCTCGCAAGCTTCCCGCCTCGTATCTGCGCGATTAATGCCCTCCTCTACCGCAATCTGAGCAGAACCGCGCTTGCAGCAGGAACCTTGACCGTGTAGTTGCCATCGCGATCCGGAACCAGCGGCGCGTACGATTCCGGCTTCCAGCTTCCGTCCACGTTGATCGGCTGATTATTCAGCACGGAATTCTGCAGTCCTTGCAGGCCCGCCGTCGTACCCGTGGGAGACACGACTCCGCTCGTCAGGCGAATATAGTCCGCGCTGCTCGACGAGACGCCCGGATTGATCACCGCCTTGATCGATTGCGCCGAGTCTTTGTTGATCACCACGATCGCTTCAACCTCTGCTGGCGATTGCGTCGAAGCGGACGGATCGCGGTTGGGCACAGCCGCAAAAGCAACCACACCGAGCCCGTCCGGTACCGACACATTGACGCTTTGCGGCGCCAACACCGAAGCACCCTGCGAATTGGTATCCGCTTGCAGCGCGAGTGAGAAGAACTTCATTCCATAGAAAACCGGCATGACCTTCGTCACTTGTCCCGCCGCAATCTGGATCGGCGTATAGGCATTGTCGAACGTCCCGTTGAGGTTCGAATCCAGTTGCTCCGGATTGGTATCGTCCTGAACATGGAAATTGATGCCGCGCGCACCTTGCTGGGCGACGCAAAACATATATTGGAGTGCCCACAACGAGGCCGCATGGCTATCGCTTACACCCGCGCGGCCACCGCTATAAAAGCTATTCGTTTCGTCGATCCGCCAGCCGTCGATTGTGGGCAGTTGTTTGCTCTCCTGCTCGAGACTCTGCCAGGTCGACTGCAAAGAAGTACTGCAAGCCCCCGCAAGCATGCTGCTGATCGTCGAACTAGTCGACTGGCCACTTCCCAGGTAAGAGTGCGAGGTGATCTGGCTGACGAGGGGCCCGGCCGTTGGATCGCTGAGTACCGCCTGGATGAGGGACGAATTCAGCCCCGATGCCTCGGGCCCCACGAATTTCAACGGAGCGAGCGAGCCGGTTCGGCTTGTGTTGATCGCGGAGACATAATTCAGCCAGTCCGGTATGTAATAGGACGCTTGCAGGCCTTGGTGGTCAGGCTCATTGCCAATTGCAATTCCATACAAGGAACTGCCCATGGCGCCCGCTGCGTAATTCGCTTCCTGCACGTCCGCGGCGATGTCGTTGGCGTAAGACGGCGACGTGAACGTTTTGGCGTTCGAATCCGACATGAAGAAGTTATATGACCCCGGTACGGCATAGGTGACATTCCAGCCGGTCTTGTGAATCATCTGCGCGAGCGCGTCGATATCAGATGGGGCGATCTTGCCGCCCACGGACGGTTGACCGTTAACCAATGGGCCGCGGTTCTGTATGTCTCCGATCTTGTCGCCGTCTCCCCCCGGGCCGTTTGGATCCCACGTTGCGTAGGAAAGCGAATTGGCGCCAATCCGGAAATTGCCCTGCAAGCTGAGTGAATTGAGAAGCTTATAAAGATTGTTGCCGCCATCCTGCGGATTCGTTACATGAAAGAGCGGAGAATACAGCACCGATTTTTCCCAACTCAGCCCAATAAAATTAGGGGAAACGGGCGTGGCACTTGAAGGCGACGTTACGGTGACCGTTACCGTGGCGAGCGAACTGTCGGGAATCTGGTTGGCGTTATCTGGTGCGAATGCAGCCGTGGGTGTGGCCGCAGGCGCGCTGGCGGAGCCCGGCGCCGAAGCGGAAACAGGTGCCGAAGACGATGACGCCGATGGCGTCGAGTCTGTGCTGCCACCACAGGCCGACAGGCCCATGCAAGGAGCAATCGCCCAGGCCACCAAGGTTAGTTTTGAATCGCGGATATTCAACATGAATTACCTTTCTTATCAGGTAGGTATCGATGTAGAAACTCGACTTAAACGACACCAGAACATTCGCCAGATCAGGTCCGGAATGTTCGCTACCGAAGGTTCGACATGGACCTCGATAAAGCAATTCAGACGCGGGGCACGCGCGAGGAACGCGTCGTCCAACCCCGGTCATCCGCGAGGCTTCCGGGCTGCTTCAACTTGAATTGTTCATCCGTTATTTCTTTTGACTCCGACGCGACGGCGCGCCCCGCCGCATTCAACAGTGTGATAAACGGGGAAACAGAAGACGCTTGAGGAATCGCACGTCGCGCGCGCTATTCGCAGCGGTTACGGATCGGTCGCTGGCGACATCGCCCTTATGCCGAAATTGATTCGCCTACTGCGCACGGCGTGAAGGGCTTCGATACGCGTCGGCCTGGAATGGAGTGACCTGGCTTTTCCATGGTGACGATCCTTGAAAGGCGGATCATCCGTTGATGACTGCAGCCACGATATCGTTTCGATGCGCCCGCTGTCCTTGAAAATACCGCACTGTTTATCGTCAATACGATTTCGCCGATTAGCACGAAACAAGCATTAGCCGGTGGAATATGCATTTACTCGTCGTCACGCATTAAAAGTACACGTAATAAGAACAGTCTATTCGACTGCGTCGATATAACCCTCAATGCTAACGAATAACGCGCACAACACCGTCTGCGCGCCTGTCATTCAGCCATTAATTGATAATTACTTAAATCTAGTTGTCAGACGACGGATGAAGTCTATGAAAGGTGTGCTTTATTGTACAGACGGTATTTACCCGCACCATCAACGAGCATATTGCCAATAAATATGCTAAATCTAGTAATTAGCGATGACTCCGCCAGCTATGCCGCTGGCTCAAACTTCATGGCAGCCTTTGTTATAGCCAAGCTCCGACGTCTGATGACTATTTAACCTATTCCGCATCTCATAAGATGATCGAAAAGAAAGTCGCGTCTAAAGGGTATCTAACCCCATTCGGGTTATTCGGCATTGTGAGTCTCGACTGTTATTCACCGAATCCGGGTTTCCGGGCA
This sequence comes from Paraburkholderia metrosideri, assembly GCF_904848625.1. GTDB lineage: Bacteria > Pseudomonadota > Gammaproteobacteria > Burkholderiales > Burkholderiaceae > Paraburkholderia > Paraburkholderia metrosideri. The sequence continues at coordinate 488,864 of NZ_CAJHCP010000004.1, forward strand.
AAATATTCTTAAACGGAGGCTAAATCTTGCCGATAACGGGACGTTGAAGATTCGTCCGCATCGTGCGTTAGCCAAGGTGAAAGAGGAGCTTGGTGACAGCGTTAACATCAGCCAGCATTATCGTAATGCGTGCGTTGGCGATGAATCCGGCTTGACGGTTTTTGGTTCTGGATTTTGGGCGGCGTATGAGGGTGTATTTTCTTGCGCACCGCTTTGAGACTTTGGGACGGCTGGTTGATTCGTTGATCAGTTGATGTGGTGGCCGCAGCGGGCGCTGCGGCCATTTTTATTTGTGCTTTCTGCTTGCTGTTGTCTGTGGCTTGTCGCCTGTTGTGTCGCGCCTGATTTGATCGCTTAGTGCGGCGCGTTGGACGGTTGTTGCACAGGCGTGGAAGGCAGCTTGATCGCGCGTTTCGTGGACGGCTTTTTGCGGGTAGAAGCATCTGCCTCTTCGACGGGCGCTTTGGCTATCTTCGATGCATCGGCCAGCAAGTTCGTCGCCTGCTGCGCCGTGAGACGGCTGCGCGGGATGCCCTTCGCATCGAGTGCAATCACCTGGAACAATTCGCGGTCGCATTCGAGATCCTGCTGATATTGCTCGGCGGTATCCACCAGCAATTCGAGCAACGTTTGACGACGCCTTCTTTCGTCGTGCGTGAAGGCAGGATTTCTAACTATCGATGACGCAAGTGTGATCAATGTATCCAGTTGACTCAGCTGTCGGTCGCATAAGTCGAATGCGGAAAGAGCAAGTTTTTCGTATTGGATTGCGTCGACTGGTGGGCGTGAAGCGGGTTGATTTTTGACGGACCTGGGCATGGTGCGATCTCCCTGTTGCTTCGAAGGGTCGCCCGGACACTGGCCTTTGGGAGGAAGGGGTGAGCGGGCACGAAGTAGGGTTGACAGACCGGGGCATAAACAAACCGGCGAGCCTTGCGGCTCCCCTACCAAGGCCCGCCCATTGAAATATAGACGTGCAGAGGTAGACGCACACCCGCCTGGGCGGGTGTGCGGTTTATGCCACAGGCTGTCAAACCTGGCCACTGGGTGTATCCCAGCGACTTCGCAATTATAAGGGAGGGAGGCTATCTCGGATTTAGTCTTGGAGGCTAAATGTTGGGATTGGCCGAAGGGATAAAGGCGGGTGCGAGATGTTCCTTTGCCGCCGCATGGATTTCGTTGCAAATGCGCATGCGGCTTGCGCGGCGCACGCGCGCCAAATTTACCCTATCGGCCAGACCAGGCCAGGCCAGGACAGCACGCAGCCGCTGGTCCACGAACTCGAAGCGCATGCGGCAGCGTCCTTCAGTGCTCCGTGTCCCGTCTGTGAAGAACAGCAGCGGGTTCAGCGCAATAGTTTCCTAAATGATGACCGACCGCCTGCACCATCCCGCCGACGAGGCATTCAGTCAGGCATCCCCTGGCCACGCGTTTCGGGCAGAAACCACGGCAGCACGATCCCGAGCAGGTAGGCCAGACCAAGCGCCATCGCAGCCTGCGGTGCGCCGCCGAACGACTTGACGATAGTGCCCGCGAGAATCGGGAACACCCAGGCAATCATTCGCGCCGCGTTGAATACGAAGCTGATCGCGGTCGAACGCACGGTGCTGGTGAACAGCTCGCACGGATAGATCGCCATCCACACATACGCAAAACCGAGTGTGAAGAAGCCGTTGATCGGCGCGACTATCGCCATCGCCTCCACCGTGTGCGTGAGCTTGTAGGTGACGAACGTGATCACAAGCGCGCCGACAAACGTCAACGAAATGAACGCGCGCCGTCCGATCACATCGATCACGAAACCGCCGACCGTGTACGCGGCGATCGCACCAATCGTATAGGTAATCGACACGCGTGCGCCCCACGACGCAGGGTCGGCAACGTGTTCGGCCTTGCCGAGCGAAACGGTATAAGCGGGCAGCAACGTGGAAATTGCCCACCAGCCGATCGTCGCAACGACCGACAGCAGGAACAGCAGCACCGTGCGCCGTGCGGCTTCGCGCTCCCTGAACAGCTGCGCAAGCGTGAACGGACGCTTGTCCTCGCGCGCGTGCTGCGCAACAGGTGTTTCGACTGTCGTCGCGTTCCAGCGCTTTTCGCGCACCGCGGTTTGCCACTTCTCCGACTCGTCCACACCGCGCCGGATGTACAGCACAAACAACGCAGGCACCGCACCAAACACGAACATCAGCCGCCACGTCTCGGCACCGAGCAGTTGTGTCGGTGCCAGCAGGTACCAGACCACCGCCGCGAGCAGCGTCCCCCAGCCGAAACCCGACTGCAGAAATCCGGCGCCTTTCGCGCGCGCACGTTCCGGCCAGGTTTCAGACAGCAGCGCGACGCCCGTACTCCATTCGCTACCCATCGCGAGGCCGGTGAGAAAGCGCAGCGCACATAACACGATCAGGTTTGGCGAGAGTGCAGTAAGACCTGAGAACAGCGCATAAAGAAACACGGACCACAACATCATTCGCTTGCGGCCGGCATAGTCAGCCAGCACACCGCCGATCAGCCCGCCGAGCCCCCAGCCGAGCAGTGTGATGCCGATCACAATGCCCGCATAAACCGGCGTCGACGCGGCCTGTTCGGGCGTGAGCACCGAGTGCAGCATCGGCGCAAGCACGACCACCAGCGCCAGGGTTTCGTAGCCGTCGAAGATCCAGCCAAGGAAGCTCGCGCGCAGCACGCGCCAGTGCATCGAAGTAAGCTCGTCGTACCAGCGGCTACGCAGGCCGATGGACGTATTGCTAGGTAGCATGAGTGTCGTCTCCTTTGTTCGATTTATCGGCTTTCACCGTGCGCTGTGCACGAACTGCCTGCGTTCGACGGGAAGCAGCACGATGATGACACGACGGCAATAAAACGTTGCCGCGATAACCTTCCGGGTTTCATCGCGCCCGGCAGCGCGATAAATACGTCGGCCAGCCCTCGCCGCAAAAGTCAGGTAGTTAGCATGCGATATCGCATAAATGGACACCATTCGAAAACGCCTAAGCCCCACTTAGCGTCCGGTTAAGGGACGATGGGCAAAGGCTTTTACGGCTACCGGTCTGGCGAGCCTCAGGGTAAGCGAGCGTTGGTCGGCGGGACGCGAGTTGCCCTCTATTTGGGCGCATCGGGCGACCGGATTTATCCGTGACATCCAGCGACATAGTTTCCGCATGGCTTTTAGTCAGGCAGCCCACTACATTAGCTTCACCTGACGCGCCAGCAGTCATTTCCCGCAGACGACGCGTCCCATTTCATTCCGTTATCTGCCCGTCATGATTACCACTGGAAAAATTGCGCTTTGCGCTACGTTATTTGTTATTGGCGTCTCGCTGATCGAAGCCTGCGTGCTCACTCACCGGCAGCGCGACAGCGCCACGCCGTTCGATTGGTACGAGGTGTGGATTTCGCTGGCCGATGTCGCCGGTCGAAAGCTGCTGGCGCTGCTGCCTCTGTCGCTTGCAACGCCGGTGTTCGCGTTCGCATGGGATCACCGGATTTTTACCGTGACGCTCAACAGCGTGCTAATGGTGTTGCTGCTCTTTATCGGTCAGGAATTCTGTTACTACTGGTACCATCGCGCGTCGCACCGGATCCGCTTTTTCTGGGCGACGCATGCGGTCCATCACTCGCCTAATCAACTGACACTGTCATCGGCCTACCGGCTTGGCCTGACTGGAAAACTGACGGGCTCGGCGATTTTTTTCGCGCCCCTCGTGTGGCTCGGGGTACGTCCGGAAATCGTATTGGCGACGCTGAGTTTCAACCTGCTCTATCAGTTCTGGCTGCATAACACGTGGACGCCGAAACTGGGCTGGCTCGAATACGTGTTCAATACGCCTTCATCGCACCGCGTACACCACGCGTCGAACGTCGACTATCTCGATGCGAATTTCGGCGGCGTGCTAGTCATATTCGACCGTTTGTTCGGCACCTATGTCGAAGAGCGCGCTGACGAGCCGTGTCGCTATGGACTCACCACGCCAACGCGCTCGCGCAATCCGTTCGTCGTCGAATTCGAACATTGGGCGAGTCTCGCGCGTGATATCGCATCGGCAGGTAATCTTTGGACCGCGATCAGCTATGTGATCCTGCCGCCCGGCTGGCGCGCGGATGGCGCCGGCGAATCCACCGAAGCACTGCGTCAACGGAATCTGGCTACACGTCGTGCAGTTCCGGTCAGCACTCAGGGACGATGAAGTGCCTTTTCCCGCCAGGGAAATCGAAATTTTTGAAAAAGGTTTCTGGAAGAAACTCCCGCAGGGGGATTCAATCCATAGAAGCAGTAGTCAAAGAACCGCTGTCCGTGAGGGCAGCGGTTTTTCTTAGCGTGAGTCGCGAACGGGAGACTCAAACTCCTGATTCGCGAGACGACTACTGACCAGCTGGTGAGACTGTACTCGGCGTCGCCAACGTGTTGTGGCTTCCGGGAAGGTTGGTGAGGGATGTCGCGCTATTGCTGCTGGTTCCATTCGCCGAGCCCGCGTTTGACGATCCAGCGCCCGTGCCGCTCTCCGAAGTAGTGGCACCAGGCGTGCCGTAGCCGCTCGCTGCCGGATGGACCGGCGACACGGTGCTAGGTGTCGCCAGCGTGTTGTTCTGTGCATAAACACTGCCCGATACCGCAAGTGCAGCGACGGCCGCGATTAAAGTACTGGTTGCCTTTTTCATGATTCGTTCCTCCTTAATTGGACTGGACTGTAGATTCAAACAATCCATCCGTGTCTCTCCATAGCGTTCGGGGTACTCTTCGCCCGCCTACGGCCTGCTTCAGTGCCCTTCACCTCGTTCAGGCCAACAATGCCTTCCGCATCTCGATCGACTGAACCGGCGCACGTGCAAACTCTTGACGACACGTCGTGCGCCGACCTTCTGAATCGAGTACATAGCAGCGATACAAAGTGTAGGTAAGCGGTCGCTGATAATTAAGCGCTTTGTTCGCAAGGGTGAATTTCTGTTTTAGGAATTACCGCTGCGGGATCCGGATTCCAATCTGACGCGGGCGCCGTATCGACGAAGCCGCGCAATATGCGCCGCTCGAACAGCTCGCACGGTCGCCGCAACGTGGTTTTGCCCGCAATATGCACGGTATTGGTTGACTTACCACGCGCCAGTTATGTACCCTCCCGCGCTGATGGTTCCCGTCACCGGGATTCAAAGGGAACGCAGTGAGAGCAGCCATGCTCGGAGTCTGCGACTGCCCCCGCAACTGTAAGCGGCGAGTCTGTGCCACTCATGACCACTGGGAAACCGGGAAGGTCGGCACTGGGCGTCGACCCGCAAGTCAGGAGACCTGCCATCGAAACCGAGGTCTGCGCAGCCGTGTCGGGCGGGGTGTCCCGACGCGCAAGCACCGCTTAGGCGGGCGCCCGTTGCAACGACAGCCCGAACCTCAGGATCTGTCATGTCCACTACTCTGCAAAGCGGTTCCTTGGAGGAACCTTGCGCCGTCGCGTCTGCGGCATGTATTTCGTTCTCGCCATGTTCAACACCGGCGGCGGAATCTGGTCGTTCACGGGATCGCTGAACGACCGCTTCAACCATCCCGGCATCATCATCATCGGCGTGTTTATCGACGCGTGGCTCCCCTCCTTCGTGATCTGTCGCGTCAAGCGTTACGACGATCCCGAGGTTGTACGCGTCGAACGATAAGCATTGCAGGCCGGCCCATCGGCGGCAGGCCGGGCTCCGCCCGGCTTATAAAAGCACCACCATGTCCACACCATGAACTTGCGTTATCTCATCCTCACTTCTGCGCTGACGCTGTCCGCGACGCAGATCGCGCACGCCACAGACGACGCGTCGTCGCAGCAAGCCGACCAGACACCGACACCGGCCGCGTTGCCGACCATCCTCGTCACCGGCGACACACAGCATCTGCCGCAGTCGTTCGACCAGCGCTACGCGACGACCCAGGTATTGACCCGTGCGGACCTCGATCGTCTGTCACCCATCGATCCCAGCATTACGCAGGCACTCGCAACCTTGCCCGGCATCACCGTTTCGCAAAACGGCGGCCCGGGCACCACAGCGTCGGTCAGCATTCGTGGATCGTCGGGCAACCAGGTGGCAGTGTTCATTGACGGCATCAGGGTCGGTTCTGCCACGACGGGCGGCGCCGAATGGGCAGATCTGCCGACCTCTGCGTTCGACCGCGTCGAAGTCATCTCGGGGCCGGCCGCTGCGTCGTTCGGCGCGGATGCCGTGGGCGGCGTCGTGCAACTGTTCACTAATCATGCGTCGAATCAGCCGAACCAGACCGTGATCTCCACGGGCGGCGGCTCGAACAAAACGTTCGATACGCAAATCCGCACGTCAGGGACGGTGTCGTCCACGGGCCCGCTCGCCGCGCTATCCGGGCTGACCTATTCATTGGGTCTGCACGACTACAACACGGCCGGCATTGACGCCACGCAGCCGTATGCGTACGGACACGAAGATGGCCGCAACCCGTATCACGCGCAAAATGTGGACGCACGACTTGGCTATACCCATGACGACTGGTCGCTGTCTGCATTCGCGCTTTATCACAAGTCCGACCTGTCTTATGACAATGCCGGCGGCGATGACCGGCAACTCGATCATCAACTGACGACCGGTCTTGCGTTCCATCTGGACCTCACGCCGTACACGCAATTCGACCAGTCCGTGGGCTATTCCACGGACCGCCAGTTCATCTACGCGAACAACCCCTCCATCCCCACCGACGAGATCGATTCGACGCGTCTGAGCACGTCGACCTCCGTGACCCATCAGGAGCATGGATTGAAGCTGTTCGATCTGCCGCTCTCGGGAGAAACGAAGTTCGCGTACGATTTCAGCCGCGAACAAGCGTTCCTTCCAGTCGACATTCCGACGGGTGTGCCGACCCGTAACGACTCGGCCGTTTCGATGCATCAATCGGTCACGCTCGACGCATGGACGCTATTTCTGGCGGGCCGCCACGAGGTCATTCAGGGGCAATCGGTCAACACCGGCAATGTGGCGCTGTCGTACGCGATCACGCCGGCGTATACCGCGCGCGTGTCGTATGGCAACGCGTTCCGCCTGCCGACGTTCGATGACCTGTACTACCCCGGCTACGCGAACCCCAACCTGCTGCCAGAGCGTAGCAATACGATCGAAGCGGCGCTGGATGCCACAACGTCATTGGGCACCTTTACTGCGGCGGTGTACGACACGCGCGTGCATAACCTCATCAGTTACGACTCGGTGACTTATCTGCCGGTCAATGTGGGCCGGGCGCACGTTCAGGGTATCGATCTTTCGTACAAAGGCACCATTGGCAAATCGACGCCGGTGAGCCTCACGATTGGCATCCTGAATCCACAGGATGTCACCGATCAAACGTGGCTGAGTCGCCGTCCGCGTCAGACCGCGAGTTTCAACATCGACCATACGTGGGACGAGTTCCACCTGCATGCGTTGAGCACAGGCGTGTCGGTTCTTTATGGCGGCTCGACATTCGACGATCAGGCCAACACGACCTATCTGCCGTCTTACACCACGGTTGGCCTGCGCGCCGCATACCGGGTCAACTCGCATCTGACGTTGTCCGCCAATCTGTCGAACCTGTTTAACCGGCAGTACTTCACGGTGTACGGCTATAACATGTTGGGCCGCACGGCATTTGGCAAACTAAGCTACACGTTCTAGGCACTGACCGTCACCCGGGCAACGCGGGAACGTTACGCACGAAACCTCGGCTCGGCCCACTCCGCCGCACGAGCCGAGGTGACGAATGCCTGAAGATAGTCGATCCCATCATCCGACTCGCGGGTGCCAAGAAAGATCTGCTTGGCGATGCCCTTCTTGCCGAGCCGCAGTGGCGTAAGCGGCATCCATCCCGCGTATTCTTCCGCCAGCCAGCGCGGCAGCGCCGCCACGCCTCGCCCGCTCGCGACCATCTGCAACATGATGTCCGTGGTCTCGATCACCTTGTGGCGTCTTGGCACAACGTTAGCGGGCATTAGAAACTGCGTGTAGATGTCGAGCCGATCCGTTTCGACGGGATAGGTAATCAGCACTTCCGTGGCAAGCTGTTCGGGCGTGATGTACGGTTCGCCCGCGAGCGCGTGTGCGTCGGCGACCACCAGCACCTGTTCGTAGTCGAACACCGGCTGAAATTTCAGCCCCGCTTTCCTGAGCGGATCCGGCGTGACGAGTACGTCGATGTCATAGCCGAACAACGCGCCGATGCCGCCGAACTGGAACCGCTGCTTCACGTCGACATCGACGTCAGGCCAGCGCGCGAGATACGGCGACACGACCTTGAGCAGCCATTGATAGCATGGGTGGCACTCCATGCCGATCCGCAGCGTGCCCCGCTCGCCTTGCGCGTACTGCTTCATGCGCTCTTCAGCAAGCTCGAACTGGGGCAGCATACGGTTCGCGAGGCCAAGCAGATACTGCCCAGCCTGCGTAAGCCGCAGCGAGCGTCCCTCGCGCGTCCATACCGCCGTGCCCAATTGCTGCTCCAGCTTCTTCACGGTATGACTCAACGCGGATTGCGTCAGGTTCAGTTTGTCGGCGGCGGCGGTCAGCGAGCCCTCCCGTTCCACCTCCCTGATCACCATCAGATGACTACGCTCCAGCATTGCGACCTCACATGAACAAAATTGATCTTTGCATGAAATAAATCCATTTTTATTCATACAAGGAAAATTCTATCATCGCTTCCAGTTAGGTTTCTCTGGACGGCACACAAAAATGGTCACGACACATAATCTGGGTTTTCCGCGCATCGGCGCGAAACGCGAACTGAAGTTTGCACTCGAGAAATACTGGAAAGGCGAGTCGTCTCGCGACGAGCTGAAAGCGGTCGGCGCACAGCTTCGCGAACGTCACTGGAAGGATCAGGCGGGCCTCGACTTCGCCCCCGTTGGCGATTTCGCGTTCTATGACCAGGTGCTCGACATGAGCTTCACGCTCGGCAATCTGCCTGAGCGCGTGCGCGGTTTTCACGGCGATACGCTGGATAACTACTTCCGCGTGGCGCGCGGCCGTTCGGCTCACGGCGCTGAAGATCACAACGCGTGCTGCGGCGGCGTGCCTGCCGGTGAAATGACCAAGTGGTTCGACACGAATTACCACTACATCGTGCCGGAATTCGACGCGAACACGCAGTTCTCACTGGACCCGTCGCGTCTGCTGGAACATCTGGCGCAAGCCCGTGCAAACGGCGTCAACGCGAAGCCGGTCATTATCGGCCCCGTGACCTACCTGTGGATCGGCAAGTCGAAAGACGGCTCCGACAAACTCGCGCTGTTGCCGCGCCTGTTGCCGGTGTATGCGGCGCTGCTGGATTACTTCACGGCACAAGGTATCGAATGGGTGCAGATCGACGAACCGGCACTCGTCACCGAACTCGACCCGACATGGCGTCAAGCGTTCGCGACGGCCTATGAAGCACTGTCGACGCGCCGCGTCAAACTGCTGCTGGCCACCTATTTCGGCCAGCTCCAGGACAATCTCGAACTCGCGTGCAAACTGCCCGTCGACGGTATTCATATCGACGCGATCAACGCGCGTGATGAAATCGCCAAGGTCGTTGCGCATCTGCCCGATCTGTCGGTGGTGTCGGTTGGCGCGATCAACGGCCGCAACATCTGGAAGACCGATCTGACGGCTGCGCTGGAATGGCTTGAGCCGCTGCATAGCTCGCTTGGCAACCGGCTGTGGATCGCCCCCTCGTGCTCACTGCTGCACACGCCGGTCGACCTGAACAGCGAACAGAAGCTCGACGCTGAAATCAAATCGTGGCTCGCCTTCGCACTGCAAAAGCTCGACGAACTCAAGACGCTTGCCGGTGCGCTGAACCACGGTCGCGCTTCGGTGGCAGCGGAACTCGAAGCCAATGCAGCGGCCATCGCAAGCCGCCGCGCATCGCCGCGCGTGCACAACCCGGCGGTCAAGGCTGCAATTGCGGGTATTGATGCAGCACTCGGGAAGCGCGTCAGCGCCTACACGCTGCGCGCCGAAAAGCAGGCGGCGATTCTCAATCTGCCGGCATTCCCGACCACGACGATCGGCTCGTTCCCGCAGACCAGCGAAATCCGCCACGCACGCAGCCAGTTCAAGGCCGGTGAGCTCGATCAGGCCGGCTACAAGGCGGCGATGGAACGCGAGATCACGCGTGCAGTGAAGGAGCAGGAAGCGCTCGGCCTCGACGTGCTCGTGCACGGCGAAGCAGAACGTAACGACATGGTCGAATATTTCGGCGAACAACTCGACGGCTACGCGTTCAGCCAGTTCGGCTGGGTGCAGTCGTACGGCTCGCGTTGCGTGAAGCCGCCTATTCTGTTCGGCGATATCAGCCGTCCGAAGGCAATGACTGTCGAATGGACCCAATACGCGCAGTCGCAAACCGCCAAGCCGATGAAGGGCATGCTGACGGGTCCCGTCACGATCCTGAACTGGTCGTTCGTGCGTGACGACCAGCCGCGTTCGGTGTCGTGCTACCAGCTCGCGCTCGCTATCCGCGAAGAAGTGCTCGATCTGGAAAAGGCCGGTACCCGTGTCATTCAGATCGACGAAGCTGCACTGCGTGAAGGACTTCCGCTGCGCCGCGCGCAGTGGAACGAGTATCTGCAATGGGCGATCGAGTCGTTCCGTATCACGGCAAACGGCGTGCAGGACGAAACGCAGATCCACACCCATATGTGCTATTCGGAGTTCAACGACATCATCGCGTCGATCGCCGATATGGACGCGGATGTGATCACGATCGAAACATCGCGCTCGGACATGGAATTGCTCGACGCATTCGACAACTTCAACTATCCGAACGAGATCGGCCCGGGCGTGTATGACATTCACTCGCCGAACATCCCGAGCGAGGAGCACATCGTTCAGCTGATGAAGAAAGCGGCTGAGCGTATTCCGGCGGGTCGTCTGTGGGTCAACCCGGATTGCGGCCTGAAGACGCGGGCGTGGGCAGAAGTGATTCCGGCTCTGACAAACATGGTTGCTGCTGCCAGGACGCTGCGTACGGCTGCTTGATCAAGCGTGCGTGGGTTACACCGCAGCGGACGATTGAAGTCTGAGTGGTAGCTGCATAAGACGGCCGCCTCCGGGCGGCCGTGTGCTTTTCCCGTTTTGCGTTCGCGATTTCGCCGTCACATTGTCGCGCTATCCAGTTTGTTAGCGACCATCCGCAGCGCGCAGAAAAATCTCGGGGACAACGCGTTGCCTACTGCGGAAACCCAATCATGCTGGAGCGCGTCAGCGTGACGTTCCTGGCCACGCCGGCCGGCGCGTTGGCGAGAATCCACGCAGTTGAGAGTTCACCGAACGGCTCCTTGCTCGACATGCCGTCGGTCGCCACCACCACCTTGAAGCCGCGCAACGCCGCTTCGCTCGCGGTGTACAACACAGCGCCGTGCGCCACCGTGCCGGCAATGATCACCGTCTGAATGCCCCTGGATTTCAGCGCCTCTTCGAGATCGGTGTTGAGGAATTTGTCCACGCCGGACCGCACTACGTGCTCATCACCCTTAGCCGCAATGACCGACGGCACGGTCGCCAGTGTGCCCGTGCTGGTCAGGCTGTAGACGGTCATCAGATTCGCCTGGCGGGCCCTGCCCAACAGATCGGCAATATGCGGCAGGGAAGCCACGCAGTCGGGGCGTTCATTGTCGTTGCAGGTGCTGGTGTCGAAATCAAGCAGCAATAGCGCGGTATGGGCGGGATCGGTCACGGTGACCGGCTTCAGAGCCGGTGGCGGCGGTGTCTTGACAGCCCCCCAGGAGTCGATGATGTCGGCGTGCGCGATGCCGGAAAAGGGCAACGCAAGCACCAGTGCGCACAACAGGCTTCGGATGTTACACATAGCTTTAACTCACGTTTGAATTGACTGTTGTTTCGCGCATGGCAACTCCCGGAAAGAAAAGCCGAGCGGACCACCTGAGCGATTACAGCAGTTCAAACGACGCATTGTCAACGATCCTGACGAGGACAATCACCGCGCTGCCTTGGGAGCGGAAGGTGTTCTCGCCATCCGCTCCCGCGATAGAAATGACATCTGTGATACATCGGCACATTTTCAGTTTTTATCGACGACCGGAAACGCGACATCTCGGCCAGCACGTGCTGAAGACGCCGCTGACTTGAGCGTCACGACAAACGGCATATCCGGTTTCATGACAAACGTCAGCACTACACCGCATGCCATCACCGCGATGGACAGCAAAAAGGTGACATTCCAGTTGCCCATGCGATCTATCAGATAACCCGCCACAACTGGGCTGACGATAGCCGCTGTGAATCCCGTGCCGCTCATGATGCCACTGGCCGTACCCGAGCGGTCATAGGCGATGTCCATCGGAATTGCCCACATCGGCCCAATATTCATTTCGTTGAAGAACATTGCCGCGGCCAGGAAAATCAGTGAATACATTGGATCGTGGATCAATACCACCGGGATCAGCGACAGGCCGGTCATGGTCATGCAGAACGCGACCAGGACGCTGCGCGCGAGCTTCAGGTTGCCGGTGCGCCTAAGCAGCCTGTCACTGATGAGACCGCCTATCAGATCGCCGAACACGCCGGCGACAAACACACCTGAAGTGAAAATCACCGCCTTCCTGATGTTCAGATGGAAGCTATGCATGAAGTAAAGAGGCATCCAGTCGAGCATCAACCAGAGGATCCAGTTGTAGCAGAAATACACGGCTGAGACAGGCAGCAGGCGACGATAAAGACGCGCCCAGGTGCCGGGCACTTCCACCGGACGAACTTTGGGCGGCGGCAGGCTGTCAATTTCGGCAGCAGTGATGCGCGGATGATCCGCCGGTTTTTCGGTGTAGGTCACGTACCACAGGACCAGCCACGCCAGACTCAGCGCGCCGAGCAGATAGAAGGCGAATCGCCAGTCGAACGCAGTCATCAACGTCAGCACCAGGATCGGCGCCACAGCATTGCCCAACCGCGCTGACGAGTGAGTGATACCTTGGGCCATACCGCGCTTGTCCTTCCTTACCCACGACGCCATCGCGCTGGTGGACGCGGGAAACGTGGCGCCCTCGCCCAGACCCAACAGCAGCCGGGCCGCGACGAGTGTCGCGAAACCTCCGGCGAGGCCCGTCAGCGTGGTCGCCACCGCCCAGATGGCGGCACACGCGATCAGCGTGCGCTTGGCGCCGAAGCGGTCGCTGACCCAGCCGCCGATGAACTGGAAGATCACATACGGATACGCAAAAGCCGAGAAGATAAAGCCGAGTTGTGTGTTGCTTAGCCCGAGTTCGGACTTGAACTGTCCGGCGGCGGTGCTGATGTTGACGCGGTCGACGTAGGTGATGAAGTACATCAGGCACAACATCAACAGGACGACCGTGGTTGCCTTGAGCTGTAGTCGTTTCATGTCTCACTCCACATTGTTCGTTGTTATTTTTTCGACGATCCCGAAGTAAACTCGACCACGGCGTCCGTGAAACGAGTGCTGCCGTACACCTCTTCGATCAGATCTTCATCGTCGAGCCGCTGTTCGACGACAATGCGGCGCAGGCTTTCCTTTACGGCCTTCTGCGTGACGGGTGAGAGCGCCATGAGGCGCTGCGCGAGCGCATCAGCGTTGTCCTGAAGGGCATCGTGCGAGCACACGTCATAGACAAAGCCACACGCTAGCGCTTCCTGTGCGGTGAGGTACTCGGCGAGCAGCAACATCTTCTTGACCCGCGGCACACCAAGCGACGCCTGCAACCGTGCGATGTTGCGTGACGACAGCGTGTTGGAAAGCGTCTTCGCGATCGGCGCGCCGAAGCGCGAGCCGTCGCTGCAGAGCCGGAAATCGCAGGCGGTTGCCAGCGCCAGGCCGCCGCCGACGGCCCAGCCATCGATCACGGCAATGGTCGGCACCGCAATCCGTTCGACCGTGTCGATGACGCGCTCGACGAAGGCCTCGTAGGCCACGCCATCGCGACCGTCGCGGAAGCCGTTGAAGTACGCGATGTCGGTGCCGGAAATAAACGACTTACCACCCGCGCCCCGGAAGAGGATGCAGCGCACGCCGCCGTTCGACGTACACTCGGCGACCCGCGCCAGCAGCGACTCGTACATATCGAGCGTCATCGCGTTATGCCGCTCGGGACGATTGATCACAATCTCCGCTGCGCCCGACTGATGAATCGTGAGACTGACGAGTTCATTCATGGCGCGGTCCCGTCGATCTCGGCGAAGACCTCGTCGTTGTGCTCGCCCAGCAGCGGCGGATGACGACGCACCGTCTGCGGCGTGCCCAGCATCTTGACGGGAAAACCGATGTTCTTGACCTTGCCTTCGTTCGGGTGATCGATCTCCATGCACATGCGGCGGTGGGTTGCATGCTCGCTCTCAAACGCCTCGGGATAAGACAGAATCGGCCCGGCCGGAATACCGGCGGCGAGCATCGTGTCGACCCACGTGGCGCTGTCGCGCTTCGCGAATTCCTGCTCCAGCACTTCGATCAGTGCCTCGCGATTCCTCAGCCGCAACGACACGCTCGCGTAGTCGTTGTGAGCGATCAGGTCCGGACGCTCCAGCAGTTCACACAGCTTCGTCCACAGCTTCTGATTGGTTGCGCCCATCACGAAGTAGCCGTCTCGCGCTTTCACGGCCTGGTACGGTGCGCTCATCTTGTTGCTGGTGCCAAGCGGCGTCGGCGGCACACCGGTGCCCCAGTATTCGGACATATCCCAGATCGAGAAAGCCATGACCGAATCGAACAGCGACGCGTCGATGTGCTGGCCCTCGCCAGTTTTTTGCGCGCCGATGTAGGCCGACAGCAGACCGTAGACGGCGAACAGCGCGCAGCCGATGTCGGCCACCGGCACACCCGCCTTGACGGGTTTGCCGCCCTTGTAGCCGGTCACGCTCATCACACCGGACATGGCCTGCGCCATCAGATCGAAGCCGGGCCTCGACGCCCACGGCCCGCTTTGCCCGAAGCCTGAGATACTGACGTAGATGATCTTCGGGTTGATCGCCCGGATCGACTCGTAGTCGATGGACAGACGCTGCACCACGCCCGGACGGTAGTTTTCGACGATGACGTCGGCGGTCTTCGCGAGCTTGTAGAACAACTCGCGCCCTTCGTCGCTCTTCAGATCGAGTGTGACGGAGCGCTTGTTGCGGTTCATGTTCAGGAAGCCCATGCTGTCGGGCCCCTTCATCTTGAAGCCCATCGCACCGCGAGTCTGATCGCCTTCGGGCGGCTCGACCTTGATCACGTCCGCGCCCATGTCGGCCAGCAGCATGGTGGCGTAAGGGCCTGCCATGACCTGGCTGACGTCCAGCACGCGGATGCCTTGCAGCGGCTGATGCTTCGATTCGGTCATCCCGAGTCTCCTCTGTAGAAGGTGTCAGTGAGACCGTCTGTCCATGCCGGGCATGGCCGACGGTCTTCTGCTGTCACTGTCCGCTACATGCCGGGGTGCCGCAAGAATGCGTCGATCATGTCTGGTTTCGCGCATCGCGAAACCGGGCGGCGCGCTCCGTTCAACGCTTAGGCCGGTTTGTCGACCAGTTCGGCCACCACGTTGCGCAGGGTTTGTTCCTGAGCGTGACCTTCGACACCGGACAGAACGTAGCTGCGCTGATGCCACTCGCCATCGAGTTCGGCCGACGCCAGCGACTCCTCAGGATGAAAACTGCGCAGAACATCGGGCGGCATCAGGCCGACACCTAGCCCATGGCGCACCATCGCCAGCATCGTGTCAAAGCCGCTGACGGAGAGATTATTGGGGAACAGCCGCCCGCGGCTGCGGTACGCGCGTTGCACGGCGGATAGAACCGCGGAACCCTTTCCGAGGCTCACTATGGGGAGATCGAGAATATCGTCGATGCCGACGGGTCCGCCGGAAAACTGGAAGTGCCGGCGGTTATAGACCAGCACCAGGCGGTCCTCCTTGTACGCGAATTTCGCCAGATCGAGGAAGCCGCTTTTCTTCTCGTAGATGCCGACGTCGATCACTTTGTCGCGAAGCAATTGCTGCACGATCTTGCTGTTCTCTTCGACGATCTTCAACGAGATGCCGGGATATTTGCGCTGGATGCCGGCAATCTCGCGCGCCAGGAACTGAATGACGACGGCCTTCGGTGCGCCGATGATAATGCGGCCCTCGAGGCCCTGATTGAGCGCCTGAGCGTCGCCTTGCAGGCGGTCGACGAGGTTGTCGATCTGCCGGACATATTGAAGCAGCTTGGCGCCCGACTCGGTGATCTCGACACCGTGCGGGACGCGCTTGAAGAGTTTGGCACCCAGTTGCTCTTCGAGGTCCGTCACCCGGCGGGAGGCGGCTGCCACGGCCAGACCGAGTCTGTCGGCGGCACGGGAGATGCTGCCTTCCTCGGCAATGGCGAGGATCAGACGGACGGTGGTGGTGTCGAATTTCACAGGCGCTCCGGATGGTAGCGAAGGGAGTGGGGGGTATAGGGCACTGGAACATGGCGGTTCGGCTAGCGCGGCCTCGATCTGGACATGATATCGGGCGGTCGGCGTACGGGCGTGTGATGAGCGCCATCGGCTTTACGCGCAGTGCCTGTCAACCGCGATCTTGCCTGCCGGCAACTAGAGCGTGCGGATGGCTTCATCACGAGCAGCGGTTGTTTGCTGCGATGAGTTCGCATATCAACGCGCATACACAAACGTCGGCAATGCCCACCCATCTCATCGCGCTGAAAGCCTTTCGTCAACGACAGGCACACCACATGCTAATGCTCCTGCAGTTGGCGCCGAGGCCAGGTCATTGCATAAAAACCGCATTCGCCCCCCCTCGCAACCCGTTCATCACGCGATGCCCACGGCGCCCTCCATCAAACAAAAAGCAGAAGGATCACCATGTCGACCACACACCATGGGCTAACAGCGCATAGCAGAAGCACAAATAGCCGCTTCAAGATCATCATGACCTGCGTCATCGCCGCGCTCGCAGGTCTGTTATTCGGGCTCGACATCGGGGTCATTTCGGGTGCGCTGCCGTTCATCAGCAAACAGTTTCACGTAAGCGACCGCATTCAGGAATGGATCGTCAGTTCGATGATGGTCGGCGCCGCCCTGGGTGCGCTGCTATCGGGCTGGATGGCAAAAAAGATCGGCCGCAAATTCTCGCTGATGATCGGCGCAGCGCTGTTTGCCGCTGCATCCATGCTCTGTGCGTTCGCAGCGGATCCTGAATGGCTCATCGTGGGTCGCGTGCTGCTCGGCGTGGCGGTCGGCATTGCATCGTTCACCGCACCGCTCTATCTGTCCGAGGTCGCACCGCGCACAATGCGTGGTTCGATGATCTCGTTGCACCAGTTGATGGTGACAGTCGGCATTCTCGTCGCCTTCCTCTCCAACACGGCATTTAGCAGCACCGGCAACTGGCGATGGATGCTCGGTGTCATCGCATTGCCCGCCGTCGCGATGCTAGCTGGCCTGTTGCTGCTGCCGCAGAGTCCCCGCTGGCTGATGAGTGTCGGACGAGACAAAGAGGCGCAAAGCGTGCTCAAGCAATTGCGCGCGGACACCAAGGAAGTCGAAGTCGAAGTTCAGGAAATTCGCGATCAACTGAAGATCAGCCAGGAAGGCTGGGGCCTGTTCCGCAGCAACCCGAATTTCCGCCGCTCGGTGTGGCTCGGCATATCGCTTCAGATCATGCAGCAACTCACTGGAATCAACGTCGTGATGTACTACGCGCCGCGTATTTTCGGCCTGGCGGGATATGGGTCGGCGCACGATCAGTTGTGGGGGACCGTTATCGTCGGCGCGGTGAACGTCGCGGCGACCTTTATCGCCATCGGTCTCGTTGACCGCTGGGGCCGCAAGCCGATCCTCATTACCGGCTTCTCGGTCATGGCGGCGTCGCTCGCGGCGCTGGGCGGGTTGCTGCACGCCGGTATCTCGTCGAGCACGTCGCAGATCCTCGCTGTCACGGCGCTTGTGATCTTCATTGCTGGCTTCGCCATGTCCGCGGGTCCGATGATCTGGATCCTGTGTGCGGAGATTCAGCCGATCAAAGGACGCGACTTCGGCATCTCGGCATCCACCTTCGTCAACTGGGTGGCGAACACCGTGGCAGGCGCTACCTTCCTGACACTGCTCAACACGATCGGTCATGCCCCGACTTTCTGGCTCTATGCGGCAATGAATGCATTCTTCATTATTGTCACGCTGCGTTTCGTGCCGGAAACCCGCTCCACTTCGCTCGAACAGATTGAGCGCAATCTGATGGCAGGCAAGCCACTGCGAGAGCTGGGGCAGTGAGTTCTCTGCAATAGCAATAGCCCACTGCACGATGTACGAACGATTACGCCGACGGTCCGTCGGCGTAATCGTTTATAGGCGTCTGGTCTGCCATCAATCGTGCTCACGCAAAAAACCCTCGACGTCATACCGCCGCTGAATGGTTGAGTCAGCGCATCCTTTCCCTCCTTTCCGTTCGCGGCCGATTAGCAGACATCGTTGATCTGGCGCAAGCACCCTGCTATTCACGCGCGCCGGCCACGCGCGGCAGACGCTATTCTTGACGGAGTAAGATGGACGCGCGGCAAGGTCGATGGAAAGTCGCGACAAAGCTGCGCCGTGTTCGCTGTCACCAGCAGTCCGTTGAACGAAGTGCGAACACCCTCGTGAAACACTGTTGATCCAATCCGGAAGGAGACATTCATGACCGCCATGATGAAAGCCGCCGTATTCATCGAACCGGGCCGCATCGAACTCGCCGACAAGCCCCTGCCCGACGTCGGCGCCAACGACGCGCTCGTGCGCATTACGACCACCACGATCTGCGGCACCGACGTGCACATCCTGAAAGGCGAGTACCCGGTTGCGCGGGGCTTGACCGTCGGTCACGAACCCGTAGGAGTGGTCGAAAAGCTCGGCAGTGCGGTGACGGGCTATCAGGAAGGCCAGCGGGTGATCGCCGGCGCCATCTGTCCTAACTTCAACTCCTACGCGGCGCAGGACGGCGTCGCGTCGCAGGACGGCAGCTATCTGATTGCCAAAGGTCTATGCGGTTGCCATGGCTACAAGGCGACAGCGGGCTGGCGCTTTGGCAACATGATCGACGGCACGCAGGCCGAATATGTGCTCGTGCCGGACGCGCAGGCCAACCTGGCACCCATCCCCGACGGATTGACCGACGAACAGGTGCTGATGTGTCCCGACATCATGTCCACCGGCTTCAAGGGGGCGGAGAATGCCAACATCCGCATAGGCGACACGGTGGCGGTGTTTGCGCAAGGGCCCATCGGTTTGTGTGCCACGGCGGGCGCGCGCCTGCTCGGCGCCACCACGATCATCGCGGTCGATGGCAACGACCACCGGCTGGACATCGCCCGCAAGATGGGGGCCGACGTGACGCTCAACTTCAAGAACGTCGACGTGGTGGACGAGATCATGAAGCTGACCGGCGGGCGCGGAGTGGATTCGTCAATTGAAGCACTCGGTACGCAAGGTACGTTCGAGTCGGCGTTGCGCATTCTTAAACCGGGCGGCACGCTATCGAGTCTCGGGGTGTACTCGTCCGACCTGACGATTCCGCTGGGCGCATTCGCAGCAGGGCTTGGCGACCACAAAATCGTCACCGCGCTGTGTCCCGGCGGCAAGGAGCGTATGAGACGCCTTCTGAATGTCGTGGGGTCCGGGCGCGTCGACCTCGGCGTACTGGTCACGCACCATTACAAGCTGGACGATATCGTCGCCGCCTACGACCTGTTTGCCAATCAGAGAGACGGCGTGCTTAAGGTAGCGATCAAGCCGCATTGAGTGGAGGCGGCGCGCACGGCGGGTGACGTTCGTTCTGCGACCGCTGCGATGTATGCCACGTATGCGATGCTGCGTCGCAGGTCGATCAGATACCCGCCGTACCGCGACGGTGAACCTCACCGCTTGCTGCCGTTGCGCGCGCCGGCACTCTCAGCAACAGCCAGATCACCGCGATGAGATACACCGCGATCATGAAATAGAGGCTCATCATCGGCTTGCCCGTGCTTTCGACAAGCCGGCCGGTGATGACCGGCGCCACCGCCGAGCCGAGATTGCCGAAGCAACTGATCATTGCAATGCCTGCGGCGGCATCGCGTTTCGGCAGCCGCTCGGTGGCCAGCGCAAACAGCATCGCAGCGTTGACAATGGTGCCGGGCACCGCGGCGCTAAGTGCGGCCAGTTGCACGATGACATGCCCCTGCGCCAGGAGAATCAGCACCGCGCCGCCGGCCGAGATCAGTAGAGACGACGCGAAATGCCAGCGGCGCTCGCGAAAATGATCGGAGCTGCTGCCAAACACAATCAGGGCGATCACGGTCACGACATACGGAATGACCGAACAGAGTCCAACCGTGAACGGATCCGGAATTCCCCAACTCCTGACGATGCTCGGCAGCATGAAAGCCAGCGTATAACTGCCCCCGAGCGAGAGGAAGTACGTGATGGTGAAGGCCCACACCAGCGGATCGCGAAGCACGCGCAACAGCGAACCGTGAGCCGTCGCACCGGCATCCGCGCGATCTGCACCGAGCAACTCGAGAAGCCGCTGCTTTTGCGCCGGCGACAGCCATCGCGCCTGCTCGGGCCGGTCGGTCAGGAAAAAGAAAATCAGCACGCCGAGTATCGACGCGGGCACGCCTTGCACGAGAAACATCAACTGCCAGCCCTGCCAGCCGCCAAATCCGTCGAGAAACTTCAGTGTGGCGCCTGAAGTGGGACCGGCAAGAATCCCGGCGATCGGCATGGCGATCATGAACTTCGAGATGATGCGTCCTCTCCGCGCGACCGGAAACCAGTACGTCAGATAAAGCATCACGCCGGGGAAGAAGCCCGCTTCGAACGAACCCAGCACGAAACGCACGACATAGAATTGCAGCGGTGTGCGCACCAGCATCAATGCGCTTTCGGCGATGCCCCAGCAGAACATGATGCGCAGCAGCGTCTTACGTGCGCCGATCCTGTCGAGCAGCAGATTGCTCGGAATCTCGAACACCAGATAGCCGATGAAGAATATCCCTGCGCCGATGCCGAATACCGTGTCGCCCCAGCCCAGCCGCTGTGCCATCTGAAGTTTCGCGAAGCCGATGTTGATGCGGTCGATATAGTTCACGCCATACGCGAGAAACAGCAACGGCATTAGCCGCCAGACGATAGTCGAGAACATCGCCTTGTCGGCGGCCGATTCGGAAAGGCTCTGGTCCGGCGCGGGCGTTGCGACTGATGTCATTGCACACTCCTGGCTAGTGTTTCGTTCCGTTGCCAACCCGTCCTTGCGCCATGCGTACGCGGTGCGTGGACGGCTACAGCATTCACGGGCAACCGAACATCGAGGCGCGCCTGACGACACAGCCCGGTTGGCCCATGTGTTACGTTCGCGAATCGGCGGAATAGAACACTGCAGGTTCGTCGCGACGACAACAAATATACTGCCAAGTACAATATTTATACTAATTGGTATAAACATCAGGTGCCCATACTACGCCGGATGCAAGCGTTCGTGAATCGCGGCATCGTCGCTCAGGGTTCGTCGGGATGACGCTGCCGGGATCCATCGTTACAATCTTTCTACCATCCAGTATAAATATCGCCCATGCCTACGATTCCGTTCTCTGCTAGCACAGACACTAACGCTGACGCGCCGCCGTTCGCACTTCCGTCCGCCGAACTGTGCGGCCCGCTGCGCAGCCCGCGCCAGATGCTGGCCGACCAGACCTATGATGGCCACCGCTCCATCCACGACGACGCGACGGCCGAAAAACTCGGCCTGCGCGCCGCGCCGATCGAAGGCCCGACGCATTTCAGCCAGTTCGATCCGCTGCTGTACCGGCTATTCGGCCGCGCATGGCTGGAAACCGGCTGCATCAGCGCGCATTACCAGAACATGGTGGTGGAAGGCGAAGAGGTGCGTGCGTTCGTCGAACTGCCGGTCACGCCGCAGAGCCGCTACGTGCGCATCCGCGCCGAGAAGAAGGACGGCACGCCGGTCCTGACCGGTAGCGCGTCGGTTGGCGACCCTGGCGGTCTGCCGCCGCATCAACTCGAACAACGTATCGCGCAATTGCGACCCTCCGCCGGCCTCGTGATCAATCGCGACCTGAAGGTCGGCCAGCGCGGCGCGGCGCTCGAAACGGTCACAATGGGCTTCGACGATCACATGGGCGACCACTACCCGTTCACGTTGAACGACAAGCTCGCGGTCATCACCGAACCCTGCGCGTGGTACTCGGCTGAGCAAGGCACGGCGTCGCCGTGGGGACGCCCCATCATTCCGACGGAAATGATCAGCGTATTGCTCGGCAGCACCAGCGCGCAGGCGGGGTTGTCAGGTCGCAAGCCTGCCGTTGGGCTGTTCGCCGGTCAGCAGATCCGGCGAATTCGTGGGCCGCTGTTCGTCGGCCAGACGTACGAACTGGAACGCGAAATCATCGCGCTCAGCGAAAGCGCTCGCACTGAATCGGTGTGGGTCAGGACGCGGGTCTATGAAGCGTCCGCCGACCGGCCACTGGTCGCGGAAATGATTCTGAATAGCGCGGTGTTGAAAGCGTCGTATCCGCGATACGACGAAGAGGCTCGCTCACTCGGCGTCGTGTGAGCCGTGGGGTGAGCCGTGGGTGAGCCGCGCGTAAGCCGAGCAAGCGCGCGGAACTGAGCGCGAGCATCGGCTCGCGCTCAGCAACGTTACCAGGTGTTCACCAGGTATCGACAAACGGCATCACGCGTTCGCCAATCTTCGCCGACGCCAGTCCGCGCACGAGCCACGCGCGGGTCTCGGCCGGATCGACAACCGCGTCGATTTCGAGCGTCGCCCCCATGCTCAGCGCCGCGCCGCGCTCGTACTGCCGCGCGAGCAGCTTATCGAACAGCGCATCACGCTCGGGGCCTGGCGGCAGCGCCTCCAGCTCCTTGCGATACCCCAGCCGCACCGCACCTTCGAGCCCCATCCCGCCAAACTCGCCGGTCGGCCAGCTGATGGTGAACATCGCGCCATGAAAGCCGCCCGCTGTCATCCCCATCGCACCCAGTCCATAACCCTTGCGCAGCACGACCGCGAACACCGGTACGCGCAAATGCGCCGCCGTCACGAACAGCCGGCTCACATGCCGCACCTGAGCGGTCGTCTCGACCTCCGGGCCGACCATGAATCCGGGTGTGTCGACGAGGCTCACGATCGGCAGTCCGTAGACGTTGCACAGTTGCATGAAGCGCGCCGCCTTGTCCGCTGCGTCAGCGTCGATTGCACCGCCCAGGTGTAGCGGATTATTCGCGATCAACCCGACCGGGCGCCCTTCGATTCGCGCCAGCGCGGTATGAATGCCAATGCCGAATCCGCTGCGCAACATCAGCAGGCTGTGCTCGTCGACGAGACCCGTCATTGCCGCGCGCGTGTCATAGACGCGCAGCCGGTTCTCAGGCACCACATGGCGCAAACCACGCTGATCGGGCGCATGCCACTCCTTCGTCTCGCCCTGGAAAAAAGCCAGATAGCGGCGCGCAACGGCCACCGCGTCGCACTCGTCATCGGCCAGCACGTCGATCACGCCGTTTGCGTACTGCACGGGGCTTGGGCCGATCTGCTCCGGCGTGTACACGCCCAGGCCACCGCCCTCGATCATCGCCGGGCCGCCCATGCCGATGTTGCTGTTGCGTGTCGCGATAATCACGTCGCTGCAGCCCAGCAGCGCCGCGTTCCCCGCGAAACATCGCCCCGCCGCAATACCGACGACCGGCACCTGCCCCGACAACGCGGCATAGCTCGCGAACGTGCGGACATCGAGCCCGGGGCCCCGCGCCGATTCATCGCCTGGCCGTCCGCCGCCACCTTCGGCGAACAGTACGACAGGCAACTTCTGCTTCAGCGTCAGTTCGAGCAACCGGTCGGTCTTCGCGTGATTGAAAAAACCTTGCGTGCCCGCCAGTACCGTTGCGTCATACGACATGACTGTCGTGCGTGCGCGCTCTGCACCGAACAGCGCGCCATTCACGCTGCCAATGCCGGTGACGATGCCGTCTGCCGGTGTGTTGGCGATCAGGTCGTCGAGCGTGCGACGGCTGCGCTGCGCGGCGATTGCAAGCGCACCATATTCGATGAAGCTACCGTCGTCGCACAGATCCGCGATGTTCTCGCGCGCCGTGCGCCCGCCACGGGCGCGACGTTTCGCGATCGCGTCCGGGCGCGCGGCGTCGAGCGTCAGCGCGTGCCGGTCCAGCACCTTCTGCAGATCGCCGCGGACCCGGTCCGGATCATGCGCGGCATCGGCCGTCGCGGTTTGCACCTCGGCCATGTCGACCGGCTCCAGCACCAGCAGCGTCTGCCCCTGCGCGAGATAGCTGCCGGGCGCCGCAAGAATCGACGTCACGCGGCCCGCGTGCGGCGCATGCAGCAGATGTTCCATCTTCATCGATTCGAGTACGCCGAGTTCCGCATCGGCCGCCACGATATCGCCTTCGGACACCGACAACTGCACGACGCGCGCTGGCATCGGCGCAAGCACCGCATGCTCGGGCGCGTCCGGATGACCGGCTTGTGAGGCGCCAGGCGCCACGTGTTCGGCCCGTTCCACGAGATCTTCCTGTTCGCGCGCCGCATCGAGCAACGCCGGTAACGCAGCTTCGAGCCAGCGCGTATGGACCTGCTGGCTCGTCATCGCCGGATGGGCGGCAAGCGCGCGCAGCAGCGGCAGATTGGTCGCCACGCCCGCGATCCGGAATTCGGCGAGCGCGCGCGCGGAGCGGCGCAGCGCCGCCTCGAACGACGGCGCGCGTGCATGCACGATCAGCTTCGCGAGCAACGTGTCGTAATGCGGCGACGGCGAGCCGCCAGCAACGCCGTGCGTATCGACGCGAATACCCGGCCCGGCTGGCAAGTCGAAGCGCGTTAGCGTGCCGCTGCCCGGCTGCGCATTGCCTTGCGCGTCGAGTGTCTCTGCGTTGATCCGCCATTGAATCGCGAAACCGCGCGGTGCCGGCGGCGCAGCGGGGTCGAGGCCGAGATCGGCGAGCCGTTCGCCGGCGGCGATCGCGATCTGTGTCTGTACCAGATCGATGCCAGTCACTTCCTCGGTGATCGTATGCTCGACCTGCAGACGCGGATTCGCCTCGATAAACACATACGGGAGATCTTCCGATGTCAGGTCGACCAGAAACTCGAACGTGCCTAGCCCTTCGTAACGAACCTCGCGCGCCATCCCGAGTGCGTCGGCGACGATCCGCTGTCGAAGCGCAGCAGTGAGCGACGGGCTCGGCGCAATCTCGACCACCTTCTGGAAGCGCCGCTGCAACGTGCATTCGCGCTCGCCGAGCGAGAGCGCCGCGTGACCATCGCCGACGATCTGGATCTCGATATGGCGTGCGCCGGACATCAGCCGTTCGACGTACACGCCGTCTACGCCAAACGCCGCTTTTGCCTCGCTACGGCAGCGCTCGTATGCGGCAGGCAGATCGTCGATCGACGCCACCGCGCGCATCCCGCGCCCGCCACCGCCGCCGATCGCCTTGACCATCACACCCGCGCCGCGCTGCGCGAAGAAGAACGCCTGCGCCTCTTCGAGCGTGACGGCCTGCTGGCTGCCCGGCATCACCGGCACGCCGCAGCGTTCCGCGAGCGTGCGCGAGCGGGCCTTATCGCCGAACAGCGCGAGTTGCTCGTGCGTGGGGCCGATGAAGCGCAATCCAGCGGCCGTGCATGCGGCGGCGAAATCGGCGCGTTCGCTCAAAAAGCCGTAGCCGGGATGCAACGCGTCGCAGCCGTGCTCGCGCGCGATCGCGATCAGCCGCGCGCCGTCCAGATAGGCGGCGGGCCCCGCGACACCCAGCGCGACCGATGCGTCGGCCGCGCTGACATGGGGCGCGTGAACGTCGTCTTCCGCATGGACAGCGACGCTGGCGATGGCCAGTTCACGCAACGCGCGCACGATCCGCAGCGCGACTTCGCCGCGATTTGCGACGAGAACTTTGTTGAACAGAGGTTGGGTCATGACGGCGGAATCTATCGGGAAGAAACGGTTAGAGCAGATCTCTCAGCATGCGCCGCAGCACCTTGCCGGAACCGGTCGCAGGCAACGCGTCGATAAAGCGCACGTCGCGCGGCACCTTGTACGCCGCCATGTTGTCGCGGGCCCATGCAGTCAGCGCGTCGGCAGTGACATCCGCACCCGGTCTCCTGACGATGAACGCACACACCACCTCGCCCTTGCCCGGGTCCGGCTTCGCGATGACCGCCGCCTGCGCCACCGCCGGATGCTTGATCAGGAGAACCTCGACTTCCTCGGGGAACACGCTATAGCCCGAGACCTTGATCATTTCCTTGAAGCGGCCAAGGAAAGTGAGGTAGCCGTCGGCATCGAAGCGGCCCATGTCGCCGGTATGAACCCAGCCGTCGCGCAGCGTCGCGGCGGTTGCTTCCGGCTTGTTCAGATAGCCCTTGAAATTACCCGGCCCGCGAATCGTGATCTCGCCAGCCTCGCCGACCGGCAGAGCGGCACCCGTCGCCGGATCGACAATGCGGATTTCGTTGCCGGGCAACGGCTTGCCATGCGTGCCCCAGCGGATCGCATCGGTCGGCATCGCGGTGTCGGACGTATGGGTTTCACTGAGTCCGTAGGCGGCTTCTGCCGAGATGCAGTTCGGCGCGAATTCGCGCCACTGGTTCGCCAGCGTTTCCGTATAGGCGATCCCGAAGCTGGTAACGGGATTACGCCGCAGCGCGCGCCAGTCGCGCTCGCGCGCATCGGGCAACTGCATCAGCGCAACGTTCATTGGCGCGATGCTGTACCAGTAGGTGATGCGATAACGTTCGAGCGCGAGCGCGACCGTGGCGGGATCGAAACGGTACATCAGCACGCAGGTCGCACCGGTGCAGACCGGCGCGTAGACGCCATTGTTCATGCCGGCGATATGATAGAGTGGCGCGACCGCAAGCATCACGTCGTCGGGCCCATTTCCGGTGATCTTCGAGGCGGACGAAATCTTGAATAGCGTGTTGCCGTGAGTCAGCATCGCACCCTTCGGCAGACCCGTCGAACCGGACGTATAGGTCATCAGCGCGAGGTCGTCCAGACCGACGTCGACCGGCGTGGGCCGCGCGCCCGAGCGAGCCACTTCGAGCAGATCCTCGCAACCGGCAGGCACCGGCACCGCCCGCGCCCGCATGTCGAGCAACTCGGCGAACACCGGAATATCGGGCTCATCCGGCAGCAGATCGCCGTAGCGGACCACGAACACATGCTGCAACTCAGTCTGACTTCGAACTTTATCCACAATGGGCAACAGCACGTCAGCCGCGACGATCACGCGGGCGCGCAGGTCGCCGAGTTGATAGGCGAGTTCGTGCTCCTTGTTCAACGGACCGCACGGGCACACCACTGCGCCGATCTTCTGGATTCCGTAGTGGGCGACCACGTACTGCGGACAGTTGTTCATGAACAGGGCGACCGGCTCGCCTTTTTCGACGCCAAGCGCCTGCAGGCGAGCCGCGAACGCATCGCTCATCGCGTCGAGTTCCGCCCATGTAATCGTGCGTCCGTACCAGATCTGCGCCGCGCGGGACGGCATCGTGCGCGCATGATGGCGCAGCATTTCGTGAAGTGGCTGGGCATGCGGGGTGACTTCGTCCATCGGATCGTCTCCTGTCTCAGCCGGAATGCATGCCGCAGCATTGACCCCGGTCTTATGCATTTGCAGTGATATGCCGGCGAACGGAACGCCGCAGGCGGCAACCTGGACCTGGCGCGACGGCATTCATTAAAATATACCAGACAGTATCAATATTATACCGACGAGTATGAAAAAATCGCCGACTCTCCCTTCAAGAACAGGCCGTCAACGTGTCGCGACGTTGGGCACCGATGAAAAGCGCGAGCGCATTCTCGATGCCGCCGAACGACTGTTCGCCATGCAGGGCTATGCGGACACGACCGTTCACCAGATCGTCGAGGCGCTCGGCGTGACCAAGCCGTTCGTCTACTACTATTTCAGTAACAAGCAGGAGATCTTCGAGACGCTGTCGTGGCGACCGGCGGTCGCCTGCTTCACCGTGCTGGATTTCCCCGCCGACGATCTGCGCCCCGCGCACGAGAAAGTGATTGCCGGCATCGAACAATTGATCCGCGCGACGATCGAGCATTACCCGAGTTCGTTTTTCCCGGCGCGCGAGCCGCAGGCGTACCGTCCCGAATACCTGGAGAAACAGCATCAACTTGCCGAGCATTTCTATACGCGTCTGTGCGCGCTGCTCGAACAGGGCCGCGACGATGGGTGGTTCGATTTCAACGAAACGCGCGTGACGGCGCAGGCCGCGTGCAGCGTGTCGGGGTTTTTGTATATGTGGTACAAGCCGCAAGGCCGGCTCGACGTCGACGCAATCGTTCCGGAACTGGTACAGATCGCATGCCGCGCGCTGGGGTTGCGCAAAACCCGCCGCAAACCTGCGCGCTGAATCCGCGCAGTGACAAGGCTTGAGATACGCTGATTTTCACTGAAGCGTGGCCTGGCTGGGCCGCCCCCGACGCACGGCTTCGCGCCGGGTCAGGATGGCTCGTCAAGCGCTAACGCGCCCGGCTTCGCCCTGGAGCAAAGAAGACACCAAAGACCGGTCGACGCGTTCGCCGCCCGACATGAACAGACCGTTTTCGCCACGGTCCCATTCGCGCACATGTTGCAGGTCGAGCGCGCGGACCCGCATGTCGAGCGGGCTCATGTCGAAGGCGCGGCGAAAGGCCCGCGCGAAATCGGACGCGCTCTTGAACCCCAGGCCGAACGCAATCTCCACGATCTTCATATGCGGAAAGCGGATCAAGTCGTTCGCCGCTGCACGCAGGCGCCGATTGCGGATCACGGTGGCGAGGCCGCCTTCGTCCTCGAACCAGCGGTAAACCGTGGCACGCTTGAGCCCCAGAGCGTCGACGACGCTCGCGGGCGTCAGAGCCGCGTCGTCCAGATGGGCGTCGATATGCCGGCGCACCTGCGCGATGATCGCCGCCTGGACCGCCGAACGAGCCGAGCCTCGGCGCTTCGAACCCACACCCAGAGCCTCGATCAGCAGCCTTCGTGCGATGTCGAGCATCTCGACGGCCTGAGCCGGTGTGGCAGAAGGAATCGCCTGCGCCAGCGCGGCGATGTGATCAAAGATCAGCGCGGTCAACGGCGTTGCATCCGGCACGATTCGCCCGTGAATCGAGTCGGCGCCGTCGACCAGCACAGCGTCGACGACAGCGCGCGGTATGAAGACCGTCAACACGCGGCACGTCGGCCGTTCCATTTTGAAAGTCTGGCCCAGGTCGAACGCGACGATACCGCGGTCAAAGTGATCGACTCCGCTACGCCTGCTTTGCGACGCGCTTACGCGACCGGTCGCGCCGCCCACATAGAGATGAAATGCGATGTCGCGCCGCGAATCTTTCGATACCCGCCCCAGTGATCGGTCGAGCACCATTGCGTCAGTCGACGCGTCGGTAAAAACGTGATCGCTTACGCTAAAGAAGCGGATCTCCGCCCCGAGGCCATTTTCAAGCTGTTCTCTGGAAGGCAGCATGTCGATCACATGGCCCACGCGATCGCGCCACGCAAGCGCCTGCTGATGCCGCGGCAGCCCACGCGTGCTGAACCGGGTGTTCACGATACAGGGATGGGGGACGGTTCCACCAACAGGTGAATGACGTCGGGCTCGATCGTTCATAAAACGGAGAAACTGGCGTGAAGGGTGAGATGGCGGCGGCGCAGCGGAACCTCAGTGAACGGTTGGTCCAGTTGCATCGTCACACGGGTCAGACTTTAGGCTTTGCCTGCATCCAGGTTTATCGCAGACAGACAGACGTGTGGACGGGCCGTTGCTTCGCATTCCGCGAAAGCACACGGGCAAAGCTGGACAACCGGACTCGTCAAACTTCGCTTCACCTTTGCCGGAAAGCCACCCCGCTCGACGATTCCAGCCGGGCTGGCAGGCCTATGAATGCGTTGTTTATTATAACGATAGAGCCTCGCATGACGTGTTGCGTCGAAGTCGCGATTTCGGAAACATTCCCCCTTAGAGTTTTTAGACGGTGAACGCAGGATTGATGTGTCCGCGCGAAGATCGAACTGAAGCGGCTCCGAAAGCCGTGCAAAGCCGCTTCACCAAAACACGCAAACGATTGCGCAATTACCGCAAAAATTTTGCCCTTGTGTCGTGATACTTATCGGCGGTTGGTCACGGCGTGCGCTCCGTTTGCACTGCGATGAATAGTATCCGCACGTGGTATCGTGCAACGCCTCGCGCAGCAAGTGAACGGTTTCAATCGGCCACTCGCTCGTCAATATCAATCGCACATCACAGAATCTGCATGCTTCCCGTCTCATCCGCCGAGCAATCATCCGGCACCCGCCAGGATTCCCCAAAACACTTCAGCACCGTTGTCGCGGCTTCGCTGGTGACCGGCCTGGAGATGTTCGATCTCACTGTCTTCGGATTCTTCGCGGTGGTGATTGGAGAACAGTTCTTTCCGGCGAAAGATCCGTTGACTTCGTTGCTATGGTCCGTCGGCACGTTCGGAATCGGCTTTTTCATGCGCCCGCTTGGCGCCCTCATGATCGGCGCCTACGCGGACCGCAAAGGGCGCCGCGCGGCATTGACGAGAACCTGCTGGATGATGGCCGTCGGAACAGCCGCGCTCGGCCTGTGTCCTCCGTTTGCCGACATCGGTGTGGCCGCGCCGCTGATCGTCCTTGCGGGCCGGTTGTTGCAGGGCTTTGCTGTCGGCGGCGACATTGGGGTGGCGGCGGCCTTCGTGATGGAGACAAGTCCGGTATCGCGTCGTGGCTATCGCGTCAGTTGGCAACTCAGCAGCCAGGGCGCAGCCGCGCTGATGGGCGCTACGTCTGGCCTGCTGCTGACCAGCATGTTGCCGCCCGCAGCGCTAAGCGCCTGGGGGTGGCGCATTCCTTTCCTGGTCGGTCTGCTGATCGCCCCGGTTGGCCTCTATCTTCGCTGCCGGCTTCCTGACGCCACGCCGCACACGCGCACCACCAGATCTGCGAGCGGCCCCGTCGCCGAACTGTTTCGTCAGCATCGGGCGACGATAGCGCTGGCGATGTTGATGGGACAAACCATCCCCGTCTACGTAATCGTCTATTACATGCCGAGTTATGCAACTCGCATCATGCACATGCCGGCCAGGACAGGATATCTGGCGTCCGCGCTGTCTGCGCTGGTGCTGGTGGTGATTCCTCCGCTGGCGGGCGGGCTCATTGACCGTTTGCCGCGCCGCAAGCCACTCGCGCTGACTGCCTCGGCATGCATGATCTGCCTGATCTATCCGGTCTTTCTGATCATCGGTCATGCGACCAGCACGCTAGCCATTCTATGCGGCGTCGCGCTCATCAGCGTGATGGTGGCGCTCAGCGCTGTCACCGGCACTCTGCTTGTGCTGGAGGCCTTTCCTTCGCGAGTGCGCGCCACCGGCATGGCGGTTTCTCACGCGCTGCACGTCGCGGTCTTTGGCGGGACCGCGCAATTTATCGTGACGGGATTGATCAAATTGACAGGCAATCCGATGTCGGCGGCGTGGTATGTCACGCTCGCGTGCGTGGTGAACTTTTGTGCGCTGGTGCGGTTCCGGGAACAACGGTCTTCTGCGGACACGTAGCGCCTGTTCATTGCATCGAAGCGTGAGTTCCACGCTGTTGCAACTCATTCACTTCTCACTTCCTTTTTCCGGTTTCCGGCGTTCCCTCGCGCCCGAAGCCGTCTCTTTGCTATCAGCGTCTCTAATCGGTTATAGCAATATTTACCGCAGCGCCAATTAAAAAATCATCCAAAATCAGGATAACTACGCTGTTTAGTAAATTCAATAAACATACGCATTAAACAACAGCGTTGACACGGCATATTTCATCCGTCTAGACTCGTGCACACCCTATTTATCTGCCAAAAAAATGCAGAATAAATGTTTATGACATTTACTAAACAATAGCGAATAAATATGCTCATCATTTAACCCTGCGAGGGTGCAGATACGCGACGCCTGCCTTGCCAGCCCAGTACGCCGACCATTGGCCGGCGCACTCGTCAGCCTATATCCCAACTCTGCATTGGCAGATCAGACTGACGTCGGGTGCGCCCTCCTGTTGCCTGGCATGAGCAAAACTTATCGCTCGTGGAATACGGTTGAAATATCGTCGATATAAGTATTAACCCGATCATTTCAATTCACGCGTGATGACGGCATTACCCAATGTATTCAATAAAGAAAAAGGAGACGAACTTGAAAAATCTGCTGAAGCTCGCAATAGTCCTGACGAGTGTCGCCGCACTCGCAGGCTGTGGCGGAGACGATCATCCAACGCAATCCGGCACGAACCCGGGCGACACGAATACCGCGCCGGGGAATGGGAACACCGGCACAACACCACCAGCGGATGCGCAACGCGTCAATTTGCCGTTAACCAACTATGTCAACGTTTTTGTCGGCACCGACGTGGCGACAACAGGCGGCGGCTTTTCGGGTAATACCACCCCCGGCGCCCAGGTTCCGTTTGGCATGGTCAACTTTGGCCCCGACACCGCGTCGGGAACGCCAGGCGGCTACGCGTACACCGATTCGACGATCAGCTTCTTTAGCCTGACACACTTGAACGGCCCTGGATGCTCGGGCCAGGGCGGCGGTGGCGGGCTCCTGCCCTCCGTTTCATCCGCTCAAATAGATCCGGCCAATCAAGGCCACAATATTGTGATCGGCGACGGGTCCGGCAAGTTTGATCACGCCAACGAATCTGCGCGCCCCGGCTACTACAAGGTGATGGCCAGCAATGGCGTGACGAGCGAGCTGACGGCCACGACGCGCACGGGTATGGCGCGGATTACCTATCCTGCCAGCAGCAAGTCCAATGCGCTGCTCGTCGTCGACGCAACCGTGTCTACCGACAATCACACTAGCGGAAGCCGTCCAGGCACGATCACGCTTGATGCAGCCAATCGGACCGTGTCAGGTACGAGCATCGTCGGATCGTTTTGCGGTGGCACGTGGAACAAGCCGGTCTATTTTTATGCGCAATTCGATACTCCTGTGACGTCGGCATCATCGAGCAAGAATGGCGTTGCGATCCTGCAATTCGATTTGACGGCGAGCAAGACGAATGCGGTCTTGTATAAAGTCGGCATCTCGTCTGTCAGTGTGGCCAATGCAAAAGCCAATCTCATCGCAGAAAATTCCGGCTGGGATTTTGACGCGGTGGCAGCCAATACAGACACGATCTGGGAAAACAGCCTGAACACGATCCAGGTGGATGTCGCCGACCCGCAGAACCTTGCAGCGCTAAGCGCGTCGCAACAAACCATCGCGAAAAATAATCTGACGCAGTTTTACTCGGCGTTCTATCGCGCGTTTAGCGGCCCGACGGTTTACAGCGACGTGAACGGCGACTATCGCAGCATGAAGCAGGCATCGCTGAGCGAGAATGACGGCAGTTCATTTCCAGTGAGAGCCACGGCCAATATCTCGAAGGACGATACCTTCCAGGGTACCAATGGCAAGACTGTCGTGCCGGCCGCGCACTATTCCAGCTATTCAATCTGGGATACTTATCGTTCACTCACGCAATTGCAGGCCCTGCTGTTTCCGGGAATATCCAGCGACACGGTTCAATCGCTCGTGGCCGATGCGAAGCAATGCGGGGCGCTTCCTCATTGGGTCGACGGCAGTGACGATACCAAGCCGATGGAAGGCAATCACGCACCGAGCCTGGTTGCCGCCGCGTATGCTTTCGGCGCGCAGAATTTCGACACGGCAACGGCGCGAAACTATCTGATCCAGAGTCAGACAGACCCGACCAGCAGTTGCAACAATATGCTGAGCGTCGGGCGCGTATCGACCAGCAATGACGCGAGCGTGATTCCCAACTGGTTGAACAGCGGGTTTATCGCAACTGCAACGCCTGCGAGCAGTCCGTTCCACACGTCGTCGGTGACGATTGAAATGGTTACGGCTGACCGCTCTGTCGCCGCGTTTCTGTCTGCTCTCCCCACTGCCGGTACGGATCAGACCACCATCAACAGTTTCTTCCAGCGAGCCGGGAATTGGAAAAACATTCTTAATCCGCAAACGAACACCCTTCAGGCTCTCAATGCATCTGGCCAGTTCACGACCAATGCCAATGCAGGCTGCAACTCTGCATGCCCTGGCACGCTGTTCCACGAAGGTACTGAACCGCAATATTTCTGGGACATCGAACATGACTATACGGCGGTGATAGCGGCGATCGGCGGCAATAGCGCTGCGATTACGCGACTCGACAACCTGTTCGGCATCGATAGAAGCGCAGGCTTTCCGCCCGCTTCTGCGCCGCCGGTCAGCGCGTTGAACGGCGGTATGAACAGCAATCAGTTTTATATCGGCAACGAACCTTCGCTGGTTGATCCGTGGGCTTATAACTGGACCGGTTCGCCGCAATCCGCGCAGTACATCATTCCGCAGATCATGAAGCAGGCTTTTCTGGTTTCGCCTGGAGGCCTGCCCGGCAATGATGATCTGGGGGCGACATCCACCTGGTATGTGTGGGCCACGCTCGGACTCTATCCTGTCGTTCCTTCCGCACCGGGTATGGCGATTTCCACGCCGCAGTTCTCCGGCATGACGGTATGGCTTGGCAACGGCAAGAAACTGCGTATCGAGACCGACCAGCAGGCGATGCTGAACAATGCTCCCTATATCAAGGAACTGAAGTTGAATGGGCAGACTTACAACGGTTCGTGGCTGCCGCTCGCCCAGATCGCCAATGGCGGTACGCTCTCCTATACCCTGTCAGCGACACCGACCAATTGGGGCACAGCCGCCAATCTCACTCCTCCGTCGGGACCTAACGCCGATTACACGAAGAGCGTCGCAGCACCTTCCAGTGCTTCTGGCGTGACGGCGACTCAATAGTGCCAAAAATGCTTCCCCGGCCCCGCCGGGGAAGCATTCAACAGTAAAGCAATCTTCGTCATTCGACGCGTACGCGTCCTTGCGAGATGACTGCCATGATCTGACTTCAAACCGTGCTGAACTTGACGCCGTTGCGCACCGCGCATTCCGCAGGCGTCAGTCTTTCGACTAGCGCACCCATCACGGCGATTTCGGCCTGCGTTAGAGAAGAGGTTAGATCCGGCGATGGCGACTACTCCGAAAAAAACAAAAGGCCGCTGCCTGTGAAGGCAGCAGCCTTTCTTTCTTACGACGCGCGGCAGATCTGGACTTCAACTGCCGGTCTTTGAAAGATCTACAGAGGATGTCCGCCACTACAAACGCAACGCGCGTCAACGAATCTCCTGCGATCGTATCGGCGCGTGGCATGCTTACGCTCCAGCGGCATTGACGACGCATTCCATTCATGACGACGAGGCGTCACGAAGATCTAACTCTCCGTGACGCTCGATTCTCTACGGCATGCAGCGGTGCAGGCAGTCGGATCAACAA
Organism: Paraburkholderia metrosideri; assembly: GCF_904848625.1. Lineage (GTDB taxonomy): Bacteria > Pseudomonadota > Gammaproteobacteria > Burkholderiales > Burkholderiaceae > Paraburkholderia > Paraburkholderia metrosideri. The sequence continues at coordinate 524,219 of NZ_CAJHCP010000004.1, forward strand.
GTATCCAACCCGACTAAAGTACTCCGTCACAACCCGCTCGCACTGCCTGGCACCCGGTCGTCGTCCTTAATTGCCGTTAGCCGCCGGAGACACGGTGCTCGGGGTCGCAAGCGTATTGTTACTCTTCGGAGCGCTCGTGCCGGAAGTCGCATTACCGTTCATGCTCTTGTTTTGCGACCCGCTCATGCCGCTATCCGAATTCGGCGATCCTGGCGTGCCGTAGCCGCTCGTTGTATTGTTCATCTGGTTCGGCATCGGGGTGGCCGTGCTGCCATGGCTAACGGAACCGCTCGTCGCACCGCCCGCGCCGCCATCGCCAGCCGACTGTGCATAAGCACCGCCCGACAGGGCAAGTGCGGCGACGGCTGCGATCAATGTGCTGGTTGCCTTAATCATGATCCGTTCCTCCTTAATTGAACTGGACTATCGACGCAGACGATCAACGCCTGCTTGACCATGAATTCAGCAATCACCGTGCCCCGTGCTGTTATCCGCAGAGAATTAAGTGGTGCCGCAACGGGCGCAAAGCAGCCTGGCTCCCCGCTGCGGCGCGATTCACATAAGCATGCCCATTGACGCCAAGCACGGCCGGCCTGCAAATTTTTGTTCGCAAATACGCGCGATGCCGCGGAACAAGTTGCCACTTGTGTCAGAGTAACGACGTCGAGAAAGAGAAGGCACACGGCTGCTCAACCTCCGCTGACCGCATTGAACCGACTGCAATCAGCGCGTTACGACCCGCCGACCTTGTAGGATTCGAGTTCGCTGGAAAAACGTTGGCTGCGTACGCCATTGCTGCCGTAATACTCCTCTACAGACTTCACCCAGCGACCCACTTCAGGCGCATACCAGAACGCTTTGTAGGTGCTGCCGGCTGTGGCTTCAGGCGTGACTCGCCGCGCCTGTGTAATCAGCGTCGTCTGACCCGGCTGTGTCTGGGCTGCCTGAACGACCGTGTTCGTGGGTGCCAGCTCGCCACGCCAGTCGCCTTCTGCTTCGATTTTCAGCGCGCGAAATTTGCCGGCCGGCACTTGAATATCCTCGTAGCCAACCACCTTGTATTTCGTCGTCCACGTTGCCGAACTGAGCTTTACGTTGCCGCTCGGATGCGGCTCGGTGTACTGGACCTTCCAGGTCTTGCCTGCCTGCAGCGGAAACGCCAACGGCTTATTCACAACGACTTCGCTGCCGCTAATCTCACGGGTCCGGCTCCAGTCGGCGTCGACAATGACTTCAGGTCCTTCGCTAGGGGATCCCGCCTGCTTCGACGCAATGTAGATGTGCGAGTCGGTGACGCGCTGCACCGTGATCGCGTCGTGAGTCTGACGAAATCCCGTCGGGCCGGTTTCAACCGTGTCGACGTAGGTCCACGTGTCGCCTTCTTTTAGCGTGGGCGCAGTAATCGTCTGCGCCACGGCCAGAACAGGCGCACTGAAGGCCAGCAGTAAGGCAATTGTTTTCTTATTCAATTTACTTTCCCCGAAGATATCAAGCGGACGATTTTAGCTACGTTTTCGGCACACATTGATGGGCAACTGCGCGTTGTCATTCAATCGTAATCCGATCGTCAACGTTCTTTATGGCATTCGCCATCAGCGGTGCTTATACGCTCATTCTGCCAGCCGTCGCGTACCGGCGCGAGTATCTAAGGTTGGATTGCGATGGATGCCTAAGTGTCCAAACCTGGTCGCCTGACGAAGGGGTTGAGTGGGCCGACTGCTGCGTGATCTGGCAGTCCCCATTCGCGACGATCCAATCGCTCTGCTTCAGACACCTGGTCTCACGCGAGTCATTCGCTGGGTCCGCTGACTGCATGCGCACGTCGCACCAACGCTGACGATCGCTTCGCCCAAGGACAGCACACCCTCAACGCTACCGCCCCACTCGCGAAAGCTCATGGCAGGCCATGCCTTTCAGGCATGCCGCCCCGCTTCTAAAGTCTTTTTAATTCTCGCGTGTCGAGCCTACATTACCTGTCAGGCGGCATCGCAATGCTCATCGACACAGAACCAAAGCTCCGCACTCACTTACGTCCCATGCGTTTCATCTATATCGCAGAGGATCTAAAAATGCACGAGCTACCAGTCCGACCGTCGACGAGTTCATCGCCCGGCAACGCACCGATGCTTGAAAAGGCACGGTGCCACGGCTGAGCGGTTAGCGCGAAACGCACTCTGTTACTCACTACCCGATAAAGGAAAGATCATGGCTAACTTGTTCACCCCAACGAAGGTCGGCGCTTACACCCTCGCGCACCGCGTTGTTCTCGCCCCGATGACCCGCCTGCGCACCATTCAACCCGGCGACATTCCGAGCCCGATGATGGCCGACTTCTACGGTCAGCGCGCGTCCGAAGGCGGCCTCGAAATCATCGAGGGCGTCAGCATTTCCGTGACTGCCCGCTCGTATCTGGGCGCCGCAAGCTTCTACCACGATGGTCAGATCGCCGGCTGGGAAGCGATTGCCAAAGCCGTTCACGCCAAAGGCGGCCGCGTATTCATGCAACTGATTCACGGTGGACGTCAAAGCCACGTCGAGATGACGGGCGGTGTCGATCCCGTCGCCCCTTCCGTCGTTCCGTTCGAAGGCGTTGCATTGACGAAAGACGGCTTCGTGCCGGCCTCACCCCATCGCGCACTCGACATCGAAGAAATCCCCGGCATCATCGAGGAATTCCGGGCCGCTGCTCAACGCGCTTTCGATGCAGGTTTCGACGGAGTCGAGTTGCACGGCGCGAACGGCTATCTCGTCGATCAGTTCATTCAGGACGGCACCAACAAGCGCACTGATGCGTATGGCGGTTCGCTCGAAAACCGCGTGCGCTTTTTGCGTGAAGCGGTCGAAGCACTCATTTCCGTATGGGGCGCAGACCGTGTCGGCGTGCGTATCTCTCCGTCCGGCGAATGGGGCGGCATCTCCGACAGCAACCCCGAAGCCACCTTCAGCTATGTCGCGACCGTGCTCGACGAATACAAAATCGCGTACCTGCATGTGATCGAACCGCGCATCAAGGGCGACGACACGCTGCACGAAGGTCATGAGCCTGTTGCGACCCACTATCTGCGCCCGCATTTTTCCGGAACGATCATCGCGGCAGGCGGCTTCGACGGCGACAGCGCCGAAGCGATCGTCACATCGGGTGATGCGGATCTGGTCGCATTCGGGCGGCACTTCTCGTCAAATCCGGATTTGCCGTATCGTCTCAAGCACGGGTTGCCGTTGACCCCGTACGTTCGCGCCGCGTTCTGGGGTGGCGACGAAAAGCACTATTCCGATTTCCCCGCTTATCAGGTTGAACCGGAAAGCGTTGTACCCGAAGCCGAGCCGGTTGTCTGAGCTGCATGTTGCCCGATCATTCATCCATACAGGAGCTTTTCATGTCACGCACAATCAGGTTCGCCAAAGCCGGCGGCCCGGAAGTTCTCGAATTCATCGAAACAGAAATAGCGCAACCCGGTCCGGGCGAAGTTCGCATCAAAGTCAAAGCGATCGGCATCAATCGGGCGGAGGCGATGTGGCGCAGCGACCAGTACATCGAACCCGTCAAGTTTCCTGCTGGGCTCGGTTACGAAGCCGCCGGCATCGTGGATGCGGTGGGCAGCGACGTCACCGGATTCGCGCCGGGCGACGAGGTCAACGTCATACCGTCATTCTCGATGAATCAGTACGGTACCTACGGTGAAGTTGTCATCGTGCCGGAGCACGCCGTCGTCAAACATCCTGCATCGCTATCGTTTGCCGAAGCTGCGTCTGTCTGGATGATGTTCGTCACCGCTTATGGCGCGCTGATCGAAGACGCAAAAGTAACCAAGGGCGACTTCGTGATCGTGCCGGCTGCTTCCAGCAGTGTTGGACTGGCGGCAATCCAGTTGGCCAACTACGCAGGCGCGACGTCTATCGCGCTGACGCGCGGCGCGGCCAAGCGTCAGCAGCTGCTCGATGCGGGCGCCGCCCACGTCGTCGTGACCGACGAAACAGATCTGGTCGACGAAGTCATGCGAATCACCGGTGGCCAGGGTGCTCGCGTCGTGTTCGATCCGGTCGGCGGTCCGAATTTCGCCAGACTGATTTCGACGCTGTCCTTTCAGGGCATCGCGTATATCTATGGCGCGCTCAGCGAAGAAGTCACGCCGCTGCCCGTGCTGGACATGATCGCGAAGATGATCACCATCAAGGCGCACAACATCTGGTTGACGAGCGGAGACGAGACGCGCCGCAAGGCAGCCGTTGAGTATGTGCTCAAGGGATTCGAAAGCGGCGCGCTAAAGCCGGTCATCGATCGTACGTTCACGTTCGACGAGATGGTGGAGGTGCACCGCTATCTGGAAACCAACGGCCAGTTCGGCAAGATCGTCGTCACGGTGTGAACCGTGCCGCGCGCCAGATTACTCAATCGAATGCACATCGTCACATTGCTGCCGCAACGAAGGCGAATGCCGCAGCATGCCGATGCAGGCATCCGCGAGATATTCTGCATCGCGCGGCAAGACGATCGATCCCTGCTCCAGCAGCCAGTCTCGCAACACGCCGCCGATAAAAGCAGGCACCACGCCTGCTGCACGAACCGCATCCAGGTCCGGCGGCAGTTGCCCTCTCGCAATCGCATTGCGCAACGCAAGCTCGAGTTGTTCTCTGCCATTGCGGGTGGCATTGCGTTGCCGGTCGAACACAATGTCCATCTCGCGAGTGTGCTCGCACTTCGTGAGCAATACTTCGAACACGCGGCGGCTATGGGGTTCCACCGCCGTCTTGCCGAGACAGAACACCAGAAGTTGCCGGATAGTGCCGAGCGGGTCAGGCTCGCCAGGATCGACCGACGCCGCGACCATCATCTCCATCGGCAATATCACGCGGTTCGTCACGGCGACGAACAATTCGCCCTTGTTGCGAAAGTGCCCGTAAATCGCGCCGCGCGTGCATCCCGCACGTGCCGCGACGTCCTCCAGTGACGTATGCGCGACGCCACGCTCGGCGAACACACGCTCGGCTGCGTCGAGAATCTGGTTGCGCGTTTCCTGCGCCTGCTGCCGTGTCTTTCTCATCTGTCGCTGCGCCGCTGCGTGGCTCACTAAAACGCGCCCCGTGCGGGGCGCTCCGGTTCATCAGGCTGGCGTGCCCTCCCCCGCAGAACTGGTGCCGCCCGGGCCACCGCCATCAGGACCGCCGCCGCCCGGCTTACCGCCGTCGTGCGGATCGTGCCCGTCCTCGCCGTCACCATCGTGATGAGGCATCTTCTTCGATACCTCGTCGAGCTTGTCACCCAGCAGTTGCCGCACGACCACATAGAACACCGGGATCAGCAGTAGACCGAAGGCAGTCGCAAACAGCATCCCGCCGATCACCCCAGTGCCGATTTCATGCCGTGAGGACGCACCCGCACCCGAAGAAATCACGAGCGGGAACACACCAAGGATAAACGCCGCCGAGGTCATCAGAATCGGGCGCAATCTCAGCCGTGCCGCCGTCAGCACCGCATCGCGCAGTGTCATCCCCTGCTGCTGGCTCTCGACGGCGAACTCGACGATCAGGATCGCGTTTTTCGCCGCGAGACCGATCACGGTCACGAGACCGATCTTGAAGTAGATGTCGTTCGGCACGCTGAATGCAAGACAGAACACCAGCATGCCGAGCATACCGAGCGGCACGACGAGCAGCACAGCCACCGGAATCGACCAGCTTTCATAGAGCGCGGCGAGACACAGAAACACCACCACGATCGACAGCATCAGCAAGGTCGTCGCTGAGGAACCCGACAGCAATTCCTGGAATGACTGCCCGGTCCAGTCGGCCGCAAAACCCGTGGGTAATTGATGGTCGACGATGTTCTGCAGCACATCGATTGCCTGCCCGGTCGAATAACCCGGCGCGGAGTTGCCGACAATCTCGATCGCGGAGTACCCGTTATAGCGCGGTAACACCGACGGCCCGAAGGTCCATTTGGCATTCACCACGCTGGAGAGCGGCACCATGTTATACGGGCTGATCGACGTATTCGCGGGCGACGGGTTCTCGGCCATCGTGAAACCGTTCGCCGAAGTCGTGGTGGCAGACGACGACTGGCTCGCGGTCGTGCCGGTGCCGGTGCCGGTGCTGTTCGTGAACAGGCTCGGCGTGTACAGATGCTGAAACGCGCTCATGTCCATCCGGAACGGCGCGTCCGCCTGAATATAGACGCGCTTCACCCGGCCACCGTAAGTGAACTGGTTGATGTAGAACGGCGCGAGCTGCATCTCCAGCGTGTCGTACACATCGGTCAGCGAAAGGCCCATTGCCTCAGCCTGCGAACGGTCCACCGCGACGTCCAGTTGCGGTGCGCTCGGCAGTGAGTTGGGGCGAATCCCAAACAACGCCGGGCTCTTGGCTGCCGCCATCAGTAGCGTGCCCTGAGCCTGGCCGAGTTCTTCGCGCGACTGACCGGACCGTGCCTGCAGATACATGTCGATGCCGCCGAACTGACTCAGACCACGAATGGTCGGCAGATTCACCGCGAAGATCTGCGCATCGGAAATGCCATGCAGGATGCCGTTCATCTGCGGAATCAATTGCATCGCAGTGCGCGAACGTTTGTCCCAGTCCGCGAGTTTGATGAACGACATGCCGACGTTTTCGCTCGTGCCGACAAAGCTGAAACCCTCCGGCTGGAAAATGCCCACGATGTCTTTACCGACCGCACTGTTCAGCAACGTGGTCCGAACCTCGTCCATCACGTGGTTGGTTCGTTGCAGTGTCGACCCTGGCGGCAGATTGATCAGTGCGAGCACGAAGCCCTGATCTTCGTCAGGCACGAAGCTGGTCGGCAGTTTGGTATAGAGGAACCCCGTTAGCACGACGACCAGCACGAACACCACCATCCAGCGCGGCGCGTGTCCCACCGCCTTGCCCGCGTGGCCAAGATATTTTTTCGAGGTCCAGTCGAACGAGCGGTCGAACCATCGGTAAAACCAGTTCTTCTTGTTCTCGTGTTCGGGCTTCAGGATCGCCGCACACAACGAAGGCGTGAACGACATCGCGAGGAATGCGGAGAATCCCATCGACACGGCAATGGTGAGTGCGAACTGCGCGTAGATGATGCCGGTCGCGCCAGGCTGCAGCGCGGATGGAATGAACACCGCGGATAGCACCACCGTGATCGCGATAATGGCTCCCGTGATCTGACCCATCGCCTTGCGGGTCGCCGCGCGTGGCTCCAGACCCTCTTCGGTCATGATGCGTTCGACGTTCTCGATCACGACGATCGCGTCGTCGACGACGATGCCGATGGCGAGCACCATGCCGAACAGCGTCAACTGGTTGAGCGTATAGTGCAGCGCCGACAAGCCGATGAAAGTCCCCAGCAGCGCAACCGGAATCACCAGCGTCGGAATAATGGTGGCCCGCAGGTTCTGCAGGAAGATCAGCATCACGAAAAACACCAGCACGATCGCTTCGATCAGCGTGCGGATCACGTCGATGATCGAGGCTGTGATAAACGGCGTGGTGTCATAAGGCACGCTCCACGTCACGCCTTGCGGCAAGTCCCGCGCAAGTATCGCCATCTCGGCCTTGACAGCCTTCGCGACCGACAACGCGTTCGCGCCCGGCAACAGGAACACGGCCATGCCGCCAGCCGGCTTGCCGTTATAGACCGGTGCGAAGCCATACGTCTGTGAGCCGAACGAAATACGCGCCACATCGCTCAGCTTGACGGTCGTGCCATTGCTGTTCGCGAGGAGGATGATGTCCTGGAACTGTTTGAGCGACGAGAAAAGACGGTCGCCGGTCACGGTCGCCGTGAATACCTGCCCCTTGATCGCAGGGTCCGCGCCGAGCGAGCCAGCCGCGAATTGCGCATTCTGTCCACTCACGGCATTGAGCACCTGGGTGGTAGAGAGTCCGTAACTTTGCAGCTTGTCGGGGTCGAGCCAGATCCGCATCGCGTATTCCGAACCCAGCAGTGTCGTATTGCCGACCCCACTCACGCGGCCGATGTTCGGCTGGATCTGCGACGCGAGAATATCGCTCAGACGGCCTGCATCGATGGCGGGATTGGTGGATTGCAACGCGACGAACATCAGGATGTCCGGGCTCGCCTTTGCGACCACTACGCCCTGCTGCGTGACCTGCGAAGGCAGCAATGGCTCGGCCAGCGTGACCTTGTTCTGCACCTGCACCTGAGCGATGTCCGGGTTCGTGCCGGTCGCGAACGTGAGGGTGATCGTAGTCTGACCGTTCGAACTCGACGACGAACTGAAATACAGCAGATTGTCGATGCCGGTGAGTTGCTGCTCGATCACCTGGGTCACCGTCGATTCCATCGTCTGCGCACTCGCGCCCGGATAGTTCGCGGTGACGGTCACTTCCGGCGGTGCGATGTCGGGGTACGAATCGATCCCCATGCTGTGCACCGAGATGATGCCGAACAGGCAGATCAGAATCGCGATAACCCACGCGAAGACAGGACGGTTGATGAAAAAATTCGGCATGGCGGTCCCCTACTCCGCCTTGCTGGCCGGAGCCGGAGCCGCCGACGAAGCCGCTGATGCCGACGCTGGAGGAGCCGACGCCGGTGCCTCCGAGGCCGGTGCCTCCGCCGCCGCGTCCGAGGCCGCCGCGGGCGGCTGCCATGCGACGGTTTTCACTGGCGCCCCTTCCTTTGCCATCTGCACGCCCGTCACGATGATCTCGTCGCCGTTCGTCAGCCCATGCGTGACGATCCAGTTGTTGCCCTGGCTATCGTGCGTCTCGACGTCCTTACGCATGACCTTGTTGTCCGCCCCGACCACGTACACAAAGCCGCCGACCGTATCGCGCTGCAACGCCTGCTGCGGCACGAGGAACACATTGTTCTGGCGGCCGAAGTTGACCATCATCGTCACGTACATGCCGGGCAGCAGACGCCGCTGCGAGTTCACGATCAACGCGCGCATATTGATCGCGCCGGTCGCCGCATTCACAGACACGTCGGAAAAATCGAGCGTACCCGCGGTGCCGTATTCCGTATTGTTGGGCAGCCTGATGTGCACCTCGGTCAGTTTCTGCTGCTGCAGTTCGACCGAGCCGTTGCTCTGCGACTGTTGCAGGTTCGCCAGATCGGCCGAGCTGATCGTGAAGTTGACGTACATCCGGTCGATCTGCTGGACCGTGGTCAATAGCGTGCCGTTGCCGCCCGTGTCCGTGGTGCTGGTGCCGACCACCGCGCCGGCCGTTGCCTGCTGTTGCCCGGCGATACCGCTGATCGGCGAGGTCACGCGGGTGTAGTTCAGCGCAATCCGCGCGGTCTCGACAGCGGCCTGATCGGCCTTCACCTTGGCTGCGGCGCTGCGCTCAGCGGCGTCGGAGTTGTCGACGGTCTGTTGCGACACCGAACCGACCGGCAACAACTTGCGGTTGCGGGCCGCAGTGATCTTGTCGTTGATATAAGTGGCCTGATCCTGGGCTAGCAGCGCCAGGTCGTTGTCGAGTTGCGCGCGGTAAAACGCCGGGTCGATCTCGAACAGCAGTTGACCTGCGCGCACCTGAGAGCCTTCCGTGTACGTCCGTCGCAGCAGCACGCCGGACACGCGAGCGGTTACGTTGGCGCTATAGAACGCCGAAAGCCGGCCGACGAACTGGCGCTCGAGCGGCGCCGTTTGCGCCTGCACCTTGAACGTCGCGACCTGCGGCGGCGGAGGCGGCGGTGTGCTCTTCGAGCAGGCGGCGAGCACGATCAGACACAGGTACGACAGCGACGCGCGCTGAAGGCGTGACTTCATGAGAACTCCGTTCTTGCTTGAGGCCAGCGTACGCAGACGACGCGATGTGCCGGATCGTACGAAACAGTAGGCGAGTTAGTCCGCGGACGGCTGTGCGGCGGGTGGAGCGACTGCGCCCGTAGCGGGCAATGACGAAGGCATCGAAGCAGCGGATGGCGCCGATGCCACGCTCGCGTCATCGCGTTGCCATCCGCCGCCCAGATTCTTGACGAGAAGCACGTTGCTTTCAGCGAGTTGTGCCTGCGTGTCACGCAGACTTTCTTCCGCCTGGATCAACGTCAGCCGTTGCGTCAGCACGTTCTGCTCGCTGGTTGCGCCGGCATTGAATTGCGCCTGCTGGCTGGCGAACAGCCGGTTGCTGCTGTCATAGACGCTGGCGAACGCGCCTGCCTGCGCCCGCAGGTGGTTCATCGACGACAGGCTGTCTTCGACACTCTGAAACGCGGTCAGCACCGTGTTCCGGTAGTTCGCGACGTCTTCGTCGTAGGTCGCGCGCGCCCCATGTACCGCTGCCGTGCGCTCACCGCCGTCGAACAGGGTTGCTGCGAGATCGGGGCCGAGCGTCCAGAAGCGGCTCGGCAAAGTGAACAGATGCGCGAACGTGTTGTGCGCGAAACCACCTTCGGCGGAGAGCGTCAGCGTCGGAAAATACGCCGCTTCGGCGACGCCGATGCTGGCGTTGGCCGCCGCCGCCGTGCGTTCGGCGCTCACCACGTCGTAACGCCGCTCCAGCAATTGCGACGGAAGCGCGGCCGGCACGTCAGGCGAAACGAACTGATAGTTGGGATCAGGCGCGATGGAAAGCGACTCCGGCGGCGTGCCGGTCAGCACGGCGATCGCGTGCTCGTTCTGCTCGCGTGAGATTTCGGTTGTCTGCAGGTCGGCGATCACGATCTGCAGATTCTCCTGTGCGTTGAGCACGTCGTCGCCGGACGCGAAGCCTTCCTTGAATCCGGTCTGCGTCATCGCCAGAATGCGGCCGTAGAGGTCCTGCTGCTCCTTCAACATGCGTATGTTGACGTCCGCCTGGCGTAGCTGGAAATAGTCGGTCGCGACGGCCGCCGCGATCGAGATGCGCTCACCGGCAAGCTGCGCATCCGATGCCTGGGCATTGGCTTTCGCCGCCTGCAATTGACGCCGTATCTGCCCCCACAGGTCCAGTTCCCAACTGACGGCGCCACTGGCAACCACGCTGTTGCTCGGCGGGCTCGACGTGTTGGTGCCGATCCCTTCGAGTCCCGCGAGGTTGCCGCCCGAGCGTGCACCGGACAGGCCCGCCGTCACGATCGGAAACAACCCTGCCCGGTCCGACTCGACCGTGGCGAGCGCGACCCGATAGGCGGCTTCCGCCGCCACGATGGACTGGTTGGCTTGCAACGCCTGCTCGACGAGCCCGTTGAGCTTGTCGTCTCCATACATACGCCACCATGTACTGGAGATCGCCGCTTGCGGATTGGCCTGGGCGCGCTGCCAGTCCACGCCCTCCTTGAATCCTTCCGGCAACTGGACTTCCGGCTTGCGATAGTCCGGACCCACCATGCACGCGGCAAGCGACGTGGCGATAAGGATCGCCATGCCACACCGGATCACGCGCCGCGATTGAGAGCGTGTATTACCTTCGTAAGCGAGCTCCAAGGTCTGCGAAGTACTCTGCACGCAACTCCCCTGTTCACCGGAACGGTAGTACGGCTACGAGACGAAAAATACCCTGTATATTTAACTACCTTAAAAATAAATATCAATCCCGATTGTGATTACGAACAATAACTGGTCACGCATAGTCGCACGACTTTCAAAGATTGGTCAGGATCACATATTTATTTAGGGCATTACTACAACGCGCCTGCGATGATTGATTCTTTCAAATACACAGCACTTTAATGACAATTGCCTTTCACACGTGGAATACGCCGAATGGTCGCAAGATCAGCGTCGCGCTCGAAGAGATGAACTTGCCGTACACCGTCAGGACGGTCAACATCTCGAAAGGTGAACAGCACGCACCCGATTTTCTGCGTATCAGTCCGAACAACCGGATTCCGGCGATCGTCGATCCTGATGGGCCCGATGGTCAACCGATCAGCGTTTTTGAGTCCGGCGCGATCCTGCTCTATCTTGGCGAAAAAACCGGCCAGTTTCTGCCCGCGAATTTGCGCGAGCGGGTGCCGGTCATCGAATGGCTGATGTGGCAAATGGGCGGCTTTGGTCCGATGCCTGGGCAGGTGCATCACTTCCGTGCAGTCGAATCGGAGATCGACCGGCGTTATGGGCTCAAGCGTTATTCGGACGAAACCCGGCGCCTCTACGGGGTACTGGACCGGCGGCTTGCCGAGGTCGAATTTGTTGCTGGTGAGTTGTCCGTCGCGGATTTCGCGATTCTTGGCTGGGCGTGGCGGCACGAGCGTCATCAGGTCTCACTCGACGATTTCCCCAATGTCAAACGATGGTACGAGACCTTGTTCGAGCGCCCCGGCGTACAACGCGGTTTTGCTGTCAAACTGGACGATCAGTGATCGTACGCAAGAGGATGCACGCGTTACGCTATTGATCGACGATTACGCGCGCATAACATGCATAAGGCACGCATAGCGCACGCGGACGCTATAACGTAGTCGTCAATCTCAACCGTGCTGCGGTTTCGTGCTGCACGCTTCCCGCTCAAGATGATCGGTCAGATGCTTACGCGCCTGCCTGAGTATCGATGCTGAAAGACTGGAGTCAGTGACGATTCGCGCCATGGTCATGGCTCCAATCATGGTCGATAGCATCACCAACGCGTCTTTTCTGGCGGCGGTTGCCGATACGCCGTCGAGTTGGCTCGCCATTGAGTTCACCATCTTCAGAAAACCCGCAGTCGTGGCTTCGCGAACGGTGTCGCTGCTACGGGCAACTTCACTTCCCAATGCGACAAACGGGCAACCACTAGCGGCATTGTCACGATGCTCAACGCCGAGGTATTCCGTTATTGCCGCCTGGAGCCCGCGAATGCCTGGGGAAGCCGACAGCGTCCGGTCCATCGAGTCCGCCATCGACTCGATCGCCAACGCGACCGATTCCTCCACTACCTGCTCTTTCGACCCGAAGTGCTTATAAAACCCACCATGCGTTAACCCCGCGGTGGCCATGAGATCGGCCAGGCCGGTTCCGTCGATACCATTGCGACGAAATTCCGCCGATGCGGCCTCGACAATCCGCTGCCGGGTTTCAGCAGTCTCCTGCTTCGACTTTCTCATCTCTATTCACTCTCTTGCCGAATGACGGCGTGCCTGAATTTGTGTTCCCTATAGATGCTATACAAAATCTAATTTGAAAACCATTCATAAGCAGCCTGCTTCGAAATTGACCGCTGCCAGCGCGCGCGAGCAACGCGATCCCGGCCACGGTACCCGCTTTCCCACGGTTACCGTCGCGCCAGGCCTGGCACGAAGCCTGATAAACTCGGACACGGGATGCCAAGGGCCAAAGGAACAGTCAATCTGCACGACAAGTCCATCTTGACCGGTCATCCAGATGCAGGCGGAGTGACAGCGTATTCGGGGGAAAACGCTGATCCAGGCTGCACCGCACAATAGCGGATGCGGGCCGCCCCTTGATTGTCGTCGCCTCGAGATCAGGCGCGGGCGTTGGCCCGCAAAAAGGTGTTGCTCGTGCAAAGCACTCAAAAAATCTATTCGCTGCCGCGTGGCCGACTGGCTCAATGGCTCGCAGCGCCAGGGCAGGAAACACCGCACGAGATCCGCGTCGCCCTGGTCGGCACGCTGTTCGGAACACTACCCATTTTCTTCGGCGGCGTATTCAATACGATCGCAGTCGCATGGGTTCTCGCATACCGGCACCCCACCTGGCCTTTCCGTCTATGGCTCGGCGCGGAAATCGCAGTGTGCGCGGTTCGTCTATGTGTGCTTGCGATTGCCCGGCACCGGGCGGCCCAGGCCAGAACGACACCCACCGATCTCTACATCCTGCTGGCTCCGCTCTGGGGCATCACAGTCGGCTATGGCGCGTTTGTCAGTGCGGTCAGCGGCGATTGGGTTGCCGCCACGTTGTCTTTCCTGTCAGCGGCCGCGATGGTCGGCGGAATCTGTTTCCGCAACTTTGCCGCACCGCGCCTTGTTGCGGTGATGATCTTCTGCTCGCTCGGGCCGTGCTGTCTCGGCGCGTTGCTCGCTGGCGAACCGGTGCTTCTGCTCACGCTGCTGCAAATCCCGTTCTATATGTTTGCGATGAGTGTCGCCGCCCAGCGGCTAAACGGCATGCTCATTTCAACCATGAAAGCCGAACGCGAGAACAGTCACCGCGCGCGTCACGATGGGCTCACCGGCCTTCTCAACCGTGAAGGACTGTTCAAGGCGACAGGTCCGCATGACGCGCCGCCGGTGCGCGCGGGGATGACGCTCCTCTATCTCGACCTCGACGGCTTCAAGCCGGTCAACGACGCCCACGGCCACGAAGCCGGCGACATGCTGCTGATTCAGGTGGCAACACGCCTACGCGCGCTCGCAAGCCAACACGCGCTGGTCGCACGGATGGGCGGCGACGAATTCGTGATCGTCGAAAAGATCGTGGAAGGCCACGCGCCACAAGAACTGGCGGCGGCCATCGCGTGCACGATCGCACAGCCCTTCGAGCTTTCGCCGGGTCTCGTCGTGACGATCGGGGCAAGCGTCGGCATCGCGAACGTAAGCGCAGAGGACACCGATATCGATGCAGTGCTGCGCCTTGCCGACACCGCGATGTACGACGCGAAGCGCAACAAGAAAAGCGGGCAGAAGCTCGATCCGCGAACACAGAAATCCGCAAGCGTTGCCGACGATATGGATTGGTCGCCGCAAGACGCCAATTAACGTGCGCAGTGCGCCGATCGGTTTTTCCAAACACTGCACAGTCGAGCTAACAACGCCTGCGGTTAACACGCACACGTCCATTTGCTAAAGAAGCTCTTTGAGCAGCTCGCGCAGATCGATACCGTTCTTCGCCTGGGTCATCAAGTCATCGGGCATCGGTCCTTTGCGGGTGAGATCGACAAGTGCCTGATTGAGATTCACATAGGGCCGCAAAAGCCGTTCGTACGCGGCGAATGCTTGCGCCGGATCTTGCCAATGCCGAATCAGTTCGCGAACCAGTACGAAGGCGCCAACGAGCGCGAGACTCGTGCCTTGCCCTGAGAAAGGCGATGCGCAATGCGCTGCGTCACCAGCAAGGACGACACGTCCTTTCGACCACGACGGCATACGAATCTGCGCTAGCTCGTTGTAGTAAAACTGATCGGTGGTTTTCATTGCATCAATGAACTGCGCAAAGTCGCCCTTCAGGTGAGCACAATGGCTGGCAACGAGTTGCTTCTGCGCGTCCACATCGTTTCGCGACACAATGGATTCGGGTGCCGGAAAGCCAACCCCAATCCGAAGCTCACGCTTGTCGCGGCTCGGGTAAATCACATATCCGACGTTGCCTTGCCGATGCCCGAGTTGCCAATCGCCGAGTTTGATCAGATTGGGAACCGAAAAAAGAGCGAGAACCACACCCAGTGGACAAACAACCGCCGCTTCATCGTCAAAGCATTGCTTACGGAGGTTCGAGTAAATGCCGTCGGCGCCAATCAGCAGATCGAACTCGCGGATCAAGCCCGATGATGCGAACGTCACCGCCACACGGTCGCCGCGATCGTCGACTTCGCGGATGTTGTCATCGTAAATGAATTCGACGCGCTCGCTCATTGCACCCATCAGCAACTCGCAGAGATCATCGCGAAAGATCTCGATGTCGTCGTTATCGAGCCGGCCGGCGCTGTAAGTACGTTCCTCGGTGCGCTCCGTTTCGTTGCCCTCGTCGTCGAGCGTCGACATGCCCTTTAGTCGCGTGCGCAATACGCGGGCCTCGTCGAGTAGTCCCATTGCCTGCACCACGTCGAGCGCGGCACCCCGAATATCCACAGCCTGGCCGCCCCGCCGGAATTCCGGAGCACGCTCGACCAGCGCCGTTTTGAATCCCGCGCGATCCAGCCAGTAAGCCAGTGCCAGCCCGGCGACGCCTGCGCCGGAGATCAATACGTTTCGAGTCATGCGAGGGCCCCATTAGCGTTATGAGTCGGGAAGCAGAGCCACAATGAAAGCGCGGCGCTTGGCCGGCCATCAATCGAACATATTTTTTCAACGCAAACGCGCTGATTGCGTTGAAAGCCATCTTCACCGAACTTCTGCCCGGAGGATAGGGTTCTGACGCATCGGCAAATGCTCATCGCCACCGCCAGAACCGGCATGCTTTCGCCTGGGTTACGACGCCACCCTCTTCAGCGCCACCACCTCACGTCGCGGTGGCGCGCCGAACATGCGCGAGTATTCGCGGCTAAATTGCGACGCGCTTTCATACCCCACCTGAAACGCGGCCGTTTCCACATTCGTTGCATTAGCCGTCATCAAACGGCGCGCTTCTATCAGGCGAAGCTGCTTCTGGTACTGCAGCGGCGTCATCGAAGTGATCGCCTTGAATTCCCGATGGAATGCCGAAGCACTCATCTGCGCGGTGCGTGCCAGATCTTCGATACTCACCGACTCGGCAAAGCGCTCGCGTAACGAATGGATTGCGTTCATCACACGTTGCGAATGACTGCCCGCCAGCGCCAGTCGCGCGATTTCGCCGCCGCTCGGCCCGCTCAGAAGCCAATAGCTGATCTCGCGCATGAGCAGCGGATAGATCATTGGAATGGCTTGCGGCGTATCGACCAGCCGGACCATGCGCAGTGCGCAATCGGCCAGCGGCCCGTCGAAATTGGCAACGAAAACCGCTGATCGCGTGGCAACGCCCGAGTCGGGAAGCGTGTTCAGTGCCTCCACGACCTCGCGCATGATCGACAGATTCAATTCGATGACGATGCCAAGAAAAGGCTTATCCGGACTGGCCTCAATCACGCGGCCAAACGCCGGTGTCTCGATGCTGACAACGAGAGCCTGGCCGGCCTTGTAATCGAAGCGCCGATTGCCGAACGTCGTCGCCTTTGCCCCCTGAACGACGATACAAAGTGCCGGCTCGTGGATCAGGTGATTGGGCCGCGTCTCGTGACTCGAACGAAGAATCGTCAGACCTTCGACCGCCGTGACATACGGGTTGTCGCCGCGCTGCGCGTTCGTATAGCGGGTCACAGCGTCGATTAGCGGGTCGAGCATAGTGGGTCTCATCGGTTGGATCGCGTGGATGTTATAGGCGACCGGGCAGGATTAGGCAAGAAACGAGTGAGTTTCGGCATTCACTCGCGACGAGTCAAAGGCTATCTTTTCTCCACGCCAAACTAACTCATGGAGCGCGCGCGATGCCTACTACTATTACCTCAACGTCGAACCCGCGGATTGCAATCGTCACTGGCGGGAGCCGTGGACTTGGCCGCAATACCGTATTGAATCTCGCCAGGCGAGGCGTCGACAGCATCTTTACCTATCATTCGAATCGCGCAGAAGCCGAACACGTCGTGACCGCCGTCGAAGCGATGGGCCGCCGGGCCGTGGCACTCACCCTCGACACCGGCGACATCGCTTCGTTCGATCAGTTCGTGCAAGATGTTCAGCGTGCACTGGGCGGCCTCGGCGCCGCGCATTTCGACTACCTCGTCAACAATGCGGGAACCTCGCTGCATAACGCGTTCGACAAGACAACCGAAGACGAACTGGACACCGTCTACCGCGTCCATTTCAAAGGCGTGTTCTTCCTCACGCAAAAGCTTCTGCCGTTTATCAGCGACGGCGGCCGGATCGTCAATATTTCGTCCGGCCTGGCCCGTGTCACGCTTCCTGGATCATCCGCTTATGCGTCAATGAAAGGCGCCGTCGAAGTGCTGACGCGATACATGGCGAAGGAACTGGGCGCGCGAGGAATCGCGGTCAACACCGTCGCGCCGGGTGCCATCGCCACCGACTTCAGCGGCGGCATGGTGCGCGATAACCCAGAAATCAACCGACGCGTGGCGGAAATGACAGCACTCGGCCGGGTCGGCGAGCCTGACGATATCGGCCCGATGATCGCCGCGCTGTTGGCGGATGACAATCGGTGGATCAATGGGCAACGCATTGAAGTGTCGGGTGGGATGGTTCTCTAGCCAGACGCGCTTCAACAAAGCGATCACATCGCTCAAAGATCGAACGTCCCGCGATAATGCTCATCCGCATCCGCTCGCGTATTGATTTCGACTAGCACACCGCCCGGTACTTCACAGAAGAACCGGGAACCGCGTTCATGTTTGAAGACGTCGGTTTTCATTGCGACGCCAGCGGCGGACATCTTTCCGTAAAGCGCGCAAACCTCATCGAGCGAAGGCAGTTCGAAACCTATGTGGAAGTTATGCGGCCACTTGACTGGATGCGCCGCAGCGTCATCGATCACGATGTCGAATCCGGGGCGTTTCAGAAACCAGCTTGTGCCGCGGCCGGCGACAGTGCAGCCTAGGTGTTCCTCGAAGAATGTAGCGGTGGCGCTTACGTCAGACGAGGGGAAACTCAAGTGGTTGAGCTTCATGGTGGTGGTGATATCGTTCATGTCGATCTCCGTGATGCGGATCGCTTCTCGCGTTCCGTACGGAGAATGTTACGAGCAAACGCTCATATTCAATACTCGCATCGCGACGCCCATGCTGGATTGGCGCTAACGCCCGCGACACGGGCGTTGCGACGAAGCCGAAGGATTTTCCCTGGGTGGCTGACTCGCGTTTGAAGGGTCATCCGTTTCACCCGTTCATCGTCAGCATCACAACCTTCGTGCGGATCTCCTGAGTCACCGCTCCGATAGCCTCACCCCCCGGCTATAGCATCAAACCCGCTCCGCCTCAAATACCAGCAATCGAAATCTATATACCGATTGCTTGGTTCTGCGCGCACAGCGAATTTCCTACACTCATCGCTCCGTTTCGGGACAAGAAGCAATGAGAACCGCGTTCCTGCCGCTACGTTGCCCTAAATGATGTTCTGGCATCTCTGGCATAAACCGGCCATTCAATACCACACATCTCCTACTGCACAATGAACCAATATAAGCAGTGCCTCAAGATCTCCACGTTACTGGCAACTGTTCTCTCCAGTCACGCTTTCGCGGAAAGCAGCGTGACGTTGTTCGGTATTGCTGACAATGGGCTCTTCTACACGAGCAATCAGACATCGCTTGGTTCGACGAAAAACGGCAAGAGCGCGGTTCAGACGCAGGCGGGCGTATGGACCGGCAGTCAATTCGGACTAAAAGGAAAGGAAGACCTGGGCGGCGGCACGGCTGCGATTTTTAGTCTGGATTCGCGCTTCAATCTGAATACAGGTGCCTCGCAATTCACCAACGCGATGTTCGGACAATGGGCGTATGTCGGACTCACGAATCCCCACTACGGAACGCTCACCGGCGGCCGCCAACTGACGCCCTATTACACACTCCTGTCGCCATATAGTCCGACCACGTGGCTAACGGGCTTCTCGGGCGCCCATCCTGGCGACATCGACAATCTGGACACCACGTACAAGACCAGCAACTCCCTTGTTTATCTGTCACCGAGCGTGCACGGATTCACCATAGGCGGGTCGTACGCATTCGGCGGACAGCCTGGCAGCTTTAACCTGGGTTCGAGTTGGAGCGCCGGCATTCAGTACAAGATGGGGGCGGCCGGAATCGCGGCCGCTATTGAGCGGTTCAATAACGCATCACCCGGCGGCGGCGCATGGAGCGCCAATTCGACCGCTACAGCCGGACCCACTCAGCAAGGGGTATCCGCGCTGACCAACGGTTACCAGACTGCGGCGGCTCAACAGCGTATTGCGGTGACTAGCGGTTATGCGTTCACGTCGAAGCTGGATGTGTCCGTGTCTTATTCGAATGTCCAATACATCGCAGGTACCAATTCCGCGTTCAAATCGACCGCTATCTGGAACACGCTGGGCGCTGTCGTTCACTACGGCGTATCGCCGGCGACCAGCATCGCGGCGGGTTACAGCTACACACGAGCGGCAAAGGCAAATGGCATCACTAACGGCGCTCAATACCAGCAGGTGTCATTCGCGCAGTATTACGCGTTGTCGAAGAGTACCGGCGTGTATGCGGTCGAGGCCTATCAGCGTTCAAACGGCCAGACACTTGCAGCAGACGGTACTACTGTGATCGCAGCAACCGCGGACATCGGCGACGGCTTCAACTCCGCGCCGTCCTCTAGCCGAAGCCAGTTTGTCGGCGGGGCCGGGTTGATTCACCGCTTCTGATTCACACGCAGCGATGCGAAGCGGGTAATTCGCGCTTTGTCGTGAAGCTCATCCATCCATCAATGGAATCGATATTCCGATTGGTTGGTTTGACTGCCACGCGCAGTTTCCTACACTTTTACCTCTTCTTATAGGAGCGCCCGCCGTGAGTTCTTCCGCCGAAACGAATCTGGACACCTCATTTGAAAACCTCCGCATCCGGCGCGTTGCTGGATTGATTGGCGGAGAGGTTCAGGACATCAAGCTCTCCCCCGATCTGGACGATGCCGCGATCGACACACTGCATCGCGCGCTGGTGAAATACAAAGTACTGTTCTTTCGCGATCAATCACAACTGGACGACGCATCGCATCAGGCCTTCGGCACACGTTTCGGCGATACGATTGCGCACCCCACGGTACCTTCGCCGGAAGGCACCAAACTGTTTGAACTGGACGCGTCGAAGGGCGGCGGCCGCGCGGATTCCTGGCATACCGACATCACTTTCATCGACGCCTTTCCCAAGATTTCCATTCTGCGCGGCGTCAAGATTCCGGCGTACGGAGGCGATACGGTGTGGGCGAATACGGCAGTCGCCTATGAGCGCCTGCCAGACGATCTGAAGCGCCTCGCGGATTCACTCTGGGCCGTGCACACCAACGATTATGACTACGGCGCCGAACGCGTTGCAGGGACGGACTCGCAGTCCGCCGCGACACGTCTCGCGCATCACCAGAACGTGTTCGTTTCGGCAGTGTACGAAGCCGAGCATCCGATCGTTCACGTACATCCGGTATCGGGTGAAAAAGCCTTGTTGCTGGGGCATTTCATCAAACGCATCGTCGGACTGTCGAGTTCGGAGTCGGCGCGCATCTTCGAGATTCTGCAAAATCGCGTGATTCGCCTGGAAAACACGGTGCGTTGGCAATGGCGCCAGAACGATGTCGTGATCTGGGACAACCGGGCAACCCAGCACTACGCGGTCAACGATTACGGCACACAAGATCGCCTCGTCCGTCGCGTGACGGTTGCAGGCGAACGCGCCGTTTCCATCGATGGGCGTCATAGCCGCACACTTCGCGAGCCGCAACAAGCGCCGCAGACAGATTCAAAAGAACCGTCGCAACACGCGCTGCGCGAGCCCATCGCGTCCGCTGCCTGAACTGCACTCCAGACAACTCATAACCGGCGCATTCCACTCATGACACAACGACGACGCCTGCTTCAGGCCGCCGCCGCATTAGGTGCTTCGGCGATTCTGCCACGCATGGTTCGCGCGCAATCCGGCGCGAAAAAGTACTCAGGTGTGACGCTGAATGTGTCGGTATTCAGCACCGCGTATGCAAAGCTCCTGCAACAATGGCTGCCCGAATTCGAGGCGTCAAGCGGGATCAAAGTGAACTTCGACGCGCCGTCGTTTCCGGTCTATAACCAGCGAGCCGATCTCGAACTGTCCACGCGGGGCTCCGCTTACGACGTGCTGAACGTCACCTTTATCTATAGCAGCCGGTGGATCAATTCCGGCTGGCTGACACCGCTCGACGATTTCATCAAAAATCCGGCGCTAACCGCGGCTGATTGGGATGTGAAGGACTTTTTGCCGGGCGCGCTGGCGCCGGAGACCGGCAAGGACGGCAAGCTGTATGGCATTCCGTGGGATGCGGAGGTACTGCTGTCCGGCGCGTCGCGTTTCGATCTCGTCAAGGCAGCGGGCTTTGCCTATCCCGACACGACCGACGATCTGGTCAAGGTACTGCGAGCCGTCAACAAGAAAGAGCGCGTGGCAGGCTATGTCGCCGACAACCACTACGGCTGGACATTCGTGCCTTATTTGCAGGCGTTCGGCGGGAATGTTTTCCGTGCGCCGCCGGACGATCTGTTCCCCACGCTCGACACACCCGAAGCCATTGCGGCCGCCGAATACTACGCGAATCTCATCAGCGAGTTTGGCCCCGACGGAGGCGTGACTTATACGCCCGACCAGGTCACCCAGGCACTCAAGCTTGGCCGCACCAATTTCACCGATGCAGGTCAGCTCTACCTCGCACAACTCGGCGACGCAGCGGCCAGCAGAACAATCAAGACCGCCAATTTCGGCCTGGTGCCGAAGGGGCCTGCGGGACGCTTTCCCGGCGTTGCCGTCCACGCTTTGGGTATTCCATCCGCTTCGAAAAACAAGGAAGCTGCGTGGGCATTCATTCAATGGGCGCAGTCGAAACAGATCACACGCCGCGCGGTTGTTGCCGGCTACGGATCTCCAGCACGGCGCTCGGATATCGACTCGAAAGAATTCCGCGCGAAGCAGTTGATCAATGGCCATGATCTGGCCGAGTTGTCGCTTCAATCGATCGATCTCGCGGCTAAGTCCGGTCACATGAAATACCGCACGGTCGCGGTCTACCCGCAGGTCGATCAACAGCTCAATACCGCGATCGCACGCATTGCAACGAAGCAGCTATCGGCAAAACAGGCCATGCAACAGGCGCAAGCGGCGTCGATCGCGGAAGTGAAGCGAGCCGGCATAAAGATCTGACGTCTACGATATGTCGACCGCACCTCTCCCTTCGTTGACGTGGGCCTCGCAACGCCAACGAGCGTTTCTTCTCGGGTTGACTCCTTCGCTGATCGCGTTGGCAGTCGTGACATTGGTGCCGACCCTTGTGCTCATCGTGGTCAGTTTGACGCCGCTTAGCATGACGAATCCTGCGGCCACTTTTCGCTTTGACGATCCACTGGTCAATTATCGGCAGTTGCTGCACGACACGCGCTTTCTGGATTCGGTTCGTACGCAGCTCAAATTGTCGGTGGCCAGCGTCACGTTGCAGTTAGCGATCGGCCTCGGTCTTGCGCTTCTACTCAACGGAAAATCGGCGCTGCTCAGAGGCGTGCGCACCGTCTTCCTGATTCCGATGGTGTTGCCCCCCATTGTTGCCGCGTTGATCTGGAAGATCATTTACACACCCGATATCAGCCCGCTTCATCACGCGCTCGAGGCAGCCGGTTACCCTGCGAGCTCACTCATAGCCAACCCTTCAACGGCGTTGTGGGCCATTGCCGCCGCCGACACATGGCAATGGTTCCCGTTCACCATGTTGATGGTATTAGCCGCATTACAGACTATTCCAGACGATCCATTAGAGGCCGCGAGTCTCGACGGTGCGAACCGCTGGCAATTGTTTCGCTTCATCATGCTGCCCTACCTGCGTCCCGTTCTGGTTGTGTGCGGACTGTTCCGGCTGATCGACAGCTTCAAGGCATTTCCATTGATCTACGTATTAACCGATGGAGGCCCGGGCACAGTAACCGAAGTCACCAACTACTACAGCTTTATTGAGGCATTCAATTTTTCGTATTGGGGTTACGCGAGCGCGATCGCAACGGTCATTCTCGTCGGCGTATTTCTATTGAGCTGGCTCGTCGGCAAACTCGGATGGAATGGTCATGACGCAGACTAGTGCTTCTACAGACCATGATCTTCGTGCGGGATCGGCGCTCCGCAAAAGGTGGATAGCACCTGGCGCATCCCGAGTCGGCGCATTGATTCGACGCAATGCGCGCGCATGGGTCGTCATCGCGCTCCTGCTGGTGTTGCTCTTTCCGTTTTTCTGGCTGGTACAACTGGCGTTACGTCCCGCCGATGCGGTATTCGATGACGGTCTGCTGTTCATACCCACGCTAGATGCATTTACCGGCCTGTTTCATAGCAGTTTCGCCGGTTCGTTCGTCAACAGCCTGCTGGTTAGCACGTTTTCGACGGCGCTTTCGTTAGTTATCGGCGTGCCGGCCGCCTACGCACTAACCCGCTGGAAGTTTCGCGGACGCAGGCACGTCGCGCTATGGATTCTCACTAGCCGTATGGCGCCGCCGATCGCGTTCACCATCCCGTTCTATCTCGCTTACCGATGGCTCGGACTTCAGGACACGATCACCGGCCTTGTCATCGTCTATCTGACCTTTAACCTTTCGATCGTGATCTGGCTGATGCAAACCTTCTTTGCCGCCGTGCCTCTCGCGCTGGAAGAAGCCGCACATATCGACGGTTGCGGCGTGTGGCAGGCCTTCTGGCACGTCACGCTACCACTCGCGGCGCCTGGGCTGGCGGCCACTGCGGTGCTGTGCTTTATCTTTTCGTGGAACGACTTTTTCTATGCACTGATTCTTACACGAACCAATGCGATTACCGCACCGGTGTCGATCGTGAATTTTCTTCAATACGAAGGCTGGGAATGGACCAAGGTTGCCGCTGCCGGCACGCTGGTGATGTTGCCCGTCGTCGCATTCACGGTGCTGGTTCGTACGTATCTGGTTCGCGGCCTGACCGCTGGCGGCATTAAAGACTGAACGTTTTATGTTTTGGTTTTTATGTCTTTGCTTTTATGTCATCTATCAGCGTTCGGAATCTTCGCAAGCGCTGCGAGAATGCCCGTTTGAACCAGTTCGACAGACAGACGGTGGCGAGCTTCACTCAGCCACCGCCTGAAGACTCTGCTTAGTGCCCGGAGAGCAGAACGTTTGCAATGATGCCCGTTGCAACCGCAGCGAGTACGTAATCCCCATTCACGCCAACCCACTGGTATCCACGCGGCGGCGGCTGCAATCCATGGCCGCGCCAATCGTCGACTACGTAATTGCGATCACGGTATTCTTGCGGCAACCGTTCGCCTTTATGCCAGTCGTTATGAGGAACGGGGCCACCAGGGCGGTCGATCGATGCTTCGCGAGGAGCAGGTCCGTGACCGCCACCATGCGGCCCTCCATGACTGGGACCAGGCCTGCCATGCGATGGCGGACCACCATGCGACGGCGGACCACCATGGTTATCATCATGCGGCTGTGCGAACGCGGCAACCGACGTGCCCAGTAACGAAGCAATCAAAAGCGGTACGATGTTCCTCGACTTCATGTGTGTTTCCCATGAAAAGTGATGCGGTAACTGTGTAGAGGTTGGCAGTACGTGCCAAGCCTCCACGCGATCATGCCAGTCCTTCGTGCTTCAAAGCAAGCTGAACGGCTGGCCTCGTCCGCATACGCTGCGCAAAATCGGTAAGCACTTGCGGCACCTCGAGTCCAACCCTGTCAGCCCAGAGTAACATGGTGAACAGATAAGCATCCGCCACGCTGACATCATTGCCGAACAGGTAATCGCCCTTCATCATGTTGCCAATCAGTTTGAAACGCTGACTGATCTTCTCGCGAGCCGCAGCAGCGTCTGCGTCGGAAGCCGGTTTAAAAATCCGTGCAAACTGCTTGTGAATTTCGGTCGAGATGAAGGCCAGCATTTCAAGCAACCGTAGTCGACCCGACTCACCATGCGGCGCGAGCGACGCACCACGCTGCGCGACCCACGACAGTATCGCGACGTTTTCCGTCAGTATCTGGCCGTCGTCCATCTCGAGCGTCGGAACATAGCCCTTCGGATTGATTTCCTCAAACTTCTGTCCGGTCTCAGTGAGCTTTGTTTTCAGATCGACACGAACCCTGTCGAAAGTCATGTCGGCTTCATGCATGGCGATGTGGTCAGCAAGGCTGCACGCGCCGGGTGAATAGAACAGCTTCATGATGGATGTCTCCTTTCGTTCGGGTGGATAGCCCCATTCGTGCAGCAAGGGCTATGCCGACGCGCGGAGAATTTTTCTTCGTTATTCGACGGCGTGGATATGCAGTTCCCGTGCGTACGCATCGAGCTTTGCCCCGACATGAGCCTTCAATGTCTCGACGAAATGCTTGATCTTCGCGTCGACGAGTTGGCGCGATAAGTACACCGCATACACGTTTCTCGCGTAAGTGTGAAATTCCGGCAGCACGCGAATGAGTGTGCCCGCGCGCAACGCGTCGATCGCAGAGAAACCCGCGAGGAGGCCAATTCCGGCACCTGCGTGCAAAGCGACGGACATGGCTTCCATGTCGTTCACGCCAAAGTGCGGCCCCGTAGGGCGAAATGTCACGCTTTCGCTCGCACTCTGAAGATGCCATTCGTCGGGCGCATAGTCGACGGTGGCAAGCAACACACAGTTGTGATCGGCGAGTTCCTCAGGCCGGGTGGGCGCAGGACGCTCAGCAAGATACTCGGGCGAAGCGACGAGCACACACTGGCTGGCGCCTATCTTCTGGCTCACATAGGCCGAATCGGGCAGCGTGCGAGCGACAACGATAGACAGATCGAGTTGATCCTCCAGCAGGTTTGGCAGGCGTTGCGATAGCGATAGATCGACGGTGACGTCAGGAAACTCTTTGCGGTACGCGAGCACCGCCTCGGTGATGTGGGTCCGCCCGAGGCCTGGGACCGAGTGCACTCTCAGCCTGCCATGCGGTTCCGGCATCGCGTCTCGCGCTTCCGCTTCGGCATGTTCGAGATCGACAAGAATCTCCGTGCAATGCTCATAGAAACGCCTGCCCGCATCCGTCACTGATATCTGCCGGGCGGAGCGTTGCAGCAGACGCGTATTGAGCGTCTCTTCCAGCGTAGACACCGCTTTTGAAACGTTCTCAACGGTTGAATCCAGGTGATTCGCCACCGCGAGGAAGCTGCCCATCTCGACTACTCGCGCGAACACCGACATGTTGTAAAACTTGTCCATTTCTACGCTCCTGTCGTTCTTTCATTTTTCTTTCGTTAGCGCGACACGTCTGCGGAATGCCCTATTCCCATGAAATGGCGCGGTGTGAAATGTTCAGGCCAAAACCAGACTGGCCCGAGGCAGGTAACGCCCGGGGAGCCTGCATGATGAATCTGACAGTTTCTTGTCGTCAAGCATTCGTGGATGAAAGACGGCGCGGGGACCCGCTTTTTTTACTGGAACCGCCGGCTGCTTCTAGCTGCGCTTCTCGCTGGACTTCTTTACTGGCGCAGCACTCAGTTCAACCGGCCAACTGGCAGTCACCTGAGCAGACATCATTCACCCGTCGGGGCCTAACAATCCGGATAACTAAACTGGGCCATTCTCGTGAGCGCAACCACCGACCGCCAATGGCGTTTATCGACTAACGCAGTCAGTAAACGTCGCGCCGATATCGCCCTGCTTCGCGCAATCCGACCAGTTGCGCTTCGCCAAGAATATCGATCAATGCAGCGTGCACCGTATGCGCCATCCGTTGCATGCTGCCGCATACATAGATCGACGCACCGTCCTGGACCCATTGCTGTAAATGTTCAGCCGCACTGCGCATCGCATCGTGCACGTAACGACATTCGCCGCCATCGCGCGACCATGCCTGGTCCAGTCGTTGAAGCACGCCTTCCGACTTCCATTGAGCGAGTTCGTGTGAATGAAACGCATCATGCGCAGCGCTCCGCTCGCCAACAATCAGCCAGTTTCGATAATGACCGCGCACCGCCCGGAGCTTCAGATGCGCACGCAGGCCCGCGAGTCCGGTGCCCGCGCCAATGAGGATCAATGGCCGGTCGTCCGATGGCGGGTGAAAGCTGCGATTCGTGCGTAACCACACGCTGATCGACGCACCTCGCGCGGCATGTTGCGTTAGCCAGCCTGAAGCGAGTCCGAGACCTACGCCATCGCGGGACGACGCGTCACGATAACGCGACTGTCGCACCAGCAATTCGAGCTGACCATCGGCCGGCAATGACGAAATCGAGTACTGCCGCGAAGGCAACGGGTCGAGCGAATCCAGAATGGTTTGAGGCGACTGCCCGCTCAATGGGTCGACTATCGCCGGCAATACGCGAGTCGCGATGGCTTCGAAAAATGTCTTGCGCTCACCATCGCATTCGACAACAACGTCCTCGCGAACCGAGAGTCTTTGGATCCATCTCCGCACGACAATCTCAGGATGTGCTGGGCGAATCTCCGCAATATCGCCAGCCTGCCAGCTCAGCGCGGCCGGATCGGCGGGTTCAAGACAGACGTGAAACGCGGGCTCACCCGCGCTGCCAGGATTGAGCAACGTGCGCGAGTTCAGAATCCAGCGCGTAGGCGCACCGGGCACGAGCGTGTCGTTTTCGATACTGGCGGTCGGTGAAGAAACACACGTCTGCCACGATCGCAACGCAGCAGGGTCGCCCTCGTTCACTTCGATCAGGTCGAACAACGGCTCCGCGTGATGATTGCGCAGCCAGCGATCGAGCGCATGACCGAACGCGCAGAAGTCGTGATAACTTCGGTCCCCCAACGCGAGCACACCGTAGCGCAGACCTCGCAACGATGCCGTTGCATTCGCACACATCACGTTACGGACGAAGCTTGTGGCATGGTCGGGCGCATCGCCCTCACCGGTCGTACTGACGATGAAAAGCGCCCGACGATAGCGTGCGAGCGTTTCCAGGCTGAGTGCATCGAGCGGCTCAACGTGAACCACGTGATCCGCACGACTCAACAGTGTCGCGGTCTGTACTGCGAGTTGTTCGGCAAAGCCGGTCTGGCTTGCGTACGCGATCAGGGTGCCGGTCGCGTACGTTTCGTCATGTGTTGTTGCGCCGTACGCGATCGGAAGCGAGCGCTGGCGGTGTGCGCGAAGCACGCCAACGCACATCGCCAGATAAGCGACGATCACGCCGCTAGCCATCGTGAATCGCGTCGCGCCGAAATACGCGGTGCTCACGCCGACCACAGCCAGCGCGCAACACATCACGTTAAACTTGGAAACGTCCGCGCGGGACACACGCCGCGTCACTCGAGCATCGCCGCATAGGCGGGACTGACGACTTCGCTAAAGCCATCAACCGTACGCGTCACGAAGCGCGCGGCAAGCCGCTGCCTATGCGCGAACGTCATGCCGGCATCGGACCCGAGCACCATCAACGCGGTCGAAAATGCGTCGGCGAGCAGGCATTCGCGATGCACCACGGTCACCGACGCCAACGCGTGATTCGCCGGATAACCGGTGCGTGGATCGATGGTATGGGCGTAATGGCGCTGCGCATCGGGGTCGACGAAATAGCGGCGATAGTCACCCGAGGTGGCGACAGCAAGACCATGCAGAGCGATCAGATCGTGCGGCAGCCGCGCGTTACGAGACTCATGGCCCACGTCGGCATAAGGCGGCGTTTCAATTTCGACCCACCACGGCATGCCGTCAGGCTTCACTCCTTCGCCCCGCAATTCGCCGCCAATTTCCACCAGATGATGAACGATGCCGATACGCGTCAGTGCTTCGCTGACAGCGTCGACCGCATAGCCCTTGGCGATCGCGCATAAATCGAACGACGCGCCGCCTGGCTGGCGTGCACGTTGTGTTGCGCGGTCCAACTCGATGCGCGTCCATCCGCAATGACGCCGGATCGCGTCGACTTCCTCGGTGCAGGGAGCACGTTCGCGTCGTCCTGGCGGACCGAAGCCCCATAGATTGATTAGTGGCCCAGCGCAGGGATCGAACGCGCCCCCTGTCAGACGCGCAACGTTCAACGCCGTTTCGACAACGTCGAAGCAGGCGCCCGGCAACGCGACCCAACTCCCTGCCGGCGCGCAATTGAAGCGGCTGATGTCGGAGTCCTCTCGCCAGTTGCTCATTTCCGCAATAACCGAGTCGAGCACTGAACGGATCGCGGCGTCGATCGTTTGGTCCTGATCGCGTATCAGGTCGATGGCGTTCTGACGGCACTCCGCCGATCGAATCACGCACTGCGCGCTCCATGTCGTGCCCATCGTATCGCCGCCGAAGCAGGCTACACGCCCGCTGGCAGCGGTTGCGATGCCGCCGGGCACCAGTTGCGAAGGGACAAGAACACGCCGTTCACTATCGGCGACAATGGAATTGGCACTCTCTGCAGGTGACGCCGCAAGCTTCATGGATAGGCCTTCCGCAAGCAATTACTGTGGCAGCACTTCAAACGTCGCTGCGTAGTTCGCACGTCGCGACGTGGCATTCCTGATGCTCGTTTGCGAGTCCTGCACGCTGGCTTCCATCCAGTACATTCCCGCCGACGGCCATTTCACGTTGAAGCGCCCATCCGTATCGGTCGTCGCGGTCATCTCGCCAACCTGGTCGCGGTAGCGAATCCCACCGGGCACTACGGAGACCTTCACATTCGATGCCGGCTTGCCATCGAGCAGTAGACGAAAGCTGGCATCGGCACCCGCCACGAGATCGTTCGGATGGGTGATAGGCATCATTTCCAGACCATGCCCTGCAATTTTCAATGCGGTTGTGGTCGGTTTGCCGCGCGTGACAAACGACTCGACACGCGCGTCCGTTTGCGTGACTTGAAGATTCTGCGCATCAGCGGGGACCTCTTTCGCAAAAGCCTGTTCGTTGCCGCGCCACCGACGCGTTTCGCCATTAAGCTTGTAGTTCGCAAACAGTCCGTGATTTTCGACGGCAATCTTGTACGTCCCTTCCTGTGTCAGATGCACGTCGAACACACTGCGATAACGGCCCGTGTTCGCGTTGTCCACTTTTACTTGATTGCCGTCCGGCCCTGTGACGACGAGACCGTCGAGACGCAGCGGAAAGTTTTCGAAGTAGAAGAGATCGTTGGAAATGGCAGCATCTACGGTGACCCACGGATCGTTGCCCGACAGAACAGTCGCCGACGGCAACAACCACATGCGATGAGCGTGAGCGGCAAGCGGAGCAAGCGCCGACAACGCCAACGCGGACACGACCGACAGTTTCTTCAGGGAGAGTTTCATCAACGCACCTATGCAGCGATAAGGATCAGGCGAAATCGCGCTGGTAAACAGGCGGGCGACCGTCGTGCGGCCGGTCCGGCTCGCACGACATCGGCACTGCGTGCAGCGCGAATGGGAATCAGGGTTTGACGGTCAGCGTCACGGGGCCGAGTTCGTGATCGCCCTTCGTCTGGGATGTTTTCGCCGATGCGGGCGGCCACGTGAACGGCACCCGCACGAGTTCGCGACCGCCGACTTCGCGCGCGGCTTCGACCACCAGTTGATAGTCGCCGGCAGGCAGTTTGCCGAGCGGCGCTTTGCCATCGGCAAAACTGAGTACCTGCTCCCCTGGCGCGCGCGTCGCACCCGATACACCGTCCGCCGGCATCGTCATATCGCGACCCGCTTTACGCCACCATTGACGCATGTCCTTCAGCCACTTTGCGCCCTCGCCGTCTTTCTTCTTCTGGTCGTACCACACGACCAGCGTCGTCACAGGCGTCTGATCCGCCTTCTCGATCCACATGGACAGACAAGGCTTGTGATATTCCGCGACGTCGAGGTGCGGAATGTCGACCGTGACGTTCAATTCTGCTGCGGCAGCAGCACCTGCCAGCGGCGCTGTAGCCAACCCCGTCAGCGTGACGGCGAGCAATCGACGCATTGCAAACCTTTTCGGATATTGAATGATTAGTGAATGAAGATGATCACCAGCAGCAGCGGTATGACGACACCCAGTCCGACCAGCGGCCAGGTCGCGCCCCGCTTGCGCGCATGCAGCTTCAGGAGAAAAAGCCCGGTAATGCTGAATACCAGGCACGCGAGCGCGAACGCATCGAGAAACAGACTCCACGCGCCACCTGTGTTGCGTCCTTTGTGCAAATCGTTCAGCCAGGAGATCCAGCCGCGCGTGGTCAATTCGTACTGCACGTCACCATTAGCGATATCTGCGCTGACCCAGGCGTCGCCGCCCGGTCTGGGCAGTGCGATATAGACCTCGTCGCCCGACCATTCCGCTGCATGGCCTTGCGTATCGATACCGAATTGATGGTCCAGAAACGTGGCTAATTCTGCAGGAATGCCCGCTCTCTCCCGATCAGGGATCTGGCTTATTTGATGCGCTATGTCGCCCGGAAGATGCGCGCTACGCCGTTCGACGACAGGGTGCGCCTCGATGCTGCCCGCGTGATTCAACGTGAGTCCGGTGAACGCAAACAGCATCATGCCGATCAGGCAGATTGCCGAACTGATCCAGTGCCACCGATGCAGATGCTTAAGCCAGAATGCCCGGCGCTGCGGTGCTTCGACAGGCGTCACGCCCCCATTGAGTTGAGTTTCCATCGTCCCGTTACTTACACCACTGTCCTTGTCGCGAACGTTTTTGCGTTAGGCGTGAATGATAATTGTTATCATTTGCACAGACAAGACTGTAAGGTTACGGAATGTTTCAGTGAAGGATTTTGTAATAAAAATTGCGCGCGCTAGCCGGGCGACTTCGCGCCTTCGCGCTGAGCCGACGAGCGGAATGCATCGACCAGCTTGTCGACGATACGGTCGAGCGCCGCATGTTCGTCGTGACTGAGCACCGATAACAACTCGGCTTCGAGTGCCTGCCCGAGTTCATCACTGGTCGCTCGCGTGCGTTTGCCCGCCGGCGTCGGCCACAACTGAAAATGCCGCGCGTCGTCTGGATGAATGGTCCGGCGCACCTGCTTACGCTCGATCAGATCGGCCATCAGCTTGGATAGCAGCGTCTTTTCGATCAGCGTTTGCTCTTTCACAGCGGTGGCCGTGATACCGGGCGCATCGCAGATGATCCTCAACACGCGCAACGAACGCACATCGAGACCGCACGCCGGTTTGTACACCGCATTGGCGCGGCTGATCATCTCGGTCTTGATCAGGTCCAGCTTGAACGTGAGGAAATGCGCAAACTTCATGTGTTCAGGGGCAACGCTGGTTTTCGGCTTGGCAGATGACATACCGGCTCGGATTTCCCGGATCGGGTGAGAGGAGTGGAGTCGCCCAGGTACCGCATGACGCGACGCCCGGGAGAAATCAGATCATAGACGAATCTTTTTTGTCGCACTAACGTGTCCGTAAAATCACTAGTTGAAAATTGCAACTATTGAAGTATCTTCCTGAAACGGAATCGCGTCGCCCCGGCGAACGATGATTCCATTTTCCTCATATTTCGAAGGATGCCGGCATGCAGACAAATGTGGAATGGAATGCGCTCGCGGAATCGATGCGAACGTGGCGACGCAATATTCACCAGCATCCAGAACTGGGCTTTCACGAGCATCGCACCGCCGAAATGGTTGCGAGTCTGCTGAACAGTTGGGATATCGAGGTACAGACCGGTGTCGGCGGCACAGGGGTGGTCGGCACTATTCGAGGCACCGGAGGCGCGGGTTTGTCGATCGGGCTGCGCGCGGACATGGACGCGCTGCCGATGCAGGAGAAGGGCACGGTTGCGCATCGCTCGACACATGACAACGTTTTCCACGGCTGTGGCCATGATGGCCATACGTCCATTCTGCTTGGCGTTGCAAAACAACTGTCGGAGAATCGCGCGTTTCGCGGCACCGTGCACCTGATTTTTCAACCGGCGGAAGAAACTCTGCGCGGCGGCTCCGAGATGATTCGCGATGGCCTTTTCGAGCGATTTCACTGCGACGAAATCTACGCGCTTCACAATAACAACGCGCTACCCGCCGGAAAGATCGGCGTTCGCAGCGGCGCTATTCTTTCCGCATGCGATCTCTTCAGCATCCGTGTTCAGGGCGTGGGCAGCCACGCTGCGATGCCGCACCGGTCGGTCGATCCATTGATGATTGGCGCGGCGATCGTGCAATCCATTCAAAGCATTGTCAGCCGCAATATCGATCCGCTCGACACCGCCGTGGTCAGTGTCTGCAAGTTCAACGCGGGTACGGCGATCAATGTGATCCCGGATACAGCGCTACTCGAAGGAACGGTACGTACGCTATCGGTCTCAGCACAGGAACTGACGCTGACACGTCTGCGCGATATCTGCGACGGCGCTGCACGCATGTATGGCTGTACCGTCGAATTCGAACATCTGCAAAGTTCTCCGCCAACCGTCAACACGCCCGAGCAGACCGAGGTCGTGCGCGCCGCCGCGGAACATGTGCTGGGTGCGGACAACGTGATTCCCAATGTGGCGCCGTTGATGGCATCGGAAGATTTCGCGTTCATGCTGCAGCAACGCCCCGGTTCGTACTTCTTTCTCGGCCACGATGGTTTGACCTGCCATCATCCGGAATTCGATTTCGACGACGACACTGCACCGGCAGGCGCCGCCGTGTTCCTCGAAATCGTGCGCAGCCGGCTGGGTTGAACTTGCGCGCCCACCACCCCATCAAGGAGAACAGCAATGTCCGCTAACCCCACACCGTCGCCGGCAATGGTGCGAAAGGTCGTGATTGCGTCCATTCTCGGCAATGCGTTCGAGTGGTTCGACTTCGCTATTTACGGGCTATTCGCGGTCACGATCGCACGGCTGTATTTTCCCGCCGACAATGCGCTCGCGTCACTAATGCTCACGCTGGCGACGTTTGGCATCGGGTTTGCGGTACGGCCGCTCGGTGGCGTGTTGCTGGGGTTGTACGGCGACCGGGTCGGCCGCAAGAAGGCGCTGTCGGTCACCATCGTACTGATGGCGGTCGGCACCGGCATGATCGGCTTGCTGCCGACTTACGCTGCAATCGGCGTTGCCGCTCCGATCCTGATGGTGCTCGCGCGAATGATCCAGGGCATGTCCGCGGGCGGCGAGTTCAGCGGCGCGACGACGATGCTGGTGGAATTTGCGCCGCCTCATCGGCGCGGATTTTTCGGCAGTTTCCAGATGTGCTCGCAAGCATTGGCCTTCTCGCTTGGCGCGGCTGTCGCCTATCTGCTCACGACGCAACTCAATGCCGCTCAACTGGAATCGTGGGGGTGGCGCCTGCCGTTTCTATTTGGCATTCTGATCGGGCCAGTGGGATGGCTCATTCGCTCGAAGGTCGACGAATCGCCAGAATTTCTCGCCTTTCGCCGCTCGGCTGCGAATGCATCCGGCAAGACCGCAGGCACGCCGTTGCGCGATATCCTGCGAAACTACCCGCGCGAATTGATCTCAAGCACCGGTATTTGTGTGGTGGGCACCGTTTCCGCCTATATCTTTGTGTTCTTCCTGCCGATCTTCGCCAAACAGCGTTTGGGAATTGCGACAGCCGATGCCAATCTCTCCACCTTTGTTGGAACCGCAGTCATTCTCGTGTTCTGTCCGCTGGCCGGTTATCTCTCCGATCGCTACGGTCGAAAGGCGGTCCTGTTGCCCGGCATGTTGGGCTACGGCGTGGCCGCCTGGTTCCTGTTTCATCACTTCATCGCAGCGCCGTCGTTTCAGTCGCTGCTGGTGTTGCAAGTTGGCGTGTCGTTCTTCATGAGCTTTATCTGGGCGCCCGTACCGATTGTATTGACGGAAGTGTTTCCAGTCGGCGTGCGGTCAACGGGCGCAGCGCTGACGTATAACCTGGCGGTGCTGCTATTCGGCGGCCTGGCACCCTTCATCAACACGTGGCTGGTCAAGGTAACGGGTAGCAATGCCGCGCCGTTGTACTACGTGCTGTTCAGTCTGCTGATCGGCGTGGTGGGTACGCTGCTACTGCCAGAAGCGAGTCGCGGCGGTTTGCGGGCACGCGTGGCGTCGTAGCCAGGCCGGACACAATAGCTCTTCGTTGACGGGAGGCCACTCCTGTTTCTGTCGCGAAAGGAAAAACCGAAGCGCGCATGCCCGAGCATAGGAGCGGACGAGCGGAAGATTCACGAAATTGTCC
Source organism: Paraburkholderia metrosideri (assembly GCF_904848625.1). Lineage (GTDB taxonomy): Bacteria > Pseudomonadota > Gammaproteobacteria > Burkholderiales > Burkholderiaceae > Paraburkholderia > Paraburkholderia metrosideri. The sequence goes on from NZ_CAJHCP010000004.1 coordinate 559,555, forward strand.
TGTGATCGCAGCCTATAATCCGATCAGACAGCCGAACAACACGCTCTGCATGGCATCGCGTTTCGCTGCCATTCCGGCCGCCTATATCACGCGGCCGGGATGGCAGATCCGCAAAACACGGCAACGGAGGCATAGTGAAAATGAGTGGCGCAAGCAGAATAACTGGCGCATTCGCCGCCCTGACCATCACCATTTGCGCGCTTGGCGTAAGCTCGGCGCAAGCGCAGACACCCAACGCGGTGCCGAACGGCGCGACCGCTCCAGGTCAGCCGACTGCCTCCTCCTCGATACACCGCAGAAGCGACAACGATATCGCCCGTGATGTACGGCGCGCACTCTCACGCACGCCGAGTTTGAATGCGTCAGGGATTCATGTCCGCTCGCGCAATGCAGCCGTCACACTAACCGGCCGCGTGCCGCAACGCTCGCAGGTTGCAAGGGCGGGAAGTGCCGCACGGTCGGTTCGCGGCGTAAGGTCCGTTTCCAACCGGATAACGGTACTCACACGCGGCGGGAACGTCCATTAGGTAGCCATCCTGATGCGAGGTCGCCAACGGAGAGAATCGTCCATGCATCATGGTTTTCCTGAACGGGTTTTCCTGAACGCGACAGCCTGCACGCGCGATTGCCGGGCCTTCTTCGAACATGACGACCTGCCGATAGCCTGACGCCGTTTGTCGACGTCAGCGCTTCCCGAACTCCGACTCGGACGCGAGATGCGGACGTAGTCACGTCATCACCAGGAATTGGCGATGGGTGTCGTCTTCTTCGTCGACTGCGTGTGATACGGCGTCGCTGGCGTTTGTCGCAAAGCGCCTCAATCGAGGCGATCAGCCGGGATGGGCGGAGAGAAGCGCAATGCGCCCGCGATCCGGTTCCATGCATTGATAGCGCCAATCGCGGTGGTCAGGAAAGCACTTTCCGTTCTGGAAAATTGCGCGTGCAATTGCGTGTAATCCGCTTCGGAAGGAGCTCGCAACGGCATCAAGGTTAGCGCCTCGGTCCACGCCAGCGCCGCGCGCTCACGCGCCGAAAACAGGCCAGCTTCGCGCCATGTCGCGACCAGATCGAGCTTGGCAGGTGTGACTCTCAGCTTGCGTGCGTAGTTCAGGTGGTACTGAAGACAGAACGCACAGCCGTTTAGCTGCGACGCGCGCACCTTGATCAACTCGGTCAACGATTTTTCGAGTCCGGAGTTGTCTACGGCTTTTCCCAGCGCAGCTAGCGCGGCCAGCACCTCGGGGGCTTCGCGTTCGAATTCAGACATGTCGATAAAAGCGTGGCTTTCCAGCGTCATCTGCTTCTCCTTCTCGGGTAATATAAGAATTCGTACATTGTTATGTTATTCGAATTCTTACATCATGAGCAAGAAGCCCCTGACATCTCCCACGATTCCCGCGATCGGCGAAGGTAAGCGCGGCGAGCAAGGCCATATTGGTTATCTGCTACGGCAAGCCTCTGCCGCGCATCGGATCCGCATGGAACAGGCGCTGCGCGACACCGGCGTGACCGTCCCGCAGTTCCTCGTTCTGACGATGATCGCAGCGTACCCCGGCATATCCGGAGCCGATCTCGCACGGCTGTCGCTGCTGACGCCGCAAACCATGAGTGTGATCGTCGCGAATCTTGAGCGGGACGGCATGGTGTTCCGTCAGCCACATTCGGAGCACGGACGCATCCAGCTGATCGGAGTGACCGAGCCGGGGAAGAAATTCCTTGCAGGCTGCAAGGCAGTGGTTGCTGAAGCAGAGGCGGGACTGCTTGACGGGTTATCGGCGGCAGAAGAGCGGGCCGTTCGGAAATGGCTTGTACTGGTTGCGTTGCAAACCGATCAGATGGACTAAAAAAGGTGCGCGGACATTTAAGCATTGATTGAATACCGGCTGATTTACCCCATGACTTGTAACTGCGGGTAAGGAGCTTCGTGCCGGCCAAAGCGACTCTCCCGCTTGATGCACCCGCCGGGCCACGGCCACTCAAGCCGTCTCGCTGCCCGAACGCCCACGCCGCCGTTCAAACGCTCGCCACCCCATCACACCTCGTTACAAATCGACACTGCGCCGCGGCAATTGGCGATTCACACTGCAACGCGCGTCAAAGATTCATACAAAACCGCAATGACATGGCGGTGTATGCACGCAATCCAGCGCCGCTCGCCAAGATCAGTCAGAACGAAATACAAAGCTTCCGCAAGGCTACTGAAAGTTCACCTGCCGCGTCGCGACGCGGCACGTTTCCGCCTTGGATAAAGCGGTCCGCGTGTCCTGCGTCAAACGGTATTCGTTTGGTCGCGTTCGTCGTATCCACGCTAACTTCATGTCGGTAAAAAAACATGCTGCAGACTTTCTTACCCGTCCGACACTTCAAAAAGAACACGCTTGGTCGTGACTTCGTCGTAGGCGATCTGCACGGATGTTTCGCCCAACTTCGACAGGAACTCGAGTCACGCCAGTTCGACCCGTCGCGCGACAGGCTGTTCGCCGTCGGCGATCTCGTGGACCGCGGGCATGAATCGCCCGCCGTGCTGGATGTCGTGCGTCGCTATGACATTCAGTCGGTGCGCGGCAATCATGAGGACGTGATCGTGCGCTGGCATCGTCACGGCGGCAGGGATTCATCGATCCGTTGCAATGGCGGCGACTGGCTGCTCGATATGGCGGACGACACGCACGCGGTGGACGAGATCGTCGCGTACATGGCGGCCCTTCCGTACGCAATCGAAATCGAAACCGACAATGGGCTGGTTGGAATCGTCCACGCCAATGTGCCGGTGCGATCGTGGGCACAGTTGGTCCAGGCACTCGAACAGGAAAGCCGCGACGGCCCTATTCGTCGCAAAGTGATCTGGGACCGGTCGCGATGGACCTCACGCAGGGCAACCGGACTTACCTCGATCGGGCACGCTGCCGCGCAATTGCTCCAGCGTCTCGCACCCGGATGGTGTGACCCGAGGGGGCACGTCGAAGGCGTGGCGGCGGTCATCGTCGGACACACGCCGACGCGCGAACCGAAAGTCCGCGCCAACGTCATTAACGTCGATACGGGATTGGTCTATGGGGGCAATCTGACGCTGCTCGCTCTCGACGAAGTACCGATGCTGCTCAGTCGCGCATCCCGCGAAAAGCCAGCCTCCGGAGGATCCAAACGCTATCCGGCAGAGTCCGGCGTGTGAGTGACCAAGCGGGCGCCACCCAGCACCTGCATGCTGTGCATTTCCGCTTTCCGGGCACGTCGCGTGCTTCCCCGATGTTCCAGGGCACGAGCCGGCTATTGAGCAAATAGCCAGGCAATCAAAGACAACCAGGAGCCGAAAATGAAAGCAAAAACACTGATCTGCGCGACTGTTCTCGCTACCCTTTGCGCGTCGCAAGGCGCGTTCGCGCAAGTCGCCGGCCTGCAACCTCTCGGTGGCACCGTCGAACAAACCAATGCGTTGCTGAAGGGTTGGAGCGTACGTCGCGCCCTCGTCGACGAACCGGTTTACAACGACCTCAATGACAAGATCGGCAGCATCTATGACGTCATCATTGCGCCGGATCGCAAGGCGACCTATGCGGTCGTTTCGGTCGGCGGCTTCCTCGGCATGGGCAAGCACTATGTCGCGATTCCGGTCGATCACTTCGAGATTCGCGACGGCAACCTGTTCCTTGCTGGCGCGACGAAAGATGCACTGAAATCCGTGCCGGAATTCGAGTACAACAAGCTCGAAAAGGCGACCAAGCCGCACAAGGTCAACACGGACTAATGCAGCGACTCTGGCCGGCAACTCGCGACCATTTCAATGACTGGCGGCAGTGACCAGTTGCAGCGGCGTTTCAATGACGCTCGACAATTCGTTCTGCTTTCTCTGCTCGGTCACTGCCTTCAACGCTACGTCGATTCCAAAGATGGCTTGCCGGTCGGCAAACTGATTCATGCTGGCAAGCACACGGCCGTCGGCAAGCAACGGCTTGATCGCCTCGATAGCGTTATATCCGGTGACATACACGCCGCCGCTGCGGCCAGCGTCGCGAATCGCGTCGACCGCGCCCATGGCCATATTGTCGTTACCGCACAATAGCGCACGAATTTGCGAATGATCGTTAAGCATCTTCGACGCTATGTCGCGTCCCTTTCCATATTCCCAGTCGCCGGCCTGAACCGCGACGACCTCGACGCCCGCCGCGGTCATTGCATCCCTGGCGCCGGCGGTGCGTTGCTGCGCGTTGCGATCGACGGAAATGCCTTCAATGATCCCAACCTGATCGCCCCCTTTTAATTTTTGCGCGAGATATTGGCCCACTTGCGTGGCGCCCTTGCGATTATTCGGACCGACGAACGGTACGGAAATGCGCGCGGCCGCCTGAGTTGCGTCGTCGAGCGGATTGTCGATCGTGATCATGATGATGCCCGCTTTGACCCCTCGCGCCATCACCGCGGTCAGCGCGCGCGAGTCGGTTGGCGCGACGACGATCGCGTTCATCTTCGCCTTGATCATCGCGTCGACCATCTGGATCTGCGCGGCAGTGTCGGTCTCTTTTGCGGTGCCCCGAATCGTCAGGCCGAATTGCGACGCGTAATGCTGCTGATAATTCTGCGCAGCGTCGGCCATTGCCACCGTGAACGGATCGACCAGCGATTTCAGCACGAGCGCAATCTTCAGCTTACCGGGTTGCGCTGCTTCGACGCGTGCGGCGCCCGTCACGCCGGCAGCGGCCAGCGCTCCGGCCAACAGCACGCGGCGGCGCATCGTCTGAATCATGAATTCTCTCCTCGTTGACCTGACCGGCAACAGTCTTTCAGCGGCAGCAAAACGGCAGCGATCTCGCCGAATAGCGGACGGCCGTCGATATCGTCACTCAAACAATCGTCCTTCAATGCGACGAGCTTCGCGGCGATATCCGTCTGCGCATTCAGCCCATCGCATCGTTCGATGAGCTCTTCGAGCAGACAGCCAAACGCTCTGACTTCCACGCGTTGCAGCGCACTGCCGATATCGCGATCTTCCAGCGAATAAAAGGAAGCTGCGCCGAAGTCACCCAGTAGCGCACGCTCCGCTCCGTCGAACAGGATGTTGTGCGCGTACAGATCGCCGTGCATCACGCCGCGCAGATGCAAATGTTCCGCTGCTACCGCGATGCCGTACGCGATGCCCAACGCAGAAGTCAAATCGAAGCGCATGGCGTGATCGTAAATATCGCGCGTACAGGAAGCGAGGCTAGGAGGACCAGCAAGGTTCCTGAATTGCGGATCGATCAACTCCATCAACAGACCGTGCGTTCCTGCCGGATGGTCGCTTACTTTTCCGGTTACCGGAATCAGGTTCGCATGGTCGCCGCCCTGAATGCAAGCGGCCATCTCGCAGTCCGGCAGACCGTCACTGGTCACAGCGCCCTTGAATAGCTTGACGGCGACGGGCCGCCACGCATCGGTGTGATTCGGCTGATAGTCGGCGCGATAGATCGCACCGGAAGCCCCCTCGCCCAGTGGCTGTGCGAGCTTTAGCTGAGCCCAGCGGATGTCGGCAATCGGCGTATCGATCAGCGCCGCTGTCTCCAGCGCTTCGTTGAACGGGTTGCCCGCATAAGCCAGCCACGAAAGGCGCGGCAGACGCAGCAACCAGTGCGGCAGTTCGCTGAGTTGATTCGCTGAGAGGCGCAGCAACTCGAGCCGCGTACAAGCCGCTAATTCTTCAGGCAACTCACGCAGCCGGTTGCCTGCCAGCATCAGCTTCTGCAATTGCGAACACGTGCCAATTTCCACCGGCAACGCGTCAATCTCGTTGTCCGTGAGAATCAACCAACGCAACTGCGGAGCGAGCGCTTTACCGGAAACCTTGCGAATGCGGTTCGCCTTGAAGCCCACCATAGTCAATTGCGAACACTGTCCCAGTACTTCCGGCAACTCAGTGAATGGATTGTTCGATGCAAAGAAAATGCGCAACCTGCTCAGTCGCGGCAGATCGTCGGGCAGTTTCGTCAGTGCATTATCCGACAGGTCGAGGACCTCCAGCGTGTCGGCGAGATCGAAGATCTCGCGCGGGAATTCGCTCAGCCCGCACGCCAGTTTGAGTTGGCGCGCGCCGGCAAGTTGTCCGGCCCGCAGTTGTTCTAGTGTCGTCGTCACAGTGTGGAAGAAGAAGTCTGGATGGCGGTGTGCGTCTACCGAAGGTATCAATTCTACTGAGTCGCGAGCGAAGCGTCGTACTGCATCGTCACAATGCCGATGAATAGAATCGAAAAGGACGGTACAGTGACAGGTCAGCCGTCCTTCAACGGCGAATTACATAGCAAGATCTGGAGCGACTTCAGCGAGTGCGAAGTTCACACTGTCGAGTATCGGTGCACTTCAGGTGTCGATTCATCTGGCGCCCTCGCCTCGCGGCATCTGTGCCTCCAATCAGTCAGGAGCAAGCAAAGTGAAGTACGCATACAAGTTGATGGATTCTCCGGTCGGTCAGTTGAAACTCGTTGCGAACGGCGATTGCCTCGCCGCGATCCTGTGGGAAAACGACAAGCCGAATCGGGTACGCGTGGGTGAACCGGTCGAAGCCAATGATCGGCGCGTGTTGATCGAAGCCGAGCGCCAGCTGAACGAATATTTCGCGGGTACGCGGCAGGCATTCGATCTCGTGCTCGACTTTCAGGGTACCGAGTTCCAGAAAAAAGTCTGGCAGGCACTACTCACAATTCCATTTGGTCAGACTCGCAGCTACTCGGAAATCGCGCTGCAAATCGGCAATGTCAACGCAGTGCGCGCGGTCGGCGCGGCGAATGGCCGAAATCCGATTTCCATCATCGCGCCGTGTCATCGCGTGATTGGTGCATCTGGCGAGTTGACCGGCTTCGCAGGTGGCCTGGCCAACAAGATGCTTCTGCTGTCATTGGAAGCGGGACAGACTTCACTCGAAGCTTCCGCCGACAAGCCAACGCAAACCCAGCCGCGAGCACCGAGAGACAACGCACGTGCGAAGCCCGCGCGTTCTGCGCCCACGCCGGATCACGGAATGCAAGCTTCGCTGTTCTGACACTGTGTTCTGAAACTGAATGGAACGCGACCGCAAGCACGTCAACACAAAAGCGTGCTTTGCGGGCTACCAGATGACTCGTGCCGGCCGCAAGACCTATTCAACGAAGGTTCGCGCCGACACAGCGCCGTGCAACCGCGCATCAACCCACCAACTCTTCCGCCTTCGATAAAAATAGCTTCAGCACCGGCGACGTATTCGAGCGGCTATAACCCACGACGAGATCGATGGTAGGCGTGTCGCCTTCCAGCGGCCGGCTGACCACCGACCACGGCAGCAGGTTGTTCGCATACTCAGGCATCAACGCCAGGCCCCGGGTGGACGCGACCAGCGACATGGCCATCGCCAGATTGTCGACACCGTGGGTGGACGTGACGCTCACCCCCTTCTCCCGCAGATAGCGCGCGATCACCTCGTGCAGCACCCGCGCCTTGTTCGACGCCATGATGAAGGTCTCGCCGGCAAAGTCCTCCGGACGGACCGCCGTGCGCTCAGTCAGACGATGGTCGCTCGGCATCAGCACGACGAGCTTCTCGCTGCTCACCACGCGATAGTCGAGATCGAAACCCGGTTCGGCGCGCAGAAATGCAAGGTCGAGCTTGCCGCGAGCCAGCGCATCGGCGAGATCCGGCGAATAGTGGCTCGACACCGTGACGTCGATATTCGGCAATTCGTCGCGCAGCACCTGCATCGCGCGCGGCAGCCACGTCATTTCCTGCCCCGTCAGAAACCCTAACGCGAACACCGGCTTGGCTGGCCGCGCCGCCCGGCGTGCGGCCTCGGTGGCCGCGTCGACCTGCGTCAACGCCAGCCGCGCGTGGTCGAGAAACGCCTTACCCGCCGCCGTCAGTTCGACGCCGCGCGCGCTGCGGCTGAACAGCTCCGCGCCCACCTCGTCCTCAAGATCGCGGATCTGCCGGCTCAGCGACGGCTGGGATGTATGCAGACGCTTTTCCGCCGCGACCGTCAGGCTGCCTGTTTCGGCCACGGCCACGAAATAGCGCAAATGTCGAAGCTCCATAAACTCCTTTTGACTCCCTCAACGTGGCATGCCTCGCAAGCATGCCTTCCAGCCTACAAAGTCTTTTTCCTTTGCGCAAGCTCTAGCTACATTACCCATCAGGTAGCGGCGAGACAGACACCTTAAAGCGGGAAAAATCTCAAGCATGCCGCCGCACCATACCTTCTACCTATATCGCAGAGGAACGGAAATGAACCAGCCCATCAATTCGAATGAAGTCGCGGTCGGCCGTCACAACCATCAAACTGCCCCGACCCAATACGTCGACGCTAACGGCATTCGCTTCGCTTATCGCCGCTTCGGCAAAGCGGGCGGCGTACCGCTGGTGTTCAACATCCACTTCACCGGCACGATGGACCACTGGGATCCCGCTGTGACCGATGGCTTTGCGCAGCATCGCGAAGTGATCCTGTTCAACAACGCGGGCATTTCGAGCACGTCCGGCGACGTGCCGGAATCGATCGAAGACATGGCGGCCAACGCCGCCGCGTTTATCAACGCACTCGGCCTGACGAAAGTCGATGTGCTCGGCTTTTCGATGGGCGGACTCATTGCGCAGACGCTGGCGCTCGCCGAGCCGGAGTTGGTGCGTCGGCTGATTCTGGTCGGCACCGGCCCGCGCAGCGGTGAAGCGATGTCTTCGCTCACCCCCGAAGCGCAGGAAATCTTCAGCGCCACGTATGCGCAACCGGACGATCTGTGGCTGCGCGTGCACTTTTCGCCGTCGGAGGCAAGCCAGGCAGCCGGCCGCAAATTCCTGCAACGCTTCCGTCTGCGTAGCGAAGGACGCGATCCCGAAGCGAACGAAAAAGTCGCACCGGCTCAACTCGCGGCGCTGGCCAAGTGGGGCGCGCCGCGTGAAAACCCCTTCGACTATCTGCACGCACTCAAGCAGCCGACCCTCGTGGTCAACGGCGATAACGACGTGATCATCTACTCGATCAATTCGTGGATCCTTCAGCAGAACATCCCGAATGCGCAGTTGATCATTTATCCCGATGCGAATCACGGCTCGCTTTATCAATACCCGCAGCGCTTTGTTACGCACGTCGAGCAGTTTTTGTCCGACAACGAATGAACGGCGTGAGCGCGCCAACTGCAAACCGATCAGCAATTCGTATCCCAGCAGCTTTCCAGTCAACTCACCGGAGTCTCGTCATGAACAACCTCACGGGTAAAACCGCGCTCGTTACGGGCGCTTCACGCGGCATCGGCCGCGCTACAGCACTCGCCCTCGCCCACGCGGGAGCGCAAGTCCTCGTTCACTACAGCAGCGCGGAGAAAGAAGCCGATGCCGTCGTCGCGGAAATCCGTGCGGCGGGTGGCAACGCGCAAAAGGTCGCCGCCGACCTGCGTAATGCGGACGGCCCCCATGCGCTGGCGAAACAGGTTCGCGCTGTGGTCGGACAGCGGCTCGACATTCTGGTCGCGAACGCCGGCATTTCCAAAGCGGCTCCGATCGAGGAAACGACCGTCGCCGATTTCGACGACCTGTTTGCGGTGAACGTGCGCGCGCCCTACTTCCTCGTGCAGCAGCTGTTGCCGGTGATGTGCAAGGGCAGCAGCGTCGTCCTGCTTTCGTCGCTCGCGGCCCGCGCTGCGGTCGGCACGCTGCCGGCATACGCGGCCACCAAGGGTGCCGTGGATACGCTCGTCAAGCACTTTGCAGCAGCGCTCGGGGAACGCGGCATTCGCGTGAATGCAGTCGCGCCGGGTGTCGTCGAAACGGATATGTCGAACTTCACGAAGACCGAAGCGGGACGCGCGGTTACGTTAGGCATGCAGGCGTTGAAGCGTGTCGCGCAGCCCGACGACATCGCCGGTGCCGTGGCCTTTCTCGCCTCGGACGCCGCGCGCTGGATTACCGGCGAAACGCTGCATGTGGATGGCGGCTCCAAACTCTGAGCCTGTCGCGTCACGCGATGCGTTGATCAACGTGTAGAAGCGTTCCGGTGTGCCGCACCTGTTTGCGGGCACACCGGCAGCATGAAAGAACCGTTCAACCGTCGAGCTTGCCGCTCACTTCCACAACGTGCGGCCGAAGAACGTCAGCACGCGGTCCCAGGCTTGTTGCGCCCAAACCGGATCGTATTGCGTCTTCGCGATGCGGCCCGGGCCGACTGCCGTTTCATTGGCGAACGCGTGATGCGCGAGGTAGCGATGAAACTCGACATCGACATTGGCCTCGCTCAGCTTTTTCTCCAGCGCGTCGACCGTTTCTGCGGGGAAGAACTCGTCCTGCAAAGCCCATTGACCGAGCACCGGCACCTTGATTTTCGATGCGTCGATATAGTCCAGTGGGGGAAAGCCGTACCACACCGCCCCCGCCGACACCTCGGGGATGTTGCACAGCGCGAGCAAGGTCAGCGCGCCGCCCATGCAATAGCCGGTCACGGCCACTTTATCCGCTTGCTGCTTCAGATACTGGACCGCTCCGCGCACGTCCTGAGTGGCAGCGTCGCCGAAATCGAGGGCGCTCATCAGGTGGCTGGCTTCCGCCTCTTCCACCGTCGATTTGCCGCGAAAGAGGTCAGGCACCAGCGCCAGATAGCCCGCCGCCGCGAGCCGGTCCGCCACGCCGCGAATCTGGTCGTTCAAGCCCCACCATTCCTGAATCACGACGATAGCGGGCGCGCCTTCCAGCTTCTCCGGCTTGGCCAGGTAGCCCTGAAGCGGCTGACCGTCGGGGCGGTTGAAAGTGACCATCGATCCTGCTGAGTGTTTCATCGGTTGCTCCGTGAGGGGTGGACGAAACCGCTAGCATAGCTTCAGTGCGGCAGGTTTTGCTGATGCTCGCGCGACTGTCTTTCCGCCGGATCGCTACGATGATTTGCTTCGACTTCATGGCGATCCAGGATTGGCGCCTTTTGCGAAGCGGGGGAATAGACAACAACTAGCGGCGGGGCTCGAAAAAAATCGCTTTGGCGGTTTTTTATACACTTATATCTTCGACCTTTGCACACAGTGGAATCTGCAAATACCCAAAATGTGGGTTTTCCGCGATGGATATCTTGGCACTTGGTAAGCGTAATTTGATTCGATGTGCAATCAGTATCAGTGTACTGAATATAACCAAATCATAATCAGAGAAAGCCCACTCGCACCTCAGACTTTTTTACCTCATTAATCAGATTCGTCCTGAGAGACAAAAATTTTCAGTTGCTTATATAATCACGATGCGTTTTGGTTTAAGATTCCGTCCAGCAGAGCGCACTGCGCTACCGGACCGGTGCAGCGCGTCGTTTCAAAAGCGCAATCAATCGAATTGAAACCATTGCAATTCTGATATCAGCTGATATGTCCCAGCCCATTGCAGCGGGCAAAGGTTAAATCACTGTCACATTGCTGATTACCGTCTCTCAGGTTCTGGCATGCAACCCTCGGACGCCAGAATCTTTTGGCCGACACTCTGTGTCGGCCATTTTTTTATTATTGTTTTACAAAAAAATACGAGCGAGAAATTTGAGCGGGACAACGTCAGTGGGAGTTGCATCTCGATTAGATAGAAATTCTGTTATCTTTCAAAGATTACTGACAATTCTGCCATCTTCCAAAGACTTCAGAAAACGGTTCAAAAAGCACTCGGTCGATTTATCAGCCTTTGCATATGCTTGGCGGCCCGATCAGAGCGTGTACGACAATCGGTTCAGCGTAGGAGGGTCCAGTACCATTGCGCTTCCACGAAAGTATCAATCAAAACCGCTGAATCACCCCGAGCTGCACGCCCGCGACCGGCGCGCCAGGATAAGCAACCGGCAACCCGGTCACATTGACACCGCGCAAGGTAAAGCGCGCGTCATCGTGATTCGACAGATAAGCCGCGCTGAAATAGACCAGCAAGGTCCGCGAAAACTCATATTCGAACGCGGCGCTGAACTGGTCGGCGCTCGCGCCATCGGTTGAATAATCGCGCACGTGCGCGTAACCGAGCGACACCCGCGCGTGCGGAGAAAAGCTGTATTGCGCGGACAGTGACCCGCCCGCGCCGTGATAGAACGGCGTGCCGCCATCGCCATTGAAAAACGCGAGCCACACGCCAACCTTGTCGAACGCATAGCTCGCGCCGCCGAGATTGGCCCGGAGTGCGCCCGCCCCATGCGTTTGCTGGCGCGCGTATAGCAGCTTCAGCCGATCAAACCGATACGCGGCGGTCACATAGTAGCCGTCGATCCCGTTGCCATCGTCCTCCGATGGATCGCGCGTCGCCATCATCAGCGTCGCGTTGAAGCCGCCGATAACCGGCGACAGATACGTCAGCGCGTTATTCGCATAGGGCGTGATCTTCGACAGATTGTTGAGGCCGGACGCAATCGTGCCCGCGCCGAACGCGTCGAGATCGCCTTTGAACGGGATATAGATCGGCGAATATTGCCGACCGAAACGCACTTCGCCCCAAGGGCCGCGCGCGCCAATCCAGGCCTGGCGATTAAACAGCACACCGGGGCTTTGAAACGTGCCGTCGGCTGAGCCGAAGCCGTTTTCCAGCGTGAACACAATGGCCGTGTCGCCGCCGATCGGTTCCTCACCGCGCAAGCCGAAGCGCGAGCCGCGGTACGCGCCCGAGTCCATGCGCGCCGCCCATCCGGAGCCAGGATCGGTGACTTCGATGCTGGTGTCGAGTACGCCATAGAGAGAGACGAAGCCGCCACTATCCGGTGCCGCGAAGCCGCACGCGCAAAAGACCAGTGCCGCGCTACCGACGCCCACGCGCAAACTCACGCGACGTAACCGGCGCAGCTTCAGCATCGCGTTTGGCCTGCGCGGTGTGGTGGTGAGGAAGTAGGTCGGGGCGCGAGACAGACGAGGTCCTCCGTGGGGGAGCGAATACGTTAGCGAGGCGAGTTGTACAAATAGCCCGATCGTTGAGTAACGAGGGTATCGGCCAGTGTTGTTCGCCTGAGCTCTACCACTCACAGTACGCGGTATGCGTTTGCAGCATCAGCATGCGGGCAGATCGCCTATTGTGTCGACCAGCCAAGCACGCGCGATGTGCGTTCGCGCACGTCACGCTGACCCGCGCTCCCATCCCTGCCAATCCACCAGCAAACTCATGAACGCGCGAACCTTGGCACTCAGCAATCGGCGCGAGTTGTAGAGCGCCCAGATTTCAACCGGCGGCCCTTCTTGTGTGCCCCAGCAAAACAGCCGTCCCGCCGACACATCCTGCTCGACCAGCAGACGCGGTAGCAGTGCCGCCCCCACGCCTTCGAGTACGGCCTCGCGCACCATCAGCAGCGACGAGAGCCGCAGCACCGGCATCGGCGCAAGCAACCGCACCGCGCCATCGGCGGCCCGCATCGTCCAGGTCGAACCGCTTGCCGCCGCCGACAACACGACGGCGGGTATCGGCAACGCGGTTGCATCGGCGGCGGCCCGCGACGGCCGCGCCACGGCCGGCGCGGCGACCACGAGCAATTCGTCGCCGAAAATGCGCCGCCCGACCAGCAACTCGTCGCGTGGCGGATTGATGCGAATGACGAGGTCATAGCCATCTTCCACCGGATCGACCATGCGATCTTCCGCTACGACTTCCAGTTCGACTTGCGGATAGACCAGTGCAAAACGCGTCGCGATCCGGCACAGCACCACATGCGCGAAGACGACCGGCGCGCTGATGCGCAAACGCCCGCGCGGCACCGGCGCCCGCGACGCTACATCTTCGCCCGCCTCATGAATCTCCGTCATCAGGCCGCGCGTGCGTTCATGCAAGACCTGGCCTTCTTCGGTCAGACGCAGCGTGCGCGAGCCGCGCTCGATCAACCGCACGCCAAGCTGCTCTTCCAGTTCCGCCACACGCCGCGACAGCGTAGCCTTGGGACGATCGAGGGCGCGGCTGGCCGGTCCGAAGCCGCCATGCAACGCAACCGCGTTGAAATCGGAGAGCGAGGTCAAATCCATGATCGTTCCATAATTGAGACGAGGCGTATGAATTTTGGCACTTCCGGATGGAGTTGGAACGTCTATTGTTGCCTTTGACGGGCTGATTCCAGTCCATCCCATTCATGGAGAAAGTCATGGCAATCCTCGTAACCGGCAGCACGGGCGTGATCGGCACGCAGGTTCTCAACCATCTGGACGGCAGCGGCGTCGAAGTCCGCGCGCTGACGCGTTCGCCGGAAAAAGCGCAATTTCCCGCTGGCGTCACCAAGGTGCAGGGCGACCTGGCGGACGTAGACGGACTGCGTCGCGCGATGAACGGCGTCAGCACCTTGTTCCTGCTCGCCCCCAATGCCGCCGACGAACTCACGCAAGCACTGCAAACCCTGAGCGTGGCTCGCGAAGCGGGCGTGAAAGGCGTCGTGTACTTTTCGGTATTCAAGGGCGCGGAGTACGTGGACGTACCGCACTTCACCGGCAAGTACACGGTCGAGCGGATGATCGAGCATTGCGATCTTCCGGCGACGGTATTGCGTCCCGCGTATTTCGTCCAGAATGATGTCCGGCAGAAAGACCCACTGCTCACACACGGCGTGTACGGCATGCCGATCGGCGCAAAGGGCATTTCGATGGTCGACGTACGCGATATCGGCGACGCCGCCGCGCGCGAACTGCTGCGCCGTGAACGTGCTGCTGGCCCGCTGCCGCGCGAAACGTACGAACTCGTTGGACCCGACGCAATCGAGGCACAAACTGTCGCGTCGATCTGGGCCGAAGCACTGGGACGAACGGTGCGTTACGGCGGCGATGATCTCGACATGCTCGAACAGCGTCTGAAGGCAGCAGCACCGGCATGGCTCGCTTACGACATGCGTTTGATGATGAGCCGTTATCAGCAGGACGGCGCCGTGGCATCGAAGGCGGAGATCGAGCGCTTCGCGACTTTGTTGGGTCGACCGCCGCGCTCCTACCGGGACTTCGCGCGCGAGATGGCCGCAGTGTGGACGAAGGGCTAATTGCCAACCTTCTCCCTAGGCACCGCTTGCCCACCTGCCCAACGCCCATCGTCAAACAGGCCGATAATCGCAAGACCGAAGGAAGGAGACACCACGGTCATGCGCAATCTGGACGAACACACCATCACCGAGGCCGTGCTGGCCCGCCACGCAGGGGCCGGCAATGAACGGCTCAAAACCATCGTCACGAGCCTCGTGCAGCATCTGCATGCGTTTGCACGAGAGGTCAATCTGACTGAGCGCGAATGGGAACAGGGTATCGGTTTTCTGACCGACGTCGGTCACATTACCGACGACAGGCGTCAGGAATTCATTCTGCTGTCAGACACGCTCGGTTTGTCGATGCTCGTCACCGCGATGGCGAATCGCAAACCTCAAGGTTGCACGGAAGCGACCGTCTTCGGGCCGTTCTTCGTCGAAGGTGCGCCCGCGTATCGCAACGGCGATGACGTCTCGAACGGCGCGCGCGGCGAACCGTGCTTCGTCTCCGGTTCGGTCAAAGGGCCTGCAGGCGAAGCAATCGCTAACGCGCGCATCGAAGTATGGCAAGCCGACGCGGACGGCTTCTACGACGTGCAACACACTGGCGACGACACCCATCGCGCGCGCGGCATGCTGCACAGTCGTGACGACGGGCGCTTTCATTTCCGTTCGATCGTCGCCGAGCCTTACCCGATTCCACACGACGGCCCCGTCGGACGCATGCTCGAAGCACTGGGCCGTCATCCGTGGCGGCCTGCGCATCTGCATTTCATGATTACCGCACCGGGCTACGAACGCCTCGTCACGCATGTATTCCGCGAAGGCGACCAGTACCTGGATTCCGATGCCGTCTTCGGTGTGCGCTCGTCGCTCGTCGCGCAGTGGCAACGTCACGAAGCGGGCAGCGCGCCGGACGGCACCCGGATGACTACGCCGTTCAGCACGCTCGACTTCGACTTCGTACTGAACCGGTCAGCGTGACGCGGGTCATTCCCTCAACGTTGGAGACACTCTCTTTCGCGGTTCAACCCAGGTCGCAGAACCTCACCGTGTCCACAAACCGTTATTCGACGACTTCTCACTCATGGAAAAACGAGCACTAATCATTGGCGCGAGCGGCATTGTCGGCGGCAATCTCGCAGACCAGCTAATTGCAAATGGCTGGCACGTGTCCGGCCTTTCGCGTGGCCGCACACCCGTGTCACCGGCAATCGAAGCGATTACCGCCGACCTGAATTCAGCCGACTCCGTTAGCGCGGCGCTTAGCGGCAAGTCCTTCAGCCACGTGTTCTTTACCGCGTGGTCGCGACAAGCGACGGAGAAAGAAAACATTCGCGTGAATGGCGCGATGGTCAAGCACGTGATGGACGCTGTAGGTCCATCCGGCACACTCGTGCACGCGGCGCTAGTCACCGGTCTGAAGCATTATCTCGGACCGTTCGAAGCGTATGCGACCGGCGCCGTGCCGATCACGCCGTTTCGCGAGGAACAGGGCCGCCAGCCGGTCGACAACTTCTACTACGAGCAGGAAGACCGGTTGTTCGAAGCCGCCAAGCGTGATGGTTTTAGCTGGAGCGTGCATCGTCCGCATACGATCATCGGCTACGCGCTCGGCAATGCGATGAACATGGGCGTGACGCTCGCGGTCTATGCGTCGTTGTGCAAAGAGACCGGTCAGCCGTTTATCTTCCCGGGGTCGGCGGCGCAATGGAACAGCCTCACCGACATGACCGACGCCAGATTGCTCGCGCGGCATCTCGAGTGGGCGGCCACGTCGCCGAATGCGCGCAACGAAGACTTCAACGTGGTCAATGGCGACGTGTTCCGCTGGCAATGGCTGTGGCCGCAAATCGCTGCTTACTTCGGCATTGAAGGACAACCATTCGATGGCGAGACGCGTCCGCTGGAAGGGCGAATGCAGGACGCTGAAAAAACGTGGGCTGACATCGCGGCGCGCCTCAATCTCAAGGAAGCAGATCTTGGCAAGCTTGCATCGTGGTGGCACACCGACGCGGACCTCGGCCGTCCGATGGAAGTCCTCACCGATATGACGAAAAGCCGCAAAGCAGGCTTCCTCGATTATCAGAGCACACCCGATGCGTTCTTCGCGTTGTTCGACCGCTTAAAGGCAGAGCGGATCATTCCGCAATGAACTTGAGGCAGCGGGCTAACGCCTGCTGAACAATGGCGATGCATGACTCGCGGCGGCCAGCTCCGTGGCGGCCGCGAGCAAGGTCGGCCCGAGCTTCTCCATGCGCTTTTCGTCGAGTCTGACAAGCGGCCCCGCAATACTGATTACGCCCATCGCCGCATAGCCGCGCCGCTGCACAGGCGCGGCCATCGCTGTCATGCCGGGCGCAAAAACCTCGTTGATCGTCGCATAGCCTCTTTCCCTCGCGGCGTGGACGAACTTCAGCAAACCGGCAATCGTGGTCGGCGCGTTCGGACCATAGTGTTTCGGCTGTCCAAAGCCCTGCCGCGATACGAGTTCGAGTGCGCGCTCGTCGGTCATGGTCATCATCCATGCGTGGCCCGTGGCGCTGCACGACAGGATCGTGTCCATGCCCATGTCCGGGTCGTAGCGCAGCCCCTTCAACGCGCCCTGCGCTTTCGCGACCCACGTCAACCGGTCGCCGTCCACGATCGCGAGCCGCACCAGTTCGCCCGATGTTTCGGCCAGCCGGTCGAGCATGGTTTGCGCGATGTCGACAATGCCGGAGGTTGCGAGAAAGCCAAGGCCAAGACCTACGAGCTTGGTCGTGAGCACGTAGTCGCCATGCTCGCGCAATTGCCGCACATAACCGCATTGCTTCAGATCGACCAGCAACCGATGACACGCGCTCCTCGGAATATCGAGTTCATCGGCGATCATCGCGAGCGGCGTGCCCTCCATTTGAGTGGCGAGAAATTCGAGGACGGCGAGGGTGCGTTCCGTGACGCCGGGCATGTCGGTCTCCGTGTTTTCGTCTGTGTATGCATCGCCTGGCTGTGATCGGGCGAACGCAGTTTTGCACATTATGAGATCAAATTCCAGCCTGGAATGGCGTCCCACCTAGGGGTGCTAAGCTGGTTTCACGGTCGTGGCCTCGCTCATCGAGCGCCAGAACGGCCACGGTTTGATCGAACGAAACAACTAGACCAAAGCGCGGAAGCGGGTCGCCGAGCCCTGCTCGTCACCTGACATTCCGCGCGGCACAAAGATAAGGAGACGACATGATTCAGGATGTGCAACCCGGTGCGCACGCCGCCATGCGCACGCGAGCGGTCACCGCCGCCGCGATCGGCACCGCGCTCGAGTGGTTCGACTTCACGCTCTACGGCGCACTCGCCGCGACAATTTTGCCAAGGCTCTTTTTCCCGTCGATGGACCCGACGTCGGCGTTGCTCGCTTCGCTCGCCACCTTCGGCGTAGGACTGGCCGCGCGGCCGCTCGGCGCGATCATCTGCGGACACCTCGGCGATAAGCTCGGGCGACGCAACCTGATGCTGGGCACCGTCACCGTCATGGGCTTCGCGTCGATGGCGATGGGCCTGTTGCCAACCTACGCCAGCATCGGCGTCTGGGCACCGGTTCTGCTCGTGCTGCTGCGCATTCTGCAAGGCTTCGCGCTGGGCGGCGAATCGACCGGCGCGCAATTGATGGCCATCGAACATGCAAGCCCCGACCGGCGCGGCAAATACTCGGGGCTGCTGGGCTTGTGTTCGCCACTGAGCCAGATCATGGCCAACGGCGTGCTGCTCCTGCTGTCATCGACGATGACGGCGCAGGCCTTCGAATCGTATGGCTGGCGCGTTCCGTTCGTGCTGAGCTTCATCCTCGTGATCGTCGGCCTCTACATCCGGCTGAAGGTCAGCGAAACGCCCGCGTTCGTCGCGCTGCGCAAAACCGAAGTCGTGCACGTGGGCAGTCCGCTACGCGACGCACTGCGCCTGCACTGGCGCACCGTTCTGCGCTGGATGCTGTTCTTCTGCGGCCCCGCGGCGATCTTCTACCTGATCGTCGTGTTTTCGCTGAGCTACATCACGAAGACGCTCGCGATTCCGAAGCAGACCGGCTTCCTGCTGCTGATGGGCGCGAACGTCTGCGCGATTGTCGGCGCGCTGGCTGGCGGCATGCTGAGCGACCGGATCGGCCGCAAGACGGCACTGGCGATCGGCTCGACCGCGACGCTGCTCATTCTCTTCGTGTACTTCCAGATTCTCGACACCCGCAGCTTTCTGCCGATGCTCGCCGCAATGGGCTTCTTTCTTGGCTTCACCCAGTTCCAGAGCGGCATTCAGCCGGTTGCGTTCGCCGAAGCGTTTCCGACCAACGTGCGCTATTCCGGCTCGGCGCTCGCTTATACCGGCGCCAATCTGATCGCGGGCGGTCCGATGCCGGTGCTGGCCGTCTGGCTCTTTTCCGTCTGCAACGGTTCGCCGTGGGGCGTCGTCGCGGTGTGCGTGGTCTTCAACGTGATCTCGCTCGTGATGATCCTGACGGCACGCGAAACGCTCGGCATCGACATGAATCGCACCGACTCGGCGGCAGCCGTGACCGGCGAAGCGGATTTCGCGGCGGCGGGCGGGCGTGGCTAACAGCCCTCGGCTGCAAACGGCAGCGGCAACGGCAACGCGCAGCACCCGCATCACTCTGAATTTTGCAAACAGGCGACTGAATAATGACTGAACTCGTTTATGTACTGAATGGCTCGAACCTCAACATGCTGGGCAAGCGCGAGCCGCATCTGTATGGCACGACCACGCTCGCGCAGATCCAGCAGCAGGTGGAGGCGCTCGCGACCCGGCTCGAACTCCAATGCGAATTCCGCCAGACCAACAGCGAAGCGACCCTGGTCGACTGGCTGCAGGAAGCATTCGAGCGGGATGCTGCGGTCATCATCAATCCGGCGGGGTTTTCTTTTGCGTCGGTGCCGGTACTCGATGCGGTCAAGTTGATCGAGCGTCCATTGATCGAGCTTCACATCACCAACATTCATAAGCGCGATGAAACCTATCGCCACTCGCTGATTTCGCGCGCAGCCACCGGCGTGATTTGCGGACTCGGCGCGAGCGGCTATCTCGTCGCGATGCAGGCGATGGCAATGGCGCTGGGCAAAAGTCCCAGTTTCGGCTGAATCGTTGACGTAAAACCAACACTCGCCGCAGCGGACGACATCGTATAACCAGGCAGCTTTCACGAAGCCGTGCGCAGGTCGCACGGCTTTTTCGCGTCCATTCCTGCCCAAAAGCGCGGGTAAATAATTTTTACTAAGGGAAAACCCGTATAATCCACGCTCAAGAGGTCAGACAACTTCACGATATAGTTGCCATGACCCCTGGCTTGCGACCTGCCGCGCATCGCCCAACCTGAACCGTCCCCCGGCCCGCTCCGTGAACTCGACCTCGACCAGCACCACGACCGCCCTTCCGTTTCGAAACGCCCTGTTTGCGATGCTCGGCATCGGCCTCGTCAACATGTTGGTGGCACTCGACCAGACGGTCGTCAGCACCGCGCTGCCGTCGATCGTCGCCGAACTGCATGGCTTCGAATACTACGCATGGATCGCCAGCGCGTATCTGCTGGCATCAGTCGTGACGGTGCCGGTGTTCGGTCGGCTCGGCGACTATTTCGGCCGCAAGCGTTTCGTGATCGCCGCGGTAATCGTGTTCACGGTTGCCTCGGTGCTATGCGGGGTCGCGAACGACATGCTGTTCCTCGTAATCGCGCGCGGCTTGCAAGGCGTTGGCGGCGGCATGATGGTCGGCACGGCGTTCGCGTCGATCCCGGATCTGTTCCCCGACCCGCGTGCGCGGGTTCGCTGGCAGGTGGTGATGGCGGCGGCGTACGGTATCGGCACCGCCGCCGGTCCTTCGCTGGGTGGCTGGATGAGCGAGCACTGGGGCTGGCGTTCGACCTTCCTGATCAATCTGCCAGTCGGCGCGGCGGCGCTCTATTTCATCTGGGCGCATCTGCCGGCTTTCCGTCGGCCGCATGATGGCGAAGTGAAGATCGACTGGCTCGGCGCGGCGCTGGTCGCCGGGGTGCTGGGCGGCTTGCAAGCGTTTATCGAAGGCGTGCCCAAACACGGCCTGACTACTGGCACGACCATCCTTGGGGTCTGCGTGATCGCGGGCACCATCGCGTTGCTGATGTGCGAAAAACGCGCTACGCACCCCATCATTCCGCTGGATCTGTTCAAAGACCCGCAACTCGTCACGCTGTTCACCCTTGGCATGCTGTCCGGCTTCACGATGTTTTCGCTGATCTTCTTTGCGCCTTTGCTGCTGCAAGGCGGCTTTGGTTTGTCGCCGCAACAGGCGGGGCTGCTTGCCACGCCGATCGCCGCGTGTATTGCGCTCGGCAGCCTGCTGAACACGCGCATCGTGGTGCACATGAAAAAGCCCACGCAGATTCTGTCGATCGGCTTCGTGCTGCTGCTGTTTGCGTCGATCGGCATTGCGTTCGCGAATCCCGATACACCGACCGTACGGATCGAGTTGCCAATGGCGGCAGTCGGCATCGGCCTCGGTTTCATCCTCAACAATCTGAATGTGTTCGCCCAGGAGATCGCCGGACGTGAGCGCTTCGGCATCACGACCGCGTTGCTGCAATCCACCCGAATGGTCGGCGGCATGCTGGGCACGAGCATTGTCGCGACGGTCGTCGCGCATCATTACAGCCGCGTCGTCACGCGTACGATCAGCGTGCTCGGCGAACCGGCTGCGTCGCAATGGCGGCCGCATTTTGTCGACCTGCGCATTCTCATCGACGATGCATCGCGCGTGAAGCTGATCGCGGATATGAAGTCGTCGGGGCTGGATACGTTGGCGCTGATCGATTCCGCACGCGATGCTCTGGTGCAGTCGATTCATATCGGCGTGTGGCTGACCGCGGTTGCTTCACTGGTCGCCGCGCTGCTCGTGCAGCGTATTTCGCACGTCGTGTTTCGCAAGAGCTAAGCGGGCTCTCTCATCGCTGAAAGAGCGTCGGTGTGCGCGGCCAGTCATTGGACGCGCCGCACTCGCCGCACGCTCGCCGCGCCGCCTTCCCGACGAGAAAACGCCCGGCGACGTTGCCGTCCCGGGCGCTTGTTGCGGAGCCGTCTAGCGGCCCTTCGTTCGCGCGGCCGAGGGTGTTATCGCGGCCGCGGCGCCGGCTGCATTACTGTGCGCCGAGCTTCTTGATCAGCACGTCGAGCATGCCCATTTCTTCTTCGGTCAGGTCGGTCAGCGGAGCGCGGACCGGGCCTGCGTCGTGGCCGACCAGCTTCGCGCCAGCCTTGACGATGCTGACTGCGTAGCCTGCACGGCGGTTACGGATCTTCAGGTACGGCAGGAAGAAGTCGTCGATCAGCTTGCCGACCGTTGCGTGGTCGTCAGCCGCGATTGCGCGGTAGAAGTCCATCGCGGTCTTCGGGATGAAGTTGAACACAGCCGACGAGTACACCGGCACGCCCAGCGCCTTGTACGCCGCTGCGTAGACTTCAGCGGTCGGCAGGCCGCCGAGGTACGAGAAGCGGTCGCCCAGACGACGACGGATCGTCACCATGTTTTCGATCTCGCCCACGCCGTCCTTGAAGCCGATCAGGTTCGGGCAGCGTTCTGCCAGACCTTCGAGCATGTCGGCGTTGAGCTTCGAATTGGCACGGTTGTAGATGATCACGCCCATGTTCGGCACGGCTTTACACACTTCTTCAGCGTGCGCGGCGATACCTTCCTGGCAGGCTTCGGTCAGGTAATGCGGCATCAGCAGAATGCCGTTGGCGCCGTGACGCTCGGCTTCCTTCGCGTAGTCGATCGCGACGCGCGTCGGGCCGCCAGCGCCGGCCAGGATCGGTACCTTGCCCTTGCAGACTTCGGCTGCCGTGCGCACGACGTTGGAGTAATCGTCATGCGTCAGCGAGAAGAATTCGCCCGTGCCGCCGGCGACGAACAGTGCCGACGCGCCATACGGGGCGAGCCATTCGAGGCGCTCAGCGTACGTGTCGGCGCGGAAGTTGCCTTGTGCGTCGAAGTCGGTGACGGGGAAGGACAGCAGACCTTCCGAAACGATTGCTTTGAGTTCTTGAGGTGTCGTCATGGCGTGAATCGCGTTAAATGCGTGAAATACGTGGATAGCTTCAGGTTTGGGCGGTACGACGCGGCTTGCTGCGCCGCCGCCCGGACCGTCGAAAGTCTCAGCGCACGAGGCACGGGCGCTTGTTGTCGAACTTCCAGTTCGGAATCAGATATTGCATTGCGACGCCATCGTCGCGCGCACCGAGGCCGTGCTGCTGATACAGCGCGTGCGCCTTTTCGAGTTCGTCCATATCGAGCTCGACACCCAGGCCCGCTTTCTCAGGAACCTTGACCTTGCCGCCGACGATCTGCAACGGATCACGCGTCAAACGCTGACCGTCCTGCCAGATCCAGTGCGTGTCGATTGCCGTGATTTTGCCTGGCGCCGCCGCCGCCACGTGCGTGAACATCGCGAGGGAAATGTCGAAGTGGTTATTCGAATGCGAACCCCACGTCAGGCCCCACTCGTTGCACATTTGCGCGACGCGCACCGAGCCTTGCATCGTCCAGAAATGCGGATCGGCCAGCGGAATATCCACCGACTGCAACTGGATCGCGTGACCCATCTGACGCCAGTCGGTTGCGATCATGTTGGTCGCCGTCGGCAAGCCGGTTGCGCGGCGGAACTCGGCCATCACCTCGCGGCCCGAATAGCCGTTTTCCGCGCCGCACGGGTCTTCTGCGTAGGCCAGCACGTCGTGCTGGTCGCGGCACAGGCGCACCGCTTCAGCCAGCGACCATGCGCCGTTAGGATCGAGCGTGACGCGTGCGTTCGGGAAGCGTTCAGCCAGCGCGGTGACCGCTTCGATTTCGGCGTCGCCGGGCAGCACGCCGCCCTTCAGCTTGAAGTCGTTGAAACCGTAGCGGGCTTGCGCGGCTTCGGCCAGGCGGACCACCGCTTCGGGCGTCATCGCCTCTTCAGTGCGCACGCGGTCCCAGTCATCGCGGCCTTCGGCGCCACTCGCGTACGGCAGATCGGTCTTCTTGCGATCGCCGATATAGAACAGGTAGCCGAGCATTTCCACTTCGTCGCGTTGCTGGCCTTCGCCGAGCAGCGCCGCCACCGGCACGCCGAGGTGCTGGCCCAGCAAATCGAGCAATGCCGCTTCGAGCGCAGTCACTGCGTGAATGGTGGTGCGCAGATCGAACGTTTGCAGACCACGGCCACCCGCGTCGCGGTCGGCGAATTGCGTGCGGGCCTTGTTCAGGATCGCCTGCAGATTGCCGATCGATTGACCCACGACGAGCGGACGCGCGTCGTCGATCGTCTTGCGGATGCTCTCGCCGCCCGGCACTTCGCCGACACCGGTGTTACCCGCGCTGTCGCGCAGGATCACGACGTTGCGCGTGAAGAACGGGCCATGCGCGCCGCTCAGATTCATCAGCATGCTGTCCCGGCCGGCGACAGGCACGACGCGCAGTTCAGTGACGACGGGCGTGGCGTTCTTCGATTCGGAGAGGTTCGATGACATGAGAGTAGGTTCTGTAGAGTGAAAAAACCGGTGGATGGAACGCAGTGCGAGGTTAGCCACCATCGCGATCGTCGCGCTCCATACCCGCTCCGGATGAAAACCAGAAAATGCGTATCTATCGGCTAACGGTATTGAAAATCAGTGTAGTCAATGCGCGTTGCTGTGCCGCGAATCGGGCAGCACGTCGTTATCGCCGCGACGGTTGCGCGTGAGGAAACCTGCCGCCGCCGCAATCAACGAAGCCACGCCCAGTCCATATAGACCGCCGGTGATCGACCCGGTGTGCTGCTGCAAATACCCGAACGTGGCCGGCGCGAAGAAGCCGCCGAGGTTGCCCAGCGAGTTGATCAGCGCGATCACGCCGGCCGCGACCCGAGCGTCCAGATAGCCTTGCGGAATCGGCCAGAACAACGACGCCGCTGCCTTGAAGCCGATCGCCGAGAAGCAGATCGCCACAAACGACACCACCGGATTGCCCGAGGTCGACGCAAACAGGCCGCACGCTGCAATCACCAGCGCCGCTGCCAGCCAGGCCTGCTGGAAACGCCATTTCGCCGACAGCACCGCGAAGCCGTACATCCCGACCATCGCGATCAGCCACGGAATGGCATTGAACATACCGACCTGGAAATCGCTGAGACCGCCCATCTTGCGAATGATCGTGGGCAACCAGAAGGTGGCCGCGTAAATCGTCAGCTGGATCGCGAAGTAAAGAAAGCAGAACAGCAGGATTTGCGGGTCCTTCAACAGCTTCATGGTCGGCAGATGCACGCCGCCGCGAGCGTCACGCTCGGCCTGCTCCACGGCAATCGACCTTGCGAGCACCGTCTGCTCTTCTTTGGTCAGCCAGTGGGCGTCGCGAATGTGCGACTTCAACAACATCCAGCTCACCCCGCACAGCACGATCGAAAAGCCGCCTTCGATCAGGAACATCCACTGCCAGCCTTGCAGGCCGAATCCGCGAATGGACAACAGCGAACCCGTGATCGGACCGGACAGCACCGACGCCAGCGCGGAGCCGGACAGAAACACCGCGACGGCCTTGCCGCGCTCTTTCTGCGGCAACCACTGCGTGAAGTAAAAGACCACGCCGGGGAAGAAACCGGCCTCGGCCACCCCAAGCAGAAAGCGCAGCACATAAAACGACGTGTCGTTCCACACAAACGCCATCGCGCCCGCCACGAGGCCCCACGTGCCCATGATGCGGGTCAGCCACGCGCGCGCGCCGTACTTCTGCATCAGCACATTCGACGGCACTTCGAACAGCGCATAGCCGATGAAGAAAAGGCCGCTGCCCAGACCGTAGGCCGCCGCGCCGATACCCAGATCCGTCTGCATGTGCGAATTGACGAAGCCGATGTTCACGCGGTCGATGTAATTGGCGACGAACATGATCAGGAACAGCGGCAACACATGTCGCTTGACCTTCGAAACCGCGGATTCCAGCGGATCGGCCGCCAGGTTGAGAGCAGATGTCACGGGGGTCTCCAGTATCGGCCAGGCGGGCGGCTTGATTGACGCCATGCTGCGCATTTTTGATGCGTGATACGTTGTCTGACGACAGTCTACCCTTTTTTGATTGGCGATTCCAATGTGGTGTTTACCCTGTAAAATCCGCTGTTAATAGCCGCAGATACGAGACGCGAGCATATGGATCAAGAGCGTTTTTCACCGAACTAAGACGTCTGATGACTTAATTTGAGACCTCTCGCACCGTGCAATGCGCAACGAGTCGCCGTCTGAACAACTCGCCACCATCGCTACTCCGTAAATGGGACTCAACAAAACGTCCTGTGCCATACTTTATGAGAAACCGGGCCACGACATCGCCCGCGATGCCGGCCGGCACCATGATGGCCGGGCCATTGCGCCAGCGCCGTCACCCCGCGAAAACGCATGCCTTTCCGTCGATTAGTCAAACAAGCCACAAAACATGAGCAGCCTAACTGAGAAGGTGGTGGCCACCCTTTCCGATGAAATTCGCCGCGGCGTCCTGAGGCCAGGCGACCGCATTCCCACCGAAGTCGCGATGATGAAGCAACTGTCCGTGAGCCGCTCCGTGGTTCGCGAAGCGATTTCACGTCTGCAGGCAGCCAACGTGGTCGAGACGCGGCACGGTATCGGCACCTTCGTGCTCACGCCCTCGTCCGAAAAGCCGATGCAGTTGCCGACCGCCGATCTGTCCAACATGCTGGACGTGATGGCCATCATCGAATTCCGGATCGACGTCGAGGCGGCGTCGGCCGCGCTCGCCGCGACACGTCGCACGGAACAGAATCTCAAGCAGATTCGGGCTGCGCTGACGCGCTTCGAGTCTGAACTCGAACGCGGCAGTACGGACACAGTGGCGCACGACATCGAGTTTCATTTGCAGATCGCGCGCGCAAGCGGCAACCGCTATTTCTTCGATGTGCTCAGCCAGCTAGGCCGTGCGGTCAGCCCGCGCACCCGGCTCGGCTCTGCCGAAATCGCCGAACTCGATCATGTCGAGCATCTGCGCAATGTGCTGAGCGAGCATCAGATGATCTATCGCGCGATTGAACGCCAGGACGCGGACGATGCGCGCGCCGCGATGCGAATGCATTTGAGCAATAGCCGCGAACGACTGCGGCGTGCGCACGAGTTGAGCAGAGCGGCCGAGTGACGGTATGTAAGGACGGCCGTGGTTGATTCGCGGCTGCTGTCTTTTGCGAAGCAATTCCCGCTGGGCTTCCGAGCCCTGCGCACTCACCTTGGCTAGCAAGTAAAAAGCTACAACCGTACTGATTCAGGAGCGGATTCCTCGCAGCCTGAACGATGCATGCAGTGACTGCCTGCCTGGCAACTTCGCCGCCGACTCCAGCGGCAACGACAGCGACACCATCCGCGCGTGCCTGAATGCGATCTTCACCGAATTGGAAAGGTCCGTTCTATATTGCCTGGAGGCCGCCGTCGCCGCACACGCGTTGCGGGCCGACACGAATTGCGAACAGGTAGCCACATTCATCGTATCGTCGATGCACGGCGCGTTTCTGCGCGCGAGGACGCACGCGACCCGGCGCCGGTCGTCAATCTGAAGGAAGTGCTGTTCTCGAACGTTTTGCAACGCGCCTGACGACAAGGAGTTCCCCATGACGACGCCCAATCCGGCCCGCCGTTCCGCCATTTCCGCCATGGCGAAGACGGATTCGGCGGCGCTCGCCGTTAGTGGTGAGAACGGCGCGTCGTCGTCGGGTGCGATGGACCGGTTCGGCTCGCTCAACGTGTTCGTCCGCGCCGCCGAAACCCGCAGCTTCACCGAAGCGGGCCGACAGCTGGGCATCTCGTCGTCAGCGGTGGGCAAGGCAATCTCACGGCTCGAAGGACGGCTCGGCGTGCGCCTGTTTCATCGCAGCACACGCAGCATTGCGTTGACACCCGAGGGCGTGACTTTTCTGACGCGCTGTCAGCGGATCATCGAAGAGATCGAGGCTGCCGAAGCCGAACTGGCGCTCGCCCATGCCGAACCGCGCGGACGGCTGCGCGTGAGCATGCCAATGGTGAGCACATTGATGATGCCGGTCATCGGCGCATTCATGACCGCGTATCCGGACATCACGCTCGATATCGATTTCTCCGACCGGATGGTCGACGTGATCGAAGAGGGCTTCGACGTGGCGACCCGCACTGGCGATGTCGCCGATTCCACGCTGATCACGCGCACGATGGGCACGTTCCGCCAGGTGATCGTCGGCTCGCCCGCGTACTTCGCGCGGCGCGGCGTGCCGACCGAGCCGGAGCAATTACGCGACCATGCGTGCCTGCAGCATCGCTTTCCGACCACCGGTAAATTGCGGCGCTGGCCGCTGAGCCGCGACGGCGAGACCCTCGATATCGAATTGCCGACCGTGGCGATCGTTACTGCCGTCGAGCCGCTCATCCTGCTCGCGGAACAGGGGCTCGGCCTCGTCTGCGCGCCCGACTTCACGGTGCGCGCACGGCTTGCCGAAGGCTCGCTCGTAGCGGTGCTGGACCCGTATCTGGACAGCCCCAGCGTGTTTCGCGCGCTGTGGCCGTCGGGTCGGCAGATTTCGCCGAAGGCGCGGGCCTTCGTCGATTATCTGACCGAGCATCTATTTCCGACTTCACCGACAGCGGTTGAGGCACGGGGTTAGGCGGCCAGCGCTTCGGCTCCGGCGTCGGCTTCAGCTTCGGCCTCTTCCCGATAGAACGGATAGTCGGTATAGCCGACTTCAGTGCCGCCAAAGAAGGTCGGCCGGTCGTACGGGTTCAGCGGCAGCTTAAGGCGCAAACGCTCCGGCAAATCCGGATTCGCGATGAAATCGCGGCCAAACGCGACGAGGTCGGCATCGCCAGCGGCCAGAACCGCTTCCGCTGAATCGCCTTTGAAACCGCCCGCCGCGATGATCGTCCCTGGATAGTGCTTGCGGATCGTCCGCGCGGCGACCGGGTCAGGATTGCGGCTTTCGTCCTCGACATTGCCCGCGATGCGCGGCTCGATCAGATGCAGATACGCGAGGTCGAGCTTCGCGAGTTGCTCCGCCACATGCGTGAAGAGACCGACCGGGTCGCGATCGGACATATCGCCCCACGATCCGCTCGGGCCCAGACGGACCGCCACCTTGTCGCTGCCCCACACCGAAATCACCGCGCGGGTCGCTTCCATCAGCAGACGCGCGCGATTGTCGAACGAGCCGCCGTAGGCGTCCGTGCGCTGGTTGCTGCCGTCCTGAAGAAACTGATCGAACAGATAGCCATTCGCGCCGTGTAGTTCGACGCCGTCGAAACCCGCTTTCACGCCGCGTTCGGCGGCAGTGCGGAAGCTCTCGACAATCGCGGCGATCTCGTCGATCTGCAATGCGCGGTTCGGGGTATTCGGAACCCAGCCGGCCTCCGTATAAGCGACCCCGCCATGCAGCACTTCAGACGGACCCACCGGCTGACCACCATCGGGCTGCAATTGCGCGTTCGACTGACGTCCCGCGTGATAAAGCTGCAGGAAGATCCGGCCGCCCTTCGCATGCACGGCGTCGGTGACTTCGCGCCAGCCGGCGATCTGGCTGTCGTCGTAAAGACCGGGCGCACCGAGATAGCCGTTGCCGTTTGCGGCGGCGATCGTCGCCTCACCAATCAGCAACGCGCCGGGCGACGTACGTTGCGCGTAGTACTCGGCCATCAGACGGCCTGGCCGTGCGCCGTCTTCGGCGCGCATCCGTGTCAGCGGGGCGAGCACGACGCGGTGCGCGAATTCATAAGGTCCTACTTTGACGGACGTAAAGAGCTTGCTCATGACGTTTTCTCTTCTCTCAAAAGTGATCTGGTGAATGACTGCCGCCGGGCGTTCGGTGCGTTGTCTGGCGTTGGTAACAATCTATAGGTGCGGCTCGTCGGGAAAAACGGGCCGCCCTTCCGAAGACTCCGGACCGTGCAGTCCGCAATGTGCTGGAAGCCTGACGGGTGTTGGGATGGACGGCATGCATCGATTGTTGCGATGGCTGAGCCTGTGTGTTTCAGCGGGAGCCGGCTACTTGCCGAGCGCATCCTTGAGACTCGTGTGACGCGTGCCGAACGTCAGGATCACGATCATGCTGAGCACGGCAAGAACGCCGCCGAGATGCATCGTCGACGCAATCCCGAGGTGGTCGACCACCGCGCCGCCAGCGAGCGAGCCGAGCGCGATCGACGTCTGCACTGTGCTGACGAACATCGACGAACCCGCTTCCGGCCGATCCGGCGAAGTCCATTGCATCCAGATGCTCAGGCTCAGCGGAATCGCGCCATACGCGATGCCCCACAGCAGCACCGCCGCGATCACGGCAGCATGCGACGCCTGGAGCATCGGCAACGCCAACAACGCAAGCGCCAGCAACCCGCCCAACGACAGCAACGACGCCTTCAGATGCCGCGCGACGACCGCCGAGACCGCGAAATTCGCGCCGAACCCGACAACGCCGAAGCCCAGCAGCACGGCCGTAATCCACGAAGCACCAAACGATGCATTGCGTTCGAGAAACGGCGCGATGTACGTATAAGCCGCGAAGTGCGCGCCGAACAGCAGGCCGACCAGCAACAGACTGCGGCGCACGGTTGGGCGGCCCAGCATCGCGCGGAAATCGTCGGGACGAATCGCCGCTTTGGGCGGCAGTGACGGCAGGAACGCGGCCTGCGCCGCCAGCGCGAGCGCAGCGAGCACGGCGGTCGCGAAGAACGACACGCGCCAGGAACTAAGATCGGCGATCAAGGTGCCGAGCGGCACGCCGACCACCGTCGCCAGCGTGATACCCATGAAGATCGTCGCGCCGGCGCGGGCCGCCTGGTCTTCTCGCACGAGTTGCCCCGACGCACCGAGCGCGACCGTCCAGAAGCCGCCGAGGCTCGCGCCCAGCAAAGCGCGTCCCGCCAGCATTGCGGCAAAGCTCGGTGCGAGCGCCGACATCACGTTCGACGCCAGCAGCAGCGCGGCCAGCAGCAACAGGATCAGCCGCCGGTTGATGCGCCCCGCCGCCAGCAGCAACACCGGTGCGGAGATCGCGGCGATGACGCCCGGGGTCGTCACCATCAGACCAGCGGTGCCCGGCGTCACGCCGAGGTCGTGCGCGATCTGCGGCAACAGGCCAACCGGCATGTATTCGGTCGCCACGAACGCGAACGACCCGACCGCGACCGATAAAACCGCCGCCCACGACGGTCCGCGCGCGGGGGCGTCGAGCGTCGGTAAAAGTGCTGCGCCGTCGCCCACGGCCACCTGTGGCGCGGACGGGCAGGCTAGTTGATTGGCATCCATGGAAATTCTCCGATTCGAAATATTGGGAACCGGCGGAGCGTCGCTGCGCTGACGTGACCGCCGGTCAATACGACTTTCTGAAACGGAGAGTAGAAGGATCGATGGGGAATGTGGCTCCCCATCAGCGCGACAGACGGGCGCCGCGATATTATCGGGACGCGCCAGGGGGTGCTTGGTGGCGGCTTGGTGCCGGCTTGGTGGCGGCTTGGTGGCGCTTGGTGCCGCCTGGTGTCGCTTGGTGGCGCGTGGTGGCGCTTGATGCCGCTTGGTGTCGCTTGGTGTCGCTTGGTGTCGCTTGGTGTCGCTTGGTGGCGCTTGGTGGCGCTTGGTGCCGCTTGGTGCCGCTTGATGCCGCTTGATGCCGCTTGATGCCGCTTGATGCCGCTTGATGCCGCTTGGTGGCGGCTTAGTGGTGCTTGGTGGCGGCTCAGTGCCGCTTGGTGACGGCTAGGTGGCAATCGCCGTCAGCACTGGCACGGCGATCTGGCCGCCAACAGCAGACTCGACTCACGCGTTCCGTCGCTTTGCAGGCATCCACCCGGGAGGTTCCGATTTGGCGCTCGGCAATATCAACGACATCGCGA
This sequence comes from Paraburkholderia metrosideri, assembly GCF_904848625.1. Classification (GTDB taxonomy): domain Bacteria; phylum Pseudomonadota; class Gammaproteobacteria; order Burkholderiales; family Burkholderiaceae; genus Paraburkholderia; species Paraburkholderia metrosideri. Next base: position 591,316 of record NZ_CAJHCP010000004.1, read on the forward strand.
CGTTCGTCGCCGTAGTCAAAGCCGGCAGTTTCACGGCGGCGGCGCAGCAACTCGGCCTTACACGTTCGGCGGTCGGCAAGATCGTTGCGCGACTCGAAGCACATTTGCAGGTGCGACTGTTGCATCGCACTCCGCATAGTCTCGGTCTCACGGACGACGGCTCCGTGTTCTTCGCGCGCTGCACGCAGATTCTCGACGACCTCGAAGAAACCGAAACCGCGATGGCGGTACGCAGTGCAACACCGGTAGGAACTTTGCGCATCAGCCTGCCCATCGGACTCGGCCATCGTCAGGTCCTGCCGGTCATCGAGGCGTTTCTCGAACGCTGGCCGGCGGTATCGGCCGAAGTCAGCTTCACGGACCGCTTCGTCGATCTCGTCGACGAAGGTTTCGACGTTGCGATCCGCGTCGGCGAGCCTAAACCGGATTCGCGGTTGATCGCCCGCACGGTGGCAACGCAACGACTGATCACCTGCGCGTCGCCCGCGTATCTGGAGCGCCGGGGAATACCGGCAACCCCGCCTGATCTGATGCAGCACGAGTGCCTGCACTTCGTCAGCGCTGGGCGTCCGCAGCCGTGGCTTTTTAACGGCTTCGAGCAACCGCCCGTGGAAACGGGCGGCCGATTGAAGATGGACAGCGCCGAGGCGTTGATCGGTGCGGCTGCGCGCGGCGCGGGCATCGTCAATCTGCCCTCCTACCTCCTCGCCGCCGAAATCAGACAGGACCGCTTGCGGCCGTTGCTGCAATCCTTCGCGATGGACGGCCTGCCGATCCGCGCAGTCTATCCGACACGGCGGCACCTGACGCCGAAGGTGCGTCTTTTTATCGATGCCCTGGTTGACGCATGGCAGCCGCTGCCGCCATGGGAAGAGCCGGCCCGTTGAGAGCGATGCGCGAGGCATGAAACCGCGCGTCGTCCGAAATTAACCCCTACGACGATTCGGTGATTCAATCGTCGGGCGCCTGGCTTACGCTTCGTACTTCAGACAGCAGCAGCTTGAAACGAAGCGGGAAGGCGGACCTGGCGGCAGGAGCAGCGAAAACCGGCCAAGGCCACCCGGGTCATCCACGGAGCGACAAGCATGAGCGAAGCGAAACCCGAAGCTTTGCTGGTTCCGCTGTTCGCCGCGACCTGATGGCGCTGGCTGGGGGGCTCTAACACTGACGCGCCAACAGAAGAACACAGCTTCGACGGAGACGAAACATGGAACCCGCCACTCAAATTAGCGACGACACCCTCGACAACTTCGACGTCCACGGCGCGGCGCCGCTGCCTGCATCGAACGAAAGCGGACATGTCGAGCACGACGCCGCGCGCATCTGGTACGCCGCCTACGGCGCGGGCGCACCGGTGATCCTGCTGCACGGCGGCCTCGGCAACAGCGGCAATTGGGGCTACCAGGTGCCGGCGCTGGCGGACGCGGGTTATCGCGTGATCGCAATCGACAGCCGCGGCCACGGCCGCAGCACACGCGACGCGCGTCCGTACAGCTACGAGTTGATGGCGTCCGACGTGCTCGCCGTGATGGACACGCTGCGTATAGAGCGTGCCGCGATGGTGGGCTGGAGCGACGGCGCGTGCGTCGCGCTGATTCTCGGCGCGAGCGCGCCTGAGCGCGTGGCGGGCGTGTTCTACTTCGGCTGCAACATGGACCCGAGCGGCACGAAGGAATTCGTGTTGACGCCGGTTATCGAGCGATGTTTTAGCCGGCACACCAAAGACTACCGACAGCTTTCCGCGACGCCAGACGAGTTCGACGCCTTCGTCGCCGCCGTCAGCCACATGCAGAAGACGCAGCCCAATTACTCTGCGCAAGATCTGGCGCGGATCAAGGTGCCGGTCACGGTCGCCCAGAGCGAGCACGACGAATTCATCAAACCAGAGCACGCCGAGCACATCGCCCGCAGCATCCCCGGCGCGGAGTTGCTCGCGCTGCCTGACGTCAGCCACTTCGCGCCGCTGCAAAGGCCGGCGCAGTTCAATCGCGCGGTGCTCGATTTTCTGCGCCGGATTCTTCCGTGAGACGCATTGAGGCGCGGTGGTGAGTCGCCACGCCGCGTCACGTTGACGCCCCTCCGCGGCAAAACCGCGCGTCAAGCCCTTAAAATTTCACGATGTGATAAGAACCCGCGCTTCGTAAAAAATCGTTGTGCGTGGCACAAACGCGGCATTTCGCAATGTCACCGGGCGTTGCATATCGTGAAATTAAAATTATAAGTATTTATTTTTAAACGATAATTTTTATAAAAGCGAAGCCTTTAACACCCACTTGCGCCCCCGGATGCTGACGTAGACTCTTTTACAAGAGCCGACGCTTTACACGGTTGAGTTGATCGGAGGGCAGAAACACCGTCCGACCGGTCCCACAACCTGGGCAGGAAGCTGCCTCGGCATGACGATTTCTAAATCGCAATTGGGAGATGAAAAATGAAAGGCTTTCGCTTTGGATCGACCCAGGGAGCGTTCTACATTTTGCCGGGACAAGACGGTTGGGAGGCAACCTACGGCAATGAGACACTCGGTGAATTCAACAGCCCGCAACAGGCTGCCGACGACCTCGCGCGCGGCGTGACCTGCCCGCATCTGTCGGAAGGCGACGATACGTCGATGCTTGAAATTCCCGAGAAGCTCGCGGACTGGGAAATCGTTCACGTTTGATGGCGAGCATGACAGCTGGCCTCGTTGATGTGAATGCAGATGTGGACGTAAAAACGACAATGGCGCTCAGGAGCGCCATCGTCGTGTTGACTGCTTACTTCAGTGCGAATTGCGTCGCGGCTTCAGTCGCAGCAGCTGCCAGCTTGAGCGTATTAAGCGACCGAATCAACGATCTGATTCAGCGTCGCGCTCGGGCGCATTGCCTTGCTCGTCAGTTCCGTGTTCGGACGATAGTAGCCGCCAATCTCCGCCGGCTTGCCCTGCACTGCGCCGAGTTCGGCAACGATCTTCGCTTCGTTCTCAGCCATGGCCTTCGCCACACCCGCGAACTGCGCTTGCAGCGCCGCGTCTTCGGTTTGTGCAGCCAGTGCTTCGGCCCAGTACAGCGCGAGGTAGAAGTGGCTGCCGCGATTGTCGATACCACCGCCAACCTTGCGCGCCGGCGACTTGTCGTTGTCGAGGAACTTGCCCGTAGCCTGATCCAGCGTCTTGGCCAGAATTTGCGCCTTCGGATTGTGGTACGCGTTGCTCAGATGTTCGAGCGACGCAGCCAGCGCCAGGAATTCGCCCAGCGAGTCCCAACGCAGGAAGCCTTCTTCGACCAGTTGCTGAACGTGCTTCGGAGCCGAACCGCCTGCCCCCGTTTCGAACAGACCGCCGCCTTCCATCAGCGGGACGATGGACAGCATCTTCGCGCTGGTGCCCAGTTCCATGATCGGGAACAGGTCGGTCAGGTAATCGCGCAGCACGTTGCCGGTGACCGAAATCGTGTCTTTGCCGGCACGGATACGTTCGACCGAGAACTTCGTTGCTTCGACCGGCGTCAGCACACGAATGTCCAGACCGCTGGTGTCGTGGTCCTTCAGGTATTGCTCAACCTTCTTGATGATCTGCGCGTCGTGCGCACGAGCCGCGTCCAGCCAGAACACAGCCGGCGTGTTTGACGCGCGGGCACGGTTGACCGCCAGCTTGACCCAGTCCTGGACCGGCGCGTCTTTGGTCTGGCACATACGGAAGATGTCGCCCGCTTCAACCGGTTGCTCGATCAGGACCGCGCCGCTTGCGTCGGTCACGCGAACCACGCCATTCGCCGCGATCTGGAACGTCTTGTCGTGTGAACCGTATTCTTCAGCGGCTTGCGCCATCAGGCCGACGTTCGGCACCGTGCCCATCGTGACCGGGTCGAATGCGCCGTGCTTCTTGCAGTCTTCGATCACAGCCTCGTACACGTCAGCGTAGCAACGGTCCGGAATCACCGCCTTCGCGTCGTGCAGTGCGCCGTCGGCGCCCCACATCTTGCCCGACTCGCGGATCATGGCCGGCATGGAGGCGTCGACGATCACGTCGCTCGGCACGTGCAGGCTGGTGATGCCCTTGTCCGAGTTGACCATGGCCAGATGCGGACGCTGTTCGTATTGCGCCTTGATATCGGCTTCGATTTGAGCAACCGTTTCCGCCGGCAGGTCTTTCAGACGCGCGTACAGATCGCCGATACCGTTGTTCGGATTGAAGCCGACCTTCGCCAGCGCTTCAGCGTGCTTGGTCAGCACGTCGTTGTAAAACACCGAGACGACCTGGCCGAAGATGATCGGGTCCGAGACCTTCATCATCGTGGCCTTCAGGTGCACCGAGAACAGCACGTCGTTCTTCTTTGCGTCGGCGATTTCTGCTTCGATGAAGCTGCGCAGCGCGTTCTTGCTCAGCACCGATGCGTCGATGATCTCGCCCGCCTGCACCGCCGTCTTTTCTTTCAGAACCGTCTTCGAGCCATCCGCAGCCGTCAGCTCGATCTTCACGGCGCCGGCTGCTGCGATCAGCGCCGACTTTTCGCTACCGTAGAAATCGCCGCTGCTCATGTGCGACACGTGCGACTTCGAGTCCGCGCTCCACGCGCCCATCTTGTGCGGGTGCTTGCGTGCGTAGTTCTTCACCGACAACGGCGCGCGGCGATCCGAATTGCCTTCGCGCAACACCGGGTTCACGGCGCTGCCCTTGATCTTGTCGTAGCGAGCCTTGACGTCTTTCTCTTCGTCGGTCGTAGCGACGTCCGGGTAAGCCGGCAGCTTGTAGCCCTGGTCGCGCAGTTCGGCGATCGCGGCCTTCAGTTGCGGCACCGAAGCGCTGATGTTCGGCAGCTTGACGATGTTCGCTTCCGGACGCGTGGTCAGCCCACCCAGTTCAGCCAGATCGTCCGGGCCCTTTTGCTCGGCGCTCAGGTAGTCGGGAAATGCAGCAATGATCCGGCCGGCCAGCGAGATATCGCGCGTTTCAACGATCACGTCGGACGAGCGCGTGAACGCCTTAACGATCGGCAGCAGCGAATAGGTCGCCAGTGCAGGCGCTTCATCGGTCAGGGTGTAGATGATCTTCGGCGATGTGGACATGTTTGATGCTTTGCTAAGTGAGGTGATAGACAGAGCGTTGGTCGCGCTGAGCCAGCGATTGGCGACGGAACAGACAACCCAGCGAAACGCAGCAAAAACGCCGCGCGACCCACGGCACCACTTTTTACGGCCAGACCGTGAGTATATGCGTGTTTTCCTCTATTCGCTGCTAAACAAACATATCCGCGAAACGCGCTCGACGGGATCAAGCCCCGCCACATAAGGCTTAGCGCGAAATACAAGACTTTTAAGACATGTGTCTTATAGATGACTTGAGACAACTTTCCGGTGGTGCGGTGCGGCAAATTTATCTTGTCTGAGCTAAATATTTTACTTTTTGAGAAACCTTACGCTAAACGTCGGGCGGACGGACAGCGCATAGGGGCGCCGCCAAGTCCGCATCAGCTCTCCGCCGCGTCGAGCATCGCGGGAATCTCCGCGACCAGCGCATCGATCGCGCAGCGCGTCTTCAGCGCGAGATAACGGCTCTTCGGCCACACCACGTGGATTTCCTGTGACGGCCGGAAGCAGTTCTCCATCACAGTCACGAGTTCGCCGCTTCGCTCATAACGTGCGAGTAGCCAGCTCGGCAACCACGCCAACCCGAAGCCGGCGAGAGCGGCATCGACAATCCCCTGCATGTCGTCGAACCCCAGTTGCGGCTGGACCTGCGCGCGGCGGATCTGGCCGTCCGTATCGACCACGTCCCAAGGCTGGGCCGCGCCTGCACGCAAATAAGCAACCACCGTGTGTCCGCGCAAATCCTCGACATTGCGCGGCGTGCCGTGCCGCGCCAGATACGCCGGCGATGCGCCGATACTCGCGTGCTGCACGCCAAGACTGCGCGCCGCGAGGCTCGTGCTGTCGGCCAATGGACCCACGCGCACAACGAGATCGAAGCCTTCCTCGATGACATCGACAAAACGGTCGGTAATCGAAATGTCGATCTTCAGTTGCGGATGTTGGCGCGCAAGTCCCATCAGCACCGGCGCGACGCAATGGTGACCGAAGGCCTGCGGCACGCTGACCCGCAAACGCCCCTTGGGCTCACGCCGGCCTGAGTCGAGATCGGCTTCGGCGGCTTCGAGTTCGGCGAGCGCGCGGACGCAGCGGTCGTAATAAGCCTGCCCGTCTTCGGTCAGACTCTGGCTGCGCGTCGTGCGATTGAGCAGGCGCACGCCGAGCCGCTTCTCGAGCCGCACGATGACCTTGCCAACCGCCGAACGCGTCAGATGCATGCGCTCGGCCGCCAGCGCAAAGCTACCCGTTTCGACGACGCGCACGAACGTCGTCACGCCATCAAGCATGTCGCTCATACCTTCACCCTATTGATTCCCTGAAGGACGCACTGCTCGGATTTTCATGCGCCAATGGGGACATTTATTCCCTCTATATTACCTACTCATTGATGGCGAATGCCATCGCACTCGAAGGTAAGAATCCATGTCCAGTCATCTGAACGCGCCGCCAACGCGCGATGAACGCGCACGCGCGGAACCTGCTCCGGCAACCTCGGAAATTGAGCCGGCGCGGCGCGCGGCCGATACGCAACACGTGACGACGAGCCAAGCGGCCTCTTCATCGCGCGTGTTGGGTATTCAACGCAACACCCTCGCACTGGGCGCGATTTGCCTCGCATCGCTGATGTTCGGCCTCGAAATTTCCAGCGTGCCGGTGATTCTGCCCACGCTCGAACACGTGCTGCACGGCGACTTCAAAGGTATGCAGTGGATCATGAACGCGTACACGCTAGCCGTGACGACCGTCCTGATGGCAACCGGCACACTCGCGGACCGGTTCGGCCGACGTAAGGTTTTTGTGATCGGCATCGCGTTGTTCGGCGTGACGTCGCTGATCTGCGGCCTCGCGCAAAGCGTGCCGACGTTGATCGCCGCGCGTCTGCTGCAAGGCGCGAGCGGCGGCGCAATGCTGATCTGTCAGGTCGCCGTGCTCTCGCACCAGTTCAGCAGCGGTCCCGAACGCGCGCGCGCATTCAGCGCGTGGGGGATTATCTTCGGCATCGGGCTCGGTTTCGGACCGATCATCGGCGCGATGATCGTGGCGGTGTCGGGCTGGCAGTGGGTGTTCTGGGTGCACGCACTGCTCGCGGCCGTCACGTTGATGCTGGTGTTTGGCGGCGTGCAGGAATCGCGCGATCCGCACGCGCATACGCTCGACATCGCGGGCATTGTCACGCTCTCGCTCGCGGTCTTCGGCCTCGTGTATTTCATCACGCAGGTTCCGGATCTCGGCCTCATGAACCGTCGCGCACTGTTCATTCTCGTGGCGATGGCGCTCGCGTTCGTGGCCTTTCTCTGCGCGGAGAAATTCAACGTGCGTCCCATGTTCGATTTCTCCGTGTTCCGGATTCCGCAGTTTTCGGGCGCGCTAATGGGCTCCGCCGGCATGAACTTCAGCTTCTGGCCGTTCATGATCTATCTGCCAATCTATTTCCAGATCGCGCTCGGCTACGACAGTGTCGACGCAGGCGTTGCGTTGCTCGCCTACACGCTGCCGACGTTGCTGTTCCCGCCGCTCGGTGAACGGCTCATCGTGCGTTACGGTTCGGGAATCGCGATACCTGTGGGCCTGTTGACGATCGCAGTCGGCTTCCTGTTGATGCGATTCGGCAGCAGCGCCGCGCATCCGGGCGTGGCCAGCATGCTGCCCGGTTGTATCGTTGCGGGCGCCGGTCTCGGCCTCACCAACACGCCGGTGACCAATACGACGACCGCAGCAGTGCCGGCGCAGCGCGCGGGAATGGCGTCCGGCATCGACATGAGCGCACGCATGATCACGCTCGCGATCAACATTGCGTTGATGGGCGCGATCCTGGTCGGCGGGATTCTTTTTCATCTGAAAGCGAATTTGCCGAACACGTTTGGTCCGGCGGAACTCGGCAGCCTTGCCCAGAAGATCGCCGCGGGTAATCTCAGCGCGATCAGGACAGAAGCGCCTGCGTTCGCGCAGATCGACGCGTCTGGAAGCCTCGTTCATGCTGCATTGATGCGGGGTTTCGGCTGGGTGATGCTGTATGGCGGAGTCGGCGTAGCGGTGCTTGCGGTGCTGAGCTTCGTGATTTCCGGGAGGGGGTCGAGAAGGCTGGAAAACGCGGAAACGCAGCAAGCCGCGCGCTGCGATTCCTGCTGAAGCGACGCGCCGTTATGTGCCCGAGCTTCAGACCGCGGTGCGCGAGATGATCGACGTGCTGGAAGCGGAGGCTACCGCCGGCACTCCGCAGTAAAGATACGAGCGGTGCGTGAGCAGGGTTTGCGATTTTCCGGCGCCTCACCGCCGACGCACGTTGCTGCCGCAATACTCAGGTCTCGCCACCCCGCGATGACTCGCGGCGAGACACTCAGCGCAATGTCTCTCCGCTTCGCGCACCATGAAATGCACCTGCGTTTGCGAGACCTTGAGCGCACGCGCCGTGCTTTGCAGCGTTTCCTCACGCACACGCACCATTTCGAAGGCGGCACGGCTACGCGGCGACAATTGCTCCAGCGCGTTGCAGACATGTTGCAACGCGTCCCGTGCGACGAGCGCGGCTTCGAGCGACGGCGCATGCAGGTCGTCTGCGTCAGCGCAAGAGGTGTGCTCGGCGCCGCTTTCCTGGCTCTGTCGACGGCAAACATCGATCGCCGCGTTATGCACCATGCGAGTCACGTAGGCGACCGGCTGACGCACGGCATCCTGATGCCGGAAGTCCACGAGCCTGATGAAGACATCGTGAACCACGTCCTCGGCGAGATCCGCACAACCTGTCAGCTCCTGAGCCACTTGAACAAGCGCGGGCCGGTTGTCGATCAGCACATCGAGCAAGGCGCCCTTCTCCCACGCCCCGCCGACAGACGCGCCGCGCGTACGCCGCGTGACGGAAGTACGGGCGCGCCCGGCATTGAGAACCGGCTTCGGCGGTACCGCTGTTGAAGGCTCCTGGCGGACCAATACCTCAGCCATGAATTCGCTCCCGATGTTTTCAAAGGACAGGGCGTCAATTTAACGTAAACGCGAATCATTCTCAACAATGACTTGTTGGGCCTGGGTGCCTCTGAGTTGCTTCCGCTTGGTTTTCACCTGGATCCCTGTGGGGAGTCGCGACAATCGGAATGGCCGATCAGCGACGAATCACGGCATTACTCGCGGTGCATTGCTTCGTCGCCCGCGACTGCATGCGAGGTGCAGCAAATCGACCCGAATCTGGTACAACTGAAGGCTGACCGGATGTGTTCGCATCGGTCGGCGCAAGACTGCAAACCTTTCCGCCAGTTGTCATACCGTGCGCCGCCTGCTTCGTATCCAGCAAAGCGGACGGGTTCGATGCGCCAAAAAATGCGGTCGCCGCGACTCAGCCTCGCGACGACGATCTGTATAACCCGGGTACGTACGTACGTACGAACGTCGACCGACCCGCCTTGATGGAGTGATAGATGGCTGATGCTTACCTGCAGGTGATCGCGCATTTCTACGCTAAACCCGGCAACGGTGACGCGCTCGTGGCACCGCTCACGGAACTGGCCGCGGCGACCCGCACCGAGCCCAGCAACCTGTATTACGAATTCTTCCGCTCGCCGCTCGCCCCGGATCACTTCGTGATCCTGGAGAAGTATCGCGATGCCAACGGTCTCACTGCACATCGCGAGACCGAGCATTTTCAGCGCCTCGGCTTCGGCACCATCATTCCGCTGCTCGAGCGGCGCGAAGTGTCGAGCCACATGGTGCCAGGAGACTCGGCATGATGAACACCTTCAGGTTTCAAACCGTTCCGACGATGGTCGTCGAGTTCGGCGCGGCGCGCCGCCTCGGCGCCTTGTTGCGCGGACAATTTCCCGCGCTGACGCGCGTGTGCGTGGTCACCGATGGTTTTCTGCACAAGAGCGGCCTGTTGAACCCCGCGCTTGCCGATCTTGCGGCGCACGGCTGGGACCCGATCGTCATCGACGACGTGATCGCCGATCCCCCCGAACATATCGTGCTCGAAACGACCTCGCGGGCGCGGCAGGCCGGCGCGGAAATCGTGCTGGGGCTGGGCGGCGGATCGTCGATGGACGTCGCGAAGCTGATCGCCGTGCTCGCTCCGCAGCAACAGCAGGCGCTCAGCGAGATGTATGGCGTGAACAAGGTTTCGGTATCGCGTCTGCCGCTCGTGCAAATGCCGACGACGGCGGGCACGGGTTCGGAAGTGACGGCCGTGTCGATCGTGACGGTGGGCGAAGCGAAGAAGATGGGCGTGGTCGCACCGCAACTGATCGCCGATCTCGCGATTCTCGACGCGGAACTCACGCTCGGTCTGCCGGTGGCGGCGACGGCAGCGACTGGCATCGACGCGATGGTGCATGCGATCGAGGCGTACACGTCTGTGCATCTGAAGAACCCGATCTCCGACATGCTCGCGGTGAAGGCGCTCGATCTGCTGTCGCGCAATCTGTTGCGTGCCTGCGAAGATGGCCAGAATCGCAACGCTCGCGAAGCGATGCTGCTCGGCGCGACCTTTGCGGGCCAGGCGTTTGCCAATTCGCCGGTCGCTGCGGTGCATGCGTTGGCTTATCCGGTTGGCGGCATTTATCACGTACCGCATGGTCTTTCGAATGCGCTTGTATTGCCGCATGTGCTGCGCTTTAACGCCGACGCGGCGGCTCATCTCTACGCGGAACTCGCGGACGTGGTGGTGCCTGGTGTGACGGGGAGTATCGAGAGCAAGACGATGGCGTTGATCGAGCGGCTCGAACAGATGATTGCTGCAACCGCGATTCCGGCGAGACTACGCGATGTAGGGATCGCGCGTGACGGCCTCGAACGCATGGCCAGCGATGCAATGTTGCAGACGCGGCTGCTGGTGAATAATCCGCGACCGGTGAGCGAAGAGGACGCGTTGGGGATTTATCTCGCGGCGTTTTAAATACCGCGTTGCTGCGTGCAGGGCTGCTGGTTGGTGGACGATGGCCCTGCACTGTTACGCATAACTCGAACGTTACGTAGCACGGCGCGGAACACGGCCTGGTCGTCGCTTGAAAAATCTCGTTTTTTGCGCTGGATATTCCTTACATTTTATTATTTTCAGAACAATTCTTTGTCAATCATTGAATTGACGCCATAAAACACATTTGGCGTGCAATTTGCATCGATGTGCCCATCAACAGTCGTTCAACGGGGACATCATGCAAAACTTTGCCGGTCGGACAGCCATCGCTGTGGCGACATCTACGCTGCTCGCACTCTACGGTTGCGGGTCCACGCTTACCACGCCTAATACCGGACTGGGAGGGGGCAATCTTTCGGGTACTTCGGGTACTTCGGGTACTTCGGGTACTTCGGGTACTTCGGGTACTTCGGGTACTTCAGGTACGTCGGGTACGTCGGGTACGTCGGGTACGTCGGGTACGTCGGGTACGTCGGGTACGTCGGGTACGTCGGGTACGTCGGGTACGTCGGGTACTTCAGGTACTTCAGGTACTTCAGGTACTTCAGGTACTTCAGGTACTTCAGGTACTTCAGGTACTTCAGGTACTTCAGGTACTTCAGGTACTTCAGGTACTTCAGGTACTTCAGGT
>NZ_CAJHCP010000005.1 GCF_904848625.1 Paraburkholderia metrosideri
CCCAGCATGTCCAGAAACCCCACCCCAACAAGGTGGGGTTTTTGCGTTTCTGGCCGTCGCATCGGTCGATGTGGTCGCGCCCGCGGGGGCCGCCTTCAGTCCGGCGGTGCACTCCTGTACACGCGCCCGACCGGGGCAGTCATTGCTGTCAGCAGACCATTGGCGGGCGCATCCACGGCCGGATCTCAGGCCAACGCGTAACCACTACGCGTGCGACCACCCCCGCCCGGGAACACTTCCGGCACCCCTCCCGCCGCAGATACCGCTGCGGCATAGGCCCCAGCGTCTTCCTGACCATCGAAATAAACGCGCTCAAAGCCTGATAATCCGGTTCAACCGCAACCGCAACCGCAACCGCAACCGCAACCGCAACCGCAACCGCAACCGCAACCGCAACCGCAACCGCAACCGCAACCGCAACCGCAACCGCAACCGCAACCGCAACCGTAACCGCAACCGCAACCGCAACCGTAACCGTAACCGTAACCGTAACCGTAACCGTAACCGCAACCGCAACCGCAACCGCAACCGTCGACACCGGCACACCGAGAGCCAGCCTCGCCACTGCTTCTACAAGACGAAGTGATCAATTAAGCGTCCCCGTCACGCTACCGCGACTGTCAAATTGACTAAGCCTGCTTGCGCATCGGTGTTTGATCTGGCACGCCAGCAATAAAGCGGTCGAGTCGTTCGCTAGCGTCCGTGACGACCCAAAGTGGCGCGCTACGCAGTTGTCGGTCGTAACTTGTTGCGATCCTCGCAAAAAGCATAAATCCGGCGTCGTCCAAATGCCATTTGTCAGTCAATCTGCCGACATCGAACACCGCTGCTACAGCGCGGTCTGCTGCACTGAGTTCCTCGCCGGTCACCGTACCAAAGTCAGATTCGGCCAGAAATCCCGTGAGCAGCATGATCTGCGTGAGCGTTTGTGCGTCGGTTATGCCGCCGAGACCCCGACGCAATATATCGAGTGAGAGGTGCACGCGTAGCGCCAGGTCGTCGGCGACTTGCCGCGGGAGGGGTAGCAGCATGGCTTTGGCATGCCGTGCGCGTGCCGCGCCGCCACTCCGGGATAAAGGGATAGGTTGTGCCATGAGGATCCAATGTTATGCCTGTGCAGATGCAATAACGGCGCGCTCCGTAAAAGATTGAGCCCTCGCTGCGCATACTTCACGGTATGGGCCCCGACTTCGGCGGGTAACTCGAATCCCACCAGATTTGCCGGCACCTGAGATGGTGCGCGCATCTTTTCAGTTGACCCAAGCAATGGACTTCGACCACCCTTCAAACCGCTATGCGTTCGTTCGCGTAGGGCGCGTCCGTGCGACACCGGGTAACGATCGCAAGCCCGATGTGCGCTCTGAAGGCAACGAAATCGCATCCTCCAGATGCACAATTTTGAAGCGGTTAATTCGAACATTCGAACGTTACCGGACGCCGGCGCACAAGATCACTTCCTACCATGCATGCGTCGCATCTGAGCATCGAGTCGTTTCTTGTTTGTTCACAGTCGAAAAACTCGCTGATCCTCGTTCGTAAAGATTCGCCAGCGGCGATGGCGCGATATCCACCGCATTTCTTCGCGTATGAACGAACGGTGCAGGCGTGCGGGTGTGCAGTTATTCGGCAACGAACAGCAAACTCCCTCGTCTGTCGGAAGTCCACTTAGCTGGCTCACGTCCATGATTGTCGAAGAGGTCGTGGCGTAACTCACGTTGATCTACCAAAACTCGAGACGATTCTGCACGTCGAGCCGAACTTTGAAGTTGGACGCAACGTGCACACCGTTCTGCCACTGCTCGGTTTGGCGTTGGGCACGCTCGGCCTGATCCGCTTCAGTCAGGCGTGGAGCAACTTTCTGTCGGCACTCGTGGTGGTACGCTCTCCGTCGACACACATGCTGCCCCTCGCGTTGCGCATTTTGCAGAGCCGACCTGTTCACTACCTCATCAAAGAGGACGTAGTCGTTTATCCGGACAATGACACAGGCACCCTCCGTAAACCATCCGATCAAAGACCGCTCTCTCGACATACGCGTCGTAAGCGCTGATGTCGCTTTTATCGCGAGAAAGCATCGATGCAAGTTGATGGCCACAACCGCAGTCGCGTATGCCGACTTACATCGACGGGGCATACGGCTCTGAAATAGCCTCATGCGACTCGCGCAGACTGACGCGAAAAATCCGCGAGTGTCGGCGCGTACTGGCGTAAGTAGATTGGTATGTGCGAGATTGCTTTCTCGACTGGATGCAGAAGAGCGGCGACACGATGTAATCGCCAGTATCTTCGTCGAGTGCCGCGACTCGGGGCATGATCCGTGTGTCGCCCAGGCACTGATATACCACTCGCCTGCGGTGAGTCCGACAGCCGTTATCGAGTGTTATCGGGTCTCGAAGTGTTATGCATATTGGCCGCCAACACCAACACCAACACCAACACCAACACCAACACCAACACCAACACCAACACCAACACCCAGATAAAGAGCCACAAAAATTCACCCTATGCATCAACCACAAGGATTCGCGAGTCGTACCAATGATGAAGAACCCAGATGACTGCGCAAGTGCGTTCAAACATGAATCAAGCGTTCGCAAAGCTAGCGCCACGTTATTCGACTGAGTAGTGAGTCCCCGACGCCCCACACAAATCCCCCATATTTCGAAGCCGATATCAAGCAGAACCCGCGCTTCAAATTCACGCTGCGACTATTGAAGTACTGCAACGCGCACTCGGCCACCGTTGGCAATCGACGAGACGACGCAGCGCACGAAAGTAAATGGAAGACCTGGCCAACGGAGCGCGATAACCATGGCGAAACCAGTTCCGCCTTCAATCTATTCACATTCAAGCACCTAACGCCGCTGGCTTATCCGCTGAAATACGGAGGCTCCGCGGGCGCACAGCCCCACCAGCAAACCGAAACGACGCATCCACATCCACATAAAATCGCACTCAGGGGTTGTGCTGAGCGCGAGGACTCTCTATAATTCGCGCTCTCTAAAGGCTCGTAGCTCAGTTGGTTAGAGCACCACCTTGACATGGTGGGGGTCGTTGGTTCGAATCCAATCGAGCCTACCAACGAATATGTGACGTGGGCGAAAGCGGTTCCGCTTTCGCCCACTGCCATATCTAAGTTTCTCTCTTCAGTATCGCCACTCCGTTTTATAAAAGTCCCTTTCTTTCGCGGATGCTTTTGCGCGTCCACGTCTGCCGTATTACTTCGCTGTTTTCCAATGCGCGGTACAGTTAAGCCTTTCCGCTTCCCACCGAATAGACACCGATTCGCCACTGCTTCGCCACTGAACAACCTGCCGTGAGCGCGTAACGCAGCGCCGGCAGTTTTCAAAGGACGCTGATGCAATGAAGAAGCTCATCAACGACGTCTCCGCAGTCGTCCCCGACATGCTCGATGGACTCGCGGCGCTCAATCCCAACCTCTCGCTGCTGCAAGGCGGCACAATCGTCGTACGGGCCGATGCTGAGGTCGTAGCGGCCCGCGGCGAGGTCACGTTGATCTCCGGCGGCGGCTCGGGCCACGAACCCGCTCACGGCGGCTATGTGGGTCATGGCATGCTGAGTGCGGCGGTAGCGGGCGAAGTTTTTACCTCACCTTCCACTGACGCCGTGCTCGACGCGATACGCGCAGTGGCCGGCCGTGCAGGCACGTTGCTGATCGTGAAGAACTACACGGGCGACCGCTTCAACTTTGGCCTCGCCGCCGAGATCGCGCGCGCCGAGGGCATTCCGACGGAAATGGTGATCGTGGCCGATGACGTCGCACTGACCGCGAGCGGCGATCACGCAGGCCGTCGTGGGCTGGCGGGGACCGTGCTGGTCCATAAGATCGCAGGAGCGGCGGCCGCAGCGGGGCGTCCGTTGACGGAAGTTGCGCGAATCGCGCGCGATGTCGCGGCATCGCTCGGCACGATGGGTGTCGCGCTCACGCCGTGCACGGTGCCCGCCGCTGGCAAGCCAGGGTTCGAACTCGCCGATAACGAAATCGAATGGGGGCTCGGCATTCATGGCGAGCCTGGCGTAGAACGTGGCGCGATGGAATCGGCGGATGCGATCGTCGGCAAGCTGCTGGCGAAGATTATCGACGACCTGTCGCTGCACCATGGTGAGCGCGCGGTGTTGCTCGTGAATAATCTGGGCGGCAC
The DNA here is from genome assembly GCF_904848625.1 of Paraburkholderia metrosideri. Taxonomy (GTDB): domain Bacteria; phylum Pseudomonadota; class Gammaproteobacteria; order Burkholderiales; family Burkholderiaceae; genus Paraburkholderia; species Paraburkholderia metrosideri. The sequence goes on from NZ_CAJHCP010000005.1 coordinate 4,164, forward strand.
GCCATCGAGCGAAATGAGCATAGTGGCGGGGTCCGCGCTGCGCTATCTGGCCGAACACGGTATCAAGATCGAGCGCGCATGGGCCGGCACGTTTCTGAGCGCGCTGGAAATGGCGGGTATTTCGTTGTCTCTACTGCGTGTGGACGACGAGCGGCTCGGCTGGCTCGACGCCGCCGCGCATACCAGCGCGTGGCCCGCGTTGAGCGGGCGCGTCGCGCAGGTCTCGGTGCGGCCCGCACCCATTACGCCGGATCACGCAAGTGGTCCGACACTCGCGCGTGAAGCGACGTTGCGTCACGCGATCGAGGCTGTTTGCGCGTGTCTGCTGAAAGCGGAGCCGACCTTGACGGAGATGGATCAACGCGTCGGCGATGGCGATCTGGGTATCAGCCTGTCTCGCGGCGCGCGTGCGGTGTTGCAGGAGATCGATGGATATCCCGCTGCGACGACGCCAGGCGCCGTGCTGCGCCGCGTTTCCGCGACGCTAAGGCGGGTTGTCGGCGGAACCTCGGGGCCGCTCTACGCGGTGATGCTGTTGCGCGCAGCGGTGGCGCTCGAGCAATCGGGCGGCTCGACGGCGAACGAATGGGCTGCTGCATTTAGCGCAGGTGTCGAAGGACTGATGGAACTCGGCGGTGCGCGTCCCAGTGATCGCACGATGGTCGACGCGCTGAAGCCCGCCGCCGATGCATTGCAGTCAGCGCTCGCCCATCAGGAAACCGTTGACGCTGCCCTAAAGACCGCAGTCGAGGCAGCCACCGAAGGCACCTCGCAAACCGCGTCGATGCATCCACGGCGGGGGCGGTCGAGTTATGTCGGCGATCGCGCGCTGGGTCACGCGGACCCGGGCGCGCATGCGGTGGCTTTGTGGCTGGCCGCGATTCGCGAGGCACTCGCCAATTGAATGGAGCGGCGCGCTCGCTGCTTCTGGAAAACGCGAGCGTTATGAGGTGCCCGCGAACTGGCCAGACAGGCCCAAGCTAAAGATGTCAGTGGGCGCGCGCACGCCATTCATCCAGAACAGGTCCGCGCCCAGACAGTTGAACCTGTAATGAAGGAGCGGCGGGTCAGTAGCAGACACCCGGCGTTCCGACATTATTTCGGTCAGGGGCGAAGCAGATCAAACCCGGCCAGCGCGACGACTCCACTCACGACAATCAGCGCGACAGAATGCTGCCCGAAATAAAGCAGTCCTGCCGCCGACCAACTCGTCACAGCGAATGCGGCGATACGTTTCATACTTGAAAAGCCCAGAGTCAAAAGCCCAAAGCCACCGCCAATAACCCGCTCACCACGCCGCACACCAGCACGGCCACTGCCACGACCGTCAGCACGCGTCGTGGGAACGAACGTCCCAGCATGGCCATTGACGGCACGCTAATCAGCGGCAGCGTCATCAGTAACGCGCCGGCAGGACCGGCGGCCATGCCAAACGACAGCATCGCCTGAATGATCGGCACTTCACCCGCGGTTGGAATGACGAACAGCGTGCCGGCGATCGACAACGCGACGATCCACAGCAAGCTGTTATCGATGTTGGGCCCAATGTGCGGAAACAGCCACGCACGTGCCGCGCCGAGAATCAGCACCAGCACGATGTATTCGGGCACGAGCCGCAGCGTCATCGCGCCGAGGATTTTCACCCAGCGTGAAAACGCCGTACCGGATTCGTCAATGGTGATCAGCCGGGCCATTTCGTCACGCGATGCTTCGGCCTCTTTCGGCGTGACCATGCGGTTCACCAGATAGCCGAGGCCGAACACCATGACGATGCCCAGCGCGAGCCGCAGGCCCATCCATTGCCAGCCGAGCACGAAGCCCATGAAGATCAGTGTGGCCGGATTCAGCGCGGTGTTGCCGAGCCAGAATGCGATCGCCGCGCCCGGCGCGGCCTGACGCGCGCGCAACCCGGCGACGACCGGTGCCGCGCAGCAGGTGCACATCATGCCCGGCAACGACATCAAGCCGCCCTTCACGACGCTGCTGAAATCGCTGCGTCCGAGCGCACGCGCGACCCATTGCGGTGGAATCAACGCCTGCACCGCCGAACCCAGCAGAAGTCCGAGCACCATTGCTTGCCAGATTGCCTTGCCGTAGGCGAGGGCGTAATCGAACGCGGCTTGCAACGACGGTACGGGCGCGCTAGCCGAGGTGCCCATCAGAATCGATTTGCCGATCGAGTGCTGGTTTGCCGCGACGAACGCACGGTTGTAGTACGGGAACCACTTCACATAGAAGAGGCCGACGACGGCGATCAGCAGAAAGACGATCCAGCCAAGCGCGGCACGGGGTTGTCTAACGGTTGTTTGCATGATGGTCTCTAGCGTGGGTTTTTAATCAGATCACCACGAGCGCGCTGCGGTCCAGCTGCGCAAGCAGTGCTTTTGCCTGGTCGACGACGTTCGCGTCGTTAGGGCGGAAATTCCATTGCACTGCACGCGGTAGTTCGACGAAATGCGCGTGACTGCTGCGTGCGTAGGCCGGATCATAGTGCCGCCCGATCAACTCGTGGGCGAGCTCGGCACGCCGGTTTTCGTCGACGAGTTGTTGCCATCCCAGCACGCGCTCCCGGCTGTGCAGACCGATCATGCGTTGCAGTTGGCCTTTCAGCGATTCGGGATCGTCGAACAGATGCGCATAGTCGTGCTGCAGAAATGTCGCGCGATCTTCGCGGCTCGACAGCACCTCGATGCACGCGCCTCGATGAAACGTCTCGAGTAGTGCAAGCGGCAGCGTGACCGAACCGATGCGCCGGCTCTCCGCTTCCACGAACACCGGGCGCGCGGAATCGAGACTGCGCAGTGCGCTCACGAGCAATGTGTCGAAACGTTTCTGCGACGGCTGCGGCACGCCCGTCCATGCGCCGAGCAGCGAACCACGATGCGACGCGAGCGCTTCGAGGTCGAGCGTCTGTGCGCCCGCCTGGCTCAACGCCGTGAGTAAGCGCGTCTTGCCGCTGCCGGTTGGGCCGACCAGCACGATGTAGCTGAAGGTGGCGGGCAACGCGTGGAGCGTGTCGAGCGTCGCGCGCCGATAACTCTTGTAGCCGCCGTCCAGTTGACGGGCCGGCCAGCCGATCATATTGAACAGCGTCGTGACCGAACCCGAGCGCTTGCCGCCACGCCAGCAATAAATGAGCGGCCGCCAGCTGCGCGGGCGGTCGGCAAAAGTCGTTTCCAGATGATGCGCAATATTGCGCGCGACCAACGCCGCGCCGATCCGCGTACCTTCGAACGGCGACACCTGTTTGTAGGTCGTGCCGACTAAAACACGTTCCTCGTTGCTCAGCACGGGCGCGTTGATTGCGCCTGGTATGTGGTCCTCCGCAAACTCAAGCGGCGTGCGGACATCGATGATTTCATCGAAATCACCTGCTTTTTCCAGGCTGACGAGAAGATTTTTCAAGAGATAGGGACGAAGCGGTCTACGGCGGGAAGTCGAAATTATCGCATGCGCGGTAGCGGCGGCCGGTTAGATGCTGCTGATGGTCCGACACGCTACGGCGTTTCGCACACCGCAGCGTCGGCCTAGTGTTATATCGCCGGCTTGTATTTCACGCCACTTCGACGCGCGCTTCGCCGTTCACCATCTCGCCGATCACGCACGCGTTGCCGAATCCATCGGCGTGGAACAGCGCGAGCACTTCGTCGACCGACTCCGGCGCACATGAAACCAGCAGGCCGCCTGACGTTTGCGGGTCGGTGAGCAACGCGCGGGCCGTCGACGGTAGGCTCGATGTCAAGCCGACATTCTTACCGTACGCGTCCCAGTTGCGCCCCGAAGCGCCGGTAAAAATACCGGCCTCCGCCAGATCGACCACCTGCGGCAACCACGGTAGATCCGCATAACGCACGCGTGCAGTCAGGTTCGACCCGCGCGCCAGTTCAAGCGTGTGGCCGAGCAGCCCGAACCCGGTGATGTCCGTGAGCGCATGCACGCCGTCCAGTCGGGCCAGGTCCGCGCCCGGCCGGTTCAGCTTGGTCGTTGCGCCGATCATCGCGGCGTAGCCCGCGGCGTCGAGCTGGTCTTTCTTCAGTGCCGCCGACAGAATGCCGACGCCGAGCGGCTTGCCGAGAATCAGCACATCGCCGGCCTGCGCGCCTGCGTTGCGTTTGATGCGCTTCGGATCGACCACGCCGATGGCCACGAGCCCGTAGATCGGCTCGACTGAATCGATCGAATGACCGCCCGCGAGCGGAATGCCTGCTTCGGCGCACACTGACTCGCCGCCCTTCAGCACCGCCGCAATCACGTCATGCGGCAGTACGTTGATCGGCATGCCGACGATCGCGAGCGCCATGATCGGCTTGCCGCCCATCGCATACACATCGGATAACGCGTTGGTCGCGGCGATCCGGCCGAAGTCGAACGGGTCGTCGACGATTGGCATGAAGAAATCGGTGGTGGCGACGATCGCCTGGTCGTCGTTGAGCTTATAGACGGCGGCGTCGTCGGCGGTATCGTTGCCAACCAGCAGGTCGGGAAAGAAAGGCAACGGCGCGCTGCGCTTAAGCAGATCGGCGAGTAGTCCGGGGGCGATCTTGCACCCGCACCCGCCGCCGTGCGAGAGGCTGGTGAGGCGGGGCGACTGGTTGGTTTGGGCGATGGTGTCGGTCATGATGGCGCGAATGTCGGGCTTCGAATGACCGCATTATGATGGTTGTTCGTGCATGGCGCAGGAACCGGGCGCGTGGCTCACACGCGCTTGATCGAAATCCGCCGACGACATCGAAAAAATTTATCGCGTTTCTGCATCGTCTGCCAAATAGGCTATGGCGCGACAATATTTAACATTTTCTTCGCGGCGCCCCGGACCCCAGCGCACCGCCCTCCGTAACCGTACGACAAATCGACAGGCCGGCTCAACTCAAGCGTTTGATACGCGTGTTTGTCACGGCGTGCTGCTTGCTACTTGTTACTGCCCGCGCCTGTGCCATACAAGCCATTGTCGAAACTACCAGCACCGTGCGGCTTCTGATCCGGTCCCGCCGTCTTGCCGCGAGCGTTAGCCGATCCGCCGTCTTTCGTCTGGGGCTTCTTCGATTCATGCACCATCGACGCCGCCGGATCAGGCGTGGAGCCCATTGCCGAGGTGCGATTCTCCTGTTGCGACGAGCCGTTCCCTTGCGTGATCTGCGCGAAGCTTGCGTCGCTTGCAACGATCATTGCACCGCCGAGCAAGAATGAAGCGCAAGCTGCGGATGCGCGGAGTTTCGCCCGGAGATAAAAAGAGCGTTTGAAATCGAAGAGGACATTCAGACGGGCCATAGTGAGAGCAATCGTCCATGTAGAGATTTGATTGGGCGCTCACTTATGCAGCAGAAATAATGCCCGGCCCTCAACCGGCTGTTTCATTTCATATTTGTCGGTGTTGTCGGCGAGCCATTCGACGCTGCACGACTCCATCTCGGCATCTATAATCATCATCAGTATCCCGAAAGAGCCGAGGCCATTCAATGACCCATATGTCCCGGCGACAATTTCTAAAGGTCTCCGCAACCACGCTCGCCGGATCGAGTCTCGCCCTCATGGGCTTCTCGCCGACACCCGCGTTAGCGGAAGTCCGTCAATACAAATTGTCGCGCACAACCGAAACCCGCAACACTTGCCCGTACTGTTCCGTGGGCTGCGGCATCCTGATGTACGGACTGGGCGACAACGCGAAGAACGCGAAGTCCAGCATCATTCACATCGAGGGCGATCCCGACCATCCGGTCAATCGCGGCACGCTTTGCCCGAAGGGCGCGAGCCTGATCGACTTCATTCATAGTCCGAGCCGTCTGAAGTATCCCGAATATCGCGCGGCCGGATCGAATGAGTGGACGCGTATTTCGTGGCAAGACGCACTCGACCGCATCGCGAAGCTGATGAAGGAAGACCGCGACGCCAACTTCGTCGAAACGACCGAAGACGGCAAGAAGGTCAACCGCTGGCTGACCACCGGCATGCTTGCAGCATCGGCCGGTAGCAATGAAGTAGGGTATTTGACGCACAAGACTGTCCGCAGTCTTGGCATGCTCGCATTCGACAATCAAGCACGTGTCTGACACGGCCCGACGGTGGCAGGTCTTGCCCCGACGTTTGGCCGTGGAGCGATGACGAACCATTGGGTCGACATCAAGAACGCGGATGTGATTCTCGTGATGGGCGGCAATGCGGCCGAGGCGCACCCGTGCGGCTTCAAGTGGGTGACGGAAGCAAAAGCGCACCGCAAGGCGCGACTGATCGTGGTCGACCCGCGCTTTACGCGCACGGCGTCGGTAGCGGACTATTACGCGCAGATTCGCACCGGCTCAGACATCGTGTTCCTGGGCGGGGTGATCAACTATCTGATCACCAACGACAAGATCCAGCACGAGTACGTGAAGAACTACACGGACATGTCGTTCATCGTCCGCGACGACTTTACGTTTGCTGACGGTCTGTATTCCGGTTACGACGCTGACAAGCGCAAATATGATCAAAGCTCGTGGGACTACGAACGTGGTGACGACGGCTTTGCCAAAGTCGACCCGACGTTGCAGCATCCGCGTTGCGTCTATCAACTGCTGAAACAGCATTACTCGCGCTATACGCCCGAGCACGTCGAGCGCATCTGCGGTACGCCGAAGGACAAGTTCCTTCACGTGTGCGAGATGCTGGCGTCGACGGCGGTGCCCGGCCGTGCCGGCACGGTGCTGTACGCGCTCGGCTGGACGCATCACTCGGTCGGCGCGCAGATCATCCGCACGGGCGCGATGGTGCAGTTGCTGCTCGGCAATATCGGCATCGCAGGCGGCGGCATGAATGCGTTGCGCGGTCACTCGAACATTCAAGGCTTGACTGACCTCGGCCTGATGTCGAATCTGCTGCCGGGCTACATGACCCTGCCGATGGAAGCCGAACAGGATTTCGACGCCTTCATCGCACAACGCGCGACCCAGCCGTTGCGACCGAACCAGTTGAGTTACTGGCGCAACTACCGCGCGTTCCATGTCAGTTTTATGAAATCGTGGTGGGGCGATAACGCGACTGCGCAAAACAACTTCGGCTACGACTATCTGCCGAAGCTCGATAAGTCGTATGACCTGCTGCAAGTCTTTGAGCTGATGAATCAAGGCAAGATGAACGGCTACATCGCGCAGGGCTTCAACCCGCTCGCCGCGGCGCCGAACAAGGCGAAAATCGGCGCGAGTCTGGCCAAGCTGAAGTGGCTCGTCATCATGGACCCGCTCGCCACGGAAACGTCGGAGTTCTGGAAAAACTTCGGCGAGTTCAACGACGTCGACACAGCGTCGATCCAGACTGAAGTATTCCGTTTGCCCACCACCTGTTTCGCGGAGGAGCGCGGTTCGCTGGTCAGTTCGAGCCGGGTGTTGCAATGGCACTGGCAAGGCGCGGACGGCCCTGGCGAGTCGAAGAGCGATCTTGAGATTATGTCGGGGTTGTGGTTGCGCATGCGTGACGCTTATCGAAAGGACGGCGGCAAGTATCCCGATCCGATCCTGAACATGAGCTGGCCATACGTCGACCCGGAAAGCCCGACCCCTGAAGAACTCGCGATGGAGTTCAACGGCAAGGCGCTGGCCGACGTCACCGACCCGGCCGACAAAACCAAAGTGCTCGCCAAAAAAGGCGAACAACTGGCGAGCTTTGCGCTGCTGCGCGACGACGGCAGCACGGCGAGCGGTTGCTGGATCTTCTGCGGCGCCTGGACCCAGGCGGGCAACCAGATGGGCCGGCGCGACAACTCGGATCCAACCGGTATCGGCAATACGCTGAACTGGGCGTGGGCCTGGCCGGTGAACCGTCGCATTCTGTATAACCGCGCGTCGTGCGATGTCAGCGGCAAACCGTTCGATCCAACCCGTAAGCTGATCGCGTGGAACGGCTCGGCGTGGACCGGCGCAGACGTTCCGGACTTCAAGGTCGACGAGCCGCCTGAAAACGGCATGAACCCGTTCATCATGAATCCGGAAGGCGTGGCGCGTTTCTTCTCGCGTGACCAGATGGTAGAAGGGCCGTTCCCCGAGCATTACGAACCGTTCGAAACGCCGCTCGGCTACAACCCGATGCATCCGGATAACAAGCTGGTGGTCAGCAATCCGGCCGCCCGCGTGTTCCCGGACGACAAGGCAGCATTCGGCACGCACGAGAATTTCCCGCATACGGCCACCACTTACCGTCTGACCGAGCATTTTCACTACTGGACCAAGCACGCGCATCTGAACGCGATCATCCAGCCGCAACAGTTCGTGGAAATTGGTGAGGAGCTGGCCAAAGAGGTGGGTGTGGTGGCGGGAGACCGCGTCAAGGTGTCGTCCAACCGCGGGCATATTTTTGCGGTTGCGCTCGTCACCAAGCGGATCAAAACGCTGATGATCGAAGGCAAGAAAGTACAGACAGTCGGGTTGCCGTTGCATTGGGGCTTCAAGGGACTCACGAAGCCGGGCTATCTCGTCAATACGCTAACGCCCTCGGTGGGCGATGGGAATTCGCAAACTCCGGAATTCAAGTCGTTCCTCGTCAAGGTCGAAAAGGCATAAGGAAAAGAGATGGCACTGCAATCACTGGATATCAGACGTTTGTCGGCAACGACCACGCCCCCGCCGCAAGTGCGGGAGCCGGTCACCGGCACGGTGGCCAAGCTCATCGACGTATCGAAGTGCATTGGCTGCAAGGCATGTCAGACCGCCTGCATGGAGTGGAACGACCTGCGCGACGAGATCGGCGAGAACGTCGGTGTGTACGATAACCCGGCCGATCTGACCGAGCATTCGTGGACCGTCATGCGGTTCTCCGAATACGAAAACACCGAAGGCGATCTGTCGTGGCTGATCCGTAAAGACGGCTGCATGCATTGCGAAGATCCGGGCTGCCTGAAGGCATGTCCGTCGCCGGGTGCGATCGTGCAGTACACGAACGGCATCGTGGATTTTCACGAGGAAAACTGCATTGGCTGCGGTTATTGCGTGACCGGTTGCCCGTTCAACGTGCCGCGCATTTCAAAGAAGGACAACCGCGCGTACAAGTGCACGCTGTGTTCGGATCGCGTGGCGGTGGGACAAGAACCGGCTTGCGTGAAGACCTGTCCGACCGGCGCGATCATGTTCGGCACCAAGGAGGACATGCATCAGCAGGCGGCCGACCGGATCGTCGATCTGAAGGAACGCGGTTTTCAGAACGCCGGCTTGTACGATCCGGCCGGTGTGGGTGGCACGCATGTGATGTACGTGCTGCATCACGCTGACCGGCCGTCGCTGTATCACGGCTTGCCCGACAATCCGAAGATCAGCATCATGGTGTCGGTGTGGAAGGGGTTGGCAAAGCCGTTGGCGTTAGCGGGTATCGCGTTCGCGGCGGTGGCCGGGTTCTTCCATTACACGCGGGTGGGTCCGAACGAGGTGTCGGAGGCCGATGAAGCCGAGGCCCAGCATGAAGCCGATGAAGTACGCCGTTCAAGGGAGGCATCCAATGAAGCACCCCGAGCAGACTGACCTGAAGGACGTGAAGGGCCATAGCCTGATCCAGCGCTACACGCCGAACGAGCGCACGAATCACTGGATTACCGCCATCACGTTTGTGTTGCTGGCGCTGTCCGGCCTCGCAATGTTTCATCCGGCCATGTCATGGCTTTACGCGATCTTCGGAGGCGGACAATGGACGCGGATTCTGCATCCGTTCGTCGGCTGCGTGATGTTCCTGTCGTTCCTGATTCTTGCGCTGCGCTTCTGGCATCACAATTATCTCGACCGCAATGACATTCAATGGATGAAGCAGATCGGCGATGTCTTGAACAATCGCGAGGAAAAACTGCCCGCCATCGGAAAGTACAATGCCGGTCAAAAGCTGCTATTTTTTACGATGGTGCTGTGCCTGCTGGCATTGCTCGCCAGCGGCATCGTGATCTGGCGGCGCTATTTCTCGTTCTATTTTCCGATCGAGGTCATCCGTTTCGCAGCGCTGGTTCATGCGGCTGCTGCGTTCGTGCTGATCGTCGGCATCGTCGTGCATATCTACGCGGCGTTGTGGATCAAAGGATCGATCGGCGCGATGACACGCGGTACGGTCACATATGGCTGGGCGAGGAAGCATCATCCGAACTGGTTCAAGGAAATCATCGGCAAATAGCTGATCAGTCTCAGGCAAGTCACGCCGTGCGGGTCGTCGAGCGCACGGCACCATGAGCCGCCGCCCTCGTTCGTCGAAGAACCGCGGCGGCTCTTCAGTTTTCAGAGGTCGATACTTTGGTTCAACGCATTCTTGAAGCCGGCGATATCGAGTCGCTCGATCACACGTCGATTCCTCGCATCCGCACGCCCGAACGGCTCGCGGTGTTTGCGCCGCGCGCCGCGCGTTTGCGTCAACTGGCGGCGCTCAACAATCCGATCGCCGGTTACTTGCGGCTAATGGCGGTGCTGGCCGACGCGCAGCAGGCGGTGATGGTGGGCTTCAAGGCGCAACCGCCGAGCCCCGAGTTGATCGCGAGTGCGCAGGAGCATTCGATGCCGCTGATCCCGGCGCTGTCCGGCGTGCGCGATCCAGCGTGGCATGACGTGCTGCGTCAGTTGCTCGACAGGTTGCAGGCGGCGGGGCCGCTGACGCCCCCGCTCGAAGCGCTGCTTGACCGCTTGCGCACCGCCGGCATCGCCACGCTCGAAGCGCAGGCCGACGCGATTTTCGCGCAGCGTTTCGACGAAGTCGACCCGGCAAGCGCGCCGCTCATCATGGCCGCGCTGCAGGTGGTGTGGACCGACCTCGCCGCCGACATCGACAAGCGCGCGGTGCCGTATCTCGAAACGCTCGGCTTGTGTCCCGTGTGCGGTTCGCATCCGGTGGCAAGCATCCTGCGCGTGGGCGGCTCGTATGACAATTACCGTTATCTGCAATGCGGGTTGTGCTCGACCGAATGGCACATGGTTCGCTCGAAATGCTCGAATTGCGATTCGACCAAGGGCATTGCTTACCACGTGGTTGGCTCGCCGGAAGCGGACGAGGCGACTCGCGAAGCCGAATCGAAGAATGCCGCATTGAAGGCGGAATCGTGCGACGAATGCCATACTTACCGGAAAATCGGCATTCAGTCGAAAGATTACGATTTCGAGCCGTTCGCGGACGATCTCGCCAGTCTCACGCTGGATTTGCTGATGGGGGCGGAGGGTTACCGGCGTGCGTCACCGCATCCGTGGCTGTGGCCGGAGCAGGCGGACGGTGACTCCGCCGACGATTCCGCTGGTGAGTCCGCGGGTGATCCCGCGGGTGATCCCGATTAAGCAGCGACTGGGCACGACTAAAAGGATGGCTTCGTGAGCGACGTAAGCGGCTCTGAATTGCGCGCGCTGATGGCACGCGTGCCGTCGGTAGAAAAGGTGATCGCGTCCGACGAATTTGCGGCTTTGGTGAATGAGTTTGGCCGCACGCAGGTACTCGGCGCGTTACGCGATGCGCTCGACCAATGGCGCGTCAGTGCGCTCAACGCGCAAGCGGGCGAAGCGTCCATCAGCGCGCTCGACGTCGCGCAGCTTCGCGTATCCGTTGAGCGTGCGTTGCGCCAGCGCAACGAGTCACGTTTGCGCAGCGTCTTCAATCTGACCGGTACTGTGTTGCACACCAATCTCGGGCGAGCGCTGTTGCCCGACGAAGCCGTGCAGTCCGTCATGAAGGTGCTCACGCAACCCGCCAATCTCGAGTTCGATCTCGACACCGGCAAACGTGGCGACCGCGACGATCTGATCGACGAACTCATTGGCGAATTGACCGGCGCTGAAGCCGCGACGGTCGTCAACAACAACGCGGCGGCGGTGCTGCTGACGCTGTCCGCGTTGGCGTCGAAGAAAGAAGTGATCGTGTCGCGTGGCGAGCTGGTTGAAATTGGCGGTGCGTTTCGCATTCCCGACATCATGAGCCGCGCGGGGGCGAAGCTGCGCGAGGTCGGCACGACCAATCGCACGCATCTGAAGGATTATGACGAGGCCATCGGTCCGCACACCGCGCTGCTGATGAAAGTCCACGCGAGCAATTACGCGATCAGCGGATTCACCAAAGAAGTCAGCCTGAACGAAATCGCGCCGCTCGCGCATGCGCGCGGCCTCGCGGTTGCCGTAGACCTCGGCAGCGGCACGCTCGTCGATCTGAGTCAGTGGGGTTTGCCGCGCGAACCGACCGTGCGCGAAACCATCGAGGCAGGCGCGGACCTCGTCACGTTCAGCGGCGACAAGTTGCTTGGCGGTCCGCAGGCGGGCTTGATCGTCGGACGGCGCGATCTGATCGCGAAGATCAAGAAGCATCCGCTGAAGCGCGCGCTGCGCGTCGGCAAGTTGACGCTCGCAGCGCTCGAACCGGTGTTGCAGCTTTATCGCGCGCCGGAAAAACTGGTGGAGCGGCTCACCACGCTGCGTCTGCTGACGCGCGCCACCGAAGACATTCGTCTTGCCGCAGAGCGCGTACAACCGGCATTGCAGCGCGCGGTTGGCGAACGCTATGCGGTGGTGTCGGAACCAATGTTCAGTCAGATCGGCAGCGGCGCGTTGCCGGTCGACGTGCTGCCAAGCTACGGCCTCGTCGTCAGAATGGCGGATGGCAAGCGCGGTGGGCGGCAGTTGCTCGCGCTGGAAAAACAACTGCGCGAGATGGCGCGTCCCGTGATCGGCCGGATCGCGGACGACGCATTGCGCCTCGATCTGCGCTGCCTCGAAGCGGCTGACGAAGCGCAACTGATCGGGCAACTGAAGAGCGAATCCGCATGATCGTCGGTACGGCCGGGCATATCGACCACGGCAAAACGAGTCTGGTGAAGGCGCTGTCGGGCGTCGACACCGATCGTTTGAAAGAAGAAAAGGCGCGCGGCATTTCGATCGAGCTGGGGTACGCCTATGTGCCGCTCGACAATGGCGACGTGCTCGGTTTCATCGACGTGCCAGGTCACGAGAGGCTCGTGCACACCATGGCGGCGGGTGCGAGCGGAATCGACTTCGCGCTCCTCGTGATTGCCGCCGACGACGGCGTGATGCCGCAAACGCGCGAGCATCTGGCGATTGTCGAACTGCTTGGCATTCAACGCGGCGCAGTCGCGTTGACCAAGGTGGATCGCGTGGACGCGCAGCGCGTGCGTGACGTGCACAACGAAGTGACCGCGTTTCTGAGCGGCAGCGTGCTGCAGGCCGCGCCCGTGTTCGAAACCTGCGCGACGCAAGCCGGCGATCCTGGCGTGGCCGCGCTGAAATCGTATCTGCATGACGCGGCTACGGCGTGGCATAGGCGGCGTGCTGACGGATTGTTCCGTCTTGCCGTCGACCGGGTTTTCACGCTTGCGGGGCAGGGCACGATCGTGACGGGCACGGTGGTCGCCGGCAGTGTCAAGGTCGGCGATACGATGTTGCTCGCGCCGAAAAATGAACCGGTGCGCGTGCGCAGCATTCATGCGCAGAATCGTCCCGCGGAGATTGGATACGCTGGCGAGCGCTGCGCGTTGAACCTCGCAGGCATTGAGAAGAGCGCGATTGATCGCGGCGACTGGATCGTCGATCCACGCCTGTCGCAAGCATCGGAGCGGATCGACGTCACGCTGGCCCTGCTAGCCGACGCGTCGCTGACGCTAGACCATTGGGCGCCGCTGCATGTGCATCTCGGTACGCAGCATCAGGTCGCGCATGTCGCCTTGCTTGAGAGCGAAACGCTCGGTGCCGGTCAGCGCGCGCGCGTTCAACTGGTGTTCGAACGGCCGGTTGGCGCGCTGCCGGGCGACCGGTTTGTCGTGCGCAATGCGCAGGCTAGCCGCACGGTCGGCGGCGGACAGGTGCTCGATCCGTTCGCGCCTTCGCGCAAGCGCCGCTCGGCGGAGCGGCTCGCGTGGCTCGATGCCATTCAGACGATGCACGACACCGGCACGCTCGACGCAATGTTTGCGAGAGCGCCGTACGGTTTGTCGCGTGAGTTACTGGAACGGCTGACGGGTAGGCCGGCGAGTGCTCTGGCGCTGCCGTCGGGCACGCGCGTGGTCGAACTCCCTGGCCACGATGCACTGCTAGTCGCCGATGCGTTATGGCAAGCGTTGGGTGAGCGGTTGATCGCAACACTCGCGCAATATCACGAACGCTCGCCGGATGAGTTAGGGCCAGACGTATCGCGTTTGCGGCGGATTGCTGCGCCGCTCGCGAACGATGCGCTCTGGCGCGCACTAGTCGACGATGCCGCCGCGCGCGGCGAGATTGTGAAACGCGGACCGTGGCTGCATTTGCCAAGTCACGCTGTGACGCTCGACACCGCTGATCAGACGCTCGCGGCGGCGCTGCTGCCCGCGGTGAAGGCGGGGCGTTTCGATCCGCCGTGGGTGCGCGATCTGGCGAGTGCAAACGGTGTGTCTGAAGATCGCATGCGCCAGTTAATGCGCACACTCGCGCGGCAGGGCGAGCTTTTTCAGGTCGTGCGCGATCTTTTTTATCATCAGGATGTGATTCGCGAACTGGCTTTGATTGCGGCTGCCGAAGCAGAAAAGAACGCGGGCAACGTGGCTGCGGCACCGTTTCGCGATGCCACAGGATTGGGGCGAAAGCGCGCGATTCAGCTTTTGGAGTTCTTCGATCGCGTTGGGTATACTCGCTTTCACCGTGGACTGCATTTGATGCGCACGGATAGTCGTTGGCTGGATCTGCTTTGATTTTTAGTTCATGTAGTTCAATCACCGTAGGAAGGCATTCGTATCCGGTGGTACGGCTGGGCTTCAAACCCAGTTGAGGGCGTCAGACGCTCTCAGGTCGGTTCGACTCCGGCTGCTTTCCGCCATGAGGCTTTACGCGAATTTCGCCGTGCCGCCTGTGCTGTAGCCATGATGGTCAAATTCAAACGAACCACTGTCTTCACGCCCATCGCAGAGCCCCATGATGTGCGTTGGCGGCAACGTTGGTGTGGGCCGCGAGGATTCGCTCACGATCGGTTCGGGGACGCAGGCGACTTCCATTGCCGGACAGATATCGATGATTCGTGGCGTACTCACGCGGCTCGGCTTCAAGATCGCCACACTGGCGCAAGTGCGCCAGATGCTGCGTCTGCAGGACCGGGGCAAACGCGACTGTAGTGGGGTGCGGGACGCGCGTGGCGCCGCGCGCCTCGACATCAGAAAGCGTGACTTTTGACGCGGTGAGAGCGCGTCGCGTTGCTCAAAACAATAAAAACGACATCGGGCTGCGCACATCCATCCTGTGGCAGGCGCGGTCTATCCAGTCGCTTGCCCACTCGCCGCCCGGCGGTCGTTCCGTTCGCCGTCACGACGATGCGCTGGCCAATCCGGTCACTAAAAAATCAGCTTGGATCGTCAGTCATAGCGCTGGGAACGTGCACGTTTGTGCATGCCATTATAGGCGGATGACGCGCTTTGCCATTGGCAAGGCCGGCCGATCGATTGACAGAATCTGCCAGTCGACGTGCGAGTCATCGCCTGTCTCCCAAAGTCGACGAAAGCCGGAAAGCGGCAGGTTTTGTCAATCGATCGGCAGCTTTGGGTACTGGGCGACGCGCTTTGGAGCGCTAGGATGCGACATCTGAAGCGTCAGGCGCGGTAGTTGGTCCGTCGTGCAGCGCACCTGACTGGTCAAACCCATTAAAAGGAGACACGCGATGAGTTATTCCGCGCCCATTAAAGACATGCTGTTCGTGATGAAGGAGCTGGCCGGTCTCGACAATATCGCGACGCTGCCCGGCTTCGAAGATGCGAACCTGGACACGGCGCAGGCTGTGCTCGAAGAATCGGCGAAATTGTGCGGGGAGGTGCTGGCGCCGTTGAACGTCGAAGGCGATCGCAATCCGAGTAGCTGGAAAGATGGCGTGGTCACGGCAACGCCCGGCTTCAAGGAAGCGTTCCGGCAATTTGCCGAAGGCGGCTGGCAAGGCGTGCAGCATCCGCTCGACTACGAAGGCCAGGGGCTGCCGAAGCTGATCGGGACGCCTTGCGTCGAGATGCTCAACGCGTCGAACCTGTCGTTCGCGTTGTGTCCGCTGCTGACCGACGGCGCGATCGAAGCGCTGCTCACCGCCGGCACAGAAGCGCAAAAACAAACCTATGTGCCCAAGCTGATTTCCGGCGAATGGACCGGCACGATGAACCTGACCGAGCCGCAAGCCGGCTCCGATCTCGCGCTGGTGCGCACGCGCGCCGAGCCGCAGGGCGATGGTTCGTTCAGGCTGTTCGGCACGAAGATTTTCATTACGTGGGGCGAGCACGATATGGCGAAGAACATCGCCCATCTCGTGCTGGCGCGCACGCCCGATGCGCCGGAAGGCGTGAAGGGCATTTCGCTGTTCATCGTGCCGAAGTTTCTCGTCAACGAAGACGGTTCGCTCGGTGAGCGTAACGACGTGCATTGCGTGTCGATTGAACACAAGCTCGGTATCAAGGCGAGCCCGACGGCCGTGCTGCAGTTCGGCGACCATGGCGGCGCGATCGGTCATCTGATTGGCGAAGAAAATCGCGGCCTCGAGTATATGTTCATCATGATGAACGCGGCGCGCTTCGCGGTTGGCATGCAGGGTGTCGGCGTGTCGGACCGCGCTTACCAGCACGCAGTGGCGTACGCGAAGGATCGCGTGCAAAGCCGTCCCGTGGATGGCTCTGCGAAACAGTCGGTCGCCATCATCCAGCATCCGGACGTGCGTCGCATGCTGGCAACCATGCGCTCGCTGACCGAGGCGTCGCGTGCGCTGGCGTACGTCGCGGCCGCGCATTGCGACATCGCGCATCGACATGCCGACGAAGCGACGCGCGCCGAACATCAGGCGATCTACGAATATCTCGTGCCGATCGTGAAGGGCTGGAGCACGGAGTTGTCGATCGATGTCACGAGCCTGGGCGTGCAGGTGCATGGCGGCATGGGCTTCATCGAAGAAACGGGCGCCGCGCAGTACTACCGCGATGCGCGCATTCTGCCGATCTACGAAGGCACGACGGCGATTCAGGCGAATGACCTGATTGGCCGGAAGACTTTGCGCGATGGCGGCAAGGTGGCGAAGGCGCTGCTTGCGGGCGTGTCTGAAACGGTCGAGGCGCTGGGTTCGCAACAGGGCGCCGCGTTCGCTTCGATGAAGAAGTACCTGGCGCAAGGCCATGATTCGTTGAGCGCGGTGGTCGATTTCGTCGTGGCCAATACGAAAAGCGATCCAAATGCGGTGTTTGCGGGCAGCGTGCCGTATCTGAAGCTGGCGGGCGTCGTGCTGGGCGGTTGGCAGATGGCGCGTTCGCTGCTCGTAGCCGCTCAGAAGCGTGACGAAGATCCTTCGTTCTATGGCGCGAAGATCGCGACCGCTCAGTTCTACGCCGAGCATGTGTTGCCGCAGGCGTCGGCGCTGGAAGCGTCGATTGTCAGCGCGAAGGGTGGCGAGAGCGTGCTGGCGTTGTCGGCGGATCAGTTCTAACGAGCAGGACGTCATGACTATTGCAAATTGGCAGATCGATCCGTCCTCGCGATGGCTCGACGAATACGGTCCACGCGAGTCGATGGAATACGACGTCGTGATCGTAGGCGGCGGCCCGGCTGGCCTGTCCGCCGCGATCCGCCTGAAGCAGCTGGCGGCTGACAAAGGCGTCGAGCTGGGCGTGTGCGTGCTGGAAAAAGGCTCGGAGATTGGGGCTCATATCCTCTCGGGCGCGGTGATGGATCCGCGCGCGATCACCGAACTGATCCCGGACTGGAAAGAAAAAGGCGCACCGTTGACGGTCGACGTGACCGAAGACAAGTTCCTGTTCCTGACCGAAACCGGCTCGAAGAGCGTGCCGGTGTGGGCGTTGCCGGACAACTTCAAGAACCACGGCAACTACGTCATTTCGCTGGCCAATGTCACGCGCTGGCTCGGTCAGCAGGCCGAGGCGCTGGGCGTCGAGATTTTCCCGGGCTTCCCGGCGGCTGAAATTCTGTACAACGACGACGGCTCGGTCAAAGGCGTCGCGACCGGCAATCTCGGCATCGGCAAGGACGGTGAGCCGACCGAGAACTTCCAGCTCGGAATGGAACTGCACGCGAAGTACACGCTGTTCTGCGAAGGCGCGCGTGGGCACCTCGGCCGTCAACTAAACGATAAGTTCAAGCTGCGCGAAGACGCCGATCCGCAGGTCTACGGCATCGGCATCAAGGAACTGTGGGAAATCGATCCGGCAAAGCACAAGCCGGGTCTGGTGATGCACACCGCCGGCTGGCCGCTGGAGAACGACACCTACGGCGGCTCGTTCCTCTATCACATGGACAACAACCAGGTGATGGTGGGCTTCGTGGTGGGTCTCGGTTACTCGAATCCATATCTGTCGCCGTTCGAGGAATTCCAGCGCTACAAGACCCATCCGGCGATCCGCGCGATTCTGGAAGGCGGCAAGCGCGTGTCGTACGGCGCGCGGGCGATTACCGCAGGCGGGCTGATGTCGCTGCCGAAGCTGGTGTTCCCGGGTGGCGCGCTGGTCGGCGACGATGCGGGCTTCCTGAACGCATCGCGGATCAAGGGTTCGCACGCGGCGATCAAGACCGGCATGCTGGCCGCTGAAGCTGCTTTTGATGCTGTCCAGAGTGGACGCACCAGCGACGAACTCACGGCCTATCCGGAGAGCTTCAAGGCGTCGTGGCTGCACACTGAATTGCACCGCGCGCGCAACTTCAAGCAGTGGATGAGCAAGGGCCTGTATCTCGGCACACTGATGGTCGGCATCGAGCAGAAGCTGCTGGGCGGCAATGTGCCGTGGACGCTGCATCATCAGCATTCGGATCACGAGATGCTGAAACCGGCTTCGCAATGCAAGCCGATTACGTATCCGAAGCCCGATGGCAAGCTGACGTTCGACCGGCTCTCTTCGGTGTTCATCTCGAACACGAATCACGAAGAAAACCAGCCGGCTCACCTGACGCTGAAAGACCCGTCGGTGCCGGTGAACGTGAACTGGCAGACCTATGCCGGTCCCGAAGCGCGTTACTGCCCGGCTGCCGTGTATGAATTCGTGAAGAACGACGACAACACCGAGCGCCTGGTGATCAATGCGCAGAACTGCGTGCATTGCAAAACGTGCGATATCAAGGACCCGACACAGAACATCGTGTGGGTCACGCCTGAGGGCGGCGGTGGTCCGAACTATCCGAACATGTGAATGTTGAATCGCGATGCGGACTCGCGCAAAGCGCACCGCTCGCACGATGCAATTCGAGGAGTGTGAAATGCAAAGAGAAGTCGTCGTTGTCAGCGGAGTTCGTACCGCCATTGGCAAGTTCGGTGGAAGCCTGAAAGACCTGCCGCCGACCGAGCTTGGCTCGCTGGTGGTGCGGGACGTGCTGGCGCGTGCCGGCGTCGAAGGAGATCAGGTCGGCCATGTCGTGTTCGGCAATGTCATTGCAACCGAACCGAAGGATCTGTATCTGGCGCGTGTTGCTGCGCTCAACGGCGGTGTTTCGGAGGCAACGCCGGCTTTTACCGTGAACCGTCTCTGCGGCTCGGGCTTGCAGGCGATTATCTCCGCCGCGCAAACCATCCTGCTCGGCGATGCAGACATTGCGATTGGCGGCGGCGCGGAGAACATGAGCCGCGCGCCATACATCACGCCCGATGTGCGCTTCGGCGCGAGGATGGGCGACACGCGCCTGATCGACATGATGCTCGGCGCATTGAACGATCCGTTCTACGCGATGCACATGGGTAACACGGCCGAAAACGTCGCGGTGAGGTACGGCATCACCCGCGAGCAACAGGACGCGCTGGCGGTGGAATCCCATCGCCGGGCCGCTCACGCGATCACGGAAGGGCGCTTCAAGGGGCAAATTCTTCCGATAACGCGCAAGGTCAAAGGCAAAGACATCGTGTTCGATACGGACGAGAACGTGCGTCACCAACTTGATCCGAACGAGCTTGCACAGCTTCGTCCGGCGTTCCAGAAGACCTCTGGCACGGTCACGGCCGGAAACGCGTCGAGCATCAATGATGCCGCTGCCGCCGTCCTCATGATGGCGCGCGAGACGGCGGAGCAACGTGGCCTCAAACCGCTGGCGCGTCTGGTGTCGTATGCGCATGCTGGCGTGGATCCGCGCTACATGGGGATCGGTCCGGTTCCGGCGACGCGCATCGCGCTGCAACGTGCCGGTCTGCGCATCGACGATCTCGACGTGATCGAAGCGAACGAAGCTTTCGCTGCGCAAGCCTGTGCAGTCAGTCAGGAGTTGCAGTTCGACCCGGCCAAGGTCAATCCGAACGGCTCGGGGATTTCTCTCGGGCATCCGATCGGCGCGACCGGTGCATTGATTACCGTGAAGGCGCTCTACGAATTGCAGCGGATCAACGGCCGTTACGCGCTGGTGACGATGTGCATCGGTGGCGGGCAGGGCATTGCCGCGGTGTTCGAAAACCTTCAGTAAGCGTGATGCAACGCACGGGAGTAAGACAATGGTGATGAAGATCGAAACGGTAGGGATTGTCGGCGCGGGCACGATGGGCAACGGAATCGCCCAGACGATTGCGATGGCCGGCATGCAGGTGATCATGGTCGACCTGCACGACACCGCGCTGGAAGCGGGTATGGCGACATTGAAGGGGAGTCTCGAGCGACTCGTATCCAAAGGCAAAATCGATGCAACCGCGCGTGACAATGCGCTCGCCCGCATCGAAATATCGACCGACTATCAGCGCCTCGCCGGTGTCGATATCGTGATTGAAGCCGCCACGGAGAATGGCGAACTGAAAACCCGCATCCTCCGGCAGATCGAAGCCGTGGTGCGGCCCGACGCGATCATTGCATCGAACACGTCGTCGATTTCGATCACGACGCTCGGCGCGACGCTGGCGGACCCGTCGCGCTTCATCGGCATGCATTTTTTCAATCCGGTGCCGCTCCTCGCGCTCGTGGAAATCATTCGTGGTTTGCAGACTAGCGCGCAAACAGCGGAAGCCGTTCGCGAGTTGACCGTGAGGCTCGACAAGTCGCCCATCGGCGTGAAGAACTCGCCGGGCTTCGTGGTCAACCGGATTCTCGTGCCGATGATCAACGAGGCGTTTTTCGTACTCGCCGAGGGCGTGGCCGCGGCAGAAGAGATCGATACCGGCATGCGCCTCGGTGCGAATCATCCGATTGGTCCGCTGGCCCTCGCCGATCTGATCGGACTGGACGTCTGTCTTTCGGTGCTCGACGTGCTCTTCAACGATTTCCGCGACTCGAAATATCGCGCGTCGCCGTTATTGCGGGAATACGTGGCCGCTGGGCAACTGGGACGAAAAACGCGTCGCGGCGTCTATCAGTACGATTAGATTCAGGTTGTGGTCGCGCCGGGATGCTCGGGCGGCTCGGACTGGCCGGTTGAAACTGTCGTTCGATAAGCGTTGGGCGTACTACCTGTCCAGTGCCGGAACGCGCGATGAAATGCGGACGCGCTATCGAAACCGACATCGAAGGCAATCGACGCAATGGTGTCCTGAGAGCGCGTAAGTTTCTGAATGGAGACGTCGCGCCGTACTTCGTCCTTGATCGACTGGAAATTGGTGCCCTCTGCAACCAACCGCCGGCACAGCGTGCGCACGGAATGGTGCAGTTCGAGCGCGACGTTCTCAATGGTCGGAATCTCGGGCAAAGAATTAGCGACATGCTGGCGGACGCGGTGGCACATCATCTGCGCGCCGAAAGAGACGAAGATCCAGTCTTCAGGCGCGCGGGCAAGGAAGGTGTTCAGGTCGGATTTGCGTTGCCGGATAGGCAGTTCGAGCAGCGCGGCGTCGAACGCGATGCGGGTCCCAGCTGCGCCGAAGCGGATCGGGCCAGGAAACAGATAGAGATAGTCCCCAGCCTGGGCCGGGCGAGGGAAATCGAACGACACTTCGGCCAGGGAAATCTTTTGCCAGATCAACCAGGATGCCACGCCGTGCACGAGCTTCAGCATCAATTCCCGGCCCAGAGGACTCACGGGTGGCCCGTGCGGATCGACCACCATTTCGACGTAGCCGAATTGCTCATCGCGCCGGATCTGCAGCCGGAAATCGTCGAGGATGAGGTGGAAAAACTGGCCGAAGCGGTTGAGTGCAACTTCGAGCTTGCCGGCGTCGAGCAGGCTAAGACACAGATATTTCAGCAAGCCGTTGCGCAGCGGCCGGCTGAAGATGCCAGGCATCTCGTCATCGAGTTCCATCGCGAGCAAGCGGTATAGCGTCGAAAACTGCTCCTGAGTGACGCGGGCACCGGGCTGCGATAACAACTCGGAGGCGATACCCGAGCGCTCGGCGAACTGCGTCATCGTCGCGCGATCGACACCTGAGAGAAATCCATGCACGACGGACATGGAGACGGTGGCTTCAAGTGGTTCCTGCATGATGGAGATAAGGTTTGTTCCATGGCGCGTGGCGGCGCAGTGGATTGCGATGATACGCCGGTACTGTCAGAGACAGGGAGTCGGTGACATGCGGGTTGAGAAAGCCCGCAGGTAAAAGAGAGAAGACAGGCCGCGCCGGTTGGCCGGTATGTTTGAGGTGGGCGTGATCGGATTCAATAACGGCGGCGGCTGACGAGGATAACGCGAACGGTGTCTGACAGGATCGTTGCCGCGCCATTCGCGCTGCCAATGGACGATTTGCGCGGCGGCCACATTCATAGGCGCGATCGGGTCTCGGTTCGGGGGTGTGGTTTGCGGGTTACGGCGCCGCCCCGAGTTCAACTGCAGATGCGTCAGGGCTGTCGGCGGGCGCTCGCTTCTCGTACCGTCGTCACATATAGGAAGACGCCCCCACCCCGGCGTCTTCCGCTTTCCCGGCCGTGGCTATCAGAATGTGTGACGCAGTCCAACCGTTGCAGCCGTCGTGTTTCTTCCGGGAGCCAACGGCGCTCCGTATTGGAGTTCCTGGTTCATGGCTCCGCGGTTGGACACGTAGCCGATATCGGCATACGTCAGGGTGGTCTTCGACAGACTGTAGTTCACGCCGATCACGTAGAGGGTCGACTGGTTCTGATTATGTTTTTGGTCCTTCAGGTAGTAGAGACCCGACGTGACGTTCAAGGCCGGTGTAAAGCGATAGCCGAGGCCACCGGTCCACATGTCCACATCTCCCGAGGCGCCGCCCGGCGCGCCAGTATTCTCGTTCGCGGGGTTATGCCCGTTGCTGAACGAACCGGACACGGAGAGGCTTCTCCACGTGTATTTCGCACCGAAATACACGAAGCGGTTGTTGTTCAGACCGGTGGCCGGCACTGCCGCCGTCACCTTCGGATATTGGTACGGGTTCGTGTCGTGCCCGTTGTAGTAGATAGCGGCGGCATTCAGCCCGTAGTTCGAATACTTGAGAACGGCCGATTCGCGTGTGCCTCCCTGGAGCTGTCCAGTCACGCCGCCGGGCGCATACTCGAGTGCGACCGACACGCCATGAAAGGACGGCGAGTTGTAGACGATCGCATTGTCTTCATACAGGCCGCCGAATGCGACGTTCGTGCTGTTGCCCGGCCATCCGGCCACGGTGTTCATGGCCACCCAGGCGGTCAGAATACTGCCGAAGTACTGTGCACTGCGCGTGTCCGTATCGGACAGAGCGTATGCCATCGGCGCGTATTGGCGGCCGAAGTCGATGCGGCCAAACCAGCCCTGGAGGCCGACTGTCGAGACCTGGGTGAACAGCGACGACGCGCCTGGCGCATCAGGCAGACCCGACCTGCCGTTGGTCAGAGAGAATGATCCTTGAAGCTTGAAGTTGGCCCGGTATCCGCCGCCGAGGTCCTCGGAGCCTGTCAGGCCGAACATACTTCCGCCTTCGTTGAGGCCCACACGGGAACCCAGATTCCGGTTTTGCGCCGCGTTGGGCACGAAGGTCGCGACATTGGTACTTTGCCAGATCACGCCGGTGTCGAGCACTCCATAAAGCGTGACCGACGACTGCGCATGGGCGGATGCCGCTGCGAATGCGAGAAGCGCAGCTGAGCTTGCAATCTTCAACTTCATTTTGTCTCCTACATAAGTTTTATAGTCTTTTAGGCCACACGTGACATCTGACTTGCGCCGGAGGCTCGGGCAGCTTTTTATCGGGAGGCCACATGACTGACCGGGATCGCGCGCTGCCGGTCAGTACCGCACGGCGCTGATCCCGCGGATTCAGATTGCCTGCGCCTGCCCTGTGAGGATTCGTCTCGTTGAGATCACCGGACAGAGCGCCGGACCCTCTGTCCGACCAACCGGCCGGCGTGCGAGGACTTCCTTCATCGCATCGCGATAAGCCGAACGCGCGATTGGGTTCGCGTAAGTCCGACGTGCGACCGAAGCGCCGATGGAACAGTGCAACGGATCGCGGAATTATCGTGACGAATCAAGGGCGTGCTGGGCTCGCGTCGGAAAGAATGTAAGTCAAGTTGCGCAGCCAGACACATGGAAATTTGATGCCAGCCATGCCCGGATTGCATGACGCCTTTCGCGCAATTCGACAGGTTCGCGGATCTGTAGGTGATCAGCGGCCGCTGAGGGGAGAGGGTGCCGTTCTATTTGTAGCGTGTGGATGACGGCATGTCGAACGGAGTACAAGTGATTACCAACAACTCACCGCGTGAAGTCTTGCCGCATTCGCAATCGTGTTTGTCGTGGGTGTCATATCCATGATTGGTATGCAAAAGTACATCGAGAAGGTGAAAAGAGAAGCACGGCGAACCGCATGAGATGGCGGGCGCCGCATGAGTCGCGCTCGCTGCTTAACGAGCAGCTTATGGGAAGGCTAGCCCTTCGCCCGAGATTGCTGCGTACCCTTCCGACACGAGAATCGGTGCGACATACCGCGAAATCTGCCTCTTCGAATGATTCGCGATCAGCCACTCGCCCAGCGAACCGGGCGGCGGTTTGTCGTGAGAGGAGCCGACAGGGGCAGAAGCTTTCCGATGCCGAAAATGTGCGAGCAGCCTGGACAGCGTTTCCGCATCAATGCGATGCCGCGTTCTTTTAACGCCAACGATCAACGTCAATCCCGCCTTGACAGAACCCTCATACTCGAATTGTTTGCGTCTACCCAGTGTATAAGCCGTTGGCATAAGCCCCTCCATAGCGTCGAATTGAATCGGCAGTCTAGCTGTGCTTCAGGACACGGCATGTCCTGATTCTCGCTACACTCGAAAGCCGAGGAACCACGACGCCCGGCATCGGGCTTCCAATCATCTATCTCGCGCGACCGAATGCCTTCCAATTCCAGACTCGTCGAAGCCCTGTTCCGCCTATTGCCGTACGTCGAGGACGAAGATGACGTGCCCAAGGCCGTAGGCGTTGGGATTTCCATGTCCGATCTGCTGGCCCGTCTCGCGGCCGAGTTCGACCCGAAGCCCAATGAGCGAACGGTACGCCGCGCGCTAGCCGGCATGAGCGAACTGGTCAGCCATGTCGGCCACACCCGTGGAGCGCGTTGGTTCAAGACCAGCGCAAGCCCGTTGCTTCGGGACGAAAGAACCATGAGTGCAAATCTGGCGATTGCGCTATGCGCACTCAATCGGGTCGCCGCCCGGCAGCTTCCGGCTGTGGTTCTAGCCGAACTGCAGCCTTATTTCGAGCGGGCGACAGCGACGCTCGCCCTTGAACGTAACAATGAGCGAGCGAAGCGCGGACGAACCTGGGCAAGAAAAACGCTCAGAATCGACAGCACTCAGCCTGTGCTTGCGCCGCCTGTCGACGCAGGCGTTTATCAGGCGGTGACTCAAGGTCTGCTTTACGACCTGAAACTGTCGTTTCGCAATCGGCCCGCAGGTCAAATTGAACCGGGCGAACGGGTCTATCGGATGAGTCCACTCGCACTCGTAGATCGGGCCGGCGTGCTCTACCTGATTGCCTGGGGACCGGACTCCCCGGGCAATCAATTCATGTTCCGGATGGATCGACTGTCTGACGTACGCGTATTGGACGAACCCGCCGATCAGGACCCCGCATTCGACCTGACGAAGTACGTTGAGACGGAGAGCAAGTTCCACTTCATGCCGGAGCCTGAGGTCGAGTTGAAGCTGCGCGTATACGAAAGTGCGAACGACGGGCAAGGCAGGCGCTCTTCCCACATGCTTCGGGAGTTCCGGCTGTCGAGCGATCAGGAACCCGTGGAGGAGGGCGAGAACCACTCGTTTGTCCTGACGGCGCGGGTCAAGCCGTCCGTCATGCTTCGTCAGTTTCTGCATAGTCATAGCGACTCCATCGAAATTCTCGCGCCACAGAGCCTGCGCGATGAGTTCGCCCAACGAGCACGCAATCTCCTGAAACGCTATGACGACGCCAGCGCGGCCCGATAAGCCGAGCCCGTCTCTCCGAGCTCGCCGCGACGACATTCGGACTCCGTGTGGCCGAATCGTTCCTTAAGGTAACGGTTCGGCCGCCATCGCTCGTGCGGCCTCCACGCGAACGAAAGTCCGAAGGAGCAAAATTGCGACGCGAATACCTGAAAACTACGCATGGATTTCCGATGGGCTCCATCAGTTCTGACGACGAAGGTCGGCAGACGGCAAGCGATAACACCGGGCGGATCCTCGGCCGATACGATCCCGCAACCGATGTCACGCATACCCCGTCGGGTCGCCCGATAGGCAGGGGCAACTTTCTTGCTGCACTGATCAGTCACGCATGGAACGAACGCAACTGAACTTGCGGGCGCCGCGCGCAAACGCGGCTGGAATCAGGGGGTAATCGACGATGTCAACGAACCGTGAAGTTCTACGCGCCGCGGAGTGGCTCAGGGGCACGAACAGACTATTGATCACCGCCGGCGCTGGCATGGGCGTCGACTCCGGCTTGCCGGACTTTCGCGGTACGCAGGGATTCTGGCGGGCTTACCCGGCGCTGCAGGCCTCGGGGTTGCGATTCGAGGATATCGCCTCTCCGGATGCTTTCAGGCGCGACCCTGCCCAGGCGTGGGGCTTTTATGGTCATCGGCTTGAACTGTATCGCCGCACGCAACCGCATCGCGGTTATCGCATCTTGCGTGACTGGGCTGCGAAGCGACCCGGCCGCGCATTTGTCTTCACGAGTAACGTCGATGGACATTTTCAGGCAGCTGGCTTTCCGGAAAGCGACGTTATGGAGTGTCATGGCTCGATTCATTGGCTGCAGTGTCTCGACGTCTGCTCAACCCGGCTGTGGCCTTCCGGAAGTTTTGCTCCGCAAGTGGACCCCCACAGTTGCCGGTTGCTTTCGCCGCTGCCTCGATGTCCGTCGTGCGGCGGCATTGCGCGGCCGAACATCCTGATGTTCAACGACTCCGAATGGATCGAAGATCGCACCCTTCTGCCGGAGCGCCAATTCTCCGCGTGGCTGGCGAGTAGCCCGCACCCGCTGACGGTGCTGGAGCTAGGCGCGGGGCGCTCCATTCCCACGGTCCGTCGTGTGGGCGAATATCACGCGGGACGACTGATCCGGATAAACCCGCGAGAATTTCAACTCGAATCTGCAACGGGCATCGGTATAGCCGGTGCCGCACTGGAGGTGCTCGAGTTACTGGACGAGCAATTGTGCAACTCAGCGGCTGGCGATCCGCAGACGTGAGCGTTGGGCCTTGGGAAACCGCAATCGAAATGGAGATGCCTGCATGCCTCTGATGATCGAACACATCGACGCGATCGCTCGAAAAAGAGGACGTGACGTGCTGTACCTGGAGTTTTTCCCGTTGCCCGACGCCGCGTCGTCGCATTATGAGTCGTCGTTGAGCCGTAGAGAAATCATTCGCTGGCTGGACGAGAATTCGTTTTCGTGGGAACCGTGTGGCGATTGGGCGTCGGAAACAACATTCCGTGCCTATGCCGGTCAACTCTATCTTGACGTTCTGTTCGACGACGACGATCTGCGGTACCGGCAACTCAAAGCCTTCCTCGAATATCCGGACGGCACCATGCGATTCGGCGGCGCTCGGTTCTTCGTGCTGTCGCTAGAACATGCAATGCGTAACCGGCACCACGACGAGCCGGGCTTCTGGGACAGCGTCGCGGACGGACTCTAGTTGCGCGCTGCACGAGGCGTCCGGGAGTGATCCGGGCGCTGGTGCTGGTGCCGGTGCGTTAACGGTAGTACCCGGCGGACAGTCTCAGTAGCCATCCATGAACAACACCATTTCCACCTGTCGAAGCGTCCATGGTTCAGGCCGAACGCCCAGGGCCGTTGTCATTTCTTCGCGCGCATTCAGTTCATCGCGGATGGCGCGAACGAGAGCGCTGCCGGCAAATACGCTAGCCCAACTTTTGTACCCGATGCCCCAGCCTTTCACGCCGTATTCGGGCGGCGGTGTACGACTACCGCCGCGGCCGGGCACTCGACCAATGGCCTTGAGGTAACTCGGGACAGTCTGAATACTCCGAGCAACGAGAAGTCGATCGATGCGCGTGATCAATGAATGAGCGACGCGGCTGTCCCAGATCACCAGTACGCCTTCCGGCTCCAGGTGCGCGGTGGCGAAGGCGGCGACCTTGGTCCAACCGCTGTTCATCAATGCGCCTGGCAACGCTTCGTGTTTGATTGCCGACATGATCACTGCTTCGACCGTTTTATCGTCGAACGTGCGCTGTGGCACGCCGCCCCAGGCGAAGACCTGTTCGGCGAAGCTGATCGCTTGTGCGCGCTGCACGCTCGTCCAGCGACCAACCGCCGTCGCCAACTCGTTTGCCAACGCCAACAGTGGCGCGAGGTCACGCATGGTGGCGTGGTAGTCAACTTCCGGCCGCGGCCAGAAGTAGTGAGCGAGACGTGTACGCCAGCCGCTTATCGGGGCGCCGAGGGACGCTTTTCGATAGACCGGTCGGAACGGATCTGTTTCGATGTCGGCAACCAGTGCCTTGATCAGATCCGCCGGGAGATCTCGCGGCGGCACAGATAGGGGTGCTGGCTCCGGCGACCAATCTTTTAGCGGCGGAGCTTTGGCTTTGCCATCGGGGATGTCGAAGTCGGATTGCTCGAAGACAGCGATCCGTGCTTCCAGATCAGGGTCGCTGATGGCACCAGCGAGGCGCTCGCGGCCATACTCGGTCAGGCATACGCCATGGACCTCCCGAAGGGTGCGGGGATTGATCGTCGTCGTGGTTTGGAGAAGACGCGCGTTCGCTTGCAGCATAGGCCCGGTGGCCTGACCGGTGTTCCAGTATGTGGCTTTTGTGAGCGTACGACACAGAACTTCCAGCGAGAATTGGGCACCCTTGTCCCACAACACCGCAAGCGGTTTTATGGAACTCAGCCGCGGCATCGCGCCGCTCGCTGGATCACGCCCCCCTCCAAACCGCTTGAACCAGAAGTCCCATGCAGCGAGGAAACGTTGGTCGGGGATCTCGCAGTTTCCTGCATGCGGAAGCAAAATCAAATCTTCTTCTCCTCATGAAATCTCGCCCCGAATCGCATTTGGCCAGCGCGAGTCATATACGTCCTTCTGGACGATATCGGCAAATATCGAGGATGACTTGAATCGGCGGCGAGCAACGCATCGGCTCTTACGGCGAGAATGGCCTTAGGAAACGAGCCTTCCGCATGTAATGGCACGTACCGGATGCGCGGCATTCGATCACCATAGTCCGGCGACCAAAACGGACACAACTTGGCCTGATTGATCCTTACGCTCACTCCCTCTTGATCGCTTAACAAGGAGGGTGTGAGATGGATACGACTCGGTCCGTGCAAGAAGCAGCCCGGCTGTTGCGGCATGCAGATGCCCTGATCATCGCTGCGGGAGCTGGAATGAGTGTCGACTCAGGTCTGCCGGACTTTCGCGGATCGCATGGGCTCTGGACCAGCATGCTCCCGGAAGGAATGAACGCGCGCGATATCGGCGCATTGACCCAAGGTGACATCTTCAGACGCGACCCGCTCGCCGCATGGCGCTTTTACAGTCGCGCGTTGCAGGCGTGCACCCGAACCGTTCCGCACGCGGGGTATCAGATGCTGCTTCGTTGGGCTCAATACACTCGCCACGGCGCGTTTGTCTATACGAGCAATGTCGACGGGCATTTCCAGCGCGCAGGATTCGCCGAAGATCGTGTGGTCGAGTGTCACGGATCGATCAACTTCATGCAGTGCAGTCGACCATGCTCGTCTGCGATCTGGTCGTCGAACGATCTTGCGGGATCACTGGGCGATGCCGACCGCCTGACCAACGCCGGATTGCCGCGTTGCGCCTGCTGCGGCAGTTTCTCGCGTCCTAATTTCCTGATGTTCTCCGATAGTGCATGGCTGGGTGCGCGTACCTTCGCACAGCAATTGCGGCAAGAAGTTTGGCGCGGGCAGGTTCGAAATCCCGTCGTTGTGGAGATAGGTGCCGGTCTCGCGGTACCGAGTGTACGGATGTTCGCCGAGAGCCTCAGGACGCCTCTGATTCGCATTAATCCTCGTGACGCCGAGATTGGACAAGGTGTCGGTGTTGCGCTTTTCGGCTCAGCGTTGGAGATGCTGAGCCGCATTGATGAGGCGCTGGCAAGCCAGAGGAAGTTGTGATCAATATCGAGTGCAAACCGGCCTGACAGGTATTTGCTTACGGTCACCGAGGTGTTGGAGATATCGCCAACCCGACTCGGCCAGTCAAGGCGGTGCCGTCTTGATTGTGGACATGTAGGTAAGCGGCATTCATCGCGTTGAATCGAACGGCAAGCTGGCTTTTGCCGACGGTGGCCGATCAGGAACGTGCGACCGTTCCTGATTTCATTGCAGACATTCGCGACCGGGTGTCGGCGAGAGTCAGCTTTCCCTATTGGCGAATGCGCCTTCCCGATCCTCAGCGGTCGTCTGTCGGCACTGACATAGGATGGCGAGAGTTGAAGCAAACAGTCACACGGGCGATCCCAGTCATTGCAGCCTGACTTCAAGTTATTTCCGCCCCCCGGTGCTCGCCCTTCGACGAGCACCGCGCGGTCCCTTTAGCCGTTTCAGTATCGACGGGTTGAGATAGATACCAATTACACGTCAGTGCTTTTGTCGCTACGTTGAGTTGGCGCTATCCGACATCCACGAGATATTCGGACAGCGCTCAGCAGGGCAGCCCGGCTCAGGCGATCCATCCGCCGTCGACCGTCAGGCTTTCGCCGGTCGTGTAGCCCGCTTCGGGGCTGGCGAGATACGCAACGGCCGCCGCGATTTCCGCAGGTTTGCCGAAACGGCCAACGCTTGCGAGCTTGATCATCGTTGCGTGATCTTCGGTGCCTGGCTGCGGAGCAAGTTCTGTATCGATCGGGCCGGGCTGAACGGCATTCACGGTCACGCCGTACTTGCCGAGTTCACGCGATAGCCCGCGAGTGAAGCCTCTAAGTGCAAACTTCGATGCGATGTAGAGCGTCACGCCAGGCAGTGGCGCGGCTTCGCCGAAGGCCGAGCCCACGTTGATGATGCGTCCCCAGCCGGCCGCGACCATTCGCGCTGCCGCGTCCTTTGCCAGTTCGATCGGCGCACGAACGTTCAAGTTGAAGTGCGTGTCGTATGAGGTCTCCGAAGAATCGAGGAATGGCCCATATTCGACGGTGCCCGCGTTGTTGACAAGAATGTCGAGCCGCCCCTCGAAGCGGCCGCCGAACGCAGCGTTCAGCGAATCGATGAGACTCCTGACGCCTTCCAGCGTCGACAGGTTGGAGCCGACCGCTTCAGCCTCGCCGCCAGCATCACGGATCTCCTTGACGACTGCTTCGGCGCGCTCGGAACTCGACGCATAGTGGACGATGACCGATGCACCGTCGCGCGCAAGACGTGCCGCAATAGCTGCACCAATTCCGCGCGAAGCGCCAGTAACGAGAGCGAGTTTGCCTTTCAGGGCTTGAGTCATGGTTTTCCTCAACAGGTAGGTTTCGAATCGGTCCTTCGGTTTGAACAGCCGCAAGAGACTGCTGCATCAGAGCCAATGTTTTGATGCATTGGTTGATGCGCATCCTCCGCTCGGGCGGTGTCTCGCGGTAGTCGTGGCCGAGGAATAGCTGCTATTCCTGCTGCGAGGGGGCAGATTGGGGCAATTGGAGCCCAGCTGCAAAGCGGCTAGGCAACTGGGTCGTCGCTGGATTGATGCTCATTGAGAAGGTGCTCGACATACGCGACGAAGGCCCGTGCTTTCGCTGTTGCCATGCGTCCGGCAGGGAAAACTGCCCACAGGTCGATGGTCGGCAAGGTCCAGTCAGTCAGCACGGCCTGTACTGTGCCGTTCGCGAGCTCAGGGGCGAACATCCATTCCGATGCGACAGCAACGCCCATGTGAGCGAGGACTGCCGTGCGCATGCCTTCAGCTGCGTTCACGCTGATTCGGCCGGACAAGGTCACGGTTGAATCAGATCCATCATTGCGGCTGAACAGCCACGATTCACCGCCGCCACGCAGCGAGTAGACGATCGCCTGATGCCGGCTGAGGTCGACAGGTGTTTGCGGAAGTCCGGCCTCTGCGAAATACGATGGCGTGCCGACGACGAGTCGCCGCCCGTTCGCGATGCGACGCGCAGTCATGGTCGAGTCGTCTAGCGTGCCCATACGCAATGCGACATCGACACCCTCTTCGAGCAAATCAACGGACCGGTCATCAAGCACGATGTCGATGTTCAGATTGGGGTGTTGATCGAGGAAAGGCTTTAGTGCAGGCAACACGTGCAGCCGGGCGAAGGTGACGGCCGCACCTATGCGTAGTTGCCCCGACAAGCCATCGGACGACTCGCGCACTGCCTGTTCGGCCTGCTCTGCCTCATAGATAGCTCTGAGCGCGTGCTCATAAAACCGTTGCCCGGCAGCGGTCGGCGCCAGACCCCGTGTCGATCGTAATAGCAAGCGGGCCCCCAGACGTTCCTCCAGCTGGGCAACCGCCTTGGAGACAGCGGGTTGACCTAACTTCAACCGACGTGCGGCGGCAGAAAACGAACCCGCATCGACAACTGTTACGAAAGTCTCCATCGTCACCATGCGGTCCATGTGCATCCTCCTGGCAGGGTTGTCAGCGAAAATGCGCAGTGTAGCGAAACGACAGGCAGCTCAGGACAAACAAAGTGCGCGTTGTCTGCCGCCGATGCGGCGCAGCGCCGTGAGATGCAGTGGTCCGCTTGTTGTCTCCTGCAATCTGAACTGCACCCCAAGAGCTGAACATCAATCAACCCTTGAGGTGTTGCCATGGCGAGGTGCAGTTAGCACTTCCAGCTAGAGGTCGTACAGCAGTTTTTGGTGGCAGGGGCAGGATCTGTCGGTGTTGCCCTATAGATCGTCAACAGTCACCGGTCGCATTGCGGTAACGAAATAACTAAATACGTATGGCTTTTTTGTAAGGCGTATCCCGCCAATTCACGTCATTCGAAGTCATGGCGTCGATACTGTCTGTGCTTTTGTACTATGTTTCCTCTTGCATGAAGTCGTAGCCACACAGTTGGCTTTTCACGGCTGTGTGCCATGAAGCAGGATGCGAGCTCGCTCGCAACGGAGGAGACAAAATGCAAGCGATACAAAGGACGAACCGGCTATCGTCGTGGATCACGTCGGTCGGAATGTCGCTATATGTCAGCGTGCGGCGCAGCAAATTACTCGCTGCCGCGGCACTGGCAGCGTGCGTTCTTGCGTCAGGCTCAGTCAGTGCCGATGACAACGATCGAAATGGCGGTGGCGGAGGCGGTAAATGGGCCGCGTCCTGGGCAACCTCGATTCAGGCAGCCTATGTACTGCCCACCACGCCACAAGCTGCCTCCGTTCCCGGTTACGATCCGCAACCCGATCTGAGTTTTCCATTACCGGGTGCGACAACGAACGGCGCGGTCAATCAGACTTTCAGGATGATCATCAAGCCCGATCTATGGGGCGGCAAGATACGGGTGCGCTTTTCGAATGTGTTCGGCACCAAGCCGGTCACGTTCAGTCATGCCGCGGTTGCACTGCAAAGTTATCAAGCGAACCTCGTGCCCGGCACCAGTGTGTCGCTGAGTTTCAACGGCAATCAAAGCGTGACGATTCCAGCCGGGCAACAGATATTCAGCGATCCTGTCGAGTTGCCGTTCGTGTCGCAAGGCGATCCTCACGCGTTGGCGGGACGCAACCTCGCGGTGAGTTTCGCCGTAGATGGCGCGTCGGGTCCGGCGAGCTATCACGCGACAGCGTTCACGACTTCCTACATCAGCGCGCCCAATTCGGGTGATCAGGTTCTGGCCGAGGACGACACGGCCTATCCGTATTCCACCACATCGTATTTCTTCGTCAGCGAACTCGACGTGCTTGCGCCGCGCGATACGCTGGTGGTGGTCGCGTTCGGCGACTCGATCACCGACGGTACGTTCTCCACGCTCAATGGCAGCGACCGCTGGGCCAATGTGATGTCGCGGCAACTTCACAACCGGCTGGGCGATCACGTCAGCGTGGTCGATGAAGGGATTGGCGGCAACGGTGTGGTCGCGCAACTCGCCGGACAACCCGCCACGCAGCGTGTGAATCGCGATGTCATTTCGCTGTCGGGCGTGAACCTCGTGGTGTGGATGGAAGGCATCAACGATCTCGGCAACGCACAGTTGACGCCGCCGCCGATCATCGCGGGCTACCGGCAAGTGGTCGCGGCGCTGCGCAAGGCGAACATCGCGGTGATCGGCGCGACGCTCACGCCGAGCTTTGTTCCGAACGGACAGGTGCCCGCCAATAGCCCGCTGGCCGCAGCGGCGGGCGCAGCGTTCGCGGCCTCTTACGGCAGCGCTCAGGTGGATGGTTACCGCAAGACGCTCGATAACTTCATTCTGACGAGCAGACTGTTTGACGCAACCGCCGACTTCGCAGCCGTAACGACCGATCCGAGCACGGGGACCTTGTATCCGCAGTTCGTTCCGAATAGTGAGGGAAGTGCAGGGGATTATCTGCACCCTAATCGCGCGGGTTATCAGGCGATGGGTGTGACGGCGGCGAATTCGGTCGTTGGGCTGCCGAGAAATGGACACTAGCCCTGTCTCGCGATCCATGAAATAGGGTTGTCTCGCCAGGTCGCAACCGTTCGCCTGAGGTGAAGCGGTTGCGACCTTTTTCTGCACTGAAGCAGTGCTCCCAGATTCCGTCGCCCACGCGCTTGATGTGTGCGGACCGGATGTTTTATTTCCACCGCGAAGCAAACTCCGTAGTTATGACGGAGGCGGTTCTCGTTTCCGGGCCGCAGCGGTGGTTCACGCGTTTGCCAGGCCTTCGCGCGGCATGTCCTCATAGCGGTTCGAGATATCAAGAACGTATGTCGAAGGGCTTGGATCTGTTCGTCGACGAAAGCTACTTCGCGCGCGAGCGTGGGACCAGGCTCACCGGGTTTCGACACGCTTGCGTTGAAAATACATCGACGGCTAGGTTGGCGCGGCCAATGTAAACTCGGCGTTGAGCAGATGGCTCCCAATCGAGAGGAGAGAGTTCAAAAAAATCAACTCCAACTGCACACGGTATAGTGCTCCCCAGCGCGTGTCCGGCCGCCAAACGGAGTGAAACTCGCATGCGATTTTCCACTGGAAGCTTCCGCAGTGTTGCGCGGGTCCTATCGGCCCGGTTTCTTGTCGCTTGTCTCGCAGTTACAAGCTCTGCATCTCTTATGGCGCAGTCCAGCAGGGACATCATCGGCGCTGCGCGTCTTGGTTCAGGCTATGCGCACATTCTCAACTTGACCGCGACGCCGGACATCAGCTCTTCACATCTCGACATCTCAGATGATGCCGTCCCGCACTCACTGACCATCACCCGGATTCCCTACGAGGGCAGTCTGGTCACGTTTTCGGATCGAAATAGCGTTGGCTGGCGCGTTTCCGGCGGTTATTTTCGCGAAAAGGACGAATTCGCGGTCGACGCGCCGAACGGCGCGGCAGGCAGCATCGCAAGCAAATGGTCGGCCTTTAGCGCGACAGGCGGCCTGTTCCTGAAAAGCAGGCTCGGCTATGGGTTCACATTCGAGCCGGGTGTGGATTTT
Source organism: Paraburkholderia metrosideri (assembly GCF_904848625.1). Lineage (GTDB taxonomy): Bacteria > Pseudomonadota > Gammaproteobacteria > Burkholderiales > Burkholderiaceae > Paraburkholderia > Paraburkholderia metrosideri. The sequence continues at coordinate 39,957 of NZ_CAJHCP010000005.1, forward strand.
AGCGTAGCGAGGTTGCTCAATGACGCCTCGTATGCAGGCGCGGCCACCGGCTTGAAACCTGTGCTTGATGGACCGCTATTCAACTGGCACGAAAACGCATGGCTGATTACACCGAATGCCGCGCTCGAATGGTCGACGAGCCTGGCGCCGGGGCAGCAGCTGACTGTTCGTGGACATGTTGCGTGGTCGTGGATCTCAAGCTTCGACGAGTCTGATCCGTTACTGCGGTTCAGACAAACGGCCGGTTCATGGTCGGTCCAGTCGACTTACTCGGCGCCTACCGGTGCTCAGCTCTTTGCGCGCCCGTTGAACTACGTTATCGACGCGGGCTACGGCGGATTCTTCGGGCCCAATCACGACGCTCTTGGATTTTCAACGTTGGCGAACGTCGGGGCCGGATTCGAACTTCCCCTTTCAAAAGACAACCCACAGTCGAAACGCGTGCGGGCGGGAGCAGCCTATCTATTTGGGCCCCACGTCAAAGGATGGACAGTCAGTCTGGCTCTGACGTATTGATTGGCCGGTGCGGGTCGCACGGGGAGGCTCGCCATCGTGGCTCAGTTCGGCCAACAAGCGCCGTTTAGCAGGCTCCGCTATAGGACGATGAAGCGACTGCTCGGCACCAGTAAACGGCCGGCCCGATTCCATGAGACTGCGACACGCCAGGAATCTGGCGGGACACGTTGGTCAATGCTCGCTTGGCTTGTTCAGTGGTGTATCAATCTTTCAAATGAGTGAATTTGTCTTTTGTTGCTACGTCTCGACGGCTGTATTTCCAGGCGCCGTTCTCCCGCTTAAGCCAATCGTCATAGACACAAATGTAGCCGTCCAGAGCACCGTCCTTTTTTGCGAAGAATTGCAGATAGCACTTTTGACGAGCATTTTCACCGTCGACCGAAATAATTTCGTTGGTTGTGAGGTGATACATAGTCCCAAACGTCGCGCTGCACGTAGGAACGAAAGCCTTCAACTGCTCGGTACCTTTTAGTTTCGATCCGCCCAATGCCGCATTGAAGACTCCGTCGGCTGTGAAACACGTTGCCCATGCATCAGCATTGCCCTCGTCGAGCGAGAAGTTGTATTTTGCGTTTAATGCCTTGATTTCCTGAATATCACTAGATGTCATTTTAGTCACCTTTATAAAGGTTATTGAATTGCCGTGCGGCAAGCAGCTCACGTACGCCAGTCTGGCAATCGCCGAGGCCGGCGAGCCAGGTCTGCGCGCAAAGCGGTTTGCCGTGTACGGATGCGCCAGGCCTTCGACCCCAGCGGGGACGTCGGTTGTATAGCGCTCGATCGCTGCCACGACCACATGGATGTCCTCAAGCGCGCTGCCGACGAATTGCAGGCTGAACTTGTCTTATCTGTATTGGTTCGAGCTGCGACCGGCCACGGAGCAACGAAGATATTGCGGTGGTCGCCGATAGTCCTGGTACTTACCGCCCAGCGCTTTGGCCGCCATCCACGTGCAGGATTTCTCCCGTAATGAAGGGTGCCGACTCGAGGAACAGAATAGCGTTGGTGATATCGCTGGTCTCGCCCATGCGGCCGAGCGGATGGAGCGCGTCGAGCATGTCGTGATATTGCGCCGGGTGCATGGGAGTCTTAATGATTCCCGGTGCAACAGCATTCACACGAATGCCTTTTCTGGCGTACTCAATCGCCAATGACTTCGTTGCGGCGTTCAGACCGCCCTTTGTCAGCGCTGCCAGTACCGAATAGATGCCGCTGATCGCCTGGTCCACGACGCTGGCGGTCACACTGACGACGTGGCCGCCCGCCTGCTTTTCCATTTCGGCGATGGCAAGTTGCGTGATGTGATAGAAGCCCGCCATATTCACGTTCATTACAGCGGCGTAGTCTTCCCTCGTGTTTTCCGTGAAAGGCTTGCCAATGTAGATACCGGCGTTGTTTACCAGAGTGTCTATCCGGCCAAACTTTGCGACGGCTTCGGAAATCACACGTTGCGCGGTTTCTGGATTGCCGATATCACCGGCGACGGCCAGAACATTCGGATCGTCCGACGGCTTGATCGAACGTGCCGTCGCAACGACGCGGTAGTCGAGCTTGCGAAATGCCTTGACGACGTCGGCACCAATGCCTTGCGATGCACCGGTAACGACGACAACCTTTTGATGCGTGCTCATGCTTTACTCCAGAAAACGTAGTTGTGTGGCGTGACGACGAATGAGCTGATCAACGTCAATGCGGAGGCATTGCGCTGGCTTTCGAGTACACGCGCCGGACAAACAGTCTTGCGTAGCGGCAACGAATGGAAAATCGACGGAGAGAGTTGCCACACCGCTCTGCGTAGTGACATTCATGCTTGCTTGATTCGAATGGTGATTCATTTACGCTGACAGCGGTAGAATGCCGACATGACTTTCAGTTATTCTCCCTGCAAATGAATGACAAGCTGTCGACCCTTCAGCTATTTGTACGGGTTGCCCACACATCGAGTTTCACCAAAGCCGGCCGGGAATTGGGCTTAAGCCAACCGTCGGCATCGCGGCGCATCTCGGAGCTCGAGGAAGAAGTCGGCGCTGCGCTATTCATAAGAAGCACGCGAGCCGTCACGTTGACGGAGGCGGGTACCGATTACCTCGCCCGCGTTGAAGCGATTCTCTCCGCACTAAATGAAGCAGACCACGCTGCGCGAGGAACGGCGGAGCTGCGGGGCCATCTACGCGTCGCTTTGTCGACCAGTTTCGGGGTGCGCGAGGTTATCCCGCGGATAGGACGGTTCATGAGCGCGCACCCGGCGTTGCACGTTGAACTGCGAATGGCAGACGACCGGCAGGATCTGATCGCTGAAGGTGTGGATGTGGCGTTCCGCTTTGGACAGCTGAAGGACTCAAATGCCACTTCAACGATGCTTGGGCGGTGCCCCCGGATGCTGGTCGCCTCTCCGGACTATCTGGCCAGCGCGGGAATGCCGCTCGAGCCGGGCGACCTGGCCAGACATACCTTCGTCAAGGGCCCATCGGGTGCCGGAGTGCGCGGCTGGACCTTTGAAAAGGGTGGACGCCGGCTCATGGTCCGGGGAGAGGGACGTCTGACTATCTCCCTGAACGAAGGAACCACAGCTGCGGCCGTTGCGGGCCTTGGGATTCTGGCCACAGGGTCATGGGGGTGCCGCGCCGAGCTGTCCGATGGCCGGCTCATCCCTTTGTTGCCCGATTGGGCGGTCGAGCCACTTGAGGTCAATGCCGTTTATCCCGCTGCCCGGGCCGCCCGAGCGGCCGCCCGAGCCATCGTTGCGTATCTTGCCGATGAACTGAAAGCGATCTCGGTCTAGTGTCGATTTGCGACCAAACCGTAGCCTTGCCGCCAGGCGCGGCGTTGGTCGTCGATGCGGTCTTGCTGGTATTCGAACTCGACATGGTCGTGCTCGCCGACATAGACGAGATCGTGTCGCTTGTTCCAAGTCCTGCTGTCGTTGCTGAAGTAGTCGACTGTATCTGCATGTCCGCTGAATTCAACGTGAAACTGCGCGATGCGGCGGCAAAGCGCATGGCGCCGCAGGAAAATTTCTGATTAGTGAAGTGCCCCAGCCGGACCAGGGCGCCTCCCTTACTGGGACGAACTGTAACTCTAGTGACCAGACACTGCGCAATGAAGCCCGAACGCTCGGGTAGACCCACGCCGGCCGCTGTCGGGCTCAGATCCACCAATGCCCGCTGTTGATTCAGGCCGACGCAGACGTTTAAACGCCGGCTCGTTAAGACTCCGCGAAAATCAACGAGGGGTGTAAGAGAACTTCTGGCCGCCAACGCTTGCCTCGTACATCAGCCCGCCCTTGGCCACGGTAAAGACAGCCATGCCTTTTCGAAAGGCGCCGGTCGTTTTGGCATCTTTCTTGCCGCCACTTACGTTAGTAGAGGTGCCGCCCGTCGTGCCTGCCTGTGCGCCAGCCGCCGCGGTGATCGCGATCGCGTTGGCATCTGCGCCAAATTCAAAGTTACCATGGGTGAATTCTTTGAGGGCTCGTTCATCCTTGAACAAGATGAGCTCACTGTACACTTGCCCCCCAAGCTGCAAGCCCACGGTGATCTGAGTCATCGATGTATCGCCGATATGTTTCCCTTGCGCATAGACGCGACCCTTCCCATGGGCACCGCCTATACCAACTCCCCCTTTGCCAATCTTCGGAAACACGGCGTAACCATAAGCACTATGCAGAAGACTGCCGCTTTCTCCCGCGTTCCTGAACAGGTTGAGGGTGTCCGTATATTCGTCGGCCCGAGCAGCACCAATGGGCAACATCAACAGGACTGCGAGCATCAATATCAGACGTTTGAGCATGATAGGTTCTCCATGGATTGATCGAGTTCAAGCACTGCCGTGACATCCGCCCACTCATCGTGCCAGTAGCAGAAAAATACTTTGCTGGATCGCTGCATCACGCAGATCTCAGGCGAAGTATCCTGGCGGCCAGCGGCGGTGAGTCCGGCACGTTTCCATACGCCGACTTTTATGTTTCAGGCGTTCACAGCCTCCTTGAATGCCTTGCCGGCCGTGAACTTCACGGTCTTCGCAGCGGCGATCTGAATCTCGACGCCAGTCGAGGGAATACGACCGGCTCGCGCGGCACGGGCACCTATTGAAAAAGATCCGAAGCCCATCAAGTGGACGGCGTCGCCCTTAGTGACTGCATCCGTGATTGTGGAGATGAACGCGTCGATCGTTCCTCCCGTGGCCGTCTTGCTTGCGCCGGTCGTGGCCACGACTGCTTCTACGAGTTCATGTTTGTTCATCGGAATCACTCCTGTGATGGTGGCGTGGTAACCGTAGCCGACGATCGAGGCGCGCGCAATTGCCCCTTGGGCCTATTTCGGGCAGCACAATCACCTGTGCGACGCTGTTGTCTCGTGGCTGTCGAGAGGCAAAAAAGTTGATGGTCTGGAATGCCCGCAGAAACCGTGCTCAGACGGCGTAGGGCATTTTCGACTACGACTTGAACATCGGGGCCGCCTGACGGGGATCATCGAATACGGACAACGTTAGCCGGAACCTCACCCCGAGCGCTGCCGCTTTAGTTGATCGATGCGGAGACGGAAGCTTTGGAGTAGACACGCTTTGTCGCCACACGCGTTGCGAGAAGTGAGAAGCCATGTGCGTTGATCCGCCTTGAGTCGCTTTTTGTTGGCAGACACTTTCATCGCTTGATCGTAGACGTTTGACAACGTTTCATCGAGCCGGGCGAGGTCCGCATCCCCGCATATGAGCTGAGCTTGAACCGATATGAGTTTCCCGCAATCAAAGCTCTGCATCAGCGCTGCCTTCGATCCACGTTGGGTTTCCAGCAATCCGGGCTTGCATAGCCCTTCCAACGATTGGCAGGCAACCTCGCGGCCAACCCATGCCATGTCTCGTGCACCATATTGTTTGACGAAGCGATTAATGCCGGCGTGACTGACTCCTCTTTGCATTGCATTTGCCGCGATTATTTCGTTGCACAAAGAATCCTGGACGTAGGTTCGCTCATCGCGCCGGTAGCAGCTATGAAAGCCAAGCAGCCCGGTACCGAGAACGCTTCGGCGCTGGCCCGAAGCGAACAGAATGGAAGCGCAAGCGGACGCGCACTTCGCATCATTTGGAACGGTGGTATAGACGCGCACCTTGTCCATTGCATCGACGACACGAAAGGCCGCCTCGACATTTCCTCCGGGACTGTTTAATACAAGGACAACGAGTCCTTCTCTATCACGATCGGCCATTTTGGCGGACGCCAGGAACCTGTCGGCGTCACCGTCCCGAATGCTTCCTTTGCCGACAACCAATTTCAGCGCAAGCTGGGGTTGGTAGTAGATGTTGAAATCCATCCCTTGAACTACCCGGGGGAGCATCAGCACTGTGAGAAAAAGTGCCACACGAAAGCGTTGCATCAGGCCTGGCATCGTCGCCTGCGTGGCTACTTGGTGCTCGTTGCTACGCATACATGTCTCCCCCTTGATGTCAGAGGCAGAATCGTCTTGTCTAGGCAGTGTAGCGACACGCTATGACGTCCTCTGATGCAATTCATGAAAGGAAGGTGCATAGGAGAATATCTACTTTGGCTGCCGCCCTGAATGCTGCCCGACGTCTTGCGACGGTGCACTTCGATAAAACGTGCGCGAGAACCGGAGTAAATTGTGATTGTGGCTGAATCAGCGGTTCAGTCGTCGTCGTTCTAATGGCCATCAATGCGTCGTGGCCGCAAAAGTTTGCTATCCAGTCGCCTCGAATCTGGAGAACCTGATGACAGATATTGCACTTGCACGAAAAGGTGCCTGCCTCGCAGTGGTTCAGGCAGTATTGACGAATTTGCTTGATGACACCAATTTGATCGCGGCGGCTTTACGGGTCGCGGACTATCTGGCAGATGAACTTGAAGGCAAGATCACAGAGACGGACGCTGTACTACTGGCTGTGACCGCACTAACCAAAGTCAATCGTGCGATTCGTGAGTGGAGCGACGTGGACGGCAATGGGTTGAACGCGATGAGAGTCGCCGATTTTGTCATTGATGAAGAACTGAACGGGTACGATCGCGCAAGCAATCCACTTGGAACCACTTCGTACGCGCAGAGAAACGAGGCGCGAGCAGCCGCAGTGATTCGGCCATTAGGATCACCGGTGCAATCCGGTTACCACTAACCCTCAAGCATTGCCGATGCGGCTGGGAACCAACTGGTAGCGAAGAAAGATACGCGCCGGCGGAATTTGCCGCGGTGGTCGGCGGTGCGCGCGATTCAGCCTCAGGATGCGTGTGCTCGGTCGAGCCCTCGGCGGGTGGAGCTGTTACTCCGGGCGTCACTTGGCAATTGGGAGCGTCGCATGGGGTGGGGCCATACTGGCCATGCCTATGCACGCACCAGTACAATGGGCCGACGGAGTTAAGTGGCTCGCGCGCAGCTTAACGCCGGGCGATGTGCACGGTGTGACAACTCGTTTCGCATTGGACCGGTGCCGGCCATGAACGGACCTTCGACGACCTCACCACGATCGTCGACGATCCGCAAAAATGCAGGAACATAGCCCAATTCTGGCGCCCTGGCCGCAGACGGCGGAACGAGGACTGCGCTTTCATCCCGCCGCTCACACGCGCGCGGACGCTTCCAGCTCCGCAAGACGCTGGCGCAGCAAGCGATCCTCCTTGAAACGGGCGGATTCGTCGCGAATCACTGCGACGATGCCGTTGAGTTCATTTTGCGGCGAATACAGCAATGCAACTGTAAAGGCGATCGACATTGACCGTCCGTCCTTATGCACGGCGGGGACACGCAGCACATCATTGCCGTAACGGGTTTCGCCCGTTGCCATGGTCTTGTGATAGCCGTCCCAGTGTCGACCGCGCAAGCGTTCCGGAATGATCAGGTCCAGCGAATTGCCGAGCGCCTCGCTTTGCGTAAAGCCGAACATGCGTTCGGCTGCGGGGTTCCAGAAGGTGATGCCGCCGCCGGCATCGGAGATGATGATCGCGTCGCCGATGGCATTGGCAAGTTGCTGGAAATCGATGGCAGTTTGCACGGCGCTCCTCCAGGGGAAAAAGCGGATTTGAATCGAATTCGGCGCCGTCAGAGGCGCCTTATCTGCACATCAGAGCCGGATTCCCCCGGCCTGCGTGACGCCGTCAAACCGCTTTGACTTCGCGTAGATTGAAAATCTCCTGCTTGCTGTAGCCAAGGCTCGCCAGCACTTCGTCCGTATGCTCTCCGAGCAGCGGTGAGGCAGTGACCTCCGGCTTCATGTCCGAGAATTTGATCGGGCTGCCGACGGTCAGATACGAGCCGCGTTTCTTGTGCGGTACTTCGACGATCGTCCCGCTCGCCCGCAATGAAGGATCATTGGCCAGTTCCTTCATCGTCAGCACTGGCGCACACGGAATGTCGAACTTACGCAAGATGTCGACCGCTTCGAACTTGGTCTTGTCGGCGAGCCAGGCTTCGATCGTTTTGAAGATTTCAAAGATATGCGGTTGACGCGCTTCGGCGGTTTTATAGGCTGGGTCATCGATCCACTCGGGCTTGCCGAGTGCTTTGCAGATCGGCTCCCATGCATGGCCCTGGATCGTGAAGTAGATATAGGCATTCGAATCCGTTTCCCAGCCCTTGCATTTGAGCACCCAGCCAGGCTGCCCGCCGCCTCCCGCATTACCGCCGCGCGGCACCACATCGCCGAATTCGCCGTGCGGATACTGCGGATATTCTTCGAGATATCCCACTCGCTCCAGTCGCTGCTGATCGCGAAGCTTCACGCGGCACAGGTTCAGCACGCTGTCCTGCATCGACACAGCGACCTTCTGGCCCTTGCCGGTTTTGTCGCGCCCGAGCAGTGCAGTCAGAATGCCGATCGCGAGATGCATGCCCGTGTTGCTGTCGCCGAGCGCTGCTGCGCTGATGGTCGGCGGACCGTCCCAGAAGCCGGTGGTGGAGGCCGCTCCGCCCGCGCATTGCGCAACGTTTTCGTAGACCTTCAGGTCGTCGTAGTGGTGGCCATCGCTGAAGCCCTTCACCGAGGCGACGATCATCTTGGGGTTGAGTTCGTTCAGACGTTCCCACGAAAAGCCCATCCGGTCCAACGCGCCCGGCCCGAAGTTCTCGACCAGAACATCGGATTCGCGGATCAGTTTTTCGAGCACTTCCTTGCCTTCCGGCTTCTTCGTGTCGAGTGTCAGCGACTTTTTGTTGCTGTTGAGCATCGTGAAGTACAGCGCGTCGGCATCCGGGATGTCGCGCAACTGGTTGCGCGTGACGTCGCCCGAACCCGGCCTTTCGACCTTGATCACGTCGGCACCGAACCAGGCGAGCAACTGGGTGCACGCGGGACCGGCCTGAACATGCGTGAAGTCGATGATCTTGATGCCTTCGAGAGGTTTGGTCATGTTGGTATCTCCGTGGTTGATCCGGTTACTTTTTCATTGCCGCGCTTTGCGGATTCAGATTCGTCAGGCGGCCGCTTTCGGTGCCGGCGGCTTCGTCGATAACGGCATTGATCAAGCTAGGCTTGCCGGATGCAATTGCCTCAACGAGTGCCTTCGTCAGTTCTTCCGGCGTGCTCGCGTGGTAGCCGATCCCGCCGAATGCCTCGATCATCCTGTCGTAGCGCGCACCCTTCACGAACACAGTCGGCGCAACGTCCTTGCCGCCCGTCGGGTTCACGTCGGTGCCGCGATACACACCGTTGTTGTTGAATACGACCGTGCAAACCGGCAACTCGTAGCGGCAGATGGTTTCGAGTTCCATGCCGCTGAATCCGAACGCGCTGTCGCCTTCGATCGCGACCACCGGTTTGCCGGTCGTGACCGCCGCACCGATGGCGAAGCCCATCCCGATACCCATGATTCCCCACGTGCCGGAATCAAAGCGCTTGCGCGGCTCGGCCATGTCGATAATGCTGCGCGCGTAGTCGAGCGTGTTCGCGCCTTCGTTGACGACGTTGATGTCCGGGCGCGTCTTCAGCACGTCACGGATCGCACGCAAAGCACTGTGGAAATTCATTGGCGACGGGTTCTTGTCGAGCATCGCGGCCATCTTTGCGAGATTCCGGCTCTTGCGCTCGGCGATTGCACCGGTCCATTCGACCGCCGGCCTGGCGAAGTTCTCATCGAGGCCGGCGCGAAGCGCCGCCACGCACGAGCCGATATCGCCGATCACCGGCGCGGCGATCGCGACATTGCTGTCGATTTCAGTCGGCGAAATATCGACCTGCACGAACTTTTTCGGCGCCGCGCCCCACGTGTTGCCCTTGCCATGCGACAGCAGCCAGTTCAGACGCGCGCCAATCAGCACGACAACGTCGGCTTCCTGCAGCACGAACGAACGCGCCGCCGACGCGGATTGCTCGTGGGTGTCGGGCAACAAGCCCTTGGCCATCGACATCGGCAGATACGGAATACCGCTTTGCTCGACGAAAGCGCGGATTTCCGCGTCAGCCTGGGCATACGCCGCCCCCTTGCCTAGCAGGATCAGCGGACGTTTTGCGCTTTTCAGCACGTCAAGCGCACGCTTGACCGATTCCGGCGCCGGCAACTGACGCGGCGCGGCGTCGACCACTTTCACCAGCGACTGCTGCGCCTTGACGGTATCTAGCGTTTGAGCGAGCAGCTTGGCGGGCAAGTCCAGATAGACGCCACCCGGGCGGCCAGACACCGCAGCACGGATCGCACGCGCCACGCCGATGCCGATATCCTCCGCATGGAGCACGCGGTACGCTGCCTTGGCGTAAGGCCTCGCCGCGTTCAATTGATCCATTTCTTCGTAATCTCCCTGCTGCAGATCGACGATTTCGCGTTCGCTCGACCCGCTGATCAGGATCATCGGGAAACAGTTCGTGGTCGCGTTGGCGAGGGCTGTCAAGCCGTTGAGAAAGCCCGGTGCCGACACGGTCAGGCAGATGCCCGGCTTCTGCGTGATGTAGCCGGAAATCGCCGCCGCGTTGCCTGCGTGCTGTTCATGACGGAAGCCGATGAAGCGCATCCCTTCCGCTTGTGCAAGCCGCGCGAGGTCGGTGATCGGGATGCCGACCAATCCGAAGATGGTATTGATGTCGTTCAGTTTCAGCGCGTCGATGACGAGATGGAATCCATCGGTCGTTTCGCTCGCCTGTTGTTGTGACGTAGTGTCTGTTGTGGGCTGGTCGGCTTCTGCCATGACATCTCTCCTGGGTAGCGGGGCGTGATGAGTGGGATCGTGAGCGGCGAGCTCACGGGGTCATTCATTCAGACGAGCCGCCGGACGACGACGGTTGCAACCGTGCCTCGGCGATGGCCACGCCGGCTGGCGCGCCTGAGTTTTCGATCCAGCGCTTTCTCATAGGGGCGAGAATGAATTTCGCGGATACGGCGGCCGCGATCGATATGACGGCCGCTGAGATAAACACGGTGCTCCAGCCACCATTCGCGGACAGCACCGATGCAACCGGCACCAGCATCGCGGCAGTCCCTTTCGCGGTGTAGAGCGTCCCCGCATTCGCCGCGGCGTATTTGCTGCCGAACGTGTCCGCACAGGTCGCCGGGAAGATCGAGAAGATTTCGCCCCAACAAAGGAAGATGGCGGCGGCGAAGAACATGAACGCGTACGGGTTATGGCCGAACTGCATCAGTCCGAGCAGCGCGACGCCTTCGCCGAGAAAGATCATGAACATGGTGTTTTCACGGCCAATGCGGTCCGATAGAAAGCCGCACAGAGGGCGAGTGAAGCCGTTGCACAGATTGTCGATGGACAGCGTCATCGTGAGGAGCGGTAGCGTGATGCCCAGCAGGTTGACCGGCATTCTGGCGAAGCCGTATTCCTTCGCGATCGGTCCTAGCTGAGCGGTTGCAATGATGCCGCCGGCCGCGACGAATACGAACATCAGATAGAGCACCCAGAACAGCGGCGAACGGATCATCTCGCGGGACGTGTAGTCGATCTTGCTTGCAACTATGCGTTTAGGCGCGATCGCGTAGGCAGGCGGTTTAGGCCGTACCAGCAAGGTGGCGAGCAGCAGGATGCAGACGCCCTGGAAAATGCCGAAGAACATGAACGTGTGCTCGTAGCCCGAACGCGCAATCATGTTGGCAATTGGAATCACCGTGATCGCCGCGCCGGCGCCGAAGCCCGCCGCTGTCAACCCGGCTGCGAGACCGCGTTTGTCCGGGAACCATTTGAGTGCCATCCCGACGCAGGTGCCGTACACGCAGCCCGCGCCGATACCGGCGATGACTGCCGCGATATAGAGTTCGGTGAGACTGCCTGCATGAGCGTTGATCATCCAGCCTATAGCTGCGCAGAGCGCGCCGCCGATCACCACCGGGCGCGGTCCGAATCTGTCGACGAGCCAGCCTTCGATGGGAACTAGCCAGGTTTCGGTGACGACGAAGATGGTGAATGCGGTCTGGATCGCCGCTTGTCCCCAGTGGTGAGCGTTGTCTATTGGTACGACGAACAACGTCCACGCGTATTGCAGGTTCGCGACCAGTCCCATGCACATCACGCCGATCGCGAGTTGCACCCACCGTTGATGCCAGAACGCTGGTCGGCCGGTCTCCGCTACGTTGGAATGTCCCATGTCTCCGTCTCCTGTACTTTCCGTCGCGCTCGAGCGGCGCGTTGGACTTACGTGATCGAATCGCTTCGTCGCTCGATTGTCTGCGAGCAAAGAAGCGCCAATGGTCGGCCAGAGAAAAGCTCACTAACGAAAGCTCTTACTCGTTGAACGCACAACAAGCGGGGTGAAAGCTATTGGACGTGCAGCGGGTGTGAGGGGATGCTGCGCGAGAAAGACGATAAACGAAAGTTAAAATATTTTATGGTTTGCATTAGGTATCGGTAATACGACAGGCAACGCTTCCGGCGACGCGCCTCTGCGCCCGTGTTGTCGAATCCCTGGGACGTAGCGGGACTTTCCCTGGTACTCAGCTGGTGGTAGCGCACCGCGAAAGCGAGAGTTTTCGAGTCGAAATCGCGACGCAGAAAATTGCACATATAAATAAAGCCTTATCGTTTTTGAAAAAACTTTAATTATTGTTTATCCAATCGCCCTTCTATGCTTGGTCGTGCCATTTGCCGGAAGGAGACGACGATGAACATCCCTCAATTTCATACGCGCGACAGCGCTCATGATGCGGAAGTCGAGGCGCAACTTTGTGCCTACAACGCCGCTTTCGAAGAACTCGGCCTGCGCTTCCGTTGGGATGAGCGCACGCTGACGTCGCTGGCCACGATTCACGACGAACATGAGCAGATTGCCGCTTACATCGAGGCGCATCATGCGCACTTGCTGAAGGCGTATAGCGCTGAGTTTTTGAGTCTGGCAATTCTCGACAAGAAAAAATCCCGCTATCCATCGCGCTTCCAGGGGCGCGTCGATAGTGCGCCGAGTCCGACTCACGCGATGCCTTTAGCGCAAGTGAACCGCTGGCGCGAGCGTGCATCGTATGAATTGGAGTTGCCAGCGCTGGCTGGCGTGTAGATTGCGCGTCGCTGCGGTTTGCGCGGGCACTGTCGATTTCGCTTCCATTGATCTGCTTCGCGAGCCTACCGCCTCACTCGACCTTATCCATTCGGTCTAGCCCAACATCTAGCCCCGAGACTCAATCCGAGATAGCTTCCCTCCCTTCTAATTACGAAGTCGTCGGGAAACGCCCTGCGACCAGGTTTAGCAGCCTGAAGTTGAAACCCGCACGCCTGCCCAGGCAGGTGTGCGTCTGCCTCTGCACGTCTATATTTCTATGGGCGGGCTGTGGTGGGGGAGCCGCAAGGCTCGCCAGTTTTGGTTTCAACGCCGGTCTGCTCTCCTTCGAGCTAACGCTTGAGATCCTTACTTTGGCACATCTGTACTGCAGGGGCGGGGGCGTCCATTCCATTAACCCTACTTCGTGCCCGCTCAGCCCTTCCCCAAAGCAAGGCCAGTGTCCGGGCGACCCTTCGAAGCAACAGGGAGATCGCACCCTGCCTAGGTCCGTCAAAAATCAACCGCTTCACGCCCATCAGTCGGCGCAATCCAGTACGAAAAGCTTGCCCTGTCCGCATTCGATTTATGCGACCGGCAATTGAGTCAACTGGACACGTTGATCACACTTGCGACATCAATAGTTAGAAATCCTGTTTTCACACACGACGAGAGAAAGCGTCGTCAGACGTTGCTCGAATTGCTGGTGGACACGGCCGAGCAGTATCAGCAGGATCTCGAATGCGACCGCGAGTTGTTCCAGGTGATTGCACTCGACGCGAAGGGCATCCCGCGCAGTCGTCTCACGGCGCAGCAAGCGACGAAATTGCTGGCCGATGCATCGAAGATGGCCAAAGCGCCCCTCGAAGAGGCAAACGCTTCGCCCCGCAAAAGGCCATCGCCGAAACGTGCGGTGAAGCTGCCCTCCACCCCCGTGCAGCAACTATCCACTGCGCCGCACTGAGCGATCCAATCAGGCACGACACAACAGGCGACAAGCCACGGACAACAGCAAACAGAAAGCAAAAAAAATGGCCGCAGCGCTCGCTGCGGCCATCACATCACCGAATAACAAATCAACCGCTACTTCCAGTGTCTCAAAGCAGCGCGCCAACGCTTGCCCCACAACTGCTGATGCAGAGTGAGTGTCGATTTCTCCAATTCGCAACTCGCACAGGCAATTTCCGTTGCTTCCTCTTTACCAGAACATGTCGGCCGCCCGCCATGGTTCGAATCCGTTGCAATAGCTTGACCCGAGCCGCTATTTCGCACGGCGATCAAGATGTACCTGGCCGATTGCAGCAAGTAACGCAGCCAGCGACACAGGTTTGCCGACATGTGCATCGAAGCCGGCCTGCAGGGTGTCCATCACATCCTTATCGCGTCCGAATCCTGTTAAAGCGATTGCCGGTACGGTTGCGGTCTGAGGTAACTTCCTGAGTTCCGCAATCAGTTCGTAACCACTCATTCCCGGCATGCCTATATCCGAAAGGATCAGATCAAATTCGGCTTCAGCAACTGCATTGAGTGCCGCCTTGCCGCCAGGTTCGGTACGGACTTTCGCGCCTTCCATTTCCAGTAGCGCCCGGAAGGCGTCCAGCGCGTCGGCGGAATCGTCGACTAGCAATACGCGCAAATCCTTCAGGATGCTGCCATCAACGTGAAGGTGGACATAATCCGCAGGCAACAAGGTTGCGACGGCAGGCAGTGTGACGGAGAACGTCGCACCTTGCCCGACGCCATCCGAAGCCGAGTGGATTTTTCCGCCGTGCATTTCCACCAGTTGCTTCGCAAGCGAGAGCCCAATGCCGAGGCCACTGTGTTGCCGGGCGACCCCGGTCTGGCTCTGGCTAAACATATCAAAGACGCGAGGCAGAAAATCAGGCTCAATTCCTTCCCCTGTATCTTCAACCTTCACGCACACGAACCCGTTTTCGAAGAAGAGGCTCACGTCCACCCGGCCGCCGGACGGCGTGAACTTCAGCGCGTTGCGAATGATGTTCCAGAACACCTGTTCCAGACGGACTGGATCGGCCTTCAGCTGAACCGATTGGTCTACGCCCGAAGCCGATAGGGTAATGCCGTTCTCCGCCGCACTTGAGGCGCTCGCGTCGACCACTGTGCGCAGGATCGCCGAAATGTCCACTTGGGATAGCTGCAGCGCAAGTTTGCCGGTGCGCGCCCGTGACAGATCCAGCAGGTCATCGATGATCTTTGCCTGGCCCACTACTGTGCGAAGAATCACGCTGGCCGCATCCCTAACCAGCGGGACGTCGCGCAGCTCCGGTGCGCGCGTCAGCATCTCCGCCTTGACGTGTATCAGGTTCAGAGGATTTTTGAGTTCATGCGAAAGCACCGCAAAGAATTCATCTTTTTGCCGGTTCGCCGAGACGGCGCGGGTTCGAACCCGCCGTTCGAGCGCGAGCTGGTTAGCCTGGCGGCTTTCGGCGCTTTTCCTGTCCGTGAGATCCCGCGAGATCTTCGCATAGCCGCGGAAGCCATCTGTATCGATCGCAGTGGTGACACCGCTGCAGTAGATTTGCCGGCCATCCTTGCGGACATGCCAACGTTCATCATTGATACGGCCTGAACTGCTGGCCTTCTGTCGCTCATGCAGCGGCACGCCCTGTTCAAGGTCTTCCGTGGAAAAGATCAGATCGATGGGTTTGCCGATCGCTTCCGCTTCCTCGTAACCGAATACGCTCTGCGCGCCCCGGTTCCAGCTGACTATGACGCCGTCGAGGTCCTGCACGATAATCGCGTAATCGTTTGTGGTGAGTGCGGCGAACTTCAGTCGCTCTTCGCTGGCAAGCGCTGAGTCTTCGGCACGTCGTCGCGCGGTAATATCGATCAGGGTCAGCACAGCACCGTCGATGCGGTCGTCGAGTGTCCGGTATGGCAGCAACCGCGCAATAAACCAGTCTCCCTCGTCCGTGCTGACTTCCCGCTCGGTGACTTTGAGTGCTTCGAATGCAGCGGTGGCGTCCTGAGCCAGTTCCGGATAGTTCAGACGATGTCGGAGATCCAATAGGGGCCGCCCAATATCCGTCTCGATCAGCTTGAAGATATTCACCGCAGGCGCGGTAAAGCGCTTGATGCGCATCGCACGATCGATAAAGATCGTTGCAATACCGCTGGAGGCGATGAGGTTCTGAAGGTCGTCGTTTGCCTTGGCTTCGTCTTCCACTTTCATCTGAAGCTCGGCATTCACGGTGACCAGTTCCTCATTGACCGACTGGAGTTCCTCCTTGCTGGTCTCCAGCTCTTCAGTCGCTGAGCGCAATTCTTCGTTGATTGCCTGCAACTCCTCGTTTGACGCTTTCAGTTCCTGGGTCGACAGGTTCGACTGTTCGACGTTGGACTCCAGAAGTTCTTTCGTCCGGATCAACTCACTTTCAAGGTGAGTGACGATCCGGTCCTGACCCAGTGCGTGCGCAGGAGCGGGGGAAGCGCTTGCTTCTGTCTCCTCGAATTCATCAAAGAAGATGGCGACGACGTCGCCGCCGGCTGCTTCGTCGTTAAACGGATGCACGGAGAGATTGACATAGGAAAATGCGTCTCCCCGCGAGAATCGAACCCGTTTGACCTCGACGCCCCTGCCATGCTGCAGTGCCTGATAGAGCGCCGTCCTCAGTTCGACCCGCAGGTCCGGATTTACGACGGTGAGCAGATTGTGCGAGGGCTCGCCGCCAACGTAACGCAGGAAGCGTCCGACGTGTTCGGACATGTGCAGGATTTCCGCGTGCCGGTCAATCAGGATGCTCGGCGGCGAAAAGTGTTCGATCACGCGCTGATGCAACGGCGCAAACGAGAAGCTTGCAGGCCTTGGCAGAGGCCGCGGGGCGTCAGTGTGGGATGTGTTCGGTGTCTTCGCGGTCGCGGCCAGCGGGGGTGTTATTCGCGCTCTGTTGCTGGCAGGTTTGGCGCGATAAATACGGCTCTTCTTGTCGACGGGAGCAAACAGATCCTGAGCTATTTCGGCTGATTCGGAGCTCCCGAGGAAAAGGTATCCCCCTGGCCGCAGCGCGAAATGGAATGTCTGCAGAACCTGCCGCTGGACATCGCGGTCGAGATAGATGAGCAGATTGCGGCATGTCACGAGGTCGAGCTGGGAAAAGGGCGGGTCGCGCAGGATGTTGTGCGCGGCAAACAGGACCTTTTCCCTGAGCGCCTTGCTGACAAAGTAAAAACCCCGCGCGTGGGTGAAGAACTGCCGCAGCCGCGTCGGCGGAACATCGGTCAGGATGGACTCGAGGTACCGGCCGGATCGCGCCGCTTCAATGGCGCGTTCATCAATGTCGGTGGCAAATACCTGAATGCCGGGTTGGCGGTTCTGTTCTGTTAGCCGTTCGCACAGCAGCATGGCCAACGAATAGGCCTCTTCACCCGTTGAGCAGCCTGCAACCCACGCACGAACCTGCTCTTCGTCATCTTTGCCTTCCAGAATCGCGGGTATGACTTCGCGCTCCAGCGCTTCGAATGCTTCGCGATCGCGGAAGAAATTCGTAACGCCAATCAGCATGTCCCGAAGCAATGCGGTGTGTTCGTCGGGATGACGCTCCAGAAACAGCAGGTACGAAGGCAGATCAGGGAGTGCATTGACCTGCAGGCGGCGTTCGATGCGCCGCAGTACCGTTGCGCGCTTGTAGTGACGGAAGTCGTGTCCGGTATGGACCCGCAATCCCTTGAGGATTGCCTGCAACGCGCTTTCTGCGGTTGCGACAGCGTGTTCGTCCGGCGGGGCCGCAGCAATCGGCGGCTCACCTTCGACCCCCGGAAGCTGGATCACCTGCGCGTTGTTCCACAACTCGATCAGCTTTTGCGGCAGATCGACGACCGGCAGCGACATGTCGATCAGTCCGGTCGCAATCGCGTTTTGCGGCATCTCGCCGTATTCGGCGTCGTCCGGGCTCTGGGCGAGTGCGATGCCGCCGCATTCCTTGACCCGGCCGATCCCGGCCGTACCGTCGCTCCCCGTCCCCGAAAGAATGACGCTGATCGCGCGCGCGCCGTGCGCATCGGCAAGACTGCGGAAGAACTTGTCGATGGCGATTGGTCGGCCCGTCGCGCGCTCAGCCGGCGTCACCTTCAGATAGCCATCGAACATGGACAAGTCATTGGATGGGGAAATGAGGTAGATGGTGTTTTTCTCGATATGCGTCGGCTCGCGAACCTGCAGGACGGGCATCGAGGTCGCGCGCTGCAACACCTGGTCAACCCGACTTTCGTACTTCGGGGAAAGGTGCAACACAATCACGAAGGCCATTCCGCTGTCAGCGGGCATTTGCTCGAAAAGACGAAGAAGCGCCTGGATGCCGCCTGCGGATGCGCCGATGCCGATCACGGGAAATGCCGGTGATGCGGCCGGCGGAGCGGTAGCGCCAGAGCGTTCGGCGCCCGGGTCTGAAGATGTCGTTGTGGTCATGAGCAGGGGATGAGGCCTCGGGGGGCGGCCCCCGGTTGGCTGCGGGGCGGCGGCATTGATCGTTCAGCGTACACCGCAGCGCATCAACGGCAAAGCGGAAGTCACGCCCGATCTGGCGAACTAGGCTGGGTGAGCAAGAATTGCCGAATTTTACGGCGCGTGGAGGGGAATCGGAAATAGGTGTCATTGACGGGCGGACGCGCGCTCGCGGGTCTGGGCCCGATCAGGTCATCGAAGCTTGGGAAGGGGCGAAACGATGCGGCATGCAGGCTGCCGGTGAGACGTGGACGGCGGGGCAATCCCGTCAGCAACTTTCGTGGCAGCGAGATCGGGGCCGGGCGCCAGCGGGAAATTCTGACGTCGCCACGACCTCATTCGTCGTGGCGACGCCGTTGTTGCGATCTGCGTCAGAAGCGGGAAACCGGCGGTCGCTGGCAGGCTGAATCTTCGTACCAACCGAACATGCCTGCCGCCGCGCTGACTTCACTACCTCCGCGTCTAGAAGTCCGATCGCACTGTCAGCATCGCATTACGGCGATCCCCGAATACGCTATAGAACGAGCCAGGCGGCCGAATGTAGTAACCGCGATTAAAGATGTTGTTCAACTGAAGCGATGCTTCGACATGTTTGTTGAAGCGATATCCCACCTGCGCATTAAAAATCGCATACGCACCCTGTTCGACGCCGCGCGAAACCCGCGTCTGCGCCAACATTCCGCCGCCAATACTCACACCGCGCAATGGCCCTTGCGAGAAGCGGTAGTTCGTCCACAGCTTGAACAGGTGCCTCGGATCGGTTCCGTCGGTCAGATTCGGCGTGTCGTTCTCGAATGTTTCGTTCAGGTACGTATAGCCCGCGTAGACATTCCAGTCCGGCATGGGCTGGCCCGTGACCTCCAGTTCGACGCCCTGGTCACGTGCCTTGCCTGCGGCGATGTAATAGTACTGATGGTCCGGGTCGTCGACGGCACGGTTGTCGTCGTTGATGCGGAAAAGCGCCGTCGTGGTGTTCAGGCGCCCGCCGAGGAAGCTGCCCTTCAAGCCCACCTCGTACTGCTCGCCGGTGCGCGGCGGCAACCCGACACCGGAGTAGGTGGTATCGGTCTGCGCATCCAGAAAGCGCGAGTAGTTCGCGTAGGCCGTCAGCGAGGGCACGATATCCCACAGCAGCGCCGCCGAAGGCAGGAAACGGTGGTTGATCTGCGCGTTGGTCGTCCAGTCGGACACGCTCGGCAGCGTCGATTGCGTGCGGTCCTGCAGGAATGCAACGCGCCCGCCCAGCACGAGGGTCAGCGGCTTCGCCAGGTGGATACGCGCCTGGCCGTAGATGCCGTACTGCACCGTGCGCTCGTTCGTGCCGAACGTGAACGGCACGTTGACACTCGGCACCGCGTTCGGATCGAAGACACTGTACGCGCCGCCGTCGTAGGGACCATTGAGCGACATAAAACCCGATTCGGCCGTCGACGACATCACCGAGTAATTCGCGCCGAACGTGAGCGTATGCGTTTGCCCGAACAGTTGAATCGGACCCGACACGTTGGTGTCCGCGCCGAACCAGTTGTAGGTGTTGCGCTGGCTCTGATCGCCGTAGTACGCGAGGCCGTCGGCGGTCACGCCGGGACCGGAATACGCGTAGTCGGCCTTCGACAGCATGTGCCGGTAAAACAGCGTGGTCGACGATTTCCAGCCGTCTTCGAAACGGTGCACGAGGTTGCCGTTGACTTCCTGGATCGACGTGTACGAATAATTCCAGCTCGGGCTGAAGTTCTGCGAATACGACGTGGGCAGACGGCCGACGAGCGCGGTCTGATCGCTGTTCAGCACGCCGCCCACGCCGTAGTCGAGCCCGGAGATCGGCGAGACCTGGTAGCCGCCGGACAGCGACAGCGTGGTGCGCGGCGTGATGTCCCAGTCGATCGCGCCGTACGCCATCACTTCCTTGTCGCGGGTCTTGTCGACCGATTGCAGGCCGTCGCTGCCGACCAGCACGGCGCGTCCGCGGACGGTGCCGTCCTGGTTCAGCGGACCGGTGACGTCGACCATCTGCCGCACGCTGCCGAATGTGCCGACCTGGGTTTCCGTCGAGATGTGAAACTGGTCCTGCGGCCGCTTGCGCACTAGATTGACGACGCCGCCTGGCTCGCCGATGCCGTCCAGCGCGCCCGCTGCGCCGCGCAGCACTTCGACGCGGTCGTACATCGCGAGATCGAATTGCAGCAGATATTGCAGGCCGCTGACGATCGATACGCCGTCGAACTGGATGCCCAATTGCGAGCCGCGCGCGCGAAAGTAAGCCGTGCCGTCGCCATAGTCGACGGAGGTCACGCCCGTCACGTAGCGCAGCGCCTCCTGGATCGTCGTGATGTTCTGATCGTTCATCCGTTGACGCGTCAGCACGGAAACCGAATTCGGCGTCTCCTTGAGCGACTGCGGAGTCTTGCTTGCGACCGTCGCATCCTTCGACGTGTATGAGCCGCTGTCTTCCGTGGTGGCGTCGGGCGTGACGGTCGCGGTGACCGTCACGGGCGGCAGCGTGTCGCCGGCCGGCGTCGGCGTGGTTTGCGCGCGCGCATTGAGCGACCACGCACTGAGCAGCGCCAGCGCGAGCGGCGTCATGTGCGGCGTCAGCATGCGCCATCCCGTGAAGCGCGTGCGGCGCGCGACTGGTCTTTCCATCGTTGTTTTCATTGCTGTTCAACCCACTGTTGAAAAAAGTCGAGCGACGTCCTTCCGCTAGGGAGCGGACGGTAAAAAAATCCTGTGGGGAACGATGTTGTTATGCCGCGGCGGGTTGTCCCGCTCGCAGATTGCTGCGATAGCGCGTCGGCGCTTGCGCGGTCAGGGACTGCGGTTCCTTGCGGTCCACGAACCGGTGGATTGCCCGACCTCGCTCATGCCACGCCCATCGCACGGCGGCGCAGTGCGAGGATCACCATGTACGGACCGCCGAGCAGTGTCGCCACGAGTCCGGCTGCGATTTCCTCGGGGAACACGAGCTGACGTCCGAGCCAATCCGCGCAGACCATCAGCAATGCGCCGAGCGCCGCCGCCAGATACATCTGCGAAAGCGGCCGCCGGCCACCCGACAGGCGCGCGATATGCGGCGCGATCAGTCCGATGAACGACAGCGGTCCGACGATCACCGTCGCCGCCGCGCTCGACAGCGCGGCGAACAGCAGGAGCGCAAAACGTGCGCGCGCGACCGGCACGCCGACGCTCGCCGCACTCGGCGCACCGAGACTGAGCGCGGTCATCCAGCGTGCGGTGAGTGGTGCGATGACGAGCGCCATCGCGGCGAGCGCGGCGATGCTCCACGCGATTGCTGGCGCGACGTAGTAGGTCGAGCCGACCAGCAGATCGATCAGCACGCCGGCACGCGGATCGCCACTCGACATCAGTGCACCCACCACGGCCTGGAACAGCGCGCTGATCGCGATGCCGGTCAACAGAAGACGTTCGGGCGCAAAGGCGGCGCGTCGGCCAAACCAGAACAGCGTGCCGAGCGTCACCAACGCACCCGCGACGCAGCCCGCGAACAGCAGCGCCGGCGACAGGCTGCCCGTCGCGAACAGCACGGCCACGATGCCGAGCATGCCACCCGAGCTAACGCCGAGCAGGTCGGGACTCGCCATCGGATTGGCCGTGACCCGCTGCAGCAGCGTGCCGGCGAGCGCGAGCAACACGCCCGCGGCGAGTGCGCACAGCAGACGCGGCACGCGCCAGAACAGCAACGTATCGACCTGCGAAAAGCTGGCGACGTACCATCCATGCGGGCCACGCGCGACCGTGAGCGACAGCGCGCAGACGAGCGCGAGCAGAGCGATACACAGAAACAGTGATGTGCGCACGGACCGATGGACGAGCGGCGACGCGAGCGGCGCGCTGAGATCGGGCCGCGAACGCAGTCGCGGCAGCAACGCGACGAGCAGCGGCACACCGACGATCGACGTCACGGTTCCGGTGGGGATCAGGTGCGCCGAGAATGGCTCGGCGGACGCCGCCACGCGGACGATTTCGTCGGTGAACCACAACATCGCCGCGCCGGTCAGCGGCGCCCATAACAGCCGCTCGCGCAGCCGCCGCGCGCCTGCGAGCTTCGCGACGAGCGGCGCGGCCAGGCCGACAAAGCCGATCACACCCACTTCCGACACGACAACCGTGGTCAGCATCACGGCGATCAGCAGCGCGCCGAAGCGCATCCAGCCCACCGACGCGCCCAGGTTGCGCACGGTCGAATCGCCGGCATCGAATAGGCTGAGCGGGCGGTACAGCAACGCCGCGCCGAGCGCGCAGACGACGAAGCTCGCGAACAGATGCACGGTGGGCTGCCAGCCGGTCTGTTCGAGCGCGCCGCCGCCCCAGATCATCAGGCCGGTCAGCAGATCGAAATGCACGACGGCAATCGCGAGGCTGATCGCGCCGCAGTACAGATTCACGACCATGCCGGACAGAATCACGCCGAGCGACGACATGCGCTGCGACCACGCGAGAGCGAACACGGCAAGCATCGCTAGCGCGCCGCCGGCAAACGCCACCGTTTCTCTTCCGGCCGCGAGCCAGCCAGGCATCCATAGTCCCGCAATCATCAACGCCAGATAGGCGCCGGGGAAAACGCCGAGCGTCATCGGTTCCGCGAGAGGATTGCGCAGCACCTGTTGCATCAGCGCGCCGGCCAGTCCGAGCGCGGCGCCGCATAGCAGCGTTACCAGAACGCGCGGCACCAGACTGTCGTGGACCAGCACGTCGCGCATGTCGGTCATGTCCGGTGCGAACAGCGCCGACCAGAACGACGCACCGTCGAGCACGGCACGCAGATTGACCGCCGCGAGCACGGCAGCCAAGGCGAGCAGCGTCGCGACGAGAGCGAATCGCCGGTCGCGCGGCGCGGCGGATCGGTCGAGCATCGCAGCGTTACGCAAGGCCGCCTCTGCCGGTCGAGATGGTGTCGAGCGCGGCTTCGACCGCGGTCACGAAACGCTGCATCGACACCAGTCCGCCATAGGGGGCGATCACGGGTAACTGTGCAACGCGCCGTTCGCGGACGGCGGGCAGCGCGCGCCACAGCGGGTTCTTTTTTAGCGTCGTGAGGACGTCGGGCTGCAATGGGCTGATCAGCAGAACACCCGCGTGGGAAACCTCAGTCAGACGTTGTAGCGGGACCAGTGCCGAGCCTGCTGCGTTGGTCGTCCAGCTTGCTGTTGCGTGATTGGCCGATGCGGGTGGGTTGACGGCGTTGGAGACGCCGATGCCTCGTAGCATGTCGTCGAACAGGCTGCCTGATCCGTACACGCGTAGATGCCGGTCGTCGATCGCTTCCGCAACGATGACCGGTGCGCGGGTCCGGTCGGGCTGCAAGCCCAGCCGTTGTTCCACGGCTTGCGTGTTCTGAGTCGTCGCGTCGATCAACGCACTCGCGCGGCTGTCGGTGTCGAATGCGCTCGCCATTGCGCGAGTTTCTTCGCACAGCCGCGCATACGGATGGGCATCGCTCATATACGCGCCGAGCGTGAGCGTCGGCGCGATGCGCTGGAGCGCGGGCAAAATCGACGCATGGCCCGGTGTGACGATCATGAGATCGGGCGCGAGCGCAACCAGCATCTCGAAGTTTGGCTGGTACAGCAAGCCGGTATCGGCGACACCGCGTGGCAGCGGCGGCGCGACGATGGTGCTGCTGTACCAGGAAGGCAACGGGATGCCGATCGGCGCGTGGCCGAGCGCGAGTAGAGTTTCGGTCAGCTCCCAGTTCATCACGACCACGCGGCGCGGCACGCGCGCTTGCGCGCGCGCTCGCAGCGGCACGGCGCAAGTAATCGCCCACGCGGTCGCGCGGCCCAGGAGCGCGCGGCGGCGCGCGCTGTGTGCGTGACGTATGACGTTTGCCGGTCGAAACAGAGCCGTTGTCATAGCGGGAAACTCATCGTGTGGCCACTGCGAGGATCGGTGATGACGCCCATTGGCACGCCATAGATCGTTTCCAGTTGTTTGGCGTCCATCACCTGGGCAGCGGGCACGCGCATCAGCAGACGCCCCGCGCGCAACGCCACGATGTGATCGCAGAAACGCGCGGCCATGTTCACGTCGTGCAGCACGACGACGGCGCTCATCCCACGGGTCACGCACAGTGTGCGGACGAGATCGAGCACCGCGAGCTGATGGCCGACATCGAGTGCCGAGGTCGGCTCGTCGAGCAGCATGCAACGACAGTCCTGCGCCACCAGCATGGCGAGCCACGCGCGCTGACGTTCGCCGCCCGAGAGGCTGTCGACCGCGCGATCGGCGTAATGGGCCACATCGGTGACTGACATCGCTTCATCGACGCGCTCGCGGTCCTGTGCCGTGAAACGCCCGAGCGCGCCATGCCACGGGTAGCGGCCGAGTGCAACGAGTTCGCGCACGGTCATACCGTCCGCGTTGGGCAACTGTTGCGGCAGATAGGCGACCTCGCGCGCGAACGCGCGGTTGTCCCACGCATGCAGCGGCTTGCCCGCGAAGCTGAGGGTCCCCGATGCAGGCTGCTGCTGTCTCGCGAGCAGCTTGATCAGCGTCGACTTGCCCGAACCGTTGTGACCGATGAGGCCAGTGACCGAGCAGGCGTCGAGCGTCAGATCGAGGGGATGCAACAGCGTGCGCTCGCCCGCGACGAAGCCGACCTGTTCGAGCTTCCATGCAGCGCTGAGCGTGTCATCGCGCGAGGCTCGCGCGGATTCACCGGACGCCGCGTGTGAGAGTTCGCCTGGCGGCATGATCGTGTACGGTGTCTGATTCATGATGCACTCACCGTACTGACCGAAGTTGCCGGTGAGTTGTCGCCGACCGTCTGTCCGCTGTCGAGTTTGATCGAGCGGTCGGCGAGATCGAAATAACGATCGTCGTGTGTGATGACGAGTACGGTCTTGCCGTTCGCCTTCAGGCCTGGCAGCAGACGACGGTAGAACACGTCTTTGAACACGGGATCCTGATCGGCGGCCCATTCGTCGAATACGTAGAACGGCCGGTCCTCCAGGCAGGCGACCAGCAGCGCGAGGCGCTTCCTCTGTCCCTGCGAGAGATCGAGAGTCGAGAAAGCGCCGTCCACGATACTGACCTTGTGATCCAGTTGCAGCTCGACGAGCAGCGCCTGTGCGGCGTGCTCACTGCCCGCGGGTAAGCCGAGCAGCGAATCGAACAGATGGAAATCGCTGAATACGACGGAGAACAATTGCCGGTATGTCTCGAGCGAACTCGCGTCGACCGGTTTGCCGTCGAGCAATATGCGACCCTCTTCGGGCGCGTACAGACCAACGAGAAGCTTCGCCAGCGTAGTCTTGCCGCTACCGTTGCCGCCGGTCAGATAGACGATCTCGCCCGGACGGAACGTGTAATTCACTGGCCCGACTCTGAAGAAGCCATTCTCTTTTTCGCGAAAATAGCGATGCGTGACGCCGTCGAGCACGACGCTCGTGAACGAGGAGCGAGTGTCGGCGCGTGCCTCGTCGTCGGGCGGCAGAACGTCGTCCAGTTGCTCGATGCGCTCGAAAGCGACGCGGGCGGAGCTGAGCGTCGGCAGCGCCGAAAGCAGGCCTTCCACCGGCATGATCAGATAGAGGAACACCAGCGCATAGCCGGACATGACGTGCGCGCTGGCATCGAAGAAGCGGGCCAGCACGAAGATCGTCAAGCCGACGAACGCGAACAGCACGAGGCTGCCCCAACTCGCCGCCGCCGCGTACAGCACGTAACCGCGAGTGCGTTGCACGCGGACCGCTTCGACGTGCGGGGCGAGTTCGACATCGACGAAGGCTTCACGGCGTGCGCGATGCAGCTTCAGTTCCTTCGCGCCGTCGAACAGCGCGCGGAATTGCCGGACCAGATCGTCCTCGCGATGACGCGAGCCGCGCAGATGCACCAGCGCGCGTGCGTTGACCAGATGAAAGCCGAGCGCGCCGATGCCGATGGTCACGACGGCAAACAACAGAATGGGCCACGACAGCATGCCGAGATAGATGAGGCAACCGGCGATCACCGCGCCTTGCATCGCGATCGACGGCAGGCTGATAAAGAACACGACGACCGTGTCGAGGTCCTGCGTCAGGATGCCGAGAGGACGCGCGGCGCCGCACTGTTCGAGATGCGCGTACGACGCGGCGGCAATCCGCCGGATCGTGCGCATACGCAGCGTGGCCTTGGTGCGCTGGCCGAGATACATGAAAAGCGTTTGCGACAGCACGCGCGTGGCGAGCACCAGCAAGCCGAGCGCAACGAAACGCACGCCGAGTTCGGCGAGCTTCGCAGTGGAGGCCCCCAGCGCCTGGTTGATCAGCGCGACCAGCGCCGCATTGCCAAAGCCGCTGATCAGGCTCGTCAGCAGAGCAATGGGCAGCAGCCAGCGCGAACTGCGAACCAGCGAGACGATCAGTGCCATAAGACGCTGCGATGGTTTGTCGGCGGCGTGCTGACATGCGTGTTGAATGACCTTGCGGTCTCGCGTGCGCAGAGGCTTCGCGGAGTGGTTGAGCGAATGAGAAGCATTATTAAATGAATCGGCCTGTTGGCGTAACTCTATGACAGGCAAGGAGAATAACGTTTCAGAACGGAGAAAGGCTGACAATCGATATCGGGATTTGGACAAAATCATGCAATTTCACGATATAGTCCGGAGTTCGGTATTGAGAATGACTCTCACTCTGAGGTCTGCCATGAAAGAGTTTCTGCTCAAGCGTTACCCGATTACGCCGCGACCATTGCCGCGTCAGGTGCTGGCGTCGGTGGTTCGTTATCGGCACGGGGAGCGCGTGACGTGGCATCAGCATCGGCATGGCCAGCTTGTCTTCGCAATCCGCGGGGTACTGCGGGTTCTCACGCCCACGCGCACGTGGACACTGCCGCAGTCGCGCGCGGTGTGGTTGCCATCGGATGTCGACCACGAATTGCATGCCGTTGGCGAAACCGATCTGTGCAGCGTCTACATCGAACCTGAAGCGTTTCCGTGGTCGTGGAGCGAACCGGCGGTGATCGCCGCTTCGTCGCTATTGCGCGAACTCGCCGTGGCGCTGAGTGCGGACGGCGATGAATACACGCCGGGCAGCCTCGCCGCCATGTCCGCACCGTTGCTCCTGAAAGTGCTCGCGGAGACGAAAGCGGTGCCCGAACCCGGCGTGCCATTACCGCGCGATGCGCGTCTGCTAAAAATCTGCGAGCACATGATGAACGACCCGGCGAGCGAACATTCGCTCGACTTCTGGGGCGAGCAGTTCGGCGCAAGCGGCCGGACACTCGCGCGCTGCTTCAAGGTGGAAACCGGCTTGACGTTTGGCGCATGGCGTCAGCAGATGCGGGTGGCCGAGGCGATGACGCGTCTGGCGCTGGGTCAGCCTGTGGCGCGGGTATCGCTCGAACTGGGCTACAACAGTGCGAGCGCGTTTATTGCAATGTTCCGGCAGGTCACCGGCGAGTCGCCGCAACGCTATCTGGCGTCGAAATAGGAAGGGAAGTAACTTTCGTTCGCGGACGCCAACGCGGACGCCAACGCAAATGACATCGCGGCGTCCGGTCAGGTTGTTCCGGTCTCGTTGCGTTGCCGGATAAAAGGCGACGGTCAACAGTGTCGCTTCGAACCAGAGCTTCACGGTCAGCGCCATACTCATGAAACGGGCCGGCTCCCCGGCTCGTTGTCGTTGTGACGTTAGATTTGCACAGCGTTGCGAGGGGAAGGGCTGCGAAAACGCGGCGCCTTGATCACGCTACTTTGACAAGTCCAAGCTGTTGCAGCGCAGTCACGCCGTCGTCCAGTCCGATTTCTTCGACGATCTTGCCGTCTTTGAGCCGAAGCACGGTCGTGCCCGTGAAGCGCATTTTCCGACCGGTCGCAGCGGGTAACGATCCGATGAGGAAATCGCTAAATGCCGGGCCTGTATGCGTGCCGCCGCCTTCCCAGCGACCCACGACGTAGTCTCCCTCCGCGATGAGATCAGCGGCGCCCCAGAAGTTGAGGTCCGGGAACGCCTCCCGGAAATTGGTCATGAATGCCTTGATGTCCTCGCGGCCGCGCCGCGGTTCGTGCAGTGAGTATTGAAGAAGCATGTCGGGCGCAGCAAGTTCGTCGACGATGCCGAGATCGCATGTCTTGCCCCAGAAATCGTTGAACCAACGCCCCACGACGGATTTGTTGTCATCTTCTTTGGACATGGTGAATTCCTCATTGACTGAAGTTGGGAGAGGGAGACGGAATCGCTTCCCTCAGCCTGAACAATATTGACATTGGCAGTCAGGTGCCCCCCGTTTCTTGCTGCAATACTCGATAAACCAACATGGGGCGGTGGTCCCACGCGTATCGTGCCGGGGCAACACGATAGGGTGCGTTTGCGCCAGGCATTACCCAGTTTTACAGCAATGAGACAGCAAGAATCGGAGTGTTTGCACTTGAGCGGCTGCCGTATTGTCTCCAGGCAGGCGCGCAATAAGCCAGGTCGTTGGATGAGGAACGGTGCGTTCGAATCAACGGTATTGACGGGACCGGTCCTCAATCAGGTCATTAATGTACGGCTCGCCTGTCCTTCATTGACTGGAGTCCGATCATGTTGCCGTTATTGCCGCTTCACGCGCTCGCAGCCCAACGTGGCGACGGACTGCGCCCTGAGCTTAAAGCCTTATTCGAACGACATGCCAGGCTGTCGAGCGGACTCGCCGCTACCATCGAACCGGTCGAACATGAATCGAAGTTTCACGAAGCAAATGCCGTCGCCGATGTTCCCGTCACGGAGCCGGAGGCCGACGGGCAGACGGCTGGTGGTAGTGCCGAGATGCACAAAATGAAGTAACGGAATTCTTGAATCAGTAGGAATGCTTGTATTGCCTCTGAATAGAAACTATCCGCTGCGGTTCTTATACGGCGGTCGTCCTGTATCTGCCCTTTGCCCGTCATGCAGGGGGGCGACGATGCAGCCGAGCGAGTGGCTAGTGACGCGGCGAACGGCGCGTCTTCTGTCGATGCAATTGGGGCAGGCACGGGCGGCAGTGCTCCTCCTCGGTGTCTCGTAGAACGAGCCTGGCGGTGCGGCGCCCGGCACCGTAACGCTTTTCAGTGGCGATCAACGTCGATCTTCTGACCAGTGATCTGCGCGATGCACTTAGGCGGTAACCGCTAGAATTGCGGTTTTAGCCCGGAACACGTCCATGTCTTTTGCCTCGCTCGGCCTGATCGATCACTTGCTGCGTAATGTGCAGGACCTCAATTACCAGACACCTACGCCGGTGCAGGTCAAGGCGATTCCTGCTGTGCTCAGTGGCAAGGACGTCATGGCTGCGGCACAGACCGGCACTGGCAAAACGGCGGGTTTTGCGCTGCCGCTGTTGCAACGGCTGGTGCAACACGGCCCGGCGGTGTCCAGCAACCGCGCGCGTGTTCTGGTGCTGGTGCCCACGCGTGAGCTGGCTGAACAACTGCTGCAAAGCTTTATCGAATACGGCAAAGGGCTCGACTTACGATTTCTGGCCGCCTACGGCGGTGTGAGTATCAACCCGCAGATGATGAAGTTGCGCAAGGGCGTGGATGTGCTCGTTGCCACGCCGGGCCGTTTGCTCGATCTCCATCGCCAGAACGCCGTGCAGTTTGATCAGGTGCAAACGCTGGTGCTGGATGAAGCCGACCGCATGCTCGATCTGGGCTTTGCGCGCGAACTCAACGCGGTCTTTGAAGCGTTGCCTACCCAGCGCCAGACCCTGCTGTTCTCTGCCACATTTTCCGATGATATCCGCACCATGGCGGCCGGTATTCTGCGCGACCCGGTCAATATCAGCGTCAGCCCGCCTAATGCCACAGCCAGCAAGATCAGGCAGTGGGTGGTGCCGGTGGATAAAAAGAACAAACCTGACCTCTTCATGCACCTTGTGGCCGAGAACCACTGGGAGCACGCGCTGGTGTTCGTCAAAACCCGCAATGGCGTGGATTACCTGGCGGCCATGCTGGATGACGCAGGCTACGCGGTCGACACGATCCACGGCGACAAACCGCAACCCGCGCGCCTGCGTGCACTGGAGCGCTTCAAGACGGGCGAAGTCAGCATGCTGGTAGCCACCGACGTGGCTGCGCGCGGGTTAGATATCGACGACCTGCCGCTGGTGATCAACGTTGATCTGCCGATCGTGGCGCAAGACTATGTGCACCGTATTGGCCGCACCGGTCGCGCGGGCGCGAGCGGCGTGGCGGTGTCCCTTGTGTGCGCCGATGAAGCGCCGCAACTGGCCGCGATTGAAGCGCTGATCCGGCAAACGCTGCGCCGTGAAGAAGAGCCGGGTTTCGAAGCCGAACATCGCGTGCCGCAAACCAGCGCGACGGGCGAGATCATCAAGAAACCCAAAAAGCCCAAGAAGCCCAAAGTGCCGCAAGCTGCGCCGGGCAACACACAGGTACTCAGCAAAAAGCCGCGCCCGCAAGGTGGTGAAAACAAGCGCAAGCCTGCGGCGCCGCGCGCGGTGGCCGCGGGTAAGGGTGCAAGCTTGTCCAGCGGGAGTCCATTCAGCACGCCAAAGCCGCGCAGCAAACCCGCCAGCAAGCCAGCAGCGGCTTCACGCAAGCCGGCTGGCAAACCCGCTGGTGGCCGCGGCAAACGCCAACCCTGAGCCGTGGGGATGAGTCATGCCAGCCTTGGAACGGGCTGGCGGCTGGCGGAATCAGATCTACATCGATAGCCATACTTGCGGCGCATTCTGCGCATCCAGATATCCCTATCGGCGCAGAAGCATAGCTAATACGCCGGAACAGATAGGGCGAATTTTTAAAACGCCAGAAACGACGCAATAGCTGCAGTGGTGCTGCTGCTTAGTCCAGGTCGTCATCACGCGCATTCTTCAGAATGCCCCGCGCCGGTTCGCCTCGACACCGGGCCAATCCAATACAACGCTTTCACGTTTATAACGTCTTTCGGGCCGTTTATCAGCCCAACGTTGTAATGAAGATAGTAGGAAGCGATCAGATTCTGAACGATAGCGGCCCAAAACACAGTGATATTGGCCGATATCGTAGCAAGCCGCATGAGATCGTCATGAAGGAAGCGATCTCACTGTGGAATTTCACAGCAGTTTCATGTTTTATCCTGCCGTCCAAATTTGCGGAGCCACCTCCGCTCGCGGTTTCCTCGTTGTATTTCCGTCACGTTACTTAGGTTGACTGCCTATGTCTGAGCGCCTTACACAGAGAATCGAGGGGACGGTTGGCGCGACCGGATTCCTCTTCGTTGCCGCATATGTGGCGCTTTCGTTGACCGCGATTGCGCTGGCCGGGCCCTACGGCTGGGACGATAGCGCGATCACTATTGCCTACGCGCGGACATTGGGGCAGCACGGGGTATTTGCATTGACACCCGTGTCGGTGTCGGCCGAAGGTACGTCGAGTCTGCTGATGACGGCGATGTTGGCGGTGGGTCAGTGGATGATACGTCCAGGCTTTCTGGAGGCGATCTGGACAGCGCAGTTACTCTCCTTCATTGCACTTAGCGCTACCCTGGTGCTGGTGTGGCGCGCACTTCAACCGAGCCTGCCCAGTCCAACACAACGCCTCATTGTGGTGTGCCTGCTGGGGCTGCTGCCAACCTTCCAGGCCGAAATCGTCAACGGCATGGAGATGACGGTCTTTGCACTGCTGCTATTTGCGTTCGTGCTCGCGTGGCGCGTGCGCTCGAAGTTCGCGTACGCACTGGTGCCGCTTCTGATGCTGACTCGCTTCGAGGCGGTGTTCTATCTGGGTTTCGCACTTGGGTGGATAGTCGTGTTTTATCGGCGGGATCGGCCCCATGCGATTCCAATGTGCGTCTGGCTTGTGCTTTGCTTTCTGCTGCTGACACTCTGGAGGTATTGGGCCTTCGGGGTCGTGTTGCCGAATACCATCCTGGCCAAGCTTCAAGTGCCCTACAGCATCAAAGGTTGGGACGGCCTCGTGGAAAAGCTGCGCGGACTCAAGGATTTCCTCTACGTGAACGCTGCGCTGCTGGTTGGCATGTACCTGAGCCGGAAGGGTGGACAAAAGCTTCGGCCGGATCCGATGCCAGTACTTCTAATCGTTTCTTTTGGCGTATTCGCGCTCATATCGGGAAGAAATTGGGGGTATATCGGCCGGATGTTCATTGCAGTGTTGCCGCTCTTTGTCCTTTCTCTCGGGGAACGTTTTGCCCATATGCGTCAGCCTTATGTATTTCGCGGGTTGCTGCTGTGCGTTGCCGGGACATTCCTGTTCAACACGACGGTACTGCGCGACACCGTCGATACGGTCATCCTCGGTGCGGCAATGCGTGGGGCATTGCCCACTGCACTGACTGAGGCAGAGAGCGCAGCGCGGAAAAAAATGTGGAGCGATTTCCCCGGTGACTGGCGGGGAGTAACGCCAGCAAACTATGCGAAGACCGGTACGTCGGTGGATGACCTGCGCGAATACCTGGGGGAGCCGACGATCAAGTTCATGACGCCGGACGTCGGCGGTGCTGCGTTGTGCTGCGAACATCTGGACATTCTGGATTTGGGACTGTTGACCAATCCCTCGCTGTCGCGCCACGGGTATGCGGGCTTCGCGGACTATCTGACCAACGAGCGTCCAGAAGTCATCGAAACGCATGGCTTCTGGAGTAGTGATAGCGGCATCTACTCTGTCGCCGAGTTCCAGACGGACTATCTGCCGGTGGTTTATAACGGGACGCTCTTCTGGCTGCGTCACGATGTCCTGCAGCGTTTGGCGGCTCGCGGCCTGGCGGCGGCCGAGACTGTCCGCCCGGAGACGCTGGTCGATATCCGTTATATGGGTGACAGGCGAGACCTTTGGTATTTGATGCGATTTCCCGCCGTGACGGTGCTGAGTAGGCCGCGCTAGATCCGGAATGCGCAATCAAGTCAACGTGCATTCCGAGCGTCCAACGGCGAATAGCTCGATGGGAGCCTATTTCAAGTCGGATCTGAAGCGGTCAGTTCCTGAACGTCCTGCAGATGGCAAGAGCCGCGACAACTGACAGACTCATCGCGGCCCCTCACTCATTGAACTATTGCCGCTCAATAAACCAGTTGTGATCGCATATCGCGGGACACTGCCAGCGCCATCTTTCTCAACTCCGGATACTGTTCGGGCTGAAGCAGAACGCCCGGCATCGAGAGATTGAGATCGCGCGTGACCGTAATCTGACGACCGTCCGCCACATAAGTCGACGT
Organism: Paraburkholderia metrosideri; assembly: GCF_904848625.1. Classification (GTDB taxonomy): domain Bacteria; phylum Pseudomonadota; class Gammaproteobacteria; order Burkholderiales; family Burkholderiaceae; genus Paraburkholderia; species Paraburkholderia metrosideri. The sequence goes on from NZ_CAJHCP010000005.1 coordinate 73,465, forward strand.
GTACGTGCCGAACGGCGACACGATCTTCGCGGGTTGCGGAAGCCTGGCGACCTTCACGTCATCCGGCAGCGTGATGATGGTGGTCTCCGTCACATGACGGTTCAAAAACGGCATGGCGAACGCGCGGGTTTTCGGTCCGAACGATTCGAAGACGGACGAGATTCCGCTAAAGCCATTCAGACCGACCGGAACCTGAATGGCGCCCGGCCCTGGAAACTGCGCATAACCCGGCAACTGGAATTCCGTTTTGTACACGAACGGCGTCGTCAAATCACGCAAGTTGCTGTGATGGAAATTGCCGGTGCCGTTCTGCCCGGTCGCGGTCAGCACGCGGCTTGCCACCTGCGGCTCGACGCCGGGCTGGATCGACGCGAAGACCTCGCGCGAAATCCAGTCCAGCGTGCCCGTGCTGCTAATCTCGCCTGTGCCGTTTGCGTTGCCGTCGCTGTCCAGTGTGACCCGGATCGTAGTTTGTACACGCGTGTTATCCGCACTGTCGACCGGCAATGTGACAATTTTCCCGGTGCCTGTACCGTCGTCGGTCACGAGCGCCGATTTGCCCATTTCGGATGCGGGCAGCGTGCCGAAGCGTGCCACGCCGGCTGTCGAATCAACGAACAGATTGAAATCCGGCAGGTACGTGATGGCGTGATCGAATACACCGAGCGGCGCGGCCACATTCGGCAGCCAATACTCGTTGCCTGCGTTCACCAGCACAGCACTGCTCTTGATGCCCTTGGCAGCTAGCAATGCTTGCAGCACCGTCACGTGATCCTTGCAGTCGCCATACGCTGCGTTGAGGATAGTGTCGGCATCGTGCGGCACGACACCACCGAAGTCGAGATAGATCGCCACGTAGCGAATATGCGTACTGACCCAGTCATACAATGCTTCGGCCTGACGCCTGGGGTCGCTGATGCCCTTCGTCAATTGATCGGCCAGTGTTTGCACAGCCGGCGTAACCGCGGATTTCGGCTGTGCCCGTTGCTGATACGCGGCGCCGACAGCAGCGAAATCGGGGAACGTGGTCACAGCAATCCGTGGACTGTGATCTTTCATGCTGACGGACTGGAGTTCTGGCGCGTGCGCAGGCGCATCTTTCAGAGACCAGCGCCACACCTGCACGTCGGGCTTATCCGACGCCACCTGCCCGCCCTCGATGCCGGTTGCATCCACATACAACTTTAGCGAAGCAGGTGCGCGTATCGTGACAGTCACGGACTTCATCTCGATCAGGTCGTTGAACGCTTCAACGAACGAGAACTGCCTGGGGAAAATCGCCTTGCGCTGCGTTTTGCGTTCGCGCAAGTTGATCGTGGCGCCGACTTCCGTACCAGGAAATACGACGGTTTTGACGCGGCCGTCATCGAACATGGGCGCGCCCGCGCTTTCCTTACTTTGCTGCTCCAGAATCTTGTCGGGCGTGACGTCGATACGCTTGCCATCTTTGGTAATCGTGTAGGCTTCGAGGACTTCGGCATCCTGAAGCGATTTGCTATAGCGCACGGGCACCTGGCTCAATAGCTTGACCGCCTGATCGGTATTGAGGCGAATGTTTTCCGTCTCTTCTTTTGTATAAGTGCCGTCAGCCTTGACGTCGTACACAATATCGTTCGAAAGCTCGGTCAGCATTGGCTGAAACGCGGTGGTTTGTGCGTGGGCAGCGGAACTGATTGACACGAGGCCGGCAAGCGCGGCCATGGTGAGATTGCGCATGGTTTCGAATTGACTTTCGTTAGTCTTCCAGGAAATTCAGCCGGCAATAGCGCCGATCGTATTAACTGTCCCCGTGATTCTGTTTGCGATATTGCAGTACCGGTGACGTCCTGTAAAGCGAATAGCCAATGCGCAATTCTTCAATGCTTCTGCAAGCTCTCAAGTAAGCGTCGTTCACACTGAAAGGCGCGTGGGCTCGGTCCGCTCCCCCTATTGCGGTTGCCAACCCGGAGACCACGCGCGGAATAGGTCTACGCCTGGAGTACCTCAGGCACGATGTAGCCTGGTGTAACGGACGAGAGCGTCTGTTTCAATTCGCGACTTCCCTCGTCTGCAAGGACTTCACTTTCGCCGGCCTCAAGCGCGTCGTAAGTTTGACGAACGACGTCGGTCGGATCGGCTTTCGGAACATCGAAGCCTTTCGTCAGATCGGTGTCGACGAAGCCAACATGCACGCCGACAACCTGGATATTCCGGGTCTTGAGATGAACGCGAATATTGTTGGTATAACTCCAGGCTGCTGCCTTGGAAGCCGAATAGGGCGTCAATATCGGAACGGGTTTCCAGGTGACCGCGGAGAGGACGTTGATCACGGCACCGTTACCTTCATCAGGAAGCGAAGCCTGAAAAGCACTCGTTGTCCGTATCACGCCGTAGTAGTTGGTTTCGAAAATACGTCGTGCCTGTTCTTCGACATTTTCTGCAAATGGTGACTCGCTGACTTCCGCAATCCCTGCGTTGTTGACGAGCAATGTCACATCAGAAGCAATTTTCGCGGCTGAGATTACAGATTCGGAATCCGTAACATCAAGCTTAACTGGGATGATGCCCGGTTCGCTAAAATCTTCCGGACGGCGAACGCCGGCGTAAACTTTTGCGGCTCCGCGCAGAATCGCCTCACGCGCGAAAGCCAGTCCGAGGCCGCGGTTTGCTCCTGTCACGAACACGATGGAATCTTTGATCTTCATTTTGACGCTCCTTGATTAATACGACACGGTGACCAATGACATCAGGCCGGGAAAAGCTGGCGATTGGCGCGGACAAATTCGGCGACGGTTTGTGGTGCTTCGCCTGTGACCTTCTCGATGATGTTGTCGGTGCCGGCGAAAACACCGTTCTGGTAGTCGATGGCGACCTCGATGAAATGCTGAATCGTAAATTCCGGGAGACCGTACTTTTTCAGATGCTCGCGATATTCATCGAGCGTCGCCGGGCTATAGACGATCTTCCGGTCAATGACCTTGCTGATTTCGTTCGCGATGCCGTGGTAATCGAGTTCAAGCGGACCGCACAACTCGTAGGTCTTGCCAATGTGGCTGGACGGTTGCATGAGAACGTTGGCAATGAAGCGCGCCTGATCAATCGCGGCAATCGGCGCATGGCGTCCCGTGCCATAGGGCAGCGTGATCTTGCTTTCTTTGACGATGGTGTCGCGTACCCATGGGAAAACCATCCACTCGGAGAAGAACGTAGGGCGGATATGAACAGTCGGCACCCCCGACCAGTCGAGAACCCGCTCGGCGATCCAATGATCGCGTGCCGCGTGGCTCTTCGAATCTTCGCGCGCTGAAATCTGCGACATCTCCACGACCACGTCGAGGCCGGCGCGGCGCGCGGCATCCGCGAAATACGCGGTGCCCTGGATGAACCCCGGCCGCACGGGATAGCACAGGTACGCACCTGACATACCGGAGGCGGCTTGTATCAGGTCGTCGTGATTGAGAAGATCGCCGACAACAACTTCCGCTCCCGCCGCACGAAGCGCGGCGCTTCGTTCATCTTCGCTATGGGCCATGGCACGCACACTGTGTCCGGCTTCGAGAAGATAGTTGACTGTATAGACACCGGTTTTGCCCGTCGCACCGGTGATCAGAAATTTGCGCGGTTGCATGATGAACCCTCCAATTCGCGAATATGCGCACTCGTAGCGAGTGCCGGACAGATGCAGCGTGTGTCCGATGTCGTTTACTGTGAGAAAAGCCGTTTCAATCGAAAATGTGCATATACACATTTTCGATTGAAACGGGTGGACGCTATCTAGTCATTCGTACGCTTAAATTGTTTCGAGGTGTTGCCTGACGTCTTCCAGCAACGACGCGGACGCGACAGGATCCGCAATGACCCGCGACATGGTGACGGCGCCGATCATGGCTACGAGCGCGAAAGTAGCCCGTGAGCGGCCCATTGTCCGGTCCGGATCGTCAAGGCGTTTGGCGAGCATATCGACCAACTCGTCGAATCCGCGAGCCGCTACCGCACGCGTAGTGTGATCCGCGCGCGCCAATTCACTACCCATGCTGGCCAGCGGACAACCGCGCCCGGGCATGTCGCGGTGAACCGTCGACAGGTAGGCGCCGACCACGGCTCTGAATTCGTCTGCTTTGCTGCATCCCTCAACCTTGGCTTCCAGCGAGCCGACAATGCCGGCCAAGCCTGCCTCACACGCTTCGGCGACCAACTGGTCTTTCGAATCGAAATGACGATAGAAACCACCATGCGAAAGTCCGGCGGAAGCCGTCACCTCGGCGAGTCCCATTGCCTGGATGCCTTTGGCCCCGAATCTCTCGGCCGCAACTTCCACTATGCGCCGACGTGTGTCGCTTGCCTCGGCCCTTGATTTACGCATGATTTAGATGCTGCTCCGTGATTCGGTGAATTGGATGATAGTCATCATCTAAATGGAAAGCAAGCACGGTGAGCGGGTTTTTTCGTGGGCCTCGGCACTCGATCACGTCGACACGTGGCTACCGACACGGGTGTCTCAATGATGATGTTGGGTCTGAGCTCCCTAGCAAAGTGACTGGCACGAACGAATGGAGCGATCTTTTTTCCTCGCTATTACTGTCGACGGGGAGCACGTTCGCGCAGGAGTATTCTGTTCAACAGGCAAGCTGGTTTAAGGAGGCCGCCATGAACGATATCCAACGACTCGCCGCTTTGCGCATCGTTTTGATTGCTGTGGGTCTGATCACCCTATTCGCGATCTGGCCGCTGATGATGCTGTGGCCCTCCGGTTGGACGTGGCACAGCGGCCATTCCGACTATCCGCTGATGATTGTCGGCATCTACGCGACGCTCGGCGTGTTTCTGCTGATGGCGTCGCGCGATCCGTTGAAACATCTGAGCCTGATCTGGTTCACGGTGTGGTCGAGCATCGTGCACGGCGTGATCATGGCCGTGCAGTCGTTCGGCGTCGAGATGGACGGGACGCGTCATGTCGGTCACCTGGCTGGCGATGTGCCCGCGCTGTTCATCATCGCGGCGGTGCTGGCGTTTCTTACGCCGCGCGGCGACAAGGTGCGCGACCTCGCACGCGTGACGCCTTAGCCCGAAGCGAATAGCGCTGCGGGGCATCTACCTGCCGCGCTTTTACGGTGGTGTCGATGGCGAGGGCCTCGATCACTCCGCGTCGCCTGTCTCGGGTACGGAAGCGGGCGAAACGGTTCTGGTCGTCGACGATGAACCGAGCGTGCGCATGCTGATCACCGATGTGCTGGAAGAACTCGGCTACACGGTGATCGACGCGGCGGATAGTGTGACCGGACTCAAGCTGTTGCAGTCGAATATCAGGATCGATCTTCTGGTTAGCGACGTCGGTCTTCCCGGCGGAATGAACGGACGTCAGATGGCGGATGCGGCGCGCGAGTCGCGGCCCGATCTGAGGGTGCTTTTCATTACCGGCTATGCGGAGAATTTCCGTGATCAGCAACGGCCCTCTCGAGCCCGCCATGCAGGTGATGACCAAACCGTTCGCTCTGGAAACATTTGCGGCAAGAGTTCGGCAAATGGTGGACGGGTAATGTCAGCGCGCGGGGCGCGACTTGTGATATCTCCCGTCACGCATCTCCAGATTGGGCGCGGCAGGCGTGCCTCACGGGTCCGCCGAAAATCATCCATAGTGCGAGCGAGCTCAGCGAAACCGCCCCGAGTGCGACGAAGGCGGTCGCGTAACCGAATCGCTGCGCAAGCACGCCGCCCAACGCGGGACTGAGCGCCGCACCGATGCCTGTCACCGTCATCACGACGCCCAAGCCCACATTCACGCGGCCCGTGCCTTGCAGCAGGTGCACGACCAACGCAGGCACAGCGACGCTTTGCAGTCCCGCCGCGACGCCGTCGAGCACCTGTACCGGCCAGACGCCCCATGCGCTCATCAGCGCTGCGGCCACCATGCCGCGTATCGGCATCGCGAGATAGGTGATGAGGATGGTTGCCCAGTAACCGCGCCATTGAATCAACCGTGGTGCCAGCCACGCGGCGCCGATCATCACGAGTTGAGCAATCACTATTGTTTCGGCTGTAAACGCGCTCGGATCGCCCTGGTGAGTCGTGACGATAGCCATCCCGTAAAGCGGCAGCATCGCCGCATTGCCAAGGTGAAATAGCGCCAGCGACGCGGCGAGCAGCAACAGCGGCCTGTTTTCAAGCAGGATGCGTAGGCCACTGGCGGGATGCTTGTCCTGTTGGTCTTTCGCGGATGGCGTTGCGAGTCCCCGGGCACTATCGTGATCGATCGCGCGGGGTGGGATCATCAGGACCGTGAGCACGGTCAGTGCACCGAACATCGCGGCGAGTGCGAACACCGCGCCGAAGCCGAAGCGCCAGCCCAGCCAGCCGGAAAGGGCCGCGCCCGCGACATTGCCCGCGTGATTGGCCATCTGGTTGCGGCCGAACTGCCGGTCGAAACCGCGTTGGCGGACGATGCCGAGCGTCATCCCGGCCACGGCGGGGCCGAGTGCCGCGCCGGTGATCGCGCCTGCCACTTGTGACGCGGCAACCATCCCGTAGCCGTGGGAGACCCATAGCGTGAGAGAGGCAAAGGTGGTCATCAAGCCGGCCGCGACGACGATAGCCCGCTTATGCCGGGTGGAATCGACAAGGGCGCCCGCGGGAGCGGTGGCGATCATGCCGGCGATGCCACCGAGCATCATGACGCTGCCGATCGAGTCGGCAGTCCATCCGCGTGACAGAAGGAATACACCGATGAATGGACCGAGGCCGGCCTGAACGTCGGCCATGAAGAAGTTGAGTGCTTCGAGCGCGCGAGTGGATTTCACGGCAAGTCAGGCTAGTCGATATCGACCGCGGATGCCGGCGGCTTGAGCGAACTCATCACGTGGAGCGCGCGTTGGGCGGCCGCGTAAATCGCGGGCTTTGCTGCTGAAGAAGATCCTGGATCGACTGTGCGCGCACGGTTTAACTCCTGCCGTCAATGCCGGGTACCCAGCGGGATAGAAGCGACATCACGGCCGCATTGGTATGCCTGCCGCAGCAGCGAGGGCGAGCAATCCGCGTGCCTCGTACCGGCGACGCGCATCGATGATCATTGGCCCTCAGGTCCGCGAGTTGCGGGCGGATCAAACCGCGCGCATCATCTTTTTCAGCTACCGATACCCCGACCATGCCCCACACCGCCACCAAGCAAAGTATTCCCGTCGAACGGGTCCGCCGTTATCTCGAACCGGGTCCCATCCTGCTCGTGTCGTCCCGCTGGCGTGAGAAAACCAACATCATGACGATGGGCTGGCATCTGATCATGGAGTTCTCGCCATCGCTATTCGGTTGCGTGATCGCGGCCGGCAATCACAGCTTCGAGATGATCCGTGAAAGCCGCGAATGCGTCGTCAATCTGCCGACTACGCAGCTGACCGACACCGTAGTGAAGATCGGCAATACATCAGGCGCCGGCATCGACAAATTCGCCGAGTTCGGTCTCACGCCGCTCGACGCGGAAGGCGTGAATGCGCCACTGATTGCCGAGTGCTATGGGAATTTCGCGTGCCGTCTTTACGACGACGCATTGATCGACAAATACAATTTCTTCATTTTCGAAGTGGTCAGCGCGCAGGTTGCAACGCGGCCGGACCTTCCGGAAACGATCCATTACACCGGCGACGGCGTCTTCACGGTGTCGGGTAAAACGATCAGCCGCCGACATCTGTTCCGCCCTGGCATGCTATGACCACACGCCGCGTCATCTAACCCGTCATATCATTTCGACGCGTTCTTCTTCGCCGGCGATGACGAAGCGCCGCGCGATGCGGTAGTGCAGCGCGCATTGCCGATGTTGGCGCGGGTGGTGAAAGGCTGTGGCTCGATGGAGTTGACGCAGGAACTGGTGGTCGCCGACGGCAGGCGGACGCCGTTATAACGCGTAGCGAAGAAGCCGCGGTTGGTTGTCGGCTCCGCCAATCACACGCCGACGCTGGTCTGCGTGACCGCGTCGCTATTGCATTCACGCCGTTCTGGAAGTTGATAAACAGCGCGCAATTCGACGTTTGCAGTGACGAAAAAAGAGAGGGGGATTTTCAGCGCGATCCAGAACCGTCGAGGACCAAGCCTCCCGGTGAATCACGCCCTACTGCAAAGCAAATACGGCGGATGCATTGCGCAACCGCCGATCAACCGACTAACAGACCAGCGAAATTCAGAACAGATCGCGGCGCGATTCAGCGACCATTTCGCAAGTACGCAGGTGCAGTTGCCATGCGTGTGCGCACTGAGCGCGGAAACGTGCAAACCAGGTAGATTGGGTGGGACGGGCGGCGACGGCGCTGTTCATGGGCGTATCTCTCGGGTAATTGCGTAGGTATTAACCCTTATTATACATTTGCCATGCTGCGACGCAACGAAACAAAATTCCCGGCCATGCGAAAGGGATGCCTGGCGACGAAAATACAACGGACTTAATGTGTCGATGAGTCAGGTGGTCGAGCGTTGTAGACCACTCATCCACCGTTGCGGGCGCGGCTTGCTGACAGGTTGCTATGCCGTGGGCGTGGCGCGAATCTGAAGCAGCCGCATGCTGCGGCTTTCCGGCAAACGGGCGCACAGACGATCGACGTTCGTTGGTTCCAGGCTCATGTCAGACCTGGGACAAATCGCTGTCGTCAGGGTGATGTGCGGAGCCGTGCTCGACAGAGCCGGCGCTGCCCATTCCGCCGCCTCCACCACCGCCGCCCATGCCAGCACCAGCACCACCACCAGCACCGCCAGCCTTTCCACCTCCAGTCCCGCCGCCTTCACGCCCACCGTCCTTACCCTTTGCGCCAGAAGGCCGCGCGGGACCTTGGGCGGGAATCGGCAGTCCACGCGGCATCGGATCGAGATCGAGCACTTCGCGGATGAAATTGCGCAGCGACACGACCAGCTCCGCCGTATGAATGGTGCGCCCCTGCGTCATTTCCATCGCGGCTTGCGTGGCGAGCCGAACCTGTTCTTCCGTGCCCAGCAGAATGACATCCGCAAGCGCCGCCTCCACGGCGTCCCGGATGCGCCGCGAGCGGTCCGAGGCCGCGGGGTCATCGCTCGCTTCCTTCGATTCGCCATGCAGCGCGGCGACGTCGGCGGCAGCATCGAGGGCGGCTTGTGCCGGTGCAGGCACCGCCATCGAGGCCCGCTTCAGGTCGCGCAGATGGGTGGGATCGACGGCAAGGTTGCCCGTGAATGAACCACCGAGCGTTTTATACGCGGCGATCAGCGTGCGCAGACGTTCGTTGATCTGCCGGTTCTCCCGCTCGCGCCGTTGCTGCACGGTTTGCATCAGCAGCAGGCGGATGCCGACGCCGATCAACGTGATGACGGCCAGCCCGAGGAGCGTGGAGAGCAGGGCTTGCCAGGAACTGAAGTCGAGGTTGCGCATGGACGAGCTTTTGAGGTGAGGGTGGTGTGCGCCAGCCATTGAGGCGGCCCCGGTGGGCGCGAGTAGCGCGTATCGAGCCATTGCGTATGCAAACGGCGGTCCCGGCGGTCCAAACGGTTTCGCAGACGAACCGCCCACGCGCATCTGGCGCAGTCTTCCGGATATAAACGGCGGTAGCGAAGCATTTCTCCGCGACGAATCCCTACTCGCTTCGATTGATGCTATCGGAATCTGGATTAGTCAATCGGCATAGTAAGCCGCTCGGTCGCATTGAATTGCACCTGGATGCCGCGCATAAGAATAAGAGTGACTTGCTCATTCAAACCACAGGGCTATTGGCGTGATTTCTAACGGTAGTGGCAATGAAAACGGGAAGCAGGTTTCCAGACCCGGCTTCCGGCATGACAATGTCCGAAGCCAGGTCTGCGGGCGCTACACCGGTAGCGCGTTTTTATAAATCTTGCCGTCTTTCATGATGACGCGCAGGTTCTGATCCGGGTTGGCAATCAGATTGAGGTTGTCGAGCGGATTGCCGTCGACCAGCAACAGATCCGCATAAGCGCCTTCTTCGAGCACACCCAGTTTTCGCGGATAGGGATTGCGCAAACCAGAGAGCGCGAGCAATTGCCCATTGGCGCCCGTTGCCATTCGCAGCGCTTCGGCCGCGCTGTACCAGCGTGTCAGATGCGCGAGCATCGTGCCTTGGCGAGTAGCCAGCGCCGCCGAGAAAATCAGGTCCGTGCCGAACGCGGTCTTGATCCCGTGTTTGCGAGCGAGCGTGTACGCGTTGTTGGTGCCGGCCAGCACTTCCTGCATTCTTGCCAGGCTCGGTCCGCTGACCGGTGCAACGTCGTCCTCGCCGACAAACGGCTGGATGCTTAGCCATGTGCCGTTTTTCGCCATCATCTCGGCGGTTTTATCGTCCATCAGGTGACCGTGCTCGATGCACTGCACGCCGGCTGCCAGCGAGCGCTGAATCGCCTCGGGCGTGTACGCGTGCACGAGCACATAGGTGCCCCAGTCGGCAGCGGTTTCGACGCCGGCGCGCAACTGTTTTTCGGTGAAGGTCAGCATGTCCAGCGGACTGCGCGGCGTAGAGACGCCGCCGCATCCCACCATCTTGATCTGCGACGCGCGCTGCACGAACTGCTCGCGCACGCGCAGTCGCACCTCGTCTTCCGAATCGGCGATGGCGCTGCCGCCTTCTTTTTCCGTGACGCTGATCTGACCGCCCGAGCGCGGGAAATCCGACAGCGCGCGAAAGTCGCCGTGGCCGCCGGTCGTGGTGATCATCGCACCCGACGGATAGATGCGCGGCCCCGAGATCAGCCCGGCGTCGATGGCCTGTTGCAGCGCGAAAGCAGGTCCGCCGGCGTCACGCACGGTGGTGAAGCCGCGCATCAGGGTGCGCTCGGCTTCAGCGCTCGCGGCCAGATGAACAAAGGCCATATCGGCCTGCAGAATCGTTGAAATGGGCAGCGCGGCGAGCAGCGAGTGCCAGTGCATGTCGATCAGGCCTGGCATCATCACCATGCCGTGGCAGTCGATTACCGTGCTGCCATCCGTCGATGCGGGTTGCCCTTGCCGCAATTGACCAATGCTACTGCCGTCGACAACCATGGTCAGCCCGTCGCGCAACGCGGCGGATTTGCCGTCGAACAGCCGGAAGTTGGTGAAGACTATCGGCTTCGCGGGCGCGGCCGGCGGCGTTGCGTTTTGCGCCTGACTGATTCCCGGCAGCACGAGACTCAGCATGGATGCGGCTATACCGGCAACGAAGCCCCGGCGCGACAGGTCGGCGCTGATCCGCCGGTTTGCATACTGCGCTTGCGATTTATCACAAAAGCATGAATACGACGGACCGATAGTTCTGTTTCCACTGGACTTTCTTGAAGGCATAGATCACCCGCGAGCTTAGATCACCGTGTGCCGGAACCGCCGGACGCAAAGGCGACTGGCGGCGAAGAAAAGCGAAGCGCTTGCAGATTATCTTCTATGAATCGGGATGGCAATTCGGGGATTGATCCACTACCTTGATTCAGTGGCGATTGGCCGGAAGAAGATTGAAAGCACGCAGCACTCGGCGCTTCAATACAGAAGCGGCGATTGCCCGCACAGGTTGTTGCCGCAAGACGATCAGATCAAGCCGGTTGCGATGGCCTTGACGACTGCCTGGACCTTGTTGGTGGCAGCCAGTTTCGACAACACGTTGTTCACGTGAAAATTGACGGTGCGCTCGGAAATGTTGAGGATCTTGCCAATCTCGTACGACGTTTTGCCTTCGCCAGTCCAGCGTAACACCTCGCGTTCCCGGCACGTCAGCCGGGCGCTCGCCTCAGGCGCGAGCTTGTTCTGCAGGAACTGGCCCATTCGCATGTGACAAAGATTCGACAGCCAGTTCGTCGAAAACTGCAGATGCTCGACTTCGGTTTGCGTCAGTGGGTCTGCGTGGCGGGACAGCGTCAGAAGTCCGAACGCCCCGCGTACGGTCCAGCTCGACTGTGCAACGCCGAACTTGATGCCGTAATCATGAGCGTCGGACCAGAGTCGCGTCGCGTCGTCGTATGCGGTGGCGGGCCAGACGATCAAATCGGCGCTGTGCTCGCCGGCGCGCACGACTGGGTCGATGTCGAGAAAATCGTTCGCGCGGTAATGTGCCATCCAGCCAGCCGGGTAAGTATCGAAGATCCTGACAGGGGGATTGGACACAGGTAAAGGCATGCGAATTCCATAACAACAGTATTCGAAGCCGAGATCCTGCGCGAAGGATGCAATCTTCGCGAACAGATGATGTTCGTCGCTCGCACTGGCACACGCCTGGTAAGCGTCCTGAAATCGTAACTCCATCACTTCCCCCGAACTGACTTTTTTTATGAAAGTTATTTAGTCAAGCAGACTGTCCACATCCGATAAAAGACCCATACCGGATGATACCTACGCTGTTGTCCCCACGGCGGATTGACGCACTAAGCGCAGGCTATGCGGAACGGCCGTGCGCAGTCACTACGCCAGCCGCAATGATAACGTTGAGCCAACACGGATATATCGGTGAAAAGTCGGTGCATTCAGGATCCCCAGGGTGACGTCAGAAGCAATCTCATGGGTGTGGACTGCCGGGTGTCGATCCATGATGGGTGGGTACGACACTGATCGTCGCGAGTCGCCGCGATAAGAACGCACGAATTCCAAAAGCCTCGTCTATTTATATGCAAATGTGCGTCGCTTTGCAAACGCAATGAACGCGCTGACCTCGCATCTCGGAGAGTGGGATTTCCATTGGGTAACCTGTCAACTCTGTCAGTTACTGGATCGCCATCTCCGCGCTCTAATGCGCTCGATAAAAATTGACGGGGGCGCGGCATGCAGACTTTCGTTCACGGCGAGGGACGTCTACCGGAGAGTGTCGGTAACGCGTTGGCACAGTATCGGCATCAGATATTCGTCGAGCAGTTGGGTTGGCGCCTGCCTCTGGCAATTGATGGTTTCGAGCGCGATCAATACGATCGCGACGATACCGTGTACGTTGTCGCGCATGACGAGAGCGACTCGATTTGTGGCTGTGCAAGGCTATTGCCGACCACCTTGCCTTATCTGCTGAAAGACATCTTCCCATTCCTGATAGCCGAACGTGCTTCGGCTCCGCAGTCGGCCGATATCTGGGAGCTTTCGCGATTCGCAGTCAGTCAGCGCGCGACAGGCGGTCCCGCCCAAAGCAGCCATTCGTGGGACTTTCGGCCAATGCTGGCTTCCGTGGTGCGATGTGCTGCCCAGTTGGGCGCGCGCCAATTGATCGGCGTGACCTACCTCAGTATGGAACGGCTGTTCCGGCGGATCGGCGTGCATGCGCATCGTGCCGGTCCGGTACAGTCCATTGACGGGAAAATGGTCGTTGCGTGCTGGATCGATATCGACAGTCAAACGCTTTCGGCGCTCGGTATTGATCTACCCGTCACGCCTGCACTGAGCAGTTGAAATGCCGAAGCTGCTGGATTGCATTCACCTGGTCCAGCAGGTCGGTAGCGATGTGCGTGGTCCGGTCAAGCCGCGACGGTGACGTACGGATCCCACCGGAAATAGCCATACAGTTCCTGGTCCTGTCCATTGGCGGCCAATGTGTAAAGTCCAAATGCGAGGCCAAAACCTTCGCGGCCACTCGAGCGGACTTTCGAATCGAAGACGGCGAAATTCGTTTGCTTCCTGACGGGCGGCAAGCCGTTCCGATTCGGCGAATCGGCATTGGGTTGAACGGCGCCGGTGCGCACGATCATGTCTGCGTTGAACGGGTTGAACACGTGATCGCCGGAAAAGTGCTCCACGTCGTACACAATCACGGCGTCGTCCGAATTGTTGTAGATCGAGACACCGGTGAACGCGACGTCGTCGCCAACGTCAGCCTTGAATTGCAGATCTCCGGTACCCTGGCCGGACATGACGCCGCGCGAACCCGTGCACAGCATGTATTGATGGCCGTGGTCGATGGCGGTCGGATTGTTTTGATCTTTGCTCGGGTTGCGATACGCGTCTTTCAGATATTCGGTGTCAATGACGACAAGCACATTGATCTCCCGCGCGCTTGTCTGGAAAACAGTTTCGGCCATGAAGCATCTCCTTTTTTTTATCGTCGATGTGCAGTCGCGGGCACCCGGACCCGGTGTCACCGGTAATCTCCTCCCATTTATTGCGTTGCGCACCTCGCAGAGTAAACGGGCGGCCGCTGGGACAACGGTGATCATGAAATGGCACCGGTAATAGCCGAACGAAATTGGGTTCACGCCGTCGTTTGCGAGCCTGTACAGCGCAAAAGAAAACGCCAGTGGTTCCACGCCGCGTTCCTAGGCGGTCGATGAAAATCTCGAGAAGTTCGTCAATCACCGCACCGGTGGCAAGCCGTCTCGGCGTAGCGAGTTTTCTATCGATCCGGCTGCGGCAACGGATGCAAAACGACTAACGCAATTTTGCGCGTACGATGGATTTTAGCGAACCTGTCAGAGTCGTCAGGGGCACCCCTACGGGTCCCGCACTTTGTATCGCAATGTATCTGGACGGGACATGGTGACATTACGTTGCGTTGGCCCGCATTCCCGACATACGCCGGATACGTCAGTCGCGTCTAATTCCGTCAGGGACGGTTTTGAAGCTTCGAGTCATTCCACCCGCCTGCACTTGATCTGAACGTTGGCCGCTCTTACTGCTTCGCCGGCGTCGATTCATCGGGTGCACGCGGCTTCTCTGGCAGTTTCGAACACAAAGGAAATGAGCTATGTCGGATCAGGATCAAGTCAATACACGGCGCCGTCGTCTGTTGGGAACGGCGGTCGCGAGTCTCAGCCTGATGGACTTCGGGTTGAGCGGAATCGCTCATGCGCAGTCGGGCGGTGCGTCGGCGGGCTCCGCTGCGGCCGCGGCCGCGTTTGCGAACCTGAAGCAGGTCAATGCGGGCACACTGAATATCGGCTATGCGGAAGCGGGTCCGCACAATGCGCCGGTCGTGATCCTGCTGCATGGCTGGCCCTACGACATTCACGCCTACGCCGACGTCACGCCCATGCTGGTCGCCGCCGGTTATCGGGTCATCGTGCCGTATCTGCGCGGGTACGGCACGACGCGCTTCCTGTCGGCGGATACGCCGCGTAACGGTCAGCAGGCGGTCGTCGCGGTCGACATCATCGCGTTGATGGACACGCTGAAGATCGACAAGGCGATTCTCGGCGGCTTCGACTGGGGCGCGCGGACGGTGAACATCATTGCCGCGCTGTGGCCGGAGCGGTGCAAGGCGATGGTGTCGGTGAGCGGGTATCTGATCGGCAGCCAGGAAGCGAATAAAGCACCGTTGCCGCCGAAAGCGGAACTGACCTGGTGGTATCAGTTCTATTTCGCCACGGAGCGCGGCTATGCGGGTTACGACGCGAACCGGCACGACTTCAACAAGTTGATCTGGCATACCGCATCGCCGAAATGGGATTTCGACGATGCGACCTACGAGCGTTCGGCCACGGCGTTCAACAATCCGGATCACGTCGCGGTGGTGATTCACAATTACCGCTGGCGTCTGGGGCTGGTCCAGGGCGAGTCGAAATACGATGAACTGGAAGCGCGTCTGGCGAAAGGGCCGACCATCGCCGTGCCGACCATCACGATGGAAGGCGACGCCAATGGCGCCGCGCATCCGGATCCCGCTGCCTATGCGAAGAAGTTCACCGGTCCCTATGCGCACCGGAATTTGAGCGGCGGTATTGGACACAATCTTCCGCAAGAAGCACCGAAAGCCTTTGCGGACGCGATTATCGATGTTGCCCGCTTTTAACCCCCTAACAGAGCCCGAGAGAAGAGCAACCCAATGCAAATAACCCGCACTGCGCGTGCCGTGCTGAATGGGGGCGTGCTTGCGCTATTGCTGTGCGCTGGAGCGCATCACGCGTGCGCCGAACCGGTGAAGTCTGCGCCATCGCCGATCTATGGCGTGACGATTCCAGACGGTTATCGGCAATGGCAAATGATCGCACCGGCTGAAGAAGCGGCGCCGCTCGACGAACTGCGCGTCGTACTGGGAAACCCCGCTGCAATCAAGGCCATCCAGAATTCGACCTTGCCCTATCCTGACGGGACCATTCTGGTCAAGCTCGCATACAAACGGAAGCAGTCGGCGGAATTCGAAACGGCGACCGTGCCGGGGCAGCCCACTACCGTGCAGATCATGGTGAAAGACTCGCGCCGTTATGCAGCGACAGGGGGATGGGGTTTTGGCCGCTTCATCAATGGACAGCCTGCTGATCTCGCGCAGCATCAAACGTGCTTTGCGTGTCATGCCGCCCACGTGAAAGATCGCGACTACGTGTTCACCCGATTTGCGCCTTAAGCGTTTCCCGGCAGGCGGATAGCACGGGCCGCAGCGACAGATACATCGCTGCGGCCCGATTGAGCTTTGGCGCGACTCTCCAGCATGCACCCTTTGCGATCGCTGATTCGTCGACGTGATTGCATTGAAGCGCTCGCAAGTAGTCGGCTCGGGTCGGTCGCGTCGTGTCACTGCAATGTTTTGTGTCCAGAGGCAGCCAGATACATTGGGACACACACACCGGGTCGGACCGCGCTATAACTCAGTCACTAATTCGTCGCTATCGTTTTTACGATCACAGGGAGTGTCATGAGCACCAGTCTGCTGAAAGGATCCTGCCATTGCGGCGCCGTCAAATTTGAAGTCGATACCGCGCTCGTTCCGGCATCCCGCTGCAATTGCAGCCTGTGCCGGCGCAAAGGCGCGCTGATGACGCCGCTGTTCTCCGCAAGTCAGTTGAAGATTCTGCAGGGCGAAGACGACCTGACGCTGTACCAGTTCAACACGCAGGTGGCAAAGCACTATTTCTGCAAGCATTGCGGCATTTACCCGTTTCATCAGACACGCAAAGATCCGCTGCTCTGGCGTGTCAATATTGGTTGCCTTGAAGGGATCGATCCGTATACGCTGGAAGCCGGTGTTGCCGATGGCGCCAGCCTCTCCATCGTGGAGGACGCATGAAGCGTCTACTGGCAATCATCGCTTTCATCGCGGGCGGGGTCGCGGCGGAAATGGCGCATCCGGTGAATTGTTCGCTGCTCACTGCGAGCCGGGTGCAGGTGAAACGTCACAAGAGATGATGCATTGATGGACACGACCGACCACGTACTGATCGTCGACGACGATCGCGGCATTCGCGAATTGATCGCTGGCTACCTCGAGAAAAACGGCATGCGCGTGTCGCTCGCCGCGAACGGGCGGCAGATGCGCACTGTTCTGGAAGCAGGTGCGCCGGACCTGATTGTCCTCGATCTGATGATGCCGGGTGAAGACGGTCTGGCGCTGTGCCGCGAACTGCGGGCGAGCAGGTTCCGCACAGTACCGGTGCTGATGCTGACTGCGCTCAACGAGGAAGCCGACCGCATTCTCGGTCTGGAAATGGGCGCCGACGACTATCTGCCCAAGCCATTTGCCGTACGCGAGTTGCTCGCGCGAATTCGCGCCGTGCTGCGCCGCGCACGCATGCTGCCGCCAGGCATGCAGGTGCAGGAATCCGCGCAGACGCAGATGCTGGAATTTGGCGACTGGAGGCTCGACACCACGGCGCGTCATCTGCTGGATCCGGAAGGCACCATGGTCGCGCTGAGTGGCGCCGAATACCGCTTGCTGCGTGTCTTTCTCGATCATCCGCAACGCGTGCTGACGCGTGACCAGTTGCTCAATCTGACGCAAGGCCGTCAGTCCGATCAGTTCGACCGTTCAATCGACCTGATGGTAAGCCGGTTGCGTCAGCGTCTGCGCGACGTCGCGCGTGAGCCGCGTTATATCAAGACGCTGCGCAGCGAAGGTTATGTGTTTTCCGCAGCCGTGAACGCGATCGGGGAGGATCCGCAATGAGTTTGCGCGCATGGTTGCACTGGCCGCGCACGCTGTTCGCGAGATTGACGGTGATTCTTCTCATCGGCGTTGCGTCCGCGCAGGCATTGTCGTTCTGGCTCACGATGACCGAACGCGACCAGTCAATGACCAATGTGATGATGGGTTATATCGAACGCGAAGTCGCCAGCTCGGTCGCGTTGCTTGACCATTTGCCGGCTGATCAGCGCGCGCAATGGCTGCCGCGTCTCGCGCGGCGCAGCTACGAATTCATTCTCGGGCCGGGCATCACCGGTGGGCCGGTCGACGCGCATCTGTCCGAGCGGGTCGCACAGTCCATTTCCGAAGGAATCGGCACCCACTATCCGCTCACCGTGAATGCGGTGCCGGGCGACAACGAACGCCTGCAGGTGCACCTGAAACTCTCGGACGGCACGCCGTTGACAATCGATCTGCGGCCCATGTCGAGCATTCCGCTGTCGGGCTGGTTGCTGCTGGTGATGTTTGCGCAACTGCTGCTGCTGATTGCATGTTGCTGGCTGGCGGTGCTGCTTGCCACGCGCCCGCTGAATGAACTGGCGGTGGCCGCCGACGCGTTGGGCCCCGATCTGAAAGCTGTTCGATTACGCGAAGACGGGCCATCCGAAGTCGCCCGTGCGGCGCGCGCGTTCAACGCAATGCAGGACCGTATTGCAACGTACATGACCGAACGCATGCAGATTCTGGCAGCGATCTCGCACGATCTGCAAACGCCGATCACCCGTATGCGCCTGCGAGTCGATGTGATGGACAGCGAGTCGGAGAGTGCAAAACTGCGGCAGGATTTGCAGGAAATGGAAGCACTCGTGAAGGAGGGCGTGACGTACGCGCGCACGCTGCACGGCACGACGGAGGTGCCATGCCGCATCGATCCGGACGCGCTGTTCGACAGCCTGGTTTGCGACTATGTCGATGCCGATCAGACAGTGTCGTTGCACGGCCGCTTTGGTATGCCGCTCATGACACGTCCGCAGGCGTTGCGCCGTATCGTCGGCAACCTGGTGGACAACGCGCTGAAATTCGGCGGAGCGGCGCAGATCGAGGTCGCGGCGGTGCATGACGGACAGGCAACAATCTCTGTGTTGGACCGCGGTCCTGGCATACCGGCCGAATCGTTGGAAACGGTGTTTCAGCCCTTTTTCAGGCTCGAAGGGTCGCGTAATCGCAATACCGGCGGAACCGGCCTCGGCCTCGCCATTGCACGGCAGCTTGCACTGGCGATGGACGCGACGCTCTCGCTACACAATCGCACAGGCGGCGGGTTGGAGGCGAGGTTGACGTTGAAGAATCTTGGCTAGGATCAGTGCGGGGGCATCACCCAGTCCGCCACGGTCTGAAGCGGAATCTGGAAAAAGAACAAGCAGGCCGGCTCACATCTGGATTGCTTTCCGGCCCGCTCGCACCTATCGCGTAACGGTCAGTTCTTCGGCCACCCAAACGCCTGAATCCGCGTGACCGGTTGCGCAACCGACACGGCGGCGCGAATCTTGCCCGGCATCGGCACGTCGACGATATGCCAGCGCCCCGCGCCTGGCAGTTCGACGAAGCTCGCCACCGCGTTATTGCACAAAGCTTGTGGCGAGACCTCGATTGAAGACCTTTTCAACGCGTTCGACAAACTGATATAGCGCGCCGTCTGCACCGCTTCTTCGGCATAGCGGAACCGGTCTTCGTGACAATCGGGCGAGGCAGACGGCCAGATGCTCGTGGGTTTTACTTTCGGAATCGCGTTTTCACCGCCAGGTGCGGGCATCGTCACGCCGAGTCCGAGTCCCGACGACGCGATGGCGATCACGATCCAGATCCCCCCATACGCGATATCGATAGTGACGGGGTGTCCATCTGCGGTGAGTTGCACACTCGACTGATCGGTGGGACCGTCGATCAATTGCACCTCATGCGGCGTCGTCTTGAACAGATTCGCGACGATCCACCGCAGCACCACTCGTGCGCCGACGAAGCGCTTGCGCAGCGCGGAATTCGGATTGAGCCGCGCGCGTTCGCGCTCGGCGTCTGATAACCACTGTTCGCCTTCCTGAATCGAGACCGGCAGCCATCCGCTTCGAAAGCGCCACAATTGCAATTCGCCTGGGCACGGTACGTCGACCCATGACGGGTACTGACGTGTCATCCGGTGCGCAGAGAAGCGGATCTCGCACGGATCGAACCCGACTTCGCGCGGACGATCGTAATAGGCGCTACGCGCCGGAACATCGAACTGCTGGGCTAGTTGAATGGACATGCGATCAGGTCCTCGATGCCAGGTTGGTGTTTATCGCGCTTGCGCGTCCGACGAACTTAATGTGCGCACACTCAACGCAGGATCGCGTTCAATCGACGTTTCGGAAAACGGAATCTGCAGCCAGCGCTTCATGGCGTAGTCGCGGGTCGCGTCGGCGTAATGGGGCGACGCAGGATCGTCCGATTCAGACGACGCGAGCAAGGTCTTCGCGATCACCTCGTCGCCCGCGAAAGACACGATCTGCAGGTAGCTGTCGCCAGCCGGGTTCACGTTCATCGAGTCGGCGCGTGCATCGAACGGATGCGCGGCACATGCCGCGGTGAAGTAACCGCCCGCGTCGCAACCGCCATACAGCGGAATGCGCTCGTCATTGCGCTGTACGTAGAGCGCGGCGCTGCGGGGCGCATCGATAGCGATGCCGGCTTTCTGAAGCGCGCCGATTGCATCGTGCAGGGCGGCGGTGAGCTTGACCGGATCGGCGGCGATGCCTGCGGGTGTGGTCAACGGCTTCGCGGGGTCGAACGGCACCGCGTACAGTTGCGCGGCCGGGATCGTTTGCAGACGGCGCCACCATTCGTTCCACAGCGTTGCGCCGACGGCGGTCGCGTTGGCGGTGTTGTCCCATGCCGAGAGCACGATACAGGCGTGGCGCAGTTCGTCCGCATCGGCACTGGTCTTGTCGCCGATCCCGCAGACACGTTCGAGTGCCGGCTGCTTGAACAGAAGCGCCGACATCGAGCGGCTGTCGAGCGTTGCGCGCGCCAGCGCGTCAGCGGTTACACCCGCCGGATCGCTTTGCAATTGCGCGGCGATGCTGTGGCCCAGGCGGGTGCGCAGCGATTGCGGCGTAGCCGTTGCGCCGACCACTCGTGCGAAGCCCGTCAACGGTGCGGCCGGATTGGTGAGCCAGAAGCTGCCGTTGAAATTGCCGACGTAATCGCGCCGCAACAGGCTCGGCATCTGCGCGACGGGCAACGCACGATGTTGCACCGAGCCGGGCGCATCGCGCCACTCACATTCACTGAGCGAGCCATCGAGCACCGGCACACCTGGCATCGACGAAGCGAGCGCCTTGCCTGCCGGCGGCGTGCAACGCTGTGCCAGATCGTCGGGCACGTTCGGCATTGCGCCGATGTCCGCGTACCACACGCGCGGATCGTGACGGCCGATCGCCAGCGTGTTCACCCAAGGCACGGCGGCATTCTGCTTCTGGATGCGGATAAAGTCGTCGAGCGAACTCGCTTTGTTCCATTCAAGGAAATTCTCGAATCCACGGAAGTTATCCGCGTTGATATCGCGCAGCGCGAAAGCCTGCTGCGCATTCCATGCGAGTGCTGGCGACATCGTGCCGAGATTGACGAGCGGACCGAAGCGCGAGCGATACAACGTGCGCGACACGGTATGGATCGAACCGTCGGCGGCGCGTACGTCGACGTCGATCTGGGTCGGCGTCATTGCTTCGGTTTTGCCGTCGACCTGGTAGCGGGTCGGCGAGCCGGGGACGAGCGTGAGTTTGAACAGGCCGAAGCGCTTCGCGGTGGAGACGGTATGCGTCCACGCAACGTTGTCGTTGAAGCCAATCATGATCAACGGTACGCCGAGGAGCGATACGCCGCTCACGTTGAGCTTGCCGGGAATCGTCAGTTGCGCCTGGTAGAAGCGGTCCGGGCCGCTCCAGAACCAATGTGGATTGCCGAGCAGCAACGTGCTGCCGTTGTGAGTCGCATCCGCGCCGAATGCGAGTGCATTGCTGCCGATGCCAGAGTGACCGCCAATGTGTGAGAGCGGGGCGGTCGATGCGAGCGGGGCGTCGCCGGTCATGCGGTCGCGCGATGCGTGCGGTCCCGGGGGCATGGGCGGCATTTGACCTGCAGCACCCGGCGGTTGCGCATTGGCGATTGCGCTGACAAAGCGCGCTTCGCCGGCGGCCAGGTTGACCGCATAGAGCCGCCGGTAAATATCGGCCCGGGTGATCTTGCCAACCCACGGCGCAGTACGGCATTCCGCATGGGCGCCCAGAAAATCGCCGTGCGCGAGATCGCCGATATAACGGTTGTAGCCCGCCACGAATCCGTCGATCAACGTTCGCATCTCAGCGGTCTGACTCGCGCGATAACGCGCGACGGCGGCATCGTCGTTGACGAAGCGGAAGAAGAAATCGGCGTCGAGATTGTCGGGCTGTCCGAAAGTCGCTTCAGACGTCGGGTGCGCCTGTGCGCCGAAATAACGTGAACGTTCGCCGCGATAGGTGACGAAGCCATCGGCCATCGTGCACAGATTGTCCTGGGCCTGCACGTAACCATAGCCGTATCCGAGACTGCCCCAGTCGTCCGCTTTCACATGCGGAATGCCGAGCGACGTACGGCGGATCTCGACGTGATACGGTCCCGCGAGCGCAGCGGCGTCGGTGCCCGGCGTGGAGCAACTCAGCAACCCGACGGTAACGGGCAGGGCGGCGAACAAGCGCGCCAATCGGCCGCAACGGCGCAGGGAAAGAGTCAAGGGCATAAGGTCTTCGCTGATTGACGATGGGCAGTGTTAGCCGGTCTGGCGGTGCGTCACGACGCGCCCGCTGCGACAGCTGCGGCGACCGGCACACTGACCGGCCGAACTTCTTCAACGATACGCCCCTCTTCGAGCCGGATGTAACGATCGGCAGCGCTGAAATAGCGGTCGTCGTGCGAAATCACGATCAGCGTCTTGCCCTGGCGCTTCAGGTCGGGAAGGATCTCCGTATAGAAGATGCGCCGGAAAGTCGGATCCTGATCGGCGGCCCATTCGTCGAGCACCATCACCGGGCGGCGTTCCAGATAGGCATGCACGAGCGCGAGCCGTTTGCGTTGGCCGGTTGACAGATCGGTGGTCGTGAACGCGCCGTCGCGGATCGACACCTTGTGCGCGATCTCAAGACGTTCGAGGTACTTCTGCGCCTCGGCGGTCAGTTCGGCCTCGCCGGGAATCAGCGTGTCGAACAGGTAATAGTCGGAGAACACCGCGGAGAACAACTGGCGATAATCGTCGAGATGTTCGTCGCGCACGGGCTCGCCGTTCAGCAGCAAGTGCCCGGCATCGGGTTGATAAAGACCGAGCAGCAGTTTGATCAACGTGGTTTTGCCGCAGCCGTTTTCACCGACGATAAACAGCGTCTCGCCACGCTCGATTTTGAGGCTCAGCGGGCCGAGTTCGAAACCACCCACGCGTTGAGCCGGCGCATCGCGTTCGTCTTGCGGCCTGGCAAAACGATAGTGCGCATCGGTCAGCGCGATCGTGTCGAACGCGTCGGCGAGTGGCGTCGACGCGCGTTGTTCATCGGCATGGATCAGCGACGGCTCGCGCGTCGAAAATCGCGCGGACAATTCAGCAATCCGTTGAAACGCGACCTGGGCGCGGCCAATCGATGGCAGCGAACCGACGATCTCCTGAATCGGCCCCTTCATGTACAGCAGCACCAGCACAAAACCCGTAATCACCGTGCGGTCCGTATTCGGCGACCACGATTGAAACGTCAGCATCAAACCGACCAGCACGAAGAACAGCAGCGAGCCGAATGCATTCGCGCTGACGAAAATATTCGCGGCGCGCACGCGCAGCGTGAAGATCGCTTCGATGGTGCCCGACAGTTCATGCTCGTAGACAAAGTGGCGGCGTTGACCGTTCAGGCGCAATTCCTTCGCGCCGTCGGTAATCGAGCGATAGTGCTTCTGCAGGCGGTCTTCCGCTTCGCGCGCGGCGCCGAAGCGGCGAATCCCGACCCGCCGTGCGAGTGTCTGCACCGACGAACCGAGCGCGATCGCGACGAGCGCGGCGACCAGCATCAGCGGCGACAGAAAGAACAGGTAGCCGAGGCAGCCGACGATCGTCGCCGTAGCAATCGCGAGACTCGAGAAGATGAAAGAAAACGTGCTGATGGTATCGATATCCTGATTCAGCGCGGTAATCAGCTTGTGCGTGCGGAACGTTTCGATCTGGCCGATCGGCGCGGTCATGATCTTCTCGCAGAGGCTCTTGCGCAGCATCGCGATCACCCGCTGGCCGACGAGGTTGTTGCCGATGTCCGAGATGACTTCGCCCGCGAGCGCCAGCACGCAGAGGCCGGCGAAACTCCATAGCAACGTCGGCAGCGCGGCGGCGCCCTCATGCAAAGCACGATTCGTGACCGCCAGCAGCGCAGCGGTGGCAATACCGCTCGCGGCACCCATCGTGGTGGCGAGTACGGTAATCGGCCAGAGTCGCTTGAGCAATCTGAGCAGTTCCGCAAACATCGTGTTCTCCTGGGGATTTAAAGTTCTAAAAAGCTAATCAGATGAGTAATGCGACCTAGCGTCGTCGGCCGAGCAGCCACATCAGATAAGGCGCGCCGATCAACGTCGCGACGAGGCCGGCGGGCAACTCGCGCGGCATCAGCAGAGCACGGCCGAGCCAGTCGGCGATGACGATCGTCAACGCGCCGATCGGCGCGGCCAGCAGCACTTGTTGCAACGGCCGGCGCGCGCCGAGAAGCCGCGCAAAATGCGGCGCGGTCAGGCCGACAAAAGACAGTGGACCGACGACCAGCGTGGCCGCAGCGGTCAGCATCGCGATCAGCAGAAGCAGCACGAAACGCGCGCCACGCGTCGATACACCGAGTGCGCGCGCCGACGCTTCGCCGAGCGGCAGAATGTGCAGCCAGCGATTGCATAGCGGCGTCAATGCACCCAACACGACGCACAGCACGAGCGCGAACGCGGCGTCGGTTGGCGTAATCGTGTAAGTCGAACCGGCGAGCCATTGCAGCAGCGTGGTCGCGCGTTCGCCACCGCTCGCGATGGCGACTGCGACCACCGCCTGAAACAGCGCGCCAATTGCGACACCCGCGAGCAGCACGCGATCAGGGGCGAAGCGCGAGCGTTGCGAGAACCAGAGGATCGCGAGCAACGCAGCCAGCGCGCCCGCTGCGCTCGCCGCGATGCGCGCCGTATGTCCTGCATCGCCGAAACCGACGACCACGGCGATCAGACCGAGCGCCGCGCCGGCACTCACGCCCAATACCTCGGGACTCGCGAGAGGATTGCCGGTGACACGCTGCATCAGCGTGCCGGCCACCGCGAGCATCGCGCCTGCGGCGAGCGCGGCGAGTGTCCGCGGGGCTCGCCAGATCGCCACGCGCGAGAACTCGTCGAGACTGCTGAAATGCCAGCCATACGGGCCGTGACCGAAGTCCAATGCGAGCACGATGGCGGCGAATGTGACGATCACGATACCGATCAGGCGCCGTTGCAACGAAGCCGCCGTCACCGGATGTCGACGCGCCACGCTATCGTTACCGCCAGGCAAACGCGTGGCGCGATGCATGCGGGCCAGCAGCATCAGCATCAACGGAGCACCAAACAGCGCGGTCGCTGCGCCGGTTGGAATCAGATCGCCCATCACGCCGGACAACTGCTGCACGGTCTGGTCGGTAAGCCACAGAATCAGCGCGCCGAACAGCGGTGCGATCACCAGACGCTGCGACAGGCGGCGCGCGCCCGCCATCTGCGCGAGCGCGGGCGCTGCCAGTCCGACAAAGCCGATTACGCCGACCGCGCTGACCACCGCCGCGCTCAACCCGACCGCGAGCGCAAGCGCCGCCAGCCGCATGCGACGCAGCGACATGCCGAGGCTGCGCGCGTTGACGTCGTCGAGACCGAACAGCGTCATCGGACGTAGCAGCACGAAAGTCAATACGCCGCCGATCACGAGGCGCGACGCGAGCGTCGTCACATTGCTCCAGTCCTGCTGGACCAGCGAGCCGCCGCCCCAGATGAACAGGCCGCGCAAATACGGCGCGTAGAACAGTTGCAACGCAACGCCGATCGATCCGCAATACAGCGTGACGACCAGTCCCGCGACCGCGACCGTGACTGGCGCGAGTCCGCTGCGCCACGACAGGCCGAATACGATGACCGCCGTGATCAGCGCACCGCCAAGCGCGATCCATTGACCGGCGCCGAGCAGCGCGGGCGCCCACAATGTCGCGACGGTCAACGCGAGTTGCGCTCCCGCCGACACACCGAGCGTCATCGGTTCGGCGAGCGGATTGCGCAACACCTGCTGGAAGATCGTGCCGGCGAGCCCGAGAATTGCACCGCACAACCCGCTGACGACGACGCGCGGCAACCAGCTATCGTGAGCGATGATCTGCTGGATGTCGTTCGTATCCGGCGACCACAGCGCATGCCACCATAGCGACGGCGGCAGGATCGCCGACAGACTGTCGAAGCTCAGCGCGAGCGCCGCGCCGAGCGCGAGCAGGGTGATCGCTGCGGGCAGCCACGCGCGTATCGTGAGGGGCTGGGTAGCGGGACGGATGGGGCGGGAGAGATTCATCAACGGCTCTGCGTTTGCGCCAGGGCGTTCAAGCCGGTGTCCTGCGTCAGCGTGGCGCTCAGCGCATAGGCGAAGCGCACGGCCGAGGGCAGCATGCCGAAACCCCAGAATGGCGGCAGCGTGGCGACGCGTCCTTCGGCAACTGCGGGCAATGCATGCCACAGGCGATTCGAGGTCAGCGTGCGCGCTACGCCGGTGGGCAACGGGTCAAAATAGAACAGGTCGGCATTGGGTGAAGCGGCGAGCTTTTCGAGCCCGGCGACACCGATGCCCCAGTAATCGGTCGGACCGTGCCACGCGTTGGTCACGTCGAGCGCATCCATCACATCCTGGAACAGACTGCGCGCGCCGTACACGCCGATATGGCGGCCATCGAAAAAGCGGAACAGGTAGAGCGGGCGCGCCACAACAGGCGGTTGCCGGCGCGCACGATGGGCGGCGATATGTGCGCGGCTTGCCGCAAGCGCGCGGCCGGTCGCGTCGATCAGCGCGTGACCGGCCGCGGGTCGGCCGCACAGGTCAGCCAGTTGCAGCGTGACTTCCTGGGCGTGACGCAACGGCGCGCCTGCATCGGTATACACGGCGAACGCGCGCACTGGCGCGATGCGTTCGAGCATGTCGCGCTGCGATTCCTGGCTCGAATTGATCAGGATCAGATCGGGCGCGAGTTGCTGCAAAAGTTCGAGGCTGGGCGCGAGACGCAGCCCGACATCGGCAACGTGAGCGGGAACCAGCGGGCTCACCACACTTTCGTTATACGCGTCGATCTCGCTGACACCGACCGGCGTGACGCCGATCGCCAGCAGGGTTTCGACGAGGCCCCAGTCGAGCACGGCGAGACGCGGCGCGGCACCCGGCGAAGCCTTAGCGGAAGACGCAGCCGGGTTCGCTGCGACGGCGACGGCGGCGCGTGCGTTTATCAAGGGCGCGCCGAATAGTGGCGCACCAAGTAATGGCGCAGCCAGCGGCGCCAACGCAGCGGAACGGAGAAATTCGCGGCGACGCATGATCAACGCGCCACGCCGAGCCGGCTGCCGCTATGCGGATGCATGACGATGTCCATCGGAATGCCGTAAATCGATTCGAGCACGTCGCTTTGCATGACGTCGGCGGGCGTGCCGCGCGTCAGCAGACGGCCAGTGTGTAATGCAATCAGTTCGTCGCAGAAACGCGTGGCGAGATTGATGTCGTGCAACACGATCACGACGGTCAGCGCGTGACTGTCGGTGAGTTGACGCAGCAGTCGCAGCACGTCGATCTGATGCGCGATATCGAGCGCGGAAGTCGGCTCGTCGAGCAGCAGGCACGACGCGCCTTGCGCGACCAGCATTGCGAGCCACACCCGTTGGCGTTCGCCGCCCGACAGATGATCGACCAGTTGCGTTTCGAAGCGCGCGGTGTCGGTGAGTTGCAGCGCTGCGTCGATTTTCGCGTGATCCGCCGCGCGCAAACGGCCGAGCGCGCCGTGCCACGGATAGCGGCCCAGCGCGACCAGTTCGCGTACGGTCATACCGGTGCCGGTCGGCGGATTCTGCGGCAGGTAAGCCACCTGCCGTGCAAAGTCGCGAGCCGGCCAGTCGGCGAGATCGTTGCCGTTCAGGCGGATCGTGCCGTGCGATGGCTTCTGCTGATTCGCGATCAGCTTGAGCAAGGTGCTCTTGCCCGAACCGTTGTGGCCGATCAGCGCGATCATCCGGCTCGCGTGCAACGTAAGGGTGAGCGGTTGCAACAGAACCCGGCCGTTGGCCTCGAACGACGCACCGTCGAGTTGGTACAACGGGGCGGGCATCTTGTGCCCGGACTCGTCGTGAAAATCCCGCTTCACCGATGCCTGCTCTACTTGCTGCTGGGTCATGTCGATCAACGCGCTCATCCTTTCTTGCTTACCACTCTGCCAGTCTTACCAGCGATAGCGGGCCGTGGCCAGGACCTCGACACCGTCGCCAAAGTGACAGTTGCCATAGGTCTGACAGGACGCCGTGTAGGTGCGATTGAACAGGTTCGTACCGTTCACCGAGAACAGCCAGTGCTTGCCGGTGTCGTAGCGCACGGCCGCATCGAGCAGCGTGCGCGAGCCGACGTGGATCGTGTTCGTCTGATCGTAGCTCGCACCAACGTAACGCACGCCGGCGCCGAAGCTCAGGCCGCGCAAGATGCCCGCATGCAGCGCGTAGTCGAGCCACGCTGACGCGACGTTGCGCGGAATCCCCCACGTTTGCAGGCCTTGCAGCGATACCGTCGAGCCGTCGATGGTGGTGCCGGTCAGGTTAGTTGCCGTCGAGACGCTGCTCAGATACGTGTACGACGCGATCAGCGAGAGGTTGTCGGTCAGTTCCGCATGGCCTTCGAGTTCGACACCGCGTGCGCGCACCTGGCCGATCTGCACGTAATAGCCGAAGTTATTCGGGTCCGAACTGGACACGTTGCGTTCTCTCAGGTCGAACAAGGCTGCCGTGACAAAGCTATTGAAGCCCGGCGGCTGATACTTCACGCCGATTTCGTATTGATCCGCGGTGGTCGGACGCAGCGGCGAGCCGCTGACAGTTGCGCCGATCTGCGGCGTGAACGACTTCGAGTAGCTCGCATAGGGCGCGATGCCGTTGTCGAACAGATACACAAGACCTGCCCGCCACGTGAACGCGCGATCCGACTGGTTGATGTCGTAACCGCCGATCGGATTGTTGTCTTCGGAGCGCGCCCAGTCCTCACGCATACCGACCAGGAAGCGCCATTTGCCGTAGGCGATCTGGTCCTGTGCGTAAGCGCCGAACTGCGACATCCGGTCCATATCGTCCGATGTGACCGTCGTGCCGGAGATCGGCAGATAAACCGGCGCAAACAGATTCAGGCTCGGCTGGACGAAATTCGTACCGACCGTTTCGTTGTACAGCACGCGCTGGAAGTCGAAGCCGAACAGCACCGTATGCGACAGCGGACCGGTCGAGAATTTCGCTTGCGCCTGGTTGTCGACGGTGAAGAACTTGGCGGTTTCCTCGTTCGTGAACGAGTAACGGTTGACCGTGGTCGTCGAGCCTGCAATAAAGCCGTTCGGGTACGGGAACACGTTCGCGAGGTCGTCGCTGACCACCGTATAACGCAGGTTCTGGCGGACCGTCCAGGTCGGATCGAAGTGATGCTCGAATTCGTAGCCGACCGAATATTGCGTGCGCGAGTGGTGATCGAAATCCGGATCGCCGACGTTCGTGTGGCTCGAAATCTGCCCGTTCGGATTGAACAGCGCGCTGCCGCTCGCGGGCACGTAGTTGAAGTAGCCGACGTTCGGGTCGCGCTGATATTTCGCCAGCACGGTCAGCGTGGTGTTTTCGTCCGGTTTCCACGTGATGGCCGGCGCGATGTAAAGGCTCGACTCCTTGACGCCGTTCACCTGGGTTCTGGCGTCGGACGCGAGGCCGGTCAGGCGGTACGTCAGCTTGCCGTCCGAGGTCAGCGCACCGCCCATATCGAAGCCGAATTCGGCATGGTTATGGCTGCCGGTCGTCACGTAGATTTCATGAAGCGGATCGGCGGTCGGACGCTTGCTGACCAGGTTTGCGATACCGCCGGGGTTCGCCTGACCATACAACACCGACGACGGTCCCTTCATCACGTCGACGCGTTCGAGCCCGTACGTGTCGAAGTTGGGCACGCCGTAGCCGAAGGCCGCGCTGCTTGGCATGCGCGAGCCGTCCAGATACTGCTCGAGGATGAAGCCGCGGCTGTAGAGATAGGGGGCGGCGGCCGTCGAGCCGCCTAGCTGTTCGGAGACCACGCCAGCGGTGTAGCGCAGCGCTTCGGCGACGGTGTTCGCGCCTTGCATCGTCATCTGGTCGCGCGTCACCACCGAAACCGACTGCGGCGTTTCGATCAGCGGCGTATCCGTTTTGGTCGCCGTGGCGGCGCTGACCGGCACGATGCCGTCGGCGGAACCGACCCGCGGATTGTCGCGCGCACCTGTCACCTTGACGGTCGGCAGGCTGGACGAATCGTTCGTCCCGCTAGCCGGTGCGTCCGACGATGTTTGTGCATACACCGCCGAGCTTCCGCTCAGCAGACAGAACAGCAAGCTAAGCGCGGTCGATCCGCGCACCCCGGTACTCATGTTGACTTCCCAAAAAAGACTGTTAATGAGAGTGATAATGATTCGCAATAAACTATAAACTGCTGCTTTGGCTAGCTCTTGATGGCTATGTGACTACTTGGAAAACCGGGTGGGGTACGCCAGATGAGATGACCAGCAGGTGCGGCCATGCGCCACTATAATCTGATAGCCTGTCGTTAGTCAGGACAAGATTATGATGAAAATGGACAAAATTGGCCGGTTCAATGTATCGAAATGGGTTGAATGGATCTGATTCAGCCATGACCCAACCCAAACTACAAACTTTCGGCGACCGTTTTGCCGCGCGGCCCATCATCGCGCAGGCTATCGATTACGCGGACGGAACGCATGAGATCTCGCACGTTCATCATCGTGCGCAGTTGGTCTACGCAACGAGCGGCATTGTGCGTGCGGTCACGCCGCTGGGGCTGTGGATGCTCACGCCCGGCAATGCGTTGCTGATTGGATCGCAGATTGAGCATGAGTTACATATGATCGGCCAGGTTTCGATGCGCACGCTGTACATCGAGCCGGATTCGCTCGCCCCTCAGAAGCACGAGTGCCGGGTGATCGCGGTGGCCGACTTGCTGCGCGCGACCATCCTCGGCTTGTTCGATGCGGGTTCCGATGAAGCCGGCGAGAGCCGGACCGCGCTGATCGTCCCGCTGGTGCTGCGTCTGCTGCAGGACGCCGAAGACGGCGCTCTGGTATCGCGGCTGCCGCTGCCTGCCAACACGCGGCTGCGCAATATCTGCGAAAGCCTGATCGCCCAGCCGGCCAGCAACGACACACTGGAGTTGTGGGCCGAGCGGGTCGGCGCCAGTTCGCGCACGGTTGCGCGGCTGTTTCGCCAGGAGACCGGCATGAGCTTCGGGCAGTGGCGTGAGCAACTGCGGCTTGCGGAGGCGATGTCCAAACTGTCGACCGGGCATGCGGCGAGCGACGTCGCGCAAGACCTGGGTTATGCCGATGTGCGCACCTTCACGGTGATGTTCCGGCGCGCGTTCGGCAGTACGCCTCAGCAGTTCCGGCAGCAGTTTCGCGAGCCGGCTGCGGGTTGAAGCGGTTTATGCGGGTTTGAAGTGTGTGCGGGCGCATGGCTGCAAGCACGCTTCAATACTCGACCCTTCAACAATAGGTGCGTCGAAGCGTTCGCCGCCGTCGTGGCGGCATCAGCGTTCATCTGTCTACGAAGCAAGCCATGCCATACATACAGTAAGCCCGCAGCGAAATCCCCTTCGTTGAAACAATCCGCGCATGCTGTCGAGCAGCGCTGGTTGATGCATGATGCTCGTATGCCCCGCAGCGAGCCGTGAATGAGTCTTGCCACCTCGCCAGCATGGGACAGACGCCGTCCGAGCCCCGCCCAGCCTGAAGCGGAGCTAAATACCAAAATTGGTATCGATATCGCCAAAAATCTGATTGGAAAGATATCAACCCGCTCCGTACACTTCAGCATTCCCAGAAAAATGAGAGACAGCCCCGTGATCCGCGTTTCAGAGTCCTGTGATGCCTGCCGCCGCACGGAACGCGCTGCCCCTCGCCGCTTACTCGTCGTACCGCCGGTCGCGCCGCGCCGGTTCGGTCAAACTGGCCGGTGCTTTAACCCGGCACGTGTATCAAGGAAATAGGCATGTCGGAAAAAAAGCGGAAATTGCGGTCGACGGAATGGTTCGGTACCGCCGACAAGAACGGCTTCATGTATCGAAGCTGGATGAAAAATCAGGGCATCCCCGATCATGAATTCGACGGGCGCCCGGTTATCGGGATCTGCAATACCTGGTCGGAACTCACGCCATGTAATGCGCACTTTCGCAAGCTCGCCGAGCACGTGAAACGCGGCGTTTATGAAGCGGGCGGATTCCCGGTCGAGTTTCCCGTGTTTTCCAACGGCGAATCGAATCTGCGTCCCACGGCGATGCTCACGCGCAATCTCGCGGCGATGGACGTAGAAGAAGCGATTCGCGGCAACCCGATCGATGCGGTCGTGCTGCTGACCGGTTGCGACAAGACCACCCCCGCGCTGCTGATGGGCGCGGCGAGTTGCGACGTGCCCGCGATCGTCGTCACCGGCGGCCCGATGCTGAACGGCAAGCTCGATGGCAAGAACATCGGCTCCGGTACAGCGGTGTGGCAACTGCATGAGTCGCTGAAGGCGGGCGAGATCAATCTGCATCAGTTCCTGTCGGCGGAAGCGGGCATGTCGCGCTCGGCGGGCACCTGCAACACGATGGGCACGGCGTCGACGATGGCGTGCATGGCCGAAGCACTCGGCACGTCGCTGCCGCATAACGCCGCGATTCCTGCCGTCGATTCGCGCCGTTACGTGCTCGCGCATATGTCGGGCATCCGCATTGTCGAGATGGCGCACGAAGGGCTCACGCTGTCGAAGATCCTCACGCGCGAAGCGTTCATGAACGCGATCCGCACGAATGCCGCGATTGGCGGCTCGACCAATGCGGTGATCCATCTGAAGGCGATCGCCGGGCGTATTGGCGTCGATCTCGAACTGGAAGACTGGGTACGCATCGGGCGCGATACGCCGACCATCGTCGACCTGATGCCGTCGGGCCGCTTCCTGATGGAAGAGTTCTATTACGCAGGCGGCTTGCCTGCGGTGCTGCGCCGTCTCGGTGAAGCAGACCTGTTGCCGTTCCCCGACGCATTGACCGTCAACGGCAAGTCGCTGTGGGACAACGTCAGGGAAGCGCCGAACACGAATGACGAAGTGATCCGGCAACTCGACAATCCGCTCGTCGCCGATGGTGGCATCCGCGTGCTGCGCGGCAATCTCGCGCCGCGTGGGGCCGTGCTCAAGCCGTCGGCGGCCACGCCTGAATTGCTGAAGCATCGCGGACGCGCGGTAGTGTTCGAGAACCTCGAACACTACAAGGCACGTATCGTCGATGAAGAACTCGACGTCGATGCAAACTCTGTCCTCGTCATGAAGAACTGCGGCCCGAAAGGTTATCCGGGGATGGCAGAGGTCGGCAACATGGGCCTGCCGCCGAAGCTGCTGCGTGAAGGCGTGAAGGACATGGTGCGCATTTCCGACGCACGTATGAGCGGTACCGCGTACGGCACGGTGGTACTTCACGTGACGCCGGAAGCTGCCGCGGGCGGCCCGCTTGCAGCGGTGCAGGACGGCGACTGGATCGAACTCGATAGCGACGCAGGCACGCTGCATCTGGATATCAGCGATGCCGAGCTCGAACGCCGGATGGCAAATCATGTGCCGCCGCAAGCGCCTGAGGGCGGCGGTTATCAGCGGCTATACGTCGATCACGTGCTGCAGGCGGATGAGGGCTGCGACCTCGACTTCCTTGTAGGTTGTCGTGGCGCAGCAGTGCCGCGGCATTCGCACTGATCAGGGAGGCGACCGGCGGTCTCGCTGGTTTGTATTTCCGCGTCGCAACGTTGTTATGCACGGTTGCGCGGTTGCATGGTTGTGATCACGTCTGTGGTGGGTTCGGCGCTGCGTGTGCCGAACTCACGACACGATCTGATCGTCGCACTTACCCATCAGCACCTCATCTTTATTCTCCACTTCGCCGGGGAATTGCGGTGAGCGCGCAATGGCGCCTGATTCGACGCCGACAAATAAAAATCCGCATTCTATGAATCAGTAAATCAAACCGGCTTATCGAAAATCCTTAATGGATTTTACCAATTGCCTGAATGATTAAACGACAAACGGCATCGCTAATGCGATGCCGTTTGCATTGAATAGTGATAAAAACCGTTTGCCCTGTCTATTGGCGCCACGCCTAACTCAATGCCGTATTAGGTTTCATCGTATTAACCCTAACCATACCCAAATTCGAATACCTCGATACCGAAACAGGGATTGGACGGCGGCCGCTAACCGACATTATTATATTTTCATAATATCAAAGCAGCGAATAACGGTAGTTCCGAGACATAATTCCAGGAGGCACGGTGACGGGCATTCAGCTCAACGGCGTGACAAAGCGATATGGCGAGACGGAAGTCATTACGGGTCTCGACCTGAATATCCACGAAGGCGAATTCCTCGTCTTTTTAGGCCCATCAGGTTGTGGCAAGTCCACGTTGCTGCGGATGATCGCGGGCCTTGAGGGCGTCAGCGAAGGCCAGATCAGCATCGGTGGCCGTGAGGTCACCCATCTGCCGCCAGGCGGCCGAGATGTCGCGATGGTGTTCCAGCACTACGCGCTTTATCCGCACATGACGGTGTACGACAACATGGCGTTCGGCCTGCGCAATTCGGGTGTCGACGCAAGCGAGATCGAACGCCGCATTACTGAAGCTGCGCGCATGCTCGAACTCGACGCGTTACTCAAGCGCCGACCTGCGCAACTCTCTGGTGGTCAGCGGCAGCGCGTCGCGATCGGCCGCGCGGTTGTCAAGGAACCCGAAGCATTCCTGTTCGACGAACCTCTTTCGAATCTCGACGCGTCGTTGCGAACCCGCACTCGGGTCGAACTTGCGCGTATTCACCGCCGCCTGAATTCGACGATGGTGTTCGTCACGCACGACCAGATCGAAGCGATGACGCTTGCCACGCGAATCGTCGTGATGAATCGTGGCCGCATCGAACAGATTGGTGCGCCGCTCGATATTTACCGGCGCCCAGCCACGCGCTTTGTCGCGGGCTTTATCGGTGCGCCGGCAATGAATTTTATCGACGTCGAACCTGCTGGTGAGAACGGTGGCCGTCTGCTGGTGCGTCTGCCTGTCGAGAACATCGTCATTCCCACGACCGTCGCCACAGGCAGCCTGCCGTCCGGCCAACTCACACTCGGTGTTCGGGCCGAACACGTAGTAATCGACAACCAGGGTCCGCTCGCAGGCCGCGCTGAATTTGTCGAGCGTCTCGGCGACCGTTCGCTTGCCCATGTGAGCGTGCCCGGCTGTCCGCTGATCGTCGTCGAGATTCCGCGCGATTACGAATTACAGGCGGGCGACCCGATCCGCCTGAATATCGACGCGGCGCATCTGCACATCTTCGACGCAAGCGGGATCGCGCATCATGGCGGCTGACCGCTCGTTGGCGGCCGGATTGCCGAAGGCGCGGCAACGCCGTTTCAACTATCCCCTTGCGTCGTGGTCGAACGGGCTGTTTGTTCTGCCGTTCGTGATCGTCTATGTGTTGCTGCTGGTCGTGCCGCTCGTGTACGGCTGGTGGCTGAGCTTGCAGAACGTCGATCTGCTCGGCGGCACGACCGAGTTTATCGGCATCAAGAACTACGTCGATCTCGCGTTCGATCCGATCTTTCGCGGCGCCGTACGCAACACGTTCTACTTCGTGTTCATGACCGTGCCGATGTTCGTTGCGCTGGGGCTCGCACTCGCACTGGTGCTGAATCGGCCGGGCCGTTTTAGCGCCGCGCTACGGGCGATTTTCTTCGGCTCGTCGGTGTTGTCGGTGACGATCGTCACGCTAGTGTGGAAACTCGTATTGATGCCGGGCCACGGTCTGCTGGCCGACGTCAGTCACGCGCTGCGTATTCCCGAATACGTGCCGCTGGTTCACGAGGCTACTGCATTGCCAATGATCGCCATCGTCACCGTTTGGTGGATCGTCGGTCTGCCGATGATGCTGTTCCTCGCCGCACTTCAGCAAATCCCGCAAGAACTCTACGAGGCCGCCGCGCTCGATAACGCGTCGCGCTGGCGCACTTTCGCGTCGATCACGTTGCCGTCGATTCGCCGCACGCTCGCGCTCGTGGCGGTGATCGAAGCGGTGTTCCAGTTCCAGTTGTTTGGCCAGGCACAGTTGCTGACCGATGGCGGACCGAACAACGCATCACGACCGCTTGTCCAGTTCATCTATGAATCTGGCTTCCGCCAATGGTTGTTTGGCTACTCGGCAGCCGCCGCTCAGGTGCTGTTTCTGCTGATGCTGATCGGCATTGCCGTGCAGGCCTGGATCGTACGCAGGAAGGATTCCGTATGAGTACTGCTGCTCTCAAATCCGCACCGCGTCGTTCGCGACCCGGTCGTCCGCGACCCGGTCGTTCGCGACCCGGTCCTTCGCGCCAGGAAGGCACGCGTGGCTCGCTGGCAGGCCGCTTTGGCGAACGCTTGATGCTGGGCGCCGTCGTGCTGCTTGCGCTGGTCTGGATTGCGCCGCTCGTGTGGGTGTTCGCGCTGTCGTTCAAGCCGAATGCGTTTCTGCAACAACATACGGATGTGCTGTTTTCGCCGCCATTTACGCTGCAGAATTACACCAGCATCATCGGGACCTCGGCGGTGGGCGGCTGGTTGATCAACAGCATGATCGTCGCGTTAGGGCAGACGTTCCTCACACTCGTGATCGCGTCGCTGGCGGGATATGGTTTTGCGCGGACGTCGTTTCCCGGCAAGAATGTGCTCTATGTGATCTGTCTGGCCGGGCTCGCGGTTCCCGAGCAGGCACTCGTGATTCCGCTGCACAGCATCTTCGCTTCACTCGACTGGCACAACACGTATGGCGCGCTGATCATGCCGCGTCTCGCCTCACCGTTCGGCGTGTATCTGATGACGCAGTACTTCAAGGCCGTACCCGTCGATATCGAAGAAGCCGCATTGCTCGACAATGCGTCGCGTTTCAAGGTGTTCTGGCGCATCGTGCTGCCGCTGTCGATTCCCGCACAAGCCACGCTCGCGATCTTCACTTTCCTCAGTGCATGGAACGATTATCTGTGGCCGCTCGTGTCGGCGTCGAAGCCGGAGATGTACACGTTGACCATTGGTCTCGCTTCTACGCAGGGCAATTTCGCGCAGTCAGAGGGCATTGGTTATCTGATGGCACAAGCCGTGTTCGCCGGGCTGCCGATTTTCGTGCTGTATCTGTTTTTCCAGAAATACATTGTGGCCGCCGTGGCTGGCACTACAGTGCGCTGAGCTGTCGTTCTGCCGATGTTCCCGTTCGCTTTAAGCGTCGATAAAAAGAACTGGTCACGCCGTTGACCAAGCCGTAGCCGCGCGATACCCATGAAAAGCACGCGGCTCACCTGGTAACCATCATCAATGGGATCGGATCAGGCGTGGTTAAAACGCGAACTCCGATCGACATAGGAGACAACCCATGAAGAAATCGCTCGTGCGCGGTGCGCTTTCGCTCGCCCTGCTGGGGCTGGCGGGCGGCCTTGCCGCTCCGGCCCAGGCCAAAACCGAGATTACGCTGTCGCGTTTTTTTGGCGCCTGTGACGCTGAATACGGCAATGTGAACGACGTCAGCAAAGCGGCGGGCGAATGCGGGATCATCACGACGCTGGTCAACCAGTTCAATGCGACGAACAAGGAAGACATTGTCGTCAAACCGCAGATCATCGAATGGAGCCCGTACTATACGCAGATCGACGCGCGCATTTTGAGCCATGACGTACCGACTGTTTCGGTGATGCACGAGGCGGTGCTGGGCGATTACGTGAAGCGCAAGCTTGTCGAACCACTGGACGACGGCTTCAAATCGGTCGGCGTCGATACGAAAGACTTTACCGGTAATGCACATCGGGGCGTAACGTTCGGCGACAAGAGCTACGCGCTGCCGTTCGACACGCATTCGTGGCTCTGGCACATCAACATCAATCTGTTCAAGAAGGCAGGCCTCGTCGACGCGAACGGCAAGCCGATTCTGCCGACCACGCCGGACGAACTGCTGAAACAGGCGAAGCAGTTCAAGGACAAGACCGGTCTGCCGTATATCACGATGCCGATCGCGAACGAGAGCGCGGCGCAAACGCGTTCGCTTTACACGATGGTGTATCAGCAGAACGGCAATCTGTTCCCGACTGGTCCGACGAAGATCGACCTGCATAACAAGCCGGTGACGAACGCGCTGCAATTGCTGGACAGCCTGATGAAGGCGGGTGACATTACGCCCAATCTCGACTACGGCGCGTCCAATCAGGCGTTTATGAATGGCAAGGCCGGTGTGCTGATTTGCGGCACCTGGATGATCGAGGATCTGACCAATCTGTCGAACAAGCCCGGCTCGACGCTTGCCAATAATGGTTACGAAGTCGTGCCGTTCCCGAATCTGTTCCAGAAGAAAGCAGTGTGGGCCGACGGCCATTCCTGGGTGATGCTCAAGGGCGGCGCGAAAGACGATAAGACCCGTCACGCCGCGTTCGTGTTCCTCAAGTTCCTTTATGACCACGACGCTGACTGGGCCCGCACGGGTCATTTGCCGGCGCGGCAGTCGGTGATCGATAGCCCGGCGTTCAACGCGTTGCCGCATCGGTCGTCGATCAAGGAAATCTCATCGACAGGTTATGCATTGCCGAACACGGTGCCGCGTCAGTTTGCGATTCAGGAAATCGTCGGCGATGAGGTCAGCAATATGCTCACGTCCGGTAAATCGGTTACGGATGTCCAGCAACAGGCTGAAGACCGCGTGAACAAATTGCTGTCCAGGTAATCAGGCAGTCGCTTCAGCCAGGACCCTTTCTCGAACTCGATATTCCACGCGTGCCGCAACGGGCAGCACGCGTGGGCGGATCTCACAACAGGACATATCACGATGATTAATTCACGCCTTGTCGTCGACCGGGATTTTGTTGTCGCGGACCTTGACCGGCGCGTCTTCGGTACCTTTGTCGAACATATGGGCCGCTGCGTTTATACCGGTATTTACGAGCCGGATCATCCGAATGCCGACGAACGCGGCTTTCGCAAGGATGTGATGGAACTCACCAAAGAACTCGGTCCGACGATCGTTCGCTATCCGGGCGGCAATTTTCTGTCCGGGTACAACTGGGAAGACGGGGTCGGTCCGAAGGAAAAGCGGCCGAAGCGTCTGGACCTCGCGTGGTATTCCGTGGAGAGCAATCAGTTCGGTACCAACGAATTCATCGACTGGTGCCGTGAACTCGATATCGAGCCGATGTACGGTGTCAATCTCGGCACCCGCGGCCCGGACGAAGCGCGCCATTTTGTCGAGTACTGCAATCATCCGGGCGGCACTGCGTTATCGGACTTGCGTCACGAGCATGGCTATGAAAAGCCGCATGACATCAAGTTCTGGTGTCTTGGCAATGAGATGGACGGTCCGTGGCAAATCGGCCGCAAGACCGCCGACGAATACGGTCGCACTGCACTCGAAACGGCCAAGCTGATGCGGGCGGTCGACCCCACGATTCAACTCGCGGCATGTGGTTCGTCAACGCATGAAATGGCAACGTACGGCATGTGGGAAGACCGCGTGCTCGAACACTGCTTCGATCAGGTCGATTTCATTTCGCTGCATACGTACTTCGAAAATCGTCACGATTCGACGGCAGAATTCTTCGGCAACATCGACGTGATGGACCTGTTCATCAAGGAGATTGTCGCGGTTGCGGACAGCGTCGCGGCGCGCAAGCATTCGACCAAGCGCATCATGCTGTCGTTCGACGAGTGGAACGTCTGGTACAAGGCACGCTCGATTAACGATCTGCGCAAACCGGGTTGGCCGAGCGCACCGCGTCTGATCGAAGAGGTCTACAACGCGGAAGATGCGCTGGTGGTAGGCGGTGCGCTGATCACGATGATGAACAACGCCGACCGGGTGAAAACCGCGTGTCTCGCACAACTCGTCAACGTGATCGGCCCGATCATGACCGAGCCGGGCGGGGCCGCGTGGCGGCAGACGATTTTCTATCCGTTCTCGCAGGCGTCGAAGTTTGGTCATGGCCGGGTGCTGAAGCCGGTGATCGACTCGCCGACCTATGAAGCCGAGACCTTCCCCGAAATTCCGTACCTGTGCGCGTCCGTTGTCGACGATCGCGCAACCGGCACCACCACGATCTTCGCGTTGAACCGCCATCTGACCGACGAGATGGAACTCAACATCGAGTTGCGCGGACTTGGCACGGATCGCACGCTCGATCACGCGCTCGAACTGCATCACGCGAATCTGAAGGCGGTGAACACCAGCGACGCGCCGATGACAGTTGCTCCCGCCACTAACTCGCAGGTCATCGTGGATGGCGAGAAGATCACCGCGCGCCTCAAGCCGGGTTCGTGGAACATGATCGTCACGACGGCGGCCAAGCGCGGCTAGACGTTTGACGTGTCGCACGGATGTCGACGAAGGAGGGGTGATGTTTGAGCGTGAGCCGGTCGTTGGCACCATGACTGCGCAGGTTGCGCGGATTGTCGGAATGAGGATCGTCTCGGGCGAGTTTGGCCCGGGCGACCTGCTTCCGGTGGAAAGCGAGTTGTGCAGCGAGTACCGGGTGAGCCGCACGACGGTTCGTGAGGCGATCAAGCAGCTCACCGGCAAGCGCCTGATTGACGTGTCACCCAAGATCGGCACCCGTGTGTTGCCGTTCTCCGACTGGAACCTGCTCGACCGCGATGTGCTCGCTTGGCGGCTCAATGCGCAGTTCGATTCGAAGATCGTCGAAGACATCTTTGAAATGCGCATCTGTTTCGAGCCGCGCGCGAGTTTTCTCGCGGCACGTCATGGCAATGACGAGGATCTTCAGTTGATCGACCGTCGTTATCGCGAACTGGCGAGTGCGTATGCGTCTCCGGCTGCGCAATCGGATGTGCGGGCTTCGGTCGAGGCCGTGCTGGAGTTCCATATGGCGATCATCACCATGTCGCAGAACGGCATGTTCATTACGATCGGCAGCGCGATCAAGGCGGCGTTGCGGGTGTCGTCGGAGATGCTTTACCGGCAGGCGGCGAAGCCCAGCGAAGATATCGCCTTGCACGACGACGTGCGTAGCCGGATCGTTTCGCGACAGCCGGAGGAGGCGTCGGCCGCGATGACGCGCTTGCTCGAGGCGTCGCGTGAAAGGATGTTGCGGTACACGATTACGCCGAAGGGGAGCGGCTGAGGGTTTGGCGGCGGTGAGCGGATGCGCTGGCTTTAGCGAAAATATAGTAGTACGTCATCGTATGTTGATGAAAACCAGCGGTTCTTCGCAACTGTCGGAAAGCCGTCTAACAGCCCAATATATGCATCAATAATCGTCTATTTATTGACCTTCTTACGTTTTAAGTCCTCTGATATTAGGGATGACCCGGGTAAATGCTAGTTTTCGCATCGCATCGGTGATCCTTATACTTCCGGCATAGAAGTACGACGACGTATGAGATTGGGTGCGAAAAGCCTGAATCTCACCGTCGGCGCCGGAATATCGAAACCGGGCCGTGCTCTTCAGTTGCGCCGCTGCATCGAGCCGCGCACTCAAGTGAAACGCACTGTCCGGGGCACGTGAGGAGAGAAGAGTGAAATCGAAATATCGCTGGGTAATCGCCGCGCTGCTGTTCTTCGCCGGCATGCTGAATTACCTGGATCGCGCCGCGTTGTCGGTGGTTGCGCCGATCATCAAGGCCGACCTGCATATCAACGACGCTCAAATGGGTTTGCTCTTCAGCAGCTTCTTTATCGGCTACTGCGTGTTCTGTTTCGTCGGCGGCTGGGCCGCGGACAAATTCGGTCCGCGCAAAGTGTTCATGCTGGCGGCCGGTTTTTGGTCCATGTTCTGCGGGGCGACTGCATTCGCCGGGAGCTTCGGCACGCTGATGATCGCGCGTGTCGCGTTCGGGGTTGCCGAAGGGCCGATGGGTACCACGACCAACAAGTCCATTTCGAACTGGTTTCCGCGGCGCGAAGCAGGTCGCGCGGTCGGCCTTACCAACGCCGGTCAACCGCTCGGTGCGGCGGTTGCGGCGCCGATCGTCGGACTGGTTGCGCTGCAATTCGGCTGGCGCATTTCGTTCGCGGTGATCGCGGTGCTGGGCTTCGTGTGGATGGCGTTCTGGTGGCGCTGTTTCCGCGATCAACCGGATGAGCATCCGGCTGTGTCGAAGGAAGAGGCCGAATGGATCGTGGCCGACCGCCATTTGACGGCATCGGCTAATGCCGACTCTTCAAAGGCCGCACACAGCGTTTTTCACTACCTGTTCTCATTGCCCGTGCTTGGCGTCGCGATGGCGTTCTTCGCGTTCAACTACGTGCTCTACTTTTTCCTTTCGTGGCTGCCGAGTTATTTCACCGATTACCAGCATCTGGATATCAAGCACATGAGTGTGGTTGGTATCCTGCCGTGGCTGGGCGCGACGCTTGGCTTCGTGTTCGGCGGCATGATTTCGGACGGACTCTATAAGCGCACCGGCAATGTTCTGTTCGCGCGCAAGACCGTGATTATCATGGGCCTTGGCGTCGCGGCAGTTTGCGTGATGCTCGTGTCGCGAGTGAGTTCGCTGGTACCCGCCGTTACGCTGATTGCAGTGGCGAGTCTGTTTGCATTCATGACGCCGCAAGCCTGCTGGTCGCTGTTGCAGGACATCGTGCCGCGCGAGCGGATCGGCGCAACGGGTGGCTTTGTGCATCTGCTCGCGAATCTTGCGGGTATTCTTTCGCCGAGCATTACCGGCTTCATGATTCAGTACGGCGCGGGTTATTCATCTGCATTTGTTGTTGCCAGCGCACTCGCGGCGTTGGGTTTGATCGTGTTGTGGGTCTCGGTGCGTGAGCACAACGTTGCGCGTTTGCGCAGCGCACCGGTTTGATTTCAACTGAGGTGGGGCACATTGCCTATGCGCGACATGTCCCTGCATGACGTGACACGGTACTCACAGTACTATTAGGTCCGATTCGGTCGAATGAGACCAGAGAGGACTTGAAAATCATGAGCGACAAACAGGATCCAGCGCCAGATAGCACAGCCGCACGCGTCGCGTTATGGCGTGCTTTGCACGTGCTGGCCGACGCCCCGCCGCATGTGCTGGACGACGACATCGGTCTTAAGCTGCTTGCTCCGGGCGAAGACTGGCGCGATCGCGGAGATATGGACCCGCAGTTCACCCGACCGTTTCGCGCGTCGATCGTCGCGCGTGCCCGCTTCATTGAAGATCTGGTCGTGGAGCAAATGGGCCG
This sequence comes from Paraburkholderia metrosideri, assembly GCF_904848625.1. Lineage (GTDB taxonomy): Bacteria > Pseudomonadota > Gammaproteobacteria > Burkholderiales > Burkholderiaceae > Paraburkholderia > Paraburkholderia metrosideri. Next base: position 116,760 of record NZ_CAJHCP010000005.1, read on the forward strand.
TGGGCTCGAGCAGTATGTGATCCTTGGTGCGGGGCTCGACAGCTTCGTGCAGCGCCGGCCGGAAATAGCATCTCGCATCCGGATATTCGAGGTCGATCAGCCTGGTCCCCAGGCATGGAAACGTCAGCGTCTGATGGAACTCGGCTTTGGGGTGCCGGACTGGCTGCGTTTCGTGCCGGTCGATTTCGAACGAAACGACGCATGGCGTCAGGCACTGTCGGCCGCTGGCTTCGATGACAGCAAGCCCGCTATAGTGGTGTCTACCGGCGTCAGCATGTATCTCACGAAAGAGGCAAACGCGGCTACGCTTAGGCAGGTTGCGTCTTTTGCTTCCGGCTCGATGCTTGCGATGACGTTTCTGCTTCCACTCGAATTGGCGGACCCGGAGGTTCGTCCCGGTCTTCAGATGGCGGAGAAGGGCGCGCGAGCCAGCGGTACACCTTTTATCAGCTTCTACACGCCGTCTGAAATCATCACGCAAGCGAGTGATGCTGGTTTTGCGCAAGCGCGGCATGTCTCGGCGAATGATCTTGCAGCGCGCTATTTTGCAAATCGGGGCGATGGGTTGCGTCCGCCGAACAATGCAGAGGAATTGCTGGTGGCTAGTGTTTAGGGATGCGCTGATTGGTGACTCTGTTGTTCGCGTTTAGGACGAGGTAGGTGGCGATTTTTTGATGAAGAATGAAGTTGAGGGTTCGAAGGGAATGGCGCCTATGTGCAGGCCTCATTCCCTTTATTTTTTTCACCCGCTTGACGTATTGCCTCAGTGGATCCGCAGTATCAGATTGTCGGCGCTTTCCAGGTTTGCTGGCGCGAACAGGATAAACCAGTGCACGGCGTACTTGGCTAGACCGTTTGTTAGCAGGCCTTCCGATGACGAAACACGTTCGTCATAAAATGAAACGGATGCTCGAACTGCGCCGTAGTTCTTCTCGCGCGACCAGTAGGCTCGTCAACAAACCTTTCCGCATCCCTTTGATCTTTCCGCGTTTGGCCGCTATCTGCCAACTGACCGTATGGCTCTTCACTTCGTCGCGTTTGTCTACACGTGGGTAACCCGCGTCGCCGAATGCGCTGCCCATGGAGAAACGCGTGAACCTGCGATAAATCCGACATGTTTCCCGAAGCACCTATCTGGCTATCTGGCGGTCAAGAATAAGTGTTGATTCCGCGTGGACCCTCACCCGAAGTGCCACTGGATATCGCTATTCGTCTGATGTTTATCCGGGACGGGCTCTTCTGATTTATTCTGATCGATGGGGCCGCTTTCGGTGATCGTCGCGTCGACCAGCGTGCTTTCCGTCATCATCAACCCTTTCCCACACAGTGAGTAACAGTCTCGTCCACCCTGTCCTTCAGTCTAGGCGCGGGCAGCGCGCTGAAGATTCAGCAGAGCTATCGCATGCGCGCCTTATCGAGGGCCAGATCATGCCGTCCGCGCGTTGCTCTGTTGTGCGGCGCATCTTTGATTGCTTTGTCCGGTAACCCATAACAGTACTTAAGAAAGCAAATTTGGGGCGTTCGCTTAAGCCCATTAGCAGGCCGCCCAGGCTCGCCGTTCGGATAGTTCGGTTCAATGGCCGACACCAGCCACGACCGCAGGACGAGCTTTCCATCTGGGTAAAAAAGCGTTGACGAGGCCCACGTCTCCTTCCCCATTTTCGCTTGCAAAAGCCGAATTCTGCCGTTTGATCGTCGGGGTCCGCCCGTGAACCTCCTGTTCACGGGGCCACGGCTATGCCGTCCCGGCCCGCTGAGCCGAGAAAATCAGTCTTGCCGTCGGGCAAGAACCTCAGATTTTTTAGGCGTAGTCTTATATCTCGATTTTTCGAAGGTTGATATTCTTATCGACATTGGAATCAATTAAGAACTTTCTCACAGATTGTCAGAATTCATCAGGGCGGTAGTCGTGATCCGAATAAAAGTTAGTCGGTAAACGGTTCGCCCGCTCAGCTAGCTGCTTAGTTTCCTGAATCTGTCACCCGTTGAAATGGGTTAGAAGGTCTGCGTTTTTCAGATTCGCTGAAGCCAATATGTCGTGATTCGTCGGTCCGCTCAACCGATCAGACGATTCGCATATTCCTGACAATTGATTCGCTACGAATCAATTGTCAATGAACGACAGGAAGCCCATCTAAGGCTATCTCGTCTAGGGCTTCTGAGCGTTACAAACTGATCTGTTGGTTCCTCAGCGAGTCGCTTCCCGAGTGGGTTGCGCCGCGTCTCGTCGCGAGTGATATCGGCGATTTTCACTGTTTCAGATCTTTGATCTTTTTGCGCGACTTGATCTGCCAATAACAGTGAAAGAAAGATTTTTCGATATTTATCTAATTTATCAAATCCAGTATTTCGGATAACGAAATACATTTCGTTTGAAGGTGAATGATATGAACAAGTCATATGTTAGCGTTTGGAATGAAGCTCTCGGCTCATGGGTGGCGGCGTCCGAAAACACAACCGCACGTGGCAAGCGCAGCAAGTCCCGATTGTCAGTGGTCGCAACGGGCACGCTGTTGGCGATTGTCATAGGTGTACCGACCGGGGTTTCGGCTGCATCGCTGTCGACGCCGGCTGCCGCCACAAACGGCAAGAAGACAGCTAACCCAAGCGCGGTCGGAAACGATTCGACGGCACTAGGAGCGGGAGCGGTGGCGGGTTCTGATGGAAGTACCGCTTTAGGGGCCGGCGCGACCACTACCGGCATCACTAACTGGAACGCAGCAATTACGGGCAACCGCCGTACCGACGGTTTAGGCGTTGATGCTTCCAAACTTACGGAACTTGGTGTCGCGACTGCGGTGGGCACTAATACATCCGCCTCCAGTTATGGGGGAACCGCACTGGGCAACAATTCGACAGCCTCGGGTACCGGCGCGGTTGCGGTCGGTGGCTTCAACCAGGCGCTGGGGCGCAATAGCACTAGTGTGGGTACAGGAGCTTACTCTGCTGGTTTGCAATCGCAAGCCATTGGCTCGTTCTCAGTCGCCAACAATGATCGCGCGAATGCGATCGGGACACTTGCGACCTCCACCGGCGTGGACGCCACCGCGATTGGCACTTCGGCTGCGGCGAGCGGCGCCCGCGCGATCGCGCTGGGTTCGGCCCTAACCACCGACTTGACCGGAAACTTAGATTCGTTGCAAAACACGACGAACAACACCAAAGCCTCGGGATCGGACGCCATTGCCATCGGCACGAACAGCAACGCGACGGGGAGCACGGCGGTGGCGCTGGGCCTATCAGCAAGAGCGACGAACACCAATAGCATTGCGATCGGGAATGGGGCCACGGCCAATTTTGGCGGCAGTGTCGCGCTTGGAAGCGGGAGTTTGACTAGTGCGACCGCACCGACCGGCACCGGTTTCCTCACGAATGCTGTGGCGCCAAATTCGGAAGTGTCGGTCGGTAGCGCCAGCTCGACGCGGCGCATCACGAACGTGTCGTCGGGCTCCGCGGGGACGGACGCTGTGAACGTTAGTCAGTTAATAGTGGAAGACGGGAAGGTTAACAGCCAGGGCGCTGCTACAGCTGCAGCATTGGGTGGTGGCGCAAGCTATAACTCGACTACCGGGGCGATCAGTGCGCCAAGCTACAGCGTGGGCGGCACTACGGTTGGCACTGTTAGTGCTGCGATTACCGACCTCGATGGCCGTACTACACAGAACACGACCAACATTTCAGGCCTGGCGGCCGGCACACTAGGCTTGGTGAAGCAGGATGCGGGGACGAAGGCGATCACGATGGCATCGTCTACGGGCGGGACGTCGGTGGACTTCACCGGTACGGATGGCGCCCGCACGCTGGCTGGCGTGAAGGCCGGGATGTTGAGCGCTGACAGCACGGAAGCGGTGAACGGTTCGCAGCTTTACGCGACCAACACTCGCGTGAGCGAAGCTGAAGGCAACATCACCACCATCGACGGTCGGGTGACGACGGCTGAAGGCAACATCAGCAACATTGATGGCCGTGTGACAAATGTTGAAGGGTCGGTGACGAACCTGTCGACACAGTTGGACAATGGTGAAGTGGGTCTGGTGAAGCAGGACGCGGAAACCAACGCAATCACGGTGGCGTCGGACAAGGCTGGTACCTCGGTGGACTTCACCGGCACGGACGGCGCCCGCACGCTGTCAGGCGTGAAGGCCGCGACGCTGAGCGCTGACAGCACAGAAGCAGTGAACGGTTCGCAGCTTTACACAACCAACACCCGCGTGACCGAAGCTGAAGGCAACATCGCGCAGAACACGAGCGACATTGCAGACAACCGGACGGCGATCAGCGGCATCGATGGCCGCATGACAACGGCTGAAGGCAACATCGCCACCATCGACGGCCGTGTGACGACCGCTGAAGGCAACATCACCACCATCGACGGTCGCATGACGACCGCTGAAGGCAACATCAGCAACATCGACGGCCGCGTAACGAACGTTGAAGGGTCAGTGACGAACCTGACGCAGCAGTTGGGCTCGGGTGAGCTGGGTCTGGTAAAGCAGGATGCGGAAACCAACGCAATCACGGTAGCGTCGGACAAAGCTGGTATGTCGGTGGACTTCACCGGTACGGACGGCGCCCGCGCGCTGTCAGGCGTGAAGGCTGGAACGCTGGCCGCTGACAGCACGGAAGCGGTGAACGGTTCGCAGCTTTACGCAACCAACACCCGCGTGACCGAAGCCGAAGGCAACATCTCGCAGAACACAAGCGACATTGCAGACAACCGGACGGCGATCACCAACATCGACGGTCGCATGACGACGGCTGAAGGCAACATCACCACCATCGACGGTCGTATGACGACCGCTGAAGGCAACATCAGCAACATCGATGGTCGCGTGACCACGGCCGAAGGCAACATCGGCAATATCGACGGCCGCGTAACGAACGTTGAAGGATCGGTGACGAACCTGACGCAGCAACTCGGCTCGGGTGAACTGGGTCTGGTAAAGCAGGATGCGGAAACCAACGCAATCACGGTAGCGTCGGACAAGGCTGGTATGTCGGTGGACCTCACCGGTACGGATGGCGCCCGCACGCTGTCTGGCGTGAAGGCCGCAACGTTGAGCGCTGACAGCACGGAAGCAGTGAACGGTTCGCAGCTTTACGCAACCAACACCCGCGTGACCGAAGCCGAAGGCAACATCGCGCAGAACACGAGCGACATTGCCGACAACCGGACGGCGATCAGCGGTATCGACGGTCGCATGACGACGGCTGAAGGCAACATCAGCAACATCGATGGTCGCGTGACCACGGCCGAAGGCAACATCGGCAATATCGACGGCCGCGTAACGAACGTTGAAGGATCGGTGACGAACCTGACGCAGCAACTCGGCTCGGGTGAACTGGGTCTGGTAAAGCAGGATGCGGAAACCAACGCAATCACGGTAGCGTCGGACAAGGCTGGTATGTCGGTGGACTTCACCGGTACGGACGGCGCCCGCACGCTGTCTGGCGTGAAGGCCGCAACGTTGAGCGCTGACAGCACGGAAGCAGTGAACGGTTCGCAGCTTTACGCAACCAACACCCGCGTGACCGAAGCCGAAGGCAACATCACTAACATCGACGGTCGCGTGACGACGGCTGAAGGCAACATCAGCAACATCGACGGCCGCGTAACGAACGTTGAAGGATCGGTGACGAACCTGACGCAGCAACTCGGCTCGGGTGAACTGGGTCTGGTAAAGCAGGACGCGGAAACCAACGCAATCACGGTAGCGTCGGACAAGGCTGGTATGTCGGTGGACCTCACCGGTACGGATGGCGCTCGCACGCTGTCTGGCGTGAAGGCCGCAACGTTGAGCGCTGACAGCACGGAAGCAGTGAACGGTTCGCAGTTGTTCACAACCAACACCCGCGTGACCGAAGCCGAAGGCAACATCGCGCAGAACACAAGCGACATTGCCGATAACCGGACGGCGATCACCAACATCGACGGTCGCATGACGACGGCTGAAGGCAACATCACCACCATCGACAGCCGTGTGACGACGACCGAAGGCAACATCACCACCATCGACGGTCGGGTGACGACCGCTGAAGGCAACATCAGCAACATCGACGGCCGCGTAACGAACGTTGAAGGTTCGGTGACGAACCTGACGCAACAACTCGGCTCAGGTGAAGTGGGTCTGGTGAAGCAGGACGCGGAAACCAACGCAATCACGGTGGCGTCGGACAAGGCTGGTACCTCGGTGGACTTCGCCGGCACGGACGGCGCCCGCACGCTGTCAGGCGTGAAGGCCGCGACGCTGAGCGCTGACAGCACAGAAGCAGTGAACGGTTCGCAGCTTTACACAACCAACACCCGCGTGACCGAAGCTGAAGGCAACATCGCGCAGAACGCAAGCGACATTGCAGACAACCGTACGGCGATCACCAACATCGACGGTCGCATGACGACGGCTGAAGGCAACATCACCACCATCGACAGCCGTGTGACAACGACCGAAAGCAACATCAGCAACATCGATGGTCGCGTGACAAACGTTGAAGGCTCGGTGACGAATCTGTCGACACAGTTGACCAATGGTGAAGTGGGTCTGGTGAAGCAGGACGCGGACTCGCGCAACATCACGGTGGCGAAGGACACGGACGGCACGTTGGTGAGCCTGTCGGGCACAGCCGGCAACCGCACGGTGACGGGCGTGGCGGCAGGCGCGGTCAACGCATCGAGCGTGGACGCGATCAACGGCAGCCAGCTGTACTACAACGCGGCGAGTTTGGCCTCGGCATTGGGCGGCGGCGCGACGGTGAATGCAGACGGCACGATCTCGGCGCCTAACTATAGTGTCGACGGCAAGACAGTCAGCAATATGGGCGACGCGATCAGCAATATCGACGGTCGCACGACGCAGAACGCTAACCAGATCGGCGCGCTGAATACGGTGATGAACGGTATTAGCAGCGGCAACGGAATCATGTACTTCCACACGAACTCTTCGCAGCCGGATTCGATCGCTAGTGGTATTGATTCGGTGGCGATCGGCGGTGGTGCGAATGCATCGGCAAAGAACTCCGTCGCACTCGGCGCCAATTCGGTCGCTGATCGCGCTGATACGGTGTCGGTGGGAGCCTCTGGCGCGGAGCGTCAGATTACCAACGTCGCGGCAGGGACGGCCGACACGGATGCGGTGAACGTCGGGCAGTTGAAGAGCGCCGGCATTGTCGACAGTAATGGCAACGTGAATACTGCGGTGTCCTATGATCACAATGCTGATGGCTCGACTAACTACAACGGCATGACGTTGGGCAATGGTGTCGACGGTGGTACGGTTATCCATAACGTGGCAGCAGGCGAGGCGCCTACCGATGCGGTGAACATGAGCCAGCTGAACTCCGTGGTGAACAACGCGGCAGCAGCAGCTAGCAACCCGATGTTCAGCGCCGACGGTAATCGTGATACGCAGGCAGCGACGTCGAGCGGTACGTCGTCGGTGGCTGCCGGTGCGAGCGCCTCTGCAGCAGGTTCGCAGGCCGTAGCAATGGGTGCGAACGCCAGCGCCACGGCTCAAAACTCAGTTGCGTTGGGTGCCGGGTCGACGGCGGATCGCGACAATTCGGTGTCGGTAGGTTCGACGGGTAGCGAACGTCAGATCACCAACGTAGCGGCAGGTACCGCGCCGACCGATGCGGTCAATCTGAGCCAGATGAATAACTCGCTTTCGCAAGGTGTGCAGCAAGCTAATAGCTATACCGATCAGCGTGTCAATGCCACGAACCAGGCGGTCAACGATCTCGCCAAGAACGCTTACTCAGGCATCGCAGCAGCTACCGCGCTGACGATGATTCCAGAAGTCGATGTAGGCAAGAAGATTTCGTTCGGTATCGGTGCGTCGACTTACCACGGCTATCAGGCTGTCGCACTCGGTGGTACGGCTCGTATCACGGAAAACATCAAGGTGAAAGCGGGTGTCGGGATGTCGAGCGGTGGCACGACTGCTGGGATAGGGGCTTCTTATCAATGGTAAAAGCCTGGAGCGTGCCAGTGACTTTGAAGTACTGGCACTGCTTGAACTAGCGTAAGCATTGCGAAGTCTACCAGTGAAGCCCGGCAAGAGTTTCAGGTAGCCCTTCACAATCGCGAGCGAGAAGACGGAAACGGTCGAGCCAGCCAAAGCTGTGCTTGACCGTCCACCGCCGGGCCCGCGATACAAAACCCTTTTTCCATTTCTCAAGTTTGATCATCTGCAGTGCAGTGCCATCCTCGAATGTGGCCGGCGCTGACTCTCCTCCTGTGTATCCTCGATCGGCAAATGCCATCTGCACCGCAAGTCCCGTTTTCTGTCCGCACTTTCCGCTTCATCGTCGTGGACCCATTCCGCGAAGTTCCTTTCTACAGCGTCCGTGGCTATGCTATCGATGACCGCTAAGCTGAATGAATCAGCTTTTCACTATTCTCCGCAAAATCAGAACGCTCTCCGGTTGATTTCATCATGGATAGACCGCGCTTTTTCCTGATACTTTTCTGCTCCAGAAAAAAAAGGAAAAGACATGAGACGACGCGAGACAAATGCGGAGCGGTACACCCCCTTTCATCACCACTACGACGGCGCCCTTCGCTTCAAGCGCGGCACGATGGTGCTCGCCAAATGGAGCCTTGCGTGGATCACACCCGCACTGATAGGACTGGCGGCAGCCCACGCTGCGGAGGGGCCACAACGGGCCAACTGGGTCAATAGCTGGCAGGGAAGTCCGACCAAAGGCGCGACATTCGACACCAAAGCCTGTCCTTCCGATGTCGGCGTACAGGATCAGACCGTCCGCAATATCGTGTACCTCAGCACGGGTGGCGACCGCATCCGCGTGAGGATTTCAAACGCTGGCGGTGTGGTGCCGCTGCGGGTCGGCGCGGCCTCCGTCGCCCCTTCTGCGAGCGATGGACCCGGCCTCGAAGGCGATACCCACGCGCTGCATTTCGGCGGCGCCCAGCAAGTCGTCGTTCCCGCAGGCGGCGAAGCACTTAGCGATGTAGTCGAACTGCCGGTAAAGTCGTTCGACGCGCTCGCTGTCAGCGTCTACCTTCCGGCGAATACCGGCCCCGCTACGCAGCATTTCCTCGCGACGCAAACAAGTTATCTGTCCGCAGGCAACCAGACCGGAAGCGGCAATACGGTTGCGTTTGCGCGTCCGGTGAGTTGCTGGATGTTCGTCTCTGGTGTCGATGTCGACGCTGCGCCGACGGTCAAGGGCACCCTCGTCACGTTTGGCGATTCGATCACCGACGGCTACCTGTCGACGACCGGCAAGAACCGCCGCTTTCCGGATGCACTAGCTCGCAGGATGTCGCTGCGCAAAGGCGCGACCCTATCGGTGTCCAACGCGGGCATCAGCGGCAACGAGTTGTTGACGAACCGCGATCAGGCGATGTTCGGCGTCCCGGCTAGCGAGCGTCTCGCACGCGACGTGCTGACTCAACCGGGCTTGCGTGCAGTGGTGTTTCTCGAGGGCATCAATGATATCGGCGACAAGTCGGCGAAAGCGGACGACGTCATTCAGGCAATGCAGCAGGTTATCGCGCAGGTTCACGCGGCTGGCGCGCGTATTTATGGCGGAACGCTGCTGCCGTTCATGGGATCGAACAGCACTTACCATACCGACTACGGCACGCCAGCGGGAGAACAGGAGCGGCTCAAGGTGAACGAGTGGATCAGGACCAGCCACGCGTTTGACGGTGTGATCGATTTCGACAAGGTGACCCGCGATCCAGCCAACCCCGACCATATGCGCGCGGTATTCGATAGCGGCGATCATCTGCATCCGAGCGATGCGGGTTATGAAGCGATGGCACGCGCTGTCGACCTCGATATGATCATGTCCAATCTGGGTCGTCACTAACTGGCGAATGACGATCGTGGCGAGGCTTCGTTAGCTACTAAAGCGCGGTCTGCCACGATCCGGTTGAGTTGCTTGACGGCGTTGCTAACCTGAAGCTGTGTCGTCGGTAGAGCTGCGTAGTGGCGCACGGCTCTGATCGTTATTCAAATGGACGAACTTCCGCAACAGCCGCAATAGCTGTTGCGCGTCTTCTTCTCCCATTCCGTCGAGCAGTCCGTGACTCAATGCATTAACGGCGGGAGTGAATTGAACGAGTAGCTTCTCGCCCTCTGGTGTCAGCAACAGCCGACGTTGGCGGCGCGGCAAAACCTCGCGGACAATCCATCCTTTTGCTTCCAGTCGCACGGCGATATCGGCGGTGGTAGACGTGTCGAGGCCAACCCGCTGCGCGAGAGTGACCTGATCCAGGCCAGGCAGTTCGTGAAGCATCCGCAGCACCGAGTACTGCACCGGTGTGACCTCCCGGCCCAACAACTCATGAAACATCGACACTGAAATCTGATGTGCGCGTCTGATCAGATGCCCGGGTTGATCGTAAAGGTCGAGACTGATCGCTGAAGCGGTGGTATCTGTTGATGTGGCCATGGAAATAAGAAAAGCTGTTGACTGGCACGCATCGGGAATCGCCGATGTCTGCGACAGTGCCGGACTTTGCAGGCGTGAGCATTGTCCATGATCGCCGCATTTGCGGAATAAAAGTCGATGTTAGGGAAAACCTTCATTTAATCATCAAAGTCATATTGAGTACACTGAATCTCAATGAGTGTGCGGAATGAGGCGACGAACGTTTTGTCGATCGACTCATAAGCGGCGGCTCGATTGACGCCGTTGCGCGCGCTAAAAATAAGGAGTGAGACTCAAATGTTCCCCAAGAACGCGTGGTATGTCGCCTGCATGCCTGACGAAATCACGGGCAAGCCGCTCGGCCGCCAGATCTGCGGCGAAGCAATGGTGTTTTATCGAAACGCGGAGGGCGCGGCTGTCGCGCTCGAAGATTTCTGCCCGCATCGGGGTGCACCGTTGTCGCTGGGTTTCGTGCGTGACGGCACGCTGGTGTGCGGCTATCACGGACTCGAAATGGGCTGCCAGGGTAAGGCGACCGGCATGCCGGGCCAGCGCGTCAATGGTTTCCCTTCTATTCGCCACTACCCGGTTATCGAGCGCTATGGCTTTATCTGGGTATGGCCCGGCGATGCGGCTCAGGCCGACGCAGCGAAACTGCATCATCTGGAGTGGGCAGAAAGCTCGGCATGGGCATACGGCGGTGGCCTTTATCACATCCGCTGCGACTATAGGCTGATGATCGACAACCTGATGGATCTCACGCACGAGACCTACGTGCACGCGAACAGCATCGGGCAAAAAGAAATCGACGAGGCCGCGCCGAAAACCACTAGCGAAGGTGACACGGTCACGACCAGCCGTTTCATGGAGAACGTCGCCGCGCCGTCGTTCTGGAAAATGGCTTTGCGAGGCAATGGCCTCGCCGATGACGTTGCTGTCGACCGGTGGCAGATTTGCCACTTCACGCCGCCGAGTCATGTGTTGATTGAAGTCGGCGTAGCGCATGCGGGACACGGCGGCTATCACGCGCCGGCTGACAAGAAAGCTTCGTCGATCGTGGTGGACTTCATTACGCCAGAAACCGAAACGTCGATCTGGTACTTCTGGGGCATGGCCCGCAACTTCCGTCCTGACGACGCGGCACTCACAGCCAGCATCCGCGAAGGACAAGCAAAGATTTTCAGCGAAGATCTGGAGATGCTCGAACGTCAGCAGCAAAACCTGCTGAAGTGGCCGGATCGCAAGCTGCTCAAACTGAATATCGATGCGGGTGGCGTGATGTCACGACGGGTGATTGACCGGTTGCTGGAACTCGAACGCGTCAAGGGAGAAAGCGAAAGTACGTCACAGTCTGCGGTTTCCCGCGTTATTCCGGTGCGGGCGGCAACATGAACGCATCTATTCTGGATGTACTCGTGACTCGCAAGTGCAATGAAGCACTCGATATCGCGAGTTTCGAACTGACCAGCGAAGCGGGTCACGTGTTGCCGCCTTTCGCTGCAGGATCGCATATTGACGTGCATCTTCCTGGCGGCCTCGTGCGTCAGTACTCGTTATGCAACGACCCGGGTGAAACGCACCGTTACGTTATCGCCGTACTGCGTGACGAATCCGGTCGAGGGGGATCAAAAGCGGTTCATGATCTGATCCACGAAGGCGATCGGATTAAGATTAGTGCGCCGCGCAATCATTTCGCTTTGGCGCATGAGGCTCCTCATCATCTGCTGCTGGCGGGCGGAATTGGCGTGACGCCAATTCTATGCATGGCGGAGCGGCTTGCCGCATCGGGTGAGTCTTTCCACATGCACTATTGCACGCGTTCCAGAGAGCGAACGGCCTTTGCCGAGCGTATCGAACGGAGTACTTTTTCCAGGTCGGTCCAGTTTCATCACGACGATAGCGGATCCACGTTTGACGTTGAGCAGGTGTTAGATAACGCGCCGAGCGGGACGCACCTCTATGTTTGCGGTCCTCGAGGATTCATGGACGCAGTGCTAAACACCGCGCGTGCGAAAGGCTGGCCCGAAGAGCGCTTGCATTACGAGTTCTTTGGCGCGGCTGTCGATCTGAGCGCAGTGGGGAACAGCTTTCAGGTGCGCATTGCCAGTAGCGGCGCAACGATCGAAGTGCCGTCTGAATGCACGGTCGTTCAGGCATTGGCGGCAAACGGCATCGAAATCATGACCTCGTGCGAACAGGGTGTATGCGGGACGTGCCTCACCAGAGTTCTGTCCGGCGAACCCGATCATCTGGACTCTTATCTGACGCCAGAAGAACAAGCCGCCAACGATCAGTTCCTGCCGTGTTGTTCGCGCGCCAGATCTCCGTTGCTCGTACTCGATCTGTAAAGATACCCCGGTCCGCGTTTGATCAACGCCTGAGGTCCAGTACTTTTTACTCGCACTACGGTTCGCACGTCGGAACGGTTTTTAAGCGAATGGAAGAAGCCGTTCTATGAGTGATTTTATTCATTTCGCATTTGCGAGTGCGTCGAATTATTGTGTAAGGCAAGCCTTCACCCTCGTTAAAGCATAGCAATGAGAGTCTTTTTTTAAACAGATCGTGCCCTAAAAGGCATAACCTCGCAGACTTTGCTTACGCGTCATAAATGACAGGCTCACTATGGACCCGCTGTCCGCTACGGGTAGCTAACCATAAGGAGCTGAAAATGAAAAACGCCTTTAATCGGTCGACTCAGGACCACGCGCGGCCGACATTGCCGGATTTCGTGACTTCGCGAGTTGAAAGGTATTACCGCGAACGCGTGCAGGAAACCTGGGAAGGTGGCCATATCATGCGGGGCCTCATTCCCGATGCTGACGCACTGCATCTGTCGAGCAACGACTATCTTGCGATTGCCCGGCATCCGGACATTATTGCCAGCATGGCAAAGACCTTGCTCGAGAGCGGCAACGGTCTATTGATGTCGGCCATTTTCCTGCATGGCGATTGTCCATTGCTGCAATTCGAAAACCGGCTTGCCACGTTCATGAATGCCGAGTCAGGGGTATTGTGCCAGTCGGGGTATGCGGCCAATACCGGCTTGATCCAGTCTATCGCGTCGGCGCAAACACCGGTTTATGTCGACATGATGGCGCACATGTCACTGTGGGAGGGTATTCGCAGCGCGGGCGCCGCGCCTATCGCATTCCGTCATAACGACGTGGTCCATCTCGAACAGCAGATCCGCCGATATGGGCAAGGGGTCGTGCTGGTCGACTCGGTGTACAGCACGACGGGCAGCGTGTGTCGGCTGGTGGAGATTGCCGGCATTTGCGAGGCACATGGGTGCGTGTTTGTTGTCGACGAGTCGCATTCGCTCGGTACACATGGTCCGGGTGGGGCAGGGATGGTGGTCGAACTCGGACTTGAGTCCCGTGTTGCGTTTCGTACGGCCAGCCTGGCGAAAGCATTCGCGGGGCGCGCTGGTTTTATCACCTGCCCGGTCGACTTCCAGGAGTACTTCAAATTCGAGTCGAATCCCGCGATTTTTAGCTCGACACTGTTACCGCACGAGATCAGCGGGCTGGACGCTACGCTTTCGGTGATCCAACGTTCTGACCAGCGCCGCGCAAGACTTGCGTCGAGTGCCGCGTGGTTGAGGCAGCGATTGACTGAACTGGGGTACAACCTGAATGGCAGCGAGAGTCAGATCATTGCCCTGGAGGCGGGAACGGAGCAACGTACGATCGTGTTGCGCGATGCACTGGAATCGCGAGGCATTTTCGGCTCGGTGTTTTGTGCCCCCGCGACGGCACGAAATCGCGCACTGATCCGCTTGTCTCTCCACGCCGATCTGAGCGATGCGCAGATCGAGAAGATTGCTAGCGTTTGCCGCGACATTCGCACTGAGGTGGAACTCGATAAATGGCCGTCCACGCGGCGGCTTGGCGATGAATTGTCGTCACGCAGACGCAGACGAGAGCTGGTTGACGAGAAAAATGCCGTAACGGCATGATGGTTTGACAGCGCCGGACATGGAGTCCGCCTCGGCGAGTTCCATGTCCGTTACATCTCGCGGTCCAGTTTTTCGAGGTAGCTGTCGTAGCTGTGGATCCGTTCCAGATCCAGTCCTGGTGGATTCGGAATGACCGCATAAACGTAACTCTGCTTGCCGCTTAACTGCGTTGCCGGGTGCATATAGTCCTGCCACTCGACGCAGTCGGCGGGATAGTGCCCACTGGTTTGCCAGAAGTAAGGCAAGCTGTGCCGGCTGTCCAGCGCGTCCAGGAAACCGGTCGGCGCGCCTTGTTCAATCGCTATCTCACGCAGACCTCGCAAGGTTTCGTCGGTGTGAACGATCAGCAGATAGGATTTGCCAGTGCTGTCGAGCATCAACAGGCCGCCGGGGCAATACGAAAGGTAGTGCTCGACAATACCCAGCGAGTCAGATAGCGCGGCTACTCGTGCTGCGAGTATTTCGTCGCGCAGAAACGCATACTCCGACACGGCGAGGGTGTCGAGTATGGATTGGCACATGTCGTCGAAATAGGCATTCTGTAAATCGTGCACCGCGCGGTTCAGCGCCGGGACAGCAGACGCGTCCTGTTTGCGAATGAAGCGGTGAATGATGCCTTCGTTGAAGCTCTGCACCGCAATGTGCTCGTCGGCCTTGCCGGTTAGCATGATCTTGCGTACGGACGGATCGGTCATGCGGCGGCAGAACTCGAGTCCGTTCATGCCGGGCATGTCGTAATCGACGACCACTACCGAGGTAGCCCGGAACCGGTGAGCATTGAGCACCTGTTTGCGAACCGTGTTCACACTCAGCGCGATGACCTGTTGCGCGACGTCTTCGTCGGTCCGGTCCCGGAACGGCGCAAAAAGCGGTTCGTCAGACATGCCGGGGCGGGTGGGGCTGTTCACGAACTCAAGCGCTTCTCCTGGCGAACTGAACAGACGGAAAGCGAGATTCGGGTCAAGCTGAAGGCACAGGTTCGACAGGAAGGTTGGGCTATCGTCGACGAAGGTCACCGTCGTCGGAAAATAGAATGGCTTGATCATGTGCTTCATCATGGCCGGGGAAAGGTCAAAGTAAACTCGGTAAACATGCCTTCGACTGACTTGCAGTCGATGGTGCCATTCATCGCACGCATGACTTCGCGGCAGAAAGCGAGTCCGATGCCCGTGCCGATCGAAGCGTCGTCGACACCGGCCGGCGATGTATAGAAGCGCGTGAAGATGTGGGGAAGGACATCCGGTGAAATACCGGCGCCAGTGTCGCGGAAAAGAAGCTGGCTGCTTCGCGGTCCGCTAACGAGGCGGATCGAGATCAATGCGCTTTCGACACTGGCCATGCCGCGCAAGGCGTTTTTCAGAAGATTGAACAGAACGTGGACCATCAGCATTTCCGAGCCCTGGAAAGAGAAGTCCGTGGCGAGATCGGTGAGTACTTTCTGCCGTTCGCCTTCGCGAAATGGATAGCGTTCGAGCGCGGTCCTGACGGATTGTGCAATCGAGCAGGCAGTCGAGGCATGCGAATAGCCGTCCGTAAAGCGCGCATTCGCAAGCAACATATCGATGATCGCATTCGAATGAATTGCTTCCTGCTCGATGCGCGACAGCACGCCGTCCATTGACTGAAGATGCACGAGGCGGATCTTCGGCACATCCAGTGAGCTGCCTTGCGCAATGGAATATGTTTCGAGCAGTGACGGGAGATAGCGACCGAGACCCGATGCGCCAGCGCGAATCGCCAGAAGCGGTGTGCGCAACTCATGCGCGACACTGCTCGCGGTGGCGAGCATCGCGCGTTCCTGTTCGATCCTTATCCGGTCCATATCGTAGTTCGCCACCACGCCGATGGCGACGGCAAAAGAAAAGATGGCCAGGTGCGCGGGATAAGTGGCATGCAACACGACTGGGTCGGTGGTAAGCCAGTACGCAACGCATGCCACACCGATGCCAATGACGAAATTGAGTAGCAGCATCAGCCAGTCGAGCAGCAACACCATCACGAACGCTGCAATCAATGCGCTTTCGATCCACACGTTGGAGCCGTTATTTTTCAATAACATGAACGTGAAGAAGAACGGCAACGAGTAAAAGATCGTCGCATACCAGTAGTACGGCAAAAATTGTCTGGTACGCGCCGGCCAGCGATTGGAAAACAGGATCGGGATGAATAGCGCAGAGCCGACGAGCCGCAATGGCAGGTTCTCGTAAGGCTGCGGAAAGAGGCTGTGCCAGATGTAGAAATAGAGCGGAAAGCCGACGATCGCAATGAGCGCGAATGGCCGCATCCTGCGACTCATGTATTGCAGATTGCGTGCGGCTGGCACGAATGACTGGGCCAGCAGCGGGCGGATCGACGCCAGCTTACGAATGCCCCACGGCGGTATTCTGCTTGTACTCATCTAGATGAAATTGGGAAACTACCAGGAATTTCCGGAGCGCATTTTCTGACAAATTCGCTCCCCGTTCGCGCCACTTTTTACACGCATGCGACGCATGTCGATCTGAACACCGGTGCTATCTATGGCACATTAAATAAAAAATATGCGAAACAGATCAAATAACCGACGCAATAACTTCAGTAGGCATTTCGTAATCGCCTATTGCGAATCGATCAATAAGAAGTTGTCTCCATTTTTTAAATAATTCGTTTAAATTCAACGTCTTGGATGTATGAAAATAAAAAACATATGGTGGTTGAGGGGGCGCGCCCGCATAGACTCCGCATTGGGCGCCGCCAATTTTCGTGTTGATGTCGTGCATTCACGTGAACGACCTCAGTGTAGCGGTCGCAAAATGTATTATCTAGCTTTGAACGTAAATGAATGGCCGGGCACTGCGCTCGGCGCTCAATATTTATAGCGTGCCACGGTATTTTTCGGTAAGAGTTTCATGGTGAAGTGGTTGCGCCCGGATCGCTCCCTGGTTGTGCTCCTCCACGTTAATTAACGTCCAGTTTCGCCATCCGCTGCACGAGTCTGCAATCCAGGCTACGCTGGCAGACAGTCGTCGCTCCTGCCACGCCGGTGGCGCAACAGGTTATCCAGATCAGACAGCCATGAAACAACCACTCACTATCGATTTTGTTTCCGATATCGCCTGCCCTTGGTGTGCTATCGGACTCTCGTCGCTCCAACTTGCTCTGTCCCGCCTGAGCGACACCGTAGATGCCCAGATCGTCGTGCATCCGTTCGAGTTGAATCCGGACATGGAGCCGGGCGGCGAGGCCATTGTCGATTATCTCGGCAAGAAATATGGACGCACACCCGAGCAGATCGCCGAGACCCAGGCAATGATCCGCGAGCGCGGTGCGAGCGTTGGTTTTGAATTCGGCCAGCGTACACGCGTGTACAACACCTTCGATGCACACCGTCTGCTGCATTGGGCCGGCCTTAACGGCGCGCAGTTGCCGTTAAAGAAGGCGCTGCTGCAGGCCTATCATGCCGAGGGTAAAGATCTGAGCGATCACGAAGTGCTGGTCGAAGCGGCGCAGTCTGTCGGACTCGACGCTGTGCAGGCGCGCGAGGTTTTGCGAAGTGGAGACTATGCCGCTGAGGTTCGCGCTGAAGAGCGGAACAATCAGGCGATGGGCATTCAGTCTGTGCCTTCTATCATTTTCAATCGTCGCCATCTGATGACCGGCGGCCAACCAGTAGAGGCCTTTGTACAGGGCATCCAGCAGATTCTGTCCGAAGCAGCGGGTTGATGCGCAAGCCACCTACCTCATGTGACCAACTTGTGGACACACTATGTCCGACACCTGAGAGAGCCAGATTTTGATCGATCAAACCGCAGTGATTCACCCGAGTGCAATTGTCGAAGAGGGCGCTGTTATAGGTGCCCGTGTACGTATCGGTCCGTATTGTTGCGTGGGTGCCGACGTCGAGATCGGCGAAGGGAGCGTGCTTAAATCGCACGTCGTCGTCAACGGGCACACCCGGATTGGCCGCGATAACGTTATCTATCCCTTCGCGACGATTGGTGAAGACAACCAGGACCTGAAGTACGCGGGAGAACCGACGTTAGTCGAGATCGGCGATCGGAACAGAATTCGCGAGAGCGTCACGATTCATCGTGGAACGGTTCAGGGCGGCGGACTCACGAAAGTGGGCAATGACAACCTGTTGATGGTCAATGCACACGTGGCTCACGATTGCGTCATCGCTAACCACTGCATTCTCGCGAACAACGCAACCTTGGGCGGGCACGTCACGATCGACGACTATGTGATCGTCGGTGGCATGTGCGCGGTTCATCAGTTCTGCACGATAGGTGCGCATGTGATGGTGGGCGGTTGCTCAGGGATCGCACAGGATGTCCCGCCGTTCATCATGGCCCAAGGTAATCATGCTTCACCGAATGGGGTGAACACAACGGGTCTGCAGCGCCGGGGCTTCAGTCAAGAGGCAATCCAGGCGATCCGGCGCGCTTATAAGGTGCTTTACCGGAGTGGCAAGACATTGGAGGAAGCGAAGCCGGAGATAGCAGAGATCGCAAGCTCTCATGCCGAAGTCCAGATGTTCTATGACTTCCTCAGTCGGTCGACTCGAGGCCTGATCCGGTGACACGCAGACGTGTGCCCGCTGCTGGCGTCGCAGAATAATGCAAGCTCCCTTACCAGATATTGCTCGCGTTGATCGGGTATGCGAAAAGATTCGGTAAGTCAGTGCCCCTGCATGTTCCCTTAGATTTGAGCTGATTTAGCCGTAATAGCGACAGACGTTTCCATAAACTGGAACAGCCTCTCAGTGAGAGGTCTCGCTAAACTTACGGAGTGAATCGATGTCCATATCGGCTTTGTCGGGAAGTGCTGGCAGCATGCAAGCATGGTGGCCAAACAACGCAAGCGCGTATCAGTCGACAGACGACTCCGATCCGTCGTCGACCAGTAGCGCCTCGGCGACCAATCCGCTGGCCGCAGCAATGGCGGCCGCGCTTGCGCAAATTGGCGTCTCGTCGAACAGCACGTCTTCAACGGCATCGACCTCCGACTCTTCGTCGACCGATTCGACGTCTGCCATGTCGTCCACGTCCACGTCCGCGAGCACGGTCAACGCGGCACTGCAACAGTTCCTGGGCGGCCTGTTTCAGGCAGCGGCGCCGCAGGGAGGCGCGGGATCGCCGTCGTCCAGCACCGTCAGCACTGTGTCGATCAGTATCTCTGCGACGACGGGTGACATGGATACGGCTTCGGACACGGATTCTTTCGACGGCCCAGATGACAGCACCTCGGATACCGACGACGTCACTGTCGCGCTCGATGAGACCATCGCTCCACCGCCCCCAGCCCCTCAAGGCGCGCAAGGCTATGGTGGTGATCTCGCGTCGGCAATCCAGAGCCTCGCACAATCGCTGACCTCGTCTTCTACGGCGAATGCTGATTCGGACGGTACATCGACAGATGCAAGTGCGACCGACGACTCGTCGAACGACAATTCGCTTTCGGATAACTTCCAGAATCTCTTAACGGCACTGGGATCGTCGGACGGCTCGTCGTCCAGCGACTCGACGGCGAATCTGCAAACATTTCTGACAACGCTCGCGAGTAGCCTGCAAAACGGAACGTCGAACGTGAGTGGGTTCTTTATTAGCACCTCGGCCTGAAGGCAAGGCGATTGGAGCGAATGAGGCATCCACACAGGAAAGAGCAGAGCCCCGAAGATGGACATATCTCATGGGGGTTTGCGTAGCGTTCAAGTAGACGAGGCCGTGCCCACGCGGACCACGTTGCGGAGATCCGGTTCGCGGCCTGAGCGGTGTGCCTCGTGCTTACCGGGCGGAGGATATGAAAACCTGGTCCGCCCGATAGCGAAAGGGAAGGTTAAGCGGCGCTAGTCAGTCGAGACGAAACTGTACCGCCGCTTATTATTGACTTGCTCCCCGAACGGCACCCGCCTTCTTCTCCGCATTCTGAAGATCTTTCGAGTAATTCTCGTCATCCCGCGTGGCGGGGTTGACTCCGGCGTCTTCGAGCTTCTTGAGTTCAGCATTTTTCTTCGCCCGGGCTTCCTTGCGCGCGGTTTTGCGTTGCGCTCTTGCGGCACTCTTCGACGTCGGTGAAGATGCGGCGGCGCCTGTTGCCGGCGTGGTGGATGCCTGCGCGAATGCCGACGATGTTCCAACTGACAACAGCGCGGCAACAGTCAGTGCCGGAAGGAGGCGCATCGCGATTCGTTTCATGAATTTTCTCCTGACAGGTCGGAACAGATGGCTCAGAGTAGCGGTGGACTCGGTCCCGACTATGGTTGTATGAACCTCGAATGCGACGAACAAAGCCAAAGAGAAAGCCTGGTTCGTCGCCTGACTTCGCAGATTAGAAACGTGTGTGCAGGCCCACGCGTGCAATGGCCTGAGTCGCGCCACTAGACGCACCGTCAGCGCTGTTCATACCGTTGATCTGAGCGAGTCCACCCGAACTTGCACGTTGATACAGACCGAGCACATAGACGCTCGTACGCTTCGACAATGCGTAATCAACAATGCCCGCAACCTGATGAGCATGGTTGTTGTCGACGACCGAGTTGCCCTTCATATACATGTACGATGCGCCTGCGCTCAGTGCCGGCGTAAAGTTATAGTGCGCGCCAGCCGATCCCTGGTAGACGGAACCGCCATTTGCCGAATTATGAACAGTGGTAAATAAGGAGTTGGTATACCAGGCGCCAAACTTGTAATGCGCGCCCACACCCCAGTTGCGGACACTGACTTGTGGAGAGCCGGCGGTGTAGTACTTGATATTGGTAAAGGCAGCGTTAGCGCCAAAAGAAGCCGCCGCATAGTTAAGCGCGAAGCTCGTCGAGTTACCAGCGCCAATAGAGCCTGTTACGCCTCCAAAGCCGTACATTGCACCAGCGCTCAATCCATTGAAGATCGGAGTGACGTATTTGACCGAACTGGCAACGGCTACGCCGGCCATGCGGTCCCAGTCGAATGCGCCGGTTGGATTTGACGGCAAATCCAGCTTCTGGAATGGGCCCGCGCGGAAATCGTAGAAGTGTCCTGAAATCTCGGCAGGATCATTCCCGCCGAAATAGAGCGCATCTGTCATGAAGTCGTACTGGTTGCCCAGCGTGAACTTGCCAAGGCGGTCGTTGACGAGGCCTACTAGCGACGTACGGGTGAACAGACTCGAATTGGGCATGAACTGTCCGTTGTCGACCTGGAACTGATTTACCAGTTCGAAGATGGCTTTTGTGCCGCCGCCCAGATCTTCAGAACCTCGCATTCCCCACAAATTTGGACCGTTCACACCATCGTCCATTTTGACGTTGCTCTTGCCTGACTGATTGCTCACGTAGGTGATACCTGTGTCCATCATGCCAAAGAGCGTGACGCTGCTTTGAGCGTGCGCAGCGGATGCAATAAAAGTACCTGCGAGAGTTGCCAGTGCAATGTGCGTCTTTTTCATCGAAGCGATCTCCTTCATTTTATTTAGTAATTCAAATTGACTTGATGTTATCCAGACCCTTGCTGCCTCCAGCGGCGAATGGTCCTTGATTCAGCCGGATAACTATTGCGGGTGTGAGCTACGGTGTCTAAGTAAGGGTTCGCCAGCGCTCGCGGACAGGCATAGACAGGAAGTCAGGTAACCAGGCCGTATGGTTGAGCGATCGACGAATTGCTTTGTGCCGAACGCGTACGTCCCCCGTCTCCTGTCTTTTTGCGTTGCTCTTGTCGCACAGCATCAACTGCTGAGCGGAGTTCAATATAGTCGGCGCGATGGTCGTAAGGAAGTGCCCAAAAAAGGCAAAAAATTGATCGATCTGATACGAGGCGTTGCAAAGAATTGCGGGGTTTACGCGAACTTATGACGTTGCGAAAGTGGTTGCGAGTTTTCGGTGAAGTGACTTAATCTATTGAAAAATAAAGGTGTTTTTTGAGGTTTGTGTTTGCGGCACAAATGCTCCGTAGCAAGGGCGGCAAGAAAACCTGCCAGGATTAGCGAGTGCCGGTCGAAAGACCGATAAATAGAATGGAAAGCTTTTCGGGGTACTTCGGAATGCAGGCTGAAAGAGCGTTGGGTCTACGCCACAGCCACGTTTTCCAACACGCAGGCATATGCTCTGCGCGCGATGATCAGTTCGATCCCTATGTTTCTCCGGACGCGGAACTCGACGAAACCCAGTTCAATTGACCGGTGCAAAAAACGGATGGACACGTACCCGTTCTCTGTTGAAGCGGCGGTCATGGCATTCCTGATCAACAACTACCTTCACAGTATGGTTGAGCTGCGATGCGTGGCAGAGCGCTCGAAGAATTCCAGCGTAGTAGAAGCACGCCGCATGCTTTGTATCGATAGCGGGAAGGTCTCCCAGAAGTCTTGACTGGGGTAGCAGAGATGAGGGGAAGAACTGATGTCCGCGTACTAGCCGGACGCGGGAAGCGTCAAAAAGAAAAAGTGGAATTGCCGCAATCAAGGCAATTCCACCTGGACAATAGCCGGTTCTAACGAACCGGTTATTCAAGCACGGACGGGAACCTCGTTACGGCGCAGCGACACCCTGTGTCGTCGCCGTGTAAGTCGTGTAGAAGCTGGAGCCAGCCCAGGCCGGTGCCGGTGCGTTATAGAGCGGTTGGCCCTGCACGTAGTTGGCGCCGTTGTGCCAATCGCCGGTGCCGGTGAACTGCGCCACCGCCGGATACGGGTACACCGGACGCGACGCCGTCACAGCATTCGACGAATCGGTCTGGTACGTCATCACCGCATTCGGCGCACTGCCTTGCTCGACCCAGCCCGTCACCTGTGTCACCAGATCGATGTTCGGGAAGCCTTCGCCGCCACCGCAATGACCCACGCCGGGAATGAGGTAGAGCCGCGCGAATTCACTGACGTTCGACGCGCCCATCGTGTTCTGCATCGCCTCGAAATAGTTGATCGTGAAGAGCGGCGAGATGTGCTGGTCAGCCCACCCGTGCCACAGGATCAGCTTGCCGCCGGCCTTCTGGAACGCAGACAGATCAGGGCTGGTCGCATCGTTGAGCGGATGGTTGGCGGCGAGGAAGTTAGGGTAGAAGCTTGCGTTCTGGTAGCCGAAGGTATCGATGTTCGGCATGCTCGGCGAACCCGTGAAGATCAGGTTATACGCACCGGTCACGATCGTATAGCTGAACAGACCCGTGACAGGCACCGGCGCGTCCGTCGAGTTCGTCGTTGGCACTTCGACGCCAACCCAGTTCTCTTCGGAGCCCAGTTGCGGAGAACCTGCCAGCATGCGCTCACCCGTCGTGGCGTCCACCGGGCCGCCGTAAATCTTGCTGGCGGTAGCGACTTCTGCTGCGGTCAGGCAGTTGGTGGTATTGGTCGCGCCGTTCGCGCACTGAATCGATGCCGGATTGAAATTGCACGTACGCGGATCGGCCAGCAGTCCGTCAGGAACGCCAGGTTGGCCACCGCAAGCAGCGACGACGGCCTTGTGCAGCACCAGCGCCTTATCGGCGTAGAGCACGGCATTGCCGGTGCTGTTGCCGGTGGTGCTATTCGACTCCACGCTCCAGCCGTGATACAGCGAGTTCTGGATCTGGAAGTGCGCAGCCGGTGCGCCTGCGACGATACCGTTGTAGTCCGTCGGGTAGCGCTGCGCGGCCATCAGAGCTTCGCGGCCACCGTCGGAGCACCCAATAAAGTACGAGTACTTCTGAGCTTGCCCGTAATAGGCCTTGATCAATTTTTTTGCGGTGAGGGTCGTGATGTGTTGGCCGCGATAGGCAAAGTCAGCCTGCTTCTGCGGGTCGGAGGCCCACGTCGCGTCCTGGCCTGAATGACCCATGTCGGTCGCCGCCGTGACGAAACCGCCGTGCTGTACCAGCGGGCACGTGTAGCTGAAGCTAAACGAGCTTTGCTGGGTCGGATCGCTCACCATGCCGCACAGACCGCCGCAACCCAATGCAGCGAAGCGTTGGGTATAGGTGCTGACGGGCAACGCGACTTCGAAAGTATTCGACGGAGCAAGCGTGCCTTTCACCGTACAGAAGTTGACGGTTGCGCCGTTGACTGTCGCGGCGGTGACTGTCGCTGAAGTAATCGAACTGCCTGCGCCACCAATATCGGTGATGTCGATCGCCGCCAGCTTCGAGCAGTCGACGACCGGAGTAACAACGGACAGCGCGGCAGTGGTAGTGGTGCCGCTGCCGCTATTGCTGGTGACACTGCCGCCGCACGCGGCGACAAGGGTGGCGCCGACGCAGACGGAGGCCAGTACCAGTATTGAGGCGGTACGCGCACGGACGCGGGTGAGTATTTTCGTCGGATGCAGAGCTCTCATGCTTGTCTCCCTGGTGTGTCTTCTCTATCGAGCATCAGAATCGTGTGGGTACGTTCAGACCGCATGACGTACTTGCAGTGAGTGACGCGTTGGGTGTCTGTCTTCATCGATTTATATCTCCTATTTTTTTGCTTCGGTACTCAAAATCACCTCTCCAGGTCATCGATATAGTTGTCGTTTCGCTTATCAATAGTGGTAATTGGACGTGCAGGTACACATCGGTGATGACCGATGCTGAATAGTTCGTTGAAGTAGCAATTTGGGGTTATGCGCTGCGAATTGTGCTCAAGATAACTAACTGTGTTGTACGGGTTTTTCATGGACGATCACCGGCCCTGATGTTCTCTTATCGGACGACGCCACATGTCGCGGAATCTCGCGGCGTCTGCCAGGCGCATGACGTAAGCACCTTTTTGTCTCCGCTCATTCTGGTGCTCTCTCAGTAGATACAGTGAACAACGTAGATCGTTGATACATCCGGAGTACTTTGTCGCGACGTTAGTCGCGCGACGAGGGCCGTGAAATCGGGGGTTAACCAGAGCCATCCGTTTGTGAAACGGTCGACGAGATGCTTGAAGCAACATGACGAGTCATTCGATGCCACTCGAACGCCCGCAATACAAGGGCTTGCGCTTGGTCCCGCGGTTTGAGCTTCGCTTCCCGCAATAAGCTGGGCCGACTATCCGCAATAATTTTTTTAGATGGCGAAAGAGATTGAAAGAGATGCAAATCGTTAGCCGTGGGTAGTGCAGGCGGCACGGGTTGCCGCGTGACAAGCTTCACTGTTGCCAAGTTCGGAAGCATCACTCTCCATTCAGCCCAAATAGGCTCGTCTACGCAAAACCCGGGAAAACGCCAGCGTGTGCCCGACCGTTCTATGCGACTTCGTTCGCGCGTCATCTGATCTGTTTATCGGGGTGGGGTTTGTCGCGCAATCTCGGAGGCCACCCGGCATCGCCGACGAGGCGGGTCTCAACCTTATTTGAGCGGCTTCTGCAAAGGGTTTCGCCGATTCCGACGGTGCTATGCGGAACACCGAAAAAATGGATACTTCATTCACGCATCTGGTTAACCCGCACTTTTGGCGGCGGTGGACGAGCGGATACCTTCAGCCTGGTTGCACGAGGAAGGTAGGCGGCGCGCCATCGACACGACCGGTAAGAGGCGATGAAAGTATCCAGCCCGAGGCTTTTGCCGAGGGGGACGGCACGTGCTCTTGCACTGATCGTAAGGCAAATGCCGGCTTCGGCCGCGCGATAAAACCAATGAAGGGGACAGGAGAAATCTGATGACGAGCGGAACAACGAGCGGTAAGAGAATCGATATCAAGGCGTTCATCGACGAACGGTCTATCTCGGCCTACCAGTGGCTACTGGTAGCGCTATGTTTTCTGGTGGTGACGGCCGACGGAATGGACGTTGCGATCATGGGGTTTGTGGCGCCATCCATCGTTCACGACTGGGCGATTTCGCGTCCTGCATTCGGTCTGGTGATGAGCGCTGCGCCGATCGGGCTGGTGATCGGCGCGTTGGCTGCGGGTCCGGCGTCGGACCGTATCGGCCGCAAATGGGTACTGATTACTTCGGTGTTTCTGTTCGGCGTTTTCACGATCGCGACAGCGTTGACGCAAACGCCGACGCAAATGGCACTGCTGCGTTTGTTGACCGGTATCGGCCTCGGTGCCGCGATGCCGAACTCGACGACGCTGTTGTCGGAGTACGCGCCTCAGCGCAAGCGTGCATTGCTGATCACTATTATGTTCACGGGTTTCAACCTGGGTTCGGCATTGATCGGCTTCGCTGCGGGTTGGCTGATTCCCGTGCACGGCTGGCGCTCGGTATTGATTTTCGGCGGCGCGTTGCCGCTAGTGCTGATTCCGCTGCAAATCTGGTTGCTGCCCGAGTCGGCGCGGCTACTGGCGGTGCGCGGTGCGACCTCCACGCGTATCGGTGCCGTTCTGGGTCGCGTATGCGGCGCGCGTTTTACCGGCGACGAAGTGTTCGTGTCGAATGAACCGCCGCTGCCCACGCGCAAGCCGATTGGCGTGCTCTTCTCGCAAGGCTATAGCTCGATGACCATCGCGTTGTGGGTCACGTACTTCATGGGCCTGCTCGTGATCTATCTGTTGACCGGCTGGTTGCCGACGCTGATGAAAGACGCCGGCCTGACCGTGACCGCAGCCGCGAACGTGACGGCGATGTTCCAGATTGGCGGCACGATCGGCGCGATTCTGGTCGGCTGGATCATGGACAAGGTTCGTCCGGCACCGGTCATCAGCGCGGCTTATCTGGCTGGCGGGGTGTGCGTGCTCGCGCTTGGCTATATCGGTGCGATGTCGTCGTCGCTCGCGTTACTGGTGTTTGCTGCGGGCTTCTGCATGAGTGGTGCGCAAACCGGTCTGAACGCGTATGCGCCAGGTCGTTACCCAACGGTCGCGCGTGCCACGGGCGTAAGCTGGATGCTCGGCATGGGCCGCTTCGGCAGCATTTTCGGCTCGGCAATCGGCGGCGCATTGCTCGGTTTCGGTTGGCAGTTCGGCGCTATTCTGGCGATGCTGGCCGTCCCCGCGACGCTTGCTGCGATTGCCATTCTGGTGAGTCAGCGCGTGAACGCAGGGGAAGTGGCTCCTCGCACGAACGTGGCGCACTGATTCAACGCGGCGCGTGCGGCTTTTGCCGCAACGCGCCGCTGGTTATAGTTATTTTTTGAGGAGAGACGGTGATCATCGACATTCATGGCCACTACACCACCGCGCCAAAAGCGCTGGAGATGTGGCGCAACCGCCAGATTGCGGGTATCAAGAATCCGTCCGAGATGCCGAAGGTGTCCGAGTTGCAGATTAGCGACGACGAACTACGCGAATCGATTGAAAGCAATCAGTTGACGCTCATGCGCGAGCGTGGCCTCGATCTAACGATCTTCAGCCCGCGCGCAAGCTTCATGGCGCATCACATCGGCGACGCGCAAATCTCCGCTACGTGGGCCGCAATTTGCAACGAGCTGTGCTATCGGGTCAGTCAACTCTTTCCGGATCACTTTGTTCCCGCAGCGATGCTGCCGCAAAGCCCGGGCGTAGATACTGCCACCTGCATTCCGGAGCTCGTCAAATGCGTCGAGCAATACGGTAACGTCGCGATCAACCTGAACCCCGATCCGTCGGGTGGCCACTGGACCAGCCCGCCGCTGTCCGACCGTTACTGGTATCCGATCTACGAGAAGATGGTCGAGTACGACATTCCGGCAATGGTTCACGTGAGCACGAGTTGCAACGCATGTTTCCATACCACGGGGGCGCACTATCTGAACGCGGACACAACGGCGTTCATGCAGTGCCTCACATCCGATCTGTTCCGCGATTTTCCGACGCTGCGCTTCGTGATTCCGCACGGCGGCGGTGCAGTGCCTTATCACTGGGGTCGTTTCCGCGGACTCGCTCAGGAACTCAAAAAGCCTTTGCTGAAGGATCATCTGCTCAACAATATTTTCTTCGACACCTGCGTCTACCATCAGCCTGGTATCGACCTGCTCACGCGCGTGATCCCCGTCGACAACATTCTGTTCGCAAGCGAAATGATCGGCGCAGTGCGAGGTATCGATCCGGAAACGGGTCATTATTTCGACGACACAAAGCGTTATATCGAAGCCGCGCACGTCGAGGTGGAAGAGCGTCAGAAGATTTACGAAGGAAACGCACGACGCGTTTATCCCCGCCTTGATGCACTGCTTAAATCGAAGGGTCACTGATCATGTATGAACTTGGAGTCGTGTATCGGAACATCCAGCGCGCGGATAAAGAGGTCGCCGCGAAACTCGGCGTGCTCGGATCGGCGACCGTCCATGAGGCAATGGGGCGCGTGGGTCTGCTCAAGCCGTATATGCGGCCGATCTATGTTGGGGCGCGCGCTAGCGGCACGGCGATCACGGTACTGCTGCAGCCGGGCGACAACTGGATGATGCATGTCGCGGCCGAACAGATTCAACCTGGCGACATCGTGATCGCCGGCGTGACAGCGGACTGTACCGACGGATACTTCGGTGATTTGCTGGCAACGAGTTTCAAGGCGCGTGGCGCGCATGCACTGGTCATCGATGCGGGCGTTCGTGACGTGAGCGTGCTGACGGAGATGAATTTCCCGGTCTGGAGCAAGGCGATTTCGTCGAAGGGCACAGTCAAGGCGACGCTCGGCTCGGTGAACATCCCCGTAGTCTGCGCGGGCGCATTGGTCACGCCAGGCGATGTCATTGTCGCGGATGACGACGGTGTCGTCGTGGTGCCGTCGGCGATGGCTTCGGCCGTGCTTGAAAAAGCGGCCGCACGCGAGGCGAACGAAAGCGAAAAGCGGGCGAAGCTGGCCTCCGGCGTACTTGGTCTGGATATGTACAACATGCGTGGGCCGCTCGAAAAGGCAGGCTTGCGCTACAAAGATTGAACAGGGCAATAGATATGGGTAGCGCTCAACCCGGACGCAAACCGATCACCGGAATTTCGTCAATGGCCACGCGCCAGGTGCTGAGCGAACTCGCGGCAGTTTATGAGCGCAAGACGGGGCAGCCGGTGGTCATCGAATCGGTGGGCGGTGTCGACGCGGCGCGCAGGGTCCGGGAAGGCGAAGCATTCGATATCGTCGTGCTGGCTTCAGACGCGCTCGACCGGTTGGCTGCCGCCGGCCGTGTCGAATCGTCCAGTAAGGTCGATCTCGCGCGGTCGGGCATTGCAATTGCCATCGCGGCAGGCGAACCGCATCCGGAGATCAGTACGGAAGCGGCGCTCCGTGAGGCTATCCTGAGTGCGCGCAGCATTGGCTATTCGACGGGACCGAGTGGCACGCACCTGACGCGTTTGTTCGAGCGCTGGGGTATCGCGGGAGATATCGCTTCACGGATCGTGCAGGCGTCGCCCGGTGTTCCGGTCGGTGCGCTGGTCGCGCGCGGCGATGTCGCGCTCGGGTTTCAGCAACTCAGCGAGTTGATTCACCTGCCGGGTATCGAGGTGGTCGGTGCAATGCCGCCCGCCACTCAGGTCACGACGATTTTCGCGGCCTCGATCTGTACGGCGACGAGCCAGCACGAGGCTGCGCAAGCGCTACTGTCGTTTCTGACTTCGCACGAAGCCGACAGCGCTAAATCGGCAAACGGCATGGAGCCGGTGTGAGCGCAGTACGCGGCTTGCCGCGATAGCGCTTCCAGGCGGTCCGCCTTAGCCAACATCATTGCAATGTTGCATGAAGAAAAAAGTCCAGTTACGTCGCGCGACATGCCGGACTTTTTGCTCACGGAGATCAATGCGCCAAGCGGGTTGCTGGCGGGCCATTGAGTAAAAGAGCGGGTCACTGCAAGAACACGGCGATCTCCGCAATGACAAATTGAATCGTTACGACGCAGTAATATGACTTGGCGTCATGCCGGGCAAGTCTTTTTCGCGTTACCTTGCAAACGCATGGGCAGGTCTGTAGAGACTGATCAACGCGTTTTCAATCGATTTCAATACGCTGAACTTCTCGCCCCTTCACATTAAATAAAAATTATCCTATTGCCACTGTCAATTGCGGTGCGCTTATATTTCCGCCTGCTGATGAGGCTGTTTTCCGTGCAAACGAAATGGCCCGTCTGGTGACGCTGACCGGCCTTCGTCAAAGAAAGAAAAATGAAAGACGCAGTCGATTTACGCAGCTGCCGGCGTCATCCTCGTGAATCAGGATCATATTGCCTCTATTATTTATGTAACGAGTTGTTAATGAGCGTGCGCCCTGGCGGTGCATAATGCACCGCTCAAAGGCATGCGCTTTAAACGGCGGCTATAAGCAGCTTTTACTTATAGGGTCGAAGTGGCAAAGATCGGGTACATCCAATCCTCTGATCATCGCGAGAAAACCAGAATTTTTGCGATGCAGGAAATTATTAGAAATATTTATACTATTTGGCCGAAAAGTGCTATTTCTTCTGTGATTAAGCGGTCACTCCGGGTACGATTTACCCCGGTCGACGCGGTTGCAGGAATATTTTGCTGAAAGACTCGGAGCATCTGCTCGCTCGGTGAAACGTTTGCGTAGCCGCCAGCCTCGCTTTGTAAACAAATGCTTTAAACGGTAACGGGTGTCGCAGTCAGGTCGTTTCCCATCGTACGTTCCAAGTAACGTGACGCGCATCGGCTCGCCCCTGGCGATCGCTGATATCCGTTGGCTGGATTATCACGTTTAAACGGGCATTGCGCCCGGCAGTTCAAATAGAGCATCTAAAACGATGTCTGGAATGCGCTAGAAGATTTTAATTTTCTCAGGGCTACGAATTCAAATCGGTTTGTCCTTGCGCATTGAATCACTTGAACCTCCAAAAATAATCTTTGGACTTTTTATCGAGAATTTTCTCGACAGTGGAAAATATTTGCCATGGTAAAACGACGTCAGTTTATTGGTGCCCTCACGGCACTCGGTGGAAGTTACCTTTTGAGCGCTTGCGGTGGGGGCGGCTCTGGGGACGGTAGCGACAGTAATGGAGCGGCCGACAGTAAGGCTACGGCGAAGTCGGCCGCTGCGTCCGCAAGCGGCACGACGGTCCCGCCGGCGGCTTCGGTTACCGATAGCTCGGGCAACGTGTGGACATTGTCGGGCGGCTCGGTCTATAAGAATGGTGCAAAAGCTGGCGACACCTACAACGTGTCGCTCATTCTGTATTTCGGCAACGGCATTTATCACGAAGGCACGGGCGGTCAGTTCTACGCGTGGGGTGGCTCCGGGTGGTCGTCCTGCAATGACCCGCGTCTGGGCGGCACGTCCGCGGACGGCACGACGCTTCCTGCTTCGCCGTACATCATCGACAAGACTGGCGCAATCTGGACTCTCGTCAATGGCGTGATCTACAGGAATGGCGCTACGGTCGGCAATACGTATAACGTCTCGCTGGTCCTGTGGTACGGCGGCAAGATCTGGCATTGCGGCACGGGTGGCCAGTATTACGTCAATGCGGGTGTGGCGGCGCAATGGTTGGCATGTAACGATCCGCGCATTACGCCGACGCAAACCGCGGGCATGTTCTACGGCATCAACGGTCACTACGATTACACCTATACGCCGACGCAACTCGTCTCCATTCTGAAGACGATGGGTTGCACAAGCTATCGCGTCGGTTGCACTGACGACCCGACGCAATTGAACGCGGTCGTCAAACTGGCGCAAGCCTTCCAGTCGGCAGGACTCAAGCTGGTCGTCCTCGTCAACCAGGGTGTGTTCGACTCTAGCAACAAGCTTTTCGCCAACGAATCGGCTGCTTACAGCACGGGTCATACGGTGGGCGCAGCGGTGGCAAGCGCGCTGATGCCGTATGGCGTGACGATTTATGAGTGCGGCAATGAGTTGACGCGTCAGAGTGGCATCATCATTGATTCCACCAACGCAGGTACGAACGCCGCCGACTTCAACAACTCGAATTGGCCCGTTATGCGTGGCGTGATGCGCGGGATGATCGATGGTGTGAAGTCCGTGCAGTCTACGGCGAAGTGCGGTATCAACTTCTGCGTCGCAGATATCGGCGCAGCCGACGCGTTGTGGGACGGTATGCAACCTGACGGCAGCGGCGGTTATCCCACCGTGCGTTGGGACATCACGACGTGGCATAACTACGAAGTGTACGGTGATATTTTCGACATCGGAACCGATGGTGCGGGACCTGGTTTCGATCTGCCGACGTACTGCAAGGCCCGGTACAACGTGCCATTTATCATTACCGAGTGGAACGCGGGTCCGGAGCAAACCGAAGCGTATCGCGCGAATTACATCACCACGCAACTGGGCGAGTTCTATACGAACAGAAAGTCGCACAACATCCAGTCGGTGATGTACTACGTGCTCGATAGTGGTGACGATACCTACGGCATTATGGTCAACGGCACCCCGATCAATCCGTCTTACAGTGCATTTACCAGCTTCACGGCAGGTCACGCAGATAACTGATGGGTGAGCGGTTGCTAGCGTCGTTCCTGCGCAATTGAAGGAGCGGTGCGGCTCGTTGAGTTTCAACGGCGCTTAACCCTGGCCGGATGTCTGTTCAAGCGGGTGATGGAGGTACTTCCGTATCTCCATCACCCGCTTTTCGTTTTTCAGCGATGACTCTTCTGACTTGCGGTCTGTCACGCGAGCAGTTTTCCCCACTCGTAGTCGGTCTTGTCTGGCGTGAAAGGCAATACGCCGGCGCCGGGCGTGAACGTCAGTTCGCCAAAATAGACCCGGTTATCCGGCGCATAGAGGTCCACGCGAACATAGTCGAAGTCCTCGCATAGCTTGACGGCGGTGTCGAGCACAGCCTGAAGGTGGGGAGGGCGGGGCGCCGGTGTTACGCTGCGCTTGTAGTAACCGATAGCGATGTCGAGATGATTCCAGTCGATGTCATACACATCGCCACGTGTGTTGCTTCCAAACCTGTCCGATATCACCAGGATATAGATGATGGGCCCACCCGGTCGTCCGCCAAAGCAGTGCAGCTTGAAATCTGCGGGGATCTTGCCACTGTCGTCCAGTAGTAATTGTTCGAAGAAGATGCGAGGTTTGATTTTGCGGTAGTGCCTTTCTCTTGCAACGCTGTAGAACGCGGTCGACAACCATTTGTCGGCGAGAAGCCGCAGCTTTTCGAAAGATGTCTCAGACTTCCTTCTGACCACCTCGACGAAGCTGCTGCCATGATTGGCTTTCATCACAAAGGCATCCGGCAGCGCGTCGAATACCTTGCGCGTGAATTCAGCAGGCGCCGCGACTAGCGGGATGAGATGCTCCTGCCCGATCTTGCCCGCGATGTATTCCCGAACCAAAAGTTTGTCTGTCAGGCCGATATAGCGAGAATCGGGTCTGAGACTACGTTGCAGGATCTTTTCATTAAAGGTGACGGGACGAACGAGATTGGGGTAGCGGCCAATGCACTTGTGATGAAGCAAACTCAGAAATAGCGAGTCTGGCAGCACAGACTTCGCTGCCTCCTTGATTCTTCGGATCACCGAGCCCGACTGCGCCGGAGACTGATAGAGTGCGGCCAGCGATTGGCTGGCTTCCGCGAGTACTTTGTCTTCGTGCAGTTCGAGTTCCTTCCGCAACAGAACGGATGCGGCTGCTTCTTCGTCGAGCTGGGCAGAATTGGGGGGCGTCATGTCTCAATCCATAATTGGAGGCATTACGAAGCTGCATGGGAAGAGAGGACTCAAGGGGGTTCCTTCAACATCTCAGTTGCCGAATGCCAGCCCTCTTCAGGCGTTAGCCACCGCTCGTCGGATTCGAAATGCTGTTGCGCGCGAAATTGTGTGGGCGACATGCCATATCGTTCCTTGAACAATCGGCCCAAACGATTGCCGTCACCCATTCCACATCGCCGCGCTATCTTGTCGACGGGTAGATCTGTATTCCTTAGCATTGTGCAAACGACCTCGAAACGGGTACGCAAAAGGTACTCGAGCGGGGTCATGCCGAACTCGCATTTGAAGCGGCGCTGAAAATTGCGCTTACTCATTGCCGCCGACTCCGCTGCCTTGGCGACAGAAATAGCCTTGCTGTAGTTCTCCTTGATCCACCGTGCCGACTCGCGAATCTTCTCGGTTGTCGTAGTAATGCTGGCGTCGTCCAGTTCGCTCTTACTGTGCTCGTTGTAACCTGTGTGCAGAAGACGGGCAATTTTTCGCGCGATGTCCGAACTGAGGTCCCGTTCGATCTGCGATAGAGCGAGATCCGTCGGCGTCACGCTCGTGCTCGCAGTGGTGCGCGTCGTGCTGCCGCCGTCGTCGAATAGAAAAATGGGTACTGTCGACTGCAATGGGTTTCTGCACACGACAGCGAGATTCGCACCCTGCTGAATACCAAATGAAGCAATCGAACCCTGACGTGAGATCCACGAAAGAAAACGGTCGTTAGACTCCATCGCTTCGGCGGCATCGCGACACGCGACAAAGAACGCGTGAAAGTCCGCCAGGCTATACCGTTCGAGCGTCTGCGTCCAGATGGAGATGCTCGACGAACTGGTCACCAGTCCGCCGCCATCCGACAGTACGGAGAAGCGATAAGGAGGTTCTTCGCCTTCGGCTTTTTCGAACTCATTGGCCAGGCGAAATGCATCTCCGATCGCTCCCGTAGTCACCATGGAACAGTCCTGAAAAACCAGAAGACCAATGTGTTTCATAGCGCGTAGTCCATTCTGACGCTCTTTACCGAACGACGTAAGAAAATCGGTCGAAGTCATCGTCTTGGTTATCAAACAAACAAGCCACTCAGGTAGCGAGATTAGCGCATCGAAATTTTCACGACGAACTTGGCCGGTATTCATGGGTGTTTGGCGTAATAGTCATGATCGGGGAAATACTTACCTCGCAATTTGCTAAAAAGCGTTCTAATATCTATTTCCACCAGAAACTTTTTCCGTAGCTAATACGCGAGCCAGCAGCAAACAGATGCTGAGCGAGATGGCTGGCCGCTCCGCGTGGCAAGGGATGTAGCGGGAAATCGCGTTCTAAACACGCGTTTTTCTCTTGTGAACTGTCACTAACGTTCTGTTACAGCGCCTGAGTCGCCTTGTATAACTCTGTTACATTAATTGCAGATAGCAACAACGCTTTCTGCTGCCGCTGCATTTGTAACGAGCTCCTCATAATCGGCCAATAACACCCGAATTTATGCCCGCCGTGATTCGGTGGTTTTTTTGGGGGCTATGCTTCACCGCAACATGGAAAGAAAAATCGTCAGTCCGCATTGGGCGATTTTAAATCCATGAGATGTGTAATTTTGCTTTAACGCGCCGTTACCTTGCCATGGCAAGGTCATGCCAATTACCTTTGTCCGGGCCGCTGGATAACGCGCAGGTCTCATGTGTGACGCGAAGGAGCTGTAGCCGTTCACGCACTGCCTTGAGCATCTGGTTCTATCGGTCTTGCGTTCGTCGTGTTTCGCCAGCTTTCTATCGGACGAGGCGCGACCGTCTAGTGTTCGCATATAACAATTGAACTTGCAGGGCGCGTGTCTGGGAGGGCGCAGTGGTAGTTCTATGGCTGCGCGTTAGCAATTGGCTTTTCGACGGCTTCATCACAGTGTCGAGGCCGTTGGATGTCGACGCGGTCGAAACCAGATCGATCAATGCATTCTTTGTCTGCTGTCCGAACGGCGGCGAGTACTTTTTTTTCGAAGCTTTGCGTACTGAAGAAAGTTTTTGAAATAAATGAGTGAATATATTTCGTAGTACCAATATGGAAAGGATTCTGAATGTAGGGATCAGTTCTTTCTATTGACTGCGAAAGAGAGGCGCTGTTGTGCGGACCGGTCACACGTCACGCGGGAACCGGGTGCTGCAACGATCAGCAAGCAACAGGCAATACTGTCATTCGTTGTTCATGAAGTTGTGAGTGCGGTTCTCCGACCTTACTGACCCAGCACGTAACTCCGAGGTGCTGCCGGCCAATCAATGCCAACGCGGGCCGGCGGCGGTTCCAGATCGCGAACTGGTGGTGCAGCAGAGCAGTATCGATTCTTACTCTGCCCATCGAACATGGAAGGATCAAACCGGTGGATTACTACCCTCTGAATTCGCTCTCTCCCGCCGACAGCAATGAGCGCGGCCAACTCAGCGCGCGCGGGATGCTCACGCTGATGCGCGATCACATCTGGGAGATCGTGGTCACCACAGTGATCGTTCTGACGCTCGCGGTGGCCTACCTGCTTATCGCCACGCCAATTTATTCGGCCGATGTTCTGGTGCGCGTGGATCCGCCGGAGCCTAACGCGTTAGGCCTGGCATTGCAGAACCAGGAGGCGATGCCCCCGCCCGCGCCGGCGCCCGTGACTGAAATGGCTGTGATGAAAAGTCGTTCGGTGCTTGACCCGGTCATCGACAAATACCGCTTTGACGTGTCGGTGACGCCGCACAGGGTTCCAATTCTGGGTGACATTGCAGAGAAATTTGCGACGCCGGGTGAACCTGCGGCCCCATGGCTCGGATTGGGCTCTTTTGCGTGGGGTGGTGAACGTGTCCAGATTGGCACGCTGGAGGTCCCGAGGGATCTGGAAGAAGAGAAGCTGACTTTGATTGCGCGTGCTGACAACGGATTCGAATTGCGCGGCCCATCGGATCAACTTCTGGTTAAGGGTGAGGTCGGCATCCCGGTCACGGACAACGGCGTCTCCATGCTCGTCAAGCAACTTGACGCGCGGCCTGGTACGAAATTTGAAGTGATTCGCTGGAATGAGCTCGACGCAGTGAAACGGTTCGGCGACCTGGTCAAGGTGAGCGACAAGGTCAAGGACTCAGGGCTGCTTCAGATCGAGTACGCAGATCAAAGCCCGGATAAGG
Source organism: Paraburkholderia metrosideri (assembly GCF_904848625.1). Lineage (GTDB taxonomy): Bacteria > Pseudomonadota > Gammaproteobacteria > Burkholderiales > Burkholderiaceae > Paraburkholderia > Paraburkholderia metrosideri. The sequence continues at coordinate 153,680 of NZ_CAJHCP010000005.1, forward strand.
CTGCAGAAGTCGCTAACGCTTTGGGGCAGCAGTACCTGGCGACTGCGGTCGCCAGCCGGCAAGCGAATGACACGACCACGCTCGCGTTTATTAACGGCGAACTTCCGCGTCTTCTTACGGATCTTCGAAAATCGGAAGACGCGCTCAAACATTTCCGCTCGACGTCCCAGTCGATGCAGCCGACGAACGAGGCGCAGGCCTACCTTCAGGGCGGCATGGATCTCGACAAGCAGATAGCGACCCTGCAATTGCAACGTACCCAGCTCCTTGAGCGCTATCAGCCAGATAGCCGGTGGGTGCAGAGTGTGGACACGCAGCTTGCACAACTGAAAGACGCTAAAGCCCAATTCAATGGCCGTTTTAATGGAATGCCGTCGTCCGAGCGTGAGAGTGTCGATCTGATTCGCGCGCAGAAAGTCGCGGAAACCATTTACCTCGGTATGGTGCAGAAGGCAGAGCAATTGCAGGTCCGGCGCGCGAGCACGACCGGCGGCGCGCATATCGTCGACTCTGCGATCAGGCCCCACCGGCCGGTTAAGCCGCAACCTGCGATCGTGCTGGGTGGCGGTCTGGTATTAGGTCTCGTATCCGGAATCGTGCTGGTTTTCATGCGTCGCCACGTAATGACTGGCGTGACGGACCCTCGGTACGTAGAGCGTCGGATGAGTGTGCCGGTGTTCGGCGAAATCCTTTTCAGTCAGCAGCAACTGATGCTGGACCGCAGTTTCGCGAGCGCGGCTCGAAAGTCATTACCGGGACTCGGAGGACGGAGCAGTCTTCCATTCCAGAAAATAGCGCCCGATTTCGAAATTCGCAGCGGCGGCAGTGCAACCGGCGCAACCGGCGCGGCGGCATCGCTCGGGGGCGAGAGCAGCAGAATACTGGCTGCGCGCTTTCCGCATGACACCTCGGTAGAAGGACTGCGAGGAGTACGCACGGCGGTGACCCGCGATCTCGCACATGCCCGCAATAACATTCTGATGGTGATCGGCCCTACGCCATCTGCCGGAAAGAGCTTTGTCGCAGCGAATCTCGCGATCCTGCACGCGGAAATCGGCTCGAAGGTCGTGCTGATCGACGCCGATATGCGCCGCGGTCATCTTGCCTCGTTGTTTAGCGAGAGTAACCGTGGCGGACTCTCCGAGGTGTTATCGGAGCGGATGGCTTTGCGCAGCGCGTTGCGACCCACGAGCATCGACGGGTTGACGTTCCTGTCCTGTGGCGTTCGTCCGGAGAATCCCGCCGCTCTGCTGATGAAGCCCCGCTTTAAGGAATTACTGGAGCGGCTCGGTAGCCAGTTCGACCTGGTGATCATCGACACGCCTCCCTTCCTTGCGGTGACTGACGCTTCAATCATTGCGAGCGAAGCCGGGGCATCGCTGCTCGTGTTGCGCTCGGGAATGCAAAGCGAGCAGGAAATCGCCGACACGGTCAAGAAAATGGAACGCGCGGAGGGTCGTATCGCGGGCGCGGTTTTCAACGGCATCCCGCTGCGGCGTAGTACGCGGAACTACGGCTATGCGACCAACTACGCGAGCGACTATGGGGACGCAGAACCGGTGCATTGATCACACCCATAGCCCGAGTTGACTTCGATTGTTTCGCGGCGTCGCTAAACGGAGAACCTGATGCCCTTCGCTATTAACGGAAAGTTCACTTCGCAGCCTGTGACGGGTGTGCAGAGGGTGGCGTATGAACTGACCCGGGCCATGCAGATGCGCGCGTTACCGGGAGACGAGCTGGAAGTTTTCGTACCGGAGAATGTTCGTGAGCCCGGCGCGTTTCTCAAACGACAGCGACGCTTTCCGTGGCTGCGAGGAACGCTTTGGGAGCAGATCACACTGCCGATAGCAGCGCGAGGAAAGACGCTGCTCAATCTGTGCAATACCAATCCGCTCTTCAAGCGTGGGCAGATTGTGATGGTGCATGACATGGCCGTGTTCGACGTGCCGTTGGGATTCTCGAGGAAATTCCGCTTGTGGTATCGAATCGGCTTTTCAATATTGCCGCGAATGCAACCGGTGATATTGACAGTGTCGAGCTATTCGAAGATGCGTATTTGTCATCATCTGAAAGTGGACGAGTCGCGCGTGACGGTAGTCAATCCTGGCGCAGATCATCTTGACAGGGTTGTGTCGGATCCCGCAGTCATCAATCGGATGGGACTTGTGAAAGACGCTTACTGCGTGATTGTCGGCAGTCTGGACCCGCGCAAGAATTTGCAGCGTGTTCTGGAAGCAGTCGACAAGCTTGAGCATCTTTCAGAGGTCAAATTCGTCATTGTGGGCGGTAAGAACACGCGCATCTTCAGTAGCGAGGAAACCAAAAAGCCTGCGCACGCCGCGCAGGTACTGTGGGCCGGATTCGTCTCCGATGGGGAATTGAAGTCGCTATACGAAAACGCGGCGTGCCTCGTGTTCCCGTCCTTATACGAAGGTTTCGGACTGCCGCCTCTCGAAGCAATGTATTGCGGATGCCCGGTGATCGCTTCTTCGCGAACCTCGATACCCGAAGCGTGCGGGGACGCTGCACTGTATTGCGACGCAGCGTCGGCGGACGACATTGCCGAAAAGATCTCACTGATGATGAGTGACGCCGAACTACGGCAGCGTCACCGGACAAAAGGCATCGAGCATGCGCGCGAGTTTCGCTGGGAGTATTCGGCGCAGAAGGTGCTCGAAATTCTGTACGGTCGCGCGGGCGAGCGGTTGCCGGAGTTGGCGCCCCGAGCGTCGGTGAGTTAGCGCATGTTCGTGGGCGGACGAATGGTCAAGGTCACGAATAGCGCCGGCAGGCGTCGCGCATTGCGAATATTGGCGGCGCTGGCGGGAGCGGCGATTCCTCTCGCAAGAGGTAAGAGCGCGCTCGCTTTGACGCCCAGTTCGCAGCGGGTCGATGCACGTGCCCGCCGGATTACCGATCTGATCGGCACAAATGGCTGGGCGGGATCGGCCAGCGATGTAGAGATGTGGCGCGCAATGGGTATTAGTTGGGGGCGGGGCTCGGTGGGTCCTGGGCAGCCGGATGGACCGGGGGAAGCGATGCGTATCGACAGGACAGGGGCGGCGTATGACGGCGACCTGCCATCGGTGTTGATTCAGAACGACCGGAATGGAATCGGCTCGCTCCTCATTCTTGGTTATACGCCGAAATGGAATTCGACCGTGCCGGGCGACTCCAATTCTGCTCCGATGGATGTCGAGGCCTGGCAGAAATATGTCGACGCCGTGGTGCGCAAATATTCCGCGCCGCCTTTTAACCTGCGCTACTTCCAGATCTGGAACGAGGCCGCTGGCAAGTTGTCTGGCGGATCGCCTCAAGCCACTTTCTGGCACGGTCCGGACTTCAATAAGGACCAAAAGCTGTCGAAGCCTTATGAGCGCGCAATGCAGGACTACGTGGAGCGGGTTCACATTCCCGCCGCCAGGATCATCCGCAGTTATCACGCTTACGTTGTTTACGGTGGGTGGCCGGACCAGGGCGGGCTCTCCACTTTCCAGCAATGGCTGGAATACAGAAGTCCCGTATTGAAAGAGCGGATGCTCGATTGGGTTGATTACATCGATACCCATTACCTCAATGTTTCCGACCTGGATTCGCTGTATCAGCAGTACGTGAGGAACGGGCCTGCGCGTGGCATCTGGCAGACGGAAATCGGCGATGAGTATATGAAAGATCCGCACTACCTGCCGCGCTATTTCTTCGACTTTGCTGTGTGGGCACTCGACCGGAATTGGGACGATCCCGACAAGTACCTGTCGATGGTTTATCACTGGGACGGCTATGAGCCTTTCCGCCTTACGCATCGCGGGCCGCCCACGCGGACTTACAACGTGTCGGGGCAAAGCCTGATCGTGCTTCGCCAGACAGCCGGTGGATCGCTGGCAAGCTTGTCGAAGCCGTTGCAGTTCGATCCCGGCGCTGCCGGAAGAGCGCTGGTTTCCGGTAACGATGTGGTGATGCAGGTGACTGCGAGTTCGGGCTGGCAGAGCGTTTCGGTGCCGGGACTCAAGCCGCCTTCATCACGTACGGCACAGATTCAATTCGTCGACGCGCTGACGGGCGTGGTCAGTCCCCGCGACGACGTAGCACTGACATGGGATGACTCGATGCTCAAGGTTCGATTCAAAGTGCCGGACAAGGTCAACGGAGCGGACAACAATCCGCCGAAGCATCTCGCTTATGTCGTTATCCGGCCTCGCGCATAGCTGATTGAGCGTGACGAAGTCATGACCATTTCGCGTGAAGTTTCGTGCTGGCCGCAGGTGTCGTTAATTTCACGGTGACCGGATTCCGGCTGACCGAACTTTAGATAGCGTCGAGATACCATGAACCACGTGACCGTTGTGATCTGCAATTACAACTACGAGAACTTTCTTGCCTCCGCAATCGACTCGGCGCTCGCGCAGGACTATCCGGCAACGGATGTGATGGTGATCGACGATGGTTCGACCGATGGATCGCGAGCGATCATTGAACAGTACGGTGCGCGTGTACGGGCGATCTTCAAGGAAAACGGCGGACAGGTCTCCGCTTACAATTACGCGATCGAGATACTCGATACGGAATACGCGATTTTTCTCGACTCCGACGACATTCTGTACCCGAGCGTCGTATCCGAAGTCATGAGCCGCTTCTCCACGGGTTCATGGGCGAAAGTGCAGTTTCGACTGGACGTGATGGACGGTGCGGGCGCGCCGACCGGTGCACATGTACCTAACACCGAGCCGCCTGCCGACTGCGGCAGATTACTGAGGGGCGGCTGGCTTTATCCATCGCCTCCCGCTTCGGGCAATGCATACCGTGTGAGCGCTCTCAGGAGGATCTTCCCTGTTCCGGAAGAGGGGATTAATCGCTATGGAGCTGATTTTTACGCGATTTATGGAGTCGTGCTATCCGGTCCGGTCGCCACTATTTCAAAGTCGCTGGGAAGCTATCGCGTACATAACGCCGGCAGTGGCTCCGTGTCGTTTGCCAATTCGGAGCAGCTGACCAAGGCGCCAAAGGCCTTCGGCATGCGTTGGGCGATATTACGTAATCTCGCCAGAGCACGGCTTCAGATAGAACTGCCACCAGAATTCCATGACTTCTCGCACGAGAAGGCGACATTTTGTTCGAGCGTCTATCAGGCGCCGTTTGCTAGCCGCTGGCGCTGGATGTTGCGGGATTCCCGTAGTTATTTGCACGCGATCGTTGCCAACCCTTTCTGGAGCGTCAAGAAGAAGCTGGGCACGCTCGTGCTTTCTGGTTTATGTCTTGTCCCTTACTCGCCACTGTCCGACTTCGTGGTGCGTTATATCTCTAACCCGCTTGCCCGCCGTCGCGTGGCTGGGCGCTGAAGTCCAGAACGCGCGTCAGGAGGACGGTATGGATAGACGAGCGAACGCTAACGTCATTGCGTTTGTCTACGGCGGTTATTTGATGAGGTATGTTTATCTCATCATCGTGGTGCCGTTTTACGGAAGAATTCTGGGCGTATCGGAATACGGTCGGGTGCTTGCGTCGATGTCACTGATGAACGTGATATGGATGCTGGTGAGTTATGGGTTTACGTTTGTTGGCATGCGTGAGGTGTCGAAAGCGCAATCGGCGGCGGAATGCAACAAGATCTACTCACTGCATGTCAGCGCGCGTCTGTTATTGGCCGTGTTGGGCGCGGGTATTGGCATCACGGCCACGATGTTGTCGCCGACATTGTCGGAGCGACCCGTAATCGGTCTGCTGGCGACCTTGCTGGGGATCGTGTCCGCTCTGAATCTCGGCTGGCTATTTCAGGGGCGTCAACACTTTCGAACACCCATCATGATCGAGGTGTTTGGCTTCGCACTGAGCCTTGTGCTGGTGCTGAACCTGGTGAAAGGCCCCAACGACGCAGTGTGGGTGCTGGCGAGTCTTCTGGTGGCCGGCGTGGCATCGTCGATCGTTTCGTACAGTCTGACGACCTGGCAACTCGGCTTGCCCAAGCTGAAGTTGACAGGTGTTGTTCCGCTGGTACGAGGTTCGACGATGCTGTTCTGCTACTCGTCTGGCTCGGTTGTACTCACGGCGTCGTCCACCTATCTGTTGACGTTGTTGTCCACGCCCGCGCAAGTGGGCTATTTCGGCGCAGCGGAGCGGTTTGCGACGATCGGCCTCGCGCTCATGGGTCCCGCTTCACAGGTGTTTATTCCCACTATATCGAGGCAGCTCGCGCAAGGCGACAAGGAGGGCGCACATGCGACCACGCGCCGTGGCGCTACGTTGCTGATGGGTTACGGGCTTCTGGTTCTGTGCGGCGCGCTGACGCTGTCGCCGTTTGTACTTCCTCTGATTCTAGGCCCGGCATTCGAACCGAGTGCCCGAGTACTACAGATCTTCGCGTGGATGTTTCCGCTCGCCGCTTTTAACGAGTTCGTTGCGTTCTATGTTTTCGTGCCGAGAAGGAAGGATCGCCTGCTTGCCATGGCAGGTGTCGGGTCGGGGGTGATGAATCTGGCTGCTGCGCTATTCCTCGCACCCCGATATGGCGCGACAGGCATGGCGACTGCTCGGGTGGTAGGCGAGGCAACCCTGGCTGTGATTCTGATGGGCACGATGATCCGTCTTCAGTTAGTAGGACTTGTGCCCGGAGCCGAGCGGGCGCTAGGAATGTTTCGGGTTGCATGCGGCGTGCGGCCTCAGGCGGGTGCTGCAAAAGACGAATGAATCAGATCGCTGGACGTGCAGGATCCCGGTTGTAATCTCACAGGAGGTCGAAGTGAAAGTCGCTATTGTTCACGATTGGCTGGTGGTGTCGGGTGGGGCAGAGAAGGTCTTGAAAAATATCATCGAGTGCTTCCCGAAAGCAGACATCTTCTCGATTGTCGATTTTCTGGAGGACCGCGAATGTGTGAAAGGGAAGACCGTCAATACGTCGTTTATCCAGCGGATGCCTTTTGCGCGCCGGCGTTACCGTGCTTACCTGCCACTGATGCCGATCGCGATCGAGCAGGTCGACCTCTCTGGTTATGACCTCGTAATCTCCAGTTCGCATGCGGTCGCGAAAGGCGTTCTGACCGGGCCCAACCAGGTCCATGTCAGCTATGTTCATTCGCCGATTCGCTATGCGTGGGACCTGCAACATCAGTATCTCCGTGAATCGCACCTGAATAAGGGAATCAAGTCGATCATGGCTCGCGTGCTGCTTCACTACATACGAGGATGGGATTCGCGTTCCGCCAATGGCGTCGATCATCTTCTGGCCAATTCGCAGTTCATTGCCAGACGGATCAAGAAGGCTTATCAGCGTGAAGCGACTGTCATTTACCCGCCGGTCGACCTGGCGAACATGCCAATGTGCACGCAGAAAGAGGACTTCTACGTGACGGCATCACGCATGGTGCCCTATAAGCGTATCGATCTGATCGTGCGTGCCTTTTCGCAGACGCCGGAGCGCCGCCTCGTTGTGATCGGTGACGGTCCCGAGATGAAGAAGATCAAATCAGTAGCCGGCGACAATGTGACGATTCTGGGGCACCAGCCGTCCGATGTCCTTGTCGATTACTTGCGGCGTGCGCGTGCATTTGTATTTGCGGCGGAAGAGGACTTTGGTATTTCTGTGGTCGAGGCCCAGGCGTGCGGAACGCCGGTCATTGCATTTGGCAGGGGCGGCGCGCTCGAGTCGGTGATCGGCTTGCCGCTTGATCGGCCCACGGGCGTTTTCTTTGGCGAACAAACGTCGGAGTCTTTGCTGGAAGCGGTAAGCAGGTTCGAACACAATTCCCATCTGTTCGACGCGCGGCAATGCCGGAAGAATGCCGAACGCTTTTCGTCGGAGAACTTTAAAGCTGCACTGATGAGCTTTATCGACTCACGGGTGCCTTACGCGTGTGTCGAACAGTTTCTTCCCTATCCGGTCAGGGAGGCTTTGCCTGTCGACGAACATCACTTTGCCGACGTAGCGTCGTGAGACAGAACGCGATAACGCATCCGGCTAAGGAGAGCCATGACAGAAGGAGTGTGATTGCGGATCTCAGGCGAGCGCGTTTCGATCAGATACTGAAACGGTGCCTCGTGTCCGTACCCTAGCGTTGAGACCAATAGAAGACTAAGGGTGGACCAGACAGGTTTGAAACGTTCGAACTCAACGTTGACGGCGGTTCGTAAAAAGAAGGCAGCGACGAAAACGCCCAGAAGCCAGCCAGCGATGACTTCGGGAAGCGAGTGAGAGTGATTGAGCAGTCGTGAAATTCCGGTAAAGGCGCCAATCGCCATACCGGCAATTACGCCTGGAAGCGGCGGCTGACGCCACCATTTCAGCTGGAGGGTGATGGCTACCATCCAGACAGAAGTCGACAGCATGGTATGTCCGCTAACAACGCGGAAATCAAGAGCAGGGACGGAGATTCCCCAGCCCGCGTACATTATTTTGGTAGCGCCCACAATGGCGAGGCCAATCGCCAGTACGCCAGTTAGCCTGAGCGCCTGACGCACATTGAAGAAAGCGAGCCAGCCGACGCAAAGAGCGGCCACGGGCAACGTCACGGCGCCGTCGCCTATGTTGCTAAACACAGTCCACATGGAATTCCCCGTCTTTGTCATTGGCCGCCGCCGACGCGCACGAGCGCGTGCATTAGTCATTTTTTGCGGCGGACTGGCGCTATCGCACCGGTTTCCCACTCACGATATTACGCGGTCAACAACTTTAACCTGCTGCCGCTCGAAAACGACAGTGCTGAGCGCGCGCGATGCCAGCAATAACGAGATCACGAGCGAAAGGATCAGCACATTAGACGGCGAGACCAACCGGTGTTCGGTGGCGGCCATCACCAGCAGGCAGACAGACGATATCTCGACAAACCTGAATGCGGCGAAGTTCTGGCCACCGCCCATGAGCGCACCGACCGCGGCGCCATGTTTTGCCCAGTCGACCAGCTTCCAGAAAAAGCTCAGGATCAACGCGAGTCCAACCACCCCGAGTTCAGCGAGGAAGTTCAGGTAGGAGTTATGAGCGTGCGAATCGCTGTGTTCGACAATCACGTCGGAAGGTACACCCAGCAGATGAAAATACGAGGTCACGCTGCCTATGTGGTCGTCGAACGAACCGAATCCGAGGCCCACAATTGGACTTTGCTCAAAATACGTCAGCGCCCGCGGCCATAGCCATTCGTAGCGAATGTCCAGATTGGCGACTTTCTCGTCCTGATTCTGGATGGTGAAGGTATAGCCCATGTAGTTGACTGTCGAATTGGTATGGTAAATCGCCATCGCAATCGAGCCTGTGATCAGGATCGCTATCAGCGTTCCCAGCATCCAGCGCTTACGGCCGAAATAGAGGTACGGGAGGGTCGCCAACGCGCCCAGCAACGAGCCTCGGCTGTAAGTGGAAAAGAGCATCAGCGCGGTAGCGAAGATCAGACCGAGCACGAGATTGCTCCGCCTTTGCAGGTAACACGCGATTCCCAGACAAAGCAGCATCGCAAAGAAGCCGCCAGCGGCATTGCGCGCGATAAAGTAGCTACCGAAGCTGTCTCCAGGATGCGTGAAGATGCCAAGTAAGCCAGTTTCAATGACGTAGTACGCGTAAAGCGGAAGATTGATGATGACGGCGAATACAAAGAACGCGCGAAGTACTTTGTTCAGGTCCCAACGGTGCGTGTACAGACATCCGGCAAAAATAGGCGCATACGAAATGAAAAAATTGCCGTCACGCCGATAAAAATCGAATTCGATAAACGAGCGCGGGTCGTAAAGCAGTGTGGAAACGATGATCAGAAGCGTGAGCGCGGTGAGCGGCGTGATAAACGCGGGGTAACTTCTTCCGAAAAAGCGCCACGAACACAGCACGATCGGGACAAATCCTACCGCACTGACGGGGACCAGATTGGTAACAGTCAGGAATAGGGCAAGTAGCGATATGTAAGCCATTGCGACTCCGGAAATACGGATGGCGCACAGTTTTTGAAGACCTGTCCATGACATCGGATCGACATGGAGCCGGGCACAAAAAGCCGGCGTGAACCGACAGAGAACCATGCCGGCGTCTTAGCTTTGATTGACTTCTGAAACTACGGTCTGATGCCGGTTGAGAGAGCAGGTAGATGAGACGTCCCTATGAACGGTACCACGGGATGTATTTGATTTCCAACCTCACGCCTCTTTCGCTGACAGAAACGTGGGGCAAGTGTTGGCTGATCGAAGTACTTAAGAAAACACCTCCCACGAGCAGAGCCAAAACCTCATCGGTTCGCGCCATACATGCTGTGGTGCAACGTAATCTGACTAAGATGAATTCACCGGGTACTGCTCTCGTGGCACCAGTTTGCTGGCACAGCGTCGATAGGTTAGTTGCTGAGCGCCATGTAACTGCGATCGGGCCGCAACGGTATCCATGCTTTCCGGCAGAGCCGGTTTAGCGGCCAGAAGTTGCGTTCAGTCGGCCGTGAACCACACGGCTTGCCTTGTCCGCCCAGCAGGGGCGTCCTTTTATAAATCAAACGAGACAACTTCGACGCGATTGGCGTCGCAACGCGTAATGCGTGGACGTCACAACCGTCGTCCTCGAGTTGGCCAGAACGTAAAGGAGCTTTAAATGCGCAAGGTGAAGGCAGTTGCGGGCGAAACAGATATCGACGCTATTGAAAAGGCTTTCGCTGATTATCCACCGCTTGTGCAGGTGATTCTCGCGGGTGGCTCAGGAACCCGCCTATGGCCCGTATCGCGGGAGCAGTTTCCAAAGCAACTGATCGACGTGGTCGGTGACAAGACCTTGTTGCAAGCCACTATGGGTCGCATGGCGGGCTTCAGCAGCGCATGGGATATCGCGGCCGACCCGGTGATTGTGTGCGGTGCGGAGCATTACTTTGCAACATACGAACAGGCGCGGGAAATTGGCGTGAATGCGCGCATCGTGGTCGAGCCAGCTCGCCGCGATACGGCGCCGGCCCTCACACTCGCTGCCCTGGCTGCAAGCGCTGACGGACAGGACGCCATTCTGGTCGCAATGCCGGCGGACCATTCGATTGCCAATCTCGATGCGCTTCATCAGGCAATCGAGATTGCCGCGCGCCATGCGCAATCAGGATCGATTACGACGCTCGGCGTTCCGCCCGATCGTGCAGATACGGGATTCGGGTACATCCGCCTTGGTGGCGAATTGCAGGACGGTGCGCGTCGTATCGAGCGTTTCGTTGAAAAGCCCGCCGCGGAACTGGCGGCTCAGTATGTCGAATCCGGCAATTATTGGTGGAACAGCGGGATATTCGTCGTCCGTTCTTCCGTATGGCTTGCGGTTATCGAACGCTTCCAGCCAGACATCCATGCGGCTTGTGTCAAAGCCTATCGCGGCGCGAAAACAGCAGATGAATGCGTGATTCCCGACGCGAATGAATTCCTGCGCTCGCCGTCGGACTCGATCGACTACGCAGTCATGGAGCACCTGGGCAAGCCGGATTCGCCATTCAGCGGAATCGTCGTGCCGCTTGAAGCGGGCTGGTCGGACCTGGGCTCGTGGGACGCGGTGTGGCAGGCCATGGAGAAGGACGAGTGCGGCAACGCGTCGAATGGACGGGTGCTGTTCGAGGGCGCCACGGCGACTTACGCGCGCTCACAGGGCGGCCGGTTGCTCGCCTGTGTCGGCACGAACAATCTGATTGTGGTCGAAACCGATGATGCCGTACTGGTCGCGGATCGTTCTCACGTGCAGGACATCAAGGGACTGGTGACGCGTATCAAGCGGGAAAAATCGCCGGAGGCTGACGCGCACAGAAAAGTCCGTCGCCCATGGGGCTTTTACGATTCGATCGATCATGGCGACCGTTTCCAGGTCAAGCGGATAGTCGTGATGCCAGGTGCGCGTCTGTCGCTGCAGATGCATCACCACCGCGCGGAACACTGGGTGGTGGTGAGCGGAACCGCGCTTGTCACTCGTGGAGAAGAACAGTTCCTTCTGGGCGAGAACGAGTCGACCTACATTCCGCTGGGCATCCGTCATCGTTTGGAAAACCCCGGACGTGTACCGCTTCAGATCATCGAGGTCCAGTCGGGAACCTATCTTGGCGAAGACGACATCGTCAGATTCGACGACAAGTACGGACGATGCGGCTAAGTCAGTTGTATTGAACGGGGCGCGCTCTTAGGGGGCTGCAATGCGATTGATTACTGGTCTGATGGCGAGATTGTTCGATGTGGCGATGATTCTGGCGGGCGCATACATTGCCTCCCAGATTCGTTTCGACGACGGCTCGCAGCGGAGTTTCTATTTTGCGTTCGTGGCGTTTGCAGCAGCGTTTTCACTTGCGGTCTTTCCTGCATTGGGTGTGTATGAGTCATGGCGCGGTCGTTCGAAACGGGCGCTTTGTGGACATGTTGCGCTAGGTTGGCTGGTTGTTCAGGCCTGCGCAATGGCGTTGATGTTTTCATTGCACCGGATCGACTTCGTGTCGCGTTTGTGGTTCGTGTATTGGACTGGAATCTCAGGCGCTGCGATGATGGCCGGGCGTCTGGTTACGCACATTCTGCTTGGCCGGGTGCGCAATGCGGGTTTAAACCTGCAGCAGGTGGCGGTTGCGGCGTGCGGCGATCATTGCGATGAAATCATTCGCAAAATGGAGTTGTCGCCCGCAGCCGGCTTTCGTGCCAACGCGCTGTATAACGTTCGCCCCGGCACTGCGGCCGCCACCACAGCACCGGTACGGATGTTCGACGAGCACGTTGCTTTTGCAAAGTATGTTCGTGAACAGAACATTGGCGAAGTCTGGCTCGCATTGCCACTCACTGAAGAACGCACGATACTCAAGCTGGTCGACGAGTTCCGCAATGATCTGATCAATATCCGGTTCATGCCTGATGTGCGTACGCTCGCGCTGTTTGAAGGCAGCATTACGGATCTGTTGGGTGTTCCGACCATCAATCTGGCGGTATCACCGTTGCCGCCCAATGCGATGGTGCAGAAAGAAATGTTCGACCGTCTTTTTGCGGCTGTTGCGATCGTGGCTATATCGCCCATTCTGCTTGCCTGTGCGATTGCCGTGAAGCTCAGTTCGTCTGGCCCGGTCTTCTTCAAACAACGCCGTAAAGGTGCCGACGGGCGAGTGTTTACGATCTACAAGTTCCGCACTATGCGTTTGCATCAGCAAAAGGAAGGCGTGCTGGAACAGGCTACTCGGGGCGACCCGCGCATTACCAGGGTAGGCGGATTTCTTCGTCGCACGAGTCTCGACGAATTGCCGCAGTTCTTCAACGTGTTACGAGGCGATATGTCAGTGGTGGGACCTCGTCCTCACGCGCTCGAACACGACGATCTTTATCAGAACATTGTGTCTGGCTATATTCATCGTTACCGCATCAAACCCGGTATCACCGGCTGGGCACAGATCAACGGCTTTCGCGGTGAGACCGATCGCATTGAAAAGATGGAGGGCCGGGTGGCGCACGATTTGTACTATTTACGGAACTGGTCGTTCAGACTGGACGTAAAGATCATTTTCGCGACTGTATTCAAGGGGCTTCATCATCCTAACGCGTACTGATGCTTAGATCGAGGTCCCAGTAATACGGTACAGGAAGTCGACTAAAGTAAAGATAGCCGCAGACCGGCTGAGCGAGACACGATGGTATTAGACGTCGAGAGCGCAATTAGAAAGTCGTTGAAGCAGGTGGCCCATTACAGATTCCACCGGGATCATGGTGCACAGGCCAGGAGGGTCTTGCAGCTGATCGAAAAGCAGTATGGCAGAGCGGACCCGGCCAATCTGAAACTGGCCGATGTCTACGCACGCGAAGTGTTTGGCGACGGCGTCTACGCGCCCTGGCTGCGCGTGTACGCGGCATTTCGGGGGACGTTCAAGGAAGGCTGGATTCCAGACAACTTCTACGGGAGCGTTGTTGTGCCGAAACTGCAAGGTGGGTACGGCAAAATTTCTCATCTGAAGCCTATTGCGAGGCTGATCTTCAACGGCGACGAGTTCCCCGACCTCGCCTATTTCGCCAATGGCCTGTTTTTCACAGGACAGAGCGACGTGATTCCCGACCACGAAGTCAAAGAGGTGGTCTTCCGCGAGTCGGACAGAGTGGTGTTCAAGCTGGATGGGTCGAGGCGCGGCAATGGCGTATTTTTCCTGGACAGAACAAATTTCGATTACCGGATGATCAGGTCGTTGGGCAATGGGGTAATCCAGAAATTCATTATCCAGCACAGTCTGTTTAATACCTTTGCTTCAAAGTCCGTGGCCACGTTGCGCTTTACAACGGTGGTGGATGATCTCGGCGGCATTTCCGTTCGAGCCTGTTTCCTGCGTCTCGGCAGAGAGCAGGATACGCACGTGCAGACCGACCACGAGATCTGTGTGCCGGTCAATCTCGCCAATGGCGAGCTTGATCGGGAAGGTTACATGAGCGACTGGGGCGCGACTGAAGCGCATCCGGATTCCGGCGTCCGTTTTTCCGGCTTGAGAATTCCTGCTTTTGATCAATGTGTCGCTACCGTGCTCGGCCTCCATAAGAAAATCCCGTTCGTGCGCTGTGTAGGTTGGGATATAGCCGTTGACGCCGACGAGAAAGTGCAGGTCATGGAGTGGAACGGCGAGCACAACGATGTGAAGTTCAGTGAGGCGACGCAAGGTCCGTGTTTTTCGGACCTGAAATGGGAACGACTGAAAATCGTGTCCTGAGATTCAGCGTGGGAAAAGTGTTGCCGGCTATTGTCGGGTTGAAAGACAAAGTTCGATTCAGGCGGGCAGCACACACGGGTCTGGCGATTCAGAACCCTTACGGAGACAGGACGTGAATGAACGGCTATGGTGCGTCCATATTGAAGGCGTGAACGACTTCATTGCCACCGATTCCCGCGAATCGGCCGAGCAGGAAGCGTTGGCGATCAATGCGTATATCGACAGAGCCGAAAAGGGCCCTCGAGCGGCTCTGCTGCGGGCCGTTGTGATCGAGTGGCCGTTCACGGCAGCGGGCCACGCGCGCGCGCTTGACGAAGACCGGCAAGATCTCCAGAAAATGCCGCACCGGCAATCGGCCACGAATTCGTCGGGGGGCGTCCTGGGGAATATCGCCCGACGCGTGAGAGGATTGGTCTCGGTTGCGCGCGGCAAGTAAGGATTGCGTGCCGCTGGATGCAGTCGGTCAGTTGTTCGCTATGTAACGCAGTAATTTTGCGCAACACAACCGTAGCCTGAATGTCGGACTCTCCCTCTACGATAGTGGCATTGTCCTCTGTCGATTAGTGAGGTGACCGATGTTGACTCATCACGAACTTGCGACGCTTCTGCGTCTGCGCGACGCTGAACGCCGTCTCGAAGAACTCGACCCGGAAGTACTCGCGCTGAGCCGCTACGAACTGGTCGAGATTTCCCGGCGTGACGATGACGATATGTCGACATTGAAACTGACCGGCCTTGGCCGCGAACTCGCGCGGCGTCTGGGCGGTGGGAGCGGCGACGTCTGAGTCGCGTCACGCCGGTAAAGGGACGTCTTCAATCAATTCCGCCTTTACCGCGCGAATTCGACGATCGACAAAATACCCGCCAGCTTCTACATAGCGCAGATAAAGATGCGCGCATGTCGAGCATTGCCAGACGCCGCAGCGGTTGTACGGAAAGTAGCGTGGTGCGATGGGGGCATCAGTTGCCCAGTAAGTCGTTTTGCCCGGCAGGTATTCGTTATATGCCGGCTCGAGATCGTCTTCCAGTAACAGCGTGCCGATTTCCTCCAGCAGAGTTTCGTCGAGCGATAAAGGCTGCGATTGCCAGCCGTCCAGTGGTGTCCGGGTACACGAACATCGCTCGGTCGCACGCTGTTGCGCGGCGCGTGCGAGGTCGAGAAAACTTGCCGCGTTCAGATATTGCGCCATGTGGCCTACAGTCAATGGTTTATCGTCAGGTCGCGCTGGGCGCGCCGGCTTCATTGCCGACAATGATATCGCCTGGGTACATCACCGGTGGTTACTGAAGCAGGTTTCACGCTGCGCGTATGGAGTCGATGACAAGTTGCGTGGCGGGCGTGATACGGCGGTTCTTGCGCAGAATCAATCCGTAAGGTGCAAGCCGTCCGCGCAGCGGCGTAGAGACCGCTGCAATCGCTTCCAATGCGACGTAATACTGGGCGACCGAACTGGGCAATACCGCGAGCATGTCCGAGTCGCGCAGCAGTGACAGCGTGGTGAGGATCGACGACGTTTCCACCGTGCTCACAGGTGGCGCGACGCGCGATTCGCGGAACGTCTGATCGATCACCTGCCGCATCGGACTCGGATGCGGCTGGATAATCCACGGGTAAAGCGCGAGTTCCGCAAGTTTGGGACGCGTCGCAGCAAGCGCCATCGGATGATCCGGGCGCACCACGATGGACAGCGCCTCTTCGGCCAGCATTTCGAAACTCAGATCGAGCGCCGGAAAGCCATCGGGAATGCGGCCGATCACGATATCCAGTTGATCCTGCTGCAAAGATTGCACGAGCACGTCGCTGGTGTCGATCGTGACCGACATCTGCAAACGGGGATGCGCTTCTTTCAATTTGACGATGGTCTGCGTCAGCAATTCGGGCGAGGGCGCCATGACCGCGCCAATGCGTACCTTGCCAATATCGCCTGCCTCGATACCCGCCAGTTCCTCGCGCAATTCGTCGAGATCCTCGAATACCACGCGTGCATAGCGCATGACCGCTTCGCCGAAGATGGTCGGCTCCATGCCACGCGCATGACGCACGAACAACGAGACGCCAATCGTGTCCTCCAGTTCCTGTAAGGCTTTTGTAGCCGCCGGCTGGGTCATTGCCATTTCGTCCGCGGCGCGACGCAGGGATTCGGTCTCGGACAGCGCGACCATCAGTTGCAGATGGCGCAGACGCAGACGTTTGCGTATGGTGGAGGCGGGCGCAATCATGTGAGCGATAACTCCAGGGAATCAACTGATTCGATTTATTCAGTGGTCAGTTATTGGATAGTTTCGCACACTAGCGGCTATGAACGACTCGCGGACAACACTGAGAAGCGGGTCGATTAAAAAAATCCAGGAGACATAAGTATGACGACGATCGCCAGTCCGGCGCTCGACAGCGCCATTGCCAAAGCGCGGACGAGACTGTTGCCGTTTCTGATTCTGATGTACCTGTTAGCTTTTATCGACCGCGCGAATGTAGGCTTCGCGAAAAACGTGCTGCAGGCCGATACCGGTTTGAGCGATGCGGCCTTCGCATTCGGCGCCGGCATCTTCTTTATCGGTTATGCCGTGTTCGAAGTGCCGAGTAATCTGCTGATGTACCGCTTCGGCGCACGGGTATGGATGAGCCGGATCATGGTGACGTGGGGCATTGTTTCCGCGTGTACCGCGCTGGTTCACGACGCATCGAGCTTCTACATTCTGCGCACACTGCTCGGCATTGCCGAAGCAGGCTTCTTCCCCGGCATCATCCTCTTTCTGTCCAACTGGTTTCCGTCGAAGACCCGCTCGCAGGCGATGGGCATGTTCTATTTTGGCTTCCCGCTTGCAATGCTGCTCGGTAGTCCGGTGTCGGGCATTCTGCTCGATACGGGCAATCCATTCGGGATGCATCCGTGGCAATGGCTGTTTGTCGTGGAGGGACTCGCGGCGTCGGTAGTGGGTGTGGTTGCGTATTTCTATCTGACTGATCGCCCTGCCAAGGCCAAATGGCTCGACGACGCACAACGTGAAGCGCTCGATGGCGCACTGCGTCAGGAAGACGAACATAAGCTCTCGCATGGCCCGGCATCGGTCATCGGGGCATTGCGCGATTCCCGCGTGCTGTTCTGCGGACTGATTTATTTCGCGGTTCAGATGAGCGTCTACGGGGTGGTGTTTTATCTGCCTACCCGCATTGCCGGGCTCACAGGCGGCCACGTCGGCACGAAGGTTGGGTTGCTGACCGCCATTCCGTGGATCGTGGCGATCGTGGGCACGTTCCTGGTGACGCGCGCGGCAGACCGCTACGGCCATCACCGGACGTGGGCCGCGGCCATGCTCGCACTCGCGGCGATCGGCATTGGCGCGAGTGCGTTGACCTCGTCGGTCACGCTCGCTATCGCCGCGTTCTGCGTCGCGGGAATCGGTTTTGTCGCTGTGCAGCCGCTTTTCTGGACTCTGCCGACCGGTTATCTCGGCGGCGCCGCAGCGGCAGGCGGCATCGCGCTAATCAATTCAATCGGCAATCTGGGCGGCTTCGTCGCGCCGAATCTGAAGGGCATCGCCGAACACCTGGCGGGTTCGTCGCAGGCCGGCATGCTGTCGCTCTCGGCAGTCGGACTGATCGGCGCCGTGCTGTTGCTCACCTTCCGGATGACGCCCGAATCAACCGCATCGCTTTCACACCGTCCTGTGCCGCTCGGCGAACGTTCGGGCCATTAACGCTTTCGAGGAATCATCGACATGAAAATCAAGCATATCCGCACGCGCGTCTTTGAATGGAAAGGTAAGGTCGTGCCGCCGCAGCCGCATTTCTGCACGAACGCGGTAGACATTCTTTACGAGCGTGGCGATGCGATGGGTTCATTCCGTTTCCACGGTTGGCTGGTAGTGGAAATCGAATGCGATGACGGTACGATCGGTATCGGAAATTGCGCGCTTGCACCGCGCATCGCCAAGCAGATCATCGACGAATACCTCGCGCCGATTGCGATTGGCGAAGACCCGTTCGACAACGAGTACATCTGGCAGAAGATGTATCGCCGCACGCTTGCGTGGGGTCGTAAAGGGATTGGCATGGCGGCGATCTCAGCGGTGGACATCGCGCTATGGGACATCATGGGCAAGGCAGTGAAGAAGCCGGTATTCAAACTGCTCGGAGGCCGCACTAAAGAAAAGATCTGGTGCTATGCGTCGAAGCTCTATAACAACGACGATCGCGACGCGTTCCTCGGCGAGGCACAGGGTTATCTGGAAGACGGTTTCACCGCGATGAAGATGCGCTTCGGCTATGGTCCGAAAGACGGCCCGAAGGGAATGGCGAAAAATATCGAACAGGTACGCCTATTGCGCGAACTGGTCGGCGACGAAGTCGACATCATGCTTGAATGCTATATGGGCTGGACGCTCGAATACGCGCGACGCATACTGCCGCGCCTCGCGCAATTCAATCCGCGCTGGATCGAAGAACCGGTGATTGGCGACGATGTCGAGGGGTATCAGGAACTGAAGAAGCTGAACATCACGCCGATTTCCGGTGGGGAACACGAATTCACGAGCTACGGTTTCAAGGATCTGCTCGAACGCCGCGCAGTCGATGTGATTCAGTACGACACGAACCGCGTTGGCGGCATTACCGCGGCACAAAAGATCAATGCGATGGCCGAAGCGTGGTCAGTGCCGGTGATCCCGCACGCGGGTCAAATGCATAACTATCACCTGACCATGTCGAGTACTGCGAGCCCGATGTCGGAGTTCTTCCCCGTATTCGATGTGGAAGTCGGCAATGAATTGTTCTACTACATCTTCGACGGCGAGCCGCGTCCCGAGAAAGGCTTTCTGCAATTGTCCGACGATACGCCGGGTCTCGGCATTACGTTGAGCGACAAGCATCTTGCTGACTTCAACATCGTCGAATAAGGCATTCTGCTACACGAAGAGGATCGGCGACATGGGGGCACCGGATGAGTCGAATAACAGCGAGAAAACAGGCATGAAACTGGCTGACTTCGATACGCTGACCTTCGATTGCTATGGAACCCTGATCGACTGGGAGACGGGTATTTTCGAAGGATTACGCCCGCTTCTTGAACGTGTCGGGTCGCCGCTTACGCGCGATCAGGTGCTCGAAGCGCATGCGCGACACGAGTCGTCGCAGCAGAAGTACACGCCTCAGCGGCGTTATCAGGAATTGCTACCTGTCGTGTACAAGCGTCTGGCAGAAGAATGGCAGGCGCCGTACACGCTTGCCGAATGTATCGCGTACGGCCAGTCCATCAGGAACTGGCCTGCATTCGACGATTCGGCCGCTGCATTGCGTTATCTGAAGCAGCACTTCAAGCTCGTCATTCTGTCGAACATCGATAACGAGAGCTTCAGCTTTAGCAACCCGAAATTGCAGGTCGAATTCGACGCGATCTTCACGGCCGAAGATATCGGCTCCTATAAGCCGTCGCCGCGTAATTTCGAATACATGCTGGAGAAGCTGGGCGAGCGCGGCATCCACAAAGACACGATTCTGCACACTGCGGAGAGCCTGTTCCACGATCACCAGCCTGCGAATCAATTCGGTCTTGCTTCATGCTGGATTTGCCGGCGGCACGCGAAAGAGGGTTTTGGTGCGACGATGGACCCAGGCTCGCAGCCGACTATCGACTTTCGCTTTAATAGCATGGCCGATCTCGTGAAAATGCATCAGGCACAGAAACGCTAACGCGCATCAAGCAAGGCAGCTAGAAATAACCCTTGCTGCAAGGCCCCGTTGATGCGCGAACCACGAGTTCCGGAGGCGGCCCGATCACCATCGACGGCGATTGCTCGGGCGTCTGGATCAACCGTATAAGACAGTCAATCGACAACTCCGCGACCGCCGCCGTCTGGATCGCGACGGTCGTCAACGCTGGGTGTACCTGGTGCGCGAGTTGAATGTCGGTAATGCCGATCACCGACACATCGTCCGGCACTCTGCGGCCCAACGTGATCAGCGCTTGCACTGCGCCGATCGCGAGCAGGTCGTTGGTCGCGAAAATCGCACTCAGGTGCGGCCGGTTTGCCATCAATTGCATGCACGCGGCGTAGCCTGCGTCGATCGAGTCGCGGATTTGCAGCACCGCAGCCGCATCCGCTTCGATGCCGGCTGCGCGCATCGCCGCGCGAAAGCCATTCGAACGCGCGTCCTGCAAACCGCCGCAACCATCGCCGATCAACAGGCCGATCTC
The DNA here is from genome assembly GCF_904848625.1 of Paraburkholderia metrosideri. Lineage (GTDB taxonomy): Bacteria > Pseudomonadota > Gammaproteobacteria > Burkholderiales > Burkholderiaceae > Paraburkholderia > Paraburkholderia metrosideri. The sequence continues at coordinate 174,501 of NZ_CAJHCP010000005.1, forward strand.
GCGATGACCCAGTTCCAGCAGATGCCGCGCGGCCAGTTCGCCGGCAAGTGCGAAATCCACGGCAATGCAGGGTAGCGCGGGCGGCGACTCGGGGTGCTCCCACATCGCAAGCAGAATCGGCGCGCTGTGCGTGGCGGACGCGCAGAGATCGTTGATCGCAATGTCCGTGTTCATCACGAGCACGCCGTCGGCCAGCGTGCCGGCGATCTGGTTCAGATAGGCGCGGCCGATTTCAGCGTCGTCGTCGGTATTGCAGACCATCAGGAAATGGCCGGCTTTGCGCGCGGCGCGTTCGGCGGCCAGCACGAACTCCGGATAAAACGGGTTCGAAATATTCGACAGCATCAACGCCAGCGTCGACGAGCGACCCTCGGCCAGTGCGCGGGCGTTCAGGTTGGGCCGGTAGCCCAATTCGTCGATCGCTTTCAGCACGCGCTCGGCAGTTTCGGGGCGGACCTTCTCGCGGTTGCGCAACACGTTTGAGACGGTGGCGGCGGTGACGTGCGCGCGCTTCGCGACTTCGGACAACGTGACCATTTTCGATTTATCCCATATTTAGGGAAAGTGATTCAAATGTTGCAAGCATTGGGCGACATTGATAACTTTCTGGAAAACATCCGGAGACACCCACCATGACTTCTTCCCTCGAACTCGAATTTAAGCGATTAAATGCCGACTGCACAAGGCCTGGCTGCTTATTTTTTTGTAAAATTTAAGCGGTTAAATCCTACGGAGGCAGCATGGCGACAATTCGTTTGACGGATGTGCAGAAGTCATACGGCGATCATCCGCCGGTGATCCGGCGCGTCAATCTCGAGATCGCGCAGCACGAGTTCTGTGTCTTCCTCGGCCCGTCCGGCTGTGGCAAGTCGACCCTGTTACGGATGATCGCCGGTCTCGAAGACCTGAGCGAAGGCGAGTTGCATATCGGTGGACGTCTGGTGAACGACGTGCCGTCGGCACAGCGTGGCGTGGCGATGGTGTTCCAGAGCTACGCGCTGTTCCCGCACATGACCGTGTTCGACAACATGGCGTTCGGTTTGAAGCTCGCGAAGCAACCCAAGGATGTGATCGATCGGAAAGTGCGTGAAGCCGCGCGCATTCTGCAACTGGACGACTATCTGCAGCGCTATCCGAAAGCGCTGTCGGGTGGACAGCGTCAGCGTGTTGCGATTGGCCGCGCGATTGTGCGCGAGCCGGGCGTGTTCCTGTTCGATGAACCGTTGTCGAATCTCGATGCCGCGTTGCGTGGCCAGACTCGCGTTGAAATTGCGCGCCTGCACCAGCGTTTCGCGGATGCAAGCGTGGTCTACGTGACACACGATCAGGTCGAAGCGATGACGCTCGCCGACCGCATCGTGTTGCTGCATGCCGGCGCAGACGCCGAGCGCTACGGCAGCATCGCGCAATCGGGCGCACCGCTGGAGCTGTATCACCACCCAAAGTCGCGCTTTGTGGCGGGCTTTATCGGCTCGCCCCGCATGAATTTCATCGACGCAACGGTCGATTCGATCGCGCCGGGCAGCGTCACGGTGGTATTGCCGCAAAGCGGCGAGAAGCTGGTCGCCAACGTGGATGGCCAGCGCCTTCAACGCGGTCAGAAGGTGACGCTCGGCGTGCGGCCGGAACACTTGCAGCTCGACGGCGATGACCAGTTTGTCCAGTGCGCGACGGTGCTATCCGAACGCCTTGGCGAGCACAGCTACATTCACGCCGACTACGCGACCGGCACGCTGATCGCCAAGGCCGCCGGCGACACGCTGATCGGTTCGGGCGAGCGCATTCGCATTCACGTTCCGCCTTCCGCCTGTCATCTGTTCGACGCGGATGGAATCGCTTTACGCCGCAGCGCGTTCGAGCCCGAACGCGTGACCGCGTGAACGATCGAGTAGGGTGCTGAGCCGGTCCAGCGGGTTCAGCAGATTGAATTCCGCCACAGAGCGGGTTACTTCGCCGACAGCGGTACGTACCGTCCGCCGTCGGTCAACAAGGTAGTCAAGGAGACACAAGATGATTGCTCTTCGCCTTCGCCGTCTTGCACAGCTGACGGTTGCCACCGCGCTGGTTGCCGGCACATTCGCTGGCGTCGCGGCCGATGCCGACGCCGCCACGCTGACGGTCAACGTATCGGCACGCGGGAATCAGCGCTCGACGTGGCAGGACGCGTTCGACCAGTTCAAGAAAGCCAATCCCGATATCGATCTCAAGGTGACGTACATCACCGAAGAAGCGTACAAGGTGCAGATGGGTGGCTGGCTCGCCACCGATCCGCCAGATGTCGTCTCCTGGCACGACGGCGAACGCATGGCGTATTACGCGCAACGCGGCCTGCTCGAAGACCTGTCGACCGACTGGAGCAAGAACGGCTGGTCGCAACAGTACGCGTCGGTGAAGGAAGCGTCGACCTATAAGGGCAAACAGTACGCAGCGCCGCTCGGCTATGACGCGTACGGCTTCTTCTATCGCAAGGATCTGTTCGAGAAAGCGGGGATCAAGAGCGAGCCGAAAACGTGGGATGAGTTTCTCGAAGCCAACAAGAAGCTGAAGGCAATCGGCGTTGCGCCGATCGCCGTGGCCGCGCGCGATAGCTGGACGCTTGCCGCATGGTTCGACTACCTCAATCTGCGCATCAACGGCAACGCGTTCCATCAGCAGTTGATGGCGGGCGAAATTCCCTACACCGATCCGCGCGTGAAGAAGGTCTACACGACGTGGAAGACGCTGATCGACGACCACTACTTTATCGACAACGCGCTGTCGTACGATCTCGACTCGATCGCGCCGTTCCTCGTCAACGGCAAGGCGTCGATGATGTTGATGGGCACGTTCTTCTCGGCGAGCATTCCGCCTTCCATCAAGGAGCAAACCGGCTTCTTCCGTTTCCCGGTGATCGACGCCAATGTGCCGATGGCCGAAGACGGCCCCGTCAACGTGCTGCTGGTTCCGGCGAAGGCCAAGAACAAGGCCGACGCCCGCAAGCTGCTGGCCTTCATGGAACAGCCGAAGATCAACGCGGAACTCGCAAAGGGTTGGGGTCAATTGCCGTCGAACAGTCAGTCTGCCGAACCTGAAGACGCGATCTCGAAGGTCGGCTTCCAGACGCTCGCGAATACCAAGGGCGGTATCGCCCAGTTCTATGACCGGGACATGCAGAAGGAAATGGCCGACGAAGGCATGAAGGCCATGCAACAGTTCTATAGCGATCCGTCGCAACTCGACGCTGTGCTCGCACGCCTCGAAGCAACGCGTAAGCGCATCTATCAGAAGTAAGTCCCGAAGCGCCGGCCATGCAGTAGCGGCCGGCGTTCGCGTTAGATTTCCGACGAGGCTCGATCCATGTCTCATTCCACAGCGAGCCGCTTACCCGCGGCCCGGCGCCGTCACGCCTCTACGACGCGCCGTCATCAGCACCGTGCCGCGTTTTTCTTTCTGTTGCCGGGCTGTGCATTGTTTTGCCTGTGCGTGGTTTATCCGATTATCAGCAGCATTTCGCTCAGTTTTTTTAACTGGGACGGCATGACGCCAAAGACCTTTATCGGTCTCGGCAATTACATCGAGCTATTTCATTCAGATACGTTTTATACGGCGCTGAAGAACAACCTGATCTGGCTTGCACTATTTCTGCTGGCGCCGCCCCTAGGCCTGATGTTCGCGTTGTACCTGAACCAGCATGTTCGTGGGATGCGGGTGGTGAAGTCGCTGTTCTTCGCGCCTTTCGTGCTGTCGGGGGTGGTGGTCGGTCTCGTGTTCAGCTGGTTTTATGACCCCGGCTTTGGTCTTCTGCGCCTGATTGTCGGACACGGCATTCCCGTGCTCGGCGATCCGCGCACGGTGACGTTCGGCATTATTTTCGCTGCACTGTGGCCGCAAACACCATTTTGCATGGTGCTGTATCTCACGGGCCTGACGGGTATCAATCCTGAAGTGGTCGAAGCCGCGCGGATGGAGGGGGCGAAAGGTTTGCGTCTGCTGTGGCACGTGATTCTTCCGCAATTGCGCCCCGCGACTTTCATGGCGGTTGTGCTGACCGTGATCGGCGCATTGCGCAGCTTCGATCTGATTGCGGTGATGAGTGGCGGCGGTCCATTCGACAGTTCCACCGTGCTCGCTTACTACATGTACGACCAGGCGATCAAGTACTACCGCGAGGGCTATTCCGCTGCGATTGCCGTCGTTCTGTTCGCCATCATGCTCGTCTACATCGTGTTCCATCTTCGCCGCATGCTGCGCGAAGAACGCTGATTTTCAGGAGTTGCGTGTCATGTATCCACTTCCCGTCGAACGCTGGAAACCGCTCAATCGCGCGCTCTACAAAGTGTCATTGCCGATTGCGTTGCTGATCTGGTTATTGCCGATGCTTGCTGTTCTCGTGACGTCGATCCGTTCTTCCGACGAGCTGTCGCAAGGCGATTACTGGGGCTGGCCAAAGCATTTCGCGCTAATAGAAAACTATGGCACCGCACTCACGCAAACGCCGATGCTGCATTACTTCACCAACAGCGTGCTAATTACGGTGCCTTCGGTGATCGGTGCCATCGTGCTGGCGTCGATGGCGGGTTTTGCTTTGGCGACCTATCGCTTTCCGGGCAATACCGCGGTGCTATTCGCATTCGTCGCCGGCAATTTCGTGCCTATTCAAATCCTGATGATTCCGGTGCGCGACATGGCGCTGAAGGTTGGGCTCTTCAATACCCTGTGGGCGCTGGTGATTTTTCACATATCGTTTCAGACCGGCTTTTGCACGCTGTTTCTGCGTAACTTCATCAAGCAGTTGCCGTTCGAGATGATCGAAGCTGCGCGAGTGGAAGGGGCGAGTGAATGGACGGTCTATTTGCGCATCGTACTGCCGCTGATCCGTCCCGCGCTCGCGGCGCTTGGCATCCTGGTGTTCACCTTCGTGTGGAACGATTACTTCTGGGCTTTGTGCCTCACGCAAGGTGATGACGCCGCGCCAATCACGGTCGGGGTTGCCGCGCTCAAAGGGCAATGGACGACCGCGTGGAACCTGGTCGCCGCAGGCTCGGTACTCGCCGCATTGCCTTCTGTGCTGATGTTCTTCGCGATGCAAAGGCATTTCGTCGCCGGCCTGACTTTTGGTGCGAGCAAAGGCTGAGCGCCCGCTCGACGTCAACTAACAACGAGACTTCTCTCATGCAACTTGGTGTGTGTTATTACCCGGAACAATGGCCGCGCGACATGTGGGCCGACGATGCAAAGCGTATGGTCGAACTCGGCATTACGCACGTACGTATTGCTGAATTCGCGTGGAGCCGGATGGAACCGCGCGCCGGCGAATACGAATGGCAATGGCTCGACGAAGCCGTCGAAACGCTGGCGGGCGCAGGACTGAAACTGGTACTCGGCACGCCGACCGCTTCGCCGCCGAGATGGCTGATCGACGCGCATCCGGACGTGTTGCCGGTGCGTGCAGACGGGACGCGCTGGAACTTCGGCTCGCGTCGCCATTACGACATTTCGAGCGACACGTACCGGCGCGAATGCCTGCGTATTGTCGACGCGATGGCCGGACGTTACGGACGTCATCCTTCCATCGTTGCATGGCAGACCGACAATGAACTCGGTTGTCATGAGACGGTGCCGAGTTATTCGGGCGCCGCACTCGAGCGTTTCCAGAAATGGCTAAAGCAGCGTTATGAAACCGTCGCACGCTTGAATGACGTGTGGGGCAATGTGTTCTGGAGCATGGAGTACCCGTCGTTCGAATCGATCGGATTGCCGAACCTCACGCCGACCGATGCGAATCCGATTCATCTGCTCGACTTCCGGCGCTTCATGTCCGATGAAGTCGCGAGTTTTCATCGCGAGCAGATCGATGTATTGCGACGTCATGCGCCAAATGCAGATTTGCTGCATAACTTCATGGGCTTTTTCACGACGTTCGATCACTACGATTTCGTGAAAGACAACGCGATCGACGTCGCGTCGTGGGACAGTTACCCGATCGCGCGCACGGAATCGATTGCGTTGCCGGAAGAGCAGAAAGCGCGTTTCGCACGCACTGCGCATCCCGACGTTTCTGCATTCGATCACGACCGCTATCGCGCCGTCGGCGGCGGGCGCTTCTGGGTGATGGAACAGCAGGCAGGCCCGGTGAACTGGGCGCCGTGGAATCCGGTGCCTGCGAAAGGCATGGTTCGACTGTGGGCGTACGAAGCCTTCGCGCACGGTGCGGAACTGGTGTCGTATTTCCGCTGGCGTCAGTGCCCGTATGCGCAGGAGCAGATGCATTCCGGGCTGAATTTGCCGAACAACGAGTTGTCGCCGGGCGGGCTCGAAGTGCAGCAGGCGGCGCGCGAGATTGCGAATTCCTCGGCACTGTCGACACTCGGTGCGCCGGCGCGTGCGGCGACCGCGATCCTGTTCGATTATGAAACGCAATGGATGTTCGAAATCCAGCGTCATGGCAAGACGTTCGATTATCAGACACTGGTGTTCGATTACTACGAATCGCTGCGTGAACTCGGACTCGACGTCGATATCGTGTCGAGCCGCGCTGATCTTTCAGGGTATCGCCTGGTGGTCGTGCCGAGCCTCGCGGTCATCGACGATGCGCTCGTCGCGCAGATCGAACGCAGCGACGCGCAGTGGGTTTTCGGCCCACGCAGCGGCTCCAAAACGGAAGCCTTCGCGATTCCCGGCAACCTCCCGCCAGGCGCATTGCAGCGCGTGTTGCCGATGCAGGTGCTCGAAGTCGAATCGTTGCGTCCGTCGCTTACGCCTGCGTTGTCTGTCGGCGGCACCGATGGCACGGCGATCTATTGGCGCGAGCATGTTCGGGCCAACGGCGCGACCCGCATTGCCGCACAGTTCGCCGATGAATGGCCCGCGCTTCTCTCGCACGGCAAGGTTCGCTACGTGGCGGCGTGGTTGTCGCACGCGCTGCATCGCACGGTATTGCAGCAGGCCGCGCACGACGCAGGCCTCGACACGCAATTACTCGCCGATGGTTTGCGCGTCCGCCGTCGCGGCGAGCTGACCTTTGCGTTCAACTTCGGCGCAGAACAGGTGCAGGCACCCGCCCCGGCCAATGCGGTCTTTGTACTCGGGCAACCGGGTTTGAATACCGGCGACGTTTGCGCATGGAAAGACGCCTGAATCGGATCGCATTGTAAGACGGTAGTTAGCAGGTTGGCATTCAGAGTCAGACGCTTGAAACCGGACCAGGCAGCCTTGAAAGAGCTGCCATTCAATCGATGGAGGATGACGGATGAACCGAAGAGAAATGCTGGGATGGCTGGCTTCGACAGCGGCAGCGGCTGGCGTCGGCGCGACGATCGGTGCGCCCGCCGTAGCCCTGGCGGCGGAGCGCGAATCGTCGGGACAGCCAGCGCACGGCGGCCGCGTTGCAGTGGGCGCGGATGTGTCGACGCTACTTGAACTGGAAGCGAACGGCGCGAAGTTTTACGAGCACGGCGAGAGGCAGGACTGTCTAAGGCTGCTGAAGAACCACGGCGTCGATTCGATCCGGATCAAGGTCTGGAACGATCCCGGCAATCCGGATTTCTTTCCGGCCAATCAGAGTCCCGCAGCCGGTTACAACAATGCCGAACATGTGCGCGTGCTGGCACGTCGTGCGACGGCGCTGGGTATGCGGGTGCTGATCGACTTCCATTACAGCGACTGGTGGGCCGATCCGGGCAAGCAGTATCCGCCACACGCATGGGCCGGTAAGGACATCGTGGAAACCTGCGCGTTGCTATACGAGTACACGTCGAACGTATTGACTATGCTCGCGCGCGATGGCGTTCATCCAGAGTGGGTGCAGATCGGCAATGAAATTACCGGTGGCATGCTGTGGCCGCTCGGCAAATACGATCAACTCGACAACCTCGCACAATTGCTGAAAGCGGGGCATGACGCGGTTAAATCTGTCGACGAACGCACCAAGGTGATGCTGCATATCGACAGCGGTGGCGACAACGCAAAGAGCCGTTGGTGGTTCGATGCCGCGACGCAGCGAGGTGTGACGTTCGACGTGATCGGTCTGTCGTATTACCCGCAGTGGCAGGGTTCGCTGAGCGATCTGCAGAACAACGCGAACGATCTGGCGACGCGCTACAACAAGGACGTGATGGTGGTCGAGACCGCGTATCCGTGGACCACCAGTGATGGCGACTCCGAACCCAACGCAATGACCAATGTCGGGACCTCGACTTATCCGCAGACGCCGGCTGGCCAGACGCAATTCCTCGGCGCGGTGACGGATATCGTCAAAGCGATTCCCGATGGCCACGGCAAAGGCGTGTTCTGGTGGGAGCCGGAGTGGATTCCGACGCCGAATGTCGGCTGGAAAGCCGGGGCCGGCGATCAGTGGGACAACAATACGGTGTTCGACTTCAAGGGCAATGCGCTGACCTCGCTGGACGCGTTCCGGAAGCGCTAATACCGTGGGGCCGGCGCGGCGGCAGCGGAATTCGTCGCCGCGCAACCCGCATTGACGACATGCATTACTGCGCGGGCGTTTGCCCTTTTTGCTGATTGGCGCAGTCTGCCGACACCGCCATGCTCGCCTGATCGGGCGTCATGTGCGGCGCGTTCGGCGCATAGATTTTCTCGATGATCGCGTTGACCGCCTGACGGTCGTCGGGGTCTTTATAGTACTTCGCGGCCTGATCGAGCGCCTGTGCCTTCGTCTTCTTGTGCGCACGCCACGACGCGACCTGACCGGCAATATCGCCGAGCGCGAAACATTGACCGCTGACCGTTTGCGCCACGGCTTGAGCCGCCGGTTGCGCGAGGCACACCGCCAGCAGCGCGGATACGACTACGCGTTTCATTACCAGAATCCTGTCGTTAGATGAGCGAGGGTGCGGCAGCGGCGGGGTTCACGGCTGCGGCGACCGGAGGGGCAAGCAACCCGGCAGTTTACCGGGAAGTCGCACGGCGCGCTTTTTTTGCGGCAGGCACAAAAGGCGGCATCCCAGTTTCATGGATGCCGCCGCCCGGTTCGACGTGCAACGAAAGAAGACCAGCACCAGCACACCGCCAATGCCTTCCCCCGTCTTAATGGCCGAACGACTCGGCCTTCGCGGCATTGCCCGTCGCCACATGCGGCCGGGCAGCCTGCTTGATCAGCAACGCCACGCATGAAACCAGGCCCGCTACCGCGACCATCGCGAAAATCCCGCCAAACGTGAAATGGCGGCGCGTCAATTCAGCCACCAGAAACGAACCCGCAATCCCGCCAAAACGCCCAATACCCAACATCCACGCGACACCCGTGCCGCGACCCTGGGTCGGATAAAAAGCAGCGGCGAGTGCCGGCATTGACGATTGCGCGGTATTCATCAACACGCCGGCGACGAACACGATAAACACCAGCGCGCCGACATTGCCAACGGCCTGGCCGATGAAGTACACGCTCACCGCAGTCAACGCATAGCAGGCGGCAATGATGCGGTTCGCGTTGAAGCGGTCCATCAGCAACCCGCACAACACTGCGCCGACGCCACCAAGCGGGAACAGTGCTGAAATCAGCGTCGCGCGTTCTGGCGTGAGGCCGGCGTCCTTCAACAAAATCGGCATCCAGTTGATCGACGCGTAGAAAATGACGAGGCCCATGAAATAGGCGAGCCACAGCATCACCGAGCCGATGATGTAAGAGCGCGACAGCACCACGCCTAATCCCTTGCCGCCGGTTTGCGGCGCGGTTTCGGTCATCGTGAAGGTGCCGGCTTGCACGGCGTCTCCGGAGATGCGGGCAAGCGCTGCACGAATCCGTTCCACCGGCTTGTGATTCGCCACCATGTAACGGACCGATTCCGGCAGTTTGGCAAGCAGCAGAATCATCAGCAGAAGCGGGGTGACGCCGCCGAGCAGCAGCACGCTGCGCCAGCCGAAATGCGGGATCATCCACGCGGCAAGGAAGCCGCCGAATGCCGCGCCTAGCGGAAACCCGCAGAACATCAGATTGATCACGGTTGCGCGGCGGCGGTCGGGGCAGTACTCGCCCATCATCGTCACGGCGTTCGGCATGGCCGCGCCGAGGCCCACGCCCGTGATGAAACGCAAGATGGTGAGTTGCTCGATGCCGGTGGAGAAGGCCGAGCCAAAACAGGCCACACCGAACAGCAGCACGGAGCCGAGCAGCATCGAGCGGCGGCCGAGCCGGTCGGACAGCGGGCCTGACACGAGCGCGCCGCAAGCGAGACCGAACAACGCGGCGCTCAGCACGGGCGCGAGCGCCGGTTTGGGAATGCCCCATTCGGAGATCAGCGAAGGCGCAATGAAGCCGATGGCGGCCGTGTCAAAACCGTCCAGCAGGACGATGATGAAGCACATGAAAAAGATCAGCCACTGAAACGGCGAAAACGGATGTTCGTTGATGAAGGTTTGAACATTCACAGCGTTGCTGCGGCTCATAAAGGGTCTCCTGATTGCGAAAAGGCCCGTGATGACGAGCCTTTTCTTTCTTATACGATCGTACGCCGTTTGGAAGCGCTGCACGATGCCTGCACCGGCGGCAAACTGGCCGCTCGACGAGGGCGGCACACTCTGGAAAGCCGTCGCCCATCGCTGCCGCGGCGGTAGTAACGCGCGCTGCACCTGCCGTGCCGGGCGCGTTACCCGCGGTGCGCTGGAATGCCTGCAGCGCATCGGGCCCGCTACGCCTGGACAGTGAATAATACCCGGACAGGTTGACGGCTGATACTACGCGGAACCCGAGTGCCACGCACGAAACGGGCGTCACCGCTGCCGGGCTGATGCGGCTCTTATCGAGCGTGATACGGGCGACGCGGAGTCAGGCGAGTTTTGCCGCGATAGCCTCACCGACTTCCGTCGTATTCGCTTTGCCGCCGAGGTCGCCGGTATGAGGGCCTTCAGCCAGCGTCGCCTCGATGGCCGCGAGAATCGCGTCGTGCGCGTCGCGTTCCTTGCCTTCGGAATGACCGAGGAAGTCGAGCATCATGGCGGCCGACCAGATCATCGCAATCGGATTCGCGATGTTCTGGCCGGCGATGTCGGGCGCCGAACCGTGTACCGGTTCGAATAGCGAAGGAAACTTGCGATCCGGATTCAGATTGCCCGACGGCGCGAGGCCGATTGTGCCGGTGCACGCAGGGCCGAGATCGGACAGAATATCGCCGAACAGATTGGTCGCGACCACCACGTCGAAGCGATCGGGGTTCAGCACGAAACGCGCGCACAGAATGTCGATATGCTGTTTGTCCCACGTCACATCGGGATACTGTGCCGCGACGCCGGCTGCACATTTGTCCCACCACGGCATGCTGATCGCAATGCCATTGCTTTTCGTCGCGACGGTGATCTTCTTGCGCTCGCGACGTTGCGCCAGATCGAATGCGAACTTCAGCACGCGCTCGCTGCCATGCCGCGTGAACACCGATTCCTGCAGCACGAATTCGCGCTCGGTGCCTTCGAACATCACGCCGCCCACTGACGAATATTCGCCCTCGGTGTTCTCACGCACAATCCAGAAATCGATGTCGCCCGCTTTGCGTCCCGCGAGCGGCGAAGGCACGCCGGCAAAAAGACGCGCTGGACGCAGGTTGATGTACTGATCGAATTCGCGACGGAACTTCAGCAGCGAACCCCACAACGAGATGTGATCAGGGACGGTGTCCGGCCAGCCCACTGCGCCGAACAGAATGGCGTCGACGGATTGCAGTTGGGCTTTCCAGTCGTCGGGCATCATCTTGCCGTGCTTCGCGTGGTAGTCGCAACTCGCCCAGGCAATGTGCTGATACTCGAGTTCGATGCCGAAGCGCTGCCTGACTGCATCCAGCACGCGAAGGGCTTCGGGCATGACTTCGACGCCGATGCCGTCGCCGGGGATGACTGCGATCCGATATTTCTTCGACATCTCGTGCTCCTCCTATGGGGTTTTCGATAATCCAGTGCCGGCCATTTTATTCCTGCGGCTCCAGCAGGAAATGACGTTTTAACCTACGGCGATGACGACGTTACTCACTGCGCCCCGCATTCAGCTTGCGCCATAACGTCGTCTTGCTGATACCGAGTGCCTCGCACACTGCATCCCGATCGCCGCCGTGTGCCGCGAGCGCAGCGCGGATCTGATCGGCTTCCACGTGACGACTGCGTTCGCGCAACGTGAGCGCTGTCTGTTTCGTGCGGACTGGCTGGTCGACAATTTCCGGTGCAATAGTGCGCAGCATGTCGCGCGTGAGAATGGTGGCGCCGTCAGGCAGCATCTCCATGTCGGCGAGTTCGACCGCAATTCTTTCGATCACGTTCTGTAACTCGCGCACATTCCCCGGCCATGCGTAACGTCGCAATGGCGCGGCAAGGGCGGCGAGCACCCGTTCGGCAGCGGCCGCATCGGGCAGGTGAGCGGCGAGCCTCGGCTCACGCGCGGCGGCTTGCAGCAGCAGTTCGACGGCGAGCGGCAGCAGGTCGGTGGGGCGCTCGCGCAGTGGCGGCAACGCAATGCTCAGAATGTTCAGCCGATAGTAGAGGTCGGCCCGAAAACTTCCCGCCTCGATGCCTTCGGTCAACGCGCGATGCGTCGCTGCAACCACGCGAATATCCACGCGCATCGGTTCCGTCGAACCCAGGCGTACCACTTCACGCTCCTGTAGCACGCGCAACAGCCGGCTCTGCAACGACAGCGGCATTTCACCGATCTCATCGAGAAACAGCGTGCCGCGATGCGCGACTTCGATCAGCCCCGCCTTGCCGCCCTTGCGCGCGCCGGTGAATGCGCCTTCCTCGTAGCCGAACAACTCGCTTTCCAGCAACGCCTCGGGAAACGCACCGCAATTCATGGCGACAAACGCGAAGTCGCGTCGTGCGCTCAACTGATGCATGCTCTGCGCGACCATTTCCTTGCCGGTCCCGCTCTCGCCGAGAATCAGCACGGTGGCGTCGGACCTCGCATAGCGCTGCACCAGCGTGCGTACCCGTTCAATCGATTCGGACGCGCCGACGATATCGCCTAGCCGGTAACGCGCGCTGAACTGCTGCACCCGTTGTCGCGAACGCAACGTGCGATCGAGTCGTTCGACAGCGCGCGACTCCTGAAACGTCAACACGGTCCCCGCTGCGGCGTTGCTACTGGCAAGTGGTCCGCGATGCACGACATAGCTCGCGCCGCGAACCGTGCAGAACGTGTCGCCATCCGCGTCCGGCAGACTGCCGGCGAGATCGGGCGCGAGATCGAGTAACGCGCGGCCCACGGCCTTCGTTGCGTCGATGCCGAGCACGCTGGCCAGGCGCTGATTCATCGCTTCGACGCGGCCTTGCGCGTCGAGTGCAACGACGCCGTCGCGCAGATGCTGCAGCAGATTGTCGAGCCGTTGACGGCGCACCGATTCGCGGCGGGTGGCTTGTGCGACTTCGAGTGCGGTGTCGAACGCCGCGCGCACCGACGCGCGCGAATACAGAAACACCGCGCCCATGCCCGCATTGGCCGCGAGGTCGGTGACGAGTCCGGGGCCGACCACCACGTCGACGCCACGATCGCGCAGATCGAGCACGACGCTCTCCGCGTCCTGCGCCGACTGGTACGACGCGAACGTGACGTCGAGTGCATAGGCGGACGTGAAGCGCTGTACTTCATCCGGTGTGGTGCCGTGCGTCACCAGCGCCACTTTCGCGCCGTCACGCCGTGCGCGTGCCAGCGCATGCATCAGGTCGAAACCGGTCGGGTTGATCCGCACGACCGGCACCGACACGCGCGTCTTCAGATAGGCGCCGTTGGAGCCGCCAGCAATCACGACGTCGGGACGGCCCGCGCCTGTGCCTTCAATCTCGCGGACTGCGTCTTCGAATGCGTGCGACACGATGCGCAGGTCAGCGCGTTCGACGTATTCGCCCGCAATGTCGAAGAACAGATCGCGCAGCCGGCTGATGCTCAAGGCCCAGATGCGCGGACGCTGGGTGGGTTCGAAAGGAGGTGTGCTCAAGGCAGTGGGCTCGCGTCAGGCAACGGATGTCTCGCCATTATGCGCGTATCCGTTTCCAATCTGAAATTTCGATTTCATTGTTGAAATGAAACGCACAGGCTGCCACGATGCTGCTTTACGTGAAATCAGGCACTTAGCGCATGGCAGCACGCCTGGCCCGTTCTTTGCATTTAAGGCTTCACATCAAAAGCCTACCCCCACAAAATCTGGAGACAGACACATGAGCGAAGCAGACAACAGCACGCCGGCCCAAGGCGCTTTCAAACCGAAGAAATCCGTCGCGCTGTCTGGCGTGACGGCGGGCAACACCGCGCTGTGCACGGTCGGCAAGACCGGTAACGATCTGCACTACCGTGGCTACGACATTCTCGACATCGCCAGCGCGTGTGAATTCGAGGAGATCGCCTATCTGCTGGTCCACGAAAAGCTGCCCACGCAGGCCGAACTGACTGCGTACAAGGCCAAGCTCAAGGGCATGCGCGGGCTGCCCGCGAACGTCAAGGCCGCGCTCGAATGGATCCCCGCCGCCGCCCATCCGATGGACGTGATGCGCACCGGCGTGTCCGTGCTCGGCACCGTGCTGCCGGAGAAGGACGATCACAACCTGCCCGGCGCACGCGATATCGCCGACAAGCTGATGGCCTCGCTCGGCTCGATGTTGCTGTACTGGTATCACTACTCGCACAACGGCAAGCGCATCGAGGTCGAGACCGATGACGATTCGATCGGCGGCCATTTCCTGCATCTGCTGCATGGCGTGGAACCGTCGAAGGCGTGGGTCGACGCGATGCACGTATCGCTGAACCTGTACGCGGAGCATGAATTCAACGCGTCGACGTTCACGGGCCGGGTGATCGCCGGCACAGGGTCGGACATTTACTCGGCGATTACCGGTGCGATCGGCGCGCTGCGCGGCCCGAAACACGGCGGCGCCAACGAAGTCGCGTTCGAGATCCAGTCGCGCTATCAAACGCCCGACCAGGCCGAAGCCGACATCCGCCGGCGCGTCGAGAACAAGGAAGTGGTGATCGGCTTCGGTCACCCGGTGTACACGATCTCCGATCCGCGCAACAAGGTCATCAAGGAAGTCGCGAAGAAGTTGTCGAAGGAAGCGGGCAACACGAAGCTGTTCAGCATCGCGGAGCGGCTCGAATCGGTGATGTGGGAAGCGAAGAAGATGTTCCCGAATCTCGACTGGTTCAGCGCGGTGTCTTATCACATGATGGGCGTGCCGACGGCGATGTTCACGCCGCTCTTCGTGATCGCGCGCACGGCCGGCTGGAGCGCGCACATCATCGAGCAGCGGGTCGACAACAAGATCATTCGCCCCAGCGCGAATTACACCGGACCCGACGATCTGCCGTTCGTGCCGCTGGCTAAACGCGTTTGATCGCGACGTATTTCTCCTCGCTTGCGTCGCCGGAAGGCGATGCAGCGAAATTTGGCCTTGGCTCGCTAGTACCCCGGGCCAAGGCTGCTTTTTATCGACGCGGGTGTGTGATCGCCTAACCCACAGCCTAAACAGCGCAACGTTCAAACGCGGGCTTTTCAACCAGCGATAAACTACCCAGAGTGTCCGACCGGTCCATCAGCGCAATACCGCTGGAAAAGGCCCGGCGGATTGCGATTGGCCCCCGCCATCGTCCCCGGATCAATACTGTCTTTCCTACGCCATGAATACTGCAAACCGCAAACGCCTTCCCGGCACCTCGCTGGACTTCTTCGATACGCGTGCCGCGGTCGATGCGATCCAGCCCGGCGCTTACGACACCCTGCCGTACACGTCACGCGTGCTGGCCGAAAATCTCGTGCGCCGCTGCGATCCGGCAACGCTGACTGCGTCGCTCACGCAGATTATCGAACGCAAGCGCGAGCTGGATTTTCCGTGGTTCCCGGCGCGCGTGGTGTGTCATGACATTCTTGGTCAGACTGCGCTGGTCGATCTCGCCGGCCTGCGCGATGCAATTGCCGCGCAAGGCGGCGACCCGGCGATGGTGAATCCGGTCGTGCCGACGCAACTCGTAGTCGACCATTCGCTGGCGGTCGAATGCGGCGGCTTCGATCCCGATGCGTTCAACAAGAACCGCGCGATTGAAGATCGCCGCAACGAAGACCGCTTCGACTTCATTAACTGGACCAAGCGCGCGTTCAGGAATGTCGACGTGATTCCTCCAGGCAACGGCATCCTGCATCAGATCAATCTTGAGCGGATGAGTCCGGTCGTGCAGGTGAAAGACGGCGTGGCGTTTCCCGATACGCTGGTCGGCACCGACTCGCATACACCAATGGTCGACGCGCTCGGCGTGATCGCCATCGGCGTCGGCGGGCTCGAAGCGGAAAGCGTGATGCTCGGGCGCGCATCCTATATGCGGCTGCCGGATATCGTCGGCGTGGAACTCACCGGCAAGCCAGGCGAAGGCATTACGGCAACCGACGTCGTGCTTTCGCTGACCGAATTCCTGCGCAAGGAAAAAGTGGTCGGCGCCTACCTCGAATTTTATGGCGAAGGCACCAGCAAACTGACGCTCGGCGACCGCGCGACCATCGCGAACATGGCGCCCGAATTCGGCGCGACGGCCGCGATGTTTTATATCGATGAACAGACCATCAAGTACCTCAAACTCACGGGCCGCGACGACGAACTCGTGAAGCTGGTAGAAACGTACGCGAAGCAAACCGGCTTGTGGGCCGACACGCTGAAGCGCGCCGAGTACGAACGTGTGCTGAGGTTCGATCTGTCTAGTGTGGTGCGCACGCTCGCGGGCCCGTCGAATCCGCATCGACGTCTGCCGGTTTCGGAGCTGGCGGCGCGCGGCATTAGCGGCAAGGTGGAGAACGAGCCTGGCTTGATGCCGGACGGCGCGGTGATCATCGCCGCGATCACGAGTTGCACGAACACTAACAACCCGCGCAACATGATTGCCGCAGGCTTGATCGCGCGTAATGCGAACCGGCGCGGTTTGACCCGCAAGCCATGGGCGAAGACGTCGCTCGCGCCGGGATCGAAAGCGGTCACGTTGTATCTGGAAGAGGCAGGGTTGCTGCCGGAACTGGAGAAACTCGGCTTCGGCGTGGTCGCTTATGCGTGCACGTCGTGCAACGGCATGTCCGGCGCGCTGGACCCGGTGATCCAGAAGGAAGTGGTCGAGCGCGATCTGTATGCGACTGCGGTGCTGTCCGGCAATCGCAATTTCGACGGACGTATTCATCCGTATGCGAAGCAGGCTTTTCTCGCATCGCCGCCGCTGGTGGTCGCTTACGCGATTGCGGGCACGATTCGGTTCGACATCGAGAAAGATGTACTCGGTATCGATGCCGACGGTCATGCGGTCACGTTGAAAGATATCTGGCCGACGGATGAAGAGATCGATGCAATCGTCGCGTCGAGTGTGAAGCCCGAGCAATTCCGCAAAGTATACGAACCGATGTTCGCCGTTTCTGTCGATACGGGCGAGAAGGCCAATCCGCTTTACGACTGGCGTGAAATGAGCACCTACATTCGTCGTCCGCCGTATTGGGAGGGTGCGCTGGCTGGAGCGCGCACGCTGAAAGGCATGCGTCCGCTGGCCGTGCTCGGCGACAACATCACGACCGATCACCTGTCGCCGTCGAATGCGATTCTGCTGGACAGCGCCTCGGGCGAATACCTCGCAAAAATGGGGCTGCCCGAAGAGGATTTCAATTCGTATGCGACTCACCGCGGCGATCATCTGACGGCGCAACGCGCGACCTTTGCGAACCCCACATTGAAGAACGAGATGGTGCTCGAAGATGGCAAGGTCAAGGCCGGTTCATTGGCGCGCATCGAGCCTGAAGGCAAGGTCACGCGCATGTGGGAAGCGATCGAAACCTACATGGAACGCAAACAGCCGCTGATCGTGATTGCCGGTGCCGATTACGGCCAGGGGTCGTCGCGCGACTGGGCGGCCAAGGGCGTGCGCCTCGCCGGCGCGGAAGCGATCGTGGCGGAAGGCTTCGAACGGATTCACCGGACCAATCTCGTCGGCATGGGTGTGTTGCCGCTGGAATTCAAGGCGGGCGTGAACCGGCTGACGCTCGGTATCGACGGCACCGAGACTTTCGACGTGATCGGCGAACGCACGCCGCGTGCGGATCTGACGCTGGTGATTCATCGAAAGAATGGTGAGCGGGTGGACGTGCCGGTGACGTGCCGGCTCGATACCGCCGAAGAAGTTTCCATCTATGAAGCCGGCGGCGTGTTGCAGCGCTTTGCGCAGGACTTTCTTGAGTCGTCGAAAGCGGCGGCTTGAGTTGCCGCATGCAGTTCTACGGCTAACGTAATGCAGCACAGGGCGGTATGGACTTAAGCGCGTACCGCCCGCTTATCTCATCAGGATACGATTGTCATGGCGCATCGACCGCAGATCAAAATTCCGGCCACCTATATGCGTGGCGGCACCAGTAAAGGCGTGTTCTTCCGCTTGCAGGATTTGCCCGAGGCCGCGCAGGTGCCGGGCGCCGCGCGCGACGCACTGCTGATGCGCGTGATTGGCAGCCCCGATCCGTATGGCAAGCAGATCGACGGCATGGGTGGCGCGACGTCGAGCACCAGCAAGACGGTGATCATCGCTAAAAGCAGCCGGCCCGATCACGATGTGGATTACCTGTTTGGACAGGTGTCGATCGACAAGGCGTTTGTCGACTGGAGCGGCAACTGCGGCAATCTTTCCGCTGCCGTGGGGCCGTTTGCGATCAGCGCGGGTCTGGTCGACCCGAGCCGTATTCCGCGCGATGGCGTGGCCACTGTGCGCATCTGGCAGGCCAATATCGGCAAGACGATCATCGGACATGTGTCGATGACCGATGGCGCCGTGCAGGAAACCGGCGACTTCGAACTCGACGGCGTGACGTTTCCCGCGGCTGAAGTGCAACTCGAATTCATGAACCCGGCTGCGGAAGAAGAGGGGGCGGGCGGCGCGATGTTCCCGACCGGCAAGGTGGTCGACGATCTCGACGTGCCAGGCGTCGGCACGTTGAAGGCGACGATGATCAACGCGGGCATTCCGACCATTTTCGTGGACGCGGAGTCGATCGGCTACAAGGGCACCGAACTGCAGGACGCGATCAATAGCGACGAGAAGGCGCTCGCGATGTTCGAAACGATTCGTGCCCACGGCGCGTTGCGGATGGGGCTGATCAAGCATCTGGACGAGATCGGGACGCGGCAGCATACGCCGAAGGTCGCGTTTGTCGCGAAGCCGGCTGACTATGTTGCGTCGAGTGGCAAGCGGGTGACAGCGGGCGACGTTGATCTGCTGGTGCGGGCAATGTCGATGGGCAAACTGCATCACGCGATGATGGGGACGGCGGCGGTGGCGATCGGCACAGCGGCTGCGATTTCGGGAACGCTGGTGAATCTGGCGGCTGGCGGTGGCGAGCGGGAGGCGGTGCGGTTTGGACATCCTTCCGGGACTTTGCGCGTGGGAGCGGAGGCTCGGCTGGAGGGCGGCGAGTGGACCGTCACCAAGGCGATCATGAGCCGCAGTGCACGGGTTTTGATGGAGGGCTGGGTGAGGGTGCCGGGGTGACGCGTTTGCCGTGAGTCCGTTGATGTGTGGTCTTGTTCCGGAAGCGGTCCTCGACTGATTCCGATGCCGGGCATTCGCGCGTTCAATCCGCCGGATGCCCGGATTTCCTTGTGTGGTTGATCCCGCGGCGCTTTTATCCTCTGCATTACACGCAGTCCGGTCCGTCTCTCGTTAAGGACGTTCGCTCCTTAACCAAAAGTTATACCCCACCCGAAACTCGGCATACGACAGCCGGACGACATCTATCTAGTATCTGCTCAACGGGAAACCCATTCCCGACTGGCCTGCTACGCGGGGTTTGCCGGCCCGACGCTGTCGCGCGGGCAGACGGGCTCCCCGACTGTACGCAGAGAGCCACAGGAAGGACCCACTTCCTCATTCCAACCTGAATTCCTCTGGAGACATACGCCATGCCCACCCCAGCTCCCCTTCGCTTTGGCGTCCTCGGCGCCGCAAAAATCGCCCGCTCGTTCATCGCGGGCGTATCGACATCCGAACTCATCGAAGTGGCCGCCGTAGCCAGCCGCGATCTGGAAAAGGGCAAAGCATTTGCGAGCGAGCTGAACATTCCCAACGTGCACGGTTCCTACGAAGCGCTGCTCGACGACGCGACCATCCAGGCCGTCTACGTCCCTCTGCCGAACACGCTGCACGCCGAGTGGGTCATCAAGGCACTCGACGCGGGCAAACACGTGCTCTGCGAAAAGCCCATTGCGGTGTCGTCGGAAGACGCCCGTCGCATGTATGACGCAGCGCGGCGCAATCAGGTCTTTCTGGCCGAAGCCTATCCGTACCGCGCGCAGGAACAGACCCTCGCATTGCAGCGCCTGCTGGCCGACGGCGCGATTGGCCGGGTCCAGACAGTGCATGCCTGTTTCGGCGTGACCTTCACCGATCCCGCCAACATCCGCCTCGATCCCGATCGCGGCGGCGGCGCGCTGCTGGATGCCGGCAGCTACGCGATGAACTTCCTGAGGATGGTCGCCGGCGAAAAGCCGACCCGTGTCAATGCGCTGGCCCGCTGGGCAGAGTCGGGCGTCGATCTGACCGTCGTCGCGAATCTGGAGTTTGCGAGCGGCCTGCTCGGACAGATCACCTGCAGCTTCAGCACCGCGTATCACCGTCACGCGCTGATCGCCGGCAGCGACGGCATTCTGGAAACCACCTTTCTGAATAGCCCGCCCGAAGCGGGACCGCCGGAGATCCACCTGCGTCGCGGCATCCCGTCGTCGACGCCACGCGAAACGATCACCGTGTCCGGCAAAAGCGGCTTTCTGGTCGAAGCCGAAAGCTTCGCGCTGGCGATTGCGAAAGGCCCCGAACACTGGACCGGCTGCACCGAACAGGAGTCGGTCGACACCATCGCGGCGCTCGAAGCGATCGCTCGCAGCATCCGCTCGGAAAAGTGGGAAACCGTCTGACCGCAGTCGACGCGTGATGCTTGACGCGTGATGCACCTGCCAGCCGGCAGCCTCGAAAGACGCATAGAACGTCTGCACCTCGAATACCGGAGACGATATGAAGAGCCAAGCAGTTTCGCCTGTCGTACAGGACGTGCCCATCGCGTCGTCACGCCGGTCGCGCGCACGCTTCACGATCCTCGCATTGATCGCGATCGGCACGGTGGTCAACTATCTTGACCGGACCGTGCTCGGTATTGCCGCGCCGACGCTGACCAAAGACCTTGGACTTTCGGCCGCCGTGATGGGTCTGGTGTTCTCGGCGTTTTCGTGGACGTACACGGCTTCGCAGATACCGGCGGGTATGTTTCTCGATCGGGTTGGCGTCAGGAAGACCTATTTTCTTGCGGTCGCGAGTTGGTCGACGTTCATCGTGCTGCATGGTTTTGTCGGCGGACTGGCTTCGTTGCTGGTCTGCCGGTTCGGGCTCGGCGTGGCCGAGTCGCCGTGCTTCTCGGCCAACAGCCGCGTGGTCGGCCACTGGTTTCCACAGCGCGAGCGTGCGCGTGCCACCAGCATCTACCAGGTGGGGCAGTACATCGGTCTCGCGGTCTTCAGTCCGCTGCTGTTCTGGATCATCGCGGCGTTCGGCTGGCGCGCGATGTTCGTGGTGGTCGGTGCGGTCGGTTTGCTGTTTTCACTGATCTGGTGGGTGCGTTATCACGAGCCGCACGAGTCTCGCACGATGAACGACGCGGAGCGCGAGTACATCGGCGCAGGCGGCGGCCTCGAGAGTACCGGCGACGTGCAGCGGCCGTTTTCGTGGGCCGATGTGCGTACGCTGCTCGGACGACGCCAGATCTGGGGCGCGGCCATCGGCCAGTTCGCGGGCAACGCTACGGTAGTTTTCTTCCTCACCTGGTTCCCGACGTATCTCGTCGCGGAACGGCACATGGTCTGGCTCAAGGTCGGGTTCTTCGCGGTGCTGCCGTTCCTGGGCGCGTCGGCGGGCGTGTTGTTCGGCGGATGGGTGTCCGACCTGCTGCTGCGCCGTACCGGTTCGGTCAACCTGGCGCGCAAGCTGCCGATCGTCACGGGACTGCTGCTGGCCTCCACGATCGTGCTGGCGATCTACGTCAAAACCGACACGGCAGTGATCGCAGTCATGTCGATCGCGTTCTTCGGGCAGGGCATGGGTGGTCTGGGCTGGTCGATCGTCCCCGATATCGCGCCGAAGCGTCTGATGGGGCTCACCGGCGGTATCTTCAACTTCACCGCCAACATCGCGGGCATCGTGACGCCGGTTGTGATCGGCGTGCTGGTGTCGTTGACCGGCTCGTTCGTCCTGGGGCTTGCGTTCATCGGGGCGGTGGCGTTGTTGGGCGCGGCGTCGTACATCTTCATTCTCGGCGACATCAAGCGGATCGAGTTGCCGGGCGACTCACTGGCAGCCACCAGCCGCCGCTAACGCCGATGAGCGCGCCAATCGAAGTCGGGACCGTCACGGCAACACGGCGGTCCGGTGACGCGCGAGCGTCGTGGGTCGTGCTGCTGGTGGCCGCCGCGTTCTTCATGGAGAACCTCGACGGCACGCTGATGGTGACCGCGTTGCCGCAGATGGCAGCGTCGTTCGGCGTCCGGCCACTTGACATGAGCGCGGGCATCACCGCGTATCTGCTGAGTCTCGCCGTGTTGATTCCCGTGAGCGGCTGGGTGGCCGACCGGTTCGGCGTGCGCACGGTGTTCATGGCGGCACTAGCCACCTTTACCGTGGCTTCTGCGCTATGCGGAGCGGCGCAGAGTTTCGCTGGCTTCGTCGCGGCGCGCATGTTGCAAGGGATGGCCGGCGCAATGATGGTCCCGGTCGGCCGGCTGGCCGTGCTGCGCTCCACGCGGCAAGAGAACCTGATGCGCGCCATCGCGGTGATCACGTGGCCCGGTCTGGTCGCGCCCATTCTTGCGCCGCCGCTCGGCGGGTTGATTGTCACGTTTGCCTCGTGGCGATGGCTGTTCTATCTGAACGTGCCGCTCGGTTGCGTGGGCGTGTGGCTCACGCATCGTTTTTTCGACGCCATGGCGGCTCCCGCCGAACGGCGTCCGTTCGATGTTTGTGGCTTCGTGCTGTGCGGTGTCGCCTGTTCGAGCCTGGTCTATGCCACCGAACATCTGGGACGTGCGGGCGGCTCATCGCTGGTGCTGGCAGCAGGCGTAGCGATGGGCGTCGTCACGACCGTGCTGGCCGTGTGGCATCTGCGCCGCGCACGCACGCCGCTCGTCAGCCTCGCGACTCTGCGGATCAGGACGTTTGGCGTCGCCGTGGGCGGCGGATCGATCTACCGGATCTCGATTGGCGCCGTGCCGTTTCTGCTGTCGCTGATGTTCCAGACGTCGTTCGGTTTATCGGCGTTCAGTTCCGGCTTGCTGACGCTCAGCGTGTTTGCCGGCAACCTTGCAATGAAACCACTTACGACGCTGATCATCCAGCGCTTTGGCTTCCGTTCGGTTCTGCTGGTCAATGGCGTGCTTGCATCGCTGTCGGTGGCGGCGATGAGTCTGCTGTCGCCCGCGAGTCCGGTCGCATGGATGGTGGCGATCCTGTTCGCGAGCGGTCTCGCGCGTTCGCTTCAGTTCACTGCGTTGAACACGCTCAGTTTCGCCGACGTTCCCCAGCCGCAGATGAGCGGCGCAGCCACGCTTTCCAGCGTGGCAACCCAACTGACGATGGCGTTCGGTGTGTCGGCTGGCGCTATCGCGCTGCGCATCTCCCAGTGGCTGCTGGATGCGAACGCGAATGCGGCGCCGGTGGGACCGCACGATTTTCAACTGGCGTTTATTTTCGTCGCGGTGCTCGGCGCCTGCGGATTGATCGACCTCGTATCGCTCCCTCGCGATGCGGGCTCGCGGGTGAGTGGTCACCGGCAAACCAGCTAGCGGGGCGGGACGGGTGCAGACTTTAATGCGTGAATAAACCGTTACATTACAAGTACATAACACCTGCCCGCGTCGCTGAAGAGATCCTGTGGCCATGCTAACCTTCACCCCTTTCTCGTCGCACCAGTAGTCGAGTACTTTCAATTCAGTTGTAGGCCGGAGGAAATGTGGCATTAGAGCATCGTGGTTTTCGAGTCAACGTAGACGTAGCAGCAGACGAACAGGGTGTGCAGTGGGTGTGCCGCTCGAGCATCGAACGTATTGATGGCAACAGCGCAGAAGGCGCACCCGCAGGTGACGAACTCACTATCCCCAAGCTGAAAATCGACCCGCTCCTGGCGATCCATACGCTTGAGCATCGCGCAGTCGCGCAGATCGACGAGTTCTACGATCGCGCGCACGCCGCAGCCTGATTCACGCTGTGCGCCCTATTGTCGCAGCCTGGCTCACCCAGGCTCGACGATGACCCTCCTCGCGACCGTCATCAAACCAGTAACGACGTGTTAGCCGGTTTTACGGCTCAATACAGGCTGCATGGCCAATCGACTCAGAATCGATACAACGCAATGCAATCGCCACAATCTGTCCGATCTCCGCATCGTTACTTGCACAAGACACCATCAGGCGCTTGCGAAAATAGCCGCTCAGCGCGGCGTGAATAAACGCTGCCGCTTGCCTGGCATTGAGATCGTCCGCGCCGCGCGTCACGCCGGCTTCCTTGTTTGTTATGTCGTCGAGCGAGGTACGTGTCGCACCGCGCAGAAAAAACGCGCGCTCCGCTGCGTCGGTGCTTTTCGCTCGCGTATCGAGCGCCTGCTGTCTGGTACGTCTCATCCTTCACTTCGCCTTTCCCGCAAATACCCGTGCGCAAAGTACCGGGACACTGCTGCCGGTCTAAACATCGTTGCATATTAAATGAGCGGTTCGGGCTGTTTCATTAATGAGCATGCTCGCCCGCATGCGATCGATCGTTGCCGCAGCGAAGAACCGAAGCTGCAAGTGTGGCTCTGCGATACGGGAAAGGCAGTGCGAAAAATAAAACGAGACGCTCGATAACATCCTGCGCTTAAGTGTTCAAAAAGCCCCACAGCGTTGCGAGATTTGAAGTTGGGCATCCTCATCATTTGCGCGATCATTCTCAATCGAAAATGAAAGCTCAAATCTGGCACACAGCGTTTTTCTTTATGCGCTCCACGACGAGATCCACGAAATACCTCGTAAAACACGCACGAAAAGCTGTGCCCCACGATTCTCCCGACCTATTCTGTAGATAAATTGTCCGGCAGCGGACAAGCGCGGCGTGCACGATTGTCCGTGGCGTCCAGTTATCCGGCGCGGCCTGGGTATTTGCGATCGGGGTTCGGCATGGCTCACGAATCAACCGCTTCGTACAACGGGCGCATGAGTGTCCACCAACGCTGGATGATCGCGATCGCCAGTACGGGCGGCGCGCTTGAAGTTTTCGACTTCGTCATCTACGGCTTTTTCGCGCAGAACATCGGCCGGGCTTTCTTCTCACCGTCCACCGGCATTGCACCGGCGACGCTGTCTTTTCTGGTACTCGCGACGGGCCAGTTAGCGAGGCTCACGGGAGGCATGCTGCTGGGACGGCTGGGCGATCTTTACGGCCGCCGTCTCGTCTTCGCTGCATCGGCGATGATCGCGGGTGTCTGCACGCTGCTGATCGGCGTCATTCCACCTTACGCCGTGCTTGGAATCGCGGCGCCTCTACTGCTGATTCTGCTGCGCGTGGTGCAGGGATTCTGTCTCGGCGGAGAACTGCCCGGCGCGGTGATTTACGCGGTTGAAACGGCGCACGCGCGACGCGGGCTTTTATGTGGAGTGGTGTTTTTCGCGGTGAATATCGCGTTGCTGCTCGCGTCCGGCGGCAATCTGCTGCTTCATGTGCTGCTCACTCCCGCGCAGGTCGACGCGTACGGCTGGCGTATCGGCTTTCTATCAGGTGGCCTGTTTGGCCTCGCAAGCTTCTTTCTGCGCCGTAATCTGACTGAAACCGACGAATACATTCGCGAATTTCGTGTGCGTCGCAATGAGCCTTTGCGGCTGCTGTTCTCCAAGCATCTCGCGTCGACGGTTCGAGGTGTGGCGGCGGCGTCTCTCGTCGGCGTATCGGGCGGGCTGCTGGTCGCGCATTTGCCGCCGTGGTTGCAGGCGTTGCATTACGATTCAGCGTCCGTCGCCCGCGCACAGTTGGCTTACGTGCTGCTTATTTCGTTCGGCATTCTTGCAACCGGCTTTCTTGGCGACTGCATCCCGCGACGCTATGTGTTTCGTGCCGGCACTGTCATGTGGATGGCGTTCGCGCCGCTTTTCTATCTGGCCGTCGATGCGCATATCGCTAGTCTCACACTGCTGTTTTCGGCGGCTGCTGTCGTCGCGTCATTCGTGAACGGGACCTATGCGTGCGCGATCGCCGAAATGTTTCCCGTCGACGTGCGTTTCAGCGGACTCGCGATGGCAATCAACCTGGGCCTCGCGATTCCGATGGGGCTCGCGCCCCTCACCGCCAACCTGCTGTCCGTCCATCTGCACTCCTCGATCGCGCCGGCACTGCTGATCGTCGTGTGCGCGATGTTCGCGTTCACTGCGTCGTTCGGGATGAATCGTGACGCCTCGTCGCAAATGGCACGCACACGGAGGGGTGCGTCGCTCTCGGCTGGCTCCGAATGAATACGCGTTCGATCTTCCGGATCGCCGACGTCGAACTCGATGTCGAGCGCTACGAACTCCGACGCGGCGGCGTGCAGATTCCACTCGAACGGCAGCCAATGGAACTGCTCATCATGATGGCGCTGCGTCACGAACAACTGGTGACGCGCGCCGACATTGCCCGCTCGCTGTGGGGCGGCAGTGCGTTTCGTGAAACGGATAACGGCATCAACACGGCGATCCGCAAGATTCGCGTCGCGTTGGGGGAGTCGCCGGAACAGCCCGAATATCTGGTCACGGTCAAAGGCAAAGGGTATCGGCTGAATGTCACGCCGTCGGACGGTGAAGAGGTGGCGTCGCTGCCCGGCGACGCATTGCGAATGCTGGTGTTGCCGTTCTCGAATCACACGACGAACCGCGGGTTCGAACCGTTCTGCGACGCGCTCGCCGATGAAATATCGGCGGCCATTGGCGCGATGAACCCGGCCCACGTGCTCGTGATTGCGCGGACCACCGCCGCTCAATACCGGACCATCACGCACGGCATCGCTGATATTGGCCGCCACCTGTCGCTCGATTACATTCTGGAAGGTTCGGTCGCTATCGACGGTACGCAGATGCGGATTCTGACGCAGCTCGTGCGCTGCGTCGATCAGGTGCAGGTATGGAGCGCCGCGTACGAGCCGGCGTCGCAAGGTCATTTCGACATTTGCCGGGAATTGCGGGCCGCGTTCGCGACAGACGTAATGTCCGCGTTGACCGCATCGGGTTTGCATCCGTTGAACCGACGCTCGCCGATCAATCCCGCTGCGCATGACGACTGGTTGCGCGGCCGGTTTTACTGGACCCGTCGCGTGCATTTCGATGCGGGCTTCGCCGCGCATCACGCGTTGGGCGATGAAGATTTCGTGCGCGCGCGGGCCTATTTCGAAAGCGCGGTGGAGCGCGATCCGACTTATGCGCTCGGCTATGTCGGCTTGTCGAACGTGTTCGGGTCGACGGCGGCGCACGGTTTTTATCCACCGAAAGACGGTTATCCGCGCGCGCGTGAAGCCGCTTTGCACGCGTTGCAGCTCGACGCGAATCTGCCCGAGGCACATCAGGCGCTGGCGGGCGTGCACTATTTCTACGACTGGGACTGGCGACGTGCCGAGGACGAGTTTCTCGAAGCGCTGCGGATCAATCCCTCGCACGCGGAAACCAGCCGGCTCTATGCGCGCCTTTTGCTGGTGCAAGGCCGCGATGCGGAAGGCCGTGCGCAATTCGAACGCGCCGAGCGTGCCGATCCGATCGGCTTCGAAGGTTCGCGTGTGTTTGGTCTGGTGCAATCGGGTCAGTATGACGAAGCGATTGCCGAATACTGCCTGCACGAAGGACGCGCACATTCGCCGCTGGTTCATCAACTGGTGGCGACCGCGTTCGAGATTCGCGGTCTTTATGAAGAGGCCGTCGAGGCCACTGTTGAAGCGCTGTTCTGCAGCAACGCATTCGCGCGCGCCGAAAAGATTCGTGAAGCGTGGGACGCAGGCGGCTATCGCGAAGTGTTGCAGTGGTATTTGCGCGATCTGACGGCACGCGCGGCGGAGGGCTATATTTCACCGTTTCTGTTCGCCGAACTCTATGCGCGGCTCGCGCAGCCCGAGCCGATGTTCCGCTGGCTCGAGGCGTCGCTGGCGGAACGTTCGCCGCGCATGTGCGAACTGAAGACCAATCCCTGGTTCAGACGGTTCAGGTCGATGGGACGTTTTCGCAGTGTCGAGAAGCGGATTGGCCTTTGAAACACGATGTGTTCAATTGCACCGGTCAGTTGCCGTGATACGTATCGTGCTGCAAACGGGCCTGCTCGCCGGATTGCTCCGAATGGATCAGATCCTGATAGACCTGCTGTCTGGTCACCATCGTCGCGCCCGATCCCGTGGCGCTCGTGGTAGCCACGCCGCCGACGTCCGCCGACGGTGGCGGTGCCGCGGTACTGTTCGACATCGCGTCCGTGGTGGTTGGCGCATCTTGCGCCCAGCTGCTGCCAGCCAGTGCAGCAACTGTACAGATCGCCGCAAGTCGTAGAGCTTTCATTTTGTTCACTCCTTTCATACCCGGTTGAAATGACGGCAGCGGTTAAATGCACCCGCTGGAGACTGATAGTGCGCGCAGTGCCCGAACGTCTCTATTGATTCAAGCTGAAGAAATCGTTAACTGTCGCGCCAGGGTGAAGGGTATTAGCGCGTGCTGCGAAAGGAGACCGCAATACCGAAGCGGATTGCACGCATTTTTCGCGGTATGCGCGTGTAAGGGAGGCGGCCGACGTTGCCGCCAGCACGGTCTATAACGATTACGCCATCCGGCCACCGATAAGGAGATGATCGTGAAAACCCATCGTTCAAGTGTGCTTTCGGCAACAGCAGTTGC
This sequence comes from Paraburkholderia metrosideri, assembly GCF_904848625.1. Classification (GTDB taxonomy): domain Bacteria; phylum Pseudomonadota; class Gammaproteobacteria; order Burkholderiales; family Burkholderiaceae; genus Paraburkholderia; species Paraburkholderia metrosideri. Next base: position 203,364 of record NZ_CAJHCP010000005.1, read on the forward strand.
GCTTATGGTTTTGTGCGGGACAGCGTCGGCCGCGGGTCTCTGCTCGAACCAGACGCTAAAAGGTCCATACGGATTCAGTGCAAAAGGGGAGGCGCTGGGCATACTGGATTCGGCCAACGTACTGCATGCGTTCCCCACGCCGGCGCCTCTCGATGACGTCGCGATCGTGACGTTCAACGGCGCAGGGAGTTTCTCGCGGACCGACTTCGGCAATGTCAGCGGCGTGCCGAAAGGCGGACAGACTGCTTTCAATCCGAATCAGAACGGCCGTTATACGTTGAATTCCGATTGCACCGGCAACATGACGATCAACTACGACAATGGCGTCGTGCTGGTTTTGCAGATGGTCGTGGATAGTGATGCGAGCGAAGTCAGAGCGATTATCAGCACCGAATACGTGCCGGGAGCGGGGAAGGCCGCAGATGGCACGTCCTGCACGTCCGGGTGTTATGAGGGTGTGCAGGTCAGCCTCGAAGGGAAGAGGGTGCTCTTCTACGGCTTCCGTTGATTGAATCAGCGCGGCGGCGCGGCGCTTGCAGAACAGACCGGCTCGATCCGCAATAACGCAGGCCACGCGCGAACCCAGTCACCGTCGTGCGCAATCTCCGGCACCGCCTCGACTCGCGCACAGTGGCCGCCCGCTGCGGCCACGAAGCGCGTCGCGACCTCGGTCGGCACGACCGTGTCCGCAGTTCCGCTGAAGTGAATTTGCGCAATCGCGGCAACGCGCGGAGCCACGTCCACAGGATTTTCCGACTCCGGCATCGGCGATACGTGATGCAGGCGGTTGACGAACTCATCGTCGAGATTGCCGGCGACCGTGCGAAGCGACGCAATGTCGGCGCGCCGCGCCGCGATCAGCACGGCGAGTGCGCCGCCACCCGAATAGCCGACCAGATCGATACGTTGTCCTGGCACACGGGCGGCGAGTTGACCGATGGCCTGATCGAGCGAGTCCACGACTTCCGGTGCAAAGCGCTTGCCGGTCCAATAGGAAATCGCACACGCCGGATTCGCCGACATGGCCGTGAACTGGCAGGGCCGCGCCAGATACGCGACGTTCGGCGCAGGATCCGCAGCCGCCAGCGCGAGGCCGGTGGCATGGCGCGGCGTGGGGTCGGGCGACGGCTCGCTGCGGGAAAGCCATGCGAGTCCGTCGCCTTCGATATAGACCGTGAGTGGCCGGTCGGCGCGCGTGAAACGCGTGAACGCGGTCAGCACGAAAGGGCGGGTGGCAATCTGTTCACGCTGAAGACCCGCGTTTGCAGCCAGCGTATCCGCGCGTTCGTTGCGGTCCGGCATCGCGCAACCGGTGACCAGCAGCGCGACGAACACGCCCCCGAGCCAGCGCGATAACGAGGCACGGTAACGCGCGACGCACGTCATCGTCATCGCGCCGCTCAGGTGAGCCGCTTCGGTCGTCAAAACCGATGCGGCCCAGCAACGAACCAAAGCAAACAGCGCAAACATAAAGCAAGCCGCCTAGAACATCTGACGCAGTTTCAACGAGCCGGTCTGCGACACGAAGCGCGAACCCGCCTGCACTTCATAGCGAGCGGTCAGGCTCAGGTTGTTCGCGCGCAACAACGTCACGCCCAACTGGATGTCCGCGAAGTCGTCGATCGGCGTAGCGCCCACGGTGGTGAATGCGCTCGCGCCGGTCGGGTCGCCGGCAAAGCTCGCACCCGTTACGAGACGCGAGTGATCGTACTCGTGGGTCCATTGCGCCTGCAGATACGGGACAATGTCGCCGTAACGGCTCGTGAAGCCCGTCTCCAGCTTCAGGCCCGCGTTGCTGCGCACGGACGTCGTATGCGCGGAATCGACGGACAACGCCGCGCCATTGCCGCCGCTTTCCGTGTACGCGCCTTGATGCAGATAGCTGTAGGTCAAGCTCGCGAGCGGCGTCAACGTGGTGCCGCCACCCAATGCGAGCGGATAGCCGAACTCCGCGCTCGCCACATATTGCTGGCCGTTGAACTGCCCGTTCGCTTCGCCCGAGAAGCCGGTGAAATCGACCACGCGGGTCGTATCGTAACGTTGCAGCACTGCGCCCGCTGCGAGGTTCACGTACCACGGGTTGCCGCTGTAGCTCGCGTAGCCGATCAGGCCGTAGCCGTTGACGCGGGTCGAATCACCGGCGCTGTTGTCGGTGTTGTTGACGGCGGTGTTCGAATAGCTGAACACGCCACCCGCGCGCCAGTTGTCGGTGATCGAGCGGTCCACGCCGAGCAGCAGGCCGGCGTAGTTCGCGCTGTAGCCGTCCACGCCGTCCTGTTCGCCCTGTCCTGCATGGCCGCCGAACGCCTGGCCCCATACGCCCCAGGCAGGCGGCGCGTCGCCGGTGGCGATGCCGGTTGCGCTGTCGGCTTGCGCGAGGCGCAGGCTGTCCGCGTGGCCGCTCACGATGTTCAGCGCGTCGAGCGTCGGCGCTGCGGCCGCGCGGCTCAGCGACGCCTGCGTGGCCGGGCTGAGCTGCACGCCCGCTTTCGTGGCCGCTGCGCTAGAACCGAGGCTCAGCGCGGTCGCCGCGTTGTACAGATTGAGCAGCTCCGTGCTCACGCCGGTGTATTTCGCGAGACCGGCGAGCGCTGCATTGGCGTTCGACGTCGTCGCGAGCGAGCTGGCCGGCTGGCCGGCCAGGCTGACCACCAGATCGCTGCGGCCGTCCACCTTGACGGTCGTGCCGAACAGCAGGCCGCTGTAGCCGAGCGCCGAGTAGTCGAGCATGCTGGTGTTGTAGTTCGTGCCGCTGGTCGCTGCATCGATCACGACGAAGCGCTGGCCCGCTGCGAATCCATAGGAGCCGGTGTTCACCAGCGCCACCGACGAACCCGCTGCGAGCGTCGCGCTGCCGCCCACGACGAGATGACCATAGCCGCTGTCGCTGACCAAGCTGCCGGTTGCGACAGCGCCGCTGCCGACGCTCACGCTCAGCGCGGCACCGGCGGCTTGCGTGTAATTGCCGGTGACGCTGAGATTGCCGCCGTTGCTGGCCGGCGCCACGGTGCCCTGGTTGTCGACGTCGCCGTTGATCGTGCCATAGCCGGACAGCGTGGCGCCCGACGCGACCTCCACGTTGCTGGCCAGCGACGCCGAGGTTCCCGTGGTTGCGCTGCTGCCCACCTGCAAGGTGCCCGCCTGAACCATGGTCGTGCCGGTGTACGTATTCGCGCCGTTCAGCACGAGCGTGCCCGTGCCCGTTTTGTCGATGCCGAAGCTGCCGCCCGATTGTCCGAGCGCGCCGCTTTGCGCCGCCGTATTCGCGCCGTCGACTTCAAGCGTCGTAGTGCTGCCGAGGCTCACCGTATTGGCCAGCGCGACGCCGTTCAGATACACGATCGTCGATCCGGAGCCCGCGGTGTTGAGCTGGCCGCTGCCGATCGCGCTGCTGTTGCCGAGCACCAGTGTGCCGCCCGTCAGCGTCGTCGCGCCGACATAGGTGCTCGCGCCGTACAACGTGACCGTGCCCGCGCCAATCGACACGTTCGCGAAGTTCGAGATCGAATCCTGATAGGTGAAGCTGTTACCTGCACCCGGGATGATCGTCAGCGTGCTGGTGCCGGTGCCGCCCGAGATGCTGCCGTTGATCACCGCCGCGCCGCCGAGAATCTGCAGACTGCTGTTGCCGCTGCCGAGATCGACCGCGCGGCCGCTGCTGTCGGCGGTGATGGTGCCGTAATCGATCACGGTGGAGTTTTGCGCGCCCGTGCTGATCGCCGCCGCTGTCTTGCCGCCGCCTTCGATCACGCCGCTCGCCAGGTTGGTGATCGTCAGCGAATAGGAAGTGGCCGCGCCGGTCACGGCAATGCCCGAATCGGTGTCGCCCTTGATCAGGCCGCTGTTGACCACCGTCGTGTTGCCGTAAATGCCCTGCACCGGAATCGCGTCGCCGGTGGTCGGATCCTTGTCGATGCCGGCCAGCGTGATGCCGCGGCCCACGCCGGTGTTCGCGGTGCCATCGGCATTGGTCGCAGAGTTGATGCCCTCGATCGTGCCCGAGTTGACGATCGTGCCGCCGCCGACCGTCACGCCTTCGCTGGCGTCGTCGTACGCGTGCAGCGACTTGATCGTGCCGGTATTGGTCAGGTTGACGAGGCCGTCGACATCCACGCCATCGCCGTCGGAGGTGACGCCGTTGCCGGTGATCGTGCCGTTGTTGACGATGGTCAGTACTTCCTTGCCGTTGAAGCCATCGATGTTGATGCCCGAGCCGTTATCGCCCTGGATCGTCCCACCCAGGTTATTGGTGATGCTCATCGTGAAGGTGCCGTCGGTGGTCACGTCCGAGTTGCCGCCGGTGATGCCGTGCCGTGCGCCTTCGATCAGGCCGGTACCGGGCGAACTCGCGGTGCCGGTCGTGGCGTTGACGATGGTGATGCCGCTGTTGGTCTGCGCGTCGATGCCGTCGCTGCCATCGGTGCTGCCGGGATTGTTGGTCGAGCGGATCGTGCCGTCGTTGTACACATAGCCGTTCACGCCGGGGCGCACGGCATCGGCCTCGTTCGCCTGGATCAGCCCGGTCGCGGTGTTGATCAGCGTGTTGCTGCCGGTGGTGATGGCGTTGAAGTCGATTGCCTGCGAGCCGCCCGCCGATGCATTCAGCGAGGTCAAGGTCCCCGCGTTATAGAACGTGATGTTGCTGTTCGGCTGGTTCATCTGGATCACGTCGGCGTCCGCCGTCTGGATCGTCGCGCCCGCGTTGTTCGTGACGGTCAGCGTCAGGGCGCCCGTGTTGTCGCGGATCGCGCGGCCCGTGCCGGTTTGCGTGATCGTGCCGTTGTTGGTGATGCTGGCGTTGCCGGTGACGGTGATCGCCACCGTGCTGCCCGATACGGCGAGGGTGCCGCTTTTGTCGACGGTGCCCGTCGTGCCACCTGTGCCGAGGCTCTGCGCCGTGCTATTGGTGGTGCCGCCGGTGACCTCGAAGGAGGCATTGGAGGTGGACTTGGCCCAGACGTGGCCTTGCTCGAAAGCAGCCAGTGCGCCGAGCATGGCCAGGATGATCTGTTTCTTTTGCATGCGTTGGTCGTAACGTGTAGTTGAAATTTTTTCTTCTGACGGGACGCGCACAACGCATCCAGGCCGGCCGCACCGGCATCATGTGCGGTGTAAGCAGGCTTGAAAGGAAGCAGCCGTGGCGTGAGGGCGCCGCGTGGTTGGCGACGTAGAACGTGGCGCTGCCGGTGAGCAGCTCAAATGGGCCACGATTCTGTCGTGCTGCTGTGACAGCGCTGTGACGGCAGCGAAGGGCGAACGCGGTGCAGGCGGTCTTGATCGACGGCACGTTGATTCGGCGGCGATGGGGGGCTCGCTGACAGGATGCCGGCGAGCGGGGTATTTGCTGGGTGGAGCGTAGCCGTTGCGGCGCTGAACGCGCTACTTGCGCTGTTTGGTAGCGGCCCGGTTTCGGCCGTCGTGTTCCGCTTCGGCGGCGAAGTCGGCGTGGGCGTAGCGCCGAAGGGAATCTATCCGTTTGACATGAAGCTGCTGGTGACGCAGGGCGCGCGCCGCGCGGCAAGGTGCGTGCGCGCGGTGTTGATTGCGTCCCTCCGCGCGGCGAGGGCCGCCGCGTTACCGACATTCATTAGAAGCTCACGCGCCACTCACACTGCTCACTTGACGCCGTGCTTGGCTTGCCAGCGGTGCATGAACTCGATCTCATCGTGCTGGGCCTTGATGATGTTGCGCGCCAGACGCTTCAATTCAGGGTCCTTGCCGTACTTCAGTTCGGTCTGGGCCATCTCGATCGCACCCTCATGATGCGGAATCATGTGCGCGACGAAGTCCTTGTCGGCCTCGCCGGTGTACTCGGGTGCGCTCATGTCATGCATCATCTTGTCGTCGGCGGCTTTGAACGCTTGCGTCGATCCGTCAGGGCCGGCATGCGCCGAACTGGACATGTCCATGCCCTGCATCGCGGCCGGTTGTTCAGCGTAGACCGGCAAGGTCGCTACGGCAAACGAAAGACCGCTGAACAGGCAAAGAGCGTGAAAGGCGCGAAGGTTTTTCATAGTGGATGTCCGTTGGTAAAAGATTGGTTCGAGCGACACTGCTGCCAGGAAGCGGGAGTTTAACGGGTTCGTACGCGGCCTTTTTCGCGTTTTTCTGCTTCACTGTGCATCAGCCCGGCTGGGGTTTATCTATGTCCTCAGCGAAGGATGAAACCCCGCCGCTTCGATCGTCTCGATGAGCCGCTGCGCCGGCAGCGTCGATGTGATCTTGACGATTTTAATGGACACATCGGCGTGGAGTGTCGCGGTCGGGTCGATTCGCGTGACTGCGCGAGTGATGGCGCTGGCGCATCCGCCGCATGTCATGTCCGGGATGGCGAATTCCATGGTTTATCTCCAGTAAGAAATCAGACACAAGCGTGGACCTTCCCACGGCGGTAAGGCCAAGCACGGTGGCGGATGAATTTCACACTGACCATGCGCGGATTGCCGTTCGGCGACGCGGGTACGTCACACCCCCATCTGCGCCGCCATTTCAGAGCGGTCTTGCGGACGGCCCTTCATTCGGTACCGATAATTCCCGCTCGATAACGCGGGCGTCGACAAGTCGGTCCGCGAGCGTTACCCGCCGCACATCCTCGTGGCAGGGAGCCGATCCAATATCACCGTCTACGGCGCCTCGCGCAATCCGTTCACTGCCAATCCATTCGCCGACCATGTCAAGCCAACCTCCGTCTCCCTCCGAAGCCATTGCGATCTGCTTCAGCGAAGCCGAAACGGCGCGCCGTGCGGGCGATATCGAACAGGCGCGCAGAGGCTTCGATCGGGTTCTCGCCCAGCATCCGGTTCACGCCGGAGCCATGCATGCGCTGGGGTTGGTGGCGCTGATGTCGGATCAGCTCGAATCGGCGCAGCAATGGGTCGTGCGCGCGATCGCCACGCAGGCGGAGGCCGCTTTTTACGGTACGTTATGTGTGATCCAGATCAAACAACGCGCCTACGCGAACGCATTGCAAACGGCCCAGCGCGGGCTGGTACTGGCGCCGGATTCGACCGTGCTTCATTACTATCAGGCGTTGATGCTGCACATGCACGGCCGCCCCGACGAGGCGGCGCATGCCTACTTCAGGCTGCTCGAACTTCAGCCGGACCATTCGCAGGCGCTCGCTAACCTCGGTGCGGTTCTTAACGATCTCGGGTCGCTGAGCGAAGCCGAACGGTACCTCAGGCAGGTGATCGACATCGAACCGTCGAATCGCGGCGCGCGTGCCAATCTGGGTCGGGTGCTGCTGGCTGCGGGCAACTATGAAGAAGGGTGGCCGTATTTCGAAGACCGCGGGGCGAATTTCGTCGATGCCGATGCCGATGCTGATGCTCATGAACGACCCAGCCCGGTTAATCCGCGACTGCGTCTGCCCGAATGGCGGGGCGAGCGGTTGAACACGGCAACGCGAGGCGGTTCCGCATCCAGCAGCAAAAAACGTTTGCTGGTCACGCCCGAGCAAGGATACGGCGATAGCCTGCAATTCGTGCGTTATCTGCCGTTGCTGCTCGAACAGTTTTCGCAGGTCGGCTATCTCTGTCCGCAACCGCTGCGGCGTCTTTACGACGAGTCGTTGTCGATGCGCTGGCCTGGCCTCGTCATGCTCGACGACGCGGATCCCGATGTGAGCGATTGGGACTACCAGTGCCCGTTGATGTCGTTGCCGATGGCGTTCGGCACGCGCACCGACACTATCCCGGCATCCACCTATCTGCAGGCAGACGCTGCCCGCAGCGCGTCATGGCGTACCCGATTCGATTCGCTGCCCGACCCCGAACTGCCACGCGTGGGCATGGTGTGGGCCGGCGGCCATTCTGCGTTGACTGAAAACACCACGCGTAGCCTGATGCCCACGCAAATCGCGCCACTTCTGGCCTTGCATTGCGTACGCTGGATCAGCTTGCAAAAGACTGAAGACGACACCCGGCGAGCCGACGCAAATACGGGCACGCGCCTGATCGACTGGATGGACGACGTAACCGATTTCGCCGATACCGCTGCGCTGATCGACAACCTCGATCTGGTGATTGCGGTCGACACCGCTGTCGCGCATCTGGCCGCCGCGATGGGCAAACCGGTATGGCTGCTCAACCGGTTCGCAGGCTGCTGGCGCTGGCTGCGTGATCGGGATGACAGCCCGTGGTATCCCAGCGTGCGGATTTTTACGCAACCGCAACGCGGCGACTGGAACGATGTACTCAGCCGGGTCGCCGTCGCTTTGCAAAAACAGTATCCACTCTATGGCGCCAAGGCCGCGCGAACGGTGTAACCGGTTGATTCAAACCGCCTTCGCCGGTAGTCAGGCAATCGGCGCGGCAAATGCACCGTGTCGCCAGGAACCGCATCCACGCTGGTGGCCGCCACGCCAGCTTATTTGACAAGTCGGGGAAAACCTTACCGGTGTTATGTGCGCTTGCTCACCCTGGCAGGCCAAACTTACTCGACCCTCTGTTTCGAACTGTTATTCTGGGTCCGTTCGATTTCTGTCGTAACGAGCCGCCTGCCACGTCGAAAAATATCTAAATGATCAGGAGTTCGGCATGTTGAAAAAAGTAGTCGACCGGGCCAAACAGATCCGGCGCAGCGAGGGCTTCAAGCATTCCGTGGCGACGCCTCAGAGGCTTTCGCTGCACGCGCGGCAGCGCCTGAATCGCGGCGTGTTTGCGATCGAGATTCAGGAGAACTCGGGTTTCTTCTCCGTGATGCAGATGGTCCTCTTCATTCTGATGTATTGCGACGAGAGACGACTCACGCCGTGCATCAGCGCGCGCGGTGGCCTCTATGGCGATGCCGCCCGCAAGATCGACTGGTTCGCTACGTTCTTTGAGCCGGTCATGACCTCGTCGGCGTCGGAGGCGACGCAGAAGATCAGAACGTCGACCGTTCGGGACCTGGTGCAATTGGGTTTTCGTCAGCGCTACGAAGCGCAACTGCGACTCGGCAGCGCGAGCGAACTGTTCTTTTCGCACTATCGGATTGCCGCGCATATCGAGAGAGAAGTCGATGCGATCTGCGAGTCGCTCGGTATCGGCGGGTCGACTCTCGGCGTGCATTTCAGAGGCACCGACAAAACGTTGGAAGCCATTCCGGTTTCGTGGAGCAACTTCTGCCGCCAGGTGGATGCGACGCTCGCGGACAACCCGCGCCTCGCCAACCTGTTTGTTTCCAGCGACGAACCCGCGTTTCTCGACTATTTCTCCACGTGGCCGTTCCGCAAGCCGGTCAGGATCGCGCCCGCGAAACTACTTGCCCAGGGCAGCACGCCGATTCATTTCAGCGGCTATCCCGGGCTTGAGATTGGCCGTGAAGCGTTGGTGTCCAGCCTGCTGTTATCGCGTTGCGGCGTTCTGATCAAGACACCCTCCTATCTGTCCGCGTGGTCGAAGATATTCAATCCCTCTTTGCCCGTCAAACTCGTGTCGCCGCCGCGTCAGGATGCATTCTGGTTTCCCGATAGCCGGATCTGGCTCGAACAGGCCGCCCACGAAAAGGCGGCCTGACAGCGTGCAGCAGTTCCATCTTTGCAATCGCGTAGCACGGCCAGCGACGGCTTCAGAAAGCTTCCGCTGAGGCAGGCCTATAATCGACGTTCGTTTCGCGAAGCTCGTGAGATGTTCTGCACGAACCCGCAACCTGCCAACTGTATTGCTACTGCAAAGAGGCTGACAGCATGTATATCGCCATGAACCGCTTCAAAGTGAGCCCCGGGTCCGAGGCTGCCTTCGAACAACTCTGGACGACTCGCGATACCCATCTGAAAGAGGTTCCAGGTTTCGTGGAATTTCATTTGTTGAAGGGGCCGCAAAAGGAAGATCACGTTCTGTATTCGAGTCATACGATCTGGCGTGATCATGCGTCGTTCGATGCATGGACCAAGTCCGACGCCTTTCGCGCCGCCCATCGGAATGCGGGCGATAACCGCGTGCATTATCTTGGACATCCGGAGTTTGAAGGCTTTGAAGTGGTTCAGACAGTGAAGTAACTGTCGTCGCAGCGGAGCCTGCACTTCGCGTGTTAATGACGAAAAAGGGCATCGCAACCCTCCCGATCCGCTATCAATGATCATTCCGCTCAGGCGAAGCCATGAGCGTGTGCCGACGCGCTAATCCAGCATGCGGTATGCTTTTCGACTCGAAGGGCGAGCTTCAATGTTGCCCGCCGTGCGTCTGTGCAATCACCAAGGAATGAATCCATGAAAGCCGTCAAAATCGGGTCGCCCGCCACCGTGGCGAATCTGCAAGTGGTCGATATCGCGGACCCCGGTCAGCCTGCGGCGGGCCAGGTTCGCGTGCGCATTCACGCGAACTCGCTGAATTTTCACGACTATGGCGTCGTCACGGGCAATCTGCCGGCCGACGCGGGCCGCATTCCGATGGCGGACGGCGCGGGCGTCGTCGAAGCGGTCGGTGAAGGCGTCACCGAGTTCAAGGCTGGCGATCACGTGGTGTCATGCTTCTTCCCGTTCTGGGAAAATGGCCCGCCCGCTATCGCCGATTTCAGCACCACACCGGGCGACGGCGTCGACGGTTACGCGCGCGAAGTCGTCGTGCTGCCGAGCCATTACTTCACCCGGGCTCCGCGCGGCTACAGCCATGCAGAAGCGGCCACGCTGACTACAGCAGGATTGACCGCATGGCGCGCGCTCGTCGTAGACGGCCAGTTGAAGGCGGGCAGCACGGTGCTCGTGCTGGGTACCGGCGGCGTGTCCGTTTTCGGCCTGCAACTGGCGAAAGCGATGGGAGCGTCGGTGATCGCCACGTCCTCGTCGGACGCAAAACTCGCGAAGCTGCGTGAGCTCGGTGCGGACCATACGATCAACTATCGCGAGAACCCCGAATGGGGCAAGCAGGTTCGTCAGTTGACCGATGGACGTGGTGTCGATCATGTGATCGAAGTGGGCGGTCCGGGTACGTTGCCGGAGTCGATTACCGCTTGCCGGATCGGCGGTCATATTGCGCTGATCGGTGTGCTGACCGGACGTGCGGGGCCCGTGCCGACCGCTGCGCTGATGGCGAGGCAACAACGTTTGCAAGGGCTGATTGTCGGCAGCCGGCAGGATCAGCTGGAGATGATTCGCGCGCTTGAAGTGACGGGCATCAAGCCGGTGATCGACAGTACGTTCGATCTCGCGAAGTTAGGCGATGCATTCACGCATGAAGCGTCGGGCGCGCACTTCGGGAAGATTTGCGTGGCGGTCTAGGCCGGTAAGCAGGTTTGCGACAGATGAATAGAGCCGGTTATACCGGCTCTATTTTTTATCAACCGATTGCGTGGCCGCGATTGGCGAGGTCGGCGAATTGAATGCTGGTCGCCTCGCAAGCTTCCGTAAACGCCGTATCGTAGCTCGAGAAAAACACCGTACGTGTGTGGGCCAATGTCCTGAACAGATCGGCCAGCACCGCGCGGGCCGATGCGTCGAGTCCGCCAGCGGGTTCATCCGCGATCAGCACGCGGGTTTCGCCGAGCACGGACGCGGTAAAAAAAATCTTCTTGCGCGTACCGAACGACATCTGTTCGAAGCGCTTGTCGAGATGCGGCGTGAGGCCGAAACGATCGGCGAGTTCGAGCGCGTCGGCGGTCAGTGTCACTTTTCTTTCCAGCGCCACCTGGTTCAGATACTCGCGACCTGTCTGAGCGGAATACGGCATGCAGTCTTCCGGCACATACGTGAGCGAGGATTTCGCGGGCAGCGGTGCGCTTCGCAACGAATGTCCACCGAGCCATACGTCGCCCGAATTGGCCTCGATCGTGCCCGCGAGAATGCCGAGCAACGTCGATTTGCCACTGCCAGATTCATCGTTCAACGCCACGCATCCTGATGCCGTGTCGTAATGCAATCCTTGGAAAATGACGCGGTCGTTGTACTGCTTGCTGAGGTTGTCGAATCGAAGCATGGGGTGGAGCGGGTGTCGATAGGTGGGCGTTGCGCCAGTGTAGCAGCGCAACGCCGCGCCCTTTACTGACCCGCTTCGAGCAGAAATGTCACCATCCGGTCGCACACACGGCCGAACATCTGCGTGCCGGTTACCGTTGGGCAGCCGCGCGCGCGAGCCGCTTCGATCAGCGGCGTGAGCGGTGGCTTCGTCACCACGTCGCCGACGAAGGTGGTGGGCGCGAGGCGCGATACATCGATCGGCAGCGGATCGTCGGCCCGCATGCCGAGCGGCGATGCGTTCACGACTACGTCGTACTCGTGCGCCGCGACATCGGCTGACGCGCTGTGTGCTTCGCCATGTCCCAGTGCATTCAGACGGCCAATCAGCGAGGTGGTGCGTGCGACGTCGTTATCGCGCACGTCGAGTGAGCCGACACCGCCGTGCATCAACGCATGGCCAATCGCCGATCCCGCGCCACCGGCGCCCACTAGCAACGCGCGTTTGCCGCGTAATTCGCAGCCCGCATCGACGAGCGCCGCGACAAAGCCGGTGCCGTCGAACATGCCGCCATGCCACTTGCCGTCCGCGGTACGGCGCAACGTGTTGACCGCACCAAGAAACGACGCTTCCGTCGATAACGTCGCGCAATACTCTGCCGCGCTGAACTTGTGCGGCACAGTGATGATGATGCCGTCGACATTGCGCATCGGCGTGACGCCCGCGAAGAACGCGGGCAGATCGGTGGGCGCGACGTGAGCGGGCACCACCAGCGCGTCGCGGCCCGCCGCGCGCAACGCCGCAGTCACGCCCGACGGCGAGCGCACTTGGGCGATCGGATCGCCGACGATGAAATACACCCGGGTCGCGCCGCTCAGGCCTTCGTCGAGCGAAGCGGAGAAAGAAACTTCGTCAGATTGCGTCATGTTCAAACTTCTCCAGATAGTGGAGCCCGTTGGTATCGTGCCCGATACCGGGCTGTTCTGCTTGATTGGGTGAATGGGTTATCGGTAGAACGCCACGGTGTCGCGCAGGCCGTTTTCGAGGGACGTGTGTGGCAGATCGGGAAGTAATTGCGCGAGCGACGGATCAACGGGAAACGACGTGGCGATTGGCAACGGCGCACCCTGTGCGTCGATTCGTGCGCCAGGCACGATTGCGCCGATTTGCCCGATGACCCGATCCATCGCCACGATGTCGCCGGCCAGCGTGAATACATGCGCGCCGCGTGGCGGCGCTCCTAGCGCGGCTTCGTAAGCGGCGGCGACATCGTCCGCATAGACGAGGCCAGTCGAACCGGTGAACGGAATCGTGTACGGTTCGCCGCGTGCCGCCGCGCGGCACGCAAGGCTCGGCCCCGCGCTCGAACCCGTTTCGCGTCCGGCGCCATACACGACGAGCGGCCGGAAACCGATACTGGCGATGCCGTGGTCGTGCCAATACGCACGGGCCGCGCCTTCACAGGCCAGCTTGAACGCGCCGTAGAAGGTCTGCGGAAACGGCACAGCGCCGTCGTCGAGACCGAATACGCCAGCGCTGCTCGCGTACAGCACGCTTTTAAGGCCAGCGACGCGCGCCGCTTCGAATACGTTGAGCGTGCCGATCAGATTGATTTGCGCGCCGCGCACCGGGTCGAGCGCGCATGCCGGGGTCAGAATGCCGGCCAGATGAATGACCGCGTCGCAGCCGCTCATTGCCTGCGACACGTCGCTGGCGAGTGCAACATCGCCAGTCGCCCATTGCACCGCAGCAGCCTGCCCGGGCGCGAGCGATGCCAGCAGCGGCGAGCCCGCACGCAGGTCGAAGGCCCTGACGCTCAGGCCTGTCCTGAGCAGCCGCCGCATGATCCACGCCGCTAGAAAACCACTTCCTCCTGTTACCAGTACGCGCATTGCTGTGTCTCCAAGAATGTTTGAACGCTTTGCTTTTTTGCTGTTTCGGAATAGTATTCCAATATCAAAGCAAATTCTAGATGGCACGATGAACGGAGAAAGCAGCCGCTTCATCGCTCGCAAAAAGGGACATAAGGAGCGTGAGATGGTGGAGACACTCAACGGTTTGAAGCAGGACGAGACATTCGACGTCGTCGTGATTGGCGCAGGCGGCGCAGGGATGTCAGCGGCGCTGTTCGCGGCTATCGACGGCGCGCGCGTGCTGCTGGTCGAGAGCACGGACTATGTGGGCGGCACGACGGCCTACTCGGCGGGCACGACATGGATACCGGATTCGATGCATGGCCCGTCGATCAATCCCGACGACAGTAGCGCCAATGCCGAGGCTTTTTTGCGCCGCGCGGTCGGCGAGCGCAGCAGTGAGGCGCTGCGGCGCGCATTCCTGCAGGCGGGACCGCGGGCTGTCGCGCATATCGAGGCCAACTCGGAAGTGAAGTACCGCGCGCGTCCGTTTCATCCTGACTATCTGTCCGAACTCGAAGGATCGACGCTGCGTGGCCGCGCGCTCGAACCGCTCGCTTTCGATGGCCGCAAGCTCGGCAAAGCGTTCGCGCTGATCCGTCCGCCGATTCCGGAATTTACGGTGCTCGGCGGCATGATGGTCGATCGCGACGATGTCGGGCATCTGCTGAACATGACGAAGTCGTTCAAGTCGCTGCGTCATGCAGTGAAGCTGCTCGCACGCCATGGTCGCGACCGCATCAGCTGGCCGCGCGGCACGCGTCTCGTGATGGGCAATGCGTTGATCGGCCGTCTGCTGCATTCGCTGCTCGCGCGCAATGTCACGGTACTGGTGAAGACGAAGCTGGAGTCGTTGCACACCGGCCGCACTGGGAATGTCGACGGCATCGCGCTGAGCCAGAACGGTCAGCGTCGTCAGATCGCGGTGACAGGGGGTGTGATTCTCGCGAGCGGCGGTTTCAACCGCCACGCGCAAAAGCGTCGTGCGATGCTGCCAGGCGTCGATCCGAGCTGGTGTCCGGGTGCGCCGGGCCACACGGGCACCGCGCACGATCTCGCGCTCGCCATCGGCGCGCGTTATGGCGAAGGTGCGTTGAGCAACGCGTTCTGGGCGCCCGTCTCGGTGCGCAAACGCAGCGACGGCACGACCGCCGTTTTCCCTCACTTCATGATGGATCGCGGCAAGCCCGGCATGGTCGTCGTCAACAAGGAAGGCCGGCGCTTTCTGAATGAAAACACGTCGTATCACCTGTTCGGTATTGCGATGCAGGAAGCGAACCGCAAGGTGCCGTCGGTGCCCGCGTATCTCGTCACCGATGCGGAAGGTTTGCGTAAATACGGACTGGGAATGGTGCGACCAGGCGGTAAAGGTTTGCAGCCGTTTGTCGCGGACGGCTATCTGACGAGTGCCGATACGCTCGCCGGCCTTGCGGCGAAACTCAATATCGATCCGGCCGGACTCACCGACAGCGTCGCGCGCATCAACGAGTACGCGAAGACCGGCGTCGATCCGGATTTCCAGCGCGGCACGACTGACTACCAGCGTGCCAACGGCGACGCGAACTGGACCGGTCCGAACCCCTGTTTAGGGCCGATCGGGCAAGCGCCGTTCTACGCGGTGCGGCTTTATCCCGGCGACATCGGTGCGGCTACGGGCCTCGTCAGCGACGACACCGCGCGCGTGCTGAATCGCGCCGATCAGCCGATTGGCGGCCTCTACGCGTGCGGCAACGATATGCAATCGGTGATGGGCGGGGTGTATCCAGGCCCCGGCATCACGCTCGGGCCAGGGCTTGCGTTTGCCTATCTCGCGGGGCGTGATGCGGCGGCGCGCGCCAACGCGGCACCAACGCCGATGGTTTCTTCCGCGCAGCCCGACAGCACGCAGCATCGCGCGAAAGAAAAAATCACGGGATGAATCAGGGTGTCACCTGGTTTAGACAAACGTTATAAAGTGGAATAGTATTCAACAAATGAGTTCTGCACGATCTCTTTCCCGTGATTCCACCGTATCGAGTGAACCCAGCAAAGTGGCGATGAAGCGCGAACCGATTCTCGAATGTGATGTGCTGGTGCTGGGTTCCGGCGCGGCCGGTCTGGCCGCGGCGGTAACGGCCGCGACGCGCGGCATGCGCGTGATCGTGGCTGAGAAAGCCAACGTGTTCGGCGGCACGAGCGCATGGTCGGGCGGCTGGATGTGGATTCCCGGCAACTCGCTCGCCACGCGCGCCGGCATTGTCGAAGAACCTGAAGCATCGCGTACGTATCTGCGCAACGAACTCGGCGCACATTTCGATGCGGACAAGGTCGACGCGTTGCTGCAATCCGGCCCCGAGATGGTGGAGTTTTTCGAACGTCATACCTCGATGCGTTTTATCGACGGCAACCGCATTCCCGATTTTCATACGACGCCAGGTGCAGTGAGCGGCGGCCGTTCGGTTTGCGCGATGCCGTTCGATGGCCGCGAACTGGGTCCGCTGATCGACCGGTTGCGCCCACCGCTCGATGTCGTGACGATCAAGGGCATGGCGATTGGCTCCGGTCAGGATCTCGCGCATTTTTTCAACGCAACCCGTTCGCTGCGCTCTGCATGGCACGTGGCGCGACGGCTTGCTGCGTTTGCGGGTCACAAGCTGCGCCATGGCCGCTCGATGCATCTGGTGAATGGCAACGCGCTGGTCGCGCGGCTGCTGAAATCGGCGCACGACCTCGGCGTCGATCTGCGTACGAACGCGGATGCGGTAGCGTTGCAGCGGGATTCCGGCGGCGCAGCAGGCCGCGTGGTGGGCGCAACGATAGAGATCGAAGGCGTGGCGTACGAGGTGCGAGCCGCGCGAGGTGTGGTGCTGGCTTGCGGCGGTTATCCGCATGATCTTGCGCGTCGCGCGCAGACATTTGCTTATACGCCGTCAGGCCGCGAGCACTGGTCCGCGGCTCCCGAGAGCAATACCGGCGATGGGATTCGTCTCGGCGAAGCGATCGGCGGCCAGTTCGATGCGTCGCTCGAAACGCCCGCGGCATGGGCGCCGGTTTCTCTCGTGCCGCAGCGCGACGGTCGGCCCGCCGTGGCATTTCCGCATCTGATCGAGCGTGCGAAGCCAGGTGTGATTGCGGTGACGCGTGCCGGGCAGCGCTTCGTCAACGAAGCGTCGTCGTATCACGATTTCATCAGTGCGTTGATCGGCACGACGCCCGCCGGTGAAGAAGTGTGCGCATGGCTGATTTGCGATCATCGTTTTCAACGCCGTTATGGGCTGGGTTTTTCGAAGCCGTTTCCGTTTCCCCTCGGACCGTATCGACGCTCGGGTTATCTGAAGCGCGCAACTAGTCTCGCCGATCTGGCCACGCAATGCGGCATTGATCCGCAAGGACTCGAAAGCACCGTGGCCGCGTACAACAGCTACGCGAAAGACGGCTTCGATCCGCAGTTCCACAAAGGCTCGACGCCCTACAACCGCGTGCAGGGCGACGCGAAGCACACGCCGAACCCGTGTCTCGCACCGATTGATGACGGGCCGTTCTATGCCGTCAAATTGTTGCCTGGCAGTCTCGGCACCTTCGCGGGCCTAGCCACCGATGCCAACGCGCGCGTTCTCGACAACGCCGGCCAGCCAATGCCCGGTCTCTACGCGGTCGGTAACGATGCCGCCAGCATGATGGGCGGCTGCTATCCGAGCGGCGGCATCACACTCGGTCCCGCGATGACATTCGGCTATCGCGCGGGTCTTTCAATCGCGGGTGCAGAGCAAAAAACCCAAGCCACACCGGCCACGAATTCCACCATTCAGTCACAAGGACACATGCAATGACACTCTACGACGTCGTCACGCTCACAGTGAAAATCGGCGCGAACGCGCAGGTCTTCGAAAGTATCAACGCAAGCGGCGATCAGCCTGGCTCGAAGTTGCTCGGCTGCTGGTATTCCGACATCGGCGCGTTGGGCCAGGTGATGGTGCTGCGCGGTTTCGATTCGGAGGCGTCGCTGATCACCGCGCGCAAGCGGTTGCTGCTGGAAGGCAATCCGTTCGGCTGCGGCGAATTCGTCACTGACGTGAAGATCGACAGCTATTCGCTGTTCCCGTTTCTTCCGCCGATCGAACCGGCTGTGCACGGCGGCATCTACGAGATGCGTGTGTACGGTACGAAGCTCGCGAGCCTGCAGCACACGATCGACGCGTGGGAGAAAGCCGTGCCCGAGCGCACGCAGCGTTCGCCGCTCGTCGGCGCGATGTATTCGCTCGACGGCACCGTGCCGCGTTTCCTCAACATCTGGCCGTATGCGAGCGTCGACGAACGTTCGCGGATTCGCGCTGAAGCGGTGAAAGACGGCATCTGGCCGCCGAAGGGTGGCCCCGCCCATCTGACGACGATGGAGTCGACCATCTACGTACCGGCGCCTTTCTCGCCGCTGCGCTAAACATCGTTCGCCAAGCCGAGCCGATTCGAAACCAGGAGAGCCCATGACCCAGCACCATTCGCGCGCGCTTTCGTTATCCGCGTTGACCGTGCTCGAACTGACCCCGCCGCAGATGGTGGAATGCGCGGCGCAGGCCGGCTACGACTTTGTCGGGCTGCGCCTGGTGCCCGCCACCGATCATGAAGTGCGGCACGAGATCATCGGCGCTACGCCGTTGAAGCGCGAAACGCTGGCGCGTTTGCGTGACACCGGCGTCAAGGTACTCGACGTCGAGATTCTGCGACTGAAGCCTGATACCGACGTGAACGCCTATAAGCCGATGCTCGACACCGCCGCCGAATTCGGTGCGCGTTACGTGCTGGTGGCGGGTAACGATCCCGACGAAGCGCGCACGGCCGACCGGCTCGCGCAACTGTGCGATCTCGCCGCGCCGCTCGGGTTGTCGCCTTCGCTTGAACCGATGCCGTGGACGGACGTGAAGGACATCACGCAAGGCGCGCGGGTCGTCAAAGCGGCGGCGCGGCCGAACACGGGGCTGATCATCGACCCGCTTCACTTCGACCGGGCGGGTTCGTCGACAGAGACTTTGCGCGGGTTGCCGCGTGAATACTTTGGCTACGTGCAGTTTTGCGACGCGCCAGCCGAGCGTCCTGCCGACCTCGACACACTGTTGTTTCAGGCACGTTGCGAACGCATGATTCCCGGCGAGGGCGGTCTCGATCTCGCCGGTATTTTGCGTGCGTTGCCGGATCATTTGCCGGTCAGCATCGAAGTGCCGACGCAGCAATGGGCGCAAACCGCCCCCGCACTCGAGCGTGCCCGCAAGTTGCGCGACGCGACGCTCGGCGTACTCGAACGGACTTACGCGACGACGTAAGCCGCATCACTCGCGCTCCGCCCACCAGAACGCACGATAAAGATGCGACTGGGACGGGCGCGTCCATTCGATAGAGAAGACGGTCTGGAGACACCATGAAACCTTCGATCACGACGGTGCGGCCGAACACGCCCGTTTCACGCGTCATTGACGTACAGCAGTTACTCGACGAACAACCTGTCGGGCGCTTTCAGATTCTCGTGTTGCTGATGTGCATGTTCATCGTCACGCTCGATGGACTCGACACGGTGATGATGGGTTTTATTGCGCCAGCGTTATCAAACGCATGGGCGATTCCACGCGATGCGCTAGGGCCCGTGATGAGCGGTGGCTTGCTTGGCCTTGCGTTTGGCGCGCTGTGCGCGGGCCCGCTCGCGGACCGCTTCGGCCGCAAGACGGTGATGACGGGCGCGGTGCTGTTCTTCGGACTCTGGAGTCTCGGCTCGGCATTCGCGACCAATATCAGTGAACTGACGGTGTTGCGGTTTCTCACCGGCCTCGGTCTGGGTGCGTCGATGCCCAACGCCGCGACGCTGATGGCCGAATACGCGCCGCAACGCTGCCGTGCGCTGATGGTGACGACCGTGTTCTGCGGCTTCACGCTCGGCGCGGCGAGCGGTGGCTTCGTCAGCGCGTGGCTGATCGCGTCGCACGGCTGGCACTCGGTACTGATTCTCGGCGGCGTGCTGCCCGTTCTCTACGTCCCGCTGATGATCAAATGGCTGCCCGAATCGGCGCGCTTTCTGGCATTGAAGGACACCCGCCGCGCGCGACTCGTCACGGTGATGAACCGTCTCGAACCCGGCATGGCCGATCACACGACCCGCTTCGTCGCGCATGAAACGCCGCAACGCGAACGCAGCCCGATCCGTTTGATCCTGTCGCGCGATTACGCATTCGGCACGGTGATGCTGTGGGTCTGTTACTTCGCGGGACTGTTGACGGTTTATCTGCTCGGCAGCTGGCTGCCGACGCTGATTCGCGGCGCGGGTTTCACGCTGGCCGAAGCGGCAGTGGTGGGCGCGCTGTTCCAGGCGGGCGGGACGATCGGCTCGCTCGCGATCGGCTGGCTGATGGACCGCTTCAACCCGCATCGGGCACTGGGTGCGACCGTGTTCATGGGCGGCGTGCTCGCATGGGCCATGGGCCTGCCCGGTCATGGCATGGCATCGATCTGCTTGCTGGCCTTCGGCATGGGCTACTGCATGAACGGCTCCAACACTGGCTTCTGTGCGTTGGCGGCGGGATCGTACCCGACCCGGATGCGTGCCACCGGCACTAGCTGGATGCTCGGTATTGGCCGCTTTGGCGGGATCGCCGGGGCCATGCTGGGCGCGGGCATGCTGCACGCGAACTGGGGCTTTGGTGAAGTGTTCACGTCGCTCGCGCTGCCCGCGGCCGTCGGCGCGGCAGCCGTGTTGCTCAAGGGCGCTCGGCATCGCGGGCCGGTGATGCGGGTGAGCGCGGGGATTGGGCATTGAGGCGCTCGCGCGGCTCGCTTCATGCGTGCTTGAATTCCGATATGGAATCGTGTTCTCATTCGGGATTGAAATCGAATTGAGAGTGGATCATGGCGGGGAATCTCGAGCGGGCGCTGTCCATCATTGAACTGCTGGCAAGGCAGGGCGGCAGCATGCAACTGGCCGCTATCGCGGACACGCTGAACATTCCGCGCAGCGGCACGCATCGGCTGCTCGCGGAACTGGCCGAAGAAGGCTATGTGCGGCAGAACGAGCACGGCGAATATGTGCTGGCGCTCAAACTGGTGTCGCTCGCGCTGATGTGGCTGTCCACCGGCGGCGTACTCGATATTTCGCAGCAGGTGCTCGACCGGCTCGCGGCGGCCTCGGGCGAACTGGCGCGGCTCGGCGTGGTCGAGGACGATCACATTACCTTCGTCGGCAAGGCGCAAGGTGCGAAATCTGGCTTGCGGTATGACCCGGACATGGGCAGCCAGCCGCCGCTGCATTGCACCGCGAGCGGCCAGGCGTGGCTCGCGACGATGAGCGACGAAGAAGCGCTCGAACTCGTGTCGCGTCAGGGCGGTATCGGCAAGGCGGGGCCGCGTGGTCCGAAAGCACCGAAGACGATCCAGCAGTTCCTTCAGGACCTGAACGGCGCCCGCAAGCGCGGCTACGGGGTCGCGAGCGAGACTTACGAGGCGGGCATGACGTCGATGGCGGCGGTCATCCGGCATCCGGTGACGGGGCTGGTGGTCGGCATTGTCAGTCTCGCCGGGCCGACCAGCCGTCTGCCGGAAGCGCGGCTGAAAGAACTGGCGCCCGCGTTGCTCGAAGCCGCGTCGGATATGGGCGCGGCCACCTTGAGCTCGCCTTATTTCAAGCGCAGTTTGCGGGTCGCGCCCGTCGCGGCGGTGGTGCAGCCGGTGGAAGCGAAGCGTAAGGGACGGCCTCGGGCGGCTTGAGCCCGGCTCTGGGCATGGAACGGGCTGGCTTCGCGCGTTGCGCGGGCCGGTCGACCCGGCACTCGGCCTTTTTTTGCATCTTCCCCCCGAAAACTGAGACGCACGGTCAAGCCCAACGGCGCCGCTGCGCTATCGTCGAGGGATTAAGCAGCAGGCCGTCTTCGCCCACGGCGCGACCCATATTGATGTGTCGCCCGGCACGAAATCGCAACTGCGCTAGCCGACAGCGTCAACGACCCGCCGTTGCGCAAAGGGCGCGTAGTCATCGCTCTGCTAGCGGGTAATTGCTGGGGGTAACAAAGATGAGCCGAGCGAAACCGGGCGCCTGCCGCGCAATGCGGGGGACGAGGTTCGGCCAGTCTGGTGGACACCCAATTGGACCATCTCTAGAACGTGGTGAAGTACCTGTCGCGCGGGGGCGTGCCGACGCTGATGCCTGTATCCGGCCATCAGTATTGGGAGAAACATTTGAATTGAGCGCCGGTCAGCGGCAGCGCATCGCAAGGCTGTTGGACAGGCGGGCAGGAAAAGGCGGCATCGCGCTGACAAGGCGCGCGGCCGCTTGAGTTACCGGGTGCAACGACCGGGCAGTGCAGCAGAGGAGGACCAGATCGATGCGCGCCAGCATCGACAAAAAAATAGTAGGACCTGAGAGAAAACAAGTGGCGATGAGCGACGGACTCGCAGAAGTCCGCCGCTCATCGACCCAATTATCTTGTCCCCACGTGGTGGCTTCAGCGGTGTGAATCGATGCCGCTTCTCCGATCGCCCCTTCTCCGGGTGCCGGTCAACGATCATCTTCCTTGTCAGTAATCAACTGCACACGCGTGTCCGTCACCTTTCGCGTAGCTCATGCGCGGCGCGGGCAGTCAGATTTGCCAATGAGCACGACGCCAATCCCCATCGTTTCTATTCGCGCGATAAAGATCTTTGCCGTAACTTTTTCCGCTTTTAAATGGGGCGCGGTTAATAATAGTTATACCAAGTACGCGATAAATTTAGCGCTGATAAACTGTGCGCCTGAGCAGCATAGTGCGCGTGGCAGCGCATCGTTCGCTCCCCACATTTCAGCCGCGTAAATGGCTGGATAGACGGTAGAAATAGGCCTTTTCGGCGATTTGCGACGCGCTCTCACCCCGCATACTGACCACGGTGAGAACGGCTAAAAGGGACGCATGCCTGGTTGTCCTTGATTCCTTCGACAAAACGCTGGCTGTCGTATCAGCCCATTTCCCCGCCGCCTTCACCTACCTGTTTTGACAAGTACCAGGGTTCGCCAGAACCCGTTTTTGGAAGTGACTCATGAAGCCGGGACATAACTCGCTTGGGAAAAGACGCGTACACAAAATTGCCGTCGTAGTCGCCGCGATGCTGCTCGTCGTGCTGCTTGCGGTGGGCCTCTGGTATTCGCAGCATCGCAAGGATCCGGATGCGGCGGCACTGACCGGCGTCGCGAGCCAGATGCGTCACGACCCGTCGGCCTGGACGCATGAAGAGAAAGACGCGTCGGAAATGCTGCGCGATATTCACGACGCGAACGTCGCGGCCATCGGCGTGAGTCCCAGCGCGATTCTGGTATCGAGGCGCGACGGTCTGAAGTACTTCGTCACCGATCACAACGCCACCTTCTCGCATGCGCTGCTGCTCGGCGAGCCCAAGTCCGGCGAGGCCGCGTCGTATCAGCTCGTGTGGCTTCCCGATGCCGATATTCAGACCGGCGGCGCGCGTTGGGTGCAGGCATTCGACCAGTTCCGCGACGGCATCAGTGTGCTGCTGCCGCTGTTGCTGATCGGCGGGATGGTGTGGTTCATGCGGCGCGAAATGCGCGGCGGCGCGACGCTGCTCAGCGAGGCACCTACGCTGCGCTTTGACGACGTAATCGGCGCGGGCGAAGCGAAGGCCGCACTCGCGGATATTCGCGGCTATCTGTCCGATCCGACACAGTTCACGTCGATGGGCGTGCGCGCGCCGTGCGGCATTCTGATGGTGGGCGGTCCCGGTGTCGGCAAGACGCGGCTCGCACAGGCGCTGGCCGGCGAATGCGGCGCGAGTTTCATTTCAATCACGGGTAGCTACTTCAGCGCGAAGTATTACGGTGTCGGTATCCAGAAGGTCAAACATCTGTTCGAACTGGCGCGCAAGAATGCACCCACGGTGATTTTCATCGACGAGGCCGACGGTCTGGCGAAACGTACCGATACGGGCGGCGGTCCGGTTGAAGCGGAGAGCAACCGGATCATCAATCAGTTGCTTGCGGAAATGGATGGCTTCGCTTCGAACGAAGGGGTCATCATCGTGGCCGCGACCAACCATCCAGACAATCTCGACGAGGCGTTGCGCCGCCCTGGCCGGTTCGATCGCACCGTGCAGGTCCGGTTGCCCGATCGCGAAGACCGCGCCAAGATTTTCCGTTTCTATGCGGAGAAGCTGAAATCGAAATCCGCCGATATCGACTACGACCAGCTCGCACGTCTGACTACCGGTTTGTCGCCGGCCACGGTCGCGATGGTCGTGAATCAGGCGGGTCTCGTCGCACGCAAGGCAGGCGACACCGAGATCACGTCGAAGCATTTCATGGAAGCGATCAAGATTGCGCGCATCGGCGACGTCAGCGGCGCTGAGCGCGCGCTCAGCGAAGACGAACGCACGCGTATTGCCGTGCATGAGGCAGGCCATGGTCTGGTCGCCGCGCTGCTGGGTACCGGAGTGCTGGAAGAAGTCACGATCCTGCCGCGAGGCGGTGCTTTGGGCGTGGCGCTCATCACCAAGGCGCAAGACAAGCACCTGTATCGCGAGACGGAAATCCGCAATGAAATCCAGGTGCTGCTCGGCGGACGTAACGCGGAGATTCTGACGTTCTCGGAAGCGTCCAGCGGCGCTGCATCCGATCTGCAGGAAGCGTCGCGGATCAGTCTCGACATGGTGTCGAAATTTGGTTTTAACAACGACGGCGATCTGTTCAGCCTCGCCGCATTGCCGTCGCAATATGCAGGCTTGCAGATGAAAAACGCGATCGGGCACGCGAACGTTCTGCTCAAGGAGCTGAACGAGTTGTGCTTTGGGCTTTTACATGCGTACGAGCCGGTGTTGCGCGCGATTGCCGACGAATTGCTCGAACAGGAAACCGTGCCCGGAGAAACCGTTTATCGGCTGATCAGGGAGCACAAAAGCACGCTTAAGATCGTCCACGAGCCGGAAGCGGCTTGAACTTCAAAAGGGGCCACGCGACATCACGAGCATGCGTGGCCCATCACAGTCGTTATGCAAAGTCCGACCCGCTGGGTGGAGGAACACCCGGAGGCGTTTCAGTGTCGCCTAGCGGATCAGGTGTACCGCTGGGCTGGTCGGCAGCAGGCGGTGGGTTTTCGCCTTTCTTCGGCAGCGGCTGATCGAGCCCCGGCTCGACTGGCGTGGGAATGGCGTCGCCAATCGGTTTGGATAGTTCGGTGGGCGGGCTGCCGGGGTCCTCTTCAGCTTGGCGCTCAGGCTCATTCGGGCGATTGGCCATATTTGCCACAACGATTCTCCAGTTGATGGAACATGTCGTTGATCAGCAATACGCGTACCCACCCCGCGCACTTCTACGCGTGAAGCACGCCGGATTTCCAGATCATCTGCGCGGCCGCAATCACGACAAATACCAGAACCAGCACCCGGAACGCGCCAGGCGGCAAGCGGTCTCGCAAAGGCCGCACCAGCAGGATGCCGGCGATCACCGGCACGCTCGCGCAAGCCGATATCGCCAGATCGCTCCAACTGGCATGCGCACCGCCGCTGAATGCAGCGACCAGCGTAATGATGGACACCACCAGAATGATCGCGATCTGCTTCGTGAACGCCTTGCCGGTTGCGCCGGTTGCAATCAGATACATCGCGAGCAATGGACCGGGCACGGAGGCGATGCTTTCCATCAGCGCAGCGCCGAAACCCAACCCCAATCCGGCGGGCTTTGCCCATGCCGGCGACAACGTCAGCCGTGGCGAAGCCAGTAGCAGTAGTGCCGCGATCATCAGCAACGCGCCCGCTGCCGCTTGCGCGCGGTGCGGTGCGAGCGAGATCAGCACCATCACCCCGACCAGATTGCCGATCACCGTGCCGATCAGCGGCGCGGCGATGCGGCGAATGGTGGGCAGCATGTCGCCGCCTTCCAGCGCCTGCGGAATGTTGCCGAGGATGATCGGCATCGACAGCAGTAGCACGGCCTCCTTGATCGGCAGGAAGTAGCTGAGGATCGGCATGGCGATGAGCGGCACGCCGATGCTGACTACACCTTTAACCATCCCGCCGAGCAGGAGTGCAGCGACGATGCCGAGCAGCGCATACAGATCGAGGCTCTGCAGGCCAGCGCCCAGCATGCCGTCGGCGAAATTGAAATGAGACATCGTTGAGGTCCGCGAACCAGGCGCGCGGTTCGAAGCGGTGGCATCGCGCGTGGCTTGTTTTTATCGTTTGACCTGTTCCATGCCTGCGTGTCGCGCGAGGCCGGAAGCAGCCGGCTAATTGAGGCCGCATGATACCGCGCCGTCAAAGCCGCTGCCTGCAAGCGGAACGTAATGCGCGCGTGGCTAGACCACATCCGAAGCGGTGCTGTCTTCGCGCAGTCTGCGTTTGGCGTGGTCGGCGTGGCCGGCACGTTCGCGTGTGGCGGAGGTGCTGGGAGTTCGCGTGTCGAGTGGACGAGCGGGGCTCGTTTGGGTACGCGAGCGCGTCTTGAGTCGCAGAACAGGTTCTTCGATCAGTCGCCACGACAGGATGGCGATGACCAGCGAGATCGCAAACGATGCAACGATCCCCACCGCATGCGCCCACACCGGCACCGTGCCGCCGAACAGCGCCTCTGCGTGATGGTTGCGGGTCAGGTCGGGGATCAGGTTGTGATAGAGATAGAAACCGTAGCTGATCCGACCAAAGCTCACGAGCCAGCGCGTTTCGAGAAAGCCGATCACCACGGCGTTGCGGCAGCAAGCAATCGAACCCACGAGTGCCGCAATGCAGACGCCGTATACACCGCTAATCGCGGTGAACCACAAGGGGTTGTTCACCTGACTCCACGCCGGTTCGGTTGCGCATAGCGCAATCAGCGCCAGACACAACGCAAACAGCGTGATGCTATGTCCAAGCCACACGCGTACATGTGACCGTTTTCCCGCGATCATCAACCCGCAAATACCCCCCAGTGCCAGCAACCAGAAGTTAGTCAGCGGATGCGTGTAAATCGTGATCTCCTGCCAATGCGCAACGCGCATCGCCAGTAACGACACCAGCCCGATCGCGACGATTGCCCAGCACGCTGTGCGGTGCCGCTGCGTCGAGAGCAGCAGCAAAAGCGGCGCTACCACGAGATAAAACTGTTCCTCGATCGCGAGACTCCACAAATGCGAGTAGCGGCCCGGCCAGTAATGCAGCACAGAGCCGATCCAGATATTCGACAGATAGGTGAAGTGAAACGGCATGCCGCTCGCCAGTTCGGGACTCGCAAAACCGAACGCCATCAGCACGCACATCACCACCAGCATCAGGTAATAGATCGGAAAAATGCGCACGGTCCGACGAAACAGGAAGCGCCTGAGTTCCGCGCCGAATTGGCTGCCGCCTGCTTCAATGCGTACGCGCTGCGACGACAGAATGCCGATGATCAGAAAGCCGCTCAGCGCGAAAAAAATCCACACGCCGAGATGACCGATCTCGCCGATGTCGCCAAACAGGCGGTGTTGAAAAAATACCATCAGGACTGCGATGGCACGCAATCCGTCGAAGCCGGCAATCCTGTTGTTCATGGGGTCGTCTTCCTCGGCGAAGGTGGCGCGCATGGCGCTGCCGTTCAGGGCGGTAAAGGCGGGACCGGCGCGCATCGGTGACGGTAAAGTCGACCGTGGCGAATGGACGGCGTCGTCATGACGCGCAGCGAGCCGGCTGACTGCAATCAGCCGGCGGCGTGTCCGGTCCACATGAATGGCCGCCGCGTCATGAGAGCCTCGCGCGCTGCGCGCAAGCTCATGCGATCGAGCATGAAGCCATCGTACGATGAAAAAAAGCGAAAAAAATCGCGCGTTACTTTTCGCAATTTTTTTCGCCGTTGATGACCGATTGCATGAGTATTTTGTGATTAAAAGCCGCAAATCTTGCCGCAAATTGAAGACGCGGCGACTCGGTATTACCGCATGCCGACAGCTGAATTTCAGATTGCCGTTCGTCATTGAATAACTAAAGGCCGGTTGTCAGCGCCCATCGACAGCGCGCGCAAAGGCAGTGGGAACAATTTATTCTCATGGTGTTCCTACGAACAACGGCGGTGCATCGCCGCCTTTCACAGCGCGTGGCGCGCGTCAACCAGTGAGTGCCGTATGGAAATCCGTTCCGATCGCAGTGGAGGAAGTCCCGCTGGGGGACGTTCGATCGAAGTGGATTTTTTTCGCGGCCTGGTATTGATCGTCATCGTGCTAGACCATATGCCGGGCAGCACGCTATCGCATCTGATGTTGCACGCGTACGCGATGTGCGATTCGGCTGAAGTGTTCGTGTTTCTCGGCGGCTATGCATCGGCGGCGGCGTATACAGCGGTGCTGGCGGGCCGCGGCGAGAACGCGGCGAAAATGCGGTTCGTCAGACGTTGCTGGGAAATCTATCGCGCGTATTTGTTGACGGCGGTGCTGACGCTGGTATCGGGCGCGCTCCTTGCACTGTTGCATCTGAATCCGCCAATGGTCGAGTTGAGCGGCTGGCCGCCATTCGCAGGTCAACCGCTGCGCCAGGCGTTCGACATCGCGCTATTGCGGCGTCAACCGTATCTGTCGAGCGTGCTGCCCATGTACGTGATTTTTGCGTTGTGCGTGCCGTTCGTCGTGCCGCTTGCGCGCCGCTCGTCGCTGCTGGCGCTGGCATCGAGCGTGACGATCTGGGCGTTCGCGCGGCCGCTGGCCTCGTTATTCAGCATTGACGACATGTCCGACTGGGCCTTTAATCCGTTTGCGTGGCAACTGATGTTCGTGTTCGGTGTGCTGAGTCGCGTGCAGCCTGTCAGCGAGCGTTTTCAGACAAGTGATGCCGCGCGTTGGCTCACGCGTGCCGCGGTCGTCGCCGCGCTGACCTTTGCAATCGTCAAACTTTTCGTGCTGACGCAACCGTTGCCCGGCACGCTTAAACAGAACCTGTCGGTGGATCGCGTGATCAACTTCGTCGTCATCGCGTGGCTGGCTGCGCAACTGGTGCGCATGGGCAGCGTTGCGTGGCTCGCGCAGCGCTTGCCGGCGGTCGTGACAGTCGGGCGCACGGGCCTCGTCTGTTTTGTCGCCGGCACGCTCGTGTCGCTGATCGTCGATACCGCTACGCCTCATATGTTTCATGGCTTTCGCGGCGTGCTGGTCGGACTTGGCGGCGATCTGGTTGCGATCGGCGCGGTGCTGATGATCGCGCGCGGCTGGAGCGGCTGGAAAGGACAACAATCGGCAGCGCCTGCCAACCACGGCGCGGGTGCCGGATGACGGTGCGATGGCACCGTTCACGTTCGACAATCGAGGAGCGGACGCTCGTCTTGATGATGGCCGTCGCGGCGTCTTTGTGTGTCGTCGCTGATCCCGTATTTGCTGCGTCCGAAGGTGCACCGCTCAGCCTGCATTGCGCGGAACTGGCCGGCGCCGTGTTGCCCCCCGAACTCATCGCATTGCCGAGCGCAGGCGCGCAGATCGACAGCGCGGCGATGGTCGGCGCGACCGCGCCAGGCAATCAGCAAGGCGGCGAGTATTGCCGCATCACTGGCCGCATCAAGGCGCTCGAAGCGACCACGCCCGATATCCGTTTCGATCTGAATCTGCCGCGCCGCTGGAACGGGCGGGCGCTGCAGATTGGCGGCGGCGGTTACAACGGCGTAGTGGTGAGCGGCACAGGTGTGATGCCGTTTTCACCGGACCGTGCACCGCTTGCGCAAGGTTATGCGACGTTCGGCGACGACTCGGGGCATGTCGGCGATTCGTCGCTGGCGGTGTTCGGTCTGGTCGACGAAGCCGTGACGAATTTCGGCTATGCCCATCTGAAGAAAACCCATGACGTCGCGCTTGCGCTGATTCAGCGCGCTTATGGCAAGCCGCCGCAGCGGATGTATTTTGCCGGCGGCTCGACCGGTGGCCGCGAAGGCTACACCGTGATGCAGCGCTATCCTGACGATTACGACGGCGTGATCGCGAATTCTCCCGCGTTGAATTTTTCCGGCGTGCGATTGCTTGGTGTGAAGCTCGGTCACGCGGAATATGCGACACATGGTGGCTTTATTCCGCCGCCGTTGCTGGAACATGTTTATCAACGCACGCTCGAGGTTTGCGACCGGCTCGACGGTGCGGCGGATGGCATAGTCAGCAATGTCGAAGCTTGCCGCAAGCAGGAACCGGTAATCATCGATTCACTACGTTGCACCGCCGATTCACCGTCCACCAACGAGTGCCTCACCGATGCGCAACTCGCCACGTTATTCGTGATGCGCGACGGCCTGACGTTGCCCTACAAACTGGCGTGGGACATTGGCGGCTATCGTGGCTACAACCTCTTTCAGGGCACGCATCTGACCGGGCTGCTTGGACTCGCGCATCAACCGGAACGTTTGCCCGTACCGACTTTCTTCGGCAATGGCTACCTGTTCGCGCAAGGCGACGGCTATGTCCGCTACTTCGTCACACGTGATGCAAATTTCGATTCGCTGAAATTCGATCCGCAAAATCCGGGCAAATATGTCGCGCAACTGGTCGCGCTGTCGCAGACAATCGGTGCAATGAACCCCGACCTGTCGCGCTATATCGCGCACGGCGGCAAGCTCATCACGCTGCAAGGTCTCGCCGATGAGGTCATCAGCCCTAACCAGACAATCGGCTATTACGAAGCATTGATCGACCGCTTCGGCACGGATCAGGTGAACGGCTTCATGCGCCTTTATATGGTGCCGGGTTTTCAACACGGCGGCGGCGTGTTCATTCCTTCGGTCGATTTGCTGGGTGCGCTCGACAACTGGGTCACCCACGACGTCGCACCCGAAACGTTGACGGCCACCGATATCGCGCCAGCGACGAATGGACGCTCGCGTCCGTTATGCCGTTACCCGCTGTTTCCGCGTTATGCCGGCAAAGGGAATGTGAATCTCGCCGGAAGTTTTACGTGCGTGGAGCCGTGAGACCAGGGTGTTTTGCAACAAGTGGCTGGGCGCGTCGCTCCAATGAAAAAACTGCGCAAGTGTTGAAAAAGCGATCGGGTCCTGTAAGCGGGTTCTATTTCTACATGAGCCTTAACCTCAACGTCGAGCAGTGGCGATGACCGCAATGAAAAGGGCGGACCGCCACGTCTGACGGTTCCGCCCTGCAGCGCACTTCACATCAGGCTCAATCGCACTGCCGCATTTCGAATGGCACTCACTGCGCGATCAATCCGATCAACACGCCATTACTGACCGTTCTGCATCGTGCCCGGGTTGCCGTTCACGTTATTACCGGTGCCGGTACGCGTACCGTTGTTCATGCCGTTGCTCATGCTGCCGCCGGAGCCGCTCATCGACGGGCTATTCGGCGTGGCACCCGTGCCTGTGCCCATGCCGCCGCCAGTGCCGGTCACGCCCGGTGAGCCATAGCCGGAACTGTTCGGCGCCCGCATCGAACCGGTGCCGACGCCCGGTGTGGCCGTGCCGCCTGCGCCACCGGTCGTGCCGCCGCCAGCGCCCACGCCATTGCCCGCCGAACCTCCACCCGCACCTGCGCCAGCGCCAGCACCCCCAGCGCCACCCGCGCCTCCACCACCCCCTGCTTGTGCATACGCACCGCCCGACAGCGCCATCACGAGTGCCGAAGCCAGAACCGCCCTGGTCACGTGTTTCATGGTCCACCTCCATAGAATGGGTTGATCTCACGCAAGCGTCTGTCGCTCGCATGCATGATCTGCCGCAAGCGGTGTGCCTCAGGTGCCGCGCCGCGTCGGCCGACTCTGTGCGGGGCCAACACAGGGTTCACCCGGAGCGTGCACGTCGAAGCGCTGCAGGCTTTCCCACTTTCCATTACATTGCGGGGGCGCTTGCATGATCGAAGCGCTTTTCCCAACTTATTTTCCCAACTTAACAACGGTGTCTGCCATCGTCGATTCCATGCAGCCAATCGTCTCGGTCAAGAATCTGTCGAAAACCTATGCCAGCGGTTTTCATGCGCTGAAAAATATCAATCTGGCGATTAACCAAGGGGAGATCTTTGCGTTGCTCGGGCCTAACGGCGCGGGCAAAACGACGCTCATCAGCATCATCTGCGGCATTGTCAACGCGAGCGAAGGCAGCGTGACGGTGGACGGCCGCGACATCGCTACCGACTATCGCGGTGCCCGCTCGCTGATCGGCCTCGTGCCGCAGGAGCTGACCACCGACTCGTTCGAAACCGTCTGGGCCACCGTGTCGTTCAGCCGTGGGCTGTTCGGCAAGCCGAAGAACCCGGCGTATGTCGAGAAGGTTTTGCGCGACCTGTCGCTGTGGGAGAAGCGCGATAGCAAGATCATCACGCTGTCGGGCGGCATGAAGCGCCGGGTACTGATCGCCAAGGCGCTCGCGCACGAACCGCGCGTGCTGTTTCTCGACGAACCGACTGCCGGCGTGGACGTCGAGTTGCGGCGCGATATGTGGAAGTTGGTGCGCGGACTCGCCGAAAGCGGCGTAACGATCATCCTGACTACGCACTACATCGACGAAGCGGAGCAGATGGCCGATCGCATCGGCGTGATTAGCGGCGGCGAGATCATGCTGGTCGAAGAGAAGACCGAGTTGATGCGCAAGCTCGGCAAGAAACAGTTGACGCTGCAACTGGAAAGCCCGCTCGCGCAGGTGCCGCCGTCGCTGGCCGGCTATGCGCTGGGTCTGGAGAAGGGCGGCAACGAGTTGATCTATACCTATGAAGGCGAGGGTGGCCGCACCGATATCATCGCGCTCCTCAAAGCGCTCGATGACGCCGGCATCCGTTTCAAGGACCTGCATACCACGCAGAGTTCGCTTGAAGACATCTTCGTCAGTCTGCTTCGGGGTGGCCAATGAATATCCATGCAATCCGCGCGATCTACAAGTTCGAGATGGCGCGCACCTGGCGCACGCTGATGCAGAGCATCATCGCGCCGGTCATCTCCACGTCGCTCTATTTCGTCGTGTTCGGCGCGGCCATCGGCTCGCGGATCAAGGAAGTAGACGGCATCAGTTATGGCTCGTTCATCGTGCCGGGTCTGATCATGTTGTCGCTGCTGTCGCAGAGCATTTCGAATGCGTCGTTCGGCATCTATTTTCCGCGCTTTACCGGCACGATTTACGAGTTGTTGTCCGCACCGGTTTCGTATCTGGAGATCGTGGTGAGTTATGTCGGCGCGGCGGCCACCAAATCAATTCTGCTCGGCTTGATCATTCTCGCCACGGCGGGCCTATTCGTGCCGCTGCAAGTGCAGCATCCGTTCTGGATGATTCTGTTTCTCGTGTTGACGGCGGTGACGTTCAGTCTGCTCGGGTTCATCATCGGTATCTGGGCGGATAGTTTCGAGAAGCTGCAACTCGTGCCATTGCTGATCATCACGCCATTGACCTTTCTGGGCGGCAGCTTCTATTCGGTCAACATGCTTCCCGAGTTCTGGCGCGTCGTCACGCTGTTCAATCCGATCGTTTATCTGGTCAGCGGTTTTCGCTGGAGTTTCTTCGGACTCGCCGATGTGAATGTGGGTATCAGCCTCGCGATGACCGCACTGTTTCTCGCGGTGTTTCTGCTGATTGTCGGCTGGATATTCAGAACGGGTTATCGGCTGAAAAGCTGATGCGCGGGCGTGTCGATCGAACCGCCAGCTTGTGCGCAAAATCGAACCCGGCATGAGAGACTGACGGACACCCTTACCACGGAGTCGATAGTCATCATGTCCGTTGATTTGAGTCTGATTGAGCGAAGCGCGTGTGAAGTCGTCGATCTGTTGCGCGAACAGGCCGTGAGTCCGCATGACCTGCTCGACACGCTCGCCGCGCAGGTGGCGCGCGTCGAGTCGCAGGTCAATGCGCTGCCCACGTTGTGTTTCGAGCGCGCGCACGCGCATGCCGACGCGCTGCTGAAAAAGCCGGTGAGCGAGCGGGGTCTGCTGTGCGGTTTGCCCGTGCCGATCAAGGATCTGACCGATGTCGCCGGTGTGCGCACCACCCGTGGTTCGCTGGTTTATCGCGACCGGATTCCCGATACGTCGGATGCCGGTGTGAGCCTGCTCGAAGCGCGCGGTGGCGTGGTGTATGCGAAGTCCAACACGCCGGAGTTCGGCTCGGGCGGCCATACGTATAACGGGGTGTTTGGTATCACGCGCAATCCGTGGGATCTGTCGCGTTCGGCGGGCGGTTCGTCCGGCGGCGCGGCGGCCGCGCTCGCGTCGCGCACCGCGTGGGTCGCGCAAGGCTCCGATCTGGCGGGGTCGTTGCGTACCCCGTCGGCGTTCTGCGGCGTGGTCGGTTTGCGTCCTTCGCCGGGTCGCGTGTCGTATGGCCCGAGCGCGAATCCGTACGACACGCTCGGCATTCACGGACCGATGGCGCGCAACGTCACCGACACAGCGTTGTTGCTCGACGCGATGTGCGGTGAAGTCGACGGCGCGCCGTTGTCGCTGCGCGAACCTGCGACTTCGTTTCTGGACCATGCGCGCAAAGCACAGCGCCCGGCGCGCGTGGCGTTCAGCGAAGGGCTCGGCATCGCGACGGTCGAGCCGGAGATTCTCGCCATTTGCCGCAGGACAATGGACCGGTTGACGTCGGAAGGCATCGGCGTCGACGAAAGCGATATCGATCTGAGCGGCGCGAAGCAGGCGTTCCACGCATTGCGCGGCATCGCCTACGCGACGAATTATGACGAGGTGCTGGCCCAGCACCGCGACGTACTGAACCCGAATGTGATCTGGAACATCGAGTTCGGCCTGCAACTCGACAATCAGGCGATGCGCACGGCGCAGCGTACCCGTAGCGCGCTGTTCTACAAGCTGAATGCGCTGCTGCAACGTTATGACGTGCTGATCTGTCCGGCTTCGATCGTGCTGCCGTTTCCGGTTGAAATGCGCGACATACGCGACGCGGTCGGCCAGCACTTCGAGACTTACATCGACTGGCTCGCGATCACCTATTCATTGACGCTCACCGGCATGCCGGTCATCGCGATTCCGTGCGGGATGAGCGCTAGCGGCTTGCCCGTGGCGATCCAGATTGTCGGCAAGCCGCGTGGCGAGGCGGCGTTGTTGTCGGCGGCGCGGGCGATCGAGGAGATCATCGGCACGTGGGCTAGCGGAAAGCCGCAGGCGAGTTGAGCCAGCGCGTGGGCGTTCAGTGCCGATGTCCACGAACCCACCACGCCGCATTGCCTAGCAGCGCCAGCTGATTTGACGGCTTTCGCCGTCAAATCAGGTTACGTCGCGTCTTCCACGATCTGAACTACGACACATACGCGTGCGCGACGTTGATCAACTGCACGCGATTACGCACGTTGAACAACTGTCGCAAACGGCGCAGATGATAGTCGACGTTATGCGGCGACAGCCCAAGGAAATACGCGATTTCCTTGTCCCGCTGTCCCTGTACGACCGCCTTCAGCACCGCGTGCTGCAGCTGGCTCAACGCCACACGCTGTTGCTGCGCGGGCGCGATACCGATCGCGCTTTTGGCGTGGGTCCAGATGAATTCGTGGATCGTGTGCGCGAACATCAGCGTTTCGGCCACGATCGATTCGGTCATCCAGCGCGGATTGCCGATCTCCGAGTTGAAGCACAGGCTCGCGCTCAACTCCGGCTCGGGCAGCGGCATCTGCGTGAGAATCCCGCTTTTGCGGCCGGTTGCCTCCAGCATGTCGATCAGCCCGCTCAGGCGCTCGCTGCGCAGTTGTGCGCGCGGCAGATCGGCGCGCATGTCGGCGGTATTCCACAGCAATGGCATACCGGTCGGCGACGCGAGTGCCACACGCGGGTCCATGTCGAAATAGCGCTCGCGGAAATAGCGCGTGAGCCAGGTTTGCGATTCGTAGCTGGTCAGCACGAACATCGTCTTGTGATGCGCCGACGTGCGCGTGGCCGTATAGCTGAACGACTCGAAGCCCAACTGTTTGATGCGCCGCCGCACGAATTCGATGCGGTCCTGCGCATTGTTGAATCGCCCCAGCGGACTGATGAACGGCGCACTACGCCTCGCGGCTGGCGACGGTGTGCCGATTTCCTCCTCGGTGAAGAGCGTGAGAAAACCCGTGGGCGCCGCACCTGTGGCAGGGCGGCCCGCGCTTCTCGAGGTGCTCGATGCTTCAGCCGCGTGGGCTGACGCCCCCGGTTGCCGCGTGCCGGCCGGGTAGGCCGGTTGTGCGGACACCGCAGGGTTACAGGCTGCCGATGCGGGCCCGGTTTCGCCTTGCGGCGAGCCAGCCAGCCAATGCGGCAGCGTATCGCATTCGTGTTCCATGAAACGGTAGCTCCGGCGTTCGAAACGCATGAAAGACGACAAGCTGAATGATTAGCTATTTCCCGACATTACGGTAGCCGGTTCCTTGCTATCATTTTCGGGTTCTTGCGCCGACCACGACCGACAGGCCGGCTACGCGGGTGCAACAGGTGTTTTCCTTGCATACGGCGTCTCCCTGGGATGAATGTGATGACGCGAATTCCAAAGTTGACCACGACGCTTGCTTACGACCGCTATATGGCGGGTCAGAAACTGGTGTCGAGCGTGAATCGCCCGTGGCGGCACCTCGTGCTGCGCTCGTATCTCGAACCGGATGAGCAGGCGCTTCTGGAAGCTCCCGGCTTGCAGGACCTCACGCTAATGACGCTCGCGAGCGGCGCCGAACACCTCGAGCGCAATCTGAATGGACGCTGGGAGAGCGCCGATCTGCGCATGGGCGATGTCTGGTTCGTGCCATCCGCACCGATCTCCTGGCGCTGGCATTCGATCAGCGACGAGCCGCTGTCCACCGTTCACTTGCACGTCGAGCGCAGCCTGATCGACAGTGTTGCCGACCAGATGGAGCTGGGCGGTTCACGTGAACTGGCGTTGAGCGACGCGATGCAGTTTCGCGATCCGCTCGTTGCCGCCATGCTTGGCGCTTTGCATCGCGCTGCCGGCGACCCCGCCGATTCGCGTCTTTATGCCGACACGCTGGTTCACGCGCTCGCGGCCCATCTGCTGCAACATTATTCGCGCGGCCGGCTTGCGCAACGCGCGCTGACTGTGCCGCCCGAACGGCTCGTGCCTCGACGGATTCGCCGGGTGACCGACTACATCCGCGCCAATCTTGCCGCCGATCTGGCGATTGCCGATCTGGCCCAGCAGGCGGGCCTAAGCAGTTTTCATTTTGCGCGCGTGTTTCGCCGCGAGACTGGCGAGACGCCGCACGGCTTCGTGTCGCGCTTGCGGCTCGAAGAAGCGGCGAGGCTGCTGCGCGCCACCCGTCAAACCGTGCTGCAAATTGCCATCGCGGTGGGCTTCGAGAGCGCCAGTCATTTCTCCGTGCAGTTCAAGCGTGGCTACGGGATGACGCCGCTGGCCTACCGGCTGGCAGGATGAACGGCTCGACGGTAGAAACCATGGAGCGGAAAGTACGGACAGGTGCGACTTGCCCGTGCTCCGAACGGAATCACACGCGTCTTGCAGTTTGCTGTGCATCGCGTGGCTTGCAAACTACGAACTTTCGTGGCGAGCGCGTGGTTGACCCTGGCGTGGCCCGGCCGGACCGGACGGGCTATTTCGCTCGGGTGGGCATAAGCGCTCGCTGTCCGGTCTAACTGGCCTGACCGGGTGAAACGCAACTGTATCTGTCGGAGCGTTGTACCGGACGACAGAATGATGCGCATCCAGCGTGGCCCAGCCCGCGTCTGACCGACCATTCCATTTAACCTGTCACCCTGGAACTCCTCCGATGACCCGACTCCGAATTACCTCCTGCGGCCACGAATTCATCGCCGAAACCCATCCTGACGCGCCGGAAACCGTGGCCGCGTTCCTGAAGCTGCTGCCGTATCGCCAGAAGATCATTCACGTGCGCTGGAGCGGCGAGGGCTGCTGGGTGCCGCTCGGCGACTTCAAACTCGAAAACGACGGCGTCGCGGTCAGCTTCGAGAATCACACGAGCCATCCGTCCGTCGGCGACATTCTGTTTTATCCGGGTGGCTATAGCGAAACCGAGATCATTCTCGCGTACGGCTCGTGCTGCTTCGCGAGCAAGTTGGGGCAGCTGGCGGGCAACCATTTCCTGACTGTCGTCGAGGGTCGCGAGAAGCTGCGCGAACTCGGCACCAAGGTGTTGTGGGAAGGCGCACAGGAAGTGCTGTTCGAGAAGATCTGAAGCGGCACCTGCAATATTGGGCAATAGCACGTCCTAACCCTGGTTAATTTCTGTTCCGTAAATCGCGCATACTGGAGGGGCAGGAGCAGTTTGTGAAACGCTCACAACACCGCTCCTGAGTCTTTTTAAGTGCCTTCCGGGCGCGGCCGCAGCCGGTTGGCGCGCACCGGGCAGGGCACGGAACATTCAATTTTCCGGCCGCCGCGCGGCACCAGGGTCTCCTACATGACAGACTCGCACGTCCCTCCGCTAGCCGCTTTCGCCGCGCACTTGCGCTCGCAGCAGGTCGATTTGACCGAACGCTGGATGAAGGCCGTCTTCCATGATGCCGATCTGACCGAATCCGACCGGTTGACCTACGAGCAACTCGCCGATCACATCCCGAATATTCTCGACGAGATATGCAGCGTGCTGGAAAACCAGGACCTCGATCACGCCGGGGCCGCTATCGAACGGGATGCGCGGCTGCACGGCAAATTGCGCTGGAAACAGGGCTACCGGATCGACGAACTGGTGCGCGAACTCGATCTGTTCCGTCAGATGCTGACCGGCGCGATCGTCGAATATAGCGAGGTGCGACCGTCATTCACGCGGCGTCATGAGGAACGCGCCCGTCATTTCATCGACGAGGCCGTGAGCTTCGTCACGCTGACGTCGATCCGCGAGGTCGTCAGCGAACGCGACCGCAAAATCGACGATTACACCGGCCAGCTCGAACGGGCCAATCACGAACTGACGCTCAAACAGCGGCTGGTCGGCGAACTGCATGAATCGCGAATGCAGATTACACGCAGCGTCGTGCACGATCTGCGTAACTTCCTCAACGTGTTTTCAATGGCGCTGCAACTGATGAGCCGCGCGCCGTCGAAAACGGAGACTGCCCTCGCGCTCGCGAACCGTCAGGCCGCGGATATGAAAACGCTGGTGGACGAACTGGTCGAATATGCGGTCGTGCTCGGCGATACCAGCCCGCTGGCGCTGGAGCGTTTCACACTGCGCGATCTGTTCGATGAACTGGCAATCTCATGCGAATCCGCGATCGAAGCGAAGGGGCTGCGCCTTCAGACCTCGTTCGATATCGCGCTGACAGAAGTCGTCTCCAACCGGCTGAAGCTCAAGCAGGTCGCGCTCAATCTGCTGACCAACGCCGCGAAATATACGCGGGTGGGCCAGATTGAGTTGACCATGACCGCAGTGGAAAACGATTGCTGGCGGCTGCGCGTGTCGGACACCGGCGTGGGCATCGGTGCGTCGGACCGGGAGCGCGTGTTCAAGGAGTTCGAACGCGCCACCGACGACGATATTCCCGGCGCTGGTCTGGGTCTCGCGATCGTCAAGGAATTGTGCCGGGTGCTTGAAGGGCAGATTCGTTTCGATTCGCAGGAAGGCGAAGGGACGATCTTCGAGATTACCTTTCCGATGCGCTTGCAAGGTGATTGAGTCGTGAACGCTGCTGTTCCGCTGACGCATACCTGGCTTTCTCCCTGACAGCCAGGTTGGCTTACCCATCTCTTGTCTTCATGTAATTTAAGACTCTTTAAGTCAATTCAATGTTGTCTCTCGATATTTCCGGTTTTTATTTAAGAAGACCGGTGGCGATTCTATTCTCGGCTTATTAAATAAAATTAAAGCTAAGAAAACCGGCTTGTTTTTGCTAATTATCCTTAATCAAAATAGATCGTTTTTCTTGGGCAAGTTGTTGTTTATCCTTTTTAGGAGTAGTCGTATTCTCGATGTGGCTCCTGTCACGGCACACTGGGCGTTGCGCTTTTAACGATAAATCGAAAGCGTAATACGCTCCTAATTTTCGATTGTTTTATTTAGATTAATTAGGATGTCATAGGAAGAATCTTGGTTGATAGACCGAGATGAGAGAGGGGAAGACATGTTGAATAAGACCTATAAGAGTATGCGAGTTAAAACGCCTCGGATTGCTGAGCGCGCGCCGGAGCTTGCAAAGCGAAGTGCGCTGAGAACCGCGATGGCATGCCGGACGCTAGTGGCCACCAGCGCAGGTCTGTTGAGCGCGTTGACTTTTGCTCAACCTGCCCGTGCCGATAATTGCGCGTTGCAAACGCAGGACTGTTCTGGCGTCGAACGGGTGCTGACGGCGTATGCACGAAGCGCGTCGGCCAATGCCGCAGGCGCGACGACCGCCATGCAAAACGCCAGCGAATTCGCCGGCATCCAGCCGACCGACGCGCAGCAACAGATCGTTGCGTTCGCGACCACGGCGCCGGCTGTGACCGATTACATCTCAGTGAGTGAAAACGTTGTTCAGGGCACGCGTACCAGTGCGTCGAGCGCGCTGAACGCGATGGCGATCGGACCGACCGCTGCGGCGACCGGTATCAATGCGCTGGCCGTCGGCGGGGGCTCGGCTGCGGGCAGCAATGCATCCACCGCAGTGGGCGCGGGGGCGGGTGCGTTGTCGGTCAACTCGACCGTTGTCGGCGCGAGTGCGACGGTGGGCGCGCTGTCCGACAACTCGGTGGCGATCGGCTACAACGCTCGCTCGAGTGCGTTCAACAGCACGTCGATCGGCGGCTTTGCAAGCGCCACGTCGACGGGAGCGGTAGCCATTGGATACAACGTGTTTGTTGGGCAGACGGCCACGAACTCGGTGGCGCTGGGGCCGAATTCATCAG
This sequence comes from Paraburkholderia metrosideri, assembly GCF_904848625.1. GTDB lineage: Bacteria > Pseudomonadota > Gammaproteobacteria > Burkholderiales > Burkholderiaceae > Paraburkholderia > Paraburkholderia metrosideri. Next base: position 243,836 of record NZ_CAJHCP010000005.1, read on the forward strand.
TCAGCGCGAGAAATTCGGTCGCACTCGGCAGCGATTCGGTCGCGGACCGCGTCAATGTGATTGCCGTGGGCAATGCCACGCAAGGGCGGCAGATCGCCTACGTCGCAGACGGTGCGCAAGCCACCGACGCGGCCAACGTCGGCCAGCTTTCCCGTGTGGCTAATGCGCTGGGTGGCGGCGCGTCGATCGACGCCAACGGTGCGATGGTCGCGCCTGTTTATAACGTGGGTGCAGCGACTTATAACGATGTTGGCTCGGCGCTCGCGGCAGCGGTGATTGCGAGTACGCAGGCGAGCTCCGATTCGGTCCAGTACGATTCGCCAGCGCATGATGGGGTGACGCTGGGCCACGCCGACACGCCGGTCCAGATCACCAATGTGCGTGCTGCCAACCTCGTTGCAGATAGCTCGGACGCTGTGAACGGCGCACAACTGTTCGGCACCAACCAGGTGGTCGAGCAGAACAGCAACGACATCACGAACCTCGATCAGCGCGTCACCGACAACACGTCGAGCATCACGAACCTCGACCAGCGCGTCACCGACAACACGTCGAGCATCACGAACCTCGACCAGCGCGTCACTGACAACACGTCGAGCATCACGAACCTCGACCAGCGTGTCACCGACAACACGTCGAGCATCACGAACCTCGACCAGCGTGTCACCGACAACACGTCGACCATCACGAACCTCGACCAGCGCGTCACCGACAACACGTCGACCATCAACAATCTCGACACCCGAACCACGACGATAGAAGGGGACGTGACCAACATCACGAACCAGATCACCACCGGCGAGATCGGGCTGGTCCAGCAAGACCAGGTGTCGCGCAATCTCAGCGTGGCGAAAGAGGCCGATGGCGCGCGCATCGACTTCGGCGGCACGGACGGCGCGCGCGAACTGACGGGAGTAGCGGCAGGTACCACGGACGCATCCGCAGTCAACCTCAGTCAGCTCAAACCGGTGGCGGCGGCGTTGGGCGGCGGCGCGCAGATCAACGCGGACGGCTCGTTCACCGGACCCACGTATCGCGTGCAGGGCGGCACGCAGCGCACGGTCGGGGAAGCGCTCGGCTCGCTCGACAGTGGCCTGAGCACCTTGCAGCAGAACATGGCGGTCGGCGGGATCGGCGTGGTCACGCAAGATCCGCTGTCCCGCGCAATCAACATCGGTACGACGATGGATGGTTCGCTCGTCAATGTCGCGGGCACAGTGGGCAGCCGCGTCGTCACCGGGGTCGCGCCGGGTACGGTCAGCGCGTCCAGCAGCGACGCGGTCAACGGCTCACAACTGTATGCGCAGGGGCAGAACACGGCGGCGGCGCTCGGCGGCGGCTCGACCGTCGACGCAGACGGCGCGGTGTCGGCGCCTTCGTATAACGTGGGCGGAACAGTCGTGAACAACGTTGGCAGTGCAATCACCAATCTGGATACGCGCACCACGCAAAACAGCGCGGATATTGCGGGCTTGCAGACGACGCTAGGCGGCATCAACGGAACGATGGCGAACGCGGTGCAGTACGACGACTCCGCGCATAACAGGATCACCCTCGGTGGCACGGCGGCCAATGCGCCGAAGGTCGTACTGACCAACCTGCAGGACGGCGACGTATCGGCAACCAGCAGCGACGCAGTGACCGGCGCACAACTCTGGCGGACCAATCAGCAGATCGGCAACCTCAATCAGACTGTGCAGAACTATCAGACCACCGGCGATGCTTATGTCTCGGTCAACAGCACGGGGAACGCGGCCGAGGCGATCGGTAACGGCTCGGTGGCGATTGGCGGCGGCGCTCGTGCGTCCGCGCCGGATTCGGTGGCGCTCGGCGAGGGGTCGGTGGCCGACCAGACGGGCACCGTCTCGGTGGGTTCGGCCGGCAACGAGCGTCGTATCACGAACGTCGCCGCTGGCCAGGCGCCCACTGACGCCGTGACCATGCAGCAGTTTCAGGGCGGCCTGAACGAAATTGCGCGCAATGCTTACTCGGGCACGGCCTCGGCTATTGCGTTGACCATGGTGCCGGAAGTCGATGCGAACAAGAATCTGGCAATCGGTGTCGCGACGGCGGGCTATAAGGGATATCAGGCAGTGGCCGTGGGCTTCTCGGCGCGTGTCACGCCAAGCCTGAAGGTGAAACTCGGCGCGGGCATTAGTGCAGCAACGACAACGGTCGGTGCAGGTGCCGCCTATCAGTGGTAGCAGCCAGCTTTCGGCACGCGTGACAGGCGCGTGTGACAGGCTTGAGTGAAAGTGACAACCGGCAGCCACGCAGCGCAACCGGGCCTAGCGCATGCGTTCGCTGCCGGCACCCCGTTACCCGAAACCACGGGGTGCCGGGTCGAACTTATTTGAATAGCTTCATCGCTTGCGTGAGGGTATTGACCACACCCCATGCCAGCGGAAGCGTCACGTATAGCCAGAAGACCGCGAGCTTCGCCTTGCTGGTTGGACTCTGAATGTGAGCTGTCGACATGCGAATCTCCTTAGTTGCCTTTAGCCAGTTGTGCGTCGGTCATGTGGTGTTTTTCATCCACACGCCTGACCAGCAGGTTGCAGATAAAGCCGACCACCAGCAGCACGGCCATGATGTGAACGGTCATCGTGTACGCATCTGCTTTGGCGACACCGTTGGCGACTTCATACGCGCGAATGTAGTTCACCAGCACCGGGCCGGCGACGCCGGCAGCCGCCCACGCAGTCAGCAGCCGTCCGTGAATGCCGCCCACGAATGCGGTGCCGAACATGTCCGCGAGATAGGCGGGCACGGTCGCGAAACCGCCGCCGTACATCGTCAGGATGATGCAGTACGAGAGCACGAACAGTGCGATCTGGCCGGAGGCCGCGAAGCTCGGCACGAGGTAATACAGCACGGCGCCCAGCACGAAGAAAATGAAGTACGTGTTCTTACGGCCGATCCAGTCCGACGCCGACGCCCACACAAAACGGCCGCCCATGTTGAACAGCGACAGCAGACCCACGAAGCCGGCTGCAGCCGCCGCCGACACCGTGTTCTTGAAGCTCTCCTGGATCATCACCGAGGCCTGGCCGAGAATGCCGATGCCGGCTGTCACGTTCAGGAACAGCACCAGCCAGATCAGATAGAACTGCGGCGTCTTCAATGCCTGGTCGATATGCACGTGATTGCGCGAAATCATCTTCTTCTGACTGGTCGCGGCGGGCGTCCAGCCAGCCGGTTTCCAGTCAGCGGGCGGCACGCGGATCGCAAGTGCGCCGATCGACATCGAGATGAAGTACGCGATACCGAGCACGACGAAGGTCTCGGCTACGCCGATGCTGGTGGCACTGCGGAAGTGGTTCATCAGCGCGACCGACAACGGCGCGGCAATCATTGCGCCGCCGCCGAAGCCCATGATCGCCATGCCCGCTGCCATGCCGCGATGGTCCGGGAACCAGCGGATCAACGTCGATACCGGCGAGACGTAACCGAGCCCAAGCCCGATTCCGCCGATCACGCCATAGCCGAGATAGAGCAGCGCGATCTGATGCAGATGTACGCCAAGCGCAGAGACCAGAAAGCCGCCGCCGAAGCAGCACGCGGCGGTGAACATCGTGCGGCGCGGGCCGACGCGTTCAAGCCATTTGCCGGCAAAGGCCGCCGACAATCCGAGGAACACAATTGCCAGCGAAAAGATCCAGCCGAGCGAGGTCAGCGACCAGTCGTCGGCCGTGGTTTGCGTAATGCCGATGACTTTGGTCAGCGGACCGTTGAAGACAGAGAACGCATACGCCTGGCCGATACAGAGGTGAACGGCGAGGGCAGCGGGCGGAACCATCCAACGCGAGAAACCTGGCTTCGCGACGGTAGCCTGTTTGGAAAAAAATGGGGAAGAGCCGGACGCCCCGCCTGGCTCGGTAATGCTGCTCATGGTCTGCCTCCGTTGACGAAGTCTTTGTTATCGGCGCTTTACACGCGATGCTTGAGGCGTCGCAGCGTAACGTTCGCCGATTCCCGTATCGTCAAAATATGATATGAATTTTCATATGGCGTGAGTTCAATTGTGGCGAACCCCGCCTGGGTGAACGATATGAGGTGCACTTGAGCTTTGCAATATGAGATAGCACAGCATAAGGCGTACACCTGGTGAGGCAGGATTGTAATCGGACGAATGGGGAAGGTGGGAGCGCAATGCAGAGCGACGGGCGGGTTGCCCGACCGGGATCTGTGCGTCATACAAGCAACTGCAGCGCAAAAAGAGAAAGGCCGGCGCTGGCTTCTTCGCCACACGCCGGCCCGATTCAGCCGTGATTGTTTCGCGAGATTCAGGCGATACCGCGGCCCGTTTTCATCTTTGCCGCGACGGCGACCGAGATCGCGCAACCAATCGCGAGATACGCCGCTACCGGATGCCACGAGCCGCCTGCAAAGCTGACCAGCGCCACCGCGATGAACGGCGTGAAGCCGCCGCCGACCACGCTCGCCACCTGGTAGCCGACGCCCGCGCCGCTGTAGCGATACTCAGTGCCGAACAGTTCGGTGAACATCGGCTGCTGCACGCTGACCACCATGTCGTGCGCGACGTTGGCGAGCATCACCGCGAAGACCACGATCCACACCGTCGAGCGCGCGTCGAGTGCGAGGAAGAACGGCACCGCGCTGAACATGCCGACCACTGCGCCGATGATGTACACGCGGCGGCGACCGAAGCGGTCCGCGAGCAACGCAAAGCAGGGAATCGTCACGCAGCTCAGTGCGCCGACCAACAGGCCGATCGTCAGGAAGAACTCGCGCGGCATGTGCAGATTCGCGGTCGAGTAGTTCAGCGCGAACGCCGTCACGATGTACATCGTAAACAACTCGGCGAGACGCAATGCGATGATCAGCAGGAACGCTTTCGGATGACGGAGCAATGCTTCGACGATCGGCAGACGCACGCTGCGCTCTCCCTTCTTGCCGACCTTTTCGACGAACTCCTTCGACTCTTCCATGCTCGAGCGGATCCACAGTGCGATCAGTACCAGCACCACGCTGAACAGGAACGGCAGACGCCAGCCCCAGCTCAGGAACGACTCGTTATCCATCGAGCGGCTGATGATCGCGACCAATCCCGTCGACAGCACGAGGCCCACGCCATAACCGACCTGTACGCCGCTGCTGTAGAACGCCTTCTTCTTCTCTGGCGCACTTTCGACCGCCATCAGTGCCGCACCGCCCCATTCGCCGCCGACCGCGAAGCCCTGGATCGCACGCAACGTGACGAGCAGAACGGGTGCCCACCAGCCGATGGTGGAGAAGGCCGGCAGCAGACCGATTGCAGCGGTCGACAGGCCCATCATCATCACGGTCAACACCAGCATGCGTTTGCGGCCGAGGCGGTCACCGTAATGGCCGAACACGAAGCCGCCAAGCGGGCGAAACAGGAAGCCGACGCCGAACGTCGCGAACGCAGCGAGCGTGCCCATTGCCGGGCTGACCTTCGGGAAAAACTCGGCGTTGAAAACCAAAGCCGCGACGATCCCGTACAACAGAAAGTCGTACCAGTCGACCACGGCACCGATGAAACTGCCGAGTGCCGCCTTGCGCGCCTGGCTGCGCGTGGCGCGGTTGTCGCCCATGGTGGCGGTCGGGATGGTTGTGCTCATGACGAATGTCTCCTTGAAACTGGGGTTGCACGCGGGATCGGCCGACGCAGCCGGGGCAAAGGCCAACGCAAGGGACCGCGCCGCGCTCGATCCGTGCAGGATGTCCGGAAGATTAATGATGCGAGCCGAATCTCACAATCCGCATTCGGGTGAAATTGCGCGATCATCGCACGGAAGTGCGCGCATAGCGCGCGTTTTGCGCGTATACACCAAGCGCTGTGTGTTTGTCCGAGGCGACAAACCCATCGCGCTCGCCGCGTGCTAACGTTAGGAATCCATCCTGAAAACAACAGTTTCGTTGATATACTACATACGGAATATTGAAAAATGCGGCGTTGCAGCATATGATTGAGTGATTCGTTCACTTAATCGTCCGGAGTTGCAAATGGAGTTTGTGCCTCTCATGCTGTTCACCATTGCTGTTGTGGGTTTAGGCGCTGCCGCCACCGTTTTGTTGACCGACTGGATTCCGCAGCCGGTTGCGCAACTGGCATCGCGACATGGCCGCTTTATTGGGCTGGGCGAGCAAGGTGACGAGGCAGCGCACGCGGTGTCGTATCGCGCGCATGTTCAACCAGAGGCGATGAATGTCGTCAGAACTTCAAACTGAAGCAGTGGCTACACCGCTGACCCTGTCATTGCAGCCCATCGGCGCGAGCGCGAGCTTGCGCGATCAGGCGTATGCGATGCTCCGCCAGGCGATTGCCGATGCGGACATCTACCGGAATCGTGAAGAAATCCGGCTCGACGAACGCGTGCTGAGCGAATCGCTCGGCGTGAGCCGAACGCCGGTGCGTGAAGCGATGACCTTGCTCGAACAGGAAGGTTTTTTGCGGATGGTGCCGCGGCGCGGCATCTACATCGTGCGCAAGAGCAAGCGCGAAATTGTCGAGATGATCCAGATGTGGGCGGCGCTTGAAAGCATGGCGGCGCGGCTTGCCACGCTGCATGCAACGGACGACGAAATCGCCCGTCTGCGCCACATGTTCGACAATTTCCGCGACGCTACCCCGGCCGAGCATATTGCCGAATATTCGGACGCCAATATCGCGTTTCATCAGGCCATCGTCGAGTTGTCGAAGTCGCAGATCATCCTCGACACGATCAAGAACATTTTCATTCACGTGCGCGCGATTCGTCGCATGACGATTTCGCAGAGCGACCGTGCGTCGCGTTCGATCGTCGATCATCTGCGGATTATCGAGGCGTTGGAGAAACGGGATACGGAACTGGCCGAGCGTCTGACTCGTCAACATTCGCTCGATCTTGCTGCGTTTGTCGAAGCGAATTGCGATTTTCTGGACTGACGGTTGAGGGCGATGTGAGGGGTTGAGCGAGCCGACGATCGGAAAGGCCCGCAGTGTGAAAACACTGCGGGCCTTTTTGCTTTGGCGCGGTGCCGCAGACAGGATTCCGGATAAACCCTTGCTTGACGGTCTTAAAAATATGGTATGTGATATATCAACATCGGAGTGGATGAGTTGGTGGCCTGGTGGTTTCCCTTGGAATGCCGTTGCGTTGTTCGGGAATTTCTCTCGAAAGCCTTATTTGGTAAGCCTCACAGCTGTGAATCCGGTGCAGTAAAACCGCGTGAAATCGGCCTTGCCTGAATGTGATATATCACATACGGTATGTATCTGGTGAGGTGGATGGGGATGACATTCGATGTGTTTCGATGCGTCTGTCGATAAGTGGTTGCACAACCGGGTGGGCAGCAACAACTTTCATGGGATCGGGGTTGGGTGGCGCAGCGCTAACTTTGGTCGATGGCTTTGCATGGGGCTGGAGTGGGCGCTAAAGCGCTAACTCAGGTCGACAGCGTTGCATGGGGTGGGAGTAAGCGCCAAAGCGCTAACTCCCACCGACAGCGTTGCAGGGGGTGGGAGTAAGCGCTAAAGCGCTAACTCCCACCGACAGCTTTGCATGGGACCTGAGTAAGCGCTAAAGCGCTAACTCAGGTCGACACAGGAGACAACCATGTCAGCAGTTGTTTCATCCTTGACCCCAGACACAAACAGCACAAACAGCACAAACAGCACAAACAGCACAAACACCACCACCGCCGACGACACGCTCAGGCAAAAGACGCGTAATGCCGGCGTCATCTCCGGCGGCCACCTGGTGGCGAAGGCGCTGAAAAACGAAGGCGTCGATACGATCTTCACGCTGTGCGGCGGCCACATCATCGATATTTACGATGGCTGTGTCGACGAAGGAATTCGCATCATCGACGTGCGGCACGAACAGGTGGCCGCGCACGCTGCCGACGGTTACGCGCGTCAGACCGGCAAGCTCGGCTGCGTAGTCACAACCGCAGGCCCAGGCTGCACGAATGCGGTGACCGGCATCGCGACCGCGTTCCGTTCGGAAAGCCCGATCTTGCATATCGGCGGACAAGGCGCACTCACCCAGCACAAGATGGGCTCGCTGCAAGACCTGCCGCACGTCGACATCATGGCGCCGATCACGAAATTCGCCGCCAGCGTGTCAAGCACCGAGCGCGTCGCGGACATGATCTCGATGGCCGCGCGCGAATGCTTCAACGGCGCACCGGGTCCGTCGTATCTCGAGATCCCGCGCGACGTGCTCGACCGCGAAGTCGACCTGACGCGCGCTGTGATTCCTCAGCCAGGCCAATATCGGGCCTCGACAAAATCGGTCGGCGATCCGCGCGATATCGAAAAACTCGCGGACATCCTCGTGAATTCGGAGCGCCCCGCGATTCTTTATGGGCAGCAGGTGTGGACCGCGCGCGGTCATGAAGAAGCCGTCGCATTGCTGCGTGGCCTCGACATCCCCGGCTATTTCAACGGCGCGAGCCGCGGGCTATTGCCGCCGGGCGATCCGCATCATTTCGACCGTACGCGTTCGCAGGCCTTTGCGAATGCGGATGTGCTGATCGTCGTCGGTACGCCGTTCGATTTCCGTATGGGCTACGGCAAGCGCATCAGCAAAGAACTCACGCTGGTGCAGATCGACATGGATTACCGGACGGTCGGCAAGAATCGCGATATCGATCTCGGCCTGGTCGGCGATCCGGGCGCCATTCTGGCGGCGGTGTTGCAGGCCGCGAGCGGTCGTCTGAAGGATGACAAACGTCAGGCGCGCCGCAAGTGGATGGCGCAGTTGCAGGACGCCGAAGCCACCGCGACCGACAAGCTGATGCCGCTTTTCAAATCGAATAGCACACCGATTCATCCCTATCGCGTCGCCTACGAACTCAACGAGTTTCTCTCCGACGACACCGTTTATATCGGCGATGGCGGCGATGTCGTGACGATTTCCGCGCAAGCGGTGCGTCCGCGCCGTCCCGGCCAGTGGATGGACCCCGGCGCGCTCGGCTCGCTCGGCGTCGGTACGGGCTTCGCACTCGCGGCCAAACTCGCACACCCGCAGAAAGAAGTGTTGTGCTATTACGGCGACGGCTCGTTCGGCATGACCGCGTTCGACATGGAAACCGCGAACCGCTTCGGCGCGCCGTATCTCGCGGTCATCGGCAATAACTCGGCGATGAACCAGATCCGCTACGGTCAGCTAGCCAAATACGGCGAAGAACGCGGCAATGTCGGCAACCTGCTGAGCGACGTGCCATTCAGCAAGTTCGCTGAAATGCTCGGCGGCCACGGCGAAGAAGTGCGTGATCCTGCACAGATAGCCGGCGCATTGCAACGCGCCCGCGAAGCGATTCACCGCACTGGACGATCGGCGGTGGTCAACATCTGGGTCGATCCGCGCGAGTACGCACCCGGAACGAAAAACCAGACCATGTACAAATAAGCCGCAGTTTTCAGGAGACACGACATGAGCAAAGCACTCGACGGTGTGCGCATTCTCGACTTCACGCACGTGCAATCGGGCCCGACCTGCACGCAATTGCTGGCGTGGTTCGGTGCGGATGTGATCAAGGTGGAGCGGGCTGGCGCAGGCGATATCACGCGTGAACAACTGCGCGATATTCCCGACGTGGACAGCCTGTACTTCACCATGCTCAATCACAACAAGCGTTCAGTCACGATCGATACGAAGAACCCGGAAGGCAAGCAGGTTCTCGAAGCGCTGATCCAGAAATGCGATGTGCTGGTCGAGAACTTTGCGCCGGGCGCGCTGGATCGTATGGGATTCACGTGGGAGCGGATCCAGGAGTTGAATCCGCAAATGATCGTAGCGTCAGTGAAGGGCTTCGGCCCTGGGCCATACGAAGATTGCAAGGTCTACGAGAATGTCGCGCAATGCGCGGGCGGCGCGGCATCGACCACCGGGTTCGACGACGGGCCGCCCGTCGTGACTGGCGCGCAGATCGGTGACAGCGGTACGGGTTTGCATCTGGCGTTAGGCATTGTCACCGCGTTGTATCAGCGCACGCATACCGGTCGCGGACAGCGTGTACTCGCCGCGATGCAGGATGGCGTACTTAACCTGTGTCGCGTGAAATTGCGTGATCAGCAGCGGCTCGATCGCACCGGCACGATGAAAGAGTATCCGCAATATCCGAATGGGAAGTTCGGTGAAGCAGTGCCGCGCTCGGGCAATGCGTCGGGCGGCGGTCAGCCGGGCTGGATTCTGAAGTGCAAGGGTTGGGAGACGGACCCGAACGCCTATATCTACTTCATCACGCAGGCGCCGGTGTGGGCGAAGATCTGCAACGTGATCGGCAAGGAAGAGTGGGCGACGGACCCGGACTATGCGACGCCTGCCGCGCGTTTGCCGCATCTGAAGGATATCTTCGCCGAGATCGAACGCTGGACGATGACCAAGACCAAGTTCGAAGCGATGCAGATTCTCAACAAGTACGACATTCCGTGCGGCCCGATTCTGTCGATGAAAGAAATCGCTGAGGAACCTTCGCTGCGCAAAACAGGCACGATCGTCGAAGTGGATCATCCGACACGCGGTAAGTATCTGACCGTGGGCAATCCGATCAAACTCTCTGACAGTCCCACCGAAGTCAAACGCTCGCCACTACTCGGCGAACATACTGACGAAGTGATGGCCGAACTCGGTTATTCGGTCGAGCAGATCAGTGCGTTGCGGACTGCCGGCGCGATCTAGCACCCACTCGTGCAGACCATCGTCAATGAAGCAGGTCGAGCCGAAGCGCTCAAGGAGCGATGTATGGATACGTGGATGCGGTTCAGGTCGAACGATGGCGACATCGTATTCGGTCGTGTAGAAGGTGGTTATCTGCACGAATACAAAAGTCTCGATCAGCCGGTGCCGACCGGTGCAGTGCTGTCAACGCGGGTGCTGACACCGCTCGCGCCTTGTGCGCCCGGCAAGGTCGTCGCGCTATGGAACAACTATCACGCGTTGGCGGCGAAGCTCGACAAACCGGTGCCTGCGCATCCGCTCTTTCTGCTCAAACCCGCAGGCTCGGTAATCGGAGCAGGCGAGCCGATTCGCCGGCCGGCCGGCTACGCAGGCAAGATTGTCTACGAAGGTGAACTCGGCATTGTGATCGGACGACGCTGCCGCAATGCGAGTGTTGAAGAGGCAGCTGATGCGATCTTCGGTTACACGCTTATCAATGACGTGACAGCCGCCGATCTGCTGAACGAGAATCCGCATTTCCCACAATGGTGTCGCGCGAAAGGCTTCGATACGTTCTGCTGTATCGGGCCGAGTATCGTCTCCGGTTTCGAGTGGCAGCAAGCGCATCTGGTCACGATGCTGGATGACGTCGAACGGCAGAACTATCCACTTGACGATATGGTGTTCTCTCCTGCTGAGCAGGTCAGTCTCATCTCGCAGGACCTCACGTTCGAGCCGGGCGATGTCATTGCGTGCGGCACGTCGGTTGGGGTTGGATCGATCAAGGAGGGCGCGACGGTGTCGATTACGATCAAGGGAATCGGCACGCTCAGTAACACGTTGATCGCCGCAGGCGCAACGGCGGCTGCACACGCGGAGCGGGCCGCGGCAGTCTGAGCGGAGTTGGCGATTTATCGGCTACACGTCGTCGCATCGAAACACGGGGGGCAGGCATGCCGCGAGGGTCTGACAGTACAGTGTGGATGGACATCTGTTCTCGGCTCGGGCCGGATTTCGGTGCGGTACTCGTTTCTGCGTTGATTGCGGCGATGGCCTTTGGGCTGGTTGTTGCGCTTGCTTCTGTTATCACACGCAGCTTCGACTGGAGATCGACGCGCCGCGCGCATCTCGCGGCAATGCTGGGCGGCAGCACTGGATTCGCTTTCTTGTCCGGCGCCTTTGTACTTTATCTATCTTCGTCGGCTTGGACAGAGAGCGAGCGCTTCGAGCTCTATAGTGCAGTATTTATGGGTGCACTGGCTTTTGCGGCTTCCACGATTGCCTTCTGCAAATTGTGCGGTGCGTTCTCTTTGAAGAGGGCGGCGCGTCCAGGCCATAACGTCGTCAATCTGTTCGCGATCCTGCTAGGCGGCTGGCTCGGTTATGGATTCGTGACCGAACAGGCGCAGCCATTCGGACTTGCCGCGTTAATCGCAGCAAGTGCATTGGCGTGTGCGATCGGCGTCCATCTGACGACGAGTTGCGAGTATGACGGCGGGCACGCACTCGCAGCCGGCAAGCAAGGACTCATGGCTTGTATCGAATGGCATGGGGGAGACGAACCGGCGTGGGTACTACGCGAAATAACGCCTGGAAATGTACGCGCGGCAGCATATCGACACCGCCGTGACTGGCATAAAAGCAATAGTAGAAATGACGGTACAGGCGCGGCGGGGCGCTCCAGATCCAGAGTATGTAGCCATCGCCGGTTGACTCAATTCTCGACGCGTCGTCGGCTATGAACGCGCACACCGGCCAGGTAACAAGTGCTCTGGGTGACGGGATCGCAATCCCGCCGCTACAGTTACTCTTCTGCCGCCGAGAATTCACTGTAGTACTTGTCTTTCTTGTGCAGAATCAGTTGCGCGAGAAAGTCGGCGTCGTATGCGCGATGAAGGTGGCCATGATAGCGCTCGATATAGGCGGTAATACGCGCACTCTCGCCGTTGAATTCCTTAAGAAGATCGAGGGTGTCACGGTCCCAGCGGAATCGCAGGCCAAGGTCGCTGAACGCTGCGTTGTACGCACTCAGATGAGCGTCGTCAGGATGGTCTTGAGTGACGCGGGCAGAGCGGACACTGCTGTCGGATTCAACCTGGGTGTGGTTCATGATCGGCCTCCTCGGCTAACGAGTAAAAGATCTCGTTTGCAGAATAGAAGCACTGATCAATTTGCAATAGTTAAAGTTTTATTGGCTATCCATAGCCTACTGCTTATACACGCTCAATTCCTTGACGCGTGTGATCTTCTCGATCAGATGCGCGCCTTCTTCCATCAGGAAGCGTTTGAATGCAACCGCAACCGGCGGCAGACGTTTGTTCTTTCTATGCACGACATACCAGTTGAGCATGACGGGAAAGCTCTCGACGTCGAGCACCACGAGATGCCCCAGCTGCAATTCAAGGCTGATCGTATGAGCCGACAGAAAGGCGATGCCCATACCGGCAATCACCGCCTGCTTGATTGTTTCGGTGCTTTTGATCTCCATCGCGATCTTCAGATTGGCAAGGCGCCCGGCAAAGCCTTCTTCCATCGAATTCCACGTGTCGGAGCCGCGTTCGCGCACGATAAAAGCCTCGTTAGCGAGTTGACTCATTCTGATATTGCGCTTGTGTGCCAGCGGATGGGTGGGCGCAGCCACGATCACATAAGGGTGTGGAGCAAAGGGTTCGTTGGTCGCATCGGTTTCATGCGGCGGACGCACCATGACGGCGAGATCGGTCTGATTCGTCGACAACTGATGCAGCAGTTCTTCGCGATTGTGCACGGCGAGGTTGAGCACGACACCCGAATAGCGGCGCGTGAATTCAGCGAGCAGACGCGGAAAGAAATAGTCGCCCGCGCTAATTACCGCGACATTCAGCTTGCCGCCGGAAACGCCCTTCAGCTGACTCATCGCCTCGTCGACTTCGTGGAATTGCTGAATGATCGCGCGGCTGTAGTGCAGCATCTCGGTGCCCGCCGGCGTCAGATAGATCTTTTTACCCAGTTGTTCGAACAGCGGCAGGCCCGCATGTTCTTCGAGTTGCCGAACCTGAGTGGAGACAGCCGGCTGAGTCAGATGCAATTCTTCTGCGGCGCGCGAGAAACTCAGGTGGCGCGCTACCGTTTCGAAAACCTTCAGTTGCCGCAGAGTCGCATTGCGCATCGTCATGGCCGATGTATAAGCAAATGTGAATCAACATAATAACAAACTTTAATTATTCGTAATTCAGCAATGACCCTAGCATGGAACTGTAAGCAGCGAAATTGCCGGTTGGATATTCGGGGCAGTACTTGGCGCGGTACTCGGCGCGGTACTCGGGTTAACGCCTGTTTCCAGGCACAGTGGAAGGAAAATTCCCGATTAGCCGATCAGATCAGTGCTTTCAGCGCGAGCGGTTGATTGGTCGGAATAAATAACTTCCGGAAAAGCGATGATTCTTCCGGATCGCTTTTAAAGAAAATATAAAACAGACGCGAATATTAAATTTTCCCGAATAGCAAGGCTTTTCGGGTCACAACCAAAAGGTGGGACGCATACAGCACGGCGTGTCCTCCGGAGAACTTCCTTCGGAGCGTTGACCGGCTGCACTAATAAATAGTGGAGACAAGGCTCATGGACAATTTCACCCAGCAAACGCCCCGGCTATTTCTAGGGAACCGTTGGTGGCAACTCGTCATCGGCATGGTGTGCATGGCACTCGTGGCCAATCTGCAATATGCATGGACGTTGTTCGTCACGCCGATGAATGCGCGGCATCACTGGAGCGAAGCGTCCATACAACTCGCCTTTACGATCTTCATTCTTACCGAAACGTGGCTTGTGCCATTGGAAGGCCTGCTGGTCGATAAATTCGGGCCACGCCCAGTGGTCGCGGTGGGGGCCGTGTGCGCAGGGCTGTCGTGGGTGATGAATTCGTATGCGACATCGCTCGGCGTTCTGTACCTCTCCGCAGTAATCGGCGGCATCGGTGCGGGCGGTGTGTACGGTACTTGCGTCGGCAATGCGCTCAAGTGGTTCCCCGATCGACGGGGGCTCGCCGCCGGATTGACCGCCGCGGGTTTCGGTGCGGGCGCGGCGATTACAGTGATTCCGATTGCCAATATGATCACGCGCTCCGGTTATGAGCATGCGTTTTTCTTCTTCGGCATCTTGCAGGGCGTGAGCATTCTGGTGCTCGCACTGTTGTTACGGAGGCCGACACCACGTCAGCAAGCAGTGCGCAAGACCCGATTCGCTATGTCGAAGGTCGACTTCACTGCGGGACAGATGATCAGAACCCCGGTTTTCTGGGTGATGTATGTGTGCTTCGTCGCCGTGGCTGCAGGTGGTCTGATGGCCACTGCGCAAATCGGCCCGATTGCAAGGGACTGGGGCCTTGCGCGCATTCCGATGTCACTCCTCGGCATGACCTTGCCGCTGCTCACGGCCACGCTGTCTATCGACAATATTCTCAACGGGTTGACACGTCCGTTGTGCGGTTTTATTTCCGACAAGATCGGCCGCGAAAACACGATGTTCGTGATCTTTATTGGTGAAGGTCTGGCGTTGCTCGGCATGATGCAGTTTGGAACCAACCCCTACGCGTTCATGACCTTCGCCGCACTGATTTTCCTCTTCTGGGGCGAGATCTTTTCGATCTTTCCGGCAATCTGCGCCGACACGTTCGGCAGTAAATACGCAACCGCCAACGCGGGTACGCTATACACCGCGAAAGGCACGGCGGCTTTGCTCGTGCCGGTGGCGTCGGTGCTGGCCGCGATGGGCGGATGGAGTCTGGTTTTCACCGTGTCTGCCGTGATCACGATTGCCGCCGGCATCTCGGCAAAGTTCGTGCTCGCGCCGATGCGTTCGCGCTGGATCGAATCTCACAACGAGCCTCAGGCGGTGCTCGCAGTCGCGGGCAATGGCGGCCCATCGCGGCTGAGCAACTGGCCTGAGCAGACCGGGGAATAAGCGTGAACGACGTACGCGCGAAGACGATGTCGATAGCCACGCGGTTCACGATGTCATGAACGTTTCGCTGCAACAACTCAAGGTGTTTGTCGCCGTCGCGCGCGAGCGGAGTTTTACACGCGCGGCACGCGAATTCGATCTGACGCAATCGGCAGTCAGCCGCTGTGTACGTGAACTCGAAGACGCGGTCGAGTTGAAACTGTTCGATCGCACGACACGCCAGGTCGAATTGACGAGTGCGGGTGCCAGTCTCGAACGACGAATCGGCAGATTGCTGGACGAAATAGAACGGACATTGCTTGAGGAACGTACTGCTTACGAGGGACATACCGGGTTGGTGGTGATTGGCAGTAATCCCATGTTGTCGTCGGGTTGGGTTGCACAGTCTCTTGCGGGTTGTGCAGAAGCGTTTCCCGAACTGATTGTGTCGATTAAAGATCAACCGCAAAGCGGCGTGCTCGCGAGTGTGGAGCAGGGTGAGGTGGACTTTGGTGTGGTGTCGGTCGCAGAACCATTCGCTAGCGACTTGCTGCACGCGCAAGTGATTTTCACGACGCCGCTGCACGCGCTGATACCCGCCGCGCACCCTTTGGCAACGCATGCCAATATTGATTGGCGCGCATTGAATGAATGGAATCTCATCACGCTGAACGGCGATGCGGGTATACGCGTTGCGCTTGACGTCGCCTTCAATGCGAATCAAATGAAACGGCGACCGATGCAGGAACTCGGACATGTTGCGGCGGTTTCGCGGACGGTTGAGCTTGGCCTGGGTGTCGGTGTAGTACCTGTCGGCGCGCACTGGCCTTTGCCCCAAGCGTCACTCGTCACAAGGCTTCTGGTTCCTGAGGTGACAGTGAGTACGTTGCTAGTGCAGCGACGCAATCGCTCTCTCCGGCCTAATGCCGCCGCGGTCTGGTCGCAGTTTTCCGGGACTGTTTGCGAACCCTTACCGAGAACGGCTCCCTCTTCACAAATCTTCAATTGGCCGGCGGCGACGCCAGGCTGTGCGGTATTGCACGAACCTTAGTTTTGTTCCGGTTACCGGCGCCTGTTCACGATCGATTCGCCGGTAGTCAGCCGCACAACATCCCACACACGGAGCTTCATGATGGAAACCGATACCGACCTCAGGCACCATGATCTGCTGATCGACGGCAAGCGTTTGCCGCCTGGCACCGGCGAATATTCCGTCGACATCAACCCCGCCACCGAAGAACCCATTGCACTTGTCGCTCAAGGGAGCGCCGCCGACGTCGATGTCGCGGTTCGAGCCGCACGGGCCGCATTGAAAGTGTGGAATGCGCTGCGCGCAGCCGAACGTGGCCGCATCCTGATGCGTCTCGCCGGTCTGATGCGCGCCAATCTCGACGAACTCGCTGCACTCGAAAGCCTCGATGCTGGCAAACCGATTGCTGCAGTAATGCGTCAGGACGTCCCCGCAGCGATCGATACACTCGAATATTACGCAGGCTGGTGCGACAAGATCAACGGCCAGGTAGTACCGACGCGCCCCGATGCGTTGACGTACACGCTACGCGAGCCGGTCGGTGTGGTCGGCGCAATCGTGCCTTGGAACTTCCCGTTGATGATCGGCATGTGGAAGATCGCACCCGCTCTCGCGTGCGGGTGTACGTTGATCGTCAAGCCCGCTGAAATTACGCCGCTCACTGCATTGCGTATCGGCGAGCTGGCGCTTGAAGCGGGTGTGCCTCCGGGCGTACTGAATATCGTGACGGGCAAGGGACGCGTAGTGGGAGATGCCATGGTGGCGCATCCTGGTATCGACAAGGTGACGTTCACGGGATCGCCATCGGTTGGGCGCGGTATTTTGCAGGGCGCAGCAGGCAACTTCAAACGCGTCACGCTGGAATTGGGCGGCAAGTCGGCCAACCTGATTTTCGCGGATGCGAATCTCGACAATGCAGTGCGTGCCGCAGCATCGGGGATTTTCTTCAACACGGGGCAAGTGTGTTCGGCAGGCTCGCGGATTCTCGCGCACCGTGACGTGTACGACGAAGTCGTCGAGCGGTTGGCCACGCGCGCGAAGTCGATCAAGATCGGCGATCCGTCGTCACGTGAGACATCAATGGGGCCGCTGATCTCCGCGGCGCAGATGAAAACGGTGCTGGGCTATGTCGACGCCGGGCGGTCCGAAGGGGCGAGACTCGTGACCGGTGGCGCACGGGTTGGCGAGCGAGGCTTCTTTGTCGAGCCGACGGTTTTTGCCGACGTCGAGCACGAGATGCGTATTTCTCAGGAGGAGATTTTTGGGCCAGTCGCCAGCGTGATCCGCTTCGAGGACGAAGCCGATGCGATCAGAATCGCTAACGGCACACTTTATAGCCTCGCGGCCGGTGTGTGGAGTGCGGATATCGGGCGAGTGCATCGGGTCGCAAGAGACCTGAAGGCGGGGACCGTGTGGATCAATACGTACGGCTATACAGATGTGCGTTTGCCATGGGGCGGTTCCGGCGATTCGGGTTTTGGCCGCGAGCACGGCGACGTCGCCATTGAGAACTTCACTGAGCCGAAAGCGGTGTGGCTGGCGATTGACCAGTAGCGTCGACTCACGACATAAAAAGAAGGATCGAACGCTTACGGCGTTCGATCCTTCTTCACATGGCGCATCATTAATGGAAGTTTGCCAGCACTCAATTGCCCTGCAATGCCATACGCTCACGCAGCTTGATCAGTGCCAATACGACGTCGATAGTAGGAGTAGGCTCGGACACGAGACGCCCCATTTCCTGAACGACAGTTAAGAGAGGGTCGATTTCCATGGGCCGACGATTCTCGAGATCGACCAGCGTCGACGTTTTATGCGCGCCGACCGCACCTGCGCCATCAATGCGTTTTTCCACATCGACGCGAAAGTTCACGCCGAATTGATCCGCAATGCGTTTCGCCTCGAGCATCATCGTACGTGAGACTGCGCGTGTGCCGGGGTCGCTGGTGAGCACGTCGAGCGTTGCATGCGTGAGTGCGCTGATCGGATTGAAGCACAGATTGCCCCATAATTTCAGCCAGATTTCGTCGCGGATATTGTCCCGGATCGGCGCCTCGAAACCAGCGGTCAGCATGATCTCATGCAGTTGCTGAATGCGCGGTGTGCGTTCGCCGCTGGGCTCGCCGATCGGGAATTTCTTGCCGTACACATGTTTGATGACGCCAGGCTCGACAATTTCCGCAGCGGGATACAGCACGCAACCAATCGCTCGCTCGGGGCCAAGTTTTGTCCATTGACTACCGTCCGGGTCGATGCTCGCGAGGCGAGTACCGGCAAAGCGCCCGCCATGCTGATAGAAATACCAATACGGAATGCCGTTGACGCCCGTGACAATTGCGGTGTGTTTGCCGAGCAGAGGCTGCATGGCATCCACTACGCCTGGAAGCGAGTGCGCTTTCAATGTGACGATGACGAAGTCCTGCACTCCTAGCTCGCGCGGGTCGGAGGTACAGCGTACCGGCGCGCTGAAAGTCTCGCCATCCATGATCAGGCGCGCGCCGTGTTCCCGCATCGCGGCCAGGTGTGCGCCACGCGCAATAAAGCTGACGTCCGCGCCGGCGCGCGCCAGTTGCACGCCCATCAAACCGCCAATTGCTCCCGCTCCAAAGATGCAGATCTTCATGATGCCGCTCCCGTGACTATAAGAAGTCGCTTGCCCCACTGCCGCATCGTATCGTGTTCAGCCGCAGAGCCTCTGCGTGAGGATAAGAGGGCACGACAAATACAGATAGTTAAAGTTTGTCGGCTGATGCATTAGGGATTGCTTATGGAAGCCGCTGCGGGGTGATGCGCTTTAAACGAAGAGAAAGAACAGGATCTACGGCCGGAGAGTGCGTTAATGAAGCAGGCCGGAGCGCGAGTCGCCTCGCGTTGACACAATATCTTTAATTGAAACTTGTGTGATTCAATTAACTGCTTCAACAAACCCCGGGTCGCCGATCAAGGTGTCGACACTCAGCTTGACCGTATCTTCAATGGCAATGGTGCTACTGGTAAATTTCGGCGACTTCTGTTTGACCGTTCGGGTGGTCGAGTACACGACCTTGTGCGTGACGACATCGGTGACGACGTAGTGCATCTTCAAGGTCCAGAAAGTCGGCGACCGCGCGTCGTCCACCTTGAACACTTCGATGCTGCCACTCAATACCCGTTTGCTGCCCGTCAGATGAAAACCGGCAACCCGCAAGCTGCTCACGACGCTATTGCGCACCACCTCGTTAATGTCGTCTTTGAGAATGATGCCAGTCATCGCCGTGTTCTCAATGCGATTGGGTGACACCTGTCCGCTGGTGGCGGGCAGATAGGCGAAGTCGCGGGCGGGCGCGACGCTGAGCCAACCTGTAGAGTGGGTGGCCGCGCGGGGTGCACTGCTGTTCAGGCCGAACCACGACCACGAGCACGCGGAGAGCATTAACGGCAATGCGACGGTGCCGCAGCCTTTGAGCACGGTCGATCTGAGCGACGAACGCGTAGCGCAGGCCGTACGCGGCAGAGACAGGCTCCGTTGCGGCGACTCAGGTGCTGTACGGGAAAAAGCGGCAGTCGAGGTCAGAGGAATTGGCCTTTCAAAGGAAGTTCATCCCGGTGGATAGCAGCATGGTAACAGCGCTCCGGATCCCTGCGTGTTTCGGCCCGGGTGCACGGGGCGGCGTCCCCGACGGCGTGCCCATCATACCGGGCGGCTTCTTCAATACCCGTCGAATCAATAGAGGGCGGCTCCTGTCAGGAAACATCGGCACGGCGGACGTTATCTCACGACAATAACCGCAGTGTGTGAAAAGCATGTGCCAGACGTGCTTCATTAAAACAAATGGTCACGGGAAGCCGGCTTTCCCCTGGGTCATATCCACCAAGGCCAGTTGTGCAGTGTCGAGCGCATTGGCCGGCAATCGGACCGTTATTTTCACCAGCATTCCATAGGCGCTGTCCACGAGCGCGTATCCTTCAGCGTCGATCCATCTGCGCACTTTGGCTTCGTCGGCGTAGCTGACTTCGACGGTCAACGAAACCTGAGCAATCCTCTCGATCCGTGGCGCGTTCAGCAAGGCCGACGCGATGGCATCGGTGTACGCGCGGACCAGGCCGCCCGCGCCGAGTTTCACACCGCCGTAATAGCGCACGACAGCTGCCAGTACGCCGTCCAGATCGTGATGCCGTAGTACTTCGAGAATCGGCCGGCCAGCGGTGCCGGACGGTTCGCCATCGTCGGACATGCCGGACTGGCCGCCTGCGAGTAGTGCCCAGCAAACGTGCGTGGCGGCGGCATGCTCTTCGCGCAGACGACGCAGTTCGTCCATTGCGGCGTCGCGGTCGGCAACCGGTATTGCGTACGCAATGAAGCGGCTTTTGCGGATCTCGAGTTCCGCGCTCAGCGCAGCAGGTAAGGTATAGGTGGGCAAGGCAAAAAATCGGTAGATAAAAGATGGCGGGCCTTGCGCGGCCCTTTGGCCATCATGGTAACGGATCGTGGTGCACGCCGACGTAGCGGAAAAAAGCAGGGGTCTGCGCATGGGCGATCAGAGCACCACGCTGCGAGCGAATCAGGTTCCGCAGGTTCGTCTACAATTGCGAGTTGAACGCGCGCATCCGTCAAGGCCAGCGCGCCAAACAGGAGACAACATGCTTGACCTATCCACGTTAGGGACTTTTGTCGCTGTTGTGCTGGGACTCTTTCTGATTCCCGGGCCGGCAGTGCTGCTGGTGTTGACGCGCACCGTGCACGGCGGACGCAAAGCCGGCATTCTCACCGGACTGGGTATTGCAGCCGGCGACTTCATTCACACGTTGGCCGCATCGGTCGGCCTCTCGGCGCTGTTGATGACTTCTGCGCTAGCCTTCAATGCAGTGAAATTCATTGGCGCTGCGTACCTCATTTATCTGGGTGTCCGCGCATTGCGTGAGAAACCGTCGAGCCCCCAGCGGCCAGTCATTGCGCCGGTGTCGGCGTCGAAAGCCTTCTTTCAGGCGGTTCCCGCAGAAGTTCTGAATCCCAAGACGGCGCTGTTCTTTCTCGCGTTCCTGCCGCAGTTCGTGCGGCCCGAACACGGTTCGACGTTTTTGCAGTTCACCACGCTTGGGCTGATCTTTGTCGCCATGAGCGCGCTTTATACGACGCTGATCGTGTTGACGATTCGACCACTCGGCAAGCTGGTCAAGCGGCTGACATGGCTCACGCGTTGGCAGAACAAGATGATTGGTGTGCTGTTCATCTCGCTCGGGCTGCGTGTGGCGACGCAAACGCGTTAATTGAAGCGCAGGGTGTTTTCTTTTAATGCCACGGCGAGCCGCACTGCATTAAAAGAGCGATACGTAGATATCGCGCGCCCGGTATTAGTGAGCCGATGACAACGCCAACAAAATAGACGACGAAACGGCGATGATGAAAAGGCAGGTGGCGGTAAGCAGATCGTACGGGTAATTCATGGCTAGATCGTCGGGTGTGGCGGGTGGAAGAGTTGATCATAGGCAGAACAGTCCGACCTGACTGTCAACCATTGCAAAACGTAGCGCAGCTAACGCAGTCCGCGCGATCCAGGAAACAACCATGCCCGACCTCATGTCTGCTGAAACGCCTACCTGTGTACCGGAAATCGAATTCTGGTTCGATTTCGGCAGCAACTACAGCTATCTCAGCGTCATGCGTATAGAGGCGCTGGCGCAGGCGCGGAGCGTGCGAGTCCGCTGGCGTCCGTTCTTGCTGGGACCTGTTTTTCGCGACCTTGGTTTCGACAATTCACCTTTCGTATTGCAACAGGAAAAGGGCGCTTACGTCTGGAAGGATATGGAGCGGCAATGCCGCAAATACGGTATTGCACTCACGCGGCCGAGCACGTTTCCGCGCGCCGCGCTGCTTGCAATGCGTGTGGCACTGCTAGGTGCGGAAGAACAATGGATGCCCGCCTACTGCCGCAGGATCATGCAGCTTAATTTCGCGGACGACCGCGATATCGGCTCAATGGATGTCGTGAGCGAAGCTCTGGAAGCGCTGCACTTGCCCGGACAGCAGATCATTGCCGACGCGCAGAGCGATGCCAACAAGCTGCGTTTGCGGGAGCAAACGGCCGCCGCTGCGGCCAAAGGCATTTTTGGTGCACCGACGTTTTTTGTCGGCGATGAAATGTTCTGGGGAAACGACCGGCTGGACGACGCGCTGGACTTCTGCGATTCGATCGCAACGCGAGGTTAGCGCGAAAGGCGTTGTTTGTTGAATGCTATGAGCCGCTATTCGTCGCCATGCTGGCAGAAGCGGCGCCCCGGTACATGCGACACCACGGCCTGAGCGATTTCAAGCGCCGTGCTCTCGGCGGGAACTACGCGGCGGCTCGATTCGGGCACATGTTTCATGGTCCATTCAACCAGCCGGTATGAGCGTCCCCATGGTGGCTGCAGCGGGTCCGAGACCTTGCATGAGTTGATCTGGCGAGCCCATTCGTTGCCGGGCATGGTGCGCAGATACTCGACTACCGTCTCTTCAACCATGATTTGACTCCTTCTTCGCGGGCGGTTGCCCGTTGTTCGGCGTGTCGTCGATATTCCGGAGAAAAGGGCGCCGCCGATGCTCTGGCGGCTCAACAGGGGATGTTGTGCGTGCATGGTTACAGGGAAGAATTAAGCGAAACTTAAAAGGCATAAACACGTAGGCACGGCGAATTTATGCTCAAGACCCCGCGAGATTGGCCGTTATTACAGCCGTTGGGGCTGCTGGCCTCGCTTGGCCTTCGGGCTTGCCTTGCTGATAACGTGACGAATCTCGCTCAAACGCCGCTTTCCGACCGCCTGCGCTCGCTAGTCGACACTGTGCAACACAACGAGCGCACGTTGCGCCGTTTTCAGAATGTCGAATTGCGTTTGATCGGTTCACAGGACTTCGCGTCGTTTCTCGACACGCTGTTCGGCCATCTGCCGCATGAATTTTCCCTGACGCACGTCACGCTGTGGCTCGACGACCGCGCGCCGATGCTGCTCGAACTGCTTGAACCCACCGCGCTGCGCGACCTCGATTACGCCAGTCTGAAGACCTCGCGCGAGGGCGGTCTTGCCGCGCAAGGTCTGTGCGAAGAAGGGCGGCCATGGTTGGGACGCCCGCATGAGCTGGATGAGATCGCTCGCCAGGCGGTGTTTGGCAACGCGCGGCCACCGTCCAGCGCGATTCTGTTGCCGCTGTCCGCAGCCGATACCGTCAGCGGTTATCTATGCCTCGGTAGCGACGATCCGGAGCGTTTCGCCGAGGGCATGGCGACGGATATTCTGGAGCGCTTTGCCAGCATCGTCACGGCGAGTCTGGACAATGTCGCCCATCGCGAGCGGCTCAAGCAACTCGGGATGACCGACTCGCTGACAGGCCTCGCCAATCGGCGCTATTTCGACGAGCGGCTCCGTGAGGAACTCATGCGAGCAGTTCGTTATGGCGTGCCGGTGGGCTGTCTTTTTATCGACATCGATTGTTTTAAACGTATCAACGATACGTACGGCCATCAGACCGGCGACCGCGCATTGGCGGCGGTCGCGGCGTGCGTGCGGCAGCAGGTCCGGCTCGGTGATACGGTGGCGCGTTATGGCGGAGAGGAATTCGCGGCACTGCTGCAAGGCGACCGGGCCGACGCGTTGACCGTCGCCGAGCGTGTGCGGCTTGCCGTCGAAAGGCTGGATCTGCAGGACGATCACGGCAAACGCATTGCGTTGACGGTGTCGATTGGCGTTGCGGCGCGCACAGTTAGCTGTGCGCCGTCGGAGGCCGTCGGGCTGGGGCGCGCGATGATGGAAGAAGCGGATCGCGCGATGTATCAGGCCAAACGCAATGGCCGCAACCGGATCGAGGCGCTGGTGAAAGCGGACCGCGATCAGACGGCGCGCTGATCTGTGAGCATCGCCAGCAAACAGGTTGGACAACGCATGGAAGAACGTCGGGGTCCGGATGCGCGGGTTTTTCGATCAGCCAGAAACCTTGCAGCGTACGTAATCGACCCGACGAGGACCGCTCGGGTCAGCGGTTTCGAAGTTCTGGTTGGCGCCGCCTGGTGCGATATTCTGTCTGACAACGCTTTTAAACCCCCGGCGCATCCGGCGGCACCCCAAGCAACTGCAATGCTCCGCCCGTCACGCCGCTGAAGACCGGTCCCGCCACCGTTCCACCGTAGAACGCCTTGCCCGCCGGGTCGTCGATCATCACAGCAACGATCAGTCGAGGATCGCTCATCGGCGCCATGCCGACAAACAGCGCGCGGTAGCGGTTTTTCGCGTACGTCGCGCCGATCTGTTTGCGCGCGGTGCCGGTTTTGCCGCCGATCCGGTAGCCTTCCACCGCCGCAGCCCGCCCGGTGCCGCCAACGCCAGTGGCCATTTCCAGCATCGCGCGGATCGAACGCGCGGTGGCCGGCGTGGTCACCCGCTGCTGCGGATCGGTGGACGGCGCGGCCTGCGCGCTGCCTTCACCGCTGTCCTTCTGTTGCCGCAACAGACTCACGCGCTGCAGGGTGCCGTCGCCTGCATAAGCGGTATAGACCTGTGCGATTTGCAGCAACGATGCCGACAACCCATACCCATACGCCATGGTCGCCTGTTCGATCGGACGCCAGCGTTTGTACGGACGCACCTTGCCCGATGCCACGCCCGGAAAGGTCAGCTCGGGTCTCAAACCGAGTCCATATTCCTGGTACTTGCTCCAGATCTTCTCCGCCGGAAGGTTGAGCGCGAGTTTGGCGAGCGCGATATTGCTCGACTTCTGCACCGCTTCGGCAACCGTCATCGCGCCGTGGTTCGATGTGTCGTGGATCACGGCTGGGCCGATCCTGTACCAGCCGGGCGCGGTGTCGATGATGCTTTGCGGCCGCACCTTGCCTTCGTCGATGGACAGCGCGACGACCACCGGTTTGATCGTCGAACCCGGCTCGAACGTGTCGACCACCGCGCGATTGCGCAACTGGCGGCCGGTCAGCCGGGCCCGGTTGTTCGGATCGAAGCTCGGGTAGTTGGCGAGCGCGAGAATCTCGCCGTTGCGCGCGTCGAGCACCACCACGCTGCCGGCTTCAGCGTGATGTTTCGCAATCGCGTCCTTCAGTTGCGCGTACGCGAGTTGCTGGATGCGCCGGTCGATGGTCAGGTGGATGGTGTCGCCGTTATGCGCGGGCATCCGTGGTCCGATGTCCAGCACCACCCGCCCGAGCCGGTCGCGGATCACTTCGCGCTGGCCCGGCACGCCGAGCAGCTGTTCGTTGGCCGCGAGCTCGACGCCTTCCTGGCCGTTGTCTTCGATATCGGTGAAGCCGACTACGTGCGCGGCCGATTCACCTTCGGGATAAAAGCGTTTCGAATCGGCGATCTGCGTGATCCCCACGAGTCCTTCCTTCGACAGACGCGCGGCAGTGTCCGCGTCTACCTGGCGTTTCAGCAGCACGAAGGTTTTGTCGCCGACCAGGCGTCGGCGCAGATCGCTGACGGGCAGGTCGAGGAGCTTTGACAGCGGCGCGATGGCGGTTTCCTCGATCAGCTTCGGAGACGCCCAGACTTCGTAGGTCGCGAGGCTGACCGCGAGCATCGCGCCATGACGGTCGACGATCCGGCCACGCGTTGCGTCGAGTTCGATCGTGCGCTGGTAGCGCTTTTGCCCCTGATCGACGTAGAAATGCTGATTCACCACCTGAATCCAGAACGCTCGTCCCGCCAGCGATGCGAACGCAGCGAATACCAGCAGCAATACGAAAGTCGAGCGCCACTTGGGCAAACGCGCGGCCAGTAGCGGGTTCTTCGTCACGGGCGCGTACGGCTCGTGCGATTGCGATTTCTTGTTCTGGATCATTGGGCGCGGCTAGCGAGCAGTTCGATTGACGGACGTGGCCCTGATTGTAAAGAAAACGTAATGTTGATGCGAGGACTGCGCAAGTGGATCAGGTTCGACCTGCTGGCGCGGCGCGCACGGCAATAAAAAAGCCGCGTGGACTTATAAAATCCGCGCGGCTGATTCGTTCGATTGATGCGTCGACTCCGACGCGGCGTGTTAAAGAGGCGCTCCGTGCCTGTCGAGCGCCTTCTTTTTGGCGCTTATTTTGCTGTGTATGCCACCTCAGGCCGGCAGCGCAAAACTCGAAATCGCCTCGCGCAGCACGCCCACCTGATCCTTCAGCGAATGGGCCGCGGCCGCGGCCTGCTCGACCAGCGCCGCGTTCTGCTGCGTCACCTGATCCATCTCGCCGACCGCGCGATTCACCTGCTCGATCCCCGCGCTCTGTTCACGCGACGCATTGCTGATCTCTTCCAGAATCTCGTTCACGCGACGCACCGACTGCACGATCTCACCCATCGTCGAGCCCGCATTGGCGACCAGCGACGCGCCGGCTTCGACGGTATCCGTCGAGGTTTCGATCAGCGCCTTGATCTCCTTGGCGGCCGTGGCGGAGCGTTGGGCGAGGCTGCGCACTTCGGCGGCGACCACGGCGAAGCCGCGTCCCTGTTCGCCCGCGCGGGCCGCTTCGACGGCGGCATTGAGCGCGAGAATATTGGTCTGGAACGCAATGCCGTCGATCACGCCGATGATGTCGCCGATCTGCCGCGAACTGCTGGTGATCTCGCCCATCGTCCGCACCACATCATCGACGACGCGGCTGCCGCGCGTCGCGACATCGGCGGCCTGGCCAGCGAGTTGCGCGGCCTGCATCGCGCTTTCTGCGTTCTGCTTCACGTTGACCGTCATCTGATCCATGCTCGACGCGGTTTCGACCAGCGCGGCGGCTTGTTCTTCGGTGCGCTGCGACAGGTCCGTGTTGCCGGCGGCGATTTCAGTTGCGCCGACATTGATGTTTTCCGTCCCAAGACGAACCCGTGACACGGTTTCGACCAGCCCCGCCTGCATCGTCTGAAGCGCATGCAGCAGGCTGCCGTTGGCGTTTGCCTGAACCGGCACGCGGCTGGCGAGATCGCCGCGCGCCATCAACTGCGCATGTTCGACGGCCACTTCGAGATCGCCGCCCAGCGTGCGGCGAATGCTGCGCAGCACGAGCAGCATCACGGCCGTGGCGATCGCGCCGAGTGCCACCGTGATCGCGAGCCAGCGCAACAGGTTGGCGTAGAACGCGCTTTGCACGTCGTCCATGTACATACCGGTGACCAGATACCAGTCCCACGGCGCGAAGCGCGCCGAATAGCTGGTTTTCGCCACAGGCTTCTCGCTGCCGGGCTTCGCCCACAGATAGTCGACGAAACCGCCGCCCTCATGATTGCCTTGATTGACCATATCGACGAACAGGTGATTGCCGAGCGGGTCGGTGAACTGCGCGACGTTCTTGCCGTTCAGTTCGGGTTTGATCGGGTGCATCAGGATGACCGGCTGCGAATCGTTGACGGAGATATAGCCGTCCTTGCCGTAACGCATGCTCGCCAGCATGTCGAGCGCCTGTTTCTTGGCCTCGTCTTCGGGAAGCGTGTGTTGCTGGGCCAGCGCGTAGTAACGGCCGACGATATGGTTGGCCTGGTCGATCAGCGAGATCAACTGGGCACGGCGGTCAGAGATCATCGACGCACGGTTTTGCCATGCGCCGAAGCTGCCGATCAGGATCAGACCAATCCAGAGGACCGCGATCATCGAGGCGAGTTTTTTGTTCAGAGTCATAGCGATGGGGATAGGCTTTCGCAAAGAGGTCGGTCAGAGTGGATTTGCTCGTAGCGGGTAGCTTCCAGCTAACTGTGTTTACGGCGCGAGCGGTTTTATTCCGCAGGGGAGGGGAAACCCGCTGTTTTTACGGTGGTATTTGTCTGATTTATCGACCCTTCGCACGCTTTGCCGTGATTTTTCAATTCGCTCTATGAGGTGTTTATCTGATTGTCTATTGCGCGGTTTTATATTGACCAAAGCGGATTCGATATGAGACTGCACAAAGTGAGAACCAGGTAAATAATTCACCCGGTGTTAAGGCGTTGAATAAACCGGGATATTAAATAGATTGGACGGGTATGCCCCTTCAATTACCCGGCGGTCAGTCCTTCGTGCCGCCGATCCTTGCCTGTCATGAGTTGCATCAGGATTCCACAAAACGCCAATAAAATCCAAAATAGTGCGCATGGAGTGAAGAATGCAAAAAACGACACATTTCTCCACTTAATCACAACGACGGAAAATCGCTGTCATCAAAGAGACGCATTAATAAAAATTCCGCTATAGTCGCCATTTTCCAGTCGTCGGCCGGGCAAAAAAAGTATCGATAAGCCCGCTATCAGGAGTAGAAAATGAACGCCCGCGAACCCGCATTTATCGCCACTTCCCGCAGCGCACGTCTGCGCCAGATGCTGTTGAGCAACGAACTCGAATTCATCATGGAGGCCCATAACGGCCTGTCCGCACGAATCGTTCGCGAAGCCGGTTTCAAGGCGATCTGGGGCTCGGGCCTCGCGATTTCCGCCCAATACGGTGTGCGCGACAACAACGAGGCAAGCTGGACCCAGGTCGTCGACACGCTCGAATTCATGGCCGACGCGAGCGACCTGCCCATCCTGCTCGACGGCGACACCGGCTACGGCAACTTCAACAACGTGCGCCGCCTCGTGCGCAAGCTCGAACAACGCGGCATCGCCGGCGTGTGTATCGAAGACAAGCAGTTTCCGAAGACCAATAGCTTCATCAACGGCGAAGCGCAGCCGCTTGCCGACATGGACGAGTTTTGCGGCAAGATCAAGGCCGGCAAAGACTCGCAGTCCGATGAGAATTTCTCGATCGTCGCGCGCGTCGAAGCGCTGATCGCGGGCTGGGGCATGGACGAAGCGCTGCGTCGCGCGGAAGCGTACCGGCAAGCCGGCGCAGACGCGATTCTGATTCACAGCAAGCTGTCACGTCCCGACGAAATTCTCGAATTCGCGCGTGAATGGGCCGGCCGTGGTCCGCTCGTGATCGTGCCGACCAAGTACTACAGCACGCCGACTGAAGTGTTCCGCGAAGCCGGCATCAGCACGGTGATCTGGGCGAACCATCTGATTCGCTCGGCAACCTCGGCGATGCAGGCGGTCGCGAAGGAAATTCATTCGAGCGAAACGCTGGTCAACGTCGAAGACAGCATTGCTGCCGTCAATGAAATCTTCCGTCTGCAGGATGCCGACGAATACTCGGAAGCGGAAGACCGTTATCTGTCGAGCGGCCGTGCAGCGGGCGCGGCGGTCGTGCTCGCGGCGAGCCGTGGCAAGGGCCTCGAAGCCGTCACCGAAGACCGCCCCAAAGTGATGCTGCCGATTGCCGGCAAGCCGCTGCTGCGCTGGCTGGTCGACTCGTTCAAGAAGCAGGGTGTCAACGACATCACCGTGGTTGGCGGCTATCGTGCCGATGCAATCGAAACGGCGGGTATCAAGCTGGTCGTCAACGAACAGCACGCGCAAACCGGCGAACTCGCTTCGTTGGCGTGCGCGATCGACAAACTCGCGGGCGACACCGTGATCTCGTATGGCGATCTGCTGTTCCGCAGCTACATCCTGCGCGATCTGGTGGAAAGCGAAGCCGCGTTCAGCGTGGTGGTCGATTCGTCGTCGACCGATACGGAAAATGCCAGCGTGCGCGATTTCGCGTGGTGCTCGGCGGCCGACGACCGCGGGCTGTTCGGCAGCAAAGTGACGTTGCGTCATGTGTCGAGCGGCAAAGATGCATCGTCGGCCATCGCTTCGCAATCGCCGCACGGCCGCTGGGTGGGTCTGCTGAACGTGCGCGACGCAGGCCGCGAGCGTTTGCAGGCGGTGATGAGCCAGTTGCAGGCCCGCGCCGATTTCGCGTCGCTCGATATGCCCGCGCTGCTGAATGCGCTGATCGAAGCGGGTGAGGCGATCGAAGTGCAATACGTGCACGGCCACTGGCGCGGTGTGAACGATCTCGAAGACTTCCGTCGTGCCGGCGATTTCGCCCATGCGCAAGCACCGTTCGCAACGGCAGACAATCTGGCGAAGGGTGCTAAAAGCGGAGCCGCGCAATGATCGACGCAGCACAGTTCGTCGAGGCGGCGCGCGAGCGCGGCTTCGACTGGTACGCGGGCGTGCCGTGTTCGTATCTGACGCCGTTTATCAACTACGTGCTGCAGGACGAGTCGCTGCATTACGTGTCGGCGGCGAATGAGGGCGATGCGGTGGCGCTGATCGCGGGCGTCACGCTCGGTGCGCAGAACGGCCGTCGCGGCGTCACGATGATGCAGAACTCGGGCCTTGGCAATGCGGTGAGCCCGCTCACTTCGCTCACGTGGACCTTCCGTTTGCCGCAATTGCTGATCGTCACGTGGCGCGGCCAGCCTGGTGTCGCGGATGAACCGCAGCACGCGCTGATGGGCCCGGTCACGCCCGCGATGCTCGACACGATGGAAATTCCGTGGGAGACATTCCCTACCGAAGCCGATGCAATCGGCCCGGCACTGGATCGCGCCACTGCGTACATGGACGAAACGGGCCGCCCGTACGCGCTGGTGATGCAGAAGGGCAGCGTCGCACCGTACGAATTGAAGGACAGCCGTTCGAACTCGCGCCGTAGTGCCGTTGCGCCGCGTGCGCAGTTCCGCGATGTCGCTGCGAGCGAGCTGGCCACGCGTCACGAAGCGTTGCAGAAAGTGATCGCGCATACGCCGCTCGAATCGACAGTGGTGCTTGCGTCGACCGGTTTCTGCGGACGCGAACTCTACGCGATCGACGACCGCCCGAACCAGTTGTACATGGTCGGCTCGATGGGCTGCGTCACGCCGTTCGCGTTGGGTCTCGCGATGTCGCGTCCCGACCTGCACGTGGTCGCGGTAGATGGCGACGGCGCCGCGCTGATGCGCATGGGCGCGTTCGCGACGCTCGGCGCTTACGGTCCGTCGAATCTCACGCACGTGTTGCTCGATAACGGCGCGCACGACTCGACCGGCGGACAGGCGACGGTGTCGTCGCAAGTGTCGTTTGCGGGGGTTGCTGCGGCGTGCGGTTATGCGTCGGCGGTTGAAAGCGACGATCCGGTTGTGATCGATGAACTGTTCGATGCGCCGCCCGTCGACGGCCCGCGCTTCGTGCGTCTCGCGATTCGCCGTGGTACGCCCGACGGTCTGCCGCGTCCCACCATTACTCCGCCCGATGTGAAGACGCGTCTGATGCGCCACATCGGCGCGGCATAAAGCGAGGAGAAGCGCTTATGTTGCTGCTCAATCCCGGTCCGGTGACGCTGACCGAACGTGTCCGCAACAGCCTGTTGCAGACGGATTTGTGCCATCGCGAAAGCGAGTTTTTCGATTTGCAGGAAGAGGCGCGCACGCGGCTGGTCGAGCTGTATGGGCTCGACGGCGGCGAATGGCAAGCCGTACTGATGACGGGTTCCGGCACGGCGGCGGTCGAAAGCATGACCGCTGCGCTGGTGCCGCAAAACGGCAAGTTGCTGGTCGTGGAAAACGGCGTGTACGGCGAGCGTATTTCGCAGATCGCCACGCAATACGGCATCGCGCATGAATCGCTGAAGCACGACTGGATGCAGGCGCCCGATCTCGCGAAGATCGCCGAACGCCTCGACGCAGACAAAGCGTTCACGCACGTCGCGGTGATTCATCACGAAACCACGACCGGCCGGTTGAACGATCTGGCTGCGCTTGGCGCGTTGTGTCGCGAACGGGGTTTGCGGTTGCTGGTGGACGGCGTCAGCAGCTTCGGCGCGGAGCCGATCGATTTCGCCGACACCAGTCTCGACGCGGTCGCGGCCACCGCGAACAAATGTCTGCATGGTGTGCCGGGCGCGTCGTTCGTGCTGGTGCGGCGTGTCGCGTTGGCGCAGGCGGCGAGCCGCACGTACTATCTGGACCTCGGGCGTCTCGCGCGTTTGCAGGATCAGCGCAATACGCCGTTCACACCGTCAGTTCACGCGTACTACGCACTGGTCGAAGCACTGCGCGAAATCGCCGACGAGGGTGGCTGGCGCGCGCGTCATCAGCGTTATGCCGCATTGGCCGAGCAGGCGCGGGTGGGATTGGCCGGGCGAGGGATGGCTAGCGTGTTGCCGCCGGAACAGTCGTCGGTCGTGTTGCGCGCGTACCGGTTGCCGGATGGCATCGCCTATCCGCAACTGCACGATGCGCTGAAGGCGCGCGGCTTCGTCATCTATGCAGGGCAAGGCGGTTTGTCGGCCGAATTGTTCCGCATTTCGACGATGGGCAATATTCATGCGGCTGACATTGAGCGTCTGTTGCAGGGTTTTTCGGACCTGATGCGCTGAGTGGTATGCGGTGAGTAGACGGGCCAGTGAACCTGGCCATCGTCGCGCAAGGCGGCTGCGATGACGGATCGCGATCCGGAACGCAGCCGCCTTCGGCACACACCGGCGAGCCGAGCCACACATTTGGCCGTGCTTTGCCGTGCTTTGCCGTGCCCTGCGGCCACGGCGCCCGGCAATCAAACCGGATCTTTATCCGGCGGCCCATCGGGCCGCTGCGGCTCTTCCACATGATGGCCGGGCGACGGTGGCACCAGCGGGTCGGCTTCCGGGTCCCGGTTCGGATCGGCATTGGGGTCGGGAATCGGACTGGTATGCATGTCGTAACTCATGACATCACCTCGTAGTGAAAGCGCGTGTCGATCGGTCAACCAAACCCGATTTGCGCCAGGTTTCAGCGGCTCTCTTCAAGCGTAGGCGCTGGCCGCGCGTATCGCTCCGTTACTTTCTCGCCCGACGTCCGACGCTCAATTGCCAGTAGCGTTCGGTGGCGAAGATGTCATCGTAATTACCCGCGCCGAATGCCCGCAACTGGCTGGCATACGCATTGACCGCTTCGCGCTTGAGCTGCAAGCGGCGCTGCACATCGATCGTATGGCCCGCGCTCGGATGCGTCGGCGTCGCCACGACACCGCGCTGCGCAAGGTCCGCGAGGCGCGCCTGAACGACACCCGGCGTGCGCCGGTGAATGGCTTCCTCGTAACCGAACCACTCCAGATGCGACAGACGCGGCAGGATTTCGCAGCAGGCTTCGAAAACCCGCACGTGATCGTCGTGAAACAGGCCGAGCGGCATCAGCAGCGTGTTGGCGGTCGTGCGATAAATGGTTTCCTCCAGCGCTGCGGCCATTTTGCTGATCGATGGCGAATCCGAATACTGGCTGTCGCGAAACGGCATGCGCAGCGGAATCGCGTCGAGCACTTCGAGTGCGCGATTGTCCTCCAGCGTGCGCTCGTGGATCGCTTCATGGGCGTTCGCGAAGCCCGACCTTTCGTCCCATTCGGTATGCATCTGATGCTCGGGTGGCGCGGCGAATACCGTGCAAACCGCTGCGTCCGGATGGGCGGCGAGCAGGGCGCCGCAACTGAAGACGGCATCGTCGAAATGGGGTGAGACGATGAAAAGGCGTGGGCTGGTTTCGCTCATGGGACGGGGAGGGTTGAAGTGTGCGTCGCTGCGTCTTTGCAGCAGGTGCTTTTGCGAAAAATGCGGCGTCACATCAGCTTAGGCGGAATCTGGGCCGCTTGCGGAGCGGTTGTGGTGTGCGCAAGTGGCATGCCTGGGGGCGCACGGCCACCGCTTCCCGCAGAAGCTCACCGTCACGGCGGCGGCGTCTCCCGAATTGGCTCACCTTCGCCAATGAGACTGTGTCCCAACCAACCCGGCTCCGCGCCCGCCGCCAGCAATGCCGCGCGGCGGAACGCCGTCACTATGGTCGCGATGACCTCCTCGCGCAGCTCGGCCTCAACCGTTCTCAGCGCATAGGACGGATGCCAGCTCGGCACGATCAGATGCCCGCCATGAGTGATGGTCTGCCCAAGATATTCCGACAAATTGACATGCGCTCCGGTCAGTGCCTTCAGCGCGGTTGCGCCGAGCGTGACGACCACACGCGGCGCGACTCGTGACAACTCCTGCTCCAGCCAGAACTGGCATGCCTCGACTTCCCGAGGCTCTGGCGTGCGATGAACCCGCCGTTGACCGGATTGCCGTTGTAGCTGTTGATTAGGCGTCTCCCATTTGTAGTGTTTGACCGCATAGGTCAGGTACAGCTTGTCGCGTGCGAGACCTGCGCGTGCCAGCACGATGTCCAGCAGTTGTCCGGCTGCGCCCGTAAATGGCTTGCCATGCTGATTTTCATGCTCGCCAGGTTGTTCGCCGATGGCCATGATCGTTGCGTGCGCTGGCCCGACGCCGGCGACGGCCTGCTTTGCATTGCGCCACAATGCGCAGCGCCGGCAGGTGGCCAGCGGTCCGGTCGGCTCGCGTAATGGCGGCGTTATCGCCGAATATTCGACCGGCGGAGGCTGCGCAACGGCGACAGCGGCGCTTTGCGCGCCGAGGCGGCTGCGTTCGCGCGCGACGCGGGCGGGTAGCGGTGGGCCGGCAGGCGGCATGCGCCAGTAGCGCAACGAGATGGTTGCCGGCACGGTGCCGGAGACGCAGGCGCTGGCGTAGCAGGCGAGCCAGAGGGCCTCGGTGGATTCGCTGGTGATGGCTTCGCCAGTCAGTGCGTTCGCTGATAAAACGTGGGCGGTCGGCCCGTTTTCCTCAACGGCCGGTTGCCGGATGCGCAGCAGCATGCCATTCCAGAACACCGCGCCTTGCGGCGTGGCCAGCATCCATGTGGATTCGCCCATGCGCTCGACGAATAGTTCTGCGACGTGCGCCAGCACGTCGTGCTGCGGCTCGCTCCAGCCGACGAATTCCGGCAGTCCCATGGCAGGATCGCGCCTGCGGAACAACGTGAGCCCAAGAAGCTTGCCGGTTTCCTGCTCGACGGCCTGAACGCGCGGTGCCAGCAACGCGCCGTCCGGGTCTTCCGGATTGACGACGGCGCGCTCGCCCTGCGTCCAGCGCCATAAGACGCGATAGAGGAGTGCCCAACGATCCGGTGCACGAAAACATGCGGCGGCTTTCAGCCACTTGAGCAACTCGCGCGGTATGGCTGGCGTAACGAGGACAGGGCTGGCCGCCTGACGGGTAAACGACTCTGCCGCGTTCTCTCCGCCTTCAACCCACTCGACCGACCCGGGTTCGATGCGTTGACGCAGCAGTTCCCGCGCCGCGAGGCGCCATGCGGCAAAGGACGGTTCGATCGAAATGCGCTTCATGCGGACATGCAATGCCCCGCGCCGCGAGACCGGCACGCCGTGAAGCAAAGCGGATAAAATACTGTATGGATATACAGTATGCGCCTGAAGGTGTGCCGGAATCAAGCCCATCGCGCGCAACGGGCGGGCCGCTCGCCAGGCTAGACGTTGCGCAGATCCTCAGGCGTATCGACGTCGCGCAAAATACCCGGATCGTCGACGTCCAGCCTCGTCACATATTGCGACATCAGCAATGACTTCGCACCGGTGTCGCCGTCGAGCGTGAGTAACGCGTCGCGATGCTCGATGCCGAAGCCCACCGGATGACCCCGTTGTCCCTGATAAAACGGCGCGGCGAGCGAGGCGCCGTCGTCGAGCGCGCGGGCCACGGCTTCGATCGTCGTGGTGGCGATGCGCGGCATGTCCGCCAGCGCGACGATCCAGCCTTCGGCGTCGTCGCAGGCTTCGATACCGGCGGCGAGGCTCGCGCCCATGCCGCGTCCGGCGTCGGCTGCGAACACCACATCGCAGCCCGCGTCGTTCAGCAGACGGGCGAGCGCGTCGGAACCGGGCCGCACCACAGCCAGCACGCGCGTCACGACCCGCAGCAGGCGGTGCGCGGCTTCGTGCGCGACCGGCGTGCCATCGGGCATACGCGCAAGCAGTTTGTTGTGCATTCCGCCTGGATCAAAGCGCGAACCAAAGCCGGCGGCGAGCAACACGCCAGTGGCGAGCGAGGCGTAGGCCATGGGCGGGCACCGGTAGCGAAAGTGAGAATGATTGTGCGATGCAATGCGGTCACAGGCAAGCGTGAATAAAGTCGTATCACGCCGGTGGAGTGGTGTTTATGCAAGCGCAACGCGGCCAGCCTGGTCGAATGGTGTCGCGTTGCGTTGAGTTGACGGGAATCCATTTCAATATGAAGCGCGCCCGAATGCGCCGGGTGCCGGGCATCCCGAACCACCGTCACGAGCGATCACAACGCGCGGGGCGTTCCAGCTACGTCGAACGTGCGGAACGCCCCCAACCACTCACGCCCGCAACCCGCTAAACCGCCGTGGTCTGCATCACCTTGTCCAGCGTGACCGGCAGATCCCGCACTCGCACCCCGGTCGCGTGATACACCGCATTGGCGATCGCCGCCGACACCCCGGTAATGCCGATCTCGCCAATCCCCCGTACACCGAGCGAGTTGATATACGGATCAGGGCGATCGATGAACGTGATGTCGAGCGCGCCGATATCGGCATTCACCGGTACGTGGTACTCCGCGAGATTCGCGTTGGTGAAGCGGCCGTACCGCGTATCCACCGACGTCTCTTCCTGGAGTGCTGCACCGATGCCCCAGACAATCCCGCCCATCAACTGACTATGCGCCGTCTTCTGGTTGAGCACGCGCCCCACGTCGTACACGCCGACGACGCGCGGCACGCGGATCGTCCCCAAGTCGGCGTCGACGTGGACTTCGACAAACACCGCGCCGAACGAGTGGAACGAGTACTTCTGCTTTTCGTCGCCGGGCTTGACCGTCGAGGTTGCTTCGATCGGCTTGCCGCCCGAGCGCGCGATGATCGCCGCCGCCGGATCACGCTTCGCGGGCTGCGAACGGCTCGTGACCCAGCCGTTTTCCACGGTGATGTCGTCGAGCGCGATGCCGTACACCGGCGACGCCTGGTCGGCGAGCGCCAGCGCGATCAACTGACTGCGCGCCTCGTTCGCCGCGTCGCGCACGGCGGGCGAGACGCTGGCCGCCGATTGCGAGCCGCCCGACACCGGCGCGCGCGGCAACGATGAGTCGCCGAGTGCGAAGTGGATGTTCTCAGGCGCGAAGCCGAGCGCGTCGGCGGCGACCTGGGTCATCACCGTGTAGGTGCCGGTGCCGATGTCCTGGGTGCCCGAGGCCACCATCGCGGTACCGTCCGGCAGAATCCGCGCGATGGCGGCAGCTTCGCTGCGGTTGGCGGGATACGTCGCGGTTGCCATCCCGAGGCCGATCAGCGTGTTGCCTTCGCGCATTGAACGGGGTGCGCTGCTGCGCCGGGACCAACCGAATTTTTGCGCACCGATCTGATAACACTCGTGCAGCGATTTACCCGAAAACGGCTTGTTTTCCTGCGGATCGGCGTCCGCATAATTCTTGATGCGCAGCGCGAGCGGGTCCATCTTCAACGCGACAGCGAGTTCGTCCATCGCCGATTCGAGCGCGAACGAGCCGGTGGTTTCACCCGGCGCGCGCATGAAGGTCGGCGTGCCGAGATTGAGCGGCACGATTCGATGCGTCGTCACCTGATTGGGCACGGCGTAGAGCATGCGCGTGACCATGCAGCAGGTCTCCGTCCAGTCTTCGATCACCGAGGTATTGGAGATGCTGTCATGGCGCATCGCCGTCAACGTGCCATCGCGCCGTGCGGCGAGCACGAAGTGCTGTTCGGTGCGGGGCCGCGCGCCAACCGGGCCGAACATCTGCGGCCGTTCGAGCACGAGTCGCACCGGTCGGCCAGTCTGTTTCGACGCCATCGCGCACAACGACACGTGCGACCACGACGAGCCTTTGCAGCCAAAGCCGCCGCCGACGAACGGTGAAATGACGCGCACGTCGCCAGGCGAAACGCCGAGCGTTTTCGCGACCGCCAACGCCGCGCTGCTGACGCCCTGGGTCGAATCGTAGAGCGTGAGTTGCGGGCCGTCCCAGATCGCCATCGTGGCGTGCGGCTCCATCGGGTTGTGATGTTCGATTGGCGTCGTGTACGTTGCATCGACGTGCACCGTGCCGTTTTGCATGCCGTCCTCGAAGCTGCCGCGCTGCGTGTCGGTCTGCCGTCCTTGCGGCTTCACCGGCGCATGCGCGTTCGGTTTGGCCAGCGCGAAATCCACGCTTGCGGTGCTGGGCTGATAGACGATGTGCAACTGACGCGCGGCATCGGTTGCATGTTCGAGCGTATCGGCGACGACCACGGCGACCGGCTCGTTGTTGTAGTGCACTTCGTTATCCTGCAACAGCGACAGGCGGCGACCGGCGGGCGGTGCCAGCGGCGGCTTGCCGCCGTTCGGCAGACGCGGCGCGTTCTGGTACGTCATCACGAGCAGTA
This sequence comes from Paraburkholderia metrosideri, assembly GCF_904848625.1. Classification (GTDB taxonomy): domain Bacteria; phylum Pseudomonadota; class Gammaproteobacteria; order Burkholderiales; family Burkholderiaceae; genus Paraburkholderia; species Paraburkholderia metrosideri. The sequence goes on from NZ_CAJHCP010000005.1 coordinate 282,500, forward strand.
CGCCGGGGACGGCTTGAGCGCGGCTTGCATCGATCGACGCAATCGTGCCGCTCGCAATCGTGCTGGTGACGAGCACCGCATGCGCGAGCCGCGCTTCGGGGAATTCGGCGGCGTAACGCGCTTCGCCGATCACTTTGAGCAGACCGTCAATGCGGTCGAGCGGTTGACCGATCAGATTCATGCGACACCTCCGGTGCGGCCAGCAGCCTGATTGACGGCGCGCACGATCGCGCGTTGCGCGAGCTGCACCTTGAAGCGGTTGTCGTGCTGCGGCTGCGCGTTGCTCAGCGCGGCGGCGGCGGCATTTTTCAGCGTGTTCTGCGTGAGCGGCTGACCGTTGAGCATCTGCTCTGCCGCGCTCGCCCGCCACGGCTTGTGCGCGACGCCGCCTAACGCGATGCGCGCGGTGCTCACGCGATCGCCGTCCATCTGCAGCGCAGCCGCGACCGACACCAGTGCGAATGCGTAACTGGCGCGGTCACGTACTTTCAGATAGTGGGAGTTCGCGCTGAACAGCGGCGGGGGGAGATCGACTGCGGTGATCAGTTCGCCGGGCCGCAACGTGGTGTCGACGTCGGGCCGGTCGGCGGGCAGGCGGTGGAAATCGGCGAACGCAATGGTCCGCTCGCCAGCCGGGCCGTTCACGCGGACGACGGCATCGAGTGCGGCCAGCGCTACGCTCATATCCGACGGATTCACGGCGATGCATTGCGGACTCGCGCCGAGAATCGCATGCGTACGGTTGTGGCCGCCGAGTGCCGCGCAACCGCTGCCAGGCATGCGCTTATTGCACTGCGTAAAGGCTGTGTCGTAGAAGTAGCCGCAACGTGTGCGTTGCAGCAGATTGCCGCCCACGGTCGCCATATTGCGCAGTTGCGACGACGCGCCCGCAAGAAACGCCTGCGAGAGCAACGGATATTGCTCGCGCACCAGGGCGTGATTCGCGGCGTCGCTGTTGCGGACCAACGCGCCGATCCGGATGCCGCCATCCGGCAGCGTGCTCACCGTATCGAGCCCACTGATATGCGTAATGTCGATCAGCCGCATGGGCCGTTCGACACCGCCCTTCATCAGATCGAGCAGATTCGTGCCGCCGCCGATAAACATCGCGCCTGGCTGTTGCGCCGCACGCACTGCGCTGGCGACGTCGCCGGCGCGTTCATAAGAGATCGCATCCATGCTGGTCGCTCCGTCAGACGTTGCGGTGGAAATCGGGTTTGACAGTCACGCTGCTGCTTTCACCGCCACCGTCATGCACCGCGCGCACGGCGGCCACGATATTCGCGTACGCGCCGCAGCGGCAGATGTTGCCGCTCATGCGTTCGCGGATTTCATCGTCGGAAAGCTGGGGCGGGCGGCGGCGCACATCGGCCGTTACCGTGCTGGCGGTGCCGTTGCGGAATTCGTTGAGCAGGGCGGTCGCGGAACACAACTGCCCGGGCGTACAGTAGCCGCACTGGAACGCATCGTGTTCGATGAACGCGCGTTGCATTGGACTCAATGCATTATTCGTGGCGAGCCCTTCGACCGTCGTGAGGTTTTCGCCCTCGTGCATCACCGCAAGCGTTAGACACGAGTTGATGCGGCGGCCGTCGGCGAGCACCGTGCACGCGCCGCACTGGCCCCGGTCACAGCCTTTTTTCGTGCCCATCAGCCCCGCGTATTCGCGCAGTGCGTCGAGTAGCGTCACACGCGGTTCGAGTTGCAACGTATAAGCGCGACCGTTAATCGTCAACGTGACGGGGCGCGGCGGTACGGCGGGATTGGCCTGAGCAGGCGGCGCTTCAGCGGGCGTTTGTGTTTGTGCGCGCAGATGCGGCGCGGCGCCAACGGTCGCAGCGGCGGCAGCGGACTGAAGAAAGCGGCGCCGCGAGGGTTGGACGGGTTTTTGCGGAGTGGCGGCGGGGTCGCCGGAATCCTGACATTCGTTATGCTTGGACATGACGTTCTGTTGACTCCATTGAAAGGTCAATGCAGGCTAGCGATGCGTCGATCTCCGAAGCGTCGCGTTCAACTGGACTACAGGTGCACTTCGTCATTGCACTATGACAGTAAGTAGCAAATTCAGTGCCGTTGTAGATGCAACGTTTTACGAAACACCGTTTTTTGGAAATCAGCAAGAAAGCGGGGTTGACGCGGGCGATCGCGATCCTCTGGGCCGACATTCACCCAGGGTTCATCCAGGTACAGGCAATGCTTTAGCTGGTCAGATGAAGCCTGTTAGAAGGAGCATTCATGCAGTTCGACTACAAGCATTTCCATATCGATTGCCGCGCCCGTCACGCCGATGAGGGCGTCTATTACGCCAGAGCAAAAATCACCCGGATGCCGCGCAAAAACGAGCATGTCCAGTCGCACGATTCGGGCGATATCGATTCCTTCACGAATGAAGGCGATGCCATTTCATGCGCGCGATCCTGGGCGATGGAGTGGTGTGATTCAGCGACAGCGGCGAACTAAGCCGGCACACAACGAGGAAACATCGTGGCGAAGCTTCGCATCGCGACATTCAACATCAACGGTATCCGTTCGCGGTTGCCCGCACTGCTGCAATGGCTCGAGCGCGAAGCGCCTGACGTCGTGTGCCTGCAGGAACTCAAGGCGGTGGACAGCGCCTTTCCGGTCGACGCGTTACGCGACGCGGGCTATGGTGCTATCTGGCAAGGGCAGAGCGCATGGAACGGAGTGGCGATTCTTTCTAAAGGAGACGCACCGATAGAAAGCCGCCGTGGTTTGCCCGGGTTCGAAGCGGACACCCATAGCCGCTATCTCGAAGCGGCGGTGGGCGGCGTGCTGATTGCGTGTTTATACCTGCCGAACGGCAATCCGCAGCCGGGGCCGAAATTCGATTACAAGCTGGCATGGTTCGATCACTTCATCGCGCATGCGGCGAAGCTATTTAAAAGCGGTCATCCGGTGGTGCTGGCAGGCGACTTCAATGTCGTGCCTACCGACGAAGACATCTATAACCCGCGGTCATGGCTGAAGGATGCGCTATTGCAACCCGAAACCCGCGAGCGTTATCGCAAGTTGCTAGCGCAAGGTTGGACCGACGCACTACGCGCGCATTTTGGTGACGAGCGGGTCTACACCTTCTGGGACTATTTCCGCCGTCATTGGGATACGAATTCGGGGCTGCGTATCGATCATCTTCTCCTCAGCGCTGACCTCGCGCCCCGTTTGCGCGACGCTGGAGTTGACCGTTGGGTTCGTGGTGAAGCGCATGCCAGCGATCACGCGCCGACCTGGGTCGAACTGGATATGGGTGTGAAGAAGAGTGCGGCAACGAAGAGCGCGGCAACGAAGAGCGCGGCAACGAAGAGTACGGCAACGAAGAGTACGGCAACGAAGAGCGCGGCAACGAAGAGCGCGGCAACGAAGAGCGCAGCAACGAAGAGTGCGGCAACGAAGAGTGCGGCAACGAAGAGCGCAGCAACGAAGAGGGCGGCAACGAAGAGGGCGGCAACGCAGAGCCCAGCAACGAAGAGCCCAGCAACGAAGAGCGCAGAAAAGAGCGTAAAACCGCCCACGCGAAAAAGCGCGCCGCGCAAAAAAAGCACCTCGGGCGATCGCTAGAAGCAGATCGCCCGATACTCAACGCGTTGAAAAATCAGCGGCGATAATCGCGATCCCCTGCGCCCCGCGACCACAGCGCGCCCGCGACAAACCCCGCCAGCGCCACTACCGCAATCGCGGTGAACGGGCTTTCCGCCGTGGTCTCGCGCACCAGGCTGGTCGTGCTCGCACACAACTGTTGGGCTTTGCCGCTGAGTTCCCTGGCCTTGCCGGCCAGTTGAGTGCTGGTGTCGCCCAGCGCATCGCCGACTGCACCTTGAACCTTGCCCGCCACTTCCTTCACTGCGCCTTCCGCTGAATTGATGTCCATCGAATGTGCTCCCAATGTCATATTTACGTGCGAGCGCTCCGCAATTGCAACGCGCCCGCCTCAAGGGTTGCGCAAGCCCCGCCCAGCAGCGACGGCTTACGTCCACCAGACAGCGCGCAAGAAGCGCGCCCGCGAAAAAGGAGCGCGGAAGATGAAGCGAATTCTTAATGCTCTCGCTAACGTCTGCGGCGGAAGTTGATGCCGATGAATACCGCCATCAACATCAGGAATCCACCGAACAGCAGCGCGGAATTGATCATCACATGCTCGACGCCTAGCGTGTCGACATTGATGAAAGGGTAGGGATAAAAATCCGACAGACTTCCGCGCCACAAGGTCACGACCAGATACGCGACCGGATACACGAGCCACAGCAGACAGTGCCGCCACCGCACATGAAACCGCGGCACGAACAGCACCCAGTAGAGCGCGGTGAGCATCGGCAGGACACTGTGCAGCGATTCGGTGAGTATGCGCCTGAGCGGCGCAGGCGACCAGTAACCTCGCAACAGCAGGTTGTAGGCGACTCCGACAAAAACCATATACACGACGACTGCGCTGACCACGGTGGGTTGGCGGAAAAATCGCACGCCAGCAGACCTGTGGGTGCGCAGCGCGACGCACGTAAAACAGACCGCACAGGCGAGCACGGTCAGATTGGTCAGATAACTGCTCATGCGTGCCAATCCGTCGAAGACGGTCAGCCCGCGTGCGAGTGTGCGATCGATCGTGACATTGGCTTGCGCGATGAGCGCGACCCAGGCAATGACGGCAATGACCGACGCCAACGTCACCGACGACACACTGGGCGTATGCAACGGAAGCTCGGGCTCCCGTTGCTGAGGAGGGTTAGGGTGCATGCGAACGATTCTAACCACAGGCCGCGCGCTTTGCAGTGTGCGTTAAAAAGGCGCCTGCCATTCGCGCTGCCAACCTTCGCGCGAGTAACTCGAGTAACTCGACTAACTCGACTAACGCATACGCGTTCCAGAAAAACTACGGCGTGCGATGCGAACCCGTTACCGGCTGCAAGCGTTCGACGACAGCGGGAATCGCTGAACTCGCGGGCGACGCTTCATCGATCGTAGTCCGTCCGCCGTCGTGGAAAAACGCCTGTTCTGCAGCCTTATTCAGAATCAGAATGCTGATGCGCCGATTAACCGGCTGATCGACGACGTCTTTATCGAGCGGCAACACGTCGGCGAGTCCGCGTACCTGCAGGAGCTTGTCATCGTGCATGCCGCCGGCCACCAGCGCACGGCGCGCAGCGTTCGCGCGTTCGGACGACAACTCCCAGTTCGAATAGCCGTCGGGGCCAGCGGTATAGGGCACCGCGTCGGTATGGCCGGCAATGGACATGCGGTTGTCGACGTCGTTCAGCGCTGCGCCGATCTGCGTGAGGATCGTCACTGCGTACGGTTGCAGCTTCGAGCTGCCCGACGCGAACATAGGCCGGTTCTGCGAATCGACGATCTCGATACGCAGCCCTTCGTTCGTGATCGAAATACGGATCTGATCCTTGAACGCCTTCAACGCAGGTGTCTGCTCGATCAACACCGACAACTTCGCTTTCAATTGCTCCAGCCGGGCAGTGTCGGCCGGTGACACGGCTGGCGTGGCGGCCCTCGGCGGCGTCGGTTCGGTCTGACTGCGCTTGCCGACACCCGGCCGCGTATCGGAAATGTCGCGGCCGCCGCCTTCCACCACGCTAGGCCGCGCTGCCGCCGTGCCCTGGTTGCCGCCTAGCAGGCTGGACAACGGCGTGTTGAAATAATCTTCGATGCCCTGCTTTTCAAACTTCGAGGTGGAGCCGAGCAGCCACATCAGCAGGAAAAACGCCATCATCGCGGTCACGAAATCGGCGTAGGCTATTTTCCATGCGCCGCCGTGATGGGCGCCGTGGTCATCGCCTTTTTTCGAGCGACGCACGATTACCGGTGCCGGGGCGGTGTCGGCCTGATCCGACCCGCGCGATCTTCTTTCGCTCATCGTAATGCTCCCGTCTCCGCGATCAGGCCGACTTCGGCATCTTGGTGGCGCGCACCGCGTCGTCGAGCTCCTGGAAACTCGGGCGATCGGCGGTGAACAGCACCTTGCGGCCGAATTCGACCGCGATCGGCGGCGCGTAGCCGGACAGCGACGCGAGCAACACGGCCTTTACACACTGAAACGGTTTGGCTTCGGCGCGGCCCTTCGCATTCAGCAAGTCCGCAACCGGACCGATAAAACCATACGCGAGCAGGATGCCGAGAAACGTGCCGACCAACGCGCCTGCAATCATTTCACCGAGCACGGCGGGCGGCGCGCCGACCGAACCCATCGTGTGAACGACGCCCATCACCGCAGCGACAATGCCGAAAGCGGGCAGGCCATCGGCCATTTTCTGGATCGCATTGGCCGCCACGGACGACTCCGCGTGATGCGTCGCCAGTTCCTCGTCCATCAGGTCCTGTACTTCGAGCACGTTCACATTGCCGCCGGACATCATCCGCAAATAATCGACGATGAAATCCAGCAGATGATGATCGTGCAACACGTGCGAGTACTTCTGGAAAATCACGCTTTCTTCCGGCGCGCCGACATCCGCTTCGAGCGACATCATCCCTTCCTTACGCGCCTTCTGAAGCAGTTCATAAAGCAGCGCGATCAGTTCGAGATATTTTTCTTTTGTATAGCCGCCGCCCTTGAAGCATGACGGAATTGCCTTGAGGGTTTTCTTCAGCGTGGAAGTCGGATTACTCACGACGAACGCGCCAATTGCCGCTCCGAAAATACACAGCAATTCGAACGGCTGAATGAGTGCGGGCAGATGCCCTCCCACGCCGACAAAACTGCCTATTACGGATCCAATCACCACGATCCAGCCAATCGCAACAAACATACTCGCTCCCTTACCTTGCGCGACGCACGTCCGATCGGAGCAGGTCTTGTTTCCAGACCTTTTTTCGTGCGTCATAAAAGTTTTGTATATATGGCTAACGGCTGGATTCGTTGCGGCTGAAGTGCGCGAACAATGGAAACAAGAAAAATTCACCGGATAGTTAGTTTGATGAACTGCGCTTCGGTAATTTTGTCTGTTTGGCAATCAAACGGATTGGCCAGTTGAGATTATCGGAGCGACTCAGCGGATATAGGGTTGCAACATTTTTACCGATCATTGCAGCCCGGCCGTTATCATCGCGATTCGCATGTGCTATTCGATGTTCCGCTTTTGTCGTGCCAGTAGAAGCAGTCGCTGGAACCGCCAGTCAAGACTTGCCAGAAACGGAGAGAGCATGAAAGCCAGCACCATCGCCGAACGCGAAGCGCGTGGCCGCGCGGCCCGCGAGCATTCGAAACGGTCGAGCCATCGCGCGGTAGGAGAGTTGGAGCGCGATCCGGTCGCGCTTCTTAGACAAAGCAGCGAAGGCCGGGTCGAGAACCTGGTGCCGCTACGCTACGGCCGCATGGCCGCGTCGCCATTCACGTTCTTTCGCGGCACCGCCATCCTGCAGGCTCACGACCTCAGCAAGATTCACAGCACCGGGCTGACCATGCCGATCTGCGGCGATGGCCATCTGATGAATTTCGGCGGCTTTGCTACCCCCGAGCGGCAACTCGTATTCGACCTGAATGATTTCGACGAAGTGTCGATTGGTCCATTCGAATGGGATCTGAAACGCCTGACCGCGAGTCTCGTCGTGGCCGCGCGTCATATGCGCCTGAGCCGGGGCACCGCCGAAAGTCTGGTGATGACGGCGGTCGGCGAATATCGTGACCGGATGGCGCAGTACGCGCAATGCGGCGCGCTCGAACTCTGGTACGACCGCATCACGTTCGACCGCATGGCGGAAACCGCACTGACACCCGAGCGCCGCCGCACCGTGCGGCGCGGGATGGAGAAAGCCGCGAGCCGCACGCACGAAAACCTGCTCGAAAAAATGGCTGTGCATGACGGCGATCACTGGACCATTCGCGATGCACCGCCCGCGCTTTTTCACGTACTCGGCGCGAATACGCTGTTCACGCCTGAAGAGACCGAAGCATTCCAGGGTGGCAACTGGCGCAAGATGCTCGAACGCATGTGGGGCGAGTACCTGAAGACGATGTCGCATGACCGGCGCGAGTTGCTCGATCACTTCACGGTGCAGGATATGGTGTTCAAGGTGGTGGGTGTGGGCAGCGTCGGCACGCGTTGCATGGCGATCCTGCTGGTCGATCACATGAACAAGCCGCTGTTTCTGCAGATCAAGGAAGCCAGGCCTTCGGTGATTGCGCAGGTCTATCAGTCGAAGTCGGCGGCGATCAAGCATGAAGGCGAACGCGTCGTGCAGGGGCAGCGCATGTTGCAGGCCGCGAGCGATATTTTCCTCGGCTGGGCCACGGGTCCGCTCGGGCGGCAGTTCTATTTCCGGCAACTGCGGGACATGAAGTTGTCGGCGAATATCGAATTGTTCGACAACGACCTGCTGGACGGCTATGCGCGCCTGTGCGGCTGGATCATGGCGCGTGCGCATGCAAAAGCGAGCGGCCAGGCGATCGAGGTCAGCGCGTACATTGGCCGGGGCGACCAGTTTGCCGAATCGTTGACGGCCTACGCGACGGCCTATGCGGACCAGGTCGAGCGCGATTACGACGTGTTCCTGAAAGCATGCCGCAGCGGCGAGTTGATCGCGCGCACGGATGAAGACATGGCGGCGGATTTCCGAATTTAGCGAAGGGCGGTGCGCATGCCGTTCGCGGATCCAGACGAAACGGCTCGCGCCAGCATCGGACTCTCAGTGAAAGCGTGTTGAAAGCGCGTGCGACGCTCAACGGTTGCCTCTGGCATTTGTGATGGACGACCCGCTGTTGTAATGTGCTGGGTCAAAGGCGATATGCGAACGGCGAGCCGAGCGGCCCGCCAGAACGCAAGTAGCCATCCATGCAAAACCACGGAGATACGTTGTGACGGCAACAGGAACCAAGAAGGTGGCACTCGTAACGGGCGCGGGCAGCGGTATTGGCCGGGCATGCGCACTGAAGATGCTGGAACACGGGTACAGCGTGGTGCTGGCCGGGCGTCGCCAGGCGCCGCTCGACGCGGTGGTCGAGCAGGCGCAGCATCTCGGCGGCGACGCGTTGGCCGTCGCATGCGACGTGACCGATGCCGACAGCGTTGCGGCGCTGTTCAACACCATCCGCGAACGGCGTGGCCGGCTCGACGTGCTGTTCAACAACGCAGGCCGGGGCAATTCGCCGGTCGATATCGATCAACTCGCCATCGACGAATGGCGGGCGGTGGTCGATACCAATCTCACCGGCGTGTTCCTGTGTACGCGCGAAGCGTTCGGCCTGATGAAAACGCAGAGCCCGCGAGGCGGCCGCATCATCAACAATGGCTCGATTTCGGCGCACGCGCCGCGGCCGAACAGCATCGCCTACACGGCCACCAAACACGCGATCACCGGCCTGACCAAATCCGTGTCGCTCGACGGCCGCAAATACGACATCGTGTGCGGACAGATCGACATCGGCAATGCGGAAACGGAAATGGCCGCGCGGATGGCGCGTGGCGTGCCGCAAGCCAACGGCGAAATCGCCATCGAGCCGCTGATGGACGTCCAGCACGTCGCCGATGCCGTGTTGCATATGGCCGAGTTGCCGCTGTCGGCGAATGTGCAGTTCATGACCATCATGGCGACCAAGATGCCGTACGTCGGGCGCGGCTGAGCGACGAACCCGCAATGGCGGAGCGGGGCGGGCGCGCAAAGCACGCCGTGCGGGATCAACTTATACTGGGCGTTTCCCGCTTTTACGGAACGCGTTTTCACCGTGTCTCAAGTCCTATCTGTCGACGACCCTCAACCCCAGCCGCCCGTGACGCCCGAACTTGAAGACTGTTGTCAGAGCGGCTGCAGTCCATGTGTTTTCGATCTTTACGACGAGGCGCTCGAGCGCTATAAGACCGCGCTCGCCGAATGGCAGGCGCGGCAGGCGGCGCAGACGTCCCAGTGTTCGCCTCGCGCATAACCAGATGGCTGCGGGCAGTTCCGTTCCCAGTCCGCAGCCTTCCATCGTGTCCCTCATGACCGACCTTCAGCCCGCGCTCATTCAACCACTCACCGAACCGTCCAGCGACCCGTTGATCGAGTCGTCTACGCTCGACGATCTGCACAGCTTCGTGCAGCGTTACCCGCGTCTGTTCGTACTGACCGGCGCGGGCATCAGCACCGATTCGGGCATCCCAGGTTATCGCGACGACAACGGCGCATGGAAGCGCTCGCCGCCGATCACGCTGCAGGAGTTTCTCGGCACGCAGGCCATGCGCCAGCGGTATTGGGCACGCAGCATGGTCGGCTGGCCGGTGGTCGCGCACGCGCAACCCAACGCCGCGCATGTCGCGCTGGCCCGGCTCGAAGCGGCCGGTCATGTGCCGACGCTGGTGACGCAGAACGTCGACGGTCTGCATCAACGGGCCGGTAGCCGGGGGGTGATCGAGTTGCATGGCGGCATTGACGGCGTCACCTGTCTCGATTGCGGGATGCAGCATTCGCGCGCATCGATCCAGCAGACGCTGGAGGCCGACAACCCCGCGCTGCTGAACGTCACTGCCGAAACCGCCGCCGATGGCGACGCACATCTCGAATGGCACGATCTCGGCGGCTTCCGCATTCCCCGCTGCGCGAATTGCGGCGGCATGCTGAAGCCCGCCGTGGTGTTCTTCGGCGAAAGCGTGCCGAAAGAACGGGTCGATGCGGCGTCGCATGCGCTCGATTCGGCCGACGCGATGCTGGTGGTCGGCTCGTCGCTGATGGTCTATTCAGGTTATCGCTTTTGCGTGTGGGCGCAGAAGCTGGGCAAGCCGATCGCCGCGATCAATCTGGGGCGCACGCGCGCTGATCCGCTACTGTCGCTGAAGATCGCGGCGCCATGCGCGGACACGCTGACCGCGCTGGCCGGTCGTCTGGCGCTGGACTGAGCCGGTCGCCCCGTGACACAAAGCCTGCAAGGAGCGCCGATGTTGACGACGATCGAACAACTCGAAGCCCTCTACCAACAGCCGCACGAACGCGCGCTGGCGAAAGAGATCAACTACGTCAATGACGACTATCGCGCGTTCATCGAGGCCGCGCCCTTTGCCGTGCTGGCCACTGCCGGTCCCGAAGGACTCGACTGTTCACCGCGCGGCGACGTGCCGGGATTCGTGCGTATCGTCGACCAGCGGACGCTCGCGCTGCCGGATCGTCCCGGCAATAACCGACTCGATAGCCTGCGCAACATCATCACCGAACCGCGGCTCGCGCTGCTGTTCATCATCCCGGGCGTTGGCGAGAGTTTGCGCGTGAACGGCCGTGGCCGGATCACCAATGACGCCGAATGGCTGGACAGTTTCGCCGTCGAAGGTAAACTGCCGCGCACCGTGCTGCTGATCGATGTCGACTCGGTGTACTTTCACTGTTCGAAAGCGCTGGTGCGCTCGAAGCTTTGGGATCCGGCGCTGCACGTCGAACGCTCCCGGCTGCCCAGCGCGGGCGAGATTCACCGGCATATCAACGGCGAGCATTTCGACGCCCTGACCTACGACCATGAACTTGCGGAACGTGTACGCACTACGCTTTACTGACATAAAGACCCAACATGACTGAATCCCACCCGGCGTTGCGGCAACGTTCGCCTTCCGCGGAACGCAATCGCGAGCCGATTCTGGCCGTGCTACGCGACGCGTTGCCGGCCAGCGGCCGCGTGCTCGAAATCGCAAGCGGCACCGGTCAGCACGCGATGTGCTTCGCCGCCGCGCTGCCGGGTCTCGACTGGCAACCGAGCGACGCCGATGCCGACGCGCGTGCGTCGATCGTCGCGTGGATAGCGCATGACGGCTTGCCGAACGTACGCGCGCCGCTGGCGCTCGACGTGCATCAGTCCGACTGGGGCGTGGATTCGCTCGACGCCGTGGTCTGCATCAACATGATTCACATCTCGCCGTGGAGCGCGACGCAGGCATTGTTCGCGGGCGCGAGCCGCCGGTTGGTCGATGGCGGTGTACTGTACCTTTACGGCCCATACAAACGCGGCGGCGCGCATACTTCGCCGAGCAACGACGCATTCGATCAACAGTTGCGCAGCCGCGACCCGGCTTGGGGCGTGCGTGAGATGGAAACCGTGGTGGCATTGGGTGCGTCGCACGGGTTGGTGTGCGATGAGCCGATCGCGATGCCGGCTAACAATTTCAGTCTGGTGTTCAGGAAACGCCCCGGCACGGGACAGGTCTGAGAGTGCGTGGGTTCGATGGAGGCAGGCCGGATACAGGCCGCATACAGGCCGCATCGCCTTGTATCTAATCAGGTTTTGGTTGCAGGGGTAGACCGGTTTGCCTGACGGGTGTCGCGCGGAGGTGCCGCGCATGACGCGTGTCGTCACGCACTACCGGCCGCGCGGCACGCAGTAGATTTGCAGTTGATACGTAGTTGACAGGCAGTTGACACAACGCACGCAGCACCGCCCGTTGCCCGCCAACGAGCGGCAAGCTCACATTTCTTTTATTCTTTCACCCTCGACGTTGCGCCATCGAAGCTTGCGGCGCGGCGTCTCGACATTTTTTTGGACTCTGGAGAATTCAACATGGGCAAACAGGCAATCGGCGTGGTGGGGCTAGCGGTGATGGGCCGCAATCTGGCACTCAACATCGAGAGCCGCGGCCACGCGGTGTCGGTGTACAACCGTAGCCGCGAGAAAACCGACGAACTCATCGCCGAATATCCGGACAGAAAGCTGGTGCCGGCCTTCACGCTGGAAGAATTCGTGGAGTCGCTGGAAAAGCCGCGTCGCATTCTGCTGATGGTCAAAGCCGGCGAAGGCACTGACGCCACCATCAACGCGCTCAAGCCGCTGCTCGACAAGGGCGACATTCTGATCGACGGCGGCAATACCCATTTCACCGACACCATCCGCCGCAATCAGGAGCTGGCGAAGGCCGGTCTGCATTTCATCGGCACGGGCGTGTCGGGCGGCGAGGAAGGCGCGCTGAAAGGCCCGTCGATCATGCCTGGCGGCCAGCGCGAGGCTTATGATCTGGTCGCTCCGATCCTTACCGAAATCGCCGCGAAGGCGCCGGACGGCGAGCCGTGCGTCGCGTACATGGGACCGGACGGCGCGGGCCACTTCGTGAAGATGGTGCACAACGGCATCGAATACGGCGACATGCAGCTGATCGCCGAAAGCTATGCGGTGCTCAAGCAGGTGGTGGGTCTGTCGAATGAAGAACTCGGCAAGGTCTACACCGAGTGGAACCAGGGCGAACTCGACAGCTACCTGATCGAAATCACGTCGAAGATTTTCAGCAAGAAAGACGACGAAACGGGCAAGGATCTGGTCGACGTGATCCTCGACCGCGCTGCGCAGAAGGGCACCGGCAAGTGGACCAGCCAGAACGCGCTCGATCTCGGCGCGCCGCTGCCGCTGATCACCGAAGCGGTGTTCGCACGCGTGCTGTCGTCGCTGAAGGATCAGCGCGTGGCCGCGAGCAAGGTGCTCGAAGGGCCGCAGGCCAAGCCGCTCGGCGCCGAGCGTGACGCGTTCATCGAGTCGGTGCGCCGCGCGCTGTACTTCAGCAAGGTGATCTCGTACGCGCAAGGCTTCGCGCAACTGCGCGCTGCGTCGGAAGAGTACAAGTGGGATCTGGATTTCGGCACGATCGCGAAGATTTTCCGCGCCGGCTGTATCATCCGCGCCCGCTTCCTGCAGAAGATCACGGACGCCTACACGAAAGACAAAGCGATCGCGAACCTGCTGCTCGATCCGTACTTCCGCGACATCGCGAAGAACTACCAGGCCGCGCTGCGTGAAGTCGTGGTGGCTGCGATCAATGCAGGCGTGCCGGTGCCGGCGTTTGCGTCGGCGGTCGCGTACTTCGACGCGTATCGCTCGGAACGTCTGCCGGCGAACCTGGTGCAGGCGCAGCGCGATTTCTTCGGCGCGCATACGTTCGAACGTACCGACAAGCCGGGCAGCTTCCACGCTAACTGGAGCTAAACGCGTTTGAATCGCAACCCGGCGCGCAGCTGGAACAAAGCGCGCCGGGTTGCGCTGCCGCTTGAATTGTCCAAAGTGTATTGTTGCTGAAAGTATTGGCCAAATGTAATTAATGCGATTTGGCGCGGCTATTATTTCGAAAATCGAAATAGAGTTTCGTTGTTTTAAGTATTTCCCCTAGATGTCGACGCTCGTAGACTTGTTTTTAAGCGTTTCGGGAGTACCAGTCCTGAGCGCACTACAAAACAAGTTATGGAGGTTTACATCATGAAGTCCCTGATCTCTGCCGTTGTCGTCGCTGCCGCCCTGGTTGCACCTGTCGCTTCCTTCGCTCAATCGAACCAGCCGCTCACACGCGCCGATGTCCGCGCTCAACTGGTTCAACTCGAAAAGGCCGGCTATAACCCAATCGGCGATCACACCGATTACCCGAGCAATCTGCTTGCTGCACAAGCTCGCGTAGATGCGCAGAACGGCACCGCGCAGGCTGAAAACAGCGGTTACGGTGCACCTGCAGTCGGCACGTCGCAATCGGGCCATTCGACCAGCAGCAACGACCGTAACTCGATTTATTTCGGTAACTAAGCGTCGGTAACCCGGCTTCTGCAATCGGGTCGGGTTGAAGCGCTGTCAGGCTAATCTGGCGGCGAGCAATAAAAAACGCCATCCGGCTTTAGCGGATGGCGTTTTGTCGTTTACGGCGGGGAGAACTCCGCCTGCTAATGCAGTGTGCGATGGCGCCGGCCTATTTCGTCGAACAACGCGCGGCTCGGCTCCAGCGCGAGCAGCCACGATTCGTCGTAGCCGCTCAGATTGTCCAGCGCCTCGCGTAACCGCTCGATCGCCACGGCGGGAATCTCGACGCTCGCTTCGACCCCGCTCGACAACCCTGCGATGCTGGCCAGTTGCACCAGTGCGTCGGCGGCTTCGGCGACATCGGCGGCGAAGACGAGGTGCGTGTTCAGCAACTCGACCAGACCGGGCGACGCCGCAATATCGTCGACGTTGAGTTGCACGGCCAGAAAGGTGGCTTTGTTCATCCCCAACTCCTCGCAGGATTCAGACGTTGTCGTGGGTGCGTGGGTCCACTACGCGCAGGTTGAACGAGTATAGGCGAGACCTCCGAGGTTGCAATATTCATACGAATTTGGGTTAAAGCGTTGCAGCGCGCAGACGGGTAAGCCGGCAGACCTATAATGTGGGCCAGCCGAAACACCGGTCGGGCAGGCCCGACGGCCTTGTGGAGGCGGCAAAAAAGCCGCGACGGCGTCGAATTTCTCAACTGCCCATCGACCATGAAGATTATCCGCAGCAGGAACTTCACCGCGACGCGCCCGTGGGGGGCGCTCGACATCGCCAACATGGGCGGTATCACCACGCGTCTGCACTGGACCGACCAGCCGTACAAGTGGCATGTCAACGACGGCGAGGAAGTGTTCGCCGTGCTGGATGGCCGGGTCGAGATGCGTTATCGCGAGAACGGAGTCGAGCAGTCCGCGATTCTGGAGACGGGCGACGTGTTCTACGCTTCGATTGGCACCGAGCACGTCGCTCATCCGATTGGCGCGGCGCGGGTTCTGGTAGTCGAGGCGCAGGGCAGCGTCTGAGCATGGGCGCGACCATGTCCATGCCGGTGCCCCGGGGCCTTTGCGCTGCCGTTGGCGGCGTGCAGGGCGGCATAATGGCGGGTGGATTGCCACTGCCTGCCGTACCGTTCAGATAGCGGCCACAGGGCGTCAGGTCTGGCGGCACGGCAAATGCTTGGGCATCGATTGAATCCGATTGAAATCAGTGTCGAGGAAAATCACATGACAAGACAATGGCAAGTGACGGGGACCCGGTTGCTGACAGCGGCTGCGTTTGCCGCGATGATCAGCGGCTGTACCAGCACGCCGTGGGAGAGCACACCGTTCTACAGCAGTGCGCCGACCAGCCCGACCACCCTTAGCACGGTCCCTGTTCCCGCCGGTTTCTACCGCGTCAATCCGGGCGATACGATTGGCGGCATCGCGTCGGCATACGGTCGCAATCCGCAGGAAATCGCCGGGTGGAATGGCCTTGCGGTGAATTCGCCCGTCAATCCCGGCCAGGTGCTGCGCGTGTCTCCGCCGATGGCCTCCGGCAGTGTCGTGACGCCGCCGGTCAATGTCTCGCCGGCTGCGCCTGCCGCACCGACGGCACCGACCGCATCCACGGGACCGCAGCAGGGTGTGCTGCAATGGCCGCTGCACGGTCCGGTTCTGAAGACTTTCGCGCCGGGCCGCTCGAACGGCATCGTGATCGGTGGCCGTCCGGGCGATCCGGTCAAGGCGGCTGCTACCGGTCGAGTGGTGTACGCAGGTTCCGGAATCGAAGCATATGGTCCGCTGATCATCATCAAACATGACGACTCGCTGATCACCGCTTATGGGCAGAACAGCGCGTTGCTCGTCAAGGAAGGCGATGCGGTCGCGCAAGGGCAGACCATTGGCCAGGTCGGAGTGGATAGCCACGGCACGGCATCGATCCAGTTCGAGGTCCGTCAGAACGGGCAGCCAGTCGATCCGCTGGCGTGGTTGCCGAAGTCGGGTGGGTGAGTGAGGTTCCACCTGAACCGGCGCTAACCGGAGTACTTCCTGTGGATCACCCGGCGCGGTTCGTGTAGCGCGGGAGAACGCAGGGAGTGCGGTCTTGCAGGGTCTTGCCGCCGGCGCTGGCGCGATCGCCACCATTGGCACCGTCGGTCCAGGCCGCATGGTTCATGCGCCGCGGCTCGCTCACCGTGACAGTAACGGATCTCACACCGTCATAACTCCCGTGACGTAATATGAATGGACCATCTGGTGGAGTTCCATCATGTTCCACGATCCGATTCAATTCCCCGCGTTTATCGAATTGGCGTTGCTGGTCATTGTGCTGATCGCCGTCAGCATAGTTCGCGCGCGGCGGCGAAGGCAGCGGCAACGCAATCGCGCCAACGCAGGTTCGCATATGAGTTGAGGTTGCCTACGGTGCTGGTTGTCGTGATGGCCAGTATCGGCTGACATGGCATGCGGATATCAACGCGGGGGAAAGCCCATGGCAAGCGCTGGCAGATCATTTCGTGCCGCGCACGTGTTCGGCGCCATCATGTTCGCCGCGTGGGGCGTCGGTAGCAATCCGGTCGGCGCAGCAACGACTGCGCCGCAGCCTTTTGCGTGGCCCGCCTCGCTAACGCCGATCGGTAATGGTTATCCAAAAGAAGGGGATGCATGCCGCCGACTCGGCGAGTCGCCCGCGACAGCAGACTACCTCGACCACACGGCGACATTGATCGGTTGTCCGGGCGGCGCGGATAGTGTCACCGTGCGAGCCGTGCTCATTGATTACCGCGCGCATGTGGTCGGCACAGCAGACGGCGTGACGCTGATTTCAATTTCCAATAGTTTTCGCCAACGCCCACCGCCTGATCGCCAATAAAGACGCTTCAATGGAAATAATGCGGATGCCAATCCGATTTCCATTAGCGATGCATAACGAGAGGAATGACGGCTATCAACGCTATTCGTCGATGCCCACCAGATTATCGATATCCTCCTGAATACGCTTTCTTGCTTCCTGCACGGCGGCATCGCGGGTGTTGGCAACGAGTGGCAGCATTAATCCCGAACCCTTGAATTGAGTTTCGAAATGCACCCATGCTGCATATGAACAAACACCAGACGCTTTTTGCACCAGATTGACCGTTACGTCATAGGTGCGTTGCTTGCCATGTTTGCGGGTGTACTGAAAACGGCTCAACACGGGTTTATACATCGCGTTTCCTTTGAGTGGCTTCAGTTCTCGCGTGCCGCATCGATCGTATCGAGCATGACGGGACGCACTCTGTTGCGTGGCCGCTTTTTAACTCGCGGCGGCTTCATCCAGACTTGACCATCTGCCAAACGGGGAGCGAGGAATGGGCAGATCTTCCACAAAGGCTTTGGCGCAGCGTACGGCAAATTCAAACGCGCAACTCTGGCTTGCAAATTGACCAAGATCGCCCAACGAGGTGGATTCGCCATCTTCCTTCAGAATGCAGGCGCGGGCGACGAAGGTATTGCCCAGCCTGATGGTCGACGCCTGAATTGCCGCGCCAAGGTGGAATAGAACCATTGGACATCCCCTTTGAACATGGGTAATAGAAAGCGCATTGTAATGTTGAATTTTGCCATGCGGCAACTGTTACCATTTCGCAGAAGGCGCTTAACTACTCAATAGGCGAATGGCGAACGCAGTATTAGAAATTCAAACGGAGCGTTTCGGTTGAAGACAATCGTGCCATCCATTTATGTGACATATGGTGTTGCACGCGGAAAAAAGCCGGTGGCAAATACGTGTGAGGAAATCGGACCGGACGAAGCCGGCGGGGATTAGCCTGGATAGGTGCCGGCAGGATTCCAGCGCCTGGCTAAACAGGCACTTTTCTGAAGATATGGGGCGTGGAATCGGATAGCGTCCTATAGCAGAACGAATTGGTCAATAGAGAGGTGTGCTCTGTTGATCAATTACCGCTCCCGTCCGATACTCGCAACATCGTCCTTTAGCCCCACACAACCATGGCCCCGCCGACGATGAAAGCAGATCGGTCCGCTGCCGCTTCTCGCCGGTTCATGCGTGGGGCTGGTTGCAATGTCGAACGGGGCGGTCAAGTTCTGATTCATGGCAAGCCGCCAGTCCCGGTCGTATTAAAGCCGGGCTGACCAGAAAGCGCATTAACGGAATGTTCAATCGCGTGGCCGTCAACGGGAATGAAGCGCATCCTGGTTGGCTGAGCTTAAGATTCCGGCTCCTGCCCGATCTTGCGGAAAGGGTCCGGAAAATGGCAGACAAGGCGCGCGCGACTCTAGAGGACTAAAGGGGGGCCTGAAATGGCGCATGCCGATCTGGCTGTACTCGGGGGCGTTGGAATTCTCGCGCTAGCCTGCCTCACCGTGTGCGGCGTCTATCTCTACTGGGGCAGCGACGCCTATCGCTCCCGTCGCCGGCGGCGCGAATTCGAGGCGCAGATTCTCAGGCCGCTACCTTCCAGATCACCCAAAAAGCAAAAAAGCAGCACTCCCGCGATCCCACAGAACGACGAAGAGTTTTCAGGAGCCAACGCGACCATGGGCACGCAACTCAGCCATCGCTGCAAAACCTCGCTGTTTCGGGCCGTATTCAATGCCGCTCACGGCGAAAGCATCGTATTCCTGATTGCTGATGATCGCGACGATGCGCGAACGCGCGCGACCGGTGCATTGGCTGCAATTTATGGTCTCACCGCGCATAACGTCGCACTGTCGAACCTTGCCGCTTTCCGCGAGCTGGTCGATATCGGCATTAGCGAAGATGAGGATATGCGCATCTTCGAGATGGCCTGGAAGGGGACCGAGATCAGCGCCTGGGTCCAGCATCCGCTTTTCCTGACAGACGAACCGAGTCTGCTGGGCAAATGGGCGGAGTTGTATGCGGATCTCGCGCGCGAACTGGCGACCAGCGCGATCGAGAAAGCGCGGCATTAAAGGTTGTTGCAAAGGAGCGCGGCGCGTCCTGTCGACACGCCGCATACGTTTGAACCAGCAGCGCGCACGCCATTGATGACCCGGGCGTCTGATGCGTTCGCTCGTGTCACGTCACAGTGTTCGTGAAGCCCGGAATCTCAATGGGCGATCCAACGGCCGGTCCGTCTGCGTGCATGGCCGGTCGCGCTGGCATCACCGCGATCAAATTGCTCGAAGTCAGGTTTTCTGGCAGCACCGACGAGCGATGGGTTGAACGACAACGGCTGCAGCATCGCCTCGACAACCGCGAGGATCTGCCTGAGCGGGATGGGCTCATCGCCGCCGCGCGGCGCGGAAAGCAAAGAGCGAAGAGCGAAGAGCGAAGAGCGAAGAGCGCCATAGCTAATCGCCACCGCGGCGATCCAAGTACGCGCCGCGCGACGAGTCTACCGTTCCGTGGCTGCCAATATCCCTGCTGCGCTGCACCAATGACAAATCCCCGGCCAAAAAGCAAAATGTGCGGCTAACCCGCCGACGGCGCGCGCCAGAAATCGACGCACGGCATGACGCGCACGGCGACTGTCACAGGCTGTTATCCACAGACGCACAGGGACTCACCATGATCGATTTGCGCAGCGACACCGTCACCCGTCCGACTCCTCCGATGCTCGCGGCCATGTCGGCCGCCGAGGTCGGCGACGACGTCTGGGGCGACGACCCCACCGTACTGCGTCTGCAAGCCACGGTTGCCGAACGCGCGGGCAAGGAAGCGGGCCTGTTCTTCCCGAGCGGCACGCAAAGCAATCTCGCGGCGCTGATGGCGCACTGCGCGCGCGGCGATGAGTACATCGTCGGCCAGTTGGCGCATACGTACAAATATGAAGGCGGTGGCGCGGCGGTGCTCGGCAGCATCCAGCCGCAACCGCTCGAAAATGCCGCCGACGGTTCGATCCCGCTCGAGAAGATCGCGGCTGCCATCAAACCAATCGACAATCACTTCGCGCGCTCGCGCCTGCTGGCGCTGGAAAACACCATCGGCGGGAAAGTGTTGCCGGCGGGGTATGTCGCCGAAGCGGTTCAACTTGCGCGTCAACGCGGTCTGTCCGCTCACCTCGACGGCGCTCGCGTGTACAACGCGGCGGTTGCATCGGGCAAGCCGCTTGCCGCTTTGTGCGAGCCGTTCGATTCCGTATCGATCTGCTTTTCGAAGGGTCTGGGCGCGCCGGTCGGCTCGGTGCTGGTCGGCAGCCAGCCGTTGATCGACGTCGCGCATCGCTGGCGCAAGGTGCTGGGCGGCGGCATGCGTCAGGCCGGGGTGCTCGCGGCGGCCTGTTTGTACGCGCTGGATCACAACGTCGAGCGCCTCGCCGACGATCACGCGAACGCCGCGCATCTGGCGGCGGCTCTGGAGTCGATCGATCCGGTCAAGGTGCAGTCAGTCGCGACCAACATGGTGTTCGCGCAATTTCCGCAGCAGCATTGCGCGCCGCTCGAAGCGTGGCTGAAGGAGCGTGGCATTCTCACGCAGATGCTTTATGCATCGCGATTCGTTACGCATAAAGACGTGTCGCGTGACGATATCAATACGTTTATTGCCGCCGTGAAGGGTTATTTCGCCGCGCATTGATAGGCGGTTGATTCGCGCGTGAGTGGCCGCGTAAGTGGCCGGTGATCACCTGGTGATCACCAGGTGAGGACAAAGTAAAGCGGGTGCGCTGCGATCAATAGCGCACCCGCTTTTTATTTTGCCGACGCCTTCACATGACCGCCCGCGCGATGCGACGGCGCGAACAATCGCAATCCGCTCGCGAGGCTTGCCGCGCCAGCGAAGAATGCACCCGCGCCGAGCGCGAGCGTCGGACCATGCCGCCCCGCGATCCCAAAGCTCAACGCGACCAGTGCCGCGCCCGTGGTTTGACCGAGCAAGCGCGCAGTCGCGACGATGCCGCTCGCGCCACCGCTGCGTTCCGGCGGCGCGCTGGCCATCAGCGCTTTCAGATTCGGTGACTGGAAAAAGCCGAAACCCGCGCCGCACACCGCCATCCGGATACCGATGTCGAGCACATGCGGATGCGCTGGCAATAACGCCAGCGACGCCATCCCTGCCGACAGCACCGCGAGCCCGATCGCTCCCAGCAAGCCAGGCGGATAGCGATCCGACAGATTGCCCGCGAGCGGTGCGGCCAGCGCCACCACCACGGGCCACGGCGTCATCAGAAAACCTGTTTCGACCTGGCTGCGATGCAGCACGTCCTCGAAATAGAACGGCAGCGACACGAACGCCAGACCTTGCGCGGCGAACGAGCACACGGCCGTCACCGCCGACAAAGCGAACACCGGCCGCTTGAACAGATCGACCGGCAGCATCGGCGCAGGGTGGCCGCTTTCGCGGCGGATCATCAGAAAGCCGAATACCACGGCGATGGCTGCCGCGCTCAGCACCAACTGCGTCGACGCACGTTGCGCCGCCTCACCGAGCGCAAAAATCAGCGCGGAGAAGGTGATGATGTTCAGCAGCGCCGCGACCGGATCGAAATTGTGCTTGCCGCGCGCGGTCTGCGGCAGCGCCGGCCACGCGAAGGCCAATGCAATCACGCCGAGCGGCACGTTCACCGCAAAGAGCCACGGCCAGGTTGCGACAGACAGAATCACCGATGCCACCGTCGGCCCAACCGCGAACGACACACCGACGATCAGCGCATTCATCCCAAGACCGCGACCCAGCCGATGCGGTGGGTATAGATAACGGATCAGCGCCGTATTCACGCTCATGATCGCGCTCGCGCCCAGACCTTGCAGGATGCGGGCGGCGGCGAGCAACGGCAGCGTCGACGCCATCGAACACGCGAGCGACGCAACGGTGAACAGCGCAATGCCGCCGATGTAAATGCGCCGATGCCCCACGATGTCTCCCAACGCCGCGAGCGGCAGCAACGTGGCGACCACCGCGAGCTGATACGCGTTGATGATCCACACCGATGCCGCGGGCGCTGCGTGCAGATCCGCGGCAATAGCGGGTAGGGCTGTGTTGGCGATGGCGGTGTCGAGCGTGGCGAGTGCGACGGCGAGCATGATGGCCGCCATCGCGCGGCGGTTGGCGGCGGACATCGGGCCGTCCGCGGGGAGAGTCGAGTCGAAAGTGGCGCTGGGTTTATCGGACAAGGCGTGGCTCGTCGGGTTATGCATGCCGGATAGCGTGACGGGTCCGAGAGACCCGGCACGGCTTTCACAAGACAGGGTTTGCGTGAGATGAAGCGCACTGGGCGGTACGACAAATGAAGCCCTTCGTGCGGCGAATGTAGCGATTGTTACAGAGACGCGGCAAATGTGCTGGGCAGCACGCAGGCCGAAAGGCGTTCGTATGCATGCGTATCGAGTTTTGCCCGATGCATCGAGTGCGCAACTAACGGTCAATTTCAATCAACGCTGATGAAACTGATCGACCCTCACCTTGTCACACGCGATTCCGCACCACCGTTCAGCAGATGAGGGAGGCGATTTGACTACTGACCTGGCGAGTACCCGCAGTAATCGACCGGTTCATGCATGCGACATGACCTCGACATGGTTTGAAAAAATAATGACGTTGCCGGCTCCAGACAACCGCGCAACGCTTCGCAAGCGTTTGCCTGTTTTGTGCCGGTCGATGCACGCGCGCAGTGCCGCGCACGCGCGTCGTGCACCACCCGCGTGCGCAAAACCGTCGCTGCGGCGCGTGTCGCCGGGCATGGCATGTGCGTGAGCAAGCGCTCGCGCGCGGCCGGTGTGCGGCAGCCGTAAAATGTCCTACTCTGTTTGTTAACCCGCCTGACCGGCACGCGCCTCCCGTCCGTCACCTGTGCGGTTCGCGTATGTCGCGTCGTTCTTTCCCGGAGGCTTCGATGACAGCCGTCGATCTGGAATTCGACCAGCTCAACAGTACCGTCGACGCGCTACGGCGCTCAATTTCCAATCGCATGATGTATGGGGTCGGCAAGGACGCCGTCACCGCGCATCCGCATGACTGGCTGCACGCCGCGGCGCTCGCCGTGCGCGACCGGCTGGTTGCGCGCTGGATGAAAACCACGCGCCTGCAATACGAACAGGACGTCAAACGCGTCTATTACCTGTCGATGGAATTTCTGATCGGCAGAACCTTTACGAATGCGCTGCTCGCGCTCGGCATTCATGACCAGATGAAAGAGGCGCTCGCGAGTCTCGGTGTCGACATGGATACGCTGACCGATATCGAGCCGGACGCCGCGCTCGGCAACGGCGGCCTCGGCCGGCTCGCGGCCTGCTTTCTGGACTCGATGGCCACGCTCGGCATCCCCGGTTTCGGCTACGGCATCCGTTACGAATACGGGATGTTTCGCCAGCAGATCGTCAACGGCGAGCAGGTCGAAGCGCCCGATTACTGGCTGCGCGCGGGGAATCCGTGGGAGTTTCCGCGCTCTGAGATCAAGTACATGGTGCACTTTGGCGGTCGTACGGTGCAACGTGGCGAACACGTCGAATGGATCGACACCGAGCATGTGAATGCGACCGCGTACGACACGGTCATTCCCGGCTATGCGACCGACGCGACCAACACGCTGCGTCTGTGGTCCGCTCGCGCAACCGAAGAACTCGATCTCGGTGCGTTCAATCGGGGCGACTATCGCAATGCGGTCGACACCAAGAACATGTCGGAGAATGTCTCGCGTCTGCTGTATCCGGACGACTCGACGCCAGCGGGTCGCGAACTGCGCTTGCGTCAGGAGTACTTTTTCGTCTCGGCGACGATGCAGGATCTGATTCGCCGTTATCAACGCACGCACAGCACGTTCGGGCGTTTTAGCGAAAAGGTGGCGGTGCATCTGAACGACACGCATCCGGTACTCGCGATTCCCGAGTTGATGCGTTTGCTGGTGGACGTGCACCATCTTCCGTGGGACAAGGCGTGGAAACACGTCACGCAGATCTTCTCGTACACGAATCACACGCTGATGCCCGAAGCGCTCGAAACGTGGGACGTCGAAATGCTCGCGCGCCTGTTGCCGCGGCATCTCGAGATCATCTTCGAGATCAACGCGCAGTTTCTCAAGCACGTCAGCGAGCAGTCGGGGTATGACGGCGAGATGATCCGCCGAATTTCTCTGGTCGATGAATATGGTCAGCGGCGTGTGCGGATGGCGTATCTGGCGATCGTCGCGAGCCATAAAGTGAACGGCGTGTCGAAGCTGCATTCGCAACTGATGACACGCGATATTTTCGCCGACTTCGCGCGAGTCTATCCCGACCGCTTTACCAATGTGACCAACGGCATCACGCCGCGTCGCTGGCTCGCGCAGGCGAGTCCGTCGCTGTCGTCATTGATCGATCAGCAGATCGGCAAACATTGGCGCAGCAATCTGTTCGAGCTGGAGCAGTTGCGCAATCTGCGCACCGATAGCGGCTTTATCGACGCGTTCCGCGAGGCGAAGCGGCAGAGCAAATTGCGGCTCGTGCATCGGCTTGCGCATCACACGAAGCTGCATTTCGATCCGGATGCGATGTTCGATTTGCAGGTCAAGCGCATTCACGAATACAAGCGGCAATTGCTCAACGTGTTGCATGTGATCGTGCGCTACAACCAGATTCGCGAGAATCCTGAGGGCGACTGGGTGCCGCGCGTCGTGCTGTTCGCGGGCAAGGCCGCGTCCGCGTACCGGATGGCGAAGACGATTATCAAACTGATCGGGGATGTCAGTGAAAAGGTCAATCATGACCCGTTGATCGGCGATCGTCTGAAGGTGGTGTTCGTGCCGAACTACGGCGTGAGCGTCGCGGAATTGATCATTCCGGCCGCCGACCTGTCAGAGCAGATTTCAATGGCGGGTACGGAAGCATCGGGCACAGGCAACATGAAGCTGGCGCTCAACGGTGCGCTGACAATCGGCACGATGGATGGCGCGAATATCGAAATCTGTGACGCCGTGGGTCGCGACAACATTTTCATCTTCGGCCATACCGCCGATGAAGTGGACTCGTTGCGCGCCACCGGTTATCGGCCTCGACAGATCTACGAGGAGAATGCGGAACTGCGTATGGCGCTCGACCAGATCCGCACGGGCTTCTTCTCGCCGGACGATCCGCTTCGTTTCTCGGACATCTTCCACACGCTGGTCGATTGGGGCGATCACTATATGGTGCTCGCCGACTTCGACGCGTTCGCAAAGGCGCAGGACGAAGTGGATGCACGCTTCGTCGACAAACGCGCATGGACCGAAAGCGCAATCGAGAATGTCGCGGGCATGGGGCAGTTTTCTTCGGATCGTACGATCGGCGAATATGCGCGAAATATCTGGCGAGTGAATCCGCTGAATATGGAGTGACGATTCTCGCGATGGAAAAAAGAAAGCCGTGCGCGCAATGGAATTGCGCACGGCTTTTTTGTCGCGTATTGCAGGTTGCCGCAGTTGCCGCAGTCGGCGGCCGCAGCGTGAGACCGGTCCGCTAGCGCGTGTCAGCACTTACCATCTGCCACGTCCGCCGTAGTAACCCCCGACGCCTACACTGACGCTCGGCGCAGCATAGTAGCCGGGCGCATAGCCATACGCCGGTGCCGGCGCATACGCGTAAGGAGGCGCGACGACACACCCCGCGAGGCCCACTGCACATAATGCTGATATCAATAGTCTGATCATGATTTCCTCTCTTTTTCAGCCTTTCGTATTTGAGGGAAAGCATACGATGTTGTTCTGCGGCGCATGTGACGGCAAATTACGCGTGTGCGCTTTGGCACGGCTTCATTAACAGTTGCTTACTTTCATGAAGGGTTATCAAAGGGGCAAGCGTGCGTTGACGCGACGTTTGCCGAACCATTCAAAAGAAATCGCTCAAGGTGCAAAGCTCTCACTCGCATTCGCCGCATACAAGCCCAATTGCCCACGCTGAAAATCGAACAGCACGTCGATGTTCTGCATCGCCATCAAACCCACCACGATACGGTTTGCCCCCGGCGTTGCCTTGACAATCGTCACCTGCGCGTTCTCGTAGCGGTGCGTCCACGATCCCGCGCCGATCGCCGTCACATAGTTACCCTGATTGAGGACCTTGCCGGCTTCGTCGTCGCCGGTCCAGGCCGGTGCCTTGTCCATCTCGATGCGGATCATGCCGGAGTTGCCCGTCGCGAACACCAGCGGTGCGCAAAAGGTCATCTTGTCGGCGACTCGCACGCAGCCGGTGGGCCATTGTGATGCGCCATCTTTTGACGCCGCCATCGGCACCATCGTGTAGTTTTTTGTCAGCGAGCTCGACGGACTCAGCACGAGGAACGGCTTCGCGACGTTCGAGTGCACCAGATACCGTTGACCGATGTTGCCGGTCAACGCGCGCAGCGGTTGCGTGCAGCAATTGTCGCCGGGCAGATCCGCGCCGACGCCTGCGATGCCCGAAAACGCCCAGCCGAATTCGCCGGTATAGCCGTCGATAGCGACGCAGCCTCGCGCGCCTGTCCGGCAGCGCACGGTATCGACCGCTTGCGCGACGACTGGTGCCGCTTGCGTACCGGCGATGCTGAACGGCACCGTGACGAGCGAGCCCACCACCTCGGAGCCGTTTGCAAACGCCAACGACGTGGTGCCGCCCGCGCTCGCGTAGTTCGACTTAGGTAGTGCCGATCGCAACACGCGTACGCCTTGCGTGCCGGTGTCCAGCGCGACATAGCGCGGCGTGCCGTCGAGCTGGATCGGCAGGCCCAGGCGCGCGTGATCCTCATCGGCGCGTTCCACGTGCAACGGAATCAGCAGGCCGTCGTTGCCTCCGTTGATCAGCGTGGCGTTGACCGCGGGCGGGGCGGGCGGCGGGAAGGTGGTGCCGCAGCCGCTCAGTGCGACCGACGCAATCAGCAGTGGCACATTGAAACGGCGTCGATGAGCCGTCAGGCGGGGATGCAAACGGAGACGAATGTGCCGGAGAACGGCATCGAGGGACGACAGGAACATGGATCACGCTTCGCTAAAAGGCGGGTCCCTGGCCGGATGCGGCATTGCTGGCCGTCGGCCTGGCGGCGGACAGCACAGCCGGCGATCGTCAATGGAAGGCCGCAGCGTACGGAGAAGCCGGGCGCTTGCGAAAGCCAGCGGGAAGGGACACGCGATGACAGAAGCGGCGACTCTACCGGACCGCTCGGGTGCGATTGCAAAGATGTGTCAACGTACGGCGGCGGTTTGACTCCGCCAGCGCGGGTTGATTGGCGTTGACAATCGCGCGGCGGGTCCGCTCACGCGACTCACAGCCAGACTATGGCGCACTACGAGGCAACGCTGATGGCGCAGGATTCCCACGCGTTGAAGTCTTGACGAGGGGGCAACGGGGTGTGCACAACGCAATCCGTCCCGCGTTCACTTGCCTCTTTCGCTTCGCGCCGGACAGTGACAGCGCTCAGTCTTTCGGAGCCGCTGCCGCCGTCTTCGCTTCATGCACAGCCGCGCTAACCCGTTCGACGAACTCGCGATCGGTGCTCATCAGCGCTTCGCGCTCGCCGTTGGCCGTCTGTACGATCAGACGATGCGTGACGTCCTGAGTCGCCCACGTGAGCCAGCCGACGACGATCAGCATGACACCGCACACCATGCCCACCGGCGAGCGAAATATTCCGCCAACAATAGCGCCGACCAGACCGATCAGCGAAATAATGCGTGGCAGCAGTTTGTTTTTCGGCACGGTGACGACCTGTACGTCGAGGACGTCACGTAACGGAAAGACCTGGCCGGCCGACGAGAGTGCGTTACGTGTGACCGACACGCCGCGATCATTGAAAGGGGTTTCCATCGAGTCGAATGCAAGCGGTAGCAAAGGGCGCAGCGTACCAGACTTCGAATGCCTGAAGTTGCGGATGTTCTTGTTCCGTTATGAGGCTTGCCGGATGTCGTTCCTTGTTTAACCGACTCAAAATTTGAGTTACGGAAGTTCGTGACTAAATCCTGGTGTTGTTTGGCTTTCGATTTCTTTCACAACGGCGATCACGAAATGTTAGCTTGGAGTCTATCCGGGAGCCATACGCGGTGGCGATAGGCTCGACAGAAGTCAGCGTGGCGCCCGCGTTCGTGAAACATGGAGCTACCAACGCGGGCGCGTTCGTGAACTGGCTCGCGACAACATTCGCGGACCCGCCCTGGCTTCAGGGCTAAGCGAATCGCAAGCTGCCTTTAGCTCATCGCAATGCGTGCACCGGTGAAGCGACGGGCTTTGGGAAGGCGGCGTTCGAAGCCGGAAGTGAGAACACCCGACGTGCACTCACTTCCGCCGTCTGACGTTGAAGCCGCTATCGGTGCGCTCGCGCTGTTCTCGCGATACCTTGGATCGATACAGGCGGACTGGTCACGCGATTTACGTTGCTTCGATCTGGATCATGGGACGCGTATCCGTGCCAGTGACCCTCCAACTGCAATTCGAAAGCGTGAGGTTCGTGATATGACGGCCCCACAACCCATAGGCCGGCAGCGGACTGGCACCCGGGTCAGGATATCCAGCACCGATTTCGCCTGGGTCTTTCGGCACGCTCCCCGTGTAGGCGTTCACGCCCAGATTGATGTTGGTCAACACTACGTCGGTGATAGGCTTGTCTTTAAATCCCGAAAACCAGGAACCATTGGGGCCATTGTTTTCACCGGAGATCTGGTCGAACACGATCCGCTGAATGCTTCCAACGGGAGGTATTGCCTGACCGGGCATGAGTCGGAATCGGTCGCCTAGTGCGAGAAAGAGCGGACTGGTCGCGTTGTTGATCGTACATTTAGACACCAGAATGTTCGAGAGCGAACCGCCATCGGTGCTCTCCCAGGAAACGCCGCCTTTAACATGAAGCGGATCCGTGTTAATCCCCAGCTCTTTGTACAGCGTAGTGCGATCAGTCTTTGGGCCGCCCAGGATGCAGTTGTAGACGAGGACGCTATCAAAGGAGCCTTGAGTGTCGGTACCAATCTTGAGTGCGTTCGTACTACTGTAGGATTGGCAGTTCTTTACGAGTACATTCTGCAGCAGGCCTCCGGCGGAGCCTTTGAAGCAAATCCCGTCATCCTCAGTGTTGAAAACACTATCTCTGAGGATGACCGACTTGCAGCCGTCAATATCGATCCCATCGTTATTGATGTTCGAGATATTGGAGACCGTGATATTTTCGACCAGAAGGTTGTTGCAGGCCAGATAGAGATGCATCCAGGCAGGCGAATTGATTAGCGTAATCTTGCTAACGTGTACTTTATTGCACTCGATGATCCGTATAACGAACGGGCGAAACACAGTTCCGAATTCATTGTTGACTCGTGGATATTCTTCCCCTTGCCCGTCAATGATCCCGCCACCCGTAATTGCTATGTTGGTGGCCCGTTCGGCATAAATCAACGAGTAGAATTGCTGGTAATACGTGTCCATCTCAGTCTGGGTAATCGGCACCAGCTTGGGATAGTCGCTCTGGCTGGTGCTGGCCAGCAGGCGTGCACCGTCGTTAATCGAGAGCCGAACGTTATCCTTCAGGATGATCGTCCCGGACAGGTAGTCGCCCGTCGACAGGTTGACCGTCCCACCCCCTTTGCCGCTGACAAAATCAACGGCAGCCTGTATGCATCTCGTCGTCTGGCTTGAGGTACTCGATACCGTATAACCGAACTGCTCGGGAGTAGCGGTGAGGTCAGGACCGGTCCACGGCAGTACAGTGCACTCAAGTGTTTCCGCCATTGCGAGAAGATTGCTTTTCAGCGTCGGTACCCAATCTGGAACGGTTGTCGTGTAATTGGTCGCCGCCGCCGGTGCCGTTTGTCCAAAGACATGTCCAGCACGCAGGATGGGCAGTAATGCGAGCGCCATACTGCTTTTGAGAAGCGACCTTCGGGTACTCGAAATGGGCTCATTGCGCACGGCGAATTTCTCGATTGACGTTTTGTTATTCATTTGCTCCTCCAGTGAAATTGGGTCGACTAGTTTTACGAAAAGATTGTTAGATCGGTCGATGACAAGTCGATATCGCCTTTGTTGACTGGACAGGTACTACCTGTCGGCGTTGATGCGCCACCGGGTGCAGATGCTCCGCCGGGTGCCGATGCTCCGCCAGGCGCCGAAGCGCTACCTGATGTGGCCGCCGCATTTGGATTGCCGAGGCTATCGCCTCCACATCCTGAGAGCGAAATCGTCAATGCCAGGATAGCGAGACAACAAAGGCGTCTTTTCATGTTCCAGTCTCCGTTCTAGTTGAAGTGTCATGATCAAATCCGAATCGCCGGAAATGATGTTTTAAAGATCAATGTGCAACGTAGCAGGCGGCTGTTCTCTACGTGAGAGATGCGCGCAGATTCGTCACGGGTTACACGTCCGATACAACTGAAGTTAGTATCGGAAGGCGATTAGAGATACCTATGGATTGGCGAGAAGATAAATTTTTCGACGAACGGCCTGAACGTTTCAGGCATGAATGAGCATTCTGTGGCAGGCAGATCACAGGTGGCTCCCGCAGTCAAAATCACGGTAAGAAGGCGGTCATAACGCGTCTCCGCGAATCCGTCAGATATTGCCATCCAGGGTACGTCATCCTGTAAGCGCCAGACATCTCATAGGGATGCCTGCGGGCGCAATCTGCTTCGACGGAAAAACGCACCCGGAGCAATAACGAACGGCATTTGCGCTTCAATGGACAGCGCCGGCAGGATTAACAATCCTCCACGGCCGTACCGATTCATCACCTGATTCCGCCTTCCGCTTTGCCACACTGCGGGATTGACGTCTTACGACTTCAATCTGACTGCCGACATACGAGGGGTCAGGAGGTGCATGATTGCCAGTGCGACGAGGTATGCCAGCGCGCCAATGGCGAAGAGCACCCAGTAGTGTCCCGTGCGCTGCAATACCTGCCCGATCACTTCCGAGAACAACACGCCGCCAAGCGATCCAGCCATGCCGCCCAGCCCGACGACCGCGCCGACCGCGCGCCGCGGAAACAGGTCGGATGCCGTCGTAAAGAGGTTGGCGGACCACCCTTGGTGAGCCGCCGCGGCCAACCCGACGATTGCAACCGCGGCCCACAGATTCTCCACTTGCGAGACAAAGGCGATCGGCAAAACGCAACATGCACAGATCAGCATCGCGGTTTTGCGTGCGACGTTCACGCTCGAACCACGGCGGATCATCGCCGAGGAAATCCAGCCACCGCCAATGCTGCCGACCGTCGTCAACGCATAAATGCAAACGAGCGGCATGCCGATATGTTGCATATCCATACCACGCGATTCGTTGAGCCACTTCGGAAGCCAGAACAGATAGAACCACCACACCGGATCCGTCAGAAACTTGCCGATAATGAAAGCCCACGCTTCGCGCGTTTTGATTAGAGTGCCGAAGCCGGGCGCAGGCGTTTTGGTATCGACAGCAGTCCCGATTCGCGTCTGATGAGCACGGTCATCGAGGTCGCCATCCTGCGTAACGGAATCGGGCTCGCGATAGATGGCGAACCAGAACACGAGCCAGACGAGGCCCGCCGCACCTATCACCACGAACGCGGCACGCCAGCCATAGCCGACGGCAATGGCGGGAATGATGGCTGGAGCGAATACCGCGCCAATGTTCGCGCCGGAGTTGAAGATTCCGGTTGCCAATGCGCGTTCACGCGACGGAAACCATTCGGCCGTGGCCTTGATGGCTGCGGGGAAATTGCCACTTTCGCCGATGCCCAGTAGCGCGCGCACGGCCGCGAATCCCATGACGCTACCTACCGTGGCATGTAGCATCGCAGCAATGCTCCAGACAAACATCGCGATCGCATAGGAAACGCGCGTACCGAGCCAATCGGCCAGGCGTCCAAAACACAGCAGGCCGACCGCGTAAAACGCGGAGAATGTCATCACAATTCGTCCGTACTGGACCTGCGACCAGCCGACATCGTGCTGCAAAACCGGCGCGAGTAGTCCGAGGATCTGGCGATCCATGTAATTGATGACGGTCGCAAAAAACAGAAGCCCGCAAATCACCCAGCGGTAGCGGCTGGTGGCGCGCTTCGCGCCAAGGGCAATCGACTGCATAGATATCTCCGTCGGGGCGGCGTCTTGGCGCGCCCCGTTTGGTTTTGCCTCGCTTGCCAACGACAGGGGTGCTCAGTCGTCGTCTTCACGAACGCTAATCAGGGAAAACGTTTTCCCAAGATTAGAGCCTCTGATCGGATTTCGCTAGTAAGGATTAACGCGGAGTCATTTCTTTGCGAACCACTTGCGTGCGATCCTGACCTTTTAGACAGGCGTTTTCAATGCCTCGATCCGGAGGGAAAACGGTGCGTGGAGGGCTGGAGAGGGCGTTCGAAAGGAGGCTAGGCAACGTGCAAGCCTCGGGCGCCGACAGGCCGTGGACGATGTTTCGCAGGCTGACGCTACTCGAGTTGACTCTCTCTGGCTTGGCGCGTTGCGCCAGGCAAACCCGCCTTTGCGCTAGGCGATGAACTGGGAAAGACGGGCTGCTGTCACGTTTTTTTCGGCCCGGCGGCCGCGTAAGCAGCAGTCGATTCCCGCACGATCAGTCGGGGTTCAAGGATTAGATGTGCGGTATCGGTCTGGCCAGAAAGTGCGTCTATCAGTTTTTGCGTGGCAAGTTCACCCATCTTCTCGCTCTGGGTGTCTACGGTGGTCAGTCTGGGTTCGGCATATTCGCCGTAGGGTGCGTTGTCGATGCCCGTGACGGAGACGTCTTGCGGCAGTCGGAACCCCAGCGATTTCGCCTCTTTCATGAAGCCAAGGGCGATCAGATCGTTGTAACAGATCACCGCATCGGGACGCCGCGGACCCAGCAAAACCTTCGAGCAGGCTTGCTCGCCCGCTGCCGCTGTCGGTGCGTGCGCATCGTATACGTCGAGCGCGAGGTCCGCCTCCGCGAGGCACTCGCGTGCACCACGAACTCGTTCGTCGTTGATCGGCGCGTGACCGAAGCCCAAGTATGCGATTCGACGGTGCCCAAGGTTCAGGAGATGGCGAGCCAGCATATAGGTAGCGAGGCGATTGTCGATACCAATGTTGGGCATTGTCAGTTCATGCACATGGCGTAGCATCACAACTGGCTTGTTCAGATCCAGCATCCACGCCGACTCGTCTTCCGGAAGGCGGGAACTAATGACGAGTCCGTCGACGCGCTGCGCGAGCGCCTCGATCAACGCTCGCTCACGCGTCGGATTTTCTTCGGTATCGACGAGCAGTAGCGTGTAATCATGCTCGAGCGCTACGCGGTTTGCGCCTTTGACAACATTCGTGAAATGCGGGTTGCTGATGTCCAGAATAGCGAGCCCGATCGTGCGTGTGCGACCGGTGATCATCGATCGTGCAAGAGGGTTCGACCGATACCCCAGCTTTCCGATTGTCTCCTTGAGGCGCAATTCGACCTCTGGCGAAAACCGCTTCGTGCCGTTGACGTACTTCGACACTGTTGCAACTGATACGTCTGCTGCCACCGCCACATCACGAATCGTCGGGGACGTGTTTTTCATTGCAAGGCAAACGCTCTTGAGAATTGGGGGAGTTGCCTAAGTGCGGACAGGCCGCTGATCGAGGACAGCGCTTCACCGCAGCGCCTTTGGCTAGCTCACTCGAGATTTTGACGAAGGCGTCAGCCTAGTCATTCTATTGGAAAAGCGGCATTAATTATCGATGCCGACTGTTGAAGTCCGCGCCAATCGCATGCGTGGACTACGCTGATGAAAGATTTGGATTGAGCGCATGAAACAAGCCGGTGGACGAAGCATCGCGAGTGTGCACGGAGTGATCGCAGCGATATCGCACTTAGTCCGACTTTAGGTTCAGTGGCCAATCGCCTTGGGGTTTGCACAGTCAGCGCGTCACCGCCATTGACGGCGCGCGAGCAGCAGGCCCAGGCGGCCACCGACGAAACGCTTGATGCGCTGACGGCGCCGTCACGAAGGGCGCGCCGAAGTCGAGCGCGGGTTCCTCCCGATATTGCCGGCGTGATGGTTAGCCATAGACTGTGTCTGCTATGACGCTAGCGAGTTCGCCACAACCCTGATGCCCTTTTCAGATTTTCTCCGCCCTTGAAGCGCGACCCGATCCGAGCTTGCGTTCTCGGTGCGGCTCTCATGGCGCTCGCTGCAACCGCAGCGGCCGACCCTGCCAGCCGAGGGGCCCGGAAAAACCATCTCGCCGCGACCAAGCTGGTCGCGCCAGCGCCTTCTGCGCCAGCTACAGCCATTCCCGGTATTTCGTCGATTTCATCGGTTCCTGCTCAGGTGAAGTTCCTGAGTCCGTTCGAACTCGACTACTCGACCCGTCTGGCCCAGTCATTAACTGCAGCGCCACCCGATTCCCAAACAGAACCGGACGTGCGCCCCGGTGAGCCGACCGGTCCCCTTGATCAGGCTGCGCAGGTCGACAGCTACGGTTTGCTGCCTTCCCACGTTCATTCGCAGGCGCCCCCGCTAGTCTCGATCGGGGACTGGAATTTCTCGGCGGCCGCACACGTTCCTGTGACTCGCGGGCGCGACACGGGCGCGGCCATCAGCGCGCAGCACGAGTTCTAATTGTCCCTGAGATTTGCGACGTGCGCCGAGATGCACAGTATTAGCGTGCACGCTTCGTCGATTTAGCGGATCAACCCCATACGCCTCAGCTTACTAATGTAGTTCGCATTGTTCATGCGGGCATTAGACTCGCCAATAGCCCGACCCAGACGAAATAAGAAACTCAGCAATCCGTAGGCAAGGATGCATCCAAAAACGGCGACGAATACGATATCCGAGCGAGGCATGTTGCCTTTCGCGGCGATGAGCGCGCCTACGCACACTCCACCAAACCCATAGATGATGATCACCGACAAGACGTGTCGTAAGACAAAGAACGATTTGCCCAGCGCGGACTTCAACTTCCATTCAGTAACCCGATTGGAGTTGTTGTTCGTTGTGCCGCATCTCCCGCAAACGACAAACGGCTCGCCTATACCTGAATAGTTCGCCACATATCCGCGGGTGAGACTTTTCTTGCACGATCCGCACTTCTGATTGACGTAGAGACCCACGTGTTTTCCCCATATTTATAACCCATACTTATTATCAACGAACGCGCTGAGGTCAGAATCCATGTCGAGCCCGTTCACAATCTCACACGCTTCGTGATGGCAACTAGCGAAAGCGATAGTTGCAGACACCCATCGAGCGCATCGTCAAACCCCTGATGGACTTCAAGGATCTCCGGTGCGCCCGCATCATTTTCTCCAGGAATCGAAGTCATGAACATGATCAGAAGAGGGCAGATGAAGGGCGACGGAGTTGCGCAAACCGTCGCCGCCCAGTTCTATTCGTCGATGACATAGGAAATCCTTACCACGGCCGATTTTTTTCGACTCGTCCGCCGCGGTGATTCGAATGGCCCAGGCATTCGCTGTGCTTTCCCCGGCGATATCCAGACGCGCATGTCCTACGATATTTTATTGACGCCGTAGCGTCCCCGACAACATTTTCAGGAGTTATTCATGAGTGAGTCTAGAACCGTCCAAACCGAAGGCGCCGACATCGCCTACGATATCGATGGCCAGGGCCCGCTACTGCTGCTGGTGGTGGGTGGCAACGGCGACAGCAAATTGTTTGCCAGGTTATCCGCACAACTTGCCGACCGTTATACCGTCGTGAAATACGACCGGCGGGCGAACGCACGCAGCACAGGCGATATCAACGGCGAGTTGGACATGGCACAGGCCGGACGCGACGCCGCCGCTGTGATCAAGGACGTGAACCGCGGTGCCGCCTACGTATTCGGTAATAGCGCAGGTGCGAATATTGCGCTCAAGCTCACCGAGGACCATCCCGACCTCGTAAGAGGGTTGATCGACCATGAACCTCCGATTACCGACATGCTGCCGCAGCCCGAGGCCGGAAAATGGCGCACGTTCTTTGACCGCGTCTATGAGGTCTACGTCGCTGAGGGTGCCGGCCCGGCGATGAAACTGTTTGCTACTTCATTCGTGGGGTTTGACCAAAATGCGCCCGCGCCTGGTGATCAGGCGGGAGGCACCCATGACCGTTTTCTCGCGCACGAATTTCGCCACATCAACAGCTTTGTGCCGAATGTCGACGCGCTGCGCCGCGCAGGCGTGCCGATGGTCACGGTGGTCGGGCGCGACAGCGGTGACGCCTTCTACGCGCAGACGGCACGCGAACTTGCGCGGCAATTACCCTGTCCATGCGCCGACATCGTCGGCAATCATCTCGGATACGCAATCCATGCCGAAACGTTTGCGAACGAATTGCATCGCATGATCGAAAACCTGCCTGCTCGTGCACCTCAATAGACCGGGACCCTCGCCGTTCCTGGCGAGCGTCCAGTCTTCTCCAGGAGTTAACGAATGAAGATCATCTGCATCGAAGAACACACGGTTGACGCAGCAATCGCGAAAGCCAGCCAGCAAGGGCAGGCGGCCGAAGCGGGTTATATGGCCGACTGGGGCAGCCGCGTCGACGACAAGCCACCTGCGTTTGCGAACATCCGCCCGTCGCTCGTGCCGCCCAAAAAGTCCATGGAGCTAGCTCGCGATCTCGGGGCCGGCCGTATCGCGGATATGGACGAGCACGGTATCGACATGCAGATTCTGTCGTACAGCAGTTCTCCGCAACTGGCGCCTGCTGCTGAGGCCATTGAACTCACGCGTGCGGCGAACGACAGGCTGGCCGAAGCGATTCAGGCGAACCCTGCGCGGTTCGGTGGCTTTGCGTCGCTGCCGTGGCAGGACCCGGAGGCTGCTGCGGTTGAACTGGAACGGACAGTGAGGGAGCTGGGTTTCAAAGGCACGCTGCTCACAGGGCGTCCCGGCAAGACTTTTCTCGACGATCCACGTTACGAGCCCGTTCTCGCCAGGCTAAACGAATTAAAGGTGCCGGTTTATGTCCACCCAGGCTTTCCGCTGCCCGAGGTGCGCGACGCGTATTACGGCGGCCTCGACAAGGAAGTGAGCGCGCGACTGTCGCTATTCGGCTGGGGCTGGCACAACGAAGCCGGCGTGCAGGTGATTCGCATGATGCTCTCCGGGCAATTCGACAAATTCCCGAACCTGCAGGTGATCAGTGGTCACTGGGGCGAGATGGTGCCGTTCTATCTGCAGCGTATGGACGATTCCATGTCACAGGAAGTGACGTGCCTGTCCCGATCGATCACGGATACCTACAAGCAACACGTGTACGTAACGCCAAGCGGCATGCTCAACCTGCCGCATTTCGAGTTCATTCACAAAGTCGTCGGTGCCGATCGTATCATCTACGCGGTTGACTATCCGTATCTCACGAACACCGGCGCACGCGCGTTTCTCGAGAATCTTCCGGTGAGTCAGGAAGACAGGGAAAAGATTGCGCATCGGAATGCGGAGAGGTTGTTCAATTTGTGAATGCGTGATGGTCTAGCGCGCGTGGGCACTTGTGCTGCGCCGACGCGATAGTACGGATACAAATGGCTGCGCTGCATGGCGGCCTCATATTTGCCCATTGAAACATGGGCAACAAACCAGAGCCGTATCCCGCTAGCGACGACCAGACGATACTCGTGCCATCGCAGCCGCTGGAGCCGAGTCCCAGATAGGCGACAGCTATAGGCCATAGGCCCCGACCTGCTCCGCCGCTGCTATGGCAGGTTCTGGTGCCCGAAGGTTCGGTGGGTTTGCCAGACTTTATGGCATGGCCACGTGAGCGCTAGCTGCGTACGGCATGGCGACGAGTTAGCCAAAGATATTCTGAATGAACCGCACCGGTCGGACCCAATACGAGCTTGGTCAGTTCAGGCCGCCATCGTCGATTCCGCGCGCACGGCAGCGCTCGCGGAATGAAACGAATCAACGACGCGTTCAAACGGCGAAGCATCATGTACACCCCGCGCGAGCAGAAAGTAGCAGAGGTAAGGGAAAATCTGCTCGCTGAGAATCCGGCTACATTCCACTGGCAACATCGCTGTGATGTTATCGATCGCCATAATGTCGATGCCGGCACGGGTTCGACAGACAGGCGCGGCAAAACTTGTCGGGTTCGAATACAGCGGAATGGGATTGTCCGGGTGCGTTGCCTCGCAGCTGATATCACCGATCAGCTGGATCTTCGTGTGCGAGCCGATCATCGCGTCGCTTAGAAATAACGGCGTGCCGGCAGATAGCTTGATGCAGTTGAAGATCACCTCGTAGTCATGCAACCGCTCTCTAAACTCATGATTCTCCCTCGTGATTTTCGGCGAACAGTCGTACGCGAGCCCTACCTGATCGAGCAGATGCGTGACGCCAGCGCCGGACTTGCCTCGATGTCCAATCACCAGAATGCGCGGTGCCCGGAATCCGGTGCGGACCAGCCGCTGCGCGTATTCAACGAGTTCGGCCACGCACATGAACTGCCTGGGAATCCGATACAGCGCATCATGTCCGTGCCGTTTCTGCTTCCAGATGTCGAGGCAAGCAGTGGCGGCGGCGAGTCCAGCGAAGTAGCCCGCGCCACCGGTGACGAGCTGCGCGCCGAAGTTATCCTTGATCTGTTCGAGGTCGTAAAGGAAGCCTCCGCCGCGTGTGAAGCGTTCGAGTAGTTTGAGCGAGCCTCGCTGGCGCTCGTAAGCATGGGCGAAATACATGTGCCGATGCCGGAGCGGGAATGGGTCGTCAGGAAGCTCCTTCAGGCCGAGGATCAGCGCATCGCGGTGCGCTGATGGCCAACTGCCCGTTGGAGCAAGTGCGCATCCCACGTCGAGATAGCTCGAGTCGGGGAAGATGCGATCCAGCGACGATTCAACACACACGCGGTAGCCATTCCTGACCAGAACGCCCGCATGAACCGGAATCAGCGGGGTGCGGCGCTCGTTCATCCTGGATTCGGCGCGTAGCCAAAGCGTCTGGGTCATGACGAACACTCCATTTGAAGTCGCCTCGAATCCGGGCGATAAGAGTTTGCTGTATCCAGTTCCATCCATTGCGGTGGCCGTTCGTCGCGTGAGTCGTTAAGCGTCACCGCGGCGAAAAAAGCTTCTTCGATCAGGCGAAAACGTGCGTAGTCCCTTTCGAGAGTCTCTGCGCTGTCCGCGACGAGTGTCGCGTAGCCAGGATGCCCTAGCGCGTACTTCGTTTCGTTGAGCTGTCCGTCCGGAGCGATAGTGAGCTTGATGCTCATGAGGCTCGGAATCTCCAGAAACATGTCGAGCGGGAGATGTTTTGCCAGCCGCCCAGAGAGATTCGAAGACATATAGATGAAACGTGCGAAGCGGCAAGGAGCCGCCTCATATAACTTGCTTCTGTCGAGAAACAGGTGAGGGGCAACGAGGCTGTCCGCAAGGACGGAAACCTGGCTATAGCCATAGCACTCCTCGACCAGTGAAAAGTCGATTCCTCCCGCCAGCCTCGCGCCTGTTTCGATCAGACGAGGCCCGCTCAGCGTTAGCATCACCTCCGTATGAGCAGCGCCATTCCGTATCTGCAATGCGTCGAGTACGTCGTAGACATATGCCGTCAAAACGGAGAATTCGGGCGCACTACGGCTCATGAGGTCGGAGTATTCGTCGATCAGCCACGTGTCTTCGTAGTGGTTGACGTCTTGCCAGATGTCCGTGACGAAGTGCTGTCCCTCTACCGATACAGTGTTGATAACAAAGTGCCTGCCTTCCAGATATTCCTGTATGACGTACTCGTCCTTGATTTCACCCACCACGTTGACGCGATCGATATTGCGCGTGAAAACGTCGGCGATGTCCGCTTCGTTCTCGCAGATACCGACCCCGTCTGAATAACCGCCCAGCGAGGGTTTCAATACCACGCGCGCGAAACCGGAGGTCCGATACCATGCGCGTATTTCGTCGAGACTGCGGGAGCAGAACTGCGCCGCGCACGGAACTCCATTGAGCCGGAGCGCGTCCACCATATGGAATTTATGACGATGTAGCTGAGAACTCCCCGCGGGGTTTCTGCGCACATTGAAAAACTGAGCCAGTTTGTTAGCGGCGATCACCCCGCTATCGCCCGCGGCGATAACGGCCTTGATGCTGTAATGCTTGAGTTGGTCTACGAGATCGCATATTGCCGTATCGTCGTTGGACAGGATGCGCAATTCGCGGGTACACCACTCGGGGCAACCGGCTTCATCACCTGCGGGCTTGCCGAATGCGACATGGATGCACTGATAGCCACGTCCATGCAGCGTCGGCCCAATGTAATAACCCTTGCGATCCGCGCCGACGATAACAACGGCCTGTCTTTGGAGTTTCATGCTGATCCCTTCGCGGTGGAAAAGTGAATGACGCTCACGCCGTTGCCTTCTTCACCACGACGACCACCTGGCCTGGGCGAGTGGCCGTTGCTGTCGGCAACGTTCTCAGAAGCTCGTTGAGACGCCAGCGCAAATAGTGATCGCGGGACAGCCTGGCGAGCCAGGGTGAGAAATCGGCGAGCCACTGGTGCACGTCCCAGCGCTCGATCTCGAGCTCGTAATGGATCTCGGCCGACGTCGCATTGAAGTTGACCAGTTGCAGAATTTCGCCTGCGGACAGGCCTGTGCGGTGGAAATAGCCGAAGCTTTGCACCACCGAATTCGACCAGTCGCATAAGGCGTGCGTGGTGCGCTGTGAGCTGATGCTGAGATCCCACCACGGCTCACAAATTACCAGCCCGTGACGCGTCACGCG
Organism: Paraburkholderia metrosideri; assembly: GCF_904848625.1. Taxonomy (GTDB): domain Bacteria; phylum Pseudomonadota; class Gammaproteobacteria; order Burkholderiales; family Burkholderiaceae; genus Paraburkholderia; species Paraburkholderia metrosideri. The sequence continues at coordinate 323,458 of NZ_CAJHCP010000005.1, forward strand.
TGCGCCCTCTCTTAACGCGTCACCGGGCCGGGGAACGTGGTGCAGTGAGTTCGCAATGAGCACCCAGTCGAAGGCGCCGTCGTCGAACGGCAAGCGCCGCATGTCGCAGGCCATTGCCTCTACGCCAGCGCTAGTCAGCGAGGATAACGATGGCTCGTGCGTATCGACACCGCAGACGGTCATGTTATGGGCGTGCTTGAGCGTTAGCAGCTTGCGGCCTTCGCCGCATCCCATTTCAAGCAGTGATTCAGGAAAGGGCTTCAGTTGCAACAGGCGGTCGACCACGCGTTGGTCGAGGGCACCCAGCGGAAAATCACACATGACAAACAGCCTCCCTCATGGAATCGAGAAAAATTTGCCCTGGCTTCGTGAAAACGGCACGAGACCTCAGGATCGCGTCCCCCTGCATGAACTTGTCGAGGTAGACGGCTTCTCTGACAGCAAATGACAACGGCAGCGCGGACAGGCTCAAACGCTCGATCTCGTCGGGGGACGGGTTGGGCGCGTGCGTTTGCCGTATGAATTCGGGTGCATGGCGGTACGCATGCAGTAAGCGGAAAAACACGAAGTGCGCATGCAGTACGCCTTTGATAGGGCGCAGTGTCTGGCGCGCGGGCGATGGTGCAGGATCGGTACCATTGTTCACAAGCGGATCGAAGGTCATGAGCATATTCAGGTAGATATGCGCAGCCTCGTGAAGCAGGCGGTCAAAGTAGAAGAACCGTTTGTATTGCTCTCGAATTCCCGACGGTGGCCGCACGAGCACCATGCCGAATGCCGCCAGGCTTGACGCTGCCTCAGCCGAAAAAGCGGGAGGCATTAACTGGACGACGGACACGATCTTCGAGATCTCATCCGCGAGGTTTGGGTTGCTAGCCGAGATTGCGTTTCTCAGATCACCAAGGTGCCGGCGAGCAGACTTTACGTCGCAACGCGCTACCGCTTCGCCGGTGTCGTGATGCTCTGCGTTCGACGCGATTTGCAGAAAGGTTGCATCGGAGCGTGTCGCCGCTTGATGTGCGCGCAGAAAAGACCGGGTGATATCGTCGACGTCCGCGCGAATTTCGAAGGCGTCAGAATAGGGCGCGTGCAAACAATCCAGCAGGTCATCACAGCGCAGAGCAACAGCGCTTGCGTCGGAGCGTGCCATCTCCTGAAGCAAGCCAAAATAGGTGAAGTAAAGGCGCGGAGAGTATCGGCGCGAACTGTCGAGTCCTGCAACGACATCGCTACCACGCGTTAGCTTCGCTGGCATGACTCGCGCAATTTCTAGCAGGACTTTTCGCAGCGAGTCTTTCATCTTTGCCTGTAGTCGAGTCCGTAGCAATTCGCTCACTCCGGATGCCGGATAAATCAGCTTTCGCCATTCGGTCGGATCGTCCAGCATTTCAACGGTGGTGTTCATGGTAGCTAGCGAGGTCTGCGCAGGTCGGCGCGCGAAGAAAGAGCGGGGATGCACGCGTTGCGGTTTATCTGCCGGCAACGCGATGCACTCCCCGCGCGCGGTTACATCAGGTATTGCACGGTTGGGACGAGGTCCGCGCCGTCTGCGACGATACCTTCGGGCAGGACGAACTCTTCCTGCTGCGGGGCAATGAGGGCGTTAACGGTTTGCTCGGAATTCAGCTTGACGGTGGCATTCATGGACTTCTCCAAAGTAAAGTGAAGTTGGATCAACTTGCTCTCTCAATCGAAAGTCAGTCTCCAGAACACAATTTATGCTGCTTCTATTAGCAAAGAATTAGCTGCGTCGGATAGACGGCGCTTCGCGAATCCGAGCGACGGCGCGTTGTGAAGATATGGGGCGAGCTGTAACCGGCATCGGCGGAATCGGGAGGTTGTCCGCGTGTACGCGGAGACGAGTAGGCATCTTGCAGAGCAGGCGCCGCGTATCACGAGACTTGCAGATGGCGGCTTGTTTTGCTGCGTTGGGTGCCGCGTCGAAAATGGAACCGCCGGCTGCGGATGCAACCTTGTCGACGCGGTTTTCCGGACCTTGGTGGCGCGGAGTCGTCCCGGCCGTCTTGTCTATAATATTTTCACTGTCGACTCTGCGTCAGAGATAATGGTGCATCTTTGAACTCATGGATCTATCTGCGAAGGCTGAATTCTTTCAACTCATCGCGCAGTAGATTAATCAATCAGGAAGGCTATGCGCTCGCCTGACGGAATACATTCAGACCGTTGACCCGAGCTTTCGGGCGATCAATTCCTGGGAGCCGAAATGTTCGCGTTACCGTGGGTTGCAGTTATGCTTGCCGCGCTGGCGACATGGTTATCGGTTTCCCGGTGGCTGACTATTGGATTGCTGATTGTCGGCTACAGCGCTGCGCTCGCGAACGGACAACTCGGCCTCGTGGCGGCGGTGCCGGTCGCATTGTTGCTCGTTGCTGCCTATGCCGTGTTGCCACGTCGGAAACCGTATCTTCAGTTCATCGGGCACGCGCTGTTCATCGCGCTTGCCATTGCACTTAACATGCATTGGCTACCGGGTTTTCATAACCTCCGCGTCATCGCCGCCCAGCGTTTCACTGCCGATGCCGTGCCGTTCACGATGTACCTCAACCTGGACAAGCCCCTGATTGGCTTCTGGATCCTGCTAATGCTGCCGTGGACTCGGCCGCAGCACCAGCTGTTTAATTCGATGAAGGTGGGGGTAGTCTGCATGCTGCTGACGACAGCGGCCTGTCTGATGGTCGCCTTGCTGCTAGGAATCGTCACATGGGAACCGAAATGGCCGTCCGCTAGCTGGCTGTGGCTGCTAAACAATCTGCTGCTTGTCACGTTTGCTGAAGAAGCGCTGTTTCGCGGCTATCTGCAGGGCGGCCTGAATCGTCTTATCAAGCAGTGGCCCTGTGCAGACGCAATTGCCATCTTTGTCGCGGCAGGGCTGTTCGGACTCGGCCACGCCGCGGGCGGGTGGCAATGGGTCGCCCTTGGAAGCATCGCGGGCGTTGGATATGGAGTGGCTTACCGCTTCGGCGGACTTCAGGCCGCAGTGCTCGCTCATTTTGGCTTGAACGTGACGCACTTTTTCCTGTTTACCTACCCGATGCTGCAGCCAACCGGGAAGTTGTGAATCGCTTCCGGTGCTACTCGCAGGACTTCGATATGTCGATGCAGGACGCTGCAATCTGTGGCTTTCGCGTATGAAAAATCGGTACTGGCGAATGCTGCAGTAAATCGGCGTAGAACGCATTGACTCACACCAGGCGCTTTCTATCGACGGAAGCAATACCCGCGCAATTCGCAGATTTCTGAGCACCGCGACGTGCTCATCTCACTTTTATGGCGGTGGGCATCCCCTTCGCCCCTGCATAGAATACGATGAGTTCGACGGGCGAATTGTCGGTGTATCCGCGGTGAGCGCTTCCGACCATTTCAGGCAGAACGTCGCCTGCGTGCAGGGTCGTCTTATGGCGGCCGTCTCTGCTCTCCACATGCAGATTTCCGGACAATACATACGCAGCGTTTGGCATCGGGTGTAGGTGCCACGGTAGCGTCGTATGAGCGGGAATAATAATCTTTAGAACAGTGAGCTGCGGCTGGCCCGCAGGATAGCTTTTATATAACTTGCCATCCCATGAGTGTTCGGTTTTGAGGAGAACGGTGGAAACCGCACTTTCCGGATTGGTCGTTTGCGCGGCGAACGCCGGGATCGTGAACAGGACCAGAGACAAGGCGATTGCAAGTCGACGGATGAACAGCACGAGAGATGCTCCTTTTTCTTCAAATGGGAGTTGTGCAAAGGGACGCAGATCACAGCGTCAGTTCGTCGTGTTCCCCAAGCTTTAGAAGAAACGACGCCCCAGCGCTGCGATCAATTCCGTCGGCGTGCCCATTCCAACAAACCTGATCGGCCTCGCTGCGTCTCCATGGCGAATCAACGCAATGGCTTCGTCTGCAGTTTTGATTTTGTCTTTCAACGTGGCTGTTCCGTTTTGGGTTATGTGCTCATCACGGGATTAGCGGGTGGATGTGTTCGACGACCACAAGTCGAAATTGTAGAAGCCCTGAGTTAGAAGGGAATTACTTTGTCGACGTGGAGTTCGACAGCCAGTAGTTCCGGGAAGCCACCACAGACGGGGTGCGCGCTTCTTCATGCGTGCGGGCATTGAATCGACCGGACCTATCGACGAGGCGTAATTCTCAGTTAGCGAACAGATAGGAAGATGTAGCCAATCAGAAATCACAGTTCGCTTCAGGCGGGCTTCACTTTGGAGAACAACAAAATGAAATCATTGAAAGACAGCGCGACGGGTCTTGGAATTTTGATGTTAATGCTCGTAGCCGGAACGATGACGGCCGGGTTCATTGCGTCAGCAAGCGCGCTTGTCCTGTCTCGCCTGTAACCTGGGCACAACACGAAAGTGCGGAAGCTGTCGCAAATTCGCCAGCTTTTGTTACCCGCTACGCTTGCCTCTCCATCATCGTCTTTTCTCGAATGGGTGCCTTAGTCAGTGCGTTCCCATACCGGGCAGCGTGCCAGTCGACCGGAGGAACCCATAGGGTGGCATCATCGCTTTCGTGATGGTCATTTTCTCAAAGCAGTGATTCGACAAGAAGCGTGGCCGTTACAGGAGGTCTTCGTTCAAGCCGATGAAAGAGGGATCGAACTGGATGTCGGCATTGTCGATTTCTCACCGACGGAATCAGCCGCCGCAGGGGGCAGCATCGCTTCAACCGATGCAACGATTCGCTCAAAATCTCTCAGATTCAACGCGTCCATTTTTCGGAGAACTGCTTTGATTTGCGAGCGAACCGTTCCGAGGGAAACGTCGCGAGAGCGCGCTACGTCTTCGGCCGATCGTCCACCAATCAGCGTCATCGCCACATCGGCTTCCGCTCGCGATAAATCGAATAGGCTTCTCAGCATTTCTCCATGAGCGGGTGATTGTCTTGCAGATATATCCCGCGCAGTCACCAGTGCGACACCTTTCGCCAGTTGCATTCGCGGGTCGGCCCCCGTTGCGCCAATCAGGCAATCAGGAACGGGCGAAACAACAACGGCCAGACCGGTCGACAAGGATGCTGTCGCGGTAGAACGAACCCGCATCGCGCCTCCAGAGCGTCCCGACGCCGCCGCCAGAACAAGTGCTGCGAGTGTTCTGTTGTCGTCACGATGCGCGGCAGTGAGAAATGACGAACTGCCAGGCATTGGCCCCGATCTCACGACGCGCAAGCCACAAGAGGCGGTCGCAGCCTTGTTGATCGCGGCCATGTTCGCAAACAGGATCCGCATATCCGCCGCTACGATCATCGTGTATCCAGGAAGCGCCTCCAGCGCGGCCCGGCCATGATCAGGCCGGCTGGCGATAGTCGACATTTGCCGACGCAGTTGCAGCGCCCTCTCCAGATGCGGAAGAAGGCGCTCAATCAGCTTCAGTTCCTCTGCGTCAAATGGGCCCGATATGCCATCGCGGCTGAAGCCGATCCCTATCGCGTCGCAGTTGGTAAGCCGGGCGTAGCTTACGTGCTGAAGATCGTATTCGCGCATGCACTCGTGGTAATAAGCGCTTTTGACGAGTTCCTGCCGGGAAATGATCTCTTCACCGCTCGTCACGACGGGATAGGACGCCCGCGTCCCCAACGCTGAGGCTGTGGTGAATCCCCAATTGTGAAATGGATTGACCTTCAGACCGTGCGAGAAGTACTGATGCTTTGCCTGCATTTCGTCGAACGGCATCAGCAGATTCGACTTCGTTTCGCTATCCAGTCCGGGCGCCCACATTGCCACGGAGAGCGCGCCCGTCAGCCGTCGAATCCCAACGCCGACATCCAGCCAGTTCCGCTGTCCCATTGCGGCTTCGTAAATCTCTCCGACGAGCTCGTCCGCACCGTATCCGGGCATACAGTCACCTCGCATGATTACCTGCATCTGGCACGACTCGGGAGCGTGTCAGCAAGATATCGAAGGCAAATCGTAAGCTTGGCCCAATGCGCAATTGTGCCGTTACCAGAACAATAGCTCGGCTATCCCCAGTTATGGAGATGTTTTCTTAAATACGAACTCGCACAATTCAGCCCAGCGGATTTCGGAGAAAGATTGGCCACGCATGCTGGCTTTCCGAGCGCTTTCATTCTGGACCCGCTGCAATTAATTCTGTGAATTCTTAAAAAAACCTTATTCGCTGCGGTGCGCTCTTCCAGAGCACCGCACCTGTAACGGATAAACCATGCAGCGCGCAGGTAGTGAATGTCGGGGCGTCTGGAAGTTGCTCCGATAGACCTTCGAAACAACACAGGGCTCGATTAAACACACGGCGTTCAGTTGACGAACCAGGCGAACGCTTTCGGCAATTCACGAGGAAATGATGCGAGTATTACTTGTTGAAAATGATCTGGATATAGGTCGAAAACTGTTCTCCGCATTGAAGGGAGCAGACTATAAAGTGGACTGGGTTCGTAGTGGACAAGACGGCAGAACTGCCATTGAAAATGCGTGCTACACCGTGGCTCTCCTCAAACAGGGGCTTCCGGGTCTGTGCGGAATCGACTTATTGAAGGCATCGCGTGCCGCAGGTAACGCGATTCCAGTGCTGCTGCTCTCCGCGAATGACGATCCTGAAATGCGCACACGTGGTCTCGACACTGGCGCGGACGATTTTGTACTCAAGCCGTTCGATACCCAAGAACTGCTCGCGCGCATTCGTGCTGTGCTGCGGCGCACGGCGGGCTACCCAACTTCGCGAATCGGCGACGCAACGATCAGTCTTGATCTGGACAAGCGCACTTTCCTCTTTAACGGTACTGAGTCAATGCTATCCGCGCGTGAATTTGTGCTGATGCATGCTTTTCTGGAACGACGTGGCAGAGTGCTGTCACGAGGTCAGCTCGAAGAACGGCTATACGGTTGGGGAAAAGAGGTAGAAAGCAATGCAGTCGACGTATTGATCCACGGAATGCGAAAGAAGTATGGACAATCGTTGATCCGCAACATCCGTGGCATCGGCTGGACCGTGATGCCGACGGAACCTCTGAGTGGCACACAACGTAGGGCTACGCCGGTTCAGAAGACCTTAGAGGTTACCCATTGATCTTGCGTCCCGGGCGCCACGTCGCTGAAGACGTGGCGGACCCGCCGGTGGACGAGGACGGTTCGCCCGATAGCACGACCAGGTCATCAGGCAGTTTTCACCCATACGCGTTGTCGATTGAACTGCAACAGGCGGAAATGAGCGGTGCGATCGCGAATGTTATCGCCGCTGCACAAGCAAGTTGCTGATTGGACATGAGCCTGCATTTGCGGCAAAACAGTCTGCAAATTTCATTTGCATGATGGCTCGACTTCGAAGCTGCTGATCGCGGCCCGCCACGTCTCAGTTCACATCAGAGCGCGATTAGGATCGTCCGACAGAACCGAGCGGCCCGAAAGCGCGTGTCATCCTCCAATGAACCTGAGCGCATCCAGCAGGGGCGTCTTGGACACGTTGACCATCCCCTGGAATGGCGTGTCGAGATCCAACACGACGAACACGGCAGTTGAAGCCGATAACGCGCAAAGAGAAAATACGACGCACATGCTCCAGGTTCTTGGTGCGCTGAAGCCAAATATGCCGAATATGACAGTGAGCCATCCGACGAGGACGACGATCAGAGGCGTCGGAATCGAGCCTCTTCTATGTTCCAGCGCAAGCCATCGACCCGCAAATATGTCGTCCCAAAGCTCCATTGCATGGCTGCGAAATTTGTCCTGCCCAAGTTCTGGTGTCTTTAGAGCGAAAATTTTCCCTTGGATTTCGTAGGTATGCTGGAGGATTTGTCGCGATTCTGCTTCTGCGGTCGTACCGGTTTTGTTGGAAAACAAGAAAGAGATCCATCGACCATAGTCGTCTTTAATGTCGGTGCGCAGACCGTCGGCCGATGGGCCGAACTGGGACAAGGTTCGGTCCAGCTGAATCATCGCGACGCTGTTGTGCTGCAGAGCGGTGTTGACCAGGTCGAGTGACGACTTGCCCGACGAAATGAGCAGGCTGAGCACCAATGCCGAGAGCGTCGCCACCAGACCGACGGCGATACGCATCGCGGCTAGCGATTCCTCCGCGAAATGGTGATCTGCGAGGCTGGCGCGCACATGCGAACCAACCGCTGCGCTGGCAAGAATTAGAGCCAGTACGACGATAGACAGGACATAGTGATTCATAAGGAATTCGCTTTATTCGCGCGCGCCCGGTATGGCACTCGCTGGGGAGTCATACCGGCAGAGCAATTCGAGAGGATGCAAACGAATCGATCGCATGCGCCAACGCGATTGGGTATTCATACATCATCGCGTGTCCCGCGTGCTTAACCAGCAACAGATGAGCATCGGGCAATAAGTGCGTGAGTGCGATGGCGTTCTGCGGGTCGGCCACGGCATCGTCGCTGCCCGACAGCACCAGCGTATTGATGTGCACCGAGCGTAGCGCGTCGGCGGCTTTATCGTTGGTTTCCCATGCGTGCAGCGCGGCGGCCTGGCCATCTGCGACCACGCTGGGAATCGCTCGCGACTGGTAGTCTGGCGGGTTGAATCTATCCTTGGCAAAGCACTGTTCGGCGTCTTTCACGCTCGATGCGGGGAACAGCACCGCCATGATGTCGTTAAAGGTGACGCCGGGCTTGCCCGACAGTTTCGCCATCACGTTTGCGGGTACCGGGACACCGCTCCGGCCAGGCGGCAGCGCGCTCATCAGTACCATTTTGCCGATTGCCTGTGGCTTGTCGATCGCGAGTTGCTGCACGATGGAGGCACCCATCGACCATCCGATCACTGTCGCGTGCTTTAACGCCAGGTTGTCGATCAGTGCGGCAGTATCGCTTGCCATATCGTCGATCGTGAAGCTGGACGCATCGGGCATTGAGCGGCCCACGCCGCGATTGTCGAAGACGATCACGTCATGATGTTTCGCGAGCTCGGCCAGGAACGCCGCGTTCCATTCGGACACCGTCGCGCGATAACCGGTGACGAGCAGAAGCGGGCTGCCGTGACCGAAGCGGTAATAGGCGAGCGGGCCGCGAGAGGTCTGCGCAATCTGCTCGTGATAATCCGCATGGATCGACGAGGTAGCGGGGGGCGCCACGCACATCGCTTCGGGCGCGTAGCTCACAGTACGTGCGTGAGCGCCGCTCGACAGCGCGACACATATCACCGCGACCACGAGTGCGTGGGGCCATGGCAGCTTATTCATATGGACGCTCCTTGATCCGATGTGAGACGGTGCAACCCCAGCGGATTTCTTTGCATTAGATTCGACGAGGGCCGCGAACACGCTGACGTAACTAGCACTGAAAAGCACGCGCGTTTTTTGCGCGTGCCGTTAGGTGTAGAAGCGCCAACCGAATGCGCCAGCGGCGACCCGGACACAACGGCGTCGATCAGGACAATCATCCTGACCGGCATTGGCGTGCCGTGGGCGAGCAATGTGGGTCACATGGTGAACCGCTTGCCGATCTGACGATTCTCCGATGCGCGAGTAGCATTCAGGTAACCGAATGGCCGTCATCGTACCGGCATGGAATTAGTGGAGAATTAAGTACAAGAGTGGTGACCGGTTTATCCTGACTGGCGTCAATCATTACAGTTGGACTGATGCGTCGGAGCGCCGATTTAGGTTGGCCACCTGCGACAGCGATATTCGATGAGATGGTGCCGCGTCGCGGTGGCTATACCAACCAGAAGCAGGAAGATCGAACCGGTGGCCGAGGCGCTCGCGCTGGCCACCGAAATGTCAATGAGCCATTCAAATACGTCGATCATGGCGTGTTTCCATGGATTGCGTAGTCAACATCAGCTTGGGTCGCGACGATCGCTGCGAACGTGTGACGATGGCCCCGGATCAGATGACGGCGACTATCGCAAGCATCAGGTACGGATATAAGTCCTCGTCGGTTGCCGGCTGCTCAGAGACTTCTTTGCATTCGTTGACGGCATTGGAGGCTGCAGGCTGCGTCGCAATCTGGCTGTCGAAAGGCATCTCGGTATCGGTCATGGTTTGACGTATTTGAGGGTTGAGACATGCGAACATAAGGGACCTCCATTCTGGGCAGAAAAAAAGCGAATCGTCGATTCGCTTGACTATGTTCGCAGACGGAAGTGAGGTGGGAATTAGCGCACTTCACGGGGCAACTCAGTGTGCTCCGTTATCGTGCCTTAGTGGTAAGAGTCAACCGACAATCAGTCGTGCCAGGGTTGACGCATTCGCGTGCGAATCATCCCGCGGCACGCCGCGCAGCGGATTGGCAAGCCGCAAGAGCTTGCCAATCCGCTGCGCCGAAATGAGACGCCGGCGATCTGAAGTCAACGAGCGGGCTCGCTTGCACATGCCTCGATAAGAAAACAAGTTGACGTCAGCTGCTAACGTGAAAAAGGCAACTTGCCGATGCAATGCTTAATGCGAGCACCCGGTGTTTGTTGACCATGGTAAGAAGGGTCAATGGCCACACCGCGTCGATATCAAGGCGCCGATTACGGTGCAGGGCTCAATTTCAGAATGACGCTGTCGTCCGTGTCCGCGACATACAGCGACTGGCCGAGCCATGCCAACTGGTCGATCGCCGGAAGCGTCCCCGGCAGCGGTCCGAGGTTCAGGCCGTATTGCTCAGGCGTACCTGCGAACGTGCTGACCACACCGGCTGGCGAGATTTCGCGGATGGTACCGTTGTTGAAATCGTTAGCGAAGATGTTGCCCGCCGGATCGACGGCAAGCGTAGACAGGCCGTCGAAAGTCGCTGCATTGCCCGGGCCATCCGATGAACCGGCAATCGCAATCGAACCAGCCAGCGTAGTGACCTGGCCATTCGCGCCATTAATCGCGACTTTGTACAGCACGCCCGCACCGGCCTGAGTGTTGTCGTCGGCGATATAAACGTTGTTTGCGCTGTCCACGGTTACGCCGGACGGATTGATCAGCCCAATCGGCGCACCGGTCGGCGAGGTGAGCGTGATCAAGTTGACGGCGCCCGTGGGGGTGACCTGGGTCAGCATGCTAGCGCCGGTGCTGGCCTGAGTCGTGAACAGATAGAGATTCGAGGCTGCGTCGGTGGCGATGACGGTGCTTCCATCCGTTTGCAGCGCCTGATTCGTGCGCGGGTCGACGAGCGTCGTTACCTGGCCGGCTGACGTAATCTTTCGCACCGTGACAGCCTCGCTGCCCTGGTCGGTGACATACAGGTTGCCCGCCGGCGAAATGGCGATATTGGACGGCCCCGAAAACGAAGCAGCCGCGCCGGTGCCATCGGCCGAGCCCGACGTGTTCGCTGTGCCGGCAAAGGTCGACACGTTGCCCGCACTGATCTTGCGGATCGTGTCATTCTCGAAGTCGGCGACGTAGAGGTTGCCACTGAGGTCTGCGGCGACGCCTGTCGGCACATTGAACTGTGCTGAAGCGACCGGGCCATCGTGCGCGCCGGTCGCAGTGGGATTGCCGGCAAACACGCTGATGCTCGAAGTGGGCGGCGTTGGCGGGGGATTCCCGCCACCGCCTCCGCCTCCGCCACCGCAGGCTGTCAGGGTGATTGCCATGAAGCCGGTGGTCAGCAGGAGCGACACGTGCCGCGCGCGTTGGCGCAAGGTGTTCGCGCGCGAAATGGAGGTGGAATGAGCAATCGGATTCGTCGTCACAATATCGCCTGGCAAAATGTTGAAACAGCTGTCGTTGTCATGAAATGCAAAACGATCTTTCCGCCTGATGCGGACCATCTTCTGGATTTCTGAATTGAGAAGAAGCTCGTTTTGCGAATCTCTTAACCCTGATGTATTCGTCCCCTGACGCCGCATGCTTCAATGGGCGATCATTCGCTCAGGTGAAACAGGTGAGGAGAGCGTTGTCGGCCAGCGGTAATCAATGTCCGCTCCGTCCGACGCACGGCATCGTAGCGGTGAAGAATGAGCCGAGAATTACCGGCGGGCGAGCGGGTACGCGAAACTCAATAGAACGGAAGCTCGTTGGGCAGGCGCACGAATATCCAGAGGCAGAAGCGGCCGATCGTCACGCAATATCGACCTCGCACTCGTGTAGTGGGCATCCTGCCTGTCGACCGTGCAGTTTTAGATTGACTGGCGTTCGGTAACCTTGGGGCAGTAAGCCACAAGGCCACCACACTGCGAGGCGATCTACCGTTGCACCGAGTTGCGTACAAAACTTCTGTATGGTGTTTCGCCTGCGGGTCGATGAAAGAAGACCCGAGTCAGCAGACTCTGATTGGTATGGAACGCGGTTGGGCATTCCTGTCTCAACTTTTGAATCGTCGCATCGATACTGTCGACGCCTCCATTGGCTGCGGTGACCAAATTGGCTTGCTGATTTGCGGTAAGTTTCATATAAGCTCCTGAGGTATGCGAGTTGTTTCAGATGGTCCTAATGCGCATCGTCTTCGACACGCCCGCGCAATATGGAGAACGCGGCGCGAGCCATATCCAGATTGGTAGCGATGGCACATATATGGCACAGAACAATTGTGGACCATGAGAATTAGTAGAAAGTGAGGCCGGTACCGGCACGGAATTTCCTTGCTTTGCGTCGAGTCCGAATGGCTCGTACGTGTGCGTCATGAGATCGATGACGAATCAAGCAAAGATATGAGCCGAAACTTAGCGGAAAGTTACGTACGGTTCAAAAGGCGCTCCGGAAAAGACGCTGATTCGATGGCCGCATGCAGGCGCCCCGTCGAACATTACCGCGCTGTCGATCTGCGGGACATCGAGAGCGCGACAAAGAACGTGCAGATTGCCCACCTCGCGGATCGCAAAAAATTCAGTGCGTACGATACTCCCGGCCCTTGCGTGTTTTCACTCGCGATGGGCACGCACGAGCCTGATCACCTCGCGTGGGCGCACCCAATCCGTGTGATCGGGCAATATCCACGCAGCGCCCAATAGGCGAAGAAACCCGGCCTCTGCGTCGGAGATGTGTCGATCCGCTTGAATGGCTTCCTTGCATAGCGAGATGATGTCGCGCCGCATTTGCCAATCCTGCACGTCGGCCGAGAGCTCCGCGACGATGACCGGGTCGAGCCTGCACGCGTCGCCCCAATTCAGATAGGCGGCGGAAGTCAGGTCTTCGCACAGCGTCTGCATGACGGCCATAAACTGACCCGGGCGCAACGACAATCGCTGTTCGATGCCGTGGCGCTCGAGCGCATCGATCTCGTCGTAGCCGACGTGCCCGTCTGATAGTAAGCAGGCCGCGACGATGCGTGCTGCGGCTTCAGGGCTGTTGCATTGATAGTGGCGCATGTCTGTTCTCCTTGTCTATTGGTCGTTCACAGCTCGTTGTCACGCGGTAGGGCGCCCGAATGCACGCTGAACGGATAGTCGCCACTGTCGAGGTGACGCATGCGCCGTTCGAGATCCCCGAGATCGGTCGATGACGCCAGATATTCTTCGCGTTCGTCGTGGCGAGAAGACTCAAAAAAAGACGCTAGTTTTTCTGAAAGTGCGGCAAACATGATGTGCTCCTTGAGTGGTGCGACGCATATCGGGCCGGCGGACCGCATCGTCGCTTCAGTCGGATGCGTGCCAAACGTGCTTTTCTCGCCTGACTTCGTGTTCGAACTTGAACCTGTGCATCGACGAATGAATCGTAGGCGCCGTGACTTAGCGGGAAATGAGGGACGTGCGCAGCACGCCGATGGCCACTCATTCTTCGCTAATTCTTGTTCTTTACCGTGAACTTCATCGCAGAGAACGCCTGCCTCACCGAATGACAAAAAACAGATCTGGAGGGAAATATCATGAAATCGCTGATCCAAACCGCTGCCATTGCAGTAGCCCTTGTGTTTCCGATTGCTTCTTTCGCGCAGTCGAATGAATCGGCGAGGCCTGCGCAAATGCAGGTTCAACTCGCACCGCTCGAGCAGACCGGGTATAACACTACCGTTGACCAGGCGGGTGAGCGCGCGGAAATTCAGATTGCCGGGACGAGTCCCGACCAGCCAGGCGACGCATCCGCTGGGTATGGCGTCGTCGTTGACAGCGCGTCTCAAAGCAGTGCCGGGATTCATTCCCTATACGACGTCGGCCTGAAGTCGATTTACATCAAGCATTGAGCGGTAGTTAGACCAGACCGATTGACCATCGCTCGTTGAAACGACGGCAAGGGTGATGCGCCTTTGCCGTCGTTTCATTGCAATAAAGCGTCTGGCCGCGAGTGAGTCGTCTCAAGAACATGCCCGTCTCTCGCGTTGCGCTGAGTGTCCCGGCATCCACGAATCGTCCATTCGACGAAATACTTTCTCTGGGTCTCTATGTTCAAGTCTCTAAGAAACCAGCTTGTCCTCGCGCTCTGCGTGCTGGCCAGCGTCGTCGGCGTGGTGCAGGGCGTCAGCTCGTATCAACTGTCGAAAGCAGGTATGAGCGCGTTGCTCGACCTTCGGCTCGAACAGGTCGCCAGCCGCATGCGCGGCGGCTTCGCGGATTCGCTGCCCGTGATTCCAGCGCGCGGTTCGCAGCCGGTACGCGACATTGTCATCACGATATGGAAGGACGATCAGGCCGCGCCTTACCGGTCGACTGAACCGTCGCTGGCGCTGCCGCGCGACGCCGCGGCGGGTTTCGTGACGACAGCGGTTGACGGCGAAGCGTGGCGCATCTACACGCTGCGTGAGTCGTCGATGGTGATTCAGGTCGCGCAACGCTCGGCGGTACGGCGCGAGCTTGCGCAAGAACGTGCAGTCAGTACGCTTTGGCCAATGATCGTGCTGGTGCCGTTGCTGTGGATCGCCGTGCTGCTTGTCGTGCGCCGCTCGTTGCGCAAGTTGAATCGACTGGGTGCGCAAGTGCAGGAGATCGACGTCAGCCATTTTCAGCAATTGTCCACGTCGGGCGTACCGATCGAGATACGTCCGTTCATCAACTCGATCAATCTGATGATCAATCGGCTCGCGCAATCTATCGAGTCGGAGCGAAAGTTTATTTCCGACGCCGCGCACGAACTGCGCACGCCACTCACCGCGCTTCAATTGCAAGCGGACAATCTGCAGCCGCATATCGCACCCAGCAATCAGGAGCGCTTTCGTGAACTGCGGGGCGGCATTACGCGCAGCGGCGGTCTGATCGCGCAACTCCTCAGGCTTGCGCGTGCCGATGCGACGTTGCAGGCAGATATGCTGACGCGCGTAGATGTGGCCGCCGTGGTCGTTGACACTGTGGCCGAAGTATTGCCGATCGCGATGAAGCGCGGCATCGATATCGGCGCTGACGAAATGGCCGGTGCGTTTGTGCTCGCGGTCGAGGCCGATATCGGCATCGCCGTGCGCAATCTGGTTAGCAACGCGGTCCGCTACACCCAGGATGGCGGCAAAGTGGATCTGAGTGTGCAGGTACGCGAGGACATGGTGTGGATCAACGTGACCGACACAGGGCCCGGGATTGCGGAAGAACTGCTGCCACGGGTATTCGACCGCTTCTTTCGAGCGAATACGCAGATCGAGGGTAGCGGCCTGGGGCTGTCCATCGTGACGGCGATCGCGAATAAATACGGCGGCATGGCGAGTCTTCGAAATCGTCAGGATGGGCCGTCGGGCATCGTCGCGTCGATCGGATTTCCGTTGGCGTCTTCTGACTCGTGAACCAATCAATGCGCTTCTAATTCGCTGTGTATGGCTGAACGCGTCTCTACTCGATGCACATCGTGCGTGACGAACCCATGCTCACGGCTCGGAATATCGAACCAGTCACGATGCGCGAGTGAGTTGCGACAGTCTTCGAGTCCCGTCTGCCAATGCTCGCGCATTGTGTCCACACTAAACTCGTAATCCTTCGAGTTACCTTCGTACGGCTTGTTCTTGTATATCAGATGCACGACGTTGATCGAG
Organism: Paraburkholderia metrosideri; assembly: GCF_904848625.1. GTDB lineage: Bacteria > Pseudomonadota > Gammaproteobacteria > Burkholderiales > Burkholderiaceae > Paraburkholderia > Paraburkholderia metrosideri. The sequence continues at coordinate 339,250 of NZ_CAJHCP010000005.1, forward strand.
CTGCCGTCCGCGGCCGCTTCGGCGATGCGGAAGATCGGATCGGTTTTCGCGACACTCTCTGGTACGTGCTTGAGCACTTCCTTGAGAAGGCGCGCGTGCTTTTGCCGGTCGGCGAGCAAGTCAGTGATCGCGCGCGTGCGGCTCGAGTACTGGATGTCCTTGGTGCGCTCGGAAATGTCGAGAAAATCAGCCGGTGTCTTGCCACGCGAACTCCACAGATCGACCTGAAAAATCAGCGAAATCTTGTGCTCGGCCTCGGCGAGGATTTCGGTGAGCGGGGTATTCGACACGAGGCCGCCGTCCCAGTAGTATTCGCCGTCGATCTCGATAGCCGGAAAGCCCGGTGGCAAAGCCCCCGACGCCATAAAATGCTCGGGCACGAGGCGAATCCTGGTGTTGTCGAAATAGACCAGATTTCCCGTGCGCACATTCACCGCTCCCACTGACACGCGAATCGGGCCGTCGTTGATGCGATCGATGTCGGCGTATTTCAGCAGGGTCGCCTTGAGCGCCGTGGTGTCGTAATAGCTGACGCGGGCGGGATCGAGCCTGTCGAGCCCTGCAAGTGGCAGTGGGAAGCGCGGCACGAAGAAGCCTGGCTGGCCTTCCGCCAGCGCCCGCGCCGCGGCCCAGTTGCTGGCGCACTTGCGCACCAGTTCGTTCAGACCCGCATACGGCAACGTCCATGCACCGACATTTGCGATCCAGTCGCGCGGCCGGCAAATTGCATTCCAGAAGCCGTGCAGCGCTTCTACGCGGTTCTCCGGCGCATTGCCCGCGATGATCGCCGTATTCAGCGCGCCGATCGACACGCCCGCAATCCAGTTCGGTTCGATGTGCGCTTCGACGAGACTTTCGACGACGCCAGCCTGGTACGAGCCCAGCGCGCCACCGCCCTGCAGAACGAGTGCGACTTCGTCGTAGCGCGGCAGCGCGAACTCATCGGACGGCCGGCGGATTTCTTTTAGTTCATTGCGCATGGGACACCCTTATTTCATCGCCCAGCCGTGGCTGACGACGATCGACTGGCCCGTCAGCGCAGACGATTCGAAACCCGCGAGAAAGGCCACCGTATTCGCGACGTCTTCAACGGTAGTGAATTCGCCGTCGACGGTTTCCTTCAGCATGACGTTCTTCACGACCTCCTGCTCAGAGATGCCGAGTTCTTTCGCCTGTTCGGGGATCTGCTTTTCAACGAGTGGCGTGCGCACGAAACCCGGACACACGACGTTGGCGCGTACTCCACGCGCGCCACCTTCCTTGGCGACGACGCGAGCGAGACCGAGCAGCCCATGCTTCGCCGTGACGTACGCCGACTTCAGCTTCGATGCTTCATGCGAGTGAACCGAGCCCATATAGATGATCGAGCCGCCGCGCTTGCTGTCGTACATATGTCTGATAGCTGCCTTCGTAGTCAGGAAGGCGCCATCGAGGTGGATGGCAAGCATCTTCTTCCAGTCGGCGAATGCGTACGCATCGATTGGCGCGACGATCTGAATACCCGCGTTCGACACCAGCACGTCGATGCTGCCGAGTTCCTTCACTGTGCGCCCAATACCTGCATTCACGGCTTCCTCGTTCGTCACGTCCATCGAAACGGCAATCGCCTTGCCGCCGCTTTCGACGATGCTCGACGCGACTTTCTGCGCCTGCTCCAGATTCAGATCCGCAATGACGACGGCCGCGCCGAGGCTCGCGAGCTTGCGCGCGCATTGTTCGCCGATACCGCTTGCTGCGCCCGTCACGAGCGCGACTTTGTTTTGCAAAGACATGGTGATTCCCGGTAAGTCGATCAGACGGCGTGGAGGGCGGCTTCGCGCGCGTGCTTCGCGTGTTGCGTATTCTGCGCGAGATAGTCGAAGGCCACTTCGCCAATATCGAGCGTGAGATTGGCAATGACGTGGCGCGCCGCCACGACGCGCTTCACGGGCAGATCGGCAACGGGTGCGAGTGCGTGAGCGTGTAGTTCGAGCGCGGCGGGGCCGCTCCATGCGCCAAGCACCGTGACGTCGCGCAGAAAGAAGCGCACGAGTTCGCAAATGCGCGCGCTGCCGTCGACGTGCGGAATCACTTTGAGCAGATAGTTGGGCGTATCGGCGAGCTTCGCGCGTTCCCCCTCGAGATCGAGCGCGCTGTGCTTGTAGCCCATGGTGCCCGTCGCCACGCGTTGCGTGCCGTAGTCGAGCGTGCCGAGCAGCGTGTCGTTGCCGTCGACGCTGAGCGTCGGGTGCGCGAGTTTTTTCGGAAAGCCCCAGATTTCGCGCCCGCCAGCAATCGGACCTTCGTCGTCGAGGTACATCGAGTGAGTGTAGTTCGCGAGACGCCCATCCATGTCGCGTACGGAAATCACCTGACCACTTTCCGTGTAATCGCCGAAACCCGACGAGTCCGGCATGCGGATGAATTCATAGTGGATGAGCGCGTTCTCTGGCCGCAGCGGCTCCGGCACGATGGCGCGCAGCGCGTCCATATCGGTTTCGTAGGAAATGATGAAATATTCGCGATTGCAGAAGCGGAACGGCGGACGGGGGTAGGCCGGATTGTGAAACGGCATTGCGTAGGCGGACTGACGGATGGTATTGATGTCCATGGCGTTTCTTCATGTCTGATGGAAGGGAACCGCCCGCGACGCGCCGTTTCCGGCGCCGTGCGTGAGAGGTGTCGCGGCAGACATGTTGAGCCATCAGTGTTAGCGGAAAATTATGCAATCTCGCGCGGCAACACCAGGAAGCTCGGGGCCGATTCGTCCCCCCCGTGCATTACACTGCCGTCGCCCACCCTCTGCGCCAACCTGAAACAACGCACACCATGACCGCAATCACGCCGCACACGATCAGCGTTCCACCCAGCGCTTGAGTCCACGCCGTCGCCATCATTCCCGCACCGATCATCAGGTAGTACAACAATCCAAATAGCGCCCCTGCCGTGCCGAGTTTATCTTTGTAAGCGGCAAGCGCATGGCCGAGCACGTTAGGAATAGCGACACCAAACGCAACCACCACCAGCAGCATCGGCACGAGAAACCACGGGCTGTTCTGCAAGGCTGCCACACCGAGCGCGCTTGCCAGCATCAATACGCTTGCTATCCGGAGCATATGTTCACCTCCGCTGCCTGCTTTAAGCTGCTGCCGATTGAGCCACGCTCCAAGCGATGCGCCCAGAGCCAATAATGCCCCGCTGTAGCCGTACATGTCGGGATCAAGATGGAGTCGCTGGAACACGAATGGGCCGAGATCGTAATAGCTATACAGCGCGACATTGAACACTGCGACCAACAGCGCGGAGCGCCAGACGAGCCTATCTCGAAGCATCAGTTTCAGCGTATCCGAAAGCGGCTCAGCCGCATGACGCGGCAGATGAGTCTTCGGCAGCGCGGCCACGGTCCAGGCAATCAGCACGGAGGACAGCACGAATAGCGCGGCCACCACGCCCTTGTAGCCGAACGCCTGCACCAGCGCCGCGCCCGCGAACAATCCGATAGCCGGACTGGCGGCGAGTACCATGCCCACTACCGAAAAGATTCTGGCCAGTTCTGCGCCGGCATACCGGTCCCTGAGCACCGTTTGCGTGACGACCGAGCCGACCGCCGCCCCGAAAGCAGCAACAGCCTGCGAGAGCAATAATCCGTCGAATGTGGTGACGGCAAAAGCGGCACAGCAGGCCAGCGCATACACGAACAGTCCGCACAACATCGCCGGCTTGCGGCCGATCTGGTCGCACGCGCGTCCCCAGACGAATACGCCGACCGCGAAGGCGGCGAAGTAAACCGTCAGGGCCTGGCTCGCGGCTTCGGGAGGAACTGAAAACGCCCGCGCGAAATCGGCCAACGCCGGACTAAACAGCGTCTGGGCCATTTGCGGAAACATCAGCAGCGCGATGGATAGCGGCAGCAGACCTCTCGTTTGCACGGCATTGTCCTCCTGAAGAAAGACGCCATGATCGATCGTTTTCGCCAGTCCGGTTACAGATTCTTGGACAGAAAATGTGTGAAATGGGACAATGATTTGCATGCCCTATCTCGACGTCACCGGCACGTTCGACCCCGACTCCTTCGAGGCCGAAGTCATTGGTCTTGCCACGTCGCTGGGTGATCACGATTCAGGCTCGCATCTGCATCAGCGGGGGCAATTGCTGTATGCACGGCGAGGTTGCATCCGCATCACACTGGCCGACCGCTTGTGCCTGCTGCCGCCATCGCGCGCCGTTTGGATTCCACCGCAGACGGCGCATCGTGCGGTGATGCAGCAAACAGTCGATTACCGGTCGCTGTGGTTCAGGCCAGACCTGAGTGCCTCGCTACCGGAAGATGTGCGTGTAATCGACGTCCGGCCGTTGTTGCGCGCGGTCCTTGAGTCGATTGCATTGGCGGATTTTCACGAAGACTGGCGCGGCGGGCGGCACGCGCACTTGCTCGGACTTTGCATTCACGAGATATGCGGCGCACCACAAGAGGCGATGTTGCTTCCGTTACCCTCCGATCGACGCCTCGCCAGCTTGACCGCTCATCTGGATCGAATGCCACCGGAATTGCAGGTGCTGGAGGCGGCGGTTGGGGCCAGCGGCAAGACCATCACGCGCATCTTCCAGAAGGAGACCGGGATGGGTTATCAACAGTGGCGTCAGCAATGGCGTCTGATGCGAGCGATAGAACTACTGGCCACCGGACATAGCATCACCTACACGGCGGCGGAACTGGAGTTCTCGAGCGATAGCGTTTTCATCGCTTTCTTTCGAACCATGCTCGGCTGCACTCCCGGGTCATATCTTCATCGCTCTCAGCAGGTCTAGTCTTCTCCAGGAATCCCGCTCAACAAGATGCCTTTGTGCAAGTCATTACCGCCTGTTCGCGCTGAGCAAACCACGTCCTCCCGCAAACGTCATCAATGAGTGTCCTATTCGTCTTTGGTTCTCCGAGGACTGCTGTGGTTGACCTAATGGCATAGGTGCAAGCCTGTCGTCGGACCAGATTGCGTTAAAGGCGATTTTGGCGGCATAAAGACCGCTCACGGCAGCAGATCGGACTTTGCGATCTCGACTATCCAGTCGACAAACACTTTGACCGCAGCGGTGGCATTTCGCCCGTCCGGATAAAGAATGGAGATGGGCACAGGCGAACATCTTGTCTCTGTCAGCACCTCTTTCAATCGCCCGCTCTGGAGATAGGGAAAAGCAGCGAACTCCGATAATTGGATCAGCCCCAGACCTTCAAGCCCACATTGCAGGTAGGCCTCGGTGTCGTTGACCGCAAACCGGCTAGTCATCGTCATGACAACCGCTTCGCCATCGACGTTAAAGCGCCAGTCCATGGGACGGCCCGTCGCATTCGAAATGTAGTTGATGATACGGTGCGTATGAAGTGCGCCAACGGAGTCAGGCTCGCCATGCTGACTGAGGTAGCGCGGCGATGCGCAGGTGATCCAGTTCAACTGACCGAGGCGACGTGCAACGAGTGTTGAGTCGATGAGTTCACCGGTGCGGATGACGCAGTCTATTCCGTCATAGATCAGATCGGCTGGACGATCACTGACACCGAGCATCAGTTCGATATCCGGAAAGCGCTCCTCGAATTCTCGCAGTCGTGGCACTACGATGGCCCGGCCAATCACGCCGGGCATATCCACCCGAACGCGTCCACGTGGATGCGTGACTTCTATCGACAGATCGTCTTCCGCTCTGGCAATCTCGGACAATATGGCCTGACACGACGCAAAGTAACGGGCGCCAGCGTCGGTCAGACTCAGTGTTCGTGTACTCCGCCTGAGCAAAGGTGTGCCAAGGTGCGCCTCAAGGTTCTTGATGATCGTCGTGACCGACGAACGAGGCATGGACAGCGTCTCTGCTGCCTTGCTGAAGCTTTGCGCCTCAACGACCCTGACCAGTACTGTCATTGCCTGAAGTTTGTCCATGAGCAGATCACGTAGCGGGTTCGTTGGCCGACATTTGCGAAAACCCTATCTTACTGCCCAGGCCGACCCAGATCTGGACAAAGCCGCCAGCAGGGCGGTTCGCTCATCCTGCATTCAGTATTCCTGCACGGCGAACAATGTCGCGGGCATCCGCCACTACACTGCGGATCATTGATGGGATGTTCCCTCGAGCGACACGCTAACCGGTTGCGAACGACTCATTCTTCGACGTTCTACTTTTCCTGCAGGGGTCAACACATGCATCACGATAAGGCTATTCTCGTTTTAGGCGCAGGCGAACTTGGTATGGCGGTACTGCGCAATCTCGTTCGACGCGTCGGCAAAGCACCAGGCGGGTCTATCTCGGTGCTGTTGCGCCCATCGACTCTGGCATCGACGAGTCCCGACAAACGGAAGGACATCGAGGAATTGCGCGCACTCGGCGTGGATATCGTGCCAGGTGATCTGGCCGCACAGTCGGTTGCCGCACTAGCCGATATCTTCGCCCGATTTGACACGGTTGTTTCCTGCACCGGATTCGTCGGTGGTCCGGGCGTACAGATGAAAATCGCGCGGGCGGCGTTGGACTCGGGTGTCCGACGGTACTTTCCGTGGCAATTCGGCGTGGACTACGACGTGATTGGCAAAGGTAGTGCGCAGGACCTGTTCGACGAGCAACTGGACGTGCGTGCGCTTCTGCGCTCGCAGCAAAAGACCGAATGGGTCATCGTATCGACGGGCATGTTCATGAGCTTCCTGTTCGAACCGACCTTCGGTGTCGTGGATATGGAAGGGAAAAGCGTGCACGCGCTGGGTAGTTGGGAAAACGCGGTCACGGTGACGACGTCGGAGGACATCGGTGCATTGACATCGGAGATTCTGCTTGCCGAGCCACGAATCGTGAATCAGGTCGTGCACGTCGCCGGCGATACGGTCACGTATCGCCGGCTGGCGGATGCGCTCGACACGCTGTTGAATCTCAAGCTGCATCGCACGGAGTGGAGCGTGCCGGCACTGAAACGGGAACTCGCTGAAGAGCCGAATGATCCGATACGGAAGTACCGGGTTGTCTTTGCCGAAGGGCGCGGTGTGGCATGGGACAAACAGCGCACATTCAATGCGCAGCGTGGCCTTGACGTTTGCAATCTGGAGGACTGGGTGGAGCAGAACCTGTCGGTCGATCAGCGCTCTGCTATCTGACAGGATTGTTGACTGTGCCGGACATTCAACACCTTTCGGGCGACGGATGTCCGCCCAGACGCGCCTAATATGCGGTTCTCGTTTGTTCTGTAAGGGCGGCTGTTGAGAAATCGACTGCGCGTGGCCGCTAGGGAACGTGAACGCTTTGAAAGCGCTGCCTGGATATTTAACCTGAAGCTAATCGCAGGGTTGCTGATCTCAAAGTTGCCCATCCAGAGGCAGCATAGTTTTTCTTTCCAGCCCGGCAAGTTCTTCTCATTTGTCGGCGCAGCTGGCAGCAACGATAGTGTGTCTACCGGCAACGCAATGCCGATTGAAGTTATCGATACGTCACACCTATCAAGGAGCCTGTCATGAAGCTGAAGAACAAAATCGCACTGATCACCGGTGGAACCTCGGGCATCGGCCTCGAAGCGGCCAAACTTTTTCAGAGCGAAGGGGCCACGGTCGTCGTAACGGGGACGAATGCTGAGCGCCTCGCCAATGCCGCCAGCGTTCTCGGTGAACGCGCGGTCACCCTGTCAGTCGATTTGCGCGACCCTGCCCAGATTGACAAGGCTGTCGCCGATATCGTCGAAACGTTTGGACGCATCGACGTGATCTTTGCGAATGCGGGAGCAGGTTCAACCAGACCACGGCGATGAATGCGTAACTCACTGCATAACTGATGAGATCGGGCCACAGGGTGGATAACGCGCGAAAGTCGTGACCAGTCGGCGGCTTAAATGCCAGAACCATAACGGTGATGATGACGGCGAAGATGCCGTCGGAAAGGGCATAGAAACGCGCCAGTCTGTCTTCGATTTTGGCCATGGCGTTAGCACCGCGAGAGTTCGTCGCCATATTATCCGGCCTTCAGCTAGCGGGGGAAGCGGCGGGTTGGCAGCGTCGAATGAAGTTTGATGTCACAGGGGGGCGGAGGTCCGCTGCGGGTCCGGATGCCGTGCGGCTCGCGGCGTATTGTTTATCCAGTTAAGGTCGGACCGGGTCGGGCCACGGACGGTCATTCAACCTGCAAACCGATAAAAGAATGATGAACCGCAGCGGTCGAAATATTCTTCGCCAATTGCTGAAGCATCGGCATCCCCGGGTAATGTGTAAATCCAAACATTCTCGACGGTGACTTCCGCTACCGTCAAACGAGTACTAACCCGAGCGACCAAGAGTCTGCGCGCTACCATTACGGCGATATACTGGGTCGAGTGTCCCAGGCGAGCCGCGATGGCAACGTCTGGAAAAACCGCGCATCGTGCACTAATGTTTCTGCATACGGAGTGGAAGGTTCGCTTCCCTAGGCTGAGCCTTTAGTATGGCTTACGTCGGTGCATTAACGGCGGCGCACTCGTGAAGCGATTTCTGACCCATTTTTTCCTCACTGTGGCGTTCGGAGCATGCTTGCCGCTACCGGCGGCGGTTGCGCGGGCGCCGCTTGGCTTCAAAGCGGCCGAGGTTGGCAACGCGGGCGAGGCCCAACCGGGCCACCGGGCGGCTGTCCCGATGCAAGTCGCGGCCAGTGGTTCGACGGATCTGCACGCTTTGGTGATGTTTGTGCCCGACACCACCAAACCGTTTTCGTCTCCCGCAAATTTCCCGTGAGCGACGACATCGTGGTCAACCGCCACCCGCCACCCGCCACCCGCCAGCACGGCATCCAGTCATCAGCGGGCAAGCCATGAACACAATACTTAAGTGCATCAGTCGAAGCGCTATCGTAGCCGTGTCATTGTCCATGCTCACGGTGTTGGCCCATGCCGCCGGCATTAAGGTGATGAGCGATAGCCCCCTCGAGCCTGCGTTGACCAAGGTGGTCGATCTTTATCGCCAGCAGACCCATAACCAGGTCAGTCTGGTGTTCGACCCTTCGCCCGCCGTGAAAAAAAGGATAGACGACGGCGAAGCGGTCGACGTCGTTATCGTTCAGCCGGACTTTGCTGAGGACCTGACGAAATCGGGCAAGGCGAGTGCCGGCGACAGACCGATCATCGCTCACGTTGGCGTCGGCCTCGGTAACCGCAAGGACAGTCCGGCATACGATATTTCAACGGTTGAAAAATTCAGGACCACGTTGCTTGGCGCCGACCTCCTTGTCTTTAACAGCGTTAAGTCGGGACAGGCCTTTGCAAGCATCCTGGATCAGCTGGGAATCGCAGAAACACTCAAGCCGAAGATCGTACGCACGACGCCCAATGGGATTTTTGAGCCTGTGCTAAAAGGCAGCGGCAACGAGATGGTGGCGGGTACGATACCGCTCATCGCGACGACACCCGGCATCAAGCTTCTTGGCCCGCTTCCGGGTGATCTCCAGAGTACTCTCACGTATACCGCTGTGGTCATGGCAAACACTTCACAGCGCGACACGGCCGAGGGCTTCATCAAGTTCCTGATGTCTCCGGGGGCCAAGGAAACTTTCGCCGCAAACGGTGCGAGGTGAATTGACAGGCCGCCGAATCGTTCAGCGATTGGGGTTGGTTCCACCTTGTCGCGGCGAGAGATGGGAAGGGTCTTGCACCAGGCGGCGGCTTTAGTACGTCGGCAAGCCCAGCCGCCGTGGCCACCGCGCCCGCATCGGCGGCGCGCCCGGCCGGGCTGTCTGCACCCACGCTGTAGGCGCAAACAGACTGTCTCTGGAGTCGAAAATTATGGCTGATAAGCGGAAGAAAACTGACGACGTGGTCGAGCAGGACGCCTTGTCGAACAAAGCTTATGAAAAAGAACTCGCGCGCCTGCACGTGGAACTGGTCAAGCTGCAGGAGTGGGTCGTGCAAACCGGCACCAAGATCTGCATCGTCTTCGAGGGACGCGATGGCGCGGGCAAAGGCGGCACGATCAAGGCGATCACCGAGCGCGTGAGTCCGCGCATCTTCCGTGTCGTTGCGTTGCCGGCGCCAACCGAGCGCGAGAAAAGCCAGATGTATGTGCAGCGCTATCTGCCGCATCTGCCCGCTGCGGGCGAGGTCGTGCTGTTCGATCGCAGCTGGTACAACCGCGCAGGCGTCGAACGCGTAATGGGCTTCTGTACCGAAGAGCAGGCCACGGAATTCCTGAGAGGAGTTCCGCTGGTGGAGCGGGCGATCGTTCAGTCCGGCGTCATTCTGCTCAAGTACTGGCTCGAAGTCAGCGAAGAAGAGCAGACCCGCAGGCTCGAAGCGCGCATCAAGGACGAACGGAAAATCTGGAAACTGTCGAAGATGGATCTTGTTTCGTATAGCCGCTGGTACGACTATTCCCGTGCGCGCGACGATATGTTCAAGGCCACCGATACAGACGTCGCACCCTGGTTCGTCGCCGACTCCAACAATAAAAAACGTGTGCGCTTGAACATCATCAGTCATCTGCTGGGCAGCGTGCCCTATAAAGCAATGCCACGCGAGAAGATCACGCTGCCGAAGCGGCAAAAATCCGACGGCTACGTTGAACCGGACTACCCGCACAGAGTGGTCCCGCAGAAGTTCTGATCTGGCTAATGGCGTATTCGTGCTGGCAAGGGTCAATCACCCGCAGCGAGATGCAGCTCTCGCCGATCATCTCAACAGGCCCAGGACCGAAGATGACTAACGAAACGCCGAACCATTCCACAGGCAGGCAGTTTCTTCTGATGCCGGAATGGATTCGTCATTACGAGAAGTCCTGGGCAAAACCGGATCTGATCGCCGGCTTGACGGCGGCGGCTGTCGTGATTCCGAAGGCGCTCGCCTACGCAACGGTGGCGGGATTGCCGGTGCAGGTCGGGCTCTATACGGCTTTCGTGCCGATGCTGATTTATGCATGCCTGGGGACATCGAGGCCCTTGAGCGTCAGCACGACCACCACGCTGGCCATCCTCGTAGCGGCAGGAATCGGCGAGGCCGTGCCTGACGGGAATGAGGCTGGCCTGATCACCGCAACGGCGACGCTGACGCTGATGGTCGGCGCGATCCTGACGCTTGCGTCGGCATTGCGACTCGGCTTTGTGGCGAACTTTATTTCCGAGCCGGTGTTGATCGGCTTCAAGGCGGGCATTGCCGTGGTCATTGTCGTCGATCAGATTCCCAAACTTCTCGGCATTCATTTTCCCAAGGGTTCGTTTGCACACAATCTACTGGCAATTTTTCAGGCTTTGCCGCATGCATCGCTTCTGACCATTCTTGTCGGCGCGTTGACGTTAGTCGTACTCGTGGGACTGGAACATTTCTTCCCGCGCGTTCCCGCACCGCTCATTGCCGTGGCCGGCGCGATCGCAGGGGCGAGCCTGTTCGGCCTGGCCGCGCGCGGCGTGGGCACCGTGGGTCATATTCCAACGGGTTTGCCTGCGATCACCTTGCCGGACTTTTCGCTAATGGCCGTCCTCTGGCCCGTTGCTTTGGGCACGGCACTGATGAGCTTTACCGAAACCATTGCAGCGGGGCGCGCGTTCGTTCGCGATGGTGAGCCCACGCCGGGCGCGAATCGGGAGCTACTCGCCACGGGGATGGCCAACCTCGGTGGTTCGCTGTTCGGCGCAATGCCTGGCGGCGGTGGCACGACGCAAACGGCGGTCAATCGCAGCGCGGGCGCTCGCAGTCAGGCTGCGCAATGCGTGACTGCGGCCGCCGCATTGGGCGTCATGCTATTGCTGGCGCCGCTCATCGGATTGATTCCGCATGCAACGCTCGCGGCCGTTGTCATCGTCTATTCGATCGGCCTGTTCAACCCCGCCGAATTTCGCGCGATTCTCGCGGTACGTCGTACGGAACTGGTCTGGGCGCTGGTCGCGCTGGCGGGCGTCGTTCTGTTGGGTACGTTGCAGGGGATTCTGGTTGCGATCGTGGTGTCGCTGATTGCGCTTGCCTATCAGGTGTCGGATCCGCCGGTACATGAACTGGTACGCAAACGTGGCACGAACGTATTTCGCCCGATCTCCGCGGAACGTTCAGATGACGAATCGTTTCCCGGCCTGCTGATGTTGCGGCCAGAAGGCCGCATCTTTTTCGCCAACGCAGACAACGTCGCGTTGAAGATCCGTCAGCACATTGCGAAGGAAAAGCCCGCGATCGTGGTGCTGGATCTGAGCGGCGTCTTCGATATCGAATACACGGCATTGCGGATGTTGATCGACGCCGAAAAGAAAATGCACGACGCCAGCATGGTGCTGTGGCTCGCGGCCCTCAATCCGGGCGTTCTGGCGATGGTGCAGCGCTCGCCGCTTGCAATGCAGTTGGGCCGCGAACGAATGTTTTACAACCTCGAACAGGTCGTCGCGCGATATGACGCGGGCCGGCGGCACGAAGGCGTCTGACGGCGTGCCCCACGGCGTAAGGAGTACGCACGGTGATCGAGCTTTTTATCACCGTGCGTGGTTTTCCGGGTTGTCTCAGCGACCGTTGCAGCTTTCAAAGCGGCGGTTCAGGATCTGACCGACTGAGGGCCCGGGCGGCGTCGTTCTTCGCGACTCCGCAGCGTGGCAACGCGAGGTGCTTTTCGTATATCGGCTCAGCCTCAACAGCATCAAACGCCATCTACTGCCGTTGAGACGTTTCAACCCGTTCGCTCGCAGCAACGTCGCCACATGCATTTATCCATCTGTCGATCGCGTGACAGTTTCCCACGCGTCAAATTCTGCGCTGAGTAACGAGAACTTTTCGCGGACCAAACCGAGCGCATCACTGCCCAGCAGAAGATGGGATGGCGGCTCATCGCTTTCGATAGCGGACAGCATGGCACGCGCGGCCTTGACCGGATCCCCGAGCTGCCTGCCGCTTTTCTCTTCCCGTCCTTTTCTGATCGGGTCGAACAGAGGATCGTAGTCCTGGATCGAGCGCGGCGTTCGAACCATCGAACGACCGGCCCACTCAGTGCGAAAAGACCCCGGCGCTACTGCGGTCACGTGGATGCCGAATGGCTTGACCTCCTTGCCGAGGGCCTCGGAGATTCCTTCCAATGCGAATTTACTGCCGCAATAGTAGGCGATTCCCGGCATGGTGATAAATCCGCCCATCGATGTGATGTTGAGAATATGTCCGCGCCGCCGCTCACGCATATACGGCAACACACTCTTCATGACGGCAACAGCCCCGAACACATTCACGTCGAATTGCCGACGCATTTCCGCAAGCGGTGACTCCTCCATTACGCCCTCGTGACCGTAGCCTGCGTTGTTCACCAGCACGTCGAGAGGCCCGACGGTTGCCTCGATGTCGGCCACGACATGCTCGACAGACGCAAAGTCAGTCACGTCAAGTACGCGACCAAATGCACGGGTAGCGTCAAGCGCTTCGAACGCCTGCTTTGCCTGCTCGCTTCGTACCGTGCCGACGACCCGATATCCTGCGGCGAGCGCTTCTTCAGCCAGTGCGCGTCCGAAGCCGCTACTGACACCAGTGATAAGCATGGTTTTGGTTGAGGGCATGAAAAACACTCCAGGGCTGATTTGATTGATTGCATGTTATTCTGATAAAACGCTCGAAATCAGACCAAATTCTCTATTTTTATTGCCTATTTATATGAGCAAGGCGAGCCACACGGAAGCCAATGATCAACGTGTTTCAGCGGCCAGCGCACGTGAACAGCACCGCATGGTTGCGTTGCTTACCGCATTGGCGCCGCAGGAAGGCTACAACCTGACCGCGCTGCGCGATGTGCGGATCCTGCGTTCGGACAGGGCGTTGTCTCGTACGCCGGTGCTATACGATCCCGGCATCGTGATCGTCTGCCAGGGCACCAAGCGCGGTTTTTTTGGTGACCGGGTCTTTGTGTACGACGCGCAGCACTATCTGGCTGTCGCGGTGCCAGTACCCTTCACGATGGAGACTGACGCGACACCCGAGCGTCCGCTGCTCGCCGTTTATATGCACCTGGACTTTCAGGTAGCGGCGGAGCTCATTATTCAGGTGGACCGCCATGGGCTGAAGGCGTCAGATGACCCGCCGCAGACCATGATGTCGAGTCCGATGGATGCGGCGATGCGAGCGTCTGTACTGCGCTTTCTGGAAGCCATGAACCGGCCGCTCGACGCCGCAATCCTCGGCCCGGGACTAGTGCGTGAATTGTATTTCCGCGTTCTTACCGGCGAACAAGGCCACTCGATACGTGCAGCTTTAGCCATGCAGGGGAAATTCGGCAAGATCGGGCGAGCGCTTGAGCGCATCCACGCGACCTATGCGGGACCCCTAGACCTTCCGGAACTGGCAAGTCAGGCGGGGATGAGCGTGCCGACGTTCCACAGTCACTTCAAGGCCATCACGAGTACCTCGCCGATGCAGTACGTGAAATCCACTCGCTTGCATCAGGCTCGCCTGCTGATGGTGCGCCAGGGCATCACTGCTGAGGCGGCGTGTCACGCTGTCGGCTATGTCAGTCCCTCTCAATTCAACCGCGAATTCAAGCGACTCTTTGGCCTAACCCCTGCCGCCGAGGCGCAACGCCTGCGCGACAGCTTTGCGTTGCCGCCCGCGTTTCCAGAGTCACGGTTCGTTTCGTCACATTGAGGGGCAGGTGATTGCGACTCACAGGCACGCCTCTCGAGAGCGGATTCGTGCCACTCATTAGCGCTCCCAAAGCCTGCCTGATTGACCGCTTCGCTTGATGAGCGTTGGCCTGCTCGGTGGCCGAAGAGTCCGTCGTACTTCGGATGCGATCATTGGAATACAAATGAATCGATCGGCTGCTGAGGGTCGACCATCAAAACCGCTCGCTCCGGGTGCCCCGGCTATCGACCGTCAATTGAGGGAAGCTGTACGCCACAGTGTCTGCAATAGATTGCATCACGATCGTGCCCTTCGGTATGGCATTGCGGACACGCCCGGGCTGGCTCCTGCTTCTGTCGCATCGCTGTTACCACTTCTCCACCGACCATGCCCGCCGGGAACGCAATGACGCCGTAGCCGAGCAAAATGGCCAACGACGTGACGAGTTGCCCGAGCGGGGTCTTCGGATGAATGTCACCGTAGCCGGTGGTAGTCATGGTGACCACAGCCCAGTACATGCTGACCGGAATGCTCGTAAAGCCGTTCGACGGTCCCTCGACAAGATACATAACCGTGCCGAGTACCACGATTAGAATCAGCACCACACCGAGGAACACCATGATCCTGTGTCGACTCCTGACGAACGCGCGCCAGAGAGCCTGGGACTCGTCGAAGTACAGTGGCAGCTTCAGGATGCGGAAGATACGCAGCATGCGCAACAGTCTGACGTCGACGAGGACATGAAAACCCGGCAGGAGAATGGCCAGATAGGTTGGCAGGATCGAGAGGAGGTCGACGACACCGAAAAAGCTCAACGCATAGCGCAGCGGACGTTCCACGCAAATGAGCCGGAGAATGTATTCGGCGGTGAACAGCAGCGTAAAGAGCCACTCCAGGATCTCGAGGACTAACAATTCGCGAGCGCGAACAGCCGCGACGCTGTCCAGCATGACGACGGCGACGCTGAGTATGATTGCCGACAGCAGTACGGCATCGAAGCGTCGGCCGGCGTCCGTATCGGCTTCAACAACGATGGCGTAAAGGCGCTGCCGCCAACCATGATCAGGCCTGCCAAAGTCGCGTTTAAGTGGGCGGACGACGTTCATGAGTAAGGTCGAGTGTTTAGACAAGAGTAGTCGAATTGGGTCAATGCCATCGCTCGAAATGGTCGCACCCATTTCCGCAACTGACCTGTGCGGGTCGGCGAGCCACCATGATGAAGAGCACGTCTACGCCGCCATCTCGTAGTGGATGAAGCTCCTCTGGGCGCCGATAACCCACTCGTATTTCAAGCGGTGCAAGTAGAGTCCTACCAAAGCTCGCAGCGTTGACAAACCTGCAGCGCCAGACCGGCCCGGGCATCGTCGATGAGAATGCCAGCCCTGATGCCGGTCAGCCGGGTCATCCTTCGACGCTGTTCCGCGAGGGGACGAACTGATCGGCACCCACGGCTACATCGCCGACTTGACGCCAGCGCAACATCGCTTCAGCGCGGACTCGCGTGCTGCTGTTCAGGTCCGGGATTGGCATACGGAACGGGCGCGGCACTCCTGCAGGCACCGTCAATACTTGATGTCACGCTTCGCCTGGCGCCCATTTTGCTTCGTGTCGCGCTTGTCCTGTCGGCACTGGGAGTTGCTCTTTTCGTTGGCGGCGCGGCAGTCTACCTTGTTCGAGCGTGCCTGATGTTTAGCATTCTGGTTGACGTTCCTGCCGGCCTGGCGCTGTTGTGACTGATTGGTGCTGAAGGCTGGGCCCGATAGCGCTAATAATCCGGCTGCGGCCAGCATTATCCCCACTGGCTTCCAAAGTCCAACTCTCGTTTTGACCATTTTCGTGCTCCTCGGTGATGGCCATTCAAGCTATCGGGACGCTCCGCGTTCATGTGCCCGCATCGACCAGGCTCATGATGCTGACTTCAGGGTCGGAGTCCGTCAAGTCCGCAGTCTAGTGCGAGTGAACCAGGTCCGGCGCAGGTCATGCCAGTTCCGTCAACAGTGGCCGCAGCGGATTCAAGTGGTCAACGAGAAAGTACCGGCTTCGTTGACGAGTGTGCAGGAGCAGAAAAAGACCACAACGACCGTGTCAAAAGACGAAGCGATGACAGTGTTAGCGCGCTCCTCGCGCCACGCCGACGACCGACCCTCCAAGGCTTGCGACAGACGTCAACGCTCGTTCGTTGGCCCACGACAATCATGCGTGCCTTAAAGTCATGTGCCAATACATAGAGTAGTCGACCACTTGGCTACCGGCCACCCTATATTGTCTCGCCGTCTTTTGCCGGACGGGCTCCGGCGAACGTTCAAGTTCATCTGCGAATCGATTTGTAGCAAAGGCCTGTGTGAACTATTTATTGCAAACTTCAGATTCTGACGCAGCGGGAACGGCATGTGCGATACCAGACTCGTGATGCTCTAAAGCCAGCGCATTTGCTTCTCTCGAGTTTGCGGCAGCGCCACAGCCTGCCATAGAAAAGAATTCAGACCGCTAGCTCTGGCGGCACACCGGTGCTTCGCTTATGCAGATCCGATGCGACAGCTAGCCGATGATGGTATGCGCGAGGGGAATGGTTTGTTCCTGCAGTCCGTTTCTAACGGAAAGTGCGTCACGACCGGTCGGCTCTTCACGTGGGAACCTCTTATGGCAGGATTCGTAACACGGTTCCGATCAGTGACTGCGCCGCTATCGCCGAAGACCACGCGGCGCCGGGCCGCCGGGGAGGAGACTTGCTGTGCGATAACGACAGCCGCCAGGTTGCGACGGTCGTCGAACGCCAGCCACGCTACGCTGAATGCCGTACGGTTACCGAGTAACACTGACTTTACGACGTACGGGAGATGGCGTTCTCGAGCCAGCAATCAGCTCTGCCGGACTTCGCGAAGCGCATCCTGCATCACCATGCCGGCAGCTTCGATATGCGCCTTCGTCAACCGCTTGGCCGCACGGCGGTCGCGCGCCACCACGGCATCGAGAATGGCCAGATGCTCGGCGAACGAGATGGACTGGTAACGCTGTAGCTGCCAGACAAGCCGGAGATAACGGTCGGTCTTGCGCCAGATCGCTTCCAGCGTCTCCAGCAGATGTCGCTTCCCACTCGCCTGATAAATGACCCGGTGGAATGCCCAGTTATCGATCGACCAATGCTCGATTTCGTGAGCGTCCTCATCGCGTTTGAGAATCCCTCGCGCGATAGCCTCGTCGGCCGCGCTGAATTGATCGATTGCCGCGTCGAGCGCAAGCAGTTCGAGCACAACCCGCATTTCTGTCAACTCGGTCGCTTCGGTTGTCGTCATTGATGAAACGAACGCGCCGCGATTCGGCACGATCGTCACGAATCCACTCGCCTGCAATTGAACGAACGCTTCGCGGACCGGGATGTGGCTGGTTCCAAATTCCTTCGCGATAAGGTCCTGCCGCAGTTGGGTTCCTGGCGCCCAGGTTCCGTCTGTAATGCGCTCGCGCAGACGCTCGACCAATGAGCTCGAAGAAAACTTGCTATCTGCTGATTTTTTCATTTTAATATATTAAAACACACTTGGAGGCCGATATGACAGTAGCAAGGTTGCAAGGAATTCCCGGCATTGGCGTCGACAAAATGGGCGACGCAGCGGACTCGCTGGGCGACGCGGATATTTTAAGGCTTGAGAATCTGGACACCGACCTGCGCCCGCCTGCCGCGGCGCTGGCGCGCACGCGCGAGGCGATCGACGACGACGCGGCGAACAGCTATCTGCCATTTACCGGCTTGCAGTCTTTGCGCGAGGCGGCCGCCGCACGCGTCGGAGATGCCGCAGGTGCGACCTACGAAGCATCGAACGAATGCATCGTCTCAGCGGGCGGCCTGAGCGGGATATTGAACGTCCTCCTGTCCATCATCGACCCGGGTGATGAAGTCGTGCTGACCGATCCGACCTACGCCGGCCTGATCAATCGCGTGCGTCTCGCCGGCGGCGTACCGAGGTTCGCACAACTCCGACCTGGTGCCGACGGTTGGCGTCTTGACCTGGATAGCCTTGCCGCGGCAATTGGACCGCGCACCAAAGCCCTGCTGATCATGTCGCCTTCCATGCCGAGCGGTTACGTCCCATCGCGAGAGGAATGGCAGGCCATAGCGGGGCATTGCGAGCGCGGCCGCCTATGGCTCCTTTACGACGCAGCTATGGAACGCATCCTGTTCGACGGCCGTAGCGTCGTCCATCCTGCCAGCCTGCCGGGCATGCGCGATCTCACCATCACGGTCGGTTCGGTTTCGAAGGAATACCGGATGATCGGATGGCGCGTGGGATGGATCGTCGGCCCCGAACCGATCATGAATGACATACGCCTGACCAGTCTGTCGAATGTCGTCTGTCAGGTCGGCATTGCGATGGACGGCGCCACGGCCGCCCTTACCGCACCCGACGATGGTGTAGCAGCAGCGGCAGCGGAGTGGCAGACCCGGCGTGACTTTCTGATGGACGCGCTGCACGACCTGCCGCTGGTGCGTCCTCACGGCGGCTGGTCGATGCTGATCGACACCCGAAGCCTGGGCATCGAACCTGCACAGGCGGCGAAGTTACTGCTCGAGCGCGGCAAGATTGCCGCCACCCCGATGACAGATTGGGGACCCACGGCAAGCCGATATTTGCGCTTCGTATTCGCGAACGAATCCGTTTCGCGCTTGCAGGACATCCGGGAACGCATCAGGTGTTCGTGGCAAACGTGAGAGGCATAACGCCCGACGCATCGCCATTGCAATGACGACCGGTCGGTCAGCAAGCTCCCTTAGCTCGATTTCGCATATTCATCTGCGGATTGATTCGTAGTGCGCGCGTGCCGTTGGAACCAGAATCTGCGGCGAGTCATTCCTCCTCTCCGAATTCATTTCCACCGATCATGATCAAGCGTTCTTTCCGGACTTCGATGCCGGCGTTGCACCGCGCGTTGCGCACGTCCCTGTGCGCAGCATCGCTAGGTGTGGCTGCGGCGACGTCGACGATGTCCGCGCCCGCCTGCGCAGCCGATGCCAAAACGCTGGTGTTCTGCTCCGAGGGCAGCCCTGCCGGTTTCGATCCCGGCCAGCACACCACCAGCACCGACTTCGACGCCAGCAGCAATACCGTCTACAACGAACTGGTGGAATTTCATCGCGGCACGCTCGACCCCGAGCCGGCGCTCGCCACGAGTTGGGACGTCTCCGCGGATCAACGCACCTATACGTTTCATCTGCGGCGCGGTGTCAGGTTCCACACCACGGCGTGGTTCAAACCGACCCGCGAATTCGACGCGGACGACGTGCTGTTCACGTTCAACCGCATGCTCAATCCGGACGACCCATTCCGTAAGGCCTATCCCACCAGTTTCCCGTACTTCAGCGACCTGGGCTTCGACAAGAACCTTGAGCACATCGACAAGGTTGACGACTATACGGTGCGCTTCCAGCTGAAGCAGCCGGACGTCATCTTCGTGCGCAATCTCGCGATGAATTTCGCGTCGATCCTGTCCGCCGAATATGCCGCGCAACTCAGCGCCGCACATCGTGAGGCCGACATCAACCAGTTGCCGGTCGGCACCGGACCGTTCGTGTTCCGCTCCTATCAGAAAGATGCGCTCATCCGTTACGACGGCAATCCGAACTACTGGCGCCCGGGTGAGGTCAAGCTCGCGCATCTGATCTTTTCCATCACGCCTGATCCGGGCGTGCGCATCCAGAAACTGGCGAGCGGGGAGTGCCAGGTGTCGGTGTTTCCGCGTCCCGCCGATCTGGAGGTGGTCAAGCGCAATCCGGACCTGACGCTGGTGTCCGGGGTGGGTTTTAACGTCGGCTTTGTTGCGTACAACACGCAGCACACCCCGCTCGATCGCGTTGAAGTGCGTCAGGCACTCGATATGGCGATCGACAAGCCCGCTATCATCAAGGCCGTGTTCGCAGGCAACGCGACCGTTGCGACCAACCCGATGCCGCCGTCGCAATGGTCGTACGACAAACAGCTGAAAGACGCCCCGTTCGATCCCGCGAAAGCGAAGGCGCTGCTGGCAAAAGCGGGATTCCCGAACGGCTTCGATATCTCGCTGTGGGCGATGCCGGTACAGCGGCCCTATAACCCGAACGCGCAACTGATGGCTCAGCTCATCCAGCAGGACTGGGCGACCATCGGCGTGCGCGCGAAGATCGTCAGTTACGAATGGGGTGAGTACAACCGGCGCGCGAAGCAGGGCGGCGAACATGACGCAATTCTGTATGGCTGGTCGGGCGACAACGGTGATCCGGACAACTGGCTCGGCACCTTGCTCGGTTGCGAAGCAGTGCATGGCAGCAATCTCTCGAAGTGGTGCGATCCGGCCTTCAACGCGCTGATCGTCAAAGGACGCGAGAGTTCGGATCTCGCGACGCGCACCCAGTTGTACGAGCAGGCTCAGGTTATCTTCAAGCAGCAAGTGCCTTATACCCCGATCGCTCATTCGATCGTCTCGCTGCCGGCTTCCCGACGCGTGAAGGGGCTGGTGTTTTCACCGCTGGGGAGTCACCGTTTCGATGGGGTTTCGCTCGATTGAGCATGATGTCGACGAAGCGTCGGCGCACCTCGCGCCGGCGTCGTCGCGCTTCGCAAGCCACGCGTCTCCCGCTGGACAGCCGGGTGCCGTTCGTGTCGCTATACACGCCTCGTTTCGCTGATATTCGCCCAGGCCATTCAGTCAGCGACGAGTGCTAGCAGCGCAGCCAATCACATGAGTAAAAGATCACTTCGATCTGATGGATTGGCAGAAATCCTAAGATGAATTTCTTTGTTCACTGAACTACCCGATCTCGGTAACGTACGCACCTCAATTGTGTTGCTCTCCAGCAGAAGTGGAATCTGGAGCACGCCTCCCGCTTTTACTCATTGCGAATAGCGAGACCCTGCGTAACAGATAGCTAGCAGGGCAATCGCGGGCAGCACGGGCTACAGTTATCGGAGTGATGTATGTCTGCAGAGATAATTTCGAGGCCATCCGGGTCGGTGGGATCGACGGGAGCGGTGGGGCGTCCGCCGCAGTTTGGCCGCCGCCCGCAGAATCCGGTACGCCGCTATGCCGGCATCGCTGCGGTTCTGCTGCTGCACATCCTTTTCATCTGGGCGCTGACAAACGGACTCGCGAACAAGGTCGTGCAGATCGTCGAAAAGCCGATCGAGACGAAGATCATCGAACCAGTCAAGCCGCCGCCTCCGCCGCCCATGCCGGTCGTCAAGCTGCCGCCGCCGAAATTCACACCGCCTCCGCCGCCATTCGTGCCGCCGCCTGAAGTGCCGGTCGCGCCGCCGCCTGCGCCGACCATCACGCATCAGGCCACGCCGTCGCCGACGCCGCCTGCACCGCAGCCAGCGCCCGCCGCACCGGTCGCGCCGCCGGCTCCCGCGCAGCCGGTTAGTCACGCGGTCGGGGTGGTGTGTCCGAACTCGGACGAGATCCGCCGTTCAATGGGCTATCCGCAGGAAGCACAGGACAACAACATTACCGGCGACGTGACGATCTCTTTTGTTGTCGACCCGCAAGGGCACGTGACCGAAGAAAAAGTCGAGCAGTCCGCCGACCCGATTCTGGATCACGCGGCCTTCGTCGCCGTGAAGAAGTTCAACTGTATTTCGCAAGGGCAGCCGGTGCGCGTCCAGGTGCCGTTCGCGTTCAACCTGAACTGACTACCGTGTGTGCAACCGGGCTTGCCCGTCCCACTCTTCGATACCGATGACTGCAACATCTGGAGCATCTATGAAAAAGCGTTCCCTCGCCACCGCGGTGGCCAGCCTGTTGATCTCGGCCTCGGCCGTCAGCTTCGTCGCTGTTCCACAAGCCGTCTGGGCCCAGTCGAGCGCGCCCACGGCCACGGGTCCGGCGACGGCTGGCACGTCGAACGCGGCTCAATCCAGCACCCCATCGCAGACGGGTGCCACCGACCAGCCGGCACCGCCGCCGCTCGCCGCCACGAGCACCGAAGTGACCAACCCATACGGTCTCAGCGCGCTGTGGGCGAACGGCGACTTTGTCGCGCGCTTCGTGCTGATTCTGCTGGTGCTGATGTCGATGGGAAGCTGGTACATCATGATCACCAAGTTCGTCGAGCAATTGCGTGCGAATCGCCGCGCGAAGACGGCCGACGAGCAGCTCTGGGACGCGCCGTCGCTCGCCCAGGGCGCGGCACAGCTCGACGAAAATTCGCCGTTCCGTTTCATCGCGCAGGCGGGTATCGATGCGGGCGAACATCACGAAGAGGCATTGCTTGAAGCCGTCGACCGCAATACGTGGATCGACGTGTCGATCGAGCGTGCCATTACCAGCGTGTCGAACCGCTTGCAGGATGGGCTCGCGTTTCTCGGCACGGTCGGCTCGACTGCGCCGTTCGTCGGCCTGTTCGGCACGGTGTGGGGGATCTATCACGCGTTGACTGCGATCGGCATTGCCGGGCAGGCGTCGATCGACAAGGTCGCCGGACCGGTCGGCGAGGCGCTGATCATGACGGCAATCGGCCTCGCCGTCGCGGTGCCCGCCGTGCTCGGCTACAACTTCCTGGTCCGTCGCAACAAGTCGGTGATGGAGCGCGTGCGGGCGTTTGGCGCACAGTTGCACACGGTATTGCTGCCGGGCACGAAGCGCCGGGTGCGCGCAGTCGCGAATGCGGGCTAGGCAAACGCGGCATAGCCAGAGAGAGAAGTCATGGCCATAAACGTAAAACAGGACGGCGACGATGACGAAGTCATCGCTGCCATCAACACGACGCCCCTCGTCGACGTGATGCTGGTGCTGCTGATCATCTTTCTGATCACGATTCCGGTCGTCACGCACACGGTGCCGGTGCAGTTGCCCAAGGAAACGGTCAACCCATTGCAGACCAGGCCGGACAGCATCGAGATCGCGGTCAACAAGGACGGCGACTTCTTCTGGAATGAAAAGCGGGTCGATGCGCCGACGCTGCTTGCACGATTGAAGCTTGCGTCAGTGAAGGCGCCGCAGCCGGAGGTGCACGTGCGCGGCGACCAGACCACCCGCTACGAGGCGATCGGCCGCGTGGTGACGGCCTGCGAGCGCGCGGGTATCTCGAAGGTGTCGTTTATAACGCAGCCGCCTGCGCGCGGCGGCTAACTTTGCAGGGAGCCGGGGCATGGCGCTGAAGCGTCAGCCCCGGTCGACAGGAGTGGACGATGGGGATGAACGTAGCTTCGGGTGGCGGCAACGGCGAGCCGGACGTGATGGTCGACATCAACACCACGCCGCTGATCGACGTGATGCTGGTGTTGCTGATCATGCTGATCATCACGATTCCGATCCAGATGCATTCGGTGAAGATGAATTTGCCGGTTGGTAATCCGCCGCCGCCAGCGGTGCCGCCGCCGGTCGTGCAGGTCGATATCGATTTCGACGGCACGATCACGTGGAACGGTGCGCCGGTCGCAGGCGCGGCCGATCTCGACAAACACATGGCCGAGGTCGCGGCGCAACCGGATCAGGCGGAAATTCATCTGTTGCCGAACCGGCTCGCGCCTTACCGGGACGTAGCCGCCGTGCTGGCCGCCGCGCAGCGCGAAGGGGCGACGAAGATCGGGCTGATCGGCAACGAACAGTATATGCACTGAGCGCGCGTGAGCGCTGGTGCGGCAAACCTCTCGATCAGGCAAGGACCCAGGCAGAATGAATCTACGTAGTGTGAAGCGTGCGGCGGCAGCGGCTGCGCTCAGTGGTGCGATGTCGCTCGCCGTGATTCCCGGTGTGGCTCATTGCGCAGAGGCATTGCGTCCCGAAGTGGCGAAGCCGTTGAACGACGCGCAGAACCTGTACCGCGCGCACAACTATCGCGGCGCGCTGGAGCGGATCGCGCAGGCCGCGGCGGTACCGGGCAAGACCGCGTACGAGACGCGCGTCATCGAGGAGATGCAGGGCGCGGCCGCGATAGCGGGCGGCGACCCTGGCGCCGCGACGCAAGCGTATGAGGCATTGCTTGCGACGGGCCAGCTCGACGGCGCGGGTGTGCAGCAATTCTCGGCGGCCCTCGCGGGCGTCTACTTCCAGCAGAAGAACTACGCCGCGGCGATTCGCACCGCGCAACGGTACGACAAAGCGGGCGGCACGGACCCGCAGATGCGTGAACTCCTGCTGCAATCCTATTTCCTCTCAGGCGACTGCGGCAATCTCGTCGCCACGCTGAAGCCAGCCATCGACACCGCGTTGAAGTCGGGCCACGCGCCCGCCGAATCGCAACTTCAAGTACTGGCCGAGTGCGGGCAGAAGACCCGGGACACCGCCGCGCAGAGCGAAGCGCTGGCCGCGCTGGTTGCCTACTATCCGGGCCCGGCCTATCAAGAGCGGCTGTTCGATACCGTGCGCAGCAAGCCAGGCTATTTTGCGCCGCTCGATCTCGACATTTATCGTCTGCGTCGCGCCACGGGTACGTTGACGAGCAGCGACCAGTTCATGGAGATGACCCAGTTGTCGCTCGTGGCTGGCCTGCCCGCCGAGGCGAAGCAGGTGATCGACCAGGGTTTCGCGTCGGGCGTGCTCGGCCACGATGCGCAGGCTGAACGTGAGAAGCGTTTGCAGGCGCTGGTGGTCCGGCGGCTGCAAGGGCAGAACGACGGCAACAACCTGCCGGTCGATCCTGTTGACGGCTCGTTCAATCAAGTATTCGCGGGACAAACGCAGCAGGGCATCGACGGAATCAATGCGGCGATCGGCAAGGGGGACGCGCATCCGGAGGCGGCGCGTCTTCGCCTGGGCGAAGCCTATTATTACGCGGGACAGAAAGCCCGCGCGGCACAAGTGTTCCGCAGCGTGAAGGGCGATGACGGTTCCGCCGATCTCGCACGCCTGTGGGCGCTCGTCGCGGATAAACGGGGCGGGTAAGTTATCGCCCGAGGTTGTGCCGGTGCCGGCCACGGACGCGCATCTGGCGATAAGCTGACGCCTGTCCGCTGGACTGTTCGTGCGATGAACGTCCGATGTGCGCCCGATGAGCTGCCGGGTCGACCGGTTATCCCACGTCCCGAAGGAAACCCATGACTAGCATCTACAACGAAATCGATCTGGATGCCGACGGACGTCACGTCGGCTATCTGCGTTTGCCGCATTCCGTTCATCGTTCCGCGTACGGCTGGATCCCGATTCCGATCGCCTCCGTGCGCAACGGCGACGGGCCCGTCGTGCTATTGATGGGCGGCAACCACGGCGACGAATATGAAGGACAGGTACTGGTTTCCAGCCTGATCCGCGAGATCGAGCCGCAGTGGGTACGCGGGC
Source organism: Paraburkholderia metrosideri (assembly GCF_904848625.1). Classification (GTDB taxonomy): domain Bacteria; phylum Pseudomonadota; class Gammaproteobacteria; order Burkholderiales; family Burkholderiaceae; genus Paraburkholderia; species Paraburkholderia metrosideri. The sequence continues at coordinate 365,021 of NZ_CAJHCP010000005.1, forward strand.
AATTGATCTTCCTGCCGATGGCGAATTTCCCCGCAGCGGCCGCAGGTCTGAGAACCTCACCGCTCGATGGCGGCAACCTGAACCGCAGTTTTCCAGGCGATTCGCAAGGCACGCCGACCGCCGCGATTGCGGATTACATCGAACACACGCTGCTCGCGCGCGCCGACTATCTGATCGATTTGCATTCGGGTGGCAGCTCGCTGCTCTATGACGGCGCCAACATGCTAGCCATCGAGCCGCGCGATGCCGGCGAGGAACAACGGCTCAAGTCGCTGCTCGCGGCCTTTGGATTGCCGCGTGCGTTTCTGCACCGGGAGAATCCGGTGCATGCCGCAACGGCGGCGCGTCGCCAGGGGGCTGTGTCGATCCTCGCGGAACTCGGCGGCGGAGGCACCGTGCAGGCACGGTTGCTGCGCGATGCGCGACAGGGGCTGCTGAATCTGTTCGGCTTCATCGGACTGCTGAACGGGCCGCTCGTACCGGACGGTCCGCCTGCGCAGACGCGCTTCTTCAGGGTATCTATCGCACGCCATTATGTGTATGCGTACGATCGCGGCGTCTACGAGCCGCTAGTCGAGTTGGGCGACATCGTTCACGCTGGCCAGCCGGCAGCGCGTATCCACTTTCCGGACACGCCTTTGCGTGAACCCGTGACAACCTTTTTCGCCGATGCGGGCACGGTGGTCTGCAAGCGCGTACCGGCCGCCGTGGAGCGTGGCGATTGTCTTTTCCATCTCGCCGAACCGGTCTGACGGCGGCGCGACGCAAATGGATTGTCGCTATCCTGGACGATCACGCGTTTAACCGGCAATGCGTATTCCATTTCAGCGCGGTTAATGACGGTGTCGATCCTGGATAAGAAAAATTCTAAATGGATCGAATGCCGTTACTTTGCAAATTTACATGCTTGACTGGAATAAAAGCCAGCAATGTTCATTGCATAACAATGCCGCTGGCCTAATTGCTTTGAAAGCAATTAGAAATAATCTGGCTATCTGAAATTTCGCGATAAAACTGGATTCTCGTTACATAGCAGGCATTTCAAGCATGACCTCGGGTGGATGGAGAGGTCGCACGAAAGCATGATGAAATAAATCGACGTCATGCATTTCTAATCACGCATACATCATGCGCTGCCGCTCTTCTGCCGTTATAGCGTCAATCCTGACGTAAATTTCAAATAACAATTTTATCGAATAACAATTCAGAATTGTTTGGTTCGTTTCGAACGATCGGTCTGTTACCTTCACTACGGTTTCGCGGCAATCAATAAGACGCGCCAGAAATTAAACGACAGGACCGAAGGGACTGCAGAGATCCCTCCATGCACGATGACCTACGAAATAATTGATACCACTCCACTGGATCCCATCGCGCAGCCTCTACTCGACGCGCTGGAGATCGAATACACGACGCGTTATCGCGAGTTTCGTCCGGCCGGTGCCACCGCCCGCAGTGATGAGATGGCGCGCTATCCCGCCAGTCTGTTTGCGCCGCCAGAGGGTGCGTTCATCGTGATCGTGCGCGACGGCGAAACGGTGGGCGGCGGTGCATTCAAACGCTTTGACTCGACCACGGCCGAACTCAAACGTATCTGGACGCATGCCAGCGAGCGGCGCCAGGGACTGGCTCGCCGCGTTCTGCAGGAACTGGAGGCGCGCGCGCTGCGCCAGGGGTATCGCCGGGTCTATCTGACCACTGGCTTCAGGCAGCCCGAAGCGGCAGGCCTCTATGGCAGTTCAGGTTATGAGCCGCTATTCGACCGGTCGATCGCGCCGGAGATTCATTTTCGGCTTCCGTTCGGCAAGGATCTGCTGGAGCCGGGCCGCGTTGATTCGTTACACGATCTGGTTCAGCCGGAACCGCTTGGCCAGCGCTAGTCATTCTCGCTGTACATCGAGCAAATCACTCAATCCACAGGGAATCTACAGTCATGAAGCACAGCAGGGCAATCCGCGCGGCGGTGGCCGGAACGATCATCGCAATGGCAATGGGTGCAGCAGGCATTGTGCTCGCGGCGAACACGGCCACCTTGAATCTGAGCGCCGATCAGCACGACCGGATCCGAACCACCCCAGACGCCGCGGCAATCAAGGCCGTGCCCGGCACGTTTCCGTTTGCGTCGAAAGACGAACTGGTGATCGGCATGACCGTGGGCTGGCCCCCGCTCGATACCTACGCGTCCGACGACAAGACGGTGGTCGGCTTCGACCCGGATCTCGCGCAAGTGGTGGCTGACGGTCTGGGGCGCAAGCTGAAGATCGTGGTGCTCGCATGGGAAGACTGGCCGCTCGCGCTGCAATCGGGCAAGGTCGACGCGGTGTTGTCGAACGTGACCGTTACCGAAGAGCGCAAGCAGAAGTTCGACTTCTCCACTTACCGGCGCGACGTACTCGGTTTCTACGTGACCAATTCGAGTCCGATCAAAGCCATTCGGGAACCTAAAGACGTCGCAGGTCTGCGCATCATTACCGACTCCGGCACCAACCAGGAAAAGATCCTGCTCGCGTGGGACAAGGAAAATGTCGCGCACGGCCTGAAGCCGGTGCAGGTTCAGTATTACGACGACATCGCGGTGCGGGACGTGGCGCTGCGCTCCGGACGGGCCGACGCGATCCTGAGCGTCAACTCCGCGCTCGCGTACACGGCTGCGCTGAAAAAGGATATCCATTCGGTTGGCACCATCAGCGGTGGCTGGCCGATCATGGCCGACGTCGCGATCACGACGCGCAAGGGTAGTGGGCTGGCAGCGCCGCTGACGCTGTTGCTCAACGACCTTATCCACAGCGGCAAATACACTCAGGTTCTCGACCGCTGGAGCCTCGGCTCCGAAGCGATCGATCAGTCCAGAACAAATCCTCCGGGATTGCCAAAGAGCTAAGTCACTCAGTCATCGAGGCGGATGTCGCCGCCTCGATCGAGTCTGGTCTCTATCGTCAGTATCACTGAAAAGTAGATCCGCACAGGGCGCTTGCCGGCCGGTGTGGCGGAGCATTGCGTTCAAAATATAACCAACGGATTAATCAATGCGCGGTAAAGACAGGAAGAATGGGGTCGATCAACCCATCATCGGGGTCCGCAGGAAAGTGTTGTCGGCTGCAGTACTGGCGATCACTTGCAACAGCGCGGCATGGGCACAGGGCGCGGCCGCGCCGACGGGTGCAAGCGACACCGTGGCGGTGCCCGCAGCCGCGCCGTCAAAAGCAGGTGCCGCAACGCCGGTCGCGAAGCAGTCCGGACCGGTCAACACCGTGCAGCAGGACACGGTGGTCGTGACGGGGACGCGCACCGATACCAGGGCGAGCCAGAGTCTTACGCCAGTGGACGTGATTACCGGTGACCGTTTGCGCTCCACCGGACAGAGCAATCTGCGTGACGCGCTGGTCCAGCTGTCGCCGTCGATCGGGCATCAGACCTATGGCGGCGACGCGTCGATGCTGACTGATGCGCTGACCCTGCACGGCCTCAGTCCGGACCATGTGCTCGTGCTGGTGAACGGCAAGCGTCGCCATTCCACGGCGAACATCTCGCTTGACCCAGGGCCGAACCAGGGGTCCACGGGCGTCGACATCGACATGATTCCGCTGGGTCTCATCGACCACGTGGAGATTTTGCGCGACGGTGCAGCCGCACAGTACGGCTCGGACGCGATCGCAGGGGTGATCAACATCATCCTGAAGAAGAACTCGCACGGTGGAGAGTTGCAGTCCACGAACGGGCAGACCTATGCCGGCGATGGTTTCAAAACCGCCAACTCGGCGACTGTCGGCCTCAATCTGGGCGGTAAAGGATTTCTGGATCTGAGCGCGGAATATGTGCGCCAGAACCACACGGTGCGCACGGGGCCCGATGACTATTTCGGCACGTTCCAGCCGGGACATGGCTATTACAACCCGATGCTCGGCGATCCAGCCAGCACCCGTCAGTCGGTCGGCTACAACGCGGGCTACTACATCGGCGACAACGTCGAACTGTACGGCTTCGGTACGTATGCGCATCGCGACGCGCAGGCCTATCAGAACTTTCGTCCGTCATCGGTGCTGCCGGAGATTTATCCGAACGGCTTCGTGCCGCAGGAGACGATCAGCGAGAACGACTTTTCGGTCACCACCGGCGTCAAGGGACAAAACCTGTTTGGCTGGTCGTGGGATTTGAGCTCGACCTACGGCGGCGACCATGACGATATCGGCATGACTCATTCGGCGAACACGGGTCTGTATGCCGCGACCGGCTATACGCCGACCTCGTTCCACCTGGCCACGGTCAGCAACACGCAGTTGACCAACAACCTGGATTTCTCGCGGGCATTCCAGCTGCCGGTTCTGCCGGCGCCGCTGAACGTTTCGTGGGGCGTTGAACAGCGCCGCGAGACCTATTCGATCGGAGCGGGTGACTACGCGTCGTATATCGACGGCGGCTCCCAGGCGTTGCCAGGTCTCGCACCGGTCAGTGCGAACGACGTCTCGCGTAATGTGCTCGGCACCTATGTCGATCTGTCGACCCGTCTCGCACCGAAATGGACTGTCGATCTGGCGGGCCGCTTCGAGCATTACAGCGACGTGGGCAACACCGTGAACGGCAAGTTGGCGACACGTTACGATTTCACGCCGGCGTTCGCCATTCGTGGCAGTGTCAGCACCGGCTTCCGCGCGCCGTCGCTCGCCGAGGAGTACTACAGCAATATCAATGAATCGCCGGCGTCGGTCGAGGGTCTGCTCGCCGCCAACTCGGCGGCCGCCCGGCTGATTGGTGCCGAACCGCTGAAATCGGAGAAGTCGACCAACTTCAATCTCGGCTTCGTGCTGACCCCCGTTCAGGGCATGCACGTGACGCTCGATGCGTATCAGATCGACATTCGCAACCGGATCGTCGAAGGTGGAACCGCATCGGGGGCGGACGCGATTGCCGCGATGGAAGCGGCGGGGCTGTCTATTCCCAGTTCGATCCCGGCGTCGGCCGTGTCGGCGAGCTACTTCACCAACGGCGCCAGCACGCGCACCCGCGGCCTCGATCTGACCGGCACCTACCATACGGGCTTCGGCGCTTACGGCCAGGTGGATTGGGATCTGGGCGTGAACATCAACACGACCTCGGTCACCCATATCGCGACGGGCGCGAACGGCGCACCGGAACTCAGCGCCCAGCAGGTGGCATGGCTCACGACAGGCACACCGAAGAACAAGATCATCTTTGGGGGTACCTGGCATCGTGACAAATGGGGCGTCAGTCTGCATGAGACGCGCTTCGGTGCTACGTCGAGTGAGGAGACCTACATCGTCGGGCCGAATGCTTTCTCGACGACGCAGTTCATCCACTTCAACAGCGCGGCCAGATACGTCACCGACGTCGAAGTCCGTTACGACGTGACCAAGAAATTCCAGATTGCGATTGGGGCGAACAACCTGTTCGACGTCTACCCGAGCAAGCTGCCTTATGAAGCCCAGCTCGAAGGTGTGCAGTACGACAGCTATGCGTCTTCAACCGGCGTGAACGGCGGCTTCTATTACGCGCGCGCGCGTTACGTCTTCTGAAGTTCTCCTCATATCTATAGAACGATTTACTGGAACGGCGCCGGACCCTCATAGCGATAATGTGACGAGCGGTTCGGTTCAACCAGTCTCACCAGTTTTCGCGTGTACTTACGTGCGCACCAGGACGGCCTGACATGCCTTATTCACTTTCGATTCTCGACAAGAGCCCCATCGCCGACGGAAAAAATGCGCATGATGCATTGCGCTTCACCGTCAAGCTTGCGCAGCGCGCGGAGGCGTTAGGTTATAAGCGTTACTGGATTGCCGAACATCATGGCGCACCGGGGCTGGCAAGCTCCGCGCCCGAGATTGTCGTGTCCCATCTGCTCGCCCATACGTCGCGAATTCGGGTCGGCTCGGGTGGCGTGATGCTTCAGCATTACAGCCCATTCAAGGTAGCGGAATCGTTTCGCCTGCTTGCCTCGCTGGCGCCGGGTCGTGTCGATCTCGGGATCGGCAAGGCGCCTGGCGGGCTGCCACTCACCACGCGCGCGCTGCAATGGTTTCATGACAAGGCAAAGAAGCTGGATTTCGCGCACCAGTTCGCGGAACTCGACGCGTTCCTGAATCAGGGCGTCGCCGCCGATCATCCGCTGGCAGGGGCGATTGCACTGCCGCTGCCACCCGAAGCGCCGCAACGAATCCTGCTCGGCGGCAGCGCGGACAGTGCGACACTCGCTGCGCAGCACGACTGGCAATTCTGTTATGCCGGCCACTTCAATGGCGATGAAGCCAACATCAGACGCTCGCTCGACGCTTATCGCAACATCACGGCGCGCACGCCGCTTCTCGCGCTGTTTGCATTCGTAGCCGGGTCTCGCGAAGAGGCTCAGCGCCAGGTCGGCGCGCTGCGTATTTTCAAGCTGCAACTGCCGACCGGGCAGAGCGTCAATCTGCCTAGCCCCGAGGCAGCAGCCGAATTCGCGCGGCAAACCGGCGTAGTCGACTATCAGTTGACCGAGTTGCATCCCCATGTGATTGCCGGCACCGCGGACGACGTGCGCGCAGAACTCGACGCACTGCACGAACGTTTGGGCATTGAAGAATTCGTGATCGATATTCCGATTACAGACTACGCGCAGCGCCTCGCTACGGTCGAAGCGCTGGCCAGTGTGGAACAGATCGCACACGCCTGACCTCAGCTCCCCCCATTTACGGACCAGACTATGACTCAGCGAAATCTCGCATTCGGCATCATGCTGCATGGCGCGGGTGGCCACATGCATTCGTGGAAACATCCCGCCGGCCCCGCCGATGCCAGCGTCAACCTCGACTTCATCACCGGTATTGCGCAGAAGGCCGAAGCCAATGGCGTCGCGTTCGCCTTCGTGGCCGACGGGCTTTATATCAACCAGCAGTCGATTCCGCATTTCCTGAACCGCTTCGAGCCGATTTCGATTCTCTCTGCGCTCGCGACAGCGACCACGAAGATCGGTCTGGCCGGCACGCTGTCCACGTCGTATAGCCATCCGTTTACGGTGGCGCGACAGTTTGCGTCGCTCGACCTGATCAGCGGCGGGCGCGCGGGATGGAACGTCGTGACGTCGCCGCTCGAAGGCTCCGCGAAGAACTATGGCGGCGAGCATCCGGATCACGGCCTGCGCTACGAGATCGCCGACGAGTATCTCGAAGTCGTGCAGGGACTCTGGGATAGCTGGGATGACGACGCATTCGTGCGCGACCGTCAGAGCGGCCGCTTCTTTGATCAGGACAAGCTGCATACGCTCGATCACAAAGGGAAGTTCTTCCAGGTTGCCGGGCCGCTGAATATCCAGCGTTCGCCGCAAGGTCAGCCGGTGATCTTCCAGGCCGGTTCGTCGGATTCAGGCATTGCGCTGGCCGGCAAATATGCGGATGCGGTGTTCACGCATTCGCCGTCGCTGGAAGAAACCAAAGCCTTCGCCGACAGTGTGCGGAACAGCGCAGTCGAGCACGGCCGCACCGCCGATGACGTGAAGATTTTCCCGGGTATCGGGCCGATTGTCGGCGCGACGTTAGCCGAAGCCGAGGCGAAGTATCTCGAGATCCGCAACCTGTTGACGATTGAAGATGCGCTCGCCTATCTGGGCCGTTTCTTCGAGCACCACGACTTCAGTCAGTACCCGCTTGACGCGCCGTTCCCCGAGCTGGGCGATCTCGGCACCAACAGCTTCCGTTCCACGACCGATCGCATCAAGGCCGACGCCAAACGCACTGGCGCGACGCTGCGCGAGATCGCGCTGGCCGTCGCGACGCCGAAGACCCAGTTCATCGGCACCGGCGAGCAGATTGCCGACGAGTTGATCCGCTGGTTCGATGCGGGTGCCGCCGACGGTTTCATCCTCGGCTTCCCGGTACAGGCGCAAGGGTTCGACGACTTCGTCCAGCACGTGATTCCTGTGCTGGAAGCACGCGGTCGCTACAGCCGCACGCTCGACGGAAAGACGTTGCGCGATCACCTCGGCTTGCCGCGCCGCGAAAGCCGCTACGCGACCGCGGAAACGGTATGAGGAATGTCGGGCCGTACGGCTCGCCGTGCGGTCCGACGCACGGCTTGACATGCAGGAGGACAGGATCATGAGCGACACGCACCTTGCCAGTTCGGCCCCACGAGGCAATCTGAACGACGACGCGGAGGGTCACGAATACGCGCACTATCGGATCGTCCCGGCGCGGCATCACGCGCGCACGGCCGGCACCGTGCTGGCGATCGTGCTGATCGGCATTGTTCTGAACTCGGTACTCGGTAATCCGCGCTGGGGCTGGGACGTTTTCGCGCAATGGCTATTCGCGCAGCCGGTACTCGACGGACTGGGCCGTACGCTCGTGCTGACGGCGCTCAGCGCGCTATTCGGCTTCGCGCTTGCCACGCCGCTTGCGCTGGCGCGAGTCTCGCGCTCGCCGTTGCTCGCGGGCTGTGCGTGGGCTTTCATCTGGCTGTTCCGCTCGATCCCGCCGATCGTGCTGCTGCTGCTGTTGAACAACCTCGGCTATCTGTACGACACGATCTGGATCGGCGTGCCGTTCACGCACATTGCGTTGCTGAACCAGTCGACTACCGATCTGATCAGCCCGTTCTTCGCCGCCGTGCTCGGGCTCACGCTGAACCACGCGGCGTTCTCGGCCGAAGCGATCCGCGGCGGGATTCTTTCCGTCGACCATGGGCAACGTGAAGCCGCCGCCGCGCTCGGTTTGCCGGGTGGACGCCAGGTGCGGCGCATCGTGTTGCCTCAGGCGATGCGGGCGATCCTGCCCACCGCCTTCAACGACGTGATTGGCCTCGCAAAAGGCACCTCGGTCGTCTATATCCTCGCGATGCCGGATCTGTTCTACACGGTCCAGATCATCTATCACCGTAACCTGGAGGTGATTCCGCTGCTGATGGTGGCGACGGTCTGGTATCTGATCATCCTGACGGTGTTGTCGGCGATTCAGGTTCATATCGAACGGTACTTCTCGCGCGGCGCGACGCGCGAACAGGTGGTGCCGTCACGGCTGGCCGCGCTGTTCGGGCGGTGGCGTGCGGCACGAAGCGCAGCGCTGGCTCGTCAAGGTGTATCCGGTGTCTCCGGCGCAGCGGCCGAGGCGGGTGCAACGGGCTGGGCGCAGCGGCGCGTCGGCGGCACGGTCCGCATCCGCAATGTGTCGAAGAGCTTTGGCACGGTGAAGGTGCTGGACAACGTGTCGCTGGCGTTTCCGTCGGGCAGCGTCACCGTGATTCTCGGTCAGTCGGGTTCGGGCAAGTCGACGCTGCTGCGCTCGATCAACCATCTCGAACGCGTCGACGACGGCTTCATCGAGATCGACGGCGAGCTGATCGGGTATCGCCGTGAGGACCGCACGCTTTATGAGCTGAAGGAAAGGGCCATTTTGCAGCGGCGCCGCGCGGATGTCGGCATGGTGTTCCAGAGCTTCAACCTGTTCCCGCATCTGAGCGTGCTCGACAACGTCATCGAGGCGCCTTTGGCGGCGGGCGTGCCGCGCGCCCAGGCAGTCGCGGAGGCGCATGCACTGCTCGCACGCGTGGGACTCGCCGACAAGACCGACGCGTGGCCGCGTCAGTTGTCCGGCGGGCAGCAGCAGCGTGTGGCGATCGCGCGCGCCCTGGCGCTGAAGCCGAAGGTTCTTTTGTTCGACGAGCCGACCTCGGCGCTCGACCCGGAACTGGTTAACGAAGTGCTCGACGTGATTCGTCAGCTGGCACGGTCCGGCACGACGCTGATCATCGTCACGCACGAGATCGGTTTTGCGCGCGAGGTGGCCGATACGATCGTGTTCATGGATCGTGGCCGGGTCATCGAGTCCGGTCCGCCGGCGAGTGTGTTCGGCGACACGGCTCATCCGCGCACCCGGGATTTCTTGTCCAAGGTGTTGTAACGGGCGACGAGCCTGCTAACGAGACTCTTCACGACCGATCATGACGCGACGACAATTTCTAACGGGACTTGCCGGGGTCGCGGTTGCTTCGCTGGGCTGGAACAGACTGGCGTTTGCGGACACCCGAGCCTTCGATTTCAGCCCGGAACAACGCGGGCAGCTCAACGCATCCGCAGATCCTGCCGCGCAGCGTCTCGCGCGTGGCTACCGTCTCGTGACGCCGGGCGCATTGACGGTCGCCGTCGCGCCGTTTGCCGCGCCGCTCGCGACCTATGCCACCGACGCGCGCACCATCGTCGGTTCGGACCCGGACTACGCGCGCTTGCTCGCCGATGCACTCGGTCTCAAGTTGGCACTGGTGCCGGTGGTCTGGACCGATTGGCCATTGGGGCTTGCCTCCGGAAAATTCGACGCGGTGATTGCCAACGTCGGCGTCACCGAGCAGCGCAAGCAGAAGTTCGACTTCACGACCTATCGGCTCGGCTTGCATGCGTTCTATGTGGCGAGCACCAGCCCGATCCAGTCGATCCGCGCGCCCGGCGAGATTGCCGGCCTACGCATCATTACGGGCTCGGGCACGATCCAGGAGCGCATTCTGCTCGAATGGAATCAGCAGAACGTGGCGCAGCATCTGAAGCCGGCCGGCTTGCAGTTCTTCGACGATCAGTCTTCGGCCATGCTCGCGCTGCAGTCCGGTCGCGCGGACGCGATTTTCAATCCGCACGCGCCGCTCGCGTACGAGGCCGCGACGCAGGGCAGGATCCGCCTGGTCGGCACGGTCAATGCCGGCTGGCCGCTGAAGGCTGATGTGGCGGTTGCGTCGCGCAAGGGCAGCGGGCTCGCGGCGGCGCTGACCGAGGCGACCAACGGCCTGATCGCGAGCGGCCAGTACAAGGCGGCGCTGGCTCGCTGGGGGCTCGAAGACGAAGCGGTTCAGCGCTCCGAGACCAATCCGCCGGGCTATAAGGATGCCTGAGCGAATGGCCGCCAATCGCGTCAATTGCGTCAATCGCGCCAATGACGCACCGGAACACATCACGACAAGGGCATCACATGGGCGCACCGCGCATTGACCACATTGCGTTTCTGACGCCAGGAAATTATCCGGACGAAGATCCGGCCGCCGGTTTCGAGCGCACGCTCGACCTGTTTCACGTTGGCGAAACGCTCGGCTATGACAGCGCCTGGGTGCGTCAGCGTCATCTCGAACGCGCGGTTTCGTCGGCGGCGACGTTTCTGGCTGCGGCCAGTCAGCGCACGACGCGAATTGGCCTCGGTGCAGCAGTGATCCAGATGGGGTACGAGAATCCGTTTCGCCTCGCCGAAGATCTGGCGACCGTCGACATCCTGTCTCATGGCCGGCTCAATATCGGTCTGAGCGCGGGCGCACCCGCGCACGGCATCCTGCTGGGCGAACGGCTATTCGACGCCAATCCGGAGTTGATCGATTTCTCGCATGCACGCGTCGAGCGTTTGCGCCGCAATCTCGCGCACGAGTGGCTCGGCGGTGAAGACACCTTCGTCGAATCGGCGGCGGGGCGGGTGAGGCCGCGCGTGTCGCCTTATGCGCCCGGTCTGACCGAGCGGCTCTGGTATGGCGGGGGCTCGCTGCGCTCGATCGAATGGGCTGGGCGCAAGGGTTTCAACCTGCTGATCGGCAACATCACCACGGGCGAGGGAACCGACGATTATCGCGGCGCGCAGCTACGTCAGCTCGATCTGTTCCGTTCGCACTGGAATGAACCGCGCGCGCCGCGAATTGCATTAGGCCGCGTGATCGTGCCGACCGATGGCGCCGATGCGCGGACACGTCAGCGCTATCGGGAGTTTGCCGACGGACGTCATGCCCGTACGCTGAGCGCGCACGGCGAGCGGCGCACGCTGTTCGTGCCGGATCTCGTCGGTACGGCTGATGAAATCATCAGCCAACTGCTCGCCGATCCGGTGGTCGGCCAGGTCCACGAACTGCGCGTCGAATTGCCGTACGACCTGCCGTTTGAAAACTATCAGCAGATCCTCGAGGACTTCGTCGCGCGGATTGCGCCCGAACTGGGCTGGCATCCCGAGGCCGCGCGCAAAGAGGTCGCCGTCTAGCGGCACGAATGCATCGCTGACATTTTTCCGCAGGCTATCTGCCTGCACTCACTACCCATTAAAGGAACCTCATCGTGAGTCGCGATCTGCTTTTATTGCTGGAACCTGGATTCACCGATCCCGCGCATCCGGGCGAGCGCTTTGTCTGTCCGCATGGCGTGGCGATCGAAGGACTGCTTGCCGGCGAGCCCGAGCGGGCGGTACGGCTGGACGTGAAGCGCGTGCCGTTCGCGCGGCCCAGGCCCGCCGTGATCGAGGCGCTCGACGAAGCGCATCAGGGTCTGCCGGTTCTCGTGCTGGGCAACGAACATCCGCTACCCGACGACGCACAGACCCTCGGCGATACGCGCTTCGTCACCGACACCAAACGGATCCTCGCGCTGCTGGCCGAGCGGCACGGTTTTCCGAAGGTCCACTAAAGCTGAAGGTCCGTCACGCGATCAGGTAACCACCTCATGACACACGCAATCTCCGCTTCTACCGCATCCCGACAGATACGCTTCGATGCTGTCATCGACGGCGCCAGCGGGCATGACGCTGGCTGGCAATGTGCCGCTGCGGCGAACAACGCGCATAGTGTTCGCGCGTTTGGGACAGGCATGGCGGCCACAGGCGAAGCCGCCAAGGCCGGCTTCGTAGGTCGCCCTACCCAGGCAAGGGGACAGTAAATGGCCGCCGTATTTTCCTTAGCGGTGCCCGACGAACGCTTCGTCTACGTCCATGTGAGCGACCCGCTGGCCCGTCCTCTGTTCGACGAACTGGTCTACGAATACAGCAGCCGCTACGAAGGCCTGATCAACAAGGAAGAGATCGCAAACGAATTACAGCGCTATCCCGCAGAGGCGTTCGCGGCACCGCATGGCGCGTTCGTGCTGCTGCTACGCGACGGTCAGGCGATCGCGGGGGGCGCATTGATGCCCCACACCGACCCCGGCACCACCGAGTTCAAGCGCATCTGGGCAAGCCGGCATCATCGCCGCCAGGGGTTGGCACGCCGCATCCTCGTTGAACTGGAAGCGCAGGCGATCCGGCTGGGTTACACGCGCGTATTTCTCGGTACTGGGCCCCGTCAGCCGGAGGCCATTGGGCTCTATCAGACCAGTGGCTATACGCTGCTGTCGGCGCACGACTTTGGTGAAGACGAGCCGCCGGGCTACCTGTTCGAGAAGATCCTGGCGACGCAGCAGACTGGCTAGCAGCCGGTTCGCGATGGCGGCGCGATGGCACTAGCCGCTGACACGATAGATGACGATCCTGATCCTGTAGATGTCGCAGCATGACGCGACATCCGCAGGGGCGAGGCTTTCTCGCAGGCCTTGGCCCCGTTGCCGCGCACAGGGCAAACCGATCCCAGCGCGACGCAGCGCAACTCGGATGAGTCGACGATCCATCAGCGGCACAAAAGAAAAAACGCCCCGCAGGGCGTTTCTCTGAACCTCGCTACAGCAGGCAACCCGAAGGCTCCCCGCCGTAAAAGACCCGCTTAGAACTTGTGACGGATACCGACGCGGAATGCCAGCTGGTTGTCCGCACCCGAACCCGACGTGTTGAAGTAGCTCGTGCTCGAACCGATCTGAGCCTGCACGTCCGCGCCCTTGTTGCTGCCCGAAGCGATCTGATAGATGCCCAGTGCGTAGATGTCCGTACGCTTGCTCAGCGCGTAGTCGACGCTCAGGTCGGCCTGGTTCCAGTGGCCCGAATTCGCGCCGCTCAGGTGCATGTACGTGTAACCTGCGCCTGCCGTGATAGCCGGCGTGAACGCGTACTTCGCGCCTGCTTCGTACGCAGCGAACGTCGTCGACTCGCCCGTGATCGGCTCGAAGCGCGTGTTCGTGTACAACGCCCACAGCGTGGCAGCAGCGATCGTGTAACGGCCGCCAACACCGAACGTGCGCAGATCGCGGATCGTGCCCGTGGGGACGTTCGCCAGCGTCGTCGAGAACGCCGTGCCTGCCTGGGACGGGTACGTGATGTCCGTGTACGCTGCGCCAACCGAGAACGGGCCGTTTGCGTAGTTTGCGCCGAAGCTGTAAGCGCGCGACGAACCTGCCACCGGTGCGGCGGTCGTGCCGGTTGCCGGTGCGCCTGCAAATGCGCCAGCCTGATTCGAGAAGCCGTACAACGCGCCGAACGTCAGGCCCGAGAAGTTTGCGCTGCTGAACTTGACCGCGTTGTTGATACGGCTCGACGTCAGTTGGTCCACGTCGTTGATGTGGAAAGCGTAGTTACCCGCGACGGTGTTGCCACCGGTCGAGTAGTTGCCGCCCAGGTAGTCGGTCGAGAACGAGTACTGGCGACCGAACGTCAGCGAGCCGACGTTGTTCTGCGACAGACCCACGTATGCCTGACGGCCGAACAGCAAGCCGCCCTGGCCAGCTGCACCGGTGCCGCTGTTGAAACCGTTTTCCAACACGAACAGCGCCTTCAGGCCGCCACCCAGGTCTTCCGTGCCGCGCAGGCCCCAACGGCTGCCTTGAGCAACGCCGTCGTCGTACTTGGTGAGGCTGCTCGAACCGCCCGTAGCGGTCTTCGAGTTGTTCACGTAGCTGACGCCCGCGTCGATAATCCCGTACAGCGAGACGCTGCTTTGTGCGTGTGCTGCCGATGCGAAGATGGCCAGCGTAGCGGCGGTCAATACTTTCTTGTTCAAGACTTTCTCCAATAAAAAATTAAGCGATCGCGGCGCCGAGCTCTGTGGTCAGGTCGAGCGATGGTCCGAAATTTAAGGGAATGCAGAGAAGCGTATGTGACAGCTTCTGTTATTTTTTGAATCTGTAGCATTGACGCGACACTCACATAGCTTTGCAAGTTGAAATCGCGCAAGGCCACTCGCTTATAAGCTTTGTTTGAATCGTGGATATAAGCGTGTGAAAAACGATTGGTTTTCTGGCAGAGAACGGGTATGCGACGATGCCTGCTCATCAATCGAATTGTTGGCAGGGAAACATTCATCGCCGGACGATCATCCAGAATCTGCTCGCCTTTGCTGCAATTTTGTTCGCGGGAACGTTTGCTCATGCGGATGACAAGGTCGTCCGCATTGGCACGATGAGCGGTCCGGATGCGCAAATCGGGTCGGGCGTGGCCCAGGCGGCGACGCGTGAAGGGCTCAACGTGAAGGTCATCGAGTTCGACGATTACGTGCAGCCGAACTCGCGCTTGAAGATATCAAGGGCCGTACGCGAATCTGATTGCGGTGCGGGTGCCGGGTCGCAATCAGCCGAAGGTGAAGAGATTGGTCTCGGCGTATAAGTCCGATGAGGTGCGCAAGTCCCTGGATATGACGCGCACGCAGTTCAAAGGCGCGATTATTCGGGCCTTTTTTAAGCGTGGCTGGATGCCGTCGCCAGGTGATTATCTGACGCAAGCGAGCCTTATAAACGCAAATCGCCCGCGAAGCTAGCGGGCGATTTGCCTAAGTTGCCGACGCCGGGAAGAACGGCTAGTTCAGCCTTTCACGTCGAGACTGCCGGGCGGCGGGTTGTCCTGATGCCGGCCGCAACCTTAGTTGCTTAATTGCTCAATAGCGAGCCGCTGCGGAATGCCTTCGCGCCTGCAATGCGTGCGAATTCCAGTCCAGCCGTCGCAAAACGCGTCAGATGCCGCGCGTACAACACGCCGGCCACCGTGTTCGTGATCGTGACGACGCGATCGGTCAACGGGTCGACGATATCGGCGATTTCATGACCTGCGTCAATCCAGCTGCCGACTTCGCAGCGGTACACGAGGACGCCGCTGATCGGCGCGACCAGCGGCTCGGTGCCGGCGAGCGGCGTGGCGGCGAATTCGAGCGGCGGCAGCGGGGCGGCCGTGCCGTCAATCACGCCACGCAAGGTCAGATATTCGATGATCGCCTGAGCGTCTTTTTCCGCGTACTCATACGACACCTCGCGCTGGCCGCGCAGTTCGATCGTGACCGAGATCGAGCCATTCGGAATCGGGAAGCGGTCGCCGTAACGGCCGCGCAGATCCGACCAGCAGAAGCTGTGAATCTCGTCGAACGGATTGCCGACCGAATTGAGCGCCAGCAGCGACGCCTTGGCGTCCAGATAGCAGGCGAGCGGTTCGACTTCCGGCCACAGGTCCGGGTTCGTGTACAGGTGCATGGCGGCTTCCCAGTCGCAATGCAGATCGAGCACGACGTCGGCGTCGTAGGACAGCTTTTGCAGCGCGAGACGCTGCGATTCGAGTTCGGTATGCGGCGTTTGCGCGTCGAGCGCCTCGCGCATGGCCGTGCGGACCGCCGTACGGTTTGCGTCGATGTCGTCGGTCAGGCGGGACTCGATCACCGGCTGAACCAGCGCCGACAGATCGTGGAAATTGCGGTTGAAATTCTGCGCGGTGAGGGTCTCGAAGCGCCCGGTCAGATGGCCGAGAAAGTGCTGGTTCAGGCCGATCGGATTGGCCACCGGCACGATCACGACTTCGCCGCGCACTTTGCCCGCGGCTTCCAGCGCGGCCAGTTTGCGGCGCAGTTCGAACGACACCAGCATGCCGGGCAACTCGTCGGCATGCAGTGACGACTGGATATAAATCTTCTGCCCGCCGCCGGAACCGTAGTGAAAACTCGTCAGGTTGCGGGCGGTGCCGAGCGTCGGGGCAATCAGCGGATGGGTCTGGATTTGCATGGTTGTCAGATTCGCGGCGCGCGCGAGCGTGCCGTGCTATGTCGTTGATTTCAGTGGAAAAGCGTGCGTCTCTGGGGCTTCCGGGCCGGTGCTTTGGTGGGCTTCGCGACCGTGTTTCATGTGCAGCGGCTAGCGCCGTGCGGGGGCGCTACGATCGCACGATCTTAGCCGATATGACGCTTTACGTGGCTTTATGCGGCGCCGCAAACGCAAACGGGCCCCGCATCGCGGGGCCCGTCCGTTCGTCCGTTCGTGCAGCAGGCAAGGCCGGCAGGCGCGCCGTGAGACGCGCCCGAGTGGCTTAGCCGCCGTACACGTCGAAGTCGAAGTACTTCTTCTCGAGCTTCTTGTACGTACCGTCCTTGATCATGTCGGCGATGGCCTTGTTGACCTTGACCTTCAGATCTGCGTCTTCCTTGCGCATGCCGATGCCCGCGCCGTTGCCGAGGATCTTCTCGTCGACGATATCCTTGCCAGCGAAGTCATAGCCAGCGCCGCGCGGCGTCTTCAGGAAGCCGATCTCGGCTTCCACTGCGTCCTGCAGCGAAGCATCGAGACGGCCCGACAGCAGGTCGGCGTAGACCTGATCCTGGTTCTGATACGGCACGACCTTCGCGCCCTTCGGTTCCCAGTAAGTCTTCGCGTAGGTTTCCTGGATCGTGCCCTGTTCCACGCCAACCGTCTTGCCCTTCAGCGAATCAGCCGTCGGCAGCAGGCCCGAACCCTTCTTCGTGACGAGGCGCGTCGGCGTATTGAACAGTTTGTCCGAGAACGCGATCTGTTCGGCGCGTTGCGGCGTCATCGACATGGACGACAGCACGCCGTCGAACTTCTTCGCCTTCAGGGCCGGAATCATCCCGTCGAAGTCGTTTTCGACCCACACGCACTTGGCATCCAGGCGCTTGCAGATTTCATTGCCGAGGTCGATATCGAAGCCAACGAGCTTGCCGTCCGAGCCCTTCGACTCAAACGGGGGGTAGCTGGCATCAACGCCAAAACGGATCGTCGACCAATCTTTAGCGTGTGCGCCAATCGAGACGGTGGCAAGCAGAGCAACCGTCAAAGCCGCTAGCAGTTTTTTCACTCTTTAACTCCTCGGTGTAGTTCAGATACTCCCGCGTGCGGTTGTGCCGCTGCGGGACGCCCGGCGCGACTCACGACCGGGCTTGGGTTATGCCGCCGGCGGGGAGGCCAGCAACGCGGGGCAAGCTTATCAGGTCAAAAATATTGGGTAGTTAGTGAAACACCGGATGGCGCACGAGGATCGCCTCTAAAGCCGGGCTTCGTGGGGCGATCGGCATGGTCGCATGCGGTCTTTTAGCGGTTGTTGGTGCGCTTATTCGTTGCCCTGCGCGCCCAGCGATTCCGCGTGCGCGGCGTCGACCGTGCCGCACCAGAGCTCGCCTTTGTCCATCATTTGCGTGTCCCGCACGGACATGCCGGTGCAGTAGCTGCGCGAGTCCGGCGTGTCGCGCTGCACGCGCGCCAGCGCGGCGCGGTTTATTTCTCCTTGCAGCCAGCTGCCGAAGCAGGCTATCGATCCGGCCACGACGGCCACTCCCATCCACTCGGTTTTTCTCACGCGCATTGTCGGTTTTGTGTCCAGCTCGTCGACACCTGTCGACACCCGTCGTCAGGCAGGCCGCGCTCTGCCGTCAGCCGCCGGCGGCGGTTGGGTAAGCCATCGTTATCGGCAACGGACACCTGATTCTTTAAATGCCGCGTACTGAATCAGCGTTTCGCCGGCGCGCCGGCATTATCCGTAGCGGGCATCGCGAGCTTCCTTTCGGGCTGTCAGACTTTAAAGCGGTTCATTCCGTTTTCGGATGTCCGCCGTTTAATTCACGAGGCGGGAAGTTAAAGATTCCGCATAAATTGCCGTTAAATGTTGACAGGGAAAATCTGGCGACGGACGTGCGGTCGATTATTTTCCGATGCAGATCGGATAATCGGAAAAAAGTATTACTTTGGCGCTATCATCGATGCTCCTCGCGGCCGGCAGTTCCTTCAGCGTTGCGGGCGTATCAGTGTGAAGAAAGTCATCGGGCACTTCGTTAGCGGATCAATGCCGCACGTGCGTGCTCGTCCAAACGGCCTTCTAAATGGTGTTGTACATGCACATGATGTTGATGGCGGACGAAATGCACTGTTCTAAACAGTTCTTTCAGCGGCACATTGCAGCCGCTTCCGCTTTGGCACGCGCGTATTTACGACATCACCGCGTTTTCACGCGATTCCTTCCGCTTCTGATCGGCGCGGTTTTCTGCATCGGCCTCGCCACGTCACTGCCCGCGAGCGCAGAGGGCAAAGTCTTACGGGTGCTCGCATGGCCCGGCTATGCAGACACCGACGTGGTAAGAGTCTTTGAAGACCGCTACCAGGCCAAGGTCGAAGTCACGCTGGTCGATTCCGACGAGGCGCTCTGGGCGCAGATGCATGCCAAAGACGAGCCGCCGTTCGACGTGCTCGCGGCCAACACGGCTGAAATCCGCCGTTATACACAAGCCAATCTGCTGGCTCCGCTCGACCTGAGCAATCTGCCGAACACCAAAAACCAGTTGCCGCGTTTTCGCGCGCTGTCGTCGATTGAAGGGCTCATGTCGGGCGGCAAAGTCTATGCGATTCCGTTCACCTATTCGTCGATGGGCCTGATTTACGATCGCAAGCAGATTGCGGTGCCGCCGCACTCCATGCGCGAGCTGTGGAACCCGCAATACCGCGGCAAGGTGCTCGACTTCAACAGTGCCCAGCACAATTTCTCTTTTACGGCACTGGCGCTTGGCTATCCGCATCCGTTTCAGCTCGACAACACGCAAATGCGCGTGATCGCTCAAAAACTCGTCGATCTGCGCCGGAATCTGTTGACCTATTACACGTTGCCGGAAGAAGCGACCGCGTTTTTTATCCAGCATAAGGTCGCGTTGATGTTCGGCAACTACGGCACACAGCAGGTCGAATTGCTGCGCCGCGCAGGCGCGGACGTCGGCTATGTGATTCCCGACGAAGGCGTGCTGGCGTGGCTCGATTGCTGGTCGATGACGCGCGCGGCAACCGATCAGCCGCTCGCGCTAGCGTGGATCAATTACATGCTCGATCCGAAAGTGAACGCGTTGCTGACGCAGCGGCAGGGACTCGCCAACACGCTGACGGCACCGGCGGAAAGCAGCGGCAACGCGCACATTGTCTGGATCGGCCCAGTCGAAGATATTCAGCGGCGTGAGGACCTGTGGGCCCGTATCGTCTCTGGCGACCGCTCGGAGCGTTTCTGATGATCCGGCCCGGCCTGACCTTCAAGCTATCGGTGCTGCTCGCGTGCATCGGCGTGCTCGCGTCGGGCGCGACCGGCTACTACGCGTACCGCGCGAACCGCACGATGCTGGTGAACGAGGCCGAGCACAGTCTGCTGACTTCGACGGAATTGCTGGGGCAGCGCTTTGCCGCATCGATCGACGACGTGGGTAGCGATGCGCTGGTGCTCGCGACCATGCCGTCGTCGGCCAATGTTGCCAAGACCGACGACGGCATCGACACGAATGCTGGCCGCGAACGGCTCGCGCAGGTGTACGCGAGCTTCATGGTGCATCACCCGGAATATCTGCAAATCCGCCTGATTACGAAGCAGCACCACGGGCTGGAGCTGATCCGCTTCGACCGCGACGCGGACGGGATCGTGCGCGTGCAGGGCAACGATCTGCAGGAGAAAGGCCAGTTCGCGTACGTGTTCGACACGCTGGCGTTTTCGCCCGGCCGCATTTACGCGTCGCCGATTTCGGTCAACCACGAGTATGGCGCGCATGCCGCCGAGGGCAAGCCGACGCTGCGGCTCGGCACGCCGGTGGCGGACGCCAACGGGACGGTGCTGGGCGTGATCGTGATCGATATCGATCTGGCTGGCATGCTCAAGCGTCTGCAGAGCGATTTGCCGAGCGATTATCAGGTCTATCTGACCAACGAATGGGGCGACTTCCTGGTTCATCCCGATCCGGCGAAGACCTTCGGTTTCGACCGTGGCCGGCGGGTTCTGATGCAGGACAGTTTCCCCGTGACGAAGCCGCTGTTCGATCAATCGCAAAGCGAAGTGCTCGTCAACGGTCTGTCGCGGCCGAGGCAGGCGGCGGGCCAGGTGCTCGCCTTCGTGCGCCGGCCGTTTGGCGGCTCCGAGGGCAGCCGCTTTATCGTGCTGGGTCTGGCCAAGCCACTAGAGGATGTGCTGTCGGGCGCCCATCTGCTGGGCGACAGCATCGTCCGCATGGTGCTGATTTTCAGCTTGCTGTCGGTGATGCTGGCTATCCTGGCGGCGCGTGCAGTGACCAAGCCGCTGCACAGTCTCGCGTATGCCGCGACCCATCTGTTCGCCGAACACGCGATGCATACGTTGCCGCTCAGGCGCACTGACGAGATCGGCGTGCTGGCGCGCTGCTTCGACCGTCTGCGACGGGAGATCAAGGCGCAGATGGATGTGCTGCATACCAAGCAGCGCGAACTGGTCCACCTTGCCACGCACGACACGCTGACCGGGTTGCCGAACCGCATGCTGTTCATGGAAAAACTCGAAAGCGCGATCGAGCAGGCGTCGCGGCGCGAAGAAGGACTGGCCGTGCTGTTCGTCGACCTCGACCGCTTCAAGCAGATCAATGACCAGTTCGGTCACTCCATCGGCGACAAGGTGCTGGCGGCGGTGGCGCGGCGACTGAAGCAGGTGCTCTGTTCCGCGGATGTGGTGGCGAGACTCGGTGGCGACGAGTTCATCGTGCTGATCGAAGGGCCGCGCGTCGCCGAGGCGGCGCCCGGTATCGCGTCACGCATCATGGACACGTTAAACGAACCGCTGCTGATGGACGGGCATAGCATGACGGTGGGCGCGAGCATCGGCATCAGCCAGTTTCCCGACGACAGCGGCACGGCCGAAGAACTGCTGCTCAACGCCGACGCGGCGATGTATGCGGCGAAATCCGGCGGACGTTGCGGCTTTTTGCGCTACCAGGATGTGCTCGAGGCGCGGTTGCGTGAACAGATGGAGCGCTCCACGCGAGTCCATGCCAGCGCGGAACTAACGCAGGGGCGTGAGGCTGAACCCACAGCCTGATACGCCGACGGCGGTCCCGGCTCGACCCGCTTGAAAAACACGTCAAACAATCCGCGCTCCGCCGCGATACGTCGCGCGCGGAACCGGCAACGCGTCGAGCATCGTCACGCGCACGAAGTCGGCGCGCAAGCCCGCTTCGATTGCGCCGCGGTCGTGCAGGCCGGCCGTGCGCGCCGGTTCGGCGGAGACCGTTGCCATTGCGTGCGGCAGGCTCCAGCCGGCTTTGTCCACCAGTTCGAAGACGGCGGTCATCAGGCTCGACGGCACGTAATCCGACGACAGAATATCGAGCAAACCGGCTTGCGCCAGTTCGAGCGCCGACACGTTGCCGGAATGCGAACCGCCGCGCACGATATTCGGTGCGCCCATGATGGTCGAAATGCCATGCGCGTGCGCGGCTTCGGCGGCAATGCGGGTAGTCGGGAATTCGGCGAGCACGATGCCGTCCGCCCGCGCCTGTTCGACATGCTCGATCAGCGTGTCGTCGTGGCTCGCTAGCGGAATGCCAAGCCGCTTGCAGCGCGCGACGATCTCGCTGCGGTGCGCGTCGGCATAACGTTCCTGTTCGATCGACAACTCGGCAAGCGTATTCGCCACGTGTTCGTCGCTCAGCTTGCCATGGCGTTCCTGGAAGCGGCGCCATTGTTCGCGGTCGTGCCATTGACGCTGACCGGGCGTATGGTCCATCACCGAAGCGAGCCGCAGCAGCGGATGCGCGCACAGCGAATCGAAGCTGTCGACGACGTCGGCAGTGGCGATTTCACAGCGCAGATGCAGGAAGTGTTCGGCACGCAGCAGCTTGCGCGCGGAAAGCCGTTTCAGTGATTCGGCGCATTGCATCTGCAGATCGCGGCCACGCAAACCGGCATTGGTGCGCGAACCGATCGCGAGCGCGTCGAATACCGTGGTGATGCCCGCCGCCGCTACCTGGGCGTCGTGAATCACGAAGGCGGCGTCGGTATTCCATTGCACGCCGGGGCGCGGCGCGAGGTGTTTTTCGAGGTTGTCCGTATGCAGTTCGATCAGACCCGGCAACAGATAATCGCCGTCCCAATCTTCCGCTTCGCGCACGGCGGTCGTGCCGTGTTCGACGTCGCGAATCACGCCGTCTTCAACGCGAATCACGCCGGTGAAAACCTCGTCTCGGGTCACGAGGCGGGCGTTCCTGATCAACATCGAGTGGCTCCGTAGTGAGTCGGGCTTGAGTGCGCCCGTCAGGTTTTATTTTAATGAGTGGCGTGGTTCACCACTTTGATTGACTGCGCCATTCTAGTGCCGTTTTACGTTATTCGATCGGCTATGCCGCACCCGCTTCCAGGATTGCACGGCGGATGGTTAGACAAATGCCTGCAGCGAACGCGGTTTCTCACTTTCATCGCTGGACGCGCGCACTACAATGCACGTCACACGTAAAGTGAAAATCGGAATCTGGGGAATGTGAACACCATGATAGCGAACGACAGCGGGTCTGCAATGCGCGAGGGACCTCACTGATGAGCGATGTGACGTGGAAGGACGGCGTGCGCTTCGCGGTGTATTACGCGCCGTCGTTTGAATCGGCGTGGTGGCGTGCCGGTTCGACGTGGCTCGGCCGCGATGCGCAAAGCGGCGCAACGGGCGTGCCGCCGCAGCCGCCGGGCTTGCAACGTCCGTTGACCGAGTTGACCGGCGCGCCGCGTCGATATGGGTGGCATGGCACGCTCGTCGCGCCGTTTCGACCCGCCGGCGGCGTGACGCAGCACGACGTTCTGGCAGCCACGCGGGAATGGGCTCTTACGCAACGGGCATTTGCGTTGCCGGTGGAAGCGGCCACGCTAGGCGATTTCGTCGCCTTGCGTCCCGCAGATCAGCGCGGCGACGCAAACATTCGCGCAGTGGCAAGCAGTGCGTTGCAAACGCTCGACGCGTTGCGCGCGAAGCCCTCGGCGACCGATCTCGCGCGCCGTCTCGCTGCGCCGCTTAGCGAGCGTCAACGTGAGTTGCTGGTCGAGTGGGGCTATCCGTACGTGTTCGACGAATTCCGTTTTCACATGACGCTGTCTAACTCACTCGCCGATGCCCACGAGCGCGCCGCACTGGTTGCGTGGTGGCAGTTGCAAGCGCGTGCGCTGGGGCCATTGATCGTCGATCACGCCGCGCTGTTCGTCGAACCATCGGCGGGTGAACCGTTCGTGCTGTGGCAACGCGTGCCGTTCCAGGGCTACGATCAGAGTGGCGAGGTGAAATAGCCATGACAGGTCGTTTGATTTACGTGATGGGACCTTCCGGGGCCGGCAAGGACGCACTGCTGGCGTTCGCACGCCAGCGCCTGATGGGCGAAGCGGTGCTGTTCGCGCATCGCTACATCACGCGGCCGAGCGGTCATGGCGAAGTGCACGTTGCGCTGAGCGTCGAAGAGTTCGCGGCGCGGTCGGTGCTTGGACTGTTCGCGCTGGAGTGGTCCAGTCATGGGCTGCGCTATGGCATCGGCATTGAACTCGATGCCTGGCTTGCGCGCGGTTGCGCGGTAGTGGTCAATGGTTCGCGGCAGTATGTGCAGCACGCGCTGACGCGTTATCCGCAGGCAGAAGTGGTGCATGTCGACGCGGCGCCGCATATTCTCGAAGCGCGTCTCGGCGCGCGGGCGCGGGAGTCGGCGGAACAGGTCGTGGCCCGGCTCGC
Source organism: Paraburkholderia metrosideri (assembly GCF_904848625.1). Taxonomy (GTDB): domain Bacteria; phylum Pseudomonadota; class Gammaproteobacteria; order Burkholderiales; family Burkholderiaceae; genus Paraburkholderia; species Paraburkholderia metrosideri. The sequence continues at coordinate 389,377 of NZ_CAJHCP010000005.1, forward strand.
ACGGCGTGCGCCGTTTTCATTGCCCAAAGGGGTTCGCTGTACGACGATCGACAATTCCGGCGAACTCGAAGAGGCCGGTAACGCATTGGTCGCGCTTCTCCGGCCGGGCTTCGACGCTGAGTGAAAACTGTATATACTGTTTATATCGATGATAAACAGAAGATGACAATGAGCGAGCCGACCATTAAAGAACCCACCATCAAAGGACCCACGAAGAAAGCATTCCACTTCCCCAAAGCGGCTGACAACGCGCCCGCAGAAAAGAAGAAAGTCGTCAAGGCGGCCAAGAAAGTTTCTGTTGAAAAGGCACCTGTTAAAGCGGTTGCCGCTAAAAAAGCTCCCGTTGAAAAGAAGAAAGCCGTAGCAAGTACTCTCCCTGCTGAAAGTACTCCCGGTGTGGAAAGTACTCCCACTACGGAAGCGCCAAAAAAATCGGCAACCGTCAAAAAGGCCTCGAAAGCTCAGTCCGGCCCAAGCATCCGCACGAAGCCGGCTCAATCGAACCCTGCGGTCAAGGCAAAGCGTGCGAAGAAAGACAAGGTTATCCGCGATAGCTTCACGATGCCGAAAGCCGATTACGAGAAAATTGCAGCGCTTAAGCTCAAGTGTCAGGAAGCAGGCGTTTCTGTGAAGAAAAGCGAACTCTTGCGCGCGGGTCTGCTGATGCTCGAAGCGGCGTCATCGAAGCGGCTGTTGGCGGCGGTGTCGGCAGTAGAGCAGGTCAAGACCGGGCGGCCGGCGAAGTCCTGAGTGGGCGGATCGCGAGTGCCGTCGTCATTGGCGGTGCTCTTCCGACGAGGCATCAAGGTGCTTCATTGGCACGTCGATCTCTACGAGCGCCGCTTTCCGTGGCCGTTTATCGCTCCTTCAACGGGATAACGGCCTTCAAACGTCTGGTGCATTCGTTTCAGTAGCGAGATGTATCGCTGTCCCTCTACTGTGTGAACGGTTTGCGCCGCGATTGCATTGGCCTCGTCCCAGAGCCTTTCGAATTTGTCGCGCGCGGCATCGCTCGGCATCTTCGACGCCATCAGGTCGGCAAAGTCCTTGTCGATAGCTTCAGGGGATCTCGCTTGCGGTGGTGTTTTATCGGACATCTCGCGGCGGCTCGAAAGAAAAGTTGAGATTGGCGTGGCGTCGAAAGCAGGCGAGTGAGCTCCGTGTCCAGCGCATTAAAGTGATGGACATAAAGGTCTGTCATGTATTTGTCACAAATGCGCGAGACTCACTCGTCAACATCTGCCGCTAATCAAAAAGCATAGTACGGCGACGTTGAGGACGAAAAAATATAACGCGCTGTTTCCGCGCCGGAAGGAGTTTGGCGGGAAGTGTGATGGTCGAATGATCGCTTCGGGAATGGGCGCCGCGCGCTGCGCTCACGCGCTTCGGATCGGGCGTACTGATCGCCGGATAACGCTTTTATCCGCTGAAAATCGAATCAGGGTAGGCTGCCTGCAAGTTTCGGACAAAGGCCTGCGTCTGCTGAGAGCGGCTCACGGTTTGAGGCTCGTGCAGAGCGCTCAAAGACAGAATTTCCACAATGCCCCGACTACAGGTACTCGTTGCATAACGTGCTACGTTCGTCACTTTGACCCAGCGGCAACGGGTGATTTCGTTATCGGGCACCGCGATTTGATCTTCGTCGATGTACGCGACGAAAACGTGATGACATGTGCGAACGCCCGTGAAGTCAAACAGATATCGCATGTTGAGCGCACGCAGACCGGTTTCCTCCATCAATTCGCGTGACGCAGCCCCCTGCAAGCTTTCGCCGATGGATGCTTTGCCTCCCGGCAATGACCATCGCGAGCCCTCTTTACTTACCATCAGGATTCTCGCGCCAAGCTGACATACAACGGTCGCTCGCTGTTTCACTTTGTCTCTTCCATGATTGAGGCGTCTGCTGAATTCGCTTCCGCAACGATCGTCACTACGAGAGTCTGTCGGCGGAATATCAATCTATCGGAGATGGTGATTTTTTAATGTGACGCTGGTGTGGCACCGCGCCCTGAAACGAGGCTTTCGCATGCCAATCGTGCATGCCTTCAACGAGCGAAGTTGATGCGCCCGGCGCATTGCGTTTGTTTTTTCTGACTGACTTAAGATGGCGTCTGTTATCGCGCTCATCCGCCCGCGATAGAAGCAGGTGAAATGACTTCGAGTCCTCTTCCAGCTGACAATCTGAAAGCGTCACAGCCACCGCGCGTCGGCAAAGCGGAGTGCGCAATAACGTCTGCTACGTCGATTGCAGACGCTTTCAACCTGCTTTCTCTCATGGCGGCAAGCGAAGCCGTCAGGAGAGTGCGGGAGCTCAATTCAAGTTCGGAACCGGAAGTCCTGCACAAGCTGCGGGTTGCGCTGCGTCGTCTGCGCACATTGTGGTGGGTATTTCAGCCGCTACTCGATAAGCGGGACGCGAGGTTTCATCGCAGCGAATTCAAATCGCTAGCTGAGGCGGCGGGAAAAACACGGGACTGGGACGTGCTGCGTGTGCTGCTGTCAACGGCGCAGTCAAACGACTCTTTCGGGCCGCTGATTGAGCGCGTCGATCGGCATCGCAGCAGCGCGTTGGCGTTCAGTGTCCGGATCATTGCGAATGCGGGCGTTGAGCGGATCGTCGACCACGCGGTGCAGGTTGCGCGAAATCAGATCGGCGAACAGGTCGTGTCGATGCGCCTGAACGAATTCGCGACGATGCGGGCACAGCGGGCCGAAACGATGCTAAAGAAGCGGGTCAAACGCGTCGTTTCTCATCAGGACGCTGACTACGCTGAGCTTCATGAGATTCGTATTGCAGGAAAAAGGCTGCGATATTCGCTGGAATTCCTCGCGCCCGTGCTTGACGATCATTATGCGGTGACGATTGAACGACTCGCGCAAGTGCAGGAGCACCTTGGCAATTTGAACGATCTGGTGGCCAGCGAAACTTTGCTTCGCGAATACGCGTTCCAGTTAGGCGAACCGCATGCGTTGAAAAAAGCGATTAAATATCTGGACGAGCAGCAGAACTTACAGAAAATTGTCGCGCACGATATGCTGCGTGCGCACTTTTAATCCCTTTTTTCGTTCCTGTTTTTTATCGTTTTGCGTTACCGGTTGCCTTTCCTCTTTTCGACTCGGCACGGCGCGCGAGATCGGTGAGCAGCCATTTGGCCACCACATCGGGCCGGTTCATGTCGTGACTGGCGAACTTTATTTCATTGTCGAAGTAGACGATAACCGATCCGTTCATGACGCGATATCGACCTCGAAACACGGTGCCATTGAGTTCAATTTCGATACCCTTGGCTGTTTCATAATCTTCGACCATTGACTCCGCTCTGAATAATTTTTGAGGCATGGAACTTACCTAACCGAATGACATACGTCAACGATTAACCGTCAAAGTTCCCATTTATTTTTTTAATGCGGAAAATCACAAGTCAAATGGAGGGATCTATTTCAACTTTTCACACAATCCTTTGCAAGTGTTACTGAGCGGTAATGGCCTTGGCCGACGAACTTTTTAATTTAGTGCGTAATTGTGTGCGGACTTCATCCACGACGGCGGTGGGGAGTGGAATGTAGTCGAGGTCTTCCGCGGCCTGTTGACCGTTGGTGAGTGCCCAATCGAAAAACTTTAGCGTTTCACTGCTGCGCTCCGGAAGCGCGGGTGAACTTCGGAGCAACACAAACGTCGCCCCGACAATCGGCCACGCATTTTTGCCTGGCTCATTAGTCAGAATCGGAACGAGCGATTTAGACCAGTCAGCATTCGCGGCGGCCGCTTTGAATGTGTCCGGGCCAGGCCGGACCGTGGCGCCGGCAGTATTTTTCATCGCGAGGTAAGACATGCGGTTCTGCTTCGTGAAGTCCCATGCAACGTAGCCGATTGCACCCGGCAGGATCTGCACGAAGGTCGCCACCCCTTCATTGCCTTTGCCGCCTATTCCACGAGCCCAACGTACGGTGGTGCCTTCTCCGATCCTGCTTTTCCATTCCGGATTGACCTGCGAAAGATAGTGCGTCCAGATAAGCGTCGTGCCGGAACCATCGAGACGCCGCACCACGGCAATTGGCGTATTGGGCATCTTTATTCCAGGATTGATTGCGACGATTGCCGGGTCGTCCCAGTAAATAATTTTGCCCAGAAAGATGTCGCCGAGTACCTGGCCGGTTAACGTCACTTCCCCCGACTTGAGGCCGGGAAGGTTGACGACTGGAACAACACCGCCAATAACGGTTGGGAACTGGTATAAGCCGTTTTTCGCGAGTTCTGCTTCACTGAGCGGCGCGTCCGATCCGGCGAAATCCACCAGACTTGCAACGATTTGCCGAAGGCCGTCTGTCGAGCCGACACTGAGGTAATTCACCTTGCCGCCGCCGGCTTCCTGATAAGCGCTTGCCCACCGCTTGTAGATGGGTGCAGCAAAAGTACTCCCGGCGCCGGTAATGTCAGCGGTGTGCCCTGAGACGGCGAATAGGGTGCTGGCCAGACCTACTGTCAGTATCAGAATGTGTCTCACGAAAACCTCACTTGAATTGTTGTTGACGCTCGTTAAGTGAAGCTCGCCGAAGAAGTGCGGCGTGAAAATACTATTGTTTGTCGGGCAGATGTCGTGCGTTGTCAGCGCCGTTACGGGTCGAATTGACGTGCCGATTTGCGTGCGCCCATTGCTGAACACTAGACCCTGTAGCGTGCGTTTTCAAAGCAGGGTTTCTCCGCTCAGGCAGATTTCATTCAAGGACGGTAAAGGAGAAGGGGAATTGAAATGCGTGACAAGATCAGGGTAATCGCGTGGAGTTCGCAGCGACGCCTACGCACACGGATTGAGAGGTGATTGTGCGGGACGACGCCGCGTTGTGCGATTGCAGCAAGCGCTACGAATGGGTCGTCAGCGAAAGAATCGGCTTTGCGTTTTTTTCCGGGTAGCCGTCGGTTCCGGTGGGGAGAAGTTGAGTCTGAAACGCGGTGAAGATGGCGGAGAACTGCGTGCCGCTTTGCACGATCACCGCGCCGTCGTGGAAGGTGCCATTTTCTTTCGAATGGTCATTGCGGTCGTGCGTCGGCGGATTGCCCTGATTCATATGCAACTCGTGCATTCCGTCCTTTTCCGGTTCAAAAAGAAATCCAAACCCGTAGACGGTAATCTCATCGCCACTGGCCGGTTTCCATGCCTGGCGCGTTTCCACATCGCTGTCCGATGGCTTGTACGGGAAGTCTTGTGATGGTTGGGTGCGGTCGATGGTTAGCGCGTCGTCGATCAGGTCGTTGATGTCGTTCTGATCGCCATTCGTCGAGTCGTACGGAATGGGGCGCATCCTCGTGACGTCGACGAGTTTCTTGTCCTGCCAGTAATCGAGGCGAGGAAAGCCGGCGGTATGCAGACCGGCGGGCAGCTGCTGCAATACGGGCAGCATGGGATGCTCGAATATGGTCGAAACGAGAGAAAGGACCCGGTTGTCGTTCTGCTGCGTTCGTGTGTCGGATGCAGCGTTGACGACCAGCATGAAATTCTCGCCTGGCGAATTCTCCAGCACGATCACGTAGTGTGGGCTGCCGTGATATTGCCGGAAAAACGGCACGCCGAGCCCGAGCGTTCCCTTGAACATGCAGTATTCGTTTGCCATGACAGTTTCCGTTATCAGGTGTGAGCCGGTCGCGTGCTTCGTCAACGTTTGCGTTTATCGTGCAACTGTTGCTCGCCGACACTGAAACGATAATGCTCGTCGAGGTCCGTCGTGTGAATCCTACGTTTTCTGCTTTTTATATTTGGTCCGCATATAGTGGAGACATTGCTGTCAGATAAACTATTGACGGACGGTTATTCAACGCGACGGAGAAAGACATGACAAACGCATCCGGGGCGACTACTAATCTGCAGGGGCCGAGACTCGAGGCGCTGCAGGTGTTGGCCGAGTATCTTGAGTTGTCGCTCGATGCAGGCGCCAGCCTCATCGTGATGCGTCATTCAAGCGACACTGCCACACTATATGTCGGTGACGCGGCGGGTCCGCGCGAGGAATTGAAGCAGCGCGGAACGATCGCTGCGTCGCTGGCTAACGAAATCCTCAACGTGACTGAAGCAGGAAACAATCTGATTGACATCGAAGGTAAAACGTACCGTTTTTTTCGCAGCTTTACGCACATAGAGGGTGTTGCGGCGGTCGTGTTCTCTTCAACCTGATCACGGGTTTCTAACGCTGAGGGGGCTACACCTCCGCCTTCTCGCGATTAAAGCGCGTCGTGGCAGAGCGCCATCATCCGCTGAACCATGGTGCTTGCTTCATTGAGTTCCATCTCGCTGGTGAACAGCGCGTTCACACTCGACAGCCGAACCGCGACACCCGCCTCCAGCAAATCCTTGCTGGCAATTTTCAGCGCAAGCTGGCCAATGCGAACCCTGTCCAGCCAGTCCATCTGCAGGCGATTTTTCTGCAGCCACTGACGGCAGCATTGAACTACATGGTCCACCCGCCATTCGTTGGTCAACGCGTACGACGCCGCTGCAATCGCGACGAGGAAACAGAGCAGGTCGGGCCGCGCACTTTCGCGCTCGCTAAATTCAGGTTTCATCATGTCTTTCGGCTTGCTCGCTGCGGTTAAGCGAGCCCATAACATATGGGCGACGGCGGACGATTCAATATGGACGTAATTCGACACTGTTTTTTCGAGCGGGTCTGCGCTGATTACCCACCCGAAAGTGAACACTTTACTGCAAGTCCGGTGGACCTCGTCGACAGCCGGGCAATGGCAATGGCGGCGATGGCGATTTTCGCCGTGCTGACACTGGTGCTCCTGATATTTTTTTGTGCGAAAAATAAAGCGGACCCGTGCGTGCGAATGCCGGTGTGTGGCTCACGGAAATTGCGGCGGCAATACGGTTGATTGCCAGCACGACGGCGGTCGTCGGGCGCTATGCGCAGACCGCTCCGAGGCACGCGACTCCCTGGGAGCAGGTTCGTGTCCGACCAACCGGTGCGGCTGGTAGAGCGAACTTCAGGAAAGGGTTGCCGCCTGTTTCTGATTCCGCACGAGCCGATGTTGGACCGCGACATCCGATATTGCGATGTGCTCGGTGCGCAAGATTGGACCGATGTGAGGGCGGTGGTCGTCTATCAATCAACGAACCGGTTCGGGTTGCAGATTGAATCCGTGCTGAAGGCGTTGTGACACCGATCGGTGCTGCGCTAGCCGACCCATTCGGAGTCGCTCTTTAACCAGGCGGCAACGATGAAGCCTGTCTATTCCGTTCATTCAATCGATGGAATCGGCACGTGGTTTTGTGGCCGATCCAGCGGAGGTTTTACTTCGTAAGCTTCCCACGTCTATATCCTCATGGCGTTAATTTAATGCGCGTGGCATAGTGCGCACCGCAATACCATTTATAAAGGGAGTCTACATGGCAACACTGGAACAAATTCAGGCAAAGATGGATAAGCTTAAAGCGCAAGCCGAGGCATTGGCGACAAAGAATGCGCAGGTAGTCGTCGACAAGATTCGCGGTCTCATGCTCAAGCATGGACTGACGACAAAAGATATTGAAGCCGAGGCAAAGACGAAGCGCGCGGCGAAAACCGCCACCGTTAGCTCCGCAGTCAACGCGTCGAAGACGTCGGTTGGCGAGGTCGCGGCAAAGTATCAAGATCCGAAATCCGGTGCAACGTGGACGGGTCGCGGTCGCGCGCCGGCCTGGATTGCCCGTGCAAAAGACCGCAGCAAGTTTCTGATCGGCGCTGATGCGGGCGCGGTAGTCGCTTCGAATCAGGCGGCGGTCGGTAAGGCAAAAAGTAAAGCTAACACGGCGGTAGCGAAGAAGGCTTCCGCTAACGCAGTGGTGGTTCGCAAGGCTCAGCCTGAAGGTGAGCGGGCTGCTAAATACCGCGACCCGAAATCGGGCGCGACGTGGAGCGGTCGCGGCCGCGCGCCGCTGTGGATTGCCGGCGCCAAAGACCGCAACAAGTTTCTGATTGATGGCGCGCAAAACGCTGCGCCGGTCGCGAAGACGAATAAGCCGAAGGCAGTCGTCACGAAAGCCGTGACCACGAAAGCCGCTGCGCCGGTTGCGAAGACGAATAAGCCGAAAGCAGCCGTCACGAAAGCCGTGACCACGAAAGCCGCTGCGCCGGTTGCGAAGACGAATAAGCCGAAGGCAGTCGTCACGAAAGCCGTGACCACGAAAGCCGCTGCTCCGGTTGCGAAGACAGCTAAGCCGAAAGCAGCCGTCACGAAAGCCGTGACCACGAAAGCCGCTGCGCCGGTTGCGAAGACGAATAAGCCGAAGGCAGCCGTCACGAAAGCTGTGACCACGAAAGCCGCTGCTCCGGTTGCGAAGACAGCTAAGCCGAAAGCAGCCGTCACGAAAGCCGTGACCACGAAAGCCGCTGCGCCGGTTACGAAAACGGCTAAGCCGAAAGCTGCCGTCAAGAAGGACGTGACCACGCAAGCCGCTGCGCCGGTTGCAAAGGCTGATGAACCGAAAGCCGCAGTCACGAAAGCGCCGGTGGCTAAAAAGACCGACGCTGTAAAGAAAGCCGTTGTCGCGAAGTCTCCCGCTGCCAGCGAGAAGATCGCAGAGAAGAAACCTGTGGCTGCGCCGGCCAAGCCGAAAGCAGTCAAGAAAGTTGCGCCCGCCGAGACAGCGGCAGTCGACACCGTTGCTGCAACTTCTGATGTACCCGCAGCACCCGCAGCACCGGTAGCGCCGGTCGAATTGGCCGTATAAACCTACGCAAGCCAACCCGTGTTACTCGATGCCAGTCGGACGTGAATCCCGCTGGCATCGACTTGATTGCAGTTAATCCATCCCGGGCTCACGTGAGTCCTGCGCGCTACGCCGCGAACTATCCCAACGGGCGAAACACCCGCGCGCCGTTAGCGATTGGCAACCCGCCTACGATTTACCTTTAAGGGTGAACGGCGCGAGAAGCGCCTGCACATCGACACGTTGACCCTGAAGTAAAAGCAATCTCGCGTGCAGCACCATGTTCTCGAGCACGAGCTTGGCGGTGCTCAGCAAATACAACGCGTGAATCTCGGATACCGACATGTTGCCGGCTTCGACCTGGTGGTGGCGCTCGACGAGAGAGGTCATAACCAGCCGCCGCAGTTCCTGCTCGCCGAATGGAAGGTCCGCATAGTCGATCGGATCTTCGGCTTCAACTTCTCGCAGCATGTCAACAAGCGCATCTGTGCTCACTTCCATGTGTCCGCTCCCGGAGTTGGTCAGAACCAGCATAGCGAAACAGCGGGCCGCACACAATGCCTTAAAAAATGCAGGTGTGAACAGTCGGCGCCCGATTCAGTCTTTGACACAATACGCTTTTCGCTGCCCGCGCACCGACCGCTCCGTGTTTCTTGTTCAAACGTCACGGTGTATCTGAAGAGCAGGGCTGTTCGCCGCATTCGCCCGCGGCATGAATTCACGGAGCAACAAAGATGAACGACGCCGTCCGTTTGACCGAAGTGTCCGACCTCGAACCCGCAGCACAGAGTTTGCGCGAAATTCGCCATCACATTCACCATCACCCTGAACTGGCGTATGAGGAAGTCCAGACTGCTGCACTGGTCGCGGAGAAACTCGAACAATGGGGCTGGCAGGTCACACGTGGAGTCGGTCAAACGGGGGTCGTAGGCACATTGAAAGTGGGCGACGGCAAGCGCAGCATCGGCATTCGCGCCGACATGGACGCGTTGCCGATCATCGAGCAAACCGGGCTGCCGTACGCGAGCGGTACGCACGGCAAAATGCACGCGTGCGGTCACGACGGCCACACGACCATGCTGCTCGGCGCCGCACAGCGCCTCGCGGCCACGCGCAATTTCTCGGGCACGGTGCATCTGTATTTCCAGCCGGCCGAGGAAAGCGGCGTTGACAGCGGCGCTCAGAAAATGATCGCCGACGGCCTGTTCGAGCGCTTTCCGTGCGACGCCGTGTTCGGCGTGCACAACCATCCGGGCGAAGAACCTGGCACATTGCTGTTTCGCAAAGGGCCGTTCATGTCAGCGGGCGACAAGGCGATTATTACGATTGAAGGCGTCGGCGGCCATGCGGCGCGTCCGCATCTGACGGTCGACCCGGTCGTGGTCGCGGCGAGCATCGTGATGGCGTTGCAGACCATCGTCGCGCGTAATGTCGATCCGTCGCAGCCGGCCGTGGTGACGGTCGGTTCGATGCACGCAGGTACCGCGAATAACGTGATTTCGAGCAGCGCAAAACTGGAACTGAGCGTGCGTTCGTTCAGCCCGGAAGTCCGTGCGCTGTTGAAAAAGCGCATTACCGAACTCGCCGAGTCGCAGGCCGCGAGTTATGGCGGCAAAGCGCTTGTCGAGTACATCGAGGGCTATCCGGTCGTGGTGAACTCGGACGCCGAAACGGATTTCGCCGTGCAGGTGGCGCGCGAACTGGTCGGCGACGACAAGGTCGTCGAGCAAACCGACATCCTGATGGGCAGCGAAGACTTCGCGTTCATGTTGCAGAAGCGGCCGGGCACGTTCCTGCGGATCGGCAACGGCGCAGGTGAGGACGGCTGCATGGTGCACAACCCGCACTACGATTTCAATGACCGCAATCTGCCGGTCGGTGCCGCGTTCTGGACCCGGCTGGTGGAGCGTTTTCTGGGGCAATAGGCCAGACGGGACGGCGATGGGGTAGGCGCGCAACGCGCGCTGCCTCCCTGCTTACCCGCGTCTCGCCACCATATCCGAGACCGTTTGCGCAGCCTTCTGCAGCGGCTCCAGGAATGCTTTCACCATCTGTTTCGCCGAATTCCGCTGCGCATTCCCACTGATGTTCATCGCTGCGATCACGCGCCCTTGCCGATTGCGGATCGGCGCAGATAGCGAGATCAGTCCGCCTTCCAGTTCCTGATCGACGATCGCCCAACCTTGAGCGCGTACCTGCGCGATCAGCTTCTTCAACTCGTCCTTGTCCGTCACCGTGCGCGCCGTGTGCGCATAGAGCGGTGCAGAACTCAACGTGGCGTCGAGCGTTTCATCGTCGAGCGCGGACAGCAGCACGCGGCCCATCGACGTGCAATAAGCCGGTAAGCGGCTGCCTATCGACAGATTGATCGTCATGATCTTATGGGTCGGCACGCGCAGCACATACACGATCTCGGTGCGATCGAGCACGGCTGCCGAACAGCTTTCGTGGACCTCCGCCGACAATCCCTCCATCACCGGCTCGGCGAGGTTCCAGAACGGCATCGACGTCAGATACGCGAAACCGAGGTCGAGAATCTTCGGCGTCAGACGGAACAGGCGGCCCTCGGCTTCCACGTAGCCGAGCGTTTGCAAGGTCAGCAGGATGCGGCGTGCGCCCGCGCGCGTCAGACCGGTGGCGGCGGCGACGTCGGTGAGCGTCTGTTCGGGGCGCTTTGCGTCGAACGCGCGGATCACCGCGAGGCCGCGCGCGAACGACTGCACATACGAGTCGCCCGGTTTGTCCGGAGCCGGTTCGGCGCTGACGGGAACGACAGTAGACGGCGGCAGGGCTTTGCTCATGGGCCTTGAAGGATGCGTTCGAAGAAAGCGCGCACGCTGGCCGCGCCGGTCGCCCGACGCGCTGTTGCGCAAAGGCGTGACGATAGCTTAAGCCTTCTGTTTCGCCAACTTGACGCAGCTTCGCGTAAAAATCCCAGGGTTTGCGCGGATGCCGGTCTCGTCTCAAATTTGTATGATGACCCGACAACACGACCAGCCGAGGCCTCGATGTTCGACAAGATTCCTGCGCAGGCGTTGAGCGACACGGTCGCGCAGCAACTGCTCAAGCAGATCGACAAAGGTACCTTCGAGCGCGGCGGCAAGCTGCCCACCGAGGCGGTGCTGGCGCAGCAGTTCGGCGTAAGCCGCACGGTGATCCGCGAGGCGGTGTCGCGGCTGAAAAACGAGGGTGTCGTCGAGCCGCGCCAGGGCAGCGGCGTGTTCGTCGCGGCGCACGGCGCGATCCGGCCGCTGCGAATCGACTACGCGGAAGCGGTCGAGCCGGGCTCGGTGGTGCAGATTCTCGCGCTGCGCCGCGCGATCGAGGCGGAAGTCGCATCCGAAGCCGCGCTATGCCGCAGCAGTGCCGATATTGCGGCGATCGAGGCCGCGCTCGCCGGAATCGACGAAGCAGTGGCCGACGGCACCGACGGCGTCGCGGCCGACGTCGCGTTCCATCGCGCGATTGCGGCGGCGACCGGCAATCCGTATTTCCTCAAAACGCTCACTTTTCTGAATCAATATCTGGAGGCCGGCACGGTCGTCACGCGCCGCAACGAATCGTTGCGCGAGGACTTTTCGCGTCAGGTGCGCGACGAACATGCGGCGATTGCCGCCGCGATTCGCGCCGGTGATTCAGTGGCCGCGCGTCACGCGGCGCAAACTCATCTGTACAACGCCGCGCGCCGGCTGGCGGAAGCGGGAATCTGCTAACGGCGACGGGCTGTCCGCGGCGAGGTCCGGCGAGCGCAGAGGCTCGGCGGCGGCGAACACATCACGAATTGACAGAGGTCACACATGTCCAGAAATGTCGGTGTCATCGGTCTAGGTGCAATGGGTTTCGGTGTCGCGCGCTCGCTGCGTCGTGCGGGCTTCAGGGTCCATGCGTGCGACCTGCGCGAAGAGGTGTTGCAGGCCTTTGTCGCGGAAGGCGGGATGGGCTGTGCGACCCCTGCGGAACTCGGCGCGCAATGCGACGTGGTCGTCACCGTCGTCGTGAATGCCGAGCAGACCGAGGCCGTGCTGTTCGGCGAGCAGGGCGCGGTGGCGGCGATGAAGAAGGGCAGCGTGGTGATCGCCAGCGCCACTGTCCCGCCGGAATTCGCGATCCAGCTCGGCAAGCGGATCGAAGCGGCGGGCCTGCAGATGCTCGATGCGCCGCTGTCAGGCGGCGCGGCACGCGCGGCATCCGGTGAGATGACGATGATGACGTCGGGCCCCGCGCAAGCCTATGCTGGCTGCCAGGACGTGTTGATCGCCATGGCCGGCAAGGTCTACCGGCTCGGCGCCACGCATGGCGCCGGCTCGAAAGTGAAGATCATCAATCAGCTGCTGGCCGGTGTGCATATCGCGGTCGCCGCCGAGGCGATGGCCCTCGGCCTGCGCGAAGGCGTCGATCCCAAGGCGCTGTACGAGGTGATCACGAACAGTGCGGGCAATTCGTGGATGTTCGAAAACCGCGTGCCGCACATTCTCAATGGCGATTACACGCCGTTGTCGGCGGTCGATATTTTCGTCAAGGATCTGGGGCTCGTGCTCGACACCGCGCGCCGGTCGAAATTTCCATTGCCATTGTCGGCGGCTGCGCATCAGATGTTCATGATGGCGTCGACGGCCGGCCATGGCGGCGAGGACGATTCGGCGGTCATCAAGATTTTCCCCGGCATCGACGTGCCGGCCGCGAAATAAGCCGGAGCGCATCGGATGACGTCCACCACGAAACGCGCGTTACTCGGCTGCATCGCCGACGATTTCACTGGCGCGACCGATCTCGCCAACATGCTGGTGCGCGGCGGTATGCGCACGGTGCAGACGATCGGCGTACCGGCCTCGAATGACAGGGTCGAGGCTGATGCGCTGGTGGTCGCACTGAAATCGCGCACGATTCCGGCTGGCGATGCGATTGCGCAATCGCTGGCCGCGCTCGACTGGTTACGCGCACAAGGCTGCCGGCAGTTCTTCTTCAAATACTGCTCGACCTTCGATTCAACCGATGCGGGCAATATCGGCCCCGTGACCGATGCATTGCTCGATGCGTTGTCGTCGGGCAATCACGCCGGCGCTTTTACGATTGCCTGCCCTGCGTTCCCCGAAAACGGCCGCACGATCTTTCGCGGCTATCTGTTTGTCGGCGATACGTTGCTCAATGAGTCGGGCATGGAAAACCATCCGCTCACGCCGATGCACGATGCGAATCTCGTGCGCGTGCTGCAACGTCAAACCGCGTCGAAAGTCGGCCTCGTGCGATACGACGCAGTCGCGCAAGGCGCCTCGACCGTGCGCGAAGCGTTCGGCGCATTGCGCAACGAAGGCGTGCGGATGGCGATTGCCGACGCCGTGTCCGACGCCGATCTGCATGTGCTCGGCGAAGCCTGCGCTGAGCTCACGTTGATCACCGGCGGCTCGGGTATTGCATTGGGCTTGCCCGAGAATTTCCGCCGCACCGGCTTGCTCGACGAGCATGGCGACGCCGCGCAGTTGCCGCACGTTGAAGGCCTGTCGGCCGTGCTGGCGGGCAGCGCATCGAAAGCGACCCGTGCACAGGTCGCGCTCTGGCGTGAAACCCGGCCTGCGTTTCGTATCGATCCGCTGGCGGCGGCGCGCGGCGAAGACGTGGTCGAACAGGCGCTGAGTTTTGCGCAGCCGCATCTCGAGCGGCGCGAACCCGTGCTGATCTACGCAACCGCCGCGCCCGACGAAGTCAAAGCCGTGCAGCATGAACTCGGGGTCAACGAAGCGGGGCATCTGGTCGAGTCGACGCTGGCCGCCATTGCGCGCGGTCTGCACGAGCGCGGCGTGCGCAAGTTCGTGGTGGCGGGCGGCGAGACGTCCGGCGCTGTCGTCCAGGCGCTCGACGTGCGAACGCTGCGCATCGGCGCGCAGATCGATCCCGGTGTGCCGGCTACGGCGACCACGGGTGCTGAGCCACTCGCGCTCGCACTGAAGTCCGGCAACTTCGGTTCGACCGATTTCTTCGACAAGGCGCTGCGTCATCTGGACGGAGCCGTCCGATGAACAGCGCGCCCGCAGTCCATACGACGAACGAAGCGCGTGTGCGCGAGGAAATCTGCGTGAGCGGTGCGAGTCTTTATCAGCGGGGCTACACGGTGGGCACCGCCGGCAACATCAGTGCGCGGCTCGACGACGGCTGGCTGATCACGCCCACCGATGCCTGCCTGGGTCGGCTCGATCCTGCCGGCATCGCGAAGGTCGACTTGAACGGCAACGCGGTGTCGGGCGGAAAGCCGTCGAAAACGCTGGCGTTGCATCGTGGCATCTATGCGCGCAATGGCGAAGCACGCGGCATCGTCCATACGCATTCGACGCATCTGGTGGCGCTGACGCTAGCGGGTGTGTGGAGTGAAAACGATGTGCTGCCGCCTATCACGCCGTACTACGTGATGAAAGTAGGACATGTCCCGCTGATTCGTTACCGGCGCCCAGGCGACCCGCAAGTGGCCGCTGAGATTGCCGCCCTCGCCGATTCGGTTCGTGCGGTTTTACTCGAACGTTTGGGGCCCGTGGTGTGGGAGCGTTCTGTCGCGCAGGCGTCGTATGCGCTGGAGGAACTGGAAGAGACCGCGCGCGTGTGGCTGATGACGAATCCAAGACCGGCGCCGCTCGATGAAGCCGCACTTGAAGAATTGCGCGCCGTGTTCGGCGCGCGCTGGTAGCACCGATACAAAGCACTCTGCTTGCACGCTGCACGCTGCACGCTGCACGCTGCACGTGCCGGGCGTGGTTCGCGTCGCTCACGTGGCCCGTGCGCTCGAGCCGGCTGATTATTCGACGAACGCGAGAGACAGGCATCAACGGCCTGATGCTCGCGCCGGATCAAACTGTTTTCAGGGAGTTGTCGCCATGCCCCGTTTCGCCGCCAATCTGACGATGATGTACAACGAGCACGCTTTCCTCGACCGTTTCGCCGCCGCGGCGAAGGACGGCTTCGAAGCGGTCGAATATCTGTTCCCCTACGATTTCCAGGCCAGCGAGATCGGCGCACGGCTCGATGCCAACAACCTGACGCAGGCGCTTTTCAATGCGCCGCCCGGCGACTGGGCCAGTGGTGAACGCGGCATGGCTTCGTTGCCGGGCCGCGAAGCCGAGTTTCGGCGCGGCGTCGAAACCGCGCTCGACTACGCGCGTGTGCTCGGTAATCGCAAGCTGCATGTGATGGCCGGCCTGATCGGCGTGGATCAGTCGCGTCCGCAGCATCGCGACGTGTATCTGCAGAATCTCGCCTATGCCGCGCAGGCGGCGCAGGCCGAAGACATCACGATCGTGATCGAGCCGATCAACACGCGTGACATGCCGGGCTATTTTCTGACCCGTCAGGACGACGCCCACGCGATCTGCGCGGAGGTCGGCGCGCCGAATCTGAAGGTGCAGTTCGACTGCTATCACTGCCAGATTGTCGAAGGCGATCTGGCGATGAAACTCAAACGCGATATGGCGGGCATCGGCCACATTCAGGTCGCGGGTGTGCCGGAGCGTCATGAACCCGATACGGGCGAGGTGAATTACCCGTACCTGCTGGAACTGATCGACTCGCTCGGCTACGACGGCTATGTCGGTTGCGAATACTGGCCGCGTGCGGGCACCTCGGCGGGACTTGGCTGGGTGAAACCGTATCTGAATGCCACGCGCGCCAGCCGCTAATTCACGACCACGATGGAAAGCCAATCATGAAAGTACTGATTACCGGCGGCGCGGGTTTTCTCGGTCAGCGCCTTGCACGAGAACTGTTGACGCGCGGCTCGCTGAAAGACTCGCAGGGTACGCCGCAGCCAGTGACTGAACTGGTCCTGCTCGACGTGGTGCGGGCGGACGATTTCGGCGACAGCCGCGTGCGAACCGAAGTGGGCGATATCGCCGAACGCAGCGTGCTCGACAACGCGATCGACGACAACACCGAAGCCATTTTTCATCTCGCCGCAATCGTCAGCGGGCAGGCCGAAGCGGATTTCGATCTCGGTATGCGCATCAATCTGGACGCTTCGCGTTGGCTGCTCGAAACGTGCCGGCAACGCGGGCATCGGCCGCGTGTGGTGTTCACGAGTTCGGTCGCGGTGTATGGCGGAGATCTGCCGGCTGTCGTGCAGAACGATACGGCGCTGAATCCGCAATCGTCATATGGCGCGCAGAAGGCGATCGCGGAGTTGCTGCTCAACGATTACACGCGGCGCGGTTTCGCCGACGGCCGGGTGTTGCGGCTGCCGACCATCAGCGTGCGTCCGGGGCGGCCGAACGCGGCGGCGTCGTCGTTTGCGAGCGGGATTATCCGCGAGCCATTGAATGGCGAGGCGGCAGTGTGTCCGGTGGCGGGTGCGACGCGCTTGTGGCTGCTGTCGCCGCGCAAGGCGATCGCGAGCCTGGTCGCCGGTTTCGAACTCGATGCAGCGGCGCTTGGCAATCAGCGGGTGTTGAACTTGCCGGGCATCTCGGTCAGCGTCGACGAAATGGTCGCGGCGCTGCGCGAGGTGGCCGGCAATGAGGTCGCAAACCGGATCGTGTGGGAGCCGGATGCGCGGGTGGAGAAGATTGTCGGCAGCTGGCCGGGGCAGTGGGATGCGTCGCGCGCAGAACGGCTGGGACTGAGCGGCGAGCGGAATTTTGCCGACGTGATCCGCAGTTATATCGAAGATGAAGGTATCGAGGTTCGTTGAGCCTTGCGCCTGAGCATTCGTATTACGTGTCCGCCAATGGGCCCGCTTACGTGCGCGCCGCCTGCACGTATTCCCTAATGCGGCCCCGCCCGCGCTTGACATGGTTTCGCGCACACGCCTATTATCGAGGTTCATTGTTCGATATATGACCGTGTGTTCGCGTAAAGAACAAATGGCCGCGATCTCGGACCCAATGTTTACCATCCTGCGCTAAGCTGATCTGACGTGACGGCTGCCGTGCCGTCGCTTGTCCGTGAGTGCGGCGGGCCCCGTACCGCCGCGTATCCCGCCCGCGTCACCGGGCCATCACGCCATCATGGATCAGCCGGCCACGGCGCAGCGCACGCAGCACATCAACTGGAGACATCACATGACCGAAGCATTCCTGTGCGACGCGATTCGCACCCCCATTGGCCGTTATGCAGGCGCGCTGTCGTCGGTGCGTGCCGACGATCTGGGCGCGGTGCCGCTCAAGGCGCTGATGGAGCGTAATAAGGACGTCGACTGGAGCGCGATCGACGACGTGATCTACGGTTGCGCGAACCAGGCCGGTGACGACAACCGCAATGTCGCGCGCATGTCGCTGCTGCTGGCCGGCTTGCCGAAAGACGTGCCGGGCTCGACGGTCAACCGCCTGTGCGGTTCGGGCATGGACGCGCTCGGCATCGCGGCACGCGCGATCAAATCGGGCGAAGCGGCGTTGATGGTCGCAGGCGGTGTCGAAAGCATGAGCCGCGCGCCGTTCGTGATGCCCAAGGCAGGCAGCGCATTTGCGCGCCAGGCCGAAATCTACGACACGACGATCGGCTGGCGCTTCGTCAACCCGCTGATGAAGAAGCTCTACGGCGTCGATTCGATGCCGGAGACCGCCGAAAACGTCGCGACCGACTACAACATCAACCGCGCCGATCAGGACGCATTTGCACTGCGCAGCCAGCAGAAAGCCGCTCGCGCGCAACGCGACGGCACGCTCGCGCAGGAAATCGTCGGCGTGACGATCGCGCAGAAGAAGGGCGATCCGGTCACGGTGCTGCAGGACGAACATCCGCGTGAAACCAGCCTCGAAACGCTGGCCAAGCTCAAGGGCGTCGTACGTCCGGACGGCACGGTGACGGCAGGCAACGCATCGGGTGTGAACGATGGTGCAGCGGCTCTGCTGCTGGCCAACGAAGCCACCGCGAAGCGCTTCGGCCTCACGCCGCGCGCCCGTGTGCTGGGTATCGCTACGGCCGGCGTCGCGCCGCGCGTGATGGGCATTGGCCCGGCACCCGCCACGCAGAAGCTGCTGCAACGTCTGAACATGACCATCGATCAATTCGACGTGATCGAACTGAACGAGGCATTCGCTTCGCAAGGTCTTGCGGTGCTGCGCGCGCTTGGCGTTGCCGATGACGACGCTCGCGTGAATCCGAACGGCGGCGCGATTGCGCTGGGCCACCCGCTTGGCATGAGCGGCGCGCGTCTGGTGACGACCGCGATGTATCAGTTGCATCGTACGCAAGGCCGTTTTGCGCTGTGCACGATGTGTATCGGCGTCGGCCAGGGCATCGCCATTGCAATCGAACGCGTGTAATGCTTTAGCGTGAGTTTGACCGCGGCGCGGGGTCCAGCGTCACGTTAGTAGAGCGCGCATCATGAACAGCCCCATCGCGAAAGCGGTGGGGCTGTTTTTGTTTGGGCTGTCCAATCGTAGCGTTCTGACAGCAGGAACATGTTTTGCACCCTACCATCTGACAAGGTCGTCCCGATGATGCAGGCAGTCCCGGCGTGATGAAGCGGCTACCTGAGGTTTCAAGGCGCCATCACGCCGGCCTGGATAACTTCTCAAGGAGAGCGCAGATGAAGGCAGCGTCGACAGGGGCAGCGTTGATCGTCGCAGTGGCCGCAGTAATCACCGCCGTTCAGCCGGCGTGGGCGCAAGACTCGATGGCCAGTACCGCGCAAAGCGTGATCGACGCGGTTCAGCCGGTTCATCTGAGCGCGGAGATCGCCGCCATCGATCCGGGCAGCCGAACGCTGACGCTCAAGGGACCAGACGGTAATGCAGTGGTCGTCCTCGTGAGCCAGCAGCTTGCCGGTTTCGATCAGCTAAAAGTAGGCGACCGGGTCGACGTGCTTTACAAAAATGCGTTGCTCGTGAAAGCCGAGAAAGTCGTCGGCGCAGACAAGGACATTCGCAAGCGTGTCGACAAACGGGTGACCACGCCGGCTTCGGACGGCTTCGAATCGGCGGGGCAGACCGAGGTGCTGGCTACCGTGCAGACGATCGATCGCAAGAAGCGCCTCGTCACGTTGCGCGGCGTGTATCAGACGCAAACGCTGGAGGCGGGACCTGCGGTCGATTTGTCGACAGTGAAGGTGGGCGACACGATTCATGCAGTGTTCGTGTCGGCGGCGGCGGTGCAGGTCACGCCCGCCGCGCACTGAGCGTTGCGCATGCGGGCGACGATCGCCACTAGCGCGGCGTGGGCGCACCGAGCCCCACCCCCGCGAGCTTAGCCAGCCAGCGTCCAGGCCACCCACGTCGCATGCGCAGTTGGCTCGTCAGCGACACGCGCGCTACCTGATCGGCGTCGGTGCTGAGCCACACGCGTTCTCCGCGCTGCAGTCGAATCTCCGCGCCGGGCACGAGCCAGTGATCGTAAGGGGAACTGATGCGCGTGAGCCAGATGCGCGCGCCCTGAACCGCGAGCGTGCTATCTGCTTCGATACACCAGGTGAGCGTGACGCCTGGCATCACGGAAAAATGCACGACGATTTTCGGCAGACGCTCGTCGTGTTGATACGCGACGAGACTTGAGTCGTCATCCATGCATTGGGGGCTTGCCTGATCCATCTTCTTGCTCTCCGTCATCGAGCCGGTAGAGGAAGGCGGCACCACCAAACAAAAGGCCCCTTCCGTTACCGGCGGGGCCTTGGGGGTTTGGTTTGCAGATTCAGACTGCTAACGCGCACATACTCCCAATGGCCAGCCGGTGATGGCTCGCTTCGGGTGATTAATCGCTACGGCGATGGAGGTGTGCGTCAACATGAAATCGAGTGTGCCGTTTTGTCGCATTGCTTGTCAATAAAAATGTGCCGATTCGTGCGGTTGGCACCCACATGCTTTTGCAACAGACTCCCGTCACTATTCAATATGGATAACCGATGAATACAGACCGTCACCAGCGCATTCAGCAACGCTTACGATCGACGCTGTGCATGATCGCCGCGTTGACTTCCGGAGCGGCTTTCGCCGCGAGCTTCGATTGCAACCGGGCCCGCTTGCCGGATGAAAAAGCCGTATGCGCATCGCGGCAACTCAGCGAACTGGATGTCGAGATGTCCGTGCGTTACCAGATGATGACGGGTCTGGTCGCGATGGGCACGCGCGGCGATATGCAGGACGAACAGCAGACGTGGCTAACGTCCAGGCACGCGTGCGGCGAAAGTAAATCGTGTTTGCTTGCCTTGTACCATCAGCGCATTGCGAAGCTGAAAGACCAGTACGCGCACCTGGCGAGCCGCGGACCATTCTGAGTTCGCCGGTGCCGAAAACGGGCGCGGCAATCTATGTCGAATTATGTCGCCGCGCCTTTAAATCGCCCGGAAAGCCTTGTCCCACGCGGCTTCTTCGTGATGACACAAGGCGACATATCTTCGTTGATGATTTACCGGACACGTCCTTCTATAGTCCGTTCGTCGCCACGCAGCAGTGACACAAGTGGCCCGAATCCTCGAAGGACATACCGTGAAAAACCGTTCACTCTTCATCCCGGCCAACGCCGCCTGTATCGCTTCGTCCACCACGCTTACGGCCACGCGCGGCCGAGTACTTCGCAAGCTCGTCTTGAGCGCCACGGTCGCCGTGCTCGCGCTCGGCAGTGCATCGGCGTTCGCGTGGTCGCAACACGGCACGGCCTACACGTCGCGCGGCACCTACAACGGCGCGCGTTACGGCTCATGCGGCGGCGGTAGCTGTTCGCATGCGGGTGGCGTGGCCGGCCCTTACGGCGGCTTCGCGAGCAACACTGGCACGGTGACGCGCAATGCACCGGGCCAGTTCTCGAACTCGGGGACGGCGACAGGGCGCTACGGCAACTCGGTCCAGCATTCCGGCGATACCAACTGCGCTGGCGGCACCTGCTCGCATACCGGCTCAATGACTGGGCCGGATGGTAAAACCGCCACTAGCTCGGGCGATGTGACGAGAACCGCACCCGGCCAGTATTCGTCGTCGGGATCGGTGACGGGTTCAAACGGCAACACGGTCGATCATTCGGCATCGACGAATTGCGCGGGTTCTACGTGCTCACGCTCGGGCACCGTGACGGGCTCGGACGGCGGCACGGTCAATCATTCCGGTACGGCCACGCGTGTCGCGCCGGGCGTCGTGACGACGTCGACGAGCGTCACCGGCACGCATGGCAATACGGTGACGTCGGGCGCAACGGTAGTGACGGGCGGCGTCGTCGCAACGGGTGGGACGGCGGTCGTGGTGGCGCCGAAGCCGGTTGTCGTGGCGGCGCCTGTCGTGTATGTGCCGCCGCCGGTTGTCGTGCCTGCGCCAGTGGTTTATGTTGCGCCGAAGCCCGTGGTCGTAGCGCCGCCGGTAGTTTATGTTGCGCCGAAGCCGGTCGTTGTGGCGCCTCCGGTCGTGTATGCGCCGCCGCCTGCCGTGTATGTCGCACCGCGCGCGGTGTACGTCGCGCCGGCTCCGCGTCCGGCGGTATGGGTGCCGGGGCACTGGATCGGGCGTGTGTGGGTGCCGGCGCATTGGGCGTGACCGGCGTTGTCATGCGAGTCAAAAGCAGCATGACGTTCATGCGATTCCGTCGCGGTGCGCCAGATGCACACTATGCGCACATGACGTATCGATTGCAGGTCGATACGCTCCTGCCACGCTTGCGGGCAATAGGCAAAGCAGCGGTGCTGGCCACGATCGTCGCCGCGACAGGTTGGGCGATGGCGACAGCCGCTGTGACGACAGCCGCTGTGACGACAGCCGCTGTGACGTCAAGCGCCGACGCGTTCCGCGCAAATCAGGCCAATCAGAACGGCGACGATTCACGCGACTGTTCGTCACGATACGCAGCATTGCTAGACCTTGCCGAATTGGCGAGGCGCGGCGGTAAATCGTCCGGAGTTGTCGTGCGAGGACTCAGCGACCAGCACGGAGCGATGAGCGAATGCCTGCCGATGAGCTTGCCGACGAGCTTGCCGATGAACTTGCCGATAGCGCGCGGCGACGTCGCCAGGCCCAGCAGTTTCAATCCGGCTGCACTGGAGCGCGCGTCAAATCACATTCCAGAAAAATCGCCCCGGGGATCGGATTGAAAACATACGCCGGAATCGGCTCAAACCCCAGCGACGCATAAAGCCGAAGCGCCGCGTGCATGGTCGGCAGGGTGTCGAGCCGAATGCGGCTATATTCCAGTTCCCGCGCAGTCGCGCAAATCAGCGTGGCCAGCTGCTTGCCGGCTTGCAGACCACGCCCCGACGGCCGAACGTAAAGCCGTTTCATTTCGCAGACCGTTTCGTCGATGGGTCGCAAAGCCACGCAGCCAATCAACTCCCCAGTGTGATACGCGAGTAGCACCCGACCGCGCGGCGCAGCGAATTTACCAGGCAAATCGGCGAGTTCGGCATCGAATTGCTGGAAGCTGAGATCGATGCCGAGGCTTTCCGCGTACTCTCTAAAAATGCCCCGAACCGCTTCGACTTGCTCAGGGAAGCGAGCAGGATGGATCTGGATCATTGGCACGTTCCGGTTTGGCAAAGCGTTTTTCCATCCTGGGTCGTCATTGCATCACTGCGTCACTGCATCACTTCGGCTCGTCCAGAACCAGCGGAAAACGGATGTCGAACGTGGTCCCGACACCTTCGCGGGACGCGAAATCAATCTGTCCATTCAGCATGCGGCATAGTTCCCTGACAATCGCGAGGCCAAGGCCCGTGCCGGGAATCTCTTCGCCCGCGGCGCGCTCGAACTCGTCGAACACGCGGTCGGAATCCGCAGACGCAATGCCTACGCCGGTATCCGACACGCGAATCGACCAGTGCTCCGGGCCCGCCATCGCGAACCGGAGTTCGACTCGTCCCGACTTCGTGTACTTGGTCGCATTGGACAGCAGGTTGATCGCAATCTGCTTCAGCTTCAGCCGATTAGACGTCACCGCCGACAGCGCCGGGTCGAACCCAACGTCCAGGATCAGCCCTTTGGCCTCGATGGCCGGACGCGAAGCCGCGACAAGTTCATCGTAAAGCTCGCGTGTCTGGACCTGTTCCAGTGTGAGCGGTGCGCCATCGCCGAGCATCACTGAATATTCGACCATCTGTTCGACGAGTTGCTTCATGTCGGCGGCCTGCCGGTTCGCCAGCGCCAATGCGGTATCGGCTTTGGCGGGTGCGCGTGCGACCAGTTGCAACGCGACGGAAAACGCGTTCAGGAAATTACGCAGATCGTGCACGACACTGCGGGTGATCTGCATCCGCGACTCGTAGAGCTCGCTCACCAGCCGCTGTTTCAATGTCAGTTCGTGGTTTGCGCGTTCGAGTTGCCCGGTGTATTCGTCGATTTTGCGGTCGCGTTCGCTCACCACTTCCTTGATCGATACATACGAGACCATGCTGAAGGTTTCCGCGACCATGCGCCGCGCGCGGCTTTCATGGCGGCGCGTGAAAGTGCTGTCGCGGCCGGCGAAATCCTCGAGCGCGTGGCCCAGCACCTGATGAAAGAGATCGAGTTCGCGCACCAGTTCCTCGATCCGGTAGCCCTGCCGCCAGCGAACCTTGCCATGCTTCCTCGCGTTGCGTTCGAGCGACGATTCGACCCGTTCGAGGTCTTCGACATCGAGCGCCGCACAGAGTCCTTCCAGGATTTCCGGCAGATGATCGGCGAGTTGCTGGTAGGTCAGTTTGTCCGCTTCGACGAGATCGGGGTCGCTTGCAACGGCGTCCATCCATTGCTCGGTGAGGGGGATTCGCTCGGCGCGGACGAAGTCGGCGAATTTGCGCAGCGGGCTCACGGGTGTGTCGGTCATGATGGAACGCGGGGATGAAGTTTCTACAACATGCCAATAGTCGAACCGCACCACACGCGTCGAGTCGGAAAGCTTGCGTGCGCTGCGCAGGAAAAAGATACGCCGCGCTGGAATGAATTAGGGGTCTCGCTAGCGGGCTGTTCGCACTGCATCGGCGTGGAAACGCGCCGCGGTAGCCGACAGTCCGCGTCATTATCGCCGCAATCGCGTTGCGTGGAACATGTCTTGCGTAAGCGCTACAAGATGACATCAATGTTTAAACCGGCGATCCCTGATGCACTCAATTCTGTTGGTGGACGACGAGCCGGAAATCCTGGCGGCGTGGCGCCTGATTCTTGAAAACGAGGGTTATGAGGTCGGCTGCGCGAGCAACGGTGCCGAGGCGGTGGCCTGCATGCACGCCGCTGTTCCCGACCTGATTATTACGGACTGGATGATGCCGGTGATGGACGGCGCGGAATTGTGCCGTCGACTGAAATCGACTCCGCACCTCGTCGATGTGCCGGTCCTTCTGCATACCGCAGTCCCGCCGCCCGACGGTCGGGGGCAGGACTGGAATGACTGTTTGCGAAAGCCGGTCGGTGCGGATGTTTTCCTGCGGACCGTGGCGCGGTTGTGCAAGCAGGGGCATTAAATCTCAACGCAGGTTCAACGCGCTTTCAGAAAGTCGACGAATGCGCGCAGCGGCGCGGGCAAATGCCGCCGTCCGGGATAGTAGAGAAACGGTCCCGAAAACGGTTGCCACCAGGGTTCGAGAATCGGCTCGAGCGCGCCGCTTTCGAGATGCGGCCGCAGCATGTCTTCGAACAGATGGATGATGCCGACGCCCGCGATCGCACAGCTCACCGCCAGATCGATGGCTGCGCCCGGACGTACCATCAACGGCCCCGAAGGATTGAGTTGCAGTACTTCGCCGTCGCGTTCGAAAAACCACGTGGGCGTGGCACCGCCCGCAAATTGCCCACGCAAACACGCATGCGAAAGCAGTTCGCGTGGATGCTCGGGACGTCCGTGCAGGTCGAGATAGGCCGGCGCCGCCGCGGTGGCGAAGCGTTGTACGCGCGGCCCGATCGGCACCGCGATCATGTCCTGTTCCAGCCGCTCGTCGTAGCGAATACCGGCGTCGCAGCCAATGGACAGCACGTCGACGAAACCATCTTCAACCACCACTTCGACGCGGATATCCGGGTAGGCTTTCAGGAATGGCCCGATGACGCCCGGTAATACGATGCGCGCGGCGCTCGACGGCACGTTCAGTTTGAGCGTGCCGGTCGGTTTGTCGCGGAAGCCGTTGAGAACGTCCAGCGCGGCTTCCATTTCGCCGAAGAGTGGCGTGAGTTTGTCGAGCAGCCGCTGCCCGGCCTCGGTCGGCGCGACGCTACGCGTGGTGCGGTTCAGCAGGCGCAATTCAAGCCGGGTTTCCAGCCGGCGCACGGCGACGCTCAGACTCGACGCGGACACGCCGCTGCTTCGTGCGGCGTCGCGAAAGCCGCCCGCACGGGCGACCGAAACAAAAGCTGCGAGATCGTTCAGTTCCATGGCGATGAGTTGACTGTTCACATTTTTAAACAACCCGTACACGTTAGACCGGTTTATTAAACAGTGCAATTGCGGCGATACTGTCTTTCAACACTTCTCAAGGAGAGCCTCATGTCGAACCTCACTTCTCAGCTCACGTTCAAGCTGGCTGGCCGCACGGTGCGGCGCATGGGCTACGGCGCCATGCAACTGGCCGGGCCTGGCGTGTTCGGTCCGCCGAAAGACCACGACGCCGCTCTCGCGGTGCTGCGCGCAGCGGTGGCGGCGGGTGTGAACCATATCGATACCAGCGACTTTTATGGGCCGCATGTCACCAACCAGTTGATCCGCGAAGCGCTTCACCCCTATCCGGACGATCTGGTGATCGTGTCGAAACTCGGCGCGGTCCGCGGCAGCGATGGCGCTTGGTTGTCAGCGCTGGAGCCGGCAGATCTGGAGCGCGGCGTGCATGACAATCTGCGCAATCTCGGTCTCGACGCGATCGAAATCGTCAACATCCGCTGCATGGGCGACATACATACGCCGTCGGAAGGATCGATTGAAAAGCAGGTCACGGCGATGGCCGAGCTTCAGCAGCGCGGGCTCGTCAAGCACATCGGACTGAGCAATGTGACCGCGACCCAGATCGCCGAAGCGCGGCGCATCGTGGAAGTGGTCTGCGTGCAGAATCACTACAACCTCGTGCATCGCGACGACGACGCAATGATCGACGACCTCGCGGGTAAGGGCATTGCGTACGTACCGTTTTTCCCGTTGGGCGGCTTTACGCCGATCCAGTCTTCGGCGCTGTCGGATCTTGCGCAAACGCTCGGTGCAACGCCGATGCAGGTGGCGCTCGCATGGCTGTTACATCGCGCACCTAACATTCTGCTGATTCCGGGCACGTCGTCGACCGGGCATCTGCACGAAAACCTGAAGGCAGCCGAATTGACGTTGAGCGATGACGTGCTGGATCAGTTGAATGCGATTGGCGGCGCGGGCAACGGCAAAGCCTGACGGCGCGGACGCGAGGCGCACCGAATGCCAACCGAATGCCGACTGAATGCGGGCTGAACCTCGCCTGAAGCAGCGGTCCGGCCTCGCGCATTCCGCTATTTCCTGGCGTTAAACGTGGCGCGCCGGCACTGGGCTTGTCAGCCGGCATCGCCCGATCGCGCCAATCTGCCAGGCGTTCCCGCCATTGCTGCGGGATTCACGTGGCACGATATTGGTCGCCCGATTGCGAATGGTAAATTCGACTGCGCTCATTCGGGAGGCGATCTCCATGGCGGCGGATTCCAACCAGTCGGGTGGTGCGTTTCCTGCGTTGACCAGTATCCGGTTCATCGCCGCAATTGCCGTCGTGCTCTCTCACTACTCGGAAAACGGCCTGCTGCCGTTGCCTGCGACGGTGATTAATTTCATCGACGGCGGCCGTTCCGCCGTATCGCTGTTCTTCGTTCTTTCCGGCTTCATTCTCACGTTCACCTATCGCGACACGCTCACGCACGGTGGCGCGCGGCCGTTTTACGAGGCACGTATCGCACGGATCTATCCGACGATCCTGCTGGGGCTGCTGCTATGCGTTCCTGTGGTGATCTTTCTGCTGCATGGCAGCCACGCATCGCTGATGCTGAAGTGGTTCGCGATCCGTGACGACGCGTATCTGGCGCTGACGCTCAGTCTGATCTGCCAGTTGCTGTTGCTCAATGCGTGGTTGCCGTTTTCAGCGATCAACCAGCCCTGGAATGGGCCTTCGTATAGCGTGTCTTGCGAGGCATTTTTCTATCTGCTGTTTCCGTTTCTTTTACGCCGTCTGACGACCATGAAAGGCGGCCGGCTCGCGTGGGTTTGTGTTGCATCATGGCTTGTCACCGGTGCGTGGATAGCATTTCTGTTTGCGTATATGCCGGTCTCGCGAAGCGGCGCGATGATCTACTCGATGCCGCTCACCCGGCTCGCGGAATTCGTGCTCGGCATTGGCGCGGGCATTGTCTATCTGCGGCTAAAGGCACGGCACGCGTCGCAGCATGTCAGAGGCACGCTGCTGGTTGTCGGGGCGTTGGCCGCTGGTGTGCTGCTGAGCATATGGCGGCCCATCACGCCCGCTTTCTTTCTCGATGCACCGTGTTTTGCCTCGCTGATACTCGGTCTCGCGTTGATGGAGCGGCCGGTGCTGGGTGTGTTGAGCTGGCGCCCGCTGGTTCGACTGGGCGAGGCAAGTTACTCGCTATACCTCACGCATTTGCCCCTCGCGTTGCTGGCGCTGATGCTCGGATTCGGGCCGTCGAATGGCTGGGTGGTGGTGCTGCTCTGCGTTCTGGTGAGTCTGGTGAGCTTTCATTTCTATGAAGAGCCGATGCGCCGCCGACTCAGGGCACGCTTCGCAGCGATGCGGCGGCGGATGTCCGCGAACAGCGACACTGTTCTTGATCTTCAACCCGTTAAAAGCGGCGTGTTCGTTTCCGTTCACACCGACTCCACGATGAATTCCCGCAGCCATTGATGCGCCGGATCGCGATGCGAACGCTCATGCCAGAGCATTGCCATCTCGTAACCGGGCACATCGACTGGCGACTCGACCATGCAGTGCGCGCGGGATCCGCGCACCAGCCGCTCGGGCAGCATGCCAACCAGGTCGGTGCTTGCCAGCACGGACAGCATGAACAGGAAATGCGGTACGGACAACACCACCTTGCGCGCAAGCCCTGCGCTGGCGAGCACGTCGTCGGTGACGCCGACAAAGCCGCCACCATCCGGCGACACGATCACATGTTCGAGCTTGCAGAACTGCGCGAGCGTGGGCCGTCGCTTCAGCCGTGGATGACCGGCGCGGCCTGCCAGCACATAGCGCTCCGCGAACAGCACACGCCGGCGCAGTCCTTCCGGCGCGCCGTGGCTGGTGTGAAACGCCAGATCGATGTCGCCTTGTTCCGCCTGTCTGGCGATCCTGGGAGGCGCCGCCTCGACGACGGCGAGACGCGTGCCCGGCGCCACCGGGCGCAGGCCGTTCAGCGTCGGCAGGATGATCGTCGATTCGGCGTAATCGCTCGCTGCGACGCGCCACGTGTGAGCCGCAACGGCTGGGTCGAAAGCACTGGCCGGCGCAACCGCGCGCTGGAGCGCCTGCAGCGCTTCCCGCAACGGCTCACGCAGCGCCTCGGCCCGTGCGGTGGGCCGCATGCCGCGCGGGCCCGGCAATAGCAACGGATCGTCGAATACATCGCGAAGTTTCGCCAGATGCACGCTGACCGATGGCTGCGAGAAGTTCAGCCGTTCGGCGGCGCGCGTCACGTTGTGCTCGGACAGCAGCACGTCGAGCGTAACCAGCAGATTGAGGTCCAGGCTTCTGAGATTAACCAATCTAATACCTGACATATTGGGAATTCATTTCCAATATACCTGAGACGGGCCTATCGTAGGTTCATCAATCACGAACCCACGAACACTCTCCCAAGGCCCGATCATGAAAGTTCTTCTCGTCTATGCGCATCCCGAACCGAAATCGTTGAACGGATCCCTCAGGGACTTTACGGTCAAGCGTCTCGAACAGGCGGGACATGTCGTTCAGGTATCCGATCTGTACGCGATGAAATGGAAAGCGTCGCTCGACGCAGATGACAGTCGCGAAAGACTTTCCGCCGAGCGTTTCTATCCGTCCCGTGAATCGAAGCATGCATTGGAAAAGGGCGTGCAGAGCGAGGACATTGCTCGCGAGCAGGACAAGCTCATGTGGGCGGACGCAGTGATCCTGCAATTTCCGATGTGGTGGTTCTCGATGCCGGCCATTCTCAAAGGCTGGGTGGAGCGGGTTTATGCGTACGGCTTCGCGTACGGCGTAGGCGAGCACTCCGACGCGCGCTGGGGCGAACGCTATGGCGAGGGCAAGTTCGCCGGCAAGCGGGCGATGCTGATCGTTACGACAGGTGGCTGGGAATCGCACTACAGCGCGCGTGGCATCAATGGTCCGATGGATGACGTATTGTTCCCGATCCAGCACGGCATTCTTTATTACCCGGGCTTCGACGTGGTGCCTCCATTCGTGGTCTACCGGACCAGCAAGATCGA
The DNA here is from genome assembly GCF_904848625.1 of Paraburkholderia metrosideri. Taxonomy (GTDB): domain Bacteria; phylum Pseudomonadota; class Gammaproteobacteria; order Burkholderiales; family Burkholderiaceae; genus Paraburkholderia; species Paraburkholderia metrosideri. The sequence continues at coordinate 419,334 of NZ_CAJHCP010000005.1, forward strand.
CGAAACGAACTATGCGCAGGTTCGCGATGCATTAGGGCAGCGTCTGGATGACTTGTGGACGACTGCGCCGATACCCTTCCGGCAGCAGAATGGCGGCGCGTACGCGATTCCGCAGCTCACATTGCGGGACGAGTTCGCGCCAGAGCAGGTGGGATTTGCAGCGCACATTGAATAGGCTGTGTGGCGTGCCGGTTACGCTTTTGTTAACACGCGCGCTAGTGCCAAGGTGCCGGCGCGGTGAGATAGAACCGGCCTGGTGCTGCGCTAAAGCCGCGCACGGCCTTTCCGTTACTTACGCCGGCACCAGATTGACGGGATCGTAGGGTTCGCTGAAATTTGGTTGTAAGTCGCCATTGCTAGAGTCGTCGGCAGATATTTGCCGCTGCATGCCGGATCGAGTTATTCGGACGCCTACCAAGGAGAGCGACAACCATGAATCCAGCTCGTGCGTTCTGGTTCATTCTGCTGCTGCTCGTCACATCGCCCGCGTGGGCCTTTCACTCGGAAGTCGTTACCATTCCGAGCGCCGCGATGCATCAGTCGTTCGAGGCGACCGTAGTGGTGCCCGATCAATATGGGCACGGTAAAGCCACCGATCGTTTCCCGGTTGTCTATCTGCTGCACGGCTCGGGTGGCGATTACACCGACTGGACTGCGAATTCGCACATCGGCAAGCTGGCCGACCGTTATCACGTGATCCTCGTGATGCCCGACGGCGGTCACGAAAGCTGGTATATCGACAGCCCGATCAACCCGCAAAGCCTTTACGAAACCTATGTCGGCACCGAAGTGGTGGCGTTTATCGACGGCCATTTCCGCACGATTGCGACGAAGCAGGCGCGCGCGATTACCGGCCTGAGCATGGGCGGATTCGGCGCGCTGCATATTGCGCTAGGCCGTCCGGATGAGTTCGGCGCGGCAGGGAGTATCAGCGGCGCGGTGGATCCGCGTGGCTGCGAGGACGAGCCGGGCATCGACCAGGTTTTCGGCGACCCGGCGAGTCATGCGGATTTCTGGAACAACGCAGCGATCGTCGAGAATGCGCGCAGTTTCAGCGGCGCGCATATTGCGCTGACCATCGATTGCGGCGTGAACGACTCGCTGGTTCAGTCGAACCGGACCTTGCACGAACGGCTCATTGAACTGGGCGTGCCGCATGATTATGCCGAGCGGCCCGGCGGTCACACGTGGAAATACTGGTCCAATGCGGTGCAGTATCAGGTGCTGTTTTTTGCCAGCGCGTTCAGGCGCGCGGCGAGGGATGCGGGAAGCGCGACAACCTGATTGCAGTGATCCGGGCGCCGCTCGGCGCGCGAATCAGTCAATGCCGTGAAACACCGCGTCATCAGGACCGAGATACACGGGCGGACGCCATGCGGCGTCGCGCATCGAATGCTGAACCAGCTTTTCGACACCCAGCAGCACTGCGAAAATCGCCATCCGCACCGGGATACCGTTATCGGTCTGACGGAAAATCGCGAGGCGCGAATCGTGGTTCAGGTCCACGCTTAGATCGTTCGCGCCCGGCCGGCTGTCGCGCGGCAGCGGGTGCATGATCAGCGTGTCCGCGCCGCACACGCTGTCCATCAGCGCCTGATTGATCTGGAAATCCGGCGTGTAGCCTTCGAACGACTCATCAGTGAAGCGCTCTTTCTGGATGCGGGTTGCGTACACCACATCGGCGCCGCGCAGCCCGGTGGTCAGGTCGTGCGTCTGCTCGATCACGTGACCGTTACGCGAAATCTGCTCGATGATGTAAGCGGGCATTTCGAGCATCGGCGGTGAAATCAGCGTGAATTTAATGCCGCGGTATAGCGCCAGCAGTTTCACCAGCGAATGCACGGTACGCCCGTATTTCAGATCGCCGACCAGCGCGATATGCGCACCGTCGACAATCTTGCCCAGCCGCGAAAATTCACGCTGGATCGTATACAGGTCGAGCAACGCCTGGCTCGGATGTTCGCCGGGACCGTCGCCGCCGTTGATTACCGGCACGTTGGTCGCCCGCGCGAATTCGGCCACCGAACCCTGGTCGGGGTGGCGGATCACCAGTGCGTCGACGTAGCCGCTCATCACGCGGCTCGTGTCGTAAATCGACTCGCCTTTGGCCATCGACGAAAAGGTGAAACCGGTGGTGTCGCATACCGAGCCGCCCAGCCGGCAGAACGCCGCGCCGAAGCTCACGCGGGTTCGCGTGCTGGCTTCGAAAAACAGATTGCCGAGTACCGCGCCTTCCAGCACGCGCGAGATTTTGCGGCGCCGCGCGATGGGTTGCATGATGTCGGCCACCCGGAACAGGGCTTCGACGGAGTCGCGCGAGAACTGATCCACCGACAGCAATTGCGGCTTGCCTTCGAACAGCATCTGGCTGGCCAGCGACTGTGAGTCTACGCTTTGCGTATATTTGTCGGCTGTTTCGCCGTGAACCACGATTTCCGACACGAAGCGCTCGACGATCTCCGGCATGGCCCGCGATTCCTGCGAGTCGTCCGGCAGCAGCCATGTGTCCAAAGCCCGACGGGATACGCCGATACGGCTTGCAAACGTGTCGCGTGTCATGTTCAGGCGACGCATTGCATCGCGCAGGAAGGCTTGTTGTGGGACGTTCATGAGAGCACCTGTCGAGGAGAAAGTCGGCGGTAGATATACGCGATGCGTATATTAGTTCGCCTGACGTAGAAGTCAAGCGCTTTTCGAGATGCGCTTTGCCGGACTGCGCCCAGGCCGGTTACACTGCGTGTCATGCACTTTGGCCTCATGTTCCGACCCCGTCAGTCGACCCTCGCAGCCTCGTTCGCTATCGCGAACGCCGCAGTTGCGCGCGCGCGCCAGTCGAACGCTGGGACCGATTCGAACCTCAGCGCCAAAGCCAAAAAACAGCCGCTCATCTGACCGGAGCAAGCTGTTCCGTCAGATGATGCGACGGAACAGAACGGTCACCGCCCGCTAGCGGCATCGCCAGTTTTTCCTCCTTCGCACCGTTTGACGGAATCGATACGGTCGTCATCGAGGAAAAAACATGTCTGAATTTTCTGGAATCTGGGTTCCCCTCATCACGCCGTTTGCGAATGGCGCGGTCGATTACTCCGCGTTGCGCGGACTCGTGCGCCGCTATGCCGACGCGGGTATTGCCGGACTGGTGGCGCTCGGCACGACCGGCGAACCCGCCGCGCTCGACGCAGCCGAACAGGACGCCGTGCTGGCGACGATTCTGGACGAGGCGCAGCGCACCGGTCGCACCACGCCGCTACCGGTGATGGTCGGCGTATCGGGCAATCACACGGCGAGCATGCGCGAGCGGATCGAGCAACTGAATCCGTTGCCGATTGCAGGCGTGCTGATCGCAGCGCCGTATTACATCCGGCCGTCGCAGGCGGGCATCGTCGGTCATTTCAGCGCGCTGGCCGATGCAAGCGAGAAGCCCGTCGTGCTCTATGACATTCCTTACCGCACCGGCGTGCGGCTTGAACTCGACACGTTGCTGACCCTTGCCGCGCATCCGCGAATCCGGGCGGTGAAGGACTGTTCCGGTTCGCTCGACACCACGCTTGCGCTGATCCGCGACGCTCGTCTGCAGGTGCTCGCGGGAGAGGACATCGCGATCTTCAACACATTGTGTCTGGGCGGGAGCGGGGCGATTGCGGCGTCCGCGCATGTGCGGCCCGAGCAGTTTGTCGCGCTCTATCGCGCGTTGTCCGAGGGGCGGCTCGATGAAGGACGGCGCATTTTTCACGCGCTCACGCCGATGATCCAGCTGGCATTCGCCGAACCGAATCCGGCGCCGGTGAAAGCGCTGCTGGCCGCGCAAGGATTGATCCGCGACGAACTGCGCATGCCGATGACCCGAGCCAGCGATGCGCTGATCGAGCGGCTCAATGCGTTGTAAGGGCATCTTCGTATTTGAGATGAAGCTTCGGAGGGCCAGGTAATAATCGACGCCCTTTGTCACTCAATGAGACCGGTCTGTATCCGGTCGACGCCGCATGCAGTCAGTCCCGTTCTCCGATTCTTTGTCCGGTTGTCTCGCGCTTCGTCAGTCTTGCTGGCTGTGCGCGCCAGTTACGCCGAGTGTCCAGTCGCCCTGTGGCAGATGCTGCCGCGCGCATACGTTGTTTCGTGCCGCGCGCCGGTCGCGAACCGGGGGGCGCTGATGGCCTCCGTGTTTAGCGCCGGCAGTCAGCTGGCGAGCGGCTCGGTGCGCTTCGTCACGCGCCGGTCTGCGTTGTTGCTGGCAGCGGGCGGCGCCGGCGTCGCGGCGGCACTGGCGCTCGCCGCCGGCATTGCGATCGGCCTGCAGTGGTCCGCGCATGCTCAGGGCGGTACGCGCAATGGGTCGGGTCATCCGCTGGAAGAAGCTGTCGAGCACGCCTACGCAATCGATCAGCTTGGCAAGCTCAGCGCGTCGGTCGCGCAGATCGAACCACGCATCGCGCGGCTGACGCAGCAGGTCGATACGCTGCGCGACTTCGAAGCACGTCTGCATACCCCCAGGCCCGCGCAGCGCGCACCGGCCGCGCCGGCACTTTCGCCGGATGCGTCCGCGACCGACAGCGTCGGCGAAGGCGGTCCCGCGCTGCCGCCGCGACGCTGCACGGACCTCGCGACGCAGGCGCGCGGTCACGCCGATGCCGCGCGCACTCGCGAGCAACTGGACTGCCTGACCAGTACGCTGTCGGCACTCGAACTCGAGACCGCCGATCACGCGATGGCCTACGCCGCGTTCCCGGGTCGCATGCCCGCCAACGGCGCGCGCTTCGGCTCGCCGTTCGGTAACCGCAGCGATCCGTTCACGCATCATCTGAATTTTCATTCGGGTGTCGATCTGGTCGCGAAAACCGGCACGCCGATTCTCGCGGCAGCGGGCGGCCGTGTCGTTTTCGCGGGCGAGAAAGCGGGTTACGGCAATGCGGTCGACATCGATCACGGCAATGGTTTGATGACCCGCTACGGCCACGCGTCGCGGATCGTCGCGCAGGTCGGCGATCTGGTGCTGCCGCGCCAACATATTGCCGATGTCGGCTCGACCGGTCGCTCGACCGGCCCGCATCTGCATTTCGAAGTGCTTGCCAACGGCACGCCGGTCAATCCGTCCGATTATCTTGCGCTGTTCGCACCGCCGTCTCATGGCTGAGCGCCGCGGTCGCCGTATCGCCGGCAGTTTGAGCCGCGGGGCTTTCACGCTGGAACCCGCACGCCCGCTGCTGTTTCGCGTGATATCGCGTGCGCTGGCGGCCGTCTTCTGTGCGGTGGCCGGTGCGGCGGGCATCACGGTATGGCACATGCAACGTGCCGACGCGCAGCCGGATCGATGCGTCGCCGCCCCCGTCGATGAAAACCTGCAACACACCGAACTGGCCCGCACCCGGCTGGCGCTCGCGGAAGAATCGGCGGCGCGTGCGGCTGTGCAGGTCAGCGCCGACCATGCCGCCGCCGAAGTCGCCCGGCTCAGCGCCGAATTGCGCTTTCTGCGCGGACAGAGCGGTGGCCGGTCAGCGGCGCAGAGCGCAACGCCGCGCCGTTGACCCGCCTCGTAACAGGATCACCCCCCAAACAAACCCGTGCCGATGGCCCGGACCGTATTACGCGATGAACCTTTTCATTTTCGGGAGACCGTTATGTTCAGCAAGAAAAAAGCCGTGGGCGTGCAGCAGACCAAGCTCGCCACCCTGATCGCTCACGACGTGCGGATCGCGGGCGATCTCCAGTTCAGCGAAGGTCTGCGGATGGACGGTCATGTGAAAGGCAATGTGAGCGGGGCGCCGGGCAGCCAGACGTTGCTGGTGCTGAGCGATCGCGGCTCGATCGAGGGCAACGTGCACGGCTATGACGTAGTGGTCAACGGGCGCATCGTCGGCGATCTGATTGCCGATCATTTCGTCGAGTTGCAGGGCAGCGCGCACGTGACTGGCAATATCTACTACCAGCAGTTGCGGATGGACTGCGGCGCGTCGGTCGACGGCAAGCTGACGAAGCGGGAAACGGTGCAGGCGCCGTCACCATTGCTGATGGCGGTGGATGAAGTGTTGCGCGAAGAGCGCGAGATCGGTTAGGCGAGGCCGCGCGACGATAGCGTCGCAACCGCTCAAACCGTCCACGGCAGCGGCTGCGGCCGCAAACCGTGCTGAGCGCGCACTACGCGGGCTCTCGCGAGATGTTCCGACGCGCCGCGATCGATCGTGGCCAGCATGTCGCGCTCGACGGCCAGCTTTTTGAACGCCAGCACCAGCAGGCCGCTCGCCAGCAGCAGATCGCCCGCGAATACCACTGCGTACACCGCCGACGTCTGTTGCGGATTACCGAGCAGCAGCGACAGATTGGCGCGATCGAGCAGCACCAGCGTGAGCGGCACGATCGCGTTGAGCGTGGCGATCAAGCCGCCGATCACCGCGATCAACCGGGCGCCGCCGAGATGCGCGCGGCGCCGGCGGCAGACTTCATAGAGCGCACCGGCGCGGCATGGCAGGAAGAATGTCACGAGCAACAGCGCGCGCAGCACGACCGGCGCGTCGAACGCCAGTGCGCTGCCATACAGCACGCAGAACAACGCAGTCACACCGAGCCCGGCGCGCCACCGCGCGGTGGCGCCGAACAGCTCGCGGGTGCCACCCCAGATCAGCAGACGGCTTTGCAGGGCGAGTGTGGCGGCGGCGACCAGCAACAGATCGTGGTGCCATGTGAAGTGCAATGCAAAACACGCGGTCGACGCAGTGAGCAGATAAAACGCAACGGCCCAGAAACGGAACGCGCTAGTCTTCGCGAACAGGTACGCCAGCGCCGTCGTAATGAGCGCGCAGCAGAGAAACGTAATCAGCCCCATGGAAGTAAACGTCGCTACGTCAAATTTCATGAAATCTCCGGCCCCTATCTGCCTGTTAGCGCACGTCGTAAAAGTGTGAATCCTGCGGCCGGAGCTGGCGCGAATCGCACCGCTCGCGCAGGCGGTGAACTTTGCCCCGTGCTGTCATACGTCCTTCGAACACCATCGTCACGCGGCCGCGATCGCCATCCGCTCCTTGAGCAGCGCGCCGAAGTCTTCAGCACTCACGGGCTTGCCGAGCAGGAAACCTTGCATCTCGTCGCACATCATCGACTTGAGCTTGTCGAGTTGCGATTCGGTTTCGACACCTTCGGCCACCACGTCCATTTCCAGCGAATGCGCGAGCGCGATGATCGCCGACACGATCGCGCTGCCTTCCGAGCCCTGCTCATCGAGTCCGTTGGTGAAGAAGCGGTCGATCTTCAGTTGCTTCACGCGAAAACGTTGCAGATACGCGAGGCTGGAATAACCGGTGCCAAAATCGTCGATGGCGATCTCAAAGCCGCTGTCCTGGAACGCGCGGATCATTTCGATCGTCTTCGGTGCATCATGCATCGCCACCGTTTCGGTGATTTCGAACATGATCTGCGTGCACTCGACACCCTCGGCCTCGACGATCTCCAGCATGTTCGCGACGAGATCCGGTTGCAGAAGCTGGCGCGGCGACAGGTTGATCGCCACTTTCACCGCCGGCAGGCCCTGTTCGATCCAGCCGCGAATCTGCCGGCAGGTCTCGCGCACGACCCAGTAGCCGATCTGCACGATCTGCCCGGAACGCTCGGCGATCGGAATGAAGTCGAGCGGCGGCAACGCACCCAGCTGCGGATGATTGAGGCGGATCAGCGCCTCGGCGCCCGCCAGCGAATCGCCGCCGCCGTGAAATTTCGGCTGGAAGTGCAGCGAGAAATGACCCTCAGCCAGCGCGTCGTGCAACGCGTGCTGAATTTGCAGCGTGCGCGTGGCCGCCTCGTTCATGCTCCGCTCGAAGAAGCGGTAAGTGCTGCGGCCCGCGCGCTTGGCTTCGTACATGGCGGCGTCCGCGTGTTTCAGCAGAAGTTCGACGCTGTCGCCGTCCTGCGGATACAGCGCAATGCCGATGCTCGGCATCACCTGAAGCGGCTGCGAATCGGTCCAGCGGCCACGGCGCATCCGGTCGAGCACGCCCTCGGCCAACCCGGCGGCGTCCTCGCGCGCCGCGATGTTTTCCGACAGCACGACGAATTCGTCACCACCGAGCCGGGCAACGGTGTCGCTCACCCGCACGCATTGCTGCAGCCGTTGCGCAAACGCGGACAGCACGGCGTCGCCGGCCGAGTGGCCGAGCGAATCGTTGATGGTCTTGAAGCCGTCCAGATCCATGAACAGGATCGCGAAGTTCGAGCGGTGGCGGCGCGCGTGGAGGATCGCCCGTTCGATGCGCTCGGTCAGCGTGGTGCGGTTCGGCAGGCCGGTGAGGGTGTCGAGTGTGGCGAGCCGCACGATCTGCCCGTTCAGCGTCGAGACCGCGCCGACCAGGAAGGTGGTGCGCGCATCGAAACGCGAGAGCATCAGCGTCACGATCAGGATCGCAAAGGTGGACAGAATCACCGCCGTGGCGAGCCATGTGGTGTTCACACCCTTGGCCGCGCCGCAGATTGCATCGGGCAGAAAGTGCGCGGCGCCCATCCCTGAGTAGTGCATGCCGCTGATCGCGACGCCCATGACCAGCGCCGCGCCGAAACGTTTGCGCATGACATGGCGTTGGTCGTCGTTACTGAGGGCGCGCGCCATCCACAGCGCGGCGGTCGACGCGCCAATCGCAATCGCGAGCGACGCCGCGACCCACGCCGGCTGGTAGGCGATTCCCGGGGCCATCTGCAGCGCCGCCATGCCGGTGTAATGCATGCCGGCGATGGCGATGCCCATCAGCACGCCGCCGGCCAGCAGATGACCGGGCGTGAGCCGCGCCTGGGTGGTGATGTACAGCGCCAGAAACGACGCGCCGATCGCCAGCCCGAGCGAACAGGCGGTCGTGGTGAAGTCGTAGCCGAGCGGGATGGGCAGCGAAAAGGCCAGCATCGCAATGAAGTGCATCGACCAGATGCCGACGCCCAGCGCCACGGCTCCGCCAAGCCGCCAGGCCAGCCGCAGCCGCACCGACGCCAGCGTGAAGATGCGGCCCGTCAGGTCGAGCGCGGTGAACGACGCAAGCGTCGCAACGACGAACGAAATGGCAACGAGCCAAAAATTGTACGAACTCTGCATGTTAGGTCCAACCGTCGGGGAGAGGCGGCTCAACATGTTATCGACAGTTCGCGGGATTTATTTAATTCATTCTGAATAGGGTCTCTCACGATGGGGTTATTTTGCCGAACGGCCCGAACCCGTTTGCGCGGCGCGCGCATCCCACGCACGGTGTGGCCGGTATGAAGACCCAATGATCGCCCCGCCGGATATCCACGACGATAGATCACGGAGTTTTCGGGCGACGGCGGTTGGGATGGTTTTGCTGGTGGCGCGATGTTGCCGGAAGTTGTCGATTACGCCACTGTCGCAGACGGCCGGCGAATTCGATAATCGCTGTTGTCCAACACCAATGAGGAGCCAGAAAAATGTCGCACGTAGCCGCCATTCCCGCCGCCGATAGCGCCGCTGCCATCGCCCATTACAGCGCGTCGCTGGCGTTCGAAACCGATTGTGCCGACGTCCATGGCGCATTCGCCGCCAACCCGGATGCCGTCGACTTCGTGCTGCTCGACGTGCGCAGTCCCGCGCTGTTTGCAAGTGGCCATGTGCCAGGCGCGGTGAACCTGCCGCACGGCAAGATCGTGGCGTCGAAACTCGCCGGATACCCGGCCGACACGTTGTTCGTCACCTACTGCGCGGGCCCGCATTGCAATGGCGCAACGCGTGGCGCGATCCGGCTCGCGCAGCTTGGCCGTCCGGTGAAGGTGATGATCGGCGGGGTGACCGGATGGCTCGACGAAGGCTTCGAACTCGCGGGCGCCGTCGTCGAGGCGGGTTGAGATCGCGGCCTCACATCTGGCGTGATGGTTGATCTCCGGTAACATCACGCCATGCAAAATCACCTCGTCGTCGCGCTGGCCTACGACCGGCTCTGCACCTTCGAATTCGGCTGTGTGACCGAACTGTTCGCGCTCGAACGCCCGGAACTCGGCGTGGACTGGTATCGATTCGCCGTGTGTGCCGGCGAGCCGGGGCCGATTCGCGCGGCGGGCGGCATCACCGTAGCCGCGCCGTACACGCTCAAGCTGCTCGATCGCGCCGATACCATCGTCATTCCCGGCTGGCGCGACGCCGATGAAATCCCGCCCGAACCCTTGCTGAAAAAGATTCGCGCCGCGCACAAACGCGGCGCGCGTCTCTGTTCGATCTGCTCCGGCGTGTTCGTACTGGCGGCGGCCGGCGTGCTGGATGGCAAGGCCGTCACGACCCACTGGCGTTACGCGGACCAATTGCAGCAACGCTACCCGCAATTGCAGGTGCGCGCCGACGCACTCTATGTCGATGAGGGATCGATCATTACATCGGCGGGATCGGCAGCGGGACTCGACATGCTGCTGCATCTGGTGCGGCGCGATCACGGCAGCGCGGTGGCAAACCGGGTGGCGCAGCGGCTGGTGGTGGCGCCGCATCGCGATGGCGGGCAGGCGCAGTTCGTGCCGCGGCCGATGCCGCACGACGAAAGCGGACGCCTGGCCCGGCTGATGGACTGGGTACGCAGTCATCCCGCCACGCCGCACACGCTGCGCTCGCTGGCCGAGCGGGCCGCGATGAGTCCGCGAACCTTGCAGCGCCAATTTCACGACGCCACCGGCATGGCGCCTTATGAATGGGTCGTGCGTGAGCGGGTGGCGGTCGCTCGCGAGTTGCTCGAGGCGCCGGCACCCTTGCCGATGGCACGTGTCGCGGAGCTCGCGGGGTTTGGTTCCGAAGAGTCGTTGCGGCGGCACTTCCGGCGTATCGCGTTGACGAGTCCGGGAGCGTATCGAAAGAAGTTTGGCGTGACGGACCCGGCGTAGGCCGCGAACTGGTCTTGGCCGCATGATGCATGCGGTCGGCATCGCGCTTCTCACTCGACGCAGAAGCATGGAATAAAGCCGCACAGCGCGGTTTAAAACGGATGTATTGCGCAACACGCGCGGCCAATGCGGCACGCACCCGCCCGCACGGTTTTCCCTACGATCGGCACGTTGATGTGCGTGGCATGTGCGGTACATGTGCTATGCATCGCACCGTGTTAACACCTACCCCCAACTTTCACGCGAGCGCGTGCCGCACAGTGCTTACCGCTCAGGGGCGGCCGCTTTATTCCCGTATGCGAACTTCGTCGCCGGACGCCCAAACAGGTTCGCGCAATCGGCGTTTTTCTGTCAGCATCACCGCACAGCGCCTGTGCTCGCATAAGGCGGGCACACCGTACTCAGGAATCAGCTGGGCGTGTCTTCGAAGCGGACCGCCGACTCGCTTCATCGTCACCGTTCTCCTGCTCATGAACGTCAAAAACGTTTTCGTTGCAGTCGTCGTCGCCGTATCCTGTGCCAGCGCCGCACTCGCACCGGGCATCGGTGCGGCTCAGACGCAGCAGGCGGAGTCGCGCGCCGAGTTGTATCGGCGCAATCTGCTGGCGCGCAGCGACGTGCCGTGCCGCACCAATGCGTCATGTGCCGCGCTGGGCGTGGCGGCACTTGAAGCAGGTCGCATCGACGATGCGCAGACCCTGGTCGCGATGGAAGCCGCGCTGGCCGAAGCCACCGTCATGCAGGCCGCGGAAGAGAACTCGCCGAAAGCAGCCAGCTCGGCGCGAGCGCGAGCGACGATGGCGCTCGTCCATCAAGGCGACGTGCAACTGAAGCTGGGGGCATTGTCTAACGCGCGAGCGTACTACCGCAGCGCGATCAGCCGGGCCGGCGATTTTCCGGACGACGCGTTGCTCAGTCGCGCGGTGGCCGCCGCGCAAGCCCGACTGGACGCGATTGCTGGCAAGGCGGTGGTGAAGGGGCTGCCGCCGGACGGCGCGCACTTTACCCGCTACATGTTTTTCGGCGCGTGGAACAGGATCGACGTGAAGCCGGTGAAAGGGCGGCGCGGCGTGTACCGGATCGACGGCGAGTTCGTCTATCCAACCGTGGATGCGGCGGGGCAACCGGGTGCGAACCTGGGCAGCCTGTCGGCTTATGTGAGGTTTTACCGCGGTGTGGCGCGCGTCCCGATGACCGACGTCGGCAGCGCGTCGCCAGTCGATGCCACCGCCAGGATCGGCAATCTCGCGCCGTACGACAAGCACGACGACAAGTGTCTGATCGAGTTCGCGCTTTCAGCGCCGGAAACGCTCGATGTGCGTACCTACGGCTCGGTGCTGCGCTGCGGTTTCGGCCACAACGTCAGCGCCGACGGACGCTACTATCTGATGACCCGTTCCTGACGCGGCAACGCGTTGGCCGTTTGACCACCACGGGCTGGCCGTGCGCGTATCTGTTCACGAGAAGCCCGCGCCGCTTATCATGCATTGATCGCAGCCGCCTGCCGGGGTTGGTCCGACAGCGTTTCCTGCCCACCGTACTGAGAAAAACGCTCGCCATGCCGCACATCCTCGACGATCCGGCGCGCTGCACCGGTAGCGTCGAGGCGCGCGCATCGAGCGTCGGAATTAGCGCTACCGCACCTGTTTAACGGAATGTCTCATGTCCGATATCGTGAAGATCATCGCCAGTTTCAACACCGGTCGGGATCCCGAACGGCTCGCGATGAAATACAAAGCCATGCGCAGCTCGCCGTTTGTGTTTTTGCGCGGCACCTGTCATCTGTTCTACGAACGTTTGCCGCGCGCCCAGGTGCTCGACGATGCGCCGCCTGTGTGGATTTGCGGCGACATGCATCTGGAAAACTTCGGCAGCTATAAGGCCGACAACCGGCTGATCTACTTCGATAACAACGACTTCGACGAAGCCTGTCTCGCGCCCACGCTCTACGAACTCGTGCGCCTGCTGTCCAGCGTGCTGGTCGGGGCGGTCGATCTGAAGTTGAGTCGCGCGCAGGCGCTGGCGCTGTGCCATACGGCGGTCGATTCGTACGCCGCGGCGCTGGCGTTCGGCAAGTCGCGCTGGATCGAAGCGGAGACCGCGGCCGGCATGGTGCGCGATCTGTTCGACGCGCTCGCCAACCGCACGCGCGCGGCGCATCTGGACCGTCGCACGGTTCTGAAGGGCAAGCTCCGCACGCTGAAGGTGGATGGCAAGAAGGCGCTGCCGGTCGGAGACAAACAGCGCGCGGCCGTCACGCAGTTCATGAATCAGTTCGCGGCCAGCGAACCCAATCCCGACTTTTATCGCATTCTCGACGTGGCGCGGCGGATTGCCGGAACCGGTAGCCTCGGCGTGGATCGCTACGTGATTCTTGTTGAAGGAAAGGGATCGCCGGACGGCAATTTTCTGATCGACCTGAAAGAAGCGCTGCCTTCGTCCGTGATGCCGCACGTGCGCGTGCCGCAGCCGAAGTGGGCAACCGAGGCACAGCGCGTGGTCGACGTGCAGCGGCGGAACCAGGCGGTGTCGCAGGCGTTTTTGCACGCGGTCGAATTCAATCAGCGTTCCTATGTGCTGCGCAGCTTGCAGCCCTCCGAGGATCGTGTCGCGTTGAGCGACTGGGACGGCAAGTTGCCGCGTCTCGAAGCGGTCGTCAACAGCATGGCTGAATTGAGCGCCTGGGCGCATCTGCGCAGCGGCGGACGGCAAAAATCGTCGATCGCGGATGAGTTGATCGCGTTCGGAAACCGCAAAGACTGGCAATTACCGCTGATCGAACTCGCGACGCAATGCGAAACGCTGGTGATGGACGACTGGAAAGCCTATTGCGAAGCCTACGATCGCGGCGCGTTCGACCTGACGCGGGCAAAAGGCTGAGGGCTTTTTGCGCCGCGTGTGGTGCGGGCGCCGATTCGCTGGTGCGACGTGCAGTGCGCATTCTTTGATGCCCAGGCGAACCCGAACCCCAACCCGAACACCGCGTCAACGCAGGCCAAATCACGCCTTCGATGCACCGCGCATAGCCCCCGCGCCGCATGCCAGCACTGCTCCAGATAAACCCTGATTGCTGCTGAGAATCCGTCGCTGCTATCGTTCGCTGGTTCGTGTGGAAGCGCTTCCACTGCGCCCTCCGGTGCGGTCGCGCAATGACTTCCGCCATAGCTGGTTCAACGACTTCCGCGTAGGAGAGACCCGTGGCAAACGATTCATCCGCTGTACTCGACGCAATCTCCCCCGATTCCATCGCCGATCCCTTCACGCCGCCCGCTGACTCGTCGCTGTGGCAGAAGAACTTCCTGCTCGGCGCAGCCACGGCTTCGTATCAGATCGAAGGCGCGGTGCGTGAAGACGGCCGTCTGCCGTCGATCTGGGACACCTTCTCGGCGACACCCGGCAAGGTGCTGGCCGGCGACACCGGCGAAGTGGCGTGCGATCACTACCATCGCTGGGAGTCGGACGTCGATCTGCTGGCGGGGCTCGGCCTCGAAGCTTATCGCCTGTCAACCGCATGGCCGCGCGTGATGGATGAAGCCGGCGTGCCGAACCGTAAGGGCCTCGACTTCTACAAGCGTCTGCTGACGCGGCTGAAAGAGAAGGGCATTACGACGATGGTCACGCTGTATCACTGGGACTTGCCGCAGCATCTGGAAGATCGCGGCGGCTGGCTCAATCGCGATACCGCTTACCGTTTCGCCGAATACGCCGATCTGATGAGCCGTGAGTTGACGGGCCTCGTCGACGCATGGGCAACGCTCAACGAGCCGTGGTGCTCGGCCTATCTCGGCTATGGCAATGGCCACCACGCGCCGGGCCGCGCGAATGGCCGTTACGCGACGCAGGCAATGCATCATCTGCTGCTGGCGCACGGTCTTGCAGTGCCGATTCTGCGTGCCAACGATCCGGACTCGCAGAAGGGCATTGTCGCCAACGTCGGCCGCGGCACCGCGAACAGCGACAGCGCCGCCGACCAGCGTGCAGCGCATCTGTTCGAGGTCCAGCACAACGCGTGGATTCTCGATCCGCTGCTCAAGGGCGCGTATCCGCAGGATCTGTTCGAACTGTGGCCGCATACCGAGCCGCTCGTGCTCGAAGGCGACATGGAAACGATTGCCGCGCCGCTCGATTTCCTCGGCATCAACTATTATTTCCGCACCAACGTGGAGAGCGACGGTGCGCATGGTTTCACCGAAGCGCCGCCGGAAGGGGTGGAGCGTACGCAGATGGGTTGGGAAGTGCATCCCGACGGTCTGCGCGATCTGCTGATCGGCTTCCACGGGACGTATGCGAACCTGCCGCCCATCTACATCACCGAAAACGGCATGGCGTCGGACGACAAGGTAACCGATGGCAAGGTGGACGACAGCCAGCGTATCTCGTTCCTCAAGCGCCACCTCGCGGCCGTCGATCAGGCGATCAAGGCCGGCGTGAAGATTCGCGGCTACTTCCTGTGGTCGCTGATGGACAACTTCGAGTGGGCATTCGGTTACGAGCGGCGTTTCGGTATCGTGCACGTCGATTACGGCACGCAGAAGCGCACCATCAAGCGCAGCGCCGAACTGGTGACGAAATTTTTGAAGGAGCGTAAGGCACGGGGTTGACAGCCCGAAGTAGCAACATAAGAGCAGCACAACAGAGCTGGTTTGTATGTCGACTGAAACACAGGTACTAAACCTGGAGGAGACGGAATGAACAGCAGGAAAATGGTCTTGCGAGGCGTGGTTGCGGCATTGGCGCTGTATGGCGTCGTCGCGCATGCGGAACCCCTGAAGGCCAACGTGATTCACTGGTGGACCTCGGGCGGCGAATCGGCCGCCATCAAACAGTTTGCCGATGCGTACAACAAGGCGGGCGGTCAATGGGTCGACAACGCGGTGGCGGGGGCCGATCAGGCGCGCGCCACGGCGATCAACCGGATCGTCGGCGGCGATCCACCCACGGCGGCGCAATTCAACACGTCCAAGCAGTTTCACGACCTGATCGACCAAGGCCTGCTGAACAACGTCGACGGAGTTGCCAACAAGGAGAACTGGAACGGCATTTTCCCGCAGTCCATTCTCGACAGCATCAAGGTGAAAGGACACTACTACGCAGCGCCTGTGAATATTCACATGCCGGCGTGGTTCTTCTACTCGAAGCCGGTGTTCCAGAAAGCGGGCATTGCCGCCGAGCCGAAGACCTATGACGAGTTCATCGCCGATCTCGGCAAGCTGAAGACCGCGGGCGTGATTCCGCTCGCGCTCGGCGGCCAGCCGTGGCAGGAAAAGATCACGTTCGACGCGGTATTCGCCGATGTGGGCGGCCCCGACCTGTACCTGAAGATCTACCGCGATCGCGATCAGAACGCGGTGAATTCGGAGGCGTTCAAGAAGGTGCTGGTCGCGTTCAAGCGTCTGCACGATTACGTCGATCCGGGTTCGCCGGGCCGTAACTGGAACGACGCTACCGCGCTCGTGATATCCGGCAAGGCAGGCGTGCAGATCATGGGCGACTGGGCCAAGGGCGAATTCTCGGCGGCCAATCAGACCGCGGGCAAAGACTTCGGCTGCTTCCCAGGCTTCGGTCCGCATTCGCCGTATCTGGTCGCGGGCGACGTGTTCGTGTTCCCGAAGACCGACAATCCGACCGCGATCAAGGCGCAGAATCTGCTTGCTACGGTGATGACCTCGCCGGGTCCGCAAGTCGCATTCAACGCGAAGAAGGGCTCGATTCCGATTCGTCCGGACGTGGACGTCAGCAGTCTCGACATCTGCGCGAAAGAGGGCATGGCGATCATGAAGGACAAGTCGCGTCAGTTGCCGAATCCGGAAATGCTGTTGTCGCCGGATACGCAAGGTGCGCTGATCGACGTGATCACGAACTTCTGGAACAAGAACCAGTCGGTCGACGACGCGCAAAAAGCGTTTGCCAGCGCATTGAAGAGTTAAGGTACGACGACGATGCACGCGCTCAAGCTGCCAGCCAACCGTTCTTCCTCAGCGGATAAAAAGCTGCACAGGCCAAACAAGCCGCTGAAGAAGCGTTTTTCCATCGCGGCATGGCTGGCTTTGCTGCCGATGATCCTTACCGTCGTGTTCGCGTATCTCGGCACGATGGTCTGGACCGCGCGTGTGTCGATGAGCAATTCGCACACGTTTCCTTCCAGCGACTTCGTGGGCTTCGCGCAATATGTGAGGCTCTTTAATAACGACCGCTGGTTGTTGTCGCTGCAAAACATCGTGATCTATGGCGTGTGCTTCATTGTTGCGTGCATGGTGATCGGTTTGCTGCTGGCGATTTTCATCGATCAGCGGGTGGTCGCGGAAGGGGCGTTGCGGACCATTTTTCTTTATCCGTATGCGATGTCGTTTGTCGCAACGGGGCTGGTGTGGCAGTGGATTCTCAACCCGGAACTCGGTGCGCAGGCGGTGTTGCACAAGCTTGGTTTTACGCATGCGCATTTCGATTGGATCGTCAATCAGGACTGGGTGATCTATACCATCGTCATCGCGACGGTGTGGCAGGCGTCGGGTCTGGTGATGGCGTTGCTGCTGGCCGGTTTGCGCGGAATCGACGAAGAGTTGTGGAAAGCAGCGCGTATCGACGGCATTCCGCGTTGGCGCGTGTATGCGAGCATTGTCGTGCCGATGCTCGGCCCGTCGATGTCCACCGCGTTCGTGCTGCTGTTCGTGATGGTCGTGAAGCTCTACGACGCGGTAGTCGCCATGACGCAAGGCGGCCCCGGCACGGCGAGTGAAGTACCGGCGAAGTTCATCATGGATTATCTGTTCGGGCGGGCCAATATCGGCCTCGCGTCGGCGGCCTCGATCGTTTTGCTGGCCACCGTGCTCGCGATTCTCGCGCCGTTCTTCTATGCCCGCAGCCGCGCAGCATTGCGCAAGGAGGCGTGATGAACACGCTCAGTTCTCCGCTGAAAAGCGGCACGCAACGCCGCGTGCATAAACGGCGACGCTCGGCATTCACGCCTGCGCGCCTTGGCATTTACGCATTTCTGCTGACCGCGGCATTGTTCTTTCTGCTGCCGCTGTACGTGATGCTGGTCACGTCGGTCAAGCCGATGAGCGAGATCCGTCTCGGCAACCTGCTCGCCTTCCCCGCGCATTTCACCCTCGACGCATGGAGCGCCGCGTGGCAATCCGCGTGTACGGGGCTGGATTGCAACGGCATTCGGGTGGGCTTCTGGAACTCGGTGCGCATCGTCGTGCCGAGCACGATTCTGTCGATCGCGATCGGCGCGGTGAACGGCTACGCACTGTCCTTCTGGAAGCCACGCGGCGCCGGTGTGCTGTTCGGCGTGCTGCTGATGGGCGCGTTCATTCCGGTGCAGGTGATGGTTTATCCGCTCGTGCGGGTGTTGGCCAGTGTGCATCTGTTCAGTTCGCTGCCGGGCATCGTGGTGATTCACACCGTCTTCGGTATGCCGGTGATGACGCTGCTGTTCCGCAACTACTACGTGTCGATTCCGCAGGAACTGTTCAAGGCGGCACGGATTGACGGCGGCGGCTTCTGGCGTATCTTTCTACAATTGATGCTGCCGATGTCCACGCCGATCATCGTGGTCGCGGTCATCATGCAGGTGACGGGTATCTGGAACGACTTCATTCTCGGCCTCGTATTCGCTGGCACGAAGAATCTGCCAATGACAGTGCAACTGAACAACATCATCAATACGACGACGGGCGAGCGTCTTTATAACGTGAACATGGCGGCGACCATTCTGACTTCGATGGTGCCGCTCGCGGTGTACTTCATTTCGGGTCGCTGGTTTGTGCGCGGCATTGCGTCCGGCGCGGTCAAGGGATAGGGCATGACAAACGTGGCTAATGTGGCAAACGCGCTGGCAGATGCAGCGGATATGACGGGAGAATCGAGTGTTCCCGACACAGCGGGCCTCACGAATCCGGCCAACGTGGCGGTGCGCGATCTGACGATTCGCCTCGGCGCGAATACGGTGATCGAGAATCTCAACCTCGACGTGCTGGCCGGCGAATTCGTCGTGCTGCTCGGACCGTCGGGCTGCGGCAAGTCCACGTTGCTGCACAGCATTGCCGGACTGATCGACGTGACCGATGGCACGATCGAGATTGCCGGTGAAGACATGACATGGGCCGATCCGAAAGATCGCCGCATTGCGCTGGTGTTCCAGTCGTACGCGCTGTATCCGACGATGAGCGTGGAGCGCAATCTGTCCTTCGCGTTGCGGATCAACGGCACGCCGAAGGCGGAGATTACGCGGCGTGTCACGCGGGCCTCGGAGATGCTGCAACTCGGGCCGCTGCTCAAGCGCAAACCGGCGCAGCTCTCGGGTGGGCAACGTCAGCGTGTCGCCATTGGCCGGGCGATCGTGCGGGAAGCCGATGTGTTCCTGTTCGACGAACCGCTGTCGAATCTCGACGCTAAACTGCGCACCGAACTGCGTCGCGAACTCAAGCAGCTGCATCAGCGCCTTGGCGCCACGATGATCTACGTCACGCACGATCAGGTCGAAGCGATGACGCTTGCCACGCGTATGGCGGTGATGCGCGGCGGCGTGATCCAGCAATTCGGCACGCCTGCCGAAGTCTATGCGCGTCCTGACAACCTGTTTGTCGCGACGTTCCTCGGCTCGCCTGCGATGAATCTGCTCAAGGGCACGCTGGAAACGCATGACGGTGCGCTGCACTTCTGCACCGCGCACTGGCGTCTCGATGTGTCGGCGTATCCGTTCAAACAGGCACCGACGCAAGGCTTGCCGTGCGTGCTTGGCGTACGCGCCGAAGACGTGCGGATCGGCGAGGGGTCGAGCGAGCGCGCGAAGGTATCGCTGGTAGAGCCGATGGGCAATCATCGCGTCGTCTGGCTCGACTATCATGGTATTCAGGTTGCGTCGATCGATCAGACGAAGACGCCGGTCACGACAGGCGACACCGTCGCATTCTCGTTCGACGCGGCGCATGTTTCGCTGTTCGACAGCGCAAGCGACGCGCGTCTGTAACGGCCGCAACGCCGGCAGCACCCGTATGCGGCGTCATTCGAATCAACCTGGCTGACGGAGAACCGCGTGGCTACACTCAAGGATGTCGCGGCACTCGCGGGCGTGGGCATGTCAACCGCGTCGCGCGCCATTTCCGGTAAAGGGCCGATTTCCGCCGACGCCGCCGCGCGCGTGAATGCGGCGATCGAGCAGCTGAACTTCCGCCCGTCATCGATTGGCCGCGCGATGGCGATGCAGTCGCTCGGCATGGTCGGCATCTTCGTGCCAACGTTTTTCGGCTCCTACTACGGCACGATTCTCAAGCAGACCGACACCGAACTGCGCGCGGTGCACCGCCACGTCGTGGTGGCAACCGGCTGCGGAGAAGTATCGCCGCGCGAACAGGCAATCGAGGCGGTACGTTTTCTGATTGGCCGCGATTGCGACGGCGTCGTGGTGATCAGCCACGATCTGCACGACGAAGACCTGATCATGCTGCACCGCATGCATCCGAAGATGGTGTTTCTCAATCGCGGATTCGAACAGTTGCCGGACGCGTCGTTTTGCGCCGACCATCGGCGCGGCGGCGAGCTGGCGGCGCGTACGCTGCTGGACCACGGGCATCGCGAGATCGGCGTGATATCGGGACCGTTCACGGCATCGGACAACCAGATCCGGCTTGACGGTTTCTTTGCCGAACTGGCGCGTGAAGGCATTGCGCGCGACGACGTCACGCTGATCGAATCGGACTTCTCGTCCGAAGGCGGCTACGAGTCCGCGCAAAAGCTGCTCGACGCGAAACGGCGCGTCACCGGCGTGTTCTGCGCGAACGACACGATGGCGGTGAGCGCGCTCGCGCGTCTGCATCAGGCGGGCGTGTCGGTGCCGGAAGAGATGTCAGTGATCGGTTACGACGATGATTACTCGGCCGCTTATACCGCGCCTGGCCTGACGTCGGTGCATATCCCGACGGCGGAGTTGACGCAGAACGCAGTGCGCTGGCTGCTCAACCAGTGCTACCGGACGACGTGGGAGATTTTCCGCGAGTTTCCGGTCAGCGTGACGATGCGTGGGTCGGTCGGGCCGGCGCCGAAGGCGGCAGTATCGGCGCTCAAGGAGACACGTTTGGGCAGCGCTGGGTAACTTCGCTGCGCCGTTCCAGGGTTGCTGAGCTTTGGCAAGCTGCGGGTTCTTGTTCAAGGCCTGGCTGAGTCTCTTCCCAGTCCCGCAACGGCGATCCAGAATCGCATCTGGGTGCGGCCACTAGTGTGGGCCGCGGTTCCTTCGCACGCCGCCTACGGTTGTCCTACGTGCCGCTGTGCAGCGACTGCTCATAACGCAAACGCGCCTCTTCATCGAGCCGGGTATCTTCGAGCTCCTGCAGCACGGCTTCGAGATCGATCGGCGTAGTGTCCTGCTCGACCCGGCCCGTCAATTCCGCGTTGACGTGCAGCGCACCCGCTTCATACAGCGCCCAGATTTCCTTGCCATAACTCGCGTCGAGCAACGCAGGTGCAAAGCGCCCGAAATAGGCGGCGAGGTTGTCGACGTCACGCTCCAGCATGGCGGGCGCTTCGAGATTGCCGGCGGCATCCACCGCTTGAGGCAGGTCGATGATCACCGGACCATCCGCCGCGAGCAGGATGTTGTATTCAGACAGATCGCCGTGAATCATGCCGGCGCACAGCATCCGCACCACCTCGTTCAGCAGCGATGCGTGCAATTCGAGCGCTCGCTGTTCGGTCATGTCCACATCGTTCAGACGCGGCGCGACGTTGCCGTCGGCATCCGTCACCAACTCCATCAGCAACACGCCGTCCGTGCAGATGAACGGTTGCGGCACACGCACGCCCGCGTTGGCGAGTTGGAACAGTGCGTCGACTTCAGCGTTCTGCCACGCCTGTTCCTGCACTTCGCGGCCGTAGCGGCTGCCTTTTTCCATCGCACGTTGCTGGCGGCTGTTCTTGACCTTGCGGCCTTCGCGATAGGACGCGGCCTGGCGGAAGCTGCGCTGTTTAGCGTCCTTATAAACCTTCGCGCAACGAATCGAATCGCCGCTGCGGACTACGTAGACGGTCGCTTCCTTACCGCTCATCAACTGGGAGATGACTTCGTCGATCAAACCTTCTTCGACGAGCGGGAGCAGGCGTTTCGGAGTCTTCATGCGACCACCGGGAGGTGGTGGACGGTCTGGCAGCAAGCCATGAGTGCCCGGGAGGGCATAGGGAGAGGAATTCGGATCATGCGGGATTATACGGGGAGAGCGGCGGCGGCCCGCCGTCGTCGTTGCCCCTGCGTTGATTGGCGGGTGTGCGAACCAGATAGGCAATAACCCGAGTGAGCCGATATTCGGTAATTTATACTGATAGGTAGAGGAATATCTCTAATTCTTACCGGGCGCCCGCGCAGAGCGCGTCGTCGCGCCATGGAACGGCGCAAATCCCGCAGATCGTAAGCAAAGGTTTGCGTCCCGCTGCATCAAGGGTTTTGCGCGTTCAACATGCGTGATTTCACCGTGTTGTCCGGTTTAAATCGAAGCACTTGCGAAAGATTGTCGTAATCAGTCGCAATAAAGCCTTGCCGTTTCCACTTATTCCAGATGCATGCCGATCGCTTAGAATTGTCAGTAACAAATTGTTACGGGGTGGTGGTGATGTTGGCCGTGTTCCTGGTTGTCTGTCCAGTTTGCATCGTTGGGCTGTTTGGTTTTGCGCGGCGCATTGATCCGCAGACAGGTCAGTTCAAGCGTTAAATCCGAAGTTCGAATGCTGCGCCAGTTGGGTTGCCGAAGCGATTTTCGCGGCGGATCGCGATTGGCTGAGCCAGCGTTAAGTCTTGCTTTTGTATGCCCCGTCGCGGCACGATGCGCGATAACCTAAGTTTGGGGCAGCATCGCGTATGCAAGATTTTCTGGCGAATATAGCGGCGCGCTTTGGCGTGCTGAAGGGCATCCTTCCTTTGAGCCGCGCTGCAGCGGCTCGCGATGCAGTAGCCGGTGTGCAGCTTGCGTCGATGGATATTCCGCAAGTACTCGGCTATGCGCGTATCGCCGGCATGCCCGCTGTCACCGGGCTTTACACCGTATTTCTACCGCTGATTGCGTTTGCCTTTTTCGGCGCGTCTCGGCATCTCATCGTCGCCGCCGATTCCGCCACCGCCACGATCTTCGCCAGCCGGCTTTCCACCATGGCGCCGCCGTCGAGCGCCGAATACGCAGCGCTGGCGGGCATGGTCGCGTTGCTGACCGCCGGCCTGCTATTCATCGCGCGAATTTTTAAATTAGGCTTTCTGGCCGACTTCCTGTCGCGCACCGTGCTGGTCGGTTTTCTCGCCGGCGTTGGCGTACAGGTCGGCATCGCGATGCTGGGCGATATGGTCGGAGTGTCCGGCGCGGCCTCGCGCAGTACCGATCAGCTTTTGCTGGTGGTGCGGCAGGCGGCCCATCTCAACCTGCCGACCCTCGCCATTTCAGTGCTGGTGGTCGTGGCCATTCTGGCCTGCAAGCGGTTTTTCCCCCGTTTGCCGGTGCCGTTGATTGCCGTCGTCGCTGGGATTGCGGCTAGTGATATCTACGGTTTCGCCGCCCGCGGCATCTCCGTGCTGGGGCCCGTGGCGGGTGGCTTGCCGCCGCTCAGCATGCCGTCGGTGACATGGCAGCAAACGCTCGATCTGCTGCCGGTCGCGGCCTCGTGCTTCGTGATGATCGTCGCGCAAAGCGCCGCCGCGAGCCGCGTTTTCGCCGAGCGTTATCACGAGTCGGTCGATACCAATGCCGATCTGCTCGGGATCGCCGCGGCTAACGCCGCAGCGGCTTTTTCCGGCGCATTCGTGGTCAACGGCAGTCCGACTCAAACCGCGATGGCCGACCGCGCCGGCACTCGCAGCCAGTTCGCGCAGTTCGTATTCGCGCTCGTGGTGGTGGTCGTGCTACTGTTTTTCAGCCGCTATCTGCAATATCTGCCGCACTGCATTCTTGCCAGCATCGTGTTCACGATCGCAATCGGCCTGATCGATGTGAAGACGCTGTTCGCGATTCGTCGCGAAAGTCCCGGTGAATTTACGCTGGCCGTCGTCACGGCCGCAGCGGTGGTCCTGATCGGCGTCGAGCACGGCATTCTGATGGCGGTGGCGCTCTCGTTGCTGCGGCACGTGCGCCACAGCTATCGTCCGCATACGATGATTCTCGCGCCCGGCGAAGACGGCGTCTGGGTGCCGGTGCCCGCTGCACCGGGTATCCAGACCGCGCCGGGGTTGATCGTCTATCGCTTCGGCGCCGACCTGTTCTATGCGAACGACCACTTTTTCGTCGACGACACGCGGCGTCTGATCGAGCGGGCACCGAGCGCGGTGCGCTGGTTCGTGATCGACGCAAGTGCGATCACCGATCTCGATTATTCGGCGGCGCGCTCGATCGGCGAGTTGTGCGAGACGATAAAGCGCAGCGGCATCGAGGTGATTTTCGCGCGCGTGAACCGTTATCTGCGCTCGGACATGGACCGGCACGGCATTACGCCGATTGTCGAGGAACGATGCATTTTCAGCACATTGCACGAGGCGCTGAGCATGGCCGGGGTGGAGAAGCCGGATGGACCGGTAAGAGGGATGACTTAGGCGATGCGTGCGGGCCGACTGACCCGCCGACCGATGTAGGGCGTTTCGCCGGTCGTGGGGATCGCAGGGTACTTCACGTTTCTTCGTCGGCGAAAAAATAGCCGACGAAGAAACATATGCCCGCGATGGCCATGCCCGCCACGGCCACCGTATAAGCCAGCGCAGTGCCGTGCCACAAGCCGTCGAACCACTGATGAAGCTGTGCCATGAACACCGCCGCATTGCCGCCAATATGCTGCAATTCGATCTGATAACGCGGGTCGGTGATTGCATACATCGAAGCAGTGCTGTCTGGCCGCGCGGCGCTCGCATAGATAATCGCCGCGGCGATCAGACCCGCGAGCAACACGGCCACGCCCGCCCGATACAACCGTTTTCGCCACGGCCAGTGCGGCGCTGCCGGGTCCGCCTTTTGACTACCGCTCATTGTGTTCGCCTGTGCGCTTGCGTCATCGAGCTGACAGTATCGCAGAGCATAACGCGCAGCCCGGCGCTTGCGGCTCGCGTCGAGACAAGCGTTAGCTCTTCGACGTGAGCATCTTGATGCCGGCAATGCCGAACATGATCGCAAGCGATCCGTCGAGCCAGCGTCGAATCGCGACGTAAATGCGCCGGGCCGACGCGGTCGAGAACAGCACCGCGTAGCTGCTGAACACGGCGCCCCCGATTGCCATGCAGCCGAGTACCACCGGCAGCGTATGCGATGGTCCGCTGGCCGGCGACATCGCGAGCGAGACGATCGACAGCCACACCAGAACTGCCTTCGGATTGGTGAGGTGCAACAGAAGACCTCGCAGATAAAGCCGCCTGAGCGGCTCGTTCGGCCGCGCAGCGCTAGTGGCCAACGGTGCCGGGCTGAACGCCGAGCGCGCGGATTTGAACCCGAGCCACAACAGATAAAGGCCGCCGGCAAGCTTGATCGCGATCAGACATTCCGAATACGTTGCGAGCACCGCCGACAAACCCAGCGACGCCAGCAAGGCCCACGAGAACGACCCGGTCACCACACCCAGCGCGAACGTCAGCGCGGCGCGGCGGCCCGCGCTCATCGCGAGCGACATGATGGCCAGATTGCTCGGCCCGGGACTCGCCGTGCCGACGAAGTAGGCGCTGTAGGCGATCAGGACATCGGCGGTGAGGAAGGGGGCGACGGTCATGATGGGATGACATTCCACATTCAACGGATGAGCCAGAATTCTGCCCGCCGTTGTCCGACCCTCACAGATACACTTGGCAATTCACGCAGCAGCACACTCTGCCGGCGACCTCGTCACGGTCGACAATCACCCGCCCGCCGCCGTCCCGATGCAATCGGCGAGCGCCTCCGTCACCGCCTGACGGCTATGGCGCGGACGCTGCACCAGCCCGATCTCTCGGTGAAAGGTCGCGTCGCCCAGTTCGAGCATCGCGACATTGGCCGGCCATTTGCCGAGCCCTACCGTATTCGGAATCAGCGCGACACCGATACCGCGTGCGACGAGTTGCACGATCGCCTGCAATTCGTCGAGTTCGATCACGTCATGCACATTCAGCCGCGAACGCCTCAAAAAGCGCTCGACCAGCCTGCCGCCAAACGACGTCCGGTCATAGCGGATAAACGGTTCGCTCTTCAGCAACTCACGCCACGAGGGCTGACTACGCGCGAGCTTCTTTGGCGCGAGCAGCACGAACGGCTCGTTGACGAGCGTGCGCCATTCGAGTTCGGACGGCAGCGCGAATGGCGGCTTGATGATGACGGCCAGATCGAGTTCGCCGGAATCGACTTGGCCCAGCAAACCCAGCGACACGCCAGGCACGACACGAATCCGCCAGCCGGGGCGGTCGTCGCGAAAGCTGGCCAGCGCGTCGGCGAGCAACGACACTTGCGCGGACGCTATCGCGCCGACCCGCAGCATGCCGCTTTCCGCCGCGCCGGTGTTGCGCTCGGAAAGCCGCGCGTAGAGCGTCATCATCTCTTCGGCGAGTGTGAGCGTTTCACGCCCCGCGTCGTTGAGCGTAGCGGAGCGGCCGGTGCGGTCGAACAGCGCGAAGCCAAGTTCCTCTTCGAGCCGCTGCATCTGCGCGCTGACAGCCGACTGCGTCAGCCCGATGCGCGCACCCGCGGCGGAGAATGTGCGGTACTGGCTGACGGCAATGAAGGTTTTGAGTTCGCTTAGCATGAATCGATTGATCGATTTTGGTGTTGGTCAGGTCAAATATATATCGTTTTTCATCATTTTTAATCATGGTTAGACTGGGCGTCTCATGCGTACGGCTTCGCGCCTGGCGCAGCTACCCGATCAAATCCACTCCCTCAGCGAGTTTTTCAATCATGAGCGTTGCCGAAAACGTTGTGCCGCCGTTCCATCTGGCGTTTCCTGTCCATAGCCTCGCCGCTGCCCGCGAGTTCTACGGCGAACTGCTCGGCTGTCCGGAAGGGCGCAGTTCGGAGGCGTGGGTCGATTTCAACTTCTACGGCCACCAGATCGTCGCGCACCTCGCGCCCGACGAAATCGGCCACCGTCAGACCAGCAAGGTCGACGGCGATGCGGTACCGGTCCGGCACTTCGGCGCGGTGTTGTCGATGGAGCAATGGCAGGCCGCTGCGGACAAGCTGCAAAGCGCGGGTATCGACTTCATCATCGAACCGCACGTGCGTTTCAAGGGCGAAGTCGGCGAACAGGCAACGATGTTCTTCCTCGATCCGTCGGGCAATGCACTGGAATTCAAGGCGTTTGCCGATATGTCGTCATTGTTCGCCAAGTAGCACGGCGCGAAATACTGCCGCGCAAAACGAAAAAGCTGCCCGACCGCACGGTCGGGCAGCTTTTTTTGTTTCATCTGACGCGCGAAGATTTGCTTTCCACGAATCAATCTGAAAGTATATTTCTCTATATTTCAGCAGGGCGCCGCCCCTCGCGCGGGGCAACATGCCACTAACCGCGCGTATCTTTCTTTAACAAACGTTTGCCTGCCGCCATTCATCTGCGGATACCGGCGGGTTCGAGCGGGCGAAAACGCTTACAACTACCTTCCTGACAATCTGGCCATTTTCGCGCCATGCAGGTGTTGGTGCTACCGATCTAGCATAAGCGCAGATTCACCCATCCCCCTCACCTGCATCCTCTCAGGCGCGTTTCAATGTGGATCGTCAACGTAGCGCTTAAACGGCCATACACGTTCATCGTGATGGCTATTCTGATCTTGCTGGCGACGCCGTTTGTGCTGTTCACCACGCCGGTCGACGTGCTTCCGGAAATCAACATTCCGGTGGTCAGCATTATCTGGTCGTACACGGGTCTGTCCGCTGAGGACATGGCCAACCGCATCACGTCGGTCAATGAGCGCAGTCTGACCACCACCGTCAACGACATCGAGCACATTGAGTCGCAATCGCTTGCCGGCATCGCGATCCTGAAGATCTTCCTGCAGCCGACTGCGAACATCCAGACAGCGATTGCGCAGACGGTGGCCGTCGAACAGGCGCAGTTAAAGCAGATGCCGCCAGGCGCAACACCGCCGCTGGTGATCAGCTACTCGGCGTCGAGCATTCCCGTGATCCAGCTTGGCTTGTCGAGCCCGAAGCTTTCCGAGCAATCGCTAAACGATACGGCGCTGAACTTCCTGCGTCCGCAACTCGTGACGATTCCGGGCGCGGCCGTGCCGTATCCGTACGGTGGTAAATCACGCCTGATTTCCGTCGACCTCGATACGCGCGCGTTGCTCGCAAAAGGCTTGACGCCCAGCGACGTGGTCAACGCGTTCAACGCGCAAAACCTGATTCTGCCAACCGGCACCGCCAAGATCGGGCCGAAGGAATACACGATCAACATGAACGGCTCGCCCGCCACGGTGGAAGGGCTGAACGACATCCCGGTACGCACGCTGAACGGCGCGACGACCTATCTGCGTGAAGTCGCGCACGTACGCGACGGTTTCTCTCCGCAGACCAATATCGTGCGTCAGAACGGCCATCGCGGCGTGCTGTTGTCGGTGCTGAAAAACGGCAGCGCGTCGACCCTGTCGATTGTCGATTCGCTCAAGGGCCTGTTGCCGGGCGCACGCGCCGCCTTGCCGCCGGACCTGACCATCACGGCGCTGTTCGACCAGTCGGTGTTCGTGAAGGCGGCGGTGCAGGGCGTGGTGCGTGAAGCGCTGATTGCCGCCGCGCTGACCGCCGCGATGATTCTGCTGTTCCTCGGTAACTGGCGCAGCACCTGCATCATCGCGATCTCGATTCCTCTGTCGATTCTCTCGTCGCTGATCGTGCTGCATGCGCTAGGGCAGACCATCAACATCATGACGCTCGGCGGGCTCGCGCTGGCCGTCGGGATTCTGGTCGACGATGCAACGGTGACGATCGAGAATATCGAACGGCATCTGCATATGGGCACCAATCTGCACGATGCGATTCTCGACGGTGCGGGCGAAATCGCGATTCCGGCACTCGTCTCCACGCTGTGTATCTGTATCGTGTTCGTGCCGATGTTCTTCCTGACCGGCGTCGCGCGCTATCTGTTCGTGCCGCTTGCCGAAGCCGTCGTGTTCGCGATGATCGCGTCGTACATTCTGTCGCGTACGCTGGTGCCGACGCTGGCCATGCTGTTCATGGGCCACGCGCACAAGCCGAAAGAGGGCGCGAAGCCGAACCTGTTCATGCGTCTGTATCAGCGCTTTGATCGCGGCTTCGAGCGCATGCGCGCCGGCTACATCATGATTCTGAGCAGCGTGCTGACCAGGCGCGGTGTGTTCGGCAGTGTGTTTCTGGGCTTCTGCGTGGTCTCGATGGGGCTGGTATTCGTGCTCGGCGAGGACTTTTTCCCAACCGTCGATGCCGGGGATATTCGACTGCACATGCGCGCGCCGACCGGTACCCGGATCGAAGAAACGGCCCGTCTGGCGGACCAGGTCGAGAACGTGATCCGCCAGGTCGTACCGCAGAAGGACCTCGGCACGATCCTCGATAACCTGGGTTTGCCGTATAGCGGTATCAATCTGTCGTACAGCAACTCGGGCACGATCGGCACGCTCGACGGCGAGATTCAGGTGGCGCTTAACGAAGACCACAAACCCTCGCAAATCTACATGGACAAGTTGCGCACGATCCTGCCGCAACGTTTTCCGGGCGTGGAGTTTTTCTTCCAGCCGGCCGACATCGTGACGCAGATTCTGAATTTCGGTTTGCCGGCCGCGGTTGACGTGCAGATTGCGGGTGCGGATCAGCAGGGCAACTTCGACGTTGCGCGCAAGCTGCTCAAACAGGTGCGGATGATTCCGGGCACGGTCGATACGCACATCCAGCAGAAACTGGACGAGCCCGTGATCAATCTTCAGATGGATCGCACACGCTTGCAGCAACTGAATCTGAACGCGAACAATGTGTCGCAGAACGTGCTGATTTCGTTGTCGGGCAGCTCGCAAACCTCGCCGGGATTCTGGTTCAACAACAAGAACGGCGTTGAATACCAGGTCGCGGTGCAAACACCGCAGTATCAGATTTCGTCGATCGACGAATTGCTGCGCACGCCGGTGTCGGCGACCACCAACGGGCCGACGCAATTGCTCGGCAATCTGGTGAGCGTGTCGCCGAAAAATCAGTTCGCGCTGGTCACGCACTACAACATCCGGCCCGTGATCGACCTGTATGTGAGCGTCGAGAATCGCGATCTGGGCAGCGTCGCGAATCAGGTCGACAAGCTCGTGAACAATGTGCGCGGCTCGCTGCCGCGCGGCAGTACGATCACCGTGCGCGGCCAGGTACAGACCATGCGCAGTTCGTTCTTTGGGCTGGGTCTCGGCGTGGCGATGGCGATCGTGCTGGTGTATCTGCTGATCGTGGTGAACTTCCAGTCGTGGGTCGATCCGCTGATCATCATCAGCGCATTGCCGGCGGCGCTCGCGGGCATCGTGTGGATGCTGTTCCTGACGGGCACGCATCTGAGCGTGCCGGCGTTGACCGGCGCGATCATGACGATGGGCGTGGCCACGGCCAACAGTATTCTGATGGTGGCATTCGCGCGGCAGCGGCTGCTGGGCGGTTCGCCTCCGCTTACCGCTGCGCTCGAAGCGGGCGCCAGCCGGATTCGTCCGGTGCTGATGACCGCGTTCGCGATGATCATCGGGATGATTCCGATGGCGCTGGGGTGGGGCGAAGGCGCCGAGCAGAATGCACCGTTGGGTCGCGCGGTGATTGGCGGCCTGCTGTTCGCAACGGTATCCACGCTGTTCTTCGTGCCGCTCGTGTTCGCCGCGATTCATTCGCGTCTGGCTCGCAAACATCGTAAGGATGGCGGCGATGACGATGGTGGCGGCAACGGCGGCGGTAACCACGGCGGCGACGGCGGCGGTCACGGCAACGACGGTGGCAGCGGCCATGAAGAGGGCAAACGCGACAGCGCCGGCCATGGCAACGAAGGCAAAGGCAGTGGCAATGGTGGCGACCGCGGCAATGGCGGTGCGGGTAACGAACCCGCGCCGGCCCACGGCGGCGCTATCCAGCCCGCGTAAAGATAAATGACGGCTGACTGAGATGGCTGACTGAGATGACCGAAAAAACTCATGCATCGCTAGCGATCCCCTCGCGAGAAACAGAAGGGGGGCACGCATTGCCGCCGCGCAATCGCGAATGGAAACGCGCGAAGATCGCGATCTGGATCGTGCTGGTGCTGCTCGCGCTGGGCGCATTGCGGACCGTCATCGCGAACGTGCTGCAAAGCCGTTCGACTGAGCAGACCACGCGCCAGAATGCCACGCAATACGTGAACGTCGTCACGCCGACGCAGACCGAAGGCAGCGGCAACACGCTGTTGCCAGGCACGTTGCGCGGTTTTGTCGAGTCGCCGATCTACGCACGCTCCACCGGTTATCTGCTGCACTGGTACGCCGATATCGGCGCGCGCGTGAAGCAGGGGCAATTGCTCGCCGAACTCGACACGCCGGAAATCGATCAGGAACTCGCGCAGGCATTGGCGCAGCGTCAACAAACCAGTTCGAGCCTGGGGCTTGCCAAAAGCTCGCTGGATCGCTGGCAGCAATTGCGTCAACGCGATGCGGTGTCGCAACAGGAACTCGACGAACGGCAAAGCACGTATGCGCAGGACGTCGCCAACCTCGCCGCCGCCGATGCCAACGTGAAACGTCTGCAGCAACTCGAATCGTTCAAGCGCATCGTCGCGCCGTTTGCGGGCGTGGTCACGCAGCGCAACGTCGACGTCGGCGACCTGATCGACGCAGGCAGCGGCACCAGCCGGGCGCTGTTCGCGCTGGCGCAGTCGGACCCATTGCGGGTCTACGTGCAACTGCCGCAGGCGTACGCGCAAAACGTGTCGGTCGGACAGAACGTCGTGGTCACGCAGGCTGAATTGCCGGGGCAGCAGTTCCACGGCACGATCACGCACATTTCCGGCGCGATCGACGTGCCCACCCGCTCGCTGCAGATCGAAGTCACGCTGCCGAATCCCGACAGCAAGCTGCGTCCCGGCGCGTATGTCCAGGTCGCGGTGCCGGCCGTGGCGCACGCGCGGCTGATGGTGCCTGGCAACGCACTGCTGTTCCGTGCCGAAGGTCCGCGGGTCGCGGTGGTCGACAGTAAGGGTACGGTAGCATTGCGCAAGATCGTGATCGCGCAGGATCTCGGCCTGTCGCTCGAAATTGAGAGCGGGATCGAGCCGAACGACAAGGTCATCATCAATCCGAGCGATTCGGTCGCGGACGGCGACCACGTGCAGATCGCGCCGCAGCAGCCGAACGGCAAGGGGGCGTCGTGAAGTACGCGGGCCCACGCCGGAAGATCACCGCGTTGACGGGCGCGGCGAGCCTTGCGGGGATGGCGCTGTCGCTGGCCGCGTGCACGGTCGGGCCGGACTATGCACGGCCGCAGGCCGAGGTGCCGCCCACCTGGCAAACCGATTCGTACTGGCGCGTCGCCACGCCGTCGCACGCGCCGGTGTCGCCGGACTGGTGGAGCAGCTTCGGCGACCCGATGCTCGGCACGCTGGAGAGCCAGGCGCTCGCGCAGAACCAGACGCTGGTCGCGGCCAGCGCGCATTATGCGCAGGCCAGGGCGACGCTGGCCAATACCAGCGCGCAGCAGATTCCCGAAGTCGATTTTGGCGCGCAGGCGTCACGCTTCCGGATTTCGCAAAACCGGCCGCTGACCAATTACGACACGCCGACCATGTCGACGGTACAGAACAACGTGCAGCTCGGCCCGACCATCAACTACGACACCGATCTATTCGGCCGGATACGTCGTGAGGTGGAGGGCGCGAAGGCGTCGGCGGAACAATCGGCCGACGATCTTGCGAATGCGCGGCTGGTGCTCACCACCGATCTCGCCACCGACTATTTTTCGCTGCGCGAGCTCGACTCCGAGATCGACGTGCTGAACCAGGCAGTACAGCTGCAGCAGAAGGCGCTCGACTACGTCACGTCCGAACACGATCTCGGTTCGGTGTCGGGACTCGACGTGCTGCAACAGAAATCGCTGCTCGATTCGACTCGCGTGCAGGCGCAACTGCTGCTGAACCAGCGCGCGCAGTTCGAGCACGCGATTGCCGCGCTGGTGGGCGTGCCTGCGCCGCAGTTCGCGATCGCACCGAAAGTACTCGACGTGAAAGTGCCGTCGATTCCCCTCGGCGTGCCGAGCGACGTGCTGCAACGGCGGCCCGATATCGCGTCGGCGGAACGTGCAATGGCGGCGGCTAACGCGCAGATCGGCGTCGCCAAGGCGGCGTTTTTTCCGAGCTTGACGCTGACGCCGAGCATCGGCTGGGAAAGCACGCAGTTCGCGAGCCTGTTGAGTGCGCCGACGCTGATGTGGACGCTTGGTGCAGCGGTAGGCCAGGTATTGTTCGACGGCGGCCGCCGTGCGGCCAACGTCAAATATGCGAGCGAGGGCTACAAGGCGACCGAGGCGAATTACCGTCAGACCGTGCTGAGCGCGTTCCAGCAGGTGCAGGACGGCATTACCGGCCTGTCGGTGCTGGACGGCGCGGCAAGCCAGTCGCACGAAGCCGTGGCCGACGCGCAGCGTTTGTTGTCGCTCGCCAATGACCGCTATTCGGGTGGCCTCGTCGCGTACCTCGACGTGATTACCGCGCAGCAGTCTCTGCTGACCAGCGAGCGCCAGGATGTGCAGATTCACGGCCAGCAGATGACGCTGTCGGTGTCGCTGGTGAAGGCGCTCGGCGGCGGCTGGGAGGTGGGCACGGACGTGTCCAGTTCAGCGGGCCAGCCACCCGCCAACCCGCAACCCAACGAGTCGAAGGAGGCGATGGCTCCCGCACGGTGAGCCACGCACATGATGGATGCCCGCGAGCCGGAGGAAATTCAGAGCGTTTCGTATAATGCAAATTCAAGGGGACGCGCATGAAATTGCTGATTGTTGAAGACGAGCACAAGGTCGTGGACTACTTGCGTTCCGGTTTGACAGAGCAGGGCTGGGTGGTCGATATCGCTCTCGACGGTGAGGAGGGCATGCATCTTGCCACCGAGTTCGATTACGACGTGATCGTCCTCGACGTGATGCTGCCCAAGCGCGACGGCTTCAGCGTGCTCAAGGCGCTGCGCATGCGCAAGTCGACCCCGGTCATCATGCTGACCGCCCGCGATCATGTGAACGACCGCGTGCGCGGCCTGCGCGAAGGCGCGGACGACTACCTGACTAAACCCTTCTCTTTTCTGGAACTGGTTGAACGGCTGCACGCGCTGGCGCGTCGCACGCGTTCGCAGGAATCCACACTGATTTCGGTCGGCGATCTGTTCGTCGATCTGATCGGCCGCCGCGCGACCCGCGACGGCGTGCGCCTCGATCTGACCGCCAAGGAATTTCAGTTGCTGAGCGTGCTGGCCCGCCGGCAAGGCGACATTCTGTCGAAGACGGCAATTACCGAACTTGTCTGGGACGTCAATTTCGACAGCCACACCAACGTGGTCGAGACCGCGATCAAACGATTGCGCGCGAAACTCGACGGGCCGTTCCCGTCGAAATTGCTGCACACCGTGCGCGGCATGGGCTACGTACTCGAAGTACGCGAGGAGGCGGAACAATCATGAACCGGTCGATCGCCCGCCGTCTTGCGTTGATGTTCGCGTGTGTCGCGCTGTTCGTGTTCACGCTGGTCGGCACCGGCCTGTTCCTCGTATTGCGCACGCAACTCGAACATCATTTGCGCGAGTCGCTGGACGACCGCACGCAGATCGCGAAGATCATCGTCTATCACGCAGTGACGCCGGAAAAGTGGCGGATGGTCCGCGAAAAACTCACCGACATGACGCCGCACGACAGCAGCACGGTGTACGCGGCGACCAGCGCGGACACCGGTTTCCATTATGGCCAGCCGGTGGTGGGCACAGTGGTGCGTAGCTGGCCGGGCGGCTATCAGCGCGTGACACCTGCCGACGGCGGCCCCGACATGCTGATCGCCACGATGACGATACCGGCCAACGCCGCGCGTCCAACGGTGCAGTTGCAGGTGGGCGTCAGCTATTCGCCGAACGTGCGGACCATGCGCGTGTTCGGCTCGGCGCTCGCCGCTTTATCGGCGCTCGGCAGTCTTGCCGTGCTGCTGCTCAGCTACTCGGTCACGCGCATCGGCCTGGAGCCGCTCACACGATTGACACGCGACGCATCGGCGGTGAGCCCGAATAATCGCTCGCAGCGTCTGAATACCGCGTCGCTGCCGCTCGAACTGAACGACCTGGCCAATTCGTTCAATGGCGCACTCGAAAGACTGGACGGCGCGTATGGCCGGCTCGAATCGTTCAACGCGGACGTTGCGCATGAGTTGCGCACGCCGGTGACCATTCTGATCGGCCAGACCGAAGTCGCGTTGACGCGCAGCAATCGCACCGTCGACGATCTGCGCCATACGCTGCAATCGAATCTCGAAGAGTTCGAACGCATGCGCGCGATCATCAACGACATGTTGTTCCTCGCACGCGCCGATCAGGGTGAACGCGCGACGGGACTGATCGAGGTATCGCTGGCGGCAGAAGTCGCGCATACGCTGGAGTTTCTGGAAATTCCGCTCGAAGAAGCGCGCGTGCATGCCAGCTTGCACGGCGATGCGATGTCGCGGGTGAACCGTTCGCTGTTTGGCCGCGCGTGTACGAATCTGCTGATGAACGCGATCCAGCATTGCGAGCCGGGTGCTGCGATCAGCGTGACGATCGTGCGTGAAGATGAACATGTGCGCGTGGAGGTCGCCAATCCTGGTGAGCCAATTCCGCCGGACACGCTCGAACATCTGTTCGACCGTTTTTATCGCGCGGAAGTCTCGCGCACGAATAGCCGCGAAAATCACGGGCTCGGTCTGGCCATCGTGAAGGCGATTGCTGAGATGCATCGCGGCAAGGTGACAGCGCAGAGCGCGGACGGGATCAATACGTTTTCGTTTTCGGTCGCGGCGTCGCAGGCAGACAGCGGCGTACACGTGTTGCGCGCGGATGCCGCCGCGGCGACAGAATCGGCCGGTTATTCGTCGCTGGCAAAAGGCAAGTCGGCCTGAACCGGCAGGCGCGGTTTGGGCACGACCGCGCCCACCGGCGTCAATGCGCTCACGCGCACGCCAAGCAGCCGCAGCTTGCGGTTCAATTCCACCCTGCGTAGGCACTCGGTTGCCGCGCGCCGGATTTCGGTGGCGTCGGCGGTGGGTTCGTCCAGCGTCAGATCGCGCGTGACCGTGCGGAAATCGTCGTAGCGCAGTTTGATCCCCACCGTGCGTCCCACATAACCTTTGCGCACGAGGTCTTCGGCGACCCGCACGCACAGTCCGGTGAACGCGCTGGATAATGCCGGGCGGTCGTGACGCGGATGCAGATCGCGCTCGAAGGTCGTCTCGCGGCTCATCGATTTCGGCTCCGATTCGACCACCACCGGCCGCTCGTCATGCCCTTGGGCGATCTGCATCAGCCATGCCGAATAGCTGCGGCCAAAATTGTCCTGGAGCAAGCCCGCGTCGGCGGCGGCCAGATCGCCGACGGTGGCGAGCCCCAGCAGCGTCAGTTTTTCCGCGGCTTTCGGCCCGATGCCGTTGACCTTGCGCACGGGCAGAGGCCATACGCGCAACGGCACGTCGTCGGGTGTCAGGATCGTCAGGCCGTCGGGTTTGTCCAGTTCGGAGCCGATTTTCGCCAGCAACTTGTTCGGCGCGACGCAGATCGAGCAGGTGAGACCCGTGGCCTGATTGACCGCCTGTTTGATACGCGCGGCGATCTCGCGCGGCTCGCCCGGCAACTCGGTCAGATCGAGGTAGATTTCATCGATTCCCCGGTCCTCGATACGGTCCGTGAACTCCGCCACCGCGGCTTTGAACACACGCGAGTAATGGCGGTACGAATCGAAGTCGGTGGGCAACAGGATCGCGTCCGGCGCGAGCACGGCGGCCTTCATCATGCCCATCGCCGAAAATACGCCGAGCGCGCGGGCCTCGTACGTGGAGGTGGTGACGACACCGCGCCCCGCGTAATCGCGCAATCGGGCAAAGCGCAGCGTGCCGTCTTCGAGCTTTTCCGGTACGGCGTCGCGGCCGCCGCCAATCACCACCGCCTGGCCACGCAGTTCCGGATAGCGCAATAGCTCGACGGACGCGTAGAACGCGTCCATGTCGAGGTGGGCTATGCGGCGGCTGGCAGAAGTCATGGTCAATCGAAAACGGATGGCGTGAGCAGTGGCGGCGCGGCGCTCCGCGAGCCGTCTGCCAAACCGTAATCTTACCTTGCTCCACCGCGCCAGGTGCCTGGGTCAGTGGCCTGCGCGGCCGCCGCTCAGAACCGGTAGCTCAAGCCGATCTGCACCGCCGGATAGAGCCGGTAACGCGCCAGCCTGTTGCTGATGCTCTGCTGTTCCTGGTCGATATTGGCTTGCGACGTCAGCGTCGAATAAATGGCCGGCACGTAATACGTCGTGCTCGGACGGCCGTACGCGACGCCGAGATCGAATGTCAGGCCAAAGCCTTTCGACACGGGTTTGTGGCCGTAACCAATACCGACATACGGCATCACACGCGGTAACGTCGCGGTCGCCGACGGCGCCGCGCCCACGGCCGGCACGAAGTCGTCGCCGATCTTGAACTCACCTTGCGCGTTCGGCTGCGCTTGTGCGCTCAGCTGGTTGTCGTTGATCAACGCGCCGGCCGTCACACGAAATCCGCTCGATGGAATCGGGAACAGGTCGAGGTAGGCGCCGCCTTGCAGCAGCTTGAGATGGCCGTCGTAGCGGTTGCCGTCGGCGTTGAATGAATGAGACAGGCTGAAGCCTTCAATCTCCGCATGGACGCCGCTCCATGAATTCAACGGTAGCGCCGCCCCGATACCGACGCCGAGCGTGCCGCCGTGAACGTAGATTTCCTGCGCGTGAACAGTGCCGGACAGCACGATCGCGGCTGTCGCGATCAGCGCGACCGGAACCGCATTTTTTACCCATTGCATCGTACTGTCTCCAGACAAGAACCATTCGCTTGCCGACGACTTTACGACCGGGTGATGCGCTTCAATGAAGGGAAAAGCAGGCGCTTGAGGCGGTTGTTTGCGCTCAAGTTTTGCCGGGAGATGAAACCGGAAGGAATGACCTGTAAGTCCTGCCAAACCGCCGATTCAATCCGGCGTTCCGCGCAGAACAGGCCTTGTTTCAGGGGCTATCCGGCGAAAGAGGGCGGGCCAGAGGAAGCAGGGTGCGGCAACGTGATCGGTCTTTTCAACCCATTGCCGCAACCCTGAGATCAGCTAAACATCCGCCGAAAAAAAGCCCGCAGATTTACTGCTTGATACCTTCAGCCTGGATATGCAACGTGGTCTTCATCTTGAAGCCGTACGCCTTGCCGAAGTCGACGCCGAAGTCGTCACGGTTGAACGTCGCGGTCGATTCCGTGCCGCACACTTCGCGCTTGAGCATCGGGTTCGTGAAGCACTTGAACGATTCGATCTTCAGGTTGACCGGCTTCGTGATGCCGTGCATGGTCAGCGTGCCGATCACTTCCACCGGCGTGTCGCCGTCGAAGCGGATCGACGTGCCTTTGTACTCGGCGGTCGGGAATTTCGCGGTGTCGAAGAACTTGTCGGTGACGAGTTCGGCGTCGAGCTTGTCGTTGCCGATGTCCACCGAGTTCATGTCGATCGTCACGTCAACCGTGCCGGTTTTTGCTGCGCGGTCCAGCACCACGGTGCCGCTGCTCTTCTTGAACTTGCCGCGCCAGATCGACACGCCGCCGAAGTGGTCGGTCTCGAAGCTCGGGTACGTGTGGGTCGGATCGAGCTGATACGTGTCGGCAGCCATCGCGCTGATTGCGTTGAACGACAGTGCAGCGGCGAGTGCGCCGGTGGCGAGCATGAATTGCTTTTTCAAGATGTACTCCAGGTTTCAGAAAACTGCTGCGACGCTTCGGTCAAGTGCGGTTAAGGGTATTTAAGCGCGTTACTTTTTCGAAGCGACAAGATGAAATTTGATGACGACTTCGTCGGCGACAACCGACGTGTCTTTCCATTCGCCGGTGCCGACGTCGAACTGCGAACGCTTGATCGGCACCGAGCCGTCGAAGGTTTGCGTGCCGCCCTGGCTGGCGATGCTGACCGGCACGACGATGGTTTGCGACTTGCCCTTGATGGTGAGCTTGCCGGTGATTTTGTACTGGTTGCCGCCAGCCGGCGCAATTGCGCTGGAGACGAAAGTCGCGCTCGGGAAGGTGGCGCTGTCGAACCATTCCTTGCCTTGCGCCTGCTTGTTGTAGTCGTCCGCGCCGAGGTCGTAGCTCGCGGTGTCGATTGTCACGTTTGCGCTGCCGGCGGTCGGCTTTGCCGGATCGAAATTCAGTTGCGCTGAGAACTTTTTGAACTTGCCGTCGACGGGCACGTTCATCTGTTTCGTCGTCGCAATCACGCTGCTTTTGCCGAGGTCGACGTCGGCGTGCGCGAGGCTCACGCCGAATAGGGAAAGGGCGGCGATGCCGGCGAGCGTCACGCGCTGAGCGCGTTGACTGACAGAGTGAAAGACGGTCGGTTTCATGGTGGTACGCATCCTATCGAACCCCTGTGCGTTAATTGCGCACTGAGGGGAATTAGATTGCCAACGGGCGGGAGCCAATCCGGCATCAATCGCTGGCCACACGTGGGTCACTGCATCACTTCAAAAACGGAATCATCCGCGCGAGCAATCCGTCGCGGTCGAGCAGTTGATGCTTCAGCGCCGCGGCGACATGCATGACGACGAGCGCCAGCAGGGTGTAATTCAACAGCACGTGGACCGTGCGCAGCGTCGCTTTCAATGCCTGATCGGGGCCGATGATGGTCGGCAGCGGCACGATGCCGAGATACACGACCTGAATGCCGGCGGCCGAGCTATAGAAATAGCCGGACAACGGAATGGCCAGCATCAGCAGATACAACAGGCCATGCACCGCATGGGCGGCAGCCTTCTGCCATGCCGGTGTGGCGCGCTCGAGCGGCGGTGCGCGGTGCGTGGCGCGCCACAGCACGCGCAGCACGGCGAGTACGAAGACCGTGACGCCGATCCACTTGTGCCACGAAAAGTACTTCAGCTTGGTTGGCGTGAACCCGGGAATATCGGTCATGATCCAGCCGATATAGAAGCCGCAGATAATCAGCGCCGCAATCAGCCAGTGCAGCGCAATGGCAATACCGTTGTAATGTTCTGAATCAGCGGGACGTGATGTCATGGTGTGCTCATGGATCGCGGGGTAGGGCGAGTGAATGCGAATGGTAGGGAGGCCAATGAAAACTGAATAGGCGGGGAGAAGGGAACAGATTGTTGTCGCTGTGACGTTAATAGCGCTTGAATCGATCGGCGCCGGCAGTGGGCCGACCAATATCGGCAGGACACAGCGCTGTGGTAATTTGCCGGTTAAATTGAGACGAGGGCGGTCCATCCATGAGTAGCAGCGGAAAGCACCCAGCCGCGCCCGGCGCGGATTTCTTGCGGCACGGCAATCACGGTCGCAGCGACAGTCACAACGCCAACGACAGCCATAACGCCAACGACAGCCATAACGCCAACGCAGACAACGCAGACAACGCAGACAACGCAGACAACGCAGACAACGCAGACAACGACAACGCAGACGACGCCGCGCCGGCTTCGACGAGCGTCGAAGGTTACATGAACCCGGCCGCATCCACGCAGGTGTGAGCGCGCGGGCACAGCGCTTGCAATCCCGGGCGCGGGTCGTAATGATTCATGCGTGACATCGTGCTCGGGCATCGCGCCCGCAGACCAACAAAAAATCCAGGGCTTACGCTGTGAATTCCGTCTTTCTGTCTTGGGGCATTGCCGCCATCGCCACCGCAGGCGTCATCACCAGGCCGTTCAAGTGGCCCGAGGCGGTGTGGGCGGTCGCCGGTGCGCTGCTGCTGGTGCTATTCGGACTGTTGCCGGTTCATCTGGCAATCGAGGCGATCGGCAAAGGCACCGACGTTTATCTGTTCCTGTTCGGGATGATGGTGCTGTCTGAAGTGGGCCGCAGAGAAGGATTGTTCGACTGGGTCGCGGTGCTCGCGGTGAACCACGCGCAGGGTTCGCCGCGCAAGCTGTTCGTGCTGGTGTATCTGGTTGGCGTGGTGATCACCGCGTTTCTGTCGAACGACGCCACCGCCGTCGTGCTCACGCCCGCCGTGTTTGCCGCTGCCAAAAAAGCGAAGACGCCGCCGCTGCCGTTGCTGTTTGTCTGCGCGCTGGTCGCCAATGCAGCGAGTTTCGTGCTGCCGATTTCCAATCCCGCCAACATCGTGCTGTACGGCAATCACACGCCCGCGCTCGGCGCGTGGCTGGTGCGCTTCACGTTGCCGTCGGTGCTGTCGATCGTCGCCACGTATGCGATGTTGCGCTGGACCCAGCGCGACGCGCTCGCCGGATCCTGCGAGGCGAATCTCGACGCGGTCGAGCTGTCGTCGAGCGGACGGGTGGCACTGGCGGGGATCGCGGTGACGGCGGTGGTCCTGCTGACCGTGTCCGCATACGACATCGCGCTCGGTTTGCCCACCGCGATTCTAGGCGCACTGACCGCGCTGGTCGTGCTGATCCAGGAGCGCAAATCGCCGCTGCCAATGATCCGCGAAATCTCGTGGAGCGTGCTGCCTCTCGTCGCCGCGCTGTTCGTGCTGGTGCAGATGCTCGATTACACCAGCGTCATCACCACGCTCGCCACGGTGCTGCGCCGCGCGACCGAACATAACGAAGTGGCGACCGCAGGTTGGGCGGGCGCGATCATCGCGTTCGGCAGCAATCTGATGAACAACCTGCCCGCCGGCTTGATCGCCAGTTCGACGGTGATGCAGGCGCATAGCCCGGAGCGGGTGATCGACGCGCTGCTGATCGGCG
This sequence comes from Paraburkholderia metrosideri, assembly GCF_904848625.1. GTDB lineage: Bacteria > Pseudomonadota > Gammaproteobacteria > Burkholderiales > Burkholderiaceae > Paraburkholderia > Paraburkholderia metrosideri. The sequence goes on from NZ_CAJHCP010000005.1 coordinate 461,045, forward strand.
TCGATCTCGGTCCGAATCTGTCGATTACCGGCTCGCTCGCAACCATCCTGTGGCTCAACGCGATCCGCCGCGAGGGCGAGGATGTGAGCTTCATGAAGTTTCTGAAAGTCGGCGTGCTGGTCATGGTGCCCGCGCTGGTGCTGGCGCTGGGGGCACGGGTTCTGACTGGCTGAATGAGCGGCTGAAATGAGCGGTGAACGTTGGCTTCGTTTGAAGCCGAAGGACCGACGTCGTCTCGACGTTGTCTATCTCAGGCGGTGCGGATTCAACCCGCGATTCAGATTCAAGCCGTTTGCCGCGATTCGGCCAGCGACCGCAATGTCGCTTCGAGCCGTGCGACGCGTTCACGTTGCGCCGGCATCATCGCCGACCGGTGCAGGGCAACTAGGCGCTTATGCCAGTACGACAGCGGAAAGCGATCACGCGTGGTGATTTTGCCGAACACGAGTTCAAGGTGGGCAATCTCTTTGTCTATGTCCTGATAACTCATCTGATGTATCCGCAAAGTGGCCTGGCAAGGAGGCACCTCGAGGTGCGTTCGAGCCGGATAGCTGGGCGGATGAGTACGCAACGAGCGCACAGATCCGAGGTTTATCTTCGTATGCCCAGCAAATCGCGTTCCCATTGCGCATAGCAGGCATGGATGCCAGTTTTTCCCGACGCGCGAATCGTCTGCGGTTTGCCGCCGGAGTCCGCGGGCATGGCCATTGATGCGCGTCGGCGTCTCAAACGAGGTAAAAGCGGCAGCGGAATCAGTGCGTCGACACCCTTGAACCCATCGACTGATCGATCGTTCAACCATGTACGCGGTGCAGGAACGACACGGTGTCGTCGCCACGTACATTGACTATTCATCAGGACAACGGGAATTCACCAGGCGGTCTCGCCTGACGTATGCCCTATGCTGAGTCAGAGGTCGCAGCCGTCATCCACCTGTCAGATACGGAAGCGGTGAGCTTGCACGCGCCCACCCGCTTTAGCGCGGCACCGCTGTGGCCGGCTGCGAGCAGGTGACGCTCGGGGCGGTCGTTGCTGCATGGTTCGTCGGCGCGGGCACGACGATGGTGGTGTGCATGGGCAGCGGCTTGACGGGCGGCGCGTAGATCGCCGGAGCGGGCATATAGACCACCGCGCGGGCGGCCGCCATCGATGAGCAGGTGAGTCCTAAAACCGTAAAAGTAGAAGCGCAGGCAAGACGGATAGTCACTGGGTACTCCTGATACGTAAGACGGTGCGTCTTCGGTTGAAGAAGCGGCCAGGTGGCCGGGCTTTGCATGAAGCCTGACCATTGGATTGAGCGCTCGTGGCGCGGCGCCGGCGCGTGGCCGTTGCAGCATTTGCAGCGCCGGCCGACGAAAGCAGAAAACGAAAACAGCAAACGGACGATACGCAAAGCGCGGGCATAACGACACGCCAAACTCATTTCATCCGATGTCACGCGCAGCGGCCGTCGCAGCGTCGATATGAATGAAGCGGGCGCCGCATGCGGGTTATCCGCCGGTGGCGCCAACGTCAGCGCGGTCAGCCCGCTCGTCGCCCACGCTTGCTGATCCGCCGTGACATCAGTCGACATGATTGCCCAATTGCCATCCGTCGTCGGCTGGCCAAGAATGCGGCCTGTCATCGAACGGATCGCGGCACGAAGCAGGCGACGCCCGATGGCGCGATTGAAGGAGTCAGTCATGAAGAAGTTGCTCGCCGCCGTGTTGCTGTGCTGTGCGTCCACCGTCACGTTTGCCCAGGCCGTTGCGCCGCAGGGCGGCAATCCGCAGCGGATGGAACGGATGGTCCAGCAGTTGCAAACCCGCTTTGCCACCGCGAATACCACGCACGATCGCAAGCTCACCAAAGATCAGGCCGCTGCCGGCATGCCGATGGTCGCGAAACATTTCGATGAAATCGACGCGCAGAAGGCGGGCTACATCACGTTGCCGCAGATCGAGGCATTCGTGCAGGAACGCGCGGCAGCGCACTGAAACGCGCGCCATTTGCTCAGGATTGCGGTATTTTCTGGAATGCCAGAATCGAGGAGCTTTCGGATGGATCGCCCCGCCAAAATCATCGTGCTTGACGACGAAGTCGAACTGCGCAACATGCTGCAGCGGTTTCTGCGCAGCCACGGTTTCGACGTGCGCGTCGCCGAAGACAGCAAGCGTCTGGACCGTTATCTGGAGCGCGAACCGTTCGATCTGCTGGTACTCGATCTGATGATCGGTGAAGAGAACGGCCTCGAAATCTGCGCACGCCTCAGAGAGCAGGGGCAGACGCTGCCCATTCTGATGCTGACCGCGAAGGGCGATCCGCTCGACCGCGTGGTCGGCCTCGAAACCGGTGCCGACGACTATCTCGCCAAACCGTTTCTGCCGCGCGAACTGGTGGCGCGTATCAATGCGCTGTTGCGCCGCCAGAAGATCGCATCGGGCGATGTCACCGTGACCTCGCAAAGCGTGCGCTTCGGCAACTTCACGGTCGATGTCGGCAAACAGCAGCTTGCGCGCGCGGGCGAGTTGCTGGAGATTCATTCCGCGCAGATGTTGTTGCTGGTTGCGCTCGCGTCGTCGCCGAACCGCCCAGTCAGCCGCGACAATCTGCTCGCGCGCGCACGGGGCCGCGACCACGATGCGCTCGATCGCAGCATCGACGTGCAAGTGTTGCGGCTGCGGCAGATCGTCGAGGACGATCCGTCCAAACCGCGTTTCATCAAGACCGTGTGGGGCGTCGGCTACATGCTGGTGGCCGACGTCGATTCATGACCCGTCCGCTGCTGCGCAGGCTGCTGCCGAGAACACTGCTGGCGCGCAACATCGTGCTGCTGATCGTGCTCGTGATGCTGAGCCAGATCTGCTCGATCGCGGTGCTGCTGCATTACGTGCAGCGGCCTCGCGTCGAGCGCGCGGCGACCGTGTTCGCCACCTACGTGACGACGCTCGACAGCGTGCTCGAAGCCACGCCGGCGCGCGCGCGTGCCGCGCTGACGACGCGCCTCGATGCCCGCGCGCAACTGCCTGCCGGGGCCGCCGAAGAACCGCCGCCGAATGTCGCGCGGGCGTATCGCACGTATCAGCGCGACCTGTTTCTCGACAGCCTGCGCGCGCATCTGCCCGCCGATATGCCGGCGCGCTGGCAAACCGAAGGCGGTCAGCGTCTGTGGATCCGGATGCACGCGCCTACCGACGCGCCGAACGCGCCGTACTGGATCGCGCTGCCGATCCCCGAGGACGCGCAGGGCAGCGGGCTCGAAGCGGCGATCGTGCTGTCGCTCGGCCTGGGCATTCTGGCCGCGCTGGCCGGTTATGCAATCCAGCTTCACCTGAACGAGCCGCTGCAGGAACTGGCGCGCGCGGCGCGCCATGTGAGCGCCGGCAAAACGCCCGCACCGTTGCCGACCGACGGCCCCACCGAAATCGCTGCCGTGAGCCGCGCTTTCAACCAGATGACGCAGACGTTGCAGGAGGCCGAGGCGACCCGCGCGTTGATGCTGGCCGGCATCTCGCACGACATCCGCACGCCGCTGACCAAGCTGCGCCTCTCGATGGCGATGGCAATGCCCGACGGCAGCGACAGCAGTTTCGTGGTCGCCGCCGAGTCCTATCTCGATCAGATCGAGACGATCCTGCAGCAGTTCATGGACTACGCAGGCAGTGGCGAACGTGAGGCGCCGCAGCCCGGCGATCTGAATGCGCTGATCGAACGGTTAGCGGGTGACTTCGCGGGGCTGGGGCATGAGTTCGAGTTGTCGCTGACGAAGCTGCCGGCGCTGGGCTATCGGCCGATCAGCATGATGCGGCTTCTGATGAATCTGATGCAGAACGCGATTGTGTACGGGAAGACGGGGCTGGCGGTGCGAAGCTGGGTGGCCGCAGACGTGAGCCTGAAGGCCGGAGGCGCTGCGAAACAAGGGCAAACGGTGATTGTCGCCGTCGGCGATCGTGGCAACGGTCTGTCCGCGCAGGAACTGGAGCAACTGAAAGCGCCTTTTCAGCGTGGCCGCAATGCCCGCTCGCATAGCGGCGGCACCGGGTTAGGGCTGTCGATCGTCGAGCGGATCGCGCGGCTGCATGGCGGCAGCCTGCAGTTTCATGCCCGTGACGGCGGCGGACTGGAGGTCTGGGTGGTGTTGCCAATCAAGGCCGCATGAAGGCCGCCTGAAGGCCGCGTGACGCCTCTGAACCCAACGCGAGGATGCCGCGCTGTCACGACTCACTCGCGGTCCAGCCACGCATCCAGACCGACGCGGAACGCCACGCCCGCGATCACCGGCACGGTCAGCATCAGGATGATGCCGAAGTTCGCAATCGGGTCGCCGTACATGATCGTGCTGTACAGCACGACGGTCGCCACGATCGCGAAAACCACGAAGCCGACCGCGACCATCATCAGATTGCGCACGGTCACCGTCAGCGTCTTGCGTTTGGCCACGGCTGGCTTGGTGCTGGCAGGGGAAGCGTCGTCGTGTTGGGCAGGCATGATGGGTCTCGTAGCTGAAAACAATCCGTAAGACGTGCAATGAAGGCCGTTCGCGACACGGGTCGCAATGAAGGCGCGCGACCGGCATCATAACCGCACGCGCTGGCGCTCCGCAGATCGGCTCGTGCGAGCCGTCGTTGATTCGACGATCCTGCGGAGAGGGACGCTGCGCTCATGTTGAACGGGAAGCCGGGGCCGGCGCGCGGCCGCTCTTTGCATCAATATAAGCCGCATTGCCGGTAGCGGGATGAAATGTGCGATTTGCGTGTGCACGGGGTCCGCTGCGTCCGCTGCGCGTCGCTGAAACTGTCCCGCGCGGCGCCGGCTCGTTCTTCGGCGTGTCGGCGGCGCGGCACCGGCCTGCCACTTGTTTCAGGCGATAGCATCGGCGGCGGGGCTTCTATCGGCGAAGTTTCGGTCGCGCATCCTGCCCGCAGACCGGCTGCATAGAGCTAGACGGCGAGTCTCCCCGTGTTCGTTGTCATCTTTCCACCCCCGCGCTGGTAGCGGATGAATTCTATCGATTTCGCCAGATCGAGGGATGCAGGCAGCATCGCTGTATCGCGGCATGGCTCGAACGGTTCAGGCGTTTGATCCATTCGAGGAATCGCGATGAAAATCGTCTTGCGCCTCGCGCCGTTTTAAAGAATCCACTAACCTTGTCGGGCACAACCGCCCCACGCGCTTGTGCGTCCCTCAACAGCGTCCGGCTTGCGCCGGGATGCCAACGTGTCGAGCGTAATCATCCGATGCCTAACGACCTTCCAGAACCGCAAGCTGTCTGCAATCCGATCACCCGCAGCGCCATTTTCATTGTCGCCACGCTGACGCCCGGCGACGACCACGCGGACACCGTGCGCTCGTTGTGCCCCGATATCGCCGCGCTGGTCCGCGCGGTCGGCACGCGCGTGCCGACGGGCAACCTGTCGTGTGTCTGCGGATTTGGTTCCGCTGCCTGGGACACGCTTTTCGGCACCCCACGCCCGGCAGCGCTGCACCCGTTTCGCGAATTCGGCGACGGCAAACGTCGCGCTATCGGCACGCCCGGCGACATCCTGCTGCATATTCGCGCCGATCACATGGACCTCTGCTTCGAACTCGCCGCGTTATTGATGCAACGCCTGGCCGGTGCGGTGACCGTGGTCGACGAAGTGCACGGCTTTCGCTATTTCGATCTGCGCGACATGGTGGGTTTCGTCGACGGCACGGAGAACCCGCGAGGGCGCGAAGCATTCGATTTCGCTGTGATCGGCGCGCAGGACCCCGGCTTCGCGGGTGGCAGTTATGTGATCGTGCAGAAGTATCTGCATGACATGGTGGCGTGGGACACGCTGCCGGTCGAGGCGCAGGAGCGCATTATCGGCCGTAAAAAACTCTCCGATGTCGAACTCGACGAAGCGGTCAAACCGTCGTCGTCGCACAGTTCGCTGACCACGATCGAAAAGGACGGCCAGGAAGTCAAAATCCTGCGGCACAACATGGCGTTCGGCCGGCCCGGCGCGGGCGAGTTCGGCACTTATTTTATCGGTTACGCCAATTCGCCTGAGCCGACCGAACAGATGCTGGAAAACATGTTCGTGGGCCGGCCGCCTGGCAACTACGACCGGCTTCTCGATTACAGCCGCGCGGTGACCGGCGGGCTGTTCTTCGTTCCGTCGGAGCCGTTGCTCGAAGCGCTGGCCGACCGCAAGCCGGCGGCGGTTGGCTGAGGCCGCGGCTAACCGCTAACCGCTAACCGCTAACCGCTAACCGCTAACCGCTAACCGCTAACCGCTAACCGCTAACCGCTAACCGCTGACTGCTGACTGCTGACTGCGCACTCATGGCGTGACAGGATGATCGTTAAGCGCGCGGCCGAGCTGCACTGTTTCGCCGCGATCCGCACTCTCCTCGTTGGCGACCGGGCCGCGCGCCGCTGGAGATCGCGCGGCCCTCCGCACGATGACCGCCAGCAGCGCGCCGAGCACCCACGGCCCAATCTGAATGGGCACGGCCTTGACGATGGGCGACATCAGCAATGGCAACAGCCACGCGGCGACTAGCACTTCGCGGTCGCCGCGCAACCAGCCGTCGCGCAAGCCGCCCAGCGCGAGCCACGCGATCGGAAAAGCCAGCCATGCGAGGTCGTAGTCGAACAGGTATGGGCTGATCAGGAAAGTTGCGGTCATCAGCGCGGCGCCGCGTAACTGCCAGTCCCGGCAGTGGCGCCAGACGCGCCAGACAACGAGCGTCGCGCCGACCGCGACCACGGCATGAACGGCATACGCGCCTGCGACGGGCAGGCCGAGCAGGCGTCCAAAGGCGAACACGGTGGGCATCTTTGCCCATGGAAGCAGGCCCGTTTCCAGAAAATGGCGCGCGAAGCCGAGGCTGGCCACACAGGCCTTCAACGTGCCGACTCCCAGTACGGCAGTGCCGATCGCCGTGAACAGAATGGCCGTCACGGCTGCGGTAATGAGCGTGCTCCATGCGCCGATGGCGATCAACGCGACCGGAAAGAGCAACGCCAGATGAGGTTTGATCGCGAGCAAGCCAACCAGGACGCCTGCAAGAATGGGACGCCGCGGCAGGCACATCAGCGCTGCGCCCGCGAGCGAGGCGGTGAGGAACGCGTTCTGGCCGTGAAAGAAATTCATCCACAAACCAGAAAAGGCGGCGAGGTAACACCACGCCGTTTTATTGCGGACAACCCGGTATAGCAGCACGACATAGCAAGCCAGCGTGGCCAGTATGAAACTCAGGTACGCGACCAGATAAGGCAGAAAGGCCAGCGGCAGAATGACCAGATAGAACGCGGGCGGGTAATACCAGACAAAGAGACTGTTTAGCCGTGGGACGGCGATTTTTTCTGCGTCGGATATCAGGCGGATGTCATAGGCGTCGGCCGGATGGCCTGTCAGACCGAGATGGGACGCTCCCCAGAACGTAATGAAGTCGTAGCCGAGCGGTTTGCCTTTTATATCGATCATGTGTTTCGACAGCACGACCCAGACAACGGCAATCGCAATGAACAACGTCAGGATGATGCGAGGGTAATGAGAAAGGCGCCTCTCATTGAGCCAATGCGTGTTGCGTTCCATCATCGTGTCCCCGGACTCCGTTTTTTTTGAATGGTCGCGTTGCTAACGGCAGCATTCTTCAGAGTATAGGGGACACAGATTTGGCCGGTCGAATGCAAATTGACCGATGGTGTGCATGCTGGCGCTGCGGCTTCCCGGCTAGTGCGTACCCATTACCCTTAAAAGCGCGAATGCCAGCGACAACAGCACCACAATCACGCCCGTCGCCATAGCCAGGCGATCAGCTAACAGTCGGCGCATCGCAATTCTCCTAAACGAAGCTATAGCGTTCGGAATGGTATCGGGCGAGCGGCACTTTCATCTCGCCCAGTGCAGTTTCAATCGCGTCCATCATCACATCCGGTCCGCAGATGAAGTACTCGTGATCCGCATACGCAGGCGGCAGGTGACGTTTAAACACGTCAGCGGTTATGCGGCCGCGTTCTCCGCTCCAGTCCTCGGGCGGCTGCGACAGAACATAAACGATCTTCAGATCGAGCCTTGTTTTAAGCGTGTCGAGTTCATCGCGGAAGGTCAGCGTGTCCCAGTCCTTGCCGCCATACAGCAGCACCAGCGGACGCGGGTCGCCACGATCCGCGAGAGTGCGGATCATGCTCATCATCGGTGTGATACCGATGCCGCCTGCAATCAGCACATGCATGTCGGTCGGATTGCCGATCGTGAATGCGCCATACGGACCATCGAGATAAATGCGCTGGCCGACGGCCACGGCTTTGACCGCGTTGGTGAAATCGCCGAGATTGCGGATCGTCATGTCGACACGGCCATCCGGTGCTTCGGCGCTCGATGAGAACGAGAACGGATGCCCGGTGATCCTGAATGGGCTCGCCCACAACGTGAGCCAGCCGAATTGCCCCGGCTTGAAGCGAAAACCGGCGTGACCGTCGGGCCGCATGACGAGCGTGACGGTGTCACCGCGTTCCATACGGACTTCGGCGACCCGGTACGGACGCCGCAGCATGAAAAGCGGCTTGAACAGACGCACATACAGCAGCAGCGCGATCCAGAAAACCGTCATGCCGATCCACAACGCGCGCTTGAACGGATCGACCAGATAGAAGCCCCAGCCGACCATATGCAGCATCCCCGCGAACACGGCAGTCAACGCGAGCACGATATGCGACAGATGCCAGAGTTCGTAACGGATCTTCAACTGCTTGCGCCACAATGCGGTGACGACCAGAACAATCAGCGAGCCGATCGACAGCGCCGCGAAACGCGCGCCCCACGGAATATCCCACACGGAATCGGGCAGCGCGACCGACTCCGAGCCGATCGCGATCAGGATCAGCGGATGCACGACGACCAGCGCGACCGCCATCAGCGAAATGCGCCGGTGGAAGTGGTAGATGACGTCCTCGCCCCACGGTTCGGTCACGTAGCGAAAGCGCGCGGTGAGGCCGAATTGCAGCCCCATCATTGCCAGACCTGAATAGCCGAGCGCTACCGAGAACTCGGTGCCGAAGTTGCGCGCGGGCGGCAGCTTGCCCGCGAGTAGCGCGAACAGCGGCGCGAGAATGAACAGCAGATAGATGGCGGACCAGATGGCCTTGCGCACGAGATCGCGATGCTGCATGAGTCCTCTCTCCACGGCTGTGAAATCTCGCCACTCGTCATTGCCGCTCACCCCGACTCAGATACAGGTGGTCAGCAACAGCGCAGGTCCAAACGTAATCACCGTGGCGGCCAGCGCTGCGATCAGCGTCCATATGACGACGGTGTGCAGGAACGCGCCGATACGCTCGGGTCCGGGGTCGCGGCCCGCCGCAACCCGGTGACGCCATAGCCAGCCAATCGCAATCAGATGCAGCACCAGCACGATGGCCAGGCTCACACGCAGCGGTCCGGCCGGCCAGCCAAACGCGCAACCTATCGCGTGCAACGCATAAAGAATCACCAGCGCGAGACACCAGATCGTGAAGCCCACAGCAAGCCACCACAGACGCCTCGGCGACAGCGGTTGTCCGTTCATGGCCGCGCTCCCAGCATCGCCACGAGTCCCGGTAACGCGAGCACGAGGCCCAGCGCAATCACGCTCGTGACCAGCGTGTAATCGATCCATAAGCGCGTGAGGCGCAGGTCCGTCAAGCGTCGTGCCGAAATGAAGCCGGCGCCGATGCGTAGAACATTGCTGATCAGAAACAGCACGCCGATCCCCGCATGCAGCGCGACGTAGGCCAGCAACGCAGCGGCTGTGGCACCGAGCGCGTGTTCACGGGGATCGGGCATGACACCGCCGATCAACGCGACATCGGCGGCCATCGCTACGACTAGCGCCAGTGCGGTCAGGCCGACCCGGCCGAGCGGTTTTGCGCCAGCGGCAGCGGTGCGTAGCGAGCCGCGCGCAAGCATAGCCGCGACGGCCAGCGCGACGACCGTCACGAGCGCAAGCAGACGGCTCGGCTCGGGCATTGTTCCAGCCGGCCAGTTCGGCGCGGCGATCCACAGATAGAACACCCCGAATACCAGCGACGTGAACAGCGTGCCGTTCGCCACCAACGTGCAGATCAACGCCAGCCACGCGGGCGAGCCCGCAACCTCGGTATGCGGCGGCACGCTGACGCCGCGGCCCACCGGCAGCGGCCCGTAGTCGCGTGCAAGACCGGCGCTTTGACCGGCATAAATGAACATGCCGAAGGTCACGAACGCGAACGCGAGCGCCAGCAGATAGAACTTGAACAGCATCGAGAGCACTGCCGCGCAAGTAATGAGCGCGGTGAACAGGGGCAGATAAGTCGCGCGCGGCAACACGATCAGTTGCTCCGGCTCGCCCGAGGTCATATGCACGCCGAGGGTTTCCTGCCAGCCGTTGCGCGTGGAGCCGAGATAGCCTTCGCCGCGCGCGAGCGACACCGCCAGTTTGCCCGGCGCGACGCCTTCGGTTTCAGCGCCGATGCGCGGGATCGACGCAAACGCATACGGTGCGGGCGGAATCGGCATCGCCCATTCGAGCGTGGTCGAATCCCACGGATTGCGCCGCACGCGCCGGCCAAAACGCACCTGCACGATGATGTCGATCACGACCAGCGCGAAGCCGATCGTCATCACAAAGCTGCCCACCGACGACAGCAGATTGAGCCAGTTCCATCCTTCGTCGCCGGTATAGGTGAAGATGCGTCGCGGCATGCCGAGCAGGCCGGTCAGATGCATCATGAAGAACGTCATGTTGAAGCCGATGAACACCAGCCAGAACGCTGGCAGCGACAGCTTGTACACGGCGGTGCGGCCGGTCAGCAGCGGCAGCCAGTAGTAGAACGCGGCGAGCATCGGAAACGCGAGCGCGCCCCCCACCACGTAGTGCAGGTGGGCGACGACGAAATAGGTGTCGTGCGCCTGCCAGTCGAACGGGACCATCGCGAGCATCACGCCGGTCAGGCCGCCTGCGGTGAAGACGAAGAAGAAGCCGAAGATGTACAGCATCGGCACATCCCAGCGCGGTCTTCCGTGCGACAGCGTGGCGAGCCATGCGAAGAACTGGATGGCGGTCGGCACCGCGACGACCGCCGAGCCCGCCGAGAAAAACGCCAGCGCGAGATGCGGAATGCCCACCGTGAACATATGGTGAACCCAGATGCCGAAGCTCAGGAACGCGAGCGCAATGATTGCGACGACGATCGCGCGATAACCGACCAGCGGCCGCCGTGCGAATACGGGAATGATCGTCGAGAGCACTCCGGCCATCGGCAGAAAAATGATGTAGACGTCCGGGTGCCCGAATAGCCAGAACAGATGCTGCCACAGCAGCGGATCGCCGCCGCGCCTCGGGTCGAAGAACGGCAGGTCGAACGCGCGCTCGACTTCGAGCAGGATCGAACCGAGGATCAGCGGCGGAAACGCGACGATCATCATCATCGCCGTGACGAGGATGTACCACGCGAAAATCGGCATCCGGTCGAGCGACATGCCAGGTGCGCGCATCTTCAGAATCGACACGACGATTTCCATCGCCAGCGACAGCGCCGAGATCTCGACGAACGTAATGCCGAGCAGCCACACATCGGCATTGATGCCAGGCGTGTACACGTGCGAGCTGAGGGGCGTGTACATGAACCAGCCGCCGTCCGGCGCGGAGCGCAGGATCAGCGAGACGGTCAGGATCGTGCCGCCGAGCAGGTAGCACCAGTAGCCATAAGCGGTGAGCCGGGGAAACGCGAAGTCGCGGGTGCCGAGAATCTTCGGCGTCAGATAGACCGCAAAGCTCTCCACCATCGGAATCGCGAACAGAAACAGCATCATCGAACCATGCATCGTGAAGACCTGGTTGTAGGTCTCCGCGTCCATGAACGCGGCGTGCGGCGTCGCGAGTTGTACGCGCGTCAGCATGCCGAGCACGCCCGCAATCGCAAAGAACAGGAACGACGTGATCATCATCCGCATGCCGAGGACCGTGTGATTCACGGCGGCAAAGCGCTGGATTCCTGGCCCGGTCGCCCAGATCGCGGCAAGCTGGCGGTGCAGCCGCAGCGCGTTGACGCGCGGCGACGGCGGCTCGACGGGCACGCTCATTTGTTCATCTCCCCGGTGGCGGCGGCCTGTTTGACGGCGGCCGAAAAGTCTTCCGGACGATCGACGATCACCGTGAAGTGCATCCCTGCGTGGCCCAGCCCGCAAAACTGATTGCATAGCCCTTGGTACTCGCCGGGCTGATCGGCCTGAATGCGCAGATGCGTGGCATGGCCGGGTATCGCATCGATCTTGCCCGCGAAGCGCGGAATCCAGAATGCGTGCACCACATCCTGACTGGTCACGACAATATCGACCGGTGTGCCTGCGGGAACATGCAGCACGCCGTGCGTTTCGACACCGCCCTGGTCCGGGTAGCGGAAGGTCCAGTCCCATTGCTTCGCGATCGCCTCGATGCGTTGCGGCGCATGTCCGGGCAACGGCAGAAGCTGTTCACCCGCATACAGCGCATAGCAGACCAACGGAATCAGCACGATGGCCGGCAATACGAGGCCGCCGAGTACGATCCAGCGCCCGGGCGCGATTCGCGACCCCCAGCCGGGCCGCAGGAACACCATCAGGAACAGCACGAGTACAAGCGCGAACAAGATCGCCGAGCCCGCGAGCATTACCCACCACAGCCCGGCAATCGACGCAGCGGAAGGGCCGGACGGCGCGAGTGTCGACAAGGGACCGGCGCAGCCGCTGAGCGCGGCGAGTGGCGCGAGGGTCGCGAGTGGTGCAAGTGGCGCGAGGGTCGCGAATGGCAACGCGGTTCTGAATCGTCCTTGGACCCGCCTGCGCAAAAAGCTATGATGGTTCGCACCATCCCTCACCTGAAACGAGGAAGACTGATCATGGCAAAGAAAGGTGACTCCGATTCCGCCTCCCAGCCGAAAAGCGACGTGTTGCTGGAGTTGTTGCGTCTCGATGCAGGCTCGGCCGTGGCATTCGTCGGCCATCCGATTCACGTGATGATGGTGCATTTCCCGATCGCGTTCGTCGTCGCCACCCTCGGCGTGGATGTCATCTACTGGTGGTCGGGCGACCCGTTCTGGATCCGCGCCGGTTTGTGGGCCGCTGGCTTCGCGTTCTGGAGCGGCGTGGGCGCGAGCCTCGTCGGCACCGCCGAGCTTCTGCTCGTGCGCGGCATCCGCCTCAGGGAGGCCAGCTGGTCGCACGCTGTCGCCGCGATGACGCTGGTGGCCATTGCCGGCGCCAACTGGGGTCTGCGTTTGTACTATCCCGACGAAGTGCTGCCGCATGGGCTCGCGCTGTCGGCGCTCGCCTCGGTGATGACGGGCTTCGCCGGCTGGCATGGAGGCAAGCTCGTGTTCGATCATGGCGTCGGCATTCTGGTGTCGCCGAAGGACTGATGCAGCCATCGGGCGAGTCCGCCAGGTTCGAACAGATGCGGGGCGAACAGGGTTGAGTCGACGTGCGGCTTCGCAAGCACGATCCAGATGATCGCGACGATCACCACCAGATAAGCGCTCATCAACGCGATGCCCGACAGCCGGCTGAAGTGTCCGTTGGGCAGAAACAGATTCAGCATCACAAGGCCGGCCACCACGTGCAGCATCGCCATGATGCCGACCAGCACCATCTTCAGCGAGAACCATTCGACAAAAGTGGCCTGCAGAAAGATCAGCGCCGTGCCGCTCGCAATAGCGACAAACGCAGCGGGCGAGGTCAGTTCCACATACACCAGCCGCGTGATGCGGTGCAGCCGGTCGAGTTCCGGGCCAGTGGTCAGCGCGCGGCGTTGCCAGAACAGAAAGGGCAACACGATCAGGCCGCCCGACCAGAGCGCAATGGCCGCGAGATGGATGAACTTCAGCAGGATCGTCACAGGGCAGGCTCTCTGGGGCGCAGGCTGGACCAGGTGATCCAGAGTCCCGCTGCGAGATAAGGGATCATGGCCAGCACCCACATCAATAATCCGGCGAGTTGCTGATCGACCAGCGGCGTGATGCCCCACGCAGCCGTGCTGGCGAAATGCACGCCATAGAGCGGCTCGGGCGCGAAGACGATCAGCGCGCCCAGCAAGCCCATTTGCCCGATCGTGGCGACGAGTGCGATCAGCGCCGGGCCGGCGGGTGTCGACGGCGCGAGGACGCTGCGCCACATCAGCCATGCACTGCCCAGCAGCGTGAGTTGCATCAACCAGTAGGTCGGCACGGTGGAGAGTCCCCACGCATAAGGACCGGGTGCATGCCAGAGCCAAACGATCACCGCGTGAGCCGCGACCACCGGAACCAGTGGCGGATAACCCAGTCGAGGCAACGGAAACGCGCGCACCAGAAGCGGCGCGACCGCGGCAATCAGAATGATGTGATGGGTAACGCGTGCCGAAAACAATGCCGACGACAACGCGCATAGTGGAGACACGAAGACGACGGCCATCAGCGCGATGGCCGTCCAGCCCGCTCGTGCATCGGCTGAACGGCCGCTGGCGACGATGAACGCCAGCACGGCCAGAGCGGCGAGCAGCAGCGGGTCGGTATTCCAGCGAACCCACAGATCGTCGGGGACTGCTGCTGGCCCACAGTAGGCGACTTGAAAATATGGCATGCCGCGATATCTTCGTATGGTCTGCATTCAATGCCGTAGCGCGTCGGCCTGATGAAAGCCTGCCTCGATACGGTGCTTGTCCTACTTGCTGGTATGGCTGTAGAGCGGGGCGGCGATGAATCAACAAGCTTCGTTAGACTAACCGTGCGCGGTGCGGCATGCAATGTAAATTGTGCTGATCTCGCATGAGAGGGAAGTGCTTTTTACGACGGGACACGACTCGCTACGCAGCGACTAGTAAGGGCCGACAGGGTGGCGGCAATGCATATTGGCTTTTTGGGCTTCAATGGCCCGTGGCATCGGAGGAACGATTAGTCACGCTAACTACCTGCGATAAACCGATGGTGCGTCGCAACACCTCAGGCTCGATATCGACGTGATCCGCGCATGTCGCGTGACACGTCAAGCCCGCACGACGCTCACGCCGGCGGCCTCCAGCGCTTCTGTAAAAGCGCTGTCAGTCGACCGCTCGACGACCACGGTCTGCGCTAGCGTGACGTCGCCGATCGAATACGCGGACGCTGCATTGAGCTTGTCCATCGAGGCCAGCACGACGGTCTCAGCCGATCTCGCCGCGAGCGCGCGTTTGACGTAGGCCTCTTCGAGATCGCCAGTGCTCAGTCCCGCCGTGGGATGAACGCCGGTGACGCCCATGAAGTAGATATCGGCATGGATATGCGAGATCGCTTCGATCGCAGCCGCGCCGACATTCACGATGGAATGCTTGTACAGCCGGCCGCCGATCATGATCACTTCAATGGATGGATGATCGACCAGCGCCACGGCGACGGTCGGACTATGGGTGACGACCGTCGCCACCAGGTTGGACGGAAGATGCCTCACCAGTTCGGCGGAAGTCGTGCCGCCGTCTATCATCACGATCTGTCCGGGCACGATCATCGCTGCCGCAGCCATGCCGATCGCGCTCTTGCCCGACGACTCCAGCGTGCGACGCGTCGAAAACGGCGCCACGGCCGACGACGCCGGCAACGCCCCACCATGCACCCGTTGCAACAACCCGTCAGCCGCCATTTCGCGCAGATCGCGCCGGATCGTGTCCTCCGAGACGCCGAACGTCGCCGCGAGCGGTGCCGCGAGCACCTGACCGTCACGGGTCAGCAATTCGAGGATGGCTTTCTTGCGTTGGGTTGTCAGCATCGTTTGCACGAAATTTCTTGATATTGCACGAAACTGCACGATATCATGATTTCACCCTTTTGTGACTGGAGCGAGCCATGACAGCGACGCAAGACCGGATCCGCATCATCGACACCACGGTGCTTTCCAACGACTGGTATGTGCTGAAGAAAACGACGTTCGACTTTCTGAGGCGCGACGGCACCTGGCAGCGCCAGAGCCGGGAAACCTACGACCGCGGCAACGGCGCAACCATCCTGCTATTCGATCCCGCCCGCAAGACCGTGATCCTCACGCGGCAGTTCAGGTTTCCCGTTTTCGTCAACGGCCATGACGGGATGCTGGTGGAAGCCGCGGCGGGCCTGCTCGACAACGCGTTGCCCGAGCAACGCATTCGCGCCGAAGTGGAAGAGGAAACCGGGTATCGCGTGCGCGACGTGCAGAAGGTCTTCGAGGCCTATATGAGCCCGGGATCGGTGACGGAAAAGCTGCACTTCTTTATCGCGGAATACGACGCGACCGCGCGCGTCAGCGACGGGGGCGGAGTCGAAGCGGAAGGCGAAGATCTGGAAGTGATGGAAATGACGCTGGAGAGCGCGCTAGCGGCCGTGCAGCGGGGCGAAATCGTCGACGCCAAGACGATCATGCTGCTGCAACATCTGGCACTGCGTGAGTTGACGGAACGGGGCAGTGCGTGACTGCCCCGGCCGCCTGGCCGTCTGCCTGCGGCACCTTCAGGTGCCGTGCGTGCTTGTTCCAAGCGGCTGGTCAGCTTTCTTGCCCAGCCTCGCTTTCCATTGACGCCCGACGCTTCCGGCCGCAATCCGCTGACGCAAGCCACCGTATTGCAACTGAAGCGCACGCGCGACAAACGCAATCTGCCCCCAGCGACTCACTGCAATTCGAAAATCCGTGCATGCATAACCGAGTCCGCCGGTCCAGATCGACTTGTACCGGCTGTCGCCGGAACCGAAGTCGACGTCGCGCCGGTTCTCAAAGGCCCATTGAAGAAGGCTTTCGAGGAGCAGAGAGCCCGGAGAACATTTCGAATGGGCAAGATCGTAAGCCGCTTGCATGCCGATCACCGTATGGTCGGAAATCGCGACAAGGCTAATGGCAATGGCTTTTCCATTCAGCGTGGATATAAATAGCCGAAACGATTGGCCGAATGAAGAATCGGCCGATATTGTTTTTAAAAAATTCTGATAGGGTTGTTTAAAAAATTCGCCTTCCGCGCCCACCTTTTCGGCCCATTGGTGCTTCCACTCGAGCATGGTATTGACGTAAGCGGCGCAGCGGGGATCGTCCAGTCCGATTATCAGCAATGCTGATTCGCCGGCTCTCAGCAAACGGCGCTGATGGTAATCCTGTTCCTTTCTAAACGACTCCGGCAGCGTGCGACGATAGTCGGTCCACTTGTCGAATCGCATTAACCGCGCCATGCCGATCATGCGCGGCTCGCCGCTCGACAGCCATTTCGCACTCGATGCATAGCGATGCAGCGGGGAGCCCGTGCGCACCATGGGTAGCCGGATGATGTCGCTGCCGCATGACGAAAGCAGCACGCGCCATGCATCGGAAACGAGCGCCTCCCGGTCCGCACCGTGCCCAACCAGCACTTCCGACTGTTCCGAGATATCCGGCGCCAGCGGACGTACGGTCGTCCATATGTATTCGCGGTAGCGGATCAGCGGCCACGCGAACACCATACGGCCGTCTTGCCTGCCGACAATGCAGTGCAGGCTGGCGCCGGTCGGAATCGCCACCTCCCGCAGCGCATGCAGGCAGTAGCGGAATAGTTGAAACGGCGTGCCTTTCGCGGATTGCCAGAGGGTTTCCCATTCCTGTTGCAATGACGCGAAGGCATCGATATCGGTGACGATTTCGAACTGCGCGGTGCTTCGGGTTGACTGCGTTTCCATTGGCTTGTGTCCATAGGAACAGCGTAATTCGGTGGATGAATTTATTTCGATGCCATTGCCTCGTTATTCGATAACCGTATAAAGGGTCGATTAGAGGGGCATCGATTTATGTTGTTAATCTATTTGAAAGGTAAAGATTTTGAAGCGTTTTTTTACTTCGAAAGATTATCCGAATATGAAGCAGGGTTATGCGGGGTTGCGCACATTTCAAACGCGCGATTTTGCACGGGATACTGTAGGAATTTCCGGATGGGCCGCTGCACCTTTTTCGATCGTGCTGAACGGGTTAATGAACGAAGTGATTCGGCAATTTTTCCCTTCATCACGCCGGAGTCTTCACCATTCAGGTAACAACAGAGTCTCTGGCGGGCGCTTTTGAATGGTAATCGGAAGCGTTTTCATTAGTTTGCAGGGAAAACGCGAGCGAACTGCCAGGCGCGAAAAGTGCTGATCTTTTTCGTTGATTACGTGCGCAGAAAAATGCGGAGTGGATAAACCGCCGCACCGCCCGATTTCAACAATAAAGCCCAGACCATCTAATGCCGAACAAAAACCACGCACGAAGCAAGCTACCCAAAGCACAACAGCGTCAACCGCTCCTGACCACCCGCCGCAACGCCAGAATGGCGCGCTCGGCGCATGCGTACGTGCGGGGCAATACCAGCAAGTTCTACGAATGGCTCGATGGCATCGAGGGCCATGCATTGCCCGAAGGACCCGCCGTCTGGATTTGCGGCGACTGCCACAGCGGCAATCTCGGGCCAGTGGCTGATGCGCGCGGACGCGTCGAGATTCAGATTCGCGACCTCGACCAGACCGTGATCGGCAATCCCGCGCATGACCTGATTCGACTCGGCTTGTCGCTGGCGACCGCCGCGCGCGGGTCCGACCTGCCTGGCGTCACCACCGTGCGCATGATGGAAGCGTTGGCGGACGGCTATGAGCGCGCGTTCGACGAAGCCGCCGGCGACGCCGACATCCACGCGGAAAAGCCCGAAGCCGTGCGGGTGGTGATGAAGGAAGCGGTGCGCCGTTCATGGCGGCATCTGGCTGAAGAGCGGATCGAAGATATCGAGCCGAGTATTCCACTGGGTCCGCGGTTCTGGCCGCTGGCCAGGCGGGAGCGGCGCGAGATCGACGCGCTGTTCGAGCAGGGTTCGCTGGAAGGACTTGCCACGGTGCTACGCGATGGCGGCGACGACACCGACGTGTCAGTGCTCGACGCCGCCTACTGGGTGAAAGGGTGCAGCTCGCTGGGGCGCCTGCGCTACGCGGTGCTGCTCGACATCGACGGTGCGGCGGTGGAAGGCGACGACCTGTGCCTGATCGATATCAAGGAGGCCGCCCAGGCTGCTGCGCCGCGCTATGCGGGCGTGCGGATGCCGCGCGATAACGCCGAACGGGTGGTGGAGGGCGCGCGGCATCTGTCGCCGTTGCTGGGCGAGCGGATGCGGGCGGCGCGGCTGGCGGACCGCGCGGTCGTCATCCGCGAGCTGTTGCCGCAGGACATGAAACTGACGATCGAGCAATTGACCCGCGACGAGGCGATGAAGGCGGCGCGCTTTCTGGCGCTGGTAGTCGGCAAGGCGCACGCGCGGCAAATGGATAGCGGCGAGCGCAAAGCATGGCTGACGGAATTGCGCAGGAACCGCTCAAAGACGCTCGACGCGCCTGGCTGGCTCTGGACCAGCATCGTGGAACTGGTGAGCAGCCACGCGGCCGGTTATCTGGAGCATTGCCGGCGATATGCGACCGGGGCGACCGGGCGCAAGGACTGAACGGGACCTGATCAGCGGCTGGCGTCGATATCGACATCACTATCGACGCCAGCCGACTGAAGCCCGTTAGTTCGACAACGACAGATACGGCGAACTGAGCGGCGCCGGCGGGAACGGCTGCAGGCCCGTCTGCTTGGTGAAGCTGTATCGCACGTACACGGCGGCGAGCCACTCGCGATACTCATACGCATTCCCGAGCGAAGCCGTCGCCCCGAACGACAGCTGCGGCGCGAGTTGATACTCGCCCACCGCGCTGAGCGAATACGACACGCCCGTCTTGCTCTGGCCCGGATACACCGCGTTGCTATCCACGCCAGTGCCGATCAGCGCCGCGTACCGCGCAGCCGTCTGCTGCGACGCAGCCGCCGTGCCCAGCGGGAAGTAGTTCGACGCATCCTCCCGATAGTGCTGCACGCCGATCGAGCCCTTCACGTCGTAGGTGAACGCCCCGTTACGCCCGGTCCATTCCACCGGCAGATTCAGGATCACATACTGTTGCGGGCTGAAGTAGCCGCCCTGGCCGTACGTGAAGTACGACAGGTTCTTGTTGTAGCGCATCAGCGTGGTGTTCACGCCGATGGTCAGCGTCTGGTCGGCGTCTTTCAGCAGACGCGTATAGACACCGCCGCCGCCCTTCACGGCGTTGTTGCTCGCCACATTGTTGCCGCCGTAGTACTGGAACGAGCCGTTCAGATACAGCCCGCTGGTGCCGTCGTCCCACGCAAGGCTGGCGAGGGCGCCGCTCGAGGTGACGCCGCCCCATTCGAGGCCGGAGCCCGCATCGCGTGTCCCGGCGTACGACAACAGGCTGTCGGTCACCGCGCGGCGAGCGACGGCGAGCGAGTACGACACCTTGTCGGTAATGCCGCCGTTGTATTGCGCGCCAGCCACGATGTTGGTTTCACGGAAGCCGAGCGGCGTCACGCCGATATCGCCGCTGACGCTCTGGCTGTCGTAGCCGACCGAGAGCCCCACGCCGCTCGCCGTCTGGCTGCCGGCATTGTTGGTGCCGGCGATCGCCGCCTTCGCCGACGTGTCGTTCGACAGGCCCGCGCCGAAGCGCGCGAGTGTCGACGTGCTGCTGGATGCCGTGCCCGCGTCGAGCGTGACCGGCGTCGCCGTCACGACGACATGGCCGTTGCCCGCCGCAATGCGGCCCTGGATCGGCGCTTCGATATCGTTGAGGGTGGACAGGCCGTCCTCGCCGCTGCGGTTGCGGAATACGATCCCGCCCGACACGGTGCTCGCCTGCTGGCGGTTGATCTGAGCGAGTTCATCCGCGACGCCGAGCGTTTGCGTGTTGGCGGCGTTCGACGGCTGATAGGTGTTGGCGTTCGCACCTTGCTGCTGCGGATAGTACGGCTGCGCGTAGCCGGTGGGCGGCTGCGGAATGTACGGCTGCTGCTGCGCGTAGTAGCCCTGGTTCTGATACGGCTGCTGTTGCGGCGGATAAGGCTGATAGGGCTGATACGGCTGTTGTTGCTGTTGTTGCTGCGGGTAGGGCTGCTGCGCATAACCCTGCTGACGGTTATAGGTCTGCTGCTGCGCGTTGGTGGTGGCGGTGTGAGTCGTCCGTGGCAGGCTTTGCCGTTTGGTGGTCGTGGCGCGTCGCGCGGTGGTAGTCGACGGGGCGTACTGCTGCGGCGGCATTGCGCCGGAACTGGCTTGCGCCTGGCGCGCGGCAGGCGACATCGGCCACGGCGTCGACGCGTAGCCGTCCTGCCCATATTGCTGCTGCGGATAGCCGCCGTTGTACTGCTGCTGCGCCTGCTGCGGATACCCGGAGTTGTACTGCTGCTGTGCCTGCTGCGGATAGCCCGCGTTGTACTGCGGCTGCGGCTGCGCCTGTTGCGCATAGGCCGGATTGTAGGGCTGCTGCGACTGCATCTGCGGCTGGCTCTGGCCCGGATACGGCTGCAGCGGCGCACCCGACTGGCTCGATCCGTAGGCTTCCTGCCCATAGCCTCCCGTGTCCGCCCCCTGACGAGGAGCGTTATACGGCAACGCTGCGGGCGCGACGTTCGGTGCGTAAGGCTGCGCGGGCGCAGAGTAAGGCGCGACATAGGGCGCAACATAAGGCGCAGGCTGCGTGGGCGGCGGATAGTTCGGCACGGTCTGTGTCGGCAAGGAGGACTGCGTGTACGGAAGCGCGGCGCGCGCGGCATTGAAGCTGCCGTCGGCGCCAGCGGCATTGTTGGCATCGGTCGGCGACCCGACGGCCGTTTTGCCTTCGAAAGGATTGGTGCCGGGCAACGGCGTCGAGCCCATCCGGCTCATGGCCGCTTCCCAGCCGCGCGGCACATTGCTCGCGGGGCTATTGCGCGGCGCGTTGGCCATCAACGGTGTGTTGGCGGCGACTAGCGAGCGCTGCAAATAAGTGGATGCCAGCGACAGCTTGCCTTCCGCGCGATACATGCGGCCGACCGTGGCCAGCAGGCCCGGGTCTCCGGGCGCGGCGGCCAGCGCCTGCTTCGCGAGCGATTCGGCATAGTCGAACTGTTTGGCACCCACCGCGGCGGGGATGGCCGCCTGCACCAGATTCAGGTCGTCGGGCTTGCGCTGCAACGCGATCCGATAGGCGGCGAGCGCATTGCGGTCGTCGCCGGCGCTGGAGTAGAGACGGGCCAGCGCGGCCTGCAAATCGGGGTTATCGGGCATCGCCGCGAGCCACGGCGCGATTACGTCGTATGCGCTCGCGAGATCGCCTCGCTGACGCACCGTATCGGCCTGCTTGATGACGATGCCGAGATTCAGATTGCCGAAGTCGGTGCGCTGCTGCGGCGTCAATTGCATCGACGAGAGCTGGCGCATGACCGAGCCGAGTTCCGCGTCCTGATGAGTCGCCGACAGAATGCCCGCATATTGCAGCAGCAGATCGGTATTGCCAGGCGCCGCATTCATCGCGCCGCGCACGAGGCTGAGCGCACGGGTCGGGTCGCCCGCCTGCTGGTACGCACCGGCGATCACGCCGATCAACTCGGGACTGTTGCCAGCCACCGGCTCGGCCGCATGCAACGTGGCCAGCGCCTGTTGGGTCTGACCGGCACGCGCCATCTGGGTGGCCAGATCGGCCTGCTGATGCACCCACAAACGGTGCTGCAAGGTGGTCATCGCGTCGGTGCGCTGCGCAACCGGAATCCGGTCGAGTTGTGCCAGACCCGCCGACCAGTCCTGCGTTTCAGCCGACAGCAACGCGCTCGCATACAGCGCGTCCGTCATGTCGGGATGCGCGGCGAGCAGGCCGTCCATCATGCTGCGCGCGTTGGCGACCGCGCCCTGACGCACGTAAATGCGCGCGAGGTCGAGGCGCAGCCACGGGTCGTCGGGCGTATTCAGCAGTGCGTCTTCGAACAGGCTGCGGGCGGTGCCGAGATCGCCGCGCGCTTCGGCGGCGCGTGCCTGCGAAGCCTGTGCTTCACCTCGCAGACGATTGATGCCGCCCGCCTTCGACTGCTGTTCGGCATTCAACTGATTGGCGAACTGCAACGCTTCGTCGCCACGGCCTTGCGCGGCCAGTGCGCCGACCAGTCCGCGAATCGCGTCGGGATTGTCGGCCTGACGGCGCAGCGCCATCCGGTAGGCCTGCTCCGCGCCGACCGCGTCGTGATTCGCGAGCAGCATTTCGCCAAGCTGCACCTGCGCGGTGACGTCGGACGGATTCAGCGCAATCGCGCGCTCGAACAGCGACTTCGCCTTTGCGAACTCGCCGTTGCTGCGCGCGCCGATCGCGTCGCTCGTGTAGGTCCAGTAGGTCGCGCTATCCAGCGCGGTTTTCCAGCGAGCCGGATTGCCGCTGCGCGACGCGCGCTCCAGATAGTTGCGCGCCTCGGCGAAACGTTCCTGCTTCAACGCGGCGATACCCATGCCGCCGAGCGCGTCGGTGTCGTTCGGATTATTGGCCAGCACCGACGAAAACTTCGCGCGTGCAGCCGCGGCGTCGTTACGGTCGAGCGCGGCGAAACCCTCGCCGATCACGCGGCCGCGCGCATCCGCCGCCACGCTTTCCTGCGAGCGCTCGCGCGTCGCACTGTCCTGCTGCACCATCGAATCGAAGCGCGCTTTTACCGCGGCGTCGTCGGGACTGGTTTGCAGATACGCCTGATACAGCGCGGAGTCCGAGGGCCGTGCGTCGAGCCACAACAGCGCCTGCCGCCAGCTCTTTTTTGCCGGCGCGCCGACCGAACTGTCGGTCGCGAGCTTTTGCAGCCGCGCAATACCGTCGCGGCGCGTGGTGTCGCGATAGGTCAGATGCTGTGCGTAAGCGAGCGCGTAGCGCGGGTCGTCGGGGTTGTCGTGGGCAAGCTGTTCGAGACCGCGGCGTGCCTGATCCCAGCCCTGCGGCGTCGCCGACAGCGCCTGGTAGTACTCGAGTTGCAATTCCGGCGTGGCCGGTTTGCCTTCCAGCGCGCGCTGATACTGCTGCACCGCGCTCGCGCTCTGGCCGCTTTGCGCGAGCCGCCGCGCATCGTTGACGGTCTGGTCGCGCTCGCTGCTTTCGCCGAGCCTGCGGCCCAGTTCGTCCATGCGCGGATAGGTCGGCGCCGCTGCCTTCAGCCGCGCCAGATACTGCTGCGCGCCGGCACCGTCCTTGCGGTCGGCGAGCACCATGCCCATGCCCCATAACGCATCGGGCTGCTTCGGATCGATCCGCAGCACCTTCAGCCATGCCTGCTCGGCGAGGTCGCCGCGCTGATGCGACTGCCAGTACTTGCCCTGATCGATCAGCACGCTCAAAGGATCTTTCGACGCCTGCGCCAACGCATCAGGCGCGGCCGTCGCCACGCAGCAGACCGCCGTGACGCTCAGCGCGAGGCGCAGTGACAACGCGAGGGCGCTCAATCGCATGCGTTTCTCCAACTAGGCACGAGACGGCCCGCTTCGTCAAAACGATAGCGTCCGTCGATAAAACCCGTGCCGAACAAGCCCAGCACACGATCGTAATAAACCGGTTCGTGACCGGGCAGATGGGTGTCGAGTGCGGCCAGATGTTCGCGCGCGAGACCGAGGCCGCGCTCGTCGCCGAGCGACTTGAAGTACGGGGCGAGCGCGCCCCAGTAGCTGAGCGGGCCTTCGCCGCTGGCCGCGCCGGTGGTGGACGACACTTTCTCGGGTGGGAAGCCGGTTTGCGCGACCTTCGCGCGCATGCCGCCGAGGGCGGCGAGCCAGGGCTTCGCGAGCGGATCGGCGGACGACGCGAGACCGGCCCACAGATACACGCGGATCGCGTCGTAGCTGCCGACATCGCCGTTTTTCGGATCGACCACGAATTGGCCGCCTTGCCACGCCGCCCAGTCGGGCGCGAAACCTTGCGGCGAGGTGGTTTTGACGAGCTTGTACGCGCTGTCCGCGAGCTTGGCCCACGGGCCGTCCGGCATCTCGTGAGCAAGGCCGCGCAGCACCGGCAGCGGCATGTAGCTTGGATTCAGACGCGTGATGCCAGCGGTGACGAAGCCCTGCGGTCCCGGCAGCAGCATCGGGCCGACGCCCGGCAGCGTGGTGATCTCGTGGCTGACGACCTGTTTGGCCAACGCCTCGCCGAGTTGCGTGTAACTCGTGTCGCGCCACAGCCGGCCCGCTTGCAGCAGGTCGTAGGCAATCCACAAATCGGAATCGGATGCGGAATTCGGATCGAGCACGCCGAACGAGCCGTCCGGCTTTCTGCCCCATTGCCACGCGGGCAGCCGCGCATTCTGTGCGTCGAACTGATTGCCCGCGAGGTTGGTGCGGGTCCATGCGAGAAGCCGGTCGAAGGTCGCGCGGTCGTTCGCCACCAGCGCGAAGAAGAGGCCGTACGACTGGCCTTCCGAGGTGGTCTGCTGGGTCGGCGTCGAGTAGTCGATTACGCGGCCATCGGCCTGCACGAAGCGTTCGACGAACGTGCGGTAGCCGGTCCATTCACCGCACGCGCCCGGTGCCGCGGCGGTCTGCGCAACTTTCATGATGCTCGCGAAACTGGTGGACGCGGTGAGCCCCAATCCGAGTGCCAGCAACGCGCCCATTTTTCGGTTAATTCGAACCCGCATATCAGTCCTGTTAGTCCTTCAGGCGGCGCGCGGCGATGGAGCGCAGCGTCCGGTAGAAGAGGCCAGCGATCAGCAGCGCGGCGAGCACGCCGCCCAGCATCAACAGCAGCGGATGCGACGACAGCGCCCAGCGCAAATACTCCTGCGGCGACAGATGGCCGATGTAGTACGCGGTGCCGTTCGACGTGATGGTCACGTCGCGGCCATGGATCACGGCCATCGCACCTTGAATCTTCGGCAGCACGTCGGCGTCGAGCAGCGCGGTGGACAGGTCGGCGTCCGACTGGCCGGCCGCGCTCACTAGCGCGACCGCGCTGCGGTTTCTCTGCAGCGGCGACTCGAAGCCGGTCAGCAGCGCGGAGCCATTCGAACTCACCAGCGTCAGGTCGGCGCGCGCCGGCGTGCGTTCGACGCCGCGCTCGCCATGCCACCAGTCCTGCAGCTTGAACACGATGTCGGAGAGCTGGAAGGTGCGCGAATCGCCGTCGCTTGAAAACGGCATCGACTTGGCCCAGCGCTGCAACAGCGGCTGCTTGCCCGGTGCGCCAAAAATCAGCAGGTCTTTGTCCGCGTACTTGTCGGCGTCGTCGGCGCTGCCGACCGTGACGCCCGTGACCGGAAAGCCGGTCGATGCGCCCATCCGCCCCATGGTCAGCAGATACAGGCTGAAGTCGCTCGAATCGGCGTCGTTCGGCAGGATCACCGCGGTTTCAGACAGGTCGGCCATCCGCGTGAACGGGAAGCCGCTGTTGGCGAACGCGGCCAGGTCGGGTAGCGCCATGTAGTGCGGGAACGACGACAGGTCGATGGTCGAGTTCGGGTCGATCGCGCCGACCACGTTGTCGAGCAGACGGCCATGACATTCGCCGGTATTCGGAATGTCGTAGTAGAAGTGCAGACGCACCTGCGTGCGCGGCGTCAGCAGCAGCGGCGGAATGTAGACCGTGCGGCGCGCTTCGGCGGTCCGGTCGGGCATGATGCGCCCGAAGTAGCGGCTCAGGTCGAACACCGACGCGGACTCGGACGGAATCGGCAACGCCTGCACGAAGCCGTTGTTCACGCTGACGTTCAGCGACGAGCGGTCACGCGCCGGGCGCACCGTGTAGCGGTAGCGCAGATCGAGCGGCGCGCCCTTGGTGTGCCACATGAACAGATCGGGTGGCACGCGCATGTTCACGCGCACGGCGTCGGCGTCGTAACCGAACACGGTCAGGTCAGCTGGATTGGCGAGTTCGCCGAAACGCACCGGACGGTTGGTCGGCAGCCAGTTCGGCGCGTCGTACGGCTCGCGCGGTGCCAACTGGGTCAGCGACGTGATCGTCGCGCTCGGACCGCTCAGCGTGTTCTGCCCGATGCCGAGCGACTTCGCGGCGGTTTTCAGTTCGGCTTCGGTGCGGCCGAGCACCAGCAGCAGCTTGCCGTGCGCCGGTGCGTCGCGGTCGACCACCGCGATGGTCGGCCCGGAGATCGCTGGAATCGTGATGCCGGCGGGGCGTTGATCGTCGGTGGCGAATACGACGGCGTTGCCCGACAGCGGCGCGTTATCCAGTTGCGACGGAAACACGGCGCCGCGATAGCCGGCGAGCGCGCCGAACCACGACGCGACGATGCCGGCGGCTTCGAGTGTGCCGTTGCCCGGCTTTTGCGCGAACACGAACGGCAGTTCGAGGCGTCGCACGTCGCGGCGGTCGAAGAACGGCTGCGGCAGCGCGGCCAGTTCCGGCTTGCTCGCGAGCGACGCATAGGTCAGATCGAGCGAACTCGCATTGCTGACCGTGGCCCACAGCGACGAGTTCGCCGGGTCTTCGCAGCTGGTCGTGTAATGACCGATCAACTGCACGTTCAGGTGATTGAATTCGGTGATGAAGCGCGGGTCGATCGACACGTCGCGCGCTACCAGCATGCCGGCCTGTTCATGCGGCACGGGCAGCGTGGCGGCGACTTCGCCGTTCACCAGCACCTTCAGTTGCGACAGGCTCGGCAGCAGCGCGGGCGAGTAGCTGTACACCAGATGCAGCACCGCGCCAGTCACGACTTCGTCGCCGCGCACCGAAAACGCGATGCCGTTCTGGCCGTCGGTGCCGCGCAATTGCAGCGGGTCGAGCGCGCCGAGGTCGGCGAACGTGAGCGTCTGACGGCGGCCGCCCGGCACCAGCGTGCCCGGTTCGGCGGTGGTCGGCGTGCGAATGCCCAGCGCTTTCACCGACGACGCGGCGAGCGCAGGCGTCGGCGTGGCGAGTTGCGGCTGTTCAATCGTGTTGGGATCGAGCGGCACGGCCGCGCTCGGCGGCGGCATGCCGGGCGTGCCGGTGGCGACGCGTGCGCCCGCTGGCGCCGTGGCGCCTGGCGCAGCGGTCTGCCCCGCAGCGCCTTGCGACGAACTTGTACTCACGCTGCCCGAAGCCGCCAACGCTTCAGCCGCCGACGCCAACGGCGCCGCCAACGCGGTCTGCAGCGCGAGCCAGCAGGCGATGCCGCGCATCAATCGTTGCGAGCCGGGGCGTCCAAAGAAACGCCTGTCCGGGTGAGTCCCATTGCGCTCGTGATGCGAGCGTTCGATGTTTTGCTTCGCCATCCTCTTGCCTATAGATCAGTCTTTGGTTTTTAGCTTCTTGACGTCCGCCGGACGGCTTTTCATCGAACTACGAATGTCGGCATAAAGATGTTCGAACAGCCCTGCAATGCCGAGCGCTCCCACCCTCAGCACATGCGACAGACCACGCAGCGGCGTGTCCTGTTGCCGCCCTTCGGCCCACCCGGTCCAGGCGTCCGCTCGAGCAAAAGTGGTCTTGACGAACTCGTATTCCTGCTCGCGCGTCATCGCTGCGAAGCGCAGCCCCACGCGTCCCGGCGCGGTGAAGCCGACGGTTGCGGGGAATGCGTATTCCTCATCGCCGCGAAACAGCGACACGCTCACGCGCTCGTGCATCGGCACTTCGATTTTGGCGGGCAGCGCGACGCCGACGCCGCCTTCGGAGTAGTCGATCGTTTCGCAAGCGAGCGTGCGGCCGGTCGAGAACTTCAGCATCACGGGCATCTTCATCGCGACGCGGTGCACCGCGCGCACCTGGCGGCGCTCGCTCGCGGCGGCCACGCTCGCGCCCAGAATCAGCATGTTGTAGCCGGTCCATGCGAGGTTCAGGATCGTCGTCTCGACGACGCTGCGCGTATGCCAGTTCAGATAGATGTGCACCAGCCCGACCACGAAGCCGATCAGGTTCAGCAGCAACAGGAACAGATACGGACGCGAGATCGACCAGTCGAAATAGCTCTTCTCGATCTGGCCGCCCTTGGCCGTCACGTTGAACTTGCCGAGCTTCGGGTTGATCAGCGCGAGCAGAGTCGGCGCGGTGATGTACGAGGCCAGCACCGACTCATACACTTCGGCCCAGAACGAGTGGCGAAACGAGCGCTGCATCCGCGAGTTGGTGATGCTCGCGTGCATCATGTGCGGCAGTGCGTAGATCGCGATCGTGCTCGCGGCCGCTTCGATCACGTGTGCGCCGAAGAACAGATACGACAGCGGCGCGGTCAGGAACACCAGACGCGGGATGCCATAGAAGAAGTGCATCATCGCGTTCAGATAGCACAGCCGCTGGCCGATCTTCAGGCCCTTGCCGGTCAGCGGATTGTCGATCCGGAAAATCTGCGTCATGCCGCGCGCCCAGCGAATCCGCTGGCCGATGTGGCCGGACAGACTTTCGGTCGCGAGGCCCGCCGCCTGCGGAATCGCCAGATACGCGGTGGTGTAGCCGAGGCGGTGCAGCTTCAGCGCGGTGTGGGCGTCTTCGGTCACGGTCTCGACCGCGATGCCGCCGATCTCTTCGACCATGGTCCGGCGCAAGAGCGCGCACGAGCCGCAGAAGAAGGTCGCGTTCCACAGATCGTTGCCGTCCTGCACCAGCCCATAGAACAGTTCGCCTTCGTTCGGCACCTTGCGGAAGGTGCCGAGATTGCGCTCGAACGGGTCGGCGTTGAAGAAGTGGTGGGGCGTTTGCAGCATCGACAGCAGCTTGTCGCGCAGAAACCAGCCGAGGCCGATCTGCAGGAACGAGCGGGTCGGAATGTGATCGCAGTCGAAGATCGCGAGGTATTCGCCGCTGGTGATCTTCAGCGCTTCGTTGATGTTGCCCGCCTTCGCGTGGCGATTGTGCGTGCGGATCGTCCAGTTGACGCCGACTTCCTCGCAGAACGCCTTGAACTCGGGACGGCGGCCGTCGTCGAGTACGTGGATCGAAATTTTCTCGGCGGGATAGTCGAGCGCGAGCGCTGCGTAGATGGTCGGCTTCACCACCGATAGCGGCTCGTTGTAGGTCGGAATGAACACGTCGACGCTCGGCCACTGGTCGCGCGACGCAGGCAGCGGCATCGGCGTGCGCTTGAGCGGCCACGCGGTCTGGAAGTAGCCGAGCAGCAGCACGACGGTCGAATAGACTTCGGCGGACACCAGCAGCAGGCCCCACGCGGCGTCGAGCGGATGCTCCCAGTACGTGGTCGAGGTGAGCCGCCAGTACATGTAGCGGCCCGACGTCACCACCGACAGCATGATCATCACCATCGTCGCGTAACGGCCTTGCAGACGGCGGAACCACAGCGCGATCACGAAGCAGCAGGTCGCGAACGTCAACTGTTCATAGAACGCTAGCGGCACGGTGAAGACGAAATACAGCATGCCCAGCGCGAACAGCGTGACGATGCCCGTGACGATGCGGCTATTCCAGAAGCCCGCGTCGACGAAACGCTCCAGCCGCGATGGCGGGCCGCCCTCCAGGCCTGGCGAATCCGGCGTACTCATGCGACGTTCCTCGGCGAGACGGCGATCGCGTCGACCGCCGCCATCAACCAGTCGCCGCACGAACGGAAGTCGGCGGCCGCCTGGCTAAGCGGATCATAGTGAATCAGCGTGGTGTCGCAGGCGAGCGCTTCGCTCACCCCTTCATCGAGATGGATCACGCCGGGGAAGACCCGGCCGCCGAGCATCTGGCGCAACACCTTGAGCACGTCCTTGGTCAACTGGCGCGACTGGTCGATCTGGTTGATCACGTAGCCTTCGCCGCCGAACTCGGGGCGCGGCGCGGCGTAGGTGGCGATCAGCCGTTCCATTTGCGGGATGGCCGCGTACGAGGCGGCGTCGGCCAGCACCACGTTCAGCGCGAACGTGGCCGCGCACAGCGCGGTGCGGACATAGGTGGACGAACCCGGCGGCGTATCGATGATGACGATGTCGGAGGGATCGAGCCGCAGGTTTTGCAGCGACTGGGCGAGCCAGCGCGGATCGTGGTCGATAAACGCTTCGAAGCGGCGGCGGTCGTCTTCGAGCACCGCGCCGTACGGCAGCACCGTGACACCGTCGATGCCGTCGAACATGGCCGTTTGCCACGGATCGCCGGTCAGCGTGGCGCGCGACAAACCGTCGATGCTGTCGAGCGGCACGCCGAAGTGCAGCCGCAATGCGTTCTGCGGGTCGAGGTCGAGAGCGATCACGCGACGGCCGCTGGCGGCCAGCACGGAGGCAAGATTGGCGGCGAGGGTGGTCTTGCCGACCCCGCCTTTGGCGGACACTACCGCGATGACTTTCATGAGCGACGGGGGCCGTTGACCAGCCACGAAGGGGAGACGCCGGGCGTGGCGTGGGAAGCGCTGGCCGATGCAGTGGCCGACGCTGTGACCGCTGGTGCGTGCGTTTGAGCGGGCGTGCCCCGCAGACGGTCGAAAACCGCTTGCAACGGCGCGGGTTGATCGCTGGACGCCGTGGCAGGGGCGGCCGGCTGCGACGCCGCTGCCGGCGGCGCGGCAAACAGCTTGCCGAGGATCGACGCAGGTTGTGTCGCCGGTGCCCGTTGTGCACGTTGCGGGAACATGGCGGGGCTAGCCGGTGCTGCTGCGGGTGCTGTCGCGGGTCCGGCAGGCGCGGTTGCGTAAGGCTGTGCGGGCGCCGGTGCTTGCGCTTGTGCTTGTGCCCAACCCGGCACAGCCGAGGGCGCCGGTGCCGATGGCGCCGCGTACGGAGTGTGCGCTGCGGGTGCGGGCGGAGCCGGCATGGCTGGTGTACGGAATGGGCTGCTGAACGGCGCACCGGCAAATGGCGTAACGGGCGAAATCGATGCCGCGGGCGGCACAGCGGCGCTTGCCGCAAACAGACCCGCCGACGCACCCGCCGCAGCGGGCACGGCGAAAGCATTTGGTGCGGCCTGCGCAGAAGCCGCTGTATTGGTGAGCGGAGTAAAGGGCGCAGAGGGTGACGCAGCCGGCACCGGCTGCACCGCCACAGGATCATTCATCGCGGCCGCGGCCGCGGGCGCGGCTTGCAGCGCGCTTTCATCGTCGCTGCCCAGCGCGCCGAAACGCGACGCGCCGCTTGGCGCGGCAGGCTGAGGTGCCGCAACCACCACCGGCGGAATATCCCGCCGATGCGAGCGTGTGAACAGCGGCGCTTTCGCGCGCGTCACCGAGGCGACATCCTTGGGCGTCGTGTCCTGACGATCGACGGCCAGCGCCGGAGCGAACGGCGGCTGCGGTCTCGCCTCGCGACGTTGCCCGATCTCGGGGATCGTCGGCTGCGTGAGATCCAGCGTCACCAGCAATGGCCAACGCGTGCGTGCGGTGCGCGCGTCGTTCTCGCGGCCAATCTCCTGATACGCGCTAGCGTCGCCACCAAAGTGGTCGAATAATTTTTCGATGTCGCTCGATGAACTCATAATGCCGCCGTCTTGTACATGACTTGCCTTGCCCCGATGCCTACATTTTCTCGCGGCGCCCATCCCCGTCCTGCTACTGCATCCTCTACTGCGTGCTTCACCTGATCCGTCACGGGATCTGGTTCCGCGTCTTTCATGTCCGCGCTCCGGTCCGGCGCGTTTTCTATTGACTCATCGACTACCGTTGCTGCCTCTGCCTCTGCCTCTGCCTCTGCCTCTGCCTCTGCCTGCTGCATGCCGATCAGCGCTGCCGTTGCACAAAGCCGCGACCGCAGAC
Organism: Paraburkholderia metrosideri; assembly: GCF_904848625.1. Classification (GTDB taxonomy): domain Bacteria; phylum Pseudomonadota; class Gammaproteobacteria; order Burkholderiales; family Burkholderiaceae; genus Paraburkholderia; species Paraburkholderia metrosideri. Next base: position 493,444 of record NZ_CAJHCP010000005.1, read on the forward strand.
GCACGGCTCATGCCTGACGAATCCGCTGCGCTATCGCGTCATACACGACCGTTCAGGCCGGATGGCGGCCCAGACGGAACTCGATCGCGGTGTCGTCGCCATACGCGCTCGTCTGCGCGACCGACAGCCCTTGCGCGCCCAACGAACTCAACCACGTCTGATACACGCCTTCGAGAAACGCCGGCGTCCATGCCAGTGCAGCATCGCCGAACGCGGGCAGCGGCGCGCAGTAGTGAACGATGCGCAGCGACTCAGCTTCGTCGGCCAGTTTGACGTAGCCCCAATCCATCTCATGCCAGTACATGTTCAACGCATTGGCGAGCTCGGCTGTTGAGCCGCACGCAGGCAACGGATGCGCTGCCGCGAACCGGCTGCCGACGCGATGCATCAGCAGACGCAATTCGTCGCGGCCAATCTGCGCTTCGAACTCGGTGGCCAATGCGGTCAACATCCCGCGCCACTGCGGCGAGACTTGGCGATCCAGCAGGTAATCGAGAATTGGGACCATATTTTCCAGGAGGTGGCTGCTGCGTCGCTTTGCATTCAAAACGGGCGACGGCCAGGTGGAGATGAAAGCGTCGAAGAAATCGCGCGTTGCACGCGTCCTAGGTTAGTTTTACCGGCATGTCTACCTTGTCCGGCACACTTCGGAAGAAGTCTACTTAAGACACTAACTTTTAGCCACTTCCTATTGGTATGTTCATACGCAGAATGGATTGCAATGGATGCAGGGTTTTTTACGTAATTTTTGCTGATTCCATCGCGCACGCCCCTGCCTTCCTGTAGCTACGGCATGCATAAGCTCGTGCAATATAGGTATTAACACGCGAGGCGGGCCGGCTATCTGGCTTATGCGTGTGGTGGTAAATGCAACGCTTTTTAATTTCGCGTGGACAACATGCCTTCACTATTTGTCATTCTTTCACAATCTTGCCGCTGTGCTGCCGGGGATTGGTTTTGCGCGTGCCAGCGAAGTTTGCCCGGTAAGCTTACGCACCTGTGCACAGAATCGAATCATCTGCAGGCAATCAATCACGCGATGCGGTCATGTATAAAACCAACGTATTAACCGAGCCGATGCGATGATGAAAAAAGGTGGCGCGCTATCGTTGGCCTGTTTGACTCACTGAACTGTAATGCTCAATCCACTCAGTCTTCTGCTAATCACGGTGTTGTCGAGCGCCATGGCAATGGCGGTGCTCGGTTCGTTATGGCGTGCCACGATCCCTGGCGTCGGCTACTGGATTTCCGCCAACGCGGCCGCGATCGTCGCGCTGCTGGCTTTCGCGATGCAGGGTCATGCGTCACGCTGGCTTACGTTTGTCGGCGCCAATGAACTGCTGGCCATTTCGCTGCTGCTGGTGGTCGAAGGCTGCGTGCGCTTTCAGAAACGCCGCATCCGGCTCTGGCCCGCGTATGCCGGCCTGGTTGCCGTTTTCGCAGGCGTTGCGTGGTGGACCTTCGTTACGCCGGACTTCAACGCGCGCGTCGCGGTGGTGTCGGCGTTTCACGCGTATCTTTATGCGTTGCTCGCTGTGCTGATGTTACGTGGACGTCCCGCCAACCGGCCTCGCTACAGCTATTACTTTCTGGCGGTCGCGGCGTTGCTTCTATGCGCAGGCCATGCGTCGCGCGGCATCATGTATGGCTTCGGCATCATCATGCAGACCGACCTGATGCAGGTCTCGCCGTCCAGCATCCTGTTTCTCGCGTTAGGAATTCTTGCGCCGCCGTGCCTGTCGATCGGCGTGGTGATGCTCGCGCATGACCGTCTTGCCGAGCGGCTCGAACAGCTCGCGAATGTCGACGACCTGACGGGCGCACTATCGCGCCGCGCGTTCCTCGCCGCGAGCAACACATTGCTGAAAGCGTCGCTGCGAACCCGCTCGCCGGTCACGATGGCGATCATCGACATCGATTCGTTCAAGGCGGTCAACGACACCTACGGCCATGCCGCGGGCGACCAGGTGCTGAAGCATTTCGCGGCGTTCGTGTCGCACAATTTGCGGATCGGCGACGTGTTCGGCCGGCTGGGCGGCGAAGAGTTCGGCGTGCTGTGCCCGGCGACTACCGCTGCCGAAATGGTCGCGCTAATGGACCGCCTGCGCGTTCGGCTCGCGTCGGCTTCGCAGTCCGCGCTGCCGTTGGGGCTCCGCTACACGTTCAGCGTCGGGGTGGACCAGTATCGGCCTGATGAGTCGCTCGACCAGTTGAGCGCTCGCGCCGACGGTGCGCTCTACGCCGCCAAGGCCTCCGGCCGCAATCGCGTGATGGCGGCAGCCTAGCGCGAGCCATCCAGCGGGCATAAGCAGGGACGCCAGCCAGGAATTTCTTACCTATATTTATCGGCAGGGATAAATATTAGTCAGACGTTTGCCGATAACCATTGGCGGAGTGACTGGAACCAGCCTGATAACCATCAATATGCCTGCCATCTCAACGCCTCACCTAGCCGGACGCGGATTGCGAGAACGTTTTCATCGACGCTCGCTGGAACATCAACGGCCCCTCTCAACGGTGACGATGGCGTTTACCGTGGTTGCGTTCCTGTGCCTGGTGGGCGCGCGCAACCTGGTCGACGGCCCGGCGACGCCATTGGCCTACCGGCTGGCTTGCGCGCTGGTGCTCGCGTTACTGGTGCTGGTCATTCCCAGCACCCGGTCCACGTTGATCTTCGGCGCGATCGGCGTCGTGTACATGCAGGTGCTGGTCGCGGGCATGGCGCTGAATACGGCGGGTGTCGCACAGCCGTTGCTATGGCTGTTGCCGGCGATGGTGGTGATTCCGGTTTGCGCCGCGCCGCTATGGTTGACGCCCGCGCACTTTTTCACCGGCACCGCATTGTTCTATGCGTCGGCGTTGGCGCTGCTGTTCGGCGCGCCGCTCACGCATGACATCGAGACGGTCGTCTGGGCATGGATCGCCGCGATCGGTATCCCGACTTCCGTGGTGTTTCACTTTGGCTTTTACCGCTTCCGGCGCAACCACTTCCTGCTCGAAAGCCAGCTCGCGCAACTGGCCGCGACCGATCCGCTGACCGGGCTGCAAAACCGCCGCGCGTTCGTCAAACAGGCCGAGCAGCATCTCGACGCCCTCACGGACGAGATGCAGGTCAGCGCGATCTTTCTCGACATCGACAACTTCAAGTCGCTGAACGATCGCTTCGGCCATGCGGTCGGCGACCATGCGCTGTACCAGGTAGCTCAGGTGCTGATGGAACAGACTCCCGCCGACGCCAGCGTGAGCCGGATCGGTGGAGAAGAGTTCGCGGTGCTGCTGCGCGACGGCCTGAGCGGCGCGCTGGCGCTGGCCGAGCAGCTACGCGGCGCGATTGCCGCGATCGAACGGCCCGACGGCAATCTGACCGCGAGCTTCGGCGTGGCGCAACACCGGCGCGGCGAAAGCATCATGGTGCTGCTCGATCGTGCCGACGAGGCACTGCTGCGCGCCAAGTACTCGGGAAGAAACCGCGTCTGCGCCGAGCGGCGAATGCTGCCCGACGTGCAGCGGTCGGCGGGCAGTGAGCGGCGGGTTGAAGGCGGCTCGTTGAGTCAACGGTATCAATGGGAAGACTATTACCTGACTTCGCATTTCCAGCCGCTCTACAGCCTGTCGCATCAGAAGCAGGTGGGGTTCGAGGCGCTGCTGCGCGGCGAACACGACGACGGCATGCTGGTGCCGCCCGTGGTGATGTTCGCACCGAAGCCTTCCAGCGACGAGGGCGCGCTCGACCGCGCAAGTCACGTCGTGCATCTGAGCAACGCAAGCCGTCTGCTGCCGAACGACGCATGGCTGTTCCTCAATATTTTGCCGGCCACCTTCATTGCCGCCGGTTATGCCGATCAGCTGAGCGTGCTCGTGCGGGCCGCCGGGCTGGAACCCGAGCGGGTGATTCTGGAGATTCTCGAATCGCATGGCGGCAGTGTCGACGATATGTCGCGGGCAGCAGCGCTGTACCGCGAGCACGGCTTTCTGATCGCCGTCGACGACTTCGGCGCCGGTCAGTCGAATCTCGACCGGCTGTTGCGGATCCGCCCAGACCTCGTGAAACTCGACGGCGAACTGATTCGCGCGACCAGTCATGGCACCGGTCATCCGATCCTGCCGAAGCTCGTGTCGCTGCTGCATCAGGCGGGCATGCTGGTGGTGGTCGAAGGCGTGGAGACCACCGAAGAGCTGATTCTCGCGGTGGAGTCGAATGTGGATTTCGCGCAGGGCTATCTACTGGGTCGACCGGCTGCGCAGATTGCGCCGCCGGAGTCGGTGCATCGACAGATCGACGATGCGTTCGACGTGATCGCGCAAGGCCGGGCGCATCAGTACGCGCTGTTCGAATCCGAAGTAGAGCCGTACCGGATCGCCTTGCGTGCTGCTGCCGACGCGTTGCTGACTGGCGTCGTGATGGACGACGCGTTTGCGCCGCTAGCCCGATTCGATCGATGCATCAGCTGTTTCATTCTCGACGCTACCGGCAGACAGGTCGGCCACGAATTGCCGGGGCCGGCCTGGAGCAAGGAAGGGGCTTCGCTGCAACCGGTGGCGAATCCGCGCGATGCGCGGTGGGACCACCGGCCGTACTTCAGGAATGCGGTGTTGCTGCCGGGTGTGGCGGTGACCAGCAATCCGTATCTCTCGCTGGCGAGCGGCCGGCCGTGTATCGCCGTGACGTTGGCTGTGCCGTTCGCCAACGGGCGCTCGGTGATTGGCGTGGAGCTGGACTGGTCGGCGAAGGGCCTGCCGTGGCCTGCGGCGGAGTGACGGTTTGACGGCGGGTAGGACGGCAGGTTTGACGGCGGCTTTGACGGCCGGTTGACTGCTGTCTGATGCGTCGCAGACCGTTTCGACAGGCGAGGGCGGTGAGCTAGTAACCCCCTTTGGGCGGCGGCGCGCTTGCGGCCGTTTTCCGGTACGACGCCGCGAGGTCCGCTGCCGCGCGGCTCAGCAGGCCCGTGTCCGAACCGACCGCGACGAAGGTGGCGCCCGCCGCGAGATATTCGGCGGCGATTGCGGGATCGGCCGCGAGCACGCCGGCTGCCTTGCCCGCGTCGCGCGTCGTTGCAATGCCCCGGCAGATCGCTTCGCGAACGCTCGGGTCGCCCGGTCTGCCGAGCAGGCCCATCGACGCGCTCAGGTCCGACGGGCCGAAGAACACGCCGTCTACGCCGTCCACGGTGGCGATTGCCGGCAGATTGTCCATGCCTTGCACGGATTCCACCTGCACCAGCACGCATAGTTCTTCGGCTGCGGTGGTCAGATAGTCGGGTATCCGGTTCCAGCGCGATGCACGCGCCAGTCCGCTGCCCACGCCGCGAATGCCTTGCGGCGGATAACGCGTCGCGGCGACGGCTTCGGCAGCTTGGGCTGCGGTGTCGATCATTGGCAGAAGCAGGGTTTGCGCGCCGATATCGAGCAGTTGCTTGATCAAGGCCGCGTCGCTGCGCACCGGACGCACCACCGGATGCGACGCATAAGCAGCGACGGCCTGCAATTGCGCCAACGTACTGCGGACGTCATTGGGCGCGTGCTCGTTGTCGATCAGCAGCCAGTCGAAACCGGCAGTGGCCAGCAACTCGGTGACGTACGCGTCGGCCAGCGCGGCCCATAGACCGAATTGCGGTTTGCCTTCGGCGAGAGCGCGCCGGAAAGTGTTTTGCGGTAGGGACATGTCGATCCAGTCGGGTTGTATGCCGTTGCAGACTCAGATGAAATTCAGGCCAATGCCGCCTAGCGGACCATAGTCGACATGGAACGTGTCGCCTGCGCGCGCGACGATCGGGCTCGTGAACGAGCCACTCAGGATCACGTCGTTTGCGTTCAGCATTTCGTCGTATGGCGCGATCTTGTTGGCGAGCCACGCAACGCCAGTGGCTGGGTGATTCAACACCGCCGCCGCGAGTCCGCTTTCTTCGATCGCACCGTTTTTATAGAGCAGCGCGCCGACCCAGCGCAGGTCGACATCGAGGGGCCGCACCGGCCGGCCGCCGAGCACGATGCCGGCATTCGCGGCGAAGTCTGAGATCGTGTCGTAGACCTTGCGCGGCGCGTGGGTTTCGCGGTCGAACTGCTCGATGCGCGCGTCGATGATTTCCACGGCAGGGGTGACGTAGGCGGTGGCGTCGAGTACGTCGAAGAGCGTGACGCCGGGGCCTTTGAGCGGTTTGTTCAACACGAACGCCAGTTCGACTTCGACGCGTGGGGCGATGAAGCGGTCGGCGCGAATATCCTCGCCGCTTTCGATAAACATGCTGTCGAGCAACGGCGCGTAATCGGGTTCGTCGATCTGCGACGAACGCTGCATCGCGCGCGATGTGAGGCCGATCTTGCGGCCTTTGATCACGTGGCCTTCGGCCAGCTTGAGCTTCACCCATTCGCGCTGAATGGCGTAGCCGTCTTCGACTGTCATTTGCGGATATTGCGCGGAGAAGTGGCGCAATGGCGTGCGCGTTTTCTCGGCGTGGTCGAGTTGCGCGGCGAGTTCGCGGATAGTCTGTTCGTCTAGCATGATGGTTTCTCTTTGCGACGCGGTGAGGCGTGGTGTCCGGTCAGGCGGATCAGGTTTTGAAACGTGCATGCAGGTTGTTGTGCTTCCATGTGCCGGCTTCGCTGAACTCACCGAGTTCCAGCGACAACGCCAGCCCGTGCTGATCGAACTCAGTGGCGAAGTGCTGTTTGAGCAGCGCGAACAACGCGTCGCCGGTGGCCTTTTTGACGGCTTCGGAACGGCCCGCGCCGATCTTCAGATTCGCATGCAGAAATGCGGCGTCGGCGCGCCCGTCGGCGATACAGTACTGTTCGCAACGCAATGCGCGCACGCGAATGCCGCCCAGCGGATAGACCCGCTGTTCGCCGTCGCGCTGCGCATCCAGACATTGCACGAGCGTGTTGCACAGTTGGCCGATGTTTTGCGCGTCGGCGAGATTGGCGCTGTATTCGAGCGTGAGATGCGGCACGGTAAGTTCCTTCACGAAGTCAGACGGGGAGCGGTGTCACCGGGAAGATCGCATTGATCTGGCCGGTGCCCGAACTGCCGAAATACGGGGTGACGACTTCAACCTTGCCGTCGTAGCGATTCCAGCCGAGCGCGCCAAGCAGCATCGCGGTGTCATGCATGCCGCCTTCGCCCCAGCATTTTTCGTTGTAAAGCGGCAGCATGTCGCAAAAGGTTGGCCAGTCGCCGGCTTTCCACAATTCGACCACGCTGCGGTCCATCTGTTCGAGAAACGGATTCCACACCTTGTGCATGAATTGCTCGGCGGTACCGTTGTTCGCGAAGTGATGACTGAGCGAGCCGCTTGCCAGAATGGCAACGGTGCCGTCGTAACGTTCCTCGATTGCTTTGCGCACCGCAAGGCCGAAGCGCGCGCTGGTGGCGAGGTCGTGCCACATGCACCAGCCCGATACCGACACCGTTTTGAAATGTTGATCGGCGTTCATATAGCGCATCGGCACCAGTGTGCCGTATTCGAGTCCCAGCGTGGTTTCGCTGTGCGCACGGCTTTTTACGCCCATTTCGTTTGCGACTTCCGCGATCAGATGGCCGAGTCCGACATTGCCAGGATACGCGTACGGCATGTTCCTGATGAAATGCGGCAACTCGTTGCTGGTGTACACGCCTTCAAAATTCGCCGCGCAGTTGATGTGGTATTCGCTATTCACGAGCCAATGCACGTCGAATACGACGATCGTGTCTACGCCCAGTTCGCGGCAACGCCGGCCGATTTCATGATGGCCGTCGATGGCGGCCTGACGGCAACCTTTATGCGGACCGTCGAGTTCCGATAGATACAGCGACGGCACGTGAGTGACTTTTGCTGCCAGCGCGAGCTTGCCCATCGCGGTCTCCAGTGTGTGTCTGCGGCAATGCGGGTTGCGTCGACGCGTGGCCTGTCATGCGCCGCTGCGCATTAAACGCCCCAGCGCGGAATGTGATGTGAGCCGAGCGATACGCACACATTCTTCGGTTCGAGGAACACTTCATAACTCCACGTTCCGCCTTCGCGGCCCACGCCGGATGCTTTCGTGCCACCAAAAGGCTGCCGCAGATCGCGTACGTTCTGGCTGTTCACAAAGCACATGCCCGCTTCGACCGCCGCTGCGACACGATGTGCGCGGCCGGTGTTCTCGGTCCAGATATAGCTCGACAGCCCGTAACAGATGTCATTGGCGAGCCGGATAGCGTCGGCTTCGTCGTCGAATGGAATCAGGCACGCAACCGGGCCGAAGATCTCTTCCTGCGCGATGCGCATACGATTGTCGACATCGACGAAGACGGTGGGCATCACGAAGTTGCCTTTGCGCATTGCGTCGGGCAGATCGGGCGTATCGAGACCGCCGCACGCGAGCGTTGCGCCTTCTTTCGGACCCAGTTCGATATAGCTGCGCACTTTCGCGAGATGCGCGTGGCTGATCATCGGGCCAACAAGGGTGCTGTCGGCGAGTGGATCGCCGACCGTCAGGCGCTTCGCGCGCTCGATGAAGCGCTCGGCGAAACGCGCGTAAATCGGGCGATGAACCAGAATGCGCGAACCTGCGGTGCAGCGTTCGCCGTTGTTCGAAAAGATCATGAACACGGCTGCATCCAGTGCACGTTCGAAATCGGCGTCGTCGAAAATAACGAACGGCGATTTGCCGCCGAGTTCCATCGAAAACTTTTTCAGCCCAGCGCTCTGCACGATACGGTTGCCGGTTGCCGTCGACCCGGTGAACGACACCGCATGCACATCGGGATGTGCGACCAGCGGTTCGCCGGTCTCCTTGCCGAAACCATGCACGACGTTCAGCACGCCCGCAGGAATGCCGGCTTCGAGCGCGAGTTGTCCGAGCGTGGACGCCGTGAGCGGCGACAGTTCGCTCATCTTCAGCACGGCAGTATTGCCGAACGCGAGGCAAGGTGCGACTTTCCAGGTCGCCGTCATGAACGGCACATTCCACGGCGAGATCAACGCGCACACGCCGACCGGATGAAACAGCGTGTAGTTCAGATGCGTATCGGTCGGATATGTATGGCCGTCGACGCGCGTGCACATCTCGGCGAAGTAGCTGAAGTTGTCGGCCGCGCGCGGCACGAGTTGCTTGCGCGTTTGCGAAATCGTCTGGCCGGTGTCTTTCGTCTCGGTTTCGGAGATCTCCGGCACGTTCTTCGTGATCAGTTCGCCGAGTTTGCGCAGCAGCTTCGCTCGCTCCGCTGCGGGCCTGGCGGCCCAGGCGGGAAATGCGTTCTTTGCCGCGCGCACGGCGGCGTCGATTTCCTGCGCACCACCTCGCGCGACCTCGGCCAGCACGTTTTGCGTAGCGGGATTGACGGTCTCGAAGTACTCTTTCGCGCCGCACGCTTCGCCGTTGATCAGGTGCTCGATTCGCATTGTCATGTCCTTGTTAGCTGGATCGATTACGCGCGGCCGAAGTCCGCGTCCGACGCAATCGTGTTCGCGAGACGGCCTAGGCCGTCGATTTCGCAGATCACTTCGTCGCCCGCATTCACGTTGACGATGCCTTCGGGGGTACCGGTCAGGATCACGTCGCCGGGCGCGAGCGTCATGAAGCCGCTCAGGTACTCGATCAGAGCGGGAATATCGGTGACGAGGTCGCGCGTGTTGCCGTGCTGCTGCCGCGTGCCGTTCACGAACGTGCGTAATTCCAGTTGCGTCACGTCTTCGATGTCGGCGGCGTCGACGAACCAGGGGCCGAGCACGGTGCCACCGTCGCGATTCTTCACGCGAAGGTTCGGGCGGTAGTAGTTTTCGAGGTAATCGCGGATCGCGTAGTCGTTCGCGATCATGTAGCCGGCCACATGCCGCATCGCGCTGTCGCGCTTCACGTTACAGGCGGTCTGGCCGATCACGACCGCGAGTTCGCACTCGTAGTGCATGAACGTGACATCGGCAGGGCGGCGCGTGACGCCGCGATGGCCGAGTACCGTGCCCGGTCCTTTGAGAAAGACGAGCGGTTCTTCCTGCTTGCTGAACTGCAGTTCTTTGGCGTGTTCGGCGTAGTTCAGGCCCAGTGCGAAGATTGTGCCGACTTCGATTGGCGCGAGCCAGACCACTTCGTCTTCGCGGCGCACACGGCCGTCAGCGAGACGCACGCCGTGGGGGTCCGGATACGCTTCGTGAATCGCGCCTGCATAGGCAACGCGGCCGCGCATCATGACGGTTCTCCCGCGTGTTGCTGGGCATCGATAAACGACACCGTGAGCGGCGGCAAGCCGTCAATCGATAAAGTTGCTGTGTCGCCGGCATGCGCAACCGGCGAGCCGTGCGGCACGCCCAACGTGAGAACGTCGCCGGCACTGAGTGTCATGAAGTCGGTGACGTCTGCGAGTAATTGCGTGACGGTGCGTACTGTTGATGCCGTACTTGCCGTAAAAATTTCCTTACCGTTGACTAACACCTTGATGCCGAGATGATCGGGGGTTGCGATATGACGTGCCGCGACGACGGCCGGCCCGACCACACAGAAGCCGTCACGTGCCCGAAAGCGCACGGAAGGCCGATACACACTCGCATGCGGCACGCTGAGATCGCCGACCAGCGTATAGCCGGCGATATATTCAGCCGCGCGATTCGCGTTGATACGGGACGCATGACGGCCAATCACGATACCCAGCGAAGCGCCGACTTCCACGCCCAACGCGTTGTCTGGCACGACGACCCGCGCGCGGTGCCCGGCGAGCGTGTTGCGCGGCTTCAGATAAAGAATGGGTGCGTTCGGCGGGGCTTTGTACGGCGCGGCGTGCATGGCTTCGCCTAATGCTTCCAGTGCGGCACGGTCGTTCAGCAGGGTTCCGTAGACCGCGCCGCTAACCGGCGCGCGACAGGCGATTCCGCTGTCCAGCAGGGCGGCCAGCGCACGCGCATCGACGTCGCGGGGCAGCGCTTCGCCTTCGGGATGCAACAGGTGATCGGCAAGTGCAAACATCAATGAGGCGCCTTTTCGAAAAAAACCTGAAAAAATTCAGCGAAAACACTAACATGTTAGTAGTATTGCGCTTGATATGATTCACGGTCAATAGGCTGTCGGCTGATCGCGGGTTTTCCCTTAAGTTTTGATGGCTCTTTTTATTCTTTTTATCCACTATGTCCGCTGCGTCCACCCGAGTTTTACACCGCAACCTGCCCATGCTGTTGCTGCGTGCCAGAGAAAAAATGATGGAGCGGTTTCGTCCGCTGATTACCGCTCATGGACTGACCGAACAGCAATGGCGCGTGATTCGCGCACTCAACGAACAGGGGCCGATGGAGCCGCGTCATATTTCCGATATCTGCACGATTTCGAGCCCGAGCATGGCTGGGGTGCTCGCGCGTATGGAAAGTATGGAACTGGTGACCAAGGAGCGGTTTGCAGACGACCAGCGCCGCGTGCTGGTGTCGCTGACGGACATCAGCGTGGAGCTGGTGCGCGTGATTTCAAAAGACCTCGAAGCGCATTATCGCGAACTGGAGCGCAAGGTCGGGCCGGAGATCGTCGAGCGCGTGTATCGCGCGGTGGACGATCTGCTGGCCGGTTTGGGTGAAGAGGACGAGTGAGGGTTGAGCCAGGCGGCGTTTGAGCTTACCAGCCGCGAAAACGTCGCCACTCCACGCTGGTTCCATCGGGCGAAACCGCGTGATATTCAGGGAACTGCGCGCCGGTGGCGCATGCATGATTCGGCAGAATGCGCAGCTTCATGCCAATTGGAAAGCGCTCGGCGATGTCGTCAATGTCACCGGCTTGCGCGCTTTGCGCCGCTGACGAAAGAATGCCGTGCTCCTGGTTTGCGCCGCTTACCCTGTAACCTGGCAGCAAGGTGCCGTTCAGCAAACACGGCTGGCCATAGCCGAAATCGTGCGCTTGCTTCGACGTGCCGCGGTCGCGGCTCATTGCCATCCAGCCCGCGTCGAGAATCGCCCAGCCTTTTTCCGCCTGATGTCCTATCACGGTGGCGAGTACGCTGAGCGCGATATCGTCGAGCGAGCAGACGCCGACGTTGTGCATGACCAGATCGAATAGAACATAGACGCCGGCCCGTACTTCAGTCACGCCCTCCAGTTGCGCGGCCGCGAGCGCGGTCGGCGTCGAGCCCACACTGACGGCGGGGCACGCGATGCCCGCATCGCGCAGCCGTTGCGCCGCGCGTACGCAGCCTGCGCGCTCCTGCTCCGCGAGCGCGGTGAGTGCTTCCGGCGTGTTCAATTCGTAGCTCGAACCTGCGTGCGTCATCACACCGCCGACCTTGACGCCGTTCTCATGCAGAATCCGGCCCACGTCGAGCAGCGTGTGCTGCTCGGGGGTGATGCCGGAGCGGTGGCCGTCCGTGTCCACCTCGATCCACACCTCGAAGGTTTCGCCGTGCTGATCGCCGAATGCAGCAATGGCCGAGGCCGCGGTTGGATTGTCCACCACCAGTTTCAGATCGCAACCCTGACGGCGCAGCGCCAGCGCTCTCGGCAACTTTGCCGGCACGATGCTGACCGCGTACAGAATATCTTCGACGCCCGCGGCGAAGAACGCCTCCGCCTCCTTGAGCGTCGACACCGTAATGCCACGTGCGCCAGCGGCGATCTGCGCGCGCACCACGTCGATACATTTGGTGGTTTTCACATGCGGACGAAACGCGACACCCAGCGTGTTCATCTGCGCCTGCATTCGCGCGATGTTCTTCTGCATCCGCGCAATGTCGATCAACGCGGCAGGAGTTTCGATCTGTTCGAGTTTCATACTTTCACCGGGATGAGTGGTTTGAGCTCACTGGCCGAAGCGACCCAGCCATGGGACCAGTTGGTCGAGCATAGGTGCCTCGATTTCGGGCTTTTGCGCACCCTCGACGAGCGGCAAACCGACGTGGTTATGCCAGTATGTGCGCAAGCCGACGGCAGCGGTGCCGAACATGTCATAACTGGAACCGGCAACAAATGCGGCCTGGTGAGCGGGTACGCCGAGTGTGTCGAGAGCGAGCTGGTAGGGCCGTGGGTCGGGTTTATACACGCCGGCCTGTTCGGCGGTTACGATTGCGTCCCAGTGGATCGGGAAAAGCCTGGCCGCCTGCACGCCCAATCGCGTGGAACAGTTAGTGACGACCGCCAGTTTGCAATGTGGCGCAAGCGTCTGTAAGGCTTCGACTGCGCCCCGCCACGGCGTGAGTGTCAGCCAGTCCGCTTCGAGCGCATGGGCGGCGGAGTCCGGCAGACCGACTTCCACGGCGGCGTCGCGCACCAGTTGTTCATACGGAATGTAGCGGCCGCAGCCATACGTCAGACGCAAATAGGCGGCACGCCATGCGCGGCCCAACGGTTCGGACCCCGCGGCCTGATTCCACGATGTCCATGAATCGAGCAGGGCGGTCAGAAGATCGAATAGAACGGCTTTGGGGTACAGAGCGGAAGTCATGGCGGCTGTTTGACCTTAACCGGCTAGGAACGGTGCATTCATTATAAAGTTCGACCCGCGCAAGCAGGTTCAATTCGGCTAACTGATAGTTTCAGTCAAACTGAATGGGGTTCGCGGTTCGCGGTTCGCGGTTCGCGTCTTCGCGATGGATTCATCGCCGCCACGGCGGCACGGGTTTGAACCGGCTCTGGAGAAACTGCATGAAATGACGGGTGCGCGCCGGCACGCCGACTCTTTGGTGGGTGAGCGCCATCACATTGGCGTCGGGGGCTTTCCATCCCGGGAGCAGGCGCACGAGCTTTCCTCTGGCGATGTCGTCGGCCACGTCCCACTCGGAACGCAGGATCACCCCCCGGCCTTCGCAGGCCCACTGGCGGATCACGTCGCCGTCGTTGCAGCTCAGGTGCGCGGAGACGCGCACGCTGCGGCGCGTGCGGCCCTTACTGAACTGCCAGAGCGTCACGTCTTCGTTGTTCTCGCGCAGCACGATGCAGGGCAGTCTGCTTAATTCGTCGGGCGACTCAGGCATGCCCAGCCGTTTGAGCAGCGCGGGCGCGGCGCAGACGAAGCGCGCATTCGGCGCGATTGCATAGCCGACTCGATTCGATAGCGGCAACTCGCCGATATGCACGACAATGTCGAAGCGGTCCATCGTTTCGGTTAGCGGCTGATCGGACAGCGTCAGCGCCACATCGATATCCGGGTTCTGCTGCTGGAAGTCGCCGATGACGGGTGCCAGATGGCGTCGTCCGAATCCGAGCGGCGCGTTGATCTTTAGCGTGCCGACCAGACCGTTACGGCGCATCTGCAAGTCGTCGAACAGCGAATCGAACTGTTCGATCAGGTCGGCGCCGCGTTCGCATAACAGCGTGCCTTCATCGGTGAATTGCAGGCGGCGTGCCGTGCGGCTTACCAGTTGCGCGCCCAGTTTCTTCTCGAGTTGCTGAAGGCGCTGCGTGACAGCCGAGGGCGAAAGCCCCAGCTTTCGTGCGGCGGCGATCAGGCTGCCACTTTCACGGATGGTCAACAGAAAGCGGATATCGGCCGAATCGTTCATGTCAGCAAGGTTCGAGTACGGAATCTGGCAGCATAATGCGTTTGGATGCGCCGTTCCATGTTCACTGTGTTCGCATGGGTGAATACGTTCAGCGCGCGGAGGTAAAGTGTCGTGTCTTGTTCTGTCAGGCAGCCGACAGCGTGGCCCGCTAAAGTACGCGCTTCTGTAGCGACGCGCAGCCCGCGTTTGTTTTCCATCGAATCGTTGTCGTTTTTATTTGAAGAGAAGTCCCATGTCGTCGCCCCATTCCGCTAACGATCCGGCTAGCTCCGTCATTAGTACCACGCAAAAAAGTGCCGCCAAACAGGCGATATTTCTGCACACCGGTTGGCGTAGCGCGGGAACGTGGGTATGGTCGCGCCTGCGTGAACTCGAGACCGTGACCGGTTTTTACGAGCCGCTCAGCAATGTTCTCGCTGAACTGAGCCCCGCTGATGTTGCCGCGTCGCGTCCCACGCTCACGTCGGGGCATCCGCCGCTCGACGCGCCATATTTCGATGAATATCGCCCGTTTCTTCAGGACGGCGCGCGTGGTGTGGCCGGATATCGCAAGCGCTTCAGTCTCGATCGTTTTACGCGCGAACCCGACGCGGAATTTCCGGCATTGCACGCGTACTTGCAAAATCTGTGCGCCCATACCGTTGAGCGCGGCAGCGTGCCAGTCTTCAAATTTTGCCGTTCGTCAGGCCGCCTGCCCTGGCTCAAACACGTGTTTCCCGCTGCGATGCATGTCGGCGTGTTGCGCAATCCTGCGTCGCAGTTTGCTTCCGGGTGGTTACTCAGTCAGCAGTGGAGCAATCCGTTTTTTGTCGCCGCGCCATTTCGTGTGCTGGGTTTGAATCTGTCGGACCCGCTCGTGCGGCAGGTCATTAATGTTTGCGCTGTGAGCTTGCCGCCGCCGTCGTCGATGTCGGACGACGCTTATGCGATGGCTTGCGAGCAATACGCGCGCACGGCTGAAGGCAATAATGCGTATCGGGCGTTCGTTGCGTTGTGGATTCTCTGCGCGCTGCGCATGGCGGAAGGCGTTGACCTGCTGGTCGACATGGACAAGTTAGGGCAGTCGCGTGACTACGCGGCCGGCTTGTGCGCCGCATTTCAGGCGCAGAGCGGTTTGACGCCGGACTTAAGCAGCGCACGCGATCTGGTGGAAGAGACGCGGCGCAGTGCGCCGCGTATTGCCGGAATCGACGGACGCTCGATGCGCACCGTGCACTCGGCAGCACTTAAATTCCTGAAAGCTCAGGGCGGTCTCGATGCTGCTCTGGTCGACGTGGTGCGCGAAAAAATGGTGCTGGCCAACGAACTGACCGAGCCATGGCGTTAATCGCATAACGCCGCGTCTGGCTGCATCAACCAGACGCGGCAATCACGGCTTATCTAGCTCGCCGCAGACACAGCGGCGCGCAATCCGAGCAGGTAACTATCGACCCCGAAGCCGCAAATCTGTCCTTTGACGATTTCCGCGAACACGGAAAGATGCCTGAATGCTTCCCGCGCGTGGATATTCGACATGTGAATCTCTACTACCGGCACCGTCAGAATGGCGAGCGCGTCGCGAATGCCGTAGCTGTAGTGCGTCCATGCACCGGCATTGATCAGCACACCGTCTACGTTATCTGTGAAAGCCTGGTGGATGCGCTCACACATATCGGCTTCGCTATTGGTCTGAAAGCTTTCCACCTGCACGCCCAGCTCCTTGCCCAACGCCTGAAGTTTGCTGTCGATTTCAGCGAGCGTCACTGTGCCGTATTGCGCAGGGTCGCGCTTGCCGAACATGTTGTGGTTGATGCCGTGCAGCATCACGAAAGTTTTCATTGAGTATCCTGGAAGAGTGAATTCGACGGCATTCGCCGCGCCGTGTTAATGGACAGCGGAATGAGCGAAGGAGTTCATTGCAACGGCTGGCGACGTATCGACAACCACGCCCGCGTTGGCGGCGTGCGCAATCGCCTCGGTAATCCGCAGGTTCTGCAAGCCGTCGCGCGCACTGACCAGCGGCGCGGTTTCGCCGCGAACCACTTGCCCGAAGTGCTCTAGCTGAAGCTTCAGCGGATCGTCGCGCGTCAGGTCGGCGACGCTCACGTCGAAAGGCTTCCACCACGAACGGTCTTCTGCTTTGCCATACGTTTTCAGGCGCATGGTTGGCACCGAGAGCGAGCCGAATGTCCCTGCAATCACGTAACAATCTTCATCCGGATACGACGGATACGCTTTGTTTTCCTGCGATGTCTGTTCCCAACTGCGCGCACTCGCTGCCGTATCGGACAGCATGAAGCTGCCCAATGCGCCGTTCGCAAAACGCAGGTTGATCGCCACGGTGTCTTCGACCGGAAAGCCACGCGTCGCATGGGATGAAAACGCCTGCACCGCGACGATGTCGCCGCACAACATCCGCAGGTTATGCACCTCGTGAATCATATTCAGCAGAATTGGGCCGCCGCCCGGTTTGCGCCGCCATTCGGCGCCCGAGAAGTACTCATCCGGTTTGAAGAAAACGGCGCTGCCCATCACCGCCACCAGTTTGCCGAGCTTGCCTTCGTCGATCAGTTGCCGCGCGCGCGCCATGATCGGGCTATGCGCGCGATGATGGCCGATCAGCAACGGCACGCCGCAACGCTCGACTTCCGCGACGAGTGTTTCCGCTTCGTCAACCGTCGATGCGATCGGCTTTTCGAGCAACGTCGGCACACCCGCCGCGAGACAGACCTGCGCGTGCTCCAGGTGCAACTGGTTCGGCGTGGCGAGAATCACGCCGTCAGGACGATCCCGTTCGAGCAACTCGTCGAGCGTCCGGTAAAGCGGGACGCCAGCCTCGGCAGCGAGCGCCCCGGCTGCCGCTGACGGGTCGACGATGGCCGATAACATGCACGTGCCGCTTTGCTGGGCGACAGCCATATGAGCGCGGCCGATATAGCCCGCACCGGCCACGGCGATCCGGGTTCGATTCATGAGGCGGTTCCTTCCTTTAAAGCCGCCCGTGTGGGCGGCACGGTGAGCGATGAAGTCGAACCTCAGGCGAGTACTTTTTTCGACTCGGCCATGGTTTCGGCGCGTAGTGCGTCATAGCTGTGCTTGTCGATCGGAACCGCATTGGGTTCGCCGAGATCGCTCAGCTTCACGCGGAAGTTTTCGCGCGCAGTCCACGCCGTGATCGCCGACACGATGCAGATGGCGAATGTGATTGCACCGATGGTCATCGGAATGTTGTTCGATCCCGGGGGCGCCACGTAAGCGAACAGGGCGGGCAGCAGCGCGGTGATCGTCGTGCCGATGTTCTGACCGATCGCCATTGCCGAGACCCGTGAGCGGGTGGGGAACAGTTCCGGATAGAAGCTCGGGAAAATGGCGTTATAGCCTTGATAGATGATTCCCCACATGAGGACCGACATCACCATGGCGAGCGGCACGTTGCGGATGCTGATCGCGTACAGGTAGCCGAACGACAGCAGACCCGCGCCGAGCGCGCCGACCACAATCGGCAAGCGGCGGCCAATCCGGTCGGACAGATTGCCCACATACGGAATCACCAGCACGGCGACGATGTTGCCGACCACCGGAATCCACAAATAGACGCTCTTCGAAAAGCCGATGCCGTATGACGCCTGCACCGCATAAGCCGCGCCGAAGATCGTGGCGACCACGGGGATCACGTTCATCAGTGAACAGAGAACCACGCGGATCATATCCTGCCAGTTATAACGGAACGCTTCGGCAATCGGCGACTTCGGCACGCCACCCGTTGAGTCTTCCTTCGCGAAGGCAGGGGTTTCTTCCACTTCACGACGAATGATGTAGCCGGCGATCAGCACCACCGAACTCAGCAGGAACGGAATGCGCCAGCCCCACGAATTGAACGAGCTTTCGTCCATGTAGTAGGCGAGCGGCAGGAACACGGCGGCCGCGAGAATCTGGCCGGCCTGCACGCCTTGCAACGTGAAGCTTGCGTAATAGCCGCGTCGTCCAAATGGCGCGTGTTCGAGAATCATCGAACTTGCGCCCGAGATTTCACCCGCCACCGCAAAGCCTTGAACCAGACGAAGTATCACCAGCAACAACGGCGCGAACATGCCGATGTTGTGATAGGTCGGCAGAAAACCGACGGCCATCGTCGAGAAGCCCATCAGGAACATGCACACGAGCAACACGTTTTTACGGCCGTGCGTGTCGCCCCAATGACCGAGTACGACAGCGCCGATCGGCCGGGCGACATAACCGACACCATAGGTTGCGAGCGACGCGACGATCGCGATCTTCGGGTTGCCCGATGGAAAGAACAGTTGAGGAAAGATAAGGGCCGCGGCCTGCGCGTAGATGAAGAAATCGTAGTACTCGAGCGCTGAACCAATCCAGCCACTGGCGGTGGCCTTGCGAGCCTGCGAGCGATGCGCGTGCGCGTCCGGCGATGCGTTCGTTTCCATATCGTCTCCTGAACAGAAATGTTTTTGATCAGCTTCTATGGCTGACTCATTGGGCGTCCTGAAAGCAGAACTATGCAAGCCAGGACTTTCCGGGACATGTCGCCCGTGGATCACCCCTGGCAGATTTGCCGCAATGCGGCATTGACCGGCTGGTCTCGACAGGTAGCACCGGGTTAACCAGTGATTGGGTATCCAGACTATTGCGTCGAAGTGGCTTTGGCTTGCCCGATCAATCCGTTACGGCTAGGGTAATGTGGTTCTGTCCCGACACAATGCGACCCGATGGAAAATCAGAATGCGCTCACAGCCAATAATGAATCTTTCCTGCGCGATCTTCAACTGTTCTGCAACATCGCGCGGCGGGGTAGTTTTGTCGGAGCATCGACGGAAATGGGCTTGTCGCCTTCGCATGTGAGCAAGCGCATTGCCATGCTGGAAGCGAGTCTCGGAGTGAAGCTGTTGCAACGGACCACGCGCCGCGTCAGCGTGACGAGCGACGGCGAAGCGGCTTTGCAGTGGGCGCAGAAAATACTCGACGATGTGCAAGGCATGGCCGATGCATTCGCCGATCGCCGTACGGAGTTGCGTGGCTTGCTGCGGATCAGCACCAGTTTGCGGCTCGGCCGCAAGCATGTGTCGCCGATTCTCGCGCTGCTGCGCGAGCGCCATCCGAATCTGGAAGTGTGGCTGGAGTTACTGGATCGCCGCGCCGACCTGGTCGGCGAGAATTTCGACATCGACGTGCGCGTGGGCGAAGTGCAGGAGCCGCATCTGATCGCGCACAAGATGGTGGAGAGCGCGCGCATTCTGTGTGCATCGCCGGCCTATCTCGAACGGCGTGGCGCGCCGGTCGAACCTGGCGAGTTGCCGCAGCACGACTGCCTCGTGTTTCGTGGACGCGACGATCGCTTCGGGGTTTGGCGGCTGAGCGGACCGAACGGAGAAAAGAGCGTGAAGGTCACGGGCACGGTCGCATCGAATCTCAGCGACATCGTCGTGCAATGGGCGAAGGACGGCTACGGCATCGTGATGGTGTCGATCTGGGACGTCGCCGAAAGCCTGCGCGCCGGTGAACTCGTGCGCGTGTTGCCGGACTACCAGCAGTCCGCCGATGTGTGGGCGGTGACGGCGGAGCGCCTTTCGTCGTCGGCGAAGATTCAGGTGTGTATCGAGTTCCTGAGAGAGCAGTTGACGAGCGGACCGTATGCGCTGGTGACGCGCGGGGTAGGCGGTTTTTAACGCGGCGTGAAACCCCTTCACGCCGCTTCATGCCGGGCTTCAGAGCCGCATCACTTCTTGCCGAGCCCACCCACCAGTCCGCCCACCAGGGTCGTGACAGGTGCGAGCAAACCGCCTGCCGTACTGGTGGTGCCCGGCGTCGCCGAGATGCCGGCTGTCGTGACACTGGACGACGAACCCGTGGCCTTCCCCGACGTGGTCGAGCCGGATGGGGTGGACACACTGCCCAGCGTCGTCGTGACGCCTGAGACGAGACCGGTGAGCGGTGCGGTCAGCGCGTTGCTGCTGCCGCCCGTTGCGCCGCTGAGCGAGCCGGTTACCGTCGACGTCAACGCTGCCACCGGGTTGGTGCCACTCACCGAGCCCGTCACCGCCGTGATCCCCGACAACGTGGCGGCGACGCCATTACTATTGCCGCCCGTCAGCAGGCCGCCCGCTGACGCGACCGTCTTGCCGGTATCCGCCACGACGCTGCCGAGTCCCGCCGTGACCGGATTGCCGCCGCTGGTCGCGATCAGGCTGCCGGTCTTGCCGAGCGTGCTGCCGACCGTCCCCAGCAAGCCATTGACCGGCGCGCCGATCCCCGTCGTCGTGCCGACGGTTTGCGTGGTCTGCACCAGCACGGATTCGATTGGAGCGACCGCCGAACTCACGCTACTCGTGATCTGCTGAACGGGGCCGGTGGTCAGCGCGGTGCCGAGCGTCGTGCCGGTGTTGCTCACCACGCTGCCGAGCGAACCGACGGTGTCGCCCACGGGCGTGGTGACCACCGCGAGCGGCGCCAGTGAGCCGCTGCCGAGGCTGGTGACGAGTGTGCCCGCGTTGCTCACCGCTTTGCCCGCGTAATCGACTGCGCCGCCCACGCTGCCGACCGTGGTGCCGACGCCGTCGGTGCCCGTGCCGAGTTGCCCCAGTCCGGTGGAGAGGCCGGTACCGAGCGTGGCCACGCTGCCGCCCACGTTCTGGACAATGCCGCCCGCCGCCTGGGTAGTTTGCGCATTGCCGACCGGCAAAGTCTGCGAGCCAATGACGGTGCCCACGCCGGAGACGGTGTTGCCCGCATCGGTGACGACGTTGCCGGTATTGCCGACGGTCTGGCTCAATGCATTCGCCGTCGTGGTGTTGCCTCCCGATCCCGATGATGTGCCGGTGCCGCTCGACGCACCGCCGGCGCTGGCGGTCGAGCCGGTCGTGCCGGCGCCAGCTGCGAGTGCGCCGCCATTGCCACCGGTCTTGCCGGTTCCTGAACTCAGCGCGCCGGACCCGCCGCACGCTCCAAGAGAAAGGATCGCGGCCACGGAGGCCGCGATCAAGCTGGTACGCAACGTACCGTCGGTCGTTTGAATCTTCATGATGCCCTCGGCTCTCGTGTGTCGTTATGACGGTGCTGATTTTTTCAGCACCTAGCTTCGACAACGGCTTGGCAGGGCGGAACTGGAGGCGGGTTTTCCCGCGAATTGTTATTTTTTAAATGGCGACCGATGAGCGCGCGTTGCATCGGAAAAGAATGACAATGGCTGTAGTTTGGCGGAGTTTATTCAAACACACGTGTGAATGATCAGCGCGATGGCTTAAGCGTGCCAGCGGTAGCAACGGTTCTGTGACCGCTCAAACGCCCGACGAAGAGTCTTCTTCCGCTTCATTCAACACGGCGCTCTGCAACGAACTCACGGTGACATACGATGGCGTGCGACGTGGCTCATCGATGCTATAGCGCACTCGTCCATCGTCGACATACACGCGCAACTGCCGATACCTGAACAGATAAAGCAGGCCCACGAGCGCTGCCAGAATGCCGGATGCAGCGCCGACACCCAGCGCCCAGCGCGGGCCGAAGCGATCCGCGACCCAGCCCACGACCGGCGCGCCAAGCGGTGTGCCGCCCAATGCAATGGCCAGCAGGATGGCGATCACACGGCCGCGCATCGCAGGTTCGGTGGAGAGTTGAACGAGACTGTTGGTCGAGGTCGTGAAGGTTTGCGTCGACACGCCAATGACGACGAGCGCCATGCCGAACAGCACGTAATTCGGCATCAGCGCGGCTATCGTGCAACCCACGCCAAAAACCGCGGCTGCGCCGAGCAGCAACGCCATACGCGGTCTCGCCCGGCGCGCTGAAAGCAGCGCGCCGGTCACCGAGCCGATCGCCATGGTCGAGCTCAATAGCCCGTATTGACTGGCGCCCGCATGAAACGCGGTGACCGACATGGTCGAAATAAAGATCGGGAAATTCAGTCCGAATGTGCCGATCAGGAACAGCATCAGCAACGCGGCCTTCAGATCGGGACGCGTCCACACATACTTGAAGCCTTCGACAAAACTGCCGCGCGAGCGCACGGCGCGGGGCTTCAGATGCAGTTCGTGCAGACGCAGCATGCGCAGCGAACCGAGTACCGCGACAAACGAAAGCGCGTTGATCAGAAACACCCAGCCCGTGCCGACGGAGGCGATCAGCAGGCCCGCGACTGCGGGGCCGATCATGCGCGCCGCGTTGAACGACGTGGAGTTCAGTGCCACCGCGTTCGACAGGTCTTCTTCGCCGACCAGGTCGGATACGAAAGTCTGACGAGCGGGGGAGTCGAAGGCCGTGACGCAACCGAGCAGCCCGGCGAACACGTACACCTGCCACAACTGCACGATCCCGCTGATAGTCAGCAGGCCGAGACCCAGTGCCAGCGAACCCATGGCCGCCTGGGTCGCGAATAGCAGCTTGCGACGATCGAAGTGATCGGCTGCATAACCGGTGAGGGGCAGCAACAGCATTTGCGGCCCGAATTGCAGCGACATGACGATACCCACGGAAGTCGCATTGTGATGCGTGAGTTCCGTGAGGACCAGCCAGTCTTGCGCCGTACGCTGCATCCACGTGCCGACGTTGGAGACGATCGCGCCACTCGCCCAGGTCCGGTAATTGAAGGTGCGCAGCGAACGGAACGTGCCTTTCACCGGCCGGCCCTCATAGCGCGAGACCGGACGGTATGCAGGCAGGCGCGAACGCTGATGCGCAATCTCATGCGCGGGTGTTTTCCAGCAAGTCGAGCAGTTCCTGCGTCGTGCCGGTTTCGCCGAGACGCGGGAAGATTCGCGTGATGCTGTTGGTGTGTGCGTCTGCATTCATGTCGGTCATGGCATCGACGACGAGCGTGACGTTCAGGCCGAGTTCGCTTGCATAACGTGCAGTGGATTCGACGCCGATGCTGGTCGCGATACCCGCGAGCACGATTTGCGTGACGCCTTGTTCACGCAGATGCGCTTCGAGATCCGTGTTCGTGAATGCGCCCCACGTGCGCTTGGTCACTACGTGATCCGACGGTTGCTGCTTCAGTTCCGGCACGAGAGCGGCGAAACCGGCCGGGAAGTCACCCGTGCTGCGCCCATTGTCGGTACGGCCCGGCGCACCTGCGGTGACGCGCACCAGCACGACCGGCAGGCCATGACGGCGAAACGCGTCGAGCAGGGCCGCCGAGCGTTGCACGATTTCCTGCGCCGGATGAACGACGGGCAGTGCGACGATGCCGCTCTGCAAGTCGATGATGACGAGTGCGGTTTTTGCGTCGAGAGTGGTAAGGGCCATGGTGATGCTCCTGAGAATTACGAGTCGATAAGGCGTTTGAGTAAGTCGACGCCAGTTGCGAGCTGTTGTTGCTCAGCCGCCGAGAAGCGGGTTTGAATGGTGCGAAATAACCAGTCTTCGCGCGCCACCCGGCTTGCCTTGACCTTTTTGCGGAAGGCTGGAGTGAGGGAGAGAACAGTTTGCCGACCGTCATTGGGGTCGGGTGCGCCGCTCACGAGTCCGGCAGCTTTCAGCACTGAAAGTGTCTCACCCATGGATTGCGGGCGCATGCCCATAGCGCGTGCAAGTGTTGTGACCGTGGCAGGGCCTTCCCGTTCCAGCAAGTTGAGAACCTGCACCTGCGAAGGGGTGAAGTCGCCCACGTGGGACTCTTCGCGCAAGCGGCGGCGCAGTTTGCCGGCCAGCACGCGCAGATCTTCTGCCATTCCATGCAAGATTTCTGGCGCAACCGGCGGGGCGTTCTTGCTCATGATGACAGAATATGAAGGCTACCTGTGAAGGTTACCTTCGCATCTGGTTCGCGTCAAGTTGAGGGAATCGAGGTGGGGAAGAAAGCCGGCTGCGCGGAACGCGTCATGCTGGCCTCCCTGAATATCACTGCGCGCGACGCAACCGCTGATGAAAGAGACGCCAGAGCGCTGCGATGAACAACGAGCCGCCGCCCGCCAGAACGCCGAGCAGCACGATCGAACTCATATGGTCATGTACTAGCGGCATGTTGCCGAACAGATAGCCGGCGGTCACGAGTGCGCCGATCCATAGCGCTGCACCGCCGCAGACGAAGGACACAAAACGCACGAATGTCATTCGCGAAACGCCTGCGACGAACGGCGCGAACGTGCGAACGACCGCCAGCAATGGCGACAGCAGAAACGTCAGGCCGCCGCGTGCTTCGTTGAACGCGTGCGCTTTGCGCAGCGCCCGCTTGTTGAGCCAGCGATAATTGGCCGTATAAGCCCGCTCGCCGATCGCGCGGCCGATTCCGTAGCCGACGATGCTGCCGGCTACCGTTGCTGCGAATAGCGTGAGCATCACGAGCCAGACATTCAATGCACCGGTAGCCGCGAGTCCGCCACAAATGAAAATCAGCGGATCGCCGGGCAGGAAGAACAGCGGCAGAAAACCAATTTCGACGAAGATGACGAGAAACAGCATCGCGTACACGGTAGTGCCGAACTGTGCGATCAGCGTTCCAAGGTGCCGGTCAATGTGCAGAGCGACGTGGAGAATTTGCATCAAATGCATCATGGCTCGAATGAAATCGGAATCGTATGAGTGTAGCGCCGCGATCGCCTGCGCACTTGTGTATTTGTAAGCAGGAGTGTCAATATTGGACCATGTACTCAGTAATGAAAACCGGTACTAACCTGAAAACCCCATGCAATACGCACTCAATGTGACTTTTCGTTTTGCCGCACTGCACGATGCCTCCGCGATTCGCGAGATTGAATTCGAAGCGGGTCAGCGGTTTGTGAGCGTCGATATGGCGGGGATTGCCGATGCTCCGCCAATGAAACTGGAACTGGTCGAACGCAAGATCGGGGCGGGCGAGATCGTCGTTGCCGTGGAAGCAGATGACAGGTGCATTGGTTTCGTCATGTTCGAATTGCAACCCGCACGTATCTATATTCAGGAACTCGACGTGCTGACCACGCATACCGGACATCGTATTGGCGCCGCGTTGATCGGGCAGGTTGAGCAACTTGCCCGCGAGCGGCAGATAAAGCAACTCGTGTTGTCGACTTATCGCGACGTGCCCTGGAATGCGCCGTATTATCGGCGGCTCGGGTTTTGCGATATCGATCTGGCCGCACTCGATGCAGCATTGATCGAGCGGCGCAATGCACATATCGCGCGAGGACTCGACGAGTCGAAGCGCGTGTTCATGCGGCGTGATCTCGCATGATGCTTGCGGTTGTCGCGCAAATAGCCCGCACAAAAAAACGCGGCGGGTGTGACCGGCATAGTTTCCGGTCACACCCGCCGCGTGTGTCTACAGCGTGCTGAGTTATTCCACTGCTTCGAGCGTCGGATAATCCACGTAGCCGGTTTCACCCCGTGCGTAGTACGTTGCCGGATTCGGCTTGTTCAGCGGCGCGTCCATTTCGAAACGGCGCACCAGATCCGGATTGGCGATGAACAGTTGGCCCCAGGCCACCGCATCCGCTTCGCCTGCGTCCAGTACGTGTTGTGCGGTTTCCTTCGTGAACTTTTCGTTCGCGATGTACGGGCCGCCGAATTCCTTCTTCAGTTGCGGACCGAGGCGATCGTCGCCGAGCGACTCGCGTGCAGCGATGAATGCGATCTTGCGCTTGCCGAGTTCGCGGGCCACATAACCGAACGTGTTGGCCGGATCTGAGTCGCCCATGGTGTGCGCGTCGCGGCGCGGTGCGAGGTGGACGCCCACACGGTTCGCGCCCCACACGGCGATACAGGCATCGGTAACTTCGAGCAGCAGGCGTGCACGGTTTTCGACCGGACCACCGTACGCGTCGGTACGCGTGTTGGTGCTGTCCTGCAGGAACTGGTCGAGCAGATAGCCATTTGCGCCATGCACTTCGACACCGTCACAGCCCGCGGCTTTCGCGTTTTCCGCGCCCTTGCGGAACGCTTCGACCACACCGGCGATCTCGTCGAGTTGCAGCGCGCGCGGCGTCACGAACGGACGTTCCGGACGCACGTGGCTCACATTGCCTTGTGCTGCGATTGCGCTCGGCGCGACCGGCAGTTCGCCGTTCAGGAACAGCGGGTCGGAAATACGGCCGACGTGCCACAGTTGCAGGAAGATCTTGCCGCCTGCTGCGTGCACCGCGCTCGTGACGAGCTTCCAGCCTTCAACCTGTTCCTGCGACCAGATGCCCGGCGTCTCGGCATAACCCACACCTTGCGGCGTGACCGACGTCGCTTCGCTGAGGATCAAACCAGCGGATGCGCGTTCGGCGTAGTACTTCGCCATCAGTGCGTTCGGCACGCGGATTTCTTCGGCGCGCTGACGCGTGAGGGGAGCCATGATGATGCGGTTCGGCAACGTAATGTCGCCAATTTGCAGCGGATCGAAAAGAGTCGGCATAAGGATTCACCTTTGGCGGCGGGCACGTGGCCCGAGCCTGAATAGACTGCTTGATGAAAGGTCAGGAAAAAGCGCGGCGACGCAGACCACGTGTTCAGAGCCGGGCGTTCATATGGTCGAGAAACGCCTGGATCACGGCTTCGTTGCGCTTGAAAAAGACCCACTGACCAACCCGTTTCGACGTGACCAGCCCCGCGCGTTGCAACGCCGCGAGATGAGCTGACACGGTGGACTGCGACAGGCCGCAGCGTGCGTCGATCTTTCCAGCGCATACGCCGTGGTCCAGCGGCAGTTCCTGATCGGCGAAATGCGCGTACGGCTCCCGCAGCCAGCCGAGAATCTCCCGGCGCACCGGGTTGGCTAGTGCTTTGTGGATCGCGTCGATGTCGGGCGTCATGAGGTTCGTTTCAATATTCAGCAACAGGCAAGCGCGACGCTGGTGGGCGTCTTACGTCTGCATCGCTACAAAACGAATTGTATATCGGATTTTCACGATATGCTTGATGTCACTACTGGCGGTGGGGGTGATGAGTAGGGGCACAGAAGGCGCGGACTTTCATCGGACATGCAGAAATTCGCACAATAAGGTTCATGCGAATTTTTGCAGTGAGTATGGAGTGTCCGAAGCTGAATGTTGGGGCTGAGACGTCCAGCGAACGAAGTCATCAATTTTGGGTTGCTAACGATATGTGTGCGTTTTACGAATTTGAAAGTCGCACCACACCTCGACAATGCGATCGAAGAACGCTGGGTCCAGTGCGTGTCCCATGGTATCGATTACGCGCAACGTTGCAGTGGGGATAACCGATGCCGACCACTCGGCATGCTGGATCGGAAAAATCGGGTCATCGCTTCCCTGGATCAGAAGTACCGGCACTCTGATTGAGGCAAGCGCATCGGCAGTGAGAGCTGGTGTGAGTTTCTGCGCTAGCGTGTGATGGCTGTTGTTTGCCATGGTGGGGGACAGCCCGTCTCTTCTCTGCAGAGGTAACTCCGCAAACGCGCGGCCGAGCGTTTGCCACGATTCTTCATCGAAAGGCGACCGAGGCCCGGCAGCCAGCCGAAAATTTTCGACGAACCGCTCGGCGACTTCATTGATTGTTGTTGGCGCGGTCGCATTAAGCGCCAGGACTCGCGCGACGTAATCGGACGATGGCCGGGGCAATTCGCCTTCCATTGGCGCCACGCCCGCGAACGCATGGTTCTTCGGTCGCAGATCCACGGAGGACATCATGACCGTGAGACTAAGCACGTGCTGAGGCCGCTGGCTCGCCATCCGATACCCAATGACGCCGCCTTGCGATAGCCCGACCACGTGGGCCCGCCCGATGCCGAGGCTTGCCATCAGCGCAAACGCGTCATCGGCGAGATCGTCCAGGGTGTAGGGCGCCTGGTCAAAATCGACGTACGTCGAGAGTCCCGTATCGCGAGCGTCGAAGCGTATGGCATGGAAGCCAGTTGCCGCGAGCATCTCGCAAAAAGCGTCGGGCCAAACGAGTCCCGGTGCGCTGTTTCCCATCACCAACAGCGTCGCTGGGTCTGCCGGCGAGCCAAACGTTTCATAGTGAAGCTCGAAGCCGTTTGCTTGAGTCGCCGCGTTCTTTCTCGTCACGGACATCGGGTCACTCGCACTGAGTGGTTGCTAGCGGAATAAGTGTGAATCATCGAACTCGCCCCGCTTATCGTGCTAACTCATTGTCATTGAGTCGACGCCGAGAGCGCCGATGGACGACGGATTCTAAAAGATAGCCCGGGTCTTTCGGTAAGCGGTCATAGGGACCCTGTACCGCCTGACCGTTCGCCCAGGCCCGGTCATGTACGTCGCTTGTCCGGCACGTTCGAAGTTCTCCAGACGAGGCCGTCGTGAGAACAAGCAATACGTACATGCTCAGCGAAAAGTTCTAAAGAATCCTGTCCAGCGCCTTCGCGAACCTGGCCACCGCAGCTTCGACGTCGAGCAGCTTGTCCAGGCCGAATAAACCGATGCGAAAGGTCTTGAAATCGTCAGGTTCGTCGCATTGAAGCGGAACGCCGGGCGCAATCTGCAAGCCAGCATCGGCGAACTTCTGGCCGGATCGGATTCCGTCATCGTCCGTGTAGCTGACTACGACGCCCGGTGCCTCAAAACCTTCGGCTGCCACGCTGTTGAAGCCTTTGTCAGCGAGGAGCGAGCGAATGCGCTTGCCGAGTTCGAGTTGCTTCGCTTTCATGTTGTCGAAGCCGTATTTCTCGGTTTCTTTCATGACGTCACGCAGCGTTGCGAGACCGTCCGTCGGCATCGTGGCGTGGTACGCGAATCCACCGTTCTCGTAGGCTTCCATGATCTGCAGCCATTTGCGCAGGTCGCACGCGAAACTGGTGCTGGTGGTTCCGTCGATTCTTTCGCGCGCAAGCGGGCCAAGCATGACCAGCCCGCAGCACGGTGACGCGCTCCAGCCCTTTTGCGGCGCACTTAACAGGACGTCGACGCCGCTAGCCTGCATGTCGACCCAGACCGTGCCGGACGCAATGCAATCCAGTACGAACATGCCGCCGACGGCATGCACCGCATCGGCCACCACGCGCAGATAGGCGTCCGGCAGCATGATGCCGGATGCCGTTTCGACATGCGGCGCAAAGACCAGATCCGGCTTGTTTTCCCTGATCGCCGCGACGACGTCTTCGATTGGCGGAGGTGCATACGCAGCCTGTCTTCCTTGTACGACCGGACGAGCCTTCAACACAATCGATTCAGACGGGATATTGCCCATGTCGAAAATCTGCGACCAGCGGAAACTGAACCAGCCATTGCGGATGACCAGACACTTTTTGTTCGTCGCGAACTGACGGGCAACGGCTTCCATGCCGAAGGTGCCGCTGCCCGGGACGACAATGGCCGACTTCGCGTTGTAGACTTTTTTCAGGGAAGCGGAAACGTCGCGCATGACTCCCTGGAAGAGCCGCGACATATGATTGATTGAGCGGTCGGTATAAACGACTGAATATTCGAGGAGTCCCTCGGGGTCGACATCGGGAAGTAAGCCTGGCACGTTTGTCTCCGTTTATAAACGAATAATGGATTGAAAACAGATTCTATCGACAGTCTACTGCGGCTGAGGAAAGACGCATGCTGGCATTCACCGCTGCCATGTTGCGCGCAGGGTGCTCGCGAGCCAGAGAACCCGTATAGCGGGGAATCTTTGTGGCAGCCACGAACCCGTTGATAGTCCGTACGGCCGCGCGCCAACTCGGCGTATTGCAGCCCGGGTTAACGGAGACCGCGCGTGACCTCGAAACCGCGCTATATGCCGACGATTTTCTCGGCCTTTGGATTGCCGCCGCCCGCACGTGTCGTTGAGGGACTGTCGTTGAAGATCGGGCTCGCGCTCATGAGACACTCCGATACGATCGGCATCCAGTTCAACTCGCACGCGAAGACGAATCCTGACGGCAGCGGCATCCGGCGCATTCCGGTCACGGAGCACTTCACTGACGGGAATATCGATAGGGTCCGGCGTCGTGAGGAGCCTTTGACGCGTCGCCGCGAGGGACAGGTCGAAGCGCGGATTTTCTCGCGCGTCGACCATGAAAGAAGCGGCGAGTGTCTTTTCTTTCTATTTCCTTTCGACAAACGCCGCCGCCTGTCTACAGCAAGGACTTGCCCTGAGCGAGAATCTTGTCGCAGACCTGTTTCGTGAGCTGCTCCTTCAAACCGCCGCCGCTCAGATCGACCTGCTTACCGTCGCCACTATTCAAAATGCCCTTGGCACCGTCGGTATATCCGCTATCGGTCGACGAGGAGCCGCCCAGCTTGCTCATCAAGCCGTCTTTAACCGATGATGCGCTAGGGTCGAGATAGTTGTTCTTGACACAGAACTGGAGCACGCCGGCGACGTTGCCCGTGCTGCCTGATGTCAGCGATTGCAGTGACGACCCGCCGGCTAAACCGCTGAGACTGCCAAGTCCGCCGGCGGCCCCGCTGTTGCCGTTCTGATTGAGGAGGTTGCCGAGTTGAGCGTGCGCGGCGGGGAAATAGAGCAGGGCAGCGATCAGAAAACCATTGGCCCAGGTGCGTCGTTTGCTTGCAGTCATCGAAGAACCCTCTCCAAGGATTGAAGACAGTCTTCACTATAGTGCGTTTCGCAGAGCGTGCAGCTCTGATTCTGGGCCACATGTCCGCACATAAGTCAGTCAGAAAGCGCCTCATTGAGTGCCGCTACCAGCATCATCGCATCCGCGTTAGTTGGCGGAGGATCGACCTTTGTCGGCCGGTAGATCTGCTCGCCTCTCGCAATGGGTTGCCCGGACAGCACGCATGTCCCAGCACGTTTTGCGGTAGCCAGACGCCAGACCTGTTCACCGTATTTACAGCCTTGCGGATCGCTCCACGAAACTGTCGCCGTGCGCGGACTGACCCGGTCCAGCAGCACGACCGAAATCGCCTCGTGCTGGGACGACACGCGGGTCGATACGTGCGAACTCACGATCTGCCTGACATGAGCCGCGAACTGATGCGCGCATCCCGCGTCGAGCTGGCCGACTGTTCTCTGCCATGCCGTATTGCCGATGTTGCATTGATCCACAGTCTTGCCTCTCTCAAAGATGCGCTGCATTCATGTCGGCGGTATGCCCGGTGGTACGAGCCTTTCGGATCCGTTCAGCGGTCCGCAGCAGCAATCCGGGGCGCCTGAATCATGAATAAATAATTCTACGAGTGATGAATTAATGCGATCCTACGGACTTGACGGGTTCATGTCAAACGACGGTGCTGTCATCTACGCCAGCACGCCGGTTAAAATTTCGGACTTTCCTTGAACACTTTCTGCCGTCGCCGATGAAACAACCAAGAGACAACGCCGAGCCGGCCGCGACGAGCGCCATGCCGCGTCGCACGCGCGGCCGCCCAGTCTGCACCGATGCGAGCGGCGCCGATGCATTGCTGCGCAATGCGCGCATTGCATTCGCGAAAAGCGGCTACGAGGCGACCAGCGTGCGCGAGATTGCCAAGGCCTCCGGGGTAGACCCGGCGCTGGTCGCGCATCACTTCGGATCGAAGGAATCGCTGTGGACGGCCGTGGTTGATCGGATCGCCGAAGAAGCCGCGCCGATGATCGCGAAGACCGGCACATTGCGGGGAAGGAACGAGTTGAAGCCGCGCGCGCGTGTCGAAGAAGCGGTGTCGATCCTGATCGATCAGGTGTTTCTGACGCCTGATGTAGGGATGTTCTTTTCGACTGCCGCAACGGAAAGCGGGGAGCGGCTGGACGTTCTGATCGAGCGGCTGGTGCGGCCTTTCCATAATGTGCTGGTGCCGTTGCTTGCCGACGCGATCGAGTCGGGCGAGGTGCCCCCGCAGGACCCCCAGGTGATGTTCATGCTGCTCGTCAATGGAATCAGTAAAACCGTGGCGTATGGCCACGTGCTGAGTCCGTTTTCCGCGCTGCCCAAGCGACCGAAAGCGTTCAAGCAGGCGGTATTGACGAGTGCGCTTGCGATGTTACGGTGAGATCGCGCGAGCGTAATTCGCGTTAGTACGCTCGGGGTTGACGAAAAACTCAATGAAGAAACTTGCTCACGAACGGTTGAAGCCAGGTCGCGAAGTGTTTGATTCCCGCACTCGACCACGGCTCACTCCCGCTATGAGTCGCGAAGATCGCCGCGAAGACGAATAAGGAAACGCATGCCAGAACCAGAATGACGACGATCGACAATAACTTTCCGGTCTTGCGATGCTTCGGCTGACGTTGGCGTTTTGGGGTTTCTATTGTGTCGGCGCTATGACTGGCATTCTGGATGGTTGCCAGGGGTTCGTTGCGTCGCAGTACAGAGACGTCCTGAATCAGCTTCGAGATGACTTCAATTTTTTTCTCGGCAACAACCTTATCGATCTTCGCTGTACGCAGTTCTCCGTCGAGTCGTAACACTGTTTCGCCAAGAGAGTGCAGGTCTTCGTGGGTCTGTTTGAGGAGGTTGTCCAGGTCGCCGGAACCTTCCGCGATTTCTGCTGCGCTGCTCTCCCACCAGGGATTAACCGGTGCTTGATAGTTAAAGACGTATGGCTTGTTCATAAAGTTAATTTCATGGTTGGTTTCGGGAAAACTAATAAGTTTGCCGAAAAATGATTTATAAAATATCGCGAGTACGGTCGCGAAGATTGGTAGCGTGAATGGTGGGAGGAAGTCCGAAAGGTTCTCTATTTTATGGATGTCCTTCCAGCGAGCTATAGGCTCGGTCCTAAAAATCCCGTGGTTATAAGGTAAATGTGAAGAGGCCAATGGCCGAAGACGTCAGGCAAGCGAGGCCGCAACGGGTATCGAGGC
Source organism: Paraburkholderia metrosideri (assembly GCF_904848625.1). Classification (GTDB taxonomy): domain Bacteria; phylum Pseudomonadota; class Gammaproteobacteria; order Burkholderiales; family Burkholderiaceae; genus Paraburkholderia; species Paraburkholderia metrosideri. The sequence goes on from NZ_CAJHCP010000005.1 coordinate 526,469, forward strand.
CGTTAGTTCAAGTGGCGACTCGCGGCTTTTGTCGCGGGCTGATCGGGTGATGACCTGCGGTCCGGTTAAGGGCGCGAGCGAATCTGTGCCTTCGGGTGGCCAGATGACTTGACGATAATCGTCCGCCCTCTAAAAAATTTCGCGCGTTGGCGGCGATATGAACTATAAAGTTTAAACGGGTACGTATCACATCGCGACAAACGGAGGATAAGGATGGAATGGTTCTATCGCCAGGCCTCACACGAACGCGCGCGCGTCGGCACTTCTCGCCAGTCCGCACGGAAGCTCCCTTTAACGCTCGGTGAAAGACCAGCCGTTTTCCTCACGCGAAGCCGCGCCAGAACCGTCCGCATAGCTCATCCCATTGGCCCCGATTGACGTGGCTGACCAATTCATTTTTGTGGCACATGGCCGGCGCACTATACCGGCGGGAATAGCGGGTCAACGCGCAAACCCCAGGATTGACATTTGTTAATTATTTCAATCACAACCGCAATGACTGGAGAAAAGAATGCTCTTTAATGGTGGCTTCACATTTACGAATTTTCTGGCCGACATATTTTCCGTCTTCATGTTTATTTTGTGGTTCTGGTTGCTGATTACGGTGTCAGGCGACCTGTTCCGCCGCCATGATGTTTCGGGTTTTGGCAAAGTCATCTGGGTCATCGTGCTGATCATCTTGCCGTACATCGGCATCTTCGCGTACCTGTTGACGCAAGGTCGTGGTATGGCGGAGCGCGACGCAGAGCGAATGAAACACGCGCGCGACAACCTGCGCCACGCTATCGGCTTCAGTGCGGCTGACGAATTGGAAAAGCTGGACCGGTTGAAGGCAGCGGGTTCGATTTCGGAAGACGAGTACAAGCGTCTGAGAGGACGGCTGATGGAGTAACCGGGGTTCGCTCTGAGGCGGCTGGCAGTGCACTTCAAGCTCTGCCAGACCGTCGGCATCAGCCTGCCAATGTCGGCAGTGTCACTCTCCACCTCGCCTTTATCCCCCTGCCTGCTACACTGATTTTTGCCCTCTGATTGACGGCGGGGTAAGGAAGCGCGCCCGTCAGAATAGTCGGCTAACCAATTGGAACGAAGCACTCATCGACGTAACTGGAGGAATCCATGCTTACCCGCTTTGCTCGTGTTTCCGATTCCGCCGCGTTGGGCTCGCGGACATTTGTGTTGTTGCAGCGCGCCGCGATCGCCTGCATTGCGGCGCTGATGCTGGCGGCGTGCGCACAGCCGTGGCAGCAATTTCAGGCTGGCCAGGACCAGTCAACCATCATCGCGCGACTGGGGCCGCCGCGCGAAACCTATGATTTGCCGAACGGCGGGCGGCGGCTCATGTGGCCGACCCAGCCGATGGGAACAACGACAGTTGCAGCCGATATCGACGCGTCCGGCAAGATCGTGAACGTGCGTCAGGTGTTGCAGATCAGCGAGTTTAATCGCGCGGAAATTGGTACGTGGACGCGCAACGACGTATTGATCAATTTCGGCCGCCCCGTGGAGACCGCTTTCTTCCGGTTGTCGCAGCGAGAAGTCTGGTCGTATCGTTATATTGAAAACAACATCACGCCTTTGCTTTTCAACTTCTCTTTCGACAACACAGGCATTTTGCGTGCAACGCAGCGAACGCCCGATCCGTTGCGTGACCGGAATTTCCGGCGGTTCTGATCGTTCGTTGATTCACCTGTATGTACGCGACCGGTTGGCGCAACAGCGTGGTCGACCGGCCGGGCTTTCAATAAGCAAATTTCTGGTAGTGCTCAGTACTGTGACCCGGATCGATTTTCTCCACCCGTGGCATGTACCGCAATAAGCGCTTTGCCCGCGCACTCAACTGCTGGTACACGTCTACCGGTACGTCGATGTGAACCTCGGGTCTGAAATACCAGCTTCTGCTATAGCCAATGACCACCATGGGACGCGGCAGATCAGTATGGTTCGGTGTGCCGCGATGCAGTGCGCGAACGTCCCGGATCATCACGTCGCCCAATTCCATCGGAATGGCGTGCAGGGGCAGACGGCCCTCGCGCCATGCGTCCATGGCTTCTTCCGCGCGCATGCGGTGCGTGCCGAGCGTCGTTTCGAATGGGCCGTTTTCCGGCGTGACGTCGCACAAAGGGAAATTGACCGCCAACTGGAAGGACGGCGTTTCCGCGATGCCATCGAACAGCGCGGGTGTGTCGCGATGAATGTCCTGAAAGGTCGAACCGTTCAGCGGCGTGTCGGTTGCGAGTTGGCACATCACGGGATCGTCACCGGCCACGCGTTCGACAATACCGAGCACGTCGGGGTCGCAAAAAATGCGCTCGTCGGCAAATACGCCGCTAAACGGCAGCGTAATGTAGTGCCGGTTCTCGCCCCGCACGGCCGTCGCGTTTGAGGCGATCCGTTCTGCGAGCAACGGTGCGAACGCCTCACGCCAGCTTTCGAGCGTTGCTACCGGAAAGTGGTTCTTCAGTACAACCAGTCCGTCACGTTCGAATTGAGCTGCGTACTCATCAAGCTGATTAGCCGGGAAACGGGCCACGGTTGTCTCCTTGGTTTCTTTTCCAGATCGGGTCACACCGGAATCGGCGATATCGTCTGATTCCATCAGTAGGGCGGCGCGCTACTATTGCTTAGTGCGTCCCGATGATCCTGAAGTGCTTTCGTTTCTACGTAGTATCTGTGCAGTGCGTCGGCAGAACGAGTGCCCAGCCCGTTAATTCGCGCGACCCAGTCGGTTTGCACCGGCCATTTCTTTGCAATGAACGGTGGGTATATTTGCCTTGCAAATTGATGCAGTGCCTTTGCGCCAATATTGCCGCTGATTCCGAGAAGAAGATGCAATGCGTTGTGCGTCGACTCCAGATCGTTGGCCGCTGCATCGGCGGCGATTCGCGTCACGAGTACCCGGATCTGTTCAATGCCATTGAGAAAAGGTTCGTCCATAAGATCGAGCGCGATCAGTTCTTCCAGATGTCGCTCATCAAGCAGGCTTTCTGACGGAGCACTCTCCGCAATTGGAACAGGCCGTTCGACTGGCGTAATAGACGCTTGCGGCAGATTCGCGTTCGCAGGCTGATTCGATTTGGGCGGCTGTGTAAATTGCCTTGCTACGCAGTCGTAAAGCGAGTCGCCGTGCACGGGCTTGATCATGACTTCGTTCATGCCGATTGCGAGGCACGCCTGCACCGAATCATTGTCGGACTGGCTGGTCAATGCAATGATCGGTATGCCGGCATACGCGTCGGTACGAGCGCGAATTGCCGCAGTCGTCTCCGCGCCACTCATGCCCGGCATGTTCATGTCCATCACGATGGCGTCGACGAAATTTTCTTCCTGCAATCGGGTCAGCACGGCCTGCCCGTGTTCCGCTTCGATAACGGTTGCACCGTAGCGCTCCAGGCTCGCCTTGGCGACCAGTCTGCTGTAAGTGTCGTCATCCGCGACGAGAATCGATTTGCCCGCAAGACCGTCGGATCTCTGACTCTGGTGACGCTCCTCACCATTTTCGAGGAGCGTCTGTAAAGACGTGATCAATTCCAGCACGCCGGACGATTTGCTGACCATGTCATCCATGCCGGCTCTACGCGCATGCACACGTGCGGCATTGCCGGGTTCGGCCGTATAGGCCACGATCAGCACATCCCAATTCGGATAGCGGCGATTGGCGCGGATCTTTTCCGCGGTGGCATAGCCGTCCAGGCCCGGCATATTGATGTCCATCAGGACGAGGTCGTAAGCGGTGGATTGCTGAAGCATGGCCAATGCCCTCGCACCACTTTCAGCCGATGCCACCTGTGCGCCGACCCGGGACAACGCGCGACAGGTTCTGGTCCGGTGGCTGGCTTCGTCGTCGACGATCAGCACGCGTTTCTCTTTGAAAAACGGCGTCGCACGTTCGAGAATCCTGTGTTCATGGCCTGCCACTTCCTGTTCCGGGACGGCGGGAAATTGCAGCGTGAATTCGGTGAACTTGCCGACTTCCGACCGGCAACTGATGCTTCCGCCGAACGCCTGCATGGCCCTCTGACAATAAGCGAGTCCAAGCCCTGTGCCGGCCGAATTGCCCGCGGTCCGGAACGGCTCGAACAGGTGTTGCAGGATTTCGGGCTTTACGCCCGTGCCCGTGTCCATGACGATGACCGACTGCCGGTCGATCTTGAGCGTCAAGGTAGCTAACGGCAGCGTGGCAATGTGATGAAGCGAGTTCTTGATCAGGTTGAACAACGTGAACAGATAGACCGTCTCGTCGACCTTGAAAATGAAGTCTTCCTGCACCACGAGTTTGACCTTGCTACGTTCCTTGTCATTATCGAATCCGTACTCGTCCAGCGCTTTGCGCGTGGTATCCGCGGCACTCAGATAGGTCAGATGTTCCGAATGGATCGATTTGTCGCCCACTTCGTCGAGCGTCATCGCGATGATGCGCAGACCGCGCTCGATCGACAATTGCCCATGCGCGACATGTTGATAAAGCTCGGCGGATTTCGCGGGCGATAACGCGGTCGACTGGGTTGATCCCGTGGTGGCGGGCAGTGCCTCCTCCACCCGATCCAGAACATGCCTCAATTGACTAAGCGGGTTGCGCATTTCATGCGCGATAGATCCCGCGAGCGCCTGCAATGCCCGGTTCTTTTCAACAAAAATGCGCCCTTTGCTGATCGCGTGACTGAACGCCATACTGCATAACACGACAACCGGTAGTAAGGCGAGATTGGACTGCGTGGCGGCGTCGAGAATAATGGGCGCTGGAGTGGTAGCGACGGCCGCCACGGTGCCGGAGAACATGCCAATGCCAATGCAGGCCATGAGCAGAAGCGGATTGTCGATGCACAACGCCATGATGAAGATCATCATGACCTCGGTCATCATCCACATCGTGGAGAATCCGTTTCTGATGGTGAGGAACGTGCAGACAAACGGTAATACGTAGATCAGGCAGCAATGCCAGTAAATCAGCAGAAAGTGGTTAAACCGTTTTGGCCAATGCGACTGAAATAGCAACGGCACGCAGACAGCCGCTGCACTCAGGCGTAGCAGAAGATTGTCGTAAGGCTGGGGCAGAACATACGTCCAGATGACGTAATAGATGGGGTGGCACAGGAGGCCCAGTGCGCCTCCCCATCGAATTGCAAACCGGCTTCTTTCCAGCATGTCCCGCATGCTTTCGCGCGGTACGACCATCAGGCCTCCGTGGATGCTCAGTTGAGGTTTAAGGCCCCATCAATTCATGCTCGCCGCTATGCTGCGTGCCCAGATTGATCGGCGAGCCGTTTTTTCCATGAAACGGACCGACCGCAAACCCGTATTTTTTCAGAAGGCTATGCGTATAGGAAACCGACCAGACGGGCGGGCTGCCGATGATGAAGTCAGAAGCAATGCCTTCCTGCCAGGCTGAATAGCCTTCGGCGAAACAGGTATAGCAATCGCGGTTGGTCGGCAGTCGGAACGGAAACTTCGTGTCGAGGCCGGCCGGACCACGGGCAAAACACTCAATATATAGCGTATGGTCGCGCGACGCGAGTTCAGCGTCGACGCTTGCCGCGCGAGGATGAGAGTCGTCGATCCAGAACTGCGCCCGTTTGAGGTCGGCGGCCGTGAGGTAGGGCACGCTGGTGCTGCTGGTCAGGATGGCGCCGTCGAACTGCGGCAGCGGCGTGTCCGGGCTGAAGGTGTGGATCGACACCTTCGACTTGCCGAGCAGATCGGAGGCAAGAAGTTCTTGCGCCTGGTCCCTGAGCAGGTTCACCTTGTCCGGCAAGTCGATCAACACCAGTTCTTTTGGCGCATCCTTATAGAGCACGTATTTAGCCACCGTGGTGCCGAGTCGCCCGGCCGCGCCAAACAGCGCGAGTTTCGTGTTGCCGAACTCGAGGTCGAGTTCATTGCAGCAATGAACCGCCCAGTCTTTGAGCATCGCCGCGGTGGCCGCATGACCCGTGGTGATATGAGGCGGCTTGATAGGGCGCGGGAGTGCTCCGTAGTTACACGCGTACGGGGTGGATGCACCCATCGCCACCATGTTCAGGCCGGCCTGTCTGGCCAGTTCGAGTGCCGGAAAGAATTGCGTCTCGCGGAACCGCTTGATGCCACGCGGACTGCCGAGCCACATTTCGAGTGGCACCGGACACGCAATGTTGGCGCCGATCACCTGCGAACCCTGATAGATAGGCGATGCGATAAAAGGCTTCGTATTCCAAAGCTCCTCTTCGAATAGCGCATCTCGCTGCTTCACGTTGTGAAATGAAAATGAAAGCGTATCCCAGTCGGTAGCGTGAAACATGAACCCGATGCCGCCTTGACCCTGTGGAAGGTTATCGCGAATCTCTTCTGGGTGAATGACGTGCTTGAGTGCCAAAGGAGCACTATTGCGCTGCAATTGAAGACCGTTTTGCTCGTGGGAATCGGTCAATACTTCTCTGTGGAAAGAAGTTCTCATTTGTTTTTTCCCATAGGTTGAATTAACGCCGGAATCAGCGCAAAGCTGTCCGTCAAAATTGACAGACACCTCTTCGAATGCTACCCCCAAGGTAATTCAACGGACCTCGCGGTTATGAGCCGGCGTATTCCATTTCAAGGCGGCGCTGTGACGACGCAAACGCTTGCGGGGGCAAGCATCCGGGACGATCGACGGGTTTTATTGTCGAATGAGTGCGAACGCGTGGCGGTGCGCTTTACAACAGTGCAAAGCGTTTGAGCGGGAGAAGTTGTGCCGTGGCGACAAGGAAAGTCGCGCAATGCTGGATGTTTGAAACAACAGACGGAGTTGGCGCGGAAAAGAAGGCCGAAGAAGCCATCTTTTGGCAGGCGTGCGGAAGAGCGGGGAGAAGATCGGTACTTATTACTATTTCGCCAGCGTCAACTGAAATGCGGGCACTCAATAAGTGGGAAGCTTTAACTATGCGTTATGCATAGGATGTCGGCGGCGTATGAAAAAGCAATAAGGGGAAGGCCGATAAAGAATCGCCTTCCCCGCAACAGATGAGTGAGTAGCGCGTCCCGCTCTCAAAGCCAGGATCCAGGATTCCAGACCCGTATCCGGCTTTGGAAGCGGCGCGCTATTTCGCTACCTTATGTCGTGCTTATTGCGAACCCGGCCACGTCTGACCGGCGGGCGACGATTCGCCAATACCTGGGAAGTCCACGTAAGCCGCGCTGCAATCCACCGCGGTCGCCATGCTGAGCGAGCGCGAGGCGACGCCGTTCAACGTCACGTTATTTGCCGTCGATGCAAAAATCGGCAGGTTGACGTTGCTCAGTGTCAGGTTTGCATCCGACGTGCTGACGGCCACCGTATCCGGCGAATCGGCCAGTACATTCGTCAGCGTCATGCCAAGCGGAATCTGCGCATGCGCAATACCGCCGGTATTGGCCTGGAAGCCTTGCAGCTGGACTGCCGTGCTGCCGATGATATGCACGTTCGATACCGAGATGTCATGGAAGTTCGGGTACAGCGGCGACGTCGGATTCGGCAGTGCTTTGGTGCTGTAGTACGGTGTAAACACCAGTGCATTGTCGCTATTGCGAATACAGATGTTGTTGTAGTTGATATTGGTCACCGTGCCGCCTCGTGCCCAATCCGATTTGATGCGCAGCGCCGATTCTGCGCCGTCGAACGAGTTGTCGTAGACCTGAATGTTGGTGACACCCGCATTGGTTTCGCTGCCAATCGAGATACCGTGACCCGCATAAATATGGTTATGCGCAATCACAAAACCGTATTTGCGATCGGTCGCGACATTGCGATTGCCGTCGATACCGAACAGTCCCGAACCGGCCGGACTCGGGTTGTTGGAACCCTTCGGCGAAATATCGTCGTCGCCCGTGCTGAGGTAGTTGTACGCGAACACGGCGTTCTTCAGATAACCGTCGAATGCAATCTTGCCCGCGCTCGACGTCTTGCCGTTACCGGTCGTCAACGCCTGGACCACGGCTTTCGCTGCGGAGCCCGGATCGAACGCATCGGTATTCTTGGCGGTATCGATGCTTGGCAGCATGCCGAGGTAATTCGGGTTGCCATTGCCTGCGGGATTCGCCGAAGCCGACAACGACGGCGTCTGCACCTTCACGCCCCACACGGTCAAACCGTCGACGCCACTCGGCACCACATGGAAGTTCGCGCTGTTGTTCAGCGTGATGCCGTACAAGGTCAGGTTCTTCGCATAGCTGAAGACCATCATGCGGAAGTTCGACTGCGAACCGACGCCTGACGTGCCGTTCTCGATCATGTTGCCGAGCCATGCCAGATCCCACCACGTCATATGACGCGACGAGGCAGCTGTATCGACGAACGTCCCGCCGTTATCACACGATGTGCCCGTGGTGGCCTGCTTGCCGGCTGCGTACGCGGCGTAGGTATTCGTGCAGGTCAGGTCCACACGCATCAGCGGGTAGAGCGGATTCGAGCTGACGATTTCCGACGCGGCGCGGCTATCGATGCTGCCGCCGCCGACAATCGCGGAGTTCACGAGGTAGTTGCCGCCAATCAACGGCAGGCAGTTGCCCGAGCTACCCGCTTTGGTCGAACTGACCGCGGTGTTCGCGCAATACGGGCCGGCGGCGTTGGGCGCATAGGCCATCACGTCACGGGTTGCGTACACGGTGACGCCAGTGTCGACCCACAGCGTGACGCCGGACGGCAGCGTCAGCGGGCCGGTGATGAACGCGTTGCCCGCGCCGGTGCTCGATACGCTGAGCCGCACCGCGAATTTGCTCGCACGGTACTGCGGCTGCGCCAGTTGCTGCGCCGATGCGCCCGCGATATTGACGTTGGGCACAGCCGCCGCCGTTTGCGAGGCCGCGGCCGCTGCGTCCGCCGCGGCGATGGTTGCGCCGACTTCGGCATCCACGGCCGCGCCGCACGCGTCGAGCGCAGCCTGAATGCGTTGCTGGTCCGGATTCAGGATTGCCGAGGTCGTGCCGTTATCCGCTTCCGGTCCCAGTGCGCCGCTTGGCTGGCGCACATAACTATTGCTGGCTTCGACGGTGCTGCACACCTGGGTGTCGGTGGGAAGTTGCGGTGCGGGTGGCAGCGCGGCGTCGCTGGTCGTGACGCCGACCTTGAACGGCGCTGCCGCGACCGGTGTGGGCGTGGTAGCCGATTGTGGTGGCGGCGTGTCGTCGGATCCGCAAGCGGAAAGCGTCGCAAGCGCGCATATGACTGCAGTAATGCGAATTAACATGTCCTTATCCTATGTGTGGCAGTTGAGTCGGAAGACAGCCGAGCGACGCCATCGCGCGGTGACGCGATCGCTATTGCCCGGTGTGTCAGAAGGGGAAAGGGGTGCGGTGAGGCTTCGAGGTGCGCCGAACGCGATCAACTGGTTCGGGCGAAACGGCGTGCTTGCCGGATGTCTGGGGCGAGAGCCCGGGTGCTGTGTGATGCCCAATAACCTGGTGAAATCCCATGGTCGCGCATTGCGTAGCGGATGCCGTTGGACAAAGGTTGATAAGGCTTCTTGACCAGCATGGGTTGTCTCCGCGAGCTGGCAGGGTCGATTTTGCATCGACCTCTGTCGCCCGGAATGTTATATGTCATCCTATCTCTTTCTTATTGTTACATTGATGGGATGGGCGATGGAAGTAATGTAAACCCGTAAACGTCTTTCAACTAGCCGCCATTGTCGTAAAAAATGAAATTTTGTAAAATGGTATGTTATAGGATGACGTATCTCAAAATGATCGATGACCCCGTGCGGAACGCGCGATGCGTTTTGAGTCGATGCGATCGCGAGAACCGTCTGCTGAGGCCGGATGTCGGCACGGTTGCGCGACACAGGGGCGCTTCTGTCCACCGAGGATAGGTAGTGGCGCTTCACGGGCAGAAGCGCTTCGCGGTAACAGAGTTGGGTATCCGTGCGGTACTCGCACCGTATGCTGGCGAGCATCCTGAACACGATTTTTTCGAAACACCCTATATCGACGACACACTGATTGAGTGCGGGTATGTCGTGCCGATAGACGCATGAGGGTGTGGGTCGGCATCGCATAGCAGCGAAAGTCGTTTCGATCGTGGCGCGTCGCGGCACGAAAACGCCATAGCCTTTGGCTTAGCCAGGCTTTAGAAAAATTCAGCTTATCGGATGCTCACAGAGTCATACCCGCGCATCGCACACGGGTCTCTGCCGATAACCGTCATGCTGGAATCGCGCACAATCCCATCGGCAATATGAAGCTGACAAGTGGTGCGGCGTCAGTCGAGAAGTCGCCGTCCGCTGGGACGTGATGTTGACGCCAGTGATCTGAGAGAAAACATTTTTCCACTCGCTCACTGGCGCCCTGCGTTACGTCAAAGCGGTATTACGCAACCGGCAGTGCCGCGAATTTCCGAACCGTGTCCGCGCATGCATGAGCCGCTTCCGCACCCTTCACCAGAAAGTGTTCCTTGAAGTACTTCGCATGTTCTTCGCCGTGGAAGTGGTGCGGCGTCAGTACCGCGGAAAAGACCGGCACGCTGGTGTCGAGTTGTACCTGCATGAGTCCGCTAATCACGGCTTGAGCGACGAACTCGTGCCGGTAAATGCCACCGTCGACCACGAGGCCCGCCGCGACGATGCCTGCGTAGCGTCCGCTTTGCGCGAGGCGTTTGGCGTGCAGCGGAATTTCGAATGCGCCTGGCACTTCGTAGAGGTCGATGTCGTCAGCGCTATAGCCACGATCTTTCATTGCTTCGATGAACGCGATCTTGCACTGATCGACGATATCGCGATGCCAGCATGCCTGAATGAAAGCGATGCGCGTGCGGTTGCCGTTAAAGGAGCTGTGTTGTGTTTCTGAATGGAGTGAGGTTGCGATGTTCATGGACTTCAGCCTGTTGGTGTGAACAGGGCGAAGGACGGCCCTTCCCGCTATATCGCTTTCGCGAACAGCGCAGGCCGTCCCGTTCTCTTTCATCCGGACTATGACCGTCGGCCCCGGAATCTAACCGGGTCTGCTGACCTCCGCACCTAAGACCGATGACAGAGCGCTCGCGGGCTACGCGCCGATTGGCGCGATTACCGCCGGTGGGGAGTTTCACCCCGCCCCGAGAACTTGTTCTTTTCAGAACGACGCGTACGGTATCACGAAATTCCAGTTCTCGGTGTAGTGCTGGCGGCGGGGGTATCCGGCGCGAGAGCGCGGATCGATGAGGGGAAAGCGTGCATACGCAAACAGATTTCGGCCAGGTGGTTCGCTCCTCGCTGCAGCGCAGGGCGGTTGCGCGAGGCCGGCAGAATCGACGCAGTGGTTCGCACTCAACTCACCGCGATGTCCGATGCGATTGCGGCCGACGATGCGAAAAAAGAACCCAACGAATACAGGTTGCGCAAATCGTCACGCAGATATTAGCCGCGCCACCACGCCACCTTGACAAGGCGATCGAACGCAGTCGCGTTATAATTACGGCGCATGCTGATAAAAGAAGCAGCATTTATCAGCTTCGGTAGATCTGGACTTTACATTACAAATGACGCAACCCCACGAGCCCGATACGGGCCACGCCGTGCCGAATTCCGGCCGGCGCCTTATGCTGGCCAGCATATTGGCAAGCTACGCAAGTTCTTTTATTCCATGGCCTCTCGCCAACGCGCAAACAACTACTCCCGCTACTGCGGCAGCGCCTGAAGCATTTTTAAACGTGTCGCGTGTTATCACGGGGCGCGCAACGCTCGACTCCGTTCAGGCAAACCGGCTTTATGCCGGTCTCGTCGCTACGGTTCCGTCGTTTGTCACGCAATTGAATGCACTCGCAGCGTTTATTGCCGGCAATCCGTCTGCAGCAAAGCAATTGCAGGTTTCTCTCGATGCAGCGAATGCGCCGTTCGCGAAACTGCCGCGTCAAATCGCCACAGCATGGTATGTCGGGGTGGTCGGCGCGGGCCCGCTCGCACGTTGCGTGACGTATGAAACCAGTTTGATGAATGTCGTGGTATCCGACCGGTTGAAGCCGCCGAGCTACGCCTATGGTCCCTATGGAAGCTGGGGCCGTAATCCCCTCTCGGCAGCCTGACGCTTCATCGGTAATTCAAGGAACAAAGCATGTCTGACCAGTTGTCAGCCGATATTGTTGTTATCGGCTCGGGTATCGTCGGCTCTCTCGCGGCCCATCGTCTCGTGTCGCAAGGTGCGTCTGTATTGATACTCGAAGCGGGACCGCGTGTGGATCGCGGCCGCATCGTTTCGAACTTCCGTAATTCCCCGCGTAAAGGCGACTTCATGTCGCCTTATCCGTTTTCGTCATGGGCGCCGCATCCGGTTTATCAGCCTGTCGATAACGATTATCTCGTGCAGGCAGGACCGTATCCGTATAAGGCGGAGTACATCCGCATGGTCGGCGGCACGACCTGGCATTGGGCGGCGCAAGCATGGCGTCTGCTGCCAAACGACTTCCGTCTGCAAACGCAATACGGCGTGGGCCGCGACTGGCCGATCTCGTATGAAGACCTCGAACCCTTCTATTACGAAGCCGAAGTGAAGATGGGCGTGTCGGGCGCACCGAATAACGGTTCGCCGCGTTCCAAACCGTTCCCGATGCAACCGGTCGCGGAATCGTTTCTGGAGCAGCGTTTTCGCGAGCGCCTCGCACCGGGTGGTTACGACGTCATCACCAATACGACCGCGCGCAATAGCCGTACCTACGACGGCCGCCCCGCGTGCTGTGGCAATAACAACTGCATGCCGATTTGTCCGATCGACGCGCAATATCACGGCGGTCTCGCTGCCGACGCAGCGGAAAAAGCCGGCGCGAAGCTGGTCGAAAACGCGGTGGTGTATCGCATCGAGCACGATGAACGCGGCCGTATCGTCGCAGTGCATTACTACGATCCGAACAAGGTCTCGCATCGCGTGACGGGCAAGACCTTCATTCTCGCGGCGAACGGTATTGAAAGTCCGAAGCTGTTGCTGCTGTCGGCCAGCGATAAATTCAAAAACGGTCTCGCGAATAACTCGGATATGGTGGGCCGTCATCTGATGGATCACCCGAGCAACGGTCTCGTGTTCGATGCCGATGAAGAACTGTGGCCGGGCCGTGGCCCAATGAGCCCGAGTTCGATCAACGCGCTGCGCGACGGCGCATTCCGTTCAGAGCATGCGGCGTTCCGGATCGACATTTCGAACTCGTCGCAAGTGTTGTCGGTCACGCAAGCGCTGATTGCGAAGGGCGTGTATGGCGAAGAACTCGAACAGCAGATTCGTTTTCATTCGGCACGCCAGTGCAGTTTGAAGAACGTGCTGGAAATTCTGCCTGATCCGGATAATCGCGTGACGCTCAGCGACCGGAAAGACGCGCTTGGCATTCCGACGCCGCAAATGCACTACGCGATGAACGATTACGTGCACAAGGGCATGGCTGCGGCACGCGACGAATACACGCGCATCGCGAAGCTGATGGGCGGCACGAATCTGCGCTATAGCCCCGACGGCGTGTATGGCAACAACCAGCACATCACCGGCACGATGAGCATGGGCCATGATCCGAAGGACTCGGTGGTCGACGCATTCGGACGCACGCACGATCACGAGAACCTGTACATCGCGAGTACCGGCGTCATGCCGACGGCCGCTACCGTCAACTCGACACTCACCGCAGTAGCGCTTGCGCTTCGCTCGGCCGATCACATCAACGCAAACGCCTGAAGATGACTTATTTTCCGTTCACGGCGTTTAAACGCCATTTGTGCGCGGCGTTGTTCGCGTCGGTTGGACTCGTGTCCGCGGCCCATGCTGCTGACGATGACCTCGTCAAACGGGGTGAATATCTCGCGAAAGCGGGTGATTGCATCGCCTGTCACAGTGCGCCGCAAGGCAAGCCGTTCGCAGGCGGCCTACCGCTCGCGACCCCGCTTGGCGAGATCGTCTCCACCAACATCACGCCGTCCAGAACCAACGGCATCGGCAACTACACGCTCGAGCAGTTCAGCGCGGCGCTGCGGCAAGGCGTGCGTGCGGATGGACAGCATCTGTATCCGGCCATGCCTTATACGTCGTATGCAAAGGTCAGTGACGACGATGTAAAGGCGCTTTACGCGTACTTCATGCACGGCGTCGCACCGGTCGATACATCGCCGCCACCGACCCAGCTGCCGTTCCCGTTCAACGTACGTCTGTCGATGGCTGCGTGGAACCTGCTGTTCCTCGATCACCAGCCGTTCCAGGCCGATCCGGCGAAGAGCGTCGAGTGGAATCGCGGCGCGTATCTGGTGCAGGGTCTCGCGCATTGCAGCACCTGTCACACACCGCGTAACGCGTTGATGGCAGAAGACACGTCGGCGGCTCTGGGCGGCAGCGTGGTGGGGACGTGGTACGCACCTAACGTGTCGTCTGATCCGGCGAGCGGGATTGGTTCGTGGAGCGAAGAGGAAATCGCCGCGTACCTGCGCACGGGTCATGTAGTAGGCCGCGCGCAGGCAGCGGGTCCGATGGCCGAAGCGGTGGACAACAGCTTCCAGCATCTGAGCGACAGCGATCTGCGTGCAATGGCGGTCTATCTCAAGTCGAGTCCGCCGGTCCATCATGCCGGAGACCGTCAGGCCGCCGACACATGGGGCAGTGCGAAGTCGAGTCTCGATGAAATTCGCGGCGTGCCGCTACCGGCTGACGCGAATCAGATGAGCGGTCCGCAGATTTACGACGCGTATTGCGCAAGCTGTCACCAGGCGCATGGCGAAGGAGCGGGGCAAGGCATCGACGGTCCGGGTCTGCCGTCGCTGTTTCATAACACGGCGTTGGGTCATGCGAACACCAATAACCTCGTGATGGTGATGCTGGAAGGCGTGCATCGGCAGGACAGTGCGCCGGATGTGCTGATGCCCGCATTTGGCCGCCTGCTTTCCGATCAGCAGATCGCGACACTGGGTAACTATCTGCTCAAACAGTATGGGAATCCGGATGCGTCTGTGACGGTGCAGCAGGTGAAAACCTTGCGTCAAGGCGGCGAGGCATCGCCGCTGATTATGATTGCGCGAGTTGGAATGGCCGTAGCGGCACTGATCGTGCTGGGCATTGTCGTTCTATTGATTCGCCGGCGATAAGCCAGAAGCCTCGCTATGCGCAGTGCTCACAAAACACAGTGCGTGGCGAGGCGTTCTTTATCGACGCATCGGAATACGGTGTGTCAATAAAGAACGATAAGCGTTGCGTTGCTCGCCGACCAGGTTTCCCGGGAGTTTTCATGTAGGCTATACAAGAACTCACGCGACAGGGGAGCACATCTTGCAGCAAAGCCGTTTCCGTCTCTATGCCGACGCTCAACTCACGAGCCCTTATGCGATGTCGGTTTTCGTGACCCTTCACGAAAAGAATCTGCCGTTCGACCTCTCTACCGTCGATCTGGACCGGCACGCCAATCAGGAAGATCAATACGCCGCCACGTCGCTGACGCAGCGAGTGCCGACGCTCGTTCACGGGGATTTCGCACTGTCGGAGTCATCGGCGATTACGGAGTACCTTGAAGAAGCGTTTCCCGAAACGCGCGTTTATCCGCGAGACAGATTGCTTCGAGCGCGAGCTCGCCAGGTACAGGCGTGGTTGCGCAGCGATCTGATGTCTATTCGCGAAGAACGCTCGACTCAGGTCGTGTTCTATGGCGTACGCGGCGCGCCGCTTTCCGCCACCGCGCAGTCAGCCGCCCAGAAACTGTTCTCTGCGGCTGAAGCTTTGCTTTCTGCCGATTCACGCAATCTGTTCGGCGAGTGGTGCATTGCCGACACGGATCTCCCGGTCATGCTGAATCGGCTTGTCATGCATGGCGATCCCGTGCCGGCAAGATTGGCTGATTATGCGACCCGTCAGTGGGAGAGGCCGTCCGTGCAACGTTGGGCCGAACTGCATCGTCCTCCGCTGTAACCACGCCAGGCGAATGGGGCAGGCGCCAAAGTTTGCGCGGTTAAAGCTTGCCGACGCGTAATATGACGAACCTCTCGCACCTTTAATCCCAGCCTGATGAGCCTGTCTCGCCCCTTGCCGCCTCTTCTGTCTCTACGCGCGTTTGAAGCTGCCGCGCGGCGAATGAGTTTCAGTCATGCGGCACAGGAACTCTTCGTCACGCAAAGCGCAATCAGTCATCACATCCAGAAGCTGGAAGCCGATCTGGGCGTCGCTTTGTTCGAGCGCCGCACACGTGCGATTGCACTGACGCCGCACGGCGAAGCTTATTACGCGAAGGTCCGCGACGCGTTCGAACTGCTTCGGCTTGGCACCGAACAGATTCGCTCACGCCCGGCCGGAAAAACCACGTTGACAGTCGGCCTGCTGGCTTCTTTCGCGACCCGCTGGCTGGCGCCCCGATTGCGGGCATTCTCCGCCACTCACCCCGGCATCACGCTGCAATTACGGCCCGAGATTGCATTGGCCAATGTGGCGGCCGGCGAAGTCGATGTGGCGATTCGTTATGGCCGTGGCGGCTGGCCAGGCGTCCGTGCGCAACGCTTGATGCCGGAGCGCCTGTCACTGGTTTGCGCGCCGTCTCTGGTCACGGGAAAAAAGCGTTTGCGCGAACCGCAGGACATACTGCGTTTTCCGCTTCTTACTTCGTATTCGAACAATTCGTTCGAATGGGATGGGTGGGCGAAACGCTTCGACGTGGATCTCGGTCAGACGCAGATGGTGCAATTGCATGACTACAACATCGTGGTGGAAGCCGCGCTTGCCGGTCAGGGCATTGCGATGGGCCGCCACCATCTGATCGCCCGGCAACTGACGAGCGGAGAACTCGTGCAGGTACTACCCGAAGCAATCCTGGATGACGCCCGCGTCGGATGGTGGTTGGTGACGCCAAAGGGCAGCCTGAGTGGCGCAGCCGCGGCATTTCGCGACTGGCTCGGCGAAGCGGCGCGGCAGGATGGATTGGACGAGACGCATTAGTCTGGCTCATCTGTCGCATGCAAGAATTGATTGGTCAGTCGAAGCTGGAGCGAATAGGATCGTTTTTCCCGAACCCGATCAATCATCGATCAACTACCGGTCACCCCTGTCATGTCCAATTCGATTTCCGCTCGTGTTGCCAGTCTCGGTTTGACGCTTGAACCCGCTGCTTCCCCCGCGGCCAATTACGTCCCCTTCGTCCAGGATCACCATCTTCTGCATATCTCCGGGCAGATTTCGCGCCAGGGCGGAGCGCCCGCTTATCAAGGACGATTGGGCGACACGCTTTCCGATGAAGAGGGCATCGCGGCGGCGCGACTGGCGGCGCTAGGTGTTCTTGCGCAGATCGTCGCTGCAACAGATGACCGTCTGGACCGTGTGGCACGCGTCGTACGCCTCACCGTGTTCATTGCCAGTGCGCCGGGTTTCGATCGGCAGAGCGCGGTGGCCAACGGTGCTTCCGATCTGATGGTGCAGGTATTCGGCGACGCCGGGCGGCATGCGCGCAGTGCGGTCGGCGTCGCCGCGCTGCCGGCCGGCGTGGCTGTTGAAGTCGATGCTGTGATCTCACTCGTTCCCACCTCGCGCGACATCGCGTGACAGGAAAAAACATGTCTACTCCGCTTTCGACTGCCGCCGTGGACGCGCTGCGCGCTCAAACGCCCGGCACACAAACGACCACCCATTTCAATCATGCAGGCGCTTCGCTGCCGTCGTCCGCGACGCTGGAGGCGATCCATGCTCAGCTGTGGCGGGAAGCCACGATGGGCCAGATGGAAGCCGGCGGGTTCGGACGTGAACAGAGTGAACGCGCACGGCAACTTGCTGCGCAACTGCTCAATGCGCAGGCATCGGAAATTGCCTTGACGACGGGCAATTCGTTCGCCTGGGGCGCTGCGTTTGCTGCATTGGGCCGGTTGAAATCAGGTGAGCGGATTCTGGTCGGACGGCACGAATGGGGTGGCAATCTTGCTGCAATGCGTATCGCTGCGCGACGCGATGGTGTATCGATCGAGGTGATTCCGTGCGATGCCAGCGGCGCAACGGACCCTCACGCGCTGGAGGCGATGATCGACGAGCGGGTGCGCCTGATCGCGCTCACCTGGTTGCCTGCGAACGGCGGAGTGATCAATCCCGCAGCGGCGATCGGACAGGTCGCGCGACGCTACGGCATTCCGTATTTCATCGATGGTGCGCAGGCCGTTGGGCAGGTGCCGGTCGACGTCGTCGCGTTGGGTTGCGATGTGCTGACCGGCGCGGGCCGCAAGGCGCTGCGAGGTCCGAGAGGGACGGGTCTCCTCTATGTGCGGCAGGACTTTCTATCGCGCGTCACGCCCGCATTCGTCGACACGCATTCCGCACCCCTCGATGCAGCGGGCGAACCGGTGCTGCGCAACGACGCGGCGCGCTTTGAACTGGCGGAAGCCTCGCTCGCGTTGCACGGTGGATTAGCCAATGCGCTCAAGGAGGCACTCGACATTGGCATCGACAACATTCGCGCACGGATCGACAGCATTGCGCAGCACTTACGCGGACAACTCGCGGCGCTTCCCGGCGTGACGGTGCTCGATCTGGGCGTCGAACGCTCCGGGCTGATCGCCTTCAACGTTGCCGGACTCGATGCGAGCCACGTGCAACGCAGTCTTGCAGAGCAAGGCGTGACGATTGGCAGCAACGGTGTCGCTTATACGCCGTTCGATATGGAATCGCGCGGACTCCAGGAGATTGCGCGGGCTTCGGTCAGCTATCTGACGACAGATGCCGAAATCGACAAGTTGCTGAATGGGATACGGGCGCTTTTGCGTTAGCCGTTAGTCCGGCCTGGCAATGCGCGGCAACGAAGTGGTCCGGGTTTTTTATTACCCCCACGGTTCGCCGCTTTGCATCTCGTCCTCTATCGGCAGAAACCGGCCGGGATGCATCGGACGCCATCGCTCCCTTAAGATGGCGGGTTCAAATGACCCGGTCTCAATACTTGGTCGCATTCCGATGCAACCTGCATTCGATTGAGCTGAAGGAGAACAGATGTCGGAGCAAATCGATTCCCGCAGGCGCGGCTTCCTCGGCATTGCAGCGATGACGCTGGCCGCTGCGCAAGCCGGCACGATCGGGTCCGCGAACGCGCAGTCCAGTCCAAACAAACCGGCGAGCGGGTCCGGCGTCGTTGCGGGTGCCCACCCGTCGCCCGGACCTCTGAAGCAGATCGACGCGGGCTTGCTGAGCGTCGGCTATGCGGAGCAAGGACCGGCCAACGGTCCCGCAGTGATCCTTCTGCACGGCTGGCCGTACGACATTCATGCCTTTGCCGATGTCGCGCCGGTGCTTGCGTCGGCGGGTTATCGCGTGATCGTGCCATTTCTGCGCGGCTACGGCACGACCCGCTTTCTTTCTGACGAGACGAGGCGCAACGGCCAGCAGTCGGTCATCGCCGTCGATATCGTCGCGCTGATGGACGCATTGCATATCGAGAAAGCGGTGCTTGGCGGCTATGACTGGGGCGGCCGTACCGCGAATGTCATCGCGGCGCTGTGGCCGGAGCGCTGCAAGGCGCTGGTGGCGGTAAGCGGCTATCTGATCGGCAATCCCGCGGCGGCGGCCACGCCGCTCGCGCCGAAAGCGGAATTGGCCTGGTGGTATCAGTTCTATTTCGCCACCGAGCGCGGGCGTCTTGGCTACCAGGCCAACCGCCACGATTTTGCGAAGCTGATCTGGCAGAACGCATCGCCAAAATGGAATTTCGACGATGTGACGTTCGACCGTTCCGCCGATGCTCTCAACAATGCCGATCACGTCGCGATTGTGATTCACAACTACCGCTGGCGATTGGGCCTCGCTGAAGGCGAGTCGAAGTACGACGCGCTGGAAAAGCGACTCGCTGCTGCCCCCACGATCACGGTGCCGACCATCACGTTAGAAGGTGACGCCAATGGCGCACCGCATCCCGAGCCGGCGAGCTATGCGGGCAAATACACCGGCAAGTACGCGCACCGGACCGTCAAGGGCGGCGTTGGCCACAACCTGCCTCAGGAGGCGCCCCAGGCGTTTGCGCAGGCGGTGATCGACGCGGACACTTTTTAAGTTGCCGGCGTCGCGCAACGGTCTCGTGGGCTGATCGATCGCCCAGGTAATCCCGTGGGGCTCCAGGCCGGTTATGCCGCCGCATAGCCCAGATGCGTCGCCGCTCGCCCGGCCAGCGCCAGCAGCTTGTCGTCGCCAGCTGGCTGATTAGGGATCACATAGAGATCGGCGATATCGGTCACCGGATCGCTGAATGGCGTCGGCGCATGTCGCTGAGAGATGAGGAAGTCGCCGATCGGCGATGCGTCTGTCAGGTCGAGAAATTTGCCGATGCTCGCGCTGGTCGCGGCCGGGTCTTCGATCAGTCCGCGATACGGAATCGTCAAGCCGAGCTGCGAAGGGAGTTCGTCGAAGAAGTCGAGGATCTCGCTCACGTATTGCCCCCACACGCGCACACCGTCATCGATCGAGCCGGTCCAGTGCTTATGCAGCAGCGAGTTGGCCACATGGCGGGGATCACGATGAATGTGAATGAAGCGCGCTTGCGGCAGCATCTCGCGTATCAGCCGCAGGCAGGAGCCGGAGCGCGGCAGGTGTTCAACCGAACCGAGGCGGCCCGAGAGCACCGTAGGATCCGCATAGGACGGGTGCTTGTCGCCCCAGATCGGCGCGGTGATCTCGAGTTCCTCGCGATAGAACCGCTCGACCCACGCACCGAGCGTGCGCTTACCGAAGTGGACAAAGCGATCGACGCAGGCCTGACTCAGCAGATCAGGCCGGTGGCTGCCGACCTCCAGGGTGTCCTTGAGCAACGCGAAAACGCGACACTCATTGGTCAACTGGATCAGCGGATGCACGTTCAGGACGGAACACAGAAAGGTCGTGCCCGACCTCGGAGAGCCAACGATAAACAGCGGAAAAGACGCCATGTTTCTCTCCGGATGATCGCTGCGATTCAACCAGCATACAGAGCGAAGGTGGCGAGAAACTGACGGAAGAATGACCGAGGCGTTGGGTGCTTCTAACTATCAGGTGGACGACGGAAGTGGCCAGTTGTGGCGCTCATGGGCCGAGATGTTGACCGTCGAAAAAATGCGTTCGTATTGCCAGGTTTATCCACAGAAAATGTTCATATCCTTGTGGACAACTCCTGGCCAATCATCCTAACTACTTGAACGCAGAGCGAATTGTTCCCGGACACAGCAAACGTGCGCTTGGTGGCGTAACGCTCATTCCATCGGCGCGGCGAGGAGTGACACCGGCACGCCATGGCACTCCACTTTGGCGAGCACTTCTGCGCCAAGGCCGTCATGCGATGCGGGGTGGGCGTCGAACGAACCCACGGCTTTGTCGACCCGCAAAATGTTAAGCGGCCACGATGGCCGCGACAGCCGCTCGTGCGCGAAACTGCCGACCCACAGCGGCGTCGCGGATTCGCCGTTCTTCACCGCAAAGCCGCTTGGCCAGAAGCGCAGCACGTCGCGTTCGGCGCGCGTGTCGCCGGGACGCATGAAGACCAGCGACGACGGCACGCCATTATTCAGCTTGGGCAGCACCGGCAGGGACACCGCCGCGACGTCGGGCGACGCGAGCGAGAGCAGGCTGTGCGCGGACACGTCGGTCCCCTCGATCCAGCCGCGCGCACGCAGTTGTCCGCGGATCGATGCCGGCTCCGCGGCCCATTGCAGCGTGAGCGGCTCGCGATGATCGCCGCCCATGTCCGACCGGTAACACGGCAGGCGCCGCCACGCCGACAGCGTCCACTCCGACTGCGACAGCACCGTGGGCGGCGGCGCGGCGGAGGTGTCCGGCGGCGGCGCGAGCGTGCTCATGCCAAGCTGAACCGCCACGCTGACCACCACGACCGCCAGCACCACGACTGGCATGAAGGTGCGGGCAGGCGGCGCGTTGGGGTGGCGCCACATGGCCGTCAGCGCGACGATCGCCACCCAGATATAGGCGAGCGCGGCGCCACCGATGGCGTCGGACACCCAGTATCGGCCGAAATAGATGCCCGACAGCGCGACCACGATCACGATAATCGTGCTGGCCGCCGCCACCAGCACGCCCTCCAGTTTGCCGACGCGCCGCGCCAGCAGAAACGCGAGAAAGCCGTACACGATGACGGTGGCGGCGACGTGATTGCTGGGGAACACGTAATGCGCCGTCATCAGTTCATTGGGCGGCGCGCGATGCATGGCGAATTGCAAGCCGAAGATCAGTAATTGGGAAAACACGACCGCCGCGAGCCAGTAGCCGATGGTGCGCCAACGCTTCTCCAGCATCATCCACACGACCACGGTGACGATCAGCGCCATCAGCGTGATGCCGCTGCCGAGCGTTGCGAGGCCCGCGAGGACGGCGTCGCCCCACGGCGTGCGCACCGATTGCAGGAAGTGGTAGACGGAGAGATCGACCGTGGTCAGCGGATCGCCACTAACCACGTCGCCCAGCACGCCGAAAAAGAGCGCCCCAGCCACCAGCACGACCACCGAGGTGACCAGAATATGGCTGGCATCCGGCGTGTCGGGGTCGAGCATTCTGCGGGCAGCACGGCCGAACGGACCCGGGTGCCGGCAGGCCCAGCTGCCGAGGTGCCGGCCCACCGCGCTCGACCATGCATTGGCATGGGACAGCAGGAAGCCCGCGCCGCGAAAACTCAGCCAGACGATACAGACCAGCAGAGCGAGGATCACGACGAGGCGGAACGACACCGCGCCCGCCAGCAGTACCGACGCGCCGAACACCACGCCCGGCAGGATATGCGCGGGCGCCCACAGCAATGCGGACAGCACGTTCATCGCGTAGAAGCGGATGGGCGGCATGCCGAGCATGCCCGCCACCACCGGCACGATGGCCCGCAACGGTCCGATGAAACGCGCAAGCACGACGCTCTTGGCGCCATGTTTGCGGAAGAAGCGATGGCCCGTTTCCAGCACCTCGGGGTGCTTGCTGAACGGCCACATCTGGACGATCCGCTCCTTGTAGCGGCCGCCGAGCCAGAAGCTCATGCCGTCGCCGGCAATCGCGCCCACGATTGCCCACACGAATACCCAGCCGAGACTCAACGAGCCGGTACCGGTCAGCGCACCGGCGAGAAACATTGCGGTGCTGCCAGGAATGAACGTGCCGATAACGGCAATGGCCTCAAGAAAGGCCGCGAGAAAAACGACCGTGAGCATCCATGCCGAGTGGCCGGCAAGTTGATGCAAAAGGTGGATATAAGCGTGCTCCATCGTGCGTGATCTATTGTTCTCGCGGCCGTTCTGGCGTCACGATCGATCATAACGCGCATGGGCGTTCGATTATTCCTTTTGCACCGGTCATTTTGCCTTCAGATGTCGATAAAAATCGTCGGAAAAATCACGAAGCGTTACGTGATTGTTCGGAGAAATGACGCGGACTTGTGAGGCGCGTCGGCGGCGCCAGTCGTGAACAAACGCCGTCGCGCAACGTCTCACTCTGTGAGCGCTCCGTCATGCGGACGCCGCGCTCACGCAGTTCAATGATGTGATGGAGTGAGCCATGAAGATCGTATTAGGCGGTATCGCGAGAACGGCGCTTGTTTCAACTTCGCTCGCATTGGTCATGATGGGTCTTGCAGACGCGGCGCAGGCGCAGTCCGGCACTGCCGGCTCCGGCGCAGCCAACAGCGCGCAATCTGGCGCGAGCAATAATGGCGGCGCAACGGCCGGTACCGGAACCGGAGCCGGTACAGGTCTGACGCCGGGTGGTTCCGCGTTGGGTGGTATGACAGGAGGCTCAACGGGAGGCGTACCCGGCGGCGTGCCATCGGCTCCTGCGCTCAACAGCATGCGGGCTAACGGCACGAGCCTGTACATGAGTCCCGACCCACGCGCGCCGAACGTGACCGGCCGGGCAGCACCGTCCAGATAATGCGCGTTGATGCTTTCTCCTGATCCTGCCGCATTTAGAATGCAGGTCCCGGTAACCGGATCCGGTTCGACAATCAGGAGACAGCGTATGGCGTACGGCGAGCACAAGTACCAGGTATCGGTGACGTGGACAGGCAACCGCGGCAGTGGTACTTCGGGATATCGCGACTACGGCCGCGATCACATCATTACCGCAGGCAGCAAGCCGGCCATTGCGGGTTCGTCTGACCCAGCGTTTCTCGGCGACGCCAGCCGGTGGAATCCGGAAGACCTGCTGGTCGCGTCGGCTTCCGCCTGTCACAAGCTGTGGTACCTGCATCTGTGCTCGGATGCCGGCGTAGTCGTGCTCGATTATCACGACAATGCCGAAGGCACGATGCTCGACGATCCGCGGCAAGGCAGATTTTCACAGATCGTTTTGCGGCCACGCGTGGTGGTTCGCGCAGGCGCCGATGTGGCGCTGGCTGAGCGCTTGCATCATGTGGCGCACGAGCGGTGCTATGTCGCGAACTCGGTCAATTTTCCGATTCTCTGCGAGCCGCTTATCGAAGTGGGCGAGCGGTGAGAGTTGCGTGGGGGCGGTCGCTCAGGTGCGCTTGCGCGGGCTTGCGCTGAAGCGTTAAAGGCCAAGGCCCGTTGAGGTGATGCAGGCTGGCATTCGTTGAGCAACGCGCTCAAGGCCAATCGCAAGTTTGGAGCGCGAGGTCAGGGTCTACGATCTTTAACCCGGTCATCGGCAAATGTTGCAACTCAAAGCCGCGATGCCCCAAGCGCCCACGGCCTCGACACATCAACGCCGCCCCCGCGTGCAGTCAACGATTTCCGTCGAGCAGATCGCCGAGCATTTCGTCAAACGCCGCCTGCGCATCTTCCAGTTCCTGCAACGCGGCGTCGAAGGTTTGCAACGCGAACTGCGAAGGCTTGCCGCTGCCCGCCGGCGGGAATTGTGATTGCAGCGATGCAAACGCACTCTGCACCCGCTGCGTCGCGGTCAATACCCGCTCCATTGCGGCCGATTCTTCGGCTCGCGCCTTTTGCTGGTCCTGATCCATGAAAACTCCCTGTTTGTCTGGTTGCTGGCCGGCTGATACCGGGTCAAGTGGGTGAGACTATGCCACGTTCACGGTCAGGATAATGGCAGCCCGCCGTTGCTCTTCACTTCTCGCAACGACAGCGACGACTCCACCGAAGTCACGCCAGGCAGGCTGCGCAGTTGATCGCGCATGAAGGTGCCATAGTCGTCGAGATCGCGTGCGACCACCTGCAGGATGTAATCGGCGCTGCCCGACACGTTATGGCACGACAGAATGCGCGGGATGGCCTGCACCTCACGCTCGAAACGCGTTGCCGTGGCGCGGTCGTGCACGGCGAAGCGCACGTAGATGAATGCGACTACGCCGAGACCGAGCGCGGAGCGCGACAGCACCGCGCGATATTGATCGATATAGCCGTCGCTTTCGAGCCGCTTGAGCCGGCGCGCGCACGGCGTTTCGCTCAGGCCGACCGTTTCGGCCAGCCGCGCATTCGACATGCGGCCGTCTTTTTGCAGCGCATCGAGAATCGCGCGGTCGGTTTTATCGAGCCCGGTTGTCATGGTCTTTGGCATGCTGAAAGCGGTTTGGCGGAAATCATGCGGTATGGGCTCAATGTTAGCGCATTCCTCCAAAAATTGACTGGGGAGGCCTGTAATTCGCCAGCAAACTCTCCGTCGACGATAGCAAGATAGATCCCTTGAAAACAGGGGGTTTCAGTGATTTCCGCACATTTGCTGGTCGTCTACATTGCCGCGCTGTTCGTCGTTTACGCCGTGCCTGGGCCGGACATGGCGCTGATTCTGCAAACCAGTATTGGACGTGGTGCGCGCAGTGGTTTCGCGGCTGCCGGGGGGCTAGGGCTAGCGCGTGCCACGCACGTCACGCTATCGGCATGCGGGGTCGCGGCACTGTTGCGCAACGCGCCATGGCTGTATGACATCGTGCGCTACGGCGGCGCGGTTTATCTTGCGTGGGTGGGCGTTCAGATCTTCCGCTCGCCGGTCTTCGCATTGCCGGACGGTGCTGCGGCGAGAGGGGCTGAGCGCGGTGACTCGCGTCCGTTGCGGACGGCGTTCGTCAAGGGTCTGTTGACGAATCTGCTGAACCCCAAGGCGCTGCTGTTCTGCTCGGTGCTGCTGCCACAATTCGTGCGCCCGGAGGCGGGCCCCGTTGCGTGGCAAATGGTGGAACTCGGCGTGGTTCTGCTGATGATCGGCGCCTGCTTTGACGCAATGTACGCGATCGGCGCCGCGCGGATCGCGGGCTGGATGCGCGCCCATCCGCTTGCGCAGACGCTGCAACGCTGGACCTTCTCCGCTGCGCTGATTGGTTTTGCGCTGCGGCTCTCGCTGGATTGACGGCTTCTGTAGTCCAGCTTTGAAGCCGGATAAAAGGGCTGCTGACTCACTGGCAGCGGCCCTTCGCCTCACAACGCGGGCGCCGCGCATCCCTTCATTTTTTCAACTTATGCTCGCGACGCGGACGATCTTCAATGATCTTCCTGCGATGCTTGTCCTTCATCTTTTTCCAGCTTTTGCATTCGTCGCGTGTGCGCGTGCAGCCGATACAGAAACCGGTCTTGCTATCGAATTTGCAGATATCGATACAGGGTGACGCAATGCTCATGACCTGTCGCCATCAGTAAAAGGAATGCGACGACTGTCGCACGCGACGTACCCGGCAGCAAAGTGATTGTGTTAATAAAGCCGATAGCGCCGCGCATCCGTTCGCGGTGACACAAGACTGCACGCTGATTCGTCGATGAAAACTTTTTTGCTCTATGCGGTGACCGCCGTTGCTGAAATTGTCGGCTGCTATTTGCCGTGGCGCTGGTTGAAAGAGGGCGGTCCGGTCTGGCTGCTAGTGCCAGGCGCATTGAGCCTCGCACTGTTCGCGTGGCTGCTGACCTTGCACGGCACCGCCGCAGGCCGCGTGTATGCGGCTTACGGCGGGGTGTACGTGGCGGTGGCTATCGTGTGGCTGTGGTGCGTCGACAAGGTAAGGCCCACGCTATGGGATGCGGCCGGCGTTGCCTTCACGCTGGCCGGCATGGCGATCATCGCATTCCAGCCGCGTATCTAGGCGTGACGCAATGGCCTGCTCACGCAATGGCCACTCACGCACTGTCCACACCGCAGCACAACACCCTGCGTGACGCTCGTTAGCCGATACTGCCGAGGTAATCGAGCTTGCCGAGTTCGACACCGTTGTGACGCAGAATGTCATACGCCGTTGTCACGTGAAAATAAAAGTTCGGCAGCACGAAACCCAGCAGATACGACAGGCCCGTAAAGCCGATCGGGCCCGAACGCATTTTCAGCGTGATTGCGCGCTCTTCCGAGCCATCGATCTGCTCGGGCTTGAATTCCTTCAGATAATCAATCGTCTTCTGCAGGCGGGCTTGCAGTTCGTCGAAAGTCTGTTCGACGTCGTCGAATTTCGGCGCTTCGACACCGGCCAGACGCGCCGCGCAACCCTTCGCCGTGTCGCTCGCAATGGTCACCTGGCGTACCAGCGGCAGCATGTCTGGCGCGAGGCGGCCGTTGGTGAACACGGTGGGATCGATCTGCTGTTCGGACGCGTGCACGTCGGCTTTGCCGAGAATGGCTTGCAGGTTGGTCAGGCCGCGAATCAGCACGGGCAAAGATGCTTGATACATCGAAATGGACATGGGGTTCCTCTGATTCTTCGAGCGTGCGCGCGGACGGCGCGCGAGGCAATGGAACGGCTGGATTGCCGCAGCAGCATCATAGCGCGAGCCGTTGACGATGCGCATTGATGCAACGTGACGTTAGCCATCCGGATAACTGTCGAACGCATTGGAACTGTGTTCGAATGCTTTGGTCGGACGGTTTGACGAAGTCCTTGAAACAGCAACTCACGTTTTGATTGACCCGGTAGTCGCTCGCGCAAGCCAGCCGCGCGAGTCAGGCCGGTGGCGGGTCGGTCAGGCAATGGGGTTGTGCAGGCGCGTGCCGTGCTTGTATCCACCGTCTGGGTCTTAGTGGCCCGCGCGTCACGCTTACAGGAGAGTCGATACCATGGTCACCAAGCATCCTTTGCCAGGAAGCGAGCGAAAAGTAGAGCAGGGTTCGAGAGTCGTTGGGCAGTGCGATCCCGCGGAACGGATCGAGGTATTCGTGATGCTGCGCCGTCAGCGGCAGGCGCAGTTCGACGCGTTGATGAGCAAAATCGAAGCCGGCGACCCCGGCGTCAAACCGTTGTCGCGTGAGGCGTTCGCGCAGGAGTTCGGTGCCGCGCCCGACGACGTCGCGAAGGTGAAGGCTTTTGCACAGGCCCATAGCCTGACGGTCGTGCGCGAGGACGTGGCGGCGCGCTCAGTGTTGCTGAGCGGCACGATCGAGCAGTTCCAGAGTGCATTCGGTGTCAAGCTCGAGCATTACGAGCATCACACGGCAGGCCAGTTTCGCGGACGCACCGGCACGATCAGCGTGCCGGACGACCTGCACGGCGTGGTCGAGGCGGTGCTCGGGCTCGATAACCGGCCTCAGGCGCGGCCGCACTTCCGGATCCGGCCGCCATTCCAGCCGGCCAAAGGACACCAGGCGTCGTTCACTCCGCCGCAACTTGCTGCGCTTTACCAGTTTCCGCAGGGCGATGGAAAAGGCGAGTGCGTCGGCATCATCGAACTGGGCGGCGGCTATAACGCGTCCGACCTCAAATCCTATTTCTCCAGCCTCGGCGTCGCGTCACCCACGGTGAAACCGGTCGGTGTCGATCAGGGCAGCAATCAGCCGAGCGGCGACCCAAATGGGCCGGACGGCGAGGTCACGCTCGACATTGAAATCGTCGGCTCCATTGCGCCTGGCGCGAACATCGCCGTGTACTTCACGCAAAACAGCGACGCCGGTTTCATCGACGCCGTCAGCCGCGCGGTGCACGACACGACCAACAAGCCTTCGGTCATCTCGATCAGTTGGGGCGGCCCGGAGTCGAGTTGGACCAGCCAGTCGCTCAACGCATTCAACAGCGTGTTACAGACGGCGGCGGCGCTTGGCGTGACGGTTTGCGTCGCGTCGGGCGACAGCGGATCGAGTGATGGCTCTGGCAGCGGCAATCAGGTCGACTTTCCGGCGTCGAGTCCGTATGTGCTGGCGTGCGGCGGCACGAACCTGACCGCATCAGGCACATCGATTTCGCATGAGGTCGTGTGGAACGACGGCGCGCAGGGCGGCGCAACCGGCGGCGGCGTGAGCAAGGCGTTCCCGGTGCCGGTGTGGCAAACCGGGTTGTCGGCAAGCTCGACCCATGGCGGCGCGACCGCGCTCAGTGGACGCGGTGTGCCCGATGTGGCGGGTGACGCATCGCCGGTCACCGGCTACAGCGTGTTGATCGACGGAGAGCAGACCGTGGTGGGCGGCACCAGCGCGGTCGCTCCGCTGTGGGCGGCGCTGATCGCGCTGATCAATGCGTCGAAAGGACAGCCGGTGGGTTTCATCAATCCGAAGTTGTACAAGGCGCAGGGTGTGTGTCGCGACATCACGCAGGGCAACAACGGCAGTTTCGCGGCTACGGCTGGTTGGGACGCCTGCACGGGGCTCGGCAGTCCCAATGGTCAGAAAGTGGCGGCCGCACTATAGTTTGCAACTCACGGCCGCAGGAGGTCCCTCGGGGAGTGCGCCGACCGGCTCCCCAGGCAGGTTCCTGAAGGAAGTCCTTCGGAACCTTGAAGAAAGCCCGGAACGGGCGAGCCTACAAGACGTGAACGAACCCATGGAGCGATCATGACGAACACCGAGTCAGCTTCCGTTAGTCCGCAGTCGTCGCACAACTCTCACGCAACGGGCGCCTCAGCCGCCTCAACGCCCGCGAGCACAAAACGTAAAACCGCGGATCAGCCATTCTTCGATCCGGTCGCCTATGGCAACGGGCCCGACGATTCCGTTACCGACACCACCGAAACGGCGGCGGTCACGCATCATTCGATCACGATCGGCGGTCACAAGATCAACTACACGGCAACGGCTGGTCATCTGGTCATCGTCGACCCGAGCAGTTCGCAGCCCGAAGCTCGCATGTTCTACGTCGCGTTCACGCAGGACAACCAGAAAGAGGAAGCGCGCCCGGTCACGTTCTTCTATAACGGCGGTCCGGGCTCGTCGTCGGTCTTCGTGTTGCTGGGCTCGTTCGCGCCGCGTCGCATCAAGACGTCGATGCCAGGCTTCACGCCGCCCGCGCCCTATTCGATGGAAGACAATCCGGACAGCCTGCTGGACAAGAGCGATCTCGTTTTCATCAATCCGGTCGGCACCGGCTACTCGGCGGCGATTGCACCGAAAACCAATCGCGCTTTCTGGGGCGTCGATCAGGACGCGGACTCGCTCAAGCAGTTCATCAAGCGCTTTCTGACGAAGAACAACCGCTGGAATTCGCCGAAATACCTGTATGGCGAGTCGTACGGCACGGCACGCAGTTGCGTGCTGGCGTACCGCCTGCATGAAGATGGCGTCGATCTGAACGGTATCACGCTGCAATCGTCGATTCTCGATTACACGCAGTCTGGCAACCCGGTTGGCGCTCTGCCCACGGCGGCGGCGGACGCGTGGTATCACAAGAAACTCGGCATCGCGCCACGGCCAACCAATCTGGGCGTGTTCGCCGAAGAAGTCGCGCAATTCTCGCGTACCGACTATCTCGCCGCGCTGCGCAAGTTTCCGACTACCGATTCCGCGACCGTCGAAAAGCTGAGCGAATACACCGGCATCGACAAGGCGACGCTGCTCGCGTGGAGCCTCGATATCGCGGCGTACGACAGCCGGGGCAATTCGCTGTTCCTGACCACGTTGCTGAAGTCGCAAGGTCTGGCGCTCGGCGAGTATGACGGCCGCGTAACCGCGATCGACACGGGCATTGCCGGCAAGATCGATCCGAACTCGGGCGGCAACGATCCGACCATGACCGCCGTGACCGGCGTCTATACAACGATGTGGAACGTCTACCTCAACGAACAGTTGAAGTACACGTCGAATTCATCGTTCACCGACCTGAACGACCAGGCGTTCAAGTACTGGGATTTCGGCCATATCGACCCGACCGGCGCGCAGAAGGGACTCGACGCGAAGGGCAACGTCATTCTGTACACCGCTGGCGATCTGGCCGCGGTGATGGCACTCAATCCCGATCTGAAGGTACTGTCGGCGAACGGTTTCTTCGATTATGTGACGCCGTTCTACCAGACCGTGCTGGATCTGCAGCAAATGCCGCTGCTGAGTCAGCAGGTCAGGCAAAACCTGTCGGCGCGGTTCTATCCGTCGGGGCATATGGTGTATCTCGACGGTGTGTCGCGTACGGCATTGAAGGCGGATCTCGCGGCGATGTACGACGCGACAGTGTCGAACACGCAGGCGGTGGGGCGGATTCGCGCGTTGCAGGCGCGAGTGGCGCAATAGCGGGCGAGTCGAGCCGGCGGCGCGCGGGCGTGACAGGCTGAGGGGCCGCGTCGGCGCAGAATGGCCGTTGCACGAAGACAAAGGGCGCGCGCATCGTTTGCGCGCGCTCTCGCCTGTAGTTCGCGTTCTGGTTGGGAGGCCTCGTGTTTTTCATTGCATGCCGCAGCCTCGTGGCGACTTCGTTGCGTGGCTCATCGGCCCCACCTCATTGCCCCATAACCCAAAGCCCAAAATCCCCGCTCGATGCCGTCAATCTAACGCCCATTCACGCTTTAACGAGCGCGCGTTTTGCACCCAGGTATATTGGATGTGTTTTAATTACTCTGCGAATTGACTATTGCGTGCCATTAACGGCGCGCCGACGAATGAACGCAGACATTGCAGACAGGCGTCGCATCCAACTTTCCAGCGACCCAATCCGCCGCACGTATCAACCGAATCCGCCGGTCTTCACCCGTCAGGCCGCGCTGGCGCGCGTCACTCCCAAGAGGGGGCGTGCGCTGCTGCTCGGCCTCGTTGCGCTTCTCGTCTTGCGTATCGGGGACGCGCACGCGCAGGAAAACAGCATGCTCGACGAGCGTGTCACGCAACAATCGGTGGGCGAGACAATTTGCCGCCCCGGTTATGCGGACACCGTTGCTCCGCCATTCGACGAGTTGATGGCCCATCGGGACCGCTTGCTCGCCGAGCGCGGCATTGACGCGGAAGACGGCGCCGCGTTTGCGCTCGACCGGCGTGTGCCCATCGTGCTCGGCGGCTCGCCGGACGCGTCCGCGAATCTCGATCTCCTGCCGTGGGCAGGTCAGCAGGGGGAGCGCCGCAAGGCGCGCGCGGCGGTTATGCTCAAACGCTGCGTCTGTGAAGGCAAGCTAAGCCTTGCCGAGGCGCAAGCT
This sequence comes from Paraburkholderia metrosideri, assembly GCF_904848625.1. GTDB lineage: Bacteria > Pseudomonadota > Gammaproteobacteria > Burkholderiales > Burkholderiaceae > Paraburkholderia > Paraburkholderia metrosideri. The sequence continues at coordinate 558,550 of NZ_CAJHCP010000005.1, forward strand.
GCGATCGTCGGGAACTGGTCGGTGGTGTATTCGGGTTTCAGTCAGACCTCTTGCGACATAAGCCGGCTCGACGTCGCGACCGGTGACAATGGACGGCCTGCCGAGCGCGACAGTGCGCCCTGACGTCGAGGCGCCGCCTCGCGGGCTGTGATCCTGGTCGAGGGCGGTCTTTCACGCGTATTCAGATGCGCGGCGTGTAATTGCTGCACGCCGCGCCTAATTTTTTCCGGAGAATCACCATGAAATCTTCACGCCTCGTGGCCGTGGCCCTTGCTTTCGGCAGCCTGTTGGGCAGTAGCGCCGCGTTCGCCGCCGAGCCGGCACGCTGTGGCAACGCCGACGCATTGCAGATTCGCGGCGACGTGCCGGCAGCAATCAGCTTCGACGTTTATCAACAGTTGCGTTCGATGCAACCGTCGAACGCGCAGCGCATCGCGTTGTTTCAGTCGGCTGGCGAGGTAAAGCGCCTGCCCGACGGCCTGTCCGTCTGCCAGATCGCCGATGACGGTGTCGACGATCCGTCCGCGGTGTTGGTCCAGCTGCCGCAGGGCAAGAACGCGTGGTGGGTGAGCGCGGCCAATGTGCAGGCAGCGGACTGATCCTGCCGGTCAGCTCGCCGTTGGCGCGAATCTGTTCAGAAGGGCGTCTGGATTGCGTGCCGACGCCCACCACGCCCCGGTTTTTGCGGACGGAATGCAGTGAATTGTGATGGGCAAGTGTGGGTTAACCCATGACCTGCGTTAAATCCAGGATGTTTTGCTGTTTTTGACGCGGCTTATTCGGGTACAGTGCATTAACGGGGGCGTGAATTCCGTCTTTCCCATGCCCGGTTGCATCGCTTTTGCTATCGAATATGGCTATCCTGAATACAGGACGTAATTCGCTGAGGAGATTTAAATGATTGCCTTCTATCTGTCATTGGCCGCTTTGGGCGCCGCTGGCGCTGCACTCATCCGCGAATTGGCCGCCGCTCAGGCGAAACAACGTGCCGCGCTGCGCCCGGTGCGCGTGCAGTCCGCAGATCGCGGCGCGGGCCGCAGTACGCGTAGAGGGTAGAGCGCATGAATCTGATCGTGCGCAACATCGCGCCATCGTGCAGTGAGCAGGAAGTGCGGGAGTTCCTCCAGCACGAACTGGGTCATTATGCGAAAAACGTCGAGGTTATCGACGCTGGCACACCCGCTGCCTATGCCACGATCGAGTTGAATGCGGAAGCGCCGCCCTATGTGGGCGATGTGATCGCACGGCAGATTCACGGCAAGCAGTTGGGCGGTCAGACGCTGGAGGCGAGCGCCGATCTGTTCAGCGACGAGCCGCCTGCGCAGTGATGATTTGCGATTGAAAACACGGTGATGCAGCTTGCTTCACCGTGTTTTTGCGCGCTATCAGCTTGGGTTGACTAGCGTGTCAAAACGCGGCGCCACACGCTGCGGATCGCTGCGGATAAACGCCGCACATCGGACCCGCGTGACTGCAAGGCCTCTTCACGGCGATGTTCGCCGCCTCATTTGTGCCCCCCTTCGCCCCTTCACTCCTCGTCCGCTCGCGTAGGCCAGTCGAACGGCGTGTAAGGCAAAGCGCGCTTGTGGCGGGTGGCATCATAAAACCGCAGCACGACGTCGCGTGCAGCCTCGCTGACCGGTTTGCCTTCCAGAAAGTCGTCGATCGAATCGTATGGAATGCCGTACGCGTCTTCATCCGGGCGCAACGGGCGCAGCATTTCCAGGTCGGCGGTCGGTACCTTGTGGGCCAGCGCTTCCGGGGCGCCAAGCGCCTTGGCCACCGCTCGCACACGACGTTTGTTCAGTCCCGTGAGCGGCAATACATCGGCGCCGCCGTCGCCGAACTTGGTGAAAAACCCCATCACCGATTCAGCCGCATGGTCGGTGCCGATCACCACGCCGGTTCGTGCACTGGCTACTGCGTATTGCGCAATCATTCGCTGACGCGCCTTGATATTGCCGTGCACGAAATCCTGCTGCGATTCGTTGGTGAATAGCACGCCGCTATTGCCGAGTGCAGCGAGCATTGCATCAGCAGCCGGTTTGATGTCGATAACGATATTTTCGTCAGCGCAAATGAATCGCAATGCCATCTGTGCATCGGCTTCATCTTTCTGTTCGCCGTAAGGCAAACGTATCGCTACAAAATGTGCATCGTAATGATCGGCGCGTAGACGTTCGACGGCGAGTTGCGCGAGTCGTCCGGCTGTCGTCGAATCGACACCGCCGCTAATACCGAGCACATAAGTTTTCAGGCCGCTGCTGCGCAGATAATTCGCCAGAAAATCGACCCGGCGTTCAATTTCGCGACCGGCGTCGAATTCGGCGCTCACGTGCATTTCCGCTGCGATACTGGTCTGGCGGGAGGCTGGATCGTTTTTCATGATGATTTCCTGTGGATCTCGCAGGCTTGCGCAGGGTCGACGGCACGCTGCGCTTGCTGCAAATAAAGTAAATAGTGGAACGACCTGCGTCCGGGCTTCTGGATTGCTTCAGTTTGCGTAACGGGACGGAGCCATTATCGTTTTGCGGTGATATTGGCGTTGAAGTCGACTCTAAAATCGCTCGCCATGTTTTTACGGATCATCAAATATGTTTGTCTATTACCGCGATATGTCGAATCGGCCGCCAGTTCATCGACAGAATGCAGCGTGCTTAGTAACATCCTCGTTCCGAGGCGCCGCGTGAACCGGCGAGCAGTCAATAATAATCAGGTTTGCTCTAATACGCGATGAACTACCCAACCCGGCCTGGCCAGCCTGTATTGGACCGCCTGACTTTTGCGTCGCCGGATCGTCGGCGGGTACGAGGGTGCCTGCGGCGCCCGTCCGGGCCGCGGCTGTCTGGTGTGGTCCGTGCCACGCGTGCTTTGCAAAGACTGACGCTGGTAGCTTGCGCCACCTGGTCCGTGGTGTCGTCAGGCATTGCGATGGCTGCGTCGGCTCATGCAACGGCAGCGGCGACGGGGCCAACTGCGGTTGCGAATTCCGCTTCCTCTTCTGCTTCAGCAAACCGCGCAGAGGCCGCTCTCAACGCGTCTGCCGTAGCCGCGCCCGATGCGGGTGGCGGCGTCGATCCACGCCGGGCGTTTTTGCTGCGTGCGGTGTTTGCGCAGGACGTCACGCGCAAACTCAGGGTGCCCGCTTCCGAGCAGAGCGCCTACGCAGGTCGCCTGCAAGCGGCGCTCGGCGCGAATACGCTTGGCAACCTGTCGGGCGAATATGTGGTGCTGGTCGATCGCAACGCGAACGTGCAGGCGCTGTTCGTCTATTTTCGCGCGGCTCCGGCCGACACCTGGCAGATGATCGGCGCGTCGCCGGTTTCGACGGGGCGGCCCGGCGAATACGATCATTTCATTACACCGCTCGGCGTGTTCGAACACACGCCCGCTAACATGGATTTCCGCTCGGAGGGCACGCTGAACGAAAACCATATTCGCGGTTATGGCAAGCGCGACATGCGAATTTTCGACCTTGGCTGGGCGCAGGGTGAGCGCGGCTGGGGCAAGGGCGGCGTGTCGCAAATGCGCTTCCAGATGCACGCCACCGATCCCGACCGGCTCGAGCCGCTGCTCGGCATCCGTCATTCGAAGGGCTGTGTGCGGATTCCCGCGTCGCTCAATACGTTTCTCGATCACTACGGCATTCTCGACGCCGAGTATGCCGCGCTGGTCGACTCCGGCAAATCACTGTGGTTGTTGAAGAGCGATCGACAGATTACGCCGTGGGCGGGGCGCTACATCGTGGTGGTGGATTCGCAGCGCAAGAGCCGGCCCGGATGGACGCCGGCGCCTGGCGGCAAGGCGCAGGCCAAGGTGCCGGCGGGCGCGGATACGGCGGACTGATGGGCGGTTCGAGTTCGCATCGGCTATCCCTTGCGGAGTGTTGCAAGGCCGAACGTGCTCAAGCGTTCAACCAGTACCAACGCACCGCTGCGTCGGGCTCACGACCGCGCCAGCAACACGCCCACCAGCGCAAGTGCAAAGCCCGCGATCTGCACGGGCAACAGGATTTCGCCGAAGCCCACATAGCCTTCGAGTGCGGCGAGCGGCGGCGCGAGAAACATGAGCGCGGTGGCACGCGCGGCATCGCCGCGTCTGACCATCCACACCAGCAAGGTCACGCTGATGCCGGAGAGCATCACGATGCCCCACGCGAGCGATGCCCACAGCGTCGGCGATGCAATCCAGCGATGCTCGCCAAGCGATAACGCCAACACCGCCGCCACGATTGCCGCGCCGAAGTTCTGTACCGCGCTCGCACTGCGGATATCGGCCTTTGCCAGCGAGGTCTTCTGAAACAGCGTGCCCGCTGTGATAGCAGCGACCGCAACGATCGAGATGAGCACGACCAGCCACCCTGGCGCATGACCCTGTTGCGTGACTGGCGTGGCGATGGCCAGTTTTGGTTCGAGCACCAGCACCACGCCCGCGAGGCCGAGTGCCATACCGGTCCAGCCGCGCCGTGACAGACGTTCGCCGAACAACGGCGCGGCGACGGCGGCGGTCGCGAGCGGTTGCAGCGCGCCGAGCAAAGCCATCACGCCCGCGCTCATGCCCTGCGCGACGGCCCAGTAGCCGGCGCCGAGATACACCCCTTGAAGGAGGGCGCCCGCGATCAGATGCTTGCCGAGGTCGCGGCCCGTCGGCCACGCGGCGCGTGTGACCAGCGCCACAAGCGCGAATATCAGCGCGGTGCCGCTAAAGCGCGCGAGAAGGAACAGGCTGGGGTCGGCGTAGGGTGTGATGGCGCGGGCGACCACAAAGCCGGTCGACCACAGTACGACAAAGACAGCAGCGATCAGGGAGGCGAGCATCGGAAGGGGCGATGTAGAAAGCCGTCATCTTGTCGTGATGGGCGGAGCGTGTCTTGTTCGAAGCTGCAATGCGCTGGGGACGCGAGGGTACTCACCACATCAACCAGACTGCGCCCGCCCCGAGCACACCGCCGCACACCGCGCACGCCCACAACAATATCCGCGTACGCCGATACTCACGCCCAATGTCCACGATCAACTGGGCATTCTGCTGCGGAGTCCGCGCGCGGTCATGCTCGTGCTGCAAATAACGGACCGCCAGTTGCGGCACACGCGGCAGCATATGCGCGAGATGCGGCAACTCGCGCGAAATCCGCTTGATCCAGCCGCGATGATCGACGTCGCGCTGCGCGATACCCGCCAGCACGCCGCGCGTGATATTCCACGTATCGACACCGGGATGCAGCGCGCGCGCCAGCATCTCCGCCTGATGAAACGAGCGCTGCGCAGTGGCGAGACGGCCGGACACCACGCCGTCGAACGGATGCACCGAATGCAGCAGATGATGAAACAGCGAACCCGCCGAGCGGTCTTCGGGACTCGCCGCGAAGTGCGCTTCGGCGCGCGTGCGCAATTCGGCTTCGAGCATCTCCGTGCGGGTGTCTTGAGGAACGTGCCCGGCATCGCGATGCATGTCGGCGAGACGTCCGTAGTCCTGGTCGAATAGCGCGGTCGCGCCATGCACGAAGAATTCGCGCTCGCCCGTGGAGAGCGTCGACATGATCGAGAACTCCGCTAGCACGAGCCGCCCCAGCGTATCCGGCTCGATGCTCACGCGCACGCGGCGTGCGTCGAGCGTGGCGTGAAAGAAGCCGTGCTCGAAAGCCTGCTCGGTCACGACTTCGACGATATGCGCGGCCAATGGCGCAAGCTTCACGTGATGCGCATGCAGGCCAGGCAGATCGCTCGCCGGCAGCGTGCTGATGCGCTGCATCGTCAGCGTGTGGTTGGTGCAGAGATCCCAGATCACATCGGGCACGATGATGCGCCTGTCGCCGTCGAAATGATGGCCGGTCTGGCTCAGATTGGCGGCTTCGGCGCGCAGATCGAAGCGGCGCTGGATGTCGTCGGTGAAGCTTTGTGCGAGCGTGCGCAGTTGCAGGCGGCGCGCGGTGCCGGAGAGTTTTTCGAGCCAGCGCGCAACCCAGCGCAAGAGCGCGAGTTCGTCGCCGATCTGCTGCAACTGGTCGACGCGCACCAGCTTGATCGCCACTTCGCTATGGCCTTTGACTGGAGTCAGCAAGCGCGCGAAATGCGTTTGCTCGGCAAAGCCGCCGCGCACGGGCACCAGATCGACGGCGCTGAACAGGGTCGCAAGCGGCCGCCCAAACGCACGTGCCAGCGCGGCTTCCGACTCGTGCGGCGGCAGTGGCGCTTCCATGTGATCGATCGCGTCGATTGCATCGTGCAAGGTGCCGGACGCGAGTTCGGGCCGCTCGGCCAGCGTCTGCGCGAAACGGCTCGCCAGCGGACCGAGCGCGGGCAGCACGTTGTGCAGGCTCTGCCCACTATTGCCCGATGCATGCACACGGCCGACCAGTTCAATGATCCAGTGCAGCTTGTGCCCCTGCGGTGCGGCAAGCCAGATCAGGCGCGCGCCATAACGCAGCGCGTGGAACAGCAGCAGTAGACGGCGAAACAGTGGCGGCATCGGCAGTTCGGTAAACGGGGGCAGCAGGGTGATGACATTGGACGGCAGCGACAGACACCAATCTGGGCCGGCGCGCAGTCGCAGCATGTCGGAGCAGACAAAGCAGACAAAGCAGACAAAGCAATCAGGCCCGGGTCGCTAAGGTTAGCAGGTAAGTGGCCGACGAGTGGCTGATGAGTGACCGATCACTGCCTACCGTGCACGCGACAGATGCGACGCCAGCACGAGCTGAGCGCACCGGGCACCGCATCCGCTGGCCTTGCGTAATACAATACGCCGGCCTTCTTCAATCGTGGCGAAACCCCAGCACACCGGCTTCCGGCCTTCAACAGATGCTTGCAGAACAACGACACCAATACATCCTCGCTCAAGTCGCCAAAACGGGCGCGCTCTCGGTCGCTGAACTGGTGCGTGAACTGAACGTGTCGCGCGAAACCATCCGCCGCGATCTGAATGCGCTGGCCGGGCGCGGCCTGCTGGTCACCACACACGGCGGCGCGCTTTCCAGCGACCGCCGCGAGCCCGATCTCGACACGCGCGAAGCCGCGAACGCCGGCGCGAAGCGGGCGATCGGCGAACGGGCGGCGGAGTATGTGCCCGACGGCGCCTCGTTGATCATCGACTCGGGCAGCACCACGCAGGCGGTGGCGCGCGCGCTGCTCGACCGGCACCGGCTTGCGGTCTATACGAACGACTGGCGCATCGCGCTGCTGCTCGGCCGCCGTAACGACAATCGCATCACGCTGCTGGGCGGCGAACTCTCCGATATCGAAGACGCCACCTTCGGGCTCGATACGGTTCATCAACTGACGCAATATCACGCGGACTTCGCGTTCATTGGCGCGGGCGGGATTTCGCCGGATGGCTATCTGACCGACTACAGCCGCATGGCCGCCGAAGTGCGCAGCCGCATGATCGCCGCCGCCGACACAGTGGTGGTCGTCGCCGACCATTCGAAGTTCGGCCGCGTGACACCGGTCCGGATCAACGGTATCGAGTCGGCGCGTTATCTGGTCACCGAGTTGGCGCCTGAGCGCGCGCTCGGCAAAGCGATCGCTGCTCACGGTCCGGAAATCGTCATCGCCTGAAGGCCGCAGGGGAGACGCGGCGCAATCCAGTTCCCACGGATGCCGGTTCCATCGTTGCGCAGTGCCAGCCCGAGCCAGCCCAACCCGGCCCAACCCAGGCGGCCACTCGCTATTCGCTGCAAGATCCCCGCTGGAAGGGCACAATACGCGCCGTTGTCCGATAGCCCCACCGGAATCGCGTGACATCGGCGTGTCAACGGCCATTTCAGCCGCGAATTTTCACCGCTTTCATGCGGCGCGCGTACATCGTCATTTTCGCCATATACGATTGTGACTTGAACGCTCAAGGTCATTCGTTTGACTGCCCGTCTCAATCGCATCGCAAATCGCGCCGCTTCGCGCTGTGCTGAGGCGCTGCGCGGTCGATAGGACAGGGCCGTTTCCCGTACTTGCCCACACCCTTTCCGTCACCAGGAATGGTCGTCGCCCGTGCACGGTGACGACGTGAGCGTGTTGGTTATTATTGGCGATTTGTGTCATTTTTTGGAATTCGCCAGAATGGTCATGGCGTTGTCATGGAAACCTGTGATTCTTGCCGTGCCCGTTCAGGCATGGCAGGCAGCGCGAGGTCGTAGGTGAGCTGTAGGTCAGGCTGAAGAAGACGCGGCAAAGTTGTTGGCAATCTGCAATCCGCACAATCTGGCGTCAGGCGGTGGGCAGAAAGTGACCGGCAACTGACTGCGGGCAACACGCAAGCGGCGCGGCGCTACCGCCGTTCAATCACAACAGGTATCGGGATATCCCGACCGTCTGGTTTTTGCCTTTCGGAGAAAGCAACATGACAAAGACGAATTCCCTTCAGGCCACGGCCGGTCTCGCACGCAAGCTGTTGCCGGCGCTGGTCGCCGCGGCTGCGTTTGGCGGCATGGCGGTGCAGGCTCACGCGGCCGACGCGGTGGTGCTGTACACCGCCGATGGTCTGGAGAATCTGTATAAAGACGTACTGCCCGCGTTCGAAAAGAAGGAAGGCGTGAAGGTCAACATCGTCACGGCAGGCAGCGGTGAAGTGGTGAACCGCGCGACGATCGAAAAGGATCAGCCGAAGGCCGACGTGATCGTCACGTTGCCGCCGTTCATCCAGCAAGCCGACCAGGCTGGTTTGCTGCAGGCTTATCAGAGCGCCAACTACAAGAATGTGCCGGCGATCGCCAAGGCGCCGAACGGTGCATGGGCAACGTTCGTGAACAACTACTTCTCGTTCGCGATCAACCCGGACGTCACGAAAACCGCGCCGAAGACCTTCGCCGATCTGCTGCATCCGGACTTCAGCGGCAAGGTCGCGTATTCGAACCCGGCGACGGCGGGCGACGGCATGGCCGTGATCATCCTGACCTCGTCGCTGATGGGCGAAGACAAGGCGTTCGATTATCTGAAGAAGCTGGAGCAGAGCGCCAAGTTCCACACCAAGGGCACGGGCTACCTCGACGTGCTGCTGTCGCGCAACGAAATCGCGGTGGCCAACGGCGATCTGCAGATGGATCTCGATGATGCAGCCAACGGCGGCCTGTCGCTCAAGCCGGTGTTCCTCGCTGTTGCGCCTGGCGGCCAGCCGACCACGTTCCAGTTGCCGTACGCGATCGGTCTGATCAAGGGCGGTCCGAACCAGGCTGAAGGCAAGAAGCTGATCGACTACCTGATGTCGACGGACGTGCAGGCCAAGGTGCCGGACATCTTCGGCATTCCGGGCCGTACCGACGTGCCGCTCGCCGGCAAGAACGGCGAAGCCGTCAAGCAGGCTATTTCGGGCGTGAAGCTGATTCCGGTGGACTGGAACCAGGTGATGGCGAAGAAGGCCGACTGGACCACGCGCTGGAAGAACGACGTCATCGGTTCGTCGGGCAAGCAACTCGAAGTCGTCAAGCCGAAGTAAGCCGTTGTTCGCGACATAGCGCAACGCGACGTAGTGGGATGGAGTCGATTCAGGCGGCGTCTTTGAGTGCTTCGGGACGCCGTATCAGCATTAATCTTGTTGGAGGATGAACCCGGTGAATACCGCCAGTCTTGCTCAACCTGGCGCGCTCGGCGCCGCACCGGACGCGCTCGCGCGTTCGACTACGCCGGGCGGCGTGCAGATCGACCATCTGACGGTGCGCTTCGGTTCGCGCACGGTGCTCGACGATCTGTCGTTGACGATCCAGCGCGGCGAATTGCTCACGGTGCTCGGCCGCAGCGGCTGCGGCAAGACGACGTTGTTGCGTTTCATCGCCGGGTTTATCGAAGCAGACGGACTGTCTGGCACGTTGACTGTCGCCGGCCACGATCTCACGCACGTGCCGCCGCACAAGCGCAACCTCGGTCTGCTGTTTCAGAGCTATGCGCTGTTCCCGCATTTGTCGGTGTTCGAGAACGTGGCGTTCGGTTTGCGCGCCCGCCGCACGCCGGCAAAAGATGTCGCACGCCGTGTCGCCGATGCATTGAAACTCGTGCAATTGGGCGACGCCGGTCACGTGATGCCTGCGCAGTTGTCGGGCGGCATGCAGCAACGTGTGGCACTGGCCCGCGCACTGGTGATCGAGCCGGACGTGCTGTTGCTCGACGAACCTCTTTCCGCACTCGACGCCAATCTGCGTGCGTCGGTGCGTTCCGAACTGAAGGCGCTGCATGAGCGTCTGCCGAATCTGACGATTGTCTGCGTGACGCACGATCAGGACGACGCTCTCGTGCTGTCCGACCGCACGCTGCTGATGCGCGACGGCCGCATCGCGCAACTCGGCACGCCGCAGCAGTTGTACGACACACCTGCCGACGCCTTTGTTGCGCGCTACCTGGGTGCGGCCAATCTGCTGTCGCCGCAGGTCGCGTTCAGCATGGACGATGTGCGTTACAACGAGCGCGAGCGTGTCGCGTGTTTGCGTCCCGAGGCGCTGCGCATCGTGCCGCTCGGCGAAGGGCAGTTGCATGGCGCGATTGCATCGGTCGAATGGTATGGCGCGGTGTTGTCGGTGTCGGTCCTGCTCGACGCGATGCCCAACGAACCGGTGCTCGTCACCATGCAGCGCGCCCACGGCATGATGCCGGAGAAGGGCGCGCGCGTTTCCCTGCGTTATGAGGCTGACGATGTCGTCCTTATCAACCGGTAATGCGCGTGCTCCGCTGAGCGCGGCGGAGGCGCAAGCCGAAGCTGCCGCCCAGGCTCGCCGCGACGCCAGCGCCGCGGCGCATTCCGCTGCGGTCAAGCGACGCGAACGCGCGGCGCAATGGCATCTGCTGTTTCTCGCGGTGGTGGTGCTCGGGCCGCTGGTCATCTATCCGCTAGTGCGTCTGGTGATGTTGAGTCTGACTGGTCCGCACGGCATCAGCGTGCATGCCTATTCGTCGTTCTTCGGCAATCCGGAAACGAGCGGCGTGATCGGCACGACGCTGTGGATTCTGTTCGCCAGTGCCGGGCTGGCCTCGTTGCTCGGCGTGGCGCTGGCGTCGATCCTGTTCTTCAAGCCGTTTCCCGGCGCGCGCATGGTGACGCGCTTTCTCGAACTGTTCGTCGCGTTCCCGTCGTTCCTGGTCGCGTTCACGCTGATCTTTCTGTATGGCTCGCAAGGCTCGGTCAGTATCGGCTTGCAGCGGCTGTTTCATTTGCAGGAGCCGCCGCTGAACTTCCTGTTCGGGGTCGGCGGGGTGATTCTCGCGGAAGTCGTGTTCTATGCGCCGTTCGTCGTGCGTCCGACGCTCGCGTCGTTCGCGTTGCTGGATCGCCGTCTGATCGAGGCCGCGCGCAGCCTCGGCGCGAGCGGCGTGATGGTCGCGTTCAAGGTGATCCTGCCGCTCGCGTGGCCGGGCATCGCGGCGGGCACGATCCTGTGTTTTCTGTTGACGCTCAACGAGTTCGGCATTCTGCTCGTGCTCGGCAGCGCGCATCTGATCACGCTGCCGGTCGCGATCTACAGTTCCGCCACCGTCGACCTCGATCTGCCGACTGCCGCTGCCGGCGCGGTCGTGATGTTGCTGATGTCTCTGTCGCTGTATGCGTTGTACCGCCAGGTCAACCGTCGCAAGGTGAAAGGAGCGGGTAATGGCCGTTGAACTCGACCCGACCGTATTGCCGGTCATGCATAAAAAAGCGCGGCCGGTGCGTCACAGTCTGCTCACGCGGCTGCTCGGCGGCCTGTTCCTCGGCTTTGCCGCGTTGCTGTGCTTCTGGCTGTTCGTGCTGCCGGTGCTGGTCGTTGCGCTCTCCAGCGTGGCCGCGCACTGGTCCGGCACGATCTTCCCCGATGGCTTCAGCATGCGCTGGTTCGAGCGCCTCGGTTCCGACGATTTCGACGCGCTGACCACCAGCCTCGAAGTCGGCATGGGCGTCGCGGTGCTCGGCACGATCCTCGGACTGTGGCTTGCGCTGGCGCTCGAAGGACGTGACCGTCGTGGCCTGGGCGCGTTCGTCGACACTATCGCGATGATGCCGAACGGCGTGCCGAGCGTGGTGCTTGGACTCGCCGTGCTGATCGCGTATCACAAACGGCCAATCGATCTGTCGAGCTCCGCCGCGATCGTCGTATTCGTGCAGCTGGCTCTCGTGCTGCCGTTCTGCTACCGCTGCGCCGCCGCCGCGCTGCGCCCGGAACTGACGATTTTGCGCGAAGCGGCGGCCAGTCTCGGTGCGCCGCCGTCGATGGTGCTGCGTCGCGTCGTGCTGCCGCAACTCGTGCCGGCGATACGCGCCAGTCTCGCGCTCGGCTTTGCGTTGTCGCTCGGCGAACTCGGCGCCACGCTCACCGTGTATCCGCCGGGTTTCGCGACGGTGCCGATCGTGGTCGTCGGCCAGGTGGAGCGCGGCTATTACCTGCCGGCCTCCGCGCTGTCGCTGATTCTGCTGCTGGTTTCGCTGGCCGCGCTGCTGTTGATCGCCGCGCGTGCGCCGCGTCGCCGGATGGACTGACGAGCCAATCCAAGTGTTGTGTTTGCGTGCACAGGCCGTACGCAAACACCTGTCGATGTGGCAAAAAATGTCAAAATGACCGAAAATATGCAATCCGACGAGGTTGATCCCATCGACGTCGTGCGCCGGCATTCGTTGACAACGCTGGTTCGCGGCGAGATCGAGCGGCACATCGTCGAAGGTGCGCTCGCGCCGGGCGACAAACTCAACGAAGCCGATTGGGCGGCGCGTTTGCAGGTGTCGCGCGGGCCGGTGCGCGAAGCGTTTCGCGCACTGGAGCAGGCCGGTCTGGTCCGCATCGAGAAGAATCGTGGCGTGTTCGTGCGCACGGTGACGCTCGCGGAAGCCGATGAGATTTGCGCGGTACGCGCGGTGCTCGAAGAGGCCGCGTGCCGGCTGCTCGCGGCTAGTATCGATGCGAGCAAGCTCGCGGTGCTACGCGATTGGGTCGACGCGATGCGCGCGGCCGTCGAGGCGCGGGATCACGATGCGTATGGCCGCGCGAACGTCGCGTTTCATGACTCGCTGGTGGCGGCGTCGGGCAATCTGAAACTGTACGAGACGTATCGGCGGCTAGTCAGCGAACTGAGTCTGTTCCGGCGAGCCGCGCTGGTCGTGCATGCGGATGCAATGCATCACTCGCTCGCCGAGCATCGTGCAATTCTGACGGCGCTGGCTTCACGCGACGCCGACCATGCCGCAACGCTGATGCACGCGCATGTGCACGACGGCTTGCAGCGCGCTCATGCGGCGTGTGATCCGGTTGAGCTGCGCGAAGCGGTGCGGCTGGCGGCTTCGTCCAAGAATTAGGTGCGGTTGAGAAAGGCCTCAACCGATTGATGACGGCACGCATGTCCCCGCCTGCATGGAAGGTAGCGATGGCAGATTCCAGCGAACCTACGATCGATGTCAACGGCCGTCATTACCGGCTGCCCTTGCAACCGACCGTCGTGGTGTGCGTCGACGGCGGCGAGTTCGACTATCTGGAAGAGGCGGTTTCAGCGGGCGTCGCGCCGTTCATCGGCACGATGCTCAAGAGCGGCTCGGCGTTCAAGGGCGATTGCGTGATCCCATCGTTCACCAACCCGAACAACCTGTCGATCGTGTGCGGCGTGCCGCCGTCGGTGCATGGCATTTGCGGCAATTACTTCTGGGACCCGGACGCGCATGGCGGCGCGGGCGCGGCGGTGATGATGAACGACCCCGCGTATCTGCGTGCCGGTACCTTGCTGGCCGCCGCTGCCGATGCGGGCGACGCAGTGGCGGTCGTGACCGCGAAGGACAAATTGCGCGGGCTGCTCGGCTGGCAGTTGAAGGGCATCTGTTTCTCGGCGGAAAAGGCCGACAAAGTGACGCTCGAAGAAAACGGCATCGACGAAGTGCTCGGACTGGTGGGCTTGCCGCTGCCCGATGTGTATAGCGCGGGGCTCTCTGAATTTGTGTTCGCTGCTGGCGTGCGTCTCGCCCAAACGCGCAAACTCGACCTGATGTATCTGTCGACCACCGACTACATCCAGCACAAATGGGCGCCGGGCACCGAAGGCGCGAATGCGTTCTACGCGATGATGGACGGTTACTTTGCAAAACTCGATGCGCTCGGCTGGGTGATCGGCCTTACTGCCGATCATGGAATGAACGCGAAGCACAATCCGCAGACCGGCGAGCCGAATGTGGTCTATCTGCAGGATGTGCTGGACGACTGGTTCGGCGCGAAGACGGCGCGGGTGATCTTGCCGATCACCGATCCGTATGTCGTGCACCACGGCGCGTTGGGTTCGTTCGCGACGGTTTATTTGCCTGTGTCGCGCGAAGTTGAGATTGCGCAGGTTATTGAGTGCATCAGCAACTTGCAGGGGATCGATGTCGTGCTCGACCGGCTTGCAGCATGCGAACGTTTCGAACTGCCCGAAGACCGTGTCGGCGATATCGTCGTGGTGAGTGCGAAACACGTCGTGCTCGGCACGCGACGCGAGGAACATGACCTGTCGGGCTTGACCGTGCCATTGCGCTCGCATGGCGGCATTTCCGAACAGGAAGTACCGCTGCTGTTCAACCGGCGGGTTGAGGCTTTGCATGGCGTCGGCGGCGATAGAAGGCTGCGCAATTTCGATATCTTCGACATCGCGTTGAATCGCGTATCGCCATCATGAACGCGACGCTGCGAGACCATCCGGCATTCCGGGCGGAAGCGCTGCGGCTCAAAAGGCGAGCGCGCGCCGCGTGCGCGCACGCTCGACGTGTTCGATCCTTATACAGGTACGCGCGTGGAGTTGGTCAACGTATGGGAAGTGCCCTGGTTACCGGATCGGGCTGACGCCGTTCGGCGGCATCAAGGATTCGGGCCTTGGCTATAAGGAAGGCGTTCAGGAAGCGATGAAAAGCTTCACCAACCTGAAGACCTTTTCATTACCGTGGGAGTAAGAGAGTGGCATTGAGTCTGAACGATATCCGTTCGCTGTTCGAGCGATACGGCGAGCTGGCTTATAGCGGCGAACCGGTGACGCAGTTAGAGCATGCGTTGCAGAGCGGTGCGCTGGCGGAGCAAGCCGGCGCTGCCGACGAACTGGTTGCGGCGGCGTTTTTGCACGACCTCGGGCATTTGTTGAATCTGCAAGGCGAAACGCCGACCGAGCGGGGGATCGACGATCTGCACCAGTACTTCGCGCTGCCGTTCCTGCGGCCGGTGTTGCCGGATGCGGTGCTGGAGCCCATTCGTCTGCATGTCGACGCCAAGCGCTGCCTGTGCGCGATCGACGCCGCGTATTTCGGCCAGCTTTCCGCCGATTCGGTGCGCAGTCTGGAGTTGCAAGGCGGCATTTTCAGCGAGGAGGAGGCGGAGTCGTTTCTGCAAAAGCCTTATGCGCAAGACGCGCTGCGCCTGCGTAAATGGGATGACCGCGCGAAAGCCCAGAATCAACCGACGCCGGATCTCAATCACTATTTAGAGCTGGTTGAGCGGGTGATGCGCAAGCACGCGGCTGTATAAAGCGACGTGCTTCTGATCGCACTGGGCCCGCGTTGGGCGTGGTCGTTTCTAAGTCTGATCTGACGAATCCAGGCACATCAAAATAACGCTTGCAAGTGCCGGTACGGCTCGCTAGAATCTCGCTCTTTCGTGCTTCGGATACCGGGGCACGGGGAAGCGGGAAAGCCAGCAGTGGCAAGGCTTCCAGCGAAGT
>NZ_CAJHCP010000006.1 GCF_904848625.1 Paraburkholderia metrosideri
AGATATACCGGGTTACGCAGCCGCGCCGACAGATTCGGCGCGCGTTCGAGTTCGGTCTCGCGGGCCACGTCGTAGACGCGCGCGGTCAGGGTTTTTTTCAGGTAGTCGTGGCGAAGCGCGACGCTATCGGCTGCTTCGACCGCATGTTCGAATTCGAATAACTTCAAGGCAAGCTCCTGGGAGGGCAAGACGAATCAGCAAAGAGTTCACCAGGAGGCAGGCAGAGCGGACATAAAAAAACCCGCCTCGTGGGGCGGGTTAATGTGTCACTGCTACCAGACGCGCGCTAACCCACCATTCGATGAATGATGCTAATAATCAGCGCAATACGGATGTGGGTGCAGTTCATGCGTTCGATCTTCGTTGACTTCGCGCGCTTTGTCAATCCCTGTGCGCGATGTGACAGAAGGCGTGACAGAAGCTGTGAAACTCGCGCCGCACTGAAGTGAAAAGGGCTAACCCTGTCGCAGATCAATGAGCAAGCAAATCGAAAGGTCACGCGAAATAGCGCTTGAAAAGCGGGCCAAAATCAACGATCCCACTACGGCGCTTTACCGCGCGCTACGCTCCGTAACTGAAGCGCAGCACGTAGCACGGGCGACACGTCCTCTCACACAACGATCAGTCGTGCGCGCCACTCTGCTTTTTGAAAGCGACGAGAATGCGCTGCTCCAGCGAATCATAGTTGCCGCCGAAATGGTGGTCGCCCGAAGTACGAATCACGTCGATGCCGGTTTTCGTCAACGCCGGACACAACGTTTCCTTCTCGTCTTCACCGTAGAAGCATTGCACGATGGCAGGCGGGACGCGCGTCAACTCGGGCTGTACTTTCAGAGCCTTGTCGCTAGCCGGCATACCCAGCCAGCCGCCCACCCGAATCTGAAAATCGGCGTCCGGCGCGAAGCCGAGCAATGAAATCAACGACACTTTCGCGCGCTGCGCCTCAGGCAAACGGTTATACGCGAACGGCATCACGTCAGCGCCGAACGAATAACCGACCAGCGCGATGTGCTGCGCATGCCAACGCGTGCCGTAAGTCTGCATCACGCGAGCGAGGTCGCGGCTGGTTTGCGCAGGCGGCTTCTCGCTCCAGAAATAGCGCAGACTGTCCCAACCGATTACCGACACGCCGTCTTTCTGCAAAGCCTGTGCGATGGTTTTGTCGAGATCGCGCCAACCACCGTCGCCGGAAATCACGATCGCCATCAGGCCGTTCGGATGCGCGGCAGGCAATTCGATCAGCGGCAGATCCGAAACATCGTCGTCGCCCGTCGACACGGCTTGCAGATGCGGTGTGACCAGCGACACGAGTCGCGCACGATCGGCGCTAGCGGCTGGGTCCTTTTCGACAAAACCCGGCACCTTGTCGCGAATCACCGTTGGATCCGGCGGACAGGGTTCAAAACGCGCGTCGAGCGTACGCTCGGCATCGACCGACACGGCACCCGCGATCGTATTCGAAGGCGCCTGTTCGAGCACATGCATCGCGAGCGTCGCGCCCTGCCCCGTACCCGCGACGATCGGCGCGAAATAATGGCTCGATTGCGATTGACGTTCGAGTTGGTGACTCAGTGCTTCAGCATCGCCCACCAGTTGATGACAGGTCTCTTTCTTCGCGTTCAGATTGGCCGCGTAACGCGCGGTATCCACGCCGACCGTCAACGCACCGGCCTTGGCGAGCGCATCGGCGCTTTGCTGATCCGCCGGGCTCCAGCCACTGGCCTGCGAATAAAGCACCACAAAACCACGCAACGGACCGGCGGGTTGCGTCACGGTGACGTCGCCATAACGGCCGCCCGGTACGGTACTGGTGGATGCCTGCGCGAACGCCGCACAAGTCACGAGGCCCGCCGCGACGGCGAGCTTGAAGAATGGATGCAATGTCATGAACGCCGGCCTCCCGCCAGCAATGACAGGTCCGCGAGCGTGAAAAAGACGCCCACCGAACCCGACGCCGCGAGATAACGCGGCTCCCAATGCGGCTGGAATTTGCTCTTGAAAGCACGCAGTCCGCGGAAGTTATAGAAGCGGCCGCCGAAGCGCCAGATGATGCCGGCCAGCCGATGCCAACGCGATGCGAGTGGCGTCGGCAACATGCCGGAGAGCGGCGCGATGCCAAGACTGAGCGAGCGGAAACCCGCCTGCTTCAGATGCAGCGCCAGTTGTGTGAACAGATATTCCATTGCGTACGGCGACGCGCTTTCCACATGACGCATCACGCCGACCGTTGCTTCGGTATTCAGATCGGTCGTCATGAAGGTCACGAAAGCAGCGGGTTCGCCGTTCTGGCGAACCAGCATCACCGATTGCGCAGCGAGGTATTCGTCGGTGAATGCGGCCACCGAGA
This sequence comes from Paraburkholderia metrosideri, assembly GCF_904848625.1. Classification (GTDB taxonomy): domain Bacteria; phylum Pseudomonadota; class Gammaproteobacteria; order Burkholderiales; family Burkholderiaceae; genus Paraburkholderia; species Paraburkholderia metrosideri. The sequence goes on from NZ_CAJHCP010000006.1 coordinate 2,348, forward strand.
AGCTTTTCTCGCGAGCATCGCGGCTATCGAGCCAGCCATCGGAAATCTGGCGCAGTGTGTCCAGCGACGCCGGCACATTCGCCTGATCGATCACTTCGACCGTAAAGCCGTCGCGCTCACCGCGCTTGAGCGCATAGCGCAGATGCGCGCGGTGCGCGCCCTTCAGATCGAAATCGTCGAGCACGACGTGCGCTTCTTCGCCGAGTTTCATCAGCGTGAGACCGGCGTCGAGATAAAGCGGCAATGCGTTCGCGCGGACCTGATAGAACGCTGCGCGACCGCCATGTGCATGCGCGAGCGCGACGAACTTGCTGATCAGCCCAGCCCACTCTTCGCGCGGCCCAACCGGATCATGCAAAGCGGCCCACGTGCGGCCGTTTTTTGCGTACATCAGGAACGCCTGGCGTGACTCGGAGAACAGAAAACTCTTGTCGCCCATCAGCGCGAGACCCGCGTCGCTGCGCTCCTGCGCGCGCACGATGCGCGCGGCGTCGTGCAGATCTTCGGGCGCCGGTTTGACGAAACGGCCCGGTGCTGGACGCAGCAATTGCCAGAACGAGAACGTCGCGGCGAACAGGCTCGCGGCGAGCGTCGCGCGCAGCGCACGCGGTGCGCGTTCGTCGAATGCAAATTGCCACCACAAGTCCTGCGTGTACGGCACGTCGCGGAAAGCAAACAACATCACCCACGTGGCCAGCATCAGCACCATGGCCACCGACACCAGCCAGCCCGCCGTAAAACGCTCGGCAAACAACGACGAATGACGGTTGAAACGCCGGCGCGTGGACAGCAGCAACACGATCAGCATGCCTAGCACGCCCGCTTCCACGAACGCGAGGCCTTTGGTCAGCGACAACGCGAGGCTCACCACCGCGAGTGCGAGTGTCATCCACCATGCGGCGTCGAGGCGCCGCAGCAAACCACGCGCGACGAACAGCAGCAGTACGCCGAGCACGCTGCACAGCATCTGCGAGCTTTCGATCACCCACAGCGGCACGACGTCGCGCAAGATATGGATGCGTTGCCAGAACGCAGGCGTCGCGCTGGAAATGACCAGCATCCCGCCGACCACGAAGGTCACCAGGCTCAAAAACAGTGGCGCGAGTTTCGCTGCGGCTTGCGCCTGTAGCATCGGCAGGCGCTTTTTCAGCAAGCGGCCTTCGAAACCCGCCAGCAATGCCGCCGACACGATCAGCGGGACACCGAAGTAAATGGCGCGGTACGCGAGCAACGCGGCAAGCATCTGATGCGTTTGCACGTTGCGGCTCAGGGTGAATACCATCGCCGCTTCAAATACGCCGACCCCGCCGGGTGTATGGCCGATCATGCCGAGCAGCATGGCCGCTGCATAGACGGTGATGAAGGTGACGAAGCTCACGTCTGCGTGCGGCAGCAGCGCCCACAATGCGAGCCCTGCCGCTACCACGTCGAGGACCGCGAGCGCGACTTGTGCGAGCAGATCGCGGCGCGCCGGGATATCGAATGAAAGCCACTGCCAGCGGGTGCGAACCGCGCGCGTTTCGCTGCGGCATGCGATGGCCGCGAGCGCGAGCGCCACGAGCAGCGCCGCGCCGATCCAGCGCAGCGTGATGGGCGTGAGATGCAGCATCGGCGCAATCGAGCCGGCCTTGCAGACCATGCCGAGCGCCGTCATCAATACCAGAGCGAGCGCCAGCGAGACGCTCGTGAACACCGTCATGCGGCCGATCTGCGCCGGGGTCACGTCCGCCACGCCGTAGACGCGCGCGCGCACGGCGCCGCCTGTCAACGCGCCGAAGCCGGTGGCATTACCGAGCGCGGAGCCCGCCGTCGCGCCAATCCATAGCGCCATCCGCGGCACGACCGCGCCCAGGTAACGCAGGCCGACCGCGTCGCGGCCGACCAGCGCCACGTAGCTCAATGCAGTGGCGCCGAGCGCGGCGCTCCATTCGCCAGCCGTGAGCTCGCGCAACTGACGGATGACCGAGCGATAGTCGACGGCCTGGGACAAATGCTGGAAGACGAGCAGCAACAGCCCGCAGATAACGAGGGCGAGCACTGGCGAGAGGATGCCCCGGTTGCCGAGGGCTGTCGACGCCCGGCTGAGCATCGCGCCTAACCGGCCGGATTTATCGTTATTGCGACGAAACATGGTCATGCGGGCCTTGCGTGGAGCTGTCGCGACGACGGAACGTCCATCGCGGCGTCGCCTGCTTTTGGCGATTACAAAGGGATAACGGCAAACCGACCAAAAGGTTGACAGGGGTAGTGATTTCCTGAGGAATTAACTCAGCAGGCCATTAAGAGGGCGCGCTTGATGAGGCCGTCAATCGGTAGACGGTCGAACTTACCGATTCGGTTTTGTTTCGATGACGGGAGCAAACCGGAGGATCAACGGTTAAGGCGAGCGCGTGTTGATTGCCATTCGACCCCATTCTGCATGGGTGGGCGCTAGGACCGCGCCGCGTCCATCAACTGCCGCACTGGATGCGGTTCTGGAGCATCAAGGTTTTCCACCGCGCGCCGTAATCGTGAGCAATGGCACGATGAAATGCGCAGCACGTGCCACGTGAAGGCCGGCACATGAAGGGGAACGATAATGGCAGATCAGGATTGGGTGATGGCAGGCGTCTATCTGGTGGGACTGGTGTCCACGCTGCTTTTGATGAGCGCCTTGTCCGCGCGAGCGACGAAGACACGCGCGGAGGCGTCCCGGTCAACCCCCGCCAGCGACTAAAGCGCGTGGCCCTGGCGAACGCGAGGTTCAGAACCCGCGTATGACGACGCCACAAGCCAGCGACCTCGTGCCGGGCGTATCGCCGGTTTTGCAGCATCGGAGCCGCTATGCGAATGGGTGCCGGGTCCTTTTAGAACAACGTCGCGCGCCACGCTGGCGGCAGCCCGCCTGCTAGTTGCAAACGGGCAGAGCGCGAATAAAGGACTGCGGGGAATTACCTGATCGATTCGAGCGCATCACAGACCGCACACGCGGCCCGGCGAGCCCCTTCCTGCACCCGCCTCACCCTGTGGACGTGGACACAGCCCACAACGCCAGTCAGTCTTACTGCGGACGGCGGTGCGCTTCTGCGATGACCGCGCAGTTTTGCAGATGCAGGTTCAGTGCATGCAGCGCCAAAGCGCGCAATTTACCCAACCAGGTTGTATTGCGAGCAGCAGTGGCACGGGCAGCAGCGTTGGAAGCGGTGTTCATGGTCAACTCCTGTTTAGGGTTTATACCTAGGGAATAACCCGATTATAGCGTTCCTATGCCGCGCTGCAACAAAAATTAAACATTGACTAGCGGTGTTGCACGACAGTCACAGCGCCTCTTTCGTCAGAAATTTCACAAGGGGCACCATCAAACGGGCGTCTATTAACAATCCGCACCGTACAGGTGCAATAATGACCCCTTTGCCTGCGACCGCTCGCCGCAAAACCCGCCTTCATGACTGTCGTCCAAAAAGCTCTGATAGCGCCCCTCATCGTCGCGTGCGCGATGTTCATGGAAAGCGTCGACGCGAACGTAATCGTCACCGCGCTACCGGCCATGGCCCGCGACTTCGGGCGCGACCCGGTCACGCTGAAAATCGCGGTCACGAGCTACGTACTCGGCCTCGGCGTGTTCATTCCCGTGTGCGGCTGGCTGGCCGACCGCTTCGGCGCGCGCACCATCTTCCGTACCGCCATCGGCATCTTTGTCACGGGCTCGCTGCTGTGCGCGGCGTCGAATTCGCTCGCCACCTTCACGCTTGCGCGCTTCGTGCAGGGGGTCGGCGGCGCGATGATGGTGCCGGTCGGGCGAATCATCATCTTCCGGGTGGTCGACAAAGCCGACTTTATTCGCGCAATGAACTATCTGAGCGTCCCGGCCATGCTCGGTCCTGCCGCCGGCCCCCTGCTCGGCGGCTTTATCACCACGTATCTGCATTGGCGTCTGATATTTTTTATCAACGTGCCAATCGGCATCCTCGGCATCTATCTGACTAACCGGTTCATCGCCAACACGCGCGAACCGCATCCGGGGCCGCTCGACTGGATCGGTTTCGTGCTGTCGGCGGCGGGCGCCGTGCTGCTGCTGTTGGGGTTGTCGCTGGTAGGCGGCGAACTGATTTCAAATGCGGACGCATTTGGCATGTGTGGAATCGGCGCGGTCCTGCTCGCAATCTATGTGGTCTACGCACAGCGCGCCAAACTGCCGCTGCTCGACTTGCGCTTTTTCAAGGTGCCGACCTTTCAGGCGAGCGTGCTCGGCGGCTCGCTGTTCCGGATCGGCCTTGGCGCGCTGCCGTTCCTGTTGCCGCTGATGTTGCAGGAAGGTCACGGCATGAGCGCATTCCAGTCCGGCTTGATCACCTGCGCGTCGGCGTTCGGCGGCATGTTCATGCGCACGGTCGCCTCCACCGTGCTGCGGCGCTTCGGCTTCCGCTCGGTGCTGGTGGTCAACGCAGCGCTGTCGGGCATCTCGATCGCAGCGTGTGGCCTGTTTTTCCCCGGCACGCCAACATGGCTCATCTGGGTGGTCGTGCTGCTCGGCGGCTTCTTCCCTGCGTTGCAATTCACGAGTCTGAACTCGCTGACGTATGCCGAAATCGCCAGCCGCGACGTGGGGCGCGCCACGAGTCTCGGTAGCGTCGTCCAGCAGATGTCGCTGGGTCTGGGCGTAACGGTCGGCGGTATCGTGCTGCAGATTTCGCGAGTAATGCATGGGCATCCGAGCATCATGTGGTCGGATTTCTGGCCGGCGTTTCTGGTGGTGGGACTGTGCTCGTTTGCGTCGATTCCAGTCACGCTGCGCATGCCGCGCGGCGCGGGCGCGGAGATCTCCCGTGGCGGCCGGGGCTAAGCGCCGCTCCGCCCCCTCGGTCACCTCAGCCACTTCCGTCAGCTTTCTCGCGGTGGCTTGTGGATCACGCTGATATCACCGTTGCGTTCGAGAATCGCCGCGGCCACGTGGTCCATCGAGCGGGCGCCGGTTTTCTGCCGCACGCTTTCGTGAACGTCGGTTCGCGTGATCAGCGCCGCTTCCATCTCGCGTGAATTGAACGCACCGTCGCGAAACACCTCGCGTTCGAGGCCGCCCACCAGCCGCTCGAACCGGCGCCAGTGCACACACGCAAGCGCCAGCAACCGGTGACACGCAACGATGACCAATGACGACACCACCGTCGCGACGAACGGCGACGCGCCGACAATCGCGCGGCTCAGCGTAGCGCCCAACAGGATCACCACCACCGAGTCGAACGGCGAACGTTGCCCAAACGAACGCCGGCCTGATACGCGAATCAGCAGCAATGCAATCACGAACACGACGATCGCGCGCAGACCCATCTGCAACGTATTGAGATCACGGCCCTCGCCGAACAGAACGAAGATCGCATTCATCATGTCGCCCTCCTCGCGGCACGCGGCTGACGGGAGCCGCTCCCCAATCGGACAACCCACGCCGCGCTGGTTATCCGGCCGCCCATGCCGCGAGCGTATCGCCGAAGCCGCCGCTCGCGCGGGCCGCCGCGCGCGCACTGGTAATCACACGCGGCGCGGCGCTCCACGCAATCCGCGCGTTAATCGCAATCAGGCGGTCGACCAGTGCGACATCTTCGCTGCAGGTCAGCGGCGGAAAGCCGCCGGCCTGCCGGTAAGCCTGCGCCGATACACCGAGATTCGCGCCGTGAATATGCCGATGTCCGTCCGCGTCGACATAAGTTTTGCGGAAATATTCGCGCACGCTGTGCGGATGCGCGCTCCAGTCGTCGACGGCGATTGACCCGCAGACCGCGTCCGCGTCGAGCGATAGCTGCGCGACTAGCCATGTCGCCGACACGCGACTGTCCGCATCGGTAAACGCGAGCCAGCGAGCGCCGTCCGCGAGCAGAAAATCGGCGCCGGTGGCCCGCGCAATGCCCACGTTGCGCGCCTTCAGTGTCAACGTCTCGACGCCGTAGGCCCGCGCAATCGCACCGGAAAAATCATTGCAGGCGTCGAGCACGACCACGATCCGCACCGTTTCGCCGTCGAGATCCTCGTGACGCGACGCTTCGAGCAACGCCGCCAGGCATGGCGCGAGCAACGCCTCTTCGTTGTGCGCAGGAACGATCACGCCGATCATAGGAGCCCCTCGCGTTGAGCGACCGAACGTGCGTCGCGCGACCAGACGTCGATCAGCAGATCGGCTTCGTCATGATGCGCGAGACGCGACAGACCGCATCGCGCATCGAACAGCGCATGCGCGGTATCGGCGGATTCGAGTGCTTCGGCAAAGGGCCGCCGCCAGTGACAGGCGAGCAGCGTGCCGTCCGTGGTCAGCGACGCGGCGATCCGCGCGGCCAGCGTTTCGAGTTCATCGGTATGCAGGTAATAGGCGAATTCGCTGATGACGATCAGATCGAACGGCCCAGCTTCGGTCGGCCATTCGAGCGGCACGGTGCGTTGTTCGACACGCACTTGCGGCATGCCGGCGACGCGTTCGCGGGTCAACGTCACGGCGCGCTCATGAAGGTCGGCGGCGAGTAGCGCATCGCAACGCGTGGCCAACTCCGCTGTCAATTCGCCATTCGCGCAACCGGGCTCGAAGGCGTTCCGGTAACGCGGACGCGGCAGCAACGCGAGCGTTAGTGTGCGTTTGCGACGCTCGTACCAGCCTTCGCGCAGATTCCACGGATCGTCGCTCTGCTGATAGAGATCGTCGAAGTATTGGGCCGTCGAGTTCATGCGGGCATCCTCCGCCCAATGAATTTCACCTGGAATCTCAGAGCGTCCATGGCGCGGCTCCCGGCGTGATCGCCTCAACGGCATCAGCGGCTGCCACGAGTTCGCCGAGCGACGCCAGATCGCGCTCCGCGTGACTTTGCCGCAGGAACACCGGCAGATCGGCGAGCGCGCGGGCAAAGCGCGCGTCGCGGCACAGCGGACCCGCGCCGAGCGTGCGCGTCGCGTGAGTCATGACGGCCGTCGCCGCTTCTTCGACTGCGAGACGCGCGCGCATGGCTTCACGCTGTGCATCCGCGAGCGGATTGGCGTCAATCTGCACCGCCGTTTCGCGCAGGACGGCGGCAGCCGACGCGAGGCCGACATCGACCGCACCGAGATGAGCGAGTCGATGTGGATCGGCACGCTGCGCGCAGGCGGCGCGCAGCGTGCGGCCGATTTGTGCAGCAGCCCCGTACCAGCACGCAGCGATCCCTGCGCCGCCGTGCCAGAACCCCGGCCGACGCACATACGCATGCGCCGCGCCGACCAGCGTCGCAGGCGTTTTATCGAACCTGACATCGGCGCTTGCCGTGCTCCGCATGCCGACCGCCTGCCACTTCGAGGTATCGATCGAGATCGATGCGTGATCCATCGCGACGGCGGCTAGCACCGGCTCGTTATCCAGCCACACGGTGACGAGCGCGTGGCTGACGGCCTCCGCGCCCGAACACCATGCCTTGGTCCCGGTCAGATACACCTGCGGGTTATCGGCGGCATTGTTTCGGATTCCTGCGCGGACCGCCTGCACCCGCGCATCGGGCGGTTCGGCAGCCCACACGGCCCAGCGGCTCGCGGCAGGCGGTGTAGGACCGCGCAGTTCCGCGAGGATGGCGAGCGCGTCGGTATGACCTTCGAACAGTTTGACGAGCGACAGGTCGCACGCGGCGACGGCCGCCAGCACGCGCCAGCGGGCCAGCGTCTGGCCCTGAGCGGGGAGCGGCAGCCATGGCGCACGGTCATAGCCATGTTCGACGAGCGTGCGCAAAGCCTCGCCCGGTGAGACGGGATCGTGGGAATCGAGACGCATGCCGCGCAAAACGTGGTCGAGCGATGCAGCAACGGTTCCTTCCTGCTGCAAACCACGTTGTTGCGCAGAGGCCTCTTCAGATGTCGCGCCGGAAATGAAATCGGAATCGGAATCGCGCGGAATTAGCCCGTCGCGGCTGACGCTTTTACCAGCCGGCAATGAAGTATTGCCGGACGTCCCGCCGGAATCTGCAAAAGACCGCGAATTGACGGCGGCCGTACGGTCACGCGTATCGAGCATCGTGCCTCCCTGAAACGCTTCGATCAGCCCGCGCGCTTTCAATTGGCGGCAGAGCATACAAAGCGCACAGCAAGCGTCGTGCCTTAGCGATCAGACACGTGTGCATGTTGCGATCTTCAGGGACTTCGATCTATGCGAAGGTCAGCGCGCACCCCGTTGGCGAGACGGCAGCGCGGCCTCGACTGCGGGCGCGAAACGGTTAGGAAGCCGGCCAAGGAACGCCTAACCCCGCCGCCGCGCCTCCACCCGCGCGAGCAGATCATCGAACAATGCCATCTCCACCGGCTTCACAAGGTGAGCATGAAAACCCGCTTCACGGGTGCGCTCGCGGTCGCTTGCATGACCGAAACCCGTCATCGCCGCATACATCGTGTCGGCCAGCTCAGGCATGTCACGCAGTACGGCGATGGTCGCGTAGCCATCCATCTTTGGCATCGCGATGTCGATCACGCCAAGGTGAGGCGCAAAGCGTGGCCCGATCTGGATCGCCTGCTCGCCGGAGTAGGCGATGCGCACTTCGTGGCCTTTGAGTTCGAGCAGCATCGCGAGGCTGTCGGCGGAATCGTGGTTGTCGTCGACCAGCAGAATTCGCAATGACGGCACCTCCTGCGGTGCGGCGCCTGTTTCATCGGCAGCGGCATCGGCCGGCCCCGCTGCGAGCGGCAAACTCAGCGTGAATGCGCTGCCGCATCCCGGCCCGTCACTGCTCGCAAAAATGCTGCCGCCATGCATTTCCACCAGCGACTTGCACAACGTCAGACCGATGCCGAGCCCCCCCTCGCCCGAACTCTGCGACGCCTTTTCCTGCGCGAACAGTTCGAAAATCCGGTCTAGCGAACGCGCGGCAATACCGCACCCCGAATCGCGCACCTCGATCACCGCCATGTTGTAGTCGATACGGCCCGACACGTCGATGGTGCTGCCCACCGGCGAAAACTTCGACGCATTGTGCAGCAGGTTTTGCAGCACCTGCACGAGCCGTGTCATGTCGCCGCGAATGGTCATCGGATCGACCGGCAGATGCTCGACGACCTGCTGTTCGCGCCCATCGGTGAACGGCCGCGCGGCCTCGGTGGCGCGCGCGACCAACTCTGCCAGATCGACGCGCGCATAGCGCAGCTCGACCTTGTCCGACATGATCCGGCCCACATCGAGCAGATCGTCGACGAGCCGCGTGAGGTGCGTGACCTGACGGTCGATCAGGTCGCGTGAACGCGCCAGCGTGGGGCTCAAACCGACTTCCAGCTGCATCACGCCCACCGCATTGCGCACCGGCGCAAGCGGGTTGCGCAACTCATGCGCAAGCGTCGCAATAAACTCCCGCAGCCGTTCGCTTGAGCGCTCTGCCTCTTCTCGCTGACGCCGCTCAGTCAGATCGCGCGTGACCTTGGCGAAGCCGCGCAACCGGTTCGACTCGTCATGCACGGCCGTGATGTTGACGTTCGCCCAGAAGGTCGTGCCGTCCTTGCGCACTCGCCAGCCTTCGTCTTCCACATGGCCGATCTGCCGCGCGATGGCCAGCTCACGCGCTGGCTTGCCCGCCGCGGCCTCTTCAGGCAGATAAAACTGCGAGAAATGCCGGCCGACGATTTCCTCGCGCATGTATCCCTTGATGCGCGCCGCGCCCGCGTTCCAGCTGATCACGAAGCCTTGCGGATCGAGCATGAAAATCGCGTAATCCTTGACACTGTCGACCAGCAGCCGGAACCGCTCCTCGCTTTGCCGCAACGCTTCGACATACTCGCGCTGCGCGCTCAGGTCGCGGGTGATCTTCGCGAAGCCGGTCAGGACGCCGGCATCGTTACGGATCGCCGTGATCACGACGTTCGACCAGAAGGTCGTGCCGTCCTTGCGAACCCGCCAGCCTTCATCTTCGAAACGGCCGGTCAGCGACGCCTGTTGCAACTCATACGCGGGCCAGCCGCGCGCTACGGCTTCTTCGGTATAAAAGCGCGAGAAATGCTGACCGACGATTTCCGGTTCCGTGTAACCCTGCAGCATCTGCGCCCCGACGTTCCAGCTGACGATGCGCCCCGTGGCGTCGAGCAGGAAGATTGCATAGTCTTCGATCGCCTGCACGAGTTGCCAGTAATCGACGTCGAGAGGCCGGGACGGACGCGTTGCGGCCACACGGGGCGGCTTATCGTTGTCACGGGGAGGAGGAACATCAAGCTGGTTCATTGTGCGAAAGTAGAGGGGTTTTGCCGGAAGCATACACCGCGCGTGGGGCGTTGCCTCGCCCTGTGCCTTATGGTTTCACCCAGGGGCGCACCGATCCAGGTCTGGAGGCGGCGCGACGCAGCGCTGCCGTGCTCGGTGCGAAATATCAGGCCCCGCGCTTGCTACTTCGATGGCTACTTCACTTCGAAGCATCGACCTAAAGGAGCCTCAATTGAAACAAGCCTTCACGACCCTCGCCTTCGCCGCCGCCCTGGCACTTGCCAGCACCGTCGCCCATGCCGAAGGCTGCACTAAAGGCGCCGTGGTTGGCGGCGTCACCGGCCACGTTGCCGGGGATCATGGCGTGGCCGGCGCAGCCGCAGGCTGCGCAGTCGGCCATCACGAAGCGAAGAAGAAAGACAAGGCGGCCAGCGCGGCGGCAGCGGGCGCGAGTCAGCCGGAGGGGAAATAACGTTTAACGCTGAACGGCATTTGAGCCGAACGCCAGGCTCGAATGCGTCACCTCTGGAAAGGCCGGTCGTGACAGCATTGTCGCGACCGGTCCGCCTGAAGAAACCGCTATGCCCGGAATGGATAAATCATCGGGACGGGAAAGCGTATTCACCCTGCCGCCCCGACTTTTTCCGCGAGCTTCGCGTCATAGCTCGAATGAACGTGTACGCGCTTTTTGTCAGGATAAGCATATGAATACGCTTTGCGCAGCGCGAGCGACGCTTCGTGAAATCCCGACAGAATCAGCTTCTGCTTATTCGGATAATTGGCAATGTCGCCCACCGCGAAAATGCCAGGCCGCGAGCTTTCATAGCAGGAGGTATCCACATCGACACGGCCGCCATGAATCGTCAGTCCCCACTGGGCGATCGGACCGAGGTCCGCTACCAGTCCGTATAGCGCAACGACATGCTCGGTATCGAGTTGCGTCTCGCCTTCGAGCTGGCGCAACGTCAGCGACTTCAGCGTGTCGCCCTCGACGTTGAGCCCCGCAATTGCACCGACCATAAAATCCATCTCGCCTGCCGCCACCGCGCGCCGCATCAATTCGACACTCGAATCGGCCGCGCTGAACCCATTGCGCCGATGCACCAGCGTCACGCGCCGCGCAACCTTGCGCAACGCGAGTGCCCAATCGAGCGCTGAATCGCCGCCGCCGGCGACCACCACGATCCGGTCGGCGAAATCGGCGAGACGCGGCACGCTGTAATGCACATGACGTGTCTCCAGCGGCACGGCTTCAGCGAGCGCCAGCTTTTGCGGCACGAACGCGCCGTTGCCCGCGGCCAGCAGAATAGCCGCGACGTCGAACGTAAGACCGCCGTGGGTCAGCACGGTCCAGCGACCATCTGCGCGCTGCTCGGCCGATTCGACCCGCTGTTCGAGGTGAATCGGCACGTTGAACGGCTTGCACTGCGCGATCAACCGATCGACCAGCTCGCGCGCGGTGCACGACGGAATGGCGGGAATGTCGTAGATGGGCTTGTCGGGATAAAGCTCGATGCATTGGCCGCCGACCTTGTCGAGCACGTCGACGATCTGGCATGACAGGCCGATCACGCCGGCTTCGAAAGCCGCAAACAGGCCCACGGGGCCGGCGCCGACGATCAGGACGTCGGAGCGGACTGGCGGCGAACAGGAAGCGGCGGCGGACGTCATGAGCATGTCTCTTCAATTGGGCGATGGCTCACCATACCGAATCGACAGAAGCGCAGCAACGATGCCATTACAGGTGATAAGGACGCTTGCGCGATTTGCCCCAGACCTTGCTCACGCTCGTTCACACGCAAAAGTGGTTACCTGAAATTAGCCTGAATCGGTCATTTTTAGAATCCATTTCGAGGACTAAGATTCATTCATCGCGTCACGGAATGCCGGCAAAAACAGCGTCCCGCTCCGCGTTCAACCATCCACTCAGGAGTGCATCATGGAACAACGTCTCGACTTCTATAAAGCCAATCCCGCCGCCATCAAGGCACTGCTCGGCGTTGAAGAACGGATCGGCAAATCGGCGCTCGAAAAATCGCTGACCGAACTGGTGCGCCTGCGTGCGTCGCAGATCAACGGCTGTGCATTTTGTGTCGACATGCACACCACTGACGCCCGCAAAGGCGGCGAAACCGAACGGCGTCTCGCCACCGTGGTGGTCTGGCGCGAAACACCGTTCTTCACCGACCGCGAACGCGCCGCGCTCGAATGGACCGAAGCGGTGACGCTGGTGTCGCACGAGCACGTGCCTGACGCCGTGTGGCAAACCGTGCGTCCGCATTTCAGCGATGAGGAGCTGGTCGACCTGACGCTGCTGATCTCGGCGATCAACGCATGGAACCGCTTTGCGATTGCTTTCCGCAAGATGCCCGCATGAAGGCTCCGCGCTGCACGGGAGGCTGATGATGCAAACGCTTGGGCGAATGCTTAATCAGCCTCCCGCGCTGCCGCCACTCGCGGTGTCATGTCGTGTCTCGTCTTATCCTGCGAAGCCCTTGCGCAACAGCGTTTTTTCCCGCCGCATTCTCATTCGCCGATCCACGAGCCCCGCAGGTCGCTGTCATGCAGCAATTGCAGCAGCGTTCCCGCAGGACGGCTGAGCCGCTTCGCCGCGAGCGCGATGAATTCCACCGAAGGCAGCGTCGGCAGACCGGCCGCATTCAACGGCGGCGTCAGTCCGCGCGCGGCCAGATACTGCGGACGCACGGTAATGCCCAGCCCGCCGCGCGCAGCGGCAATGCAACCCGAATGGCTGCTGCTGGTGCACACCACTTGCCAGCTAAAGCCCGCCTCCGCCAACGCGTCGAGCACGACCGCCCGCGTCACGCTTGGCTCGGCGACCAGAATCAGCGGCAGCGGCTGGCTCAGATCGACCAGCGTGCCCGCGCGCGCCAGCCACTCCAGCCGTCCGGTGAAAAGCGGTACGCCGCGCCGGTCGCCGAGACGGCGTTTGCCCACCAGCAGATCGATCTCCCCTGCGTCGAGCAGTTCGTAGAGCTTGCCGGTCATGCCGATGGTGATTTCCAGTTCGACATCGGGATGCGCGTCGCGAAACGCCGCCAGCACGGTGGGCAGCGGGCCGAGCGCGACATCGTCCGATGAACCGAGGCGCACGCGGCCTTTCAGACGCGGCGCGCGGAACTGCGATTCGGCCCGCGCGAGCGCCTGCAGGATCACGCTGGCATGCGCGAGCATGGCCTCGCCGTCGGGGGTCATCGCCAGCGAATGGGTGTCGCGCACGAACAGGCGCCGGCCAACGCTCTCTTCGAGCCGCCGGATATGTTCGCTGACGCTCGACTGCGTCAGGTTCAGCCGGCGCCCTGCGTCGGTAAAGCTATGGCAGGCGGCGACGGTGGCGAAAGTCTTGAGCCAGATGGGATTGAGCATGATGCAACATTGTCGCGCTGGTTATCGGCAAAGTCGATAACAGTCAACACTCCTAGTGGGGTTCCCGATTGACGGCAATGTCAATATCATGACGGAATTCCCCCCATGATTGCCCCGCGCGCAGACGCCATCCAGGCCTCCGGGCGCGCCGAAAAAAATGACCAAGGATTCCGCCCAGACCGCGCTACTGTGGATCGTCGCCGCCGGTTTTTTCATGCAATCGCTCGACACGACGATCGTCAACACCGCGCTGCCGTCGATTGCCCATAGCCTGCACGTCGCGCCGCTCGCGATGCAGCCGATCGTGGTGGCCTACACGCTGACCATGGCCATGCTTACGCCCGCCTCCGGCTGGCTCGCCGACCGCTTCGGCACGCGGCGCGTGTACTTCACGGCGATTCTGATCTTCGTGCTCGGCTCGGTCTGCTGCGCGAGCGCGCATACGCTCGGGCAACTGGTGATGGCGCGCGTGCTGCAAGGCGTCGGCGGCTCGATGCTGCTGCCGATCGGACGGCTCGCCGTGCTGCGCAGCGTCTCGGGCGAACAGTACGTCTCGGCGCTCGCGTTTATTTCGATTGCGGGGCAACTGGGGCCGATCGCCGGCCCGACGCTCGGCGGCTATTTCGTTCAGGCCATCACGTGGCACTGGATTTTTCTGATCAATGTGCCGATCGGCGCGGTGGGTCTGTACGCGGTGCAACGGTATCTGCCGTCGCATGGTGAAGCCAAGGCGCCGCCGTTCGACTTTATCGGCTGCGGGTTGCTGTCGCTATGCATGATCGCGTTCTCGCTCGCGATCGACGCGCCGGCTCATTCGCATCGGGCCGCATGGTCGGCGGGGCTGTTCGTGCTCGCGGTGGTGAGCGCGCTGGCCTACATTCCATACGCCAGGCATCGGCGCGACCCGCTTTTCAAGCTCTCGCTGTTTGGCGAGCCGAACTTCAGCGTCGGCCTGATCGGCAATCTGGTCTGCCGCGTCGGCTCCAGCGCGGTGCCGTTTCTCGTGCCGCTGCTGCTGCAATTGCAACTGGGCTATTCGCCGCTGCATTCCGGCTTGATGATGCTGCCCGCCGCGCTGGCCGGCACGCTCGCCAAGCGCTGGATCGCCCCGCTCGTGCGCCGCTATGGCTATGACACGTTCCTGCTGGTCAATACGGTGATCGTCGGGTCGGCCATCGTGTCGTTCGCGCTGATTTCGCGCGGCACCCCGCTCGTGATCGAGGCTGCGATCCTGGCGGTGTTCGGCGCGGCCAATTCCATGCAGTTCGCGGCGATGAACAGCGTCACGCTCAAGGGCCTGTCTCACGAAGATGCGGGCAGCGGCAACAGCCTCTTTTCAATGGTGCAGATGCTGGCGATCGGGTTGGGCGTGTCGATCGGCGGCGGGCTGGTGAATGTGTTCTCCGCGCAATGGGGTTCGGCCGAACTCGGGTTCCGGCTGAGCTTCGTGTGTGTCGGCGTGATTACGCTGGTGTCGGCGTGGATTTTCCGTCACCTCGACGACGCGTCGGGTACGAGTCCCGTGCGGGGTCAGGCGGCGCCGAGCGCCGGGCGTTGAGGTGGGGGCGGCGGCTTGGGCCGCGGCTTGGGGAGAAGCATGACCAGCCTCACCCCGGCAAGCGCACGCCCGAGAAACCTTCACACGCTTCGATCAAGCGCTCCTGCGCTGCAACGTCGCGCAGCGCCGGATGCGTGTCACGCGGCTTCATGTGATAGAAATACCCGCCGCTCACCATGGCCGCCGGTTCGTCGCTGACCGCGAGCCAGACCTGGGTTGTCGGCGCGGCCTGTAGATCGTCCGGCGCGCCCCTGCCGCCCATTTTCGTCGCGACCCAGCCCGGCTCCAGCGCATTCGACAACACCCCTGGCCAGCGACGCGCGATCGCGAACGCCAGCAGCGCGTCGTGCAACTTCGAGTCCGAATACGCGGCGGTCCCCTGCCACGGACGCCGCTCCCACGCCAGGTCGACCAGACTCGCATCGCCGCTGCGATGCAAACCCGAGCTCAGATAGACGAGCCGCTTCGGCGGCTCGATCAATGCGGTCAACATATACGGAGCCAGCGTGTTGACCGCGAACACATGCGGCAACCCATCGACGCTCGCCACCCGGCGCGGCTCCTGAAAGCCGACCGCCGCATTGTGAATCACGGCATCGAAGCGGCCGAGCTGATTGACCTGCGCGGCAAGCGCAATGGTCGCCGCGATACTCGACAGATCGCCGACGAGTGCAGTCTGTGCACCGGGCACTGCCTTCAGTGCATCGTCAGCTCGCGCGGCGCTGCGCGCGTGCAAAACGACCTCGTGCCCTGCCTCGACGAGCAGACGAGCCGCCATTTTCCCAAGTCCATCGGCAGAACCGGTAATAAAAACTCGCGACATCACGGAATCTCCATTAAGTCATCTAAATATGCCCGACGCATAGCGAGAAGCCCATTACATCGTATGCCGGTCAAGTTCAAACAGACTAACGCCCAGCGCGCGATTGACGCGATAGCGTCGCTCTCATTGCACTCATGACATCGAATCATTGATAAGCGTTGACAGGCCTGGTTAGGCGGCTTGGTCGCGTGAATCAAAGCCAACTTTCGCGTTAGCATGTCGTGCATTAATGCATAACAAAAGGAAGATCACATGCCATTTGACGAGCGCATGCTGAACGGCATGGGCGTCTTGACAGCGATCGTCGACTGCGGCAGTTTCGCCGCAGCGGGTGAAGCGCTGGACATGTCGCAATCCGGGGTGAGCCGTTCCGTCGCACGACTCGAAGCGCGTTTGGGTATCCGGCTATTTGACCGCACCACACGCTCGGTCATGCTGACCGACGAGGGGCGCCGCTTCTACGAACAGATCGTGCCGCTGCTGGGTGGGCTAGAAGAGGCCGCGGCATCCGCCGCGCAGGGCGCCACTGCTGTACGTGGACGTCTGCGCGTGAACATGGACCCGTTCTTTTCGCGTCTCGTACTAGGGCCGCGACTGGGCGGCTTTATCGACAAGCATCCCGATCTGCAACTCGAACTGATTACGCGCGACCAGTTGGGCGATATGGTCGCCGACGGCTTCGATCTGGCGATCCGTTTCGGCGAGCCGCCCGTGTCGACGCTGATCGCGCGCAAGCTGCTCGATACCCGCATCCTCACCGTGGCCGCGCCGTCGTACCTGAAGAAGCATGGTCATCCGGTGAACCCGGCCGACCTCGAAAGCGGCAAGCATGTGTGTATCAAGTTTCGCGACCCGCTCACGGGCTACCCGTTCGCGTGGGAGTTTCATCGCGGGCGCAAGAAACAGATGATTACACCGCAGGGCCGCTTGACGGTGAACGACGTAGGCACGTTGCATAGCGCCTGCGCAGCGGGCCAGGGGATCGCGCAGATTCTGTCGCTCGGTGCGGAAACGTTGCTGACGAGCGGCAAGCTGGTCGAGTTGTTCCCCGATTGGGGCGACGAGGTTTATCCGCTGTACGCGCTTTATCCGTCGCGACATCATCCGCCGGCAAAGGTGCGGGCGTTCTACGATTTTATTGTGACGCTGACGGGCGGCACAGCGCGCGAAGCGGCTGTTTAAAGCGTGAATCGCAGTATGCGCGAAGTATCCGGTGTACCGAGTGGATGGCGACGCCAATCTGCTGCGCTGCGACGGAGCGCAGCTACCCAATCGTATAGCGATTTTGCGAACCGGGAACATACACGCCGCGCGCGAGCATCAATATTTGCTCGCGATGCTGGTCGAATGCGGCCAGTACTGCGGGTTCGTCTGAGCCCGCGTTGGGGCTGAGATTCGACAGCACCGAATCGTTGATCGCGAAAGCGATTTCGCGTGCATTGTCGTAGCCCCAGAAGTTCACGCAATGATGATAAGCGTCATAGCTGCGACTTGGGTTCGGGAAGTTGAGCGACATGTCGGGCTCCGGCAGTTGTTCATCTCCTTTTGGACGTTGCGCTGAATGAGTGGCGCGGTCAAGCGGTTTTTGCTCCGTATTGCGGGCTTGCCAGGCCGCGCCACTCACGCTGGGCGTATGACGTTATGTTTCGCTTCAGGCCGCCTCTTCCAGCAATTCCCGCACCGCCGACCTCGCTTCACGCGCGAGTTCCTTCAGATCGACGCCGTCGATCTGATCGTCGGCGACCACGCGCCTGCCCGCGCAAAACAATGCCGCCAAAGACGGTCGTCCACCCGACGCGACGGGTCCGATCGCCGGATCGTGCAAGCCGAAATAGCGCGGATCGTCGAGCCGGTACACCGCGAGGTCCGCGGCGAAACCCACCGCAATCTTGCCGACTTCGTCGAGCCCCATGATCTGCGCGCCGCCCGCGGTGCCCCAATGAATCACGTCGGCGATGCTGGCTGCATTCGCACCGCCTTCGAAGCTGCCGCCGCGGTAGGTCGGCTGCGCCATCATGCCGAGTCGCGCGCGCTGCGCGAGCCACGTCATGTGCACTTCGGAGATCATGTCGGCCGCTTCATTCGATGCCGCGCCATCGACGCCAATCGATACCGGCACGCCCGCATCCGCCATCTCGCGCACCGGACAGATGCCGCTGCCGAGCCGCCCATTGCTCTGCGGACAATGCGCGACGCCCGTGCCGGTCTGCGCGAGCAACGCGATTTCGTCGGCATCGACCTTCACCAGATGCGCATACCAGACGTCGCTGCCGAGCCAGTCGTGCTCGCCGCAGAACGCGACCGGCGACTGCCGGTACATCGCGTGCGCGCTGTCCTGATAGCCGACCGTCTCCGACAGATGGCTATGCAGACGCAAGCCGTGACGCCGCGCGAGCGCCGCCGTCTCACGCATTTCAGCGGCGGAGATCGAATACAGCACGGTGGTCGGCGCGACGACGACACGTTGCTTCGCACGTGGCGACGCATCGTGGTATCGCGCGGCGAGACGTTCGATATCGGCGGCATAGGCGTCCAGTGTTTCGGGACGCAATGCCGTCGGTAACTCCGCTTCGAGTTGCCGCGTCTGGGTCGCGCCGCCGCGCAGCAATACGAAGCGCAAGCCGAGTTTGTCAGCCTCGTCGAACAGAATCGCCGAACTGTCGAACGGCATGCCCGGGTAGTACACGTAGTTGTGATCGGCGACCGTTGCGCAACCCGAGCGCGCCAGTTCGATCAGACCGATGCGCGCCGCGAGGCGAAAACGCCGCTCGTCGAACAACGCGCGAAAACGGTACGGCGTGGCGGCGAGCCATGGTGTGAGCGTCGCGTCGAGACCTGCTGTGTCGCCCTTGAGCAGAGACTGGAACAGATGATGGTGGGTATTGACCCACGCTGGATAAATCACGCAATCGGTTGCATCGACGATCGTCTCGCCGGGATGCGGCGTGAGCGCGCCAATCGCGTCGATCGAGTCGCCGACGATGCGGATGTCGGGACCTTTCACGCGTGCGGGGTCATCGGCTGAACCGCTTGCGCCGGTCATGATGGCGGCCGCGTTGCGGATCAGCGTCGAAGCTTGCGTAGTGTGTGTTGTCATAAGCCTGATGCGTGAATGCCTGAATGTCTGAATGCAAACCTGAACGCCTGGGCGCGAAAGAATCAGAGTTGGCTATCGTGCCAGCCGCGCAACCCGATGCGCGACACCCATGCGGTGATCGCGAACAGCACGACGCCCGTCACGGTAATCAGCAGCAGTGCAGCAAACAGACGCGGAATATTCAACTGAAAGCCCGCTTGCAGAATCTGATACGCGAGGCCTGCGCCACTGCCGCCCGTCCCCGCGACAAACTCCGCGACCACGGCGCCGATCAGCGACAAGCCACTCGAAATCCGCAGCCCGCCGAAGAAATACGGCAGTGCGCTGGGAATGCGCAAACGCACCAACGTCTGCCAGCGCGTCGCACGGTTGATCCTGAACAGGTTGATGAGGCCGGGGTTCACGCTGCGCAAACCGAGCGCTGTGTTCGAGATGATCGGGAACAACGCAACGAGCGTCGCGCACAACACCAGCGCGGTGTTCATGTCCTTGACCCAGATGATGATCAACGGCGCGATGGCGACCACCGGCGTGACCTGCAACAGGATCGCGTACGGAAACAGGCTCGCCTCGATCAGCGGGCTCTGCACGAACAGCAACGCAATCGCGACGCCCAGCACGGTTGCCAGCGCGAAAGCCAGCAACGTGATCTTCAACGTGGCGAGCAGACTGCCGAACAGCAGCGGCGCGTCCTGGATCAACTCCGTCACGATCGCCGACGGCGACGGCACCAGATACGCGGGCACCTTCATCAGCACGCACCACGCCTGCCACATCGCGAGCACGAGCACACCGACGATCCACGGTGCCAATGCCTTCGCCATTCCGGGACGTTGCAGCAACGGCCGACGCGCGGGCTTCGCGGCGGCAGTCGTCGCCGCGTCCCGCCGCGTGTTAGCCGAATGACCCACCAGCACTTCGCCTGTCATGATTGCACTCCTGTTGCTTCGTTTGCAAACGATGCGCGGTGCGCATCGGCAATCAACTCCGACAGCGTCTTGCAATGCCGCATGAACGGCTCGCTGACGCGGTAGGCGTCGTCGCGCTCCAGCACGCCTGCCTGGCTGTCGTCGATCGGCACCTCGGCGATGATCCGCCCAGGCCGCGCGCCCATCACGACGACGCGGCTCGACAGATACACCGCTTCGTAAATGCTGTGCGTGACGAACACCACCGTGATGCCACGCCGTTTCCACAGCTCACGCAGATCGCCGTCGAGCCGGTTGCGGGTGAATTCGTCGAGCGCGCCGAACGGTTCGTCGAGCAGCAGCAGATCCGGCTCGGTGACCAGCGCCCGCGCGAGCGACGCGCGCATCTGCATGCCACCCGACAGTTCGCGCGGCAACACCTTGCCGAATGTGCCAAGGCCTACGCCGTCGAGTGCTTCGGCTACCCGCGCATCCGCTTCGCGACGCGGCACGTGCGCGAGATCGAGCGGCAGACGCACGTTATCGGCGACGCTCGCCCACGGCATCAGCGTGGCTTCCTGAAACACCATCGACATACGCCGTCCTGGTGAGCCCACCGTGTCGAACGGCTGCCCCCACCAACGGATATGACCATGCGTCGGCGTTTCGATCCCGGCGAACATCTTCAGCAACGTGCTCTTGCCGCAACCCGACGGACCCAGCAACGAGATGAACTCGCCCGGTTCGATTGCGAGCCGCACGTCTTCGAGCGCGACCGTGCCGTTCGGATAGCGCTTGTCGACTCGCTGCACCGATAGCAACGGCGCGGAGGCTTTGGGAATATACGCATGAGTCGCGGCCATGATCACGGCTCCAGATGAATGGGGACTATGTCGCGGAAGACTTCGTTCTCGCCGTGATCGTTCAGCAGCTTGAGCAGCATGCGGCGCATCAGCAGGCCTGGCTTGTCCGACTCCATATGGCACTCCTGCTGACGGCGCACGTCGATGCACGCGTCGTAATCGGTCGCTTCGAGAATGTCGCGGTCTTCGTCGGTGATCGGACGATCCCAGTCGATCAGTTCCTGCGTCGAGCACGCGTCTTCGGTGTCGTTGCGGTAGAGCCATTGCGACAACATCAGCGTGCGGTCGTCGATCGGCGTCGCACAGTTGTAGATGATGTGATGGATGCCGCTCGCCGGGTACACGCAGCCAAAGCGCCGCGCAAACGGCATGAACCAGCGATTGATCAGATGACGCTCGGTGACTTCTTCAGTCGTGCCGGTGATGCGGTAACTGGCCGGAGGATTGCGCACCGGCACGTGTGTTTCGGCTTCGAAGCCCCAGTCGTTCGGACGGAATTCGTATTTCGACGGCTTCGGGTTATCGAACAGACCGAAGTTGCCCTTGTGCACGAAGCTGAAATGCGAGTTGTCGAACGAGTTCTCCATCATCCGCAGCGGGCTGGTTTCCCAGCGCTCATAAAACTGCAGGATCCGCCGATAGCCTGGCGCGCCGTCTTCGGGAAACTCGGGGATCGGCCGCAGCGGATCGTCGAGCGCGACCCACGCGTAGCCGTAGCGCTCCTCGCAGTGGTACGACTGCACCACCGCGCGTGACGGAATTGCGCCGCCGTCGTTCTGCGGAATCTTCACGCATTGACCGGTGCAGTCGTAGGTCCAGCCGTGATAACCGCAGGCGATGTTACCGTCGCCGTCGACGAAACCCTTCGACAGTTTCGCGGTGCGATGGCAGCAGCGATCCTGCAATGCGTGCGGCTTACCGCCTGCGCCTTTCCACAACACAATCGGTTCGCCGAGCAGCGTGAACGGCTGCGGACCGGCATCGAGTTGCGACATCGGCATGATCGCGTACCAGAAGCGGCGCAAGACTTTTTGACGGGTGACCAGCATGTGAGGCTCCTTGTTTCTTATCCGTTCAGACGTGGGGTTGTTCAATGCGTGCTCGAGTGCACGAGTGGGTCGGCATCCACATCACGGCATCACCTTCACGTTCTGAATGAATTGCAGCGTGTACGCCGCGTGATAATCGGTGGCGGGCTTCAGCAGTTTGGCGTCGACCATGTAGTCGAAAGTCTTCTTCCAGCGTGCATCGCTCATCGTGCCGATCCCTTGCGTCGCGGCATCGCCGCCCGTCACGATCTTCAGCTTCTTCAGTTGCGCGACGCCGTACGCGAGTTGCGCGTCGCTCATCTGCGGATTGTCTTTCCTGATCAGCGCGTTACCCGGCGCCGGATCGTTCAGATAGCTCTTCCACCCTTCCATCGACGCCTTCACGAAACGTGCGACCACGTCCGGCTTGTTCTTCATCGTGTCGCGCATCGTGACAATGGTCGTGTTGTACGGCGGATAGCCGTCGTCGGCGAACAGGAAGAAATGCGCGTTCGCGTGAGCCTGCTCGGCCTGGAATGTTTCCGACGACGGATAGGCCTGCATCGCCACGTTCTGATCGGCGAAGAAAGGTTGCAGGTTGAACGTGTACGGACGCGCTTGCGCTTCGGTATAGCCGTACTTCGCCTTGAGCCACGGCCACCAGGTCGTGCGGCCCGAACCCGCGACCAGAATCGTCTTGTTCTTCAGACCGCCGAGGCTGCTGACGTCGGCGTGAGTCATCATGCCTTGCGGGTCGTACTGGAACGCGGCGGCGACCGTCGTGACAGGAATCCCCGCCTCGACGCCCGACAGTACCTGGAAGTCGTAGCCAAGCAGAAAATCCGCCTGACCGCCGGCGAGCAACTGCATCCCGTTCACTTGCGGACCGCCCATCTTGATGGTGACGTCGAGCCCGTACTTCTTGTAGATGCCGGTAGCGACCGCCTGATAGAAGCCGCCGTGTTCCGCTTGCGCGTACCAGCTCGTCAACAACGTAACGTGATCTTCGGCGTGGGCCAACGGCGTAGCGAGCGTGACGCCGGCCAACGTCGCGGCACTCGCACTACGCGCGATAAACGAACGGCTCGACGCCGCGAAGCGGGAAAACCGGGAGAGAAGATGCAACACACGCATGACTGAACTCCGTGTCAATGTAGGGAACGTGACGAAGGTGGGGAACGTGGAACTGGCTGGAATCGCGCAAAGGTGTCGCGAGCGCGAGCGCACAGTGAGACCGCCGCGCTCGAACGCGGACAGGTGCATCGCCGTGACGCAAAACAGTCGGGTGAAAATCTGGGGCAACTGCATCGCACGCTCCTTGTTGGCGAAACCGGACGGTTCCGATCAAACGTCGAATGAGTTCGACGTGGGCGCACGATGCGCCCCAAGAGCAATGCCCCACGAAGGCCGGCATGGTTATGCCGGCTCGCTAGCCGCTTCTACTCTGATTGTCTGTTAAGCGAATGTTGTGCCAGTTGCTGCGGAGTACCGCGCACGCTGAGCTGCGAGGTCATTCCATGCGCGCTGGGTGGGTTATTGGACGACCCGACTGCACCTGGGCAACGCGTATCGGCTCCATGGTGGTGCGCGCGAGCTATTTCGCGGGGCGTCACAGGGGTGCCACACGAGCGCCAAACGCTAAGTCAACCTACTAGCAGGACTGCCGCTTGCTCCATTAAAAGAGTGGAAACCAACCGGAGAGCGACCATGAGCGAAACCAAGGAACAGCCCAAAACCCATCCCGCCGACATCGAACATCCGCAACCGGCCGTGCATAGCGACAATGAGAAGAGCAAGCTGCCCAAACGCGACGACGAAAATCGCGATCAGTCGCCCGCTGACCATCCCGGTAAAAAGCCCGGCGAAGGCGAACCGTCGGTGAGTTAGCGATTCGCCGAAAAAATAATTCAACGCTTTTCAGGCGGCTTTGCTGCGTTCCCTGCACCAAAGCCGCGCAAATTTTTCCCTTACAGCACCTTTCGTAACGCAAACATTTCTTCCTGTTTTTTACCGAATATTTTTTCCGCGTAATGGACTATTTTCCTGCTTGCAGCGATCTCCGCGCCAAGCGGGCCGGCTGCCGCCCCTTAATCGATAAAAAAGGCGACGCCCATGTCCATCTTCTCCACGTCCCGTGATCGGCCAAAAGTCTCGATCTGTCTGCCGACCTGCAATCGGCCTGAACTGATTGTCGAGTGCATCGACTCGTGCCTCGGCCAGACCTATGACAATCTGGAAATCGTGATCGGCGACGATTCGAGGGACGCCCGCACCGCGCAGCTCGTCGCGGCACGTTATGCGCAGGAGCCGCGCGTTCGCTATACGCTGAACCAGCCGCCGCTCGGCCAGGCGCGCAATGTCGCGAGCCTGTTCGAGCGCGCGAGCGGCGACAAGATCCTGCTGATCCACGACGACGATCTGCTCACCATCGACGGTGTCGAGAAACTCGTGTCGCTCTGGCAGCTTCATCCGCAACTCGATGCCGCGTTCGGCGACCAGTACGAGGCCGACCACGACGGTACCATCGACTTCGATGCGAGCGCGCGCCTGAACGCCGCGTTCCGGCGCACCCAGGACGCGCAGGGTCTGCAGCCGCTTGCGGGCCGCACCGGCCTCATCCAGATGTTCCCGAACAACGGCTGGATGGCCAACGCAGACCTCGTGAAACGAATCGGCTACAACGAGCAGTACGGCATATGCTGCGATTTCGTGTTTGGTAGCGAGCTGTGTCTTGCCGCGCGCGAGGTGTTCTATCTGCACGACTATGTGTCGGTGTATCGGAAGACCGCGACGTCGGTCTCGCACAGCACGCGCGGCACGGCAAGCGCCGCCCCGGTGAGCGCCTATGGGTTCGTCAAGGCGCTGACGTTGCCGCCGCAACTGGAGGCGTCGCGCAGGCTCGCATTGCGCCGGCTGGTGCCGATCGTCGTATCGGTGCATGCGCGCAACCGGCAGACATGGGCCGGCGTGAAAATCGCGCTCAGTCATCTGTTCGCATACAACTATGGGTTTAGCGCACGGCTTTACTACCATCTGCTGATGCTGGCGCGCGCTGGGTTGTCGGTGCGTCGGCAGGCGGTCGCCGCGGCGGCGGTGGCCGCGGTGGCTGCCGCGCCCGCTGTGGCCGATCCGGCGGCGGTGGTGAAGGAGCTGGTCAACGACCTGGTGACGGACAGGTCCGAGCCGGTTTGACGCGGACGTTGTGCAGCATGCAGCATGTGCCGCGCGCTTCGTCGCCCGGTCCGTCTGCTGACGCTCAACCCGCCGCTGTGCACCTCACTTTTAACCACGCTTTCTGCTAAGCATTGCCTGCTTAGCAAACGCGTATTTGTTGCTTGGCGCTGCGCACGTCGCTGATTACGATGAACCTTCATCATTCACCCAAGGTGATTCGCCATCATGTCCGACAGTGCCTGTTTCAAGCCGCGAGTGATCGAACCCGTCGTCGACAATCAGCCGGAAGGTCTCGGCCTCGCGGTGGAGTTATGGCTCGCCCATCCCGTCGACGGCATCGCGGGACGCGCCGTGCAAATCCACCTCCGCAGCGACGCGAAAATGGCCCAGGCCGAAGCGCTGCGCGATCTGTTGCATACGCTGGGAACGGAGATCGTGGTGAGTTGACGGGTGAGTTGACGGTGCGCCCATGAGAGACACGCAATAAAAAGCGGCGGCCGATATCACTGGCCGCCGCTTTTCAGACCACGAGTCACACGCTCAAGGCTCGTGACGCAGATACCCTTCTTTCGACGGATCGCGCATGCGCAGCGCTACCAGCCCGGCAATCGCGCACATTACCGTGACATACCAGAAGAACATCGACTCGACGCCGATCGACTTCAGCCACAACGCAACGTACTCCGCCGATCCGCCGAAAATGGCGTTCGCCACCGCATACGACAAACCCACGCCGAGCGCACGCACTTCCGGCGGGAACATTTCCGCCTTGATCAGGCCGCTGATCGACGTATAGAAGCTGACAATAGCCAGCGCCACGACAACCAGCGCAAACGCCGCGTACGGGCTCGACACGTCTTTCAACGCATGCAGCAACGGCACCGTGCCGATCGTCGCGAACAGGCCGAAAAACAGCATCGACTGACGCCGGCCAATGCGGTCCGACAATGCGCCAAAGGCCGGTTGCATCACCATGTAAACGAACAGCGCCGCAGTCATCACGTTACTGGCTGTTTTGGTCTGCATGCCCGCCGTGTTGACGAGATACTTCTGCATGTAGGTCGTGAACGTATAGAAGATCAGCGAGCCACCGGCCGTGAAACCGAGCACCGTCATGAATGCGCCTCTGTGCATCCACAAGCCGCGCAGCGTGCCCGCTTCCTTGCGCTGACGCGTGGCGGCGGTCGTCGTTTCGTCGAGCGATTTACGCAGATACAGCGCAATCAACGCCGCGATTGCGCCGATCACGAACGGCACGCGCCAGCCCCACGCTTTCAGCTCTTCAGTAGATAGGGTCTGTTGCAGGATCACGAGCACCAGCAGCGCGCACAACTGTCCGCCGATCAGCGTCACGTACTGGAACGATGCGAAGAAACCGCGCCGTCCCTTCAGCGCGATTTCACTCATATAGGTCGCGCTGGTGCCGTACTCGCCGCCTACCGACAAGCCCTGGAACAGCCGCGCGACCAGCAGCAGCGCCGGTGCGAACGCGCCGATCTGCGCGTACGTGGGCAACATCGCGATCACCAGCGAACCGCCGCACATCATGAACACCGACACCATCATCGCGGTGCGCCGGCCGCGCTTGTCCGCGAGACGGCCGAAGAACCAGCCGCCGATAGGCCGCATCAGAAAGCCCGCGGCAAACACGCCCGCTGTGTTGAGCAACTGCGTGGTGGTGTTGCCGCTCGGGAAGAACGCGGGCGCGAAATACAGCGCGGTGAACGAATACACGTAAAAGTCGAACCACTCGACAAGATTGCCCGATGAAGCGCCGACGATCGCAAAGATGCGGCGCCGTGTGTCGTGAGCCGAGGTGACGGATTGATCGGGGAGGTCGCTCATATAGATATCTTTCCTTGTCTGAACCGGAGACGGCGGTCGTCGCGCCGCCTTCACAGCCTGCGCGCAAGGGCCTCATTGATCGTGCCGAATGAGGCGCCCAGCGCAGGCGTGCCGAATTTTACAGAACAGAAAGGAATAGATGGGATTTTGTTAGCTGGAGCGACGATCGGACGGGTCTGGAAAACACCGCAGAAATTACCTGGCCTGAACGAACCAAGCCCCTGTCAGTCTTCCGACGGACAGGGGCTGGGGGGACATCAGGCGAACACGCGGGCGGGAACGCGGGTGAAAACGACGGGCAGACGTCAGTTCAGCCCCGCGTCAAACAAAGCGCTACAGCCTTACCGCAGGTGGCACATACCGGCAGTCATACTTTTTACGCACCGTACCGTTTTCGTCGACGCTTTCCAGATACACGTCGAACTGCCACAGCCGCGCCATATGCTTGAGCACCTCATCGCTGTCGCCCGACAGATGCCGGTTGTCGCTCATGAAGTGCCGCAGCGTCAGACTCCGGTCGCCGCGCGTATTGACCGACCACACCTGGATATTCGGCTCCCGATGATGCATGTCGTACTGCCGCGACAACGCCTGACGCACGTACTGATAACCGCTGTCGTCATGAATCGCCGACACTTCGAGCGAATCGCGCATGTCGTCGTCGAGTACGGAGAACAGACGCATTTCGCGGATCAGATGCGGCGACAGATACTGCGCGACGAAGCTCTCGTCCTTGAAGTTGCGCATTGCGTAGTGCAACGCAGGCAACCACGGGCTGCCGGCCAGTTCTGGAAACCAGCGGCGATCCTCGTCGGTCGGCGCTTCGCAGATGCGGCGAATATCGCTCATCATTGAAAAACCGAGCGCGTACGGGTTGATGCCGCTGTAATACGGCTTCGTCACAGGCGGCTGATACACCACGTTGCTGTGCGAATGGAGAAACTCCATCATGAAGCCGTCTTCGAGCTTGCCCTGGTTGTACATCGTGTTGAGCAACGTGTAGTGCCAGAACGTGGCCCAACCCTCGTTCATCACCTGGGTTTGCCGTTGCGGATAAAAATACTGCCCGACCTTGCGCACGATGCGGATCACCTCGCGCTCCCACGGCTCCAGCAAAGGCGCATTTTTCTCCGCGAAATACAGCAGATTTTCCTGCGGCTCGGGCGGATAACGCTCCTCGATTTCCTCCGGCAACGGCGTATGCCGGGTGGGCAGCGTGCGCCACAATTCATTCACCTGCGATTGCAGATAAGCCTCGCGCTCACGCCGCGCGGCGAATTCCTTTTCGAGCGACAGCTTCTGCGGACGCTTGTAACGGTCCACGCCATAGTTCATCAGCGCGTGGCACGAATCGAGCAGTTCCTCGACCCGGTCGAGACCGAAGCGCTCCTCGCACTCCGCGATGTAATTCTTCGCGTAGACGAGGTAGTCGATGATCGCGTGCGCGTCTGTCCACAGCTTGAACAGATAGTTGCCCTTGAAGAACGAGTTGTGCCCGTAGGCCGCGTGCGCGATGACGAGCGCCTGCATCGTCATCGTGTTCTCTTCCATCAGGTACGCGATGCAAGGGTTCGAATTGATGACGATCTCATACGCCAGCCCCATCTGCCCGCGACGGTAGCTTTTTTCGGTGGAGAGAAAGTGTTTGCCGAACGACCAGTGACGGTAGTTCACCGGCATGCCGACGGACGCGTAAGCGTCCATCATCTGTTCGGCGCTAATGAGTTCGAGCTGGATCGGATACACGTCGAGTTCATATTGCTCTGCAACACGGGCAATATGCGAGTCGTACTCTTCGATCAATTCGAAGGTCCAGTCGGACGGGCACGGCAGAGGCCGTCTATCGGCTACGTTCATACGGACTTCCCTTTGCCCCTTATTGGGCGTTCCGGTGTGTCCCCGTGCTTCAGCGCTGTGGACTGCTCCGGCTGCGGCGGCACCTGTATCGTCCGCCCCAACTTTGGCATGCCCCGAAGCCTGCTGCGGCACGCCTTTCCCGCGCGCCGGCGTCGCAGGGTCTGCGTCGCCGCGCGCATCGTCGTGCAGAGGCTGGCTCGTCATGAATTCGCCGCCTGCTTTTCAAACAATTCGCGAAACACCGGATAAATGTCAGCCGCGGTTTCGACCTTCTTCATCGCCATATGCGGCTGGCTCAACGCTAACTGCGCATATTCGAGCCACAGGTTCTGCTCTTCGGGCGTCACCTGAATATACGCAAAATAGCGCACCTTCTCCAGGATGTCATCCGACAGTATCTTGCGGCACTTGGGCGAGTCGTCGGTCCAGTTGTCGCCGTCGGACGCCTGAGCGCCGTAAATATTCCATTCAGTCGGCGAATAGCGCTCGTCCATCACCTTCTGCATCAGCTCCAGCGCGCTCGATACAACCGTGCCGCCGCTTTCGGTCGAATGGAAGAACGTGTCTTCGTCGACTTCTTCGGCACGCGTGTGATGGCGGATGAACACCACCTCGATCTTCTCGTAGTTACGCTTGAGGAACAGATACAGCAGGATGAAAAAGCGCTTGGCAAGGTCCTTGCGCTGCTCGTCCATCGAACCGGACACATCCATCAGACAGAACATCACCGCCTGACTGGACGGCGTGGGCTGCTTCACGCGATTCACGTAGCGCAGATCGAACGGATCGATAAACGGAATCCGCCAGATGCGGCCGCGCAAATGGTGAATTTCCTCTTCGAGCAGTTTGATCTCGTCGCGACGATCGGCCGGGTCGGCCTTCATCTGCTCCAGTTGCCGCTCCATCTCGTGCAACTGGTTGACGAGCGGCGCACCGAGCGCGATACGCCGGCCGAGCGCGCTGCGCAGCGAACGGACCACGTCGATATTGTTCGGCGTGCCTTCGGCAGCCCAGCCCGCGCGGATGCTTTTCCACGTCGGCACGGCCATCAGATGAGTTTTGACGAGACGCGGCAGTTCGAGGTCGTCGAAGAAATACTGCATGAATTCTTCGCGGCTCAGTTCGAACACGAAGTCGTCCTGACCGTCGCCTTCGTTGCTGGCCTGATTGCCCCCGCCTCCACCGCCGCCGCCTTGCGGGCGCTGGATCTTGTCGCCGCGGATGTAGTCCGAGTTGCCCGGATGCACCATTTCCCGCTTGCCGCCCGGACCGTGGCGGAACGACGGCTCCGCGATGTCCTTACGCGGAATGGTGATGCTCTGGGTGTTCTGGATATCTTTGATGCTACGGTCGCGTACCGCTTCCGACACGGCGCGACGAATGTAGTTTTTGACGCGACGCAAAAAACGCTCGCGATTCGCAATGCTCTTGTTCTTGCCTGCTAACCTGCGGTCGATAATTTGATGAAGCACGCCCGGTCTCCCATGCAGCCATGTCGATCGCAGTTGGCGCTTTAGCTGTCGACCATGCAAAGCACTGACTTCGATCCATGCAGCTGCGCCAATTTCGGGTGCGCGAGACGCACGCTGCCTGGTGCTACACCGGCAACGCTATGTCAGTACAGACCGTGTCCATACAGACCGTGTCCATACAGCCTGCGCCTCGCAAGGTGCTCGCGCGGTCAAACCGCGCGAGCGGCACGCCATGCGCATCATGATGACTTGCGCACGCGCAGATACCAGTCACACAGCAAGCGTACCTGCTTCGGCGTATAGCCCTTCGTCACCATACGATTGACGAAGTCTTCGTGCTTGCGTTGCTCTTCCGCCGAGCCCTTGGCGTTGAACGAAATAACCGGCAGCAGTTCTTCCGTGTTCGAGAACATCTTCTTTTCGATCACGACGCGCAGCTTCTCGTAGCTGACCCAGGCGGGGTTCTTTCCACCGTTGGCCGCACGCGCACGCAGCACGAAGTTCACGATCTCGTTGCGGAAGTCCTTCGGGTTACTGATACCTGCCGGTTTCTCGATCTTCTCCAGTTCGGCATTCAGCGCCGCGCGGTCGAAACTTTCGCCGGTGTCGTGATCGCGGAACTCCTGGTCCTGAATCCAGAAATCGGCGTACGTCACATAGCGATCGAAGATGTTTTGACCATACTCGGAATACGACTCCAGATACGCGGTCTGAATCTCCTTGCCGATGAACTCCGCATAGCGCGAGGCCAGCACGTCCTTGATAAAGGACAGATACTTCTGCTCGGTTTCCGGCGGGAACTGTTCGCGTTCGATCTGCTGTTCGAGCACGTACATCAGGTGCACCGGATTGGCCGCGACTTCGGTCGAATCGAAGTTGAAGACACGCGACATGATCTTGAACGCGAAGCGGGTCGACACGCCGGTCATCCCTTCATCGACGCCCGCGAAATCGCGGTACTCCTGATACGACTTCGCCTTCGGATCGGTGTCCTTCAGATTCTCGCCGTCGTACACCTGCATCTTCGAGAAGAGGCTCGAATTCTCGGGCTCCTGCAAGCGCGTGAGCACCGACATCTGCGCCATCATCTTCAACGTGCCCGGCGCGCACACCGCATTGGCCAGCGACGAATTACGCAGCAGCTTCTCGTAAATCTTGACCTCTTCACCGTAGCGCAAGCAGTACGGCACCTTCACGACGAAGATCCGGTCGAGCAGTGCTTCGTTATTGCGGTTATTGCGGAACGCCTTCCATTCCGACTCGTTCGAGTGAGCGAGAATCACGCCGTCGAACGGAATTGCACCGAAGCCTTCCGTGCCCTTGAAGTTGCCTTCCTGGGTGGCGGTAAGCAGCGGGTGCAAGACCTTGATCGGCGCCTTGAACATTTCGACGAACTCGAGCAGGCCCTGATTGGCGAGACACAGGCCACCGGAGTAGCTGTAGGCGTCCGCGTCGTCCTGTGCGTACTGTTCGAGCTTGCGGATGTCCACCTTGCCGACCAGCGACGAGATGTCCTGATTGTTCTCGTCACCCGGCTCGGTCTTGGCAATACCGATCTGGCGAAGGATGGACGGGTAGCGACGCACCACGCGGAACTTGCGGATGTCGCCGTTGTATTCGTGCAGGCGTTTGACCGCCCACGGGCTGAGGATGCTTTTCAGGTAGCGGCGTGGAATGCCGTATTGTTCTTCGAGAATCGGGCCATCTTCCTCATAGTCGAACAGACCGAGAGGCGACTCGTTCACGGGCGAGCCCTTGATCGAGTAAAACGGTACGCGTTCCATCAGTTGCTTCAGACGTTCCGCGATCGACGATTTACCGCCGCCGACCGGACCCAACAGATACAGAATCTGTTTCTTTTCTTCGAGCCCCTGGGCCGAGTGCCGGAAGTAAGCGACCACCTGCTCGATCACCTCTTCCATTCCGTAGAACTCACGGAATGCGGGGTATACCTTGATGACCTTGTTCGCGAAGATACGCGACATGCGCGGATCATTACGAGTGTCGATCTGTTCCGGCTCCCCGATGGCCGTCAACATGCGTTCGCCAGCCGTGGCGTACGCGGCGGGATTGTCTTTGCAGAGCGCGAGATACTCCTCGAGCGAGAGTTCATCTTCTCGTGTTTTCTCGAAGCGGGTCGCGAAACTGCTGTAGATATCCATGCTACCTCCTCGCCGAAGTCTAGACCGATGTCGTGCGCGGCGCGCTATTCGGAAACGACATCGCTCGAATTCATCCTAAACCCTTTTAAATTTTTTTTCCATGAACTACGTTGCGAAAATCGCGCCGTATGCGCATCCCAACATTCGCTACTTGGAAACAAAAATTCGACCACCTACAATCTTGCACTCACATCGCAGCGATGACGGCGTGACATGATGGCCCGACCGCGTGACTGTCTGCTGCGTTGTCACCGTGTCGTTACCACGCCATTGCACGACCTCGTCTGCCGTCATCCACCGTCACCCATCGTTACCCTGCCGCTACCTTTTATGCCGCAATCACGTCGCGGCACTTCGCTGTCCTTCTCTGCTCCTGCACCGTTTTCATGGCCCGGTCCCACGGGTAATGCCGCTTATCCCGGTCAGTGAACAATCTCACTGCTGCATCGGACAAGCCGTCTGTGTTGACACACTACGTCGCTAAAAACACGGACAGGGAGTGCTATTTCCATGCCCGCCGTTTTTTTCATCAACGCGCGGCATAGGCATTCGGTCTACAGCGCACACGCGTCTGTTACATGTTCATGCGTGCGCCAATTCAAAAACGAGCCGCGCACCGTTAGCCAGTTCGTCAATGCGTCAGCGGTTTTGGTTCCGCGTCATGGTGCACTCTCACACAATGATTGCCTGCGCGAACAATCGCGCTCACGTCATTGCGATTAACCGCATGGACAGCATGGTGGCCCCTCGCATACCTGAATGACGGCGATGCATCCAATCACTTTCATAGGTGTATACGGCAAAGCCGTCATTGCAGATGCGATCAATCACGTAACCAATAAAAAACGGCCGCCCGCAGGCAGCCGTTTGAATAAAGCGTCGTAATGCGCTGTTACACACGCATTGCCGCAGTCACGCTGTTACAGAGTGCGGAGTGTCGATCCCTTTCAGGTCAGTTCAATTTCCACTTCGCCCAGACCGTCGATGTGCCCGCGCACGACGCCAGCCTGTTGCACGTTATGTGCGCCAACATACGAACCCGTGGTGAGCGTCCAGTCCGGTTCGATGGTGATGCCCATCGCCGCGCAGTGGTTGACGAACCAGACGAGCAGTTCGCGCGGGTCGCCCGCCGGATTGCCGGTGGCTTCCGGCACCAGTGACGCACCGTCCAGACTCAACTCGAGTTCGGGCGAAACGAAATCGAAGTGACGGGCGAAACCCGCATAGGCGACCGGGTGCCCGGTGATCAGCGCACCGTTGTTCTGTGCATCGGCCAGTTGCGCGAGCGGCGCGACATTGGGCCATTCGCTGAAGCGGCTATCGACGATTTCGATGGCCGGCAGCACCACACCGACCTTCGACAACACCTCATCGCGTGCATAGGCCCGGCCTCGCGGCTCGATCGCCTCGGCAAAACGGAAGGCGATTTCCAGTTCCACGAGCACGCGGAAGAAGCCGCGATGCGCGACCCGGGCGGGCGAAGCCAAGACCAGCGAAGCCGGGATCGGCGCGCCTGCCGCGGCGCCGCCTGGCGCTCGCGCGCCGATCTTCCACGCGCCGGTCGAGTCGCCGAGCCCCGCGATGACCGCCTGCTGGATCGCGTAAGCGGTTGCCGCATCGGGTGGCAGGCTGTCGGGGGCGGGCGCATCGATAGGGCGATGCTGCCGGCGGGCTTCGACGAGGCGTTGCGCGAGGTCGTGTGGCGTCATGTCGATCCTTTCTGGCTGGCGCATTGAGCGGCCTGATGTGGCGTACTGGTTGGACAAAGCCATGTGTTGCGGCGCCTGAAGACAGCAACGTTCATGCGGATCGATAGACGATTACGCATGAACGTTGCGGCCGCGAAGCCATGACTGCGCCCGTCAATGTACCGGATCATGACGCCCGCCAGGGCGGACTGTGATCGGAAAGGTGACTTAATGCGCACACGATAAAAAAAGACCGCCGATGCGGATGCAATTGCGGTCTTTCGACGTCACGCAGGGGTTCGTTTAACACGGCTCGCCAGCGCACGGATGGCGGCAACATCGATTGGCGGGAATGAATGTTGCGCGCGGGGTTGGCTTTTCCACTGAGCAATACGCGCACAGCGTGCGATCGCCCCACTTCGCGCTGACTTACGCTGTTGTTGTTCGAACGGGACAAGGGCAAAGAAAGGACACCCCCAAAATCATTCGAACTGCCGAAGCAAGATGAGTCACTTCAGGAGTCCGGTGCCTCTGGAACCGGACTCCATCAGCACGCCCGTTTAGAACGTTTCCCAATCCTGATCGCCACCCGCACCTGCGGTGGCCGTTGCTTTGGCTGGCGTCCTGGCCGGGGCGGCGGCAACCGCAGCCGCAGTCGCAGCGGGCGCCGCCGGCGCGCGCTGCACGGCGGTCATCGACGGCGCCCTGCGCGCAGCCGGACGCACCGGCGTCGACGCACGGCGCGGCGCGCTTTCCGGCGCCCGGTAGCCGCCCTCTTCGAGCTGGAACACGGACACGGCAGTACGCAGCTTGCCGGCCTGGTCTTCGAGCGAAGACGCCGCCGCAGCCGCTTCTTCCACCAGTGCCGCATTCTGCTGGGTGACTTCGTCCATCTGCGTGACGGCGCGCGCCACCTGGTCGATGCCGCCACTCTGTTCTTCCGACGCCGCGGCGATTTCGCCCATGATGTCGGTCACGCGCTGCACCGCGCCGATGATCTCGGTCATCGTGCGGCCGGCTTCGTCCACCAGCGCCGAGCCCGACTGCACGCGCTCGACCGACGTGTCGATCAACTCCTTGATTTCCTTGGCCGCCGCCGACGAACGCTGCGCAAGGCTGCGCACCTCGCCCGCCACGACCGCGAAACCGCGCCCTTCTTCGCCGGCCCGCGCCGCTTCCACCGCGGCATTCAGGGCCAGGATATTGGTCTGGAACGCGATGCCTTCGATGATCGAGATGATGTCGGCGATTTTCGCCGAGCTCTGGTTGATGTCGCCCATCGTGCCGACCACCTGGCCGACCACCGCGCTGCCCTTGTTGGCGATTTCCGACGCATTCGCCGCCAGCGAACTCGCCTGGCGGGCGTTGTCGGCGTTCTGTTTGACCGTGCCGGTCAGCTCTTCCATGCTCGACGCGGTTTCCTGCAATGCCGACGCCTGTTCTTCGGTCCGCGACGACAGGTCGATATTGCCGGCCGCGATCTGACGCGTGGCGGTCGCGATCGATTCGCTGCCGCTGCGCACCGTGCGCACGGTGTCGGTCAGGCTGCGCTGCATTTTGGCGATGCCTTCCAGCAGTTGCCCCATTTCGTCACGCGAAGTCACGACAACCGGACGGCGCAGATCGCCGGCGGCGATCGCGTCGAAATGGCCGAGGGCCTCGCCG
Source organism: Paraburkholderia metrosideri (assembly GCF_904848625.1). Lineage (GTDB taxonomy): Bacteria > Pseudomonadota > Gammaproteobacteria > Burkholderiales > Burkholderiaceae > Paraburkholderia > Paraburkholderia metrosideri. The sequence goes on from NZ_CAJHCP010000006.1 coordinate 38,028, forward strand.
AGCGGGCGGGCAATCGCGCGGCTCAGCGTCAGGTACGAGATCGCAGCGGCCAGCACGCCCACCAGCAGCGCGGCGAGACTGACCATACGGAACACGTCGAAGCTGCCTTGCGCCGCGTCGTAGCCCTGCTGCGCCGACTCGAACTGGAATTTTCGCAGTGCGTCGTCGGCATTGGACAGCTCGTTGTAGGTTGCCTGCAAACGCTTCGCGCCGTCGACCACCTTGCTCGAATCGTTCGCCGCCACGGTGGCCGAGAATGAATCCATTTCCTGATGCAGCGTGTCGCGCTTCGCCGCGACGTCCTGCGCGAGCCGGTCTTCGTCGGCGGTGCGCGGCAGGCTGACGTATTTTTTCCACCACATGTCGGAGGTGGCGCGCATCTGGCGCGCGCGATCGAGCGTCGGCGCTGCGTCGGGCGTGCCGATCATGAACGCGGCGCGGTCGAGAGCGAGGCGCTCGCGCGCGGCGTACAACTCGGCGTTGCCGATATTGACGGCGCTCGGCATCGCATTGGTGAAGGTGTCTTTGTACGCGTCGTTCGAACGGCCCATACCGAACAAACCGAAACCGCCAATCGCGACCAGCAGCGCGGCAAGAAAAGCCATCGTGAGGCCAATCCGCGCCTTGATCGTAATGCCTTGGTTCAACATGCTTGAGTCCTGTGCGTGACTAAATGAGAGGCCGCTTACGCAGCACGGGATAACGGGTGGTGCCTGCGTGTATGGCGCTTTTCGAATGCGCGCTCTAATAACCTCGTTTACGGCACGGCCAATGCATACTTGAAGGCTTTATATGATATGAAGAAAGGAGATGTAAGGGAATGAAAGAAAGTACAGCGAAGATGCCGGAAGTTTTGGCGCCAGGATGGGCCCATTGCGGTGAACCGGCGCGGAACCCGGGTCGGCCGACGTTGATCGCGCTGTGGTATCGAGATGATGAAAGACGGCGCCCCCGGAGGCAGCGCACACGACGCCGCGCGCGACCGGCTCATCGACGATCGCGTCGCAACACCTATTCCGGATTCAGGCCGATGCGCCCACTTCCGCGCGAGTGGGAATCGAAGGCTGCGCGCCGGCGCGCGTCACCGACAACGCCGCCGCGCGCTGCGCAAAGCGGATCGCCACATCCACGCTCTCGCCTAGCGCAAGCTGCGCAGCAAAGCCGCCGATGAAGGTATCCCCCGCCGCGGTCGTATCGACGGCTTTCACTGTTGGCGCGTCGTATAACTTGGCCTGCGCGTCCTCAAGCGCCGCGAACACGCCGCGTGCGCCGAGCGTCACCAGCACATTGCGCGCGCCAGCCGCGCGCAGCGCGGCGGCGGCCTTCGCTGCGTCGTCAGCGGAGTCGACCGGCAAACCGGTCAGTGTGGCGGCTTCGAGTTCGTTCGGGATCAGATAATCGATTAGCGGCAGCCAGTCGGCCGGTAATGGACCGGTCGCGGGCGCGGGGTTCAGAATCACCGTCTTGCCTAGACGCCGGGCCGCGGCGAGCGCCGCGCGCACCGTATCGGGCGGCGTTTCGAGCTGGCAGATCACCACATCGGCCGAAGCCAGCACGGCCTCGTGACGGGCGACCGTTGCCGGCGTGACTTCGCCGTTGCTGCCCGCCACGATCACGATCGCGTTCTGGCTGGCATCGTCGACCACGATCAGCGCGACGCCGGTTGCTTCCTTGCCGGTTTCAACCGCCGAGCAGTCGATCGCTTCCGCTTCGAGACCCGCACGCAATTGCGCACCATTGCCGTCCGCGCCAACGCAGCCGAGCATCGCCACCCGTGCGCCTAGCCGCGCGGCGGCGACCGCCTGGTTGCCACCCTTGCCGCCGGGGACCTGCGCAAACGTGCGGCCGGCCAGCGTCTCGCCGGGATGCGGCATACGCGGCGCGCGCGCCACGAGGTCCATGTTCAGACTGCCGACCACTGTCACGCGCGAGCGCGTTTCGTTACTTGCCACTACTGTCTCCTCTAATGCGCGCAGCGAACATCCGCGCGACGCGAGCCTGACCCGTCGGATCAGGCTGGTCAATCATGTGGGCGTTGGAGCGGCTGGCCTGTTCGGGCTGGTCCGTTGGGGCTGGTCCATTCGGTTCGCGCATTGGGTTCGTCCATTTGGCTCGTCCGTTTGGCTCGTCCATTTGGCTCGTCCATTTGGCTCGTCCATTTGGCTCGTCCATTTGGCTCGTCCATTTGGCTCGTCCATTTGGCTCGTCCATTTGGCTCGTCCATTTGGCTCGTCCGTTTGGCTCGTCCGTTTGGCTCGTCCGTTTGGCTCGTCCGTTTGGCTCGTCCGTTTGGCTCGTCCGTTTGGCTCGTCCGTTTGGCTCGTCCGTTTGGCTCGTCCGTCTGGCTCGTCCGTCTGGCTCGTCCGTCTGGCTCGTCCGTCTGGCTCGTCCGTCTGGCTCGTCCGTCTGGCTCGTCCGTCTGGCTCGTCCGTCTGGTTCGTCCGTCTGGTTCGCCCATTTGGCTCGTCCATTGGGTCCGCCCATTCGGTTCGTCCGCGGAGCTGCCCCATTTGCGCTTGCCCATTAGGCCCAACCCACCAGCCAGATCGCCGCTCCGATGAAAAGCCCCTTCATCTGGCGCGATCAGGCCGCCAAGCCGTGCTTGCCCGCCCCGGCCCACGTCGCAGTGGATTCGCGCACGATCAACCGCGGCGACACGACTCGCCGCCGTCCAGGCGCACGCACGCCGAGCGGCGAATTCGAACTCGCCGGCGACGTGCCGGCAATTCGCTCGATCAGCGTCTGCGCCGCCATATCGCCCAGCGCCCGCACCGACTGCCCCACCGTCGACAACGCCGGATAGGTAAAGCGTCCGAGTTCGATATCGTCGAAACCGATGATCGAGCAATCGCGCGGCACGCTGATATTGCGTTCCGCCGCGGCACGCAATGCGCCGATGCCCATCATGTCGTTGCCCGCGAAGATCGCCGACGGCTTGACCGTATCGAACAGTTGCCCCGCCGCGCGATGGCCGCCGGTGCCCGAAAAATCGCTTTCGACGATCGCGTCGGACGGAATCTCGATGCCGCGCTCGGTCATCGCGCGAATAAAGCCGTGGACCCGCATCGCGCTGACCGCCGTCTCGACCGGCCCGGTAATGCAGCCGATCCGCACGTGCCCCAGTTCGAGCAGATGACGGGTGGCGAGATACGCGCCCTTTTCATGATCGATCTGCACCAGATCCGCATTCAGACCTTCGATGTTGCGGTCCACGATCACCAGCGGTTCGCGGGCGTCCGCAAGCGTGCGCGCGAGCACGGCGTCGTCGCCGGCGGACGCGACGATCAAACCGTCGATCCGCTTTTCCTGCAGCACCCGCAAATAGTGACGCTGCTTCGCCGGATCGTCGTCGGAATTGCAGAAGAACACGCAGTAACCATTGCGCGAACAACCGTCCTCGATACCGCGCGCCAGCTCCGCGAAATACGGATTGGTGCTGTTCGGCACGACCAGTCCGATCGTCGCCGTCGCGCGCGCCTTCAGCGAGCGCGCCACCGCCGACGGTACATAGTGAAGCTGACGGATCGCGTGTTCGACCTTCGCGCGCACGTCGGCCGACACCGGCCGCGAGTTGTTCACCACGTGCGATACCGTCGTGAACGACACACCTGCCACGGCCGCTACATCCTTGATCGTCGCCATAACCTGTTGCTCTCCTGCCTGTTTTTCCCACCGGCCACGCCACCTCGCGATGCGCCGGAGGTTCTCATCAAAATCAGACCAACCCCGTTTGTATTTTTTGCTTTACCACCAGTCATGCTGCGACTGCTGCTGGTTCCGCCCCCGGTCCAGACCCTCGCTGCTACTTCCGTTTGTGCCACCTTGTTGCCACCTCGTTGCCACCTTGTGACCGCTTCTTCGTTGCGACTGCATCCGCCGCTTCAGATCAGACCCGTTTGCGCCGGCTCCGATACGTATCCAGCACCACGGCCACGACGATCACCGCGCCGGTGATCATCCGTTTGGTCGGTTCGTTCGCGCCGATCTGCGCGAGCCCGGCCGCCAGCACCGAGATGATCAGCACGCCGAAAAACGTGCTGATCACCGAACCGCGCCCGCCCATCAGACTCGTGCCGCCGATCACTACCGCCGCGATCACCTGCAGTTCCATCCCGACGCCCGCGTTCGGGTCGGCCGCTTCCAGACGCGAAATCTGGAACAGCGCAGCCAGCCCCGCCATCGCGCCCATCAACGCGAACACGATGACCTTGTACGGCCGCGGATTGACGCCCGCGAGCCGCACCGCTTCCTCGTTCGTGCCGATACCGACCAGATAGCGGCCGAACACCGTGCGCGTGAGCACCAGTTGCGCGATCACCATCACCGCGACCGCGATCAGAAACGCCGGCGAAATGCCGAGCGCGATCGGATTCGACAGGATGTCGAACGCGTCGCCGATATAGGCGGTGCGCGAATTCGTCATCTGATACGCGAGGCCGCGCGCCGCTTCGAGCACACCGAGCGACACGATGAACGACGGAATCCGCCAGCCCACCGTCACCGCGCCGGTGACCGTGCCGGTCAGCGCGGCGGCCGCCATGCCGAGCAGCGCCGACGGGACCGGCCCCCAGCCCCACTTCAGCGCGGCCACACTGACCACCGACGCCCCCAGCGCCAGCACCGACCCCACCGACAGATCGATCCCCGCGATGATCAGCACGAAGGTCATCCCCACCGACATCACCACCAGATCCGGAATCTGGTTGGCGATCGTGCTGAACGTGTCGTAGGTCAGAAAGTGCGAACTCAGCAGCGAGAACAGCACGATCATGGCCAGCAACGCGCCGGCCAGTCCCAGGTAGTTCGAAAAGCCGAGCCGCGTGCCGGCCGGTTTACCGCTCGCGAGCGGCGCCGACGGATCGGCCGGCGGCGTGACGTTACCGCCTGCGCCTGGCGTGGCGCCCGCCGCGCCCTGCTTGCCACCCGACGGTTCCCGCAACGATTGATCGGTCATCACAGACTCCCTGCTTCAGTGGTATCGACGGTGCTCAGCAAGGCTTCGCGGCTGCGGTAACCGGCAAACGCCGCCGCCAGCAACGCGTCCTGCGACCAGCTATCGCGCTCGAACATACCCGTCATGCTGCCTGCGGACATTACGCCGATCCGGTCGCAGATCAGCATCAGCTCACGCAGGTCGCTCGACACCACGACAAGCGCGCGTCCCTCACGGGCCAGCGCGCCCATCAAGCCATAAATATCGAACTTCGCGCCAACGTCGATCCCGCGCGTCGGCTCGTCAAATAACAGCACCCGGCAATCGCGCGCCAGCCAGCGGCCGATCACGACCTTCTGCTGGTTGCCGCCCGACAGCTCGCCGACAATCTGCGCCGGGCCCGAGCTGCGAATCCGCATCGCGTCGATCTGCTTCTGCGCGAGCGCGTTTTCGCGTTTCGCGTCGACCACCCCATGCCGCGCGACGCTGCCGATATTGCCGAGCGACACGTTGGCCGCGATCGGTTGCGGCAGCAGCAGGCCTTCGCCCTTGCGGTCTTCGGTGATCAGCGCGATGCCCGCGCGCACCGCGTCCGACGGCGACCTGATCTCGATCGGCGTCGGCGCCGCACCCGGCGTGGCGGCCAGCGCGACGGTGCCGCTGTCTTTCTGGTCGGCACCGTAGATCAGCCGCATCAACTCGGTGCGGCCCGCGCCGATCAGCCCGCTGATGCCGAAAATCTCGCCCGCCCGCACGTCGAACGACACGTCGCGCACCACCTTGCCGCGCGCAAGCCGGTCCACCTTCAACAACGTCGCGCCGATATTGCGCACGCCCAGATCGATCCGCTCGCCGAGTTCGCGGCCGACCATCCACGTGACGATCTGATCGCTCGTCATGTTCGCCATCGCGTCGACATGCACGAGGCGGCCGTCGCGCAGCACCGCGACCTGTTCGGCGACCCGCGCCAGCTCTTCGAGCCGGTGCGAGATGTAGACCAACGCGACGCCGCGCGACTTCAGCCGGTCGATCTGTTCGAACAGCAGATCGACTTCGCGCGCGGTCAGCATCGCCGTCGGTTCGTCGAGAATCAGCACCCGGCAATCGTCGATCAGATTGCGCGCGATCTCCACCATCTGCTGATGGCCGATCCCGAGTTCGCCGACCAGCGTGTCGGGATCGATGGCGTCGAGGCCGACTTGCGCCATCGCGTGACGCGCGTCCTCACGCAGCTTGCGACGGTCGATCCAGCCAAAACTCAGCGCACCCGCGCGCGGCAACCGGTTCAGGAACAGGTTTTCGGCCACCGACAACGTAGGCAGCAGATTCAGCTCCTGCATTACCATCCGCACGCCGAGCGCCTCGGCTGCGGTACGGCTCGCCGGCGCATAAGGTTCGCCGCCCAGTTGCATCGTGCCGGCGGTCGGTTCGACCAGCCCGCCGATAATTTTGGACAGCGTGCTCTTGCCCGCTCCGTTCTCGCCGGTCAGCGCCAATACCTGGCCGGCGTGCAGCGCCAGCGAAACGTCGGCGAGCACCGGTTCGGCATAGGTCTTACCGATGCCGCTGACGGACAGTACAGCGGGCAACGCGTTGTGGTCGGTTGAATCCATCGCGATCCTGGTTCCGTGGCGGACGGCGCGACCTCATGCAGTGACGCGAATGAGGCAGCAGCCGGCCGTCACGAGTCATGTCGGCCCAATACACGCGCACGCGGGCACTAACAGCCGCGCACTGTCCACTGCCCAGCCGCCGTCATCACGCATACCACTGAAATTAACGGCGGCGCGGCGGGTTTCTTGAGCGCTTATTGAGCGTTTGTTGAATAGTGCGGATTCACGCGTCGTCTCGCCGGTTCCCCGCGCAAAACCCGGTGCGCAGCGAACCCGCCACGGCGTGCGCGCAAACCCGCTGGCCCGGTGCCAGATACCGGACGACCGTCCCGGTATCTGACCCGGTGCGAGCCGGACAACGCTTACTTCGTGATGAGGCTGACCGGCGTTTCCACCACGCCGGACAGTTCCGACTGCTTCTTGTGTTCGCTCAACGCCTTCAGCGCGGTGTCGATACCGAACACGGCCTGCTTGGCCGCGTATTGATCGGCGGTGGCAAGCACACGGCCGTCCTTCAACATCGGCTTGATCGCGTTGATGTTGTCGTAGCCGACCACCAGCACCTTGCCCTGCTTGCCCGCCGCGCGCACGGCCGACACCGCGCCGATCGCCATGTTGTCGTTACCGGCGAGCAGCGCCTTCAGGTTCGGATACTCGTTGAGCATGGCCGACGCCACCGCATTGCCCTTGTCGATTTCCCATTCGCCCGACTGCACCGACACGACCTTCGCGCCGACCGTCTGCATCGCCGCCTTGAAGCCCGCGGTACGCTGCTGCGCGTTGGTGGTTGTCGACACGCCTTCGATAATGCCGACCTCGTCACCAGACTTCAGCCGCTTGGCCAGGTAGTCGCCGACCATCTGTGCGCCCTTCGCGTTATCCGGACCCACGAACGGCACATTCAGGTCTTTCGACTTGAGCACGTCCTGGTCGAGCCGGTTGTCGATATTCACGACGATGATGCCCGCGTCGACCGCCTTCTTGACGACCGGCACCAGCGCCTTCGAATCGGCCGGTGCCAGCACGATCGCGTCGACCTTCGACACGATCATCTGCTCGACGATGCGGATCTGGTTCGCGGTGTCGGTTTCGTCCTTGATGCCGTTGGTGATCAGGTCGAAGTGGCTGGCATTGTGCGCCTGGTAATCCTTGGCGCCCGTTTCCATGGTCAGGAAGAATTCGTTGGCGAGCGACTTCATCACCAGCGCGACTTTGGGCTTGTGGGCGGGCGCGCTCTGCGCGTAAGCGGCGGAAAACGGCAAGGCGGCGGTGGCGGTGGCGAGGACGGCGGCTGCAAGAATGCGGCGGCGCATGCGATGACCGTTGCAATGACTCATTGCGTATCTCCAGGTTTCTTAGGCTCGAAGCTGAGCCGTATTTTTAGTGGCGCGCAAACGTTTGCGAGGCCTATTCTCAGCGCAGTCCGTTCGAAATGTCAACGATTCGCAGTGATGCAGTGCATCGGCGCGCAGGATGTGCGGCGATGCGGTGCGGTCGATCGATTCAGCCCGGCGCGCCGGATAGGCGCGTCGGCAGGCAGCGTGTGGCAAGGGTCCCTCGCTCAGTCCGTGCGTGGCAGTGTTGCCGCCGGCCGCAATGAACAGAGCCGACGGGCCGCCTATGCTGGCCTTTTATTGCGCGCGCTGCAAGCGGGGACAACGCGGAGCGATAAGAGCCGTGACAGCTTTGAGATTCACAGCCAGCCGGCTTTGCGGAAGCGCCGGTACAGGAAGATGTCGACTGACAGCATGACCAGCAGACAGATTTCATAGCCAAATTTGAAGTGCAATTCGGGGATGCTTTCGAAGTTCATCCCGTAGATGCCGGCGATCATGGTCGGCACCGCGAACAGCGCCGCGAACGACCCGAGCCGCTTGGTCACCTCGTTCTCGGCAAGCGAAATCATGCCGAGATTGACCTGCACTGCGGTGACGACGATTTCGCGCCGGCCTTCGATCGTTCTGACGATTCTCTCCAGATGGTCGTAGACATCGCGAAAGTAGGCCTGCATGCCTGCGCAGACGCTCGGAATGCGACCGCCGGTCAATTTGCTGACGGCTTCCTGCAACGGGCCGATATGGTGCTGCAACAGCACCAGACGGCGCTTTAACGAGTAAAGGTCCTGCACGATCGCACGCGACGCCGCCGAGTCGTTGCGATCGAAAATGCGGTCTTCGAGTTCTTCGATCTCCGTGCTCATGCCCTCGATGATCGGGAAATAACGGTCGACGACATCGTCCATCAGCGCATACAGCACGAAGGCCGAGCCTTCCTTCAGCAGATGCGGCTCGCGCTCGCAGCGCGCACGTACACCCTGAAAGCCAACCTTCGTGCCGCGGCGCACCGACAACACATAGTTGCGGCCGACGAACACATCGACTTCGCCGATCAGCAATTCGCCGTCTTCGTCCTTTTCGACCGTATGCATCACGGTGAACAGCGATTCGCCATACTCCTCGATCTTCGGACGCTGGTGGCCGTTCTGCGCATCTTCAATCGCGAGTTCGTGCAGGCCGAATTCTTTTTTCATCACAGCCAGCTCGCCTGGCCCCGGGTCTTTCAACGCGACCCACACGAAGCACTCTGGCCGCGCCACGTAGTCGCTAATGCTATCGATGTCGATATCAGCCAGCTTCCGGCCGTCCTGGTAGGCGGCGCAATTGATCAGCATGTTCGGATTACCTTGAAAACGAAACGGACCGGCCGGTATAGCCCGGAGCGTAAGCCCGGCGCAAGGTCCGCGTTGACGAATAAACGATAGCCGCCATGTTAGCGGCTGCGCGTGAACGCCACGTATCCAATTGTTAATCCGACCGGTTCGGACCACGCTCGCTGGCGGCTCGACAGGCTTCAGCATTCCGCGCGCCAGAGCGGCACTAGCGGGCAACCCGGTTCAGCTGAATGCGATGATCGTCGTTGAAGGTGACCGATGCGCGGTTCGTGTAACGCGGATCGGCCGTCACGATGAAATTCAACTCGACCACCGGATCGAACTGCGTCGACACGCCGATCCGATGCACGCCCGGGCTGAGATAGAACACGACGTGTTCGCCGTTCATCAGGTCGGTGACCCGCTCGCCGTCGAGATACACCGGTGCATCGCGAAACCGTACGATAACGTCGCGCGAACGTTCCCGCCTGACATCGACCGCCACGAGGCCGGTGGCCGGCTCCGTGTAGCCGGAGCGCACGATACGGGCCGACGGTACGGGCTTGAAGGGCACCGGCTCGGCCGGCGTCGAAGCGCAACCGCCGAGCGCCGCGACGATCAGCATGACACACGCCAGCGTCGCGACCGACGCGGCTTTGCAACGGCAATCGAAGCGCCTTGTCATGCTGTCTCTCCCGTGTTGTTGATTGTGGTCGTGCTTTCTATCTTCGATGTCGACGTCAACCTGATGATCGACATGAGGTGCGATGCCTGGCCATCCTGACTGCCGCCGCGCCTTTGTGACATGCATGATAGCAACGCGCGGCCGTTGCGCCAGCCTGGCCAGACGGCCGATACCACACCCTCTTGCATGACATCGCGTTCTTCTTCATGATCGCTGCAGTGGGCCGCAGCGCGCGCTGCGGGGTACGGGCGCTGGCTGCGGCCGGCCACGGATTAACCCTCGGTTTCGGTTTCGTCGTATCCCGGTTTCGCTTTTCCGTATGCGCGACGGCTTGCCGTCCGCGTTGCCGGACCGGCGATCAAGGAGACTGCTATGTGGTATTTCACCTGGATTCTGGGCGTTGGCGTGGCATTGGCCTTCGGCATCATCAACGTGATGTGGCTGGAGGCGAACGGCAAGTTCGCGCGTGACCCGCAACGCACCGATACGCCCGCTGCTGCGTCCGAGGACAAACCTGCGTGACGTATCTGGTTTTTTTCTGCGGCCACGCGGGCACGGGCAAAACGACACTGGCCAAAAAGCTGCTCGTCCCGCTGATGCAGGCAAGCGCCACGCCCTTCTGCCTGCTCGATAAAGACACGCTCTACGGCGGCTACAGCGCAGCCGCGATGGCCATGCTGACCGGCGACCCGAACGATCGCGACAGTCCGCTTTTCCTGCAACATCTGCGGGACCCCGAGTATCGCTGCCTGATCGACACCGCGCGCGACAATCTTCAACTCGGCGTGAGCGCACTGGTGGTCGCTCCGTTATCGCGGGAAATCCGTGAGCGGCGTCTGTTCGATCGTGCGTGGCTGGGTATCGGCGACGACGTGAAGCTGCGGGTCGTGTGGGTGCATACCACCGAAGAGACGGCACGACAGCGGATCATCGCGCGCGCGGATCCGAACGATGCCTATAAGCTCGCGCACTGGGATGAGTACCGGCAGCGCCGTTTCGTGCCCAGTGGCGAGATGGGCGAAGACTTGCTGATGTTTGACAATACGGCGCCGACGTTGGCGAATGATGAAGCGTTGCTGACGCGGATCGTCGGCGAGCCGCAGCGCGTGGCCACGCTACTGCCTCGTTTGCCCGTCTAGCATTGGCCAGCTGTTGGCCGCTATTGGCCGGCTCGCAGCCGGCGTCGTTCAGCGCCTGAGTGGCGCGCGGCAGCGGCAGCACCAGCAGCACCAGCAGCAGCTAAAAAAATTACGCCCCGAACCTGATCAACCCTTGTTCGAGGCGTAGCCCACTGATCGACTTTCGCGCCGCTCTGTTGCGCCCGGCGTCACGCCACCGCCAGCGCCTCCAACCCCTGCCCTTCGTACAATTGCCCAAACCGGTTAGCGAGAAATTCGCGTAGCGACACCTGCTCCTGACGCACAAACCCGCTTTGCGGCAGCTTCTTTTCGCGGAACAGGTCGAGCACCGCGCACATCGCGCCGGCCGTGGTGATCTGGATCGCGCTCATCGGCACGCCGCATACGGTCTTCGCGAAAATCTTGCGGGTGAACACTTCCTGCACCAGTTGACCGTCGCGCATACCGGATACGGTGATGAACACCAGCACGACATCCTGCGCGGTCGACGGCACCGAGCGGCGCATGATGTTCTTCAGCGTGTCGCGGTCGCTCGCCAGACGCAGGTCTTCCAGCAGGAACTGCATCAGATTACGGTGGCCCGGATAACGCACCGACTTGTAGTCGAGCGACTCGACGCGTCCCGACAGGGTTTCGCACAACGTGCCGAGGCCGCCGGAAGTATTGAAGGCCTCGTACTCGGTGCCGTCGAGCGAAAAGTGTTCGAGGCCTTCGAGCGGCTGCACCCACTGCGTGCGGCTATCGCGAATCGCTTCGCACGGCTGGCAGTATTCGTTGATCAGACCGTCGACGCTCCACGTCAGGTTGTATTTCAGCGCGTTTGTCGGAAACTCCGGCAGTGCGCCGACCCGCATCTTCACATCGCGAATCTCCGTAAAGCGGTTCGCCAGTTCGTGCGCGGCAATGCCGATAAAGCCCGGCGCCAGACCGCACTGCGGCATGAACGCGTGCGCGGCGTCGTCGGCGATCGCGCGGATCGCGTGGGTCGCGCGCACGTCCTCGGTCAGATCGAAGTAGTGCACGCCCGCGCCTTTCGCCGCAGCCGCCACGTTCACCGCGAGGTAGTACGGCAATGCATTGACGAGCGTATCGAAGCCCTGTATCGCGGCGCGCAGCGCGGTGGCGTCGGCGGAATCGACCCGGCGTGTCGGTATGCCCTGGGCGGCGAGCTGGTCGAGCGCGTGCTGGTCGCGGTCGAATGCGACGACGTCGTAGTCGCCGGTTTCCCGCAACATATGCGCGATGGTGTGACCGATCAGACCCGCACCAACGATGGCTACTTTCATGCGCTTCTCCTTGTTTTCTGTGGGTTGACGCCGGCCTGGGCGAACCTCGTGCCCGGCGCGCGGTGCGCGGCGGCCAAACCCTGTTTTGAACTCCACAGGCACAGTGTAGGAAGAAGCAAAAACAGTTCATACACGCAAAATGCTGCGCTATGACCATCAGTTTCGACGTTATGACGAAATTTTCAGTCGATCTGTCGAAAACATATAAAAATCACGTAAACGCGGCGCCACGTTCATACGGTTCCGCGATCGATCTTGCGCGCGAGAATGATCGACGTGGTGGTCCGCTCCACGCCTTCGAGGCCGCCAATCTGGTCGAGCAGATCGTTAAGCCGGTCAGGCGAATCGGCACGCAGCCAGGCGACATAATCGAACTCGCCGCTCACTGCGCATAGCAACTGCACCTCGGGCATCTTGCCGAGACGCTTCTGCACCGCCGCGCCATGCTTCGGCGCAATGATGATGCCGACATACGCGACGATGCTCGAATCGAGGACGTCCTGGCCGAGCCGCACGCTATATCCGGCAATCACGTTGCTGCGCTCCAGCCGGGCAATTCTCGCGATCACCGTGGTGCGCGCGACGTCGAGCTGGCGCGCGAGACTGGCGACGCTTTCGCGGGCATTGGCTTGCAGCAAGGCAACGAGTTGACGGTCGAGGTCGTCGAGTTGATCGAGGCGCGGTGGTCTCATTGAGGGAGCCGAAGTGAGTCAGTGATGGCGGCGATTATCGCGCGTCTTGCGCATGGAAAGCGGCATGAGTCACGCTTACTCCCGCACTAACCCCGCTCAAACGCCGAACCGTTCGATCACGAAGTCGATAAAGCTCGTGAGCTTGGGTGTCGCGCGGCGGTCGCGTGGATAAATCAGATGCACGGGCGCGCCATCGGGCAGAAAGTCGTCCAGCACCGGCACCAGTTCACCGCTGGCAATTTCGCGTGCGAGCAGCACTTCGGGCTGCAACACGAGGCCGAAACCGCGCAACGCGGCCGCCTTCAACGCCTGACCATTGTTCGCGCGAAAGCGGCCGGCGCGCAGCACGTTTTCGTCGACAGTATCGCCATCGAGACGCCATACGCCTTCGCGTCCCCAATGCAGAAAGCCCAGGCATTCGTGATTCGCGAGATCGGCGGGCGTGCGCGGCGTGCCGTGCTTCTGCAGATAAGCCGGCGATGCGCACGCGCGCATCCGGTAAGGCTTCAAGGGCCGCGCGACAAAACTCGAATCGGCCAGCTGACCGATACGCACCGACGCATCGAAGCCCTCTTCGACGAGATCGATCACGCGATTCGACAGATCGAGTTCGAGACTGACATCGGGCCACGCCCCCAGGTAGTCGGTCATCGCTGGCGCGAATACTTCAACGCCGTAAGTCAGCGGCACCGTGACCTTCAGCACGCCACGCGGGGTCGCGGCCATCGCTTCGGCCAGCGACTCGGCATCCTTCACGTCGGCGAGGATGCGTCTGCATTGTTCGTAATACTGGCGACCAATTTCCGTCAGACTTTGCCGACGCGTGGTGCGCGTCAACAGCCGGGTGGCCAGGCGCGTTTCAAGCGAGCGGATATGCTTGCCGACCATCGCCGCTGAAATGTGAAAGCGTTCGGCAGCCGCTGTGAGGCTGCCTTCGTCGACCACCGCGACGAAGATTTCCATGCTGACGAATTTATCCACCCGCTATTTCCTTTCGTTTCGGTTGTAAGCGTTTGTCGCACAAGAGCCGCATTGTTCGGATATCGTGTTACAACTACCGACGACGGCGAACGGGGCAGCCGGTCGTCGCGCGTCGCTTCGGCTAACACTGAGGCTCACGCGTAACGGGCCGCTCGCCACGCGCCCTGTCCCACTTCGAATAGACATCAGGAGTTTCGATGAAAAAAGCACTGGTTATGCTGGCCACCGCCGTTGCAATGAGCGGCGCATTTGCACAAGCTTCCACACCGGCCGCAGCACCGATGAGCGCCTCCGCACCTGCGGGCAAGGCCGGTCATGAACGCAATGTCGAAGACCGCATCGCCTATCTGCATGCGCAACTGAAGATTACCTCGGCGCAGGAATCGCAATGGAACACGTTCGCCGACGTAATGCGCAGCAACGGTGAGACGATGGGTCAACTGTTCGAACAACGTAAGACTGCCGGCACGCTGTCTGCCATCGACGATATGAAGCAGTACGCGCAGATCGCTCAGGCGCATGCTGACGGCATGAAGAAGCTGGTCGATGCTTTCGATCCGCTTTATAGCAGCTTCTCGCCGGAGCAGAAGAAGCTTGCGGATGCGACGTTCCATCATCAGGGTGGCGAAGGCGGCCGTCATCATGGCAAGGGCAAGGGCGGCAAGGCACACGCCGCACCGGCCAGCGACGCAGCGGCGAACTGATCAGCGGCTGACAGATTGTGTTTGTGCGCAGCGCGAGGTTGGCGCTGCGCGTGCGGATCTTCTGCGATGGGCGCCTCTTCAGGCCGTTTGCCACGGCCCTGCGCCCATCGCAAAAGAAACCGGTTTCCCGATGCATCTGGCATCATGCGGGTAGGCGGCTGCGGGGCACAATGTCCCGTTCCACACGTTCCACACGTTCCACACGTTACACACGTTACACAAGCCCCGAATTGAAACCGTGATTTGAAACCCTTGAAACCGACACCTCGACGCAGAGTCGATGCGCTGTCGTCACCGATCCGCACCCGCTTGCATCGCCCCCTCCCGCCCCATGAACGAACTTGAAAATCTCGACCTGACTCAGGACGTCAACGCACTTCGCGTCGTTAAGGACGAAACGGTCGCCGTCGAATTCGCCGCGAGCGAAGGCGAATTGATGAGCCTCGAAGGCCCCAATCGTTATGTGCGCGGCGACGCACTGATCACCGGATCCACCGGCGAGCGCTGGGTCGTCTCGCGCGAGCGCTTCGACGCGAAGTACGTTCCCGCCGACACCGCAGTCACGCACGGGGAAGCCGGCGCCTATCGCAACCGCCCTGCCGTCGTGCTGGCCAGACAGATGAACGAAGCGTTTTCGCTCGCCCGTTCCGCTGGCGGGGGCGACGTGCTGCGCGGCGTGGCCGGCGACTGGGTGATGCAATACGCGCCGGGCGACTATGGCGTGGTTCAGGCTGCGCGCTTCGCAAAGGTTTATCGTCGCGCGGACTAGGCGTTACCGGACCTCGTCACCCTGCATTGAGTCGCACCAAACCGCATCAGATCCACGCTCACGCAAACTCGTCGCCGAGATCCACGATGACGTCACGCGGCACCGTTTCTCCGTTCGCGTACTGTTCTTCGAGCGAGCCCAGGCTCGCTTCGACATACGCGCGCAACACGGCGAAACTGCGCCCGCGCAACCTCGCCGGTAACGCGCGATAACGCGCCAACGCGGCCGGAGTGATCGCCACCGTCATCACAATGCGGCGGGCTGTCGAGCCGAAACGCATCGCCACCCAGTGAATTGCCAGCGTCGGCGTGCCATCTTCCGCCGCGCTCTGGATGAACTGCGTCTGCTCGGGAAACAGATCGCTGATCACACGCGCCAATTCCTCGAACTCGGGATTCGCGCAGTCGTATTGGTAAGCTTCCATGAGGTCTGCCGAAGTGTCGGCCTAAAGAGGCTGAAAGAACTTAAAAAGCTGCTGGAAAAGTCGGCCGATTGTAGGCAAAGGCCGACATTTTCGCGAGTCATCTGCAGCATGCGAGTGTCGTCACGCGATCGCGATCGCGATCACGCTCACGCGGCGGCCACTGCCGGTCGCCGGAAAGTCCGGAACAGCAATCCCGCCACGACGACCGCCGCGACCGCATACATACCGTCCACCGCGATCAGCGGCACGAGTTGCGCCTGAAACAGCGCGGCCGGTACGTCGACCAGCGCATGCAGCAGAATCGCCAGCGGCAGGATCCCGCGCCAGCCTGCGCGCAATCCCCGCCACATCAGCACCGACAAACCAATCTGGAACACCAGCGCTGCCACGCGTTCAAGTGCGAAAATGCCCGCCGTCTGCGGCGACAGGCTGGCGAGAATCAGGTGAATGCGCATCAGCGAGTCGGCTGGCAGGTTGCTCAGATAGCCGTCCAGTTGACCGCGGTTTTCGAAGATCGCGAACAGAATCCACTGAATTTGCACCAGCACGCCGACCAGCCACGCTTCCGCGCCGCCGTGGCCGAGGCCGTAGGTCAGCGCGGTGCCGTCGTCGGTGCGTGCCGCCGCTGCGGGCGTCTTCGCCGCGCGCTTCAGGATCAACCGCATGCCGATGAAGCGCCCCACTTCTTCGCACACACCCGCGACCAGCGCGCCATACACCACGAAAGCGAGCGGATTCGACAGCAACGTCGCCGTCGCCTCGTTGCGATGCAGGACATAGTCGTTCAGCGCGCGCTCGATCACCATCGCGAACAGCGCGAATATGGCGATGCCGGTAATCGCGTCGCGTGGATTGAGCTTGAGTGAGCGGCGCAGACGGCGGTAAATCAGGAACGGCAACGCAGCGACGAACAGCGTCGCGACGGCGAGGCTCGAGAGGGTAATCGGTGCAACAACCATGAGTTTCCTTGCGATGACCGGCGCGCACCCGCTGCGCGCCGCAGCCCGCATGATCGCAGATCAGCGCGAAGTTGATGCGCGAACGATCAACTCGCCCGGCAAAAGGCAGTCTCGCGCCGTGGCCTGAACGCCTTCGATGCGCTCGTGCAGGAATTCGACCGCGCGGTAGCCGATTTCGTAGGTCGGCTGGCGGATCGTCGTGATGCCGGTGAGTTCGGCCCAGTCGGGGTCGTCGATGGAAACGAGCGCCGCGCGGGTTTGCCAGTCGGCCCCGTAACGGGATTTCAGATGCAGCGCGACGCACAGCGCCACGGGCGCGTTGGCCGCGAACAGTGCGATGCGCCGGTGAGCTGGAGGAGAACTTCCGCTGTCAGCCGCGGCTGAATCGATCGCGCGATCCAGCTCGGCGAGACTGCGCGCGGTTTCCCCGGCATCCGCCAGATCCAGCACGAGCGTGTGGCCGCGGGCGGCGCCGCGTGGGCCTGGATTGGCGCGCTCGCCGTGACTATCGCGCTCGACGCGGAGCGCGCCGCCGTACCTGCCGATCGCATCAAGAAACGCCGTGTGCCGCAGTTGCCGCGAACTCACCTGCGCGAAGGGCTGCACGACAAACCAGATGTCGTCGAACCCCTGATCCATCAGATGGCGCACGCCGAGTTCCGCCGCCGCGCGGTTATCGAGTCCGACCATGTCGGCGATCAGTCCGTCCACCTGACGGTCCACCAGGACCGCCGGAATACCGCTGCCGCCCACCGGGCGCAAGGTCTCTTCGCTCACGCCGAGCGCGTTGACAATCACTCCTTCCACCCGATACGTGGTCAGCAGTTGCAGATAACGACGCTCCATCTCCACTTCGTTCGCCGCGTGGCAGATCAGCGGCATCAGGCCGAGCGCGTGACAGGCCGCCTCGACGCCTTGCAGCACTTCGACCGTATACGGGTTGGTCAGATCGGCGAGCAACATGCCGATCAGACGGTTGCGCCCACGCTTCAAACCGCGCGCCATCTGGTTCGGCTGATAGTTCAGCCGGGCAATAGCCGCCTCGATGCGCGCCCGCAATTCCGGCGACATCACGCTCATCTCGCCGTTCAGATAGCGCGAGATGCTGGTCTTGCCGGTGCCGGCTTCGCGTGCGACATCGGTAATCGTCGCGCGGCGCGGCGCGGACGGCGGCGTGCTCACCGTCCGCTCGCCGGTTCGCGCATCGGTTGCGTCACACCGCGATTCACTGCGCCGACCCGTGGCCCAGCACGTCGTGATTGACGATGTTGGTCTTCAGCTTGCCGTCGAGCGCGGCGACCAGATTTTCCGCCGCGTTCAGTGCCATCGCATGACGGGTTTCGTGCGTCGCCGAACCGATATGCGGCAACGCGACGACATTCGGCAGCTTCAGCAATGGCGAGTCGGCGGGCAGCGGTTCGGTATCGAAAACGTCGAGCCCTGCGCCGCGAATCGTGCCGTTTTGCAGTGCTTCGATCAGCGCCGGTTCGTCGACGGTCGCACCGCGCGATGCATTGATCAGGATCGCGCTCTTTTTCATCGCGTTGAATTCGGCCGCGCCGATCATGTGTCGCGTTTCAGCGGTGAGCGGCACTTGCAGACAGACGAAGTCGGAGGTGGCGAGCAGTTCTGCCAATTCGACACGCTTTGCGCCATACGCCGCTTCAGCCTGCGGATTCGCGCTGCGGTTCGTGTATTGCACCTTCATGTTGAAGCCGAGCGCCGCCCGGCGTGCGACCGCACCGCCGATCCGCCCCATCCCGACGATGCCGAGCGTCTTGCCCTGCACGTCGACCCCGAACTGCGCCGGGCCGATGCTATCGCGCCACTGCCCCGCCTTCACCCAATCGGCGAGTTCGACGACCCGCCGCGCCGACGAAAGGATCAGCGCGAACACCGTGTCGGCAGTCGATTCAGTCAGCACGTCCGGCGTGTGCGCGAGCACGATGCCGCGCCGCGTGAGGTCGGCGACATCGAACTGGTCGAAGCCCACCGAGATAGTCGACAGCGCCTTCAGGCGGCTCGCGCCTTCGATCATGGCCGGCGTGATTTTCACGCTGGCGCCGATCGCGCCGTCGGCGTCGCGCAACGCGGCGACGAACGCGTCGTGCTGCGAGGCATCGACCTCGACGACCTGCGCGTGCTGTTGCAGATACGCGAGCACATCTGGCGGCAACGATTTATAGACGACGATCTTCTTCATTGGCTTATTTTCCTTGCAACGGTGTGGCGAGCGTGGGATTTTGCGTCAGCGGCTGCGGCTTGACGGTCAGCGTCAGGATCACCGCGGCGATCAGCGCCACGCTCATGAATGCATACGATGCGGACGGCGAACCGGTCGCACCATTCAGATAGCCGACCACATACGAGCCGACAAACGAACCGAGCGCGCCCATGCTGTTGATCAGCGCCATGGCGCCGCCCGCGACGTTCTTCGGCAGCAACTCCGGCACGATCGCGAAGAACGGCCCGTACGGCGCATACATCGCGCCGCCGGCGATCACCAGCAACGCGTACGAGAGCCAGAAATGCGACGAGCCGAGCGCATAGGAGCCCGCGAAGGCAATCGCGCCGATCAGCAGGAACGGCCACACGAACACTTTACGGCGGTTGAGTTTATCCGATGCCCACGAAGCTGCAAGCATCGCGATGGTTGCGGCGAGATACGGCAGCGCCGACAGCCAGCCGGTTTCGACCATGCCGAGCGACGAACCGTTTTTCAGAATGGAGGGCAGCCACAGCACGAAGCCATACACGCCGATGCTCCAGCAGAAATATTGCGCGCACAGCCGGATCACCGCGGGCGTGCGGAACGCTTCGCCATAATTGCGCACCGGCTTGATCGCCGCCTGTTCAGCGCGCAGCGTCTGCTCCAGATCGTTCTTCTGCTGCTGGGTGAGCCACGACACCTGCCGGGGCTTGTCCTTCACGATGAACCACCAGCACACGGCCCAGATGATCGCGGGCGCCCCTTCGGCGATGAACATGTGGCGCCAGCCGAACGAATGCACCAGATAGCCGGATACCACCGACATCCACAGCACGGTGACCGGATTACCGAGAATCAGGAAGGTGTTGGCGCGCGAGCGCTCGCTTCGGGTGAACCAGTTGCTGATGAAGATCAGCATCGCGGGCATCACTGCGGCTTCGACGACACCGAGCAGGAAGCGGATCACCATCAACGACGGAATATTGTCGACCATGCCGGTCAACGCCGCGCAGCCGCCCCACAGGATCAGGCTCCAGAACACGAGCTTCTTGACGCTGCGGCGTTCCGCGTAGATCGCGCCGGGAATCTGAAAGAAGAAATAGCCGAGAAAGAATAGCGCGCCGATCAGCGAAGCCAGCCCTTTGCTGATGCCCAGATCCTGATTGATCCCGGCCGCCGAAGCGAAGCCGAAGTTCGCCCGATCCAGATAAGCGAGGCTATAGGTGATGAAGACGATCGGCATGATCGTCCACCAGCGGCGAACCGCGAGCGATGAAGTCGGCGAGGTTGTCATGAGAGTCTCCTTACGGCGTCCCGGAACAGTGATGGGAAGTGATGGGCGCGTAATACGCGCTCTTGCTGTTATCGCGGTCGACGTCGATGGAAGTGGCGGGGGCACCGTCGGCTTCCGGTTGCAGCGAGTCACGCGGGTACGTTCATCCCGGCAGGCGGCACGTCGGCCAGTTCGAGCGCGTCCAGCTCGGCACGGCCTGGCAACCCTTCCGAATCGCCGATCACCTGGATCGCCAGCGCGCCGATCCGGTTGCCGCGCGCGACGGCTTGCGGCAGCGTCCTGCCTTCGAGCAACGCGCTGACCACGCCGACCGCGAATCCGTCACCTGCGCCGACCGTATCGACGACATTGGCGACCGGTTGGCCGGCGATCATCGCGGCGTCGTCGGCGGTGCGGTAGTACGCGCCCTGCGCGCCAAGCTTGATGATGACGCCGCGCGCGCCTCGATCCAGGTAGAAGCCTGCAATATCTTCAGGTTGCGTATAGCCGGTCAGGATCTCGCCCTCGCCGATGCCGGGCAATACCCAGTCGGCCAGCGCGGCCAGCGAGTTCAACCCTTCGACCATCGCGGCACGCGACGGCCAGAGCGTCGGGCGAAGGTTTGGATCGAAGGAAATCGTCTTGCCGGCGGCACGCATTTCGCGGGCGAGGTGGAACGCGAGTTCGCGCGAGCTTGCCGAGATGGCGGGAGCGACACCGGTCAGATGCAGATGACGCGCGGACAGCACGTAATCCGCCGCGTAGTCGTCCAGCGACAGATGGCTCGCCGCCGAGCCCTTGCGAAAGTATTCGATTGCAGGATCGCTGCCGTCGTCATTTTTCGATTTCAACTGGAAGCCGGTCGGAAAGCGATCGTCGGTGCTCACGCAACGCTGGTCGATGCCCTCTTTCGTCAACGTGTCGCGCACATACTGGCCGAACGAATCGTTGCCGACGCGGCTCATCCACCCGACCTTGAAGCCGAGCCGCGACAGGCCGATCGCGACGTTCAGATCGGCGCCTGCCACGCGCTTCGTGAATTGCCCGACACCGGCAAGCGGGCCCGTCTCGGCGGCCACGAACATGGCCATGGCTTCGCCATAGGTGATGACGTCGAGTGCTGCGTGTCTGGTGAGACTCATGCTGTGCTCCTGCGTGTTGCTATTCGCTACGGAATGCTGGGGGTGGCTTTTCGTTGCGTGTCCGGGGTGCGTTTGTCGCTTCTTTGCGGTGTGTGTTGTGGTTGGCTACCGCGCTCTCAGGTTCTGCACTCAACCCACGCTACCCACACTGTCCATGCCACCTATGCGTGGCCCAGCCACTCGACGTAACGCGCCGCGTCCACGTCGATCCGGCTCGCGTCGAACGGAAACTCGATGCCGCGCGGCACGTTGCGCGGCAACCTGTCGAGCACGGCCGCGAAGTGCGCGTCGTCCGCAGCCGGGGCGGCGGGAAAACGCCGTGCGCCTTCGCCAACCGTTGTCTTGCAATGGACATAGTCGACGTGCGCCGCCAGCAAGTCGGCCGCGCCGAGCGGCTCGACATCGCGCCATGCCCAGTTGCCGATATCGAAGGTCATGCCGAGCACGTCGGCGAAACCTTCGCGTGACAGCGCGTCGAACAGGCCGGTGAATTGCGCCAGCGAGCCGCCTTCCTCCAACTGCCCGTTTTCCACGACGAGCCGCAGGTTCGTGCGCTGCAGCCGCTGCATCTGATCAGCAATCGCCGCGCCGTGCGCGTCGCGCACGAAGCCACCGAGTTGCAGCTTGACGAAACGCGCGCCGAGCGCCGCCGCTTCTTCAAGCGCGAGTTGCAGCGCGGCCGCGTCGAGTTGCCCAGCGGACGTGTACAGCGAAGCGGGCGTCGAGAACACCGACCACAAACCCAGTTCGGCGATCGATCCCCCGAGCGCGCGCAAACGCTGCGGCTCGGTATCGGCTGCGTCGGCGAAAAGCTCGCGGCGCACTTCAAAACCCGCCGCGCCGGCACGCCGGCTCGCCTGCGCCCACTTCAGATGGCCGCCCGAGCGCACCGCATCCATCCCGAACGCGCTGGCGACGATCACCACGTCTACTGCATCAGCCATGTCGATAATCCACCTGATTCTGTGTCGCCGGTCGGTTTGGAACCGGTTCCAAATGAAAATCGAAAAAAAGCGCCGAAGCGCTTGCACTGCCCAGATAGTGGCCAGGGACGGCGTCATGCACCATAGTGGAAATCCCCAGGCGCACCGGCACACGGCTGCGCACGTCTAGCCGCCGTCCGCCAGACATAGCGCCAGAAACTGTTCCACGACGCGCGCCGGGGTGCTCGCGTGCGGCACCAGGATGGATAACCGCCGTGTCAGCGGCTCGGGACTCAGCGAGAAGAGACTCAACGCGCCGTTCTCGTGCCGCATCGACATTGCCGATACAAAGCCGATGCCCATTCCCGCCCGCACCGCCTCCTTGACGCCTTCGACACCGGCAATTTCGAGCGCGACGCGCATCGGGACGCCCGCCCGTGCGAACGCGCGCTCGACGATCTGCCGCACGCCCGACCCCGCCTCGCGCACGACCAGCGGATACGCGCCGAAAGCGGCCAGTTCGACGCGGCCCGTGCCATCAGCAGACGCCCCTTCTGCCAGCGGATGCGAACGCGGCATGATCGCGACGATCTCGTCCTCGCGCCACGCATGCACAGCGGTATCCGGCGGCAGATCGGCGCCGGCTGGCCCTTCGATCATCGCGATATCGACCGAGCCGAGCGCACCGACGATCTCGGCGGTATTGCCGTCGGCGGTATGCACGCTCACCTCCGGATGCCGCCGATGGAAGTCCGCGATCAGATACGGCAGCAGGTAGCTCGCCGGCGTCGTACTCGCGCCGATCCGCAGCGTGCCTTGCTCCAGTCCGCGCAACGCGTCGCGATAGGCATGCGCCTGCCGCCAGGTGTCGCGCAACCGCGTGGCATAGCCCGCAAGCTGTTCGCCGGCGGGCGTGAGGCGGATGCCCCGGCCATCGCGCAGATAAAGCGGCTCGCCGAATTCGTCCTGCAACTGCCGCAGTTGCCCGGACACCGCCGGTTGCGACAGGTGCAGCGCCAGCGCCGCGCGGCTGATATTGAGATGCTCAGCGACAGAGGCGAAAGTTATAAGCTGGTCTGCGGTCATGGTGCACAAAGTATCAGATTGGCCGATACTTCACATCCTAAATCATGATTTTTCATATCGATATATCTAAATTAGGATTAGGCCATCGAATTCAGCCAGGTATTAAAGGACTGCGCCATGTCTACTGCTCCCCTCACCGCTGCGCCATCCGACGGGTCGTTCACCCGCGGACAGGTCAACGGCGTCCTGTTCGTTGCGCTGTTCGCCGCCGCCGTGACCCGCATCGCGGCCATTCCGGCGATTGCCGGGCTGGGCCTGAGCCCGCTGATCGTCGGCATCGTGGCCGGTGCGATTTACGGCAACGTGTTGCGCGACGGCATGCCTGCGAGTTGGGCGGCGGGCGTCAATTTTTCGGCGCGCAAGCTGTTACGCATCGCCGTTGCGTTCTTCGGACTGCGGGTCAGCTTGCAGGAAATCGCTCAGGTAGGTTTGCCGGGTCTCGCGGAATCGGTGCTGATCGTGGTCAGCACGCTGGTCATCGGCACCTGGGCCGGCATGAAAATCATGAAGCTCGATCGCGACACCGCGTTGCTGACCGCAGCGGGCAGCGCGATCTGCGGCGCCGCCGCAGTGCTCGCGTTCGAATCGACGTTGCAGTCCAAACCGCACAAGAGCGCGATGGCGGTAGGCAGCGTGGTGCTGTTCGGCACGTTGTCGATGTTCCTCTACCCGGTTCTGTTCAACGCGGGCTGGCTGCATCTCGACACGGTCGGCGCGGGGCTGTTCTTCGGCGGCACGATCCACGAAGTGGCCCAGGTGGTCGGTGCGGCCAGCAATGTGAGCCCGGAGGCGACCCACATCGCCACCATCGTCAAGATGACTCGCGTGATGTTGCTGGTGCCGGTGCTGCTGGTGGTCGGCGTGTGGGTGAACCGCTCGGCTCGTCGGGAAGCGGCTGCCAATCCGGCGTCGCCAGGTTCGCAGAGCAACGCACCGCGCAAGCTGGCCATTCCGTGGTTCGCGCTCGGCTTTCTCGGCTTCGTCGTGATCAACTCGCTGCATGTGTTGCCGGAAACCGCGACCAGCACGCTGAATACGCTCGACACCTTCGCGTTGACCATGGCCATGACCGCGCTCGGCATCGAAACCCGCATTTCGCAGATCCGTCAGGCCGGCCCGCGCGCACTGACCACCGGGCTGATCCTGTATGTATGGCTGGTTGCCGGTGGCCTGGGGATTACATGGGCTGTCCAGCATCTGTTCGGTTAAACCCTTCGCGCAGTTTGCGCCTGCCAACCCACCCCGCCGCGTGCGGGGTTTTGCGCGTTCCGGCACACGTCGCTCAGGCTCCGCTTCAACATCGAAAGCCCCATCGGGGCCGCTCGCGCGGCATACTGGTTGCTGGCATCACCTTCTCCTGCAACCCGCTCATGCACGTGCGATGCGTACTGAATGAGCGACCGGAATGAGGATCGATCGATGAGCCTGGAACTTTACTACTGGGATGGCCTGCAAGGCCGAGGCGAATTCGTGCGGCTGGCGCTGGAGGAAGCGGGCGCCGACTACGTGGAAGTCGCACGCGGCAAGGAGTCGAAAGGCCTGGGCACCGGCGCGATGCTGTCGGTGATGAAAGACCGCGACGAGCCGTATCCGCCCTATGCGCCGCCGTTTCTGAAAGACGGCGATCTGCTGATCTCGCAGACCGCCAACATCCTGTTCTACCTTGGGCCGAAGCTGAATCTCGCGCCGCAGGTGGAAAGCCTGCGTTATGTGGCTAACGGCCTGCAACTGACCATCGCCGACGTCGTCACCGAGGCGCACGACACGCATCATCCGCTGGCGAGCGGCCTCTACTACGAAGATCAGAAAGACGCGGCGAAAGTGCGTGCGCACGACTTCATCGACAACCGGATTCCGAAGTTCATGTCGTATTTCGAGCGGGTGCTGAAACAGAATCCGGCCGGTGACACCTTCCTGGTCGGCGACGCGCTCACCTATGTCGACCTGTCGATGTTCCAGTTGATCGACGGCCTGCTGTACGCCTTTCCGCGGGCGCTCAAGCGCTTCGGCGAACACTACCCGCGGCTCGCCGCGTTGCACGACAGCGTGATCGCTCGGCCGAAGATCGCCGCCTATCTGCAATCGGCGCGGCGCATCGAACATAACGAGTCGTGCATCTTCCGGCATTACCCGGAACTCGATAAGGCGGCGAGTTGATTCGCGCCGCGCCAATCCCAACCCCTCACCCCGTACGACCCACGTGCTTTCATTCCTGCTGAAGCTGCGCACCCGCGCCCAACATCTTTTCCGTCTGTCCGACGCCCACACGATGCTGGTCTGGTCGGTGGTCGTCGGCGTCGCGGGAGCCTTGGCGACGATTGCGTTTCGCAAGGCCATCGCGCTGCTGCAATGGGCGGTGGCCGGCAAATCCGGCAGCTTCGTCGAGATGGCGCGCGACATGCCGTGGACCGAGCGTATCTGGCTGCCCGCAGCGGGCGGCCTGGTCGCCGGCCTGATCCTGCTGATCGCGCAGCGTTACGCGGACAAATGTCATCACGTCGATTACATGGAGGCGGTCGCCATCGGCGATGGCGTGGTGCCGGTCAAGCTGAGTTTGTGGCGCAGCGTGTCGTCGCTGTTCACGATTGCCAGCGGCGGCTCGATCGGCCGCGAAGGGCCGATGGTGCAACTGGCGGCGCTGGCGGCATCGCTGATCGGCCGCTGGGTGCATCTCGAGCCGTCGCGCTTGCGCCTGCTGGTCGCCTGCGGCGCGGCGGCCGGGATTACGTCCGCGTACAGCGCGCCGATCGCGGGCGCGTTCTTCGTCACCGAAATCGTGTTGGGATCGATCGTGATGGAGAGTTTCGGGCCCGTGGTGGTGTCGGCGGTGGTCGCCAACATCACGATGCGCGAATTCGCCGGCTACAAACCGCCGTATGAGATGCCGGTATTTCCGCCGGTGGCTGGCATCGAAGTGCTGCTGTTCGTCGCGCTCGGCGCGTTGTGCGGCGCGTCCGCGCCGCAGTTCCTGCGGCTGCTCGACGTATCGAAAGCGGCTTTTCGCAAGCTGCCGTTGCCGTTGCCGTTGAGGCTCGCGCTCGGCGGCCTGGTGGTCGGCATCATTTCGATCTGGACACCCGAGGTGTGGGGCAACGGCTATAGCGTCGTCAACTCGATCCTCCATTCACCGTGGACGTGGACCGCGCTGGTCGCCGTGCTGGTGTTCAAACTCATTGCGACGGCGGCGACCGCGGGTTCCGGCGCGGTCGGCGGGGTCTTCACGCCGACGCTGTTCGTCGGCGCGGCGGTCGGCGCGCTGTTCGGCCAGGGCATGCATGCGCTGTGGCCGCACGCGACGTCGGCGCCGTATGCGTACACGATGGTCGGCATGGGCGCGTTCCTCGCGGGCGCCACCCAGGCGCCGCTGATGGCGATCCTGATGATCTTCGAAATGACGCTCAGCTACCAGGTGGTGCTGCCGCTGATGCTGTCTTGCGTGGTCGCCTATTTCATGTCGCGCGCGATCGGCAAGACGTCGATGTATGAGATTACGCTGCGCCGTAATCAGGAAGAACAGGAGCGCTCGCGTTTGCGCGCCACGCAGATGCGCGAGCTGATCCGTCCCGCCGAAACCGTCGTGCTGCCGAACGCCTCCGTGCAGGACATGACGCGCGTGTTCCTCGAATATCCGGTCAAGTATCTGTACGTGGCGAACGCGTCCCGCGCGTTTCTCGGGGTGGTCGCGTTGAAGGACATCACGTCCGACCTGCTCGACAAACGCGACACGTCGACCAAAACCGCCGCCGATTATCTGCAGCCGCATTTCGACGTGCTCACGCCGGATATGTCGCTCAGCGTCGCGTTGCAGCACTTTCTCGCGTTTCAGGGCGAGCGTCTGCCGGTGGTGGAAAGCGCCGCGCATCCGACGCTGGCGGGCGTGGTCTATAAGACCTCGTTGCTCGACGCCTATTTCCGGATGAATCCGAATCGCTAATGCTGAGGGTGACGGTGACTTGACGCGGGGGCGGTGCGTCGACGGCAGCTTGGGTTTAAGCGGATCGATGCAGCGGTGTATGGGCGCATCGACGCGCGGACACTGCAGCGTCCGCGCAGTCGGCCCGCTTCCCCGCTGGCTAACCGTTAACCTGACGGCTACATAAACGTCCCGCAACGGGGCCGCACGACCGCCGCACTACGCAGACCGCCACGGCCCCGTGCAAAGCAGCGCAGATTTTCTACAATGAGGAGACCGCTGCGGCGAATCGGCACGAACCAGCATTTTTCGCCCGCCACGCGCGTTACGCCAAAGACGGGCGCACCGAGACGCCCGCCGTCCGATCGGAGCGATCATGAGCGAACCGTCCCCCGATGCCCTGCGCCGCGACCAGGCGGGCTGGATTTTCGTGCACGTCGAAGGCGAGCCCTACGACCGTGGCGAACAGCACGGGCAGTTGCTGGCCACCGAAATCCGCCATGCGATCCACACCGCGCGCTATCTCGCGAAGTGGGATACGGGCGAAGACTTCGACACCTTCGTCGAAGCTGCGGTCGCCCAGTTCGCGAACCAGCTCGACACCGAATTCGCCGACGAAATCCAGGGCATCGCCGACGGCGCGAAGCTGCCGTTCGCCGAAGTGCTGGCGTGGAACGGCTACATGGACCTGCTGCAAAGCTGGTGGCCCAGCCACGCAGCGCAGCAGAAGCCGGAGCTGGGTCCCAAGCTCTGGCGCGGCCGGCGCGGCCATCATTGCAGCGCGTTCATCGCGACCGGCGACGCGACGCGCGACGGCCGCATCGTGATGGCGCACAACTCATGGGACCGCTACGCCGCGGGCGACGCATTCAACGTGATCTTCGACATCGTCCCGGACCGCGGCAACCGCATTCTGATGCAAGGCCTGCCCGGCTGCATCTCGAGCCTCACCGACTTCTGGGTCACGGCCGCCGGACTGATGGTGACGGAGACCACGATCTCGAACTTCGTCGGCTACAACGCGGCCGGCGCGCCCGAGTTTTATCGCTCGCGACGGGCGTCGCAGTACGCGAACAACATCGGCGAATGGTGCGAGATGTTTGCGCTCGCCAATAACGGCGGCTACGCGAATAGCTGGCTGCTCGGCGACACCAAGACCGGCGAGATCGCGCGCTACGAACTCGGGTTGCACTATTCCGGTTTCGAGACCACCAAGAGCGGTTTTTACAGCGGCTACAACACCGCGACGGACCTGAAAATCCGCAACCAGGAATGTATCGGCGAAGGCGAGGACTATACGGACGTGCGCAAGAACGGCGCGCGGCGCTTGCGGTTCATGCAGCTGGAAGAGATGCATCGCGGCAAGATCGACGTCGAGCTGGCCAAGGAGATGATCGCCGATCATCACGACGTCTATCTCGATCGCAACGACAACCCGTGCTCGCGGACTATTTGCGGCCACCTCGAACTGGATGACGCGCGTTTCGGCGGAACCGATCACGGACCGTTCAATCCGTGGGGGGCGAACGACGGCAAGGTGATCGACAGCGAAATGGCCCGCGCGATGGCCTTTTCTGCGCGCTGGGGGCACCCGTGCGGAAGGCCGTTCGACGCACAGGCGTTCATGAAGCGGCACCCGCAGTGGAACTGGTTGAACGGCTATATGCGCGACCGGCCTTCGTGGCCGTGGACGCGGTTTGAGGCGGTGCGTTAGCGCGGTGGATTGGGGGCTGGGGGAGAGGGTGTGCTCTTTTGCGCACCGCACCACCACCCCGGCCACGACGCACATCGTCCGGATAACGCTCCCGCTGCCTCATCGCCGCCATCATTTGAAAACTACAATACGGTTTTGCCGCAAATGTGCCCGCATTGCAGTATTTGCCAACTAAGATGGAAGATACGCGTATGCGGCATGGCGCCATGCCGTGTGTAGCTTGCGCCCTCCTTTCGACGCGGGACGGCACAGCGATTGCTCAACTGTCTGCGCCGCATGAGCTTAGGAGGTCGGGCGATGAAAACCTCGACACTGTTGACCATGGTGACGCTGTCAGCCTCGTGTTTTGCCGCGCCGGTTCACACCGCACCGGACGGCCCGACCGCGAGTAGCCTTGCCGAACGCGCGAACGCCGCACCGGTCGCGCCCGCCGCACCCGGTGTCGCCGCGACGGGCGACATCAGTCCGCAACAATGGGAACACATCGCTTTGCCGAAGTCGCGACATCTCGATCGCAGCTTCACCGGCCAAAACGAGCATTTGCAGACTTGACAGGGAGCGCCACTGTTTCGCTCGCCCGCCTGGAAAGCGCCAGCGCGAATTGCGGCGGCAGGCGTGGCAGGCATTTGTGAGTGGTTTTCCGCGGCTCATGTGGCGTGGCCACTTCCGCATGTGGCGGGCCATTTCCCCATGTGGCGGGCCACTTCCGTCTCGTTCGCGGACAGGCGGCATAGTGAGAATCATCAGTGTCGACGATTCCAAGTGGACCTCCCTCTGCGGCCTACCTTCGCCTTGAACTTTCTGAACGGCAAATCAATGCCGCCCTCGCTGACTCAACCTGGAGTACTTGCATGACTGCCTCGGCTTTTCCCGGCGAATCGATTGATCTGCAGATCGCCGATCTTTTGAGCGAAGTCCATTTTCCGGCCAACAAGGATGCGCTGGTCGATGCCGCGCGCGAAGCCGGCGCGAGTAACGAACTGCTGTCGATGCTCGATGGCATGCCCGAGCAGGATTACGCGGACCTCGACTCGGTCACGCGCCTGGTCGCGGGCAATTACGGGCCGGGTCTGGGCTCATAACCAGAAGCACATGAGCGAGGGGATTCCTCGCTCATGTCGCGTTCATGTGGGTCCGACGGCTGCCAGAGCCGTCAAACTCTTCAGACAGACGACGACGCCACGATCCGCGCACGCGGCACCTTCGGCAAGCGACGCACCGCGCCGGCGGGCAACGCGACCGCCGCAGCAGCGACTGTCGGCCGGACCTCCACATTCGCCATCGGCTCGGGCACGCTACGCGCAGGCACGATGACGCGAGGGGCACGCGCGGGCGGACTGGTCTGCTGAAAATGCTCGACGAGATGATCGATAAAGGTGCGCACCTTGGCCGGCAAATGAAGGCGGCTCGGATACGCAATCGTGATTTCGACCTGCGGCAACCGGTAATCGGTGAGTAACGGTACCAGCCGGCCTGACGCCAGATCGCGCCCGATCAGATAACTCGGCAGGATCGCCACGCCCATGCCCAGCAGCGCGAATTGCCGCAGCATTTCCGTGTTGTTCGCGCCGATCGCATTGCCGGGCCGTACACGAACCTCACCGCCCTCCGGTGTCGCGAATACTTTTTCCTCACCACCGTGTTCCGACGAACGCGCAAGACACGGATGATTCAGCAGATCTTCAGGGCGCGTCGGCGTCCCATGCTGGGCGAGATAAGCGGGGGTCGCGCAGACCGTCATGTAGCCGGTCGTCAGACGCCGCGTAACAATGCTGCCGCTGCGCATATGCCGCGTGGCCAGAATGCCGACGTCGAACCCTTCTTCGACCAGATCGACTTGCCGGTCTGCCAGCGTGACATCGGGCACGACGTCCGGATAACGGGCCGCGTAAGACTGCACCACCGGCGCGAGCGTATGCAGCCCGAACACGACCGGCGCGACGATCCGCAACGTGCCGACCGGTTCATGATTGCGCGCAACCACCATCTGTTCGACCCCTTCGAGGTCGTCGAGAATGTGCCGCACGCGTTCCAGGTAGGTGCGGCCCGCTTCGGTCAGCGACAGACGACGCGTAGTGCGATTGAGCAATCGGGTACCCAGGCGCGTTTCGAGGTCGGCCACATGCCGCGTAATGACCGCCGTGGACAGATCCAGCGCAGTGGCCGCGCCAACGAAACTGCCAAGGTCAGCGACCTTGACGAATACGCGCATCGACTGAAGTTGATTCATGGACCGCTCCTGCCTCGGTAACGCCGGGCCGGCGCAACGCTGCCGCCTGTGTCGACCCGTGCGGCAAGGCGCGCGCGGATTTGCCCAACGTTCCGATTGTATCGATCCGATCATGTCCCAACCCTGACCCGAAGATGACATTCCGGTCAGGTTGATAACGCGCTTGTTTCATCCATTTGTTGCAAAGCAACATTTCGGCTTTTTCGACTAGGTATAAACCCTTAGCTGCTGGTAACATAGCGTCCGAAAGGAAATCAATCGCTATGACACCTCGTTTTCAACTTATCGAAAAAATCGCGTTCTCGCTGGTTTGCTGGTCTGCCGCCGCGTGTTCAGCCTTCATCGCGTATGAGCGATGCCCGGATATCAAGGTGGTCCTGCATGCCGGCAAAGAGGTGCTGCGCTACAGCGGCGAATACTCGCTCGCCTGCGCGACACCGGCTACCGAGGTTTGCGGGCAGTTGCCGGTCAACTGAGCTGTCTGACTAGCGGCTCTTCAGGCGTGGGCCGCCCGGTTCACGCATCGCGCCCAAACACCACACGCGCGAAAAATCCCGCCAGCACTTTTTCTGCCATCTCCGCGGGCACATTCTGCGGATCGATAGTATGGAAAAACTGCACGCCGTCGCATAGCCCCATCAAGCCAATTGCCAGTTGATCCGGCTCGATCAGCATCGGTGTGCCGACGCGCGCCGAAAATTCGCGAACGTAGGCCCCCATCTGCTCCAGCTTTTCGTGCATGAACGCGTTAAAACGAAGCCGGAAGCGGCCGTCGCGCACCGCGAGCAATTTCGCTTCAACCCATAGCAAAAAACACTTATTTTCGCGGCACAGGCCGCTGTAGTAGTGCAGCACGCGCGCTTCCATTTCCTCACGCGACGCCGCGCTCTCGAAGATCGCGTGCAAGCCCGCCTGCATCTTCTCGTGATCGCGCTTTAACAGTTCAAGAAACAGCTCGTTCTTGCTGCGGAAGTTCGAATAGAACGCACCGCGCGTATAACCTGCCGCCCCGGCGATATCTTCGACACTCGCCGCGACAAAGCCCTTCTTCATAAAAATCGCTTGCGCAGCATCGAGCAGGCGCTCGCGCGTCTGGTCCTTGCTCTGCTCGCGGGTCAGTCGTTGCCGTTTCATGGGCGCCAGTCTAGCACCGAAAAGAAATACCATTCACCTCCAAATTCAAATACAGATGTGTATTAGAATGCAAATCTTCATTCGAAGTCAGACCTGTATGCGAATCGCATAACCTGCATACAAGCCTTTGCTGGCGGGCCGCTGCGGCTTGCCGTGTTCGTTCGCTGTCTCCAGTTGGGGTAATTGTGAAGCGTCCCGGTTCTCCCGCATCGTCGCCGATGCGCCAGCAGTCCCACGGCGTTCTGCGAGGCGCGGCTATCGCGCTGGTTCTGTCCGGCGCCATCGCGCTAAGCGCGTGTTCGAAGCAGGAAGCGGCGGCACCCGCGCCGCGCCCCGTGGTCGCCGTTGCCGTGCATGCAGACGGCAACGCGATGCAGGCCGCGTCGTTGCCCGGTGAAATACAGGCGCGCTATTCGACGCCGCTGTCGTTTCGTGTCAACGGCAAGATCATCGAGCGGCGGGTGCGTCTTGGCGACGTCGTGAAAGCCGGCGAGGCAGTCGCCCAACTCGATCCCGCTGACGCGCAGAAGAATGCCGCCAGTTCGCAAGCGCAACTCGACGCCGCCCAGCACGGGCTCGTGTTCGCGAAGCAGCAACTCGATCGCGACCAGGCGCAGGCGAA
The DNA here is from genome assembly GCF_904848625.1 of Paraburkholderia metrosideri. GTDB lineage: Bacteria > Pseudomonadota > Gammaproteobacteria > Burkholderiales > Burkholderiaceae > Paraburkholderia > Paraburkholderia metrosideri. The sequence goes on from NZ_CAJHCP010000006.1 coordinate 71,109, forward strand.
AGAGAATCTGATCTCGCAGGCGCAACTCGAACAGACCACCAATGCATACGCTTCCGCGCTCGCACAGCGCGATCAGGCCGCGCAACAGGTCGCGTTGACGAAGAACCAGTTGCAGTACACGTCGCTGATCGTCGGTCATGACGGCGTGATTACCGGCGAGCAGGCCGACACTGGGCAGAACGTGTCCGCGGGCCAGGCCGTCTACAACCTCGCGTGGAGCGGCGACGTCGACGTGATCTGCGACGTGCCGGAAAGCACGCTCTCGGCGTTCGCGATCGGGCAGACCGCCAGGGTGACGCTCGCGGCACTGCCGGGTCGCACGTTCACGGCGCGCGTGCGTGAACTGTCGCCGGCCGCCGATCCGCAAAGCCGCACCTATCGTGCGCGGCTGACTCTCGAACATCCCACCCCGGACGTGCGCCTCGGCATGACCGCGGATATCGCGCCCGCATCGGCAGCATCGAACGGCCCGGCCGATCAGCACGGCTCGTTCACGCTGCCCGTCACCGCGCTGTTCCACCAGGGCCAGCAACCGGCCGTGTGGATCGTGCGCGCCAGCGACAACGCGCTCGAACTGCGCCGCGTCACGGTCGCGCGCTATAACGAGCGCACCATCGTGGTCAGCCAGGGCCTCAACGACGGCGAGCGCGTCGTTCTGCAAGGCGTGCACACCGTCAGCGCCGGCGAACAGGTCCGCGTGATCGCACCGCTGCATCCCGAGGACTTCGCTTCATGAGCACGCCCCATGAAGAGGGACGCTTCAACCTGTCCGCGTGGGCGTTGCGTCACCAGGCACTGGTCGTTTTCCTGATCGCACTCGCCACCGCGTTCGGCATCCTCGCGTACACGCGGCTCGCGCAATCCGAAGACCCGCCCTTCACCTTCCGCGTGATGGTGATCCGCACCTTCTGGCCCGGCGCGACCGCGCGGCAGGTGCAGGAACAGGTGACCGACCGCATCGGCCGCACGCTGCAGGAAACCCCCGCCGTCGACTTCGTGCGCAGCTATTCGCGCCCCGGCGAATCGCTGATGTTCTTCTCGATGAAAGACTCGGCACCGGTCAAGGACGTGCCCGAAACCTGGTACCAGGTGCGCAAGAAAGTCGGCGATATTGCCTCCACGTTGCCGCAAGGCATTCAAGGTCCGTTCTTCAACGACGAATTCGGCGACGTCTATACCAACATCTACACGCTCGAAGGCGACGGCTTTTCGCCCGCGCAACTGCACGACTATGCGGACCAGTTGCGCACCGTGCTGTTGCGCGTGCCGGGCGTCGGCAAGGTCGATTACTTCGGCGACCCCGACCAGCACATCTACATCGAGATCGCCAACACGCAGCTCACGCGTCTGGGCATCTCGCCGCAACAACTCGGCCAGGCGATCAACTCGCAGAACAGCATCGCGCCGTCCGGCACGTTGACCACGACCGACGACCGGGTGTTCGTGCGTCCCACCGGCCAGTTCAACGACGTCAACGCGCTTGCCGACACGCTGATCCGCATCAACAACCGTTCGTTCCGGCTCGGCGATATCGCGACCATCAAACGCGGTTACGACGACCCGACCGTCACGCAGATGCGCTTTGGCGGCAAGGCCGTGCTCGGCATCGGCGTGACGATGCAGACCGGCGGCGACGTGATCCGCCTCGGCAAGGCGCTCGATCAGCAGATGGTGCAATTGCGTGCGGCGTTGCCGGCCGGCTTGCATCTGGTCGAAGTGTCGAGCATGCCGCATGCGGTCGCGCGTTCGGTCGACGACTTTCTCGAAGCCGTGGCCGAAGCCGTCGCGATCGTGCTGATCGTGAGCCTGGTGTCGCTCGGCGTGCGCACCGGCATGGTGGTCGTGATCTCGATTCCGGTCGTGCTCGCCGTCACCGCGCTGTGCATGTATCTGTTCGATATCGGACTGCACAAGGTGTCGCTCGGCACGCTGGTGCTCGCGCTCGGGCTGCTCGTCGACGACGCGATCATCGCCGTCGAAATGATGTCGGTGAAACTGGAGCAAGGCTGGAACCGCACGCGCGCGGCCGCATTTGCGTACACGAGCACAGCGTTTCCGATGTTGACCGGCACGCTCGTCACCGTCGCCGGCTTCCTGCCGATCGCGCTGGCCAAGTCGAGCACCGGCGAATACACGCGCTCGATTTTCGAGGTGTCCGCGATTGCGCTGATTGCGTCGTGGTTCGCCGCGGTGGTGCTGATTCCGCTACTCGGCTATCACCTGCTGCCCGAGCGCAAACGCGACGCACATGAAGCGCATCTCGCCGACGACCACGAACACGACATCTACGACACGCGGTTCTATCAACGCCTGCGTGGCTGGATCGGCTGGTGTATCGAGCGGCGCTTCATCGTGCTCGCCGTCACGGTCGCGCTGTTCTTGCTGGCCATGGCGGGCTTTACGCTCGTGCCACAGCAATTCTTCCCGAGTTCGGACCGCCCCGAGTTGCTGGTCGATGTGCGGCTGCCCGAAGGCGCTTCGTTCGACGCCACGTTGCGCCAGGCGCAGCGGTTAGAAAAAGCCCTTGCAGGAAGGCCTGAAATCGATCATACGGTGAATTTTGTCGGCACCGGCGCACCCCGTTTTTATCTGCCGCTCGATCAGCAATTGCAGCAGCCCAATTTCGCGCAGTTCGTGATCACGGCGAAGTCGGTGAAAGATCGCGAGAAGCTCGCACAGTGGCTCGAACCGCAACTGCGCGATAACTTTCCGGCGATTCGCACACGTCTGTCGCGGCTGGAGAATGGGCCGCCGGTCGGCTATCCGGTGCAGTTCCGCGTGAGCGGCGACGACATTGCTACCGTGCGCTCGATCGCCGAACGCGTCGCGACCACGATGCGCGCCACCCGCGGCACGGCCAACGTGCAGTTCGACTGGGACGAACCGGCCGAGCGTTCGGTGCGCTTCGAAGTCGATCAGAAGAAAGCGCGCGAACTCGGCGTGAGTTCCGAAGACATTTCGAGCTTTCTCGCCATGACGCTGTCCGGCTACACGGTCACGCAATACCGGGAACGCGACAAGCTGATCAGCGTCGATCTGCGCGCGCCGCGAGCGGAGCGCGTCGACCCGTCCAGACTCGTCACGCTCGCGATGCCCACGCCCAATGGCCCGGTGCCGCTCGGCACGCTCGGCCATATTCGTAACGACCTCGAATACGGCGTGATCTGGGAACGCGACCGCCAGCCGACCATTACCGTGCAATCCGACGTTACGGGCGGCGCGCAGGGCATCGACGTCACGCATGCGGTGGATCGCGCGTTGAGCCAGATCCGCGGCACGTTGCCGGTCGGCTACCGGATCGAAGTGGGCGGCTCGGTCGAGGAAAGCGGCAAGGGCCAGACGTCGATCAATGCGCAGATCCCGATCATGGTGATCGCCGTGCTGACCTTGCTGATGATCCAGTTGCAGAGCTTCGCGCGGGTGCTGATGGTCGTGCTGACCGCGCCGCTCGGGCTGATCGGGGTCGTGATCACGCTGCTGCTGTTCGGCCAGCCATTTGGCTTCGTCGCGATGCTCGGCGTGATTGCGATGTTCGGCATCATCATGCGCAATTCGGTGATTCTGGTCGATCAGATCGAGCAGGACATCGCGTCGGGGCACCAGCGTTTCGACGCGATAGTCGGCGCGACCGTGCGGCGTTTCCGGCCCATCACACTGACCGCGGCCGCCGCCGTGCTCGCGCTGATTCCACTACTGAGTTCGAACTTCTTCGGCCCGATGGCGACCGCGCTGATGGGCGGCATCACGAGCGCGACGGTTCTGACGCTGTTCTATCTGCCCGCGTTGTACGCCGCGTCGTTCAGGGTGCGTGGCGATGAGCGTGAGCCGCCGACGCCACCCGGCGCGACGCATACGGGGAATTGAGCATGGTGACTTCAGCAATCCTCCGGCAGCCGCACGTCGTCAAGCTTTCCGTGCTCGCTGCGGCCTGCACACTCGCCGCGTGTTCGTTCGGACCCAGCGGCGAGCCGCCCGCCATGCCGCAGCCCGCGCACTACGGCGCCGAAGCGCAACCGACGCAAACCGTGCCCGCACAAGGGATCACCCAGCAGTTCGTGGTCGGCGCAAAGGCGGTGCCGCAATGGTGGAAGCTCTATCAGTCGGACCCGCTGAACACGCTGGTCGACGAAGGCTTGCGCCATAGCCCGACGCTCGCCGCAACCGATAAAAGCCTCGCCGCCGCACGCGAGCAATTGCGCGCGCAGGTCGGCAGTTCGATGTTGCCGACCATCGACGCAGGCGGCCAGGCCACCCGCAATCGCGCACTGACGATTCCCGATCTCGGCCCTAGCACGCTGCTCTACAACGTGTTTGTCGGCCAGTTGCAGGTGCACTACACGTTCGACCTGTTCGGCGCCGCGCGTCTGGCTGACGCCGCGCTCGCTGCACGCGTGAACGTGCAGGCCTATCAATTCGATGCAGCGCGACGGGCGCTCGCGGCGAACATCGTCACAGCAGCGATCACCAGCGCCGCGCTGCACGCGCAGATCGAGACCACCGAGCGGCTCGTCACCCTCGCCAACGAACAGGCACGCGACACGCAACGCCGCTACGCATTGGGCGCGGTGTCGCATAGCGATCAGTTGAATGCGGAGCAAAGCGCGGCAAGTCTGTCCGCGAGCCTGCCGGGTCTCAAGCAGCAATGGCTGACCACGCGTCACGCACTGGCGGTCCTGCTCGGCCGTACGCCGGACGCCGCACCGGACGACCTCGACCTCGCGCAGTTGCATGTGCCGGAGCAGGTGCCGGTCGTGGTGCCGTCGGAATTGTTGCGCTCGCGGCCCGACATCCAGGCCGCCGACGCCGCGCTGAAGGCCGCAGCAGCCGACGTCGGCGTGGCGACAGCACAGATGTTCCCTAGCCTGTCGCTGAGCGCGGCGATGGGTCAAGGCGGCTTTAGCTGGCCGGTGGCGCTCTCGGGTGCAGGGGCGATCTGGAGTCTCGGCGCGTCGTTGTCGCAACCGCTATTTCATGGCGGCGCGCTGTTTGCGCAGCGTCGTGCGGCGCTGGACACGTATGACGCGACCGTCTCGCAGTACCGGCAAACGGTGCTGGCCGCGTTCCAGAATGTCGCCGATACCCTCGGCTCGCTTGAGCACGATGCGCAAGCGCTGGATGCTGCGAACCTCGCTGCACGCTCCGCTGAAGGCATCTTCGTCGAAACCTCGGGACGCTATCGGCTGGGTGCGCTGCCGGTGTCGTCCGCACGTTCCAGCGAACAGCAATTCCGCAACGCGCAGCTCGATGAGATTCGCTACACGAGCGCGCGTCTGACAGACACGGCGGCGTTGTTTCAGGCAATGGGCAATCCACCAGTCGACGCCGCTCAACCTGCTGCAGCCGCTGCAGCGGTGCCGGTTTCGAGCACGGGGATCAGCAACTAAACCTGGGATTCCATAGAAACGTTGTTCGAGTTATCCCCAGTTTGTGTTGAAGAAGCTGTTGACAACTTTCTGACAACCGTCCTAACACATTGAGCGCAAGGGAATTTGTGAGAGCGGCTCAGAATGAACCAGTTGGTGCTGCCAGGCTATTTTTCACTGAGTCGAAAGCCAGGGATGCCTCAACGTTATCCCCAGATTTTGTTGACAGATCTGTTGATAACTCGACAGCGAGCCATGTAAGTGCTTGATGCGATTCGTTTTGTCGGACAAAGAGCTGGTGGAAATAATCGCGAGCAGTTGCGCGGGCCGCAGTAGCGGAAAATGCCCGCAATCACGTGGATCGCTTATCCACAGTTTTTGTTGACAGGCCTGTTGATAACGCCTGGAGATTCGCCCTAAGTGCTTGAGCGCGTTCTGAATTCCGCTTCAGACGCGCTTGCTGCCACACCCCCGGCCGCGTCAGTAAACCCCTGCCTCGCCCGCCGGACGATTTTTGAACCGCTTGTGCACCCAGTAATATTGGTCAGGAATCCGTCTCACCTGCGTTTCCAGAAACTCGGTAATCCGGCGGGCGTCCACCGATACATCGTCGGAAGGAAAATTGGTTAGCGCGTCGAAAATGGTCAGCTTGTAGCCGCGATAGTCCGGCAGCACTTCCGTCACGAACGGCACCACGCGCGCATTGCCCGCCCGCGCCATGCGCGACACCGATGTCAACGTGCACGCAGGCACGCCGAAAAACGGCACGAACACGGAATCGCGCATACCGAAGTCCATATCGGCGGCAAGCATCACCGGCGTGCCCTCGCGCAGCGCGCGCAACGCACGCCGCACACTGTCGCTACGCGGAATCATCTCGGTGCCGAAACGGCCGCGTTGCCGCTTCGCCATCGCATCGAGCAGCAGATTCGACATCGGCGTGTAGAGCGACGCAACCGGATGACGGGTCGAATACATCATGCAGCCCGCCTCGATGCCGACGAAGTGGAAGCCCACGAAAATCGTCGGCTGCGCCTGCACGTCGTCGAGATCGATCGCGCTCTCAACCTCGACCAGTCGAGCGAGCGCCTGCGCATTGCCGAACCATTGCGGCCCGCGCTCGACATAACTGCGGATCACGTGGCAAAAGTGCGCCCGCGCCAGACGCTCGCGTGCGTCGTCGCTCATGTCGGGAAAACACAGTTTCAGATTGGTGTGCACGACGCGCCGACGCGTGCTGGGAATGCGGTACAGCAGCGCCCCGATGCCCGTGCCGATTCGTGCGACAACGCCGTACGGCAGGAAAGCAAACGCGCGCAGCAGACCTGTCATCAAACAGATGAGAATTCGACTTTTCACGGAACGGAAACCCGGTGGATGCTGGTGATGAACACACCGGCCACGGCAATGTCGGCATTGCCAGCGAGCGAAGTGACGAGCGAGGTGAACCGTGCGCGCGTCAAACCGGGTTTTTGCGCTGCGCGTTCTAAAGAGAGACGTCCTGCTTGCGACGGGACGGTGAGGTGCAGAAGCCGACCCCGTTTAGGAATCGGGCGTCCTGTCAGGGACCCAAGATGAAGCACCGCAGGCGTGATTAAAACACACTGCGAGTGCCGGGCACAAAAACTGCTGAAACGGCGCTGGCGCTACGCGCTGAAAGCCTTACTGGGCGGTGTTCAGCGCGGATTTCAGAAACTTGCAGGCGCGCTCCGCCGGAAGCGGAGCACGTCTGCGCGACTACCGTCAGGGCTTGTTCGACTCGAACAGGTCCATGATCTCTTTCTTTTCATTGGACGAAACGCTGGGCGGCGGCACCACCGGCGGCGTCATGCCCGCCGGGCCTACCCCCCCCATTGCATCGCTCGCGCCCGCGGTCGGATTCGCCGAATCGAGGCCGATGCTCGCGACGAAACCATTGCCCGGCGTCATGTTCGTGAAGAACAGTTCGCCGTCGACCGGGGTCACGCCGTCCGGTTGCGCCATCTCGGCTTGCGGCACGCCGCGCAGCGCGCGCTGCATGTACTCGACCCAGATCGGCAATGCCAGCTGGGCGCCGAACTCGCGACTGCCCAAGCTCTTCGGCTGGTCGTAGCCCATCCACGCCACCGCCACCAGCGACTGCTGATAGCCCGCGAACCAGCCGTCTTTCGCGTCGTTGGTCGTACCGGTCTTGCCCTGCAGGTCCGAGCGATGCAGCACGTTGGTGCCCGCCCCCGTACCGGCCGTCGCCACCGAATGCAGCAGGCTGTTCATCACGTAAGCGTTACGCGGTTCGAGCGTGCGCGGTGCGTCGCGGCCCGCCGTCAGCGGCTGCGCTTTGGACAGCGGCTGACCGCGTGCGTCCGTCACTTCGCTGATCAGATACGGGTTGATCCGGTAGCCGCCGTTCGCAAACACCGAATACGCGCCCGCCGACTGGAGCGGCGTGACGAGGCCCGCGCCGAGCGCCATCGGCAGATACGGCGGAGTCTTGTCGGCGTCGAAACCGAAACGCTGCGTGACGAAGTCCTGCGCGTACTTGGTACCGATGAACGACAGGATGCGGATCGACACCAGGTTCTTCGACTTCTGCAACGCGAGGCGCATCGTCATCGGACCTTCTGGCTGGTCGTCGTCCTTCGGCTCCCACGCGTCGCCGCCCGGCGTGCTCGGCGGGAAGTACAGCGGCGCGTCGTTGATGATCGTGGCCGGTCCGAGACCCTTGTCGAGCGCGGCTGAGTAGATGAACGGTTTGAAGCTCGAACCCGGCTGACGCCATGCCTGGGTCACGTGATTGAACTTGTTCTTGTTGAAGTCGAAGCCGCCGACCAGCGCGCGGATCGCCCCGTCCTGCGGCGTAAGCGACACCAGCGCGCCTTCCACCTGCGGCAGCTGGGTGATCTGCCAGTTGCCTTTGTCGTCGGCGACTACGCGCACGATCGAGCCTTCCTTGATCTTCGTCGCCGCCGACGCACGCGCGCTCAGCGCGCCCGCGACAAAGCGCAGACCGTCGCCGCCGATCGTCACCTCGGTGCCGTCCACCAGTTGCGCTTTCACCTGCTTCGGACTCACGTCCGTCACCACGGCAGCGATGATCTCGCCGTTATCGGGGTGATCGGTGAGCGCGTCGTCGATGGTCTGATCGCGGTCGTCGCCCGGCGCGGGCAATTGCACGAAGCCTTCCGGCCCGCGATAACCGTGCCGGCGCTCGTAGTCCATCACGCCTTTACGCACGGCCTGATAGGCCGCGTTCTGATCGGCGGAATCGATCGTGGTCGTCACGTTCAGACCGCGCGTATAGGTCTCGTCCTTGTATTGCGCGTACATCATCTGCCGGACCATTTCGGCGATGTACTCCGCGTGCACGCTGTATTCGTTGCCCGGATTGCGCGTGTGGATCTCTTCCTTCACGGCCTGGTCGTACTGCTCCTGGCTGATGTATTTCAGCTCCAGCATGCGCCGCAGAATGTACTCCTGACGGATCTTCGCGCGCTTCGGATTGACCACCGGGTTATATGCGGACGGCGCTTTCGGCAAGCCTGCGAGCATCGCGGCTTCGGCCAGCGTGATGTCTTTCAGATCCTTGCCGAAGTACACGCGCGCGGCCGATGCAAAACCATAAGCGCGCTCGCCCAGATAGATCTGGTTCATGTACAGCTCGAGAATCTGGTCTTTGGTCAGCGCGCGCTCGATCTTGTATGCGAGCAGCATTTCATAGATCTTGCGCGTATAGGTCTTTTCGCTCGACAGGAAGAAGTTGCGCGCCACTTGCATCGTGATCGTGCTCGCGCCCTGCGACGCACCACCATGCGCGAGGTCGGCGAAACCGGCGCGCAGAATGCCGAGGAAGTCGACGCCGCCGTGCTCGTAGAAGCGATAGTCTTCGATCGCGAGCACGGCCTTCTTCATCTGGTCGGGAATGTCTTCGAAGCGCACCAGGCTGCGCCGTTCATCGCCGAATTCGCCGATCAGCACGTGGTCTGCGGTATAGACGCGCAGCGGCACTTTCGGGCGATAGTCGGTCAACGCGTCGAGCGACGGCAGTTGCGGCCCCATCACCACCAGCGCATAGCCGACGATCAGCGCGCCCACCACCGCGAGCGTCGCGACGAGGCTGACAGACCAGATGACGAGCGTGGCGCCGATCGAACGGCGCACGGGTTCGGGCTCGCGCGAGGCGGCGTTGCGACCTGGAGTGCGTTGGTAGGAATCCCGGTCTTCACCGGCCGGAGAATGGGAGGAATGCGGTCGTTTGATGATTGGCATGACTGGAATAGTGGGCGCATAACTGAACGCCTTTCTGCCCGCGCTCATGGCGCGCGCATGGGTCGTGATCGAGCATCGTAGCCTGAGGCGTAAACCACCGCGCGGCCCTCAGCCCCCGGCCAGCCGCACGGCACGCGAGGGACCTTGCCCGGCGCAACGTAACAGCGCATTTTAAAGAAATCAAGCGCTGGGCAACGCAGTTTTTTTGTAAGAATTCCCTTCGCGGCGCTCGCGCCTGTATTTCCTGGTACGCACAAACCCGCCCCATGCGGCGCGTGGGACTTATCAACAGAAACTGTGCGCAGGGCTGTGGACAAACCGTCCGGAAGCGCTACAACTCGTTGATGTCACGGGATTTTCACGTCGCGCCCGTTTCGCATCGGCGCAACTCGTCATATGATGGGTTCGATGCGTGCAAAAGACACCCGAACGCCACGGCGTATGCCAGATACGCGCCTTGACCCGCCAATGCCAACAAGTATGCGAGCCGATCATGAACAAGCCCAGTGAGCGTATCGTCGTCTTCGTCACGACCGCTCAGAAACGCGCGATCACCGTCACTGCCGAGAATCTGGGCATCAGCGTCAGCGAACTGATGAGGCGCGCGGTGCTGAGCTTTGGCGCCACCAGCGAACAGGTGAAGGCGGCGAGCATTGTCGACCGGTTGCGCGCGCCGCGCGCACCCGACGCGCTCAACGCGGCGTTACAACGGGTCGCGCGCGGCACCCGGCATGCCCGCGCGGCGTTGCCCGCCGCATTGCAGGCACGCGATGACAGCGAACTGGACGCTTCCGCGTCCCTGTCCACGAGTGCCGCGGAGGACGCCGCGGCAACGGCAGCGGCTTCAACTGGCGCTTCGACCAGCGCTTCAACTGCCGCAATCAGGTCCGCCGGCTCATCACGCGCTGCCTCCACCCCAAAAGTATTGCCGCCTACGCTAACAGCGGCGGAACCCGCGCCTCTGCTACCGGCCGGCATTGCCGCCGCCCTTGCCGCGGAGGCCGACGAGGAAGCCGCCGCGACAGCCGAGGCGGTCGCCCGCGTGGCCGCGGCGAAAGCAGCAACTGAAGGCTCCGCGCCGCCGCAGGTCGATACCGACTCGCCGTTGCGCAGCGTGCTGAAGCGCCCTCGCCTCGACACCGCGCGCGACGACGACGATCCATGCAGCGACCCGAGCACCGAAGGCGGCCGCTTCGCCTGACGCGAGGTCACCGCACGTTCGTCGCAATGCGAAACCGGTATGTCGCGATGCACCCGCGCACGTGCCGCCGCGGTCCTTATTCGATCGTCGAATTGGCTTTCGATATTGCAAGCTGAAGCGATGAAAAATGGCTGGGCGTTATCGATCGTTCAGCTTCGTTCACGGCGACATTTATGGCGCGTCCTGAAACCGGCAATTCCGAATACCGTGGCGTCGATTGACGGAAAAGCGCCCCTCCCGCGGTCATGCTACCGACACCTGCGATGTGCAAAGTAAAGGGCTCCGTCATCGCGCCCTTTAAGCCAAATTTAAGAAAGGCAATGGTGTAATATCCGCCAGCCGCTTGATGACGGTCACGCGTTTTAACACGACAACTGTCTGCCACTCGCAATTCAAATCGAACAATTTATCGTTTGGCTATTGCAATTGAAGAGTACGCCCCGAACTCCGGTCCGAACGTTGCGCAGCTTCCGGCGCGGCGGCGTAAAGTAGCAGTTGAAAGTAGTTGAGCGCGTGAGATATTCAGCGCCGACACCATTCTCTGGAGGTTTTTCATGTCGCTTTTTGACAGCATTTCGCGCACGCTCAAAGGTCTTCTGAACGACGCAGCCGACTCCGTGCAAGATCCGTCGCGCGACTCGCGGCAAATCGTGCGCGAACTCGACGACAGCATCGGCAAAGCCGAAAATTCGTTGATCGAGATTCAGGCGCAGGTGGCCACGCAACAGAGCAAGCGCGACGTTGCCGCAGACAAGGCGAAGAAATACGAAGACGGCGCGAAGCGCGCGCTGCAATCCGGCGATGAAACACTCGCTCGCGAAGCACTCGGCGCGCAAGCCACGGCTGAAGCCGAACGCGATGCGCTGACGAAAGAACTCACCACGCTGGAACCGTCGGTCGCGCAGTTGAAGAGCCAGATCGACGACATGCGCAGCCGTCGTAACGAACTGAACGCACGCTCGAACATCCTGCAGGCCAAGCAGCAGATTGCACAGGCCAAAGACACCGCGGCCACCGCGCTGGGTGGCATCGGCGGAAAGAATCTGTCCGAAGATTTTCAGAAGCTCGAAGACAAGGTTGCGTTGTCGAATGCACGTTCTGACGCACGCCTGAATTCCGCCGACCAGAAAAGCGGCAAGGCGCTCGACGACAAGCTCGCCGATCTGAATCGCGGCCCGTCCGTCGAAGACCGTCTCGAAGCGTTGAAGAAACAGATCAACACGCCGGCCCAGTAATTGCGTTTGCACTACGTACCGGCGTCGCCTGTGCGGCGACGGTACGCCGGCCGATGCGCTGCACGGCCACCGAAACGACTGAAGGAGACGGGTGCCATGCGCCCGGCCCGCATATGAAAAAACTTCTCGCCACCGCGTTCGCTTCAGCACTGTTTGTCTCGGCTGCCGCGTTCGCGTTGCCCACGGCGCAGCAGATCGAATCGGCAATGTCACAAGGCAACTGGCAACAGGCCGATGCCGGTTTGAGCGAAGTGCTGCAGGCCCATCCGAACAATGCGCACGCGCACTATCTGTATAGCCAGGTACTCGATCGCGAAGGCCGTTATGCGGACGCGCTGGCTCAGGTTCAACAGGCCAAAACGCTCGACCCGCAAATCCGCTTCACCGATCCCACCCGTTTCGCCCAAACCGAAGCACGCATCCGCCGCGACGCGGAACGCGCAGGTAATCTCAGTAGCAACAACGGCAACACCATCGGCCGCGCCGCGAATCCGTTCGCGCAGCAGAATGCGCCTGCTGTGCAGCAACAATCGGCGATGGCATCGCAAGCGCAACCACGGCATGGTCCGGGGGTCGGTATGTGGATCGGCATCATTATTCTGATTGGCTTGATCGCGCTGGTGCTACGCTGGACGCTGCGTCGTGCCCGCTCGCAGGAAGACACGCGTGCGGACGACGACCGTCGCGTGCAACTGAAGCGCGCAACGGACTTGCTGAACACCGTGCGTTCGCTGAAGCTCGACGTGAAGCTTTCCACCTTGGCGGGTCATGAGGCGCTGGAAAAAGAGGTCGAAGCAACGGAAGATCAATTGCGCGGCGTTGTCGAGGGCTTGTCGAACGGCAAGAATCCGTTGCCGCCGTACCAGCTCGATGAACTGGAACAACGCGTCGGCAGCTTGCGCGCGCGCGCGGACGGCAAGCCCGATCCGTATGCGGCGCCAGCCGGCACACAACAGTCGTCTTATGCGCAGGAAGCCGAGCGTTTCGGCAATCCTCCGCAAGCACCTTATCCGCAGCAAGGTCCGTATCAGCAACAGCCGCCGCAGGTCATCGTGCAGCAAGGCGGTGGCGGCTTTGGCGGCGGCATGGGTGGTCTGTTGACAGGCGTGCTGCTGGGTGAAGCGCTGAACTCCGGGCGCGAACGCGTGGTGGAACGCGATGTCATCGTCGACGATGAATCGCGCCGCCGCGGCAACGATGGCGGCAACGACGGTGGGGTCGACTTCGGTCAGGGTTCGAACGACTGGAACGACGGCGGTGGCGGAGTCGATATGGGTAGCAACGACGATTCGGGCGGGTGGTCGGACACCTGAGTAACGTTGCAACCCTCTAGCGTCGAATGAAAAACAGGCTCCTTTAATTCAGGGAGCCTGTTTTTTTATGCGCACTCATTGGCGTATTCATCGGCCGACTCATTGGCCCATTCATTCGCGCATTCATCCGGACGCAAACGCCCTGCCCCCGTCATGCTGCGCAAGCAGTATCGACCCCGCAAACAGCCTGACGATAAAGCGCTCCGCGTAAGCGATCAGCGCATCGCGCCGCGCGGTATCCGCGTCGATGTATTCGGCCGACAGGTGGAACAACTGCAACACGATCTGCGTGCAGACTTCGTCGACCGTGTCGCGTGCCAGCGTCGGCATTAATTCCAGTTGCACGACGTCGTCCGCCATTTCCGCCGACACCTCATGCAGATTCGCCCGCACTGCCTCACGCAGCGCCGGCGACGTGCCGTGATATTCGACCAGCGCACTCTGGAACGCCGCGCGGTTCTCCAGCGTAAACGCAAAAAACGCAACGCACGCGCGACGCGGCACGCTATGCGGCTCGTCGTGCGCGGCGAGCCAGCGTTCGCGCCGCAGCATGGGCCGCAAACGCCGGCTGACCGATTCGACCGCCTCGCGCGCGAGTTCGTCGAGCGCACTGAAATGACGATAGAACGTGTTGGGATTCAGCCCCGCCTCGCGCGCGAGTTCGCGCAGGCCGAGGCTTGCGAAACTGCGGCCGCCCGCTGTCAGCCGCAACGCGGCTTCGATCAGTTTGCGCTTGCCCGCCGGCAATTGATGGCTGGCGGCAGCGCGTCGATCAGCGGCAGACGCCGGGTCGGGTGCGGATTTCATGGGCTTTCAATCACCGTGCGGCAAACGCGTTTAATAGCAGCACTCTAAACGATCTTGACGCGAAGTGTACAGTTGTCTACCCTGCGCGTTATGCTGCAGTAGACACATGTACACACCGCAAATGCGTGAACCCGTGAATTTTGTCCCATGCCGGAGACCGTTGTGAGACCTGCCCCTTCCAATCCGGTTGCGCCACGCATTGCCATTGTCGGCAGCGGCTTTGCCGGCATCGGCATGGCGATCCGTCTGCAGCAGATGGGCATCACGTCGTTCACGATTTACGAGGCGGCGGCGGACATCGGCGGGACATGGCGTGACAACACGTATCCCGGCGCGGCCTGCGACGTCCCCTCGCATCTCTATTCCTTTTCGTTCGAGCCGAATCCGGCGTGGTCGAGAGCGTTTGGCGGTCAGGCAGAAATCTTCGCGTATCTGAAGCATTGCGCGCGCAAGTACGGCGTCGAGCGTTACGTGCGCTGCCATGCGCGCGTGGCGTCGACGCGTTTTGACGAAAGCCGCCAGGTGTGGCACGTCGAAGTCGATGTGAACGGCATCCGCGAAACGATTGAAGCCGATATCGTGATCGCCGCAAGCGGGCCGTTGTCACGTCCCGCGATGCCGAAGATCGCCGGGCTCGATCGCTTTGAAGGCAAGCTGTTTCACTCGGCGCGCTGGGACCACGCGTATCCGCTCGATGGCAAGCGTGTCGCGGTGATCGGCACCGGCGCGAGCGCGATTCAGTTCGTGCCGCACGTCCAGCGGCGGGCCGCGCACATCGATCTGTTCCAGCGCACCGCGCCGTGGATCATGCCGAAGCCGGACAAGCCGGTCGGTCCGCGCGCGCAGTGGCTGTTCCGCCATTTGCCGTTCACGCAGCGCTTCGTGCGCAACGCGATCTACTGGCAACTCGAATCGCGCGCGCTCGCGTTCGTGGTCAATCCCAAGCTGATGAAGCTGCCGATGAAATTCGGCCTGAGCTACCTGGAACGCCGCGTGAAAGACCCGGCGCTGCGCGCAAAGCTGACGCCGAACTACCGGCTAGGCTGCAAGCGCGTGCTGTTGTCGAGCGATTACTTCCCCGCCATCAGCCAGCCCAATGTCGACGTGGTGACGACCGGCATCCGCGAGATCGTCGCAAACGGCATCGTGACCGATGACGGCGTGCATCATGGCGCCGATGCGATCATCTGCGGCACGGGTTTTCAGGTCAACGATGTCGGCGCTCCGTTCGACGTAACCGGCCTCGAAGGCGCAGATCTCGGCGCGATGTGGTTGCGTGACGGACCGCAGGCGTACCTCGGCACCAGCATCGCGAACTTCCCGAACTTCTTCATGATCGTCGGCCCGAATACCGGTCTCGGTCACAACTCGATGATCTACATGATCGAGTCGCAGGTGCAATACATCGCCGATTGTCTGCGCGTGCTGCGCAAGCGCAATGCACGCACGATGAACTTGCGGCCCGACGTGCAGCAGAAATTCAACGCGCGTTTGCAACAGCACATGCAGCATTCTGTGTGGACCAGCGGATGCCACAGCTGGTATCAGACGCAAAGCGGCAAAGTGACAGCGCTGTGGCCGGGGTTCACGTTCAGCTTTCGCCATCGCACGCGGCGCGTGCGGCCGCACGATTACCGCTTCGGACGATAAAGCCTTCAATGCTGTGAGCGCTCCGGCGCGTGTCGGATTGGGAGACCGTCGCGCTCGCGCAAGACCGCGGCCGTTGCGCGGCGCAAGCGAAGCGGCAATGGACTGAAGGGATTAAAAAGGGAGACAAAAACATGACCCGCATCGACTCCAGCACGTCCTCATCCACCGCGCTGCCTTCGCGTTCGATCGCCGCGCGGCTTGGCATCACCAGCGTATCGCGCGAAGATCTACGTCGACGCTATACGCAAAGCGGCTCGAACTTCGTGAAGATCATGGGCGCCGACGTCCACTACGTCGACGAGGGCCAAGGCAAGCCGATCGTGATGATTCACGGCTTTGCATCGTCGCTGCATACGTGGAATCGCGTGGCCGATGAACTCAAGCGTACGCATCGTGTGATCCGCGTCGATCTGCCGCCGTTCGGCGTAACGGGACCGCTGCGCTCGAGCACCGGTGACATCGAAACGATGAATCTGCCGACTTACCGGCGCTTCATCGACACCTTCCTGCAAGCGCTCAATATTGCGCCTGCGACGTTCATCGGCAACTCGCTCGGCGGCCTGATCGCATGGGACTACGCGATACGTCATCGCGAGGCGGTCAACAAGCTGGTGCTGATCGACTCGGCCGGCTTTCCGATGAAGCTGCCGATCTACATCGGCCTGTTCAATAGCGCGCTGGTGCGGATGAGTTCGCCGTGGTGGCTGCCGGAAGCCATCATCAAAAGCGCAGTCCGCAATGTCTATGGCGATCCGCGCAAGATCGACGCGCTTACACTGCGGCGCTACGTCGAATTTTTCCATGCAGAAGGCACCCGCGCAGCGATCGGCAAGATGGTGCCCACGCTCGATTTCAACGAAGTCGACACCAACGTGCTGAGAACGCTGAACGTGCCGACGCTGGTGTTGTGGGGCGCGAAAGATCGCTGGATTCCGCCTGCGCACGCGGAAGAATTTGCGAGCCGCATACCGGGCGCGAAGTCGGTGATGTATGCGGGGCTCGGCCACGTTCCAATGGAAGAAGCGCCCGAGCGCGTGATGGCCGATCTGCGCACGTTTCTCGGCACGCCGGATGCGCATGCGGCTGCGCTGAATGCCGCCGACGCGGCGGACCAACCCACTCGCCGCGCGCCGGCTTGAAATCTAACCGCCGCCGAGCATGCGCAAAAGCCCCAGAAAGAGCTTCCAGAGCATGACCAGCAGTTCCCACAGGTAATACAGCTGGTCCCAGCCGGAGACGCGAGCAAACGCGCTTGCAAAGCAATCAATCATGGTCGCCGAGGGGAGGATGGAAGAGGCATTCAGAGCAGTCTGGAATCAACCGGCGACCCCTCGCGTGATGCACGATCTGCATCGCGCGAGGCATCGAAAAACTAGACCGCCAGCACTGCCCGCCTGCGCTCCGCCCGCTGCATGAAGAAGTTGGCTGCCACTACGCCAACCGTGACCACGGCGATAAACAGCGTGGCCAGCGCGTTCATCTCGGGATTCAAGCCGAGCCGCACGCGCGAGAACACCACCAGCGGCAATGTCGTCGAACCGGGGCCGGACAGGAACGCCGACAATACCAGATCGTCGATCGACAACGTGAAAGACAGCAGCCATCCTGACACAAGCGCCTGTGAAATCAGCGGCAATGTAATGAAGAAAAATACGCGCACGGGGGTTGCACCCAGATCGAGCGCAGCTTCTTCAAGCGACGGATTCAACTCCTTCACACGCGACTGCACGATGATCGCGACATACGACATGCACAGCATCACGTGACCGATCCAGATCGTGAAGATGCCACGTCCGGCGGGCCAGCCAAGCAGCTTGCCCAGTTCGATGAACAGCAGCAGCAGCGAGATGCCCTGAATCACTTCGGGAATCACGAGCGGCGCGTTGATCATGCCGGTGTACAGCGTGAGGCCGCGAAAGCGCCCCATGCGCGCGAGCACGAAACCCGCCCACGTGCCGATGAACACCGACGCGAACGCCGTCAACAAGCCGATGCGCAACGACAACCACGCGGCGGCGATCAACTCGTCGTCCTGTAGCAACGCGGCGTACCAGCGCGTCGAGAAACGCGTCCATACGGTGACCAGTTGCGACTCGTTGAACGAATACACGACGAGGCTCACGATCGGGATGTACAGGAACAGAAACCCGATACCGAGCGCCAGAAACTGCCAGAAACGATTCGGCTTCATCAGCGCCTTTCCTCCATCGCCTTCGCCTGCGCGCGCTGGAAAAACGCCATCGGCACCAGTAACAGCAACACCATTGCACACGTCACCGCGGAGGCCATCGGCCAGTCCGCATTGTCGAAGAACTCATTCCACATCACGCGGCCGATCATCAGCGTATCCGCGCCGCCGAGCAGTTCCGGAATCACGTACTCGCCCACCGCCGGGATGAACACCAGCAGGCAGCCGGCGATGATGCCGTTCTTCGACAGCGGAAAGGTGATCTGCCAGAACGCCTTCCACGGCTTCGCGCCGAGGTCGTACGCGGCTTCGAGCAAGGTCATGTCCATCTTCACCAGATGCGCGTACAGCGGCATCACAAGGAACGGCAGGTACGAATACACCATGCCGATATAGACCGCGATGGTCGTGTGATACAACTCGATCGGTGAATGAATTAGCCCGATCGACATCAGGAAATTGTTCAGCAAGCCGTTGTTCTTCAGAATCCCGATCCACGCATACACGCGCATCAGGAACGAGGTCCAGAACGGCAGCATCACGGCCATCATCAGCAGATTGCGGTTCTTCGGGTTCGAGCGCGCAATGTAATACGCCATCGGATAACCGATCAGCAGACACAGGAATGTCGAGATCGCCGCGATCACCACCGAACTCACATAGGTCGCGAAATACAGACTGTCGGTCAGCAGAAACGCGTAGTGCGACAGGTCGAGCGTGATGTGAAGCGCGCCGTCGGCAAAGGTGGTGAGTTGCGTGTACGGCGGAATACCGAGTTGCAGATCGGCGAAACTGATCTTCACGACCAGCAGGAACGGCACGAGGAAAAACAGCAGCAGCCAGATGAACGGCCCCGCCACCACGGCGGTGCGGCTCGTGAGATTGAAGCGCCGCACCGGCCACGTGGCCAACGAATGGAACAGGCGCGTCATGACGTCAGCACCACGCCGGCCGACGCGCTCCAGCGCACGTAGACCTCGTCGCCCCACGTGGGCGGATCGATCTCGGTCAGCGCGAGGCTCGTCACGTTCGCGATCACCGTTTTGCCGCCCTCCAGCTTCACGTGATACAGCGAATAGCCGCCCATGTACGCGATATTCGTGACGACGCCCTTGCCCCAGTTGTACGCGCCTTCAGGCGGCTTGCGCGTGAGCGCGATACGTTCGGGGCGCACCGAGATGGTCACCGGCATGCCGAGCGGGCCGGTAATGCCGTGGCTCACGTACAGGCGGCACGGCAGGTCGGGCGTTTCGATAAACACGTAGTCGGGTTCGTCTTCGACCGTGTGGCCTTCGAACAGATTGGTCGAGCCGATAAAGCCGGCTGAAAAGCGGCTGTTCGGATACTCATAGACCTCATGCGGCGTGCCGAGCTGAATGATCTCGCCCTCGCTCATCACGGCGAGGCGGTCCGCCATGGTCATCGCCTCTTCCTGATCGTGCGTGACCATCACGCAGGTCACGCCGACCTGATCGAGAATATTGACCAGCTCGATCTGCGTACGCTGGCGAATCTGCTTGTCGAGCGCGGACATCGGCTCGTCGAGCAGCAGCAGCTTGGGCCGCTTGACCAGTGAACGCGCGAGCGCCACGCGTTGCTGCTGACCACCGGAAAGCTGATGCGGCTTGCGCTTCGCGAAGCGGCCCATCTGCACGAGTTCGAGCGCGCTCTGCACGCGCTCGTTCAGTTCGGCTTTCGGCACGCCTTCCTGCTTCAGGCCGAACGCGACGTTCGACTCCACCGTCATGTGCGGAAACAGCGCGTACGACTGGAACATCATGTTGACCGGCCGTCGATACGGCGGCAGTTGCGCGAGGTCTTCGCCGTCGATCAGGATCCTGCCGGAGCTCACGGTTTCGAGACCGGCCATCATCCGCAGCAAGGTCGACTTGCCGCAGCCGGAACTGCCGAGCAGCGCGAACAGTTCGCCTTTCTTCACCGACAGGTTGACGCCCTTGACCGCGACCGTGTCGCCGAACTTCTTGACGACATCGACGATCTGGATGAACTGGTCCGCGGCGTCGCTGTTGGCCGCGTTCGCGCCGCCGCTCATCCCCGCATTCGGGCCCTGGGACGACGCGGGCGCTGCTGCCCCTGCGCCCGGCTGGTCACTACTCATCACAATGCTTTACTCCGGCGTTTGACGTACAAAGCCCCCGGTGGACACCGAGGGCTTCATGATGATACTTACCCGTTCAGTCTTACGGCACTCATCGGCCAGACTTGAACTCAGTCCACAGCCGCGTTTGCAGCCGCTGGATTTCCGGCGGCAACGGCTTCAGCAGGAACAGGGTCTTGATGGTTTCCGGTGACGGGTACACCGCCGGGTCGTTCGCCACGTCCTTGCTCACGTACTTGCGCGCCTCTGTGTTGGCGCTCGGGTAATAGACTTCGTTGGTGATCGCGGCGTGGACCTGCGGCGTTTCGATGTAGTTGATCCACTCGAGCGCGGCTTCCTTGTTCTTCGCATCTTTCGGAATCGCCATCACGTCGAACCAGACCGGCGCACCGCCCTTCGGCACGTAGTACTCGATCTTGTACGGCTTTTTCGCTTCAGCCGCGCGATGCTTGGCGATCACGACGTCGCCCGACCAGCCGTATGCGAAGCACACGTCGCCGCCGACCAGGTCGTTGATGTAGCCCGACGAGTTGAACTGCGTGATATACGGGCGGATCTTCTTCAGCATGTCGAGCGCGGCGTGGTAGTCGGCCGGGTTCGTGCTCATCGGGTCTTTGCCGATGTAGTGCAGTGCGGCGGCGAACATCTGGTCCGGTGCGTCGAGCACGGACACGCCGCAGGCTTTCAGCTTCGAAATGTTTTCCGGCTTGAACAGGATGTCCCAGTTATCGAGCGGCACGTTCTTGCCGAGAATCTGCTGGACTTTGGTGACGTTGTAGCCAAGACCGGTCGTGCCGTAGGCCCAGGGCACCACGTACTGGTTGCCCGGATCGGCGCCTGCCACCAGCGCCATCAGCGACGGATCGAGGTATTTCAGGTTCGGCAGCTTCGACTTGTCGAGCGGCGCGAAGATGCCGGCGGCAATCTGCTTGCCCGCGTAATTGCTGGTCGGCACGACGATGTCGTAGCCGGAGCTGCCAGTAAGGAGCTTGGCCTGCAGCGTGTCGTCACTGTCGTAGTTGTCGTACTTGACCTTGACGCCGGTCTGCTTGGTGAAATTCGGGATCGTGTCTTTGGCGATGTAATCGGACCAGTTATACACGTTGAGCTGCGTATCCTTCGCAGCGGCCGCCAACCAGGGCGCGGCGCACAAAACCAGCGCTGCCACATGACCCACTACCCGTCTTTTCATCCCGTTCTCCGATCCTGGCCGGCCCAAGCCGGTCGCCGTCATTCAGCCGCGGCATCGCGCCCGCGGCTCCCCTGAAAAACCCGAAAACTACCACCAATTATTGCGCGGACCAAAAAAAACGCCGAGGTGTCGCGCAAAGGGTACAGCGCACGCCGCACCATTGGAAAATGGGCGCAATTTTATCGGGTTATCGGCGCGTGTCTACCCGAAAAAAACGCCGGGCGGCCAGGCGCTGTTATCTCGTTGTCAAGTTCCGCTGGCCGTGCCGGCAGCAAGGGCATGAGCGGTAGCGCGTTTCACGGTGCACAATGAGTCTATGGGGACGAGGCGGGGCCGGCCCGGAACCGCGCGACGCGAATTCGCGAGGCGCTTTACCGGACTGCGTCGTGCCGCCTGTCTCGTCTATCCGCATGCGCCCGCCTCTGCACCTCTGCACCTCTGCACCTCTACACCTGTGCACCTTTGCGCCTTTGCCGCGCACCGGTGTCGACGCAGCGGACAGCGGGCACGTGGCTTGCCCCGGATGCAGTCTCAAACTCAGGCATCGATGAACACCAACCCATCCACGTGGCGATCGAATCGACGCCGGCGCGTACCCGGCGATGGCGCGGCACGCCCGGCGCACTGGTTTTCATTCGTCGGCGCGGGCGCGCTGATCGCCGTCGGCTACATCGATCCCGGCAACTGGGCCACCGCGCTCGGCGCGGGCGCCGGTTACGGCTACCGGCTGCTCGGCATCGTGTTGCTGTCAAGCCTGATGGGCGTGCTGATGCAATGGCTGTCGTCACGGCTGGGCGTCGTGACCGGACGCGATCTCGCACAAATCTGCCGCGAGCGCACCAGCCGCCGCGCCACCCTCTTTCTGTGGCTGACCAGCGAGGTCGCGATCATCGCGTGCGACGTCGCCGAGGTGGTCGGCAGCGCCGTCGCCTTGCAATTGCTGCTGGGCGTGTCGCTGACGGTCGGCGTGCTGATGTCGGCGGTCTGCACGTTCGCGCTGCTCGCGCTCCAGCAGAAAGGCGGCCGCAAGCTCGAAGCGGTGATCGCCGCGCTGATCGGCTTCGTCGGCCTGTGCTTCGTGGTCCAGCTAGCGCTCGCGAAACCCGACTGGCACGCCGCGCTGGCCGGCACCGTGCCGAGCGCCGAATTGCTGAGGAACGCGGGCATGGTGTGGCTGGCGGCGGGCATCGTCGGCGCGACGGTGATGCCGCATAACCTGTATCTGCATTCGGCGCTCGTCAAACACCATGCGCTCGATAGCAGCGACGCGCAGATCAAGGCCGCGCTGCACGTCGTCAATATCGATACGTTCGGCTCGCTGACGTTTGCGTTCGTCATCAACGCGGCGCTGCTGATCGTGGCCGCCGCCGTGTTCTATGCGAGCGGCCACCGCGACGTGACCGATCTCGCCGATGCTCATCGCCTGATTGCGCCGCTGGTCGGCTCGCGTTGGGCCAGCATCCTGTTTGCGGCCGCGTTGCTGGCCTGCGGGCTGAGCGCGACCGTTACGGGCACGCTGGCGGGTCAGGCGGTGATGGAGGGTTTTCTACGGCTGAAGCTGCCGCGCTGGAAACGCGCGCTGCTGACGCGCGCGCTCGCGATCGGGCCCGCGCTGCTGGCCGTCGCACTGTTTGGCCAGCACGGCTCGAATCAGTTGCTGGTAGCAAGCCAGGTGGTCTTGAGCCTGCAATTGCCGTTAGCCGTGGTGCCGCTGATCCGCTTCACGTCGGATGCCGGGCTCATGCGCGGATGGCGGGTGCGCGGCGTGCCGCTGGCGCTGGCGTGGCTGTCGGCGGCGTTTATCGTTGTGCTGAATGGCGCGCTGCTGTGGCAGTTGGCGACGGGTGGGTAGCGTTGCCGGCATGCGCGCGGTAAGGTGCGTCCCAACTTGCGCATCCGCCGGGTGCTTCGCGCTGCGTCCCGGCTGCCTCGCCGAACCGCGCACGCCGCATCGGCTAACATAGCGGAACTTTGCTTTCCCGCCCCAAGGTTTCCGATGGCTTCGAATCTCCACGATCTTCCCGACAGCCCGTGCATCGGCGTCTGCTCCACCCTGTTCGACGATGTGTGCAAGGGCTGCGGCCGCACCGCCGGCGAAGTGTCCAACTGGGTTTTCCTCAGCGACCAAGAAAAGCGCGCCATCTGGACGCGCATCGAGCACGAAGGCACGGCGATGCGCTTCAGGAACGACAAACTGTAGTTTTTCGCCACGCCCGCCACGCCCGCCACGCCCACTTCGCCCACTCCGCCCACTCCGCCCGCCGTGCCCTCCCTGCCGCCGTGCCCTTTGAAACGGGCACGCTGGCTCACACGGTCAGAACTTCATACCGACACCCAGTCCGACGATCAGCGGATCGATATTCAGGCGGCCAATCGGCGCGCCGCCGAGCGTCGCGTCGGTATGCATCCAGATTTTCTTGATATCCGCATTGACGAACAGCTTGCGCGTGACCTGCACGTCGACACCGGCCTGCAACGCGGGCCCGAAGCTGTGATTGTTGATGCCGATCGACTCGCCCCCTGCACTCAGACCATTGTTATAAAACAGTGTGTAATTGAGACCCGCGCCGACGTACGGACGGATGCGCCCCGCATGGTTGAAGTGGTATTGCAATAGCAGCGTCGGCGGCAGCACGTTCACGCCGCCGAGATTGCCGAGGCTCGAGGTGAGTTGATGCCGCGACGTGCCGAGAATCAGTTCGACGCCCAGGTCATCGCGGATCATGTAGGTGAAATCGAGTTCCGGCACGATCGCATTGTTGACGCCCACCTTGAGCGCCGACAGCGTGTTGCTGGTGCGCACGTCCGGCATGATGCTGATCGCGCGCAAACGCACCAGCACGTCGCCGGCGTGAATGCCGCTGATTGGATCGTCACCCGTTGATTGCGCGCGTGCCTGCTGCGTGATCAACGCTGCGCATAGCAGGCCCGATACAACGGCGGCGGTCCTGATCTTCTTGCTGAGCGAGTACTTCATAGGCTTCCCCGTGTCATTGATTGATGTCGTCAGGGAATTGTCGAAGTTCGCGTCAGCGTGCGGGTTGACCCGTATCAACCCAGCGAGAACGACCAGCGCGCTGCGACAGCGGGTCGCGTGTTGCCGGTCAGCAGCAGTTCGATCAGATCATGGACGCTGCGAATTGCCGAACCGAACGGCAACGCTTCACGTCCCCGGAAAAACAGACCGTTGGCGACGTCACCGCGCAACGCCGCCGCGAGCCGTGTGTCGATGCAGAAGTGACCGAATTTCTCGATGCCGTCGCGCCAGCCGCACCTACTCAGGCATTCGAGTGCGGTTGGACACGCGTGCCGGAGTGCGCCGAGCTTGTCGCGGATTTTCGTTTCGTGCCGCAAATAGCGCGTGAGCCACGGGGTTTTCACGGCGCGCGCGGGCAAACCCGTCACGCTGACGAATTCGACGATGTCGTCCGGGGTCGCTTCGGCCAGCACACGTTTGAAGTTCGGATGCGCGTCGCCTTCTTCGGTGACGGCGAACGGCGTGCCGAGTTGCACGCCGTTCGCGCCCGCGTCGAGCAGCGTACGCACGGCCTCGTGACTATTGATGCCACCCGCGACGATCAACGGCACATCCTGCCGGCTGAGGCCGAGCGACTTGAACGTCGTGTCGAGTTCTTCGAGCACGCGCTCGAATTCAAAGCGCCCATCGTGCATGTCCGCGAGGTTGCCGACGCCGAGATGTCCGCCCGCGTGCGCCGGGTGTTCGATCACCACAGCGTCAGGCAAGCGGCCTTTCTTCATCCAGCGCTTGAGCACGAGCGCGACGCCGCGACTGTCCGACAGAATCGGGATCAACGCGATGTCATGCCCGTGGGTCATCTCCGGCAAATCGAGCGGCAGGCCCGCGCCCATCACGATCGCGTCGGCAGCGTTTTCGCAGGCCACGCGCACGTAGTCGGCCTGCGCGTTGAGCGCCTTCATTACGTTGACGGCGATCATGCCGTGGCCTTCGCCGAGGGCTTTGGCTGCGTGGATTTCACGCTTCAGCGCGGTAAGGTTGGCGTGTTCTAACGTCGTCGTGTCGGGCGACTGGCGGCATAACTCGATCAGGTCACGATGATGATGTCGCAGATCGATACTGGCGATCGTGCCAAGCGCCCCTTCGCGAGCGACGCTGCCGGCCAGCCGGTGCGCGGAAATGCCGACGCCCATGCCGCCCTGTACGATCGGCAGCAACGAGCGGCCGCGGATGACCAGCGGCGGAAAACAATGAGAGTTGAGCATGACGGGCCCGATGGTGAAGGATCGAACCGCTGATGATCGGCTGTCGCGCGCGGCGTGCTTTGCTTCAGGTCAACCGGACGGCGAATGATCGCAGAACGAGTGGCGATGCGTTGACGCGGGTCATCTGGAGCGGGCTTTAATTGCCGCTGCGATCTCGTATGCGCTACGTCACGGCATGCGTTTTAGCGCACCGCATGCGCAATAAAAAAGCCCGCTTCGAAGAAGCGGGCTTGGCGATGCTACGTGAAGCAAAAGGCGTTTAGATTGACAACCCTTACTGCACGCCCTGGCTCGTCAGGAACTCTTCGTAGTTGCCACCGAAGTCGTTCAACGTGCCATCGGTTTTCACTTCGATGATCCGGTTCGCCAGGCCGCTGACAAACTCGCGGTCGTGCGACACGAAAATCAGCGTGCCTTCGAACTTGTCGAGCGCGATCTGCAGCGACTCGATCGATTCCATGTCCATGTGGTTGGTCGGCTCGTCCATCAGCAGCACGTTGTGGCGGCCCAGCATCAGCTTGCCCCAGATCATGCGGCCCTTCTCGCCACCGGAGAGCACCTTCACCGACTTGCGGATGTCGTCGGCATTGAACAGCAGGCGGCCCAGCGTGCCACGCACCATCTGCTCGTCGTCGCCTTCCTGACGGTAGCCGTCGATCCAGTCCATCAGCGTGATGTCTTGCGGAAACTCTTCGTACGTGTCTTGCGGCATGTAGCCGATGTTCGCGTTTTCCGCCCACTTCACGTTGCCGTGATCGAGTTCCAGCTTGCCCAGCAGCGAACGCAGCAGCGTGGTCTTGCCCGCGCCGTTCTCGCCGATGATCGCGATACGCTCGCCCGGCTGCACGCTGACACTGAAGTCGTTGAAGATGGTCCGTTCGTACTTCTTCGAAATCTTCTCGGCCACCACCGCGATGTTGTGCAGCTTCTTTTCAAACTCGAAGCGGATGAACGGGTTCTGACGCGACGACGGCTTGAATTCCTCGATCTTGATCTTGTCGATCATCTTCAGACGACTGGTTGCCTGACGTGCCTTCGACTTGTTCGCCGAGAAGCGGCGCACGAAGTCCTGCAGGTCGGCCACGCGTTCCTTGGCCTTCGCGTTGGCGTTCTGCTGACGCTCGCGCGCCTGCGTGCTGGCCAGCATGTAATCGTCGTAGTTGCCCGGATAGACCTTCAGCGTGCCGAAGTCCATGTCGGCCATGTGCGTGCAGACCTGGTTCAGGAAGTGTCGATCGTGCGAGATGATGATCATCGTCGAGTTGTACTGGTTGAGCACGTCTTCCAGCCAGCGGATCGAGTTGATGTCCAGGTTGTTGGTCGGCTCGTCGAGCAGCAGCACGTCCGGCTTCGAGAACAGCGCCTGCGCGAGCAGCACGCGCAGTTTCCAGCCCGGCGCAACATTGCTCATCGGACCGTTGTGGTCTTCGATTGCGATGCCGATGCCCAGCAGCAGTTCGCCCGCGCGCGCTTCTGCCGTGTAGCCGTCGTACTCGGCGAACTTCGCTTCGAGTTCGGCCGCGTGCATGTAGTCGTCGTCGGTCGCGTCGGGGTTCGCGTAGATCGCGTCGCGCTCGGTCATCGCGGCCCACATTTCAGCGTGGCCCATCATCACGACGTCGAGCACGCGCACGTCTTCGTACGCGAACTGGTCCTGGCGCAATTTACCGAGGCGAATGTTCGGTTCGAGCATCACGTTGCCCGAACTCGGCTCCAGATCGGAACCCAGAATCTTCATGAAGGTGGATTTACCGCAGCCATTCGCACCGATCAGGCCATAGCGGTTGCCTCCCCCGAATTTGACCGAGATGTTCTCGAAGAGGGGCTTGGGCCCGAATTGCATGGTGATATTGGCGGTAGACAGCACGGCGCGTCCCTTTGAATGTGATATCGGCGAAAAACCCAATATTTTAGCAGGTTATCGCGAAATCAACCCACGCGCACGTCGGGCGCCTGTCACGCATCAGTGATGTAACCGGCATCAGACACCGGATAAAACCGCGCGTGCCTGTCTGGACACCGCCGGGCACGCGACGTGCGACATCACTCGCTCACCCAATGACCGTGCGCCACAGGTCCGGTTGCCTATACTTTTTGAACACCAACGAAGATCAAAGGAGGAAGTTCATGTCGGAACACGTGTACAAACAGATCGAACTGACCGGCTCGTCGAAAAAATCGATCGACGACGCCGTCAGCACCGCGATTGCCAAAGCGTCGAAGACGTTACGCAACCTGCACTGGTTCGAAGTCATCGAAACGCGGGGTCAGATCGAGGATGACAAGGTGGCGTACTGGCAGGTGACGATCAAGGTCGGTTTGCGCATCGAGTGACGCGCAGCCGGAGGCATTCCTGTCGCCACAGCTAGCCAGAGCCAACGCCCAAGCGAAAAAAAGCTGCGTCCGTGCGGGACGCAGCTTTTTCGATGCCGCGATTGCCGGATCAAGCCCGGCTCGAGCCCTTACTTCGGCAACGCACCGTCCACGCCTTCCACATACCAGTTGATACGTTGCAGATCGGCGTCGCCGAGCGTCTTGCCAGCGGGCACCTTGACCGCACCCGACTGATCCTTGATCGGGCCAGTGAACACGTCCCACTTGCCGCTCGCCAGTTCGTCGCGCTTCGCGGCGACCTGCTTGAGCCCGTCAGCCGGGATCGCCGAGGTGTTCACGTCGTCGAGCGACACCGCTTTTTGCGGAATGCCCCACCACACCGGATCGTTCTTCCACTTACCGTCGAGCACCTGCTGGATCGCTGCGTTGTAGTAGACGCCCCAATTCCCGACCACCGAGCCCAGGTGCGCGTCAGGACCGAACTTTTTCATGTCCGAATCCCAGCCGAACGCGTGTACGTGTTTCTCCGATGCGGTCGCCAGTGTCGCGCTCGAATCGGTGTTCTGCAGCAGCACGTCTGCGCCCTGGCCGATCAGCGTTTCAGCCGCCTGCTTTTCCTTGCCCGGATCGAACCAGCTGTTGATCCAGATGACCTTCGTATGCACGTTCGGATTCACCGAGCGCGCGCCGAGTGTGTACGCGTTGATGTTGCGGATCACTTCCGGAATCGGCACCGACGCGACGAAACCGAGCGTGTTCGTCTTCGTCACCTTGCCCGCTGCGACGCCGGCCAGGTACGCGCCCTGATACATACGCACGTCGTAGGTACCGAAGTTCGGCGCCTTTTTATAGCCGGTGGCGTGCAGGAACACGGTGTCCGGGAAATCCTTCGCGACCTTCAGCATGAAATCCTGATAGCCGAAGCTCGTGCCGATGATGATCTTGTTGCCCTTGTTCGCGAGATCGCGGAACACGCGTTCCGAGTCGGCCGATTCCGGCACGTTCTCGACCCGCGTGATCTTGATCTTGTTGCCGAACTTCGCTTCGGCCTGCTTCGAGCCCGCGTCGTGCGCAAAGGTCCAGCCAGCATCGCCCGGATTGCCGAGGTAGACGAATGCAACGCCGGGTGCGTCGGCAGCTTGCGCGCTTTGCGCGAACGGTGCGGCAAGCGCGAGCGAGGCCGCGCCCCACGCAAAGGCGGTCAGCAGATTTCTTCTCTTCATGTTCTCTCCTGTCGTGTTCAATAGTGTGCGGTTGTGTTTATCAGGTGATGCAAAACATTTGGACGGGCTGCCCCATCAACCCGCCGAGAAAAACGGCTTGCCCAGTGAAGCGGGCGCATTCAGACGGATCGTGTTCGGATTGCGCGAGATCACGACCAGCACGACGACCGTCGCGATATACGGCAGCATCGCGAGGAATTGCGTCGGGACCGGCACGCCGATTGCCTGTGCGTAGAACTGCAGACCGGTTACCGCGCCGAACAGCAGCGCGCCGATCAGCAGACGCCCAGGGCGCCACGTCGCGAATACGACCAGCGCGAGCGCGATCCAGCCACGGCCCGACGTCAGGTTTTCCTGCCACAGGTGCAGATTGACGATCGAGTAGTAGCCACCCGCGAGTCCTGCCATGCCGCCGCCGAAAGCCACCGCGCCGTAGCGCACGCCGACCACCGGAAAGCCGACCGAATGCGCCACTTGCGGCGATTCGCCGACCGAGCGCAGCACGAGGCCCGCACGGGTGCGGTACAGGAACCAGCCGATCACCGCGAACATCAGGAACGCGAGGTAATCGAGCGGCGTGAGGCTGAAAAACGCAGGACCGAGCACGGGAATCTTCGAGAGCCCGGGAATGGTCCACGTGTCGATGGTCGCGCGCACCGCTGCCGACGTGTACGGCTTGCCGACATAGGCGGACAGCCCAATGCCGAAGATCGTCAGCGACAAACCGGTGGCGACCTGGTTGGCGAGCATGGTCAGCGTGAGGAACGCGAACAGCAGCGACATCGCGAGACCGGCGCCAATCGCGGCGAGCACGCCGAGCCAAGGGTTGCCGGTAATTGCCGTGACCGCGTAACCGCTCACGGCGCCCATCAGCATCATTCCTTCGACGCCGAGGTTCAGAACACCGGATTTTTCGGTGACGAGTTCGCCTGCACCCGCGAACATCAGCGGAATCGCGGCGGTGACGGCGCTCGAAGTGAGCGCGCTAGCTTGTTGGATATCCATGAGATCGGCTGAAAAAAAGCGGTGAACGGATCAGTGAGCGGGAGCGGCCAGCGAACGGCGGCGCACACGGTAGTTCACGAACAGGTCGGCACCCAGCAGGCAGAACAGCAGCAGCCCCTGGAACACACCGGAAAGCGCCTGCGGCAATTGCATCGAGGTCTGCACGGCTTCGCCGCCGAGATACAACAGCGCCATCAGCAGACTCGCGAGCACGATGCCGACGGGATGCAGCCGGCCGACGAACACGACGATGATCGCGGTGAAGCCATAACCCGGCGACCAGGTCGCCTGCAACTGGCCGATCGGACCGGCGATCTCGCCCATGCCGGCGAGGCCTGCGAGGCCGCCGCTGATCAGCAGCGAGGTCCAGATGGTTTTCTTGTCGGAGAAACCCGCGTAGCGCGCGGCGAGCGGCGCAAGACCGCCGACGTTCATCTTGTAGCCCGCGAAGCTCTTGCGCATGAAAATCCACACCAGCGGAATCGCGACCAGCGTGACGAACACCGACGCGTTCAGCCGCGTGCCGCGCAGCCATTTCCAGTGCCAGTCGCCATACAGCGTTGGGTAAAGCGCGTCGCCGCTGAACATCTCCGACAGCGGGAAATTCATCCCCTGCGGATCGCGCCACGGGCCGCTGACCAGATAGATCAGCAACTGCGTGGCCACGTACGTGAGCATCAGGCTGACGAGAATCTCGTTGGTGTTGAAGCGGCTTTTCAGCAGCGCGGGAATCGCCGCCCACACCATGCCGCCGACCACCCCGGCGATCATCATGGTGACCAGAATCCACCAGCCGGTAGCCTGATCGAAATAGATCGCGACACCGCTCGCGGCAATCCCGCCGAGCAGCATCTGCCCTTCAGCGCCGATATTCCAGACGTTCGCGCGATAGCCGACTGCCAGACCGAGGCCGATCAGGCACAACGGCGACGCCTTCAGCAGCAGTTCGGACCAGCCGTTCACGCTGGATAGCGGTTCGATAAAGAAAGCGTGCATCGCCTCCAGCGGATCGCGGCCCACCAGGCTGAAAATCAGGAAGCCGATCACCAGCGTGAGCAGCGCGGCGATCAGCGGCACGGCGAGTTGCATCGTCCGCGAGGGCGTCGTGCGTGCTTCGAGTCGGTAAGGAAAGGTCATGGGTAGCGTGTGATTGAGCGCGTTGTTGTTGTCGAAGTGGTCGAAGTTGTCGGGCCGCACCGGTTGGCCCGGCAAGCCGGCGTTGCGTTACGCATGCGCCGGCTGCTCCGCCGACGGCGCCGCGCCTTCGCGTCCGCCGAACAGGCCCGCCATCCAGCGGCCGATCTCCTCGGCATTGGTCGCGCCCGTGGCACGCACCGGCGACAGTCGGCCACCGGCCAGCACCGCGATGCGGTCGCAGATATCGAACAACTCCTCCAGTTCTTCCGAGATCACCAGGATCGCTACACCGCGCGCGGACAGATCGAGCAACTGCTGGCGAATGAATGCCGCCGCGCCGACGTCGACACCCCACGTGGGTTGCGCGACCACCAGCACCTTGGGCGCCTGCAGGATCTCGCGTCCCATGATGTATTTCTGCAGATTGCCGCCCGACAGACTTTGCGCGAGTGCTTCCGAACCGCCGCAGCGCACGTCGAACGCTTCGATGCAGCGCTTCGCGAATGCGCGCATCGCGCCCGCCTTGATCCAGCCCGACTTCACCATCTGCTGACGATGCGCGGTCAGCAATGCGTTTTCCGACAGCGACATCGCCGGCACCGCACCGCGTCCAAGCCGCTCTTCGGGCACGAAGCCGAAGCCGAGCGAGCGACGGCCACCCGCGCCCATGCGCGCTGCCGCTTTACCGCAAATCGTCACCGCGTCGGCGCGCCCGCCACGTTTCTCGCCCGACAGCGCCGACAGCAATTCCGCCTGCCCGTTGCCCGACACACCGGCGATGCCAAAGATCTCGCCGGCATGCACGCCGAACGACACGTTGTTCAGCGACGTGCCGAACGGGTCGTCGCTTTGCACCGACAACTCCTTCACGTCGAGCAGCACCGCGCCGGGGTTGTGCTCGCGCCGTGTGTAATCGGGCAGCGAGTGGCCGACCATCAATTGCGCGAGCGACGCATGCGTTTCGCCCTTCGGCTTCACATGACCGGTCACGCGGCCGCCGCGCATCACCGTCGCGGTGTCGCACAGTTCCTGGATTTCGTCGAGCTTGTGGCTGATGTAGAGAATGCTGCAGCCTTCGGCCGCGAGCCGGCGCAGCGTCGCGAACAGCTTGCGCACCGCTTGGGGCGTCAGCACCGAAGTCGGTTCGTCCATGATCAGCAGACGCGGGTTCTGCAGCAGGCAGCGCACGATCTCGACGCGTTGCCGCTCACCCACCGTCAGGCTATGCACGTGACGCTGCGGGTCGATGTCGAGGCCGTAGTCGGCCGACACTTCGCGGATCCGTTTGGACAGCGTCTTCAGATCGAACGGTTCGTCGAGTGCGAGCGCAATGTTTTCGCCGACCGTGAGCGTCTCGAACAGCGAAAAATGCTGGAACACCATGCCGACGCCGAGCTTGCGCGCCGCCGCCGGACTCGCGATCTCGACCGGCTGGCCTTCCCAGCGAATCTCGCCGGCATCGGGCCGCACCGCGCCGTAAATGATCTTCATCAGCGTGCTTTTACCGGCGCCATTTTCGCCGAGCACCGCATGGATTTCACCCGGCTGCACGATCAACGTGACGTCGTCGTTGGCGCGCACGGCCGGATATTGTTTGGTGATGCCCGAGAGCACCAGCCTGGGCGTCGCCTGTTCCGGCCTGTTTGCCGGCTGCGCGGCGGCGCCGTTGCTATAAGAAGAGTCGCTCATGTGATTCCGTAGTACGTCAGAGACTGCCGGTTACAGCGTGTCCGTCCACCTTGCCGGCAGACGATCCGTCACCACAACCGGGTGACAATACCTAATTCGACCCAGTCAGTCGAGCCGCCAAAATTCCCGCAAACCCGCGTCGTAGCAAGCTCTGCGGGTATGCCTCTCTTGACGCGGTTTTTCGTTCATATTAAAAAGCATATACCCCAACGCCCGTTCGATCAGCCAGAACATATATTTCGGAGAAGTCATGAGTCAGCAACGCGAGGCGATCGATACGTACCTTCTACGCGTCTTGCATACCTTGTTGATGGAGCGCAGCGTCACGCGCGCAGCCGTCAAACTGAATCAGTCACAACCTGCCATCAGCGCGGCGCTGCGCCGCCTGCGCGACATCACCGGCGACCCGCTGCTAGTGCGCGGCAAATCCGGCATGGTGCCGACCGAGTACGGCCTGCGCCTGCTCGAACCGGTGCAGAACGCGCTGCGCGAAATCGAACGCATCAAGTTCCAGCAGCACAACTTCGATCCGGCGACATCGATCCGTTGCTACCGGATCGGTTGTCCCGACTACCTGAACGTGCTGTTCGTGCCGACCGTGGTCGAACGGTTTCGCCAGGCCGCGCCGAACGCGACGCTCGAATTTCACTCGCTCGGACCCGCCTTCGACTACGAACTCGCGCTCGAGGACGGCAAGCTCGACACCGTGGTCGGCAACTGGCCGGAGCCGCCGGAGCAACTGCATCTGTCGAACCTGTTTGTCGACCAGATCGTCTGCCTGATGAGCAACACGCATCCGTTCGCCAAACGCGGCGGGCTCACGCTCGACCAGTACCTGAATGCGCCGCATCTTGCGCCTACTCCCTATTCGGTGGGCCAGCGCGGCGCGATCGACGTGCACCTCGCGCGCGAGCGCCTGAAGCGTCATGTGGTCGTCACGTTGCCGTACTTCAATCTGGCGCCGTACGTGCTGATCAAGTCCGATCTGATCTTCACGACCACGCGCCTCTTTGCCGACTACTACGCGAAGTTTTTGCCGCTCACCGTGGTGCCCGCGCCGCTCGATTTCCCGCCGATGCAGTACTACCAGTTGTGGCACGAGCGCGTGCATTACTCCGACGAAGTGCGCTGGTTGCGCAGTCTGGTTGCCGAGGCGACCAGGACGTTGATCGACAAGCCTTAAAGCCTTCCTGCTGCGAGTTGGCCGCCGCCTTTGTGGCCCGGTGGCGGCGGCCAACTCGTTGATTGGCCTGCGGCGCTTTCTTTGCGCCTAGGCAATTCCCAGGCAACGCCTATGTCAGCGTCTGCGCCTACTTTCCGCAAGCTGCTTCCGCAGTTCGCGCCGCTGTCTGCCTCCGTTACGCTGCCGCTTCGTAAAGCGTCTTCGCCAGCCGGTTGTGCTGCTCAATGACCGGTCCCAGCTCCAGCGTCGCCAACTGTCCGTCCTTCACCACCACCTTGCCGCCGATCACGCTATAGCTCACCTGCGACGGCGCGCAAAACACCAGCGCCGCAACCGGGTCATGCAAGGCCCCGGCAAACAGCGGCTGACGCAGATCGAATGACACGAAGTCCGCCGCCATGCCCGGTGCCAAAGCGCCGATATCGTCGCGGTTGAGCACCTTCGCGCCGCCTAGCGTCGCGATTTCCAATGCCTCTCGCGCGGTCATCGCGTCGGGCCCGAAACCGACCCGCTGCAGCAGCAACGCCTGCCGCACTTCCGCGACCATCTGCGCGCCATCGTTCGACGCCGATCCGTCCACGCCCAGGCCAACCGGCACGCCGGCCAGCCGCATCCGCCTGACCGGCGCAATACCCGACGCAAGCCGCATATTCGAACAGGGGCAATGCGCAACACCAGTACCCGTACGAGCGAACAATTCGATACCCGCATCGTCGAGTTGCACACAATGCGCATGCCAGACATCGTGACCGACCCAACCGAGATCTTCCGCATACTCCGCGGGCGTCATGCCGAACTTCTCGCGGCTGTACGCAATATCGTTGACGTTCTCCGCCAGGTGCGTATGCAGCGACACACCATACTGCCGCGCCATCACCGCCGACTCGCGCATCAGATCGCGGCTCACGGAGAATGGCGAGCACGGCGCGACGACGACACGCAGCATCGCGTAACGGCCTTCGTCGTGGTACGTCTCGATCAGACGCTGGGTGTCCTTCAAAATCTCCGGCTCGCGTTCGACCACTGAATCCGGCGGCAAACCGCCGTCCTTCTGCCCGACGCTCATACTGCCGCGCGCCGCGTGAAAACGCATGCCGATCCGCTGCGCGGCGGCGATGCTGTCGTCGAGTCGGCTGCCGTTCGGATAGATATACAGATGATCGCTCGACGTCGTGCAGCCGGACAGCAGCAGCTCGGCCATCGCCGTCAGCGTCGAGACTTCGATCATCTCCGGCGTGAGGTTTGCCCACACCTTGTAGAGACTGGTGAGCCAGCCGAACAACTCGGCGTTCTGCGCGGCGGGTATCGCACGCGTCAGGCTCTGGTACATATGGTGATGCGTATTCACGAGACCCGGGATCACCAGGTGGCCGCGCATGTCCAGCACTTCGTCGGCCGTTTGCGGCAAGTCCGCCGTGGGTCCGACCGCGACGATCCGGTTGTCCTCGATATACAGGCCGCCGTCGCGCAATTCGCGCCGGGCGCCGTCCATCGTGACCAGCACGTCCGCGTGCTTGACCAGCATCGTTTTCTTAGGCTTATTAGCCGTCTGCTCCATCGTCATTCGTTTTCTCCGCTTCAATGCTTCCGTGCAAAGTCGTTCGAACGCGATGTGGCGCACGCTCACCGTGCCGCCGCGTCCCGTCGAACGCCGTTGGCCCGGTTACCCAGCGTATTCCGCCGTCTTCGGGGTGTGCGCCGCGCCCGAACGCTTCGGGCTCCTGTTTGCTGCGGCACACAGCCATAACCTTCGACGGCCAAAAAAACGCTGACAACTCACGCCACTGAGATACCCACCTTCACGCTGCCGATATAGTGGGCCTTTTTTGGCGCCGGTACGATCCGCCGGTAGATTCAATGCAACGTAAAAGTCGCACGAATCGGTATGCTGAGGCTTTCAACAGGCTGTCTGTCATGCGCCGGGGCTTATCTTTCCTATCTCGCGCGCGCTGAACGGAACATCCTTTCTACAATGGCTGCCACGGCGCTCGCTTCAATTCGCCGACGGGTATGTAGCCACTGACGTGGAGCCTCGATCCGCCGCAAACGTATCTGGATCGGGCCGCCGCCGAAACCTCGCAAACACACAAGGAAAATTGCGAATGGGAAAGCTCACAACCCATGTGCTCGACACCGCGAACGGCCGTCCCGGCGCGGGCATCAAGGTCGAACTCTTCGCGCTCGCGGGTGACACCCGCCGCGCGCTCAAAACCACCACCACCAATGACGATGGCCGCTGCGACCAGCCGTTGCTCGAAGGCGACGCGCTAGTCGCCGGCGAATACGAACTCGTGTTCGGCGCGGGCGACTATTTCGCGTCGATCGGCACGAAGGTGCCGGAGCCGCGGTTCGTCGATCGTGTCGTGCTGCGCTTTGGCGTCGCCGATGCCGGTGCGCACTATCACGTGCCGCTGCTGGTGTCGCCGTGGTCATACAGCACGTATCGCGGCAGCTAGGAGGCTGACGTGGACGCTCGCTCGATTGCATTGCGCAGAGGGTCGCCCGACACGGTGACCTTTCCGCGAAACGCAATCGACCGCGTGCGGCTCGATCCGGCGGCCGGCGACCGGCGATCCGGCGATCCGGCGATCCGGCGATCCGGCGACCGGCGATCCGGCTCGAAGCGCTGTTAAACAATGGCGCGGTGCGAACTGAGCGCAGCGCGTCTTTCACCCCGCAGTCGGCGCAATGATGTGATAGGTGCCCGGGACCCGTCTGGCGGGTCCACCCAAGGCCGAACGTCAGCGCGCATATAACGAATCAGATCAGAAGTGGAGGAGTTTCATGGAAGGCTTTATCACCGACTGGCTGAACCTGGCGATCCGCTGGTTCCACGTCATCGCCGCGATTGCATGGATCGGCGAATCGTTCTATTTCGTCGCGCTCGACAACAGCCTGAAACCGCCAACGGACCCGAATCAGCGCCGGCGCGGCGTGTTCGGCGAACTGTGGCACGTGCACGGCGGCGGCTTCTACAACATGCAGAAGTACACCGTCGCGCCGCCGGAAATGCCGGACGACCTGCACTGGTCGAAGTGGCCGTCGTACACCACGTGGCTGTCGGGCTTCGGTCTGTTCACCGTGCTGTATCTGTTCTCGCCATCCACGTACCTGATCGACAAGAACGTGCTCGATATGGGCCCGGTGGTCGCGGTGGCGTCGGCCATCGGCTTTCTCGCCGCGGGTTGGATCGTCTATGACTCGCTGTGCCGACTGCTCGGCACCAAAGACAAGGTGCTCGGCATCTGCGTCGGCGTGTATGTGTTCATCGCCGCGTGGCTCGCTTGCCACATTTTCGCGGGCCGCGCCGCTTACCTGATCATGGGCGCGATGCTGGCGACCATCATGTCGGCCAACGTGTTCTTCGTGATCATTCCGGGCCAGCGCAAGATGGTGGCCGCGATGCTCAAGGGCGATACGCCGAACCCGATCTACGGCAAGCGCGGCAAGCAACGCTCGGTGCACAACACGTATTTCACGTTGCCGGTGGTGTTCGCGATGCTGTCGAACCACTACGCGATGACCTACACGCATCCGTACAACTGGGCGGTGCTGCTGGTCATCATGCTGGCCGGTGCGCTGATCCGTCAGTTCTTCGTGATGCGTCATCGGGGCCAGGTGCTGTGGTATCTGCCGCTGGTCGGCATCGCACTGATGTTCTGCGCATTGGTCTGGACCATGCCGAAGCCGATCGTGCCGCAGGCGCAAGCGGCAAACGCGCCGTCGGTGAAGGTGGCCGATATCGCGCCGGTGTTGCAACAGCGTTGCGTGGCTTGCCACTCCGCGCATCCGACGATGATGGGCAGCGCACCTGCTGGCGTATTGCTCGATACGCCGGATGAAATCTCGCAAAACGCGCAGCGGATCTATCAGCAGGCGGTGACGTTGAAGGCCATGCCG
Organism: Paraburkholderia metrosideri; assembly: GCF_904848625.1. Taxonomy (GTDB): domain Bacteria; phylum Pseudomonadota; class Gammaproteobacteria; order Burkholderiales; family Burkholderiaceae; genus Paraburkholderia; species Paraburkholderia metrosideri. The sequence goes on from NZ_CAJHCP010000006.1 coordinate 109,135, forward strand.
CTGGGCAACGTCACGCACATGACCGACGATGAACGGATGAAAATCGCCGCGTGGTTTGAAGGTGGTGCGGTGAAGTGAGCTTTCTGCGCGGATTGAATGCCGGGCCTGGGGTCCGGTAGCCAGGCTGGTGTCCAGGCAGGCGTCCAGGTAGACAGTCGGTAACATGAAGCGGGCTTTTCGCGTGAGCGGGAAGCCCGCTTTTTTTATCCCCTCCCCGTGGAGGCATTAGCATTAGCGCATCTCATTGAGCCATGTAGCCCACGGGCTACAAAAATAAGACATTCTCATTAAATTGTGGCCCTTGGGACACAAAGCAAAGTTTAATTTTTGTGCCTTATGGGCTACAATAAGATCGGTAATGGCGAAAATTGATGCCTTGGGGCTACATATGACCAATCTGGCCGACGTATCCGACATGCTCAAAAACGTGCGACGCGAAAGCAAGCTGTCGCAGGAAGAACTGGCGCGCCGCGCAGGCGTTGCGCGCACCACCGTCGCGCGCATGGAAACGCTCGCCAAAAGCGATATGAGCGTGTCGGTGCTCGTGCGCCTGCTCGAAGCTGCCGGCTACGACCTCAAATTCGTCGAGCATGGGCACGGGCGCACGCTCGAAGATATCCTCGCTGAACAGCGCAGTGTGGACCCGAACCAATGAGGCTCGACGTTCAGGTACTGGGCAAAAACGTCGCCGCGCTTTATCGCGAGCGCGACGACTACGTCCTCAAATACAACGCCCATGCGAATGCCGCCGATTTCGTCAGCCTCACCATGCCGGTGCGCGACGAGGCATGGCGCTGGCCACGCGACCTGCATCCGTTTTTCCGGCAGAACCTGCCGGAGGGTTATCTGCTGAATCTGATCCGCGAACAATTCGGGCCGTTGCTCGACGGCACCGACCTGTCGCTGCTCGCGGTGGTCGGCGCGATGGGAATTGGACGGGTCACCGTCACGCCTGAAGGCGTCGCGCCCGGCACCGAACTGGAAGCGCTCGACGTGCAGCACATTCTGCACGGCGACAACACCGCCGAACATTTCTCGCAACTCGTGCGCGAATATGCGCGCGCGGCTATCTCGGGCGCGGTGCCGAAGTTCATCGCGCCGGATCGTCAAGCGGACAGTGAAACGATGGCGATGCCGCTCGGCAAGCCGACCATCCGCACGAGCCGTCACATCGTCAAAGGTTCGGACGACAGCACGCCGTTTCTCGGCTTCAACGAGTTCTATTCAATGCGCGTGCTGGAACGGCTCGGCGTTGCCAAGGTGGCGCGCACGCAGATGTCGGACGATGGCCGCGCACTGATTGTCGAGCGCTTCGATGTCGATGCCGACGGACTGCCGGCCTATGGCGTCGAAGACATGTGTGGTCTGCTGGGTTTGCCGCCGCACGAAAAATACAACTCGACTACCGAGAAAATGCTGAATGCGGCGCGGGCCTACCTGCTCGATCGCGACAGCGTGCGGCTTGAACTGGAACAACTGGCGTGGCATCTGCTGTCGAACTACGTGGTGCGCAATGCGGACTGTCATACGAAGAACGTCGCGCTGTTCTACACGTCGGTCGACGACGTAGCGTTCACGCCTGTCTACGATATCGTCACGACGCAGGCTTACCCGCGCTTTGCGGCCAATCCGCCAGGGCTGCCGATCGACGGTCGCAAGACATGGGCGGCCGGCAAGTCGCTGGAGCGATTCTTCAATACGCGGATGGGAATCGCGCCGCGGCACTACGCGCAGATGGTCGAAGCGTTATGCGATTCGGCGGTCAGCGTGGGTCATGAGCTGATCGAAGCGGCACGCAATGAACCGCAGTGGCACACCGTCGCCAAACAGATGCTGCACGCGTGGGACGACGGTATGGCGTCGTTGCGCTCGCCGAAGAAGAGCCTGCAATTCAAAGGGCTTAAACCTGCGATCGAAGCGGCGGGATTTTCCGCGCCCGAACCTGCTGAAAAGACGCGCGAGGTGATCGGGCGATCGCCTTTGCTTGGCAAACGGTGAATGACCGGTCGCACAGTCGGGTCTGTGGCGGATGAAAAAAGACTCGCGGCACCTGCATGCCGCGAGTCTTTTTTAGAAGCTGCGTGCAACCCGAAGCGGGCGCAACAGAAAACCTAAACCGCCACTGCGCTCAGCGCATCTTCCGTGAGCCACAGCGACTCGGCCAGATCCAGTTCGTTCAGATTGAGCCCATCCCCGCCACGATCGACGACGATAAAGTCGCTCACGTCGCCCAGCGCAATCAGCGGATGGTGCCAGACGCCCTTCGCATAATTGACGCCCTGCCAGCCGCTCGTGACGAACGCGCGAATCTTCGACGCGTCGAGATCGCCCGCCGGCGCCACCACGACCAGATACGGCTTGTCATTCAGCGGCACGAACGCCTGACTGCCCAGCGGATGACGCTCGAGCATCTTCACTTCGAACGGCAACACGCGCGGTTGACCGCGAAACAGATTCACCAGCGTGCGGCCATTCTCGTCGGTGACATCCACTTTCGCGAGATCGTGAAAACGGATCGTCGTGCCGAGGTTGATCGGAATCTGTTTCGCGCCTTCCAGTTCGATCACGTCGCCGAACGCGGCGAACCCCTCTTTCGTCAACGGTTCGATGGCGAGCGTTTTCATGATGCGAGCGTGCCCCACAGACGCAGACGCGATACGCCGCCGTCCGGAATGATGTTAAAGCGAACGTGCGTGACCGGACCCAGCGCCGCGATCTCACTTTCGAAGAAATGCTGCTTGTCCATTTGCAGCTTCTGTTCGCCGAGCAGCACCGGCCAGAACATGGCCTGCGTGACCAGCGAGCTGTCGGTGCCGCCCGTCACGTACGCGGCCTGAATCGAGCAGCGGTCCGGATAGTTGCCCTTGAAGTGGGCCGTGTCGACTTCGATCTTTTTGATCACGCCGGGTTGCGCCAGCGCGATGATCGCCCAGTCGTTGCCGGGCTCACGACGACGGCGCGTTTCCCAGCCGTCGCCCATGTTCACACCACGGCCCGGCATCAGCAACGTGGACGCTGCGCCGAAGTGCTGGTTGTTCGCGCCGACCAGATACGCGCCGTTTTCCATCGCGGCCAGATCGAACTGGTCGGTGCGGCTCGCCCCAGCCCAGTCGACCTGCGGCTGACCGTACACGCGCAGACGCGCAATGCCGCCGTCCGGATAGATGTTCACGCGCAGATGCGTGTACGCATTCGTGTCGCTGACTTCGTGATAGTGGTGGCTATTGCCCTGCAAGGTCGACGACGGCACGATCTCCGTCCACTTCGTCGATTGATTCGGCGCGCCGTCCACCACGCGCGCCGCTTCCACCGACGCCGCCGGCGGGAAGTTACCCGTGAAGTGGCTGGTATCGAGGTCGAGGCCCTTGATCACGCCCGGCCGCGCGAGCTTGACGATGCACCAGTCGTAGCCCGACACGCGCTTGCGGCGTGTTTCCCAGCCGTCCATCCACTTGCCGTTGTCGTCGTACTTGCCCGGAATGAAGACGGCCGGTTCCGGATTCAGCATGCGTTCCTTCGGTGCGAAGAAATCGTCGCTGGACTCGAGCGCCTGCGCGCCCAGACGCGGGTCCGCCAGATTCACATAGCGGCGCGTGAATTCCGGTGCGTTGGGGTCGAGAATCGGGAGTGCCATCTTTGTCTTCCTTGATTGTGGGTGCTGAAAAAACGTTTCGATTCGAGGATTGCGACGCGTGTGCGGTTGAAGGCGTGATCGGCACCGCGCCGACACCACGCCTGAACCGTTACGCGTCGATCAGATCGTCGAGCCGCAAACGTGCGATGCGGTAGATCTGGTCGAGGCTCGCGCGCAATTCGTCGGCACGGCTGTTGTTCACGCGCGCCTCGAAGTTCGCGATGATGCCGTGACGGTCGTAGCCGCGCACCGCCAGAATGAACGGAAAGCCGAACTTCTCGCGGTACGCGCTGTTCAGCGCGAGCAGTTTGTCGAACTCTTGCTGCGTGCATTGCGCGAGGCCCGCGCCGCTCTGCTCGCGGGTCGATTCGGCGGTGAGCTCACCGCGCACCGCGGCCTTGCCGGCCAGCTCCGGGTGAGCGTTGATCAGCGCCAGTTGTTGCTCTTCACCAGCGGCTTCGACGATTCCCGACATCTTGCGATGCAACTCGTCGATGCTGGCGAACGGCCGCTGTGGCGCGGCGATTTCCGCGACCCACGGCGAGTGCTCGAAGATGCCCGAAAGCGCGGTGACAAACGCATCGGCCGGAACGCTGTTGAGTTGGTCGAGAGTGTATTGCATCGCCTTCATGCCGCTGCCCCGCGGTTGGTTTGCTGATAAGGATGATGTTCGCGCCAGTGACGCGCGATATCGACGCGCCGCGTCACCCACACACGATCATGCTGTTCGATATGGTCGAGAAAACGTTGCAACGCGCGGAAACGTCCCGGACGGCCGAGCAACCGGCAGTGCATGCCGATGGACAGCATCTTCGGTGCTTCGTCGCCTTCTTCGTAGAGCACGTCGAATGCATCGCGCAGATAGGTGAAGAAGTGGTCTGCCGTGTTGAAACCTTGCGGGCTCGCGAAGCGCATGTCGTTGGTGTCGAGCGTGTACGGCACGATCAGTTGCGGCTCCGTTTTGCCGCCCTTGACCTCGACGTCCATCCAGAACGGCAGATCGTCGCCGTAGTAATCCGAGTCGTACAGAAAGCCGCCGTACTCGGCGACCAGACGGTGCGTATTCGGGCTGTCGCGGCCGGTGTACCAGCCGAGCGGACGCTCGCCGGTCACGCGCTCGATCGCTTCCATGCCCAGGCGCATGTGCTCCGCCTCTTTCTCCGGCGATACGTCCTGGTAATGAATCCACCGATAGCCGTGGCACGCGATCTCATGACCCAGTTCGACAAAGGCGCGCGCCAGATCCGGATGCCGTTCGATTGCCATGCCGACCCCAAACACCGTCAGCGGCAAGTGACGCTTTTCGAACTCGCGCAAGATGCGCCAGACGCCTGCCCGCGAGCCGTATTCGTAAATCGACTCCATGCTCATGTGGCGCGACGGATACGCCGCAGCGCCGACGATCTCCGACAAAAACTGCTCCGAGCCGGGGTCGCCATGCAACACGCAGTTTTCACCGCCCTCTTCGTAATTCAGGACGAATTGCACCGCAACGCGCGCTCGACCCGGCCAGTTTGCCTGTACCGGGTGGCGGCCGTAGCCGATCAGATCACGTGGGTAGTTCGAGTCGAGTGGCATGGTTTGACAATGCGTGGTGACGGTATGAAATAGTCGCGCGACGCTCACGGGGCTGTCACAAGGCGGACAAGTGGGCTTTGCGCGAGCCCGCGTGTGCCGTGAAAGTGCTACCTGCCTGTATGAGCGTCTCGCCGGCGCGAGGCTGAAAACACCGCTGAATCAGCGGCAAAGCCAGCGTTTTACGACCCGCGCCGAGTTGAACCAGTGTAGCGAAAACACCCGGGTGCGCCCATACACCCGGGCAGATAGTGCGTGTCAGACTGAATGTATGTGCTGCCCCGGATTGCTGGTGTTTACCCGTGCCGAATCAGGGACTTTTGCGGATTCTTGAAGGTTTTTTGACGAATTTTCTGGCGAGTCTTCATTCGTGACGGATTGCGCGTCTGTGTGCGAGTTCGCCCCACCCACGCCGGCCGCATGACGCAACGGCGGGAGATTCGAGCCGGCGCCACCCGGGCTGAACGATTCCAGCGCGCCGTCATAGCGCTTGGCCAGCGGCCGCGCGTAGTCGCCTCGTTTGGCTGTCGAAAGCCGCAGCGCGACCAGCGCCTCACTCCATTTCACCGCCGCCGTCACGCCTTCGATCACCGGCGCGCCCAGCGCGTCCTCGATCTCCCTGCACAGTTCGGCCATGCCCGCGCAGCCCAGCACGATCGCGTCCGAGCCGTCCTCGGCCAACGCGCGCCGGCATTCGTCGAGGATGATACGGCGCGCCGCCGAGCCGGGCTTGTCGAGATCGAGCACCGCGACATCGGTCGCGCGGACGTTGCGGCAAAAGCGCTTCATTCCATAGCGCTCGGCGAGATGCCACGCCATGCCGCAGGTGCGCGCAAGCGTCGTCACGACTGAGAAGCCTGGCGCCAGCACGCTCGCTGCATGCATCGCCGCTTCCGCGATGCCGATCACCGGGCCGCGCGCCACCTCGCGGGCCGCGTATAGACCGGGGTCGCCAAAGCACGCGATCACGTAAGCGTCGCAGCCCTCACGCTCACCCGCGGCGACCTCCGCGAGCAATCCAGGCGTGGCAAGCGCCTCGTCGTAATAGCCCTCGATCGACGGCGGCCCCATGGTCGGATTCACCGCGATCACTTCGGTGCCGGGCGCGGCGACCTCGCGTGCACAACGGCCCATGGCGTCCGTCATGCGCTGGGTCGTATTCGGGTTGATCAGTTTGATGCGCATCTCGACTCCTGTTGCAACTCACGTGCGGCCGCTCAATCAGTGCGGCGAATTGACAATTGACGAGCAAAATTCAGCGTGCAAGAACGCGATAAAACAGCGCCGCCAACCCTGCGCCGAGGAACCACGAGAAATTCGCCACCGTGTCGAGCGCCGGGGTCATCACGCAGACCACGGTAATCAAGGCGGCCGGCAGCAGCGCAGCCACAGCCCGATAGTTGACGCCGTTGCGATACCAGTACGAGCCGGTCGGTTCCACCGTGTACAGATCATCGAGCACAATCTTCTGACGCTTGACCAGATAATAGTCGACGATCAGGACGCCGTACAAAGGTCCGATGAAGCTGCCGAGAATGTCGAGCGTGTAGTGAATCACGGCCGGGTTATTGAACAGATTCCACGGCGTGATGAAAATCGACGCCACCGCCGCGAGCATGCCGCCCATCCGCCAGCTGATCAGACGCGGCGCAACATTCGAGAAGTCGAAAGCCGGCGACACGAAGTTGGCCACGATATTGATACCGATCGTCGCGATCGTGAAAGTCAACGCGCCGAGAATCACAGCGGTCGGATAGTCGATGCGGCCCACCGTTTCAACCGGATCGGTGATCAGTTCTCCGAAGACCGGCAGCGTAGCCGCCGTCGTCACCACGGTGACCAGTGAGAACGCGAGGAAGTTAACCGGCAGTCCCCAGAAATTGCCGCGCTTCACGCTGCGAAAACTCTTACCGTAGCGCGAGAAATCGCCGAAATTCAGCATTGGACCCGAGAAATACGATACGACCAGCGAGGTGGCGGTAATCATCACCGGCACGACCTCCATGCCGTGATATTTGACGCCGCCCAGGTTGATGCCGATGTTGCGCCAACCCGCGCGATACACCATGTAGCCCGCGAGAATGAACATCACGACATAGACCGCAGGACCGGCGAAGTCGATGAACTTCTTGATGGTCTCCATACCGTGCCAGAACACCAGCGCCTGCAACAGCCACAGCAGCATGAAACCGCCCCAGCCAAGCATCGAGAGGCCCATGAAACCGTGGTGGTGAACATCGGCATAAGGCAGCCATTGCGGGACGAACTTGAGCACCACGATCACCAGCGCACTCGACGCCAGATAAGTCTGAATGCCGTACCAGGCCACCGCGATCAGCCCGCGAATGACGGCGGGAATATTTGCGCCGAGCACGCCAAACGTCGCGCGGCACGCAACCGGATACGGCACGCCGTTCATCTGGCTCGGCTTGGCAATCATATTGCACAGCAGATTGACGATCGTGATGCCGACCAGCAGCGCGATCAGCACCTGCCAACTGGTCAGGCCGAGCGCAAACAGACTGCCCGCGAACACGTAGCCGCCGACGCTGTGCACGTCCGACATCCAGAACGCGAAGATGTTGTACGCGCCCCAGGTCTGTTCGCGCAATGGCGCAAGATCCTCGTTGTAGAGCCGCTCGCTGTAGCCCGCGGGCATTGACGATTCGGCCGACGTTTTGCCGTCTGCGTAAGTGGGAAGGTCGGTGGGAAGGTCGGGACTGCCGGGCGCTGCACTGAACTGAGCCATGATTCCTCCTTGGATAGGGACCGTCGATAGCGCATCGAAGGACGTTGCACCGGCCGTGCCAGGTGCGCCCTCCCCGCCCGCTTTCGCTTTCGCGTTCGGACAAGGAAGCCGGCGCTGTCTGTCGGGGCCGTGCCGCGGGTGTCTCCGTACTTGAAGTACTGGTGGTTATCGCATCGCCGGCTGCCGCGGATTCCCGTCGATACGTTGCTGCTCATGGTCCGCCGCCCGGCGACGGACACGCGTGCGCAAGCCGGCAGCGCTCACGCCGAGCCGCCTTGCAACGCCTGATTCAGTTCGATTCAATTCAGTGCGGCGCGCACCGTTTGCGGGCGCCTTTGCTCAAACCTGCTCGCACTGACTGCTTGCGTCAGCCTGCTGTGGAACTGGCCTTCAAGGTATCTTTCGACGACGCACCCAGCGTGCCGAACACCTCATGCAGATCGGCCGCGCCACGTGCGGGGCGGTCCAGCATCTTCAACTCGACGCTTTGCAGATGGCGCGCCATCAAAGCTGCCGCCTGCTTAGCATCGCCGGCGTCGAGCGCGGCGAGAATGGCTTCATGGTCTTCGAACGAGCAAGGGCTGCGACCGAGCGACTCGTACAGCGCCGAAATCAGCGTGGAGCGCGCGACCAGCCCATTCAGGCAATCGCACAACACGGTGTTGCCGGTGAGTCCTGCCAGTTCGGTGTGGAACTCGCCCGATAGACGGATCCACGCCGGAAAATCACGTGTTTCGAACGCCTTACGTTCACGGCCGATCATGCTGCCGATACTCTTTAACCGGCGCACGCCGTGACCGCTGCAAATTTTTTCGACTACGGCGAGTTCGATGATCCGGCGCATTTCAAATACTTCGTGCACTTCCTGCAGCGACGGACTCGCGACGAATGCCCCCCGATTCGGTTCGAGGTCGACGAGGTGGTCGGTCGCGAGTTGCGCAAGCGCCTGCCGGATCGGGCCACGCTTCACGTTGAATACTTCGCATAACTGCGCTTCCGTCAGCTTGGCGCCAGGAGCCAGCCGATGCTCGAGGATCGCGGCGCGGATGCGCTCGGCAATCGCTTCGGGTTTCGAACTGTTCACGGCGGCGGAGTCTGTGTCGGACATGATGTTTGTCTCGGTATGTTGGTCATCTTAGGATGGACATAAAGATTGTCAACAATTTTTGCGTTAGATTTTGACAATTTTTCGAGCGGACTACTGATGACGGCGTGGAGCGTCAGGCCCTTCCGAGGTTTGGCGAGGGTGAGAACGTGGGAAATCGGTGCACGACACGCTGATTACTGATGAATTTTGTCAACAAAATCGTCGGGTCGTTCTGGGCGGTTGCGCAGGGAGACGGCATCAAAATTTGACCGTTAGTTGCTATTTTGACGTGAAGAAAACGGGCTCACGCCCGCTTTCTGTTTCGTCTGGATCGACTGGAATGTCAGGCAAGGACCGGGTAGCCTGACAAAGTCAATTTAAACCCATGTGCGTTCGCGACAAGATGGCCGTCCGCGCCGACCGGTAATGTCAGCATGTTGTGGATATGGCCGAACTGTAGTCCCGTGACGATCGGGATACCAATCGACGCCCTCACCTGCTCGACCATCGCGTGCAGATCGTAGCCGTTGTCGTAATCGTACGGTTTGCCACCGGAGAAATCGCCCAGCACGAGCGCCTGCTGCTGCGCGAGAATGCCCGACAAATGCAACTGATAAAGCATCCGCTCGATACGGAACGGCTGCTCGTTGACGTCCTCGACGAACAGGATGCCGCCTTGCACCGGTGGCATGTACGGCGTGCCGATCAGCGATGTCAACACCGCCAGATTGCCGCCCCACAACGTGCCCGACACGTCGACCGATTGCGCCTGCGGCGTGTTGCCCGTCACAGTCATGGTCGGCTTCGTCAATGCTGACCAGAAGTGCTGCATTGTGAACTCGCTGACTTCCTCCGCGCCGAAATCGCTCATCAGCATCGGGCCGCCGAACGTCTTCACGCCAGAACGCGCCAGCAACGCGAGCTGGATCGCGGTGAAGTCGCTATGGCCGACCAATGCGACTGGCTGATCGGCCAGTCGCCGTTGCAACCCCTCATAGTCAAGCCCGTGCAGAATACGCACCGCACCATAGCCACCGCGCACGGCCAGAACGACATCGGGCAACTGACGCGACGGATCGGCAAGCCGGTTCAGATCGGCCGCGCGCTCGCCGTCAGTGCCGGCAAAGCGCTGATAGCGGCGCTTCGTCGCTTCCTCGCCGTCGACCCGATGCCCCTGCGCGTGCAGACGATGCAACGCGCGATGCAGCACTTCAGGATCATGCGGATATCCGGACGGCGCAATCAGTTCGATGGTGCGATGAGCGGTCATTGGCAAGACCTGTTAGATGTTGTTGTGTGTTACAGCGACTTCAAAGCGGTCTTACAGCGGCTCGGCCGACGACAGATCGTCATCCGCTTCAGCGGCACGTGCCGCCGCGCGTGCTTCGCGGCTGGCGCGCCGCCGTTCGGCAAAAAACGCTTTGAGCGCCGCGCCGCATTCCGCTTCGAGCACACCGCCGCTCACGGTAGTGTGGTGATTCAATTGCGGATTTGCAAATGCATCGACCACGCTGCCACACGCGCCCGTTTTTGGATCGCGGGCGCCAAACACCACTCGCGCAATACGCGCATGCATGATCGCGCCCGCGCACATCAGGCACGGCTCGAGCGTTACATAGAGTTCGCAGCCGGGCAGCCGGTAATTTTCGACGGCCTGAGCGGCAGCGCGCAACGCGACCATCTCTGCATGGGCCGATGGGTCATGCGCTCCGATTGGATGATTGAAGCCTCGGGCAATGACTTCGTCGCCACGCACGAGCACCGCTCCGACCGGCACTTCGCCTGCTGCCCGGGCCTCTTCGGCCGCAGCTTGCGCAAGTGCCATAAACCGGCGATCGCGTTCGGAAACGACAGGAGGAACAGGCAAATCAGCAGGCGTTATCGCCACGCTGATTTCAGGTGCGGCAGCCGCGCCGAAATCGGTCAGCGACGTGTCGACGACTTCAGCTGTCACGGTCCCAATGGGGGGAACAGGCCTATTCAACGCTTCACCACCTTCGACAGACATCGAACCAGACCGAGCCAAGCAGGTAGACGAGTCACTCACCGCAAACCCACGTCTGCCATATGAGTTTGCCCACCCGCTCCGATTGCCGCTCGGCAATACGCCGGCAGTACTCGCGCGGCAAAACCAGCGGACCGCCGCGCAGCGATTCGAGCGCCATGTCGAGCGCCAGCATGCGCGCGCGGATACGGCAAAGCGTGGTTCTGTCGCTCACGGCGCTCAACTCCGTTTGCAGGTCGCACAATGCGCGCAACTGTTCGATTGCGGGCGGCATGAAGCCGGCATTTTTTAAAATCTGGTTAGCGACACGCACTTCTTCCGGAACCCGTGCATCTTCGTCCAGGAGCTGCGGCGTGCCTGTACCCGGCAAGTCTTCGAACTCGCCGCGCGCGGCTGCGGCGGCAATACGCTGTTCGACAAGCGCATCAAGCAATTTCATCTGCTATCCACTACGTTGCGGCCCAAGCATTCTATCAGGGAGCGCACAGCGGCTTCGCGCGTGTGACGAACAAACCGCGCTTGTTTTCAGATACTACTTATTTGCGATACGCATAGACGTGAACTAGAGTTGAAAGCCCTGCCGCCGCGCGGTTTCTGCACAACAAAACCGCCACCAACCTCCCATCATTCGACGCAACACGCGCGTTGCTTCTTGCTCTTCGAGGTCATAGACGTAATGCAATCTGTAATGATCAACCCACGTTCCTGTATCGCTTCGGCTCCATCCATTCCCCGCAGTTTGCCAACTCTCGGCGCGCACCACTCCCGTCCCGCGCGTGGACGCAAACGCACATTCGGACAAGGCTTTAGCACAACTTTGGCAGTCGTCGCTGTGTCGATCGCGCTATCTGGCTGCGGCGTATTCTGTGGTGGCGCAGGAGGAAGCGGTGGTGGCTTCGCAGGCGGCTGCGCGGCCGGTGTGCGGTTCTAGGTACGACACGCTTCGACTCCGGAGCCTCGAAGCTATCGTTACCGGTTGCCATCTCCCCCATCCGCTTCCTGCCCCCTGCATACGCATGCATGTCACGACTCGCCGCCCGACAGCGGCCAACGCTCCAATGCGATATGCCGGGTACGCCCTATCAAACTGTGTATTAACCCAAACTCACGCACGTTCCAGCACACCGGTTCAACAGGACGTTTGTCGGCCGGCGGCATCCCATATGCCAGCGTAACGTGCGGCTCATAACTCCTGGCGGTAACAGGACTCTCCCAAAACCCGACGTGTGTCAGTGCCCGTTCCAGCGCATCGTGGAGCGCATGAAGTCCAACGACGCCTTCGTCTCCCGTCAACACCATCGGCCCCGGCCGAGGCTTCTTTCCAAAGTTCGCGACCGCGTCGAATTCGACAGTAAATGGCGCCATGCTGATGGACGACGCCGCCCGTTTTGCCGCATCGACCTTATGCTGCGGCAAACCTCCTGCGAAATTTCCAAGGTGAAGCAGCGTAGTGTGCAAACGGCCAGCCGCAAGCGGCTTGCTACGGGTGCGGGCCTCCCCGCAAAGCTGCTGCGCGAGCTTCGCAATGCCGGCCGCAGTTTTGGTGTCGGGGAAAACGGCAAAAAACAGGCCGTCTGTTAGCGTTGGTGGCGCCTCGAGCCCAGGCAACCAGAGTTGTTCAGGCATGTCGCTCCTGACCAGCGGAAGCTGCCATCTGCATGTAAACGGACCTCCATGTGTTGTGCGAGCGCGGCTGCGCCCAGGTCGTTTCAATCACTTCAGAAACCGCTTGCACCTTCGCTCTGCCTACGTACAATACTGTACATCCATACAGTATTGGCGGCAACATGGAACTGCTCAAAAAACTTGAGGTATTGGCGGACGCCGCGAAGTACGACGCGTCGTGCGCCAGCAGTGGCGCGCCCAAGCGGGGCTCGCGCGGCGTAGACGGGCTGGGCGCAAGCACCGGCGCAGGCATTTGCCATAGCTTCACACCCGACGGGCGCTGTGTATCGCTACTAAAAATACTGCTCACCAATTTTTGTCTTTACGACTGCCAATACTGTGTCAACCGGCGTTCGAGCAACGTGCCGCGTGCGCGCTTCACGCCTGAGGAGGTAGTCAATCTCACGCTGGATTTTTATCGGCGCAACTATATCGACGGGCTGTTTCTGAGTTCCGGAATCATTCAGTCGTCGAGCTACACGATGGAACAACTCGTGCAAGTGGCGCGGTCGCTACGTGAAGAGCACCAGTTTCGCGGCTACCTTCATCTGAAGACGATCCCCGACGCCGACCCGCAGTTAATCGCGCTGGCAGGGCGTTACGCCGACCGTTTGAGCGTGAATATCGAATTGCCTACTGGCGGCAGTCTCGCGCGCCTCGCGCCGGAGAAGGACGTGCGTACCATCAAGCTGGCGATGGGCTCGATCCGTCTCGCGCAGGAAGAAGCGCAGAGCGACGCGAAAGCGCCGAAGTTCACGCCAGCGGGGCAAAGCACGCAGATGATCGTCGGCGCCGATCAGACCGACGACAGCACAATCCTGCAAACCGCCGAGACGCTCTACGGTGCCTACAAGCTGAAGCGCGTGTATTACTCCGGCTTCAGCCCGATTCCCGACAGCCCGTCGGCGTTACCCGCGCAGGCGCCGCCGTTGTTGCGCGAACATCGGTTGTATCAGGCCGATTTTCTGCTGCGCGGCTACGGCTTCAGCGTCAAGGAACTGTTCGAGAAGCCGGGCAATCTCTCGCTTGAGATTGATCCCAAGCTGGCTTGGGCATTGGATCATCGCGAACAGTTTCCTGTCGATCTCAACCGTGCTCCGTTGCGAATGATCGCGCGCGTGCCAGGCATCGGTATGCGCAACGCCAAACGGCTGGTGGAGTTACGGCGAACGCGTCGTGTACGTTATGAGGATCTCGTTCGGTTGCGCTGTCCGCTGGAGAAGATCAAACCGTTTGTTGTCACCCAGGACTATCGCGCGGCCGGGCATGACGCGTCGTCGGTTCAGTTGCGTCGGGTGTTGACGCCAGCGCCAGTGCAACTGGCGCTGTTGTGAAAGCACCGTCATGCGTTCCATCGTTATCGATGACCATTTCGCCGCATGGCGCACCGCTTCTCTCAGAGCGTTAGCCGAGCGCGTCGCGCCGGAGGCGATCGAATGGCGCATTGAACAGCCCGCGGGATTACAGCAAGGTCAAACTTTATTCGACTATGGAAAATTGCAGGAAGGTGTCGTGGCAACGCCCGCCGTGGCCGTGCATGTATCGAAAGAACTGGCCGCGCTGATGCACGACTGCGCCCTTCACTGCGAGCCACAACGTTGGGCATTTTTGTACAAAGTGCTATGGCGCTGGCAGCAAGGCGATCGCGCGGTCGCCTCGCCAGCCGACGCAGATGGCGCACAGCTTTATCGCATGGCCAAAAGCGTGCGGCGCGCGAAGCACGACATGATCGCGTACGTGCGATTTCGCCAGCAAGCGCAAACGGCTTCGCCGCCGGAGTACATCGCGTGGTACGAACCAGACCACGATGTCCTCGCATGGGCCGCCGAGCATTTTTCTCAACGAATGGGGCGCTCGTCGTGGATGATCGCAACGCCGCGCGGCGCGGCTTTCTGGGACGGTCAGCAACTGCACCTCGAACGCCGGCACGTGCTGCCCGGCGAGTGTCGTGTCGACACCGCTGACGAAGCCGAGGCGCTTTGGCTCGCGTATTACCGCAGCACGTTCAACCCGGCACGTCTGAATGAGGCGGCTCTCGAACAGCACATGCCGGTACGTTTCTGGAAAGGCCTGCCCGAGGGGCGCCTGATTCCCGCAATGATCAGTGAAGCGAAAAGCGGCGCGCGTCGTGTGGCGCAAGCAAGTGAAGTTGGTGCGCTCGCTGGCAAGTCGATCGCTGTTGAGGCGGCGCTCGCCCAGCCCGCGCGAGAAAGCCCGTCATCGCTCGATACCTGCCGGCGGTGCGATTTGTGGCGCGACGCGACGCAAGCGGTCGGCAGTGCCGGACCTCGCGACGCGCGAATCATGCTGATCGGCGAACAGCCGGGAGATCTGGAAGATCTGAGCGGGCAACCGTTTGTCGGGCCTGCAGGGCAATTACTGGACATCGCGATCCGGCATGCTGGATTGTCGCGCGAACGTCTCTATCTGACTAACGCGGTAAAGCACTTCAAATGGGAGTTACGCGGCAAGCGCCGGCTACACAAAACGCCGGCGCAGCGTGAGGTCGAAGCGTGTTCTTACTGGCTTGAACGGGAATTACACACGGTGCGCCCTGCCGTAATCGTCACATTAGGCGCAACGGCGCTGAACGCTTTGCTGCACAAGAAAGCCAGCTTGCGCGACTATGTCGATGCGCCATTTGAGTTGAACGGCGGTTGGGGCGTCGCGACTTATCACCCTTCGTTCGCGCTGAGGCAGCCGAACGAAGCGGCGCGCGATAAGGTCCTTGGCGAGATCAGCAACGCGCTTGCGCAAGCGCGCGAACTGGCCGAATCCGGCTTGGCTGGAATAGCCGCGACCTCTGGAACACCGAACAAAACATCGAAGAAAGAACGGCAATAAATAAAAAGGGCGCAGCAGCGAACCGCACTCCAAAAGTTGGACACCAGAACCAATTCTGGAGCGTTGCCCATGACGAAGTACAGCGAGCAGTGAAAGCTCAGCATGGCGAAGCCGTTGCCAATGCGATCTCTGTCCGCGGACGTACTCACCACTAAGCAATCGAGCAGAGTGACGTTGACACTGGTCAACCTGCAGCTTCGCCCTGGCCATAAGTAGTCCCCCGGGTTTCCGCGGCGGTGAAAACTAGGCCGGCAGCATTGGCAAATGTCCTTTCCCCGCCATCCGGTGGTCACCCATTTGAGTTTCCCCACTCGGTCTTGCCGGCGACAACGACAACGACAACGACAACGACGACTTTCCTTTGAGGCCCTCATTTTCTGGCGCCTCGCAAGGCGTCTGCGCTCACATTGAATCACTGACCGGCAAAGGTCACTCCGCCCATCCGTCTCTTGCCAGCCGCTGACGACCCTCCGGGTTGAGCGCCGCAAGCACAACCCGATGCCCTGCCAAGAAAATACCCACTGCCGCGAGCGACGCACCGGTCTAGTGATCTAGCGCTTCGCCGCCCTCCCTTCCCTGCAACCACGCTTCAGTCATCATTCTGTACTCATTCTTCTTTGCCAGAATCAGCTTGCCGTAAAGCAGAGAGGCTCCCGCTCTCTGAAAGACGGTGATCGATAGCAAATTTCGAGGGCATGATGAACGATTCGCGCCATCTCCTTGGTGCCGGACTATTTGCCGACAGTCTTCGGACGGCCGGCTCAGGCAGATTCGCGGGCGCCTTGCTGGCGGCGCTGAATACGGCTGTCGCAGTGGATCACTGCACGCTTGTCCGCGTATGCTGCGGCCGGGCATCCATGGTCGGCACCGCGAGCCGGCACTCGCAGGATCTTGCCGTCGCGCCACTGGACGAATACGTCGCCGGCTACGGCCGCCTCGCGCCTCTCGTGCGTGAACTC
This sequence comes from Paraburkholderia metrosideri, assembly GCF_904848625.1. Classification (GTDB taxonomy): domain Bacteria; phylum Pseudomonadota; class Gammaproteobacteria; order Burkholderiales; family Burkholderiaceae; genus Paraburkholderia; species Paraburkholderia metrosideri. The sequence continues at coordinate 125,653 of NZ_CAJHCP010000006.1, forward strand.
GCGTCCTCGAGCGCACGGCAGCGAAACGGTGCCGATGCCCGTTCCGTCGTGGTCGACCCGCTCGCCCATGTCGAATGCGTGAACCGTTTCTTTGCGCGACCGGCGATCATTGACACGCTGTCGATCGCGATGCCCGGCGGCGACACCATCTCATTCCTCAGCTTGTATAGGACCGCGAGGATCGGGCCGTTCAATAGCCACGATAAGATCCTGATTGCCTCCGTGGGCGAGTTCCTCGCCACACTCGCCGAGATGCATATTCGACTATTGAGCGCGCCTGCCCCTCCGCCTGAATTTCTACACAAGTGGCACCATGCGCTTTCTGGACGGGAAAGGTCGGTCGCGATGCTGTTGGGGCGTGGCGAGACTGTCAACGCGGTCGCCGCCACCCTCGAACTGTCACCGACGACCGTCACGACTTACAAAAAACGCGCGTTCACCAAGCTCGGCATTACGCGTCAAGCTGAGCTCGTTGCGCTGACCGTGTTGCTCCGCTAGCGCCGCTGGGGTTTCAGACCGGCTCACACACCACGATGCCCGCCTCTCTGGCGACCCGCACATGGCCCTGAACGGTGGCGCCGTCTCGCGCCCGCACTGACTGCAAGCCGGCAAGCTGCAGAGCAGCTTCATAACGAGCGCACAGATCATCGTCGCCGATCAGGACGATGGGCTGCTTGCCATTCACGGTTTCTCCCGCCATCGCACTCGCGACTTCCAGGCCGATCAGGATGCCCGACAGGTAGTCGGGCAATGCAGCCGGCTGCTCTTCACCCATCAGCCCCGCCGTGCGCGCGGCAAAGAGCACGTGCGTGGCTTGCGACGAATGATTCAAACCGAGCGTTGCACCGCGAGCAAAGGCTTCGCTATCGCTGCCGCCAAACTCCATCAGCCGGCCAAGAATGCCGTGTCTGGTGAGCAAACCATACAACTCCCCCGTCATATAGGTGGCGAACCGGGTGATCCTCGACTGCTCACCGACGAACGCCCATTTGCTGTGCGTACCGGGCAGAACGCACAGCGTGTCGGGTTCCACGTCGGCGCCCCAGATCTGGGTTTCTTCTCCACGCATCACGTCGTACATCGACGCTCCGGAGCCGCAACGCAGCCCCGGAATGATATGCATGTCGACCTTGTTCGAGATTGATAGCGTCGTAAATGCGCCAGCCGCGGCGGCTGGCGTCGCAGGACAGTCCAGGTAAGGCGCCTCCACCCAGCCCTGACGACTGCCGATCATGCCGCTCGCCACGATCGGACAACCGAACTGATCGATCCAGTCGCGACAGATCGCATTCAATGACGCTTCGAACTGGCGGTCTTTCACGGACATCACGCCGCCCGCCGCACTTCTCGCCTCGATGATTCCGCCCTCGGTCGACACGAGTGTGGCGCGCAAGCTCGACGTTCCCCAGTCGAGACTGACGAATGATGGATTCATACTATGTGATCCTTATCAATATAATTGGATAAACCTGGAGATATTTTCCGCGCAGCGCGAAACGACCACGCGCACTGCGCGTGTTCCGCTTCTACACGGTGGGCTTCTTTCGAATGTGCTGCCACACTTTCTCGCTGGGCTCGATACCGAGTCCAGGGCCTTCGGGCAGCTGGAACGCGCCATCGACGCAACGCATGGTCGTTTCCACGTACTGCAGATTGCGATCGAAAACCGAGTGCTGGTATTCGTGCATCGGTACGTTGGGAAGCGCGGCAGCTGCATGCAGGCTCGCCGCCTGGAAGATGCCGATGCCGATGCTCGCGTGCGGAATCACCTTCATGTGAAACGCGTTGGCCATCCGCGCAATCTGCATGAACTGGCTGATGCCGATATGTCCCATTTCAGGCTGAATAATCGACATTGCGCGTCGTTCCAGCCGCGGCCGGTATTCGTAGACCGTGCGCCATTCCTCGCCCAGCGCGAGCGGCACACGGATCTGCGCACCAACCTGCGTCTGCCCTTCAATGTCCTCTGGTTGACACGGCGCTTCGACGAAGCAGGGACGGTATGGCGTGAGTTGGTCGATGAGTTGGATCGCTTCCTGAGCCGTGAATTTCCAGTGCAGATCGACCATCAGTTGTACGCTCTCCCCGAGTCCTTCCCGGAGTGCACGCATTTCGTCGATGATGCCGTCGAACGACACCGCCGCGTGATACTTGAACGCGCTGAATCCCCTGGCGACGAATGAGTGCGCCAGCGCGACACGCTCGTCGAGCGAGCGGCCCGGAAGGCCCGATACATAGGCCGGAATCGAGCTCCGACGCTGCCCGCCGATGAGCTTGACCACCGGCTGTCCGACCAGCTTCCCGAACAGATCCCAGATGGCGATGTCCACGCCAGCAATGGAATCGACATAAAAGCCGCCGAAGAAACCGCGCACCCGCATCATGTCGTACAGATCTTCCTGAATCACGACAGCGTCTCGCGGATCGCGCCCGATGACAGCCGGCCCGAGCACGTCGTCGATGATCGCCGTCACGGCCTCGGGCGCGACGATCCCGTAGGTTTCGCCCCAGCCGACCGTGCCGTCGTCCGCGGTCAGCTTGATGAGCACCGACATGTCAGTCGCCGGATAGATCGTTCTGTTGCCCTTGCGAATCAGGTAGCCGCGGCTATTGACCTGTTCATCCTGGCCGAGGCCGCCCAGGTAAGGCACATCACGGGGAATCGAAACGATGAAGGTTTCGACCGACGCTATTCTGGGTGAGATAGTCATATCGAACGAGTCGTAATGGATCAGGATACGGAAATGCGCGAGCCGTCGTCCGCGAAAAGATGCAGTGCGTCATCGGTGAAGGCGAGCCCGATCAGGTCGCCTCTCGCGCAGGTCGCAGCGCCGTCGACTTTCACCATGATCATTCCCATCACCGTCTTCACGTAGACGAACGTTTCGCTGCCGAGCCGTTCGGCGAGGTTGACTTCGCCAATCAGCGCCGCGTCACGCTGATCGACAATGCGCATATGTTCAGGGCGCACACCCAGGGTCAGGGTCTGGCTGCTTATCCTTTTGGTCACCGGAAGGCAGACGTGACCGGCCGGCAAGTCGAGTTTGACCGAGGTCGAATCCACCGGCGTTGCCGACACCTCGATGAAGTTCATTTTCGGCGAGCCGATAAAGCCCGCGACAAAGCGGTTTGCCGGACGGTGGTACAGGTCGAGCGGACGCCCCACCTGTTCGATTTTTCCGTCACGCAGCACGACGATCTTGTCCGCGAGGGTCATCGCTTCGACCTGGTCGTGCGTCACATAGACGAACGTCGTGCCAAGTTCTTCCTTGATGCGGGCAAGCTCAAGCCGCATTTCGACGCGCAACGCGGCGTCAAGATTGGAGAGCGGCTCGTCGAATAGAAATAGTGACGGCTCGCGCACAATTGCGCGGCCAATCGCGACGCGCTGACGTTGACCACCGGAGAGATCTTTTGGCTTTCTTGCCAACAGATGCTCGATTTGCAGAATACGCGCGCTTTCCTGAACCTTTGCTTCGATACGCTCTTTCTGCAGATTCGCCATCTTCAGGCCAAATCCCATATTTTCCGCCACGTTCATATGCGGATAAAGCGCATATGACTGAAACACCATCGCGATGCCGCGCTTGGCCGGCTGCAACGCCGTGACATCGGTGCCGCCGATTGAAATCGTGCCCGACGTGCTTTCTTCGAGCCCCGCAATCAATCTGAGCAACGTGGACTTTCCGCAGCCCGATGGTCCGACGAACACGCAAAATTCGCCATCGGCAACATGCAGGTCAATGTTCTGAATGACGGATGCGTCGCCGAATGATTTATTGATCTGCCGCAATTCAAGCTGTGCCATGTCGCTCGCCTCCGATGGTGGACAGGACTTGCTGAGGAATCAGAAGATCGTCGATGTCGCGCAGGAAATCGTCGACGTCAGAGGTATCGGCCGCGTCGAGCAAAGGACCCGACGCGCGCTGCAACCGGCATTTGATCAGCCCGCGCCGATGCAGGATGTATTTCGTCAATGACCAGCGAAACACGGCCTGAACGTTCAGGATCGGCAGCATGCGCGTGAACAGCGCCCGCACCTGTTCGCTGTGCCCTGCGCTATGCGCGTTGAACAGCGCAACGTGAATCTCCGCCAGTTCGATCGCCGGCATCGTTCCGCATGCGCCGCGCCGTAGTTCGTCCGTGATGTAACGGCCGCCCGCGCCGCCGAACACGCCCAGCAGCGTGTTCGGGGCCCGGCCCTTGAGGATCGAGAGCCGCTGTCCGCTCGGCAGGGTTTCCTCCTTGATGTACCGGATGGCCGGCACCGCATTCAGGATCTCTAGCAGGACCTCGGGATCGAGACCCGCACCCACCGGTGCCGGGACGTTCTGCAGCATGACGGGGGTGTCCGGCACGGCCGCCGCAACGCGGCTGAAGAATTCGATCTGCGCCTGGGCGGTCAACCGGTCCGGCGGGACCGCAATCATCAGCGCCGCCGCGCCGCCACGAGAGGTCGCCTGCGCGAGCCGGATGGTCACTTCGGCATCCGTACTCGACACGCCGGCAACCAGTGGGACACGGCCGTCGATTTCATCGAGCACGATGTGAGTCAGCATGAGCCGTTCGTCGACGCTCAATTGCCCGAACTCGCTGGCGACGCCCGGATAAGTGATGCCGTCGACCCCGGCCTTGATCAGGTAGCGCACCAGATGGCGCAGGCTGGCCACGTCAGGATTGCCGTTCTCCTCGAACGGCGTCGGCAGCACCGGAAACACGCCGACAAGCGGCTTGTGGGCGTTCGTTATCGTCATTTGTTGTTCTCCGCGATGTGCAGGGCAGGAAGTCCCCACGAGGTACGAATATGGTTCGACAGCAGTGCGCTGGCGGCGAGCGACGTCAAGCCGCCGTCGAGCGGCAGATCCACGCCCGTGATGAACGACGACTCATCGCTGGCGAGGAACAGCGCCGCATTGGCCACGTCGGCCGGCTCGCCGATGCGACCGATCGGGTAGCTTTGCGCGACAGCCGCAAGCTCCGCCGGCGTGAGTCCCTGGACCGTGCGCTCGGTTGCGATGAAGGCCGGCGAGACCGAGTTGCAGCGCACCCGCTGCATGCCGAATTCGACGGCGATCTGCTTCGTCAGCGCCCGTACCCCGCCCTTCGCGGCGGTGTACGCGGCCAGCCCCGGATTCGCGACGATCTGGTTGATCGACGCAACGTTGATAATCGATCCGCCGCCACGGGCGATCATTTCAGGCATCGCGGCGCGGCAGAAACGAAACGTCGCGCCGAGCGCCGAATCGATCGTGCTTGCCCAGCCTTCGTCGGTCTCGTTCGTGAGGCTCGCCGCCGCATACTGAACGGCGTTGTTGACGAGCACATCGAGTCCGCCGAAACGCACTCTGGCGAGGCGGACTGCTTCATCCACGGTCGCTTGCCGGTGCGCGTCGAGGCATAGCATTTCGACGCGCCCAGATGGCAGCCCGGCGATCGCGCGCGCAGCGCTCGTCTCCGACAGTTCAATCGCGACCACCCGCGCGCCCTCGCCGACGAACCGCTCGAGAATCGCACGGCCGATGCCTTGACCGGCGCCGGTGACGATCGCAACCTTGTTTTCAAGTCTCATGATTTGACCGCTCCGGCGGTAAGCCCCTTGATGAAGTAGCGCTGCAGGAAAGCAAACCCCAGCACGACCGGCAGCGAGATGACGATCGATTCGGCCATCGCGCCGCCCCAGTTCGCGCGGCCCTCGCCGAGATAGCTCAGCAGCAGGCCAGGACCGACCGTGCGCAACTCCGGGGAGCTCACGAGCGTGAGCGAAAACAGCAGGTCATTCCAGGCCCACATGAACGAATACAGGCCGACGGTGACCATCGCGGGAATCGCGAGCGGCAATACGATGCGATGCAGGATGTAGACCTCGCTCGCCCCATCCACACGAGCCGCCTCGATGATTTCGTTCGGAATGTTGATGAAGTAGCTGTACAGCATGTACGTGCCGCTCGGCAGCGCGAGGATGATGTAGGCGACGATCAACCCGACGCGGGTATTGAGCAGGTCGGCCCACTGCAACATCGGGTAGACGCTGACCAGCAGCATCGCAAACGGGAACATCTGCGCCGACAGCATCAGGAACATCAGCGGCTTGCGGCCGACGTAGCGGAACTTGGCGAAGCTATACGCCGCGTAGGTCGACAGCATGACGGTGAGAAGCGCGCCACCGCCCGCCGTGATCAGGCTGTTGCGCAGCTGCATCGCAGTCTCGCTGTGACTGAACAGCGCGCGATAGTTTTCCAGCGTCGGGACGTGCGGCAATATTGTCGGAATGCGCACGAACACTTCGCCTTCGGGCTTGATCGAGGTCAACAGCATCCAGACGATCGGCAGAAACAGAAAGCCGCCAATCACGAGCAACAGCGTCATGAACCCGGTTCTGGCTCGCCAGTTATTGAGAAGCAGCATCTTTAATTCTCCCGCTTGAACAGAATGCGCAGATAGAAGATCGACGGGATCGCAATGGTCAGAAACCACAGCACGCCGATCGTGCAGGCGCTGCCGACGTCCCAGTTCTGAAACGCCTGCTTGTAGACTTCGATGGACAGCATCGTGGTGGCCTTGACCGGGCCGCCCTGAGTGAGCGCATAGATCACGTCGAACGCCTGCAGATTGCTCATGGCGCCGAGTATGGTCACGATGATGATGGTCGGTGCGAGATGGGGTAACACGACGTATCGGAACACGCCGATGTTTTCGCAACCGTCGACTCGCGCGGCGTCCATCTGATCCTGCGACACGCCCTGCAGACCTGCCAGAAAAAACGCCATGAAGAGCGGCACCGATACCCAGACCCGTGTGAGGACCACGCTCGCCATCGCCGAATGCGCTTCGGCCAGCCACGGCACAGGTTCGCTAATCACGCCCAGCTGCAGCAGAATCGCGTTGAGGATGCCGTACTGACCATTGAAGATCCACGCGGCAAGAAATGCGGTCACGGTTGAAGGAAGAACCCAGGGCAACAGCGAAAGCGCGCGCAAGAATGCCTTGCCCCTGAACGACTGATTGAGCACGACCGCCCATGCGAGACCCAGCACGAGTGTGATGCTGGTGGTCAACACCACGAACGTCAGTGTGTTTAACCAGATCGACAGCGTGTCGGGGTTGCTGAGCAGTTTCCTGAAGTTACTCAGACCGACAAAGCGGGGCGTATCCATGTCTATCGTGTAGCGATAGAAGGAGAGTTTCAACGACTGAAGAAACGGAATCAGAATGACGATGAAGAATGCAATCAGCGAAGGCAGCGCGAAAGCAAATCCAATTCTTCTTTCGTGCGACTTCAGTGATCCACGCTGCTTTGCTTCCCGTAGATCGGACTGCGTCGAGAGTAGGCTAGCCTTGTTCATAGGAACCGGTTCGAGTAAAGGATTAACGCGCGGGCACGCGTTGATTCGCGGCGACGCCTGACGGGCTGCTCAGGCATCGCCACCCGCTTATACGATGGCGGCACTCAGCCGTTTGCTCATGTTGTCGATGGCTTCGGCAACCGTCTTTTGCCCCAGCACGGCAGCCTGCACCTGCTCGCCGACAATCACCGTCAGGTCCGCGACGTTCGGGTAGAACGCCAGTTCGTCACGGGTGGCGTTCTTTGCGTTGCTGGTCCAGTTCGCCACATACGGGTCGCCGGACAGTTTGGCGAGCGCGCTACGGGTGACGGGGAACAGACCGATCTTCTGGAAATACTCGAGTTGCGGCTCGTCAGTCATGCTGAGATACGAAACGAAGCGGCCCGGCGCCGACTTCACATCGAAACTTTGCTTGTCTTGCGCGAAACTGCCGAGCAGGTGCCCCCACGCAAACGAGCGCGGCACATCGCCTTTCTTCACGACCGGTGTCGCGATAGATACAACGTTCACGTCGAAGGCGGTGCCTTTACCCGAATTGTCGCGGGCGAAACCGCGCGCCAGCGGTGCATCCTGATAGAAGGCACAGCGGTTCTGCGCGAACAGGCGGCGGGCGTCGTAGCGGTCCGTGTCTTTTGCGGCCAGACGGTCTTTCACGAGGTCGCTCATCAACCCGAGAGCACGCACGCCGGCGGGGCTGTTGACCACCACCTGTCCCTGCTCGTTGAAAATGCGGCCGCCGAAAGTCCACAGCCAGGTCTGAAAGTCCGCCGCCATCGACGCATTGTCTTTAGTCGACATCCCATACGGCACGGTTTCAGGGAATTTGGCCTTGATTGCCTTGAGCGATTCGATGAATGCGTCAATCGTGACGGGCGCCTCGCGAACCCCGGCTTCCTTCAGGACCGCCGCGTTGGCGACCATGCCGATCGAGCCCGCGGTCCACGGCATGCCCAGTTGCTTGCCCCTGAATTCGCCAAGCCGCAGGATGGACGGATCGATGACCTTGGCGAGCGCGGCTTTGCCGTAAATATCGTTGAAGTCGACCATCTTGCCGGTCGCGCCGAACTGCGGCAGCCATTGCAGGTTGAGCTGGGCGGCGTCGACTGGCTGATGTGCACGCAGCCGCAGAAAAAGATTTTGCTGCATCTGCGCATAAGGGAATCCCACCACCTTGACCGCCGCACCAGGATCGCTTTGCTGAAACTGGTCGAAAATCTTGCCGAGGGTGGCCTTGCTGGCCGCTTCGTCCTGCGACCAACCCACGTACGTAAAACCGTTCGTAGCCGCTCTTAACAGTGACGGCGCCAAAACGGATGAGGCAGCCACAACAGAAATGAATTTGCGTCGTGTGAGCACACTTGTCTCCTTGTTTCTATAATTGGAACTTGTGATGCCATCCTAACACGGTTTTTTGCAAAGTTCCATTCAATAGAACAACAATCGGGCTGTCACGGTTTTGGGCGTACAATGCGGCCCAAGAGACGCGTTCCACAGCGACGCCGACCCGCCATTTCCATCCAGGGCGAAAGACTTGACCAAAGTGAAACGAAAAATAGTAGAAACCACCTCCGCGAATCCGCTGAATCCGGAACTGGAGAGTGAGGGGACGGCAACGCTCGCCGTGACGGAAGACAAAGGCCCAGCCGGCGTCGGCGTGCTCGAAAAGGCGATGTACCTGTTGAATATCGTTTCGCAGGCACCCGCGCCCATGACGTTCACCCAGCTGCTGAGGGCTTGCGGGCTGCCCAAGGGCACGCTGCACCGGATTCTGACCACGCTGCAGCGCGAAGGCCTGCTGCGCCACGATGCGTACAGCAAGACCTTCCGCCTCGGGCTGCGCTTTCTCGAACTCGCACACGAGGTGTGGAGCGACTTCGACTTGCGGGTCGCCGCGCAGGACGAACTGGTCCTGCTGCGCGATCTCGTCGGCGAATCGGTGCATCTGGCGATTCTGGACGGCAGCAGCGCGGTGGTTATCGCCAGCGAAGACGCGCGCCAGGCCGGGCGCATTTCGCTCGGCGTCGGCATGCGCCTGCCGCTTCATGCGAGCGCGGTCGGCAAAGCCATCGCAGCCTATCTCGACCCGCTCCAGCAGCAGGACTTGCTGAACACGATCACGTTGCAGCCGCTCGGTCCGCGCACCATCACCTCGATCGACGCGCTGCGCAGCGAGCTCGACCTGACACGCTCGCGCGGCTATGCGCTCGCCAATCAGGAAAGCTCCGACGACACGGTCGCGCTGGCGGCCCCGGTGTTCGACTTCGAGGGGCGGCCGATCGGCGCGGTGGCCATCTCCGGCAATGCCAACCGGCTCGACATGGCGCGCGCGCACAACCTGTCCGCGGCGGTGATGGGCGCTGCGCGCAAGATCTCACACAACTCGGGCGGCCAATCGATGTCGCTGGCGGCCAAGAGTCAGCCGCCCGCCCTCGCGAACGCGGACGTTCACTGCGTGAGCCAGGTGCCCGCGCTGCTGGGCGAGGCGCCGATGTGGTCGCCGCGCGACGACGCGCTCTACTGGGTCGACATCCTCACGCCAACCATCCACCGTTTCGACGCAACGAGCCGCTCCAGCACGGAAACCAAACTCGGCTCGATGCTGAGTCTGGTGATTCCCAAAGCCACTGGCGGCCTGCTCATCGCGACGCCAGGCGGCCTGATGACCGTCGACGACGTCGGCAATCTGACGCGCTTCTCTCACCCGGAGTTCGACCGGCCGAGCAACCGCTACAACGACGGCAAATGCGACCGCATGGGTCGCCTGTGGGTCGGCACGATGGATATGGGCGCGGCGGCCAATCGCGGCAATCTGTTCCGGGTCGACGCCGACGGCTCGTGGAAGAAGATGGATACGGGCTTCACGGTCGCGAACGGCCTCGGCTGGAGCCCGGACAATACGCGGATGTATTTCACGGATTCGCATCGCAAGACCATCTATCAGTATGATTTCGACCTGTTCAACGGCACGCTCGCCAACCGCCGGCCGCTGATCACGCTCGACTCGTCAGCGGGTTCGCCCGACGGCCTGACCGTCGACGCGGACGGCTGCCTGTGGGTCTCGATGTGGGACGACTGGTGCGTCGTGCGCTTCGATCCGGAGGGCCGCGAAATGACGCGCATCCGCATGCCCGTGCCGCGCCCCACCAGTTGCTGCTTCGGCGGCCAGAACCTCGACGTGCTCTATGTGACGAGCGCGCGGGTCAGGCTGACCGAAGACATGCTCAACAGCGCCCCGCTTTCCGGATCGCTTTTCGCGGTCAACATTCCTGGCGTGCGCGGTCTCCCAGAGACGACCTTCGCCGGATAAGCCTCCTCTGCGCGTTCGCGCCTGACATCGCCGGCATCGCGCCCGGCGATGTCGCCCAACCCTCCCTGCCGCCCCTCCTCCTTCGCGCTCCCGCCAAGTGCGCGCGGGAGCCTGCGCACGCCCCGCCTTTTCCGCGCGCCTGGCCATTCACCCACCGACCTTGACGCGTCGTAACAACGCGAACCCTAGGGCTATCCCGAAGAGTCTCTAAAACAACTTGCATCAGTTCCACTGAATGCTAAACTCGTCTCATCAGTTCCAACTAACGGAACTAAACGAGGAGACTAAAAATATGAAAAGGAAGTTGTTCGTCGCCGCCTTGACCGCACTGGGTGCAAATGCTGCGATGGCGCAGTCGTCGGTGACGCTATATGGGCTGGTCGACCTCGAGGTCGGCAAATACGACGGCAGTCGTGCGATTCGGATGAATACCGGGGCGACCAGCTTCTGGGGGCTGAAAGGAGTCGAGGACCTGGGCGGCGGATACAAGGCAATCTTCCAGTTGGAACAGCAGTTCAATCCGAACAACGGCACGTTCTATAACTCGAGTTCGTTCTTCAGTGGTCGCTCGACCGTCGGGCTCGAGGGCTGGTTCGGTCACCTCGCGTTAGGCCGGGATGTCAATGCGAGCCACTACGCCGAAGTGTCGGCCGACCCATTTGGTCAGAACGGTCTGGTGGCGGGATACGCGGCGCGCGGCGGCATTTCGCAGGCCAACGGCGGCCCGGGGCAGATCGACACCGTGCGCACGAACAATTCGGCAAATTATGCGTACACGCTGGGTCCGGTGACTGTTCGCGCGCAGGTCGCCTCACGCGACTCAGCGGTTAAGGGCGACAACATTCCCTATTCCGCGTCGGTCGTTTATCAGGATCCGAATCTCAAGCTCGCCGCGTCATTCATCCGTCCGCAGGGGGACCACGCTCACTGGGCCTATACGGCTGGTCAATACGACTTCGGTTTTGCGCGGCTATATGCCGGCTATGGCTTTGGCCAGAACACGTTTAGTCAGTCGATTCACAACCAGATGATCGGCCTCAACATCCCCATTGGCCCAGCCCAGGCGGTGATGACGACCTTCAGTCACACGACCTCCAACGGACAAACGATTCAATGCCGCAGCGTATTGGGCTATTTCTACTTCCTGTCCAAAGCGACGAGCGTCTATGCGGATGTCGTCTACGACCCCCAGTCAGGCCGATTCGCGTACGGAAGTACCGGATGGCAGATGACGGGCACGTCGACTAGCGGCACAGGCTATACGGTGGGTCTGCGGCATCTGTTCTGAAACACACCGGCGCGATGGCCGGTCACGCACACAACATGAGGCGGACAAAAAGGAGGTGGGCTAACGAGTGCTGAGAGGAGAGAGGTCAACAGGCAAGCTTCCGGCCCAGCCGCTTTCACCCTGCGAGCGCCTGGTTGGAGAGCTTCGTTTGCTGCCCGTTTTGCCGGCCCGGGGGAGCGGGCCGGTCTTTTTCGCCGGTTGGGCGAGACTTGACCTACGTACTGCTTTGGACTTTATCGTGTGCCTGTTTTGCGAAGCGTGTTTGCATGGGCGTTGGCCTCAACGCAGTTCACCTCGGGAGAGATGGCAGGCTGACCGGGAATCTGCTCTCTACAGCAGATTGCCAATCGTTGCATCGCCTTCCATGGATTCGCTTTCCGGCACCGTCGTCCTGATGTCAACCCTACTGCGATGACCCGTTGGCTGTCGGCGTCGGGGTGTTTTTGGCCTGCTTTGCTGCGATACGTGCTTCTGCTGCCTGAAGATTGCCGGGGTACTCAACGTAATCGATCGATCCGGGATGGAAGCCCGCATGCTCGAGTTCGATGAGTTCGGCAATGACTTGAGCGCGGGTCAAAGGTTGGCTTGACTGCGCGATAGAAATAGCCGGAATGGCTGATACAGAGAGTGTCGCTAACGCATAGAGAAGGAGTTTCACGATGACTATCCTCCGAGGATAGGAGACGTCGCCCCCGGCCACATCGGCGAAGCACCGACGGCCGGTCAATCGATTGTAGTCAAGCTGGCCCTGACTTGCCGGATGCGCCTTCAGGTCAGGAACAGCTATGGCCGATGGATCGCATTCGACCACACGTCGTTGACGCCGCGACTGGGCGCACGCAACTCATTGATGACGCCAGTCTCAAGCTCAAGTTCGGGCAATCCGCCAGGGAGCGGCAAGACCCACGCCGGCGACGGGCGAGTCGCTCTGACAGCCCGCGCATCCCTTGCGCTAATTCTCAGCTCATTCTCTTCGCAGAACATGGTCATGCGAATCGACGATTCGCCTACTTCGTCTTTTTGCCGCAGGTGCGCCATGACATCGATTGCTTCAACCAGAAAACTTTTGCAGAGCATGTTCAGCGAAATGGTCATCAAGAAGGACGCTTCGCTGATTCCGCACTACTACCATGCCGATTTCCTGCTCGAAACCAATGGCCAGACGCAGAGCTACGAGTCGTTCGCGAGAGGCCACGAAAAAGTCTACGCAACGCCGATTACCTACGAAGTCCGATACGACGAAGCGACATGGATTGAAAGCGCGACGCGCGTTGCCGCGCGCGTATGGATCAGGACACAACGGCCCAACGAAAATCCGGTGGAATACGAGGTCGTGCTGATCGCCACGTATGTCGATGAGAAGATCCATCGCCTGTGGGAATTGACCTGGCCCGACTGGACCACCGCCAAGGCTTTCGTCGGCGCATTTGAGTAGCGGAGGAGAACACCATGAGTGTGATAACCGACGAACGCCTGAGCACCCTGAGCCAGATCGCGACCGATTGTTTCGATGTCGATACGTACGCGTTGAACCCTGAATTGCCCGATCTGCGCGTTCCAGTGCGGCCGGCCGATATCGTCCGTGCACTGGAAAACGCGTACGACATGGGTCTGATCGCGGGATATCATTTGACGCGCTCGCGACGGGTGCGCTCCTGACGAAGCGCGGCCCGATCACCCGCAGTCACCCGCAGTCACCCGCAGTCGCCGGCAGTCCCCCGCGTTCACCGGCTGCCTCAGGTCGCCTGCTCAAGCTGGGACTGCCGCTCCCCGACCCGTTCGACACCGCTCAGTCGCTGCAACGTAGCGGCGACGCCCAACAACGACTGATCCGTGAACGCGCGGCCAAATACAGTCACCCCCCACGGCAGACCATTCGCCATGAACCCAGTCGGCGTGGCGACCGCTGCATAGTCGAGCAGATTCATGAAGTTGGTGTAGTAGCCCAGCAGCGAGTTCGGGCCAATCGGATCCCGCTCCAGTTCTGCCAGCGTGACGGGACGCGGATAGGTCGGCGTGAGAATGAAGTCGAGCGCGTCGACCTGCGCATCGCAGATGACCTTCAACGCCTGCAACCGGTATTGCGCGCGAAATAGTTCGACTGCCGTCGCTGCCGGCGCTTTCGCCAGCACGTCGCGAATCACCGGCAACACGGCCTGCGGGTGAGTCTCGACGAGTTCGCCGACCACGCTATACCGCTCCGCCACCCACGGTCCTTCGTAGAGCAGCCGGGCCGCTTCGACGAACGGCGCGAAGTCGATCTCGACGGCCTCGCCGCCCGCTGCTTCGAGCAACGCGCGCGCCTTGGCGAACAACGCGGGACTTTCGGCACAGCCCGCGAATTCGAGTTGCGACGGCACGCCAAAGCGGAACGACGCGAGCGTGCCGAACGCGCTTCTATCATTCGACGGCGGGTTCCTGCGGCTATACGCGTCGAGCGGATCAGCGTGCGCGGTCAACGCGAGCAGTTCGCTGGCTTCGGACGCGGTTGACGTGAAGTAGGTGACGCAATCGAGCGTACGGCACGCAGGCACGACACCCGCCGTCGACAGCAGACCTTTGCTCGGCTTCAACCCGACGAGGTTATTCAAGCCAGCGGGCACGCGGCCGGACCCTGCCGTGTCGGTGCCAAGCGAAAAGCTCGCGACACCCAGCGCCACCGCGAGCGACGAACCGGCGCTCGAACCACCCGACGGAAAGTCAGGATGCACGCTGTTGCGGCACTTGCCGTACGGCGACCGCGTGCCGTTCAGACCGGTGGCAAACTGATCCAGATTGGTCTTGCCGATCGGCACCGCGCCCAACGCGATCAGACGCGCGACGAGCGTGGCCGATTGCTCCGGCGTATAAGCGTAGGCCGGGCATGCCGCGGTGGTGGGAATACCCTCCAGGTCGATGTTGTCCTTGATCGCGAATGGAATGCCGTAGAGCGGCAATGCTTCGACATCCTGCCTTTCCAGCCGCTCGAGGTAAGGCGCGATTTCCGCGTCGCTAAGCAGGTGGATGAACAGATGAAACTCGGGGTTCAGCGCAGCGGCCTTCGCCAGCAAATCGCCGATCAGCTTGCGCGGTGTGAGGGTTCCCGCACGATACGCGGCGCGCAGGACGGAGAGACGCAGATCGAATGAAGACATGAGTGTGGTTCCGGTCCAGTTAGATTCAATGACGTTCGATAACGGCAATCCGCTGCCCCGCACGAACCGGCGAGCCCGGCGCGACGTGAATCTCGCTGACGATCCCCGCACACGGTGCGCACACGGAGATTTCCATCTTCATCGACTCGATGACGAGCAGCACGTCGCCGGCCGCGACCTGATCGCCGCGCGTCGCTCGCACCTGCCACAAACTGCCGGCGATCTCGCTGTCCACGGCGACCTCGTCATCGTTCAGCGGCAATAGCCCGGCATCCTCCGCAACCGGTGCGTCGAAACTTTCTTCCGTTGTGCAGGCTTCGCGCCAACGCTCGCGTTCGGCCTGAAACGCGGCTTGCTGTTGCGTCCTGAACTGCTGGATGCCATCGGCTTCGCGCGTCAGGAACGCCTGGTAGTCCGCCAGCGACAACTCGGTCTCTTCTATCTTCAACGGATAGCGTCCGAGCGGAAAGTCCGCCCGAATGCGCAGCAGTTCGTCGGCCTCCACTTCGTAGAAACGGATCTGATCGAAAAAGCGCAACAGGTATGGCTTTCCTGCGAAATCAGCGACTTCGCGATAGCGGTTCCACATCTGCAAAGTGCGGCCGACGAATTGATAGCCGCCCGGCCCTTCCATCCCATACACGCACAGATACGCGCCGCCGATACCGACCGAGTTCTCCGCTGTCCACGTGCGCGCCGGGTTGTATTTGGTGGTCACGAGCCGATGGCGCGGATCGAGCGGCGTTGCCACCGGGGCGCCGAGATAGACATCGCCGAGACCCATCACGAGATAGCTCGCATCGAAGACAATCCGTTTGACGGCGTCGATCGAATCGAGGTCGTTGATGCGGCGGATAAACTCCAGATTGCTCGGACACCAGGGGGCATCTTTGCGCACCGTGGTCATGTACTTGTCGATCGCGAGCTGGCACGCCGGGTCGTCCCAGGACAACGGCAGATGCACGATACGCGATGGCGCGCGCAAGTCCTTTTGCAACAGCACGTCTCGCCACGCGTGCTCGACGATCTCAAGCAGGTGTGCGAGCGGCAGGCTTTCAGGCCGATAGTGAATCTGCAGCGAACGGATGCCGGGTGTGAGATCGATCACGCCCGGCAGCGCCATCGCTTCGAGCGACTGCATCAGCGCATGGCCTCTGAAACGCAGCACGAGATCGAGCTCCGTCGGGCCGATTTCGAGCAGCAGGTGCGTATCGCCAGATACGCGCGCGACGAGCCTTTCACGATCCGCTCCGGTATCGAGTACGACCGGCGATTGAAGCAGCGCCGCTCTGGCAGCGAGCGACGGTTCTGCGTCGTCGTAGAACTCGAGCGTCTCGAGTTCTCGCCGACGTCGAGCCGCCGCTTCGCGCGCTGTATCGATAGTCACCGGCACGAAGCGCAGCTTGTCGCCCGCCTTGAGCTGGCCGATCTGCCACAGGTCCGCCTCGATGATCGTCACCGGGCAGACAAAGCCACCCAGGCTCGGACCGTCGGGGCCGAGAATCACCGGCATGTCGCCAGTGAAATCGACGGCCCCCACTGCATAGGGATTGTCGTGAATGTTCGAGGGATGCAGCCCTGCCTCGCCGCCATCCTCGCGCGACCACTCGGGCTTCGGTCCGATCAGGCGCACCCCGGTGCGGCTCGAATTGAAATGAATCTCCCACTCGGTGTCGAAAAACTGCTCGACATAACGCGCACTGAAATACTCCGGCGCACCGTGCGGACCGTAGATCACGCGCACCGTGCGCACGGCTTCCAACTCAGGCACCTTGGCGAGCTTCGCCCCCGCCTGCCCGTCATGCAGCGGCTGAAGATGCAGCACATCGCCCGCACGCAGCGCGCGTCCGCCATGTCCCCCGAACTGGCCGAGCGTGAATGTGCTGCGACTGCCGAGATACATCGCCACGTCGAAACCGCCGCGCACGCACAGATAAGCGCGCGCACCCGCACCGCGAATCGTGCCGAGCGCGAGTATCGATCCCGCGGCGACGAACAGCGTGGTGTTCATTGGCTGTTCGACATCGTCAAGCAGCACGGGCAGATTTGCGCCAGTCACGGCGATCACCGCGTCGGTGTTAAAGCGCAAGGTCGGCCCGCTCATCGTGATTTCGAGCCCGGCGGCATTCGTGTCGTTGCCGAGCAGGCGATTGGCGACGCGCAGCGCGCGGTCGTCCATCGGACCCGAAGGGGGAATCCCCACGGCCCAATAACCGAGGCGGCCCGGATGATCCTGCACGGTCGTCTGCGTGCCGCCGCTCACGACTTCGAGCGTGTTCGCCCGATAGCTGAGTCGTTCGAGGCAACGCGTCCAGGGCTCGCCAGACGCAAACGGCTGATCGTCGAGAATCTGGCGTAGATAGTCGCGGTTCGTTTCCACGCCGTAAATGCGCGTGCTTTGCAGCGCCTTCGTGAGCGCGTGACGCGCTTCATCGCGCGTGGGCGACCAGGCGATCAGCTTCGCCAGCATCGGGTCGAAATAAGGCGGGACTTCGCAACCTGCTTCGATCCACGTGTCGATGCGCAGTGCGCGGCCATCGGCCTGCGGAAACGCGACATCGGTCAGAAGGCCCGGGCTCGGCTTGAAATCGCGGCCTGGATCTTCGGCATAGAGGCGCGCCTGAATCGCGTGACCCTGCGGCTTCAAACGCGCCGCGAGTTCGTGTAACGGCGCGAGCGTGCCCGCTGCCAGCTCGATCATCCAGCGCACCAGGTCCACACCCCAAACCTGTTCAGTGACGCCGTGCTCGACCTGCAAACGCGTATTCACTTCGAGGAAATAGAATTGCTGCGCGGCGCTGTCGTAGACGAATTCCACCGTGCCCGCAGAACGGTAATTCACCGCTTTCGCCAGTTTCACCGCGGCGTCGCACAACGCTTGCGCCATCCCGTCGGGCAAATTCGGCGCGGGCGTTTCTTCCAGTACTTTCTGATTACGCCGTTGCACCGAACAATCGCGCACGCCGAGCGCAATGGCGTCTCCCCGGCCGTCGCCGAACACCTGTACTTCCAGATGCCGGGCGCGCTCGATGTACTTCTCCAGAAACACGCCCGCATCGCTGAAGTTGTTCTGGCCGAGCCGCTTGACCACGTCGAAATGCGCGCCCAGTTCATCCGCATTCCAGCACACCCGCATGCCGATTCCGCCGCCGCCCGCCGTGCTTTTCAGCATCACCGGATAGCCGATCGACGCAGCAGCACCTAACGCAGCCGGCAGATCGTCGAGCAGCCCCGTGCCTTCGAGCATCGGCACGTTCTGTTCCGCGGCGATGGCGCGCGCCGTGTGCTTCAGACCAAACGCGCGCAACTGTTCGGGTGTGGGTCCGATGAACGCGATACCCGCCGCCTCGCACGCTTCACCGAAAGCCGCGTTCTCCGACAGGAAACCGTAGCCCGGATGGATTGCGTGCACGTTTTCACGGCGGGCGATGTCGAGAATCTTGTTCGTGTCGAGATACGTAGCGGACGCAGGACCATCGCCCAGGCAATGCGCGATGGACGCCTGACTCACATGCAGACTGGCGCGATCGGCTTCGGCATAGACGGCGACACCGTTTATCTGGAGTTCACGCAGCGTTCGAAGAATACGGCACGCGATAGCGCCGCGATTGGCGATCAGGATTTTCTTGAACATGAGTGGGGACTGAAATCATCGGCGGGCCGTCCCGCACGTAGGAATTGCATGCCGCGGTCGTCCGCGGCAGAGGGCCGTGTCAGCAATCTGGCGTCAGCGCTGTGCGTGAGCCAGTTGTGCGCGCGTGCAGGTGCAACAGCGGCCCGCGCGAACCAGCATGACGTAGTAGAGCCAGTGGCGAATCCGCTTCAGTTCCATATCATCAACTCCGCTGGCGTCGGGTTATAGGCGTTGCACGGATTGTTCAACTGCGGACAGTTGGAGATCAGCACGATGACATCCATTTCCGCGCGCAATTCGACGTATTTGCCTGGCGCCGAAATGCCGTCTTCGAACGTCAGGCCACCTTCCGGGGTCACGGGCACGTTCATGAAAAAGTTGATGTTTGCGCCGATATCGCGCTTCGACAAACGTCCGTCATGCGCACAGGCGCGCAGATAATTATCGCGGCAGCTATGCATATAGCGCTTTTCCAGCGCGTATCGCACCGTATTGCTCTCCTGCGCGCACGCGCCGCCTAACGTATCGTGCCGGCCGCACGTGTCGGCGACGATCGTCAGCAGCGGATTGCCGAGATTCGAATACAACACCGAGCCCGTGGTCAGATAGAGGCTTTTCTGCCGACGCAGCGTGCGTTGCGGATCGAAACGTTCACGCGGATTGGCCAGACTGTAGAACAGCGTATCGATCGCCTGGTTGCCCTCCAGGTCGAGAATGCGCAAGGTCTGCCCTGCTTTCAGTTCGTGCAGCCAAGGCTCACCGGCTGCGAGCGTCTCGCGAAACACTGCGTTTTCCGGGCGTTTTTCGCTGATCGTCAGCGTTGTTGTCATGATGTCCGGCTCCGTTCAGAGAAAGAAACGATCGGTGTTGATAAAGCCGCGTACGTTTTCCTCGCATGAGGTCCGGCACAATTCGGCGATCTCGCGCTCTGCCTCGCTCAACGCGAGCGTCACCGGCCTGGGCGCGTATTCCGGATGCGGGTCGAGCGGATGCTGGATCGCGGTCAGCACCACGAGCGTGTTCATCGGCGCATACAGTTCGACGTAGTCGCCTGCCGTCGAATTGCCGGGCACGTAGGTCAGCGCGCCGGCATCGCTCACGTCGACGCGGCTGAAGAGGTTGAGCGTCATCAGCAGGTCGGAGATATCGAGCCCCCACTTGCTCATTTCGACGAGCAGATTGTCCGTACCGTTGCGATAGAACGCGTTACGCAATTCCTGATAGCGGCCTGCGCCATAGCGCTCGTAGACTTCTTGCGCATTCGATACACCGCCGATGCTGTCATGCCAGCCACAGGTGTCCGCGACGATCGCGGCCAATACGCGGCCCATGTCGGAATACAGGCAATGACCGGCCGTGAGTTTCGCGGTGTGCTGACACTTGAGCGAATCGGGCAGGTTGAGCCGCTCGCTTTTTTCAGCGGCATTGACGAGCATCACGCTGACGTTCGCGCCGCCATGCAGATCGGTGATCCGCAACGACTGGCCACGCTTGACGATCAGCGACGCATGGCCGCCGCCGGGAATGGTTTCTTTAAGTAGCAGATCCATCTTGTCGGATTCCTGTTAGATCGGCTCGATCGTTCAGATCAGAGCCGCTGCGCTACGCGACGCATGTTCCACCACGGCCTGAGCCAGGTGAAGCGACGATGCCGAAGCGCGGCTCCGGTCGAGCGGAATGTTGTACGTAATGCGCGCGCCATAAGCGCCCGGCGCTTGCGGATCGACGCGGACCTTGTCGAACACCAGCACGCGGCTGCCTAGCGTGAAGCCTTCCTTCAGGTCATGCGTGACCATGAAGATGGTCAGATTCGACTCGCGCCACAGGCCGAGCAGCAGCTCGTGCATATCCTTGCGAATGCCGGGGTCCAGCGCGCCGAACGGTTCGTCGAGCAGCAATACGCGCGGCTTCATCATCAGCGCCTGGGCAATCGCAAGACGTTGCTGCATGCCGCCCGACAACTGCTGCGGATACTTGTCGAGGGCCGCGCCGAGGCCCACGCGCTCGAGCATCGCGACGGCCTCGTCACGCGCCGCACGCCGCCGCGCACCGAACAGGCGGCCAGTGAACTTCGCGTGCGGCAGTTCGAGCCCCAGCATCACGTTGCGGACCACGCTCAGATGCTCGAACACCGAGTAGCGCTGGAACACCACGCCGCGATGCGCGTCCGGTTCACGGGGCAACGGCTTGCCGTCGAGCAGGATCTCGCCGCGCGTCGCGGCTTCCTGGCCTAGCAACAGACGCAGAAATGTCGACTTGCCACAGCCCGATGCGCCGATCATCGAACAGAACTCGCCCTCTTCGATGCGCAGGTTCACGCGTTCCAGCACGACCTGGTCGCCGTATTCTTTCCAGACGTTGCGAACTTCGATCATCGGGCGCCTCCGCCGTACCAGGGGAATGCCCATTGCGTGAGACGGCGCAACAGTTCGTCGGTGAGCCACGCAAGCAGCGTGATCCACGCGACGTAGGGCAGGATGACGTCCATCGACAGATAGCGGCGCACGAGAAAGATGCGATAGCCGAGACCGTCGGTCGACGCGATCGCTTCGGCGGCGATCAGGAACAGCCACGCCGCACCGAGCGACAGCCGCATCGCCACCAGCAGACGCGGCAGCAGTTGCGGCAGCACCAGACGCAGAATCAGGGTCCAGCTGGTTGCGCCCAATGTCTGCGCCTTGACCCACAACTCAGCCGGAATCTCGCGAGCCCTCGCGTGCAGATCGCGAATGATCATCGGCGTGATGCCCACCACGATCAGCACCACCTTCGACAACTCGTCGAGCCCGAACACGATGAACAGGATCGGCAGCACGGCCAGCGGCGGAATCATCGAAACCACGGTGATGAACGGCGACAAGGTCGCGCTGACGAACGGCAAGGAACCCGTTGCGATCGCCGCCACCAGCGCGATGACCGCGCTCACCACGAGGCCGATGCCGAGCCGCCGCAAGCTCGAGACCGTGTCGGCCCACAGCAGATATTCGCCTGTGCGCTTGTCCTCGGTGAAGGCGACCTCCCTGATCGCATCGCTCATTTGCGTGGCGCCCGGCAGCAATTTGTCATCCGGATTCGCCGCGAGCCGCATCGACGAAGCGGTGAAGTAAACCGCCATCAGCACGATGAACGGCAGCAGGAGCAGCATCAAGCCGGTGGTACGGCTGGGATGTCGGTTGATGAGTCGCATGGACGCTGGCCTTTTGAAAAATACGGATAGTCGGGCCGGCTCAGAGCTTGCCGTCGGCAGCCATTTCCACGTAGGTCGGATCGAAGCGCAGCTTGACGTTGTTCTTGTTGCCCACCACGACACCCTTGTCGAAAGCCATCCCTACCACGTCCGCGCTCTTCGCGTCCTGTCCGAGCAGGCCGTGATCGAACGAGAATTGCGCGACCCGCGTCATGATCTTCGGCATGTCGGCGGCGGTGACGAAATCGAGCGCGGCCTTCGGCGTGTAGAACAGCGCGGTGGTCGACAGTTGCCCCCTGAAGCCCGCGAGATCGGTGCCCGAGGCCTTCGCCATGGCGGTGAGCGCCGTCGTGCTGTCGGCGCTATTGGCCTTCATCAAGGCGACCATTTCGAACCATGCGCCGGTCAGTGCCTTGCCGAGCGCCGGGTTGTCGTGCAAGGTCCTGGTGTTGACGACCATCATGTCCATGATTTCGCCGGGGATTTTGCTCGAATCGAATACTTCGCTGACGTTCGGCTGCGCCTTCAGGTCGGACAGCATCGGGTTCCACGTCACGGCGTTGTGAACGGCGGGCGTGGCGAACGCGCCGGAAATATCGGCATCCGAAGTATTCACGACCTTGAGGTCGCGCTCGCTCATATGGGCGCTTTCCAGCGCGCGGGCCAGCAGGTAATGCGACACCGAAAACTGGACCAGATTGATCTGCTGGCCTTTCAGGTCGGCGATCTGCTTGCCCTTGCCCTTGATGAGCACACCGTCGTTGCCGTTGGAATAATCACTGACGATCAGCGCCGTCGAGTCCACGCCGCCCGCAGCGGGAATGGTCAGCGCATCCATGTTGGTCATCGCGCAGCCGTCGAACTTGCCTGCGGTGTACTGGTTGATGGATTCAACGTAGTCGTTCAGTTGCACGACATCGATGTCGATGCCGTACTTTTTGGCCCATTTGGAAACGATGCCTTGAGTTTTTGCCTGCCCCCACGGCATCCAGCCCGCGTAAATGGTCCAGCACACCTTGAAGTCGGTGCGTCCGGCAGCGAACGAGGGAGTCGAGGCGAAAGCGGCGAGAGAGATGGCGGCGACGCCGAGAAAGCGGACAAGCTTGCGCATGAGGTTGACCTCGGAAGGGACGGTTAGCGACGGGCAGGGAGCAGCGCAAACATCGCGTTCTCTCCCGGGCTTTTATCCCGCCGTGTAACCTCGCCTGAGGTCGACAGCTCTCGGACCAGCGCCTGCGTGATGCAGACCGGAACCCTAGCCGTCCATTTCCAGATTGTGTAGCCAGATGATGCACCGGCTCCTTGCAACGTTATCTAAGCGAGAAGCGTGCCAAACGGAATTGGCCGTGTTGGGACGTGTGGGGGGCGGTTTTCGTGCTGCCGCGGTGTTGGCGCGCACCGGGTTGTGGCTGGGTGGCACCAATTTCGTGCGTGGGGAGTGGCGAGGTGGGGTATTTGCCGGTGCGTCGTTGCTAGTTCAGGCGGGGGCCACTTGGGCGGCTTGCGCTGCACGCGGCGCGGGCTTTTCTTGCGATCAAGCGATAGCCTTCGCTCAGATGCAGGGTGTTGCGCAGAGGCCAGCTCGCACGAGGATGATCACTTGATGGTCAGAATGGCGGGCGGTGCACTGCCCCGTCCAGACCCTCCCGGCTGCTCGGGCGGGTTTTTGATGGAATAGGCCGATAAGCTGGCCAATTCCTTTCGTGGATCGCCGTTTGCACCGCAGCCGCGGCTGAGCAGCAGTGTCGACACCGTCAGGCTCCGTCCAATGCGATTCTCGTTTGGACGATCGCCCCCTTACCTAACGATTAACAGCGTTTTACCTGTCGGCGCGAGCGTTTGATAATCCGTAACCCATGGATTACAATCCGAACATGACGAAGCTGATCATTACGCCCGAATTTGACACTTGGCTATCCCGCATTCGGGACCGCCAGGCGGCGACGGCGATCATCGGTCGGCTCAGCCGGGCACGGTTAGGCAACCTCGGACTTTGGCGTGCCGTAGGCGGCGGCATCTCGGAGATGAAGATCGATGTAGGCAAGGGCTACCGTGTCTATTTCACGCAGCGTGGCGACGTTCTGGTGATCATCTTATGCGGTGGCGACAAGTCCACGCAGTCCGCAGATATCAAGCGCGCCAAGGTCATCGCAAAAGATTTGGAGTTTTGACATGAAAGTCAGCGAGTTGATGGAGTTCGATGGGTCGAAGTACCTGAAAGATGAAAACGACTACCGGCTGTATCTCGCCCAAGCGTTTGAAGGCGGGGATCCGGTTGAGATTCAGGCAGCACTTGGTGACGTTGCCAAGGCACGTGGTATGACGGCACTCGCACGCGAGTCTGGTATCGCGCGTGAAGCGTTGTACCGCGCCCTCTCCAACAAAGGCAATGCCGAATTCGCAACGATCATGAAGGTGATCGTCGCGATGGGACTGCATCTCACGTTGGTAAAGCCCGAAGCAGCGCCAAAGGCGGCAGCAAAAGCCAAAACTGCGCCGAAAGCGGCGGTGGCAAAGAAAGCGCGGCCAGTCGCGAAGCGCGCAGGAAGCGCCTCAAGGGGGCGTACTCGTCCTGGCAGTGCGGCACACGCCTGACGCCCAATCCGTTAGCAACTCATGAACCGAGGAACGGATCTCACGGGCCGGCGTTGCTACAGATAGACCGCGCAGAATCTATATTCCTTACCCTTCTTCACAAACACCAAGGCCTCAAAGGCTAGTTCACATACGGCCATGGCCATCCTCAACTTACGGGCCATCTGTCGCCTGTGACTGCTCCTGCAATCGCTGGAGCAACGCCGTCAACTCATAGAAGTAGGCTGGCGCCCACGGTTACGCTTAGCCGTAAAATGCCGTCGGCTTTAAGTGGACCCACCGCGGTTGTCAATTGTCAGAGCGCGTTTAAATGACTGTAGTTGACGCAATGAAATTTCAAAGGCTCGGCCCGAGTGATACCGCAGTCTTCCGGCATTGGCGCATGTTTCAACTGGACTGAGCCAAGCATATCAAGGAAGCGATTTGCATCAACAAGTTCGATCGGCTTAATGCCTTCAGAACTTTTTTGTGCTGCACGAATTGCACCCCTACGAAAGCGAGAAGACGATACAAATATACCGCTCGTGAAATTTCCCAATATCAACGCCCCCAGGAATGCCCTGATTTGCTCAACTTCAACTGATCTTCTTTGTCTTTTTACTTGGACACCTATCCTTCCCCCAGAACCATCATCTAACACCACGTCAACTCCTCCGTCGTTTGAATAAGCCGTTGCAGCCGCCTTGTAACCAAAATCGCTCAGACACTTGCGACGGTCAACTCAAAGAGTCGCGGATGGATAGACGTTCTGGCTTCGAATTTGCGCATCAAATAACGCCGCACTTCTTGAAGAGGCAAGTTGATGTCATTGAGCGCCATGTCCTGCAAAACCGGCATCGAGGCCAAGGCCACCACCCAATGCTGCCACTGCATCGCGGGTCGGACTGCTCGATCTTCGGCGATCCACCAACCGCAGCACGGGCAAATGTGCAGACACACTTTTCTCTCAACAATGTCACCGCGTAGCACTGCATGAGGATGCTCAGGGGGCGGACCAGGAAATTCTGGATCTCTTATGGCCTCTTCATGAATAGATGCAAAGTCCTCGAACGGTACGCTCCAATGGTCAAGGTCATAGTGATCGTCCATTGCTTGGCCGCAATAAACACAAAGGACCTCATCCTCGTCCTCGATGCGCCACCTCCACGTTGGAAGATCGCAACGTATCAGCGAGGGCGGAATACTTGATTGAACATGCTGTCTTGCCGTGCCCATAGAAATTTGCTCATAAGTGCACACTCACGCAATCAGCTACTTGTCCGCGCCAAGCTAACAAGGTCTGTATAGATGTAGCGGGCGATCGCGATCGCCGCTCACCGCCCGTTGATTGCGATAACTAAGAAGAAAGGGGATAGCGCCTAGAAGGTAGGCGTGACATAACTCCATCACGGTCGGCAACGTTGGATTGAATTGTTTCTAGCTGGAAGTTGGAAGTGCACGCTTGGTGCACAACCTATCGAATTCCCGTGGTTAGGACGATCATGCACCGTCACCAACCACGAGATCTCCAGGTGCCCAATATCCGGCCGCAAGATAGCGTCCCCGAACGAAATACCAAGTCGCACGAAAATCGTGTTGCCGGCGCAGTATCGAGCCCCCGCGGATAAGGGGGCGACACAACACCGGTTTAACCAACCTTTCGTTAGGCAAACCTCGGCGGGCTAATTCAAATGGCTAAACGCCGCATTTGAATTAAGGCTTACAGATCGCGGCATATCGGGCAATATCCGTGCGACATGTAAGTAGCGGATTGGGAGACTCTACTTCCTCACTCCCACTCAATCGTCGCCGGCGGCTTACCCGAGATGTCATAAACAACCCGATTAATCCCGCGCACTTCATTGATGATCCGGTTCGACACATGCCCCAGCAATTCATGCGGCAGGTGCGCCCAATGCGCGGTCATGAAGTCCAGCGTCTGCACAGCACGCAACGCGACGACGTACTCGTACGTCCGTCCATCGCCCATCACGCCCACGCTCTTCACCGGCAGAAATACCGCAAACGCCTGGCTCGTCAAGTCGTACCACGACTTGCCCGTTTCCTTGTCGATGAACGTACGCAGCGTCTCGATGAAAATCGCGTCGGCGCGGCGCAGCAGGTCCGCGAAATCGCGCTTCACTTCGCCGAGAATCCGCACGCCCAGACCCGGGCCCGGGAACGGGTGGCGATATACCATCGACGGCGGCAAACCGAGCTTCACGCCGAGTTCGCGCACTTCGTCCTTGAACAGTTCGCGCAACGGCTCGAGCAGCTTCAGATTCAGCGTTTCGGGCAGGCCGCCCACGTTGTGATGGCTCTTGATGGTCTGCGCGCCCTTCTTGCCCTTGCCCGCCGATTCGATCACGTCCGGGTAGATCGTGCCCTGAGCGAGCCACCTGGCGTCGGTCAGCTTGCCGGCTTCAGTCTGGAACACTTCAACGAATTCCGCGCCGATGATCTTGCGCTTCGCTTCCGGATCGGTCACGCCGGCCAGCTTGCTCAGGAACGCTTCGCTTGCGTCGACGTGAATCACCTTCACGCCGAGGTTATCGGCGAACAGCGCCATCACCTGCTCGGCTTCGTTCAGGCGCAACAGGCCGTGGTCGACGAACACGCAGGTCAACTGGTCGCCAATCGCGCGATGCAGCAGCGCGGCCGCCACCGACGAATCCACGCCGCCCGACAGCCCGAGAATCACATGCTCGTTACCCACCTGCTCGCGAATCTTCGCGACGGCTTCGTCGATATAGTTGCCCATTTCCCAGTCGGGCTGCGCGCCGCAAATCTTCAGCACGAAGCGTTCGAGCATCGCACGGCCCTGCACGGTGTGCGTGACTTCCGGGTGCCATTGCAGACCGTAGAAATGGCGCTTTTCGTCGGCCATCGCCGCGATCGGGCACGATTCCGTCGATGCCATCAGCGCAAAGCCCGGCGGCATTTCCAGCACCTTGTCGCCGTGGCTCATCCACACTTTCAACATGCCGTGACCTTCCGGCGTGGTGAAGTCGCTAATGCCGTCGAGCAGGCTCGTATGATTGCGCGCGCGCACTTCGGCATAACCGAATTCGCGCAGATGGCCGTTGTCGACCTTGCCGCCGAGCTGCTCGGCCATCGCCTGCATGCCGTAGCAGATGCCGAG
The DNA here is from genome assembly GCF_904848625.1 of Paraburkholderia metrosideri. Lineage (GTDB taxonomy): Bacteria > Pseudomonadota > Gammaproteobacteria > Burkholderiales > Burkholderiaceae > Paraburkholderia > Paraburkholderia metrosideri. Next base: position 153,262 of record NZ_CAJHCP010000006.1, read on the forward strand.
GACGGGCACGCCGAGTTCGAACACCGCTTGCGGCACGCGCGGCGTGTCCGTTTCGGTGACGGAGCTCGGGCCGCCGGAGAGGATCACGCCCTTCGGCGCGAAATCGCGAATGAACGACGCATCGACGTCGTACGGATGGATTTCCGAATACACGTTGGCTTCGCGGACGCGACGTGCAATCAGTTGGGTGACTTGCGAACCGAAGTCGAGGATCAGGATCTTGTCATGCATGGCAGCGGACGGAGTCAATAGTGAGCGGATACGGAATACCGCGCACCGAAGCGCGCGGCGTTGAATTCAAAACAGTCCACGTGGGGACAATCAGGCATGAAACGTCACGATGAAGCCTGCTGATGCGTTCGGCGCCGCAGCCACCTGCCTGCGGCATGCACGAACGGAATCCGGTAGCTTCGGCGGACGGCCTGGCGCGTAACGCGTCAGCCATGAAGCGGAGGCCGGGGTGCGCCAGATGCGTCGGCGGTCGCGTTGCGGGTTTCGTCGCGAGAGGCTGCTGCTGCGCGCGCAGCACGTTCCGACTCGGTAAGGCTGGCTTCATCGACCACCGGATGAAGCGGTGAGGCTGAAACTGGACTGATGGGCCGCGTCACGGGAATGACCGGCTCGACCACTGGCTCCGCGTGATACACGGGGAACCCGGCGGTGACACGAGCCGGCTCACGAGCAGCTTCACGCTCCAGCTCGCGCCGCCTCGCGGCATCTTTTTCAGCCTGAATCCCAGCTTCTTTCGCAGCGCGCTTTTCAGCACGAGTGGAAGAGCCTTTGACCACAATGCCCTTCTCGCGCCGTCGCACCGCGCCCGACAGCCGCACGCCGCCAAGACCGATGACCACCAGCACCACACCGGCCAGCACCGCGGCCACCTGCCCAAAACCAGTCAGCGACGGGGTCCGCAGACCGAGCAGCCAAACCAGCATCAGCACACCGGTCAGCCAGTTCACATGGCCCACAACCTTCGCGACCGTGGACGTCAGCGCTCCATCGAACGACGCGTGCAATGCCAGCCACGCGAGTCCGATCAGCGCCACGCCAAACCCCTGGCCGACCAGAGCCGGCTCGGTTTGCACCAACTGCAGCGCGTTGTACAGCGAAGTCCAGGGCGTCAGCAGAAACAGCAGACCGAACGCAAGCAACAACAAGGCATCGACGATAAGTACAAAACGCAGCAGTGGCTTCATTGGCGTTTAGTCCACGTGGTAGTTGGGGGCTTCCTTCGTGATTTGCACATCATGCACATGCGACTCGCGCAGGCCCGCGCCGGTGATCTGGACGAACTCGGCCTTGTCGTTCATTTCGGTGATGGTACGGCAGCCGCAGTAACCCATGCTCGCGCGCACGCCGCCGATCAACTGGAACAGGATCGCGTTGACCGAACCCTTGTAGGCGACACGGCCTTCGATACCTTCCGGCACCAGCTTGTCGATGTTCGCGGAGTTGTCCTGGAAGTAGCGGTCTGCTGCGCCGTCCTTCATCGCGCCGACCGAACCCATGCCACGGTACGACTTGTACTGACGGCCCTGATACAGGAACACGTCGCCCGGCGCTTCTTCGGTGCCGGCGAACATGCTGCCCATCATCACGGCGTTCGCGCCGGCTGCCAGCGCCTTGCTGACGTCGCCCGAGAAACGCACGCCGCCGTCGGCGATGACCGGCACGCCTGTGCCCTTCAGCGCTTCAGAAACGTTGGAGATCGCGGTAACTTGCGGAACGCCGACCCCTGCGACGATACGTGTCGTGCAGATCGAGCCCGGGCCGATACCGACCTTCACGCCATCTGCACCGTATTCGACGAGCGCCTTGGCGGCCGCCGCGGTAGCGATATTGCCGCCGATCACTTCGACGTGCGGGAAGCGCTGCTTGACCCACTTGACGCGCTCGAGCACGCCCTTGCTGTGACCGTGGGCAGTATCGACGACGATCACGTCGACGCCTGCCTGCACCAGCAGTTCGACGCGCTCTTCATTGTCTTCGCCGACACCGACCGCCGCGCCTGCACGCAGCTTGCCGTGTTCGTCTTTACACGCGTCCGGGTGTTCGGTTTGCTTGGTGATGTCCTTGACGGTCATCAGGCCGCGCAGTTCGAACGAGTCGTTGATCACCAGCACGCGCTCAAGGCGGTGGCTGTGCATCAGCGCTTTCGCTTCGGCGAGCGGCGTGCCTTCCTTGACCGTGACGAGGCGTTCGCGCGGCGTCATGATGCTGCGCACCGGTTCGTCCAGACGCTCTTCGAAACGCAGATCGCGATTCGTGACGATACCGATCAGTTGCGCGCCTTCGACAACCGGGAAACCCGAAATGCCATGCTGCTGCGACAGCGCGATGACGTCGCGCACCTTCATTTGCGGCGGAACCGTGATCGGATCACGCACGACGCCTGACTCGAAACGCTTGACCTTCGCGACTTCACGCGCCTGTTCGGCCGGCGTGAGGTTTTTGTGGATGATGCCCACGCCACCCATTTGCGCCATTGCAATTGCAAGGCGTGCTTCGGTGACGGTGTCCATGGCGGCGGACACGAGCGGCATATTCAGGGAGATGTTGCGGGTCAGCCGGGTCTTGAGGCTGGTGTCGCGCGGCAAAACATCGGAGAAAGCCGGGACGAGGAGCACGTCATCGAACGTGAGTGCTGTTTGGATCAGACGCATGGCAAATCCTATAGGCGCAAAAGCGAATTATACGCGATACCTCCCCGGTTTTCACTGCACTAACAGCAGCTTAGCGAATTTCGGGCGATTTTTTTCGCGACTTTGGGCGCTTCGATTTCGCTTATCGGTTCGGCTCGGGTTCGATCGGGTTTCGTTTGCGCGTTCGGGCGCAACGGTGGGTCGAGCGCTGTGATCGGCGGCCATTTACCTGCGCTCGTGCGAAAGGCTGGCGTGTGATACGCGGCGTCGCCTAAGGGCCGAGGGCGCCTGTCGTTGGTGCCGAATGCCGCCTGGCCGGGAAAAACACCGGACAAAAACCGCTCGCAATCCACATGACTTCCACCCGAATGCAGAATCGAACAAGACGCCGGGGCCGTCAAACCGCTATCCTGCCGACCATTCCAGTTTTCTTGCAGGGGCAGTCGATGCAGCGCGGTGTGGCATATGGAGTAATGGCCGGGGCCTTGTGGGGCATGGTTTTTCTGGTGCCGCGCGTGCTGCCCGATTTTTCGCCGCTGCTGCTGAGCGCAGGCCGCTACTCGATGTACGGGATCGTCTCGCTGGCCGCCGCGCTGCCTATGGCGCGCTCGCTCATCAAGCGCCTGACCCGCGAGGATCTCGGCGCATTGGTGAAGCTGGCGCTGGCCGGCAATCTCATCTATTACCTTTTGCTGACGGCGGCCGTTCATCTGATCGGCATTGCCCCGGCATCGCTGATCGTCGGCGTGCTGCCGGTCACGGTGACGCTGCTGGGCCGGCGCGATCACGGCGCGGTGCCGCTTGCCCGTCTCGCGTGGCCGCTGACGGTGGTGATGGCGGGCATTGTCTGCATCAATATCGACGTGTTCACGGTAGCGGACAGCACGCCAGTCAGCGTCGCCACCAAGCTGTTGGGCATCGCGTGTGCAGTCGGCGCATTGGGCTGCTGGACGTGGTTTGCAGTCGAGAACGCCCGCTATCTGCAGCGTCAGACGCATTTCAGCGGCAATGAATGGTCCGTGCTGTGGGGTGTCGTGACGGGCGCGCTGGGCGCGGCGCTGTGGCTGGTGATCGCGGCGTTGCCGTCAGGCGGTCCGCAAGGCGAACTGGCGGACGCACGCTGGCAAACCTTCTGGATGCTGAATCTCGGCCTCGCGATTGGCGCATCGTGGCTCGGCAACGGCCTGTGGAACGCCGCGTCGAAACGGCTGCCGTTGACGCTTTCCGGCCAGATGATCGTATTCGAGACGCTTTTCGCGCTGCTTTATGCGTTCATTTACGACCAGCGCCTGCCGCGGCCGCTCGAGTTGGCGGCGATTCTGCTGCTGGTGGCCGGAGTGTGCTGGTCAGTCCGCCAGCATGCGGACGACGATTCGTCGGGAGTGACACGGATCAAGGAGAAGGCACAAATTTCGGTGCCCTGAAGCGGACTTCAGGCGGACTTCAGAGAGCCCAGGCGGACAACGAACCGGCCGCAACGACTTGCAACGGTTCGTGCAAGCCAGCAATTCTTGTGGAACCCCCGCTTCACAAGTTCGCGCCCACTGCGCCTATCGCGTATCCCGGTTCTGCCAGCGACGTCCTTCGATCGACCCCGCCTTGCGCGTCTTCTCCACTCGACGTTGACGCGACAGCTTGGGATCCACCAGCAGAGGCCGATAAATTTCGACGCGATCATGATCGGCCAGCACCGCGTCAAGCGGCTTGAGCTTGCCAAACACACCGACCTTCTGCGTATTCAGATCGATGGCCGGATAGCGCTGCAGGATGCCGCTCGCGTCGAGCGCCTGCTGCAGCGTCGCGCCATCAGGCAAATCCACCGCGATCAGCGTTTGCCCATCGGCTGCTGCGTAGCAGACTTCAATCGACAGACGCGCGCTCATGCCTTACCGTAGCGCTGATCGGCGCGCTTCACGAATGATTCGACGAAAGTATTGGCGATGTGGTTGAACACCGGCCCAATGATTTTCTCGAGAATGATGTTGGTGAATTCGTAGTGCAACGCAAATTCGATCTTGCACGCATCCGCGCGCAATGGCGTAAAACGCCAGAAGCCGGTGAATTTGCGAAACGGTCCATCGGCGAATTCCATGTCGATGCGCGTGGGCCGCTCCATGCTGTTACGCGTGGCGAAATGCTGCTTGATGCCCTTGAAGTTGATATCGATCTTCGCCTCCATGCCGCTTTCATCCTGGCGGCGGATTTCGACTCCGCCACACCAGGGCAGGAAATTGGGGTAGTCGGCGACGTCGGTGACGAGGTCGAACATCTGTTCCGCCGAATGGCGGATCAACACGGTTTTCTGGACATCTGCCATAAATTGAACAGCGCGTGGCACGGGTGGACAAGCGGGTTAAAAAGCGCCGCGGGCTTTCCTTGCCCCGCTTTGCTAAAATCGTGATTTTAAACGAGTTGGGCACTTTCCATTCATGAGCATCATCGACAACAGAAAAGCCTTCTACGACTACTCGGTCGAAGAACGCTATGAAGCAGGGCTCGTGCTCGAAGGATGGGAGGTCAAGGCGCTGCGCGCCGGGCGCGGCCAGATCAAGGAAGGTTACGTTGTGATCAAAAACAACGAACTGTTCCTGATCGGCACGCACATCAGCCCGCTGCCCGAAGCCTCGACCCACATCAATCCCGACCCGGTCCGCACGCGCAAGCTGCTGCTGCATGCCGAACAGATCAGCAAACTGATCGGCAAGGTCGAGCAGCGCGGTTACACGCTTGTTCCGCTGAATTTCCATTACAAGGGCGGCCGTGTCAAATGCGAAATCGGTCTGGCCAAGGGTAAGAAACTGCACGACAAGCGCGAGAGCGAGAAGAAGCGGGATTGGGAGCGGGAGAAGGCGCAGTTGATGCGCTCACGGGGTTGACCGGAAGCATCTGGTTGGGTGACCCTGGTCGCAGCCGGAAGATTGGGGCTATCTGGCGTTGATCCGTTCGCACGCTGATTGCCGGTCGATGCGCCGAGCGCCCCCACACCGCGCGTTATGCGCCTGACAGGCCGCCACACCGCTCCGAGCTAGCAGCAACGCGTTCGTGACAGCCGCTCCATACAAAATGGCCCGCAATTCGTCTGCGGGCCATTTTTTTGCAACCGGCAAACACGCACGCTTACTTCACTTCCGGCACGCCCTTGCCTTTGTTCACAATCGTCAACGCCGACGCAATCATCGAACTCATATCCGCCAGATTTCCCGGCACGATCAGCGTGGTGCCCTGCTTCGCCAGATTGCCGAACGCAGTCACATATTGTTCGGCCACCTTGAGATTCACCGCTTCCATTCCACCATTCGACTGGATGGCCGCCGCAATCTTCTGAATCGCCTGCGAATTGGCTTCAGCCACCGCCAGAATCGCTGACGCCTGCCCCTGCGCCTGATTGATCGCCGCCTGACGTTCACCCTCAGACTTCTGGATCGCCGCTTCGCGGCCGCCGGACGCAATATTGATCTGTTCCTGCTTACGCCCTTCCGACGCCGCGATCAGCGCGCGCTTCTCGCGCTCGGCGGTGATCTGCGCCTGCATTGCGTGGAGGATTTCCTTGGGCGGCGTCAGGTCCTTGATCTCATAGCGCAGTACCTTCACGCCCCAGTTCGCAGCGGCCTCGTCGAGCGACGACACAATGCTGTGATTGATGAAATCGCGCTCTTCGAAGGTCTTGTCGAGTTCAAGCTTGCCGATCACCGAACGCAGCGTGGTCTGCGACAACTGCGTGATCGCGAACACGAAATTGCTCGACCCGTACGACGCTTTCATCGGATCGGTAACCTGAAAATACAGCACGCCGTCGACCTGCAACTGCGTGTTGTCACGCGTGATACAGACCTGGCTTGGCACCTCGAGCGGAATTTCCTTAAGAATGTGCTTGTACGCAATCCGGTCGACAAACGGAAACGCGAAGCTCAATCCAGGCGTCAGCGTGCTGTGATAGCGGCCCAGCCGCTCCAGCACCCACGCGTGTTGCTGCGGCACGATCTTGATGGTCTGCGCCGCCAGCACGATCACGATGATCAGGAGCACCACCCCGACGATGGTCGAATCCATAACTGCCCTCCGGTCCGTTAGTTCGAATAGTTGTGCGGGTATTGCCCGGGCGCAAACGCTTACAGCGCGCCCGCTTTCGCCGACGCATGCCGGCTCGCGACAACGATGAGGCAACTTCCGCGCAACTCTGTGATTTCGTAGACCTGTGCATCTTCAGGCTCGCCCGTAGCGAGTTCGACATCCCACGCAGCACCCCGATAATTGACGCGTGCTCGCCGCTCGCTCCACACCGGTACATTCAGCGTCTGGCCGATGTCGAGATTGACGTCCGGATTACGTGACGCCTCTTTGCGCTTGCGCCGTCCGAACCGTGAACGTCTGAGTGCCACGACCGCCGCCAGCGCTACGCCGGCCGCCACCGCGAATTGCACGTCGGCACCCGCGCCCGCGATGCGCGCGATGGCGGCCGCGACGCAACCCAATGCGATCATTAGCAGATAGAAGGTGCCGCTGATCAACTCCAGCGCGACCAGCACACCCGCCCCGATCCACCAGAACAATCCACCTGGCGCCACGTTGACCTCCACAAAGCAAAACACCCCGGATCTACCGGGGTGTTTATAGCACGAAGCTGGTGCATTTAACGGGCGGTGCGTGATGTCTCAACCGCTTTTGACCGCTTTTGACATATCGCACCGCACGTTATGCGTGCCGCATTAGAACGGCACGTATTGCATTACTTCTTCGACGACTTTGCCAACTGTTGCCACGTCTCGATGATCGAGTCCGGGTTCAGCGAAATCGAAGCGATACCTTCATCGGTCAGCCATTGCGCGAAGTCCGGATGGTCCGACGGACCTTGCCCGCAGATACCCACGTACTTGTTCAGACGCAGGCAAGTTCCGATCGCGCGCTGCAGCAGGAACTTGACGGCCGGATCGCGTTCGTCGAAATCGACAGCCAGCAGTTCCATGCCTGAGTCACGGTCCAGACCCAGCGTGAGCTGCGTCAGATCGTTCGAACCGATCGAGAAACCGTCGAAGAATTGCAGGAACTCTTCAGCGAGAATCGCGTTCGACGGCACTTCGCACATCATGATCAGGCGCAGGCCCTTTTCGCCGCGCTTCAGGCCGAACTTCTCCAGCAGCCCGACCACGCGCTCCGCCTGCTTCAGCGTACGCACGAACGGCACCATGATCTCGACGTTGTCGAGGCCCATCTCTTCACGCACCTTCTTCAGCGCGACGCATTCCATCTGGAATGCTTCCGCGAAGTCGTCGGCGATGTAACGCGATGCGCCACGGAAGCCCAGCATCGGGTTTTCTTCGTCCGGCTCGTAACGCGAACCGCCGATCAGCTTCTTGTACTCGTTCGACTTGAAGTCCGACAGACGCACGATCACGGGCTTCGGATAGAACGCCGCAGCGATCGTCGCGATACCTTCGGTTAGCTTGTCGACGTAGAACGCGCGCGGCGATGCGTGCCCGCGAGCGACGCTTTCCACCGCCTTCTTCAGGTCCTGATCGATGTTCGGGTACTCGAGAATCGCCTTCGGGTGAACGCCGATGTTGTTGTTGATGATGAACTCGAGCCGCGCCAGACCCACGCCGCCGTTCGGCAGTTGCGAGAAGTCGAACGCGAGTTGCGGGTTGCCGACGTTCATCATGATCTTCACCGGAATCGGCGGCAGTTCGCCACGCTGGACTTCGGTGATTTCGGTTTCAAGGAGGCCGTCGTAAATCTTGCCTTCGTCGCCTTCCGCGCACGACACGGTGACGAGTGCGCCTTCTTTCAGCATGTCGGTTGCGTCGCCGCAGCCGACCACCGCCGGCACGCCCAGCTCACGCGCGATAATCGCCGCGTGGCAGGTGCGGCCGCCACGGTTCGTGACGATTGCCGACGCGCGCTTCATGACCGGCTCCCAGTTCGGGTCGGTCATGTCGGCGACCAGCACGTCGCCCGGCTGCACACGGTCCATTTCCGACGGGTCGTTAATCACGCGAACCGGACCTGCGCCGATCTTCTGACCGATTGCGCGGCCCGTAGCCAGCACGTTCGATTGACCCTTCAGCTTGAAGCGCTGCTCGGCTTTGCCCGCAGCCTGGCTCTTCACCGTTTCCGGGCGCGCCTGCAAGATGAAGATCTTGCCGTCGCGGCCGTCCTTGCCCCACTCGATGTCCATCGGACGCTCGTAGTGCTTTTCGATGATGACCGCGTACTTCGCCAGTTCGATCACGTCTTCGTCGGTAATCGAGAAGCGGTTGCGCTGCTCGTGCGACACGTCGACGGTCTTCACACGGCCCTGCTCGCCGGCCTTCGTGAATTCCATCTTGATCAGCTTCGAGCCGATCGAGCGGCGGATGATCGGATACTTGCCTTGCGCCAGCGTGGTCTTGAAGACGTAGAACTCGTCCGGATTCACCGCGCCTTGCACGACGGTTTCGCCCAGACCATAGCTCGACGTGATGAACACGGCGTCCTTGAAGCCCGATTCGGTGTCCAGCGTGAACATCACGCCCGCTGCGCCGACGTCCGAGCGCACCATGCGCTGCACGCCCGCCGACAACGCGACTTCAGCGTGAGTGAAGCCCTTGTGGACACGATAGGAGATAGCGCGGTCGTTATACAGCGACGCGAACACGTGCTTCATGCGATCGAGCACGTCTTCAACACCGACCACGTTGAGATAGCTTTCCTGCTGACCTGCGAACGATGCGTCCGGCAAGTCTTCCGCCGTGGCCGACGAACGAACGGCAAACGACAGTTCTTCAGGCGAGCTGTTTTGAAGCGTGTCGAAGCCTGCGCGAATATCGGCTTCGAGTTGCGGCTGCATAGGAGCGTCGACGATCCATTGACGGATCTCCTTGCCCGCTTCGGCGAGCGCCTTCACGTCGTCGACGTCGAGCGTCTCGAGACGTTTGGCGATGCGTTCGGTCAGATTGTTGTGATGCAGGAAGTCGCGGAAAGCCAGCGCCGTAGTGGCGAAACCGGTCGGCACGCGCACGCCGGCTTCGGCGAGCTGACTGATCATCTCGCCCAACGACGCGTTCTTGCCACCGACGATTTCCACGTCGGTCATCCGCAACTGCTCAAACGGAACTACATAAGCCTTGTCCTTTGCGACGGTAACTGCGTTAGTCATACAAGCCCCTAAGTGTGAAAGAAATTCACGGTTGTGCAAGTGGGCTTGAACACGGGACGCCCGTTGGAAGCGTGACCCCGTGTCTTGCACAACCTGTTGGAGAAGCAATCGCGACGCACGACCGACGCGCGCGACGCCGGGCAACAAACGGGATGTGCGATGAAGGATGCGAATGGACGAATTTACCGATCGATTCACCACGTTCACCGCAAGTTACCGGCTGATAGCGAGGCGTTGAACGACCGTTCCCGGTAAGTTAGACGCCAATCGCCTGCAATTGCTTATCCAACAGGTTGCCGCTATTCTACCGTGCCGACTCCTAAAATGTGGCAGTCGGACGAGAATTGCGCCTCGAATCGCGCCCCGGACCGGCAGACGGGCTTTTGCGAGGCCTAACCGCCCTCCGGGCGCAATTGCGGTGCCCACGGCGCGCTGTACCGACGCCGCTGCCGTCTTCGGTTAGCCACCGGGCAGCGAGCTCAACGCAGCGATGTTTTATTCGAGCGTTTTTTGCCGCTCACGTTCCCAGCCCCACTGATGCCGCCCACCGTATTCATCGTCTCCGACGGTACCGGGATCACTGCCGAAACCTTCGCGCATTCGATCCTTTCCCAGTTCGACCAGAAATTCCGCCTGGTTCGTGTGCCCTTCGTCGACTCGACGGAAAAGGCGTACGCCACGCTCGAAAAAATCAACGAGGCGATCCAGCAGGACGGCCGACGACCGATCGTTTTCACCACGCTGGTCGACAGCGCATCAAACCAGATCGTCAAGGGCTCGAACGCACTCGTGCTGGACATGTTCCAGACCTTCGTCGAGCCGCTGGAACAGGAACTGGAGCTGAAGTCGAGCCACGCAATGGGCCGCGGCCATCAGAACGCGGACACCGAGGAGTACAAGAACCGGATCGAGGCGATCAATTTTTCGCTCGCTCATGACGACGGTCAGTCAAACCGCAATCTCGCGGACGCCGATGTGATTCTGGTCGGCGTGTCCCGTAGCGGCAAGACGCCGACCAGCCTTTATCTGGCGATGCAGTACGGCGTGAAAGCAGCAAACTATCCGCTGATTCCGGAAGACTTCGAGCGCGGCAAGCTGCCTACGCCGCTGCTGGCGCATCGTCAGAAAATGTTTGGGTTGTCGATCGATCCGCAGCGCCTGTCGGAAATCCGTAACGAGCGTCGGCCGGGCAGCAAATATGCCGCGCCGGAGAATTGCCGTTATGAAATCAACGAAGCCGAAGCGATGATGCGGCGTGAGGGGATCAAGTGGTTGTCGTCGACGCATAAGTCGATCGAGGAGATCGCAACGACGATTCTGCAGGAGATCAAACTGGATCGGCCGGCTTATTGAGGCTGGCCTGAGGTTGGATAGACGAGGGCCGCGTGTGGTACGCGGCCCTCGTCAGTGATGGCCCTATGACGTTGGCGCAGCGTGGTAACGGATCAAGCGGCTTTTCGGCCACTCGCTACGCAGCGCGCGCCACGACGTGATCCGCTCAGCCCCGCCCGCGTTGCTGCCGGCACTGCTCGAACACGCAAACCGCCGCAGCCGCCGCTACATTCAGCGACTCCATTCCGCCTGGCTGTGGAATCGTCACACGCAATGACACCGCGTCGCGCCACGTCTGCGAAACGCCCGCCCCTTCGTTGCCGAACACCCACGCGAGCGGCCTGCCGAGATCGCAATCGTAAATCGCTTCGGCACCGTGCGAATCCGTAATGACGATCGGCACCGCCATGCGTTCGATCAACGCGTGAGCGTCGACATCTTCGTGAATCTGCAACAGAAAGTGGGCGCCCATGCCCGAGCGCAACACCTTCGACGACCACGCGTACGCCGTACCCGGTGCGCAAAAAACCTGCTGAATTCCGGCAGCGGCCGCGCTGCGGAGAATCGAACCGACGTTGCCCGCGTCCTGAACCCCGTCGAGCACGAGACAGGTTTGCGCCACCTTCTCAGGAAGCGGCGTATCGAGTTTCTCGACCAGCAGCAAGATGCCGACACCATGCACGACATTCGACAATTGCCCGAACAGCGCGTCCGGCAGCGTCACGATGCGATGATCTTCAATGCGCGAAACGATCGCCTGTGCTTCGTCGTGACGGAGCGCACCGTCGGTGACGATGCACATTTCCGGCTGCCCGGCGACGTCGAGATAGGTACTCGCGAGATGAAACCCTTCGAGCAACGCGTGACCGCTGCGACGCTGTTGATGCGTCGAACCGGCCAATGCCTTCAGGCGTTTGTAGAGCGGATTGTCCCGCGAGGTGATGGCTTTCACAGGCAGCGAAGACAGTGAGAATGGGAAAAGAAACAGCTACGAACGGCGTATTGCCGCCCGTAGCGCTTGAATAGATGTCAGGCGTTACCGCGCTCGCCGAACGCGTCGTCGTCAAGCATCGCGTCGGTCAGCGCAGCAGGTGCAACGATAAGCCCGGCGGCCGGCAGAGACACGCCCGTGCCGAACCGCACATGCGCTTCGCGCACCGGCGCAAACGAGCGCCGATGATGCTCACAAGGCCCATGCTCACGCAACGCGGCGAGATGCTGCGGCGTACCGTAGCCGGCATGCGCGTTGAAGCCGTACACCGGATAAGTCTGATGCAATTCGAGCAGCATCCGGTCGCGCGTGACCTTTGCCAGAATCGACGCCGCCGAAATGCTCTTCACCAGCGCATCGCCGCCAATCACCGCTTCGCTGCGAATGCTCAGCGTCGGACAGCGATTACCGTCGATTTTCACCAGCGTCGGCACGACCGACAGACCTTCCACCGCGCGTTTCATCGCCAGCATCGTGGCGTGAAGGATATTCAGCGAATCGATTTCTTCGACAGTGGCTGACGCGATGCAATAAGCCAGCGCCCGCTCGACGATTTTGTCGTATAGCTCGTCGCGCTTTTTGGCGGTGAGCACTTTCGAATCGTCGAGGCCGCGAATCATCGGTTTCGACGGATCGAAGATAACGGCGGCCGCGACCACCGGCCCAGCCAGCGGGCCACGCCCTGCTTCGTCGACGCCGCAGACGATGTCGTCCGGCGTCTCGAAGTTCAGGCCGGTCTGCGACGCCGCGCCGACAGCCTTGCTGCGAGATGTACGTGCAGCGGTCACGGCTGCGCCCTGCGCTTCTCGACGACGCTCGCCACGACTTCCGCTGCACGCTGCGCGGTATTCTGCTTCAGCACGTGATGCATCTCCGTGAAGATTTCCGTCAGCGTGCGCCGGTTGGCTTCGTCGCGCAACTGTTTCAGCGTGGCTTCGGCCAGCGCCTGAGGCGTCGCAAAATGCTGCAGGATTTCCGGCACGACGAAACGGCCAGCCAGAATGTTCGGCAGACCCACGTACGGCAGATAGCCTTGACGGCGCATGATCTGGCCAGTCAGCCAGGGCACCTTGTACGAGATCACCATGGGCTTTTTCAGCAGCGCGGCTTCGAGCGTTACCGTGCCGCTTTTGACGAGGATCGCGTCGGCCGCGGTCATCGCGAGTTGCGACTGGCCGTCGGTGATCGTGAGCGCAAGGCCCGGATGCGAATCAACCAGTGGCCGCAGCATTTCGCGCAAGGTTGGCGTTGCTGCCGGCATGACGAAGCGCAAGCCCGGCTCCTGGTGCTGCATCATTTCCATTGCAGCGAAGAACGTTGGGCCGATCAGATCGATCTCCGAGCGCCGGCTGCCCGGCAGCACCGCAATGATCGGGCCGTCTTCCGCTAGGCCCAATGCACGGCGCGCGCCAAGCGTGTCGGGTTCGAGAGGAATCTCGTCGGCCAGCGGATGGCCCACGTACGTCGCCGCCACGCCCGCCTTTTCCAGTAGCGCCGTTTCGAATGGAAACACGCACAGCATGTGGTCAACCGCTTTCGCGATCTTCTTGATGCGTCCGCCGCGCCATGCCCAGATGGACGGGCACACGAAGTGAACGGTCGGAATGCCCGCGTCGCGCAGCGCATGCTCCAGCCCGAAGTTGAAATCGGGCGCGTCCACGCCGACGAACACCGACGGCGGCTCGGCCAGCAATTGCCGCTTCAGCTCGTTGCGGATACTGAGAATTTCGGGAATGTGCCGCAGTGCCTCGACATAGCCGCGCACCGTCAGCTTTTCCATCGGCCAGTGGGCGTCGAAGCCCGTGGCGATCATGCGTGGGCCGCCGATTCCGTAGTACTGGGTGCCGGCGGGCAAACGGCTTGCGAGACCGTCGAGCAGCGACGCCGCCAGCAGGTCGCCGGACGGCTCACCGGCCACCATGGCGACGCGTAGCGGACTGGGATTCAATGCCATCGCTTAGCGGATGATGCCGCGTTGCGACGCTTCGACGAACGCGAGCAGCGTCTGTACCGGCGCATCGCCGTCGCCACCGGCCGTCGCGAGTTCGCGCAATTGCACCTTGGCCTCTTCGAGCGACAAACCGTTCTTGTACAGAACGCGATAAGCCGCGCGCAGCGCCGAAATCGCATCCGGCGAGAAGCCCCGGCGACGCAAGCCTTCGACGTTGATGCCATGCGGTTCGGCCTTGTTACCGGCCGCGATCACAAACGGCGGAATGTCCTGCACCAGCGCCGACGCACCGCCGAGCATCGAGTGCGCGCCGATGCGCACGAACTGATGCACGCCCGACATGCCGCCGACGATCGCATGGTCGCCGATCGTGACGTGGCCAGCCATCTGCGCGTTGCTCGACAGAATGATGTTATTACCGAGGTGACAGTCGTGCCCGATGTGCACGTACGCCATGATCCAGTTGTCGTCGCCCAGCGTGGTGACGCCCGCGTCCTGCACCGTGCCGGTGTGGATCGTGGTGAACTCACGGATCGTGTTGCGATCGCCGATCACGAGACGGGTCGGCTCTTCCTTGTACTTCATGTCCTGCGGACGACCGCCAACCGACGCATAGTGGCCGATCTTGTTGTCTTCGCCGATCGTGGTGTGGCCTTCGATCACGCTGTGCGAACCGACCGTGCTTCGCGCACCGATCGTGACGTTCGCGCCGATCACCGCATACGGCCCCACTTCGACGGTTTCGTCGAGTTGTGCGCCCGCTTCGATGATCGCAGTGGGATGAATCCTGCTCATGCGTCCTCGCTTCTGATTCTGTTGCGTTGTCTGGATGGGTCGCTGCCCGGCCTGTCAGCGCTATCGCTAACCGCGGTGACGCTGCGATCAGCGCGCTGACCGCCGGGCCGCTGACTTAGGCGTCTTTGTCCGTGTGCCGCACTGCGCACATCAGATCGGCTTCCGCCGCCACGACGCCATCCACTTCGGCACGCGCCTTGAACTTCCAGATGCCGCGCATGTGACGCTCGAACGTGCAATTCAGGATCAGCTGATCGCCCGGTTCCACCACCCGCTTGAAGCGCGCATTGTCGATGCCGACGAACAGATACAGCGTGTTCGACGGATCACTCGGCTCTTCCGAAAACGTCAGCAAAGCCGCGGTTTGCGCGAGCGCCTCGAGAATGAGCACGCCAGGCATGACCGGGCGTGTCGGGAAGTGCCCCTGAAAATACGGCTCATTGATCGACACGTTCTTCAACGCTTTGATGCTCTTGTGCGGCTCGAGTTCGAGCACCCGGTCGACCAGCAGGATCGGGTAACGATGCGGCAGCAGCGTGAGAATCTTATGAATGTCGAGATTGATTTTTTCGGTGCTCATGGTGTTTCTGCTCACGCACTGACTGCGCGATGATGACTGCGGATGCTGGTGCAGGTAGGTTGAAAACGTGTGCCGCCAGCGCCCGCCATGATCCGGCGAGCGTGCCACGCGACACAATCGCCGACTTTGTTTCGTGAAGCCCGGCCGCCATTTTACGCGTGCCGGCAAACGGTCCTGATATCTCAGGCCGGATTCACGCTCGCTTCACGCCTGTTTCAAGCTTTTTTCAGCCTCAATTCAGACTGGTTTCAGACTGGTTTCAGACTTTGTCGCTGGCGGAATGGCTTGCCGCGTTAGCCGAGGCGTTGGCAGACGTGCCGCCTGCGGCGCTTTCGAGAGCCTTGATACGATCGCGGAGTTTGTCGATATTGCGCAGCAGCGCCGCACTCTTGTTCCAGTCCGCATGATTCACAGCAGGGAACGCACTGGTGTACATGCCAGGCTTCAGCAACGACTTCGACACGCCCGACTTTGCCGTGACGATCACATAATCGGCCAGCGTCACGTGCCCGGCAATGCCGACTGCCCCGCCAATCATGCAATGACGACCAATCGTCGTGCTGCCTGCAATGCCCGCGCAACCGGCGATCACCGTATATGCGCCAACCTTGCAGTTATGGCCGATCTGCACGAGGTTGTCGATCTTCACGCACTCTTCGATGATCGTGTCGGCCATTGCGCCGCGATCGATCGTGGTGTTCGCGCCGATCTCAACGTCCGCCGCAATCGACACGCCGCCGACCTGCGGAATTTTGACCCAGCTGCCGGTCCGCGCGTCACCCTCGCCGACGAAATCCGGCGCGAAGCCGAAACCGTCCGAGCCGATCACCGCACCGGCATGCACGATCACGCGCTCGCCGAGCTTGCAGCCGTAGTACACCGCGACATTCGGATAAAGGTGCGAACCGGCGCCGATGCGCGTACCGCGGCCAATCACCACGTTAGCGTCGAGCCGGACGTTCTCGCCGATCACCGCGCCCGCTTCCACCGTGACATGCGGACCAATGACCGCAGTCGCGGCGATTTGCGCCGACGGGTCGATCGTGGCGCTCGGATGCACTCCGGGCGCCGCCTTGGGCATGGCGAGATCGATGAAGGTTTGCGCGACGCGCGCGAAGTAAGCGTAAGGGTTCGGCGTGACGATGAAGTTACGGCCTTCACGCGTAGCCAGCCTGGTAAGGTCGTTAGCGCTGATCAGCACCGCACCCGCACGGGTCGTCTCGACCTGCGACAGATACTTCGGATTGGCGAGGAACGCCAGCTGGTCCGGGCCTGCCTGGTCAAGCGGCGCGAGACTGCCAACGCGCTGCGAACCGTCTCCGACTACTTCACCGCCAAACCGCTGGACGATGTCCTCGAGCGTAAATGCCATGCCTATCCTGTCTCCTGCAATTCAGTCCAACCTGCTGGTGCAAAAACGCCGTGCGGCGCGCCGGTGAACGACCCGGCGCCTCGATTAGTTACCCGACGCCGCAAGCGCCTTCAGCACCTGGTCGGTGATGTCGATACGCGGACTTACATACACCGCTTCCTGCACGATCAGATCGTAGTGCTGCTGCTCGGCAATCTGCTTGATGACTTTGTTCGCGCGATCGAGCACCGCCGCGAGTTCCTCGTTGCGGCGCTGATTCAGATCTTCACGAAACTCGCGTTGTTTGCGCTGGAAGTCCGTGTCCATTTGCGACAGGTCACGCTGCTTCTGTGCGCGATCAGCCGGCGACATCGACGCGCCGCTTTTGTCGAGCGAATCGGACATCGACTTCAGCTTCTGCGCCATGTCGGCAAGATCTTTGTCACGCTTGGCGAACTCGGCTTCGAGCTTGACCTGGGCGGCCTTCGCCGCCGCCGATTCGCGCAGGATACGGTCGGAATTCACCGCGGCGATACGCGCCTCCTGCCCATGCGCCACGCCGACGCCCAAGGTCATTGCCAGCGCCAATGCGCACGCTACACGTTTCGAAAACATACCGGTTAGCAAAGTCATCCTCTCGATACTGTAGTTTGGCTGGCCCGCCGCAGCCGACCGCCCGATCAGAACGCCGTCCCGATCTGGAACTGGAATTTCTGATACTGGTCGCCAGTGTGCTTCACGAGCGGGAAGCCCAGGCTGAGCTTGAGCGGACCGATCGGCGAAATCCACGCCAGACCCACACCGTAACCGTAACGCAGACCGTTTGCGCCGGTCGAGGTTGCGGCACTGCTTGCGTCAGCCCAGACGTTACCAGCGTCAAGGAACGTGAACACGCGCAGCGTGCGGTCATAACCCGTGCCTGGCAACGGGAACGTCAATTCGATATTGCCGACCAGCAGCTTCGAGCCGCCAATCGGGTCGCCCGTGGTCCTGTCGCGCGGACCCAGCGAGCTCGGCTCGTAGCCTCGCACCGACCCGATACCGCCAGCGTAGTAGTTCTTGAAAATCGGGTAAGGCTTGCCGTCCAAACCGTTACCGTAGCCGCCCTGGAAGTTGAAGCCCAGCACGAAGCCACGCGAGAACGAGTAATAGTACTGCGCGTTGATGTCGGCCTTGTAGTACTGCGTGCTGCCGATCGGCGTACCGTATTCGGCATTGGCCTGCGCGAAGTAACCGCGACTCGGCACCAGCGCGCTGTCTCGCGCGTCGCGCGACCAGCCCACCGTGATCGGCACGTTGTTCGACACGCGACCGAAATCGTCCACATACTGCCTGTACGAAGCCGGTGTGGTGGAGTCGACGTCCAGCTGGTTCTGCTCGAGACCCGCGCCGAAGTAGACCGTGTCGACTTCCGAGAACGGGATGCCGAACTTCAGGTCGCCACCGATCGTAACGATCTTGAAGCTCGAATCTGTCGAGTAATACAGCGGCTGGTACGTACGATAGTAGACGTCGGTAATACGCTTGATGCCGTCGACCGTGAAGTACGGATCGACCTGCGTCACCGTCAACGTACGGTACGTCTTCGCGGTGTTCACGTTCACCGACAGACTCGTGCCCGAACCGAACACGTTATCTTGCGACACGCCTGCCGACAGCACCACCTTGTCGGTCGACGAGAAGCCCGCGCCCAGCGTAATCGCGCCGGTCGGCTTTTCAGCGACCTTGACGTCGACGTCCACCTGGTCCGGCGTGCCTTCGACCGGCACCGTGGTCACATCCACGTCAGTGAAGTAGCCAAGGCGGTTGATCCGGTCTTTCGACAGCGCGAGCCGGTTCGAATCGAACCACGAGCTTTCGAGCTGACGCATTTCGCGGCGCACTACTTCGTCGCGGGTACGTGTGTTGCCGACCACGTTGATCCGGCGCACATAGACGCGGCGGCTCGGGTCGACTTGCAGCGTCAGGTCCACCGTATGGTGTTGCTGATCGATTTGCGGCTGCGCGTTGACGGTCGCGAATGCGTAACCGTATTCGCCCAGCTTGTCGACGATTGCCTTGGTGGTGGCTTGCAGCTTTTCAGCCGAGAAGCGGTCACCCGGTTTGATCTTGATGAGCTTGGTCAGCTCGGCTTCGCGATCGAGCAGATTGCCGGCCAGCTTGATGTTCGAGATCGTGTACGGCTCGCCTTCATGCAGCGTGACCGTCAGGTACATGTCCTTCTTGTCCGGCGTGATCGACACCTGGGTCGACTCGATGTTGAACTCGAGGTAACCGCGATTCAGGTAATACGAGCGGACGTTTTCGAGGTCGCCGGTGAGCTTGTCTTTCGCGTACAGGTCGTTCTTCGTGTACCACGAGAACCAGTTCGGCGTGGACAGCTGCATTTCGTCGCGCAGCGTACCCGTGCTGAACGCCTTATTGCCGATGAAGTTGATCTGGCGAATCTTCGCGCTCGGACCTTCTTCCACCGAGAACAGCACCGACACGCGATTGCGGTCGATCGGCGTGATCGTGGTCGTGACTTCAGCGGCGTAGTAACCGCGCGTCAGGTATTGACGCTTCAATTCCTGCTCGGCCTTGTCGACCAGCGCCTTGTCGTAGTAACGGCCTTGCGACAGACCCACGGCGCGCAGCGCCTTGGTCAGGTTGTCCTTGTCGAATTCATGAATGCCGGCGAAGTCGATTGCGCCGATGGCCGGACGCTCCTGCACCTGCACGATGACGACATTGCCTTCAGTTGCGATCTTGACGTCGTTGAAGAAGCCCGTCGCATACAGCGCGCGAATCGCTTCGGATGCCTTGTCGTCGCTAAACGTGTCGCCCTGCTTGATAGGCAGGTACGCGAACACGGTACCGGGTTCGACGCGTTGCAATCCCTCAATGCGGATGTCTTGCACCACGAAGGGCGTCGTTGCGTGAGCAACCAGCCCATGCGCGGCGAATGCCGCGGCTATAACCGTCTTTGGAACAAAGCGATGAGGTTTAAACAACGTGCTTCCCCAGTGTGTATAGCTGCATCAGGTCAGACGGTCGCCATCGTGAACGCCGCCGGACACTTTAAAAATGGATTAAACGAGCCAGATCGTTGAACAGCGCGATCGCCGACAATGCGACGATGCAGGCGAGACCCGCCCTCTGAAAAACGAGTTGCCAGCGATCGGAGACAACCTTACCGGTCACAGCTTCAACCAAATAATATAACAGATGACCCCCGTCCAATACCGGAATTGGTAGCAGGTTCAGTACGCCGAGGCTAATACTGACAAGGGCCAGGAACGACAAAAATGCAGAAGGACCTAGACGTGCGCTCTTTCCTGCGTAATCGGCGATCGTCACGGGACCGGAAAGATTTTTCAGCGATGCTTCGCCGACGATCATTCTTCCGAACATGCGCACGGAGTAAACCGCGAGGTCCCACGTGCGGCGTGCACCCAGTTGCAGGCTTTCGATAGGCCCATAGCGCACGTCGATCGACGGCACCTGGGTCGCCAGCTCGGCACCAATGCGGCCGATCTGCTGACCGGTCGTCTCGTCGCGCTGCGACTGCGGCACGATGCTGATGTCTTCGAGGCTGCCTTGCGTATGTCCTGCCTGGCCGCCGCGCTCGATCTGCAACGTCACGGGCACGCCGGCGTGCGATTTTACATAAGCGATGAACGCTGTGGCGTTATCCGTCGGAATTCCGTTGACGGCGCGCAAGCGGTCGCCCGCAACCAGCCCGGCTTTTTGCGCCGCGCTGCCCGGTTGCACACCGGCCACTGTCAACTTGCCACCGCCTGGCTCGAAGCCGAGATGGGACATGAAATCGTCGTCGACATCTTTCTCGCCGATGCCGCGCAGATCGATCTGGAATTGCGACGTGCCGTGCGCGTCTTTCGCGCTCAACTCGATGTACTTGTGATCGAACGCCGCGCCTAACAGCTTCCAGCGCAAGTCCGACCATGAACGCACGGGCTCGGATTCACCGGCGGTAGACGTCCGCGCCGCGACGATCGTCTCGCCGCCTTCGAAACCGGCCAACGCCGCCGGCGTGTTCGGTGCAGGTGGTGCGATCACGGCCGCCGGTTCGGACACGCCGGTCGCGAACACCAGCGCGAACAACACGATGGCCAGCAGGAAGTTCGCGATCGGACCGGCGGCGACAATCGCGAACCGGCGCCATACCGATTTGCGGTTGAACGCCTGCGGCAACAATTCGGCGGGAATCGGCGCAGTGCCGGTTTCGCGCTCGTCGAGCATCTTCACGTAGCCGCCGAGAGGCAGCGCGGCGATGGTCCACTCGGTACCCGTTTTCGGGCTCACCCACTGGAACAGCGGCTTGCCGAAGCCGATCGAAAAGCGCAGTACCTTCACGCCGCACAGGCGCGCGACACTGTAATGCCCGTACTCGTGGACGACCACCAGCACGCCAATCGCGACCGCGAAGGCAAGCAATTCGATCAGCAGGTTCATAGGCGCCTCACTGGACGGCGCGTTCCGTGCGACGGGCGCCGTCCGGCAGACGCGCGATAAATTCGGCAGCGGCACGACGCGCGGCAGCATCCGCTTCGATTACGTCTTCGAGCGCATGCGCGCTGCGGTTCGGCAAAGCGTTCAGCACCGAGTCGACCACCTGGGCAATCGTCATGAAGCCAATCTGGCGAGCAAGGAACGCCTCGACGGCGATTTCATTCGCGGCGTTCAGCGCCGCGCTCGCTACGCCGCCTTCGGCCAGCGCCTTCATGGCGAGCGCGAGACATGGGAAGCGCGCGTAATCCGGCTTTTCGAACGACAGCGACGCGATTTCCACGAGATCGAGTTGAGCGACACCCGAATCCACGCGATCCGGGAAGGCCAGTGCGTGAGCGATCGGTGTGCGCATGTCGGGGTTGCCGAGTTGCGCGAGCACCGAGCCGTCGGCGTACGAAACCAGCGAGTGGATCACGCTTTGCGGGTGAATCAGCACGTCGATGCGCTCGCCCGGCAAATTGAACAGCCAGTGCGCCTCGATGACTTCGAGCCCCTTGTTCATCATCGTGGCGGAGTCGACCGAAATCTTTCGGCCCATTACCCAGTTCGGATGTTTGCAGGCTTCTTCCGGCGTAACGTCGACCAGCGTGGCCGGTTCGCGAGTGCGGAACGGGCCGCCCGACGCGGTCAGGATGATCTTGGAGACGCCGCCATGCAGCGCGGCTTCGCGCGGCAGGCATTGGAAAATTGCGTTGTGTTCGCTGTCGACGGGCAGCAGCACCGCACCGTTGTCGCGCACCGCATCCATGAAGATCGCGCCGGACATCACCAGCGCTTCCTTGTTCGCGAGCAGGATGCGTTTGCCAGCGCGTGCGGCGGCAAGACTCGGCGCAAGGCCGGCCGCGCCGACGATTGCCGCCACCACCGTGTCGCAACCGTCGCTCTTCGACACGTCGACAAGCGCTTGCGGGCCATACGTGACTTCGGTTTTGCAACCGGCTTCGCGCAGCTTCGCAGCAACCCGTGCGGCGGTATCGGCGTCGCCAACCACCGCGACCTCCGGCTGAAAGCGCACGCATTGCTCGACGAGCTTGTCGCCGTTGCGATGCGCAGTAAGCGCATAAACCGAAAAGCGCTCGGGATGACGCGCGACGACGTCGAGCGTGCTGTCTCCAATCGAGCCCGTGGAACCGAGCAATGTCAGACGTTTTTGCATATCTCTTTCTCTAGCCGAGCAGCAGCATGGCAAGCGGCAGCACCGGCAATAATGCGTCGATGCGGTCGAGCACGCCACCGTGCCCCGGCAACAGGCCGCTTGAATCTTTCACTCCGGCCTGGCGTTTCATCATGGATTCGAACAGGTCGCCCACCACGCTGAATGCCACCAGCAAGGTCAGTGCGAGCAGTGTGCGCACGGCGCCCCATTGCGCCAGCAGCGCAGAATACAGGGTCGGCTCGAACGCATGCAAAAAGATCACCGCCGCCGCGACGATCATCACCACCAGCCAGCCCCCGATCGCGCCCTCCCAGGTTTTACCCGGACTGATGGCAGGCGCCAGCTTATGCTTTCCGAATGCTTTTCCGGAGAAGTATGCGCCGATATCGGCCAGCCATACCAATACCAGCAGCGACAGCACGAACGGTACACCCTGCATGCGTGCGGCGACGAGAGCATGCCAGCAGGCGACGAATATCACAATGCCGGCCAGAAACAGGAAGATGCGCCATGCGCCCTGCGCGAGCGTCGGCTTGCGCAACAGCACGAATGGACCGGCGATTACCCAGAAAATGGCCGAGGCCTTGAACAGCGAACGGGCCTCGACGACGCCCGTGCCGAGCCGCGTGCTGGCGACCAGCGCGGCCGCTGCGATCAGCGCATAGATAACCGGACCGGCGCCGCCCAGCTTGAGCAGGCGAGCCCACTCCCACGCGGCGAACACGACGACGAAAGCGATCAGCGCGCCGAACGCGCCCACCGGCGCGAACAGCGTGACCGGCAGGAACACTGCCAGCAGGATGATCGCCGTGATGACACGGGTTTTTAGCATGGAAGCGAATCGACGTTTTGCGATTGCGGCTCGAGTTGAGCACTGGTGCGGCCGAAGCGGCGTTCACGCTCCGAGTACGAAGCGATGGCGTGACCGAGCGCGTCGGCGTCGAAATCAGGCCAGAACGTGTCGGTGAAGTAGAACTCTGTGTAGGCAAGCTGCCACAGCAGGAAGTTGCTGACGCGGCGCTCGCCGCCAGTGCGGATAAACAGATCCGGCTCCGGCGCATAAGCCATGGACAGGTGCTCGGCGAACGAGTCTTCATTGACCTCGACCGCCTTGCCCGCCAGCGCCGACTGCTCGGCGAGCTTGCGGGTGGCCTGCATGATGTCCCACCGGCCGCCGTAGTTCGCGGCGATGGTCAGCGTGAGACGGGTGTTGCGTGCGGTCTTGGTCTCCGCACGCTTGATCAGGTCGCGAATACGCGTGTCGAAACGATCCAGGTCGCCTACCACGCGCAAACGGATGCCGTTGGCGTGCAGTTTGCCGATTTCGCGCTCCAGCGCGGTGACGAACAGGCGCATCAGGAACGAGACTTCCTCGTTCGGACGACGCCAGTTTTCCGAACTGAACGCAAACAGCGTCAGGTACTCGACACCTTGACGGGCGCACGCCTCGACGGCCGCACGCACTGCGTCGACCCCGCGCGTATGGCCCGCCACGCGCGGCAAACGGCGCTGAGTGGCCCAACGGCCGTTGCCATCCATGATGATCGCGATATGTCGCGGCACCGCGGCGACATCAGGCACGCGCACGGTTGAGCTTGTATAGGTCATGGCCGTTGGGACTGTGACTGCAAATAAAGAAGTGGAAACCCTGAAGGTACTGAGTGCCCCCAAACCTGGTGCTTCGCGCCAGGCCCCCAGCAGATAATCCTCAACGGGACTTCCTGCGAGTGAAAACGCTGGGATGACCCGGCGCTTTCCTGGGAGCCGAACGGCCTCAAACCGTCATGATCTCGGCTTCTTTCGTCACGACGAGCTTGTCGATTTCAGTGACGAACTTGTCCGTCAGCTTCTGAACGTCGTCACCTGCACGACGCTCGTCGTCTTCCGAAATTTCTTTGTCTTTGACGAGCTTTTTCAGTTGCTCGTTAGCATCACGACGCAGGTTGCGCACTGCAACTTTGGCCGTTTCCGCTTCGCTCTTGACCACTTTGGTCAGTTCGCGGCGGCGTTCTTCGGTCAAAGCGGGCATCGGCACGCGGATCACGTCGCCTTGCGTCGCCGGGTTCAGACCGAGGTCCGATTCACGGATCGCTTTTTCGACGACCTGAACCATCTTCTTTTCCCACGGCTGCACGCCGATCGTACGTGCGTCGATCAGCGTCAGGTTAGCGACCTGAGAAATCGGTACCGGCGAACCGTAGTAATCGCACTGGATGTGATCGAGCAGGCCCGTGTGCGCACGGCCCGTGCGGATCTTCGACAGGTCGTTCTTGAACGCGTCGATGGAGCGCTGCATCTTTTGTTCAGCGCCCTTCCTGATATCAGCCACAGACATTTTTTAACCTCCGAACCTTCAAAACGGTGCGAGCCGGCCAGCGCGCGCAAGATGCGGCGGCCTGGGCTCGCGTCAAAGCCCACGTTATGTGAACGAGAGTTTACACGTGGACGAGGGTGCCCTCGTCCTCGCCTTGAATGATGCGCTTGAGCGCGCCCGGCTTGACGATCGAAAACACCCGGATCGGCAGCTTCTGGTCGCGGCACAGCGCAAATGCCGTCGCGTCCATGACCTGCAGATTGCGGCCGATCGCTTCGTCGAAGCTGATCGTGGTGTAGCGCGTCGCGCTCGGGTCTTTCTTGGGATCGGCCGAATAAACGCCGTCCACCTTGGTAGCTTTCAGCACGACTTCGGCGCCGATTTCCGAGCCGCGCAGCGCGGCGGCCGTGTCGGTCGTGAAGAACGGGTTGCCAGTACCCGCCGCGAAAATCACGACCCGGCCTTCTTCGAGCTGGCGGATCGCGCGGGGGCGGATGTACGGCTCGACGACCTGGTCCATGCGCAGCGCGGATTGCACGCGCGCTTCGATGCCGGCGTGGCGCATAGCGTCCTGCAGGGCCAGCGCGTTCATCATGGTGGCCAGCATGCCCATGTAGTCAGCCGTGGCGCGGTCCATACCGGCCGCACCGCCCGCGACACCGCGGAAAATATTGCCGCCGCCGATCACCACGGCCAGCTGCGTTCCGAGACGGACCACTTCGGCCACGTCCGCCACCATTCGTTCGATGGTCGCACGGTTGATGCCGAAGGCATCGTCGCCCATCAGAGCTTCACCGGAGAGTTTAAGCAGGACGCGTTTGTAGGCAGTGGGCATAGGGGTATCCAGATCGCGCAGAACAGGGCAACAACAAGGGACTAATGTAGGGGTGAAATGCTGATTCGGGCAAGCGTCGCCAAATTGACGGACCCTGAGATCCGCCGGCGACCGCCCCGCGAGGGTCAACCCGCGTGCGGTCTTGCGGCGCTGCCGACCGCGGCAAAGTCTTGCTCCGCCGCGGGTCCAACAGTACTACGGTGAGGCTTAGCTAAAGCTTATTGTTGCTTTGCAGCAGCGACTTGAGCGGCCACTTCAGCTGCGAAGTCGTCCTGCTTCTTCTCGATGCCTTCGCCAACCACGAACAGCGCGAACTTCTGGACGCTCGCGTTGCCAGCCTTAAGCATCTGTTCGATTGTCTGCTTGTCGTTCTTAACGAACGTCTGGTTCAGCAGCGACACTTCCTTCAGGTACTTCTGCACGCTGCCGTCGACCATCTTGGCGACGATTTCAGCCGGCTTACCCGATTCAGCAGCCTTCTGTTCAGCAATGCTGCGTTCCTTGGCGATCAGTTCTGCCGGAACGTCGTCCGACGACAGCGAAA
This sequence comes from Paraburkholderia metrosideri, assembly GCF_904848625.1. Lineage (GTDB taxonomy): Bacteria > Pseudomonadota > Gammaproteobacteria > Burkholderiales > Burkholderiaceae > Paraburkholderia > Paraburkholderia metrosideri. The sequence goes on from NZ_CAJHCP010000006.1 coordinate 179,397, forward strand.
CCGGCTTCATTGCGGCGATGTGCATTGCCACGTCCTTGCCGACCTGCTCGTCCGCGCCGGTGTACTCGACCAGCACGCCGATACGCGTGCCGTGCAGGTACGCTGCCAGCTTGTTAGCCGTGTCGAACCGCACGAAACGGCGGATCGACAGGTTTTCACCGATCTTGCCGACCAGCGCGAGACGCACTGCGTCGACCGTCGAGCCGTCCAGCGGCAGTGCCGACAGCGCTGCGACGTCAGCCGGGTTTTGCGTAGCGACCAGTTCAGCGACCGTTTTCGAGAAAGCCAGGAAGTCGTCGTTCTTCGAAACGAAATCGGTTTCGCAGTTCAGTTCGACCAGCGAACCAGCGTTGCCACCGATAAACGACGCGACCACGCCTTCAGCCGTCACGCGCGACGCTGCCTTGCTGGCCTTGTTACCCAGCTTCACGCGCAGCAGCTCTTCAGCGCGCGCCATGTCGCCGTCGGCTTCCGTCAGCGCTTTCTTGCATTCCATCATCGGCGCGTCGGTCTTTGCGCGCAGTTCTGCAACCATGCTTGCGGTAATTGCCGCCATCATTTGCTCCTTGAGTTCCGTCTGTCACACACCGCCCGCACTTCGATGCCGGCGGCAAGAATTCGTTTCAGCATTGCGCGAATTTTTCACGGACAACGCTTTGGGCGCCACAATCAGCGCCCTACTACACTGTCGCGACTTAAAAAAAGGGGGCCTGTAGAAAGCCCCCTTTTTTGCCGGACACGGGGCAGCTTTACGCTTCCGCGTTGACCTCGACGAACTCGTCGCCGTCACCACCGCGAGCAGCTTGCACCACTTCGTTGACCGCGTTTGCACGGCCTTCGATGATTGCGTCAGCCACGCCAGCCGTGTACAGAGCGACAGCCTTCGAGGCGTCGTCGTTACCCGGGATCACGTAGTCGATGCCTTCCGGCGAGTGGTTCGTGTCGACCACAGCGATAACCGGAATGCCGAGCTTGTTAGCTTCGGTCACAGCAATCTTGTGGTAGCCGACGTCGACCACGAAAATTGCGTCCGGAATGCCGCCCATGTCTTTCACGCCGCCAATCGACTTCTGCAGCTTGGCCATTTCGCGTTCGAACAACAGAGCTTCTTTCTTGCTCATGCGTTCGGTTTCGCCGGCTTCCAGCGCTGCTTCCATGTCTTTCAGGCGCTTGATCGATACTTTCAGCGTCTTGAAGTTGGTCAGCATACCGCCGAGCCAGCGTGCGTTGACGAACGGCATGCCCGCGCGTTGCGCTTCTTCAGCGATCGTGTCACGCGATTGACGCTTCGTACCGACGAACAGGATCGTGCCACGGTTCGCTGCCAGTTGACGCGCGTACTTCAGCGCGTCGTTGTACATCGGCAGCGTCTTTTCGAGGTTGATGATGTGAATCTTGTTGCGATGACCGAAAATGAAGGGAGCCATCTTCGGGTTCCAGAAGCGCGTTTGGTGACCGAAGTGGACACCTGCTTCCAGCATTTGACGCATGGTAACTGCCATGAAAATCTCCGCGAGGGTTGGGTCTTAAGCCGGCTGCCGTATCGGCCGCGCCCGCCTTTATCTTTGGCTGAACGCGACGGACACCCTGGGTGCGCCGGCTTGCGAGTCTGCTGCCTTGTTACTGCTTCTGCCCCATGACGAAGGCAACGGCCGTCATGAGAAGCCTTTCCTGCAGGCCAGAACTCTTAAAGAGCAATAAACCACGACATGGATCGACTTAGCCAAACATTATAGCACGTGACTATCGGTCGACTCAACCTGCCTGGTTGCCCCGAACCGGCGGTCGCCGGGTTGCACCGCAGACTCGCGGGCTCAATAGTGTGTCAGGTAGATGTCCTGCGCATGAAACGGGTCCGGACTGACGCGTTACCGCGCTACCTGCGCGTATCGAGGGAGCCACCGTCGCTCCGCGAAGCAGTCGGCTAAACGCGGCAGCGCGGGTGCAAAAGCCTGCGGCAGCCGGAATATGGTGCGATAATCATGCAATAACTTGCATTTCAGGCCCGACTCATGGCTATTACGCTCAAAAACGAACACGATATCGCGCAGATGCGCGTCGCCTGCAAACTCGCGAGCGAAGTGCTCGACTACATCACGCCGTTCGTCAAGGCCGGCGTCACCACCGGTGAACTCGACCGTCTGTGTCACGAATACATGCTGAAAGAACAGGGCACCGTGCCGGCGCCGCTGAATTATCAGCCGCCGGGGTACCCGCCGTATCCGAAAGCCACCTGCATTTCCGTCAATGACGTGATCTGCCACGGCATTCCGGGCGACAAAACGCTGAAAAACGGCGATGCGCTGAATATCGACATCACCGTCATTAAAGAAGGCTATTTCGGCGACACCAGCCGGATGTTTATCGTCGGTGAAGGCTCGATTCTGGCCAAACGGCTGGTTCAGACCACATTTGAATGCATGTGGCTCGGCATCGACCAGGTGCGCCCCGGCGCGCATCTCGGCGACATCGGCCATGCGATCCAGAAGCATGCGGAAGCTCAAGGCTACAGCGTGGTGCGCGAATATTGCGGCCACGGCATCAGCACGGTGTTCCATGAAGACCCGCAGATTCTGCATTACGGCCGTCCCGGCACCGGCTTTGAATTGCAGGCGGGCATGATCTTCACGATCGAGCCGATGATCAACGCCGGTCGCCGCGACATTCGCACCATGCCCGACCAATGGACCGTCAAGACGAAGGACCGCAGCCTGTCGGCGCAATGGGAGCACACCGTGCTCGTCACGGAAACCGGTTACGACGTGTTGACCGTGTCTGCCGGCACGCCGGCGCGTCCGCCAGTGGTTGCGGCTACCGCCTGACCGACCTCCGACCCACCGCCTGCCGACCCACCTGCCAATGAGTAGTGTTCCAGCCGTCGCCCAATCCCATGCCAGGTCGCTCAAGGCGGACTATAAAGTGGCCAAAGCCCAACTGCTGGAACGCTTCAAAACCGCCACCAACGTCGATGCGTTGATGGGCGCTCTGGCCCGCGCGACCGACAACTCCCTGCGCGCCGCCTGGGACACGTGTGAACTGCCGGACGAACTAGCGCTGCTGGCCGTCGGCGGCTATGGGCGGGGCGAACTCGCGCCGCATTCCGACATCGACATTCTTGTGCTGCTGCCCGACGCGCCGATCGAGCATCTGGAAGCTCGCGTCGAACGCTTTATCAGCCTTGCATGGGATCTGGGGCTCGAACTGGGCAGCAGCGTGCGCAGCGTGTCGCAGTGCCTCGAAGAGTCCGCCAACGACGTCACGGTGCGCACGGCCCTGCTCGAAGCCCGACGCATCACGGGGAGTGCCGCGCTGTTTGACGACTTCGCGAAACGTTATCGCGAGGCGCTCGACCCAAAAGCGTTTTTCCAGGCGAAAGTCCTGGAAATGCGTCAGCGTCATGCGAAGTTTCAGGACACGCCTTACTCGCTCGAACCCAATATCAAGGAAAGCCCGGGCGGCCTGCGCGATCTCCAACTGATTCTCTGGATTACCCAGGCTGCCGAATTCGGCAGCAGCTGGCGGGAGCTCGAAGCACGCGGGCTGATTACCGAGCGCGAGGCGGGCGAGTTGCGCCGCAACGAGAGCTTCCTGAAGGCGCTGCGCGCGCGGCTGCATGTGACCGCCGGGCGTCGGCAGGACATTCTGGTGTTCGATCTGCAAACACCGGTGGCCGAAAGTTTCGGCTACAAGCCGACGGCCACCAAGCGTGCCAGCGAACAGTTGATGCGCCGCTACTACTGGGCCGCCAAAGCCGTCACGCAACTCGCGACGATTCTGATCCAGAACATCGAAGCGCAGCTTTTCCCCAATACCAGCGGCATTACCCGCGTGTTGTCGGATCGTTTCGTCGAGAAACAGGGCATGCTCGAAATTGCCGACGACGACGTGTTCCAGCGCGAGCCGAACGCGATCCTCGAAGCGTTCCTGCTATACGAGCAGACGCCGGGCGTGAAGGGCCTGTCGGCGCGCACGCTGCGTGCGCTCTACAACGCACGCGACGTGATGGACCAGCACTGGCGTCGCGATCCGGAGAACCGGCGGCTCTTCATGGATATCCTGAAGCAGCCGGCCGGCATCACGCACGCGCTGCGTCTGATGAACCAGACAAGCGTGCTCGGACGCTATCTTCTGAATTTCAGACGTATCGTCGGGCAAATGCAGCACGATCTGTATCACGTGTACACGGTTGACCAGCATATTCTGATGGTGCTGCGTAACCTGCGCCGCTTTGCAGTCGCCGAGCACGCGCACGAATATCCGTTCTGCAGCCAGTTGATCGTCAATTTCGACCGGCCGTGGGTGCTTTACGTAGCAGCGCTGTTTCACGATATCGCCAAGGGCCGGGGCGGCGACCATTCCACGCTCGGCATGTCCGACGCGCGGCGCTTCTGCCGCCACCATGGCATCGAGGGCGAGGACGGCGAACTGGTCGTCTGGCTGGTGCAGCAACATCTGACCATGAGCCAGGTCGCGCAGAAGCAGGACACGAGCGACCCGGAAGTCATCAAGCGCTTTGCCGAACTGGTCGGCACGGAGCGGCGTCTCACCGCGCTTTATCTGCTGACCGTGGCCGATATCCGCGGCACCAGCCCAAAGGTCTGGAATACGTGGAAAGGCAAGCTGCTCGAAGACCTGTATCGCGCAACGCTGGCCGTGCTCGGCGGCGCGCGGCCCGATGAACATTCGGAACTGAAGTCCCGCAAGGAAGAGGCGCTAGCGTTGCTGCGTCTCGAAACCGTGCCGGACGGCGCGCAAAAAGCGCTGTGGGACCAACTGGACGTCGGCTATTTCCTGCGCCATGACGCGGCGGATATTGCGTGGCAAACCCGCGTGCTGTCGCGGCACGTCGAAACGCCAACGCCGATCGTGCGAGCCCGTCCGTCGCCGATCGGCGAAGCCCTTCAGGTGCTGGTGTATGTGAAAGATCAGCCCGATCTGTTCGCTGGCATTTGCGCGTATTTCGACCGCAGCGGCCTGTCGGTGCTGGATGCACGGGTCAGCACGACCCGTCACGGTTATGCACTCGATAATTTCCTCGTCGCGCATACCGAAGAAGACGTGCATTATCGCGATATTGCCAATCTGGTCGAACAGGAACTGACCGCACGTCTGACCGGCGACGGCACCCTCCTTCCGGGTCCATCGAAAGGCCGGTTGTCGCGGCTGTCGCGGACCTTCCCTGTTACGCCGCGCGTCGATCTTCGGGCCGACGAGCGCGGCCAATATTACATCCTGTCCGTGTCGGCGAACGACCGGCCAGGCCTTCTTTATTCGATCGCGCGCGTGCTGGCCGAGCACCGGGTCGGCGTCGCTTCGGCGCGGATCAATACGCTCGGCGAACGCGTCGAAGACGTGTTCCTTCTGGAAGGACGCGGTCTGTCGGACAACCGCCTGCAAATTCAGGTCGAGACCGAACTGCTGCGCGCGATTGCAGTGTGAGATTTCATGCGAGTCAAATTAACAGCCAAGCACCCGCGGCCGGCTTCGTCCGAACGCGCCCCTGTCCGCACCGGTAGCACATCGGCACGCAAGCCGACACGCCCGGCGGGACCGAAGCCGTCAACGGCCGGCTTTAGCGGGGCGCGGGATGAAGGCGCTGGCGCTACGGCTGGTGGTGGTAAGCGGCCGGCGGGTGGTAAGCCGGCAGGCGCCGGCGCACGTGCGCCGCGCGCAGAAGGTTCGTTCTCGCGTGAGCGGGATTCGGGCGCGCCGCGGCGTGCCCCGTCGGATCGGCCGCCGCGCCGGGAAGGGACTGCGGGCGATCGCGGTCCGCGTCGGGATGATGGTGAGCGGGCGCCGCGCAGGTTCGAGGGTAGTTCGGATCGTGGTGAACGCGCTCCGCGTAGTTTTGGTGACCGTCCGCCGCGTCGCGATGAGGGTGATCGTGGTCCGCGCCGTGACGCCGGTGAACGCGCTCCGCGTACTTTTGGAGACCGTCCGCCGCGCCGCGATGAGGGTGATCGTGGGCCGCGCCGTGACGCCGGTGATCGTGGTGAACGCGCTCCGCGTACTTTTGGTGACCGTCCGCCGCGCCGCGATGAGGGTGATCGTGGCCCGCGCCGTGACGCCGGTGATCGTGGTGAACGCGCCCCGCGTACTTTTGGCGACCGTCCGCCGCGCCGCGACGAGGGTGATCGTGGCCCGCGCCGTGACGCCGGTGATCGTGGTGAACGCGCCCCGCGTACTTTTGGCGACCGTCCGCCGCGCCGCGATGAAGGCGATCGTGGTCCGCGCCGTGACGCCGGTGATCGTGGTGAACGCGCCCCGCGTACTTTTGGAGACCGTCCGCCGCGCCGTGATGAGGGTGATCGTGGCCCGCGTCGTGACGCCGGTGATCGTGGTGAACGCGCTCCGCGTACTTTTGGTGACCGTCCGCCGCGCCGCGATGAGGGCGATCGCGGTCCGCGCCGTGACGCCGGTGATCGTGGTGAACGCGCTCCGCGTACTTTTGGCGACCGCCCGCCGCGCCGCGATGAGGGTGATCGTGGCCCGCGCCGTGACGCCGGTGATCGTGGTGAACGCGCTCCGCGTTCGTTCAGCGACCGCCCGCCGCGCCGCGATGAAGGTGAGCGCGGCCCGCGCCGTGACGCCGGCGATCGTGGTGAACGCGCCCCGCGTGCTTTTGGCGACCGTCCGCCGCGCCGCGATGAGGGTGACCGCGGGCCCCGCCGTGAGTCCGGTGATCGCGCTGAACGCGCTCCGCGTACTTTCGGCGACCGTCCCGCACGCGCAGGCGACCGTGCCGAGCGTGGTGAACGCCCGGCGCGCAGTTTCGACAAATCGCTGCCGTCGGCGACACGCCGTTTCGGCGATGACCGTCCGGCACGCGCCGACAAGCCGCGCGGCCCCTCGCACGCTGCACGAGCCGAACGCCCCGTTGCCGACAGCGACGCGGATGCCGCGCCGCGCACACCGCGTCGCGATTACGAAGACGCACCCGGCATGCTGCGTCTGTCGAAGCTGATGTCGGAACTCGGCCTGTGCTCGCGCCGCGAAGCCGACGAATGGATCGAAAAAGGCTGGGTGATGGTGGACGGCGAAGTCGTCGACACGCTTGGCACCAAGGTTCGTCCGGATCAACGTATTGAGATCAATCCCGCCGCCGAAGCCGCGCAAGCGAGCCAGGTCACGGTGCTAATTCACAAGCCGGTCGGTCTGGTGTCCGGCCAGGCGGAAGACGGCTACCAGCCGGCCATTACCCTGGTCACGCCGGAAAATCGCTGGGAAGGCGACCAGTCGGAAATTCGGTTCTCGGTTGCGCATCTGCGTCAGCTCGCGCCGGCCGGACGTCTGGACATCGACTCCACCGGTCTGCTGGTGTTGACGCAGGACGGCCGCGTCGCCAAGCAGTTGATTGGTGGCCACTCGGAGATCGACAAAGAGTATCTGGTGCGAGTGGCGTACGGCGAGCACACGGTCGACGTCGAAAGCCATTTCCCGGCTGAAAGCCTTGAACTGCTATGTCATGGCCTGTCGCTCGACGACCAGCCGCTGAAGCCGGCGCAAGTCAACTGGCAGAATGGCGAGCAGCTTCGTTTCGTGCTGCGTGAAGGCAAGAAGCGCCAGATTCGCCGGATGTGCGAACTGGTCGGTCTCGAAGTGATCGGCCTGAAGCGCGTGCGGATGGGTCAAGTGATGCTGGGTGCGTTGCCGCCAGGGCAATGGCGCTATCTGTCGGCGGATGAGTCGTTTTGATCACGGGCGCCTGTGAATGACTAAGCAGGCGCACGCAAGTCAGACGGTTAAGACGCCTCCTGGCCTGACTCACATGCACTAAATAAAAAACCCACGCCTTGGCGTGGGTTTTTTGTTTCAGCCGACTGATCATCGCCAAAGCAACCGCTGCGTCAATCGTCGCTATTCGGATCCATGTCCGGAAACAGCACTTCGGTAAAACCGAACTTTGCGAAATCGTTGATCCGCATCGGATACAGCTTGCCGATCAGATGATCGCATTCATGTTGGACGACACGCGCATGAAAACCCTCGGCAACCCGGTCGATCGGCTTGCCGTACTGATCAAAGCCGTGATACTTGATCATCGAAAACCGGCTGACTGCGCCGCGCAGTCCCGGAACCGACAGACAGCCTTCCCAGCCCTCCTCCATGTCCTGCGAGACCGGCGTGATAGTCGGGTTGATCAGCACCGTTTCCGGCACTGGCGGAGCGTCAGGGTAACGTTGATTCTGCCCAAAACCAAAGATCACGACCTGCAGATTCACGCCGATCTGCGGCGCCGCAAGGCCCGCGCCGTTCGCGTCGTGCATGGTCTCAAACATGTCCTTGATGAGTTCGTGCAGTTCGGGGGTGTCGAAGTGATCGACCGGATCGGCAATCTGCAGCAGACGCGGGTCGCCCATCTTGAGAATTTCGCGGATCATAACTGCCCCTCCAGGAGCTTACGCATACCATCTTCGTCGAGTACGGGGACGCCGAGTTCCTCGGCCTTCGCCAACTTGCTGCCTGCATCGGCTCCCGCGACCACATAATCCGTTTTCTTCGACACGGACCCCGCCACCTTCGCGCCGGCCGCTTCGAGCATTTCCTTCGCCTCTTCGCGAGCGAGGCTCGGCAACGTGCCGGTCAATACCACGGTCTTGCCGGCCAGCACGCCCTGCGGCGCCTTCGGCGCGGGCGGTCCTTCCGGCCACGTGACCTTGCCCGGTGCGCGCAGTTGCTCGATCACCGTGCGATTGTGTTCTTCGGCGAAAAACTGATGGAGTGATTCGGCGACGACCGGGCCCACGTCGTTGACCTCCAGCAATGCTTCGACCGACGCGTCCATGATCGGGTCCAGCGAGCCGAAGTGCTTCGCCAGATCTTTCGCGGTCGATTCGCCGACATGGCGGATGCCGAGCGCATAGATAAAGCGAGCCATCGTGGTGTGCTTGGCTTTTTCCAGAGAATCGAGCAGGTTTTGCGCCGACTTCTCAGCGAAGCGGTCGAGTTCAGCGAGCGTCGCAAAGCCGAGATTGAACAGATCGGCGGGAGTGCGGACCAGATTCTGTTCGACCAGTTGATCGATGATTTTCTCACCGAGCCCGTCGATATCCAGCGCGCGTCGCTGCGCGAAATGCCACAGCGCCTGCTTGCGCTGCGCCGGGCAGAACAGACCGCCGGTGCAACGCGCAATCGCCTCGTCGGGCAGACGCTCGATGTTCGAACCGCACACGGGGCACTGCGTCGGCATCACGAATTCGCGCGCGTCGTCTGGACGGCGGTCGAGCAACGCACTCACCACTTCGGGAATCACGTCGCCGGCACGCCGCACGATCACCGTGTCGCCGATACGAATGTCCTTGCGGCGCACTTCGTCTTCGTTATGCAGCGTGGCATTGGTGACCGTCGCGCCGCCGACGAACACAGGCTCCAGCCGTGCGACCGGCGTAATCGCGCCGGTGCGCCCAACCTGCACGTCGATCGCGACGAGTTTGGTCAGCGCTTCCTGCGCGGGGAATTTGTGCGCGAGCGCAAAGCGCGGGGCGCGCGACACGAAGCCGAGTGCGTCCTGTTCATCGCGGCGGTTGACCTTATAAACCACCCCGTCGATGTCATAAGGCAGTTTGTCGCGCTTCTCGCCTACCGAGTGGAAAAAACCCAGCAAGCCTTCAGCGCCCTGCACCACCGCCCGCTCGCCGTTCACCGGCAAACCGAGCTCCTTGTACCAGTCGAGCAGTTCGCTATGGGTGGCCGGCATGTCGATACCTTCGAGGACGCCGATGCCATACGCGAAAAACGACAGCGGCCGTTGCGCAGTGATCTTCGAATCGAGCTGCCGCAAGCTGCCGGCTGCAGCATTACGCGGATTGGCGAATTCCTTTTGTTCCGCCGCGCGCTGCCGTTCGTTCAGACGCTCGAAATCGCGCTTGAACATCAGCACTTCGCCGCGCACATCGAGCACCTGCGGCACACGCTTGCCCTTCAGCTTGAGCGGAATGGAGCGGATTGTCCGGACGTTTTCAGTGACGTTCTCTCCGGTGGTGCCATCGCCCCGCGTGGACGCCTGGACGAACACGCCGTCGACGTAGCGCAGCGAAATGGCGAGCCCGTCAAACTTCAACTCAGCCGCGTAGTCGACCGGCACCGGCGGCTCGCTCGTGTTCTTGCCGAGCGCGTCGCCGACGCGTTTGTCGAACGCGACGATGTCTTCGTCGGCGAAACCGTTGTTTAGCGACAGCATGGGCTGGTCGTGCACCACCTGATCGAAACCGCTGGCCGCCTCGCCGCCCACGCGCTGGGTGGGCGAGTCCGGCACGATCAGATCCGGATGCTCAGTCTCGATGCCTTCCAGCTCCTTGAACAGCTTGTCGTATTCCGCGTCCGGCAGGTCCGGCTGGTCGAGCACGTAGTACGCGTAGTTCGCGCGTTCGAGTTCCGCGCGCAGCGATATGGCGCGCTCGGCAGGCGTGCTGGTTGCGGACGGAGTAGCGGGAGTTCGGGCCATGCTGGGGAGCGGTTCTTCAATGAAAGTCGGACATTGGATTATCGCAGGAAGCGTGCCCCTTTACATCGGCCGAATGGCCAGGTTTCGGGTCCGGTTCAACGTGTTTATTATTGGCCGCCGGTAGAACACGAACGCGCCGCCATCAACGACAACGGCCGCACATCGTGCGGCCGTCGAAAGCATCAGGGAAACGCCAAAAATTACTGGCTGAACAAACGCCGCGTGGCCGGCGAACCGGCCGGAATGCCCGCCTGTTCGAGCTTCGCGTAAAGCGTCATCAACTGCTTTTCGATCGCGAGCAATGCGTTTTCCGGCAACGGACGGCGGCCGTCGTCGACCACCCGCCCGCCGATGCGTTCCGCCAACGATTTCGCGTAATCGCACATCAGACGGAACGGCAGGATGTCTTCGTCGGCGACCGGCACGTCGAGCACCAGCGTGATCATCTGGCCGCCCTTGTACGTGAGGTCGTCGCGCAGGAAGTTGGTGTCGCCGAATTGCAGCATGAACACGGGGCTCTGGCGCGAATCGAGCTTGACGAAGCGCGTGCCGTCGCGCGACAGAAGCAAACCGTCCTGCGACGCCACCGCCTGCACGTAATTGGCCGACCAGGGTGCGCCGTCGGACAGCACGTTGATCGACAACTGCGCGTCGCATTGCGCGGCGAAAGCGTCGAGTTCGCGCGCCATCGCCACCGTTTCGAGCATGTCGGGAAACTCCGGCGACGCATCGAGCGCGTCGGCGAATTGCTGCACGCCGGTCACGAACTCGGAGAACTCGAGTTCGTTGAGCGCGCCACTGCGGTTGGCCAGTTGCGCGGCCGCGCGCAGTTCTTCGTAGCGCGCGCCGTTTTGCAGCAACTCCCACGCGCCGCCTTCGAGCTTGCCTTCAATGTGCACGGGCTTGCTGCCGGCACGGCGCAGGCGCTGTGCGAACGGAATCACCTTGTCGCCAGCCACCGGGCCGTTCAGGCGAATCGGCACGATGCAGTCGATGCGACGATCGACGATCGCCGGCGGCGCCGACGAGATAGTCGTGGCCGCAGGCAGAATCGGTTCTACCGGCTCGTCAGCGAGTGGCGCCGCTTCACCCGCAGCAGCAACCGCGTCGCCCGCTTCGGTGCCGGCCCCTTCCGCCACGCCTTCGGCTTCCTGATAACCATTCGGTGTAGTCGTCTCGGCCTGAATATCGGCCGGCGTATCGAGCGGCGCCGCGCCTACCGGCGCGCCAAACGTCGGCTCGACACGCGCCGTGTTTGTCTCCACCGGTGCGTCCGCACCGACCGCCGGTTCACGACGCGTAGTCGGCCGGGCCGGTTCGATGAACGGGCTCTGCTCCTCGGGCTCATCCCGCGCAAAGCTTTCGGCGGCTTCGGCCGGCATGGGCCGCGGCATCTTGCGGCGCACTTTGGCACCCTGCCAAGCGTTGTACACGACCACGCCTCCGACCACCACGGCACCCGCGCCGATCAAACCGAGTGTCAACTCGTCCATGCATGCTCCATCAGCAATTCTTCTATCTGCGCGGTTGTGCGCCCGCTCCACCTGTCGCGCGGCTTGCCTGTCAAGCCGCTGCGCTGGATCCAAACGCCCGCGAAGGCTTTAACTTAAACGATATTCTGGGCGAAACCGGCCGCCGTTTCCATGTCGACCGCGACGATCCGCGACACACCCTGCTCCTGCATGGTCACGCCGATCAACTGTTGCGCCATTTCCATCGCGATCTTGTTGTGCGAGATAAACAGGAACTGGGTTTTGTCCGACATTGCCCGCACGAGGTTCGCGAAACGTTCGGTGTTCGCGTCGTCGAGCGGCGCGTCCACTTCGTCCAGCAAACAGAACGGCGCGGGATTCAGCTGGAACATCGCGAACACCAGCGCGGTGGCGGTCAGCGCTTTTTCGCCGCCCGACAGCAGGTGAATCGTCGAATTCTTCTTGCCCGGCGGTTGCGCCATCACCTGCACGCCGGCGTCGAGAATTTCGTCGCCGGTCATGATCAGCTTCGCCTGGCCGCCGCCGAACAGACGCGGGAACAGTTCGCCGAAATGATGGTTCACCTGGTCGAACGTGCCTTGCAGCAGCGTGCGCGTTTCGCCGTCGATCTTGCGGATCGCGTCTTCGAGCGTTTCGATCGCGCTGTTCAGGTCCGTCGACTGCGCGTCAAGGAACGTCTTGCGCTCGGTTGCCGCCTTCAACTCGTCGAGCGCGGCCATGTTGACCGGGCCCAGCGCGGTGATCGCGTTGTTGATGCGCGTGACTTCGCCTTGCAGGTACGACGGCTTCATGTCCGGCGTGAGCTTGGCCTGCAAGTCGGCCTCGTCGACACCGGCTGCGGCGAGTTGCTCGATGAACTGCTCGCCGTTCAGCCGCGCGGCCTGTTCTTTCAACTGCAATTCGTTGATGCGGTCGCGCAGCGGTTGCAACGCGCGCTCGGCGGTGAGGCGGGTTTCGTCGGCGGCACGCAGTTTGGCGGTCAGATCGTCCAGTTCCAGACGCGCGGCGTGCAACGCCTCTTCCTTCGCCGAACGGATGTCGAGCGCGTCCTGCAAGCCCGTGTGCGCGGTCTGCTGGTTGATCGTTTCGAGCTCGGCGCGAGCGTCTTCGAGCGCCCCTTCGACCCGCTCGCTCTGCTCATGCGCGACCTGAATGCTGCGCTTCAATTCGTCGATGCGATTCGCCATGTTGCGCGCGGCGAAGCGTGCGTCGGTGGCGTGGCGGTCGAGATCGCGCGCCTGCCCACGTGCGGTGGTGAGCGTTTCGTCGAGTGCTTCGAAGGCCAGTTGATGATCTTCGAAACGCGCCTGCAATTCGGCGAGTTCGGAATCGTGCCGCTCGAAATTAGCTTCCGACTCCGCACGCATCGCACGCTGCTCTTCGATCTGCGCGGTGATCTCTTCGAGTTCCTCGCGAATCTGCGTGCTGCGCTGCGTGTAGCGCTCGTGCGCCTGCGTGAGCTTGAGCACGTCCATTTGCAACGCGTGCACGCGTTGCGTCGCGCGCTCGGACTGTTGACGCACATCGGTCAGCGCTTGTGCGGCTTGCGTATGCGCGGCTTCGGCGCGGATCGCGGCAGCCTTCGCCTCATCTGCGAGCAGTGCCTGCGCGCGCACTTGCCGACCGAGATTTTCGATTTCCTGCTGACGCGCCAGCATGCCGGCCTGTTCGGAGTCGGCCGCATACAGTTGCACGCCGACGCGCGTCACGACGTGCCCCGCCTTGACGACGAACGAGCCGCCTTCCGGCAACTGCGCGCGCATGCTGAGCGCCTGCTGCAGGTCGTCGGCGACGAACGCGAGGCCGAGCCAGTCGTTCAGCACCGCGCGAATGCCGGCGTCGTCGATCCGCACCAGCGACAGCAGCGGCCGCAGCGCGGGCGGCGTCGCGACCGGCTGACCGGCTGCGGGCGGTGCGTAGAACGCGAGCTTGGCGGGCGGTGCGTCGGTCGCGAAGGCCTTGACCCAGTCGAGGTTCGACACTTCCAGCGCGGCCAGACGCTCGCGCAGCACCGCTTCAAGCGCGTTTTCCCAACCGGCTTCGACGTGCAGCTTCTTCCACAGACGCGGCAGGCCGCCGAGTTCGTGCTTTTCCAGCCACGGCTGAATCTTGCCTTCGGTCTGGACGTTTTCCTGCAATTGCTTGAGCGCGCTGAGACGTGCGTCGAGCTGATGAATTTGCGAGCTTTCCGCCTGCACGCGCTCCTGCGCGGCGCGGCGTTCGCCGTCGACGCGCGGCAGCGTTTCCTGCGCGTCGCTCAAACGGGCTTGCGCGTCGTGCAGAATCTCTTCGTGCTCGGCAAGCTGCATGCGCAACTCTTCGAGTTGCGCTTCGTCGGGGGCGTCGAGACCGCCCGCTTCCGACTTCAGCCGCTCGTGACGCTGCTGCAGTTGCTGCAATTGCTGATCGGCATTGCGTTGATGCGCCGCTTCGAGCTTCAGCGCCTGTTCGGTCTGCGCGATGCCGCCGCGCTCCGCGTTCAGCTCGGTCTGCGCATCGCGCCAGCGTGCTTCGAGCGCGGGCATCGCGTCGTGCTTGGCGGCAGCGTCGTCTTCGGCGAGCGCGGCTTTTTCTTCGGCGACGGCAAGCTGCTCTTCAGCGTCTTCGATATCGCCTTGGGCCTTTTCGGCCTGCGACTGCCACTGCTCGCGCTGCGCGCCCAGCGCGGCGATCTGCGCCTGAACCCGGTTACGCGATTCGACGATGAACTTGATCTCGGCTTCGAGCCGGCTGACTTCCGCGTTGGCTTCGTACAGCGCGCCTTGCGCGCCCTGCATCGCGTCGCTGGCGGAGTAATGCGCGACGCGCAGCGTTTCGAGTTGCGCTTCGACTTCGCGCAGCTTCGCGGTATGCGCTTCGAGGTCGATCTGGGCCTGTTCGATCGCGCGTTGCTGACGCTGCTGTTCGCCGCCCGCTTCGTTCTTGCGCAGCAGCCACAACAGGCGCTGCTTCTCTTCGCCGTCGGTTTGCAGTTCCTTGTAGCGCGTGGCGACGACCGCTTGCGCTTCCAGCTTCTCGAGATTCGCGCTCAGTTCGCGGACAATATCTTCGACCCGCGTCAGATTTTCGCGCGTGTCATGCAGACGATTCTCCGTCTCGCGACGGCGTTCCTTGTACTTCGACACGCCCGCGGCTTCTTCGAGGAACACGCGCAGCTCTTCCGGCTTCGCCTCGATCAGGCGCGCGATCATGCCCTGCCCGATGATCGCGTAAGCACGCGGCCCGAGACCGGTGCCGAGGAAGATGTCCTGGATGTCCCGGCGACGCGCCGGCAGATTGTTGATGTAGTAGCTCGAGGTGCCGTCGCGCGTGAGTACGCGCTTGACGGCGATTTCGGCATACTGGCCCCACTGCCCGGCGGCACGGCCGTCGGCGTTGTCGAACACGAGTTCGACGCTGGCGCGGCTACCTGGCTTGCGCGCGGTAGAGCCATTGAAGATCACGTCCTGCATCGACTCGCCGCGCAGCTCGGAAGCGCGCGATTCGCCGAGCACCCAGCGCACGGCGTCGATGATGTTGGACTTGCCGCACCCGTTCGGTCCGACCACGCCGACCAGCTGGCCTGGGACCTGGAAATGCGTAGGATCGACGAATGACTTGAAGCCAGCGAGTTTGATCGAGGTCAGACGCACGGCGATTTCGCTGTTTGAAAAGGGAAAAAATAGGTGGCTTGTGAAGGCCGCGCCAGCCGCTCGCCAATGAAGCGAAGCAGCCAGCGAAGCTCGCAAGCCCTCGGAACACGGATGCCGGCTTCATGCGGCCACTGAAGTCCGCAGAACGCGCTCACTGCACACGCTCACTACAACGCTCATAGTGCACGTTCACTGTGCACGCTCATGCATGTGCCGGCTAATGAGGGGCAATCATACCATCGCGCGTGAGCGATTCTTACCGGCCTTACGGTCGTGGTTATCCGCATTGTTGTCAGCCGTGTTATCGGCGTCGAGCGCGTCGGCCTGGCTCACGTCCTGCGCGGCCGGATCGGGTGGCGTGGGCCTCGTCCTGTGGACCCAGCTCGACAACGCCGACGCCAGCACGATGCATACGCCGCCCGCCCATTCGCGCGGGCCGGGAGTCTCGCCGGCAAATAGCCACGCGGACAACGCCGTGACGACGATCTCGAACAGCATGATGATCGATGCCCGGTTCGCCGGCACGCGGGAGAGCCCGTACTGCACGAGCATATTGTTCGACGCCAGCAGAAAGCCGAGCCCGAGTACGAGCCACGCGGCAGTGCCCAGGTGCGCGCCGGTGGGCGGTGCGGGCATCGCTTCGAACAGCGACGCGCACGCGCTGAAGATCGCCGCGCCGCCAAAGATCGTCGCAGTGCGCATTTCCGGTTTCATCTCCGGCAATACCCGGCTGGTCTTCAGAATCAGCACGTTGCTCATGGCAAAGCCCATGCCGCCTGCAAGGCCTGCCCATTCGGCGAGATTGCCTGGCACCGGGATGCCGAGTTGCGGCGACCACAGCATGGTCATCGCTCCCGCCAGCGACAGCGCGGCAAGAGCCGCGCCCGACCACGTCAGGCGTTCATGCAGGATGAAATGCGCGAATAGCGCGGTCCATGCAGGGGTGAGGTAAAACAGCAGCAGCACCCGCATCACCTGGCCGTGGATCGAACCCCACACGAAGCCGAGATTGGTGATGCCCGCCGCCAGCGCGAGCGCGGGTAGCAGCCAGTGCCAACGCACCGTTCTGATCGCGCGATGCCGCACCAGCAGCACGAACAGACAGCCCGCTGCGCTCGTCAGCGCACTCGCCGCCGTGCCGGTGACGCCAAGCGCGGCCAGCATCCGCAACGGATACCAGATCATTCCCCACACCGATGCGCCCAGCATGATCGCAAGCGTCGGCCAACCGTTACGCAGCCAGTTGGTCATGATGCGAAACGCCGGACGGCGTGTGGCGGCGTGTCGTCGGTGCGCGGGCTGACCGGCGTGGTCGCTACACGCTTTACGCTCGTTATAACCGTCACGTCGGTCACGGCCGGCTCGCCCGCCTTGCGCGCCGCGTTCCTGATGTGCGGGTTCGTGGCGTCGTTCGCATGGACCGCGGCGCTCCTGCACCTGTCAGGTCTGAATGTCTCCGGGATTGCTGCAACCATTGCTGCTCCTGCTTCTTTTTGCGCGAACCGTCGGCGGTTCGCGTCGTTCCCGCTGCAACGCATCGAATACGCCGCCTGGCGGGTCGCGTCGCTTCCGGGGCGGCGCACTACGTTCACACTACGTTCAATTCACACTACATTTTCACCGCGACTCGCAGCATTCGCCGCGTTTCACGAGTTTCCCTATCCGGCTCATCAGACCTCGCGCGTCCGCGCACGGCGACAGCCCACGCTATAATTATTCGTTCGCCGCCGCTGCCAGCATGTTTAGCGCATCTGTCTATCGTGTGTTTCAGGCATTTCAGCGTTTTCAACGCCAGCGCGCGTGCCCCGCTGCTTCCTGCATCCGTTCTGCGCCCTCTTCGATCAGGCTCGATCCACCCGTGAACCCGCTACTCGACTCCCTTCAGTCCTATCCGTTCGAAAAGCTGCGCATGCTTTTCGCGAAGGTCACGCCGCCAGCCGGCCTTTCGCATATCAGCTTCGGCATCGGTGAGCCGAAACATCCCACGCCCACGTTGATCCGCGACGCCGTGGTGAATTCGCTCGGTGGTCTCGCCGCATATCCGGCCACGCTCGGCTCGGCGCCGCTGCGCGAGTCGATCGCGAAGTGGGTCACGCAACGCTACAACCTGCCGCCAGTCGATCCGCTTACCGAGGTACTGCCGGTGGCGGGCTCGCGCGAGGCGCTGTTCGCGCTCGCGCAAACCGTGGTGGACCCGAAGCGCAATGCTGACGGCGAGCCTGCGATCGTACTCTGTCCGAACCCGTTCTACCAAATCTACGAAGGCGCGGCGATTCTGGCCGGCGCGCAGCCGTATTTCGTCAATAGCGACCCGGCGCGCAACTTCGCCTGCGACTATTCGGCGGTGCCGGAAGACATCTGGGCGCGCACGCAGCTGCTGTACGTGTGCTCGCCGGGCAACCCGACCGGCGCGGTGCTCACGCTCGACGACTGGCGCGAACTGTTCGCGCTGTCCGACCGTTATGGTTTCGTGATCGCGTCGGACGAGTGCTACTCCGAAATCTATTTCGACGAAGTGAATCCGCCGCTCGGCGGCCTGGAAGCCGCGCACAAGCTCGGCCGCGGCTTCGAGCGGCTGGTGATGCTGTCGAGCCTGTCCAAGCGCTCCAACGTGCCGGGCATGCGCTCGGGTTTCGTCGCCGGCGACGCGGCGATCCTGAAAGATTTCCTGCTGTACCGCACGTACCACGGCGCGGCGTTGTCGACGGTATTCCAGAGCGCCAGCATTGCCGCGTGGAACGACGAGGCGCACGTGCGCGAGAACCGCGCGAAGTACGTGCAGAAGTTCGCCACCGTCACGCCGATGGTCGCCGAGGTGCTCGACGTGCGCCTGCCGGACGCCGCGTTCTACCTATGGGCCGACGTGTCGCGCACTGGCCTGACGGATACCGAGTTCGCCCAGCGCCTCTACGCCGACTATAATGTGACGGTTCTGCCGGGCTCGTTCCTCGCGCGTACTGCGCACGGCGAGAACCCCGGCCGCAATTTCGTGCGCCTCGCGCTGGTCGCGGACGTCGACGAATGCACGCAAGGTGTTCAGCGGATCGTCGATTTTTGCCGCAAGCTTGCCGGTTGAGTCTGCCGGGCCAACGGTTGGGGTCGACCTCCCGCCGTTGGCGCATCAGCTCCCGCTGCGCCGCCTCGCCTTCTTCAGCCTTCAACTCTTCAGAAAACACGCATATGTCGCAACAACTTCAGCAGATCATTGACACCGCCTGGGAAAACCGCGCCGACCTGTCGCCGAAGGCCGCGCCGGCCGACGTCCGCGAAGCCGTCGCCCACGCGATCGAACAACTGGACAAGGGCGTGCTGCGCGTCGCCGAAAAGAAGGACGGCGACTGGGTCGTCAATCAGTGGCTGAAAAAGGCCGTGCTGCTGTCGTTCCGCCTCGAAGACAACGCGCCGATGCCGGCTGGCGGCTATTCGCAGTTCTACGACAAGGTACCGTCGAAGTTCGCGAACTACACCGCTGAAGACTTCGCCGCCGGCGGCTTCCGCGTCGTGCCGCCCGCTATCGCGCGCCGTGGCTCGTTCATCGCGAAGAACGTCGTGCTGATGCCGTCGTACACCAACATCGGCGCGTACGTCGACGAAGGCACGATGGTCGATACATGGGCCACCGTTGGTTCGTGCGCGCAGATCGGCAAGAACGTCCACCTGTCGGGTGGCGTGGGCATTGGCGGTGTGCTGGAGCCGCTGCAGGCGAACCCGGTCATCATCGAAGACAACTGCTTCATCGGCGCGCGTTCGGAAGTGGTGGAAGGCGTGATCGTCGAAGAAAACTCGGTGATCTCGATGGGCGTGTACCTCGGCCAGAGCACCAAGATTTACGACCGCGAAACCGGCGAAGTCACGTATGGCCGCATTCCGGCGGGCTCGGTGGTGGTTGCGGGCAACCTGCCGTCGAAAGACGGTTCGCACAGCCTGTACTGCGCGGTGATCGTCAAGAAGGTAGATGCGAAGACCCGCGCGAAGGTCGGCCTGAACGAGCTGCTGCGAGGCGACTGATGGCGCGCGGCACCAAAACCGTTGTCTACGGCATCCCGAACTGCGACACCGTGAAGAAAGCCCGCGTGTGGCTGGAAGAGCACGGCGTCGAGTTCGAGTTTCACGACTTCAAGAAGCATGGCGTGACCGAACCGCTCGTGCAGGACTGGTTGAAAGACGTGAAGCTCGACGCGCTGCTGAACCGTCGCGGCACCACCTGGCGTGGTCTGTCCGACGACATGAAAGCGGCGGCTGAAACGCAGCCAGGCGCGATCGCATTGATGATCCACAAGCCGTCGGTGATCAAGCGGCCGGTGCTGGTGGTGAACGGGCGCGTCAAATCGCTCGGTTTTTCCGCGGACGAGTACACGGCGTTGTTTGCCTGAGTACGCGTGTCTGAGTGTTAGCACGCGGCGCGCTCTGCCGCAGCGAACGCCCGCTGTGCATAAACGGCTGCGAATGCGGCGCCCGCAAACGCGGCGCCGCAAACGCGCCACCGCAAACTCGGTGTGCTAACGCGCATTGAACGCGGTACGCCGGACCCGGCACGCGGACCTGAACGCCAGCGCTGGCATCAGGCGCGGCAATCGGAACCGGTAAGCAACAAGAAGCAAAACGCGGCCTCGCCGCGTCGCTCAAAAGCTGTTGCCGGCTGCGGTGTTCCACCGCCAGCCGGCATTTTTTCATTTCAAAGTGGCTTGTACTGAATCCATGTCCGGCACCCTCGCCCTTACCGAACAACTGATCGCCCGCGCGTCCGTGACGCCCGACGACCAGCATTGCCAGCGTCTGCTGATCGAACGCCTGTCCGCGATCGGCTTCGAGCACGAGACGATCGAATCGAATGGCGTGACCAATTTGTGGGCCGTCAAACGCGGCGTCGACGGCACTGCGGGCAAACTGCTCGCGTTCGCCGGCCACACCGACGTGGTGCCAACCGGCCCGCTCGAACAATGGCATTCGGCGCCGTTCGAGCCGACCCAGCGCGACGGCAAGCTGTACGGCCGTGGCGCGGCGGACATGAAGGCGTCGATCGCCGGCTTCGTGGTTGCGAGCGAGGAGTTCGTCGCGGCGCACCCGGCCCATCGCGGCTCGCTCGCGTTCCTGATCACGAGCGATGAAGAAGGCCCGGCCACCGACGGCACCGTCAAGGTCGTCGAAGCGTTGCAGGCACGCGGCGAGCGGATGGACTACTGCATCGTCGGCGAACCGACTTCGAGCGCGCAACTCGGCGACATGGTGAAGAATGGCCGACGCGGTTCGATGTCCGGCAAGCTGATCGTCAAAGGCGTGCAAGGCCATATCGCCTACCCGCATCTGGCGAAAAATCCGGTGCATCTGCTCGCGCCCGCATTGGCCGAACTGGTCGCCGAACGCTGGGACGACGGCAACGAATACTTCCCGCCCACTACCTGGCAGGTATCGAACATTCACAGCGGCACCGGCGCGACCAACGTGATCCCGGGTCATGCGGACGTGATGTTCAACTTCCGCTTCTCGACGGCCAGCACGGTCGAAGGTTTGCAGGCCCGCGTGCATGCGATTCTCGACAAACACGGCCTCGAATATGATCTGCAATGGAACGTGAGCGGCCTGCCGTTCCTGACGCCGCGTGGCGATCTGTCGAACGCGCTGGCGAAAGCCATCAAGGATGAAACCGGCGTGAGCACCGAACTGTCGACCACAGGCGGTACATCAGACGGCCGCTTTATCGCTCGCATCTGCGAGCAGGTGATCGAATTCGGTCCGCTGAACGCCAGCATCCACAAGATCGACGAACATATCGAAGTCGCACACATCGAGCCGCTGAAGAACGTGTATCGCCGCGTGCTCGAACAACTGATCGCCTGAACAAGGACTATTTGCGATGACGCTCCCGTTTTCCACCGTCCGCGACCTGCTGCGCTTTGCGGTGTCGCGTTTCAACCAGGCCGAACTGTCGTTCGGTCATGGCTCGGCCAATGCTTACGACGAAGCGGCTTACCTGGTGCTGCACACGCTGCACTTGCCGCTCGATCTGCTGGAGCCGTTCCTCGACGCACGTTTGAGCGCGGCGGAGATCGACGCCGTGCTGAACGTGATCGAGCGCCGTGCCACGCAGCGCGTGCCGGCGGCGTACATCACGCAGGAAGCGTGGATGCACGGTTTCCGCTTTCACGTCGATGAGCGCGTGATCGTGCCGCGTTCGTTTATCGGCGAATTGCTGCAGGACGGTTTGCAGCCGTATGTGGAAGATCCTGAACAGGTCAGCGCGGTGCTGGAACTGTGCACCGGTTCGGGCTGCCTCGCGATTCTTGCCGCGCATGCGTTCCCGAATGCGGATATCGATGCGGTCGATCTGTCCGCGCCCGCGCTGGAAGTCGCCACGCGCAATGTGATGGATTACAAGCTCGACGACCGTATCGCGCTGTTCGAGGGCGATCTTTACGCGCCGCTCGCCGAGCGCCGCTATGACGTGATCATCAGCAATCCGCCGTATGTGAACGCGGCGTCGATGCAGGAATTGCCCGCTGAATACAAGCACGAGCCGGATATGGCGTTGGCAGGCGGCGCTGACGGCATGGATATCGTGCGTCGCATCATCGCCGATGCGCGCAACTGGCTGACCGAAAATGGCGTGCTGGTGGTAGAGATCGGCAATGAGCGTGAGAACGTCGAAGCGGCGTTCGGCGGGTTGGATCTGGTGTGGTTGTCGACCAGCGCCGGTGACGACAATGTGTTTTTGATTCAGGCTGCCGATTTGCCGGTTTGAGTTTTCTGGTTTGTTGGTGTGTTGGTTTTGTGGCGTGGCGTGCGTGGCTTCTTCTCCCGCGTGCGGCACGCCGTAGCGGGTGGGTGGGCGCGCCTCCGCCACCGTTTGCGCTGTTTCACCCGCTCCCTGACCGCTCCTCCTCGCGCGTCCAGACTTCCCGTCGCGCACCCTCCGGACGCCAAAGCCCCCTACTGTGGCACCCCAACACACCGGCGTTCGGTAAGATGAGCGCGGTCAGCTGCCCGCCGCGACATCGGCTGGAACACGCAGCGCTTCGCCAACCCTTCGTCCGCCTATGCAATTCGACCTGCTTCACGTCGGCCCGCTGGTCGCCCTCGCCCATATCCTCGGCATGGTCGCGGCGTGTCATGCGATTCTCAACACGCGCACATCGCAAGGCGCGATTGCGTGGGCCGTGTCGCTCGTCGCGATGCCTTATCTGACGCTGGTGCCTTACCTGTTCCTCGGACGCAGCAAATTCGCGGGTTACGCGGACGCTCGCCGTGTCGAGAACGAATTGCTGCGTACCCGCGCGCATCCGCCGGAATGGGACACACGGTCGTCGTCGGCGGGCGTGCCTACGCAGCAACTCGGCGTCAGGCTCGTGCATTCGCTGACGCGCCTGGGCGGCATGCCGTTCCTGCCTGGCAATTCCGTGCGGACACTCGTCAATGGCATGGCAACGTTCGAGGCAATCTTCGAGGCCATCGGGAATGCACGTCATTATGTGATCGTGCAGTTCTTCATCGTGCGCGACGATGCGCTCGGCGAAATGCTCAGGGACGCGCTGATCGCCAAAGCGCAGCAAGGCGTGCGTGTCTATTTCCTGTACGACAGCATTGGCAGTTTCGATTTGCCACATCGTTATGTGGCGGCGTTGCGCGCCGCAGGCGTCGAAACCCATCCGTTCGCGACCAATCGCCGCTTCGTCAACCGCCTGCAACTGAACTTCCGCAATCACCGCAAAATCGTGTCGGTCGACGGCGAACGCGCGTTTGTCGGCGGACACAACGTGGGCGTCGAATATCTCGGCAGCAAGCCGCCGCTTTCGCCGTGGCGGGACACGCATATCGAGGTGCGCGGCCCGGCGGTCGCCAGCATCCAGTTCGTGTTTACCGAAGACTGGCACTGGGCGACGCAGCAGTTGCCCGAGTTCGACGTGCCGCCTGCCGCGCCGGTCGATCCCTCCGCCGATCAGGGCATGCACTGCCTTGTCGTGCCGAGCGGTCCGGCTGACAAACAGGAGACCTGTTCACTCTTTTTCGTCGAAGCGATCAACGCGGCGCGCGAGCGGATCTGGATCACCTCGCCGTACCTCGTCCCCGACGAAGCCGTGTTTTCGGCGTTGCGACTCGCCGTGCTGCGCGGCGTGGACGTCCGCATTCTGATTCCGAGCCGGCGCGACCATCTGGTGGTGTTCGCCGCGTCGAAGCTGTATGCGTACGATTCGCTGCGCGCGGGCATCCGGATTTTCCGCTATCAACCGGGTTTCCTGCACCAGAAGGTCGTGCTGATCGACAGCGTGGCCGCGGCGATCGGCAGCGCGAATCTCGACAACCGCTCGTTCCGTTTGAACTTCGAGATCATGGTGCTGACCGTCGACCGTGGCTTCGCGCAGGAGGTCGAAACGATGCTGCTGAACGATTTTGCCGAGTCGCTTGAAATCGACCGCAACGAGTACCGGCAGGCCAGTGCGCTTAAACGCGTGCTGATGCATGTGGCGCGCTTATTCTCGCCAATTCTTTAAGCCGCATGCGCAGCCACTGCACCATTGCAGGCTGCGCGGCGGTTGTTCTGACGCTTCCGCCGTCGCGGATCATCACCAGACAATGACGTTGCCGTGCGGCAGCCGCCGTCACGACTTCGTTGTGGCGCACAAGGCTCGCTGGCTAGTCTGAACAGCGTGTCCAGAACCCAATGGCCACGCACGCGCTGAAGGGCTGGTAAATGCGGCCGGCGGCTCCGCCCAACGCGGTGTGTCCGGCTGCCGGCAGATATCGAGGCTTCGCTAACCGCTTCCGCCCGAAGCAACGCAACGCAGATCAAAGCAGCTTCTTGATATCCTCGACAATCGCCTCAGGCTTGGTCAGCGGCGCATAGCGTTTCACCACGGTGCCATCGCGTGCAATCAGAAACTTGGTGAAATTCCACTTGATTCCTTCCAGCCCCAGCAAGCCCGGTGCCTCTTCGGTCAGGTAACGGAACAGCGGATGCGCGTTCGCGCCGTTCACATCGATCTTGTCGAACATCGGAAAAGTCACGCCGTAATTTTTTTCGCAGAAGCTGCCGATCTGCGCGGCATCGCCCGGCTCCTGCTTGCCGAACTGATTGCACGGAAAGCCAAGCACCGTCAGCCCACGCGCCGCCAGGTCGTCATACAGTTTCTGCAGGCCCGCATACTGCGGCGTGAATCCGCATTCGCTCGCCGTATTGACGATCAGCAAAACCTTGCCTTGATACTGCTCGAGACTCACTTCGTCGCCGCCGAGCGTACGTGCCGAAAACGAATAAATCGATGTCATGTGCTCTCCCGTGAAAGCCGTCAGTCTATGCCAAAAGGAGCGCCACAACAGTCGGCCGAATGGCCGATCCCGACTGAGCGCCCGGTGTCACGCCCGGCAGTCTAAAATAGCGGTTTTCTTCAGCCGGCCTCTTCGTGATCCGCTTTAATCAGTTCAGCCTCGCGCGCGGCACCAAGCCGCTCTTCGACAACACCACGTTCACCCTCAATCCCGGCGAAAAGGCCGGCCTCGTGGGGGCAAACGGCGCGGGCAAGTCGACGCTGTTTGCCGTGCTGCTCGGCGAACTGCACGCGGACGGCGGCGATTTCTCGATGCCGCCCACCTGGCAGATCGCCCACGTCGCGCAGGAAACGCCCGCCGCGGACAAAACCGCCCTCGCCTATACGCTCGACGGCGACGCCGCGTTGCGCGCGATCGAAGCTCGCATTGCCGCCGCCTCCGCCGCGCACGACGGCGCAGCCGAAGGCGAAGCGCACGCAGCCTTCGCCGACGCCGACGGCTATACCGCGCCCGCGCGCGCCGAAGCGTTGCTGCTTGGCCTCGGCTTCACGCTGGAACAAACCCGCGAGCCGGTCAGCAGTTTCTCGGGCGGCTGGCGTATGCGGCTGAATCTGGCGCAGGCGCTGATGTGCCGCTCCGATCTGCTGCTGCTCGACGAGCCGACCAATCACCTGGATCTGGACGCGATCGTCTGGCTCGAAGACTGGCTGCACCGCTATCCCGGCACGCTGGTCGTGATTTCGCACGACCGCGAATTCCTCGACTCGGTTTGCAATGTCACGCTGCATCTGGAACAGCAGCAGATCAAGCGTTACGGCGGCAACTACTCGCAATTCGAAGTGCTCCGGGCGCAGCAGATCGCGCTGCAACAGAGCGCGTATGAAAAGCAGCAGCGCACGGTCGAGCATCTGCAGAGCTACATCAACCGCTTCAAGGCGCAGGCTACCAAGGCGCGTCAGGCACAGAGCCGCGTGAAGGCGCTGGAAAAGATGGAACTGATCGCGCCGGCCCATGCCGCGTCGCCGTTCACGTTCGAGTTCCGCACGCCCGATTCCGCGCCAAATCCGATGATGGTGATGGACGACGTGCGCTGCGGTTATCACGGCGAACAAGGTGTCGAGATTCCGATCGTCGACCACGTGATGCTGTCGATCCAGAACGGTCAGCGCATCGGCCTGCTCGGCGCGAACGGCCAGGGTAAATCGACGCTGATCAAGACGCTCGCCGGCACGCTGGAAGCGCTCGGCGGCCACGTGCGCGAAGGCAAGGGGTTGCGCATCGGCTATTTCGCGCAGCATCAACTCGAAACGCTACGCGCCGACGACACGCCGTTGCAGCACCTCGCCCGTCTCGCACCCGATACACGCGAACAGGAGTTGCGCGACTTCCTCGGCAGCTTCAACTTTTCCGGCGAAATGGCGACGTCGAAAATCGCGCCTTTCTCCGGCGGCGAAAAGGCGCGTCTCGCGCTCGCGTTGATCATCTGGCAAAAGCCGAATCTGCTGCTGCTCGACGAGCCGACCAACCACCTGGATCTCGAAACGCGTCACGCGCTGACCATGGCGCTCGCGCAGTTCGAAGGCACGCTCATTCTCGTGTCGCACGACCGGCATCTGCTGCGCGCCACCACCGATCAATTCATGCTGGTCGCCAGGCATCGCTTGCAGGAATTCGACGGCGATCTCGACGATTACCGCGACTGGCTGCTGCAACACGCAGCGGACCAGCGCGCGGCACTCAAGGCGGGCACGGCGGGCACCAATGGGCCTGACAGCAGCGCCGATAACGGCGTGAATCGCAAGGAACAGCGTCGGCTTGAAGCGGAAACGCGTCAGAAGCTCGCGCATCTGAAAAAGCCGCTGCAAAGCCGCATCACGAAGATCGAGAAGGAAATGGACTCGCTCAACGCGGAGAAAACGACGCTCGACGCGTTCGTCGTCGATCCGGCCAGTTACGAGCCCGAGCAGAAAAGCAGGCTGACGGAGGCGATCCGCCGTCAGGCAGATGTGAACGCGCGTCTCGAAGCGCTCGAAGCCGAATGGCTCGAGACTCACGAGGAACTCGAACAAATCGGCTAACGGCACGCTGTTCGCGGCCCGCGCCAGCACCGACGAGAGGTTGGCTTTGTCATCTGCGACATCATCATCCGGGTCATCGGCTTCATCGGCTTCATCGGCTTCATCGGCTTCGTCGGCTTCATCGGCTTCATCGGCTTCGTCGGCTTCGTCGGCTTCGTCGGCCGCCACTGCGGCGCTGCCCGTGTCGGCACCGCCCGCGTTGCAGGGGCTGCGCGTACTCGATCTGACGCGACTGCTGCCCGGCCCGGTTGCCGCTTTGCGGCTGGCCGAACTCGGCGCCGACGTGCTGAAAATCGAAGCACCCGGCGCGGGAGACCCCACCCGCACGATGATGCAGTCGTCGAGCGACCGCGTGGCCGGCCGCCCCGGCGCGTTTTACCGGCTGGTGAATCGCGGCAAACGCGAGACACGCCTCGATCTCAAATCCGCGGCGGGGCGCAATGTGTTGTGCGCGCTCGCGGCGGAAGCAGACGTGCTGATCGAGAGCTTTCGCCCCGGCGTGATGGACCGTCTGGGCATCGGCTACGAAACGCTACGCGCGGCCAATCCCCGGCTCGTCTACTGCGCGATCAGTGGATACGGCGCGAGCGGCCCGTTCGTCGATTACGCGGGCCACGATCTGAACTACATCGGCTATGCGGGCGTGCTCGATCAACTGGCGAGCCGCGACGGCACACCGATCCTGCCCAATTTCCAGATCGCCGACCTGCTCGGCGGCGCACTGAGCGCGGTCACGCAGATTCTCGCCGCGTTATGGCACGTGTCGCGTGGCGGCGAAGGCCGCTTCGTCGATGTCTCGATGACGCACGTCACGCATGCGCATAACCTCGTCGCGCAAGTCGCGCTGGCCAATGAAGGCGCGACGCCCGCGGTCGGCGAGGGTCTGCTGAACGGTGGCGTGCCCTGCTACAACCTGTACCGCACGCTCGATCACCGCTGGCTCGCAGTCGGCGCGCTCGAACTGAAGTTCTGGGAAACGCTATGCATGGCGCTCGATCATCCCGAATGGGCGACGCGCCACTGGAGTCTCGGTCAGGCGATTGGCGGCCCGGATGCCGTTGCGCTGACGCAGGAACTGGCCGATGTGATTGACAAGCGTCCGCTGGGAGAATGGGTGATGCTGCTGGAGCCGATCGACTGCTGTGTTTCGCCGGTACTAACACCGGCCGAAGCGGCGCAGCATCCGCTGTTTAATCCGGCGGCCTACGTGCCGCAGGACGATGACGAAGAAGCGGACCACGGCGACAACCTGATGGGCTGACACGCCCGACTGGCCGACTGCGTTGCTGCCCGATCAAGCCAGACCACGCCAGGCCGACCACGAAAAAGCTGGTGCGGATCCAGGTAGCGCCCGCGACGCGCGTTCAGAACGCGCCATAAAAACTGCCCAAAGCCAACTGGGAAACCCCAAACGCTTCGGCTCCAGACCTCCCGTCAAATCACCGCCTCGCCACCGTCTGTCTCGGCAACGTCTGACGCGGCGTCTTTTCATCGTCATACAGCACGTGCTTGCGGCCTTCCACGTGACGGTCGATCGTGGCACGCACATCGGCGGCCGTGGCGTCTTCGGCCACGACCCGGCGCGATATCTGACCGGCGGTGTCGATCCACTCGACAATCCGGCAAGCACCGCCCCAAGGCTGGCGAATCGGTGCGGAGACACGGCAGCCACGTACCTGGATTGGCCGCTCGGCGACGGTTTCATATGACTGTTTCAAGGCGCGATCCTTTTTCGGGCATCAAAGGGGATGCTTACCCTCGCAGCTTAGGAAAAAGGAACGGCATTCAGGTTACAGCCAATATGGAGATCTTTACCGGTCATTACGGCGCGCAAGGTGGCGGCAGGCGCCGCCGTCCTGTCTATTCAAGCGTGCGGACCCGGTCGATAGCCTGTTCGATCCGCTCGACCGCAATGACCTGTAAGCCTTCTATCGGCTGCTTCGGCGCATTCGCCTTCGGAATCACGGCAACCGAGAAGCCGAGCTTGGCAGCCTCCTTCAGACGCTCCTGGCCACGCGGCGAGGGCCGGATTTCGCCCGCCAGTCCCACTTCGCCGAAGACCACCAGCCCCTTCGGCAGCGGCTTGTTGCGCATCGATGAATGGATCGCGAGCAGCACGGCCAGATCGGCGGCGGGTTCGGTAATCTTCACGCCACCCACTGCGTTCAGAAACACGTCCTGATCGAAACACGCGATCCCGGCATGCCGGTGCAGCACGGCCAGCAGCATCGCGAGACGGTTCTGTTCGAGGCCGACCGCGAGCCGCCGTGGATTCGGCGCGTTGGCGGCGTCCACCAGCGCCTGCACTTCGACCAGCAGCGGGCGCGTGCCCTCCTGCGTCACCAGCACGCAGGAACCCGGCACCGACTGCTCGTGCTGCGACAAAAATAGCGCCGACGGATTCGCCACGCCACGCAAACCGCGCTCGGTCATCGCGAACACGCCGAGCTCGTTGACCGCACCGAAGCGGTTCTTGATCGCGCGCACGAGACGGTACGACGAATGGGTGTCGCCTTCGAAGTACAACACCGTGTCGACGATATGCTCCAGCACACGCGGGCCGGCCAGCGCGCCTTCTTTGGTCACGTGGCCGACCATGATGATGGTCGTGCCCGACTGCTTGGCGATGCGCGTCAACTGCGCCGCGCACTCGCGCACCTGCGCGACCGAGCCGGGCGCCGACGTCAGCGCGTCGGAATAGACGGTCTGGATCGAGTCGATCACCGCGACATCGGGTTTGTGATCGGCGATCGTCGCCTGAATTTTTTCGAGCTGGATTTCCGCGAGCAATTGCAGCTCGCTCGCTTTCGAACCGGGCTCCAGCAGCGAAAGCCGTTGCGCACGCAACGCGATCTGCGCGGCCGATTCTTCGCCGCTGATATACAGCGCGCGTTTGTCGGCGGCAATTTCGGCGAGCGATTGCAGCAGCAGCGTCGATTTGCCGATCCCCGGATCGCCGCCGATCAGCACCACGCCGCCCGGCACCAGACCGCCGCCGAGCACCCGGTCGAACTCGCTGACGCCGGTCGAGAAACGCGGCACGTCGGACGCGTCGATATCGGCGAGACGGCGTACCGGCGCGCTTTTCGCGAGCGACTGGAAACGGTGCGTGGACGGCGCCTCCGCGACCGACTCGACCAGCGTGTTCCACGCCTGGCACGACGGGCACTGTCCGGCCCATTTCGGCGACTGCCCGCCGCATTCACTGCAGATGTACAAGGTCTTCGGTTTAGCCACGCGTGATTGCCTGTGTTGCCTGTTGGTGTTCGGGGGATTGATACGCTCGCTGAACCAGCCGGATTGGGCCGGTTCAGCGAGCCTCAGATGAGAAACTGGGTGGCGCGCGGTGAGGTTGTCGGCGACCGGGTGGATAAGCTAAGCGGCCGGCCTGGCGGTTTGCTAAAGGGCTATTGATACGCTGCAATCAGGCAAACGGTGGCGCACACGGAACTGCAAGCCCGCTGCCATCGCACTGACGCGTACAACGGCAACAGTGACGGCAACCGCGACCTACACGCCGCACCGTACCGCCACGATGCCTGCCCCGCGCCCACCCGCCAACACCACCGCACTACCCGCCCGCGCCTAGCCGGTCCAGCGCCGTGCTCCCGCTCCGGACACGGCCTCGCGTTACTCCGCGCGCACCGGCACGCGCGGTGCGACCGCGCACATCAACTCATAGCCGATCGTGCCGCACGCCTGTGCGACGTCGTCGATCGGCAGCGTGGCACCCCACAGCTCCACGCGCGAACCGATATTGGCGGTCGGAACCGGCGTCAAGTCGACTGTGAGCATGTCCATTGACACCCGTCCGACGATCCGCGTCCTGACGCCGTCGACGATCACCGGCGTGCCGTCGGGTGCAACTCGCGGATAGCCGTCCGCATACCCGCATGCGACCACGCCGATACGCATCGATCCGCGCGCCTTAAACGCCGAACCGTAGCCGACCGTATTGCCTTCGCTCAACGTCTGCACCGCGATCAGTTCCGACGTGAGCGTCATCGCCGGCTGCAATCCGGCACCGGCCACCGCTGCCGTCACGCCCGACGGCGATGCGCCGTAAAGGATGATCCCCGGCCGCACCCAGTCGAAATGCGAACCGGGATGCCACAACGTGGCGGCCGAATTGGCAAGGCTGCGCGCACCGGCAATGCCCTGCGCGCCGCGCTCGAATGCTTCCATCTGATAGGCAATGCCGCGCTCGCCGTCGGCATCGGAAAAATGGGTCATCAGCGTGATCTGGCCAACCCCCTGGCATGCGCGCGCCCGTTCCCACGCCGAGCGGAATTTTTCGACCGTATAGCCGAGCCGGTTCATACCGGTGTTCATCTTCAACTGGATATTGACGGGTTTGGACAGTCGCGCCATTTCCAGCATGCGCAACTGTTCATCCGAATGCAGCGCGGTGGTCAGGCTGTAACGGTCGATCACGTCGATATCGGTCGGACGAAAGAAGCCTTCGAGCAAAAGAATTGGGCCCGCCCAGCCCAATTCACGCAACTTCACGGCCTCTTCGAGGTCGAGCAATCCAAAGCCGTCGGTTGCGCGCAGACCGGGAAAGACACGCGCGAGACCATGCCCGTAGGCGTTTGCCTTGACGACGGCCCAGATTTTGGATTTCGGCGCATAGCGGCGGGCAACGGCAAGATTATTGGCAAGTGCGGCGGTGTGGATCGTGGCTGAGAGGGGGCGCGGCATGGGATATTTTCGTAAAGACGCTTGCGAATCAGCAGCTTACAGGGCGTTTTCAGCGCTCGGCAGCCTGCTGGGCGGTGCGATCAAGGATTCTGCTAGTCCGAATTCAGCTATTTTCGTGATATAAAGCCGTGCGCACAACCCATTTCGAACGGCATAGGCCCGCACGCATTTCAAACGGTCGGGGCAGACAGACCGCAGCGAGGACAGCATCGCATCAGATGAAAAAAGGTTTTTACACCATCATGGCCGCGCAGTTTTTTTCGTCGCTGGCCGACAATGCGCTTCTGATCGCTGCTATCGCACTGCTGAAAGATCTTCACGCCCCGAACTGGATGACGCCGCTGCTCAAGCTGTTCTTCGTCCTGTCGTACGTCGTTCTTGCCGCGTTCGTCGGCGCCTTCGCAGATTCCCGTCCGAAAGGCCACGTGATGTTCGTCACGAACACCATCAAGGTGCTCGGCTGCATCACGATGCTGGTCGGCGCACACCCGCTGATTGCCTACGGCATCGTGGGTTTCGGCGCGGCAGCGTATTCGCCCGCCAAATACGGCATTCTTACCGAGCTGTTACCGCCTGACCGTCTGGTCGCCGCGAACGGCTGGATCGAAGGCACCACGGTCGGCTCGATCATTCTCGGCACGGTGCTGGGTGGCGCGCTGATCAGTCCGCACATTGCCGCGCCGATCCTGCGGCAGCACATCCCCACGGTCAACACGCCCGCCGAGGCGGCGATGCTGGTGATCATGGCGATCTATGTCATCGCGGCGCTTTTCAATCTGCGAATTCCCGATACCGGCGCGCGTTATCCGAAACAGGAACGCGGCCCGATCAAGCTCGTCACCGATTTCGCCGACTGCTTCCTCGTACTGTGGCGCGACAAGCTGGGACAGATTTCTCTTGCCGTCACCACGCTGTTCTGGGGCGCAGGTGCAACGCTGCAATTCATCGTGCTGAAGTGGGCCGAAGTATCGCTGAACATGTCGCTTTCCGAGGCGGCGATCCTGCAGGCGGTCGTCGCGGTCGGCGTCGCGGCCGGCGCGATTTTCGCCGCCTCGCGCGTGCCGCTGAAGAAGTCGCTCTCCGTGTTGCCGGTCGGCATAATGATGGGGATCGCCGTGATGCTGATGGCGTTCTACACGCGCGATCTGTTCCCCGCCCATTGGGGCTTCTATGTCGGCCACATGCACGTGCCGGGCTATCTGATCTTTGCGTATATTTTCCTGATGATCGTCGGCGGTCTGTCGGGCTTTTTTGTCGTGCCGATGAACGCACTGCTGCAGCATCGCGGGCACGTGCTGCTGTCGGCGGGACACTCGATCGCCGTGCAGAACTTCAACGAAAATCTCTCGGTGCTCGTGATGCTGTGCCTGTACGCGGTGCTCGTCTGGCTCGACGTGCCGGTCACGGCGGTGATCGTGCTGTTCGGCACCTTCGTCTGCGTGATGATGTGGTTCGTGATGCGACGCCACCAGGCCAACCAGCGCGCGTTCGATTCCGTCGCGCTGATCGGCGAAGCCAAGCACTGACTGACACTGACCTGCGGCGGCCGCGCATTCAACAGCGCGCCCGTACCTCTTTCCTTCTCGCCTGACCATGACTCAACCGATTCCCAATGTGCTGACGATCGCCGGTTCCGATTCCGGCGGCGGCGCCGGCATTCAGGCCGATCTGAAGGCTTTCTCGGCGCTCGGCGCTTATGGCGCGAGCGTGATTACCGCGCTGACTGCGCAGAACACGCGCGGCGTGACCGCGATTCACGCGCCGGACGCTGGCTTCATCACCGCGCAGCTCGACGCGGTGTTCGACGATATCCGGGTCGATGCCGTGAAGATCGGCATGCTGGCGAATGCGCCGATCGCGCGTGCGGTCGCGGAGGCGCTGCGTCGGCATAAGCCGAAGCACGTCGTGCTCGATACCGTGATGATTTCGAAGAGCAATCATGCATTGCTGTTGCCGGATGCCGTGGCGGCGGTGCGCGATGAATTGCTGCCGCTCGCCGACGTGCTGACGCCCAATCTGCCGGAAGCCGCCGCGTTGCTCGGCATCCAGGCGGCCGCCGACGAAGCCGGCATGGTCGAGCAAGGCGAAGCGCTGCGCGCGCTCGGCGCACGCGCGGTGCTGATGAAGGGTGGCCATCTGAGCGCGACGGATAGCCCGGACTGGCTGATTCAGGACAGCGGCACGCTGCGTCTGGGCGGTCCGCGCGTGCCGGTGAAGAATACCCACGGAACGGGATGCACGTTGTCGTCGGCGATTGCGGCGCTGATTCCGCAGCGCGCCGATCTGGCGAGCGCGGTAGCCGATGCGAAGGTTTATCTGACCGGCGCGCTCCAGGCTAGCGATCGGCTCGACGTCGGGAGCGGCGTCGGACCGGTGCATCATTTTTATCGGTGGTGGTAAGTTAAGCGGTATTAAGCGGGATACGCCGGGCGCGCGGCGTTGCGGAAAAGCCGGTGCTTTTCCGGCTCATGTTCGTCGTTTCCTTCGTCGTTTCCTTCGTCGTTTCCTTCTACTGCCTGGCGTAGTTCCGCGCCATCTCCGGCCATTCGTCCGGCACGATAAAGCCGCGCGATCGCTCGATCAAATCACCCGCATCGTCTTCAGCGAAGGCGACCACCATCGCGGGTCCATGCTGATGTGACGTTTGCCCGGCGAGTGTTTGCGCATCGACACAAAGCGCTCCGGTGGCCTCGTCTGCGGCGTGGGCGTCGCCCCCCGGCTCATCCGATTCAACGCGCCTAGGCGCCAGCCACGCGAGACGCGGCAACACCCGCCATTTCTGCGCGTGGCTCTCGGCAAATGCCGGCCAGTCGCTGCGTGTCACCCACCAGCCTCGACCATGCCCGGGATCGAGCTCGAGCGCATTGACCGATGCGGCGCCATGCCGGTAAAACAACCAGCCTTTGATAAACATCTGCGGCGTCCATGGACCGACATGGCCGACCCACGCGAACTCTTCGCGCGCGCTCAATGGCAGCTGATGATTCAACAGATGCGAGAGCTTGAGGTCGAACCGGTCTTTCAGGTTGGGACCGACGTAATCCGCGAGACGCACCGGCGTTTGCGAACTGACATCGCCTGCATGCAGATAGCACTTCACCGCGAGTTCCCAATGCAAACGCGCACCCTGCTGCGTCTGTAAGAGGAAATCGCATTCGCCAAGCGTGACGCCCGCCCGACGCAACGGCACGCCAGCCGCGATCAGCCGCGCCGCCGGGCCATGTTGCAGAAACCAGCCGAGCAGCCACTCGGCGTAACGGCCGAGACGGGTCATGCGGGTCGTCGCAAGATCGCGATGCAATGCCTGCGGCGCGACGTCCAGTGCACGCAGCCAGTCGACGGTGGCGTGAAGTTCCTGGGGCGTTTCGAATGGGCTCGCGAGAACACCCGCAGGCGGTTGCGGACGCAGCAGGTCGGCGCTTAGCAGCAACCAGGCGAGATCGCGCACGACGCTGTCGCGCAACGTACCGAGCAGGGTGTCGAGCAGCGCTATGGGGGAGTCGGGCTCGGGGGTAGCCGCGCTTGGCAGCGCTGGGGAGCCGGGCTCGGCAGCAGCCGGGCTTGGCAGCGCTGAAGAACTGGACGCGAACGAGGCCGCGCCTTGCAGCGCTGAGGAACCGGACCCGGCCCAAGCCGCACTTGGCAGCGCCGAAGAACTGGACCCGGCCGAAGCCACGCTTTGCAGCGCTGAAGAACCGGACCCGGCCCAAGCCGCGCTTGGCAGCGCCGAAGAGCTGGACTCGACCGAAGCCACCCTCTGCCGCGCTGAAGAACCAGACTCAGCCGAAGCCACGCTCTGCCGCGCTGAAGAACCAGACTCAGCCGAAGCCACGCTCTGCCGCGCTGAAGAACCGGAGCCGGCAGCAGCAGCGCTTTGCAGCGCCGAAGAACCAGACCCGGCCGAAGCCGCGCTCTGCGGCGCTGAAGGACCAGACTCAGCCGAAGCCACGCTCCCCGACACGGCCGACCCCGACCCCGGCTCAGCAGAAGTCAACGTCTGCGCCTTCGAAGAACCCGACTCGGCAGCAGCAGCGGCGACGCGCGCCGCCTTGGTCCCGTCAGCGCTCATCACTCGGATGCGTTCGGCGCTGCAGCCCCCGCCGCGCGCCATGTATCGCGTGCGAGGCACAGGTCGGCCCAGGCCTTCGCCTTGTCAGGCAAACTGCGCAGCAGATACGCCGGGTGATAGGTGACGACCACCGGCACCCCCTCATATTCGTGCACGCGGCCACGCAGCGACGAGATGCTTGCGGTGGTCTTCAACAGACTCTGCGCGGCAAACCGGCCGAGCGCGACGATCAACTTCGGCCTCACCAGCGACACCTGGCGCTGCAGATACGGCTCGCAACGCGCGACCTCGTCCGGCTCGGGATTGCGATTGCCGGGCGGGCGGCACTTGATCACATTCGCGATGTAGACGTTGGTGTCGCGCGCCAAGGTCAGCGAACGCAGCATGCTGTCGAGCAGCTTGCCCGCCTGGCCGACGAACGGCTCGCCCTGACGGTCTTCGTTCTCGCCGGGCGCTTCGCCGATCAGCATCCAGTCGGCACCACGATCCCCGACCCCGAACACGGTGTTCGTGCGCTTCTCACACAGGCGGCAAAGCTGGCAGCCCGCGACCCGCTCGCTCAACGCATCCCAGTCGAGTGTCTGGATGGCGGGCAGCGCCGGTTTTTCGGTACGCGCTTGCGGTGAGGAATCGGAGGGCAAATCGTCGAACCACGCGAAATCGTCGGCGGGTGGCGCGTCGAAGGCGGGGAGCTCGGGTTCGGGCGGCCGGGATAGCGGCGCGGATTGAAGCGACGCTGCAGCTTGACGCGGCAGAACGGGCGGCGGCTCGGAAGCCGGCGTGCGCGCCTGGGCAGGCGGCTGTCCAGACGCAGGCTGAAGCTGCTGCGTTGCGTGGGCCTTCGGTTCGGGTCGATATGCGTGTGCAGATTGAGCGTCAGCAGGAACCGCTTGCTCAGGCGCCTGCTGAGTCCGCTGCTGCGCCGCGGACGCACGCGCCAACCCAGCAGCGTCAGCAGCATCCGCCGCCTGGGGCGCTACCGCGCCACTATCCGCCGCATCGACGGCCTGCTGCGCCGCCATACCGCGACGCACCCACAGCGGCGCAAGCCCAAATTCTTCCAGTACCGATTCATGCAGCGCCATCTGCGCCCTCCGTGGCAAACGAGAAACGCATCACGATGGCGTCCTCCCGGCTGCGATGCCGCGCCGGATAGTAGTTCTTGCGCCGGCCGATCGAAGCAAAGCCGAAGCGCTCGTAAAGCCGGATCGCCCGATGATTCGATGGCCGCACTTCCAGCAGCAGCCCATCGAGTTTTTCCGCGCGCGTGATACGCACTGCTTCGCGCAGCAACGCGAGCCCCGCTCCGGCGCCTTGGGCCTGCGGCGTCACACACAGATTGAGCAGATGCATTTCATCGACAACCGGCATCAGCACGCAATAGCCGATCAGCGTTCCTGTGACATGCCGCAGGCAAACGCCGAAATAGCCGTTGCGCAGCGAATCGCCGAAATTGCCGCGACTCCACGGAAACTCATAGGCGATTTTCTCGATGGCCGCGACCTCGTCCAGATCGCCTTCGGTCATCGGCGACATATAACGATCCGCGAGCAGCACGCCACTCATTGCTGGCCCTCACCGCCCGATGCGCCGTGCGACGACCGTTGCGATGCGTGTTGCGGCGCCTCATCAGAGGCACGGCGATCCGGCGCGCAAGGTGCAGCTTGAGGCGCGTGCTGGTCCGGCCCGGCAGCCTGCGCCGCCCGCTCCGCCTTGGCCGCTTTATCCGCCATCCGCTCCGCCGTGGTTTGCGCGACTTTGTCACGAATATAGTCGGGCGCGGCCTGATCGGCGGGCACCGTGCGGCCGGCGCGAAGCGCGCGCAGCGCCGCGTACGCGAGCGGCAACGCATGCGGCAGCGCTTCGCCGTCGACGCTTCGCGCCGCCGCGACAGCGGGCAGGCGCGAACCAAAAGCCGCTGCCGCGTTGCCAGCCAGCGTAAACGGCGCGTCCGGCAACACCAGCCGTTCCGGCGCGTCGAGCGACGCCGGCTGAACCGTCCGCCATTCGTGTTGCGCGGCATCCCACGCATAGTCGGCCCAATAGATTTCGTCCATACGGGCGTCGAGCGCGGCAAGCACGCGGGTCACCGACGGATCGCGCAGGCGGGCGCTCTCCGCGCACGCCAGCAACGTGCTGATCGGCACCACCTGCAGGTTCAGGCCGAACGCGAGGCCTTGAGCGACACCGGTCGCCGTCCGCAAACCGGTAAATGAACCGGGACCGGAACCGAAGGCGATCGCGCTGCAATCCGCCAACGTGAGGCCAGCCTCGTCGAACAATTCGCGAATGGCAGGCAACAGCCGCGTGCTGGAGACCGCGCCGGTCTGTTCGTGACGAACCCAGACGCGCGGTTCAGCGGACGTCTCGCCGGCTGCGTCGGCGGTGACGGACAGAAGCGCCACCGAACAGAATTCGGTCGACGTATCGAGGGCAAGGAGCACAGTTTGAGTCATGGACCGTATTGTAATCGGCGCGGCGCGCGCAAATGTGGTTTGGCGCGCGCCTTGCCGCTCAAAGCCGGCAGCCGATGTTTGGAATAAGCTCTCGGCCCCGCGGCGGCGTCCAATTGTTATGATCGTCAACCGATTTCAACTCAACACCCACCAACCCGATCCCGCCTGACGGGCAAAACGACAATGACAGATATCGACACCCAGTTTGCAAAAGCCCATGAAGAAGTCCAGCAGTTGCCGGAGCGTCCGGGCAATCTCACCCTGCTGCGCCTCTATGCGCTCTACAAGCAGGCCACCAAGGGCGACGTGCACGGCGACAAGCCGGGCTTTACCGACATCGTCGGTAAATACAAGTACGACGCGTGGGCAGCGCTCAAGGGCACCGATCAGGACGCCGCGAAGCAGCAATATGTCGAACTCGTCGAATCGCTGAAAAGCGGCACTGCCGCCTGAAGCAGGCTGGCCGCGATGCCCGCCCGCCGCAGCCGGCCGCACGGGCACCCGGCCTTCCCTTCACGATAGCCAGGTGGTGCGCGACCTGCGCGCCAGCCCGTTGACTGTCGGGCAACCACGCATTGACTATCGCCGCCGCGCCCGATAGGACTTTTTCATTAAGAAAACTCCTAATAGTGGCGCAGTGCAACAAAAGCCTATACAATGCTGCCTGCGCTTCACTGCTTTGCCCGGCTTTCTTCTAGCGGCCTTTGCGGCGCAGCGCCTCGTAGCGTTTAGCTCCAATCCAGTTTAGAACCTGTCCCCTCCTGCCTAGCCCC
Organism: Paraburkholderia metrosideri; assembly: GCF_904848625.1. Lineage (GTDB taxonomy): Bacteria > Pseudomonadota > Gammaproteobacteria > Burkholderiales > Burkholderiaceae > Paraburkholderia > Paraburkholderia metrosideri. The sequence continues at coordinate 218,304 of NZ_CAJHCP010000006.1, forward strand.
CTACGGGCGATCATGTCCCAGGCTGGCGGCACGCCGTGTTGGCATGTCGCATCCGATACAGCTTCTAACAAAAAGCTCGCCTTTATTGTCGCGAGCTGCCCCCGTTTTTCGATTTGCTCGCTGCTTCTTTGCTCGCTGAATCCGACGACTTGGGTATGCCGATTGGCGCCGACGTTTTAATTCCCTGTGTACCAAGGATTCTCATGACTTCGAGCAACACCTCCAGCCCGTTGAACGCCATCGCCGAACAGGCACTCGGTCTCGCCGACGCACCCGCACAAGCCGCAGCCGTTGCTGCCGCTCCGGAAGCCGTCGCCGCTGAAGCCGCAGTCCCGACCGGCCCGACGTTCGCGTCGCTTGGTCTTTCCGCGGATGTCGTCTCCGCGTTGACCGCAGCTGGTTACCAGAACCCGACGCCGGTTCAGCAACGCGCTATCCCGGCTGGTATCGCCGGCCGCGATCTGCTGGTGTCGAGCCCGACCGGTTCGGGCAAGACCGCCGCGTTCATGCTGCCCGCTATCGAACGTTTCTCGCAACTGCAAAAGGCGCAAGCCAGCCAGCCGCGTGAACCGCGTCCGGCTGACGGCGCCCGCAACACCCGCCGTCCGCAACCGGTTGCCCGTCCGACCATGCTGGTTCTGACGCCGACCCGCGAACTCGCGATGCAGGTCACGACCGCCGCCTCCACGTACGGCAAGCACCTCAAGCGCCTGCGCACCGTCAGCATTCTGGGCGGCGTCGCTTATGGTCAACAGCTGATGCTGCTGGCGAAGAACCCGGAAATCCTGGTTGCTACGCCGGGCCGTCTGATCGACCACCTCGAACGTGGCCGTATCGACCTGTCGCAACTGCAGATTCTCGTGCTCGACGAAGCTGACCGCATGCTCGACATGGGCTTCATCGAAGACATCGAAACGATCGTCGCCGCTACGCCGGCTACGCGTCAGACCATGTTGTTCTCGGCTACGCTCGACGGCAAGATCGGTTCGCTGACGGGCCGTCTGCTGAAGGATCCGGAACGGATCGAGATCGTTCAGCGTCTGGAACAGCGCACCAACATCGCGCAAACCGTCCATTACGTGGATGACCGCGATCACAAGGATCGTTTGCTCGACCATCTGCTGCGCGACGAAGGCCTCGATCAGGCTATCGTGTTCATGGCAACCAAGATGGACGCCGACCAGCTGGCTGGCCGTCTGGCCGATGCCGGTTTCGAATCGGCAGCTTTGCACGGCGATCTGCCGCAAGGCGCGCGTAACCGCACCATCAAGGCACTGCGCGAGCGCCGTGTCCGCGTACTGGTGGCGACGGACGTCGCGGCTCGTGGTATCGACATCCCGGGCATCACGCACGTGTTCAACTACGACCTGCCGAAGTTCGCTGAAGACTACGTGCACCGTATCGGCCGTACCGGCCGTGCTGGCCGCTCGGGTATCGCAGTCAGCCTCGTGCACCACGCCGAGCAAGGCGCGCTCAAGCGCATCGAGCGTTTCGTGCGTACCCCGCTGCCGGTCAGCGTCGTCGAAGGCTTCGAGCCGCGCAAGTCGGCTCCGTCGGGCAATGGCGGCCGTCCTGGCTTTGGTGGCCGTGGCCGTCCGGGCGGTGGCAACGGCGGTGGCCGTCGCTTCGGTAGCGGTTCGGGCAAGCCGGCCGGTAATGGCGGCGGCGCGCGCAGCGGTAGCGGCACGGGCGGCGGCTGGGCCGGCAAGTCGGCTGGCGGCGCTTCGCGTGAAGGCGGCGGCGGCTTCGGCGGCGGCTCGCGTGAAGGTTACGGCGGTTCGCGTGACGGCGGCTACGGCGCACGCCGCAGCGACGGTCCGCGCACGGCTCGTCGCGGCAGCTAAGCTTCGCATCCGGCATGCACGCCTTGGCGGCGTGCGGCAGTTTCGTAGCAGAACAGCAGTCAGTCAGAAAAGACCCGGACGGCCTCCCCGCCGTCCGTCAGTTGGAAGAAACCGGTGCTCAGGCGCCGGTTTTTTTTCGTCTGTACCAGTCAGCCTCTTACAGCCTTCAAAATTTCACGATGTGGAAAATTTTTTTGCGTCGTAAAAAATCATGCTGCAAGGCACAAGAAGCCCTATTGCGAGATGGGAAAAGTCGTTTCTCAATGCGGAACGATCGATATAAACAATTGATTTAAAACACAAATAAATATTGGAAAAGCGCGTTGCTGCGGCTATTGCGCGCACCTCGATTTGCCTAGACTCTTATACAAGACTTCACGGAACGAAACGCCAAGCCGGCCAGATGCTTCGACGAAGACAACCAGGTCACCCATCCATTACAGGCAAATCAAGGAGAACACCATGACCGCATCCCGCCAGGAACAAGCCAAGCAACTCCAGCAGCAATGGGACACCGATCCGCGCTGGAAGGGCATCAAGCGCAGCTACTCGGCCGAAGACGTGATCCGTCTGCGCGGCTCGGTGCAGGTCGAGCACACGCTCGCCAAGCGCGGCGCGGAAAAGCTGTGGGAAAGCGTGAACAACGAGCCGTTCGTCAACTCGCTCGGCGCATTGACCGGCAATCAGGCAATGCAGCAGGTGAAGGCCGGCCTCAAGGCGATCTATCTGTCGGGCTGGCAGGTGGCGGGGGACGCGAACGTCGCCGGTGAAATGTATCCGGACCAATCGCTGTATCCGGCGAACTCGGTGCCGCTGGTCGTCAAGCGCATCAACAATACGTTGACCCGCGCTGACCAGATCCAGTGGTCGGAAGGCAAGAATCCCGGCGACGAAGGCTATATCGACTACTTTCAGCCGATCGTCGCCGACGCGGAAGCCGGTTTTGGCGGCGTGCTGAACGCGTTCGAACTGATGAAGGCAATGATCGAAGCCGGCGCTGCGGGCGTGCACTTCGAAGACCAACTGGCCTCGGTGAAAAAATGCGGTCACATGGGCGGCAAGGTGCTCGTGCCGACCCGTGAAAACATCGCCAAGCTGACGGCCGCACGCCTCGCCGCCGACGTCTCCGGCGTGCCGACCGTGCTGCTGGCCCGCACCGACGCGGAAGCCGCCGACCTCGTCACGTCCGACATCGACGACAACGACAAGCCGTTCCTGACCGGCGAGCGCACGGTGGAAGGTTTCTACCGCACCAAGCCGGGTATCGAACAGGCGATTTCGCGTGGCCTCGCCTACGCGCCGTACGCCGACATGATCTGGTGCGAAACCGGCAAGCCGGACCTCGAGTTCGCGAAGAAATTCGCCGACGCGATCCATAAGGAATTCCCGGATCAACTGCTGTCGTACAACTGCTCGCCGTCGTTCAACTGGAAGAAGAATCTGGACGACGCGACGATCGCCAAGTTCCAGCGCGAGCTCGGCGCGATGGGCTACAAGTTCCAGTTCATCACGCTGGCCGGTTTCCACGCGCTGAACTACTCGATGTTCAACCTCGCGCACGGCTATGCCCGCAACCAGATGACGGCCTTCGTCGAAATGCAGCAGGCTGAATTCGCGGCCGCCGAAAAGGGCTTCACCGCAGTCAAGCACCAACGCGAAGTCGGCACGGGCTACTTCGACGCCGTCACGCAAACGGTCGAACGCGAAGCATCGACGACCGCGCTGCACGGTTCGACGGAAGACGAACAGTTCTTCGACAAGAAGGTCGCGTAACTGGCGATGACCAGCCCCGTGGCCTGATCGCAGGAACGACAGCAGAAGACGTCAAGCGGCTCCGTCAGAGAGCCGCCGTCACAGGGAGGAGCCGCGCCGTCGGCATGGTTGTGCGCAAGCTGTTTTGCGGGCAATCAGCGCGGACGACCGGAAGTCCGAGGAAAAATCTCGCAGCAGCGCAGAAAGAACCGGCACAGCAGATCGGGCCGGTTTATCAGGGACGCGGCGGACTCATCATCCGCCGCGTTTTTTCATGACGCGCGTCAGCGATACACGATCACCGGAATTTTCGTATGCGTGAGTACCCGTTGCGTTTCGCTGCCGATCAGCAGGCTGCCCAGCCCGCGCCGCCCATGCGAAGCCATGAAGATGACATCGCAGGCACCGCGCTGCGCCGCCTCGATGATGCCGAGATAGGGCGCCGGATGCACGCTGGTGTGACTCTCGACAACCACGCCAACCTGCCGCCCGGCCATCTCCACTTCCCGCAGATGCACGCGCGCCTCACGCTCGCTGCGCTGCAGAAACTCGGACGGCGGCTCGACCACGACATCGGAAAACGGCGAATACGGATATTGCGGCAGGCACGCGTAAGCCGTCACGCGCGCGCCAACTGCCTGCGCAAGATCGATCGCGCCGTTGATCGCCTTGCGCGACAGGTCTGAACCATCGGTCGGAACCAGGATGTGCGTGAACATGGTGCCCTCGGTCTTGGCTCGGCGTGCAAGCCGCTTCAATCGATTGTAGGTCGCGCGAAAGCGGGTTTGGAGCGCTTGAAGGGTCTGTCCGCATATCGGAAACCCCGTGTGAGGTTCAGCCCCAGTAACCGGGATGACCGTACGTATGCTTAAGAAAATCCAGAAACAGCCGCACCCGCAGCGGCAAATGGCGACGCTGCGGAAACACCGCGTGGATGCCGATCGGCGGCGCTGCGAATTCGTCGAGCACGGTGATGAGCCGCCCCGCTGCGATTTCGGTGCCGACTTCCCACCACGAGCGCCACGCGAGGCCGTGCCCGTCGAGACACCACTCGTGCAGCACCGCACCGTCCGAGCATTCCATCGTGCCGGACACCTTGATCGATACGACCTTGTCGCCCTGCTGGAACATCCAGCCACGCTGCTGATTGGCGCTCGCACCGAGCGCGAGACAGTTGTGATGCGCGAGATCGGCGAGCGTGCGCGGTGCGCCGCGCCGGCTCACGTAGGCGGGCGACGCCACGCAGACACGCCGGTTTTCGCCAAGTTTGAGCGACACCAGCGACGAATCCGGCAGTTCGCCCAGGCGCACTGCGCAATCGAAACCCTCGTTGACCAGATCGACCAGACGGTCGGACAGATCGAGCGTGATCGAGACGTCCGGATGCGCAACCGTAAAGGCCGGCACCAACGGTGCAACGTGCCTGCGGCCAAACCCGGCCGGCGCCGACAGCCGCAAATGGCCGCTGGCTTTCACGCCACCCGCCGACACGCTGGCTTCGGCGTTCTGCATGTCGTGAATGACGCGCTGGCAGTCTTCGAGGAACGCCGAGCCCTCGAACGTCAGCGTGATTTTGCGGGTGGTGCGCACCAGCAGTTTGACGCCCAGACGCTCTTCGAGCGCATCGATGCGGCGCCCGATAATCGCCGGCGCAACCCCTTCCGCCAACGCCGCCGCGGACAGGCTCCCCTTGGCCGCGACGGTGACGAAAGTCTCGATCTGCTTGAAACGGTCCATGAACGGCGACGCGGGAAGTGGCTGAAGCGCGCAAGATTAGGTGGATAAAAGTAAAAGATCAAGTGATGTTTAGCCTCTTTTTTAGCGTTGTGAGCTGCTAATACAATCCTTCTCGACCTCTAACTGGAGCGCACGGCAATGTCGGCCACAACGACACATTCCCCCAAAGCGGTGATTTTCGACGCATACGGCACGCTTTTCGACGTGCATTCGGTGATCGCTGCCGCAGAGCAGATGTTCCCCGGTCACGGCGACGCGCTCTCGCAGTTGTGGCGTCAGAAGCAGATCGAATACACGCAACTGCGCACGCTGGCCGCTCCGTCGGAGACGCCCGGCGCGCACTACCGTCCGTTCTGGGAGATCACGCTCGACGCATTGCGTTTCGCGGCGAAAAAACGCCAGCTCACGCTGGGCCGTGCCGCTGAGAAGCGTCTGATGGACGAATATGCGTGCCTGTCGGCGTTTCCCGATGCGGCGCCCGTTTTGCGTACGTTGCGCGATGCAGCCGTCAGTGCGGCCGCTGTGCCGGGTCACAACACAACGCCGGCGACCGGCGAAAACACTCAACGCCCCGGTCTCGCGATTCTCTCGAACGGCAATCCGCAAATGCTCGACATCGCGGTGAAAAGCGCGGGTATGAACGGCCTGTTCGATCACGTTCTTTCCGTCGATGCGGTCCGCGCGTACAAGCCCTCGCCCGCCGCCTATGCGCTCGGCACGCAAGCCTTCGACGCGCCAGCGCGCGAGATCGTGTTCGTGTCGTCGAATGGATGGGACGTGGCGGGCGCGACGTGGTTCGGCTTCACCACTTTCTGGCTCAACCGGCAAAACGCCCCCGTTGAAGAACTGGGCGTCATGCCACACGGCACGGGCGAAGACATGAGCGATCTGCTTGCCTTCCTGCAGACGCTCTCTTCTCCCAGCCGCGGCAGCAGTACGCCGGGAAGCTCCGGCAAGCCGGCTGGCAACCGTACGCGCCACAGCCCTGGCGCATGACGGCTGTCACCGGTCCATGCAACACACCTCCACCGCTTAACCTCGTTTGCATCATTGCAATCTGACCGACCAAGGAAAAACCATGGCGAATTCGCTGTCATCGTTGTCGCTGCCGCAGGGCATGGAAATTTCGGCTGAGATCAAGCCGGGCTACGAAGCAATCCTCACGCGCGAAGCACTCGAACTCGTCGCCGCGCTGCATCGCACGTTCGAACCGCGCCGTCAGCAGTTGCTGCAGGCGCGCGTGGAACGCACGAAACGGCTCGACGCCGGCGAGCGTCCCGACTTTCTCGCCGAGACGAAACACGTGCGTGAAGGCGACTGGAAAGTCGCGCCGCTGCCGCAGGATCTGCAATGCCGTCGCGTGGAAATCACCGGTCCGGTCGAGCGCAAGATGATCATCAACGCGCTGAATTCTGGCGCGGATTCGTACATGACCGACTTCGAGGATTCGAATGCGCCGAGCTGGGATAACCAGATCAGCGGCCATATCAATCTGAAAGACGCCGTGCGCCGCACGATTTCGCTGGAACAGAACGGCAAGTCATACCGGCTGAACGACAAGGTCGCCACGCTGATCGTGCGTCCGCGCGGCTGGCATCTGGATGAGAAGCACGTGAAGGTGGACGGCAAGCGCGTGTCGGGCGGTATTTTCGACTTCGCGCTGTTCATGGTGCACAACGCGAAAGAACTGGTCGCGCGCGGCTCGGGGCCGTACTTTTATCTGCCGAAGATGGAGAGCCATCTGGAAGCGCGTCTGTGGAACGACATTTTCCTCGCCGCGCAGGAAGCGGTCGGCGTGCCGCGCGGCACGATTCGCGCGACCGTGCTGATCGAAACGATCGTCGCCGCATTCGAGATGGACGAGATCCTGTACGAACTGCGCGAACATAGCTCGGGACTGAACGCGGGCCGCTGGGACTACATCTTTTCGGCGATCAAGAAGTTCAAGGCCGACCGCGACTTCTGTCTGGCCGACCGCTCGCAGATCACGATGACCTCGCCGTTCATGCGCGCGTATGCGCTGTTGCTGCTGAAGACCTGCCATCGACGCAACGCGCCGGCGATTGGCGGCATGAGCGCGCTGATTCCGATCAAGAACGATCCGGCGGCAAACGACAAGGCGATGGGCGGTGTGCGCTCAGACAAGGCGCGCGATGCGGGCGACGGCTACGACGGCGGTTGGGTCGCGCACCCGGGCCTCGTGCCGATCGCGATGGAAGAGTTCGTCAAGGTGCTCGGCGACCGGCCAAACCAGATCGGCAAGCAACGCGACGACGTACTCGTCACGGCCACCGACCTGACGGACTTCCGTCCGGAAGCGCCGATCACTGAAGGCGGTCTGCGCAACAACATCAATGTCGGCATTCACTACCTGGGCTCGTGGCTGGCGGGCAATGGCTGCGTGCCGATTCACAACCTGATGGAAGATGCAGCCACCGCGGAAATTTCGCGCTCGCAGGTGTGGCAGTGGATTCGCTCGCCGAGGGCAAGCTCGACGATGGCCGCAAAGTGACGGTGGAACTCGTGCGCGAATTGTCGGCGCAGGAGTTGGACAAGGTGAAGCAGGCGGTCGGCGGTGAGGCTGGCGGCAATACGAAACCATATGAACGTGCTGCGCAAATCTTCGAAGAAATGTCGACGTCGGAGCAGTTCACCGACTTTCTGACGCTGCCGCTGTATGAGGAAATTTGACGCGGCGCTTCATGCTTCGTGACGCTTCATGACGCCTCGTGACGCCCCGTGACGGCGGCAATTCATGACGCAATGGCAAGACTGGGTTCATGCAGAGCACACGTTGCGCGAACCCAGCCTGACTTGCAGGACTGACCGACCGGATGGCCCGACAGGCGTATACCTGCCGGGCCTTTTTTTTTCATGCGCGTTGTTTGAGCCGGTTGCTTGATCCCATTTTTTGAGCTGCTAACGCGTACTACGATAGCCCACCCAATCGCCCGATCTGATTTCAGGCAACCCCTTCACCGCATTCGGCGTGACAGGATAGAAACGGCAATTCACCACGTTGCCGTCCACTTTCAGCATCACCTCGCGTGCCAGAAAGCGATCCTCGACACCCGGGTAAACTGCCTCGATTTCATCGAGCACCGCCACCAGCGCGTCGTCGATTTCGTAGACATCGCCGATCACGTCGACACCCGCTTCGTCGACGACGAGACCCGGGTACGAACCGAAGTCGAACAGATGGCCGCGCACCGTGGCCGTACCAAGCCGGTTCGGCTCGGCGATATCGTTGCGTGCCGCGGCTTCGTGGATGTCGTTCACTTCACCGGCGCGCAACGTGCCGTAGACAAAGACGGTCTGCATCGTCGTGGGTTCTCCTGGAATGAGGGATGGGTGGCCTGGAGTCAGGCCAAGGTTCGCTCAACGCTTCAGCTCAGCGCGGTGCTCGCAACGAGTATGCCGTCGAGATCCGCGTAAATCCATTCGCCGGGACGCACCAGTGCGCCCGGTAACTGCACGGGCACATTGCGCTCGCCCGTGCCGAGCTTTTGTGCGCGACGCGGACAGGTGGTCAGCGCCGCGACACCGACGTCGGCGTCATTCAACTCCAGCGTATCACGCACGCAACCGTTCACGACGACGCCCGCCCAGCCGTTCTGCTCGGCGAGTTGCGCGAGATTGCCGCCCACCAGCGCACAACGCAGACTGCCGCCGCCGTCGACCACCAGCACCCGGCCCTGCCCTTGCTCTTCGAGTGTGGTGCGCACCAGCGCGTTGTCTTCGAACACTTTCAGGGTCACCGCCTCACCGCTAAAACACTCAGGGCGACTGAACAGATGGAAGACCGGCTCGAGCACACGCAGCGTGCCCTGCACCAGTTGGACTTCGTGTGAGTCGCACAAATCCGTTGTAGCAAAGCTCATGGGATTCTCCTTCGGACCGGGCAATCGGGACATTATGCACGTCGGATGGCGGGCACCCTCTACAATGAGAGGCCGGCTGGAGATTGGGCTTCGGACCTTCACGGTTTTTCGACGCGAGGTTCACGAGCTTGCACTGTCGGCATTGAGGCCCCCGCATTTAGCATTCGCTTTCTGGATCGCTCTTCGCCATGACTTCGCCTGCCGACTCAGACCTGCTGAGCTTCGTACGCTTCGCCGACATTCCGCCCGAGCACCAACCCACCGACGAGCATCCGATCCGTGTGCGCTCGCGGCCCATGCCGTTGGGTTCGCGCATCGCACGGCATCGGCATGCGTGGGCGCAGGTCGCCTACGCATCGCGCGGCGTGCTGCGAATCGGGACAACCGGTACGACGTGGATGGTGCCGCCATCGCGCGCGATCTGGGTGCCTCCGCATGTGACGCACGAAGTGGTGGCCGTCGAAGATGCCTATCTGCGCACGCTCTACATTACCGAAAGCACCGTGCCCGCCGGGCTGGATACGCCGCGCGTAGTCGAAGTCTCGGATCTGTTGCGAGAGGTGATTGCCGCGCTCGACACCCCTGGCATTTCCGCCGCGCGTGAGCAGTTGCTCGGCGCCCTTGCGCTTGATGAATTGACCCGCTCGCAGCCGTTGCCGTTATCCGTGCCGATGCCTAACGAGAAACGTCTGCGTGCGTTATGCGAAGCGGTGATCGAAGACCCGACGCATGGCGAATCGCTCGAACAATGGGCGTCCAGTGTCGGCGCGAGTACGCGTACGATCGCGCGGCTGTTCCGGCAGGAATTGGGAGTGAGTTTTTCGCAATGGCGTCAGCAGGCAATTCTGGCGCGCGCCATTCCGCTATTGAGCCAGGGGCGGCCGCTTTCGCATGTCGCGCAGGAACTTGGCTATCAAAGCCAGAGTGCGTTTTCCGCCATGTTCCGGCGCGCGTTCGGCGAAAGTCCGCGCGCGTTTATCGAGCGGGGCTCGGAGCATCGTCCGGAAAATCGCGAGCCTCGCAGTGCGCGGCCCGATGATGAAGAAACTGCGCGAGAAAGTGTCGACGTGGCAGGCGACCGCGACCGCTAAGTGGCGATCTCAGACCCGTCGCGCCAGATGGCGGATTGCGCCAAGCTGCGCGAGCCGTGGTCCCGTCAGTTTGTAGCCTTTGCGTTGATAGAGCCGTGCGGCGGGATTGTCGACGAACACCCGCAGTTGCAGTTCGCGCAGCCCGCGCTCCCGTGCCCACTGGTGCGAAATATCGAGCAGATAAGTGCCGGCTCCAAGCCGCCGATGCCCCTCGGCAATCTGCACGTCGCGGATATGCAGCGAATCGCCCTCTTGCGTGATGCGCAGTACGCCGATCGGCGTGCCATCCACCTCGAGAATAAAATTCTCCGATTCGCGCCAACTGCCGAGAAAAAGATCGCCGCGCCAGACCAGATGATGCCGGCGATAGTAGCCACCCATGTTGTTGCGAGTCAGCGCCTCGGCGAACTCGAAATCATCCATGCTGGCATGACGCAGATGAAACGGTGAGGTAGCTTCGGTTGGATCGAACATGGCGCAACGACGAAGATGAGCGACGGGGATAATTCGGGTCAACGGTAAAACAGGCGAAGCGCGCTGGCAATGGCTGTTTGTCCCGAGCATACCCAGGCGGGATAGTCTGTGGAATAAGCGATGAAAAATAAGCGGCAATAAAAAAAGCCCACTTCTTTCGAAGTGGGCTTTCTAAAATCTGGCGGAGCGGACGGGACTCGAACCCGCGACCCCCGGCGTGACAGGCCGGTATTCTAACCAACTGAACTACCGCTCCAGATTTTGTACCGCTGGCTTGTGAGCTACGCCCACTTACCTACAGCAACCTGCTACTGCACCGTTCAAACTTCCAACCGAACGACGCCGATGTTTTGGCGTCCCCTAGGGGATTCGAACCCCTGTACTCACCGTGAAAGGGTGATGTCCTAGGCCTCTAGACGAAGGGGACAGCGTACTGCTTACAACTTTAATGAAAAAGCCCGTTCATGTTCGTGCGAACGGGCTTTATCTGGCGGAGTGGACGGGACTCGAACCCGCGACCCCCGGCGTGACAGGCCGGTATTCTAACCAACTGAACTACCACTCCAGTTTTCCATCTACTTGCGAGCGTTGGTTTTTTCTCTGCAAGCTGCGCTGCTTTACTGCCAATCGAGATTTCACTCGAACACTAAAGCGACGCTGATGTTTGGCGTCCCCTAGGGGATTCGAACCCCTGTACTCACCGTGAAAGGGTGATGTCCTAGGCCTCTAGACGAAGGGGACATAATCTTTTCAGATCTGTCTTTAATTCGCTGCTAACACGCCAGTAACTGTTGCTAACTTGCTACTTCGTTTCGTCAACTGCGAAGACCGCTATTATAACTACGTTTCAGTCGTTGGGGAAGTTTTTTTACTACAACTTGCAGACTTCTCAACAACTTTCTACTACTCGCTCTGCTGTGTTGGTGGAGGTAAGCGGGATCGAACCGCTGACCTCTTGCATGCCATGCAAGCGCTCTCCCAGCTGAGCTATACCCCCGCGGCACATCAGAGAAACGAGATTCTAGAGGCCAATTTGCGTCTTGTAAATACCCTTTGAGCAATTGCATGCGACTTTTTTCGCAAGTCGCATGCAAACCCTCTCAACACACGCTCGAACTCGCTCAGGTCAGCGCTTTTTCAATGCGGCCGACAACGACATCGCGACCAAACAACATCAGCACGCTGTCGATTGACGGTGTATGCGTCGTGCCCGCCACCAGCAGACGAACCGGCATCGCCAGTTGCGGCATCTTTAGCTTGTGTGCGGCGAGCGTTGCCTTCAACGCTGCGGCGATCGCTTCCTTGGTCCACTCGACGGTCTTGAGCGCGGCGGCCAGATCGGCAAGCGCCGGACGCACCGTCTCCGTCACGTGTTGCGCGAGCGATTCAGCATCAGGCGCAGGCACGCTATAGAACATCGCGGCATTCCCGGCAATCTCCTTCACAGTCGACGCACGATCCTTCAGCAAGCCGACCACCGCAGTCAGATCTGCACCTCGAGCGATTGCGGCTTCGTCGATACCCAAGTCGGCGAAGAACGGCCGGGCCAGTTCAGCGAGGCGCGCGTTGTCCGCTTCCTTGATGTAGTGCGCGTTCAGCCAGTTCAGTTTGTCGTGGTCGTACTGGGCCGGCGACTTGCCAAGATGATCCAGATCGAACCATTCGACGAACTGCTCGCGCGAAAACACTTCCGCGTCGCCATGTGACCAGCCGAGGCGCGCGAGATAGTTGACCACCGCTTCGGGCAGATAGCCTGCGTCGCGATACCCCACCACGCTCATCGCGCCGTGACGCTTGCTCATCTTCTCGCCCTGCTCGTTCAGCACGGTCGGCAGGTGCGCATACACCGGCGGTTCGCCGCCGAGCGCACGCAGAATATTGATCTGGCGTGGCGTATTGTTCACGTGATCGTCGCCGCGAATCACGTGGGTGATCTTCATGTCCAGATCGTCGACGACCACACAGAAGTTGTACGTCGGCGTACCGTCCGGGCGCGCGATGACGAGGTCGTCGAGTTCTTCGTTCGAAATCTCGATGCGGCCCTTCACAGCGTCGTCCCACGCGACCACGCCGGTCAGCGGATTGCGGAAGCGCAACACGGGCTGCACACCTTCGGGCGGCTGCGGCAGCACTTTGCCGGGCTCCGGGCGCCACGTGCCGTCATAGCGCGGCTTTTCACCGGCTTCGCGCTGGCGGTCGCGCAGCGCATCGAGTTCTTCTGTCGACATGTAGCAGGGGTACACGAGACCCGCGTCCTGCATCTGCTTGAGCACTTCGCGGTAACGGTCCATGCGCTGCATCTGATAGAACGGGCCTTCGTCGAAATCGAGGCCGAGCCAGTCCATGCCTTCGAGAATGGCGTCGACGGATTCGCTGGTGGAGCGCTCGACGTCGGTGTCCTCGATCCGCAGCACGAAGGTCCCTTTCATCTTGCGCGCGAACGCCCACGGATAAAGCGCGGAGCGAATGTTGCCCAGGTGGATGAAGCCGGTGGGACTCGGTGCAAAGCGGGTACGAACGGAGGTGGTCATTAGCGGTTACTCGGAAGACAGGCGCCGGCGCCCCGGCAGACATCAACCGTGAGGCGCGGCAGCGGAACGCGCCCATGCGGCAGACAACGCCATGCACGGACACGAAGGAATTAAATGCGAGAGCCGAATTATACCTTCCGCACGCGCGTTGCCAGGCTCGGCCGAACGGCCTGGGCCGGCGTTCGGAGCGCGGGTGACGAGGCTGAACGGCTGGTTTCCTGCAGCGTGGACCACGCCGCAGGAAATGCAGCGCTCGCCGCCCACTTCCACCCGCGAACCGCTCCGGAACGCCATCCGAAGCCTTCCTCTGCAACGTTTCATTACCGCGCCGCCGCGCGCCCAGGCCTTTGATTTATGATGTGCGCGCGCTGCGGCAAGAGTCAGATCCTCGGCGTGGAAAACACCTGTCCGTCTGATTAGCAGCCTGATCGCGGCCCGTGGCGACGCCAATTGCGTCGTCCGCGCCGTTGCTGGAGAACTCGTTGAAACCGTCATCGCCCCGCCTCGCCCGCCGCAATTTTTCATTGGCAGCCGCTTCCGCTGTGCTCGCCGCCTGCACCACCACCGGCGGCAGAACCGATAACACGCCGATCGCCGCCACGCCCACCATCAACCCGCCGCCCGTCGAAAAAACCGGGCGGCCGGTCCGCGTCGCGCTCGCGCTCGGCGGTGGCGCCGCGCGCGGCTTCGCACACATCGGCGTGATCAAGGCGCTCGAAGCACGCAATATTCAGGTCGACCTGGTGGCAGGCACCAGCGCGGGCTCGGTAGTCGCCGCACTGTACGCATCGGGCATGAACGGCTTCGCGCTGAACAAGCTCGCGTTGACCATGGACGAAGCGTCGATCAGCGACTGGGCAATGCCGTTCCGCACGCGAGGCTTCCTGCAAGGGGTCGCGCTGCAGAACTACCTGAACACGACGTTGAACAACCGTCCGATCGAAAAGATGGTCAAGCCACTCGGCGTGGTCGCGACCGACCTGAACACCGGTCAGCCGATCCTGTTCCAGCGCGGCAACACGGGCATCGCCGTGCGCGCATCGTGCAGCGTGCCGTCGATTTTCGAGCCGGTGAAGATTGGCGGCCACGAGTATGTCGACGGCGGCCTGGTGAGTCCGGTGCCGGCATCGTTCGCGCGCAAGATGGGCGCGGATTTCGTGATCGCCGTGGATATTTCGCAGCGCCCGGAAACCGGCCTGACCTCGAGCTCGTTCGACGTGCTGATGCAGACGTTCACGATCATGGGCCAGACGATCAAGGCCTATGAACTCGACAAATACGCAGACGTGGTGATCCGCCCGAATCTCGCGGCCATGAGCGGCAGTGATTTCTCGCAACGCAACGCCGCGATTCTGGCTGGTGAGGAAGCGGTCGCGAAGATGATGCCGGAGTTGCAGCGCAAGCTGGCTGCGAGTCGCGCTGCGGCGTGAGACGACGCAAACGCGCATTGATATGACGCCGGCGCCTCGATAAGTCGTTCAGGCGTCCGGGGGCGCCCCAACTTCCTGCAATCCTTCGCTGGACCGCCCAAACGCAAAAAAGCCTGCTTCGTTCGAAGCAGGCTTTTTTTGACACTCGAAACCGCAGAAGAGCGATTCAGGTTGGATTAATTATTGCCGCCAATCGTCGCGTTCACGCGTTTGCGCAGATCTTCGCCTTCCTGATACGACGTCTCGATCCGGCGAGCACCCGTAAAACGCTTTTCCCAGTAGCCGTCGTCCATGTCGTCCACGCGAATCGTGCTGCCCGTGGACGGCGAATGCACGAATTTGTTGTCGCCGATATAGATGCCAACGTGCGAGAACGTGCGGCGCATCGTGTTGAAGAACACCAGATCGCCCGGCTTCAGGTCGCTGACGCGAACTTTCTCGCCGACACGGCTCATTTCTTCAGCACGGCGCGGCAGCGCCATACCGAGCGTGTCCTGGAACACGTAGCGGACGAACCCGCTGCAATCGAGCCCTGAATCAGGTGTATTTCCGCCCCAACGGTAGCGAACGCCGATCATGTTCAGCGCGCCGACCACCACGTCGCCCGCTTTTCCAGCCATGCCGGAAAGGAACGATTTGGCGCCGCTGCCGCTATCAGCCGCGGCCGGTTGCGAGTTGGAGAGGGACAAAGGATTCGACCCGGTAGAGGTCGAGTATGAGGCATTCTGATTGAAACTGCTTACTTCGTCGGCGAACGCGCCGGGAGTTGCTGCCATCAAGACGCCAATGAACATCCCGGCGACGACGCGCGTACAAGCCTGGGTTAGGTTTCTGTGCTGCATTGGTCGGTAGTTTTTGCCTAGAAATCAGTGGGATACGGAAAAAAGTTTGGTCGATACTAACCAGTAGGTATTCATGTGTCAAAACAAATAGAAAAATTCAATCGAGATACGCACCCAATTGGTGAAAGGGTGAAAAATCAATGATCAAGCGCTGCTTTCAGCAGCTTTCGCGTGTAAGGATGCGACGGCGTCGCAAAAATTTTCTCAACGTCGCCACTTTCGACGATCGAACCGTTTTGCATCACTGCGACGCGGTGCGCCATCGCCCCGATCACGGCCAGATCATGACTAATAAAAATGAAGCCAAGGTTGTACTTCTGTTGCAACCCGGCGAGCAATTTCAGCACTTGCTGTTGAATTGAAACGTCGAGCGCGCTGGTCGGTTCATCGAGGATCAGAATGCGCGGCTCCAATACCAGCGCGCGTGCAATCGCAATCCGCTGCCGCTGGCCGCCCGAAAATTCGTGCGGATAACGATACAGCGCCGTGCGGTCGATACCGACCTCGCGCAGCACCGACATCACCTTGTCGCGCCGCGCCTGCGGCGTCATTTGCGGACGGTGCAACGCAAGCCCTTCCCCGACGATCCGCTCGACGGTCTGGCGCGGTGAAAGCGAACTGAACGGATCTTGAAAGACAACCTGCATATTCGACCGTAAGGTGGTCTGTTCCGCGCCGCGATAGCTGCCGAGCGCCCGCCCCTGAAACTCGATCTCTCCGTGCGCGGTACGTTGCAGACCGAGCAGTGCCATCGCAAGCGTCGACTTGCCCGATCCCGATTCGCCGACGATCCCCAGCGTCTCACCCTGGCGCACCGAGATATTCGCGTCGGCGACCGCACGAAAGCGTCCCGAGCGAAACCAGCCGTCGAAGCCCGGCAGCTTCGTTTTGAAATCGACCGAGACGTCGCGCGCTTCGAGCAGCACGGGTGAAATTGGCAGCACCGGCACGACCGTGCGTTCCGGACGGCTCGCCAGCAGCCGCTGTGTGTATGGATGCTGCGGCGACTCGAATACCTGCTCGACCGTCCCGCTTTCAACCAGCACGCCCTTTTCCATCACCGCGACGCGTTGCGCGAAATGGCGGACCAGGTTCAGATCGTGCGTGATCAGCAGCACGGCCATCCCGCGCTTTTCCGCTTCGTCGCGTTGCAGCTCCAGCAGCAACTCGACGATCTGCGCGCGAATGGTCACGTCGAGCGCGGTGGTCGGTTCGTCGGCGAGCAGCAAACGCGGACGGCATGCCAGCGCCATGGCAATCATCGCGCGCTGCCGCTGGCCACCCGACAGTTGATGCGGATAGCTGTTCACGCGCTTGCCCGGCTCGGCGATGCCCGTGCGCCCGAGCAACGCGACCGCCCGTTTGCGCGCCTCGTTCGCCGACACGCCGTCATGCACGACGATGGTCTCCGCGATCTGGTCGCCGACCGTGTAGAGCGGATTGAGCGCGGTCATCGGCTCCTGAAAAATCATTGCGATGTCGGAGCCGCGCAGGCCGCGCATCTCGCGTTCGGTCCTGGCCAGCAAGTCCTGACCGTCAAAACGGATCGAACCGCTGATGTGCGCGTCGCTCAACAGCCGCAGGATCGACAGCGCGGTCACGCTTTTGCCCGACCCCGACTCCCCCACCAGCGCGACGCGCTCGCCGCGCTGGATCGCGAGGGTGACGTCGTTCACCGCGACCGTGTCGCCGAACGTCACATGCAGGCGCTCGAGCTCGAGCAATGGTGTCGAAGACGCGCCAACCCGCGCTGCGTTGTGCTGCAACGTCGCGCTCATTGATTGCCTCCGGCGCGCATCGCATCGGCGATCCGGGTATCGAGCGCGTTACGCAGCGCATCGCCCATGAAGGTCAGCAGCAGCAACATCGCAACCAGCACGCCGAAGGTGGACAGCGAGATCCACCACGCGTCGAGATTCGCCTTGCCTTGCGCGAGCAATTCACCGAGGCTCGGCGTCGGCGACGGCACCCCAAGGCCGAGAAAGTCGAGGCTCGTCAGCGCGAGAATCGCCCCGCTCATCCGGAACGGCAGGAACGTGATCACCGGCGTCAGACTGTTCGGCAGCACGTGGCGCCACATGATCTGCCAGTTCGACAGACCCATCGCCCGCGCCGCGCGCACATAGTCCTGATGACGATTGCGCAAAAATTCCGCACGCACGTAGTCGGACAAACCGATCCAGCCGAACAGCGACAGCAGCACGATCAGCAGAATGAAACCCGGTTCGAAGATCGACGAGAAGATGATCAGCAGATAAAGCTCGGGCATCGCACTCCAGATTTCGATCAGGCGCTGGCCGACTATATCGGTGCGTCCGCCGAAATATCCCTGCACCGCGCCCGCCGCAATGCCCAGCACCGTGCCGATCAACGTCAGCACGAGCCCGAACTCCACCGACACCCGGAAGCCGTAAAGCAGCCTCGCGAACAGATCGCGGCCGCGGTCGTCGGTGCCGAGCCAGTTATCGCGCGACGGCGGCGCCGGGTTGGGCGCCTTCGAGAAGTAATTCAGCGTGTCGTAGTAATAGCGGTTTGGCGGATACACGGCGAAATTGCCCGGCGCGTCGAAACGATGCTTCACGTACGGGTCGAGATAATCGGCTGGCGTCGGAAAATCGCCGCCGAAGGTAGTCTCCGCGTAGGTCTTGAACAGCGGGAAATAGAACTGGCCGTCGTAGCGCACCACCAGCGGTTTATCGTTCGACCACAGCGGTCCGGCGAGACTCGCCGCGAACGCGACGACGAACACGATCAGACTCCAGTACCCCAGACGCTGCTGGCGAAAACGCTGCCACACGCGCCGCGCGGGCGACGGCGAAACGAACGCGCGAGCCGGTTCGGTGCGCGCCGATGCATCGGCGGAAAGGCGGGCTCGATTCATCAGCGCTCCAGTTGTTCGAATTGGATGCGGGGATCGACCCACACATAACAGAGGTCGGAGATCAGCTTGGTCGCGAGACCGATCAGCGTGAACAGATACAGCGTGCCGAGCACGACCGGATAGTCACGCCTGACGACGGACTCATACGACAGCAGCCCGAGCCCGTCGAGCGAAAACAGCGTTTCGATCAGCAGACTGCCGGTGAAGAATGCACCGATAAACGCAGCCGGAAAACCGACGATCAACGGCAGCAATGCATTGCGAAACACGTGCTTCCACAGCACACGTCGTTCGGACAGACCTTTCGCGCGCGCGGTCAGCACGTATTGTTTGCGGATCTCGTCGAGGAACGCGTTTTTGGTCAGCATCGTGACGACCGCGAAACTGCCGACCACCGACGCCGTAATCGGCAACGTGATGTGCCACAGATAATCGACGATCTTGCCGCCGAGACTCAACTGCGCCCAGTTATCCGACGTGAGATTGCGCAGCGGAAACAGCTGCAGGAACGAACCGCCGCCGAACAGCACGAGCAGCAGCACGCCCAGCACGAAGCCAGGAATGGCATAGCCGATCAGCACGACGAGACTCGTGGCGAGATCGAAGCGCGAGCCGTTGCGCACCGCCTTCGCTATCCCTAACGGCACCGATATCAGATACGTCAGAAAGAAAGTCCACAGGCCGATGCTGATCGACACGGGCAGCTTCGACACGATCAACGACCACACGCTTTGATGGCGGAAATAGCTCTGCCCGAGATCGAAGGTAGAGAAACGCTTGAGCATCAACACGTAGCGTTCGAGCGGCGGCTTGTCGAAGCCATATAGCTGTTTGAGCTGCGCGATCTGCTGCGCGTCGACGCCGCTATGCGCGCGCAGACCGAACGGCGCGCCGCCCTCCGCGCCCTTGCGCAACTCATGCTGCATCTGTTCGACCGGGCCACCGGGCACGAACTGGATCACGACGAATGTCAGCGTCAAGACGCCGAGCAAGGTCGGAATCATCAGCAGCAGACGTTTGACGATGTAGCTCCACATAAGCGGCGTTCCGGTGCGAAGGCGGTGAATGAATGACGCGTCAGTGCGACGGCGCCGGAGGCTGCTGGTGCGGCGGCTCCTGCCACCACGTCGAGGTGATCCAGCCTTCCGCGCCATAGTACAGGGGCAATGTTTTTGGCCACGCGAGGCCGCGCCTGAACGCCACCCGGTGCGTGCCGCTGTACCACTGCGGCACGACATAGTAGCCATGCATCAGCAGACGGTCGAGCGCATGCGTCGCGTCGACCAGTTGCTCGCGCGTCTGCGCGTGCACGAGCGCGTTGAGCACGGCATCAACAACGGGCGACTTCACGCCGATGGCGTTGTCCGACCCTTGAGTATCCGCGGCCTTGCTGCCAAAACGTTCGATCTGCTCAGAGCCCGGCACCTGCACGTCGGGCATGCGGATCGTGGTGACGTCGAAATCGAATGCGTCCAGGCGCTTCTGGTAGACCGCGAAATCCGATACGCGAAACGTTGCGGTAATGCCGAGCTTCTGCAAATTACGGATATAGGTCGCAACGATCGGCTCCATCGACGCCGCCGAACCGGAGTCGTCGAGAATCTCGAACTGGAACGGCTCGCCTTTCGCGTTACGCAATGCGCCGGCGCGATAGGTCCAGCCCGCAGCCTGCAACAGCGCCCGTGCCTGCAGCAGATTGGCGCGCAACGAACCGGGCGGATCGGTATCGGGCTGCTTCGGCGGCGGCCCGAAGACCGCCGGGTCGAGTTGCGAGCGCCACGGCTCCAGCAACGCAAGCTCGCCCGGCGAAGGCAGACCCTTGGCCTGCAAATGCGTGTTTGCAAAGAAACTGTCGATGCGCGTGTATTGATTGAAGAACAACTGCCGGTTCAGCCACTCGAAGTCGAGCGCAAGATCGAGCGCCTTACGCACGCGCACATCCTGGAATAACGGTCGCCGCACGTTCAGCACGAAGCCCTGCATGCCGGTGCCGTTATGTTGCGGAAATTCGCGCTTGATCAGCTCGCCGCTGTCGAACCTCTTGCCGACATCGCGGCGCACCCAGTTGCGCGCCACATATTCGACCAGCGCGTCATACTCGCCCGCCTTGAAGGCTTCGAGGCGCGCGGTGGCATCCGAATACAGCTTGTAGACGATGTGATCGAAGTTGTCGGTGCCGACCCGCACCGGCAACGTCGCGCCCCAGTAGTTCGGGTCGCGGCGGAAGGTAATCGTGCGGCCGTTATCGTAGCTGTCGATCAGATAGGGACCGCTGGCAATCGGCTTTTCGAACGCCAGCTGGTCGAACGGAATACGGCTGCCGTCAGGCTTCAATCCCCATTTGCGCGAGAACACCGGCATGCCGCCTGCGAGCAGCGGCAGCTCGCGATTGCGCTGATGGAACTCGAAGCGGATCGTGCTGGGATCGACCACCACGGCACGCGTGATCTCGCCGAAGATCGACGCGAATTGCGGTGCGGCCTGGGGGCTCTTCAACGTGTCGAGAGAGAACTTGACGTCGTCGGCGGTGACCGGATCGCCATTTGAAAAACGTGCTTTCGGGTTGATGTGGAACGTGACCGACAAGCCGTCCGGCGCGATCTGGATGTCGTCGGCGAGCAGTCCATACGCGGACGCCACCTCATCACTGCTGCCGGTCGTCAGACTTTCAAACATCAGATCCACGCCTGGCGCCGTATTGCCGCGCAACGTGAACGGGTTGAATTTATCGAAGCTCGTCAGACGGCTGGGATTGGCCAGCACCAGCGTGCCGCCTTTGGGCGCATCCGGATTGACGTAGTCGAAGTGCTTGAAATCCGCCGGGTATTTCGGCTCACCGTATTGCGCAATGGCATAGACCGCATATGCGTGCGGCGCTGCGAGCAACGCGGCCACGGCCATCACGCCGGCCAGCAACGAAGCACAGGCACGGCGCAATGAGCGCAATGAGTAGATTGAGCGCAACGAACTCCATGACCGCAAACTATGCGGCGTCACCGCCTGACCAACACGCGAGGGTCTGTGAATCACGCTGCATTCAAGTGCACGAGGCGTTTGCTCCCGTCGCGAGCCAGATGTCATGAGAGCCTTGTTGGTCAGTGGGCCAGATTCGAGGTGAGAGAATTCTACCGAATAAAGCTACTCTCTCCGCGCGGTCATGACACGCAATCTTCACGTGCAGGTTCGCGAGCAACGGGGCTTGCACAGGCGTCGCGCCAAGCGAGCGTGCGTTATCTCGCGGCGTCGCCCGGCGCGAAAGGCGTGCGCGTGAACGGCATGCGGCGGGACCGATCAGAGCGTCTCCGCGAGCGGCATTGACGGCTTCGGAAGCCCGCTCGATTTCGTCGAGCAGAAGGCGCCGCTCACGCGCAATGTGACAACTGAACAGGTCGGCGAGATACCGCAGCGTTTTTGCTGTCGGCCCTGGCGGCGACGGCGACGGCCTAAACCGTGCACGTGGATAGCGGACTCAGTGCGGTAGCGGACGGCATGATGTCCGTCGCCGGTCAACCATCCAACCGCATTGCGCGCGATCAAATAAAAAAAACCGCCTGTTTAAAGGCGGTTTCTTCATTGCTGACGCGTGGGCCCGGTGTGAAGCGCTCACGCGCTACAGCTTAGTGCCAGCCACGATGATTGTCGTAGTGGTCGCGGCCGTAGTCGGCGTGACCCGGAGGATGATGACGATACCAGTCGTCGCGGCCCCAGTAGCGACGGCCGTCCCAGTAGCGGTCGCCATGCCAGCCGATCACGATCGACGGGCCGCCGTAATACACCGGAGCCGGTTGATAAATGACGGGCGGCGGAGGCGGCGGAGGCGGTGCGTAGACCGGTGCGGGAGCGACGTAGACCGGCGCGGGAATGCCGATATTGACCCCGACATTGAGGCCCGAGGCCATGGCAGCGCCTGCTGCACCCAACGTCAAAACCCCGATAAGCAGTGAAACAAGACGAGCGGACTTCATCGATCACCCTTTGGAAGAACGTGTTGTGGCCGAAATATAGCGCAAGGGATCCCTCCGCGTATTTCAACTTTGTAATAACTGATGCATAACATCGCGCGCCCGCCCACTGGGTTACTTCTGGTTACATTGGACAAGGTTTCTGCGAAAAAGCAGCGGGATTGTAACCGAGCGTGTTGCGGGTTCGACGCGCCGCCCTGCTTCGCGAGTCGCGTGTCGACACGGGAACCTCTGCTTACCTTGGGGCCATCGCGCCGCGCAGCCGGTGCCCACTTGTCGGTCACACCTGAACGTCGAGCGCGCCGACCACCCGGCAGGAATCCGTAGGATTTCGAATCATCTGGCTGACTATCCGCAGACTTCTCTGTCGCCCATCAGAACGCCGCTGTTACGCGGGCGCCGCCGCATTGGCTCATGCGCGTCCGCGCGGCGACCGTTCACACATGAACGCCGCTCGGTTCACGAACCTAAAAAACGAACATTTGGTTTTCGAAAGAACATTTCAACGAAAATTTCACGCACGCCGTCATCAGATGACCAAGCCGAACGTTAAGCCAACTTAATGATTTTCGCCCATAAAATAGGCGATAAGCCGTGATTACATATGGTTTTCCCTAGTGTATAGCGCACCTTCAAGTGATACGATGACCGACACTGAAAATCTGAAAATGTTCGAATTCGCGCATGTCCGCTCCGGAACCATCGAACCGGCGGATCCATGGGCTACGGAGACCGATTTTGAAAACAATCGCTGGACTACGCTGGTGGATCATCGCGCTCGTATGCGCGGGCACCATCGTCAACTATCTGTCGCGCAACTCGCTGGGCGTCATGGCGCCGCAGTTGATGACGCTGCTGCACATGAGCACGCAGCAGTATTCGTATGTGGTCGGTGCGTTCCAGATTGGCTACACGGTGATGCAACCGGTGTGCGGCGTGATCATCGACCTGATCGGCCTGCGTCTGGGTTTCGCGCTGTTCGCCTGCCTATGGTCGATGACCGGCATCTTCCACGGCTTTGCGAGCGGCTGGCTGTCGCTGGCCGCGTTGCGCGGGCTGATGGGTTTGAGCGAAGCGGTCGCCATTCCGGCCGGCATGAAAGTGGTCGCCGAATGGTTTCCCGACCGCGAGAAATCGGTGGCCGTCGGCTACTTCAATGCGGGCACCTCGCTCGGTTCACTGCTCGCGCCGCCGCTGGTCGTGTTCCTGTCGCTGCGCTACGGCTGGCAGAGCGCCTTTGCGGTGACCGGCGCGCTCGGCTTCGTGTGGGCGGCCGCATGGTATCTGCTGTACCGCTCGCCGGCCGAGCACAAGCTGATCGGCAACGCTGAGCGTGAAGCAATTACGAGCGGACAGGCGCCGGCCGCTCCGCGCCGCCGCAGCATCCGCGAAGTACTGCGCACACGCCGCTTCTGGGCGATTGCGCAAGCGCGCTTTTTCGCCGAACCAGCGTGGCAGACATTCAGCTTCTGGATTCCGCTTTATCTCGCCACACAGCGTCACATGGATCTGAAGCAGATCGCGCTGTTCGCGTGGCTGCCCTTTCTCGCCGCCGACCTGGGTGGCCTGTTCGGTGGCTATCTGTCGCCGTTCCTGATGAAACACTTCCGTATGCCGCTGGTCCGCTCACGTATCTCCGGCGTCGTGCTCGGCGCGCTGATGATGCTCGGACCGGCCTGCATCGGCCTCGTCGCCTCGCCGTATCAGGCCATTGCGCTGTTCTGCGTCGGCGGCTTCGCGCACCAGATGATTTCGGCGCTCGTGAACACCCTCGCCGCCGACGTATTCGACCCGAGCGAAGTCGGCACCGTGGCCGGTTTTGCGGGCATGGCCGCGTGGATCGGCGGCCTCGGCTTCTCGCTGACGGTCGGCGCGCTGGCCGACTCGATCGGCTACACACCGCTATTCGGCGCCCTCGGCGCTTTCGACATCATCGGCGCGACGCTGCTGATCATCCTGATGCGCGGCGTGCCGCCCGACGGCCGCCCGCGTCAGGTCGCCAACCATGGCGCAAGCTTCCCTGCGTGACCTCATTCGAAGACCCATCATGCGTTCATTGAATCTGAAATACCCGCCACGTTTTGCGTTGTCGTCCCATGTCGACAACCACCTCGTTCTGACCGCGCAGGAAAATTGCCGGATCGAACTGTTCGTCCTTGCCGAGGACATCATCCGCGTGCTGGTGCTGCCGGACGGCGAGACGCATGGCCCGCGCAGCTGGGCGATTGCGCCAGGCGCGGAAGACGTCGCGCTCGAAGGACGTGAGCGCCGCGACATGAGCGGCTTCGTGCCGCCGCCGTTCAGCGTGTCGAATCAAGCCGGTCAGGTCGTGATCAAAACGGCGCGCGTGCGCCTGACGGTGACGCTCGCAGGCGGCTTCTGCGCGTGGGACATCCTGCACGACGGCACATGGCATCGTGTGATGAGCGACCGCAAAACGCAGGCGTACAACTTTGGCTGGTGGGACCAGCGCGCGTATCACTACATCGAGCGCCGCAACGATGAGATGTATGTCGGTCTCGGCGAGCGCGCGGGTTCGCTGGACCGCGCGCATCAGAGCTACGAGATGCGCAATATCGACGCGATGGGTTACAGCGCGCGCACAACCGATCCGCTCTACAAACACATCCCGTTCTACGTCACGTGGCAGCCGCAGGCGTCGACGGGCTTCGGCCTGTTCTACGACACGCTCGCCGATTGCCGTTTCGACATGGGCCGGGAGCTGGACAACTACCACGGTCACTACCGGCATTTCGTCGCCGAACATGGCGATCTCGATTACTACTTCATCGCGTCGGCTGGCACGCCGCTGAATGCGGTGCGCCGCTTCACGTGGCTCACCGGGCGCCCGGCCTGGATGCCGAAGTGGGGCCTGGGTTATTCCGGCTCGACGATGAGCTACACCGACGCGCCCGATGCGCAGCACCGCATGGGCGAGTTCATCGACAAGTGCCGCGAGCACGACATGCTGTGCGATTCGTTCCACCTGTCGTCAGGCTATACGTCGATTGGTCCGAAGCGTTACGTGTTCAACTGGAATCACGAGAAGTTTCCGGACATCGAGGGCTTCGTGCAAAGCTATCTCGATCACGGCGTGCGTCTGTGCGCGAACATCAAGCCTTGCCTGCTGCAGGATCATCCGGCATTCGAAGAGGTCGCGAAAGCCGGCCTGCTGATCGAATCGAAACACGGCGACCCGGCATGGGTTCAGTACTGGGACGAAGTGGGCGCGTATCTGGACTTCACGAATCCTGACACCATCAACTGGTGGAAAGCACGCGTGAAAGACGCGTTGCTGAAGTACGGCATCGCGGCAACCTGGAACGACAACAACGAATTCGAGATCTGGTCACCGGACGCCATCGCGCACGGCTTCGGCAACGCGTTCCCCGCCCTCCAGGCGAAGGTGCTGCAAACCCATCTGATGATGCAGGCGTCGCACAGCGCGCAGAGCGAACACTCGCCGGACAAACGGCCGTTCCTCGTGTCGCGCTCGGGCGGCGTCGGCATGCACCGCTACGTGCAGACGTGGTCCGGCGACAACTACACGTCGTGGGAAACGCTGCGCTTCAATCTGAAAATGGGCCTCGGGCTCGCGATGTCGGGCGTGTCGAATAGCGGCCATGACATTGGCGGCTTCTCGGGGCCGGCGCCGGGTCCGGAACTGTTCGCGCGCTGGGTCGCGTTTGGCATCTTCCTGCCGCGCTTCAGCATTCACTCGTGGAACGACGACGGCACCGTCAACGAACCGTGGATGTACCCGGAGGTCACGCAGCAGGTGGCCGATCTGATCAAGCTGCGCTACCGGTTGATCCCGTATCTGTACGAGTTGCTGTGGCAATCGCACAGCGCCTATGAACCCGTGTTGCGGCCGATGTTTGCGGAGTTTCCGCACGACCCGCGCTGTCTCGTCGACAGCGACGACATGATGCTGGGTTCGTCGATGCTGGTCGCGCCGGTGGTCGACGCGGGTCAATCGACCCGCGACGTGTATCTGCCGGCCGGCTCGCGCTGGGTGTCGTACTGGAGCGGCGAAGCGTTCGACGGCGCCCAGACGGTGACGTTGCCGGCTCCGTTCGAGCGGCCCGTGTTCCTGCTGCGCGAAGGCAGCGTGGTGCCGCTGAACTTCGCGGAACAGCACTTTGGCCGTCCCGCCGACGAGCGCGCGTTCATCGCGGCACCCCCCGCCGGCGTGGGCGCGGCGCAGGGCACCTGCGTCGAGGACGACGGCGAAAGCCAGGCGTGGCGCAATGGCGAGCAAGGCCACTGGAACGTCACGCTCACTGGCGACGCGAACGCATTGACGGTGTCGGTCGAACGGGAAGGCTGGATGCAGCAGCCGCAGGCACAGGTCCGCGTGTTCGTGCCGATGCACGAGACGCGGGCGATCGTCTGCGCGAACGGCACGCTTTCGGCAGATCACACAGCCGACGGCTGGCGCTGCCTGACGATTGCGCTGCCGCACTAACGCATCACGAAACGCCAGAAGGTAGTGGCGGTAGTGGCGACGCGTGGCGACGCACTAAACCACAAAACATATCCGCCTGAAAAAGCAATGAACGCCCGTTGAACATTCAATGGGCGTTCATTGCGGGATCAGGCCATCCATCGAGTCTGGAGACACGACCATCATGAATACAATCCAGCGCGCGCGGACCCGCGCGCTCGCCCTCTGCTGCCTGCCGCTCGCGGGCGCCGCATTATCGACCAGTGCATCGGCGCAAAGCAGCGTCACGCTGTACGGCGTCGTCGACAATGCGCTCACCTATGCCAGCAACCAGCACGGAAGCTCGAACGTCTACATGAGCCAGGGCAACCTGCAGGCGAGCAAGTTCGGCTTGCTCGGCTCGGAAGATCTCGGTGGCGGCACGAAGGCGATCTTCCGGCTCGAAAGCGGTTTTAACTCGCTGACCGGCGCGCAAAGTAGCGCGGGCTACATGTTCAACCGGCAAGCCTACGTCGGACTGAGCAACGACCGCTACGGTACCGTGACGCTCGGCCGCCAGTACACGCCTTACTTCCAGATGGTCGGCGGGCTCGGACCGACTGGCGTGCTCACCGGCGCGACCGGCGCGCACCCTGGCGATCTCGATGCACTCGACACGACGCTGCGCTTCAATAATTCGATTACCTATCTGTCGCCGACCATTGCAGGTCTGCAGGCCAGCGCGCAATACGCACTTGGCGGCGTACCGGGCAGCATCGCCGCCGGCGGTCAATTCAGCGCGGCACTGCGCTACGACTATCTGCCGTTCTCGATCGCGGCTGGCTACGTGAAGTTGAAGGACATCGCGACGAGCGGCGCGCTCGGCACGTTCGCGATCAACTCGCCGGTCAACAGCGGTTATGCGAGCGCACGCAGCGCGCAGTTATTCGCGGCAGCAGGACGTTATACCTGGCACGATCTGATGGTCGGCCTCAACTACTCGAACGTGCAGTACGCGCCGGGTAACGGTTCAATGTTCCACGACAAGGCGGTCTTCAACACGTTCGGCGCGATTTCGACGTACCGGATCACGCAGAGTGTGACCGTCGGCGGCGGCTACAGCTTCACGCAGTCGAGCAAGACGAATGGGATCAGCGATCCCGCGCACTATCACCAGATTTCGCTCGAGCAGACGTACAACCTGTCCGCGCGTACCACGCTGTATGCGCTGCAGGCGTATCAGCACGCTAGCGGCAAAACGCTGATCGTCGCGGACGGTGCAACGAGCATCATCGACGCAGTCGCCGTCGTGGGCGACTCGCAAAATACGACGCCGTCTTCCGGACCGTCGCAGTTTGTCGGCATGGTGGGTCTGCGGCACGCGTTCTGATTGACTTTTGATTGACGTGTGATGCTGGAAGCGATGCGGCGCGATCGTGCAGAAGGGAGCTTGTGTCTAGTCCGTTTGCAAGGTCGCGCCGTTTCTTTTGAGCGGTGGATATCCGAACGCATCTCTACTCATCTGGCTCGGGACAATCAGTTTGAAGGAGCGGCGGGACCTGCTGCGGCGGTCATGTCGACTTGCGCCATCAAGGTCAGACGCCGCCCATTTGCGGATCGCAGGACGGCCCTGCGTGGTGCAAGTCATCGAAGATTTTCGGATGGCTCGTGCGCAGGCGATGAAACTCCGCGCAACCGGCCTCGCCATCCGGAATCCATTTGTCCTGCTGCACGCCTGCGTGGCCGGTGATTGTGAGCCTGGGTTAGATCTGCGCGCGCTGTTCGTTGGTCGCGAGATCTCGCGTCTTCAGATAGGCTATGCATGCGCCGCCAAACATCGATTGCCGCAGATAGCGCCATTGGTCATGATTGTTGAGCGCGATGCTCAAACAGTGACTGGTGTGTTGCCGCGCTCATGCGGCGCGGCTTTGACAGCAGAGCGGGCTGCGACGTCGAGAGCCACATTTTTCCGCAAGCTGAAGATCGATTCAGTGAGTTCGACGAGAGTGTCTGAAGGCCGCTATCTTCACGCTGCGCTCTTCTTTCGCAACAAGAAAAACCGCCAGAGGCAGTTACACAACTCTGCCCGCGATGCGCTAATTGATAGACCGAAATGGCCGACAAAAACAAAAACCCCGCAGAGCCTAGACTCTGCGGGGTTCTCTCTACCACTTCTGGCGGAGACGGAGGGATTCGAACCCTCGATCCAGGTTTTGGCCCAGATGCTCCCTTAGCAGGGGAGTGCCTTCGACCTCTCGGCCACGTCTCCCAAACTTTCTGTTGCACAGGGAGTCAGTGCAACGAAGCCAAGATAATAGCGGGCCAAACTGCGAAGGTCAATGTCTAACGAACACTTTTTGTGCCAATTTTGTCAGTGGCGACGCAATTTGTTCACATTGCCACTACAAGACAAACGGGGCGCTGTGGAGCGCCCCGTGGTTCAGCAAAATTACGCGTGATCCAGTTCGAAAGCCTTATGCAGCGCGCGTACCGCGAGCTCCATATACTTCTCGTCGATCAGCACCGAAATCTTGATTTCGGAAGTCGAGATCATCTGGATGTTGATGCCCTCTTCCGACAGCGTGCGGAACATCGTGCTAGCGATACCCACATGCGAACGCATGCCGACGCCGACTACGGAAACCTTCGACACCTTCGGATCGCCCAGCACCTTTTCGGCCTGCACGTGACCTTGCACCTGGTTCGTCAGGATGTCCATGGCGCGCTGGTAATCGCCGCGGCCAACCGTGAACGTGAACGCCGTTTTGCCTTCGACGCTCTGGTTCTGGATGATCATGTCGACGTCGATATTCGCGTCCGCCACCGGGCCGAGAATCTGATACGCGATGCCCGGCTTGTCGGGCACACCCATCACGGCGATACGAGCTTCGTCGCGCTGGAACGCGATGCCCGAGATGACTGCTTTTTCCATGGTCTCGTCTTCTTCAAAAGTAATCAGGGTGCCCGACTTCATTTCAGTGTCGAGCGGGATGAGCGGATCGGTCAGGCTCGACAGCACGCGCGTCTTGACCTGATATTTGCCGGCGAATTCCACCGAGCGGATCTGCAGCACCTTCGAACCCAGGCTGGCCATTTCCAGCATTTCTTCGAACGTCACGCGATCGAGACGGCGAGCCTCTTCGACCACGCGCGGGTCGGTCGTGTATACGCCGTCGACGTCGGTGTAAATCAGACACTCATCGGCTTTCAGCGCGGCCGCGATTGCGACCGCCGACGTATCGGAACCGCCGCGGCCGAGCGTGGTGATGTGGCCGTCAGGGTCGATGCCCTGGAAGCCGGTGATCACCACCACCTTGCCCGCGTCGAGATCGCGCAGCACGCGCTCGCCGTCGATTTCGCTGATGCGCGCTTTCGTGAACGCGCTATCCGTTTTGACCGGCACTTGCCAGCCAGCGTAGCTGACCGCGTCGACACCGGCGTCCTGCAGCGCCATGGCCAGCAAACCCGAGCTGACCTGCTCGCCCGTGGCGGCGATCATGTCGAGTTCACGCGGGCTCGGCTGGGAGTTGATTTCTTTCGCGAGACCGAGCAGGCGGTTGGTTTCGCCGGACATCGCCGACGGCACGACGACCATCTTGTGGCCAGCCTTGTGCCATTTCGCGACGCGCTTGGCGACGTTCTTGATGCGCTCGACCGAGCCCATCGAGGTGCCGCCGTATTTATGTACGATGAGTGCCATTGTCGTTCTGAACTGGAAGAGAAACCGCGCTGGCGCGCTGGTGACGACCGCACAAAAGCACAGAAGCGCAACGTCTTGTGAACGACGGCAAAATGTGTGGCGGCGTAAATGCAGCACGCGTGCAGCACGCGCGGATTTGCCCGGAAATGATCGCTAATGGCTCAACGGGGAAACGACGGATCACGCTCGCAAACCGGCGACAGCGACAAAAGCGATTGGAAAAATCGGGTCGGGCAAACAAGTTAACGTACCCGATCGAGCGAAAAAAGACAAGCCGGAAGGGTCATTGAAATGCACGGAATCGTGGCTGCAAACGCTTATTTCACGCCGCTTTGCGCCCTTTTTTACGGTTTGGGCGGCAACTCGGGCGACATGGCCAACCGCGCGGTCAGGCGATCAGCAGATCTTCGCGCCAAAGGATTTTTACGCGTGATTCGCCCGGCTCTGCCGCACCGGATGCGGCAGCCGCCTGGTTCACGCCGAGCCAGGGCACGAACAGCAACTCATCGCCGATATAAAGCAGCGGCACGTCGCGCTTCCACGCAGGAATAGCCCGCTCCTGGAAGAGATTCTTCAACGTGCGGCTCGGCGCGTCGGAGGAAACCGAGGTACGCATCCGCTCGCCGCCGCTACGCGATCGCGCGCTCAGCCCTGCTCGCTTCAGAACGCTGACCGGGATCGTGTCGTGGTCGAGCGTGTCATCGGGACAGACACTTGCATCGCTTTCATCGCCTGCAATCGGATTTGCCGGTGCAAACACAAACGTTCCGCGCCATTGCGGCAAGCGCCACACCGATTCTCCCTGCCATGCAAGCTCGCTGACTTCTCGCGCAGCGCGCACGGTTTCGTCGGTGCACTCGCTGCTGTCGCCCGCTTCCCAATACACCAGGCCGCGATAACTGCGCAACGCCTGTCCCGCGTGATCGACCCGCAGACGATGCCCTTCCCCCGTCGCCGCCACTTCGCGCAATTGCCGCAATGCGTCGGTCAAACGCGCGCTCGACGCGGCGACGAGCCCCGTCGAACGTATCCAGTAACGCAGCAGATTGAGCGCACGATCGTCATCGAGCGCGAGCAACGCGTCGTGCGCCAACGCGCGTCCTGCGTCTGTCGACACAGCTTCCATGTCGAGACGCGCGAGCTCATCGAGCAAACGCTGCGCCGACGCCGCGTGCGCGGCCGTGCGCGCTAGCGCGTCGCGGAAACCGGGAAAGTGGACCGCTAACGCCGGTGTCACTTCATGGCGCAGCGCGTTGCGCGCATAGCGTGTGTCCGCATTCGATTCATCATCGATCCAGCTCAGATTGCGTTCACTCGCGTACTGCTCCAATTGCCCGCGCAGCACGTGAAGCAACGGCCTGACCCGCATTGCAGCCGAGCCCGCCGGCAAAAACGCCGGCGCCATGGCCGCCAGCCCTGCGAGCCCCGCTCCGCGCAGTAATTGCAACAGCACGGTTTCCGCCTGATCGTCCGCGTGTTGCGCGAGCCAAAGCGTGCGAATGCCACGCGCCGAACACATCGCATCCAACGCGCGATAACGCGCGTCGCGCGCCGCCGCCTCGACGCTCACACCCGCCGCGCGCGACACGTCGACGCGCTCGGCCTCGAACTCGACCCCACGCTCGTGTGCAAACGCGTGACAGTGCGCGAGCCACGCATCGGCATAAGGACTCAGGCCATGATGCACATGCAGCGCGACGCAACGCGGCGCCCCCACGACCCTGACTGCCGCATCGAGCAACACGCTCGAATCGACGCCGCCACTGAACGCCACCGCAATGCGCTCATGCACGGAAACAGCGGACAGCGCCAAGCCGAGCGCCTCGATAACGAGGCGCTCGGCGGGCGATTCTGCGGGAGGGGTCACGTCGCTAGCGCGTGAAACGCGATGGACGAAAGAGAACGCGCGCGGGCTTACGCACCCGGCGTCGTTTCCTTGAACTTGCCGTACGACATCAACCGTTCGAAACGGCGTTGACGCAGGTCGTTGATGCTCATGCCCTGGAACTGGCGCAGCGAGTCGGCGAGCGCACGGCGCAACATTGCCGCCATGCCCTTCGGATCGCGATGCGCGCCGCCGAGTGGCTCGTTGACGATCTTGTCGATCAGCCCCAACGCCTTCAGCCGATGCGCGGTCAGGCCGAGCGCTTCCGCGGCTTCCGGCGCTTTTGCGGCGCTCTTCCACAGAATCGACGCGCAGCCTTCCGGCGAAATCACCGAATAGGTCGAGAATTGCAGCATCAGCACGCTGTCGCCGACAGCAATGGCGAGCGCGCCGCCCGAGCCGCCTTCACCGATGATCGTCGCGATCAGCGGCGTCTTCAGCTCGGCCATCACGTACAGATTGCGGCCGATCGCTTCCGACTGCCCGCGCTCTTCCGCGCCGATGCCGGGATAAGCGCCCGGCGTGTCGATGAACGTGAAGATCGGCAGGCTGAATTTTTCAGCGAGACGCATCAGACGCTCGGCCTTGCGATAGCCTTCCGGACGCGGCATGCCGAAGTTGCGCAACGCGCGCTCCTTCGTGTCGCGGCCCTTCTGATGGCCGATCACCATACAGGCCTGGCCGTTGAAACGCGCGAGGCCGCCGACGATCGACAGGTCGTCCGCATAGTTGCGGTCGCCATGCAGTTCGTGGAAATCGGTGAACAGCTCGCTCACGTAGTCGAACGTGTACGGGCGTTGCGGATGACGGGCGATTTGCGAAACCTGCCACGGCGAGAGATTCGCGTACAGATCTTTGGTGAGCTGTTGGCTCTTCTTGGACAGCCGCTCGATCTCTTCCGAAATATCGACGGCCGAATCGTCCTGCACGAAGCGCAATTCTTCGATCTTCGCTTCGAGTTCAGCGATCGGCTGTTCGAAATCCAGAAAGGTGGTCTTCATTGGTTGGAATCCTTGGACTTACCGGCAGCGCGTATTCTAACCGCGCTCGCCGATGTCAAAACCATTTCTCAACTATCGAACTCAAAAAATCGATAGTTTTTGCAATGGAATCGTTTTCTCTTTATTTCAGTAGTCGACCGGCAACGGATCAAGACTACGCCACATATACCAGGTCGCGACGGTGCGCCACGGCTCCCAGTTCGCGGCCACCTCACGCGCTTCGCTGCGCGTCACGGGTTCACCGCTGAAATAGTTGACGCTGATCGCGCGGATCAGGCCGAGGTCGTCGAGCGGCAGAACGTCGGGGCGCGACAGATTGAAGATCAGGAACATCTCCGCGGTCCAGCGGCCAATGCCGCGAATCTGCGTGAGTTCGGCGATCACCGCCTCGTCTTCCATCGACGTCCATTTACCGACGTGCAACGCGCCGGACACGAAATGCTCCGCAAGGTCGAGCACGTATTCGGCCTTGCGCTTGGACAGGCCGCACGCGGTGAGCTTTTCCTGACCGAGCTTGATGAACTGCTGCGGCACGAGCTTCGGACACGCGGCCTCGACCTTCGCCCACACGGCCTGTGCGGACGCGACCGAAATCTGCTGCCCGACCACCGAGCGCGCCAGCGTGACGAACGGATCGCCACGGCTCAGCAGATGCACGGGGCCGAATTTCGGAATCAGCTTCTTCAGGATACGGTCGCGCTTGACGAGGTCCGCGCACGCTTTGTCCCAGTAATCAGGACGCGTGACTTCAGGCGTGAGGCCGCCAATCTGCACCGGCACCGCGACCTCGCTTGCGTTCGAGCCTTCGCCGCCCGCACTCGCCGACGCGCGCGTCTTGCGCACGACTTCGCCCTGCCCGTCACGCGCCAACTCCTGCAAGTCGCCGGCCAGTTCCGCAGACAGGACGCCGTTGGCTTTCGCGCGCGACGCCTTGACGCGCTTCGCCACAGGCGCGTGCGCCGACGAGCCGTTGAGCGCGCGCTTCGCGGTGCTCTTGAAGGCTGCCTTCTTCGCTACGCCCGCTGCGGTCTTGGCCGCCACCCCGGCAGTTTTCGACGATGCTTTCTTTACCGCGCCGCTGCCGCTGCGAGCCGACGTTCGTGTCGACTTTGCCGCGCCAGCCGCGTTTGTTTGAGACGTGGCTCGTTTAGCCGGCGTCTTCGTGGCCGTTGCCATCCTGCCTCCTGCCTGGCGAGTCGATCAAAGGGAATTGCGAGGTGCGCTCACACGCGCCGCCACTCGGTCAACCCGCCGGGTTTGTCTTCAAGTGCAACGCCGGCCTCGAGCAATTCGGCCCGGATCCGGTCTGCTGCCGCATAGTCTTTCGCCTGCTTCGCGGCCACGCGCGCTGCGATCTTCGCTTCGATCGCGGCGGGCTCGAGCGCGCCTTGTGCTGCGCTGCCCGCGGCCTGCTGCAGGTACGCACGCGGCTCGCGGCCGAGCAGTCCGATCACTGCGCCCAGCAAGCGCAACTGACGGGCCAGCGCGGGGTCGCGCGTGCGGTTCACTTCTGTCGCCAACTCGAACAGCACGGATACTGCAACCGGCGTGTTGAAGTCGTCATTCATCGCTGCCTGGAAACGTTGCGCGTGCGCTTCGTTCCAGTCGAGTTCCACAGCGTCCGGCGTCACGTCTTTCAACGCCGTGTACAGACGCGCGAGTGCATTGCGAGCGTCGTCGATATGCACGTCGCTGTAATTCAACGGCGAGCGGTAATGCGCGCGTGCGATGAAAAAGCGCACGACCTCGGCATCGTACTGCGCCAATACTTCACGAATCGTAAAGAAATTGTTCAACGACTTCGACATCTTCTCATTGTCGATCTGTACGTAGCCGTTGTGCATCCAGTAATTGACGAAGGTTTGACCGGTAGCGGCTTCACTTTGCGCAATTTCGTTTTCGTGGTGCGGAAACTGCAGGTCCTGACCGCCGCCGTGAATGTCGAAATGTTCGCCGAGCAATGAGCAGCCCATGGCCGAACATTCGATATGCCAGCCCGGACGGCCGCGACCGTACTTCGACTCCCAGCCCGTATCGGCCGGTTCTTCGGGCTTGGCTTTTTTCCACAGCACGAAGTCGAGCGGGTCCTGCTTCGCGTCGTTCGCGGCAACGCGTTCGCCCGCGCGCAGATCTTCGAGCGACTTGCCCGACAGCTTGCCGTAGCCCGCAAACTTGCGCACCGCGTAGTTGACGTCGCCGTCGCTTGCCTGGTATGCGTAGCCGTTCGACTCCAGCGTCTCGATCATGCCGAGCATCTGAGGAATGAAGTCGGTGGCGCGCGGCTCGATGTCGGGCCGCTCGATGCCAAGCGCGTCCGCATCTTCATGCAACGCGTTGATAAAGCGGTCGGTGAGCGACTTGATCGTCTCCCCGTTCTCGACGGCGCGACGGATGATCTTGTCGTCGATATCGGTAATGTTGCGCACGTAGGTCACGTCGTAGCCGAGCGTGCGCAACCAGCGCTGCACGATGTCGAACACGACCATCACCCGCGCATGACCGACGTGACAATAGTCGTACACGGTCATCCCGCAGACGTACATCCGCACAACACCCTCTTGCAGCGGCACGAAAGTTTGCTTGTCACGCGCGAGCGTGTTGTAGATGCGCAGTGATTCCATAGAGAACGGTGCGTGGGCCGAAAGAAATCCGCAATGTGTTTCATGCGCGCCGCCCCGCTGATCACAACAGGACAGCGGGTGCGTTGCATGCAGCAAAACCGGTGCAGCTAGTGCGGCGGTCAGGCTGCGATCAAGGCGGAGACGACCACGAGTGGCGAAAAGACAGTTTGCGGTTCGACGGAACGCGCAGACCTTTTGTTAGAATGGGTCGGAGTATAACATCCAGACCTGAGCCTATGAAACCTTCCAGCGGCCGCGCGCGCAGCGCTGCGACCCTCGCCGCGACGGCCTTCAGCGGTGTTGCCCGCAGCGTCACGCGCGGTGCTTCTCCCCGTGTTGCCCCTCGTGTTGCTCATGCTGCGGCGCGCACGCTGGCGTTGCGTGTCGCCATGGCCGTTGCCCTCGTGGCACTGCCGGTGGCTGGCGCCTATGCGCAGAAGGCCGCGGTCATGCCGCAAGGCCCTGCCACGCGCGACAACACGCCGGACATCGACGCTGCGATCTCGCAGAAAAATTGGGAAGCCGCGCTCACACAGCTCGATGAACGCATCGCGTCGAATCCTCGCGACGCTCAGGCAAGATTCAAGCGCGGCACAGTCCTCGCTCACCTGAATCGCGACGACGAAGCGATTGCCGCATTCGTCGAACTCACGCAGATGTACCCGGAGTTGCCCGAGCCGTATAACAATCTCGCCGCGCTGTACGCGAAGCAGGGACACTTTACCGAAGCACGCGCCGCGCTCGAAACAGCGATCAAGGTCAACCCAGGCTACGGTCTCGCGTTCGAAAATCTCGGCGACGTATATCTGCGCATGGCCGACCAGGCGTATCGGCGCGCGCAGAGCCTCGGCAAGGCGAGTGCCACGACCACGCAACGTATCGCGGACATCCAGAAGATCGTCTCCCCGTCGCGCGTACCCGCTGCAGAGAGGGCCACGGCACCTGCGTCAGAACCGGCCGCGCGCGCGCCCATGAACATGATCCAGACGCCGAGCTTCCAGTTCGGCGGCGCGAACGGCTCGCTTGCCATGCCGCCGTACATGGCACCGTCGAACTGAAGCACGCACGGCTCACGCTCGTTACTGTCATGACGCACGTCCAGCCCGCACGCTTGTTACTTTCGATCCACGCATGGTCATCACGATGTCAGCACCCTGTTTTCTCCACCCCTGAGGATCTTCATGAAATGGTTGATGTTGGCGCTCGGCAGCGCCGCCCTGATCGCAAACGCACCCGCATTTGCCCAGTCCGGTTCGCAAGCCGCTCACCCGTCCGTCCTCCTCAAGACATCGGAAGGCGACATTCGCGTCGAGTTGTATCCTGAGAAAGCGCCGAAGACGGTTGCCAATTTCCTCGACTACGTGAAGTCCGGCCAGTACAGCGGCACGATTTTTCATCGCGTGATTCCGGGCTTCATGATTCAGGGCGGCGGCTACACGCAAAGCTTCGCCGAGAAGCCGACGCGCGCGCCGATTCCGCTTGAAAGCCGCAACGGTCTGAAGAACGCAACCGGCACGCTCGCGATGGCGCGCACCAGCGATCCGAATTCGGCCACTGCGCAGTTCTTCATCAACACGGTGGACAACAGCGGCCTCGACTATCCGAATCCGGACGGCAACGGCTATGCGGTGTTCGGCAAGGTCACGAGCGGCATGGATGTCGTGAAGAAGATTGAAGGCACGCCCACCACCACGCGCGGCCCGATGAGCGACGTGCCGCAAAAGCCGATCGTGATCGAGTCGGCCACGGTGGTCGGCAAGTAAGCTGACAAATAAAGCGGCAAGCAGGCGAACGCGAATGCGCACCGCTGATACAGGCGCAAATCGCGCTACCCGAAACTGCATAAAACGCCGCGCGCCTGACGGTGCGCGAGCGCAAAATCCACGCCCCGCGCGGTCTGCCGTCGCATCATGACGACTCGCCGCGCTTTTTACCCACCCCGTTCATCAAAGGATTCCATCATGGTTGAACTGCACACAAATCACGGCGTCATCAAACTCGAACTGGACGCTGAAAAAGCGCCGAAGTCGGTTGAGAACTTCCTGAACTACGTGAAGGCCGGTCACTACGACAACACGGTGTTTCACCGCGTGATCGACGGCTTCATGATTCAGGGCGGCGGCTTCGAGCCCGGCATGAAGCAGAAGCCGACGGCTGAGCCGATCACCAACGAAGCGAACAATGGCCTGAAGAACGTCAACGGCTCGGTCGCGATGGCTCGCACCAACGACCCGCATTCGGCTACCGCGCAATTCTTCATCAACGTGAACGACAACGACTTCCTGAACCACTCGTCGCCGACGCCGCAAGGCTGGGGCTACGCCGTGTTCGGCAAGGTCGTCGAAGGTCTGGACATCGTCGAGAAAATCAAGAAGGTCAAGACGGGTTCGAAGGGCTTCCATCAGGACGTGCCGGCTGACGACGTCGTGATCGAAAAGGCTGTGATCGTCGACTGACTGTCGCCATCAGCCCAACCCGTTTGAACTGATATCAGGCACCTTCAATGCTGCAAGAAAGGCCGCTGCGAAGCGTCGCCGCGGGCGTGCCTGGCGAGGGCAAACGCCCGCACGCCGCACGCCCGTTTTTTTTCCTGTCCGACATTCATTTGAGCGAGGCGATCCCGCACACGGTCGCCGCGTTCGAACACTTCATTCGCGTCACCGCCGACCAGGCTGACTCGGTTTTCATCCTCGGCGATCTGTTCGAATACTGGGTCGGCGACGACATGCTCGTCGAGCCGTTCGTCGCGCGTATCGCGGCGCTGCTGCATACGTTGTCGGAGCGCGGCATTGCGCTCTACATCATGCATGGCAATCGCGACTTTCTGCTCGGCAAACGCTTCACGAAAGCGGCGGGTGCGATCTGGCTGCCCGACCCGTTCGTGATCACTGCGTTCGGTACCCGCATTGCGCTCGCGCATGGCGACGGCCTGTGTACTGCCGATCGCGGCTATCAGATCTTCCGGCGTTTTGCACGCAACCGTCTGGCGCAAACGCTGTTTCTGGCGTCACCGTTCCGCTGGCGCAGAAAGCTGGCGGAGAACATGCGCTCGAATAGCGAGCAAGGCCGCATGCGGCCCGTTTCGATGAAATACGATGTGACGCCGAAGGCGGTCGCCGCGCTATTCAAGGCATCGAAAGTGGCGACGATCATTCACGGGCACACGCATCTACCCGCGCGGCACCGCGAGCCGGGCGGCACGCGCTGGGTTCTGCCGGATTGGGATCTCGATCATGGTGAGCCGCGAGGCGGCTATTTGCGCATCGACGCCGAAGGGATTCGGGCTTTGCCGCTGACGTGACGATGCATTAGAGCGTCGACGGCAATTCACGATGCCAATCGACGCACAGGCAGCACGCTTAACGCTCCGCCACCGCCCCTTCCACCTTCCCCGCAATGGCTGCCGACAAACGCCGCAGATCGAGCAACGCCGCGTCCGCGCCTGGCAGACCTTCGAGGCTCGTGCCCAGCCGCTCGAGCGCGTCGACGACCGCATCGATACGCCTGGATTGCGTGGCGGCATGATCGATCAAACCGTGAATGGCCAGCGACACCGGGTCGTCGGCATTCGGCGTAATGCCATACGCGCAGAACGCGCTGCTTTCCGCCGAACGTTTCGCGTCGCAAGGCGTGCCGGTTGAATTGACGCTGGCGCTGGCCGCGGCCACTGCCGAGGCCGCCGGCACAATGATCCGCGCCGGATTGCCCACCGCCGTGCCGCGTGCGGGCACAGGCTTGGTCACTACGGCGTTCGAACCGATCTTCGCTTCCGCGCCAATCGTGAAGCCGCCGAGCACCTTCGCGCCCGCGCCCACAATCACGCCGCGCTCCAGCGTGGGATGCCGTTTTGCGCCGCGCGTGAGCGACGTGCCGCCGAGCGTCACGCCCTGGTAGATCGTGCAGTCGTCGCCGATCTGCGCGGTTTCGCCGATCACCACACCCATGCCGTGATCGATGAACACACGCCGCCCGAGCGTCGCGCCCGGATGGATTTCAATGCCGGTCATGAAGCGCGCCATCTGCGAAACGAAACGCGCGAGCCAGCGTCGCTTTGCCTGCCAGCACGCATGCGCGAGCCGGTGCAGCACGAGCGCATGCAGACCGGGATAACACGTGATGACTTCCCATGCGCTGCGAGCGGCGGGGTCGCGCTCGCGGATCGTGGCGATATCTTCGCGAAGTCTCGTGAACATGGCAGGGTCTGGATTGTGTCGTGGGAAAAACCGCCCGCGGGTCAGGCCAGATGGGCCTCGCGCGACGGCATCGCTGCCGCATAGCACAGCAGCAGCTTTACTTATAACGTTTCGAGGATTGTAGGGCGATTGTGCGAAGCCTGCCGGAAGCCCACGCTGCCGGCAAGGTCGTCAGAAGAATGCGGGTGGGCTCAGGACGTGCCGCCGTCCGTGTGCTTCGCCTTCAGCAGAATGTGCTTGGCGATTCCGCGCACGATATTCACTTCCTCACGCTCCAGACCGGAACGCGCGAACAGCCGCCGCAAACGCGACATCAGCTTCTTCGGGTTGGCAGGGTCGAGAAACTCCAGCGCGACTAGCGCGCTTTCAAGGTGCGTGAACATGCTCTCGATGTCGTCGCTTGCCGCGCGCGGACCTGCCGGTTCGCCTGGTCCTGCTGCGCCCGCTGAAGCGGCGGCCGATGCGACGGGCGTCAGATCATCCGCCGACAGATACCGTGTGCGCAACTCGTACGCCAGCACCTGCACGGCCTGCGCGAGATTCAGCGAACTGTATGCGGGATTGGCCGGAATATGCGCGAGCGCGCTGCATCGCTCGA
Organism: Paraburkholderia metrosideri; assembly: GCF_904848625.1. GTDB lineage: Bacteria > Pseudomonadota > Gammaproteobacteria > Burkholderiales > Burkholderiaceae > Paraburkholderia > Paraburkholderia metrosideri. The sequence continues at coordinate 259,153 of NZ_CAJHCP010000006.1, forward strand.
CATCTTCATTCGACAAACCCGTGCGCTCGTTGCCGAACACCAGCGCGATCTCGCCATGCACGGCCTGCTCGTGCGCGACGCTGGCGGCGGCACGCGGGGTCCACTGCGGCGGCCCGTATTCACGCAGACGCGCGGTCAGCGCGATCGACCAATGCACGCCGATCAGCGCGTCGGCGAGCGTTGGGACCACGTGCGCGGAGGCCAGTACGTCGTCAGCGCCAGCAGCCATCGCGATCGCTTCGGGATCGCTCTGGACGTGCGGCACGCGCGGCGACACCAGCACGAGCCGCGAAAAACCCATGGTTTTCAGCGCCCGCGCCGCCGCGCCGACATTACCTGGATGACTCGGCTCGACGAGCACGAAGCGGGTCGACGTGAAGCCGCCGCGCACGTCGGCGACGTCTGGATCGGAGGAATTGTGCGGGTGGTCCACGATGAAGTCCTGCAAGCTAAAGACGCATATGGTAGCGCCAACCCTCTACCGGTTCAGAATTTTGCGCAGGTCTGAGGCGGCCGGGCGGGACGTAATAGCAACGCAAACGCGCACGACGCGCGCAAGTTTGCACATCGCCTCCTGCTCCGGCGACACGTACGCTGCTGTCCCTGCCGCAGGCCGCCCCCGGCCCGATCGACCGCTGCACCGTGCGAACGCTGCCACGTCGCCCGGAGTCAGGTAAAATACCAATATTCGCGTCCGGTTTGCTTTCACTCCAAGCCGGGCGTCTCGTTCTTATCCAATTCGTCTCCGTCGGCGGAATGCGCACCGGTTCTTTACCGGGCGGGCGTTCCGTGCTGTTTCCGCGCCTCTTCGGGGCGCCCAGTTAGCGCAGGTGTAGCGCGCTCGTTTGCACATTTACCGGCCAGCAGCCGTGCTGCCCCGGCACAAGGATCCGTCTCATGCATCCCATGCTCAATATCGCTGTGAAGGCCGCGCGCCGCGCAGCCCAGATCATCAACCGCGCGTCGCTCGACCTCGATCTGATCCAGGTCAGCAAGAAACAGCACAACGATTTCGTCACGGAGGTCGACAAAGCGTCTGAAGCGGCGATCATCGACACGCTGAAGACCGCCTACCCCGATCACGCGATCCTCGCCGAAGAATCCGGCAAGTCGGACAACGAGTCCGAATACCAGTGGATCATCGATCCGCTCGACGGCACCACCAACTTCATTCACGGCTTCCCGTACTACTGCGTGTCGATCGCGCTCGCCCACAAGGGCATCGTGACGCAAGCCGTGGTCTACGATCCGACCCGCAACGACCTGTTCACCGCTTCGCGCGGCCGTGGCGCGTTCCTGAACGATCGCCGCATCCGCGTGGCCAAGCGTGACCGCCTGGCCGATGGCCTGATCGGCACCGGCTTCCCGTTCCGCGAAAAGGACGGCCTCGAAGCGTACGGCCGCCAGTTCGCCGAAATGACCGAAGCCTGCGCGGGCCTGCGTCGTCCGGGCGCTGCCGCACTCGATCTGGCGAACGTCGCCGCCGGCCGCATGGACGGTTTCTTCGAACAGGGTCTGAATGCGTGGGACGTCGCTGCGGGCAGCCTGCTGATCACCGAAGCCGGTGGTCTCGTTGGCAACTACACGGGTGACTCGGACTTCCTGCACATCGGCGAAATCGTCGCGGGCAACCCGAAGATTTACGCGCAGATGATTCCCGTCCTGTCGCGCTACAGCCGCACCCGTCAGCAGGCTGACTAAGTCTTACCGAGCCGCTTGCCGTCGTGCCGTTCCTCATTCAGGTTCGGCGCTCGCACCCGGCGGATGAAATGACACGTAAAAAGCGGCTTAGGCCGCTTTTTCGTTTGCAGGCCTGCATCGCGCGGGCGTTCGTGCTACAAAGCCAGATGCCGCGCCGGTGCGTGGCGACACATTGCGACGTGTTGATCCACCGGCTGCATTTCGCGCGTTTTTTCTGCGCCCTGCTTGCAGCCAGACCGGCGTGCAGCTTCCGATCCGCTTCATGAAAAAAGGCTTCTACACAATCATTGCGGCGCAATTCATTTCGTCGCTCGCGGACAATGCACTGCTGATCGCCGCCATCGCGCTGCTCTCAGTGATCCGTTCGGCCGCCTGGGTCACCCCGCTGCTGCAAATTTTCTTCACCGTTTCCTATGTGCTGCTTGCACCCTTCGTCGGCGCGTTCGCCGACTCGATGCAAAAGCGCCACGTGATGTTCATCTCGAATGCGCTGAAGGCAAGCGGTTGCCTGATGATGATCGCCGGCGTTCATCCGATGATTGCCTACGGCGTGGTCGGCTTCGGCGCCGCCGCGTATTCGCCGGCCAAGTACGGCATCCTGACCGAACTGTTGCCCGCCGAAAAACTCGTCAAGGCGAACGCGTGGCTCGAATCGGCGACGGTTTTATCGACGATTGTCGGCACGATGGTCGGCGGTGCGCTGATCAGCACATTCGCCGACAAATTTGTCTCGCACGCACATCTCCCGCTGATCCGCTCCGCCGCCGACCTCGCGATGTTCGCCGTGATGATCACGTACGCGATCGCCGCCGCGATCAACATGTTCATTCCCGACACCGGCGCACGTTATGAAAGCCGGCTAAACGAACCAAAGAAACTGATCGGCGACTTTTATCATTGCTTCAACGTGCTGTGGGCCGACAAACTCGCGCAGATCGCGCTGTGGGTCACAACGCTGTTGTGGGGCGGCGCTGTTACGCTGCAATTGCTGGTGCTCAAATGGGCCAACGTGAATCTCGGGCTATCGCTGTCGAAAGCGGCGGTCATGCAAGGCGTGACAGGCCTGGGCATTGCCGTAGGCGCGGCAGCCGCCGCCGCGCTGATTCCGTTGCGCAAATCGCTGCGCGTGCTGCCGGTCGGCATTCTCATGGGCCTCGTGGCAATCGCAGTGGCCTTCTACAACAAGGACCTTTTCCCGCCAGGCGCGGGCATTCGCATCGGCTCGTTCGTCGCTCCGCTCTACATCCTGCTTGCCTATCCGCTGATGATCCTGCTCGGCGCGCTGTCGGGCTTTTTCATTGTGCCGATGAACGCGATTCTTCAGCATCGTGGCGCAACGCTGCTGTCTGCGGGGCACTCGATCGCGGTGCAGAATTTCAATCAGAATCTGGCCGTGCTGCTGATGCTCGGCGTCTATGCGTTGCTGCTCACCGCGAAAATGCCGGCGCAGTGGATCATTGTGGTGTTCGGCAGTTTCATTACGTTCATGATGTGGCTCGCAAAACGACGCAGCGCAGTGAACGAGCGTACGGTGGATATGCGGGCAATGGTGGAGGAATAATCCTGCAGGCGAGGCGAATTGGCTTCAATTGCACGAACGCGAGACGCGACGCGAGTACGTGAGGCCTGCTTCACGGATTGGCCGTCCGGCCAGGGTCCGTTCGACACGCTGGCGGGTTAAACTCACGCCCTGAACAGCTTACGCAAGAGAACACCAAGGATGGGCATTCAAACCGCAGCGGCCAACGACGTCGCACAACACACTCCCATGATGCAGCAGTACCTGCGCATCAAAGCGGAGCATCCGGGCACGCTGGTGTTCTACCGGATGGGCGACTTCTATGAACTCTTTTTCGACGACGCGGAAAAAGCCGCGCGTCTGCTCGACCTGACGCTCACGCAACGCGGCGCGTCGGGCGGCAATCCGATCAAGATGGCGGGCGTGCCGCATCACGCGGCTGAACAGTATCTGGCCAAACTGGTGAAGCTTGGCGAGTCGATCGCGATTTGCGAACAGATCGGCGATCCGGCTACGTCGAAAGGACCAGTCGAACGCAAGGTGGTCCGCGTCGTCACACCGGGCACGCTGACCGACGCCGCGCTGCTGTCCGATAAAAACGATGTGTACCTGCTGTCCCTGTGCGTCGCGCACAACCGCCGCGGCGTGGCGACTAGCGTCGGCCTCGCGTGGCTGAACCTCGCGAGCGGCGCGTTGCGCCTCGCCGAAGTGGCGCCCGACCAGGTCGCCGCAGCACTCGAACGAATTCGTCCTGCCGAAGTGCTGGTTGCCGACACGCTCGCGGAATCGGCCGGATGGACGCCGCCCGTCAACGCCGGCGCCCTCACCCGTGTGCCCACCTGGCATTTCGATATCACCTCGGGCACCCAGCGTTTGTGCGACCAGCTCGAAGTGGCGGGCCTCGACGGCTTTGGCGCCCATTCGCTGACCTGCGCGTGCGGCGCGGCCGGCGCGTTGCTGTTGTATGCCGCCGCGACGCAGGGTCAGCAATTGCGCCATGTGCGCAGCCTGAAAGTCGAATACGAATCCGAATATATCGGCCTCGACCCCGCCACGCGCCGCAATCTCGAACTCACCGAAACGCTGCGCGGCACTGAGTCGCCCACGCTGTGTTCATTGCTCGACACCTGCTGCACGACCATGGGCAGCCGTTTGCTGCGCCACTGGCTGCATCATCCGCCGCGCGAATCTGCGGTAGCGCAGGCGCGTCAGCAGGCAATCGGCGCGTTGCTCGATGCGCCGCCCACGGCAAGCGTCGACGCATTGCGCGGCTCGCTGCGGCAAATCTCCGACATCGAGCGGATCACCGGGCGTCTCGCACTGCTGTCGGCACGTCCGCGCGATCTGTCCAGCCTGCGCGACACGTTCATTGCGCTGCCCGAACTGCGCGCACAAATCGCCGCTGTTTCGTCGACCGCAGATTCGCTCGCGCGTATCGATGCGTCGATGGAACCGCCAGAGGCCTGCGTCGAATTGCTCACGCGCGCCATTGCGCAGGAACCGGCCGCGATGGTGCGCGACGGTGGCGTGATCGCGCGAGGCTACGATGCGGATCTCGACGAACTACGCGATATTTCGGAGAACTGCGGGCAGTTCCTGATCGACCTCGAAACACGCGAACGTGCGCGCACCGGCATTAACAATCTGCGTGTCGAGTACAACAAGGTGCACGGCTTCTATATCGAAGTCACGCGTGGCCAGACCGACAAGGTGCCCGACGACTATCGCCGCCGCCAGACGCTGAAGAACGCCGAGCGCTACATCACGCCGGAACTGAAAACGTTCGAAGACAAGGCGCTGTCCGCGCAGGAACGCGCACTGGCCCGCGAGCGCTCGTTGTACGACACGTTGCTGCAGGCGCTGCTGCCTTTTATTCCGGATTGTCAGCGTGTTGCGTCGGCGCTTGCCGAACTCGATCTGCTGGCCGCCTTTGCCGAACGCGCCCGCGCATTGGATTGGGTCGCTCCTTCGTTCTCCCCCGACACGGGTATCGAGATCGAACAGGGCCGGCACCCGGTGGTCGAGGCGCAAGTCGAACAGTTCATCGCCAACGACTGCACACTCACGCCCGAGCGCAAACTGCTGCTGATCACCGGCCCGAACATGGGCGGTAAATCGACTTTCATGCGACAAACCGCGTTGATCGCATTGCTGGCCTACGTGGGCAGCTATGTGCCGGCGCGGCGTGCAACGTTCGGACCGATCGACCGCATCTTCACGCGAATCGGCGCTGCGGACGATCTGGCCGGCGGCCGTTCGACTTTCATGGTGGAGATGACCGAGGCCGCGGCGATCCTGAACGACGCGACGCCGCAAAGTCTCGTATTGATGGATGAAATTGGCCGTGGCACGTCGACGTTCGACGGGCTGGCGCTGGCCTGGGCAATTGCACGACACCTGCTGTCGCACAACGGCTGCCATACGCTGTTTGCCACCCATTACTTCGAACTGACGCAACTGCCAGCAGAGTTCCCGCAGGCAGCCAATGTGCATCTGTCCGCCGTCGAACACGGGCACGGCATCGTGTTCCTGCACGCGGTCAACGAAGGCCCCGCTAATCAGAGTTACGGCTTGCAGGTCGCCCAACTCGCCGGCGTGCCGAACGCGGTGATCCGCGCGGCGCGTAAGCATCTCGCGCATCTGGAACAGCAATCCGCCGCTCAACCCGCACCGCAACTCGACCTGTTTGCGTCGCCCGCGCCGATGCTGGTCGAAGACGCAGACGATGAGCGCGACGCCACAGCGCAAGCTGTGCCGCCATCCATGCAGGAACTCGTCGAGCGATTGCGGGGCATCGATCCCAACGATCTGCGCCCGCGCGAAGCACTCGACCTGCTGTACGAACTGCACGAACTGGCCGCCGCGCCGGATGCGGATCATTGACGCACACAGTGTCCCGCCGCGCCCGCGCCCATTTCGCGCGGCGCTAGGCTTCGCATTCATGCATGGTCTGGCGGCGGCGCTGGCGGGTCTGTCAGCCTGCTACGCCGCCCCGGCCTACGCTGACACGGCACATTTCTCCTTCGCGGTGCTCGGCGACACGTTGCGCAGCCCCGCAGACGAACCCGCCACGCAGCGGCTGATCGAAGCGATCAATCGTGAACGCGACATCGCGTTCATCGTCTACAACGGCAATCTGAAAGGTGCGAAAGAAGCCTGCCGCGACGGGCTTTATGAGCGACGCCATGCGTTGCTCGAGGCCTCGCGTGCTGCCCTTTTCTTCATTCCCGGACAGCATGACTGGGTCGATTGCGGCACCCCCGAGGCGGGCAGCTTCGATCCGGTCGAACGGCTCGACCAGTTACGTCAAACCATTTTCGCGGACGCCACGTCGATGGGCCAGAACCCCATTGCGCTAACGCGGGAAAGCGAAGTCTCACGCTTTCGTCCTTATCGTGAGAACGTGCGCTGGCTAGTGGGCGATACGGTATTTGTCGGGCTGAACGCGCCGAGCCCCAACAATCACTATCTGACTGCGGGCGGCCGCAATGGCGAATTCGAAGACCGCGTGATCGCCAATGCATTCTGGCTGGAGCACGCGGGCGAATATGCAAAACGGCGCGACGCGCGCGCGATCGTCATCTTCATTCAAGGCGACCCCGACCCGGAACGTTACGAGCGGCCCGACCGCTTCGCGTGGCTGCGCTTTGCGCACAACTCGCGCCGTGACGGCTTTCTGGAATTCAAACGAAGCCTGGTCAAACTCGCGGAGATTTTCCACGGACCGGTGCTGGTGGTTCATTGCGACGACGAACGTGCGAACGGCGGCTTCGTGATCGATCAGCCGCTGCGCAATGATAAGGGAATGCTGGTCACCAATCTGACGCGGGTCGCGTTAGCGCCGCATGATCGACTTAACCAGTGGGTTCAGTTTGACGTGAGTGCGGGCCGGAAACCGCCATTCCGCGTGAGCCTGCGCGATGTGCCGAAGCAATTGCCGATGCCCACCGTACAACCTGTGTTGCCGCACGACCAACCAGCGGCTTCGATGCCTGCAGCACCGGCACTCGGGCCGGCCTCGGAATTGCCGCCATTGCTGCAGACACCTGGCGCTTCGCAGCCGAGCCCGCAAGATCAGCAACTACGCATACCCGCTGATCAGGGTGGCGGCGATTATGGGCCAGCCATCTCGACCGTGCCCGCCTCGGCTACGCTGCCCTACATGCCGGGCGCCGCGTCCAGCGTGCCCGGCATTCCGGCAAGTTCAGTGCAGCGTGGGCCCTGACTGGCTGTCGTCTTCCTCGTCGTCTTCGTCGAGGACTTCAAGGCCGTCGGCGCCATGTGCATGTTCGTGCTGGATTTCGTCTTCGGTCGCGGGACGCACGTCTTTCACGGTCAGTGCAAAACGCAGCGCCATACCGGCGAGCGGGTGGTTGCCGTCCAGCACCACTTTGTCTTCCGCCACGTCGGTGACCACGTAGACGAGCGAATCGAGATCTTCGTCGCCTTCTTCCGGCGTGCCCTCGAATTGCATACCGACTTCGAGCGGTTCCGGGAAGCGATCACGCGGCTCGATCTTCACCAGATCGGGGTCGTACTCGCCGAACGCGTCTTGCGGTTCAAGCTGGATCGAAGTCTCGAAGCCGGCCTCGTGGCCGTCGAGCTCTTCCTCGATCTTGGGGAACGTGCCATCATAGCCGCCGTGCAGATAGACCATCGGCTCGTCGCTTTCTTCAATCAGATTGCCCTGCGCATCCGATAGCTTATAAGCGACCGACACGACGGTGTTCTTTGCGATTTTCATTCGATTCTCCAGAATACAGCTCACATTATACGATGCCCAAGCGGCCCACTGACCACCCGGCCGATGCAGCTTCGGCACGGAATTCATCACCGGCTTCCACGCCGGTTCTCCCTCCGTCGCCTGACACGCCGACCCCGTTGCTCGGCAATCTGTCGCCGTCGCAATTCATGCGCCGGTACTGGCAAAAGAAGCCATTGCTGATCCGCCAGGCCATTCCGAACGTCGAAGCGCCGTTGTCGCGCGACGAATTTTTCGAGCTGGCCGATCAGGACGAAGTCGAAGCACGTCTGATCACGCATTTCCGCAACAAGTGGCAACTCGAACAGGGTCCGTTCGCGCCCGACGAACTGCCGTCCGTGAAGCAGCGCGCATGGACGCTGCTCGTGCAAGGCGTCGACCTTTACGACGATCGTGCGCGGGCGTTGCTGGACCGCTTCCGCTTCGTGCCGGACGCGCGCCTCGACGACCTGATGATTTCGTATGCAAGCGACGGCGGCGGCGTCGGCCCGCACTTCGATTCCTACGATGTGTTTCTTTTGCAAGTAAAAGGCAAGCGTCGCTGGCGCATCAGTGCGCAGAAAGATCTGACCCTGCAGCCCGGTCTTCCTTTGAAAGTTTTACAGAATTTCCAGGCTGAAGAGGAATGGGTTCTCGAGCCGGGCGACATGCTTTATCTGCCGCCGCATATTGCCCACGACGGCATCGCCGAAGGCGAATGCATGACATGCTCGATCGGTTTTCGTGCACCGTCGACCCACGAGTTGACCGCGCAGTTCCTCTACCATCTGGCCGAGCGCGGCGAGTCTGCCGGCCCCACCGGTGCGCTTTATCGCGATCCCCAACAGCCTGCCGTGAGCCGTCCGGCAGAGCTGCCCACGGCGCTCGTCGAGCGAGTGGGTGCGATCCTTGCTCAGATCAAATGGAAAGAGCAGGATATTGCGTCGTTCCTTGGCACGTACCTCAGCGAACCCAAGCCGAGTGTCGTCTTTGATCCCCCGCAAAAGCCGCTCAATGAGGCGCGTTTCATCAGTCAGGCATCGAAGTCCGGCATCCGGCTGGACCGCAAGACTAATTTGTTGTACAACCGCCGTTTTTTCTTCGTAAATGGAGAAGAAATGACATTCGATGGCGCGAAAAAGTGGCTGGTTGACCTCGCAAATCACCGGTCAATGAGTGCGAAACGCTTTGTAACACTATCACACGATTCGTCGGTGACAGCACTGCTACACGAGTGGTATTGTGCGGGCTGGATAGAAGTGGGCGAGCTTGCGTGACGGTTTGCGTAACTCTGCTCACCTGCTATACCGTACAGTGAAATTTTGTATGAGAAAGACAACGTATTGACCCCGGATTTATCGACTGTCAGTACGAAAGTGCATATAATTTCCGCCCAAGCCGTAGGGAAGATTCCTGCTCGTCATAAGAGCGTCTCCACCAGCGGCCCAGGTCGGTGTTGGAGCACATTACCGGTTTTATTTTGCGCTGTTGCTTACCTTTAAACCATAAAAGGACGTGATCATGAAGAAATCCCTCCTCGTAGCATCCCTGTTGGCAGCTGTGGCACTGGCTGCATGCAACAAGAGCAACGATCAAGCCGCTGCACCGGCTAGCGACGCAGCTGCCGCTTCGGCACCTGCAGCTGCTGCTTCGGACGCTGGCGCTGCTGCTTCGGATGCTGCTGCTTCGGCGAGCGATGCTGCTGCTTCGGCTACGGCTGCTGCATCGGACGCAGGCGCTGCTGCTTCGGACGCAGGCGCTGCTGCTTCGGCTGCTCCGGCTTCGGGCGCAAGCCAGTAAGCTGTCGCATAGGGTTCGCCTCTGGGCGAAAACTGCATCGGGAAATCGTTACGATTTCCCGGGCAGTAAAGCAAAACGCCACGAATTCACATTCGTGGCGTTTTGTCATTTAAGCGCCGTTTTTACAACGGCGTGATTTTATGAGCGTCGCTTTTTACAGCATCATTCACGACGCATTCAATCAATTGGCATATCAAGCCGGCGTCGCGTTCTCTTCGAAAAATTCACGCACCACTTCGATTTCACGCGTGCGCTTGAATGGCGGCAGACTTTGCCAGATTCGGCGTCCATACGGTTTGTCGACAAGACGCGTGTCGCAGATCATCAGCACGCCGCGATCGGTTTCAGCGCGAATCAGACGACCTGCGCCCTGCTTCAGCGTAATCACGGCTTGGGGCAACTGATGAACCGCGAACGGGCTCAAGCCCTTCTTGGTCAGCGCGTCCAGACGCGCGGATAGAACCGGGTCGTCAGGCGGCGCGAACGGCAGCTTGTCGATCACCACCAGCGACAGCGCATCGCCACGCACGTCCACCCCTTCCCAGAAGCTCTGACTGCCCACCAGAATCGCATTGCCGTATGAACGGAACCGGTCGAGCAACTCGGTACGGCTCGCATCGCCCTGCACCAGCAACGGATAGTCCCAGCCGCGCGAGTCGATCACGTCGCGCAGTTTGGACGAGATGCGGTCTACTGCGCGCAGGGTCGTGCACAACATGAACACGCCGCCGCCCGACGCTTCGATGGCGGGCAACGCGGCATCGAATACGGCATCGGTGAACATCGGTGATGAGGGCTGCGGCAAATTTCGCGGCACATAGAGCAGACCCTGCGTCGGATAGTCGAACGGGCTCGGCAACGTCATCGAGCGCTTCGCGTTCAGGCCCATCTGCGCTGCGTAGTGCGTGAAGTCGCCGCGCACGGACAACGTCGCCGACGTGAAGATCCACGCGCGCGGTACGCCGGCGCGCTGCTTCGCGAAAATCGGCGCGACTGACAGCGGCGTTTCGTGCAACTGCACCGTATGCGAGAAAACTTCGATCCAGCGCACCTTTTCGTTTGGATCGGCGCGTTCCGATTTGCCGTCGGACGAAGCGGTTTGAGAGGTCTCAGCGGCGTTGCGCTCGGCCTCGGTGGGCGGTGTCGTCCAGCCGGCGAGCACGCCCTGCAATTCGCGAGCGCGTCGCAGACAGGCGCCGAGCGATTCGGCGCGCTCCGCCTGCCCCGCGAGCGCGGAGGCCAACGCGTCGAGTTCGGTTTCGAGCGTTTCAAGCGCAGGGAAAAGCGGATGATCGTCGGGTAACTGGCCGATCGACAGGCGCACCGAATCTTCCTTGAACGCGAGCCGCACGTCGCGCGCTGCGCGCTCGAGCGTGGCGCCGAGTTTGACCCAGTCGATCGTTTCACGCGCGTGGCTCAAGCCTTCAGCGACCGAATCGCGGGCGAGTTCGAGAAACTGTGTGGTGGACAGCGTTTCGCCGAAAAACAGCGTCGCGGTTTCGGGCAACTGATGCGCTTCGTCGAAGATGACGGTGTTCGCGGTAGGCAGCAACTCAGCCATGCCTGTGTCGCGCAGCATGATGTCCGCGAAAAACAGGTGGTGATTGACCACCACGATATCGGCCTGCTGCGCCTCGCGGCGTGCCTGCATGACGAAGCATTCCTTGTAGTGCGGGCACTCCTGACCCAGACAGTTTTCACGCGTCGATGTCACCATCGACCACACTGCCGCCGTCTCCGGCACGCTCGCAAGTTCGGCCTTGTCGCCGGTACGCGTGATCTTCGCGAACCGGACGATGTCCTGCAGATACGAGGTCTCCTGGCGCGACGGCAGACGGCCGTTGTCCGCGGTGCGCTGCAGGTAGTAGTGGCACAGGTAATTGGCACGCCCCTTGAGCATCGCCACCGACACCGGCACCGCGAGCGCGTCGCGCACGGTCGGAATGTCGCGCTGAAAAAGCTGGTCCTGCAAGTGCTTCGTGCCGGTGGAGACGATCACCTTGCCGCCCCACAACATGGCTGGCACGAGGTACGCATAAGTCTTGCCGGTGCCGGTGCCCGCTTCGACGATCAGCGTGTTTTCACTGCCGTCGAGTCCGTTCGATTCGGCGGGGTCAGCCGCGTCGGCTGCTGCATCGGGAGCTTGCGACTGCAAACGCCGCGCCGGGCGCTTTTGCGCCTCGAACATCGCGGGTTCGGGCATCGCCCGGCCCGACGCTTCCATCGCCGCGGCAACCGCGCGCGACATTTCGATCTGCGATGCCCGCGAGCGATAGCCGTCGATCTGACGGGCCAGCAAACCGTTGTCGGCGAAGATCTCGTCCAGTTCGGCAACGCGCCGCGGATTCAGCGACGCGCTCAACGAGGACACGGCAGGCCGCGAGGCCAGCGCGCCGCCAGCAGGAGTGTCGTCACCCGACGGGGTGCGGGAAGAAGTTTCAAGCGGTGAATTCAAGGCAAGCGTTTCCTGCAAAGTCCGGCTCGCGCGATGCGCGCCCGGCGCCCGCCAGGCCGCGAACTCAGGCGCGCGCGTCCGGTTCGAGCTGCAATTGCAGCAAGATGATGGTGTCTTTGACCTTGAGTTTGCGCTTTTTCAGGCGCTGCAACTCGAAGTCGTCGATGCCGGGCTCGTCCGACATTTTGTCGATCAACCGGTCGAGCCCACTGTGCTCCGATTCCAGTTGCAGAATGCGGTCGCGCAGTGTGTCCGCGGTGATGACGTGGTGTTGATCGCGCATGCTCGCCTCCTCTCGTCTACGGCACGGGCTGCGTGTGCAGCTCGTGCCTGAGGTTGCTGTCCGGCTTAAAACGCGTTACGGCGACTACGGCCCTGGGCAGAACCCGCCAGGGCTCACTACAGCACAATTACTGTTGCTGCTGTTGCTGTTTTTGCTGCTCGTCGAGTTGCTGCTGCTTCAACTCGTCCTGACGCTTCTGTTCGGCCTTGTCTGCCGCCTGCTTCTGACGCGCTTCCACGTCAGCCTTGTGCTGCGCTGCAGTGGCCTGCTTCCTCTCGAAGCTTTCCTGCTTCTCGGTGCGTTCCTGAGCCTTTTGCGCGCCCTGCTGACGCGCCTGTTCCAGCTTGGTCTGGAAGTCACCCTGTTTCTGGTCGTACGCCTGCTGATTGGCTGCGGCCTGCGACGGGCTGATGCCACGCTGCGCCTGATCGAGCGCGTGCTGGCGCTGCTTGTCTTCGTAGGCCTGCGCGTTGGCCGCACGTTGCGGCGCCTCGGCGGCACGCTGCGTCTGATCGAGCTGGTGCTGACGCTGCTTGTCCTGATAGGCCTGCTCGTTACGCGCGTCTTCAGCGGCACGTTGCGGCGCGTTCGCTTCGTCCTGCGCACGCCGGAGCGCGGCCCGCTGGTCACGGTCACGGGCGCGTTGCACACGCTGTTCGCCGTCGAGCGCGAGCTGCTCCTTGCGGATGTCCGCCTGCACCGCGCGCATGCTGTCGCGCGCCCTGTTCAGACAATGATTGACGAAGAAACGGCTGTAGCAGTTGTGCTGCGCAACCGCGTACGTGTAGTTGTTTTCGTCGCTGCGCTGGTTGAGCACGCGTTGCCGTTCGTCGAACGACTGGTCGCGCGCGGCTGCGTCGCTCGCGCTGGTGGCGGTGCTGGTGCTTTCACCCGCCGTATTGTCGATTGTGTCGGTTCTGGCAGCCGATGCAGCGACCGCTGCCGACGCACCGATGGCCGCCGGTGTCTGGGCGGCCGCCGTCCCGGAGAACGCCAATGCCGCGGCCATCACACACGCCGCGCACGATGCGACGATCATCCGGCTGGACATTCGCTCAGGGACCGGAGCGAGCAGACACGACGCGCCGCCTGACAGCCTGAAAGACGAAAAAAGCGACGAAAGATGCGACCAGCGAAGTGACCGACGCGATGACAGGCGAGAGACCAAGCGGGAGCCCAGATGGTTGAGGGACAAGGAGGTTGGCAACGTCGTAGAGGGTCAACGGAACATGCCCGAAATTCTATCACCCTGCGGTTGAGCCCTTTGGCATTTATGGCAAAATGCCCCGCTCTAGCCACCTGGTCGCAGCGCGCACGCCCGGCGTGCCCTCGTGCCCCGACGTGCCTAACGTGCTTCATATGCTTCATGTGCGCCACGTGCTTTACGTGCCGATGTGCACATGTACCTCCCGAGCCGTTAGCGCGGCCCCTGACCGAGTCCGCAGGAACACCAAGACCTTATGACGGAAACCGTAGCACTCAAGATCGTACAGCGCATCGCCGCCGAACTGTCCGTCCAGCCGCGCCAGGTCGCGGCCGCGGTGCAACTACTCGACGAAGGAGCGACTGTTCCGTTCATCGCCCGCTACCGTAAGGAAGTGACCGACAATCTCGACGACACGCAACTGCGCAATCTCGAGGAACGCCTGCTGTATCTGCGCGAGCTGGAAGACCGGCGCGCGTCGATCATTTCGAGCATCGACGAACAGGGCAAGCTCACCGACGAGCTACGCGCCGCGATCGAAGGTGCCGACAGCAAGCAGGTGCTGGAAGACCTGTATCTCCCGTATAAGCCGAAGCGCCGCACGCGCGCGCAGATCGCCCGTGAGGCCGGTTTGCAGCCGCTTGCCGACGCGCTGCTCGGCAATCCGCTGCTCGATCCGCAAGCCGAAGCCGCCGCCTACGTGGACGCCGAAAAGGGTGTCGCCGACGTCAAGGCCGCGCTCGACGGCGCGCGCGACATTCTCTCCGAGCAGTTCGGCGAAACAGCCGATCTGCTCGGCAAGCTGCGCGATTACCTGTTCAACCAGGGCCTCGTGTCGTCGAAAGTGGTCGAGGGCAAGGAAACGGCCGAAGAAGAAAAATTCCGCGACTACTACGACTACGCGGAAACCATCCGCACCGTGCCGTCGCATCGCGCGCTGGCGCTGTTCCGCGGGCGCAATGCGGGCGTGCTGATGGTCAAGCTCGGCCTCGGCGAGGAGCTTGACGCGCAGGTGCCGCATCCGGGTGAAGCGCTGATCGCGCGCCATTTCGGCATCGCCAATCAGAATCGTCCCGCCGACAAGTGGCTGTCCGACGTGTGCCGCTGGTGCTGGCGCGTGAAGGTCCAGCCGCATATCGAAAACGAACTGCTGACCAATCTGCGCGACGAAGCCGAACACGAGGCGATTCGCGTGTTTGCGCGCAATCTGAAGGATTTGCTGCTGGCGGCGCCCGCCGGTCCGAAGGCCGTGATCGGCCTCGATCCGGGCATGCGCACCGGCGTGAAGGTGGCCGTGGTCGACCGGACCGGCAAGGTGCTCGCCACCGACGTGATCTATCCGCACGAGCCGCGCCGCGACTGGGACGGCTCGATCGCGAAACTCGCGCGCATCTGCGCGCAGACGCAGGCCGAGTTGATCAGTATCGGTAACGGCACGGCATCGCGCGAAACGGACAAACTCGCGAGCGAACTGATCGCGCGTCACCCGGAATTCAAGTTGCAGAAGATCGTCGTGTCAGAAGCGGGCGCGTCGGTCTACTCGGCGTCCGAACTCGCGGCGAAGGAATTCCCCGACATGGACGTGTCGCTGCGTGGCGCGGTGTCGATTGCGCGTCGCCTGCAGGACCCGCTCGCCGAACTGGTGAAGATCGAGCCGAAGGCGATCGGCGTCGGCCAGTATCAGCACGACGTGAATCAGCGCGAACTGGCCCGCTCGCTCGACGCGGTGGTCGAAGACTGCGTGAACGCGGTGGGCGTCGACGCGAATACCGCGTCGGTCGCATTGCTCGCGCGCGTGTCGGGTCTGAACGCGACGCTCGCGCGCAACATCGTCGATTATCGCGATGCGAACGGCCCGTTCCCGTCGCGCGAACATCTGCGCAAGGTACCGCGTCTCGGCGACAAAACCTTCGAGCAGGCAGCCGGCTTTCTGCGTATCAACAACGGCGAGAATCCGCTCGACCGCTCGTCGGTCCACCCGGAAGCGTATCCGGTCGTCGAACGGATGCTCGCGAAGATCAGCAAGCATGTCGGCGACGTGCTCGGCAATCGTGAAGCGCTGCGCGGTCTGTCGCCGGCTGAATTTGTCGACGACCGTTTCGGCCTGCCGACCGTGCGCGACATTCTGCTCGAACTCGAAAAGCCGGGTCGCGATCCGCGCCCCGAGTTCAAGACGGCGACGTTCCGCGAGGGCGTCGAAAAAGTGAGCGATCTGACGCCGGGCATGGTGCTCGAAGGCGTGGTCACCAACGTCGCGGCATTTGGCGCGTTCATCGACATCGGCGTGCATCAGGATGGTCTGGTGCACGTGTCGGCCATGTCCACGAAGTTCATCAAGGACCCGCATGAAGTGGTCAAGGCCGGCCAGATCGTCAAGGTGAAGGTGCTCGAAGTCGACGTGAAGCGTCAACGGATTGCTTTGACCATGCGGATGGACGACGAAGTCGGTGCAGCCGGCGCACGCAGCGGCGGTGGCGCGCAGCAGGATCGCAGCGGCTCCGCCGGACGCTCGGGTGGCGGCGGCAATCGTGGTGGTCAGCAGCAGCGTTCGCGGGAGCCGGAAGCCGGTGGCGCGATGGCCGCGGCGTTTGCAAAACTCAAGCAGAAGTAAGCCGGGTTCGCGAGGTCGGTGCGTGATTGGCTCACGCGCCGACTTCAACCTCTGGTCGCCTGAGTTGCATGGTCACGAGACCCAACAAAAAGCCCACGCATTAGCGTGGGCTTTTTGTTGGTCAGCGCTTCGGCGACACCGTCAGATCTCGATCTTCGTCCCCAACTCCACCACCCGGTTCGCCGGAATGCTGAAGAAGTCCGTCGGCTTCGCGGCATTCTGATGCATCCACGCGAACACCCGTTCGCGCCATACCGACATGCCTGGCAATTGTGTCGGCACGACTGTTTCGCGGGCGAGGAAGAACGATGTGTCCATCAACTCGAACGTCATGTCGTGGGTACGGCCCACTTCGAGCAGCACGGCCTTCACGTCCGGCGTTTCGTTGAATCCGTAAGCCGCCTTCACGAGATACAAACCACCTTCGATATCCTTCACCGTCACGCGCTCGGCATCGTTCACGTAGGGAATATCGCGCGTCACGAAGGTCAGGAAGATGGTGCGCTCATGCAGCACCTTGTTGTGCTTCAGGTTGTGCAGCAGGCTCACCGGCACCAGCGAATCGCTACCCGTCAGATAGATCGCCGTACCCGACACACGATGCGGCGGATGCGCGAGCAGTCCCTGCAGGAACGGCATCAGCGGAATACCGTCGGCAGCCGTGCGCTCCTTGACGATCATGCGGCCCTTGAACCAGGTCATCAACAGGAAAAACAGTAGCGCGCCGATACCGAGCGGCAGCCAGCCGCCCTCCTCGACCTTGAGCAGATTGGCGCCGAAAAAGCCCAGATCGACTGTCATGAACACGCCGATGATCAACGCCACTGCCAGCTTGTTCCAGTTCCATACGTTCACCATCACGACGCACGCGAGAATCGTGGTAATCACCATCGTGGCCGTTACCGCGATACCGTACGCGGCGGCGAGATTGTCGGAGCTCTTGAACGCGATCACGATGCACAGAATGATGAACAGCAGCATCCAGTTCACTACCGGCACATAGATCTGCCCGATCGCCAGTTCCGACGTGTGCAGGATTTTCATACGCGGCACATAGCCGAGCTGGATGGCCTGGCTCGTTAGCGAATACGCGCCGGAAATCACCGCTTGCGACGCGATCACCGTCGCTACCGTCGACAGCACGACTAGCGGCAGCAATGCCCAGTCAGGGGCAAGCAGGAAGAAAGGATTTTCGATGGCCTTCGGGTCGTGCATCAGCAGCGCGCCCTGCCCGAAATAGTTCAGCACCAGCGACGGCATCACAAGGATGTACCACGCCATCCGGATCGGCTTGGCGCCAAAGTGGCCCATGTCGGCGTACAGCGCTTCGGCGCCGGTCAGCACCAGCACGACCGAGCCGAGCACCACGTAAGCCTGCAGCACGTGTGCGGCCATGAAGGTGTACGCGTAATACGGGTTTAGTGCGCGGATCACGATCGGCGACTGCACGATGTGCCACAAGCCGAGCACCGCGAGCACCACGAACCACAGCACCATGATCGGACCGAACAGGCGGCCGACCATCGCCGTGCCGTGCCGCTGAATCCAGAACAGCAGGATCAGGATGACGATCGTCAGCGGCAGTACCAGGTGCGACAGATTCGGCGCGGCGATCTCCAGCCCTTCAACCGCCGAGATCACGGAGATGGCGGGTGTGATCACCGCGTCACCATAAAACATGCAGGCGCCGAAGATGCCGAGCATCACCAGCAGGCCGGCAAACTTCGACTTGGGTTCCAGCGAACGCAGCGCCAATGCCATCAGTGCGAGCACGCCGCCCTCGCCATTGTTGTCCGCGCGCATCACGAACAGCACGTACTTGACGCCGACCACGATCACGATCGCCCAGAACAGCAGCGAGATCACGCCGAGAATGGATTGATCAGTTAGCGGAATGCCATGAGACGGGCTGAAAGCCTCTTTCAGCGAATACAACGGGCTCGTGCCGATATCGCCGAAGACCACTCCGATCGCGGCAATCGCGAGGGAAGGCAGTGGCTGTTTGTGCACGTGATTGTTATCTGTCATAGACGCGAGGAGATCTGTTCCCTGAGCGGAAAAAACGACCGCCATTCTAAACTGCCCGTCTGACGCCGCCCGGCTTGTTGTGGATAAGCCACGTGGATAGTCCGCGCAGTGTAGCACTGCGATTTGGGCGCGTCTGCTGGCTGGCCTGGATCGCTCTCACCGGTGTTGGCGCAATTGCGAAGCATCTTGACAACCAGCACACAAGCGGCGCGCATAAAAAAACGGAGCCCATTCGGGCTCCGTTTCACGGGCACTGCGATGAATACGACGCGATGTGTAAAGCGTCGACATCAGCATCACTCTCCCGACGACTCCTGCGCCTGCGCGATACCACGCTTGATCCACGCGCCGAGGTTATGCGGACGAACCGTGTCCCACTCCTCGAACGGCTGGTGAATCCACGGATTGGTCGGCAGATACTGCACGTGGTAGTCGGGCTTCACCTTCGAGCAGCCCTTGTACCAGAGCACCGCCGAACGCACCGCCGTGATGGCCGGATAGCGGTCTTTCAGATGCTGCTGAACGCGCGCCAACGTGACGCCCGAATCGACCAGGTCGTCGACCAGCAGCACGTTGCCGTGCAACTCGCCGCGCGTCATCGTGATGTATTGCGCGATGTCGAGTTCGCCCTGCTCCGTACCGGCCGCTTCGCGGTACGAACTCGTGGCGAGAATCGCCAACGGCAGGTCGTAAATACGCGAGAGCTGATCGCCGACACGCAGGCCACCGCGCGCAAGACACAGAATCTGGTCGAACTTCCAGCCCGATTCATGCACGCCCAACGCCAGCAGTTCGATCAGACGGTGATACTCGTCCCAACCGACCCACAGGTTTTTCTCATCATTACGCGGATCTTTCATCGCGATCATGGGTACACCTTGAACCATGGCTTAAACCTTGAACGGATGACGAAGAAGAATGGTCTCGTCACGATCCGGACCGGTCGACACCATGTCGATCGGAATGCCCGCAACTTCCTGCACACGCGACAGATACGCACGCGCATTGGCCGGCAGCTTGTCCCATTCCTTGATGCCGACGGTGCTTTCCTTCCAGCCCGGGAAGGTTTCGTACACCGGCACGCAACGCGCGACTTCCGACGAACCGCGCGGCAGCAGATCGATGCTCTGACCGTCGACCGTGTAGCCGACACACAGCTTCACTTCTTCGAGACCATCGAGCACGTCGAGCTTGGTCATGCACAGACCCGACACACCGTTGATCTGGATCGAGCGACGCAGTGCAGCGACGTCGAGCCAGCCCGTGCGACGCGGACGGCCGGTGACCGAGCCAAATTCCTTACCGACGGTGGCCAGTTCCAGGCCGATCGGTTCCTGACGCGCAGCGTTGTCGGCGTCGTACAGTTCGCTCGGGAACGGGCCCGAACCGACGCGCGTGCAGTACGCCTTCGTGATGCCGAGAATGTAGTTCAGCTTTTGCGGACCCACGCCCGCGCCCGCCGTTGCCGCACCCGCCACGCAGTTGCTCGACGTGACGTACGGATACGTGCCGTGGTCGATGTCGAGCAGCGTGCCTTGCGCGCCTTCGAACAGCAGGTTGCTGCCCGCCGCGTTCGCGTCGTACAGACGGCGCGACACGTCGGTGACCATCGGCTTCAGACGGTCGGCGTAGCTGAGCATCGTGTCCAGCGTTTGCTGGAAGTCAACCGCGGCGACGCCCAGGTATTGCGTGAGCACGAAGTTGTGGTAATCGAGGTTTTCGCGCAGACGTGCAGCGAAAGATTCCGGCTCGAACAGGTCCTGCACGCGCAGACCGCGGCGTGCGACCTTGTCTTCGTAGGCCGGGCCGATGCCACGGCCGGTCGTACCGATTTTGCCCGCGCCACGGCGCGCTTCGCGGCCCTGGTCGATGGCAATGTGGTACGGCAGGATCAGCGTGGTGGCTTCGGAAATGAAGAGGCGGTTCTGAACATCGACACCGGCGGCTTCGAGCTCGCCGATTTCCTTGAACAGCGCTTCCGGCGACAACACGACACCATTGCCGATATAGCACGCGACGCCCGGATGCATGATGCCCGACGGAATCAGACGCAAGATGGTTTTCTTGCCACCGATGATAAGCGTGTGACCGGCATTGTGACCGCCCTGGAAGCGAACGACGCCTTGGGCGTGGTCCGTCAGCCAGTCGACGATCTTGCCCTTGCCTTCATCACCCCATTGGGTTCCCACGACGACGACGTTACGTCCGGGGTTCACATTCACTGCGCTGGCAGACATGTTGTTTCGTAAGCTGGTTAAAAACGTATTCTACCTATGTTCGCGGAACCTTCCGAATTTTTCCGTTTCCGCTCAACGGTATGCACGTTATGGTGGGTATGAAAAGGATGGCGCGGCAGTTGGCCGCGCCGGGTCCTGCGAGACTTCGGCGACACATTGATGACACCTTCGTCGCCCTGTGACAGGTGCCAGGGAAAGTCCCTCGCGGGTCGACCGGAACGCGCTCAGGAGCGCGGTTCGACGACCCATGCACCGTTGCGCTCGACCAACACGCGGTCGAATGCGAATTCATCGAGGCTGTGCTCGTGGCCAGGCAATGCCTGGATCACCACTTCACCGGCATCGCGCAAGGCGGCCACGCTGACACGCAACGCGTCGTCGTGCTGCCACGGCGCGAGAATCGCGCTGCTGCGCGCTTCGATCGGCGAAATACGCGCCACTTCACGCAGATCCAGCGAAAAACCGGTTGCTGCACGAGCCCTGCCGTAAGCCTGACCAACGTGGTCATAACGGCCGCCGCGCGCCACCGCATTCGGCACGCCGTCGACATACGCCGAGAACATCACGCCGCTGTGGTAAGCATAGCCGCGCAGGTCGGCGAGGTCGATCATCACTTCGGCGCCGTCGACCTGGCTCGCGAGGAACGCGAGGTCGTCGAGTGCACGGGCGATGGCCGGCGTGTTCGGCAGGCGGGCGCGGGCATCTTCGAGCACCGATGCGTCGCCATAGAGCGAAGGCAGCGCGCGCAACGCGTCGCGGATGACCGGGGTGAGTCCGGCAGTAAGCTCCGCGAGACGCGGCACGTCCTTGCCCGCCAGCGCGTCATACAGCGACTGACCGAGGTCGGCTGCTGCCGGTTCGGCTTCGATCAAGGCCGCGAGCACGCCCGCGTGGCACAGGTCGAGACGCACCTTCGCGAGACCGGCCAGACGCAGCGCGTCGAGCATCAGTTGCTGGATTTCCAGGTCCGCTTCGAGGCCCGCGTGACCATAGATTTCCGCGCCAATCTGGATCTGCTCGCGCGTGGCGTGCAAGCCGCGCGGACGCGTGTGCGCGACGTTGCCGGCATAGCAAAGACGCGTCACGCCCTGACGGTTCAGCAAATGCGCATCGATACGCGCGACCTGCGGCGTCATGTCGGCGCGCAGACCGAGCGTGCGGCCAGACATCTGATCGACGAGCTTGAAGGTGCGCAGATTCAGATCGTGACCACCACCGCTCAGCAGCGACTCGAGGTATTCGAGCAGCGGCGGCATCACCATCTCGTAGCCATACGAGCGGAAACGGTCCAGCAAACGGCGCCGCAATTCTTCGATCTTGCGGGCTTCCGACGGCAGCACGTCGGCGATATTTTCGGGAAGTAACCAGGTCGACATCGATACAGTCCTACGACGTTGAGCGCGGCGGCTGGGGCGCCGGCGAGTGAATTTCTAATGGCGGGTGGCGGCTCGATTCTGGCGGCTATTGCAGACGTTCGTTCAGACGCGCTTCGCATCTCATGCGAACGTCGCGGCAAGCGTATTCAATACGCTCGACGTTCCGACCGGCGGACAGAGCCGCCCGCGAGCACCGTGGCATGCCAGCCGGCCTCGTCAGGTCACGATAAACAGCAGAATCAGCCCAAGTGCCATCACGATCAATCCGCCAATGCGGATCTGATGCGCGGGACGTTCCGCTATTTTACGGAACGTGTCGCGCCAGGCCGCCGGAAAAACGAAGGGGAACATCCCCTCGATAATCAGCATCAATGCGATCGCGAGCAGTAACGAGCCGGCTATATCCATGCGATGAAGAGGCCGCGATGCGAATGCCGCGGCGTTTCCGGTTATCAGTGTTTGCGCGGGACCGCGGGAGCGTCCGGGGCAGAGCCACCGGTCGGACTACGCATGAAGCGGAAGAACTCGTTATTCGAGTCGACGACAACCACGTCGCCTGGCTTGAAGGTGTTCCGGTACGCCTGCATGCTTTGATAAAACTGGTAGAACTGCGGGTCTTTGCCGAACGCGTCGGCCGCGATGGCCGCTGCCTTTGCATCGCCGTCGCCGCGAATGCTCTGCGCCTGACGATAGCCGTCCGCGAGGATCTGCTGCTGCTTCGCGGTTGCATCGGCCTTGATCTGGTCGGCCTCGGCCGCGCCCTTTGCGCGTTCGTCAGCGGCAACCTGGTTGCGCTCGGCAATCATCCGCTTGAAGACCGAATCGGTCATCGCCGCCGGGAAGTCGACGCGCGTCAATTGCATGCCGACAACCGACACGCCCAACGACGCTGCCGCCTTGTCCATCGCGTTGCGCGCTTCGTCCGCGACGGCTTGCTGCCTGGCCAGTGCGTCGGACAGCGTGAACTTGCCGAACGCGTCGCCCAAAGCCGTGCGTGACAGCAGCGCCAGCCGGTCAGGCAAGCTTTGAATATCACCCTTGGTTTCAGCGAGCAGCTTCAGCGGATCGGTAACACGGAATCGGACCACCGGGTTGACCAGCAACTCGGTTTTGTCCGACGTGACGTAGTGGTCTTCGTCCGGCGCGTCGAGCGACTGGATGCGGTTATCGACCAGCGTGACGGTTTGCAGCGGCGGCGGCAGTTTGACGTGCAACCCGGGCCCGAGCAACGTGGAAGGCGAGTCGCCACGTGACGACAACACCGCCATGTGCCGCTGATCGACGACAAATACCGTCGACGACGCCGCAAACAGCACGATGACGATAGCCACGACGAGCGCAATGATCTTGTTCATGTTGTGCGCCCCTTATTGAACGTCGTCTTCGCGCATGCGATTGCGGAAGGCGTCGCGTGAACGCAGCGAATCGCCGCTTGCGGCTGGCTGACTGGCCGCCACGGCAGGCGCGGAAGCCGCCACACCCGGTGCAGCCGCAGCAGCGTTATCGGAAGCCGCCGGAGCCGCTGCCCCACTCGCCGCTTGCGGTGCAGCAGCAGCGACAGCGCCTGACGCGCCCACGCCTGCTTCCGCAAGCCGCTGACGATTCTGTTCGACCAGTTTGTCGAGCGGCAGGTACATCACGTTATTGCCGTTCTTGTTGTCGACGAACACCTTGGTCGCGGTCGAGTAGATGTGCTCCATGGTTTCCATGTACATGCGCGTGCGGACCACAGCGGGCGCTTTCGAGTACTGCTCGTAGACCTGATTGAAACGCTCAGCGTCGCCTTGCGCCTGAGCCACGGTCTTGTCACTGTACGTTTTCGCCTCTGCGATCTGGCGCGCCACGTCGGCTTGGGCTTGCGGCAACAGATCCGCAACATAGGCCTGCGCGTCGTGCTTTGCGCGTTCGTTTTCCTGCTGGACTTTGGCGGCGTCGTCGAACGCGGCTTGCACCTGATCGGGCACCTGCACACTCTGCATGGTCACACCGGTCACGGCGAGGCCGCTCTGGTCTGCGTCGAGCGTCTGCTGGATCGCTTCCATCAACTGCTGACGGATTGCTTCGCGATCCTGACCGAGAATTTCACTGGTACTGCGCGTGCCGACGATGCTGCGCACTGCCGCCTGGGCAGCCTGCACCACGCTTTGATCGGGATCGACACTGCGGAACAGATAGTCCGTCGGCTTGCGCACCTGGTATTGCACTGCGAAACGTACGTCGACGATGTCGGCATTGTGCGTAAGCATCGACGCGTCTTTCACATTCGCGAGACGCACGACGTTAT
The DNA here is from genome assembly GCF_904848625.1 of Paraburkholderia metrosideri. Lineage (GTDB taxonomy): Bacteria > Pseudomonadota > Gammaproteobacteria > Burkholderiales > Burkholderiaceae > Paraburkholderia > Paraburkholderia metrosideri. Next base: position 283,392 of record NZ_CAJHCP010000006.1, read on the forward strand.
TGCGGCCGATCTCCACCTGCCGGATCTGGTTGATATTGACGACTTCATGCGCTTCGAACGGATACGGCAAGCGCCAGTGCACACCCTCGCCCGCGGTGTAGCGATACTTGCCGAACTGCATCACGACTGCGGCCTGGCCATCCTGCACGACGAACACGCCGCTGCCGAGATAGATCGCGATCAGCACGCCAATCACGATGCCTACGCCGATGCGTGCGCCACGCCCGTTATCCGGCCTGCCGCCGCCCGTACCACCGCCCTTGCGACCGAAAATCCGGCTCAGACGACGATTGAAATCACGCCACATCTCGTCGAGATCGGGCGGACCTTCACCGTCTTTGGGTGGGCGCTTGGGATCGTTCGGCCGTTGCCGGTCACCATTGCCATCGCCCCGGCCCCAGCGCGGATCGTTTAGTGACAGCATGGCGCGCATGCGCAGCCAGATACTCCGCTCGTTGTAATCGTTCACCTGTGTTCGTTCACCAGAGTAGACAGCGGGTCAGTGCAATTGGAACGGGTCAGTGCCCGAGTTCTGGGACCTTGCGGTCGTCGCGCGGTGCCGTCCGGTCTTCTTCCAGCGGCTCGATCAGCACGTTGGCAAGCGGTTCGGCAGTAGCGATTTCAGCGATGGCAGCGCGCAATGTATCCAGCCCTTGCCCGGTGCGCGCGCTCAAAAAGACGCGCGAAATATTACCATATTCATCACGCTCAACCGCGTCCCCACGGGCCGCCAACTCAGGCACCGCGTCGATCTTGTTGAACACCAGCACCTGCCGGATCGTGTCCGCACCGATCGCATGCAACACCTCGTTCACCTGATCGATCTGATCGAGACGCACGGCGCTCGACGCATCGACCACATGCAACAGCAGGTCGGCGTGAATCGTTTCTTCGAGCGTGGCGCGGAATGCCGCGACCAGCTGGTGAGGCAATTCGCGGATGAAACCGACGGTATCGGACACCACCACCTGCCCCGCTTCGTCACCGAGATAAACGCGGCGTGACGTGGTGTCCAGGGTAGCGAACAGTTGGTCGGCTGCGTACGCCTGAGCTTTGGTCAGCGCGTTGAACAGCGTGGATTTACCCGCGTTGGTATAGCCGACCAGCGACACCGACATCGTCTGATTACGGCTGCGCGCGCGACGCTGGGTGCCGTGTTGACGACGCAGCTTTTCAAGTCGCGTCTTGAGCGCCTTGATGCGCTCGCCGATCAAACGGCGGTCGGTTTCAAGCTGCGTTTCACCCGGACCACGCAGACCGATACCGCCTTTCTGACGCTCAAGGTGAGTCCACGCACGAATCAGCCGGGTCGACAGATATTGCAACTGCGCGAGCTCCACCTGCAGCTTGCCTTCATGGCTGCGGGCGCGTTGCGCAAAAATATCGAGGATAAGACTGGTGCGATCGATCACGCGGCGATTAAGCGCCTGCTCCAGATTGCGCTGCTGCGCAGGTGCCAGAGCGTGATTGAAAATGACGAGTTCGATGTCGTTCGCCTCACACGCGAGACGCAGCTCTTCGGCCTTGCCGCTGCCGACGAACATCTTCGCGTCGGGACTGGACCGGCGTCCGGTGAGGGTAACTAATGGATTTGCGCCCGCGCTTTGCGCGAGCAGGCTCAGTTCTTCCAGGCTGGCTTCGAAATCGATCTTACCGAAGTCGATGCCGACAAGCGCTGCATTAATCAAATTGGAGGGTATCAAGATAAGGCGGCCGGGAGTAATCGCCAACGGGCGACGCTACGCCGGCCGCGACAGGGTTTAGGACTGTTCAGAATCCGGGTGGAAATTCACCGGACGGGCTGGCACGACTGTCGAGATTGCGTGCTTGTAGACCATCTGGGTGACCGTATTCCGGAGCAACACGACGTACTGGTCGAACGATTCGATGTTCCCTTGAAGCTTGATGCCGTTGACCAGGTAGATCGACACCGGCACATGCTCTTTACGCAGTGCGTTCAAAAACGGGTCTTGTAACAATTGCCCTTTGTTGCTCATAGCAAACTCCGTATTTTTTTGCAGGTTGACTGAATTGACGACGAAGGAAAAAGAGATCCGCCGTCAACCGCTACACTATAGCCGATTTTCGTTTTTGCGCGAGGGCACTGGCCAGGCGGCCAAACCCAGCACACACGCGGGTTTCAGCCTTTATCCGCGTAAGGGTTCGTCGACGATCTGAACTCTATGCGCAATGGAGTCCCTGCCAGCTTGAAAGTTTCCCGGAAGCGATTTTCGAGGTAGCGTTTATACGTTTCGGTGATCGCATCAAGCGCATTGCCGTGAATCACGATGACCGGCGGATTCTGTCCGCCCTGGTGCGCATAACGCAGTTTCGGGCGCACGGGACCACGTCGGCGCGGCTGCTGGAACTCGACTGCATCGATCAGCGCGCGCGTCAGCTTCGGCGTCGGCAGCTTGGCCATTGCCGCGGCGTACGCGTCGTCGACCGAACGCATCAGCGGACCAATTCCGGTTTTTTCCTGTGCGGAAATGAAATGGAACTTGGCGAAGTCGAGAAATTTTAGTTTGCGCTCGAGGTCGGCTTTGGTGCGGTCGCGCACATGCGGATCGAGACCGTCCCATTTGTTCACGCCAACCACCAGTGCGCGGCCCTGCTCCACCACGAAGCCGGCAATGTGCGCGTCCTGTTCCGAGATGTCCTGGCGTGCGTCGAGGAGCAGGATCACGACGTTCGCGTCGGAGATCGATTGCAGCGTCTTCACCACCGAGAATTTCTCGATCGCTTCGAACACCTTGCCGCGACGACGCAGACCCGCCGTATCGATCAGCGTGTACGGCTTGCCTTGACGTTCGAAGTCGACGTAGATCGAATCGCGCGTGGTGCCCGGCATGTCGAACGCGATCACGCGCTCTTCGCCGACCAGCGCGTTAATCAGCGTCGACTTACCAACGTTCGGACGACCGACAATCGCGATCTTCACACCGCGCGTTTCTTTCTCTTCGTCGCTTTCTTCCGGTTGACCGGCATATGCGACGCCGAGCGCCTCGTTGATCATTTCCGTGACGCCGTCGCCGTGCGCCGCCGAAATGGCGCGCGGGTCGCCGAGACCGAGTTCGTAGAAGTCGGCGGCGACGTTCGAGTACTTCATGCCCTCCGCCTTGTTGACGACGAGGAAGATCGGCCGGCCGACCTTGCGCAGGTAATCGGCGATCGACTTGTCCTGCGGCGCGAGACCGTTACGACCGTCGACGATGAACACGACGATGTCCGATTCCTCGACCGCCTGGCGGGTTTGACGCGCCATCTCATGCAGGATGCCGTCTTTGGCGACTGGCTCGAAACCGCCGGTATCGACGACCAGGTATGGCCTGTCGCCGGCGCGCCCTTCGCCGTAATGGCGATCGCGCGTCAGACCGGGCAAGTCGGCAACCAGCGCATCACGCGAGCGCGTGAGACGGTTGAAGAGTGTGGATTTCCCCACATTGGGGCGCCCAACGAGGGCAATAACGGGTTTCATCAGATGTTGTTCACGGTGAAACGCGGGATCGAAATCGACCGACCGCGTAGCGACGCCATGCGGCCGCTACACGGCAGCGTTTGACGAAAATTATCACGAATTCGGCCGGCCCCGGATGCGCTGTCATTATGCGCAACCAGGCGGACGGGGGTTTGGCTGTATGGGCGGCGCCAATGGGCCGCCAGATTCAGTCTTTCTTGCTCGACGGATCGCACGCCAGTTCGATTGCAGATTCTCTGCGTGCCGTCGACGGTGGCGCCGCAAGCAGCCACCGGTGGCCACGTGGGCCGTTCCTGATCCGACTTGCCGGACCAGCCAGTCCGGCGGAAATTTTTTACACTTTGCTCTGCTTGACTACGAAAACTCGACAAAAACTCAACTCAAAACCAAAACCAGCAAAAATGCGCGCGGCCGGCAAAGCCGGCCTGCGCGCCTGACAGCGATTGACCTGCGTGATTAACGCGGGCGGAAACCGTACAAACCACCGTCGCGCGTTTGCACGACGAGTGTGTCGCCGGCCAGCACCGGAGCCGACGAAATCGCGCTGCCGTCGGTCTTCATGCGCGCCACGAGCGCGCCGTCATCGGTCGACAGGAAGTGCACGAAGCCCTGATAGTCGCCCAGCACAGCGGCACGTCCCAGCAGGAACGGAACGCCGAGTTCGCGATTCTTCAGCTTGTCGCTCTTCCACAATTGCGTACCGTTGTTGGCGTCGAATGCCGAAACAACCGACCAGTCATCAGCCGCCACCACGAGATGGTCGTCCTGCGCGAGACCACTCGCGCTCGAGAACGCTTTTTCCCACAATGCACGGCCCGAATTCGCGTCGAAACAGCCAATCTGACCTTGGAATGTCACCGCGCAAGTTTGCGAGCCGATCAGCGTAGGCGGCCCCGTTACGTCGTTGATGCGCTCCACTTCCGTGACGCCCTTCGGATACGACACCGGCGTTTGCCAGTAGTTGTCGCCCGTTTGCAGGTTGATCGCGGCAAACGCGCCACCCGGGAAACCAGCCAGCACGGCTGCGTCGCCTGCGAACGTCATGCCCGACGACACGCGCAGATTGAGCGGCACCGCGCGGTTGCGATAGTTCCACCGCTGTTCGCCCGTTAGCGCATTGAACGCAACGATCTGACCGTCGACCGTACGCACGACAACCAGACCATTACCGACCAGCGGCGGCGAAATGATCTCGCCCGGCGCCTTTGCGGTCCACAGTTGCTTGCCGTCCGCGCCGAGGACGTAGACATCGCCCTTCAGACCGCCAACCGCGGTGAGCGTGCCGTCGCTGCCGACGCCTGCCGACAGGTCGTCGCGCAACTTGACGCGCCAGATGTCCTTACCGGTTTGTGCGTCGATCTTCGCAACCGAACCGTTCGCGCCAGCAGCGTACACCGCATTGCCGACTGCCACCGGCGAGAACAGATAGCGGCCAGACTTGCCGACGCTCGCCGTCCACGCCTGCTGCACGTCGAGCACGGGTTTGAACTCGGTGAGCGGCGTCGGCACGCGGCGCTCGTCTTTCGTGGATGAGCAAGCCGCCATGGTAAGGACGGTCATCGCACAGATAACGGGCACAGCGTAACGTTTCAGCAGATTCATCGGTGGACGAAGCATTCAGGAAATTAGTTAAAAGAGACCGGTTGATCGTTGTGCGAGGCGTTGCATACGGACAGGTATGCAACGCAGTGCGCGCGATAATTAGCCGCCCAGCGCGTCCAGCTTGAACTGGATCAACTGACGTGCCGAGCTATCGTTTTTCGACAGCGAATCGAGCGCGAGCTTGTAAGCACCACGCGCATCGTCGCGCTTGCCCTGGGCGGCAAGCAGGTCGCCGCGGGCGTTCGCCACGATGCCCTTGAACGCGTCGGATTGTGGTTCTGCGAGCAACGCAAGGCCTTGGTCGTAAGCCTTGTCGTCGAGCAGCAGCGAGGCCATGCGCAACTTCGCGATCTGCTTGAACTCGTCGTCCTTCGCGTGATCGATCGTCCACTGCAACTGGGCCTTCGCACCCGCTTCGTCGCCGGCGCCATACAGCGCCTTGGCTGCGCTCAGCGCGGTCATCTGCGCATACGCGGTGCGGCTGTATCTGTCTTCCATGTCGGTGGCGACGCGCGTGACTTTCGCTTTGTCGCCCGATGCCACGGCTTGTTGCACCTGGTCATACAGCACCGCGGCTTCAGCCGCCTGATGCCGTTGCCAGTAATTCCAGCCGTTCCAGCCAGCTGCTGCAACCAACGCAACCAGGACGATCCACGTGGTTGAATTGCCCCACTGCGTCCACCATGCTTTCAGACTTTCTATCGATTCTTGTTCGTCGTGGTAACTCATTGCCCGGCGATTTCCTCTTTCTTGCTACGTGTGCATGTCGAGCCAACCGGCCCGACGACATCGCGATCAGTCGTCGCCGTCTTCGGCGGTTGCAACCATCGCATTGATTAGAAATTCGGTCAAGTCTTCAGCGGGAACGTTATGTTGCTCGCTTTTACCACCGTTAGAATTTGTATCGCGCAGTGGCTTCACACCTACTGTGCCATTGGCAATTTCATCTTCGCCGAGCACGACTGCGAAGGCCGCGCCACTGGCATCAGCACGCTTCATTTGCGACTTGAAACTGGCTGATTGACCGTCGGCACTGCAATGCAGGATGACGTCGAGCCCCGTATCGCGAAGACGTTCGGCGATGATGAAAGCCTGCTCACGTGCTGCGTCGCCCTGATGGACCACGTACACATCGCAACCCTCGGCTTCGGGCACGAGTTGCTCTTCTTTCAGCAATTCGAGGATACGTTCGACGCCCATTGCCCAGCCACATGCCGCGGTCGCCTTGCCGCCGAGCTGCTCGATCAGCGGATCGTAACGGCCGCCCGCAGCGACCGTGCCCTGTGCGCCGAGCTTGTCGGTCACCCATTCGAACACGGTCAGATTGTAATAGTCGAGACCACGCACGAGACGCGGATTGATCGTGAACGGGATGTTGTTCGACTTCAGAATGCGTTGCAAACCTTCGAAATGCGTACGCGACTCGTCGCCGAGAAAATCGATCAGCTTCGGTGCGTTCTGCGCGACTTCCTGCATGGCCGGATTCTTCGTATCCAGCACACGCAACGGGTTCGTGTACAGACGACGCTTCGCTTCTTCGTCTAGCACGTCCATGTGCTTTTCGAGGTAAGCGATCAGTTCGACGCGGTGTGCCGCGCGCTCTTCCGCGAGACCCAGCGAATTGATTTCGAGCTTGATGCCCATCAACCCGAGGTCGTCCCACAGACGCTGACACATCATGATAATTTCGGCGTCCGCGTCCGGACCCGAAAAGCCCAGCGCTTCGACACCCACCTGATGAAACTGGCGATAACGCCCGCGCTGCGGACGCTCATGGCGGAACATCGGACCGATGTACCACAAGCGCTTCGGGCCGTCGTACAGCATGTTGTGCTCGATCGCCGCACGCACCACGGCCGCGGTATTTTCCGGGCGCATGGTCAGGTTTTCACCGTTCAGCGCATCGGTGAAGCTGTACATCTCTTTTTCGACGATGTCGGTCACTTCGCCGATGCCACGCTTGAACAGCTGCGTATGTTCGACGATCGGCGTACGAATATTCTGGTATCCGTACGAACGCAGCATCGACTTGACGGTGGTTTCGAAAAATTCCCACAGCCCGGCTTCCTGCGGAAGGATGTCATTCATGCCCTTCACGCCGGACAGCTTTTCGAGCTTTTTCTTCTGTTCAGTCATCTGTCTTTCGATAGCCGATATTTAGTTGAGCGCGTCAGCGCGACCATAGGTGCGCTCGACGTAGTCACTCACGATTTGCTGGAATTCTTGCGCAATGTTCTCGCCGCGCAGCGTCTTGACCTTCTCGCCGTCGATAAACACCGGCGCGGCCGGGTTCTCGCCCGAACCCGGCAAGCTGATGCCGATATTCGCCTGCTTCGACTCGCCCGGACCGTTGACGATGCAACCCATCACCGCGACGTGCATCTTCTCGACGCCAGGATACTGGTCGCGCCACACCGGCATCTGCGTGCGCAGATACGTCTGGATTTGCGACGCGAGTTCCTGGAACAGCGTGCTGGTGGTACGACCGCAACCCGGGCACGCGATCACCATCGGCGTGAACGAGCGCAGACCCATGGTCTGCAAAATTTCCTGGCCGACGATCACTTCACCCGTACGTGGGCCGCCGGGTTCCGGCGTAAGCGAGATACGGATCGTGTCGCCGATACCTTGTTGCAACAGAACCGACAACGCCGCCGTCGACGCAACAATACCCTTCGAACCCATGCCCGCTTCGGTCAAACCGAGGTGCAGCGCAAAGTCGCAACGGCGCGCGAGTTCGCGATAAACGGCGATCAGATCCTGCACGCCGCTCACCTTGCACGACAGGATGATCTTGTCGCGCCCGAGACCGAGTTCGACCGCGCGTTCGGCCGAGCCGATCGCCGACTGGATCAGCGCTTCGTACATAACGCTTTGCGCTTCCCACGGCGTGGAGCGCGACGCGTTTTCGTCCATCATTTTCGCGAGCAGGTCCTGATCGAGACTGCCCCAGTTCACGCCGATACGCACCGGCTTGCCGTACTTCACCGCCGCTTCGATCATTTGCGCAAACTGCGTGTCGCGCTTCGCGCCGTGGCCGACGTTGCCCGGATTGATCCGGTATTTCGACAGAGATTCCGCGCACGCGGGATAGTCGCGCAACAACAAATGGCCGTTGTAATGGAAATCGCCGACCAGCGGCACCGACACGCCCATGCGGTCGAGTTGTTCGCGCACGGCCGGCACGGCTGCAGCCGCTTCCGGCGTGTTCACCGTGATACGCACCAGCTCCGAACCGGCCTGCGCCAGTTCCTTGATCTGGATCGCCGTGCCGATCGCGTCCGCCGTGTCGGTATTCGTCATCGACTGGACGCGCACTGGCGAGTCGCCGCCGATGGTGACGAGCTGGCCGCCCCAACGGACATCGACCGCGTGCGACTTGCGCCGCGCCGCGTGGCCGCCGAACACCGGCTCGTTGGAAACGATCTTGCTACTGGATTGGGATTGAGCTTCGGATTGCATCGAAAAACCCATTTACGCCGCATGCGCCACACAAAAGACGTCGCGCCTGAATTGAAAAAGCGCCGCGGCCGGACTGGCCGCGGCGCATACCATATCTGTCAAGGCAACGCGAAACGCGCCACGTTACCCTTGGCTGCCGAATATTTCGACGCAGCCACCGGCTGACCGTCGAGCGTCAATGACTCGAGACCAGCCTTATTGCCGAGCGTGACCTTGAAAGGTGCCGTACCGGTCACTTCCTTGGTATCGCCTGCGTGGACGAGGCCGGAGAATACTTCCTTGCCATCTTTGTCCCGCACGCTAAACCAGCTGTCTTGCGTAACGCGCAGCGCGACAATCGCCTCACCCGCGTCAGCCGCTGCAACCGATGAGGCACCCGCCACGACAGCCGCCGGCGCGCTCGCGCCTGGCGCTGCTGCTACGGCCTTCGCCTGCGAACCTGCTTTGGGAGCCGCCGCCATTGTCGTCACCACAGGCGCCGACGAAGGTGCAGCATCGGTACCCAGCGGTGCCGGCATCGGTACAGCCGACGCCGGGTTGGTCGCCGCCTGCGTGTCCGGCGTCGATGCGCCTTCCTCGGACACCACCGCTGCGTCGGAGCCTGCCGCCTGCCCCTGAACCACCGCGCCCGACGCACCGTTCGTACTACCCGACGCACCGTTCGCACTCGCCTTCAAACGCGCAAGCCACGCCGACGAATCGCCGCCATTGGTGTGCCACATGGCAAGTGCGATCACCGCGACGATAACTGCCGCCACGCCCCACAACCACGAACGGCTCTTCTGACCACTACCACCGAGCGACAACGATACCTTGCCGCGTGGCAAATCCTTGCCTGACGACGCTGGCATCGACAGATCCGGCGCAGGCACGCCTTTCTCGCGACGCAGCACCTGAGTGAACGGCGCAGGATCTGCGCCGAGCATCTTCGCATAGCTGCGCACCACGCCAAGGGCGAACGTCGTGTCCGGCAGATGGCTGATATCGCCCGATTCGAGCGCGCGCAGCTTGACCACTGACACCTTCAAACGCGCCGATACGTCTTCGATCGTCCAGCCTTTCGATTCACGCAACTGAGTCAAGCGCGCACCCACTGCCGCCAACGAATCCATACCCGGCTGCACAACAGGCTGAACCACCGCCCGCGCGACCTGCGCCGGATGGCCTTCGTGTGCGTCTGTGTCCTGCGGCTGCGGGTGCTGCGGCTCACTCATCCCAAATCCTTTCGCGTCGATTCTTCTTTACTTGTGCAACCCGGACGGGCTTGAGCCTCGCGCCTGAATCGCAGACCGTTTATAACAAAATGTGCGGCCTTGTGTGCCGCTTCCGATCGCTTCTGCAAACTTTCTTTTCAATCGACGCCGGATGAAGGACTTTCGCGCACCCGTGAAGCTCTCACGACCACCGACGCCCTTTCAACCGCCCGATTACACGGCGCGAACCTCGATCACCCTGGCTGCCTTCCCGGTGCGCTCAGCAAGGCGCGTGCGGTCCTGCACCGCACCGGCCAACTGACCGCAGGCAGCGTCGATATCATCGCCGCGTGTTTTACGCACTGTGGTGACGACGCCTGCATCCATCAGCACTTGTGCAAACCGCTTGATCTGCTCATTCTTCGAGCGAAGAAGGCCCGATTCGGGGAACGGATTAAACGGGATCAGATTGAATTTGCACGGCACGTCGCGCGTCACGGCCAGCAGTTCGCGCGCTTGCGCTTCGCTGTCATTCACGCCGTCGAGCATGCAATATTCAAACGTAATGAAATCGCGTGGCGCGACTTTCAGATAGCGCTGGCAAGCCGCCATCAATTCGCGCAACGGATACTTCTTGTTCAGCGGCACCAGCATGTCGCGCAGCGGATCAGTCGGCGCATGGAGAGAAACCGCGAGCGCCACCGGCAAATCCGCACCGAGACGGTCCATCATCGGCACGACGCCCGACGTGGATAGTGTGACGCGACGGCGCGACAGGCCATACGCATTGTCGTCGAGCATCAGGCGCATGGCCGGCACCACGGCGTCGTAATTGAGCAGCGGCTCGCCCATGCCCATCATCACGACATTCGTGACCACGCGATCACCCTTGCCGTCACCGCCATTGGCGCGGCCGCCCGCCAGGCCACGCGACGCGCGCAGCGCAAACTCGGCCATGCGCAACTGACCGATGATTTCGGCGGTGGTGAGATTGCGGGAGAATCCCTGCTTGCCGGTTGAACAAAAACGGCAATTGACCGCACACCCGGCCTGCGACGACACGCACAACGTGCCGCGCGTTTCTTCAGGGATGTAAACGGTTTCAACCGCGTTGCTATTGCCGACGTCGACCAGCCACTTGCGTGTGCCGTCGGAAGAAATATTGTCGCTGACGATTCCCGGCATCGAGATCGTGGCGCGCCCTTTGAGCTTTTCGCGCAAGGACTTCGCGAGATCGGTCATGCCGTCGAAGTCGGCAGCGTTGTACTGGTGGATCCAGCGCTGCAATTGCTTGGCGCGAAACGGCTTCTCGCCCAGGCTGTCGCAATAGGCGACAAGCCCTTGTGCGTCGAGGTCGAGAAGGTTGACGGTGGGACTGCTCGTCATATCGAATCCTGCCATTTCAGTGCGAGACTACGTTCATGCAACAAGCTGCATGAACGCAATGCCGTTCGCGCCCATTCCTGCTGCTTTTACCTTACTACTTTGCCGGGCGATTCGTGCGATAAAACGATTCGGCTGCGCGGATCGCCAGGACAAAAAGCGGCTTAACGCGAGTAGACGTTCACTTCCGGGAAGAAGAACGCGATTTCGACTGCTGCCGTTTCTGCTGCGTCCGAGCCGTGAACCGCGTTTGCGTCGATGCTGTCAGCGAAGTCAGCGCGGATCGTGCCCTTTTCTGCCTTCTTCGGGTCCGTTGCGCCCATCAGGTCACGGTGCTTCAGGATTGCGTTTTCGCCTTCCAGCGCCTGAATGACAACCGGGCCCGAGATCATGAATTCGACCAAATCCTTGAAGAACGGACGTGCAGCGTGCACAGCGTAGAACTTCTCAGCGTCAGCGCGCGACAGTTGAACCATGCGCGATGCCACGATCTTCAGACCAGCGTTTTCGAAACGGCTGTAGATCTGGCCGATCACATTCTTGGCCACTGCGTCCGGCTTGATAATCGACAGGGTGCGTTCGATCGCCATAAAAACTCCAAAAAATTAAGAGGTTACAGATTCAAATGAATCCGCTATTGTAGCATGTTCCCGTGTATGATTGCGATTGAACCCTTACAGAATTGAAAGGCAGTCAGCACAAGTCTCAAAATACTGGTAGCGTAGGCCGTGTGGGCATTTTCAGGGCATTGAAACTCCCCGCTTCGGCACTAATCTTAGGGTGAAGACCCCCGCCTTTGCGGCGATAGTCCCGGCTGGCGCCACACTAAAAATGCTGTACAACTCGCAGTACCACTGTCACACACCACGCTTCCTGAGGTAAGGAGAAACCATGAACGATCATCCGTATAGCTTTGGCCGCAATGGCGCGGTCAGCACGGCCGAAACGCGCAACCGTGTGCTACGGAACACCTACTGGCTGCTAGCGCTGTCCATGATTCCGACGGTACTCGGCGCGTGGGTCGGCCTTGCCACAGGCTTCTCGCTGTTCGCTGCCACCAGCCCCGCAATGAGCATGCTGGCGTTCTTCGCGATCGCTTTCGGCTTCATGTTCGCGATCCAGAAGACCAAAGACAGTTCCGCTGGCGTCTTCGTGCTGCTTGGCTTCACGTTCTTCATGGGCCTGATGCTGTCGCGCATCCTGAGCTTCGTGCTCGGTTTTTCGAACGGCCCGTCGCTGATCATGCTTGCCTTTGGTGGCACTGGTGTGATCTTCGCGTCGATGGCAACGATCGCAACGGTCAGTAAGCGTGACTTTTCAGGTCTCGCCAAGTGGCTGTTCATGGGTGTGATCGTGCTGATCCTGGCTTCGGTTGCGAACATCTTCCTGCAACTGCCGGCGCTGATGCTCACGGTCTCGGTCATGGCGATCGTGATTTTCTCGGTCTACATTCTGTTCGACGTCCAGCGCGTCGTGAATGGCGGCGAGACGAATTACATCACCGCAACGCTAGCGATTTATCTGGATCTGTATAACGTGTTCGTCAACCTGCTCGCGCTGCTCGGTATTTTCGGCGGCAACCGCAACTAAGATCCTTCAGGCCCGGCGCTCAATGCGCCAGCCGTAGAAAAAAGCCCATCACAAATCATCGTGATGGGCTTTTTTTATCGACGTTCATTCCTGCGGAAAGTGAACGGAGATCAATCGGACTTCACACGCTCAGCCACGCAAAACCCTCATCCTGTGACGCGATCACCACTTCGGTGCTCGCAGCCCCCAGCACGCCAGCCATTGCGGCTTGAGCCAGTTCCGGCAGATTGTTCTGCTGACTCAAATGCGCCGCAACCAGATGCTGCAGTCGCGAACGATCGAGCGAAGCCAGAATCTCCGCAGCCGCCTCGTTGTTCAGATGCCCGTGATTGCCGCCAATACGCGCCTTCAACGATTGCGGATAGCGGCTCCCCGCTAGCATTCGCGCATCGTGATTGCATTCGAGTACCAGCGCGTCGCAACCGCTCAGCACCGTGCTGATATGCGGCGTCGACGTGCCGACATCAGTCAGCACGCCAAGCCGGCTCGCGCCATTCGAGAACACGTATTGCAACGGTTCGCGGGCGTCGTGAGGAACGGTGTAAGGAAGGATGCTGAGGTCGCCGATCGCCACCGCTTCGTCACCCCACAGCACTTGCAGGTCGACATCGGCTTCATCGGCGCCCACCGCACGGGCGGTGCCCCAACTCATGTACAGCGGAATCGACCACTTGCGCGCCAGCGTCAACGCGCTGCCAATATGGTCGCTATGTTCATGCGTGATCAGAATAGCGTCGAGACCTTCGACGCTCGCGCCGAGCCGCGCCAGGCGCCGCTCGACTTCCCTGCCCGAAAAACCGCAATCGAGCAGAACGCGCGTGGTGGTCGCGCCGCTTTGCGCTTCCACCAGCAAAGCATTACCTTCACTGCCGCTACCGAGACTGGCGAACCGCACGGCTCGCTTAGTTCAGTTGAGCGTGCAACAGCGACACGATGCGCTGCGCGTCGGACGAATTGTCGACCTGACCATTCGCGTCGAGCACCGCCACCTGCGTCACAGCGTCGCCCTTGGAGCGCACGTTGACGAGGAATTCCTGACCCGGCTTCTTCGCCGAATTGCCGCTGTAGAACAGCTTGCCGAACAGGCCATCCCGCTTCAACTCCTGCATCGAATCGGCGTAACGCACGTAGTAGATGCCCTTCGCGCGATCGCGGTTATCCACCGTGAAGTTGGTGCGGTCAAGCGCCAGGCCCACTCGCAGCCAGGCGCGGTCGAAAGATTCCTGCAGATCGAGCGTCGACGTACCTGCGCTCTGGTCGATCGTGGCCGATGCGGTAGCCGGTTTAGCGTCCGTCAGCAGTTGCTTCGATTGCGCTTCGGTCAGGCCGAATTTTTCCATCAGCTTGGCAAGGAACAGCGCTTCGAGCGCCGGGTCGCGCGGACGCTCTTCCCACTTCGACGACGTCTTGTCCTGACCCGTCAGCATTTCTTCCATTGCGCTGTGCGTAATGGAAATGTCCGTTGTGTCGGCCGGTCCGCGCGACACCAGCGTGCGGAAGCTGTCGCGCGTGCCCGACGAGTACGCGAAATCGATCACCTTGCCGACCGTGCGACGGAACCAGTCGTCCGGAATGTTCGCGCGGTTTTCAGCCCAGTCGGTCGTCATGATGCCGGTAGCCGGCGCATCGGTCTTCAACGCAAAACCGTTTTCCTGCCAGAACTCCTGCAGTTGCGGCCATAGTTGCTCCGGCGAGCGGCCGTCGACCACCAGCCAGCGGCGATCGCCGTCACGTTCGACGTGCATGCCAAGCGGATCCTGCGCATTCGGCTGACCTTCGGTGGCGTTGCCGGCTGCGGTGACCGCGCGCGTCGGCGCACCGCCCAAGGCCAGATTGGCCGGCGGCGCAACGTAGCGCTGATCGTTCGGGCTCGTGCTCAGGTCACTCGGAACAGCGAGCGGCGGAGCACTGCCCGCGCCCTTGTAATTGACGCGATCCGACGCAAACCAGTCGTTCAGCGTGTCACAGCCGGCGAGCGTCGTCAGGGCAAGCGCCAGCGCCGCCATGCGGGTTGCGTGGAGGGAAAGTGCGGAACGTTTCATGAGGTCCTTCGTGATGCTGGAACGCGGTGCCTGGTTCTGTGTGCAGGGAACGTGGCTGGATCGACGTCGGTTAAGGGAATGCCGGTGGCAGGCTTTCGTAGTGCTGGCGCGTACGCGGTGAATCCGCTTAACCCAGCAGACCCGCTTCGCGCAGCGCGCCGCGCACCACTTCGTGGTATTTCGCGTCGAGCGGCGTGAGCGGCAGGCGGATTCCGCCCTGCACACGACCCAGTTGCTGCAACGCCCATTTCGCCGGAATCGGGTTCGATTCGATGAACAGGTTCTTATGCAGCGACAGGAGTTTCAGATGAATCTCACGCGCGGTCTTTGCGTCTGCAGCAAGGGCGGCCTTGCACAGATCGCTCATGGCGCGCGGTGCGACGTTCGCAGTGACCGAAATATTGCCGTGGCCGCCGAGCAGCATCAGCGCGATCGCGGTGGGATCGTCGCCGCTGTAGATGCCGAAATGCGCGGGTGCGGACTTGATCAGATGCGCAGCACGGTCGATGTTGCCCGTCGCTTCCTTCACGCCGACGATGCCCGGCACCTGCGCGCAACGCAGAATGGTTTCGTTGCTCATATCGGCAACGGTACGGCCCGGCACGTTATACAGAATGACCGGCAAGTCGACCGTTTCGGCGATCTTCGCGAAGTGGCGATAGATGCCTTCCTGGGTCGGTTTGTTGTAGTAAGGCACGACCTGCAGCGTGGCGTCCGCACCGACGTCTTTCGCCTGCTGCGTGAGTTCGATGGCTTCGGTGGTGGAATTGCCGCCCGAGCCCGCGATCACCGGAATCCGGCCCGCCGTATGCTCGACTGCGGTCTTGACCATCAGCACGTGCTCTTCAACCGACAACGTGGCGGACTCGCCGCTCGTGCCGACGACGACGAGTGCATTCGTGCCTTCGTCGATATGCCAGTCGATCAGCTTGCGGAACGCCGGCAGATCGAGACTGCCGTCTTCGAGCATCGGGGTGATGATGGCAGGAATGCTGCCGCGAATCTGAACGCCGTCAGTGGTGCTGCTTTGATTGCCGTTAGTCATGAAACGCCATGAATTTGATCAGGTAAACCGCGATTGTAGCGGATTAGCCAGCCAACTCGTAACAAGGCGAAGGGAGTGCGTGCGCAGGGTCGTCTGAGTGCTCCGCCTGCCGGATTGCGCAGATCCGCTGGATGTAGGCCGGGCGCGGCTGCGCGAGAAAACCGTCCTGAAACGCGACGACCCGAAGCTGGCCGCGCACCCGCTCCAGAAGCTCGCCAGGAGCAAGCAAGAACGACGGATTAGAAGGTTTGCCGACCCTTTCGTTTCCTTGCGCGAAGGTCTCGTAAACCAGTACGCCGCCGGGCGCGAGCGAGCGCAAAAGCGGCGCGAACAGCGGTCGATGCAGGTAATTCGTCACCACGATCGCGGCGAACCGGACGTCGTCGGCCAACGGCCACGCGGCGCTTTCGAGATCCGCGGCAAGCGTGGTAACGAGCGGCTCGTCACGCAGCGTGTCGAGCGCGGCCGCGTCGCGGTCGATCGCAGTCACCGGATGCCCGCGCGACGCAAAAAACCGTGCATGCCGCCCCGCCCCCGACGCCACGTCCAGCACCGCGCCACCCGCCGCGACCAGATGCGCCCATTGGCGCACCCACGGCGACGGCGCGCTCAATCCATGCATCGCGGTTGCGGGCGTATTCATCACAGACAGAGCACGCCGCGTCAGTTGTACGACAGGCCCATGGCCTCGCGGACATCGCGCATCGTTTCCATCGCGAATCGGCGGGCCTTGTCGCAGCCGTCGGCGACGATCGCGCGCAGTAGCGACGGATCGTCCATGTATTTCTGCGCGCGCTCGAGCATCGGCTGCTGTTCGCGCAGAATGCCTTCGATCACCGGCTGCTTGCAGTCGAGGCAACCAATGCCTGCCGTGCGGCAACCCTTCTGCACCCATTCATGCGTCGCGTCGTTCGTATAGACCTGGTGCAGCTGCCACACCGGGCACTTGTCCGGATCGCCCGGATCGGTGCGGCGCACGCGGGCCGGATCGGTCGGCATGGTGCGCACTTTCTTCGTGATGGTTTCCGCGTCTTCGCGCAGGCCGATGGTGTTGCCGTACGACTTCGACATTTTCTGCCCGTCGAGGCCGGGCATGCGCGACGCCTCGGTCAGCATCGCCTGTGGCTCGACCAGAATGATCTTGCGCGAGCCTTCGAGGTAGCCAAACAGACGCTCACGGTCGTTCATCGACAGGCTCTGCGATTCCTGCAACATCGCACGTGCCTGTTCGAGCGCTTCGTCGTCGCCTTCCTGCTGATACGCGTTGCGCAACTCGTGATAAAGCTTCGAGCGCTTGCCGCCGAGCTTCTTCGCGGCGTCGTTCGCTTTCTGTTCGAAACCGGGTTCGCGACCGTACAGATAGTTGAACCGGCGCGCGATTTCACGCGTCATTTCGACGTGCGGCACCTGGTCTTCGCCGACCGGCACGAGCGAGCCGCGATACAGCAGAATGTCCGCCGCCATCAGCACCGGATAGCCGAGAAAGCCGTAAGTGGAAAGATCCCTGTCCTTCAGCTTCTCCTGCTGTTCCTTGTAGGTCGGCACGCGTTCGAGCCAGCCGAGCGGCGTACTCATACCGAGCAGCAACGCCAGTTCCGCATGCTCCGGCACCTTGCTCTGAATGAACAGCGTAGCCTGCGCCGGATCGATACCCGACGCGAGCCAGTCGACCAGCACGTCCCACACATTCTTTTCGATCAACTCGGGCGTTTCGTAGTGCGTCGTCAGCGCATGCCAGTCGACCACGCAGAAAAAGCACGGATATTCCGACTGCAAACGCACCCAGTTCTTCAGCACGCCGTGATAGTGGCCGAGGTGCAGCGAGCCGGTAGGCCGCATGCCGGAAACGATACGATCTGGGAACATGGTTTTAGAAAAGCGAGACAAGGGGAGTCAGCACCGCAGTAATCGCACCATAGCCGAGCGTCACGAGCGGATTCAGCCAGTAGCGTGTCAGCGTGCCCGTCATGACCAGCGCCATCACGATGAAAAAACCGTAAGGCTCGAGGCGCGACAATGCGATCGACTGCTTCGGCGGCAACAGCGCCATCAGCACACGGCCGCCGTCGAGCGGTGGTAACGGGAACAGATTCAGCACGCCGAGCACGAGGTTCACGCCCACGCCCGCGCCGGCCATGCGCGTAAAGAACGGCTCCTCGACGCCCAGCACCGCGAGCGCCACGCCAACCACGCCCCAGATCAGCGCCTGGATGAAGTTGCACGCGGGACCTGCCGCCGCGACCCACAAGCTGCCCCAGCGCGGATTGCGAAGATTGCCGAACGCGACCGGCACCGGCTTCGCGTACCCGAACATGAATGCGCCGCTGGTCGCGAAATACAGCAGCAGCGGAATCGCGATCGTGCCGAGCGGGTCGATGTGCCGCATCGGATTGATCGATACGCGGCCGAGCACGTAAGCGGTGTTATCGCCCAGCCAGCGGGCGACGTAGCCATGGGCGGCTTCGTGCAACGTGATCGCGAAAATCACTGGCAGCGCGTACACCGCAATGGTTTGTATCAGGGAAGAATCCATAGCTCACTATTGTAACAACGCGGTTGCGGGCGTCTGTCCGCTTCCGCTCATGCCGTCTCTTCGAGACCAAAGGGCGCGAGAGAACCTCGCCCTGCCCGCACCAGCACCGGCTCTGCGCCGGTCAGATCGATCACGGTGGACGGCTCGCACACACACGCGCCGCCGTCGATCACCAGATCCAGTTGCTTCTCCAGCCGGTCGCGAATCTCTTCGGGATCGTTCAGCGGCTGGGTTTCGCCCGGCATGATCAGCGTGGAGCCGAGCAACGGCTGGCCCAGTTCCTCGAGAATCGCCAGCGTGATCGCGTGATCGGGCACCCGCAGGCCGATGGTCTTGCGCGACGGATGCGACAGGCGCCGCGGCACTTCCTTGGTGGCTTGCAGCACGAACACGTAAGGACCCGGCGTGACCGACTTGATCAGCCGGTACTGCCGGTTGTCCACCATCGCGAAGTTCGACAGTTCCGACAGATCGCGCACCAGCAACGACAGCAGTTGCTTCTCGTCGAGTCCGCGAATGCGCCGCAAACGCTCCACTGCGTCCTTATCGTCGAGCTGGCAGGCGAGCGCATAGCTCGAATCGGTGGGCAGCGCGACCACGCCGCCTTCCTTGATGATCTGCACGGCCTGCTTGACGAGGCGCGGCTGCGGGTTATCAGGGTGAAGCCGAAAGTATTGGGACATGATGTCTAACGATGGCTACAGACGAACGACGGCGGAGCCGCGGACGGGTTGCAACGAGCAACGAACGGCAGACCGGACGAAAACTCCGATCAAAATGCAACGAAAAGTCAGATGTGAAGCGGGACGAAAACCGCACGCGGCGTGCCCGGACGGTTCTCGCGCACTACGTGCCGCCATGGCACGGCGCACGATCACAGCCAGCGTTCCCAGACGGGCTTGAGATCGGACGGCAGCGGCGGCAGCGTGCCAAGTTCGATGCGGCCTTCGCCAGGCGCATGGAAGTCGGACCCGCGTGATGCCTCGAATCCGAATCGGCGTGCGACATCCGCATATTCGCGGTATTGGTCCGGCGTATGGCTGCCGGTGACGACCTCGATCGCTTTCCCGCCCAGGTCGATGAATTCGGCGAAAAACGCGTCGAATTCGACTGGTGAGTACGCGTAACGGCCCGGGTGCGCGACGATTGCTTCGCCACCCGCTTGCTGGATCCAGCCGACCGCGTCGGCCAGTTTGGCCCAGCGATGCGCGATAAAGCCCGGCTTGCCGTCGCCGAGATAGCGATTGAACACATCTTGCGTGGAGCTGCAGTGGCCGCTTTCGACCATGAAGCGCGCGAAATGCGTACGCGAAATCATGTCGGGATTCGACACGTATTTGAGCGCACCTTCATATGCATTGGGGATACCGAGCGTGGCCAGTTGCTCGCCGATCGCTTCGGCGCGCGCCGCGCGGCCGTCGCGCGTGCGGGCCAGCCCGTCGATCAGGGCCGGGTTGGCCGGATCGATCCCCAGACCGACGATATGCACCGTGCGCGACGCCCACGTCACTGAAATTTCGACCCCGCTCAGGTAGGCCATGCCGAGTTCCTCGGCCGTGCGGCGCGCTTCGAGCTGCCCCCCCACTTCGTCGTGATCGGTCAGCGCCCAGAGCGTCACGCCGCCCGCCTGCGCGCGGCGTGCGACGTCGGCAGGCGAAAACTGGCCGTCGGAAATGGTGGAATGACAGTGTAGGTCGGCGTTCATCGTGGTCGTGGAAAGGTTCTGTATTCATTTTACTGCAACGCAGTAAGCGGCCACAGAGCTATCTCGATTCAACCGCTCGCGCGATTCCCACAATCTGCGAGGCTCAGGCGCAAAACCCTTCAATCAGCGCCGCGATCTGCTCAGGCTGGTCGTGATGCACCATATGCCCCGCCCCGTCGATGATCTTCTCGCGCCAGTTCGGAAAAGCCTCGAAACGTGCCTTGAATTCGGCCAAGGGAATATCGCCGGCAATGGCCGCAAGCGTCGGCGAACTGGCAGCCTCGACATGCAGCACTTTCGCGCTCACCTTGCGCCACACGGCCATCACCTCGTCGAGCCGATACAGCGTCGGGCCGCGCACCTTGTGCGCCGGGTCGGCCAGCAACATGTAGCGCCCTTCGCCGTCGGGCTTGGACCAGTGCTGCGCGAGAAACTGCGCACGCTGCGGAGCCAGGCGCGGGTTGGTTCTGATCAGACGCGCGGCGACTTCATCGAGCGACGCGTAACGCTTGAGCTGAGGCGGATCGCGCAATTCGTCGAGCCACGTCAGCAGGCGTTTAGGTGCTTGTGCCGCGTGGGCCGGCGCCAGACCGAAACCTTCGAGATCGACGACACGGCGCACCCGTTCCGGGCGCACGCCCGCATACAGGCACACGATGTTCGCGCCCATGCTGTGGCCGATCAGGTTCGCCTCGCCGTGCGGCGCGTAGTGGTCGAGCAGCACGTCGAGATCGGCCAGATAGTCCTGCATCCAGTAACTGCCGCTGCCCCGCTCGGCCACTGGCCAGTCCGAAAGACCAAAACCGCGCATGTCCGGCGCGATGATCTGCCAGTCGCCGCCGAGCGAATCGACGACGAACTGGAACGACGCTGCGACATCCATCCAGCCGTGCAGCATGAACAGCGCAGGCGCCTCCGGATTGCCCCAGCGCCGCACATGCAGACGGATGCCGCGCACGGCAATGAATTCAGACTGCGAAGTGTTCATGAACGCGCGCCCCGAAAAAAGAATGGTCGTTCGATTATAACGAGATAGCCAGACGATGCGAGGGGCCCGATCGTGGAAGAAGGTCTCAGTCGGTTCCTGATAACGTCAGTCGGGGCTGGCTGAAGGGAGCGGTTGCCCGAGATCGAGGTCGGCCAGCGCGGCCAGTTCGGCCTCGTCGAAGCCAGCGTCGCGGCGCGCTTCGAAATTGAACGGACCGCGTAATTTCGGCGCGTGATACTGACCGGCCAGGCGAGTGTAGGTCTCGTGCGGATCGAGGCCGCTCTGGTCGCACAAGTGACGAAACCAGTGGTTGCCGATCAGCACGTGGCCGATTTCGTCGCGCAGGATCACGTCGAGGATGGCCGCGGACGTGTGATCGCCGGCCTGTTGTAGACGGGCACGGATCGGCGGCGAAGCGTCGAGGCCGCGTGCTTCGAGCGTGCGGGGCACGAGCGCCATGCGCGCGAGCACCTCGCCGCGGGTGCGTTCGCACATGTCCCAGAGGCCGTCGTGCGCGGGAAAATCTCCGTACGCGTGGCCGTATTCCGCGAGCCGCGCGGTCAGCAGCGAGAAGTGATAGGCCTCTTCGGCGGCAACTTTGAGCCAGTCGGTGTAGAACGCGGCGGGCATGGCGGCGAAACGCCAGACGGCGTCGAGCGCGAGGTTGATCGCGTTGAATTCGATGTGCGCAAGCGCGTGCAGCAGCACCGCACGGCCTTGTGGCGATTGCATGCTGCGCCGTTTCAAGCGACGCGGATCGACCAACTCGGGTTGCGCCGGCCGGCCCGGCAGGTCGGGCGGTTCGTCCAGTTCGAGGCCGGCGGAACAGGTCATCTGGCCCGCCAGCACTGCGGCGTGGAGCGCACGGGTGGCCGTCGCTTTCGTCACCGGATCGTTCTCGCGTAAGGCGGCAAGCGCGGCGGTTCGCGCGCAATCGGCCTGACGGCGGCAATTTGCGGCGTCAGGGGCCGGGCTAACGACAGGCGCGGTGGACAAGCTAAACGAAGCGGCTGACATCATGGCAGGCAGGCTGATAAAAGAAGCGGCGCGGACGCGATTCTGGATCGGGCGCGCGGCAGCGTGTGACAGAGAGAGCGAAACGGGCTCGACGCAAGGTCCGTCAGAGAATGGCGGGTCCGACCGGCGTGGCTGTGCAGCAGGACGTGCTCGCAGGCCCACGCCGTGCAGCCTCGACCGATGCGGGCACCGAAGCGGGCCTGCAAATTCGAACCCGGACCCGGCAACACCGCACGCCCCGGCACTACGCCAGGCGGCCCAACCACACAACCGTTTACAATACCCGATTCGACTACCCGGCGCGCCAGGCGCGCTGGCAAAGCGGCACATCCCGCGGGAAGCCCAGCCAGGCCTTACATGGCGGGCAAGCCACCGCCCCACTTCAGCGTATGCAGCGACTGAGCAAGAGGAGACATTGTGACGATTTACAAGCTTGGCGAAGCCGCCCCGACTATCCATGAAAGCGTGTTCATCGCGGACTCGGCGACTATCATCGGCAATGTAACGATCGAGGAAAACGCCAGCGTCTGGTTTGGCGCAACGATCCGCGGCGACAACGAGGCAATCACCATCGGCGTCGGCAGCAACGTGCAGGAAAACGCCGTCCTGCATACCGACCCAGGCTTTCCTCTGACGATCGAGCCCAACGTGACGGTCGGCCATCAGGTCATGCTGCACGGCTGCACCATCAAGGAAGGTTCGTTGATCGGAATTCAGGCCGTGGTCTTGAATGGAGCGGTAATCGGCCGCAACTGTCTGGTCGGAGCGGGCGCCATCGTCACGGAAGGCAAAGTGTTTCCCGACAATTCGCTGATTCTCGGCGCGCCCGCCAAGGTGGTGCGCGAACTGACCGAGACGGATATCGCCAATATGCAGCGCGGCGCGGCAAGCTACGCCGAGCGCCGCGAATATTTCAAGGCGCAGCTCGTACGCATCGGCTAGCAAGCCGGCGCGCCGGGCGCGCAAGGTGCGGCATGAGCCGCGCCATTCCACCGAGGAAAAGTTGTGAGCGACCAGTTGCAAAAATTCATGTTCAGCGCGGCGCCTGTGCGCGGCGAGATCGTCTCTCTGCGCAATACGTGGCAGGAAGTGCTGACGCGCCGCGATTATCCGGCGCCCGTGCGGACGATTCTGGGCGAGATGATGGCGGCATGCGCGCTGCTGTCGGCGAATCTCAAGTTCGACGGCACGCTCGTCATGCAGATTTTCGGCGATGGCCCGGTCAAGATGCTGGTGGTCCAGTGCAGCTCCGATCTGTCGATGCGCGCCACTGCCAAGCTCTCCGGCGAGGCTGGCAGTACGATCGGCGATGCGGCCTCGATGGTCGAACTGCTGAACGCAAGCGGTCACGGCCGCTGCGTGATCACACTCGATCCGACCGGCAAGCAACCCGGTCAACAGCCGTATCAAAGTATCGTGCCGCTGTCGGGCCTGGATGGCCCGCTTAGCACAATGGCCGAAGTGCTCGAGCACTACATGCATCACTCGGAACAGCTCGACACGCGTTTGTGGCTCGCCGCGAACACCGAGCGCGCGGTCGGCATGCTGCTGCAGAAGCTGCCGGGCGACGGTGGCATCGTGCCGCATCCGGGCGAACTGGACGCGGATACGTGGGAACGCGTATGCACGCTGGGCGGCACGCTGTCACAAGACGAACTGCTGAAGGAAGAGCCGGAAACGGTTTTCCGGCGCCTTTTCTGGCAGGAAAACGTCCAGCATTTCGAGCCGGCGACCGCACGTTTCGAATGCACGTGCTCGCGCGAGAAAGTCGGCGGAATGCTGAAAATGCTGGGTCGCGAGGAAGTGGATGGCGTGATCGAAGAACGCGGTCACGTGGAAATTCACTGCGAATTCTGCAATCAGCGGTACGAATTCGATCCGGTCGACGTAGCGCAACTTTTCACGGCCAACGCACTCTCACAGGGTGTGTCGCCTGCGGCCGACCAACGGCATTAAGACCTGTGACGTGGGTCTCAGACCCGCTGAGCAGGATCCGATTGCAGTCGCATAACGGCAGTTGTTATCGCGCCGCCCATCGTCATTTAATGACGCGGGCGGCGCGATTACCTTCAGCGCTACCTGTTGATCGTTTCGTTGAGTCCTGGCGGTGGACGCTGCGCGTTTTTGCTTAGGCATCCGACTGACTGATTGATGGAGATCGAACATGAGCCGTCCTGTTTCGTCGACCCGCCACGCCCTTTCCCGTCACCGCGTACGCCTGTTTTCCGTCCTTCTGACCGTCGTTGCCGCCAGCGCCGCGCTAGGTGGCTGCCAGATTGATCCGCCCGGGCCGTCGCCGATTCTGAGCCGTTTGCCAGCCGATCAGCCCGATACCGTCGGCACCGCGAACGCGCCGCCACAGCTCACACCTGAAGAGCTCGCACGCTACGACGCGATCGACCGTCAGGTGCTGTTCGAACAGGATCAGGCGATTGCCGCCGAGAACGCCGCCCAGGCGTGGTCGCGTTATTACTCGCCGCCGGTCAGCGTCTGGGGCGGCTATTCCAGCGGTGGCTGGGGACGCGGCTGGGGGTCGGGCATCGGTGTGGGGTTTGGGCCCAACTGGGGGTGGTAGGCCAACGCGCGTAGCAATACACAGGTATCGCGCTCAAAATGCAGGCCCCAAGAAAAAGGAGCGGTTCATTGCTGAACAGCTCCTTTTTTTCATCCGTCGCTTCCTGCTGACCTGGTGCAGCAAACGCACAGCGTTCAGTGCGTCGTCGCGGCCTTCTTGTCCTTCGCCGCCTTACCACCATGCTTGCGATCCGGCTTCGCACGCGACTCCGGATTCGGCACCACATGCAACGGCGCCGCCGATACCTCACCACGTGTAGAAGTCGTTACCGAAGGCGTATTCGCAGTCGGCAGCGGCGCATTCGGCGAGACGAACTGCACGAACACTTCGCCATCTTTGACCATGCCCATTTCGTAGCGCGCGCGCTCTTCAACAGCAGCGGTGCCGCTCTGCAAATCCTGCACTTCGCCCTGAATACGCTCGTTGCGCAGTTTCGAATCATTGTTCTTCTGCAGTTGCTGCGCCAGTTGCTGCTGCAACTCGTGCACGCGCAACCAGCCACCATGGCCCCACCAGAGCGGGTACTGGATCAGCGCCAGCAGAACGATCAGGACAGCAGTGACGAGCCGCATGAAGTAAGCACAATAAATACGCGCCGCCCTGCGCTATACGCAGGGCGGCGAGGTCAATCAGAAACGGGGGATAACCGGCTCATCGGTTAGCGGCAGCAAATTAGCCATTTACCAACTTAGCGCAGATTGTAGAACGCCGACTTGCCCGGGTAGCTCGCGATATCACCGAGATCTTCCTCGATACGCAGCAGCTGGTTGTACTTCGAGATGCGGTCCGAACGTGACAGCGAACCCGTCTTGATCTGACCGGCATTCAGGCCGACCGCGATGTCAGCGATCGTCGAATCTTCGGTTTCGCCCGAGCGATGTGAGATCACAGCCGTGTAACCGGCCCGCTTCGCCATTTCAATCGCTGCGAAGGTTTCCGTCAGCGTACCGATCTGGTTGATCTTGATCAGGATCGAGTTGGCGATACCCTTGTCGATGCCTTCCTTCAGGATGCGCGTGTTGGTGACGAACAGATCGTCGCCGACCAGCTGCACCTTCTTGCCGAGCTTGTCGGTCAGCGTCTTCCAGCCTGCCCAGTCGCTTTCGTGCATGCCGTCTTCGATCGACACGATCGGGAACTTGTCGGCCAGGTTCGCGAGGTAGTCCGCGAATTCCGTCGACGACAGTTGCAGGCCTTCACCCGCCAACTGGTACTTGCCGTCGTGGTAGAACTCGCTCGCTGCGCAGTCGAGTGCGAGCAGAACGTCTTCACCGGCGCGATAGCCTGCTTTCTCGATAGCTTGCAGGATGGTCGACAGGCATTCGTCGTTGCTGCCGAAGTTCGGTGCGAAGCCGCCTTCGTCGCCGACTGCCGTGCTCATGCCGCGATCCGACAGGATCTTCTTCAGCGCGTGGAACACTTCGGCGCCGCAGCGCAGTGCTTCGCGGAAAGTCGGCTGGCTGACCGGAACGATCATGAATTCCTGGATGTCCAGGCTGTTGTTCGCGTGCGCGCCGCCGTTGACGATGTTCATCATCGGGACCGGCAGTTGCATTGCGCCCGAACCGCCGAAGTAGCGGTACAACGGCAGACCGGCTTCTTCAGCGGCTGCCTTCGCGACGGCCATCGACACGGCCAGCATCGCGTTTGCGCCGAGGCGCGACTTGTTGTCGGTGCCGTCGAGTTCCAGCAGGGTCTTGTCGAGGAAGGCCTGCTCGGAAGCGTCGAGGCCCATGATCGCTTCGGAGATTTCAGTGTTGATGTGCTCAACGGCTTTCAGCACGCCCTTGCCGCCGTAACGGCCGGCTTCGCCGTCGCGCAGCTCGATGGCTTCACGCGAGCCGGTCGATGCACCCGACGGCACCGCAGCGCGGCCCATCGTGCCCGACTCGAGCAGCACGTCGCATTCGACGGTGGGGTTGCCTCGCGAATCGAGAATCTCTCGACCGATGATATCTACGATAGCACTCATGGTTTCCTCAAGAAATGACGTTGAATTCTTTACTGTGACACTGTATCTGGCGTGTCGATCCGGAGTTGACGCATTAGCGCTTAATCCGGTCTCAAGCAGAGCGCCGGTCTCCCCAACACACCACTCGCGCCGATACGTTCGACGACCATTGCGTTACTTTTGCCGCGCGCCGACGACTGCGCCCATTATGCAGGCGCGTCGTGACACTCGGAAAACGTATGAATCAGTTGAAATCGCTTTCGAGGAACGGCGCCCGCTTGACGGCCTGATCGAGCGTTACCAGCGTCTCGAGCAGATCAGCCATGCGGTTCAACGGCACGGCGTTCGGGCCGTCCGATTTAGCCTGCGCCGGATTCGGGTGCGTTTCCATAAAGAGGCCGGCGACGCCGACCGCGACCGCGGCACGCGCCAGCACTGGCACGAATTCGCGCTGACCGCCCGAACTCGTGCCCTGCCCGCCCGGCAACTGCACCGAGTGGGTCGCGTCGAACACGACCGGCGCGTTGGTTTCGCGCATGATCGCGAGCGAACGCATGTCCGACACGAGGTTGTTATAGCCGAACGACACGCCGCGCTCGCACGCCATGAAGCGGTCTTCCGACAGACCGGCTTCACGCGCTGCATCACGCGCCTTGTCGATCACGTTCTTCATGTCGTGCGGTGCGAGAAACTGGCCCTTCTTGATGTTGACCGGTTTGCCCGAACGCGCGCAAGCGTGAATGAAGTCCGTCTGACGGCACAGGAAAGCAGGCGTTTGCAGGACGTCGACCACCGACGCGACCTGCTCGATTTCGTGCTCGGCGTGAACGTCGGTCAGCACCGGCAGGCCGAGCTGACGCTTCACTTCCGACAGGATGCGCAAACCTTCGTCCATGCCCAGACCGCGGAACGACTTGCCGCTGCTGCGGTTAGCCTTGTCGTACGACGATTTGTAGATGAACGGAATGTTCAGCTTCGCGCAGATTTCCTTGAGCCGGCCGGCCACGTCGATCGTCATCTGTTCAGATTCGACGACGCAAGTGCCGGCGATCAGGAAAAACGGCTTGTCGAGCCCGATTTCGAAATCGCCCAGTTTCATGCTTTCTCCCCAACTGCGTTCGCCGTGCTCGACAGATGATGCGCGAGCGCTGCTTCGACGAACGACTTGAACAGCGGATGGCCGTCACGCGGTGTGGACGTGAATTCCGGGTGGAACTGCACGCCGACGAACCACGGGTGCATGCTGCGCGGCAATTCCATCATTTCCGGCAGATCTTCACTCGGGGTACGGGCGCTGATGATAAGGCCACCGGCTTCGAGCTGGGGCACGAAGCGGTTATTGACTTCATAACGGTGACGATGACGCTCGTTCACGTCCTTGCCGTAGATCTCTTCGGCCATCGTGCCGGGCTTGATCGGGCAACGTTGCGAACCGAGGCGCATCGTGCCGCCCAGATCCGATTCTTCGGTACGCTTCTCGACCTTGCCTTCGCGGTCGTACCACTCGGTGATCAGCGCGACCACGCGGTTTTCGGTTTCCTGATCGAACTCGGTGCTGTTCGCGTTCTTCAGGCCGACCACGTCGCGGGCGAATTCGATCACGGCGAGTTGCATGCCGAGGCAGATGCCGAGGTACGGCACTTTCGCTTCACGCGCATAGCGGATCGCAGCGATCTTGCCTTCGGTGCCGCGACGGCCGAAGCCACCCGGAACCAGCACCGCGTCGAGATGCTTGAGGCTTTCGACCCCTTGCGTTTCTACTTCTTCCGAATCGATGTACTCGATGTTGACCTTCGTGGAGGTATGCATCGACGCATGGCGCAGCGCTTCGATCAGCGACTTGTACGACTCGGTCAGATCGACATATTTGCCGACCATGCCGATGGTGACTTCGTGTTTCGGATGCTGGAGCTTCTCGACGAGGCCGGACCACATGGACAGGTCGGCCGGTTGCGGCGTGAGCTTGAGCTCTTCGCAGATAATCGCGTCCAGACCCTGATCGTGCAGCATCTGCGGAATCTTGTAGATGCTGTCCGCGTCCCACACGGAGATCACGGCGTCTTCCGGCACGTTCGAGAACATCGAGATCTTCGCGCGCTCGTCGTCCGGAATGCGACGGTCGGCGCGGCACAGCAGCACGTGCGGCGAGATGCCGATTTCACGCAGCTTCTGCACGCTGTGTTGCGTAGGTTTGGTCTTCAGTTCGCCGGCCGTGGCGACCCAGGGCACCAGCGTGAGGTGCACGAAGCACGCGCTGTTACGGCCCATACGCAGACTCATCTGACGGGCTGCTTCAAGGAACGGCAGCGACTCGATATCGCCGACCGTACCGCCCACTTCGACGATCGCGACATCGGGCTCGCCGCACGTGGCCGAAGCCGCGCCGCGCTCGATAAACGCCTGAATTTCGTTCGTGATGTGCGGGATGACCTGCACCGTCTTGCCGAGATAATCGCCCCGGCGTTCCTTGCGGATCACCGATTCGTAAATCTGGCCAGTCGTGAAGTTATTGGCCTTACGCATCTTCGTGCTGATGAAGCGCTCGTAGTGGCCAAGGTCCAGGTCAGTCTCTGCTCCGTCTTCCGTGACGAACACTTCGCCGTGCTGAAACGGGCTCATCGTGCCGGGGTCGACGTTGATGTACGGATCAAGCTTGAGGAGGGTGACTTTAAGACCGCGCGATTCGAGGATCGCGGCGAGGGAAGCGGCGGCAATACCCTTGCCGAGGGAAGATACTACGCCGCCGGTGACGAAAACATATTTGGTCATCGCTGGATGCTCGCGGGAAAAACGGATTATACCGTAAAGCAGGGTCTCAACCCAGCAAAATCCGAGCGACATCTGCACGCAGGTGTGCCATCGCGGTCGCCTTTGCCGCGGGCCGATCATGCACTGTTTTTGCGGCACGGTTTGCCGTTGCGCGTGTCAGGCGACAGTGACGCTTCCGGTCAATGTGACGTGGAGGCTGCCAGTTTATGCCGCACGACCCTTTCCCTATGCGCCGCCGGCCGCCCATAGAAGCGCGATCGTGCTGCCGCGTTTGCCCGTCGCTCTACTTGGCCGCTTGGCGTCGCAATTTCTCCTGCTGGGTCAGCCGCGCTTTTTGTTTCCGCCCTACCCGTCACACGCTGTCATTCCCTGCCACGTCAAGCCCGTTGCTCCAGTTCACGCAACATGCGCTGCACTGCGCGCGCGGTTTCAATCGGCTTTTCCATTGGATAAAGATGGCTGCCTTCGATCCATTCCAGATGGCCGCCGGTCACGCGGCGAGTCGCATCCAGGCCCGCCTGCCGGATTTCCTTCGAGCGCGTGCCAGCGATGAACCCGACCGGCACCGCCGCGCCGCGAGCCAGTCGCGAGCCGAGCGTATGCGGCAAGGTTTTATAAATCTGATATTCGGTGCGACGGTCGAATGCGAGCGAGCGGGAGCCGTCAGGTGAAGTTTGCGGAATGCCGAAGTCGATGTAGTCGGACAGCATGCGCTCGTCCCACCTCGCAAACGCCGGCTTCGAGTGAAAATGCCGCCACGCTTCGTCGCGACTCGCCCACTGCGTACGGCGCGTACGCGTGGCGGCGGCGGGCGAGAGGCGCTCGTCGAGGCCAGTCCACTGCGACACGCGCAGCATGCTGCTGCGCCAACCGGCGATGACCGGCGAGTCCAGCATCACCACGCCCCGTACCCACTGCGGCTTTTTCAGCGCGGCCATCAGCGACAGATAGCCGCCGAGCGAATGCCCGACCAGCCATACCGGGTGCTCGTATGACCGGCCGACGTCGTCGAGCAATTGTTCGACCAGATGCGGCCAGTCCTGCGTGACCGGAAAACGCGTGTCGTGACCGATCCGATCGATCGCGCGCAGTTCGTAGTCGTCGGACAATTCGGCGAAAATAGTCCGGTAGGTCGACGCCGGGAAACCATTCGCATGTGAGAAATGAATGACGTTTTTCAACTGCGGCTATCTCCGTTCTGTGTTTGTGTTTTTTTCGTTCTTGCCTTCGCGCGCATTCCGCCGTTCGCGCGTTGTTCGCGCGCATTCCGCCGTTCGCGCGTTGTTCGCGCGCATTCCGCCGTTCGCGCGTTGTGTCTGCCTCTATGTCTGCCTCTATGTCTGCCTCTATGTCTGCCTTTGTGTCTGCCTTTGTGTCTACCTTTATGCTGCGGGCATCGCAATGGGCAGGCCATCAGCAAACCCGGCGATGCCCAGCGTCAGCGATCCATCCAGTAGCGGCGCTGTGTGTCGCGGTAGCGTTCGAGCGTCAGCACGGCGCCATTTGCCTCACTGCCACCCTGCCCCTGAACTGCGTGACCGGGACTGACGTCGACCCGCACCGCGCCGTCTGAGTCGCTGCGTGCGAGTTCGATATGACGCGCGCTATAACGCTCGAACACGCCCGCATTCGGATGATGAAACCGGTTGCGATAGCCTACCTGAAATAAAGCGATCAACGGCTCGATAGAGTCGAGGAACGGCTCGGTCGACGAGGTCTTGCTGCCGTGATGCGGCACGACCAGCACCTGCGCACGCAATGCGCCGCGATCGCGCGCGAGCAGTACACGTTCGGTCGGCGCCTCGATGTCCGCGGTCAGCAACGCGGCAATGCGCGGCCTGGTCGTCTGAATGGGGCGGCCCGGCTCGCTGACCATGGCGGGCTGCGTACTGACACGCAACACGCAGCCGTGCTCGTTTGGCTTGCCTCGCAAGGGGCCGGCATCCGGCCACAACATCGAAAACTCGACGCCGTCCCATTGCCAGCGTTGGCCCGCTGCGCATGGCAGTGTCTGTGCGCCATGCTGTGTGGCGTTCGACCACAGCGCGTTGGCCGGCGCCAACGCAGCCACCATCTGATCGACGTGGATCGCCTCGAGGACGGCCGGCGCGCCGCCCGAATGATCGGAATCGGCATGGCTGACGATCAGCGTATCGAGCGATCTCACCCCGTGCGCCTGCAGAAACGGCACGACGACCCGCTCGCCCGCGTGGGTCGATTCCGGGCCGGGTCCGGTATCGAACAGCAACGTGTGATGCGCGGTCTCGATCAGTACCGACGTGCCTTGCCCAACGTCCAGTGCAGTCAGCCGGAAACTGCCGGGAGGCGGCCCGGGCGGCGTCGGTATCAGAAGCGGCAACCAGGTGAGCGGCGCGGCCCAACGAAGCGGCCAGCCGTCTGGCGCCAGTAGCCAGAACACGCCGAGCGCCGCGGCGGCAAGCGTCCAGGCGTCCGGTTGCGGCAGCCACCACAGCGTCCATGGAGGGCCGGACACGAGGTGCAGAAATGCGCCCAGCAGATCGAGCAAGGTGTGCGCGGCGTGCAGGGCCAGCGCGTCGACGGGCGCGGGCAGTGCAACGCCGGCAAGCACCGCGGGCGTGACTAGCAGACTCACCCACGGAATTGCGAAGCCGTTCGCTAGCGGGCCAACCAGCGGAATCTGCGAGAACCAGTCAACGGTGAGCGGCGCGAGCGCGACTGTCACCGCGATCTGGACATGCGTTGCGCTGCGCAAGCGGTCGCAGAACGCAACGATCCGGCGGCCCAGCGCCGCGCGCAAAGCGGCGAACCGACTACGTGCGTGAGCGTCGACAGGGCTCGAGTCATCACGCCGGTCGCTGTCGCGCCGCACACTCAGCCGCCCCGATAGGGCGAACAGAATTGCGGCTACTGCACAGAACGACAACCAGAATCCCGCCGACACCACCGCCCACGGATCGATCAGCAACACGAGCCCAAGTGCCCACGCCAGTACCGTCGAGCGCGCAAGATTGCGCCCACAGACGAAGGCCAGCGCAACCACCCCTGCCATCCATAACGCGCGCTGCGCCGGCACGTTGAAACCCGCCAGCGCCGCATGCAATGCAGCGAACGCCGCGCCGCCCGTCACCGAGACGATTTGTGCGGGCAAGCGCAGCGGCCAGTCACGACCGATCCACCCGGAGCGGCGCCAGACCGCCCCCGCGAACCACGCGGCAAGACCCGCGACGAAGCCAATATGCAAGCCCGAAATCGCCACCAGATGGCTGGTGCCCGTGCGTCGCATCAATAGCCAGTCGGCGGCACTGACTTCATCCTGCGCGCCGATGGCCAGCGCCACGACAATCCCGCGATGCGGCGCATCCGCGAGCACCGCATCGATCCGCGCACGCAATGCCGCGCGCCAACGGTCCACGGTGACGCGTATGCCGCGTGCCTGTCCCGGCAGCCGACTGGCATGGGCGGGCGCACTCACATAGCCGGTCGCCCGCACATTGCGGGCGAGCAGAGTCGCTTCGGCATCGCGCACGCCGAAATTCCCGTTGCCGTGAGGCCGCTTGAGGCGCACGGTCAGACGCCAGCGGTCTCCGGGTTCGAGCGATGGCGCCGGGGCGTCGTCGGCGATCCACGAAAGTTGCAGCACGCGGGGAAAAGCTGCGACTGGCGCGTCGGCCTTTTCGACTTCGAACAGGAAGCGCGCGCCTTTTTCATCGCGCGAGGGCAAGCCCTTGATACTGCCGACGACATCGATATCGCGCCCCTCCCATGCCGGCGGCAAACTCACTGCAAGCCGCATTTCCGCGCGCACGGCGGCGTAGGCAAAACCTGCGCAGATCGCCGCGCACCACACGGCGCTCCAACCGGCGAACTTTCCGGGACGCGAGCCAAGCCGGAAGTTGCGCGTACGCCAACGCGACGCCAGCGGCCCGGATGCAGATTCAGAAGTCGTATACGCACCGCCAACCGCAGCGTCGCCACGCAAACCCCACACCGCAACGACAACCGCCGCCGCCCCAAGCACCACTAGCGTCAACCACCCGCCCCACCCAGGCAATGCTGCCTGCCGCTGCAACCCGATCACGCCCAACGCAAAACCGCACCACCCTGCCCGCATTTGCCCTCCGTCCCGATCGCGCGGGACGCAGCAAAGCACGACGAACAGGCGTTAGCGGGCCCGCCGGACGTGGGTTTCGCCCCGCGAGAACCACTAGATCAACGAGATCGATTATGCCGAGGAAAGTGCGAGTCGCGGCAGTGCGGCGAGCGCGTTAGCCGTTGTGCCTAGGGCGGTTTCGTCGGCGCTCATCCCGCGCAGGTCCGCGAGGCCCTTGCCGATCGCCGGGATCTGCTCCGGCGAGTTGCGCTGTTTGTAGATCCACGAAGGCGCGATGTCCGGCGCGTCGGTTTCGACGACCAGCGCGTGGAACGGCAACTGTTCGGCGAGACGGCGAATTTGCCGCGCGCGTTCGAACGTCAGATTGCCGCCGAAGCCGAGATGCATACCCTGGTCGATATACGCCTGAGCCTGCTGGAAACTGCCATTGAACGCATGCGCGATGCCGCGATGAATCTGATGTCGCCGCAGCCCTTTGATCACCTGATCCTGCGATTTGCGCACATGACAAATCACCGGCAGGTCGAATTCGCGCGCGAGTTGCAGTTGGCCGTTGTAGAAGAACTGCTGACGCGCATCGTCGAGACCGTCGACAAAATAGTCGAGCCCGATTTCGCCGATACCGACAAACAGCGGATCGTCCAGACTCGCCTCGATCTCCATGCGTAACAGATCGAGATCGCCGTCTGCGGCGCCCGGCGTAAATAGCGGATGGATCCCGAGTGCATAGGCTCCGCCGTCCACCCGATGCGCCAGATCGCGCACCGCTGCGAAATTCTGCCGCCCGATTGCCGGGATCACGATACGCCCCACGCCCGCGCGACGCGCCGACGCCGCTACGTCGGCGCGATCCGCGTCGAATTCCGACGCGTCAAGATGGCAGTGCGTATCGATCCACATGACGAGCCTCGCTAGCGGTTGCGCACCGGTGCGCGCTTAAACCGGCACCGGCGGCTCTTCGTAAAGCACGCCGTCGCGCAGTCGCATGATGCGGTCGCAGCGGCCCGCCAGTTCGGGATCGTGTGTGACGATCACGAAACTCGTTTCGAGCGTTTGCGACAGTTCGAGCATCAGGTTGAACACGGTGTCCGCGGTGCCGCCGTCGAGGTTGCCGGTCGGCTCATCGGCCAGCACGCACGCGGGTTTGGTGACTAGCGCCCGCGCGATGGCGACCCGCTGACGCTCGCCGCCCGACAACTCGCCCGGACGATGCTTCGCGCGATGTCCCATGCCGACGCGCTCGAGCACTTCCAGCGCTTCCTTGCGTGCGGCTTCGGTCGTCATGCGGCGAATGCGCAGCGGCATCGCGACGTTGTCGAGCGCGGTGAATTCGGGCAGCAGATGGTGGAACTGGTACACGAAGCCGAGCGCGCGATTGCGCAGGTCGTTGCGCTCACGCTCGGAGAGCTTCGTGAACGGCTTGCCCATCACCGAGACATGGCCCGCGCTCGGATCGTCGAGCCCGCCGAGCACATGCAGCAGCGTGCTTTTGCCGGAACCCGACGCGCCGACGATTGCCAGCTTTTCGCCGCGCCGCACGCTCAGTTGCGTGTTGTTGAGCACCTGCACATTCAAACCGCCCTGCACGAACGCTTTGGAAATGCCGGAGGCTTCCAGCACGAAGGGATAAGAGGCGTTTTCGGCAGAGACCATGGAAAGATTGGCGGAACGGTCATTCATAGCGCAGTGCCTCCGCAGGACGGACTTTCGCACCACGCCAGCTTGGGTAAAGCGTTGCCAGCGCCGACATCAGGAACGCGATGATGCCGATCCGCGCCACGTCGGCCGGAATCAGTTCAGACGGCAATTCGCTGATGAAGTACACCGACGGCGGCAGGAACTGCACGCCGAGCAGATGCTCGATCATCGGCACGAGCCATGGGATGCTCCACGCGATCAGGCAGCCGAGCGCAACGCCGGTCGCCGTGCCGATGAAGCCGATCGTCACGCCCTGCACGACGAAGATCTTCATGATCGAGCCGGGCTGCGCACCGAGCGTACGCAGAATCGCGATGTCGGCCTGCTTGTTGGTCACCGTCATCACCAGCGACGACACGAGATTGAACGCCGCCACCGCGATGATCAGCGTGAGGATGATGAACATCATGCGTTTTTCGATCTGCACGGCGGAGAACCAGGTCTTGTTCTGCTGCGTCCAGTCGCGAATGTACAGATCGCCCGACAACGTGCGCGCCAGTTGATGTGCGACTTCCGGCGCGCGCTGCATGTCGGTCAGACGCAAGCGCACGCCGGTCGGCGCGGGCAGCCGGAACAGCGCCTCCGCGTCCTTGATGTTGATCAGCGCAAGCGTGCTGTCGTATTCGTAGTGCCCCGATTCGAAGATGCCGACCACGGTGAACTGCTTCAGCCGCGGCAGCATGCCGGCCGGCGTGATCGTGCCTTCGGGCGCGACCAGCGTGATCTTGTCGTTGACCTGCACGCCGAGGTTGGTCGCGAGGTCCGCGCCCAGCACGATGCCGAAATCGCCGGGAACGAGATCGGACAGCTTGCCGCCTTTCATTTCCTTGCCGATGTCGGAGACTTCCGGCTCGAGCGACGGCTCGACGCCGCGCAATGCCACGCCGCTGACGGCGTCCTGGCGCGTGAGCAGCGCCTGCGCCTCCACATAAGGCGCTGCGCCGATCACTTCCTTGTTCTGACGCGCTTCTTTAGCGGTCAGTTGCCAGTCGGGCATCGACCCGGTCGGCGAAAAGATCTCGACGTGCGCGAGCACCGACAACATGCGGTCGCGCACTTCTTTCTGGAAGCCGTTCATGACCGACAACACGACGATCAGCGCCGCGACACCCAGCGCGATGCCCGACATCGACACGAGTGCGATGAACGAGATGAAGCCGTTACCGGTCGTGCGTTTGCCGGCGCGCGTGTAGCGCCAGCCAATCTGCCATTCGTAGGGAAATTTCAAGCGAATCCTTTTCTGCGTTCTTCGGCCCGTGTGTCGGGCCGTTTTTCGACCTTGTAGTGCGCGCAAAAGGCGCGAGGCGCCTGACGCGCGGCTCGGGCGTCGTGATCGTTGGTGTGATGGCGACGCGGATGGTTCCGAGCCCGAGCGCTACGTGCTAGCAATCCGCGCGCCACCCGCGTCACTCATGCGCAGCGCGTTTTACGCGACTGCCGCTGCCGTCACAGTGACCGATCAAGCGCGAAGTTTGCCATACAATGCCCGCCGCTCGCGCAAACGCCCGCTGTATGAGCGTCGCTCGCGGCCGGTCGGCACCGCCCACGCCATTAGCGCAGGTTGTAACGACCCCGCAACTCGTTGATGATGGCCGCCGCCTTGCTGTTCGCCACTTCGCGCCGGTCCGCGTCCTTGCGGTCCCGATGCAGATGGCTGATGTCCCAGTTGCAGCCCGCCTCGTCCTCGACGGTCTCGTGGAAACCCGTCGGTATCCAGCCGGCCGTGTCCGGATTTGCATCGAGCGCTTTCACGACCAGTTCGAGCAATTCCTGCTCGGTTTTGAGTTCACGCGACATGCCGGTCTCCCTCGTCATGGGCGCGGTGCCGCCGCGCGCGGCTGCTGCTGCGACAACCCGTCTGGCAAGCGGCCGGCCGTTGCGCCAGTCGCCGCCGCGTTTTGTCGAGCGGACAAGCTGATGGCGGAATACTCGCACACTCTTTGCCCTACAATGCGCAGCATCATGCTCGCCAACCGTCTTCATCTTCTCCTGCCCTTCGCGCTGCCTGCCGCAGCGGACGCCTCCACCGCCCTTCACGACATCCAGAGTCCGGCCCTCGACCGGCTGATCGCGCGCGCGACGCTGGTCGAACGGGTGATCGGCGAAGATTTTCAGCGGACCCTGCCGCACGAACGCTGGGTCGCCCGTCAGTTCGGCGCACTGCCCGACAGCGCAGCCGCCGCCGATGAAGCGCCGCTCGCGCCGTACATGCTGCGCGCCGACGGCGGCGATCCAGGCAGCGCGACGTGGGCCTGCGTGCAACCGGTGCATGTGCGCATCGCGCACGATCATCTGGTGCTGATCGATCCGGCGTCGCTCGAGCTGTCGGACGCTGACGCCGCCGCGCTGCTGGCGGTTGCCCGTCCGCTAATCGAGGAACTCGGGGTGCGCATCGAGGCGCCGCAGCCCGCGCGCTGGTATCTGTCCGGCGACGGTTTCGGCACGCTGGCGGGGGCGTCGCCGTTGCGCGCGAGCGGCCGCAACATCGAAATCTGGCTACCGCACGAAGCGCATTCCGGCGAGCGCTCGCGCGCGTGGATGAAGCTGCAGAACGAAGTGCAAATGGCGTGGTTCGAGCATCCGGTGAACGAAGCGCGCGAGGCGCGCGGGTTGCCGGCTGTGAACTCGATCTGGTTTCATGCGCAGGGCACCGCGCAGACGGTGCGCAGCCCGTTTGCGCGCGTGTTGTCGGACGCTGCGGCGACGCGTGGACTGGCCATGACGGCGGGTGCCGGGACGGCTGAACCGCCGGTGTCGTTCGCCGCGTGGTCGGCGCTTGCCGGCGGTGCGAACGGAACGGGCGGCGCGCAATCGGGCACGCCGTCGAATGGCGCGGCAAACGCGGCCTCCGCGAACCGCACCCTCATCGAACTCGATCCGTTCTCGTCGCCCTACATCGAACAGGATTGGGCGCGCTGGAACGACGCCTTCGCCGCGCTGCAAACGGACTGGTTCGAACCCGCGCTGGCCGCGCTGCAGTCCGGCCAGCTTGCCGAACTGGGCCTGACCTTGTGCGGCGACACCGGCTCGGTGACGCTCACGGTCACGCGCGGCGATCTGCGCAAATTCTGGCGGCGGCGGGTGCTCGCGTCGCTCCTCATCGAATGATTGACAGACCTTTCCACGGCCTTCCCGAATGACCCGAATCGTTACGCGCGCCTGCTCTCCGGTCGACGCCGAAGTCCTCACCCGCCACGGCCTGCATCCGGTGCTCGCACGCCTCTATGCCGCGCGTGGCGTGTGCATGCCCGATGAAATCGAAACCGGCCTCGCGAAGCTCGTGCCGCCGGTCGCGCTCAAAGGCTGTGAAGACGCCGCCGCCCTGCTCGCCGACGCGATCCAGCAGAAACGCCGCATGCTGGTGGTCGCCGACTACGATTGCGACGGCGCCACCGCCTGCGCGGTCGCAGTGCGCGGGCTGCGCATGTTCGGCGGACAGATCGACTATCTGGTGCCGAACCGCTTCGAATACGGCTACGGCCTGACGCCGGAAATCGTCGCACTGGCCGCGCGCAGCGCGTCGGGCAAGCCAGAACTGCTGATCACGGTCGACAACGGCATCGCCAGCGTGGACGGCGTGGAAGCGGCCAATGCGCTCGGCATCGACGTGCTGGTCACCGATCACCACCTGCCGGGCGACGACCTGCCCGCCGCCCGCGCAATCGTCAATCCGAATCAGCCGGGCTGCACCTTCCCGAGCAAATGCATGGCGGGCGTCGGCGTGATGTTTTACGTGCTGCTCGCGTTGCGGGCCGAATTGCGCCGCCGTGGCGCGTTCAGCGACGATTTTCCTGAACCGCGTCTGGACGGCCTGCTCGATCTGGTCGCGCTCGGCACGGTCGCCGACGTGGTCAAGCTCGACGGCAATAATCGCGTGCTGGTCGCGCAAGGCCTGCAGCGCATCCGCAAAGGCAAGATGCAGCCGGGCATCGCGGCCCTGTTCCGCGCCGCCGCGCGCGACGCCCGCAACGCCTCGGGTTTCGACCTCGGTTTCGCGCTTGGGCCGCGGCTGAACGCGGCGGGACGTCTGTCGGACATGTCGCTCGGGATCGAATGCCTGACGACTGACGACATTGGCCGCGCGTGGGACCTCGCGCAACAGCTCGACACGATGAACCGCGAGCGTCGCGAGATCGAAGCCGGCATGCAGCAACAGGCGCTCGACGACCTGTCGTCGATCAACCCCGAGGGCGCGACCACCATCACGCTGTTTAATCCGGGCTGGCACCAGGGCGTGATCGGCATCGTCGCCGGACGGCTGAAGGAGAAATTCCATCGACCCTCGTTCACGTTCGCTTTGGCCGACGACAGCGGCCAGACCGTCAAAGGCTCGGGTCGCTCGATTCCCGGTTTCCATCTGCGCGACGCGCTCGATCTGATCTCGAAGCGCGAACCGAGCCTGATCGTCAAATTCGGTGGCCACGCGATGGCCGCCGGCCTGACGCTCGCCGCCGCCGACGTGCCGCGCTTCACCGCGGCGTTCGAAGCAGTCGGCCGCGAATGGCTGTCCGAAGACGCGCTGTCGCGCACCGTGGAAACCGACGGCGAACTCGAAGATGCCTACTTCACCCCGCAATTCGTCGAGATTCTCGACGCGGCTGTGTGGGGTCAGGGCTTCCCGGCGCCGGTGTTTTCGGGCGAATTCGATGTGGCATCGCAGGCGCTGGTGAAGGACAAGCATCTGAAGCTGCAACTGATGCGCGGTCGCCAGCGCTTCAACGCGATCTGGTTCAACCATACCGATACGCTGCCCGCCCGCACCACGGTCGCCTACCGGCTGGCCAGCGATACGTGGAACGGGGTGTCACGGGTGCAGTTGATCGTCGAGCACGCGGTGAGTTGAGGTCGGCGTTGCACTGAGGTGCCTGGCGAACCGGTCGCCCCCGACGGCACGCCCGGAATGCAGCGTCGCCTGGCATCAGGGCAGCAAACCAGAGCCTTCGCTTTTCAACGTCGAAGCGCCGAAAATCTCCGCAAAATCAACCCCAAACCCGCGCCGGATCGCTCAACAGCCTCCGGCGCGGGTCTCCGATCGGCTATAATTTTGTCTTTTTACGAAGCTATAAAAGATCGACATGGAAGCGGAACGTCTCAACGCGATCGAAGCCTCACTGGCGGACCTGCGCACTCGCGCAGACTCGCTACGGGGGTATCTTTGACTACGACGACAAAGCACTGCGTCTAATCGAAGTCAACCGGGAACTCGAAGACCCGGACGTCTGGAACGACTCGAAGCACGCCCAGGCCCTCGGCCGGGAAAAGAAACTGCTCGACGACACCGTCGGCAAGCTCACGTCGCTCGATAACGACCTGCGCGACGCGCAGGACCTGTTCGACATGGCCCGCGACGAAGACGACGAGGAAACCCTCCTCGCGTGCGAATCCGACGCGCAAGGCATCGAACAACGTGTCGCCGACATGGAATTCCGCCGCATGTTCGCGAATCCGGCCGACCCGAACAACGCCTTTCTGGACATCCAGGCCGGCGCGGGCGGCACCGAGGCGTGCGACTGGGCGTCCATGCTGCTGCGCCAGTACCTGCGCTACTGCGAGCGCAAGGGCTTCAAGACCGAAGTGCTGGAACAGACCGACGGCGACGTCGCGGGCATCAAGAACGCGACGATCAAGATCGAAGGCGAATACGCTTACGGCTTTTTGCGCACCGAAACCGGCGTGCACCGCCTTGTGCGCAAGTCGCCGTTCGACTCGTCGGGCGGCCGTCATACGTCGTTCTCGTCGGTGTTCGTGTACCCGGAAATCGACGACTCGATCGAAGTGGACATCAACCCGGCTGATCTGCGCATCGACACGTACCGTGCGTCCGGCGCGGGCGGTCAGCACATCAACAAGACCGACTCCGCGGTGCGTATCACGCACATGCCGTCGGGCATCGTCGTGCAGTGCCAGAACGACCGTTCGCAGCACCGCAACCGCGCCGAAGCGATGGCCATGCTGAAATCGCGTCTGTATGAAGCGGAAATCCGCAAGCGTCAGGAAGAGCAGGACAAGCTCGAAGCCGGCAAGACCGATGTGGGCTGGGGTCACCAGATCCGCTCGTACGTGCTGGACAACAGCCGCATCAAGGATCTGCGTACCAACGTCGAAATCAGCAACACGAAGAGCGTGCTCGACGGCGACCTCGATCCGTTCATCAGCGCGAGCCTGAAACAGGGCGTGTAAGCGCCGAACGTGAACGGCGTGCGAACCTGAGCACAACCGGCGCGGCCTTGAATCAACGCCGCGCCGCATCTTTTTACCGCCTGAGGTTTTTACACTGACTGGCTTTCCGCATGCGCCGCACTCCGGTGCCTTCCATGCGGACCACCGAACACCAAATTCACCATGACCGAACCGACCCAGCCCAATGCGGCCCAGCCGACTGTCGCGCCCGAGGTGGACGACAACAAGATCATGACCGAGCGCCGCGAAAAGCTGCGCGAGTTGCGTGAGCAAGGCGTCGCCTATCCGAACGACTTCCGTCCTACGCACCACGCCGAAGATCTGCAGGCGAAGTACGAGCAGTCCGACAAGGAAGCGCTCGAAGCGAACCCGCTCGAAGTCGCGATTGCCGGCCGCATGATGCTCAAGCGCGTGATGGGTAAAGCGAGCTTCGCGACCGTGCGCGACGGTTCGGGTCAGATCCAGTTCTTCATCACGCCGGCCGATATCGGTCAGGAAACCTACGACGCGTTCAAGAAGTGGGACATGGGCGACATCGTCGCGGCGCGCGGCGTGCTGTTCCGGACCAACAAGGGCGAGCTGTCAGTGCGCTGTACCGAACTGCGCCTGCTGTCGAAGTCGCTGCGTCCGCTGCCGGACAAGTTCCACGGTCTGGCCGACCAGGAAATGAAGTATCGCCAGCGCTATGTCGACCTGATCGTCACGCCGGAAACGCGCAAGACGTTCGTCGCGCGTACCAAAGCGATTTCGTCGATCCGCAAGTTCATGTCCGACGCCGACTTCATGGAAGTCGAAACGCCGATGCTGCACCCGATTCCGGGTGGCGCCGCGGCCAAGCCGTTCACCACGCACCACAACGCGCTCGATATGCAGATGTTCCTGCGTATCGCGCCTGAGCTGTACCTGAAGCGGCTGGTGGTCGGCGGCTTTGAGCGCGTGTTCGAGATCAACCGTAACTTCCGTAACGAGGGCGTGTCCGTGCGCCACAATCCGGAATTCACGATGATCGAGTTCTACGCCGCGTACACCGATTACAAATGGCTGATGGATTTCGTCGAGCAGTTGATCCGCCAGGCTGCCATCGATTCGCTCGGCACCGCCACGATCACCTACCAGGGTCGTGAGCTGGATCTGGCCAAGCCGTTCCATCGTCTGACGATCACGCAGGCAATCCAGAAATACGCACCGCAATACACGAACGAGCAGCTTGCCGACAGCGCATTTTTGCGCACCGAATTGAAGAAATTCGGCGTTGACGCGTCGCAGCCGCAGTTCCTGAATGCCGGCGTGGGCTCGCTGCAACTGGCGCTGTTCGAAGAGACCGCCGAGTCGCAATTGTGGGAGCCGACGTACATCATCGACTATCCGGTCGAAGTGTCGCCGCTGGCGCGGGCATCGGACAACGCGCCGGGCATCACCGAGCGTTTCGAGCTGTTCATCACGGGTCGCGAGATCGCTAACGGCTTCTCAGAACTGAACGATCCGGAAGACCAGGCCGCCCGCTTCAAGAAGCAGGTCGATCAGAAAGACGCCGGCGACGAAGAAGCGATGTTCTACGACGCGGACTACATTCGCGCGCTCGAATACGGGATGCCGCCGGCCGGCGGTTGCGGTATCGGTATCGACCGTCTGGTGATGATGCTGACCGATAGCCCGAGCATCCGCGATGTGATTCTGTTCCCGCATCTGCGCCGCGAAGACTGATTGGTTTTATGCTGCTTTGCGCTGTCACTGGCGAAGAAAACGCCCGGCTCGATGCCGGGCGTTTTTCTTGCTGCGTACTCGTTGAGATCGCCTCGTGCTGGCCGGCCGCTTGTAACTATCGGTAAAAGCTACGGCAAGCCTGTCGTGCACGCGGATCGGCTCCAATTTGGCGAACGCTGAAGAGGGTTGGGAACGGCGGCGATTCTGATGCCGACGGTCCGGAATGGCCGCCCACCAGCGGTTACAAATTGAAACGTCGCCGGGATCGAATTGCCGGACACTCGATCTCAATAACAGTCGACTCTGCAACAGACGGAGGCCAACATGGACAATCCCGTGACCAAACCCACGCAGCAACGCCGTATTCATCCGCTGGTAGCCGTCGCTGCCGGCGCAGTCATCATCGCCAGTCTCGCGGCCACGGCCGCCGTGACGGGACTGTTTCCGAAAGCGTCGAGCAGCGCGGCGCAAAGCGATCAAAGTCAGGCCGCACAGGTGACGACCCAGCCGGGCGTCGTCGATTCCGCCGCGCCGGTGAATCCATCGACCAACGCGTCGACGCCCCCTTCGCAACAGATCGCGCAACAGCCACAGCAGCCACAGCAGACGGCGCAATCCGCCCCGCCCACTGCGACGCCGGCGCAGCAGCAACAGTACGCACAGCAGCAGCAGGCACAGGCGGCACCGCAGTTCGCGCAGCAACCGGCTCCGCAAGCGGCCTATTGCTCGACGTGCGGCACGGTCGTCGCGATTTCGGCGGTACGTCAGGAAGGTCATGGCACCGGTATCGGTGCGGTCGGGGGCGCCGTGGCAGGTGGCGTCGTGGGCAATCAGTTCGGCGCGGGCGGCGGCCGGACCGCGATGACCGTGCTTGGCGCGCTCGGCGGTGGTCTCGCCGGAAATTCGGTGGAAAAGCACATTCGCAGCACGACGTCGTATTCGGTGCGCGTGCGGATGGAAAGCGGCAAAACGCGCTATTTCACGTACCACGAAGCGCCGCCGTTCCAGCAAGGCGAGCATGTGCGAATCGAAAACGGTTCGCTGGTTGCGAGCTGAACTCCGGTCAGGAACGAAGTCACGCGTTTTCGGCAGGCGAGAAAAAGGCGATTCCGATGGAATCGCCTTTTTCTTTACCGCGGTCGACGCAGCAGGAGTAGCAGCCGACGCGGCACGGATGACTGCTCAGCAGTCGTGGCCTCTAAACAAGCCACACGCTCAATAG
Organism: Paraburkholderia metrosideri; assembly: GCF_904848625.1. Taxonomy (GTDB): domain Bacteria; phylum Pseudomonadota; class Gammaproteobacteria; order Burkholderiales; family Burkholderiaceae; genus Paraburkholderia; species Paraburkholderia metrosideri. The sequence goes on from NZ_CAJHCP010000006.1 coordinate 327,622, forward strand.
TCCGCGTCTTCAATCCATGCAGCCTGAATCGCCTCAAGAATCTTTTCGTTCGAACGCTCGGGATCGTCGTCGAAACCTTCGAGCTCGGTGACCCAGCGATGCAAGTCGGTGAAACGCACCTGCTGCGGGTCGATGTCCTGGTGCTTGTCAGTCAGGGCCATCGCGATGTCTTGCGTATCGGTCCACTTCATGGCTGCATCCTCCTGTTAGTGATTTTCCTTCGCGTGATTGATCGTGTAACGCGGAATTTCCACGACCAGATCCTGCTCAGCCGGCACCAAAGCCTGGCACGACAGACGCGAGGCCGGTTCGAGCCCCCACGCTTTGTCCAATAGATCGTCCTCGTCTTCCTCGGATGGCGTCAAGGCGGCGAAACCCTCACGCACGATGACGTGGCAGGTCGTGCACGCGCACGACTTCTCGCAAGCGTGCTCGATTTCGATGCCGTTTTCGAGCAGTGCGTCACAGATACTCATGCCGGGTTCGGCATCGAGCACCGCGCCATCCGGGCACAGTTCGACGTGGGGCAGCACAACGATTTGAGGCATACATTTTCCGTTTGGGTCTGAGGCACGGCAGCCGCCAACAGGCTCCGTGCCATTTTACTGGCGACACGCGGACTTTTTAAGTCCGCGCGATGCGCTCCGGTTTTTTGCGCTGCGCTTCAGCGATGGACCGCCGGCCGCGCTAGCGCCACGCTCAGATGTCGTCGAGCTTGCGGCCCGCGAGCGCGCGGCGAATGCCCTTGTTCATGCGGCGGGCAGCGAATTCGTCGGTCCCTTCTGCCAGCGTTTTGGTCGCGGCTTCGATTACGTCGGCGTCGTCGCTTTGCGCGACGTTGCGCAATGCATCGAGCAACGCGTCGAGTTCGGCGCGTTCGCTGTCGTCGAGCAGTTCGGCGTCGGCAGCGAGCGCCGCGTCGGTCGCTTCGACGAGACGGCGTGCTTCGACCTGCGCCTCACGCAGCGCGCGGGCGCGCATGTCGACTTCGGCGGTCGAAAAACTCTCTTCGAGCATTTTCGCGATGTCGTCGTCGGCGAGACCGTACGACGGCTTCACCACCACCGACGCTTCCACGCCCGATGCCTGTTCCCGCGCGAACACCGACAGCAGGCCGTCCGCATCCACCTGGTAAGTTACGCGAATCCGCGCCGCGCCGGCCGCCATCGGCGGAATACCGCGCAGCTCGAAACGTGCGAGCGAGCGGCAGTCGCTGACGAGTTCGCGTTCGCCTTGCACGACGTGGATCGCCATGGCCGTCTGGCCGTCCTTGAAGGTCGTGAAATCCTGCGCACGCGCGACCGGAATCGTCGAATTACGCGGGATGATCTTCTCGGTCAGGCCACCCATGGTTTCGACACCCAACGACAGCGGAATCACGTCGAGCAGCAGCCATTCGTCGCCGTCCGCGCCGCGGTTGCCCGCGAGCAGATCGGCCTGGATTGCCGCGCCGAGCGCGACGACCTGATCCGGGTCGAGGTTGATCAAGGGCGGCTGGCCGAAGAACGATTCGACCGCGCGACGGATCACCGGCATGCGGGTGGCGCCGCCGACCAGCACGACGCCCTTGACCTCTCGGGTCGTGACCTTCGCGTCGCGAAGCGCTTTTTTCGTCGGACCGAAGGTTTTTTGCACCAGATCCTTCGTGATGGCCTCGAAAGCCGCCTCGCCGATCGTCAGATCGAGCCTGGTGCCGTTCGACAGCGTGACGGCAAGGGTTGCCTCAGCCGCGGCCGACAAGGCCTCCTTGGCCTCGCGTACGTTGTCCAGCAGCAGACGGACGTCTTCCGCTGCGAGCGTGTTCGGCGCGATGCCGGCTTGCTCCAGCACGTGGCGATACAACGCGTGATCGAAATCGTCGCCGCCGAGCGCGGAATCGCCGCCAGCCGCAAGCACTTCGAACACACCCTTGGTGAGCTTCAGGATCGACAGGTCGAAGGTGCCCCCGCCGAGGTCATAGACCGCGTACAGGCCTTCGGAGCCGTTATCGAGCCCATAGGCAATCGCCGCCGCGGTCGGCTCGTTCAGCAGACGCAGCACGTTCAGGCCGGCCAGACGCGCGGCGTCTTTGGTGGCCTGGCGCTGAGCTTCGTCGAAATACGCGGGCACTGTGATGACCGCGCCGACCAGTTCGTCGCCGAGCGAGTCTTCAGCGCGTTGGCGCAGCGTCGCGAGAATTTCCGCCGACACTTCGACCGGGCTCTTCACGCCGTCAACCGTGCGGATCTGCACCATACCGGGGGCATCGACGAAATCGTACGGCGCGTTTTCTGCGCCCTCCACTTCTGCCTTGCCACGGCCCATGAAACGCTTGACCGACACGATCGTGTTGCGCGGATCGCTCGCAGCCTCGGCCTTGGCCTGACGGCCGATACGGCGGCCGCCCTTTTCCAGGTAGCGCACCACCGACGGCAGCAGCGCATGGCCGTCTTCGTCGGGCAGCACGTCGGGCACGCCGCTACGCACGGCAGCGACGAGGGAGTTGGTGGTGCCGAGATCGATACCGACCGCCAGGCGCCGCTGGTGAGGCGCCGGCGCCATGCCGGGTTCGGAGATTTGCAGTAGGGCCATCTGGATCTTCTCGGGGCCGCGTGGCCCCGTCCTGAAATTTTCGCGTTACTGGGTGTATTGCTACGGCTGCCGGGTGCCGACTGCTGGAGCCCGAACTGCCTGAGCCTGCTGGACGGTCGCTGCCGTCAGGCGCGTGCCAACTGATGAGCCGGTTAGCGCCGCGCGCTCTAAAAACTAGTTCTCGAGCCGGTCGATCTGCGCACTGATTTCCGACGCCACCCGCTCGATGAACATCAATTGCCTTACCGCCTCGCCCGCGGCCTGATTCGCGCCGCTATCGAGCGACGCGCCGAGCTTGTCGAACCGCATGCGCTCTTCATTGCGCAATTCGTCGAGCAACGCGTCGAGCGCGTCGACGTTTTTCGCCGCGGCTGCGTCTTCGATACTCTCGCGCCATTCCATCTGCTGCATCAGGAACGCCGGCTCCATCGCCGTATTGTTCTCCGCGCCGACATCGATGCCGCGCAGCGACAGCAGATAGGTTGCACGCTTCAACGGATCGCGCAGCGTCTGATAAGCCTCATTGGTTCGCGTCGCCCATTGCATTGCGATACGCTTTTGCGCGTCGCCGGCCGCCGCGAAGCGGTCCGGATGCACTTGCGCCTGCACCGTGCGGTACGCGTGATCGAGCGCGGCGGAGTCGAGCGCGAATTGCGCTGGCAGATCGAACAGGTCGAAGTGGCTGTCGTTCAGCGAGGCCATCGGATAGAAGAGGTCCGTTCAGGAAAGCGCACGGGAGTGCAGTCAAAAAAATTTCGCGGATCAAACTAAAAAGGCGGCCCGCGCCGCCTTTGATCCGCTGCACGCGGAAAATGTCGATCCTAGACCCGGAACGATTCGCCGCAGCCGCATTCGTCCTTCACGTTCGGGTTGTTGAACTTGAAGCCTTCGTTCAACCCTTCGCGCGCGAAGTCGAGTTGCGTGCCGTCGATATAAGCGAGGCTCTTCGGGTCCACAATGATCTTCACGCCGTTGCATTCGAACACTTCGTCTTCGGGCGCGAGCTCGTCCACGTACTCGAGCTTGTAGGCCAAGCCGGAGCAACCGGTGGTACGCACGCCAACGCGAAGACCGACGCCTTTACCGCGACGGGTCAGATATTTCTGGACGTGTTGTGCTGCCTTTTCGGTCAACGTAATTGCCATAGCGTTTCTCATTGCGCAGCACGTGCCCGGCGCCCGGTTTATCACCGTTTGCCTGCTGCCGCACTGCTACCCTGCCTGCATCAAATATCGCTCATGCTGAACGGCGCTTTGAACTTCAACTGCACCGTCCGCTTCGATTTGCTACTCAACTTGGCGGCTATTGCTCGCGGCCGGCCCCCATAAGCGGGCCGGCCGCGCCGCCGCAGCATGCCTTAACTTCAGGCGTGCTGTTTGTCGCCTTCGACCGCTGCCGCTTCGCCGTGACGTTGCTTGTAGTCGGCGACCGCTGCCTTGATCGCGTCTTCCGCGAGGATCGAGCAGTGGATCTTCACCGGCGGCAACGCCAGTTCTTCGGCGATCTGCGTGTTCTTGATCGACATGGCCTGATCGAGCGTCTTACCCTTCACCCATTCGGTGACGAGCGAGCTCGACGCAATTGCCGAACCGCAGCCATACGTCTTGAACTTCGCGTCTTCGATGATGCCGTCTGCGCCCACGCGAATCTGCAGCTTCATCACGTCGCCGCATGCCGGTGCGCCGACCATGCCGGTGCCGACCGCGTCGTCGTCTTTCGCAAAGGAACCGACGTTGCGCGGGTTTTCGTAATGGTCCAGAACCTTGTCGCTATAAGCCATGATTACACTCCTTGATCCGTTTCAACCTGCAATTGCAATTCGATAAATTCGATTCTGTGCCAACGGCGCGTCAGTGCGCTGCCCACTGGATAGTCGAAATATCGATCCCGTCCTTGTGCATTTCCCACAGCGGCGACAAGTCGCGCAGCTTCGAAATCTTGGTCTTCAGCAGGTTGATCACGTAATCGACATCCTGCTCGGTCGTGAAGCGGCCCACCGTGAAGCGGATCGAGCTGTGCGCGAGTTCGTCGTTACGACCCAATGCGCGCAGCACGTACGACGGTTCCAGCGAAGCCGACGTACAGGCCGAACCCGACGACACCGCCACATCTTTCACCGCCATGATCAGCGATTCGCCTTCGACGAAATTGAAGCTGATGTTCAGGTTGTGCGGCACACGCTTTTCCATGTCGCCGTTCACGTACGTTTCTTCCATTTCCGACAGGCCCTTCAGCAGCCGGTCGCGCAGCATACGGATACGTTCGTTTTCCGTTGCCATTTCTTCACGTGCGATACGGAACGCTTCGCCCATACCGACGATCTGGTGCGTAGCCAGCGTGCCCGAACGCATGCCGCGCTCGTGACCGCCGCCGTGCATTTGCGCTTCGATACGGATACGCGGCTTGCGACGCACATACAAAGCGCCGATGCCCTTCGGGCCATACGTCTTGTGTGCCGAGAAGGACATGAGGTCGACCTTCTGTTTCTGCAAGTCGATTACGATCTTGCCGGTGGCTTGCGCGGCGTCGACGTGGAAAATGATGCCCTTTTCGCGGGTGATCTCGCCGATCGCGTCGATATCTTGAATCACGCCGATTTCGTTGTTCACCGACATGACCGACACCAGAATCGTGTCCGGACGAATCGCAGCCTTGAACACGTCGAGGTCGATCAGACCGTCGTCTTTAACGTCCAGATACGTAACTTCGAAGCCTTCGCGCTCGAGCTCACGGCACGTGTCGAGCACAGCCTTGTGCTCGGTCTTCACCGTGATGATGTGCTTGCCCTTGCTCTTGTAAAAGTGCGCGGCGCCCTTGATGGCCAGGTTGTCCGACTCCGTCGCACCCGACGTCCAGATGATTTCGCGCGGATCGGCATTCACCAGCGCGGCAACGTTTTCACGCGCTTCTTCGACTGCGCGCTCCGCGTCCCAGCCATACGAGTGGCTGCGCGATGCGGGGTTGCCGAACTGCTCGCGCAGATACGGAATCATCTTGTCCACCACGCGCGGGTCGATCGGCGTCGTAGCGCTGTAGTCCATGTAAATGGGCAGATGGAGAGAGTCGTTGTTCATCAATTGCTCCGGGGACGTCATGTGCTCTGGCTTCTGGGTTCTTTATCTATCAGGCTGCGGTGAGTTCTGGTTACCGCGCCTCACGAACCGGCCATGTTGAAAACGGAATTCGGCCCTTTCGGCGCGACGCGCACAGGCTCGGCCGGCGCAGCTTCGTTGCGCCTGTCGCGCAATACTGCCGGCGCACCTTCGCGTGAACGTTGCTGATCGACCAGGTCTTTCAGGGAAACCGAGTCGAGGTACTCGACCATTTTCTGGTTCAGCGTGGACCACAACTCGTGGGTCATGCAGTGGCCGTCGTGCTGTTTGGTGCCTTCGCACGAGCCTTTGCCGCCGCATTGGGTGGCGTCGAGCGGCTCGTCGACCGCGATGATGATGTCGGCCACTGTGACGTCTTCAGCGCGGCGGGCCAGATTGTAGCCGCCGCCCGGTCCGCGCACGGACTCGACGATTTCGTGACGACGCAGCTTGCCAAACAGCTGCTCGAGATAGGACAGGGAGATATGTTGGCGCTGGCTGATACCCGCAAGCGTCACCGGGCCCTGCTCCTGGCGCAGTGCCAGGTCAATCATCGCCGTGACGGCGAAACGGCCTTTCGTGGTGAGTCTCATATAAGTGTGGGACCGCAATTCTCGACAAGTTTTGTCAAGTATAAATACATGAGCGATTTAGTCAAGTATCCCTATCGCGATTTGGGTCATTTGCTTAATTGCTGAAACCGGCGCGGAAGCGGGCTTCGGGCCTAAACTCGCAACTGGGGACGCAACGCGGCGATCAAACCGCGGCAGGCCGCCTCACATTGATCCAGCACCTGCTCAACACCTTCCCCGCCGCCGAAATACGGGTCGACGACTTCGCGAACACCGCCCCAACGGCTGTCCGATTCGGGCACAAACTCCAGCAGCAGTCGAATCTTGTCGCGCTGCGCTGGTCGGCAGATCTGGCGCAATGCGGCGACGTTCTTGTCGTCCATCGCGATCACGAGATCGAAGCGCTCAAAGTCCGCCGCCGCGATCTGACGTCCGCGCAATGCAGCCAGCTTGTAACCGCGTTGCCCTGCTGCCTGTTGCGCCCGCTCGTCGGGCGGTTCGCCGATGTGCCAGTCGCCCGTGCCCGCGGAGTCGATCAGAATGCGCTCCGTTAGCTTGGCCTCGCCCACCAGATGACGCATCACGCCCTCGGCAGTGGGCGAGCGGCAGATGTTCCCCAAGCATACGAAGCAGACGGATACAGTTTTCATCGGGAATCTTCCGGGGCTACGCGACGCCACACGTAAGAGCGACCGTTCGCGAAAAGTGCCGGGATTATACAAAGCCCCGCGAAATCTCGCCTGACGCCGCGCCACGGTTGCCAAGCCGACTAAACCACCACGAATGCACGCTTCGCGCGCCAAGCTGCAGAGGGCTGCTGCCGATTATCTCGCGCCTAACCCGCCCTTCAGTTCGAGCGTCAACCTGCGCTCAGGACGCGTCGGCCATCGGCATCGCCGTGGCAGCACGCATGGGTTTGGCCGGCAGCGCCGACGCAGTGTCGATCATTCCGTATGAAACGGCGCGCGCGAGTTCAGCGGTCAGTTGGTCCGCGTCGAGCGGCGCCTGGGACACGCGTGAGCCGATATTGGCGCAAATATGCAAGTAGGCAACAGCTGCAAGGGGCACAACAATGGCAAGGGGCCAGTACACCGATATTGTCTTTTTCATGATGTCGTTTTCCGAATTAGGGGCGCATGAGCTTGTGACCCACTATGCCCAGTCGAAATCTTATAGAAATTCGCAATCAGGAAAAACCACCTGCCTGAGATACAGCGTTGCTTCAAATAGAACAGTCAATTGATAATTTTTCGCGGCGCAATCATCAGACATAAAAGCACAAAAAAATAAATCCTTACAAAGACATACAAACCTCTTGCGAGGGATGGCGATAATAGCGGCCTTACAGTTGTAATCCTCTCGCACTGGTCTACGAAATGAAACGTTTTGCACCACTCGCCGGCATCATGGTCGCGGCCCTGCTTGGCGGCTGCGCGGTCTATCCGGACGGCACGCCAATGTACGGCAACGGTTATGGCGGCACTTCCCCGGGCTATGACGGTTACGACGGCTACGCGCCGGGCGCGGCGATCGTGCCGCAAACCAATGTTTATATGGGGTACAGCAATTACTCGGCACCGGGCTACAACGGCGGCCCAGGGCGTTATTACGGTCCGGGCCCCGGCCCTCGCGGCTATCCGGATCGCGGGCATTCGAACAACGGTAATTACGGAAACCACGACAACCGCGGCGGCGACAATGGCCACCACGGGCCACCGAACGGAGGGCCGCCGCATCAAGGTGCGGTCGGCGGGCCGCGGGGGCCAGGCGGGCCAAACGGTCCGAGGCCGGGCGCGGGAGGGCCGCCGGCACAGCCGCCACAGCAGGCCGGCAATGGCGGTGGCCGGGGTAATGGCAACAGCAATGGCAACGGCAATGGGGATACAAGAAGAGCTTCAGGCGGATCAGGCCATCAATCTGGTGGGCAATTCACCCAGCATTGAGTTCTACCTGACGTGCGCGAGCGTTGGCTAGCATGAGCGGCTAACGCTCGCACGTTGTCGAGCATTCGCTGACTGCGGGGGCAACTTGATGCGCGAGCCAATTGCCGTACGCGGTCGAGCCAAGGCGCTCCGCGCACCGTGGTGGTCGGTATAGCGGTGCGCGCCTAACTGCCCAGCACTCAGGCGCTCCGGCTCACTTCACACGCAAACCCCTCTCTTCAGCCGAGATGGCTGCGCTGCGCCGCATACAACTCCCTGAACGTACGACCAACCGGCGCCGGCATCTCCCGCGTATTGGTCCAGCCCGCGCCACCCAGTGGCAGTCGTGCAATCGACCGGTTGCGCCCACCCATGCGCTCCAGCACCCGCACGGCCAGCTTGGTGAAAAGAGCGTAAGCATCTGGATGCAGCGCCAGAAAGCCCCAAACCGCGAACCCGACGCGCTCCTTCCACGGACGCAGGCGCCGCTCAACCTGTTTCTCGCGCAACTTCCGCAGCAGGTCGGACAGCGGAATGCCCACGGGACAAACGCTATTGCACTCTCCGCATAACGTCGCGGCCTGCGGCAAATCCAGCGCTTTGTCTATCCCGACATAGCTCGGCGTCAACACCGAACCCATCGGTCCGGGATAAACCCAGCCGTACGCATGGCCGCCCACTTTCTGATAAACCGGGCAATGATTCATGCACGCGCCGCATCGGATGCACCGGAGCATCTCCTGAAAATCGCCGCCGATCAGCCCCGTGCGGCCGCCGTCGACCAGCACCACATACATATGCTCGGGTCCGTCCTGGTCGCCCTCACCGCGCGGCCCGGTCAGCAGCGAAAAATAGTTTGAAGTGGCCTGCCCGGTCGCCGAACGCGGTAGCAGACGCATCGCCGTCGCGAGGTCTTCCAGCGTAGGCAGCACCTTTTCGATACCCGTGACCGCTACATGCACGCGCGGCATGACCGTGCACATGCCCTCGTTGCCCTCGTTCGTCACCAGGACGACCGAACCGGTTTCCGCGACGACGAAATTGCCGCCCGTCACGCCCATGTCCGCGCTCATGAAATGAGGACGCAGCATGTCACGCGCTTCGCGCGTCATATCGGGGATCTCGGTCAGACGCGGCCGGCCGTGCGTTTTCGCGAACAGGTCCGCGATCTCGTCCTTATCTTTATGGACGACCGGCGCGATGATGTGGCTCGGCGGTTCGTTGTCGTTGATCTGGAGGATGTACTCGCCGAGATCGGTTTCGATCGATTGCACGCCCATCTGGCCGAGCACTTCGTTCAGACGCATTTCCTCGGTGACCATCGACTTGGTCTTGATCACCTTCTTCACGTCATGCCGACGCGCAATGTCGCCGACGAGTCGCGCCGCTTCCTGGGTCGTCTCGGCGAACAGCACGGTCACGCCCCGTCGGGTTGCTTCGCGTTCGAAGCATTCCAGCCACACGTCGAGGTTTTCCAGCGCGCGATTGCGGCGCTCCTTGAGCGCGGCACGGGTGGCCGGGAAATCGATCGCGGTCATCGCGGTCGCGCGGGCCGACACGAACTTGGTGGACAGCTTGGTCAGGTTCTGCTGCAAACGCTGGTCGGCCAGTTTCTGACCAGCGCGAGCCTTGAACTGCATCGATTGAATCTGCATGGCGGCCTTATGCGTTATCGAGCACTAAGCGAAGACGAAGCGCGCGACGCTCAGCGCGCGAAACGGAATGCGTGAAGGAATGGTGATTGCCGTTGCTCCGGGCCGCACGCTGAACTGAGCCCAAGCGGCGTGTGACCCGTGCGGCTAAACATCCCCGGCGAGCACCTGAGCAATGTGCAGCACCCGCGTGGTGGCGTCCCCAGTTCGTCGCAAGCGGCCTTCAATGTTGAGCATGCACCCCAGGTCGCCGAGCACGACCGTGCCCGCGCCGTTCGCCCTGATATTCGCGCATTTTTCGTCGACGATTGCCGTAGAGATATCGCCGTATTTCACCGCAAACGTGCCGCCGAAACCGCAGCAGTGCTCGCAATCCTTCATCTCGGCCACCGCTACGCCTACTTGTGCGAGCAACGCCCGGGGCTGCGCCTTGACATCGAGTTCGCGCAATCCGGAACAGGAGTCGTGATACGTCACCTGCCCCGCGAACTCGCCCGGCTGCAACTGCACCTTGGCGACGTTGACGAGGAAATCGGTCAGCTCGAACACTTTGGCGCGCACGCGGCCGAAGCGGTTCATCAACTCGGGATCGTCGGCAAAGAGGTCGCCGTAGTGCGAGCGGATCATGCCGCCGCACGAGCCGGACGGCACCACGATGTAATCGAACTGTTCGAATTCGCGCACGGTTTTTTCGGCGAGGTCGCGCGCAATGCGACGTTCCCCCGAGTTGTACGCGGGCTGCCCGCAACAGGTTTGCGCGGGTGGCACCACCACCTCGAAGCCAGCGCCTTCGATCAGCTTGATGACCGAAAACCCGATTTCGGGACGCATCAGGTCGATCAGGCAGGTGACGAACAATCCGACTCGCATGAGCCCTCCTTCGGGAAAACGTCCCTGATTATCCGCTGTTTGGCGGACAATACCAACGGCCAGAAGGCATAGGACGAATAGACGGCAAATTCGAATAGGCCTTCGAACCGCGTTCGCTTTTTTCACCATACGAGATACAATCAATTTCCGCTGTTTGACGCGTCAACCGATTCCTCCCATGAGCGACACGAACCCGGATCCCAAAACTTCGATCCAGGTGATCGAACGCATGATGCGCCTGCTCGATGCTCTCGCCGCGCATAGCGACCCGGTCAGCCTGAAAGAACTCGCCATCCGTACGGAGTTGCATCCGTCCACCGCGCACCGCATCCTGAACGACATGGTGATGTGCCGGCTGGTCGACCGTTCGGATCCCGGCACTTATCGGCTCGGCATGCGCCTGCTCGAATTGGGCAATCTGGTGAAGGCGCGCCTGTCGGTGCGCGACGCGGCGCTGACGCCCATGCGCGAGTTGCATCGCCAGACCGGCCAGACGGTGAATCTGTCGGTACGTCAGGGCGACGAGATCGTCTATATCGAACGCGCGTATTCCGAACGTTCCGGCATGCAGGTGGTGCGGGCTATCGGCGGCCGAGCGCCGTTGCATCTGACTTCGGTGGGCAAGCTTTTCCTCGCCGCCGACGAATCGACCCGCGTGCGCGCGTACGCAACCCGCACCGGCCTGTCGGGCCACACGCAGAACAGCATCACCGATCTGACGAAACTGGAACGCGAGCTATCGCACGTGCGTCAGCAAGCCTGCGCGCGGGATAACGAAGAGCTGGAACTCGGCGTGCGTTGCATCGCCGCCGGAATTTATGACGACACCGGCAAGCTGGTCGCTGGTCTGTCGTTGTCGGCGCCTGCGGATCGATTGCAGGACTCGTGGCTGGGGCAAGTCAGCCAGACGGCGCTAATGATCTCCGAATCGCTCGGTTATCGGCCGCCGCCTCCGCATGACCATTCGCATGGGCATCACCACCACACGTAACGGGAACGCCGGGCATCCGGCGCCGGCGCAATAAAAAAGCCTCGCAACTGCGAGGCTTTTTTTCGATCCGGCCGGGTATCACGACCGGCCCTTCAAACGACTTCAGGTACCCGCCCCGCCGGCGTCCGCGCTGGTGATACGCGGCTGATCGCCACCGTTGTCCAGCCACGTGCGCAGACGCGTCGCATCCGCGAAACGGGAGTACTTACCCGACGAGTCGAGTAGCACGATGATCATCGGGCGACCGTGAATGGTTGCCTGCATCACGAGGCACTCACCCGCTTCGTTGATAAAGCCGGTCTTTTGCAGACCGATATCCCAAGTCGGGTTACGCACCAGTGCATTCGTGCTGTTGTACGCCAGCGTACGTTTGCCGGTGTACACCTCGTAGCTGTGATCGGTCGAGAATTTGCGGATCATCGGATATTGATACGCCGCGTTGACCATCTTCACGAGGTCACGCGCGCTCGACACATTCTGGCTCGTCAAACCCGTGGGGTTTTCGAAATGCGTGTCGGTCATGCCGAGTTGCTTGGCCTTCGCGTTCATCGCCGCCAGGAAAGCCGGACGGCCGCCCGGGAAATAACGCGACAAGGCCGCCGCCGCGCGGTTTTCCGACGCCATCAGCGCGATGTGCAGCATGTCTTCACGCGAAAGCACCGAGCCGACCGACAAACGCGAACCGGTGTTCTTCTCGTAGTCGCGGTCTTCGTCGGTAACTTCGATCTGGTCGGTCATCGGCTCTTTCGAGTCGAGCACCACCATGGAGGTCATCAACTTGGTGATCGACGCGATCGGCACCACGGCGCGCGAATTCTTGTCGAACAGCGATTCACCGCTGTTCTGATCGATCACGTACGCAACGCTTGAACGCAACATGAGCGCGTCCGGCGTTTCGTGCAGGCCGAACGCCTGGCCGACCGTCGGCTGACGTGGCTCGTACGCAACACGGCGGACGACCGAATGATGGCGTCCGCTGGCCGTGAAGGTCACGCGCTTGCGCTTGACGTTGGCACGCGGCGCATCGTCGTCGGCTGCGGCGGTCTTCGCGGCCGCGCCTTTACCGGCTTTTACCGACTGGCTCGACACCTTGGCGGTGGCGGCAGCCGGCTTTCTGGCGGCTTTGGCGTGTTTGGAGGTTTTAGCAGTAGTCGCGGGCGTGGCGGCAAAAGTGCTGACGGGCGAGGCGAACGCCGCTGCGACGACCAGAGAGACGGCCACCGACAGAGCGGTGCTGCGGGCCGCGCCGTGGATCACTTTTAGCGACGAAAACATGTCGGTTTTCATGGGTGTTCGGTAGGGAGCGGCGAGAGGTTTCCGCAAGTGTAGTAAAACAACGAAAAATTAGCAATTTGAAGCACTTATGAGCGCTCCTTAAACCGGCTTGTAAGCTCCGATCGCCAAAACACGAATAAGTGCCGCGCATCGATCGAAAAAAACGATCGCTAGCGCGCTACGTCTCACTTTTGCCGCCGCCCGCCAGAATCGAGTTGATTCTTCCAGCATTACGGCAATTTCGAGACAACCTTGATCAGGGGAAATACGGTTAGTGCATGGGCAGGTACAGCGCCGCCGATGCGAGAAAACAACGTTGGGGCTCGCCGCCTAGCTGTTAAACGCTTGCTGGAGACCGCCAACGCGCATTCGACCGGTACCCTGCATTAACGTTCCATGACACTTTCCGGTTTACATCGAATCCCTAATTGAGGATTTTTTCTGAGATAGGACGGGTTACCGTTTCAGTCGGGAGAACCTTGGGTGAACGGTAAAAATTGCTCGCACAACGGCGGGCCATCGGCTTTTTTTCCGCACCAGCGCGGTGCCGCCGGTCAAATCGACTGACGTCATACAGGTGTCATGCCGATAGCATAAGGCATTGTTTTATCAGCACTTTCTTAATATTGTGCGACGCACAAAAAGCACTTGACATTCACCGTGGCCATCCTAAAATGGGAACCATTGCTGCGATGCACAATACATCGCAGTCCGGGCAGACAATCCACTGTGTCTCGCCACCAACCCAATGCGGTCCGCACAGACAGACCGCAATCCAGGAGCCTAAACCATGACTCTGCTGACCCCTGAGCAATTCGCCGCAGCCCAGAAAGCCAACTTCGACACTCTGTTCGGCCTGACGACCAAAGCATTTGAAGGCGTCGAAAAGCTGGTTGAGCTGAACCTGCAAGTTGTGAAATCGACGCTCGCCGAAAGCCAGGAAAATGCACAACGCGCGCTGTCGGTGAAGGACGCGCAAGAATTGCTGGCGCTGCAAGCTAGCCTGGCTCAGCCGGTGGCTGAGAAGGCGCTGTCGTATGGTCGTCACGTGTACGAAATCGTGTCGGCAACGCAAGGTGAATTCACCCGCGTCGCAGAAGCTCAATTCGAAGAGCAGAACCGCAAGGTCCAGTCGCTCGTCGAAAATGTCGCGAAGAACGCACCGGCTGGCTCGGAAACCGCTGTCGCCGTGATGAAGTCGGCTATCACCGCCGCCAACACCACGTACGAAACAGTTCACAAGGCAACCAAGCAAGCTGTCGAAATTGCTGAAAGCAACTTCAATGCGGCTGCTACGGCTGCGTCGAAGGCAGCTTCGCAAGCCGCAGCGCAAGCATCGCGCTCGGCCAAGAAGACGGTCTAAGTTTCTCGCAGCATCGCGCGCTGATCTTCTCGCGCGCAGCCAGGCAGCACGTCGGGCGGCACTTCAGTTGACGCCCTCACGCCGGCACAGCGCACCCGCTGTGCCGGCGTTATCGCAAGCAACAGCGTCGTGCCGTTGCCGCTCACACGGTTTGATTGGCCGAACGCTCCGATACGCTGACCACGTATCGTTTGCCCGGCGAAGCAGCCGGGATTTTTTTTGGAGCGGCTGGCGTCCACGAGTTCGCGTCTTGCGTTAGGTGCACGTGCGAACTCCGGTCCCGATGATCTGACAGCGGTAGTTCTTCACCGCACGCGTTCCGCTCTGCCCTGCTTCACACAAAAAAAACGGCGCGTCCTTCACAGGACGCGCCGTTTTTTTATCCACGCCGTTTCGAACCGACCGTCTGTGCCTGAACACAGACGGGCTAGCGGGATTACTTCTTCTTTTGCGGCGGCAGATCGGTACAGACACCTTCGTACAACTCGGCGGCCATGCCGATCGATTCGCCGAGCGTCGGATGCGGATGGATCGTCTTGCCGATATCCGTTGCATCCGCACCCATTTCGATGGCGAGGCAGACTTCGCTGATCAGGTCGCCCGCATTCAGACCGACGATCCCGCCGCCGATCACGCGATGCGTTTCCTCGTCGAACAGCAGTTTCGTGAAGCCTTCGTCGCGGCCGTTAGCGATTGCGCGACCCGAGGCGGCCCACGGGAACACTGCCTTGCCGTACTTGATGCCGGCGGCCTTCAACTGGTCTTCCGTCTTGCCGGCCCACGCCACTTCCGGATCGGTGTAGGCGACCGACGGAATCTGCAGCGCGTCGAAGTACGCCTTCTCGCCGTGAGCGACTTCGGCGGCAACGTGACCCTCGTGCACTGCTTTGTGCGCGAGCATCGGCTGACCGACGATATCGCCGATCGCGAAGATGTGCGGCACGTTGGTGCGCATCTGCTTGTCGACATCGATGAAGCCACGATCCGTCACCGCGACGCCGGCCTTGTCCGCACCGATCTTCTTGCCATTCGGCGTACGGCCGACGGCGACCAGCACGAGGTCATAGCGTTGCGCTTCGGCCGGAGCCTTTTCGCCTTCGAACGACACATAGATGCCGTCGTCTTTCGCTTCGGCGCCGGTCGTTTTGGTCTTCAGCATCACGTTTGCGAAACGCTTGCTGTTGTACTTCTCCCAGACCTTGACCAGATCGCGGTCCGCGCCGGCCATCAGGCCGTCGAGCATTTCGACCACGTCGATCTTCGCGCCGAGCGTCGCATACACGGTCGCCATTTCGAGACCGATAATGCCGCCGCCGATCACCAGCATGCGTTGCGGAATCTGACGCAGTTCGAGTGCGCCGGTCGAATCGACCACCCGCGGATCTTCCGGAATGAACGGCAGCTTCACCGCTTCCGAACCCGCGGCGATGATCGCCTGCTTGAACTTGACGACTTTCTTGCCGCCTTCGGTCTGCACTTCCATGTGATTCGGATCGACGAACGCGCCGGTACCCGTCACCACTTCGACCTTGCGCGCCTTGGCCATGCCGGCGAGACCGCCGGTGAGCTTCTTGACGACGCCCGACTTGAAGTCACGCAGCTTGTCCAGATCGATCTGCGGCTTGCTGAACGTGATGCCGTGCGCGCCAAGCGCTTCGGCTTCATCGATCACGAGCGCGGTGTGCAACAACGCCTTCGACGGAATACAACCGACATTCAGACAGACGCCGCCGAGGGTCGAATAACGCTCGACCAGCACCGTCTTCATGCCGAGGTCGGCCGAACGGAACGCAGCGGAATAGCCGCCGGGACCCGAACCGAGCACGAGCATGTCGCATTCGATGTCCACGTTACCGGCGAAGCTGCCGGCTTGCGGCGCGGGCGTTG
Organism: Paraburkholderia metrosideri; assembly: GCF_904848625.1. GTDB lineage: Bacteria > Pseudomonadota > Gammaproteobacteria > Burkholderiales > Burkholderiaceae > Paraburkholderia > Paraburkholderia metrosideri. Next base: position 343,817 of record NZ_CAJHCP010000006.1, read on the forward strand.
CCGCCTTCGGTGCAGCAGCGGGCGCGGGTGCCGGAGCAGCGGCTTGCGCCGGTGCTTTTTCCGCGGCCTTCGGTGCGTCTTTAGCCGGAGCCGCTTCCGCCGAGGTTTCGACGAGCGCGATCACGGTGCCTTGCGAGACTTTGTCACCGGCTTTGACGCGAACTTCCTTGACTGTGCCGGCGGTATCGCTGGGCACTTCGATGGAGGCCTTATCGGACTCGAGCGTCATCAGCGCCTGTTCGTTCTCGATGACATCGCCCGCTTTGATATTGACTTCAATGACATCGACGTCTTTGAAGTCACCGATATCCGGCACTTTTACTTCGACGAGACTCATAGTGTCCCCTTCTCTTATTGACGTGATGAGGAAGAACCCACCCCTAAGGACCTAAAAGCTGGCAACGCGGCGAACAGAATCATCCTTTGCTGTCCGCCGAAGGACGCGCCTTTCTTTTGCCTACTTTTCTTTGGAAGACAAAGAAAAGTAGGTGCCGCCCCGCACAGGGGCGACGCTAATAGACCACCAAGAAAGCAGGTTCTGCAAAAGCGCGCGGATCACAGAAACAAACCCAGCGCCCCGCGCAACATCACATCAAAGAATCACACGCCGAAAATCGGCAAGAAGCGCCCCAAGATACGCATTGAAGCGCGCAGCTTCGGCCCCATCGATAACGCGGTGGTCATAGGACAACGAAAGCGGCAGCATGAGCTTGGGCACAAACTGCTTGCCATCCCAAACTGGCTTCATCGCCCCACGCGACAGACCAAGAATAGCCACTTCAGGCGCATTGATAATCGGCGTGAAGTTAGTACCGCCAATCCCGCCCAGCGACGAAATCGAGAAGCAGCCACCTTGCATCTGATCCGGCTTCAGCTTGCCGTCGCGAGCCGCCTTGGAAAGATCGGTCATTTCCTTCGCGATCTCGACCAGACCCTTCTTGTCGGCGTCACGAATCACCGGCACAACCAGACCGTTCGGCGTATCCGCAGCAAACCCCACGTGGAAATACTGCTTGAACACGAGGTTATCGCCGTCGAGGCTCGCATTGAACGTCGGGAATTTCTTCAGGGCCGACACGACAGCCTTGATCACGAACGCCAGCATCGTGATCTTCACGCCGGCCTTTTCGTTTTCCTTGTTCAACTGCACGCGCAGCGCTTCGAGTTCGGTGATATCCGCTTCGTCGTTGTTCGTGACGTGCGGGATCATGACCCAGTTGCGATGCAGATTCGCGCCCGAAATCTTCTTGATGCGCGACAGCGGCTTCGGATCGACCGGACCGAATTTGGCGAAGTCGACCTTCGGCCACGCCAGCACGTTCAACCCGCCACCTGCGGCAGCCGGTGCGGCAGCACCTGCAGGCGCAGCACCGTGACCCGTCATCACGCCCTTGATGAAGGCGGTCACGTCGGCCTGCGTAATGCGGCCCTTCGGACCCGTGCCCTTCACCTGCGTGACGTCGACACCGAGTTCGCGCGCGAACTTGCGCACGGACGGCGATGCGTGGCTTGCGTGACGCGCGCCACCTTCACCAGCCGGAATCGACGGAGCCTGCGCAAGTGCGGACGGCTGTGCCGGAGCGGGCGACGGCGTGGCCGGTGCGTCCGACGGCTTTTCAGCAGCCGGCTTTGCAGCAGCGGGAGCAGGAGCCGCAGCCGGCGCAGCAGCGCCACCCTCAGCTTCGATCACCACGATCACCGAGCCTTCCGACACGGTATCGCCCACCTTGACCTTGACTTCCTTGACGACGCCAGCGGCCGAGCTCGGCACATCCATGGTCGCCTTGTCGGATTCGAGCGTCACCAGCGACTGCTCTTTCTCGACGCGATCGCCGACCTTCACCGAGATTTCGATGACGGGGATATCTTTGTAGTCGCCGATATCCGGCACTTTGACTTCCTGCAGACCACCACCGCTCGCTGCGGGTGTCGCGGCCGGAGCCGGTGCAGCAGCGGGAGCGGGAGCAGGCGCCGCAGCAGGAGCCGGCGCAGCAGCACCGCCTTCAGCTGCTTCCAGCACGACGATCAACACGCCTTCCGACACGTTGTCGCCAACCTTGACCTTCACTTCCTTGACGACGCCGGCTGCCGAACTCGGCACATCCATCGTCGCCTTGTCGGATTCCAGCGTGACGAGCGATTGCTCTTTCTCGACGGTGTCACCCGCCTTGACCAGCACCTCGATCACAGGAATATCCTTGTAATCGCCGATGTCCGGCACCTTGACTTCGATCGCTTGACTCATTGTTAGTGTCTCCTGGGCCGCGCACGCGGCCTGCCCTTCGGACAAGGGCAGGCGCGCACGCCGTGGCACACGGGGAATGATGCCTTAGACGGTCATCGGGTTGGGTTTGGCGGGATCAAGGTTGTACTTCTTGAGCGCCTCGGCGACGACCTTGCGTTCGATCGTGCCTTCATCTGCCAGTGCATTCAACGCGGCAACCGTGACCCAGTAGCGGTCGACTTCGAAGAAGTGGCGCAGCTTTTCACGCGTGTCCGAACGGCCATAGCCGTCCGTGCCCAGCACGACGAACTTCTGCGGCACGAACGCGCGGATCTGCTCGGTCAGCGCGCGCACGTAGTCGGTCGATGCGATGACCGGACCCGGTGCGTCCTTCAGCAGCTTCTCGACGTGCGAGAGCTTCTTCTCTTCGGTCGGGTGCAGCAGGTTCCAACGCTGCACTTCGTGGCCTTCGCGAGCCAGTTCGGTGAAGCTCGGCACGCTCCACAGGTCGGCAGCGACGCCCCAGTCGTTCTTCAGCAGGTCGGCGGCGGCGATCACTTCGTTGAAGATCGTGCCCGCGCCCAGCAACTGAACGCGCGGTGCCTTCTTGTCGGCCTCGGCTTTGCGGAATGCGTACATGCCCTTGATGATGTCGGCCGCTACAGCATCGCCCTGCGGAATCGCCGGGTGCTCGTAGTTTTCGTTCATCACCGTGATGTAGTAATACACGTCTTCCTGATCGGCCACCATGCGACGCAGACCGTCCTGCATGATCACCGCGAGTTCGTAACCGAAGGTCGGGTCGTAGCTGATGCAGTTCGGCACCGAAGCCGCCCACAGCAGCGAGTGGCCGTCTTCGTGTTGCAGGCCTTCGCCGTTCAGCGTCGTGCGGCCAGCGGTGCCGCCCAGCAGGAAGCCGCGCGAACGCATGTCGCCCGCGGCCCAGCACAGGTCGCCGATGCGCTGGAAGCCGAACATCGAGTAGAAGATGTAGAACGGGATCATCGTCTCGCCGTGCGTCGAGTACGACGTCGCGGCGGCGATCCAGTCAGCCATACCGCCGGCTTCGTTGATGCCTTCCTGCAGGATCTGACCGCTTTCCGATTCACGGTAGAACATCAGCTGGTCGGAATCTTCCGGCACGTACTTCTGGCCGTCCTGATTCCAGATACCGATCTGACGGAACAGGCCTTCCATACCGAAGGTACGCGACTCGTCCGGCACGATCGGCACGATGCGCTTGCCGAGTGCCTTGTCCTTCAGCAGGATGTTCAGGATCCGCACGAACGCCATCGTCGTGGAGATCTCGCGGCCTTCGCCAGTACCCTTCAGCAGCGGCTCGAACACCGACAGTTCCGGCACCGGCAGCGAGTCGGCCTTCTGGCGACGCGCCGGCAGATAACCGCCGAGGTCCTGACGGCGAGCACGCATGTACTCGAGTTCCTTCGAACCTTCTTCGAACTTCAGGTACGGCACGTCGACGATATCTTCGTCGGAGATCGGCAGACGGAACTGGTCGCGGAATTTCTTCAGCTGATCGACGTGAAGCTTCTTCTGCTGGTGGGTGATGTTCATCGCCTGACCCGCTTCGCCCATGCCGTAGCCCTTGATCGTCTTCGCGAGAATGACGGTCGGCTGGCCCTGCGAATTCGACGCTTCCTGGAACGCTGCGTAAATCTTGTGCGGATCGTGACCGCCGCGATTCAGATTCCAGATGTCGTCGTCGGACCATTCGGCGACCAGCGCCTTCAGTTCCGGCGTATTGAAGAAGTGTTCACGCACGAAGGCGCCCGACTCCGACTTGTACGTCTGGTATTCGCCGTCGACGACTTCCATCATCCGGCGCATCAGCGCGCCCGACTTGTCGCGTTGGAACAGCGCATCCCAGCGGCTGCCCCAGATCACCTTGATGACGTTCCAGCCAGCACCGCGGAATTCGCTTTCGAGTTCCTGGATGATCTTGCCGTTACCGCGCACCGGGCCATCGAGGCGCTGCAGGTTGCAGTTGATCACGAACACCAGGTTGTCGAGACGTTCGCGGCCGGCCATGCCGATCGCGCCGAGCGATTCCGGTTCATCCGTTTCGCCGTCGCCGAGGAAGGCCCAGACCTTACGGCCTTCGGTCTTGGTGATACCGCGCGCCTGCATGTACTTCATGAAGCGGGCCTGGTAGATCGCCATGATCGGGCCGAGGCCCATCGACACGGTCGGGAACTGCCAGAAGTCCGGCATCAGCCATGGGTGCGGATACGACGAGATGCCCTCGCCGCCCACTTCCTGGCGGAAGTTGTCGAGCTGGTTTTCGGTCAGACGGCCGAGCAGGAACGCGCGCGAGTAGACGCCCGGCGACGAGTGGCCCTGCACGAAGATGAGATCGCCGCCGTGTTCTGCGGACGGTGCGTGCCAGAAGTGGTTGTAGCCGACGTCATACAGCGTGGCCGCCGAAGCGAACGACGCGATGTGGCCACCGACGTTGGTGTCCTTGCCGGCGCGCAGCACCATGGCAATCGCGTTCCAGCGCGTATACGAACGGATCCGGTGTTCGAGGTCCTGGTCGCCAGGAATTTTTGCCTGACGCGCGACCGGAATCGTATTGATGTACGGAGTGTTTGCCGAGAACGGCAGATGTTCGCCGTGAACACGTGCGAACTCGATCTGTTTTTCGATCAGGTAGTGGGCGCGGTCGGGGCCCACAGCAGAAATCACGCCATCCAGTGCTTCCAGCCATTCGCCGGTTTCCTGGGGGTCGTCATCTTTTTCAGCGGCGACATATTTCATGACTTCGTCGGGTACAGCGGACATGCTCGTCTCCTGGATATAGAGGAACGCTCTTTGAACAGACGACGCGGACGAAGCACGGCCGCGGCAGCTTCGGCCGATTGTAAAAGGGGTCCCGACGTCCGCGCAACAAAATTTTCGAATTACGAGATCGATTCTCACAATGCGAAAAATTGTTGCGGCGCAACCTGATTTGACTGCCGATCGACGGATACGTCGGCTAGTTTGCGCCGAATAACGTGACTTTCCGTGCTTTTTTGCGTCATTTGTCAGGGACGCGCTGCGCTACAATGCCACGCATGTTGACCGAACGGCTTTTCGCTCGCTCGGCGCGCACCGCCGGTTCGCCGGCGGATTCGACGCCGCCCTCCCGCTGGCACCATGGACCATGGTGGTCGAATTCCTATTTGCTGACGCCACTCCTGTCGATCCTGGTTTTCCTGGTCGTCATGAGTCTGATTCTGTGGAGCCTGAACCGGCGCGAACAGCAGCAGCAGGAAGACACGCTCTACCGTAACGTCGCATGGGCGCAGCAACAGATACGCCTGTCCATGACCGGCGCGCAGGAACAGATCCAGGCGCTCGCCCGCGATCTGGCTGCCGGCCATGCCGATCCGAATTCATTCCAGACGTCCACCACGGACATCATGCAGGGGCATCCCGAGATCCTCTATATGAACTGGTACACCAGCGCGCAGCAGCCGCGCTGGCCCAATACCGCGTTGCCAGTGTTCGGGCAGCGCCTCGCCCGGCCGAACGACGCGCAGATGGACGAAGCCGTCAAAGCCGCGTTCAACGAGGCGCGCACCACGCGCCGCCAGGTCTATTCGCCGCTCATTTATGACGATGTCGGCAACGGCTATATCACGTTGCAGACGCCGGTGTTCCGCGACCGCGATTTCCTGGGTTCGATCGCCGCGGTGTTCTCCGTGGAAGGGATCCTGAAGCGCGACATCCCGCCGGAGTTGTCCGCGAAATACAAGATTTCGATCATCGACGTGAACAACCGCGAGTTGACCACCACGTCGACCCGCCCGCGCCTGCCGCGCGACATGTTCTACGACCTGCCGCTCGATCCGCCGGGCCAGGGCATCTCGGTGCGCGTGTACGCATATCCGCAGATGACCAACTTCACGAACAACACGCTGGTCTGGCTGGTGGCCGGGTTGTCGTGCTTCGTGCTGTGGAGCCTGTGGAGTTTGTGGAAACACACGCGGCAACGCTTCGAAGCGCAACAGGCGCTGTACGCCGAAGCGTTCTTCCGGCGCGCGATGGAAAACTCGGTGCTGATCGGGATGCGCGTGCTCGACATGCACGGCCGCATCACTCACGTCAATCCTGCGTTTTGCCGCATGACCGGCTGGGACGAGAGCGATCTGGTCGGCAAGAACGCGCCGTTCGCGTACTGGCCGAAAGACTCGTATCCCGAGATGCAGCGTCAGCTCGACATGACGTTGCGCGGCAAGGCGCCGTCGTCCGGCTTCGAATTGCGGGTGCGTCGCAAGGACGGCTCCACGTTTCACGCACGCCTCTATGTGTCGCCGCTGATCGACAGTTCGGGCCGTCAGACCGGCTGGATGTCGTCGATGACCGACATCACCGAGCCCAAGCGTGCGCGCGAAGAACTCGCGGCCGCGCATGAGCGCTTCACGACCGTGCTCGAAAGCCTCGACGCCGCCGTGTCCGTGCTAGCCGCCGACGAAGCCGAACTGCTGTTCGCCAACCGCTACTACCGCCACCTGTTCGGGATTCGCCCCGACGGTCATCTGGAATTGGCGGGCGGCGGGTTCGATAGCGCACAGGCGTCGTCCGATTCGATCGATATGGTGGACGCCTACGCTGGCCTCCCCGCTGCCGCGTTGACCGAAAGCACCGCGGACGCGCAGGAAATCTACGTGCAAAGCATTCAGAAATGGTTCGAAGTGCGCCGCCAGTACATTCAGTGGGTGGACGGCCACCTCGCGCAAATGCAGATCGCGACCGACATCACCACCCGCAAGCAGGCGCAGGAACTGTCGCGTCAGCAGGACGAGAAGCTGCAGTTCACCAGCCGTCTGATGACGATGGGCGAAATGGCTTCGTCGCTCGCGCACGAGCTCAATCAACCCCTCGCCGCGATCAATAACTATTGCTCTGGAACGGTAGCACTGGTTAAATCCGGTCGGACGACGCCTGACAATCTGCTTCCGGTGCTGGAAAAAACCGCCCAGCAGGCCGTGCGCGCCGGCATGATCATCAAGCGCATTCGCGAGTTCGTGAAGCGCAGCGAGCCGAAGCGCCAGGCCACGCGCGTCGCCGATATCGTCGCCGACGCCGTGGGTCTGGCCGAGCTGGAAGCGCGCAAGCGGCGCATTCGCATCGTCACCGATCTGCGCTCGCGTCTGCCGGTGATCTACGTCGACCCGGTGCTGATCGAGCAGGTGCTGGTCAACCTGCTGAAGAACGGCGCCGAAGCGATGGCCGAAGCCCGACCGAATGCGGTCGATCCGGTGATCCGCGTGGTCGTACGTCTGGAGAGCGGCTTTGTCTGCATCAGCGTCGTCGACCAGGGGCCGGGCGTCGACGAAGCAACCGCCGAGCGGCTGTTCGAACCGTTTTACAGCACCAAGTCCGATGGTATGGGCATGGGGCTGAACATTTGCCGTTCGATTATCGAATCGCACCGCGGCCGTCTGTGGGTGGTGAACAACGTCGAGTCTGACGGCCACATCACAGGCGCCACGTTCCATTGCAGTCTGCCTATTGGAGAGCCTGACGGCCCGAGCAACGGCGGGTCAGAGGCGCCGACACCACAAACCGTTACGGGAGAGCTATGAACACCCCAGTCACCACACAGGAAACTGTCTTTGTCGTCGACGACGACGAGGCCGTGCGCGATTCGCTGCGCTGGCTGCTGGAGGCAAACGGCTATCGCGTGCAATGCTTCTCCAGCGCTGAGCAGTTCATCGACGCATGGCAGCCGCACCAGCATCCAGGCCAGATCGCCTGCCTGATCCTTGATGTGCGGATGTCCGGCATGAGCGGACTCGAGTTGCAGGAACGCCTGATCGCCGACAACACCTTGTTGCCGATCATCTTCGTGACAGGTCACGGCGACGTGCCGATGGCCGTGTCGACGATGAAAAAAGGCGCGATGGACTTCATCGAAAAGCCATTCGACGAAGCCGAGTTGCGCAGGCTGGTCGAGCGCATGCTCGACAAGGCGCGCAACGAAAGCAGCAGCGTGCAGCAGCAACGTGCCGCCGCCGAACGTCTGGGCAAGCTGACCGCACGTGAGCACCAGGTGCTGGAGCGCATCATCGCCGGGCGCCTGAACAAGCAGATCGCCGACGACCTCGGCATCAGCATCAAGACGGTCGAAGCGCATCGCGCGAACATCATGGAAAAGCTGAACGTGAACACGGTCGCCGACCTGTTGCGTCTGGCGCTGTCGAACAAGCCGCAAGCCGCGCAATAAAAACTGAAGCGGCAGGCGTTCCCCACTAGAAAGTCTTTGAACTGCAACGGCCGGACTGATGAAAAAGTCCGGCCTGTCTGCGTGATGTATCCGCCTCCCCCGTTGCACCGCCCTCTTTCCTGCTTTCCCTTCACAGCGGCAATGAACGAGTCTCATCGTCCTGCCGAGCTGATCGAGCAACGCGGATTAGCGCGTCCGTGCCGGTATAATGGCGCTCTTTACAACGGTGCCTGCATCAGATCGGCACCGCGCGCTTTTCATGTGCCGACCTGTTCCCGCTGAAAAGCGCCGTCGCGCGATGGCGTGCCCCAACGCCCACAGCTGCCCCGGTTTCCAAACTGCCTATCTCGACCGACCATGACTGCCAAACTGATCGACGGCCTCGCCCTCTCCAAGACTTTGCGCGCCGACGTTGCGACGCGCGCCGCCGCCCTGACCGCTCGCGGCCATCAGCCGGGCCTCGCCGTGGTGCTGGTCGGTGACAATCCGGCCAGCGAAGTGTATGTGCGCAACAAGATCAAGGCCTGTCATGACAACGGCCTCGGGTCGTCGTTCGACCGCTATCCGTCCGACCTGCCGGAAGCCGATCTGCTCGCGCGTATCGACGAGCTGAACCACGATCCGCAGATCCACGGCATCCTGGTGCAATTGCCGCTGCCCAAGCATATCGACAGCCACAAGGTGATCGAGGCGATCGCGCCGGAAAAGGACGTCGACGGCTTTCACGTCGCCAATGCCGGCGCGCTGATGACCGGTCAGCCGCTATTCCGTCCGTGCACGCCGTACGGCGTGATGAAAATGCTCGCCGCTTACGACATTCCGCTGCAAGGCGCGAACGCGGTGGTGATCGGCCGCTCGAACATCGTCGGCAAGCCAATGGCGCTGCTGTTGCTCGAAGCCGGTGCGACCGTCACGATCTGCCACAGCAAGACGCGCGATCTGGCTGCCCATACGCGCAACGCCGACGTGGTAGTCGCCGCTACCGGTCTGCGCAACATCCTGACCGCCGACATGGTGAAACCGGGCGCGGCGGTGATCGACGTCGGCATGAATCGTGATGACGCCGGCAAGCTGTGCGGCGATGTCGATTTCGCCGGCGTCAAGGAAGTGGCCGGCTTTATCACACCGGTGCCGGGCGGCGTGGGCCCGATGACGATTACGATGCTGCTGGTCAATACGATCGAGGCGGCTGAACGGGAAGCGGACTCAAAGGCGTAAAACCTGACACGGTTTGGCGGCAGGGGCTGAGGTTAGCGATTAGATAGTCACTCCCTGCCGCTTGTCCCTCGACAGTCGCGTACCGGAAAAAAAGCCGGCGAATGACATTCGCCGGCTTTTTCAATTTCTGAAAGCCTGGTCTCGGGTGAGGTCCAACCAGGACATCGACCGTGCGAGGTGAGACCACGCCATGCGTCATCACGAAACGTGCGCCAGAGCCCCTCCCCTCGTGTGTACGTGTGGCCCTCATCGCACCATGCGGTCGCCCGTCGCCACGCCCGTTGCACGATGCACGCTCCTTGGCGCGAGACGCCCGCGGCACCACATCAGCACAGGCCGTTCGACAAAGTGCCACGACAACGCCGCGCACAGCAGAATCAACGGCGCAGCAACCAGCAACGACATCACACGTCCCAACTGCGGCGCGACACTGGCGATGCATTGCTGCACCATGAATCCGTACAGATAAATCCCATACGAGTAATCGTGACGCGGCACGAAGCGCCGCAATAGCGGCGTGGTCCCGACCCACAACACGCCGTAAATGAAGATCAGGTAGAACAGCGGCTGACCGCCTGCCGTATCGCGAAACACCAGAAAGACCATCGCGAACGCGAGTGCTGTCAAACCGTTGATATCGATTCGCTCGCGCCAGCCATACAGCAGCACCCCCAGCATGAAGAACGGTTCCGGCCAGAACGAATAGGCCCCCATGAGGCCGCCGGCCGAGGCGCCGAAATCGCGCATCCCGAACTGCAATTGCGGCAGATGCAGGCCCAGAAGAAACACCCCACACCCCAGCATCGCGGCCAACGCCGTGCTGCGCGCGCTCGACAGCAGCCCCAGCATGCCGGTCACCAGCACGACGAGATAGCAGCGCAGCTGCAGCGGCAGCGTCCACAGCGGCGCGGCGATATCGACCGGAACCCGGTTGTGCTCGAAAACGCCTGGCAATGCCCAGCCCGAGTTGGGCGTCACCACGATGGTCGAGAAGTTGTCGAGATTGGTCCACGTGATGCCGGAGGCAAAATATTCGCGCAGCGGTAACGTCGTAAAAAGCGGGCCGACGACGAACACCGCCGCCAGCGAAGCGACCGCCACTGCCGGCCACACGCGCGCGATGCGCAGCGCGGCGAAACGCGGCGCCGAGCGTTGCCGGTCGAAGCTGCCAGTCACAAGGATGCCGCTCAGCAGAAAAAACGCGTAGACGCCTAGCGCGCCGAAACTGTCGAAGCCGAGCGCGTTGTGAACCCAGTCGGCGGCGGAAGGCGTCTGTACTGCATACGAGTGGCCAATCACGACCGCCACGGCGGCCAGCAGCCGCACGAGGTCGAAGTTGTTGCTCTTACGCGATAAAGCTTGCGAAAGCGGGTTCATCGACACCTCTGACAGAATGCGCTACCGACCGACAGCGACGCTGTCAGATTGCGGCATAGCAGCAATCTGCACCGTTCGGTTTCGCACAAACACGCAGCGGCTCGGCGGCCTGACCTCGAACGCGTCCGCTTGCCAAACCGCCCGCGGCTGCGCGACATCTGATAATTTGTCTCCCAACAGATTGGAATTGGCGCTCCCCGCCCCAATAATGGTCGTATCGGGACTCACAGCGCGCGACTGCGCGTCACGCCGCGCATCCGCCGATCCACCGATTACCCGTTCACCCGCGTCAGACAGGAAGCCTTATGTCCACTACCCCCTCGACTCACGACAATCCGCTCCTCGATTTCTCCGATCTGCCGCGCTTTGGCGAAATCCGCCCCGAACACGTCACCCCCGCTCTCGATGTCCTGCTCGCCGACGCAGCCGCTGCTGTCGAGCGCGCTGCGCTGCCGGTCACTCCCGCGTCATGGGCCGACGTGGTCGAGCCGGTCGAGCGCGCCACCGAACCGCTGTCGCGCGCCTGGAGCGTGGTCGGCCATCTGAATGCGGTGGCGGATACGCCGGAACTGCGCGCCGTATACGGCGAAAACCTGCCGCGCGTTACCGAATTCTGGTCGAGCGTCGGACAAAATCTCGCGCTGTACGAAAAGTACAAGGCGCTTAACGCGAGCAGTGATTTCGCGTCGCTGACCGGCGAGCGCAAAAAAATCCTCGGCAATGCGCTGCGCGACTTCCGCCTGTCCGGCGCGGAGTTGCCGGAAGACCAGAAGCCGCGTTTCGCCGAATTGCAGGAACAGCAGGCCGCGCTGTCGAAAGCGTTTTCGGATCACGTGCTCGATGCAACCAACGCGTACGCGTACATCGTCGAAGCGGGCAGCGAAGCCCAACTCGTCGGCCTGCCCGAAGACGCGATCGAAGCCGCGAAAGAAGCGGCTGAACGCGAAGGCAAGACCGGCTACAAATTCACGCTGCACTTCCCGTCGTATTTCCCGGTGATGCAGTACTCGGAAAATCGTCAGATGCGCGAAGCGATGTATCGCGCGTACGTGACGCGTGCGTCCGAGCTCGGCGCGCAATACGGCAACGGCAAGCCCGAATGGGACAACACGTCGGTACTCGCCGACCAGTTGAAATTGCGCGCTGAAGAAGCGCATATGCTCGGCTTCAACAACTTCGCCGAAGTGTCGCTCGCGCCAAAAATGGCGGAGTCGCCGGCCCAGGTCATGGCGTTCCTTGAAGACCTCGCCACCCGCGCACGTCCGCACGCGGAACAGGACTGGAAAGAGCTACGCGAATTTGCCGCGAACGAACTCGGCATGACCGACCTGCAACCATGGGACACCACGTTCGCCGCTGAACGTCTGCGTCAGAAGCGCTATTCGTTTTCCGAGAACGAGGTCAAACAGTATTTCCCTGAAGACGCCGTGTTCAAGGGTCTTTTCAAGGTGACCGAAACGCTGTTCGGCGTGCGTATCCGTCGTGACGACGCAGCGGTGTGGCATCCGGATGTACGTTTCTTCCGTGTCGAAAATCAGGACGGCGGCCTCGTCGCGCAGTTCTATCTCGACCTGTATGCACGCGAAGGCAAACGCGGCGGCGCATGGATGGACGACGCGCGCGGCCGTCACAAGCACACGCACGGCAGCGTGCAAACGCCGGTCGCGTATCTGACCTGCAACTTCTCGGCGCCGGTCGGCGGTAAGCCCGCGTGTTTCACGCACGACGAAGTCATCACGCTGTTCCATGAGTTCGGCCACGGGCTGCATCACATGCTTACGCGCGTCGATGAACTCGGCGTGTCGGGCATCAACGGTGTCGAGTGGGATGCGGTCGAGCTGCCGTCGCAGTTCATGGAGAACTTCTGCTGGGAGTGGGACGTGCTCTCCGACATGACCTCACACGTCGAAACCGCGAAGCCGTTGCCGCGCGATCTGTTCGACAAGATGCTGGCCGCGAAGAATTTCCAGAGCGGCTTGGGCACGCTGCGCCAGATCGTGTTCTCGATGTTCGACATGCAATTGCATACCGGCTTCGACGCCAGCGGCACGAAGAGCGCCACGGAACTCGCGAGCGAGATCAACGAGCGCTTCCACGTCGTGCCGCAGGCTCCGTTCTCGCGTTGGCCGAATACGTTCAGCCATATTTTCGCGGGTGGTTATGCGGCGGGTTACTACAGCTACAAGTGGGCTGAGGTGCTGTCGGCCGACGCCTACGCGGCGTTCGAAGAAGCCGCGCAGAGCGCGAGCGGCAGCGTGCTCGATCAGGCGACCGGCATGCGTTATCGCAAGGAGATTCTGGAGGTGGGCGGCAGCCGTCCGGCGATGGAATCGTTCAAGGCGTTCCGTGGCCGCGAGCCGAATATCGATGCTCTGCTGCGGCACAACGGCATGACGCCGGGTGCGGCGCATTGAACGGTTGAAGGATTGATCGGCGCGTTGATTGACGCGTGATTGACGCGTGATTGACGCGTCGAGCGTCTCGCGCCTTCAATGAAAAGCCGACGGCATGCATCACGCAGGCGTCGGCTTTTTTTGCGCAACGTGTGGCACTACAACTCGCCGACGCTGTTTTATCTACCCGCGATGCAGTTTGAAATCCACCTGCTCAGGCCGCCCTTCCAGCGCTAAAGCCGCTCGCGCAGCCGGTGCACGGCTCACCACTTTTCCACGGCTCACCACGGCGAGGCGCGCGGCGCGCAAACGGATCGCCTCGACCGGATCGCGTGCATCGAGCAGCACGAGATTGGCCGCACAGCCCGGCCCGATCCCATAGCCTTCGAGCCCGAGAATGCGCGCGGCATTCACTGTCACCGCATCGAAACACGCATGCATGGCGTCGACGCCCGTCATTTGCGCGACGTGCAAGCCCATGTGCGCGACTTCGAGCATGTCGCCCGAGCCGAGGCTGTACCACGGGTCCATCACGCAATCGTGGCCGAACGCGACGTTGATGCCGGCGGCCATCATCTCCGGCACGCGGGTCATGCCGCGCCGTTTCGGATAGGTATCGCTGCGGCCCTGCAACGTGATGTTGATCAGCGGATTCGCAATCGCCGACACGCCCGCCTCGCGCATCAGCGGCAATAGCTTGCTGACGTAGTAGTTGTCCATCGAATGCATCGAGGTCAGGTGCGAACCGGTCACACGCCCCTGCAAACCCAGCCGATGCGTTTCCGCCGCGAGCGTTTCGATGTGACGCGACATCGGATCGTCCGATTCATCGCAATGCATGTCGACACGCAAGCCCTGCTCCGCCGCGTACTCGCACAGCATGCGCACGGACAGTGCGCCATCAGCCATGGTGCGCTCGAAGTGCGGAATGCCGCCCACCACATCGACCCCCATGCCGATTGCCCGCTTGAGGTTCTCGAAAGCGCCCGCACTGCGCAACACGCCGTCTTGGGGAAAGGCCACTAGTTGCAGATCGAGATACGGCGCGACGCGGCGCTTCACTTCGACCAGCGCCTCGACCGCAAGCAGCCGCGGATCGCACACGTCGACGTGACTGCGAATCGCCAGCAAGCCACGCGCGACTGCCCAATCGCAATACTGCAACGCACGCTCGATCAACGCCTCCTGGGTCAGATCCGGCTTCAGTTCGCCCCATAGCGCGATGCCTTCGAGCAGCGTGCCCGATGCGTTCACGCGCGGCAAACCGTACGACAGCGTAGCGTCCATGTGGAAATGCGGATCGACGAACGGCGGCGTCACGAGCGAGCCTGCGGCGTCGATTTCTTCACGCGCTGTCGCGGCCAGATTCGGCTCGACGGCGACGATGCGGCCCGCGTCGATGCCGATATCGACTTGCTGCCCAGCTTGCGTGGGCGGTGTCTGCTGCGATGCAGCGCCCGGCGGCAGCACTGCGCGGCGGATGATCAGATCCATGTGTCGCTCCCTGTTGATCGCCTATGAGCCTCTTCCTATTCGTTTCCTATTCGTTTCCTACTCGCTTCCTTCGCTTCCGACTCGCTCACGGCTGGTTACGATTCTATCGACGCCAGAAAGTAAGTGGCCGCGTTTTATCGACGTACCGTATCGGCGCACCGCATGCAAGCCGTACCGGATGCGCGTGGTGCGGCACGCCTATACTCGACGTTCGGCGGTCATTGGCATAGGGAGTCGCGATATGAAGACGATAGGCGTGATAGGTGGAATGAGTTGGGAGTCGTCCACCGAGTACTACAGGCTGCTCAACCGTCATGCGAAGGCGCGCCTAGGCGGCCACCATAACGCGCGCAGTCTGATGCTCACGGTCGACTTCGCGCAGGTCGAGGCCAATCAGCGCGCCGGCGACTGGAACGCGCTTGGCCAGCAAATGGCCGACGCTGCGCGTCAACTCGAACGCGGCGGGGCGGATCTGGTGATGCTCGCGACCAACACGATGCATCGCGTGTATGAATCGATCGAACGGGCCATCGGCGTACCGTTCCTGCATATCGCCGATCCAACAGGTACAGCGTTGCGCGCTGCGGGTATCGAACGGGTTGGTCTGCTTGGCACGCGCTATACGATGGAGCAGGCCTTTTACACAGGGCGTTTGCGCGAACGCTATGGGCTGGAAACGGTGATTCCCGATGAAGCCGAACGCGCGGACGTGCACCGCATCATTTACGACGAACTGTGTCACGGCAATGTGATCGATGCTTCGCGTGCGGTGTATCAGCGTGTGATCGAATCGCTAGCCGCGCGTGGTGCGCAAGCGGTGATTCTCGGTTGCACGGAAATCACGTTGCTGATTGCACAGGAGGATTCAGTGTTGCCGGTGTTCGACACGACCGCATTGCATGCGCAAGCGGCAGTAGCATGGGCGATTGATTCGGAGTAAAGCGGGTGCGTGGGGTTATTCTTCCGCGCTGCGTGTGCTGCCTGGTGCACATAACGTACGCGATGAAGTCCACGCCGCCGTGACCGTAGTGACGTTCACCAAACACCTACCGCATTGCCGCGCATCTGCATCGACACAGACCGCGCGTAACCGGCGCTAAAAGTCAAAAAGCCCGCATAACTTTCGCTATGCGGGCTTTCAACAAACCTTGGTTGCGGGGGTAGGATTTGAACCTACGACCTTCGGGTTATGAGCCCGACGAGCTGCCAGACTGCTCCACCCCGCGTCAGAGAAAAAGAGTATATCTGGATGTCATCAAAAGGTCAAACACTTGCGCGAATTATTTCTCGAATGTGCGGGACATGTGCGCGAATTCGCGTCATAGATCCTGCACCGTCGCGCCTTCCACCTTACCGTCGATGATGTCCGCACCGTACTGGCTCGCGCTACGTTTAGCGACACCAAAGTCGGAGATCGTGGCCGGCAAGACGAGGCGAAACACGCGGCTTGCTTTCGAGCCGCTGATCGCACCAGGCCGACATACACGCACCGCCACGTCGTAACCCTCGGCATGACGCTTATGCCCGTCGAATTTGTCGAATGCACGCGAGAAAACCAGCGGGTGCACTTCGAAGTCCTTATAGAGGGCGGGGTAAAGTTCGGCCATGATGACTCTCCAACTCGCGAGAGCGCGAGTGACTATGTGGTCTCACTATACGCTGCCACTTGATGCGGCCGCGCTTTTATTTTCCGGTTCGCGATGGCAGCAATTTTCACGGTCGCACTGTCGCGCGATAAGATGCGGGACATCTGGAATCGCACGCAAAATATGCTGTGCGACAGGCCACCGATCGTCCGCGTCATGGCCGCGTGATTGCCGCGTGATTGCCGCGTGGTTGCCGCGTGGTTGCCGCGTGGTTGCCGCGTGGTTGCCATATAGTCATCACGCAACCCTGTCTGATCGCTGCCGTGAGAACGTGGTCGGCATGCCGCGACGATCGGGCAAAATCAACGGGGCCACGATCGAGGCCCTGCAAAACCTTGCCCCGCAAGAATGTGAGAATGTCATGAAAATCGCCACCTGGAACGTCAACTCCCTGAAGGTCCGTCAGCAACACGTCATCGAATGGCTCGGCACGAGCGGCACCGATGTGTTGTGTCTGCAGGAACTGAAGCTGACCGACGATAAATTCCCGCGCGCCGAGCTCGAAGAGAAAGGCTACCGGAGCTGGTTCGCAGGTCAAAAGACCTATAACGGTGTGGGGATCGTGGTACGCGACGGTCTGAACGTCGACGAAAGCAGCGTGGTGCGCAACATTCCAGGCTTTGAAGATCCGCAGCAGCGTGTGATCGCGCTGACGGTGGAAGGCGTACGCATCATCTCCGCGTACTTCCCGAACGGCCAGGCGCCCGGCACCGAGAAGTTCGCGTACAAGTTGCGCTGGCTCGACGCGCTGCATGACTGGATCGCGAGCGAAATGGCGCAGCATCCGAAGCTCGCGCTGCTCGGCGACTACAACATCGCGCCGGACGATCGCGACGTGCATGATCCGAAAGCGTGGGAAGGTCAGAATCTGGTGTCGCCGGAAGAACGTGCGGCATTCGTGCGCTTGATCGGACTCGGTCTGCTCGACGCATTCCGTCAGTTCGAACAGGCTGAAAAACTCTACTCGTGGTGGGATTACCGGATGATGGCATTCCGCCGCAATGCGGGTTTGCGCATCGACCATATTCTGCTGTCGAAGGCGCTGGCCGATGTGTGTTCGTCGTGCGACATCGACAGGGTGCCGCGCAAGTGGGAGCAGCCTTCGGATCATGCGCCGGTGGTTGCGCAACTCGGCTGATCGTTCAACGCAATGGCGCGACGCATGGAGTCAAATGCGTCGCGCCACGCGTCCGCTATGCGGCAGAGGAACCGGAGCCGTTCAACACGCTCCACAGAAACCCGAACACCATCGCATCGTGCTCGGCCTGCTCCAGTTCATCGGAGCCGCCATGCCCGCCTTCCGTATTCTCCCGATACCACACGCTGTCCGCCCTATCGGCATTCAATGCCTGCATGCGGGCGGCCATCTTGCGCGCGTGACCGGGATGCACGCGGTCGTCGGCGGTCGAGGTCGTGAACAGCACAGGTGGATAGACCACGTCCGCCGCGACCCGGTGATACGGCGAGTAAGCGGCGAGCACACGTGCGTCGTCGGGTTCATCGGGGTCGCCGTATTCGTCGATCCACGACGCGCCCGCGTGCAGCAGATGGTAGCGGCTCATGTCGAGCAACGGCACTTCGCAGACCACCGCGCCGAACAACTCGGGACGCTGCACCATGCACGCCGCAACCAGCAGGCCGCCATTGCTGCCGCCCTGAATGCCGAGTTGCGCGGCGCTCGTCACACCGGTGCCGATCAGCGCTTCGGCGACCGCGATGAAATCGTCGAAAGCACGCTGGCGATGTTCGCCTTGCGCCGCCGTGTGCCAACGCGTGCCGAACTCGCCGCCGCCGCGAATATGCGCGACGACGTAGACGCCGCCACGCTCCAGCCAGCCGATACCCTGCCCCGTCAGATAACTCGGCAGCAAGGGGATCGCGAAGCCGCCGTAGCCGCTTAGCAGACAGGGGCGCGGCGCTTCGTTCGACGCCGGCGTGGCACGCGGACCAATCACCGCATAAGGCACCCGCGTGCCATCAGCCGACACCGCCTGCCCATGCGTCACAACAAAGCGCGCCGCGTCGAACTGGGTCGGCCAACGGTCGAGCAATTCCCACTCGCCGAGGTCGTCGCGGGCGAGATCGGTCAGCCAGTACGCGGGCGGTTGCAGATAGTCGTCGGTATCGACGAACACCTCGTCGTTCAACGTCGATTCGATCGGCGACACATCGGCCTGCGTATCGTCGCGCGAAGGAAACACGCGCTGCTGCCAATGCCACTGCTGCTCCGCATCCTGCGACGACACCCACAGCACGGTCCGGTTCTGCACGTCCTCCAGATACGACACGATCAGCTGATTGCGCGTATGCGTCCACTCGCAGGCCGAGGTCTGCGAAGTCGGCGTGAACAGCGGCACGACATCGCGCTCGCCGCGCAAAAATGCGTCTTCGCGAATCGCCAGCAACGAGCCGCCCGGATAACACGCCCCCTCATGCTCCCAATCGAGGCGCGGCTCGAGCAGCAGCCATCCGTGCCAGCCGCCGACTGCGACATGCGCGGGCACATCGTACTGACGCCACGCGTCGGGCGCACCCGCGGCGGTATCGAGGTAGTAGGTATGCGAATCGAAAAAGTCGATGCTGCTGATCACCGTATGCCGCCGTTCGAGCGGATCGTAATGCGCCTCCACACCGATATCGCCGAACGCGCCTTTGAACACCACCGGCGCATCGGCCAACGCACTGCCGCGCGTCCAGCGCCGCACCTCACGCGGATAGCCGGAGCGCGTCAGCGTCTTGCGGCCATGGTCCCAGCCGATATAAAGCGTGTCCCGGTCGATCCACGATGCCGTGTGCTTACCGGCCTTCGCAATCACAAAGCCATCGTCGACGAAGCGCTGCGCGTCGATGTCGAACTCGCGCACGACTAGCGCGTCCGAGCCGCCCGGCGACATCGTGATCAGCGCGCGATCGCCGTCCGGGTAAAGAATGTCCAGTTCGACGCACACCCACGGCGTGCCTTCGGCGGCGCCCAATGCATCGAAGTCGAGCAGGGTCTGCCAGACCGGCGCGCCGCTGCGCCACGCCGCCCAGGTCGTGCGGCGCCAGATGCCTTTGGGATTACGCTCGTCCTGCCACAGGTCATACGCCCAATCCTTCCAGCGGTCTGGAATCACCGGACGTTCGCGCGGCAGATAGGCATCTGCGAGACGCTGCCTGAGCGATTCGAATGCCGGACCGCTGCACCACGCAGCGCGGGTTCGGGCGTTCTGCTGCTCGACCCACGCGAGCGCAGTGGGGGCGTCGAGCGCTTCGAGCGACAGGAAAGGATCGGGGGAAAGCGGCCAGGAGAAAGGAGCAGGAGAAGCGGGCATCGTCGGCTGTCGAATGAAAACAGCGTTGATTATGCCTTGTGGCGCGATCAGGTCCGTCAGACGTTCAAATACCGCCCAATAGAAAACGGACCGGCGACGCTTGCGCGCCTTGCCGGTCCGCCTTCACACCACAGCACGACACCGCGCCAATCAGGGCTCGAGATTGAGCTCCTGAATCTTGCGCGTAATCGTATTGCGACCAATGCCAAGACGCTCGGCCGCTTCGACCTTGCGTCCACGCGTGAAGTCGAGCGCCTCGCGAATCACCGCCGCTTCGAAACGGCGTGCGAGTTCGTCCATCACGTCGGCGGCGTTTTCGCGCAGCATCCGCGCGACTTCGGTGCGCAACCCGCCTTCCCACGCGCTGACGGGCGTCGCCACCGGCATGCCGGGCGAACCCGCAGGCAGCGCCGCCGCGCTCGCCCCGTTGATCGGTGCAGCGCCTGCCAGGCCACCCTCACCTGTGCCGGCCACCCCGCCGCCCACCGCGCCCAGTTCGCTGACACCCGCCTGCGCGGGGCCAAGATCAGGCGGCAAGTCCTTGATCTCGATGGTCTGCGCAGGCGCCATCACCGTGAGCCAGTTGGCGAGATTCTCCAGTTGACGCACGTTGCCCGGAAACGGCAGCGACGCGAGATGCGCGAGCGCCTCTTCGGACACCCGCTTCGGTTCGACACCCAGATCGCGCGCACTCTTCTGCAGAAAGTGCCGCGTGAGCAGCGGAATATCTTCGCTGCGTTCACGCAAAGCCGGCAGGCGCAAACGGATCACATTGAGGCGGTGATACAAGTCCTCACGGAACAGGCCCTGACGCACGCGCGATTCGAGATTCTGGTGCGTCGCTGCAATCACGCGCACATTGGCGCGCAACGGGTTGTGACCGCCGACGCGATAGAACTGCCCGTCCGACAGCACCCGCAACAGACGCGTCTGCAAATCGAACGGCATATCGCCGATTTCGTCGAGAAACAGCGTGCCGTTCTCGGCCTGCTCGAAGCGCCCCTGACGCATTGCCTGCGCGCCGGTGAACGCGCCGCGCTCGTGGCCGAACAATTCCGATTCCAGCAGATCCTTCGGAATCGCCGCCGTGTTCAGCGCGATGAAAGGACCGTTCGCGCGTGGGCTATGTCGGTGCAACGCACGCGCAACCAGTTCCTTCCCGGTGCCTGATTCGCCGGTAATGAGCACGGTCGCCGCCGAATGCGACAGACGGCCGATCGCGCGAAACATGTCCTGCATCGCCGGCGCCTGGCCGAGCATCTCGGGGGCTTCGGTGACGCGGTCGTCCCATGTCTGCTCGCCGCGCATGCTTTCGTCCACCGCGCGGCGGATCAGCTCCACCGCCTTGTCGACGTCGAACGGCTTGGCGAGGTACTCGAACGCGCCGCCCTGGAATGCGGCGACCGCGCTATCCAGATCCGAGAACGCGGTCATGATGATGACGGGCAAGCCCGGCACCTTGTCGCGCACGGTCTGCAGCAATTCGAGCCCGGAGCCGCCCGGCATCCTGATATCGGACACCAGCACCTGCGGGCTATCGTGGTCGAGCGCGGCCGATGCCTCGCGCACGTTCGCGAAGCTGCGGGTCGCGAAGTTCTCGCGTGCGAGCGCTTTTTCGAGCACCCAGCGAATCGATTGGTCGTCGTCTACTATCCAGATCGGCTTCATATAGGTCGGTCAGAAGTCTCAAGAGCGCCCCAAGCCTGTCGCTTCGCGCCAGGCCCCCCGAGGGGGAGTGAGAAATCCGGGACGGCCCGTTGGGAAGGCCCGGCGTTTTCTCACGAGACGTGTGGTGTTAGCAGTCGAGCGGCAGCAAAATCTGAAACTCGGTGTGACCCGGCCGGCTATCCACTTCGATCAGACCATCGTGCTGCTGCACGAAAGTCTGCGCGAGCGTCAGTCCGAGACCACTACCATCCTCGCGCCCCGACACGAGCGGATAGAAAATGCGGTCACGGATTTCCTCGGGAATGCCTGGGCCGTTGTCCGTGATATGCAAGTCCAGTGCCAGCTTACATAAGCGTTTCGACACGGTGATCTTGCGTGCAATGCGCGTGCGCAATTCGATGCGCGCGTCGCCTTGCGAGATACGTTCGCGCAACGCCTCGGCGGCATTGCGCACGATGTTCAACAGCGCCTGAATCAACTGTTCCTTGTCGCCGCGCAAATCGGGCACGCTCACGTCGTAGTCGCGTTCGATCGTGAGACCGCGCGGAAACTCCGCGAGAATCACCTGGCGCACGCGCTCGCATACTTCGTGAATGTTCACGTCGCCGACGATATGCGGATGACGATGCGGCTCAAGCAACCGGTCGACCAGCGTTTGCAGCCGGTCCGATTCCTTGATGATGACCTGCGTGTACTCACGCAATTCGTCACGCTGACGCTCGCCGAGTTCGAACTCCAGCAGTTGCGCCGCGCCGCGAATGCCGCCGAGCGGATTCTTGATCTCATGCGCGAGATTGCGGATCAGTTGCTTGTTGACCGCCGTGAGGTCGTTGATGCGCTCCTCGCGGTCGGTGCGCAGATGCCGCTCGTTCTCGAACAGTTCGAGCAGCACATAGTCTTGCGCGCTTTCCAGAAAGCCGACGATCGCGTGCACATGCAGCGGCTCGTGGCCTGGACGTTCGAGTATGGCGTCCAGATGCGTCGCGTGAAAACGGTGTGCGGCGATCGCGGTAATGGTCGCGACCAGTTCGTCCGCATTCGAGAAAATGTCGGGCCACGCCATCTGCGTCAGTTGGCGCCGCGACATCTCCAGCATCGACTCCGCTGAAGGATTCGCGAACGCGACGCGCAGCGTGCGTTTGTCGAGCACCAGCACGACGGTGGGCAGCGTCTCGAAACCCGGCAGCAAACCGGAACTGACGAGCTGCGCATCGTCCGACAGTGACTGCTCGTGCCCTTTCCTTGCCTTGATCAGATTCTTAAGAACCATCTTGCAGTCTGGCCGATAGGAGATGGTGATAAATCAGGGGGTGTTGCTCTCTGCCGTCACATCGCAATCGCAGACATAGCAAACGTTCCGCCCGGTCCAACAAAAAAGGGACGGCGCCGCCGTCCCTTCGTGACCGATCGCGAGCGTCGGGCAGAGTGCTTCGCCGTGTGAAGGGCGAAGCACCATTGCCGCTTACAGCGAGTAGTACATTTCGAATTCGATCGGGTGCACCGACTGACGATAGCGTTGCAGCTCGTCCGTCTTCAGTGAGATGTACGCGTCGAGCATCGAATCCGTGAACACGCCACCGCGCGTCAGGAACTCGCGGTCCCCGTCGAGTGCGTCCAGCGCCTGATCGAGGCCAGCACACACGGTCGGGATCTTTGCATCCTCTTCCGGCGGCAGGTCGTACAGGTTCTTGTCGGCAGCTTCGCCCGGGTGAATCTTGTTCTGCACGCCGTCCAGACCCGCCATCATCAGCGCGGAGAAGCACAGGTACGGATTCGCCAGCGGATCCGGGAAACGCGTTTCGATACGACGGCCCTTCGGGTTCGACACGTGCGGAATACGGATCGATGCAGAACGGTTGCGTGCCGAGTAAGCCAGCTTGACCGGTGCTTCGAAGTGCGGCACGAGACGCTTGTACGAGTTCGTACCCGGGTTCGTGATCGCGTTCAGCGCGCGAGCATGCTTGATGATGCCGCCGATGTAGAACAGCGCGAATTCCGACAGACCTGCGTAACCATTGCCTGCGAACAGGTTCTGGCCGTCTTTCCAGATCGACTGGTGAACGTGCATGCCCGAACCGTTATCGCCGACCACCGGCTTCGGCATGAACGTTGCCGTCTTGCCGTACGTGTGCGCGACGTTGTGGATGATGTACTTCATTTGCTGCAGCCAGTCGGCGCGCTGAACCAGCGTCGAGAACTTCGTGCCGATTTCGTTCTGGCCTTGACCAGCGACTTCGTGGTGGTGCACTTCGACCGGGATGCCGATCTGTTCGAGCAACAGGCACATTTCCGAACGGATGTCCTGGAACGTGTCGACCGGAGCGACCGGGAAGTAGCCGCCCTTGGTGCCCGGACGGTGGCCGGTGTTGCCGCCTTCGAATTCCTTCGACGACGACCACGGTGCTTCTTCCGAACCGATCTTGATGAAGCAGCCCGACTGATCCGTGTTCCACTGGACCGAGTCGAAAATGAAGAATTCGGGTTCCGGACCGAAGAAGGCGGTGTCGCCCAGGCCCGTGCTCTTCAGGTACGCTTCAGCGCGCTTGGCCAGCGAGCGCGGGTCGCGCTCATAGCCCTTGCCGTCTGCCGGTTCGACGACGTCGCAGGTCAGCACGAGGGTCGATTCTTCGTAGAACGGGTCGATGAAGGCCGTGTTCGCGTCCGGAATCAGCAACATGTCCGATGCTTCGATGCCCTTCCAGCCGGCAATCGACGAACCGTCAAACGCATGGCCGCTTTCGAACTTGTCTTCATCGAATGCCGACACCGGCACCGAAACGTGTTGCTCTTTACCGCGCGTGTCGGTGAAACGGAAGTCGACAAACTTGACGTCTTCGTCTTTGACGAGTTGAATGACGTCGGCCACGGATTTACTCATAACCTATCTCCTGATTAACGAATTCGGCGGATTCAGCCGCCGCCCAATCTAGCTGACCCGTCCCGGCGCGTCCACCCCTGAATCGTTGGGGTGAGACAGAAATTCTTGTCAGGACAAATCGATCGGCACCAATAAAGCAGTAACTGTGCCATATATGCGCCAACCCGGCGCAATCCTATACTGCACGCGCGCTTGCGGGGAATTTGCGCACCGAACGACATGTGGCCACGAATTCCCGACGCCATCTCAAGCACCATTTTCGTGCATCAGTCTGCTGTGGCTCATTGGACATCTCCATTTTGGTGCATTCCTCTGAATACGCACCATAATGAAGCGTATGCGGCGTGGCTACGGGCACGCGCCGCGGCTCCGGTCGGGCGGGCGAGCGCCGCGCACGCCGCGCTAGAATGGCCATTTGATCCGAAGGAGACAGGCACTCATGAGCACGCTCGAACAGTTGTACGCCCTTGCGGAAAATCGCCGCACCGAAAACCAGTTGCCATATGCCGGCGCGCTGTCGCCTGCCGAGGCGTTCGAGCTGCTGCAGCTCGACCCGCGCACCCGTCTGGTCGACGTGCGCACCCGCGCTGAACTCGACTGGGTCGGCCGGCCGGTCATCGGCGACGGTCAGTACGCGCACGTGGAATGGACCCGCTATCCGGGCGCGGTGCCGAATCAGGAATTCCTCACGCAGTTGGGCCAGCTGGCGTCGGCCGATACGCCGGTGCTGTTCCTGTGCCGTAGCGCCGCGCGTTCGAAGCTCGCCGCGATCGCCGCCAGTCAGGCCGGCTTTACGAAGGCGTATGACCTGCTCGAAGGCTTCGAGGGCGACAAGGACGGCCAGGGACATAGGAAGACGATCTCGGGATGGTGTTTTCGCGGCCTGCCGTGGCTCGGCGCGTGAAGCCGCGACGAGCCCTCCTCCTCTCCTCCCTGCGTTTTCACGCAGCTCAGGAAAACCGCGGAAGTACGGCGCTCCGCCTGCGCAAGGCGCGATAGTAAGGCTCGCGTTCGCTGCCTGAAATAGAACGCGCCGACGACCCATTGACTGCATCGTCGGCGCGGGGTGTGACACTGCGATGTCGCGGTCTGCGCCCGCCGTGGTGGCAGGCGCAGACCGCGTCGATCATTGGGCGCCGCGACGACGCCCCCTGCGTTCACCGTGCGGCGGCAATCCCGAACACATGCAACTTGCCCGCGCTAACCTGCCTGGGCAACGTGACGCTCGCCACGAGCTTGCCGGGTGTCAGCGGCACGGTCTGCGCAAACAGATAGGTTTTGACGGCGTTATTGGTGCCGTCGCCACCATTGCGGTACGTCGTGGTCAACGCGATCGGGTTCAGCGGTGCTGCGCTGCCGCCATTGAGCGTCCAGTCGTCGAACGCGAGCGTGAAAGGCGTGGTCGTGCCGTCGGCGTACGTCACGAGCGCCGCCCCCGAACCCGGGCCGTTATTGGCCGAACCCAGCAGGACCAGCGAGGAGCCTCTCGTCCCGGCCGGCATCGCGATGGTCTGTCCTACCGCCACGGCGTTATCGAGCGGGCCGCCCGACAGCATGAAGCTCGCGCCGTCGAACACGAACGGTTTGCCTGGCGCGGCGCCAGCGCTCGCCAATGCCTGCGACGAGTAGCTGTACAGCGAGCCGTCGAAGTCCGCCCCCTGACCGTCGGTATTGGTGCTGCCGTCCGCGCTGACGCCATGGTTGTTGAATGCATCCGCGACGTTACGCGCCACCGGCACGCCATACGACGGCGGCACGTCGGCCGCATCGGTTCCCCACTGCGATGGCGACGCGCCCATTGCGAAGTTCAGCGTCGCGCCGTTGGCCAGCGCGTCGACGTCGAGCCACGAACTGTTATGAGCTCTGCCGTTGACAGTCAGGCTCTGCACATAATTCGCGGTCGGCGCACCCGGGGCGTTGATGCGCAGCGTCTTGCCATTGCCCAGATGAACGGTAATCGACGAGAACTGCGGGCTGCCAATCGCAAAGCCGCCCACGCCTGGAATCTCCGGATAGAGACCAAGTGCGCTCCACACATACCATCCAGACACGGCGCCGAGGTCGTCATTGCCCGGCAAGCCGTTCGCGTCGGTGCTGAAGGCGCTGGCCATGATCTGCTGGACGATGTTCTGCGTACCCGACGGCGAACCCGCCCAGTTGTACAACCAGGGCACCTCGAAAGTCGGCTCGTTGCCCATATAGAAATTAGGCAGGCTCATCCCGGCGTTCAGCACCGTGAAGAACGTGTTCAGCCGCGACACCACGGCCGTGTTGCCACCGAGTTGCGCGAACAGCCCGGCCGGGTTGAACGGCACCATCCACGTGTACTGCTCGGCGTTGCCTTCCACATAGTTGTCGGTGCTGCCCGGGGTCTCCGGAATCCAGCTGCCGTCCGGGTTGCGCCCGGCGTTCAGCGGCGGCGTCAACGATGTGTTGAGCACGTTCTGCCAGTAGGCCGAGCGGCTGCGCATCATTTTCTGGAATGTCGTGTTGCCCAATTCACCGGCAAACTGCGAAATGGCGAAATCGCTGCTGGCGTACTCCAGCGTGGACGAGGCCTGCCCCCACTCGCCGCTCGTGATATAGCCGGTCTGCAGATAACTGGCGCGGCCGCCGTTCGTCGTGACGCCATTGCACGCGGTGCCCGGAATATTGGCCATCTTGATCATATGGTTCAACGCGCTTCGGGTATCGAACTCCCGCGCGCCAAATCCGTACGCACCCGCGAGAATCAGCGAGCCGGCGTCGCCCGGCATCACGCCGTCTTCGACGTTGTCGTTGACCCAATGCGGAATCGCGCCGCACTGATCCGCGTCGTTGACGAGCGACTGCGCCATGTCGCTGGTTTCCTGCGGAAACAGCGTGGCCTTGAGCGGAATCAGCGAACGGTAGATATCCCAGCCTGAAAAGCTCGTGTACTGCGCCGCATGACCCGCGCTGACCTTGTGGACCGTCTGGTCGAAGCCGACGTATTGGCCGTTGACGTCGCTGAAGACGCTCGGCGCCCATGACGCATGGTAGAAGGCCGTATAGAACTTGGTCAGCGCGGTGCTGTCCTGGCTGGTCACCTGGATGGTATTAAGACGCTGATTCCATATCGCATCGGCCACCGCCTTTACACCATTGAAATCCCACAACGGATTTTCTTTTTCCAGATTATTTTTCGCATTGGCGACACTGACGTACGAAATACCGATCTTCATCAGCACCGTGCTACCTTTACCGAAATTCATAATCGCACGGCCATTGGTAAAGGACGAAGTCGCCGCGAATGGCTGACTGAATTGCGCATAGAAATACACCGGGACATTGGTGGAATTCCCGCAGAAATGTCCGCCAGTGGTAGTGCCGGAGATGGTTTTCGAGTCGACCTGCTGGACTGAGCCCGTTACGCCCGTTTCAGTATTCGTGTAGGTCGTATCGAGCACGAGCGCAGCCCCTTGCTGATCCGGATACGTGAAACGGCCGAAGCCCGTGCGCAGCGTCGCGGTCAACTCGACCTTGATCTGGTTGTCGAGCAGGACGGAATAGGCGCCCGCCACCGATTTCTCGTTCGCATGGCTAAAGGTCTGCGCGAGCGGCTTGGTGGCGTCCAGCGTCGGCATCACAGGGAATTCGCCGTCATTGCCGGAACAACCCGCGCCGCTCATATGCGTGAGGCTGAAACTCTGGATCGAGTTGATGTCGTAGTAATAACCGGCCGGTGAGCCGGGTTCCGCGCTGGTGGACGGAGCCGGCGTGGTGTTCGTGTCAGGCGCCCATTGCACCATGCCGTTTGGCAGGCCCGCGGCGGGCACCACGCTGCCGGCCTGCCCTGCGGGCACCGGGTTCGGAGAGTTGCTGGCCAAGGTGCCGATTAACGGATTGACGTATTGGGTCAAACGCATCGCGGCATGACTGGAGCCGGGATTTTGCTGGTCGTTGTCCGTTGCGCTCGCGCGCGCCTGGCTGGAGCCTGCGCCTGTGCCCCCCTGACCGGTTCCCTGAAGCTGGTTCGCCACCGCGGCAGCGCCGGCCTGACTGCCGGGGCTATCTCCTCCACAACCGGTCAAAGCGCCAATGAAAATCAACGCGACCGAAAGACGGCGTAAATCTGGCATGGCTGTCTCCTGAGTGTTTTTTAGTCATCCCAATTATGGATTTTCCAATTGGGGTCAATGACTGAAAGCCATGCTATACGACGCTTTTGAATTACGTCAATCGATTATCCATTTACGATTTATGTTTATTTTAATTTACTAAACAAGCTAAAATTCTGTCAAATCTTTCAATAATTAGATATGCCGGCCACACCGTATTACCTGAAGTACTTCGCTTATGCGGTACGAATTTATTTATCAATTTCGCAAAAACTATGTGAATACCTCAATTACGCGAAAGTGCGAAATTATGGATCAGGAATGCTCGCCTGACGCAGCGGCAATTAGCGCGGCGCAGTCGGGAACTGGCTGGGGTTTGCCGGCGACGACGAGGAGATCGAATGACGCGAGCCGCCGTCGCAGCGGCCACGCAGGATGATGCGGGTGAAGCGGCGTACCGGTTCCGTCCGTGGACCTGTACGCCTGCCTCAGGGTTTGCTCAACACGGCGGCCACCGGCTTAGCGCCAGCGCCGGCGCGTCCGCCTAGCTGCGCGGTTTGCCCGCGGCTGCGGCTGCGGCAGCGGCCGCCGCTTCCGGTTCGACGATATCGCCGCCCAGCAGATGCACGCCTTCGCGCAACTTGACGAATGCCGCCGCCACGGCTTCCGGTTCACCCTTCACGCCGAGATCGATGTGATGGCGCGCATACACGCCACCGCGTTCCGCATCGCCGACGCTCGGCAGGCTGAACACCCGCACGCCCGGAAAATCGTGCTCGATTTTTTCCATCAACGGCGTGATGCGTGACTCCGGCAGCTCGAACACAAGCAATGATTTTTCCGCATGCGGCATTGCATGATGCAGATGCGCGTAATGCGTATCCAGCACCCACTCGATCATCGGCCACGCCATGACCGGAAAACCCGGCACGAAATGGTGCTCGCGGATCGAGAAGCCAGGAATCTTGTTGTAGCCGTTGGGAATGATCGACGCACCCTGCGCATATGTGCCCATATTCAGCCGATGCCGGTTTTCGGGCGACTCAAGATCGAGCGGCGCCGCCGCGTTCGCCGGATACATGTCGCGAATGCGCTCCTGAATCAGCTTCGCGGCTTCCGGATGCAGTTCGAGCGGCACGCCTAGCGCGGCCGCCGCGCATTGCCGGGTGTGATCGTCCGGCGTGGCACCGATGCCGCCGGTGGAAAACACGATGTCGCCGGTAGCGAACGTGCGCCGCAGCGTGGCCGTGATCCGCTGCGGATCGTCGCCGATGTACTCCGCCCAGTCGAGCGACAGCCCGCGCGCGCCCAGCAACTCGATAACTTTCGGCAGATGCTTGTCGACACGCCTGCCCGACAGGATTTCATCGCCGATGATGATGACGCCAAATGCCATTGTCGCCTCTTTCGCTCAATCAATATCAATAAGGAACCGGCGCCGTCTGACGCACGCCGCCGTGCTCTTCCGCGCGCATGCGCTGCAGCGCGCGCAAACAGTAGTAGCCGAACCACAACGCCGAAAACACGAGGATGAACGCATAGATCCAGATCGTCACCGCAGTGATGACCGGGAACAGTACGATCAGCCAGACCGACGACGCCCAGATCAGCGTGGGCAGCGAACCCAGCAGGCCACTCGCAATGCCGATCAGCAGCAACGGCAGCCGGAAGCGCTTCACCAGCGCGCGGCGCTCGTCCGCCGATGCATGCAGCGCGAGCGCGTCGTACGTCATCACGCGATAGGTCAGCCAGCCCCACAGCAGCGGCGGAATCAGCGCAAAAAACGGCGGCACCAGCCACAGCGGCAACGTCACGATCAGCAGCACCAGACACACCAGCGTCGTCCACAAAGCCTGACCGAGGCTACCGTACCACGTTCCGCCGCGACGCATTTCGAGGCTGGGAAACTGGCGCGCAGACAGGAAACGGATCACTGCCGGCATCGACAGCGTGGCGATCAGCAGCAGCACCGTGACGACGATTAGCGGAATCGCTATCGCAATCACGAAGAACGGCGCCATGACCGCGTGCAGCGTCGAAAAGCCTAGCCAGTCGAACAGATGGTAAAGCGTGATCGTCAACGACCAGTTGTCGAGCCACCCGCGAGTCGCACCGATCAGCGTCTGCCAGGAAAACCAGAGAAGCACGCCCCAGCCGATCGTCGCCGCGAGAAACGGCTTGAAGGTTAGCCAGAGCATGCGCGGGTGCAGCGCGCTGGCGAGCGCGCGTCCGAACGAGCGCAAAAGATCATTCATGCGAGCGGGTGCCCCTGAACGGAACGATGGAATAAAAGGAAACGCGCGCCGCACCGGCTGGCCAGCCGGGACCGCGCGAACAGACGTGCACAGGATAAACCACGGCACGCGCCGCGGGGGAAACCGGTGGCAGGGGAAATCGGGAGCGTCGAACAGGCAGGTCAAACAGACAGGTCAAACAGGCAGGTCAGGCAGGCAACTCAAACGGCGGCCGTGTCGTTGCTGCGTTCGCCCGGGGCAGTCCGGCTCTTCGACGTCAGACGTTTCGCGATGCGCACGAACGCGAGCCAGTGTTGCGCCCAGAATCCGTCGCCATAGCGGCGGCCGTCCAGTTGATCGGCGATGCCGGTCGGCTCCATCTCGCGGCTCCACGACACGCTGCGGAACAGCATGTCCCACCACGGGAACAGCACGCCGAAGTTGCAGCCGTACTTCAGCCCTCCATGGCCATAACCGATTGCATGATGACGACGATGGAAAGTCGGACTGACCAGCAAGCGCTCGCCAAGCCAGCCGAAGTACAAGCGGATGTTCGCGTGCTGCACGCTCTGCGCGAGGTTGGTGATCGCCACGAGCACGACGAATTGCGACGGCGGTACGCCGATCACCAGCGCGATCACCGCGAAGAACGACGCCTGCAGCAGATCGTCGAGCAGATGATTGCGGTCGTCGGACCAGAGCGACATCTGCTGCTGGCTGTGATGCACCGCATGCAATTCCCACCACACGCCGATCCGGTGTTCCCAGCGGTGATACCAGTAACCGGCGAAATCGAGCACCAGCAGATACATCACGAAGGTGACCATGGGCTGCGTAGTAACGCCGGGCCACAGATTGTCGAATTCGATATTCGCGATGTTATGCATGCGCAACCAGCCCTGCACGCTGTCGAAAAACGGCTGCAGCGCGAAGAAGAAGAACAGGTTGAGGATGCCCAGCTTGGCGATCCACGTGTACAGCACGTCGATGCGCACCGCCTTGCGGTTGCTCCACCGCTCCACCGGACGCAGCGCTTCGAGCGGGCGCAGCACCGCGTACATGGCCAGCACCTCGAGCACGCCCACGATCACCCAGTACAGCGCGTCGTACGTGTCTTCGTCATAGCCCATGAGGTCGAAGCGGAACAGCAGCGGCTGCACCACGTTGACGTACAGCAACGTTTGAACGGCTGAAACGAAGCTGTCGAGCGAAGAAAAAATCAGATGGAACATGGTGGAGCTGACCTGGTGACCTCGTTCGTCATGGCTTGCCGCGTTGCCGTATCGCTACGGCACTCAGGCTCCATTCGGCGCCGTAACCGGCGCGCGATTGAAGAAATAAATACCGTGTGGCGAACGGCCGACGGCAATCGTCTGGATCAGCTTACGCGTATTCAGATCGATGATGCCGATGTGCTTCGCGAAGCGGAACGTAACCCACAGATAGCGTTTGTCTGCAGAAAGTTCCATATCGTCGGGCCCCGGCATCAGACCGGTGATGTCGCCGACGTTCGTCAACGTCTCTTCGTCGATGATGCTGATCGTGCTCGCTACGCGGTTCGACACCGCGACGTGCCTGCCGTCGTCCAGCGAACGGAAGTTATGCGCGCCCTTCCCCGTCTGGATGGTCTTGACGACCTTCTGGTTGCGCCAGTCGACCACCGCGACGTAATCCGCGCCGGTCATGCCGACCAGCAGGTATTTTTCGCCCGGCGTCATCCACAGGCCGGCCGGCACCTTGCCGACCTTCATCTTCCACTTCACGGTTTGCGTGGCCAGATCGATTGCGGCGAGTTCGCCCGACACCTGCAGCGTGACAAACACCGTCTTGCTGTCGCTCGTGAACGCCATGTGGCTCGGCATGACCGCGAGCGGCAGACGCGACGCCAGCGTCATCTGATTCTTGTTGTCGTAATGGTAGATATCGAGGCGGTCAAGACGCAGCCCCGTGGTGACGAGCCACTTGCGGTCCGGCGAGAAACCGATCTGGTATGGGTCTTCGATATTCTCGACCCAGCGCTGTACCTGCCCCGTTTTCGGATCGACAAACATCAGGTTGTTCGACACCGAATTCGCGACGATCAACGACGAATTGTCCGGCGTGGCCATCAGGTGATGCGGTTCTTTACCCGTTGGCACCGTGCCGACGACCTGGCGGCTGGTCTCGTCGATCAGACTCAACGTGGCTTCGCCGGAATTGAGCACGATCACGTTATTGGCGTGAGCCGCCGGAGAAAAAAAGCCTGCGGCGGCGACCAGTGCTGCGCCCGCGGCGAACGTGGCAGTCAAGCCGGGAAGAAGAAATTTGCGCATGAAAACTCACTTCGGAGAACAACTGTCATTGTAGAACGATTGACGGTGCCAACGGTTGTCCCAAGCGGCCTGTGATGCACAGTAAATGACGAGCGCGTTGATTTACAACAATCTTCCCCCAGCGCGCCGACGCGCCCGTGTATAGCAAAAGGTTTTCAGCGCACGGAAAAAATGCGGCTTCAAACGCGGGCGGAGTTTCGTCTTATGACTTCGCGTTCACCGATCTCAATGCTCTAAAACTTGAATTGTTTTCATAAGAAAAAACCAGAGTATCAACGGCAAAAATTAATCCGATTCAAATTCATAAAACATAAATTCAGAGCGATTTTTCACATTATCTTTATTTCGGATTTTGCTGATACATCGCCGCCAGCCCCCGCCAGACAATCCTTTGGCTCATCGCCCAGACAGTTATTCGGCGGACTTAAGAGCGTAACGCGGGCGTTTCGCACGTACCTGATAACAAAAGCACCTGCGCGTGACACCGCGGTCCATTTGCCCTTTATTTCGTGCGTTTCATAAGGGCGATGACGTCTTTGCGATTCCCTGCCGTTACGCGCTGTCCGCAAAAGTACCGCGGAGACTCTGACACAATGAAAAGAAATACCCCAATGGTTCGATATGCAACGCCCCGGAGATGGCTAGCCGCACAGCAAATGGCCGCTCTTAAGGAGAATCCCTTCGGAGCGCGCCAAAAGGCACTTGCCCGCGCCGTGCTGGCTGCTGTGACGCTGGCGGGAGCGGCGCCAACGTCCCACGCCGCCGACGATCTCCCCGGCACGGTCGATCCCGCCACCGGCGCAATTCAGGCAGGGCCGGCAGCCAGTGCGTCGGGCCAACATTCGATTGCGATAGGCCAGTTGGCCACCGCAACGAGGGAAAGCTCAGTGGCGCTCGGCCCGCAAGCCAACGCAAACGCAGAGGGCGCGGTAGCACTTGGCCTGAATGCGCTGGCGTCAGGTCCGGACGCCGTCGCGACCGGTGCTGGAGCGGCCGCAACGAATACCGCTGCGTCGGCATTCGGGTCGCTCGCGAATGCCGCGGGCTTTGTGTCCACCTCGCTCGGTTACGCGTCGGTCGCGGGAGGAAGCCGATCTCTGGCTGCGGGAGCGTGGGCCACCGCGGTTTCAGACGACAGTATCGCGATCGGCGCGTATGCAAATGGCGAAGCAGCGGGCGGGATAGCACTCGGCTCGTTCACGGCTGCCAAAGGCACCCATTCTGGCGCGTTCGGCTTCGAAGCAACGGCGACAGCCTCTGATTCGCTTGCGCTCGGTAGTTACGCGCTGGCGAGTTCCGACAACAGCGTCGCATTGGGCGCGTATTCCACCACGACGGCGGATCTGGCGCTGCCCAGCTTCGTCCCCGCCAATGTGGCACCCACGCTGATCGCCGCTCCAGACGCGAAAGGCGAAGTCTCGCTCGGTTCATCGGACAACGAGCGGCGCTTGACCCATCTCGCGGCAGGCGCCGCGCCAACCGACGCCGTCAATGTCAGCCAGTTACGCGCAGTGGACGACAAGGTCACCGCGATCGCCGACAGCAGCACCCAGCATTACTTCAAGGCCACCGGCAACGGTTCCGACGACGCGGCCGCAAGCGGTGCGTATTCGCTCGCGGCAGGCGCCCGCGCGATCGCCGCCGCTGACAGCGCAGTGGCGCTCGGTTCAGATGCAAGCGCGAACGGAACGGGCTCGACGGCGCTTGGGGCAGGCGCATCCGCCATCGCGAACCAGGCGACGGCAATGGGCGTATCTGCCAGGGCCAGCGGACTGAATTCAACGGCCCTCGGCGCGTACTCTGCAGTGGCTGGCGACGGCAGTGTTGCGCTGGGCCATATGGCATCGGCCAATGCCGCCAACGCGGTCGCACTCGGCCAGAATTCGGTGGCGGATCGTGCGAACACGATCTCGGTCGGCTCGGCGAGCCAGCAACGCCAGATCGTCAACGTGGCACCCGGCACCGCACCCACCGACGCCGTCAATCTGAGCCAATTGCAGGCCGTCAGTGAGAGCGCGTCGCGTTACTTCAAGGCGAACGGGAACGGTCTGAACGACGAGAGCGACCACGCTACGGCTGATGGGGTGAATGCCGTCGCCATCGGCAACGCTGCGCTGGCATCGGGCGACGCAAGTTTTGCTGCGGGCACGAGGGCGCAAGCTCAAGGAGAATTCAGCACCGCAGTCGGTGCACAGGCGTCCGCGCAAGGTGACGGGGCCACGGCCGTTGGCTACAACGCCAGCGCCGTCGCTGCCAGCGCGGTTGCCATCGGCTCTTCCGCCGGGGCGGTTGCCGATAACTCCGTTGCGCTTGGCGCTAACTCAAACGCCGCGGCCGTCAATTCGTCGGCGTTCGGCTCTAACGCGAGTGCCACTGCCGCCAACTCGGCCGCGCTTGGTTTTAATGCGAGCGCTGTCGCCGGGAATTCCTCTGCATTCGGTTCCAACGCGAGCGCCTCTGCCGTCAACTCCGTTGCGCTCGGTCAAGGTTCGATTGCTAACCGCGCGGGAACCGTTTCAGTCGGGTCCGCTGGAAACGAACGTCAGATCACGAACGTCGCGGCAGGCACCGCCGACACCGACGCCGTCAACGTTGCGCAGTTAAAGGCATTGAGCGACCAGGGCGCCGCTACGGCCGCGAAACTCGACGCTGCGGTGATGTACGACCAGAACGCCGATGGCAGCGTCAACAGGAACAGCGTCACGCTAGCCGGCGATACAGCGAATGGAGGCACGGTCATTCACAACGTTGCGGACGGCATGGACGAGTACGACGCAGTCAATCTCGGTCAGCTCAACGCGGCCGTCAACGGTGTGGTCAATAACGTGATGACCAATTCGGCTTACCGGTTAAATAGCGTGCAAGGCGACCCTAATACCGAAAGTGCAGTGGCATCTGGGGCGTACTCGGTCGCGACAGGCGCGAACGCGCAAGCCACCGGCGCCGACGCTGTGGCCATTGGCGCGAACTCGGTTGCAAGCGGCAACAACACCACCGCGCTCGGCGCAGCAGCAAACGCTAGTGCAGACAATTCGGTCGCGCTGGGTCAAGGCTCGGTGGCAGACAGGGAGAGCACGGTATCGGTCGGCGCGACCGGACAGGAACGCCAGATCACTCACGTCGCAGCGGGCGTGCAAGGCACCGACGCGGTCAACGTCAATCAGTTGCAGCAGAGCGTCGGCGGCGCAATCAGCCAGGCAAACCACTATACCGACGATCAGGTCCGGTCGGCTCGCCGGGATGCAAACGGCGGTACGGCATCCGCGTTGGCGATGGCGGGCTTGCCGCAAGCGGTGCTGCCAGGTCGCGGAATGGTGTCGATGGCAGGTGGCACGTACGCCGGCCAATCGGCTTTGGCGATCGGCGTGTCACAGCTGTCGGATACCGGCAAGTGGGTCTACAAGATGCAAGGCACGACCGACTCGCGCGGTCAGTTCGGCGCATCGATTGGCGCTGGCATGCACTGGTAAGCAGCGTTCGTCGAGCCAATCCATCTTGGGCATTGCGACCTCGATGGCTCGAACATCATCGTGAAGGAGACAGTCGGGGCCGACAAGGCCTCGGCTAGTTTGAGCGTGACGTCATTCTGACAACGTATGACGTCACGCGCTGCGCTCGTTCACGCGAACGCGCTAATACACGATCCGCACGACTGAAACAGAGATTGAAGCAGAGGCTGATGCAGTGATTGAAGCGGCAATTGAAGCGGTGGCTAAAACAGTGACCGAAGCTTGAACGGCCGAAGCCAAAGAAGCCAAAGCCGAAGAAGCCGAAACCAAAGCCACCCCTCGCTCACCGCTGCATCGACTCCCAAACCTTATACAAACGCTTCACCGAAACCGGCATCGGCGTTCGCAACTCCTGAGCAAACAGTGACACCCGCAACTCCTCCAGCAGCCAGCGAAACTCCGACAAACGCGGATCCAGCACCCCTCCGCGTTGCGCGACCGCTCGCTGATAGTTTTGCAGCAACGGATGAAACTCGGCGAACTGTCGGGCATCGCGTGCGGAGTCAGCCTTCAGTTTGTCGACCCGCAACGCAATCCCCTTCAGGTAACGCGGAAAATGCGCCAACTGAGCGTATGGCGTATCGACGACAAAACGCTTGCCGATCAAGCCGTCAAGCTGACTCTGCATGTCGGCATGGGCCGCCGTGAACGACTTCGCCTGCACCAGCTTTTTCGTCACGCTCGCGTATTCAGTGAGTATCTGCCCCACCAGACGAGCAATTTCCTGCGCCAGCAACGTCAAACGGCTGCGCCCTTCGTCCCGTCTCGTGTGGAAGCCGACGTCATCGGCAGGCAGTGGATCCTGGAGACAGGCACGATCGAGCGCGGTGTCGATCAACTGATCGCGCAACTCCTCCTGGGTACCGCGCGGCATGAACTGCATCGCCATTTCGCGCAGACCTGGCAGATTCTTTTCCGGATACTTGATCGGTTCCTTCAACTGCAGCGCGAACAGCCGACGCAATCCCGCGCGATGAATCCGCGCGGCTTCATCGGGCGAATCGAACACTTCGACATCGCAATGCGTGCCGCGATCCACCAGTGCCGGATAGCCGAACAAGGTCTGGCCGCCACGGCGAATTTCCAGCAACTCGGGGAGCTTGCCGAAATTCCATGTCGTCAGTTTTTCGTACAGCGCCGTGCCCGCCGCGCCCTCTGCCGACGTGGTTTGCGGACCGGACACAGCCGCGCCTTTGCCACGCTGTGCAGCACCGGCGCTTGCCGCACCGCCCGTCTGTGCAGGCGTCGCAACACCTCCGCCACCGCCCGCATCCGCCAATGCCGCACCCGCCGCACCCGCCGCAATCTTCTGAAAATGCTGCTGCGCCTGGCCGCCCAGTTCGGCGCGCAGTTGCGACATATTGCGGCCCATCGCGAGCTGTCGTCCGTGCTCGTCGATGACCTTGAAATTCATGAACAGATGAGCCGGCAATGTTTCGAGCTTGAAGTCCGACTGCTTCATCGCGATCTGGGTCTGTTCGCGAATATCCGCGATCAACGACTCGAGCAAACCGCCCGCGCCAAAACGCGCACCGCTCTGCCGCTCGGCAAACCCCGCCGCGAATTCGGGCAGCGGCACGCAATGGCGCCGCAACTTTTGCGGCAACGACTTCATCAGCAGTTGCGCCTTTTCCTTCACCATGCCGGGCACGAGCCACTCGCAGCGGCGCGCGTCGACCTGATTCAGCGCATACAGCGGCACGGCGAGCGTGACGCCATCACGCGGCGAACCCGGCTCGAAGTGATACGTGAGCGCCATCTCGACGCCCGCCATCGTCATCCGTTTCGGGAACAGATCCGTCGTCACGCCAGCGGCTTCGTGGCGCATCAGATCGTCGCGCGACAGGTACAGCAAGCGCAGCTTGTCCTCGGGCTGAGCGCTCCTTTTCACCTCGTCGCGATACCAGCGCTCGAACGACGCGCCGGTGTAGATGCCGTCCGGCAGCGCCTGATCGTAGAACGCAAAGATCAGCTCGTCGTCGACCAGCACGTCCTGGCGACGCGACTTGTGTTCCAGTTGCTCGATATCGGCGAGCAGCTTGCGGTTGTGCGCGAAGAACGCGAGCTTCGTATCGAACTCGCCTTCGACCAGCGCGCCGCGAATGAACAACTCCCGCGCGCGCGCCGGGTCCTGCTTGCCGAAGCTCACGCGCCGACGGTGATAAATCGGCAGGCCGTACAGCATCGCGCGCTCGAACGCGGACACCTGCGCCGCGCGCTTCTCCCAATGCGGCCCGGACAGCGACTTCTTCAGCAGATGCTCGCCGATCTTCTCGATCCACTCCGGCTCGATCTTCGCGATGCAACGTGCGTACAGCCGGCTCGTCTCGACCAGTTCGGCGGCCATCGCCCACTTGCCCGCCTTTTTCACCAGCGCCGAGCCCGGCCACAAATAGAACTTGATGCCGCGTGCGCCGAGGTAATACGGCTCGTCGTCGGCTTTGAGGCCGATGTTGCCGAGCAGGCCGGTCAACAGCGCCAGATGGATCTGCTCGAAGGTGGCCTCCGCTTCGTTCACGCGCCAGCCGTGCTCGCGCACCACCGTCAGCAACTGCGAGTGCACATCGCGCCATTCGCGCAAACGCAATTGCGACAGAAAGTTCTTGCGACATTCCTCATGCAACTGCTTGTTCGACTTCTTGTGCGCGATCGCTTCTTCGAACCAGTTCCAGATTTTCAGCCACTGCAGGAATTCCGAGCGCTCGTCGGCGAACCGCTTATGCGCCTGGTCCGCCTGCTCCTGCGCCTCGATCGGCCGGTCGCGTGGATCCTGCACCGACAACGCGCTCGCGATGATCAGCACTTCCTTCAGCGCCTGCTGATCGCGCGCGGCCAGAATCATCCGGCCGACCCGCGGATCGAGCGGCAAGCGCGCGAGTTCGCGGCCGAGTGGCGTGAGCTGGTTGTCGTCGTCGACGGCGCCGAGTTCGTTGAGCAGTTGATAACCGTCGGCGATGGCGCGGCCCGGCGGCGGCTCGATGAACGGGAAAGTTTCGATCGCCGTCAGATGCAGCGACTTCATCCGCAGAATCACCGATGCGAGCGACGAGCGCAGAATTTCCGGATCGGTAAAGCGCACGCGTCCCTGGAAATCGCTTTCCTCGTACAGGCGAATACACACGCCATCGGCGACACGGCCGCAACGCCCCGCGCGCTGATTCGCGGCAGCCTGCGAGATCGACTCGACCTGCAGCTGCTCGACCTTGTTGCGGTACGAATAGCGTTTCACGCGCGCCAGGCCCGTGTCGACCACGTAGCGAATCCCCGGCACCGTCAGCGAGGTTTCGGCAACGTTGGTCGCGAGCACGATACGGCGTGCGTTCGACGTGCGGAACACACGCTCCTGTTCGGCCGCGGATAAACGCGCGAACAGCGGCAGGATTTCCGTGTGCGGAGGATGGTGTTTGCGCAGTGCCTCGGCGGCATCGCGAATCTCGCGCTCGCCGGGCAGGAACACCAGCACGTCGCCGGGGCCTTCGCGACAGAGTTCGTCGACCGCATCGACGATTGCGTCCATCAGATCGCGATCGGTTTCGCGCTGACTCTTCGGGCGTTCACGCGACGACGCCGTGCTCGACGTGCCCTGCGCCGCCTTGACCGCCGGACTGTCTTCGACGACCGGCCGGTAGCGCACCTCGACCGGATACAGACGGCCACTGACTTCGATCACCGGCGCGGGCTTGTCTTCACGGCCGAAATGCTGCGCGAAACGGTTGGCATCAATGGTCGCCGAGGTCACGATCAGCTTCAGATCGGGGCGCTTGACGAGAATTTCCTTCAGATAGCCAAGCAGAAAATCGATGTTCAGGCTGCGCTCGTGCGCCTCGTCGATGATCAGCGTGTCGTAGGCCTTCAGCAGCGGATCGGTCTGCGTTTCGGCAAGCAGGATACCGTCGGTCATCAGCTTGACCGATGCGCCCGGCGACAGGTTGTCGGTGAAACGCACCTTGTAGCCGACCACTTCGCCGAACGGCGTGCCGAGTTCTTCGGCGATACGGCGTCCGGTCGCCGATGCAGCGATCCGGCGCGGTTGGGTGTGGCCGATCAGACCCGAGCCGCCGGCGCCGAGGCCACGCCCGAGCGCAAGGCAGATTTTCGGCAACTGGGTGGTCTTGCCGGAGCCGGTTTCGCCCGACACGATCACGACCTGGTTTTCGGCGATCGCTTTGGCGATCTCGTCGCGACGGCCGGAGACCGGCAGCGCTTCGGGGAAGGTGATTGGCGGAATCGGATTGGGTTCGACGACGCGCTGCGCGCGCGGCGGCCGCTGGTCGCGCGGCGGGCGTGGCTCGCGCGAGCCATCCGGTGCGCCCGCTGGTCGCGAATCACGCTGACCGGCGTTGCGCTCAGCGCCGCTCGCTTCAAGCGGCGCCCGGCCGGATTTCTGCGGCGCGGGCATCACGCCCGGCGTGTCGCGACGCGACTCAGCGTCGCCCGCTGACGCACGGGCTGGTTGATTCGCACGAGCGTTGTCACGTGACGGCTGATTCGAACCCGATCCTTGCGCGGACTGCGCGTGCCGCTCGCCGTCGCGTGATGGACGGTTCGGCACTGACGCCCGTACAGGGCGAACGTTTTCCGCACCGCCTCGCTGCGGCTGATTCGAATCCGATCCCTGCGCGGACTGCGCGTGCCGCTCGCCGTCGCGTGATGGACGGTTCGGCACTGACGCCCGTACAGGGCGAACGTTTTCCGCACCGCCTCGCTGCGACTGATTCGAATCCGATCCCTGCGCGGACTGCGCGTGCCGCTCGCCGTCGCGTGATGGACGGTCGGGCGCTGCCCCCCGTACAGCGCGAACGTTTTCCTCGCCGCCTTGCTGCGGCTGATTCGAATCCGATCCCTGCGCGGACTGCCTGCGTCGCTCGCCATCTCGCTGCGGCGGGTTCGCTCCTGGTGCCTGTCCGCCCTGTGCGCGTCGCCCACCGGCCGGTTGCTGCTGCCCCTGACCACTGACATGCGCGGCCGGGCCGCCTGCCTCGCCGCCTCGCTGACGCTGCTCGCCGTGCTGTGCATTCTGCTTGTGGCCCCGCTCATCGCGTGAACGGCGGCCGCCCTCGTTATGCGCAGACGGCGACCGCGAGTCACCGCCGCCCAGATTCGCGGTCGCGCCAGCGCTAGCGCTAGCGTTTGCACCTGCACCTGCACCTGCACCTGCACCTGCACCTGCATCATGCGGCGCCTGACGCGGATTATCCGGTTGCTCCGACGCCCGCGCGCCCTCGACCGCACGGCGCGCGTCGCGCGCCGGGTCCGGCGGGTTGCTTTGAGCGTCCTGCGCAGGGCGGCGATGAGCGTCGCCGGAGTTCTTGGGATCGGCGGCCGAAGCCGGATTCTCGTTCGCCGCAGCGGGACTTTTGGGTACATTCGACATGGGTGCGCATTATAATCCCCGGCATGAATTCCCAAACCGACCTCGTCCCCGCGCCCGCGAGCGTTCCGGCCCCCGCCGGAACACCGGAAGATCTCGCCCAGCATGCGCAATTCGTCGACTGGATGCGCTCAGTCGCCCCTTACATCCATGCGTTCCGCAACAAGACCTTCGTGGTCGGTTTCGGCGGCGAAGTGGTGCATCAGGGGCTCCTGAATGCGCTCGTGTCCGATATCGCGCTGCTGCAGGCCATGGGCATCCAGATCGTGCTGGTACACGGCTCGCGACCGCAGGTCGAAGAGCAGATGAGCCTGCACGGCGTGGAGTCCGAGTTCTCGCACGGCATGCGAATTACCGACGCACGCGCGCTCGAATCCGCGAAAGAAGCGGCTGGCGAAGTGCGTCTGGATATCGAGGCGGCGATCAGCCAGGGCTTGCCGAACACGCCGATGGCGCACGCGCATATCAGCGTCGTGTCGGGCAATTTTGTGACAGCGCGTCCGGTCGGCATTCTGGACGGCGTCGACTTCGCGCACACCGGCGTGGTTCGCAAGATCGACGCGGATTCGATCCGCCATTCGCTCGCGAGCCGCAAGCTGGTGCTGTTGTCGCCGCTCGGCTTCTCGCCTACCGGCGAAGCATTCAATCTGGCGATGGAAGACGTAGCGTCGGCTGCGGCCATCGCGCTGCGTGCCGACAAGATCGTGTTCCTGACCGAAACGCCGGGCCTGATGGAAGTCGGCGAAGAAGGCCCTGAACTGGTCCGCGAACTCTCGCTCGACGACGCGTACAAGCTGCACGAAAGCGGCGAGGTCACCGGCGACGCGGGCTTCTACCTGAAGCATTCGATTCGCGCGTGCCGTGGCGGTGTCGCGCGGGCGCACATCATTCCGTATGCGCTCGACGGCAGCCTGCTGCTCGAACTATTCCTGCACGATGGCGTGGGCACCATGATCTCGTACGAGAACCTGGAAAGTCTGCGCGAAGCGACGCCGGACGACGTCGGCGGCATTCTCTCGCTGATCGAACCGCTCGAATCGGACGGCACGCTGGTGCGGCGCGGGCGTCACCAGATCGAGCGCGACATCGACCATTTCTCGGTGATCGAGCACGATGGCGTGCTGTTTGGCTGCGCGGCGCTGTATCCGTACACGCAGGAGCGCATCGGCGAAATGGCCTGCCTGACGGTCGCGCCCGAAGCGCAAGGCACCGGCGACGGCGAACGCCTGCTCAAGCGCATCGAGCAACGCGCGCGGGCACGCGGCCTGACGCGCATTTTTGTGCTCACCACGCGCACCGAACACTGGTTCCTCAAGCGCGGCTTCGTCAAGGTCACGGTCGACGACCTGCCTGAAGATCGCCGCCGACTCTATAACTGGCAGCGCAAGTCGCTCGTGCTGATGAAACAGCTCTGAGCGTCGCCCTATCAAGCGACTGCCCGCCCCAATACCGATTAAAGGAGAAGCACAGCATGACTCGTATGGTTCAATGCGCAAAGCTCGGCAAGGAAGCCGAAGGCCTCGATTTCCCGCCGCTGCCGGGCGAACTCGGCAAGCGGATCTACGAAAGCATTTCGAAGGAAGCCTGGCAGGCATGGTTGAAGCAGCAGACCATGCTGATCAACGAAAACCGCCTGAACATGGCTGATCCGCGCGCGC
The DNA here is from genome assembly GCF_904848625.1 of Paraburkholderia metrosideri. GTDB lineage: Bacteria > Pseudomonadota > Gammaproteobacteria > Burkholderiales > Burkholderiaceae > Paraburkholderia > Paraburkholderia metrosideri. Next base: position 387,427 of record NZ_CAJHCP010000006.1, read on the forward strand.
GTCAGTACCTGATGAAGCAGACCGAAAAATTCTTCTTCGGTGAAGGCGCGGATACCGCGCAAGGGTATGTGCCGCCGTCGGCCTGATCGAACGCGCTAGCAGCGTCCGAGGGTGTAGGAAGCAGAAAAATCCGCGCGTTGAGCGCGGATTTTTTTTGGCCGCGTGGTTTTGCCTGTGCCGGCTTGTGTCCTCTTTTGCTTCCGCTCGCCTTTGCCTGCCTCTGCTTGCCGCTGCCGCCTTGTCCCCGCGTCACCTCGTGCCCGCCCGCGTCACCTCGCGTCGGTAACCACCAGCTCAACTCAGTTCCGCAAATTCCTAGCCGCAATCCCACGCTTTCCGCCCTCTCCGTTGCCGAAACGCTTGCCCGAAAATGACCTAAACAGTCCATCCCAAGCCCGTTTTTAAGCCCCCTTTGCACACTGTCACAATCCGCCGGAATCCCCCACCCCGCAAGGGATTCAGCGCCCTCACCCAGCCCCATCGCAGCCCTTGGGTTTGCACGATCCTCCGTCATCGTGCTATCATGTGCCTCGTTCCAACAGCAATTCACCTTCATTCACGTTCTTTTCAATTTGGCGCGCAACACGTGTGCGAGCCGGAATCGAACAGTTTTTATACAAGAAGGCTCGTCGGTCGTTTCTCCGTTTCATGTCACTGCGTGGCACTGCATGAGCGGCGGATAAAGCAACCGGCCTTTTTCGTTTCAAGCCTTCCAGCGGCGCATGGGCCATGCTTCCAGCCACCCCAGCGTCCTCATGCATCTGCCCCCCTTCCACGGCCACGCAGGTGCAACAGCAAGCACAATCTAGACGAGTGTTTTTTCGCGAAATGTCTCGCGAGGCACGGGCGTTCTGCTTCTCTTTGCGCGTCCATCCCCACTTCATTGCCGGAGCCGGCAATGCAGCTGCTATTGCCTTGCTCTCGAAATTGCACTTCCCCAGCACCCGTGGCGGAACGTTCATGCGCAACATGAGTTTCGTCGCAGTCATTGGAGTTTTCACCTTGACCGCTTCCAGCAACGGCTTCTGGCGACACCACAAAGAAGAACAACGCCTCTCCCTCGACGACATCACCGTGGTCGACAAATCCCTCCTCAAGCGAGCCGTCGGCGCGATGGCGCTCGGCAACGCAATGGAATGGTTCGATTTCGGCGTGTACAGCTACATCGCTGTCACGCTTGGCAAAGTGTTCTTCCCGTCGGCGAGTCCGGCTGCGCAGTTGATCGCCACGTTCGGCACATTCGCCGCGGCGTTCCTCGTGCGCCCGGTCGGCGGCATGGTGTTTGGGCCGCTGGGCGATCGAATCGGACGTCAGCGCGTGCTGGCGATGACCATGATCATGATGGCGCTCGGCACGTTCGCGATCGGCCTGATTCCGAGCTACGGGTCGATCGGCATTTTCGCTCCGGTGTTGCTGCTGGTCGCGCGTCTGGTGCAAGGCTTCTCGACCGGTGGTGAATACGGCGGCGCCGCGACCTTCATCGCCGAATTCTCGACAGATAAGCGCCGTGGTTTCATGGGCAGCTTCCTCGAGTTCGGCACGCTGATTGGCTATGTGCTCGGTGCCGGCACGGTGGCGGTGCTGACCGCAACGCTGTCGCACGACGCGCTGCTCACGTGGGGCTGGCGTGTGCCGTTCCTGATCGCGGGTCCGCTGGGTCTGGTGGGTCTGTATATCCGGATGAAGCTCGAAGAAACGCCCGCGTTCAAGAAGCAGGCCGAAGAGCGTGAAGCCGAAGACAAGGCAGTGCCGAAGCAGTCGTTCCGCGAGTTGCTGATGCAACAGTGGAAGCCGTTGCTGCTGTGCGTGGGCCTCGTGCTGATCTTCAACGTGACCGATTACATGGCGCTGTCGTATCTGCCGAGCTATCTGTCGGCCACGCTGCACTTCAACGAAACGCACGGTCTGTTCCTCGTGCTGCTCGTGATGGTGCTGATGATGCCGATGACGCTCGCCGCCGGCCGTCTGTCGGACACGATCGGCCGCAAGCCGGTGATGCTGTTCGGTTGCGTGGGTCTGTTCGCGCTGTCGATTCCCGCGCTGCTGCTGATCCGCATGGGCACGGTGTTGCCGGTGTTCAGCGGCCTGATGATTCTCTGCATGCTGCTGTCGTGCTTTACCGGTGTGATGCCGTCGGCACTGCCGGCCTTGTTCCCGACGAAGATCCGTTATGGCGCGCTCGCTATCGGCTTCAATATTTCGGTGTCGCTGTTCGGCGGTACGACGCCGCTGGTGACCGCGTGGCTGGTCAACAGCACCGGCAATCTGATGATGCCCGCGTACTATCTGATGGGCGCATCGCTGATCGGCATCGTGTCGGTGCTCGCGCTGCGTGAAACGGCCCGCAAGCCGCTGCTCGGCTCGGGTCCGTGTGTGGCCACGCGTGCCGAGGCGCATGCGGTGCTGCGCGGCGAGCGTGAAGCCGCGGAGATGGATGAGGGTTATGCGGCCGCGGCTACCGCGCGTGCGTAATGGCGCGGTTGAGTCGCGCGGTGGAAAGCCCCGCGACTCGTTGTAATGGATGTGCTGCGGCGCTTCGGCGCCCGGCTTGAATCAGCACCCCAAAAAAACGGGCCGGCAAATTATTTTGCCGGCCCGTTTTGCTTTCTAGTCACGTCAACAGCGAATCAAAGCTCGCCTTTACCTGCGCACCCTCAACGATCAACATTCCGGCGCAAACCGGCAGCTTGAACCGCCGTGGGCCCGCGCTGCCTGGATTGATGAACAGCACGCCGTCGCGCTCGACGATAGACGGCTTGCGCGAATGGCCGCTCACCACCACGCCGATACCCTCACCTCGCAGATCGCCGCCCAGATCGGCGATATCGTGAACGATGCGTATCTTCACCTGCTGCACGGTCAGCGTTGCGTGCGTCGGCAGCGACGTGGCCCAGTCGCCGGTGTCGTTATTGCCACGCACGGCGGTGACCGGCGCGATCTGCATCAGCGCATCGAGCACTGCCTCGTTGCAGATATCGCCCGCGTGGATGATCGCGTCGCAACCGGCAAGATACGCCAGCGCTTCGGGGCGCACGAGGTTGTGCGTATCGGAGATAAGTCCGATGCGCGTGATTGAAGAAGCCGGCTTGAGAGAAGTCATGCTGTCAGTATCGGCGAAACATCGCGATCAAGTTGGCTGGCACCACACACGTCGGCACATCGGCACATCGGCACATCGGCACATCGGCACATCGGCACATCGGCCAGCGTGCCACGCAGCCCACGCGCGCGCGTCACTCCTTCATCAAATGCTCGATCCGCTGGTCCGGCACCAGCCACCATGCGGCGACGAGCGTATACAGGACGGCCGAAGCCCACGGCACCACGAAAGCGAGCCCGACACCCACCAGATAGACCACCACCGACACCTTGCCCTTGAAGTCGCTGCCCAGCGCCTTGGCCAGCGTGGAGTTCTCGTCGTGATTGCCGATCAGCGTGCGGGTCAGAATGAAATACGCGATCGCCGACATGAACAGCACGACGCCGTACAACGCGGTCGGCCAGGAGGCCATATGGTTTTCGCCGACCCAATGTGTGACGGCAGGCAGCAGCGAGAGCCAGAAAAGCAGGTGGAGATTCGCCCACAACACCGAACCGTTGACCTTCTGCACCGCATGGAACATGTGATGGTGATTGTTCCAGTAGATGCCGACGTAGATAAAGCTCAACACGTACGCGCAAAACACCGGGATCACCGGACGCAGCGCCGCGAGGTCGAAGCCTTCGGGCACTTTCAATTCGAGCACCATGATCGTGATGATGATGGCGATCACGCCGTCACTGAAGGCTTCGACACGTCCCTTGCCCATCGTTGGGTTTCCTGATGATGAATGATGAATGCGGTTGACAGTACCGCCCGCCGGCGCCTCGTTGACGAGGCGCGCTGCCGATTATCCGCGATGCCGTGCGGCTTTGTCGATGCGTGCGCCGACGCGTGCCTCGACGCATGCATCGACTCATGCATCGACTCATGCATCGACTCACGCATCGACGCGGCTGCCTGCACGCGTAACAATCCCCCACCGCCGACGCACTCCCCGCGCACCAGCCATCCTCAATGGCTAGCTACCCGACACCGGGCGGGCAATAAACCGCGATCCACACACTCGGCTCGTGATCGCTCGTCGACGCGACCCGGTGCCGGCAATGCGCGTCGATCAGCACGTGATCGCCTGGCTTCATTGCATGCAGTTCGGGATTGCCTTCGAATTCGAGCGTCGCCGCGCCGCTCAGCAGCACGACCCACTCGGTACGCGGACTGTCGTACCAGAAGTCCGGCGGACTCGCGTGCCCCATCGACACGATGCGCTCGATCGTCACGCCGTCCTGCTCGACCAGCGCGTCGATCTGTTCGTCCGGGGCCTTCGGCGTGAAGGCGTCAAACAGGTTGCCGCCGATAGGCGCAGGTCGGGTCATCGATGAGATTGCCCGCCGCTCATTTCATCGGCTGTAGCCGGTCGAGCAGAGTCGGCACCAGTTCGCTGATGGTCGGGTGAATGTGCATCGCGTATTGCAGCGTCGGATACGGCGCGCCCGCAGTCATGATGTCGATGAACGTATGGATCGCTTCGTCGCCTTCAATACCGTGAATCGCGGCGCCGAGAATTGTCCTGCTGTGCGCGTCGACCATGACTTTCATGAAGCCATCGGTCTCGCCGCGTTCATTGGCACGGCCCACGCGCGACATCGGCATGGTGGCGATCAGCGCGTCTTTGCCCGCGTTGCGCACCTCGGCCTCCGAGAGCCCGACGCGCGCAAGCGGCGGATCGACGAATACCGCGTACGCCATGATCCGGGTATCGACGCTGCGCGTGCCGCCATCCAGCAGATTGCCCGCGACGATATGGAAATCGTCATACGACGTGTGGGTGAACGCGCCGCGTCCGTTGACGTCGCCAATCGCCCAGACGCCTGGCACGTTGGTGCGCAACTGGCCATCGACCGGAATCGTGCCGTGTTTGTCCACGGTGATGCCGGCCGCTTCGAGGCCCAGGTCGTCCGTGTTCGGCTCGCGGCCCGTGGCCAACAGCAGGTGCGACGCTTCCATCGCCGGAATGTTCTGCTCAAAGCCAATGCACACATCGTTCTCGCGATGCGGATGCGGCTCGACCCGCGACGGCTGCACGCCAAAGCGAAACTCGACCCCTTCCCGAGCCAGCACCTTCTGCACCGACGCCGCGAAATCAGCGTCCTCGCGAGTGAGCACACGTTCGCCGCGCACGAGCACGGTCACGCGGCTGCCGAAACGCCGAAAGATCTGCGCGAATTCGAGCGCGATATAACTGCCGCCGACAATCACCAGATGCTCCGGCAATTCCGTCAGTTCAAGCAGATTGGAGTTGGTGTAATAACGAATCCGCTCGATGCCTTCGAGCGGCGGCACCACCGCGCGCGTACCGGTGTTGATGAAGATTTCATCGGCGCTGAGTTCGTCGGTCACCGCGCCATCCGCCCCGCTGATGGCAAGCGTATGCGCGCCGGTAAAGCGCGCATGGCCATTGAAGACGGTGACATTCGCCGCGCTGCGCAGCCATGTTTCGACGCCGTCGCGCGACTGCCCGATGATGCGATCCTTGCGCGCCTTGACCGCAGCCAGGTCGACACTGACCGAGCCGCTTACCTGCACACCGAGTTCCGCCGCATGACGGGCGACGTGCGCCGCGCGGGCACTGGCCACATAGGATTTGGTCGGCGTGCAGCCGACGTTCACGCACGTGCCGCCAAACGCCGCGCGTTCGATCACCGCGGTTTTGCGGCCGCTTTCGCCGAGACGGACTGCGAGCGGCGAGCCGCCTTGTCCGGTACCGATCACAACTGCGTCGAAATGCTGTGGCATGGCAATTCTCCCGGGGCTGGGGGGCAGGTCGTAGCATCTTACCCTCAGTGCTCCGCGCCGCCATACCCTGTTGCCATGCCGACGTGCTGCGATATCAGCAGCCGCCTGACGCCTGCCGTTTCAGGTCATTTCAGGTCATACATGGCAATGCGCGGCGCAGATCAGCGCGCGCGAGCGTTGCAGCGCGGCCTGCGCGCCACGGGCGGCGACCACCCAGCCGACCTGCCCGAGATTGAAGTCCTGCGACACCATCACCTGCATCAGCGCGACCATCGGCAGGACCACCGAAGGCCGGTATAGCTGATTCCTGATCAATTCAGACATCACTGCTCCCATCGCGCGCTGCCGCAACGGCTGTGCGCTCCACTTACATTGTCGATGGAAGGATTTTAGGGAGAACGCGTGTGCGGATAAATACCGGGAAAGCGAAGGCACTTGTTTGGGAAACTGAACAATCAGACCGCGCAATCTGCGCGGAAGCGCTGCTGCGCAACGCTTGCCAGCAGATGGCCGGGGCTAGCCCGCGTCGGCCATGCCCATCTGCGCATCGCACAAACTGCGTGCATAGGCGCTCGCCCCAACCGGGCGGCTGTACAGATAGCCTTGTTGCTTGTCGCAGGCAATCGACCTTAGAAAGGCGGCCTGCTCGGCCGTCTCGACGCCTTCCGCCGTGACGTTCATGCCCAGCGAGTGCGCCATGGCGACCACCGCCTGCGTAATCGCAATCGAATCCCGGTGATCGGGCAAACCTGCGACAAACGAACGGTCGATCTTCAGGTTATGCAGCGGAAAGCGCTTCAGATACGACAGCGATGAATAGCCGGTGCCGAAGTCGTCGACGGAAATGCGCACGCCCATCGCGCTCAGCGCGGCCAGCATGGGGAGCACGGATTCGCTGTCGCTCATCAGCAGGCGTTCGGTGATCTCCAGTTCGAGCGCTACCGGTTCGAGCCCGGATTGTTTGAGACAACGTTCGACCCGCGCGAGCAGCCCGTCATTGAATTGCCGTGGCGACAGATTCACGGCGACGATCAGATGCGGCGCCAGCGTGCGCCGCCATTGCGCGACCTGCTGACAGGCTCGCGCCAGCACCCAGTCGCCGATCTCGATGATCAGACCGGCGTCTTCGGCCACCGGAATGAACTCCGCCGGCGACACGTTGCCCAGCTCGCTGTTGTACCAGCGCAGCAGCGCTTCCGCGCCGATGGTCCGGCCGTCCTGACTGTCGACGATCGGCTGGTAGACCAGGCTCAGCTCGTTGGCGGCAAGCGCGCGGCGCAGCGACTGCTCGATGTTAAAGCGGCGTTGCAGATGCTGGTTCAGCTCGGCGGTGAAGAACTGGAAGTTGTTCCGGCCGCGCTGCTTCGCGTGATACATCGCCGCGTCCGCATTGCGCAGCAGCGTGGCGACATCGTGACCGTCGTCGGGAAACAGGCTGATGCCGATCGACGCCCCGAGGTAGTACTCGTTGCCCGCCACGGCGAACGGCACCGAAATCATGTCCAGAACGCGATGCGCGAGGCCGATCAGATGGCCGGTGTTTTCGTAGTTGCTGTTGACTATCACGAACTCGTCGCCGCCCACGCGCGCGAGCGTGTCTTCGCGACCGATGCACGCGGAGAGCCGGTCCGCGACCCGGCATAGCAACGCGTCGCCGGCCTCGTGACCGGCGGTGTCGTTGACCTTCTTGAAGCCGTCGAGATCGACGAACAACACCGCGACGCTGACCAGATCGCCGAGATTGTCCAGCCGGCCGGGCTCGACCATCTCGCGCATGCGCTCCGTCAGATAGGCGCGATTGTAGAGGCCGGTGAGCGAGTCGCGCGTAGCCAGAAATTTGAGTTGCCGTTGCGCTTCGCGTACCGGGCCGATATCGGAGAACGAAATCAGTACGGATTCCGGTTCGGTGTCGCCAGGCCGGATGATCGGCACGACATTCTCGGTGATCCACACGATATCGCCGGCGATCAACTCCAGCCCGACGGTGACGCCGAGCATCGGTTTGCCCGATGCCAGCACCAGCGCGGTCGGGCGATCGCTTTCCTTCACCAGCGTGCCGTCTTCCTGAAACACGCGCGTCATCACCGTGTCGATACTGCGGCCGACGATCTGTGGAGTGGCCCGCAACATGCGTTGCGCGCTCGGATTGCAGGCCAGAACCAAGCCGCTGCGCGACTGCACGACGATGCCTTCGCGCAGATGATCGACCACCAGCCGGTGATGCTCTTCGCTATGTGCGAGACGCTGCGCGATGGCGTCCTGATGAACCGCAAGACCGACGCTGTTGCCGATGTCGCGCAACATCGCTTCTTCTTCGAGGCTGGGACGGCGCGTGGTGCGGTAGTAGACCGCGAATGCGCCGAGCACCACACCGGCATCGTTCTCGAACGGCACCGACCAGCACGCGCGCAAGCCGACTGACAGCGCCGGTTCCCGGTAATCGGCCCACAATGGATCGGTTTCGATATCGTCGACGACGACCAGACGGCGCTCGTACATCGCGGTGCCGCAGGAGCCCGATCGCGGACCAATCAGGAGGCCGTTGACGCGGGCGCTGAAGTGCGGCGGCAGCGACGGTGCGCCGCCGACTTTGGCGTGCATGCCGTCGGCGTCGACCAGCAGGATCGAACAGGATGCGCCAACGCCCAGCAACGCTTCCGCGCGCCGGCAGACTTCGTCGAGCAGCTCAGGCAACGGCGTGTTGCGGGTAATCAACCGCAACACACTGCGCTCCGACGCCAGCACCTCTTCGGCGAGATGCTGCCCGTAGCGCATACCCTCAGGCGTCGCTTTCATCGTGCCATCTATCGTGCCATCTGATGTCGCATCGCGATTCATTTGTGCGCCCCCCAACCCAACATCGGCAAGTTAGTGTACGTGGCACACCGGGGTTTACGCTATTCCGGTGAAGAATATTCTAGATGCATGACAGACGACTGGTGGCTTGTGATAGGCAAGCGTTTGCGCGGGTCGGACTTGCTCCGGACGGCCTTGTCGGCCGTCCGGGCTCACGGATTCAACTTCCCGACGGGCGGGCGTTAGCCTCCCCCTTGACCTCCCTGAGGATGATTGCCGCCACCGCCTTGCCCCCCACCTCCGGGCGGACGACCGCCACCATGGTCTCCGCCTCCGGGCGGACGACCACCGCCATGGTCCTCGCCTCCCGGTGGGCGACCACCGCCGGCATTCCCTGGCGGCTGACCACCCGGTGGGCGACCACCTGCGTTCCCCGGCGGCTGACCACCCGGTGGGCGACCACCTGCGTTCCCCGGCGGCTGACCACCCGGCGGACGGCCACCTGCGTTCCCCGGCGGCTGACCACCCGGCGGACGGCCCCCCGCATTCCCCGGCGGCTGACCACCCGGCGGACGGCCCCCCGCATTCCCCGGCGGCTGACCACCCGGCGGACGGCCCCCCGCGTTCCCCGGTGGCGGACCACCCGGCGGACGGCCACCTGCATTCCCCGGTGGCGGACCCGGCGGACGCCCCCCGCCATTCCCCGGCGGATGTCCACCGCCATACCCCGGATGCCCACCCGGCGGCGGATGACCACCCGGGTATCCGCCACCCGGCGGCCGCCCCGCGCCAGCTCGCGGCGGCGGGGGCGGCGGATGGTGCGACCAGCGCGACTGCTGGTTATACCAGGGCCGGCCGCGATAATAGTTACCCCAGTAGTCGTTGATCGAAAAGGCGAGGATTGGCAGTCCGAGCATGCCGCCATAGGTCATCAACGGGACGTTGTTGCCTTGATACGGAGAACTGAGCCGCGCCGCATAAACCCAGCCGCGCAGATTCGGGCCAGCGACGTCGCACCACTGATAGTTGTTGAGACAGCCCATGACCGACACCGGCACGCCGGCCGGCAGTTGCTGCACGATCGGGTAATCCGAAGCCGGACCGGCCCGCACATTGACAACGCTGTTGGTATAAGCCTGCGACTGGGCGCTGGCGACAGCGGGCAGCGCGAGCAAACCGGCTGCCACATAAAGACATCGAACCAGGTGTTGTTGCATTCTTTCTCCCGTTTCAAAGGCCGCATTCGATCTGACGGCCTGCGTGCATGCTGACTAGTAGTTCGAAGTAAGTCCGGAGTATGTCGATGACGATTCACACGCCGGTGAATCCAGGGCTTCCGCCCACGCACACACTTCATCGTGCTCCGGTTGCACGCTGCATGCCTGAAAGCGTCGGTCAATGTTTCCCCTGGTGTCGTGGTCTGCTGCGCCGCCCCCCGTGCGCGGCAAGATCTGGTAACAACCTGCCCGAAGTCAGGTGTTTTTCGGGCGTCTGCGCGGCGCCAATACGGCGATCATCCATGGCATTGAAACCCTTGCACTACCGGGACCGCCATGAAAGTCTTTCGTCCACTCCTGATCGCCGGTTTGATGCTTACGCATCTGGCCGCCCATGCCACCAGCTTCGATTGCAATCGAGGACATTCGCTCACCGAAAAAATGATCTGCAACGACCCCGCGCTCTCGAAACTCGACGACACATTGGGGCAACTTTACTGGAAAGCACGTCGCCGAGTCATCAACCGTCGTGCCTTTCTCAACGATAGCGATAGCAAGTGGGCGTGGCGCGAGGAGAACTGCCGCGATGCGGCGTGCCTGGGGACGTGGTACGCGACACGAATCGACGAATTGCAACGCTTGATTGAAACGATGCAGACGGGTGAGCCAGAGGCGCAGCCGGTTACGCCGTCTGCTTCCGTGGCGTTGGCCACTCAGCGCAAACCGTCACTGGCAATAGCCCATCCGATTGAAACAGCGCTGCTTCAATGCACGGCTGCGAACCCAGGATTGATCGTCAATGATCAGTGCTCTACGGTGCTCAGAGCGGGTGGGAATCAATGGAAATATCAGCCGCGTGATGGCGACTGGTTTTGCGGTGTCGCCACGTTGGGACAGCCGTCGACGCAAGCTCAGGTGGAAGCGTCGCAGTGACGTGAAAGGCGGTCGCGCGACGTCGATATGACGGTGGCGCGGCAACGCATGGCGCGCATGTCTCGCCACGCGATGGGTGCGAGTGCGAGTGCGAGTGCGAGTGCGAGTGCGTCTGCGTCTGCGTCTGCGTCTGCGTCAAGACGCCGTTACGGTCTGGATCGCCGACGCTGCCGTCATACCCGTCGCATTGCGTGGAAGCATCAGGAGGAGAGCGGCCGCGTCTCCAAAGCGCGGCCGCACAAAACCACTTTATCGGCTAGTCCAGAACCGCCGCTGAACCTCCATGACCTCGGACTCCACTTCCGCGACCGGGCCGATCACCTCGACCGTCTTCTGGCAATGATCGAACACGTACCGGCAATCCACGCTCATCGTCGGATTCTCCGAATGATCGCCGGTGGCTTCCAGCAAACGCTTCTCGGTCATCCCGAACACGACTCGCCCGATGTTCGCCCAATACATCGTGCCGGCGCACATGCAGCAAGGCTCGACCGACGTGTACAGCGTGCAACTCCACAAGTACTCCGGCGTGAAGTTCAGCGCCGCCACGCGAGCCAGCACCGATTCGGCGTGATTGACCGTATCGACGTTACCCTGCTCCATCAGCACGGTTTCCTGGTCGGGCCCAACCAGCACCGCGCCAAACGGATGATGACCGAGCAAGGTCGCCCGCTCGGCCACCCGGCTCGAATGGCGTAAATGCCGGACGATCTGGGCGGGCGTCGGCGTCAATCCTTGCGGCGGGTAGGCCGGCGCCGCGCTGGCGTCGGCGGCGTCGTTCGAAACGGTCAGACTCACGGGCGATCTCCTTTAATGACGCGGTGACGCGCTTACTTCGGCAGCGAGCCATCCACGCCTTGCACAAACCAGTTCAGGCGCGACAGGTCAGCATCGCTCAACGACTTGCCGGCCGCAACCTTCACCGCGCCCGACTGATCGGAGATCGGACCGGCAAACGGATCGAACTTGCCGGCGATGATGTCATCGCGCTTCTGGCTCAGCGCCTTCTGCGCCGCAGGCGAAACCGCCTGCGTGTTGATGTCGGCGAGATCGATTGCATTCTCCTTCAGCCCCCACCACACCGGCGTGTTGTTCCACGAATTCGCCATAACCTGCTGCACCAGATGCGTGTAATACACCCCCCAGTTACTCACGCACGCACCCAGTTGCGCATTCGGGCCGAACTTCTTCATGTCGGAATCCCAGCCGAATGCGTGCACCTTCTTCTGCTCGGCGGTCTGCATCGTCGCGGTCGAATCGGTGTTCTGGATCAGCACGTCCGCGCCCTGGCCAATCAGCGTTTCAGCGGCCTGCTTTTCACGGCCCGGATCGAACCAGCTGTTGATCCACACCACCTTCACGTGCACGTTCGGATTGACCGAGCGCGCGCCCATCGTGAATGCGTTGATGTTGCGCACCACTTCCGGCACCGGCACGGAGCCGACAAAGCCCAGCGTGTTCGATTTGGTCGTATAGCCGGCAACCAGGCCGGCGAGATAGGCGCTTTGATAGGTGCGCACATCATAAGTGGCGAAGTTCGGCGCTTTCTTGTAGCCGGTGGCGTGTTCGAACACGGTGTCCGGGAAATCCTTCGCGACCTTCAGTTCGAAGTCCTGGAAGCCGAAACTCGATCCCACCACGATCTTGTTGCCTTTGGCGGCCAGATCGCGGAACACGCGCTCCGAATCTGCCGATTCCGGCACGTTCTCGACGCGTGTGACCTTGATCCTGTCGCCGAACTTCGCCTCGACTTCCTTGACGCCCTGCTCGTGCGCATAGGTCCAACCGGCGTCGCCCGGATTGCCGAGGTACACGAAGGCGATGCCGACCGGCTGCGTGGTCGCCGCCGCTGCCGCCGTGGCGCTGAACGCGAGAGACGCGCCAACGCTTGCGCCAAGCGCAGCGGCGAGCACGGTACGGACGGTTTTGATGCGCAATGAACGATTCAATGCACGCGCCAGCTTTGTTTTCATGGACTCTCCGAAGTGGGTTGAAGAAGCCTGCACGGGGTTCGCGGAACACCCGGAGCAAGCCTCCAGCATGGGGGCCATATTCGAAGACCAATTTCAGCGGAAAAAATGTTATTCGTTATCCCACCCATAACGAATCGCGTATTTTGGTATGTCGCAGACGGCTTACGGGAGGGCCAGCAAACATGTTCGATAACTTCGAACATGTACATCGGAAAAGTGGTACGGCAAGCGTGCCGGCGAAGCGCACTATCGCAATCACCAACCCGCAACACTCTTTCGGAGAAACAAAATGACTCGCTTCCAAGGGAAATCGGTTCTCGTCACCGGCGGCAGCAGCGGTATCGGCTTTGCAGCAGCCAAAGCGTTCGCCAGCGAAGGTGCACGCGTCGTCATCACCGGACGCGATGCGGATGCGCTCGACACCGCACGGGCCGCACTCGGCGCTGATGCGATCGCCGTGCGCAACGACGCCGGTTCGGTCGCGGCGGCCCGCGAACTGGCAGCGGCGATCGGCGCGGCCGGCATCCGCCTCGACGCGGTGTTCGTCAATGCAGGCACCGCAAAATTCGCGGCGTTCGCCGATGTGGATGAAGCCTTCTGGGACGCGACCTTCAACACCAACGTCAAGGGCGCGTACTTCCAGATTCAGGCGCTGCTGCCGCTGCTGAACAAGGGCGCGTCGATCGTGATCAATGGCTCGATCAACGCGCATATCGGCATGCCGTCGTCGTCGGTGTATGCGGCGAGCAAGGCCGCGGTGATTTCGCTGGCGAAGACGCTGTCGGCGGAATTGCTGCCGCGAGGCGTGCGGGTCAACGTGGTTAGCCCAGGTCCGGTTCAGACGCCGTTGTATGGCAAGCTCGGGCTCGACGCTGCGCAACTCGAAGCCACCGCTGCGCAGATTCTTCAGCAAGTGCCGGTCGGCCGCTTCGGCACGCCGGACGAAATTGCGTCGACCGTGCTGCATCTGTCGGCGCCGGAATCGGCGTTTATCGTCGGCACGGAGATCATCGCGGACGGCGGCATGAGCCAGCTTTGACGCCGGTTTGGGCGACGCCAGCCTGAGGCCGGCAACGCCTGGCAGTCCGCGGATGCGGCACGGCGACGGGGCCTTGCCGTGCCGCCGCGGGTCAGTGAAGACTCGGCGGCGGCTGGGTCTCGCCGCCGCCCTCGGCCTCATCGCTGCCGAACAGTTCCGCGCACAGTTCCTCGCCAATCTCGCTCAAGCGCGCGGACCCGGTGCCTTCCTCGTTGAACGAGGTTTCCACGAAGCCATTGTCGACCAGCGCCGTCAACTGCCGCCGCAGGCCGCTCATCGGCACGCCTGCCTGCTTCGACAGCTTCGCGAGCGACCACGTGCCGCCCGGCGTCTGCTGATGCGCACGCCAGAGCTGCGCCAGGATGGCAACCAGAACCGGGTCGATGTCATCGTCTTCCATAGGTGCGTCTCCTCGTGTTGCGTCACGCCATCTGCGTGACCAGCTCGCCCAGGGTCTTCAGCGCCGCCTCGCTTTGCGCCGTCCACGGGTAGCTGTAGTTAAGCCGAATAAAATGACGGTAATCGTTTCGCGCCGAAAACATCATCCCCGGCCCAACCGTGATGCTGCGCGCGAGCGCCGCCTGATAAAGCTGCATCGAATCGATGCGCCGCGGCAACTCCACCCATAAAACATAACCACCCTGCGGGGCCGACATCCGCGTGCCGACCGGAAAGAACCGCTGCACCAGCGCCATCATGATGTTGGCCTGCTGCCGATACACCTTGCGCACATGCCGCAAGTGACGATCGTAACCATCCTGCCGCAAATAATCAGCGACCGCGACCTGCGGCACCGAAGGCGTAGTCAGCGTATTCAGGAACTTCAGCTTCTCGACCTGCGCGCGGTAGCGTCCCGGCATCGCCCAGCCGATCCGGTACGACGCGGTCAGGCTTTTCGAAAACGACGCACAGTGCAGCACCAGACCCTGAGTGTCGAAGTTCTTCAGCGTCGACGGCCGGGTCTCGCCGTAATACAACTCCTGATACACATCGTTCTCAATCGCCGGAATCTCATGGGCCGCGAGCAGTTCGACCAGTTGACGCTTGCGCTCGTCGGGCATCTGGAAACCGAGCGGATTCTGGAAGTTCGGCATCACCATGCAGGCGGCGATCTTCTGCTTCGCGATTACCTGGGCGAGCGCGTCGATATCGATACCGTGGACCGGATGCGTCGTCACTTCGATCGCGCGCATGCCGAGGCGCTCGATCGCGTGCAGCATCGCGTAATAGGTCGGCGACTCGACCGCCACCGTATCGCCAGGCTTGGCGACCGCCTGCAGGCTGAGGTTGATCGCCTCCGTGGCGCCGAGCGTGATGATGATTTCATCGGGATCGACCGGCACGCCGTTCTCGGCATAGCGCCGTGCAATCTGCCGGATCAACTCCGGGTTGCCCGGCGGCAAATCGTCGATCAGGTTCCAGCTTGCGTGGCGTCGCGCAATCGCATTCGCGTACTGGTTGATGCGCCGCCACGGGAACAGCGACGGATCGGGATACGGCGAGCCGAACGGCACGGCGTCGTGCGCGCGAATGCTGCGCAGCGTGGACAGCACCAGCCGGCTCACGTCCACGGTAGCCGCCACTGGCGGCGCCTCGCGCGCCCGCTTACCGCCAGCGGCCGGCGAGGCATCGGGCGCGAGCGCCTTCGCCGCCGCGTCGCGCACGAAATAGCCGGATTGCGGACGGCTTTCGACAATCCCCCGGCTTTCCAGCAACGCGTACGCGTGCAGCACCGTCTTGATGCTGACGCCGTACTGCTGGCTTGCCTGGCGCACCGAAGGAATCCGCTCGCCCGACGCGAACACGCCGCGGCGCACGGCTTCGGTCATCTCGTCGGCGAGTTTTTCGTACAGTTTCAAGGACCTGGCTCGGGCAGCGCGTGGTTTGGAGTGCCAGTGTATGCCCAAATCGAACAACTGTACCCCTCCGTTTTCCAGTTTTCTGTATGCAGCGCAACAATTGGAACACAGTAGGCTGGCAGGTATTGGCTATCAAGCCTCGTCCAGACCGTCTCCGGCGGCATCATCATGAAGAAACCTGACGCTCGTATCGAACCGTACACACACCCTGCTGCGGGCTGGGGGGCGCTGAAGTACGTCGCCATCAACCTGATCAAGGAAAAGGTCACGGGCGGCAACTACCGCACGCTGCTCAAGCAGAACCAGCCGAACGGCTTCGACTGCCCCGGCTGCGCGTGGCCGGACCGCGAGCATGCGTCGACCTTCGAGTTCTGCGAGAACGGCGTCAAGGCCGTCGCCGCCGAAGCGACCAGCAAGCGCGTGACCCCCGCGTTCTTCGAGCAGCACACGGTCGAACAACTGATGGCGCAGTCGGACTTCGAGCTGGAACAGCACGGCCGCCTGACCGACCCGCTGGTCTATGACGCGTTGCGTGACCGCTATGTGCCGATCGGCTGGGACGAAGCATTCGATCTGATTGCACGCCATCTGAAACAACTGGACGACCCCGACCGCGCCGCGTTCTACACGTCCGGCCGCGCCAGCAACGAAGCCGCGTTCCTGTACCAGTTGTTCGTGCGCATGTACGGCACCAACAACTTCCCCGACTGCTCGAACATGTGCCATGAAGCCACCAGCCGCGGCTTGCCGGGCACGGTCGGCATCGGCAAGGGCACGGTGACGCTCGACGACTTCGAACACGCCGATACGCTGCTGATCTTCGGGCAGAATCCCGCCACCAATCATCCGCGGATGCTGGGTGAATTGCGCGAATGCGCGAAGCGTGGCGCGACTATCGTGTCGATCAATCCGCTGAAAGAGCGCGGCCTCGAGCGCTTTGCGAGCCCGCAGCATCCGGTCGAAATGCTGACGATGGGCAGCACGAAAATCAGCTCCGTGTTTATCCGCCCGAAGATCGGCGGCGATTTCGCGTTGATCAAAGGCGTCGCCAAACGCGTGATCGAGCTCGATGACGAAGCGCTCGCCTCCGGGCTCGAGCGCGTGCTCGACGTCGGCTTCATCGCCGAACACACGGTCGGCTTCGACGCGTTCGCCGACGACCTGCGCGCCGAGAACTGGGACACCATCGTCGCCGAAGCCGGTGTGCCGTTCGACGAGGTGCTGAAGCTCGCCGACATCTACGTGAAAGGCCGCGCCGTGATTTCGACGTGGGGCATGGGCATCACCCAGCACAAGAATTCGGTGGCCACCGTGCAACTGCTGTCGAACCTGATGATGATGCGCGGCAATATCGGCCGCCGTGGCGCCGGTCTGTGCCCGGTGCGCGGACACTCGAACGTGCAGGGCGACCGCACCGTCGGTATCGAGGAAAAGCCGACCCAGGCGTTTCTCGACCGCCTCGGCCAGGCCTACGATTTCGAGCCGCCGCGCGAACACGGATTCGACGTGGTCGAAACGATTCACGCGATGCTCGAAGGCAAGGTGAAGGTGTTCATCGGTCTGGGCGGCAATTTTTCGATTGCGACGCCTGACACGCCGCGCACGTGGGAAGCCATGCGGTCATGCGATCTGACCGTGCATATCACGACCAAGCTGAACCGCAGCCACCTGATTCATGGCCGCGACGCGCTGATCCTGCCGACCCTCGGCCGCACCGAAATCGATTTGCAGAACGGCGTCGCGCAAGGCGTGACCGTCGAGGATTCGATGAGCATGGTGCATATCTCGTACGGGATGAACAAGCCGGCGTCGGAGAACCTGTTGTCGGAAATCGCTATCGTCGCGCGCATGGCGCACGCGACGCTCGGCAGCGCAAAAGTGGACTGGCTCGCTCAGGCTGCGGATTATTCGCTGATTCGCGACGGCATCGAAAAAGTACTCGACGGCTTCCAGAACTACAACGAACGGTTGAAAAATCCTGGCGGTTTTCATCTCGGCGTCGCGTCGCGCGATCGGGTCTGGAAAACGCCGACCGGCAAAGCGCAATTCATGGTTCACGCGATTGCTGTCGACACGCCGATTCATCAGGCGCGCAAGGAACATGGCGAGCGGCTGATGACGCTGATGACCACGCGCTCACACGATCAGTACAACACGACGATTTATGGGCTCGACGACCGTTATCGCGGCGTCTACGGTCAACGCCGGGTGCTGTTCGCGAATAAGGACGATCTGGCCATGCTGGGTTTTGCCGCCGGACAGTGGGTGGATATCACCAGCGTATGGGCCGACGGTGTCGAGCGTCGCGCCGATGGTTTTCTGCTGGTCGAATACGACATTCCGCGCGGTTGTCT
Organism: Paraburkholderia metrosideri; assembly: GCF_904848625.1. Taxonomy (GTDB): domain Bacteria; phylum Pseudomonadota; class Gammaproteobacteria; order Burkholderiales; family Burkholderiaceae; genus Paraburkholderia; species Paraburkholderia metrosideri. Next base: position 405,434 of record NZ_CAJHCP010000006.1, read on the forward strand.
GGGGGCTTATTATCCGGAAACGAATCCGCTGGTGCCGCTCTCTTCGGTCGCCGACGGCGCGGGCACGCCGACGTCCAAATCGATTCCGGTGTTGTTGAAAGCGTCGGCGGTTCAGGCGATGGCGGCCTGACATATAGCGGTTTTTTCGGTCATGCGCGTCGCATCGCAAACCTGACGCGCATGACGTTCAACCCTGACTCTTCGTCAAATCGCGATGCGTCAGATAAAGACGCAGATCGAATTCAATCTGATGGTAGCCCGGCTGCATGAACTCGCAGAGCCGGTAGAAAGCCTTGTTGTGATCGCTTTCCTTCAGATGCGCGAGTTCGTGCACCACGATCATCTTCAGAAACTCCGGCGCCGCGCCTTTGAATAGCGACGCAATGCGGATTTCCTTCTTCGCCTTCAGCTTGCCGCCCTGTACGCGGGAAATACTCGTGTGCAGCCCTAGCGCATGGCGAACTACGTCGAGCTTGCTGTCGTATGTGACCTTGTCGATCTGCTCCGCGCTGCGAAGGTGTTCGCGCTTCAACTCCGCGCAATACGTGTACAGCGCACGATCCGTTTGCACGTCATGCGTGCGCGGATATTTCGAAGACAGGTAAGAACCCAGTTGCTCGTCGGCGATGAGTTTCCTCACCTTCTCCTGCAAAGGCGCCGGATAGCCGGTCAGGTATTTCAGGTGCGACATGATTAAACGAGGCAATCTTCCCAATACCGCAGCGGATCGCGGTGGTCGGGAAATTTCTTGTCGAGCCAGTCGGAAACGAGCTTCCACTGCGGATGATTCGGGCCGCTGCGGGTGTCCCAGAACGAGTCCTTGAGCACCGCATTTTTACTCGCGCGATCGCGGACGACGATCCGGCAGTGATCGTCCGAATCGTGAAATTCGGCCTTCAGATAGTAGCGCGGCAGGATCTGCAACGCGGCGCCTTCAACGAGCCGCCCTTCCGCCCGCACCACGCCGCCGCGCTCGATGCGCAGCACGCCGTCCACCGACTTGTCCGCGCGCCAGCCGACCGGCAGTCTCACCACGCACTCGTTGCTGCCGATCTTGATCCAGTCCATGCGCCAGATGCGGGCCAATGCGTCGCGCATGGCTGCGGCATCTTCATAGCCTGGCGGCAGTTCGATTTCCGGCGGCAGCTTGACGAGTTCGTCGTCGAATGGGGAATGGCTGGTCGACCCTTTGAACGGATCGTCACCGAACGGGTTCGACGGACGGCTGGCCGACGTGCTGGTTCGGTTGCCCCTGCTACCCGTGCTGCCCGTCGTCGCGCCGGGTGGATCCCCGAACAGGCTTTCAGCGGCAAGGCGTGCGCGCTTCGATTTTTCGGTGGGCATGAGTTCTCCGTGGGATGGGTTTGCGACAGGCAGATAAGGGATTTATACACTGATCCGGGCGGCCCGACGCCGGCCGTTTGCAGCCCGTTTGCAGCCCGGGACTGGCGTGGCGCGCGAGCCGATCCGCCAATAAAAAACCCGCTCAGACGCGTCTGATGCGGGTTTTCGCTGTGGTTCCGACGCCATGCAACGCCATGCACCGCCATCCAGTAGGCAACGGGAACCTGGTGCCGGGGACCGGACTTGAACCGGCAAGCCGTAAGGCGGCGGATTTTAAGTCCGCTATGTTTACCAATTTCATCACCCCGGCAGGGGTCGCAATTGCGCGTGGTCGCGAATTCTACCACTGCCCGGCGGACGCACCAAACTGGTGTGGCCCACCGCCAGTTCCTCTCCTTCCTGCCGTTTCTCACGACACAAACAAGACCCGCCCAGGAGTCATCTGGAAGTCACAGAGCTTCCCGATAATCCGCTCACGAAAACGTTTACAACGACTTTCACAGCCGGAGCGGAAACCATGATCCCGACGATCAAAGATGTCGCCGCCCATGCGGGCTTTTCCATCGCCACGGTGTCGCGCGCGATCAACGCCCCGCACACCGTGAACCCTGTCACGCTCGACAAGGTGCGCCAGTCCATCGACGCGCTGAATTTCCGCCCCAGCCCGCTCGGCCGGCAGTTGCGCGGCGAGCGCACGCGTCTGATCGGCGTGATCCTGCCGACGCTGGCCAACCCGGTGTTCGCGGAATGCCTGCAGGGCATCGACGAACTCGCGTCCGCGCAAGGCTACCGGCTGATGCTGATGACCACCCAGTACGACGCGGAGCGCGAGCGCCATGCCATCGAGACGCTGCGCGAACAACGCGTCGAAGGTCTGATCCTGACCGTTGCCGATGCCGACACGCATCCGCTACTCGACGATCTCGATCGCGCCGGTCTGCTCTACGTGCTGATGCACAACGACACGGTGCGTCGTCCGTCGGTCTCCGTGGACAACCGGCTCGCCGCCTACGACGGGGTACGTCAGTTGATCGCCCATGGCCATCGCCGCATTCTGATGCTCGCCGGCACGCTGGCCGCGTCGGACCGCGCCCGCCAGCGGCATCTGGGCTATACGCAGGCCATGCAGCAAGCCGGCCTCACGCCCGCGCCGGCGCTCGAAGTCGATTTCAACGCGGCGGAACTGTCGCCCGCGGTACTCGCGCATCTGACCAGCGGCCCGAATCGCCCTACCGCCCTTTTCTGCAGCAACGACCTGCTAGCGATGGTCGTGATGCGCGGCCTGCGTCGCGCGCGTCTGCAGATTCCGCACGACATGTCGATTCTCGGCTTCGACGGTCTCGCCATGGGCGAGCTTCTGTCGCCGCCACTCGCGAGCATCTGCGCGCCGAATCGCGAGATTGGCTGCGCGGCATGGCGGCGTCTGCTGGCGCGCGTCAGCGGCAATTACGAGGCGCTCGGTGAAACCTCGCTCGCCCTGACGCTGCCGCACAGCGTGCGCGAGGGCGCCACCATCGCGGCGATGTCGAATCGCGGTGAAACGTCGGTATCGCCGACCCACGTCAGCGCCGCGGAGCCGTACGCGCGCAATGTGGCGTGACTCGCGCCGGCCACGCTGGCCGCGAATGGAAGTCCCGCGTGCAATCGGCCATCAGGTGACCCCACCCTTCGAACCACCCGCTCTCTTCCTCTTCAGGAGACCTGCAGTGATCCGCTCCTCTTCACGCTTCGATTCGTCATCCCGACCGTTATGGCAACGGCTCGTCCGCGCCACCCGCGCGGCGCTATCGGCAGGCATACTCGTGACGGCCGCGCTAACGGTCATCACACCGCAAGCAGCACACGCCGACGAAACCGCGATCTGCTACAACTGCCCGCCCGAGTGGGCCGACTGGGCGAGCCAGATCAAGGCCATTCAGCAGAAGACCGGCATTCGCGTGCCGTTCGACAACAAGAACTCCGGGCAGTCGATTGCGCAACTGATGGCCGAGCAGAAGAGCCCGGTCGCGGACGTGGTGTACCTCGGTGTGTCGTCGGCGTTCCAGGCGAAAGACAAGGGTGTGATCCAGCCGTACAAGCCCGCTCATTGGGACGACATTCCCGCGAACATGAAGGACCCGCAAGGCTACTGGTTCACGATCCACTCGGGCACGCTGGGTTTTTTCGTCAACAAGGATGCGCTCGAAGGCAAGCCGGTGCCGCGTTCATGGGCGGATCTGCTGAAGCCTGAATACAAAGGCATGATCGGTTATCTGGATCCGTCCAGCGCGTTTGTCGGCTATGCGGGCGCGGTCGCCGTGAATCAGGCGCTGGGCGGCACGCTCGATAACTTCGCGCCGGGCCTCGACTGGTTTCGCAAGCTGAAGGCCAATGCACCGATCGTGCCGAAACAGACTGCGTACGCGCGCGTGATGTCCGGTGAAATTCCGATTTTGCTCGATTACGACTTCGACGCCTATCGCGCGAAATACAACGATCACGCAAATGTGGAATTCGTGATTCCGCAGGAAGGCACGATCTCGGTGCCGTACGTGATGAGCCTCGTGAAGGGCGCGCCGCATGAAGCGAACGGCAAGAAGGTACTCGACTTCGTGCTGTCCGACGCAGGTCAGAAACTGTGGGCCGAAGCGTACTTGCGTCCCGTGCGGGCGAATGCGATGAGCGCCGCCACCGCCGCGAAATTCCTGCCAGCCAGCGACTATGCACGCGCGAAACCGGTCGACTTCGGCAAGATGGCCGAGAAGCAGTCGAGCTTCGGCGAGCGTTATCTACAGGTGATGCATTGAACGACATCACGTTCCCACTGCGCTGGCGCATTGCGTTGATCGCACCGGCGCTAGTGGTTTTCATCGCGTTCTGGCTGCTGCCGATGGGCGCGCTCGCGCAGATCAGCGGCGCTGGCCACGGCTTTGCCACCTATCGCGCGCTGCTGACGAATCCCCGCTACATGTCGAGTCTTGGCGCGACGGTCGTGTTGTCCGCGGCGGTCACGGCGACGACCTTAGTGCTCTCGGTCATCGCCGGCTTGCTGCTTGCACGCCGCGAGTTCCCGCTCAAGCGCACGCTGCTCGCGTTGCTGACCTTTCCACTCGCGTTTCCCGGTGTCGTGGTCGGCTTCATGGTGATCATGCTGGCGGGACGGCAGGGGTTGATCGGCGCGTTGTCGCTGAAACTCACCGGGGATCGTTGGGTGTTCGCGTATTCGATGAGCGGGCTCTTTCTCGGCTATCTGTACTTCTCGATTCCTCGCGTGATCGTCACCGTGATGGCGTCGGCAACCAAACTCGATGCGTCGCTCGAAGAAGCCGCGCGTTCGCTCGGCGCATCGCCGTGGCGTATCACGCGCGACATCGTGTTGCCCGCGCTTTCGCCCGGTCTGATCGCGGCGGGCGCGGTGTGCTTCGCGACGGCGATGGGCGCATTCGGCACCGCATTCACGCTCGCCACCGACATCGACGTGCTGCCGATGACCATCTACACCGAGTTCACCCTCAACGCGAATATGGCAACCGCTGCGGGTTTGTCGATCGTGCTCGGCATCGTCACGTGGGCCGTCCTCGCATTCGCGCGCAGTGTGAGCGGTTCGGCGGTGGCGGCCAGTGCATGAGCGATGCTTCACGAACCGGCGGCCGGCGGTCTGGCAATCCGGCACCCGGCCTGTCCACACCGGATGACAGCAACACGATGAATTCCATTCCCACCTCCTTGCATGAAACGATGAAACCGCGCACCCGTTCCCGCCTGCCCGATACGCGGGCATGGCTCGCTGCCGGTCAATGGCTGGTCACGTTGCTGCTGTGCGCATTCCTGATCGTGCCGGTCATCATGTCGATCATGGCCGGGCTGACCGTCAACTACTTCAAGGGCGTGTCCAGCGGACTGACACTGCGCTGGCTCGTCGAAGTGTGGACGCAGTATCACGATTCGGTGTTTCTGTCGCTCGACGTCGCGGCGGCGACGCTGTTGATCACGCTGCTCACCGGCGTGCCCGCGGGTTATGTGCTCGCGCGCAGCAAGACGCGCGTGTCGCGCATCATCGAAGAATTTCTGGTGCTGCCGATCGCGCTGCCGGGTCTGGCGTCGGCGCTCGCGCTGCTGGTGGTGTACGGCGGCTTCACGAGGTTCCGGATGAGCCTGTGGTTCATCGTCGTCGGCCATGTTGTGTTCACGTTGCCGTTCATGGTGCGTGCGGTCGCCGCGGTTTGCGCAAGCAGCGATCTGCGTACGCTCGAAGAAGGCGCGGCGAGTCTCGGCGCGAGTTTCTTCCAGCGCTTCGTGACGATCGTGCTGCCGAATGCCAGGCCGGGGATCGTCGCCGGAGCGTTGGCGGTGGTGACGCTTTCCATCGGCGAATTCAATCTCACGTGGATGCTGCATACGCCCGACACGAAGACATTGCCAGTCGGTCTCGCCGACACGTACGCATCGTTGCGCATTGAAATCGGCAGTGCGTACACGATCCTGTTCTTCATCATGACGATGCCCCTGCTCGTCGCCATGCAGTGGCTTGGCGTCGATGCAACCGGCCAGCGGAGCGCCACGAAAAAGCGTGCGGCCGCCGCGGCTGCTTCGTCGAAGCAAAAGCCCTCTTCGAATTCCATCGACACGCCATGAAACCCGCCTCTGTTCCCATCACGCTGACGCAATGCGCGAAGACGTTTCGCGGCACCCGGGTGCTCGAACCGCTCGATCTGAAGATCGATGCAGGTGAAACGCTGGTCCTGCTCGGGCCGTCCGGCTGCGGCAAGACCACGACGCTGCGCATGATCGCCGGACTCGAAACACCCGACGCAGGCGGCCGCATCGCCTTCGGTGACGACGATGTCACCGCGTTGCCGATCGAAAAGCGTCAGGTCGGCATGGTGTTTCAAAGCTACGCGCTGTTTCCGAATCTGACGGTACGCGGCAACATCGGTTATGGATTGAAGATCAAACGCGTGCCGGCTGACACCGCCCGTCAACGTGTCGACGAATTGCTCGACATGATGCGTCTGACCGCCCATGCCGACAAACCGGTCGATCAACTCTCCGGTGGTCAACGTCAACGGGTCGCGTTGGCGCGCGCGCTTGCCGTGCAGCCGCGCGTGTTGCTGCTCGATGAACCCCTCACAGCCCTCGACGCACGTTTGCGCGACACGTTACGCAGCGAAATGAATGCGCTGTTGCGCGAGTTGGGCATTACGACGGTGTACGTCACGCACGATCAGGCCGAGGCGATGGAACTGGGTGACCGCATCGTCGTGATGAGCGCGGGTCGTATCGAACAGATCGGTTCGCCGCGCGACATCTATTACCGTCCCGCCAACCGGAGCGTCGCGCAGTTCGTCGGCACGATCAACCGGCTCGCGGGCGACCTGCACGACGGCCTGCTGAAAACCACTGGTGGCGCCGTGCCGCTGCCCTCGCGCGGTGCCGACGCGCACGCTCAATCGTCACACGAAATTTTCTTCCGGCCCGAAGATGCATGGCTCGCCGATCCGGCTAGCGCGCAATTGCGCGGCTGGGTTGAAAGCACGGCGTTTCTCGGTGAGCGCACCCGCCTGACGATTGGCGGCGCCGCACCCGACGCGTTGCTGATCGACGTGGCGGGCCGTGTCGAACTGGCGCGCGGCACACTGGTTGGCATTTCAATCGTGCAGGACGGGCTGATTGCGCTATTGTAAAAACGCTGCGCTGCGTTTTAGCGCGCAATAAAAAGGATTCTCTCCATGCTGCTGGCTCAAATTAGCGACCTGCATATCAAGCGGCCGGGCGCGCTCGCGTATCGCCGCGTCGACACCGCTCCGTATCTCGCGCGTTGTGTCGCTGCGCTCAACGCGCTCGAACCGCGCCCCGACGCGGTGATCATCACCGGGGATCTCGTCGATCAGGGCGATCCCGAGCAATACGAGCATCTCAAAGCGCTGCTCGCACCGCTCGAGATTCCGTACTTTTTGCTAGTGGGCAATCACGATGAACGCCACGCGTTGCGCGCGGCTTTTCCCAATCGCGCGGAATTGCGCAGCGGCGGTGAGTTCGTGCAATACGCGGTCGATGTCGGCGCGCTACGCGTGATCGCGCTCGATTCGATGGTGCCGGGCCAAAGCGCCGGCACGCTGTGCGACACGCGGCTCGCATGGCTCGCGTCCCAACTCGATGCGGCTCGAGGCAAGCCGACGGTCGTCGCTTTGCATCACCCGCCGTTTGCATGCGGCATCGGACACATGGACGAATTGCGGCTCGACCCCGCCGCTGCCGACCGACTCGCCGCGTTGATCGCCCGATATCCGAATGTGGAACGCGTGATCTGCGGACACGTGCATCGGCCGATGTTCGTCCGCTTTGGCGGCACCATCGCGTCTGCGGTGCCGTCGCCCGCGCACCAGGTGGGGCTCGATCTGCGCGACGATGCGCCGTCGGCATTCGTGATGGAACCGCCTGCTTATGCGCTGCATCGCTACGATCCGGTAACCGGCATCGTCACGCATCACGCGTATGTGGACGCAGCAGATGGTCCTTACCCGTTCTACGAACCCGAGGGCAATCTGATCGACTGAAGCGCGGGTGTGCCTGATCACGCGTTCACAAACGTCTGATGCACGCGCCGGGACCAGCGGAAATACGGTATCCCGAGCGCGGCGGCAAGCGCGGCCTGAACGAGATTGTCGAGCGGTATAGAAATCCCGATGCCGATAACGCCGGCCATATAACCACCGAGCCAATACGCGCCGGCACGCATTGCCAGGATCGTCAGGAGCCATGCCTGCACCTGCGCGATAAAGCACGCCGCCTTGCGCGACGCGAGCAGCGATAGCCAGCCTGCGCCCGTCACAATGAACCCGCTGATCATGACGTCGAGCCCCACCAGCGTCATCACCGTGCGATACCAGCCATGGGTGTCGGGACGCACGAACACCGTCAGCAACTCCCATTCGAGCATCAGCTTCAGCGGCTCGCGTACCGTGAACGCGGTGAACACGGCCCATGCGGCCACGCAGAGCAACGCAAACAGCAAGCCGCCGGCTATCGGCGGTGATTCGCCTTGAGGAGTCGATTTCATGAAGTCGGTCGCGTGATCGGTGCTGTTGGGGGCGCCGATTCTACGAACTAACGCCGAATCTATATCTCAATTTGATAATGACGTGCCCTTTCTCACCGGCGTGGCCACCGTCAGCAGGAACCGCCCCGCTCCGGTATGATCGGCACGCTTGAGACCGCGCATGGGCCGGTCCACCGATCCTCCCTTTCTCATGGCCACTCCCGACGCTTCCACACCCGCTTCCGCCGACCGGTCGTTGCGCGGCCTGCTGTTTCTGCTTGCCACCATCGCCGGTGTGTCGGTCGCAAACATTTATTACAACCAGCCGCTGCTGGATAACTTCCGCTCGTCGTTTCCCAGCAGCGCGTCGTGGGTCGGCGCGGTGCCGGCCGTCACCCAGCTTGGCTACGCGGCCGGCATGCTGCTGCTCGCTCCGCTGGGCGACCGCTTCGACCGGCGGCGTCTGATCCTGCTGCAGATCGTCGGCATGTGCATCGCGCTGATCGTCGCGGCCTCCGCGCCGACGCTGGTGGTGCTGATCGTGGCCAGTCTCGCGATCGGCGTGCTTGCCACCATCGCGCAACAGGCCGTGCCGTTCGCCGCCGAACTCGCGCCGCCGTCCGAACGGGGTCATGCGGTCGGCATGGTGATGAGCGGTTTGCTGCTGGGCATTTTGCTGGCACGGACCGCGTCGGGCGTGATCGCTGAATATTTTGGCTGGCGCGCGGTGTTCGGCGCGTCGGTGATTGCGTTGCTGGTGCTGGCCGTCGTCATCATCCTGCGTCTGCCGAAAAGCCAGCCGACCTCGACGCTGCCCTACGGCAAGCTGATGGTGTCGATGTGGCATCTGATTGTCGAACATCGCGCGCTGCGTGAAGCGTCGCTGACCGGCGCGGCAATGTTCGCCGCATTCAGCATTTTCTGGTCGGTGCTCGCGTTGTTGCTGGCAGGCGCCCCGTTTCATCTCGGCCCGCAAGCCGCCGGGTTGTTCGGCATTGTCGGTGCAGCGGGCGCGATGGCCGCGCCGCTCGCCGGCAAGTTTTCCGACAAGCGCGGGCCGCGCGCGATCATCACGCTGTCGATCGCGCTAGTGGCCGTTTCGTTTGTCGTGTTCGGCGTGTCGGCGAAAAGTATCGCGGGCCTGGTGGTCGGCGTGATCATTCTCGATATCGGCGTGCAGGCTGCGCAGATTTCCAATCAGTCACGCATTTACGCACTCAAGCCCGACGCCCGCAGCCGCGTGAATACGGTGTACATGGTCGCGTATTTCATCGGCGGTGCGCTGGGTTCGGGAGTCGGCGCGGTAGTGTGGCCGATGTTCGGATGGCTGGGTGTGAGTGCAGCGGGTGTGGTGTTCGCGGGATTGGCCGCGTGGAATCATCTGCGGCTTCCGGCGCGTGTTGCCGCGCAGTAGAGCGCCGGGCACAACGAGAACAATGAGAACGACACTCAGACGCTGCCCGCGCAGCGCTCAGCGTGCGCTTCGCGCTGACGCATACTCGTGCAGCGCGTCGAGCACCCGGTCGAATTCGAACGATTTATCGTAAAAGTGGCGCACGCCATACTGTTCGCAGCGTTCGCGATACGCGGGCAACGCATGATTGGTCAGCACCGCGGCAAACACCGAATCGATCAGCCCTTCCCGCTGCAGATAAGCGAGCACCGGCACGCCAGACCCTTCCTTCAGTTGCAGATCGACGATCACGGCGTCGAACGCTTCGTCGTTCAACAGCGCAATGGCCTGCTCGGCGGAATCCGCGTAGGCGGCCACCCGCAGCAAGCCGGAAGAATCGATCGCCTCCACCAGGCTGCGGCGGATCAGCGGCGAATCCTCGATCAGCAGCACGCGCAACGGCGCATGGCTGGCTCGCTCGTCAACGGTGCTCGATTCGCTGTTCATCAGGATTTCTCGATCGTTCATTATTCGATCAAGCCGTTCTTGATCGCGTAATAAGTCAGATCGGCATTGTTCGCCAACCGCATCTTTTCAAGTACGCGAGCCCGGTAAGTACTCACCGTCTTCACGGACAAATGCAACTCCTCCGCAATGTCGGTGGGAATCTGGCCGGCCGCGAGCTTGCAGAAAATCTGGAACTCGCGTTCGGATAGCGCTTCATGCGGACGTCCCGCTGCAGGTTTGTCGAGATTGTCGGCGAGCGTGTCGGCCACCGCCTCGGACAGATACCGATGACCGCGCGCCACTGCGCGAATTGCCCGCACGATTTCATCCGGCTCGCAATCCTTGTTCAGATAGCCGTTCGCGCCCGCGCGCAACAGGTTGATTGCATACTGACTCTCCGGATAACCCGACAGAATCAGCACCCCTTGTTCGGGACGCACCTGCTTGATCACACGCAACGTGTCGATACCGTTCTTGTCTGGCATCGCGATATCGAGCAACACCACGTCGAACGCCTGCTCGCGCACGAGGCTGATGGTTTCGTCGCCGGTTGCGGCTTCAGCGGCGACGCACATATCCGCTTCGTCGGCGACGAACTGTTTGAACCCGCCTCGGACGATCGCATGGTCGTCAGCTATCAACACTCGAATCATCGGTTTGGTGTCCGTGCAATGGATTCAGGATAGGAATTGCTCCCGCGCAGACATTGTAATGACCTCCGGCCTGGAGTTAGCCGGAAAGCCCGGAACCGGACGACGCATGCCAGGGTAGGCGAATCAATTTCAACACCCGCCCGCACTGGCCGCGCCGTCCGGACTATCGTCGTCACTCGCGGCCTTCGAGCAGATCCGCCATGTCGTCGGCATGCTCTTCTTCGACCGCGAGAATTTCTTCGAACAGACGACGCGTCGTCACATCCTTCTCGCCGATATAGCGAATGATCTCGCGGTAGGTGTCGATGGCGATACGTTCGGCGATCAGGTTTTCCTTGATCATGTCCGTCAGATTCTCGCCTTCCTGATACTCGGAATGCGAGCGGGCCACCAGACTGTCCGGCGCGAAATCCGGCTCGCCGCCGAGTTGCACGATGCGTTCGGCGATGCTGTCGGCGTGACCCTGTTCCTCGTTCGCGTGTTCGAGGAACTCCGCTGCCACTGCCTCGGAATTGATGCCCTTCGCCATGAAGTGATGCCGTTTATAGCGCAACACGCAGACGATTTCCGTCGCCAGCGAGTCGTTGAGCAACTTCAGTACCGTGTCGCGATCCGCGCCGTAGCTCTGCGTCACTGGACCGTCCGACATATGCTTGCGGGCGTCTTCGCGAATCTTTTTAAGGTCCATCACGAACGGATCTTTGGTCTGAGTCGACATTGAACTTCTCCTTTAACCGGTATGGGGGGAATTGCGCATCCCGCACGAATCGCGCCTGATGCGCCGGTAGAGGGAATCACGGCGTTTGCGTTCGCGCACCTGCGCTCGCGCCAGCGCCTACGTTCGCGCCGCTATGTTCTGAAAACACCCAGCAGCAACGTGACCACGAATACGACGAGGAAAATGTAGAACAGGATCTTCGCAATTTCTGCCGCCCCCGCCGCAATCCCGGTAAAACCGAACACCGCGGCAATGATGGCAATCACGAAAAAGACAATGGCGTAATGAAGCATGGCGACTCTCCTTGCTGTTGTGATCTATCTGAGGGGACGCGCATCGGCGCGGCGCGCAAGCTGCCGGGCCTGCGCTAATCGACGATTTTCTTCGTCACCACGAACCCCAGCACGAGGAATACCACGCACAGAATGACGAACACGATGAACAGGAATTTCGCAATCGCCGCTGCGCCGGCCGCCACGCCAGTAAAGCCCAGAAGGCCAGCAATCACCGCCACGATGGCGAAGAACAATGCCCACTTCAACATGATGGCTTCCTCCGAAACGATGTTTTAGCAATCAGGCCCATCGTATCGATCGTCGCCACGGCGCGCATTCCGGCGCAGGCCGGTTTTCGTGTGAGAATCCGCTTACATTGGATTACGGCAACGTTACGCCGGGTCATCACGCAGCAGCGCATTCGCGCGTGCCTCGAGGTGGCGCTGAACTGCAATGAAGCCGTGGACGTTACACTGGTGCCCCATCTCAGGAGCCGAATGTGCCGAATGTTCAGAACGTGTCGACCACGCAGCGTCCGGGGGCCGCGGCGCGTCTGAGCGACTGGATGCGCAATCGCAGCTGGGCGATCGCGATGACGGTGGCCATCGTCATTACCGTGGGCGGCCTGGTAATTCTCGAAACCGCGCGCGAACGGATCGCCGCCGAGTACGAAACCGCGCTCGAAGCGCGCGACGTCACCGTGCAACTGAGCACGCTCGCGAGTCTGTTATCGCGGCTGAGCGCACAGCAAAATCATTTTCTTCTGACAAAGGACGACGCCTCGGCCCAGGACTTCTGCGCGAGCGCTATGCAGATTCGCCACAGCACGCAGCAGTTAAATCAGTTCTACCGCAGCCGCAACGCGGACAGTGCCGAACTCGCGAGCTTCACGCAGATTCTCGCGCTGATCGAAGGACGCATTGGCGCGGGCGCTGTCGCGCTGCAACGCGCGGCGCCGCATCCGCTCGATCTCGGCGCATGCGGCAGCACGAGCGAGGTGAATGCCGCCGATGCAGCGTTGATCGACAGCACCCTCACGCTGCTGCGCGATAACGAGGAGCGCCGCGCGCAACATGCGCTGGCTGCGAGCCGCGCCGATCAGCGCATTTCCACCCTCTGCGCAGCGGGACTATCCGCGCTGAACATCGTGTTGTTCATTCTGCTGTTCCGCAATCTCGGGATTCAGATCGACCGGCAGGCACGCGTGCAACGTCAGTTGATCACGCAGCAGGAAGAACTCGACCAGCTCGTCAACGAACGCACACGTCAGCTCGAAGCGCTCGGCTGGCATTTGCAGGCAGTCAGCGAAAACGAGAAGACGCAGCTCGCACGCGAACTGCACGACGAACTCGGCGCAATTCTCACTGCCAGCAAGATGGACGTGGCGTGGGCCAATCGCAAACTGAAGGACAGCGAGCCCGACATCTCCGACAAACTGAAACGCGCGCTCGCCAATCTCGACCAGGGTATTGCGCTGAAGCGGCGCATCATCGAAGACATGCGGCCGACGGTGCTGGCCAATTTCGGCCTGGTTACCGCGCTGCGCACGCTCGCCGACGAAGCCGCGCAACGCAACAACTGGACGCTCGACCTGCATCTTCCCGCCGACGACATCCAGCTCGACGAACAGACCGAGATCGCGCTATTTCGCGTCGCGCAGGAATCGTTGACGAATGCGGCCAAGTACGCGCGGGCGTCGAAGGTATCGATCGCGTTGCAGGTCGGCGACGGCCAGGTGGCGCTGCATATCGCCGATAACGGCGTCGGCATCATGCCCGCCGATCTGAAACGCACGCACACGCATGGCTTGCTCGGCATGCGTCAGCGGGTCGCCGCTCATGGCGGACAGTTCGATATCCGGCGCGGCGTGCCGAACGGCACCGACATCGACGTGATGATGCCGAGTGTCAGCACAGCGACGCCGTCGGTCGACCTGCCGCCCTCGACGCCATCCCGAACGCCCGTGTAGCAAGCGCTGGCGGCTGATCGGCCGCAGCCGGGAAAAGCGCGTGTAGGACTGCGCCGACGCAAACACCGGCGTGCGCCTACAAGAAAATCGCAGCGCAACTGACAGCGCTGCCTCCGCCCTTTTTTTAACATGCAATCAGACCGGATCGACTGGTGTACAGGCTGAAGGCCCCGGTCGAACGACAGATAGCGCGTGCCGCTGAACACGGACACGTCAACCGATGCACTCTCGACAAGGAGAACTTTCATGACTCGACTGATCGCTTTGCTTCTCATTGCAGGGACGGCCATGCTTGCCGGTTGCAACACGATGGCAGGCGCCGGCCAGGATATTTCGAAGGGCGGCGACGCGCTGACTAACTCGGCGGACAAGGCCAAGTAAGTGCGTCGTCAAACCTGATCGCAGCTGCCAGACGGCGCGCTGCCGATTGGGCGAATCTGAAGAACCCGTCGCGGGAAACCGCGGCGGGTTTTTTTCATGGGTTGATTCGCACAAATTCGGCACAAAATCGGCACAAACACAAAAACGGCGATCCACTCACGTGGATCGCCGCCCCGTCCTCCCCAGGACTTACCGCTCTTTTTATCCGTGCCTATCGCACGGGTAGTGCAAGGGTAGTGCACGAGTAGTACAGGTGTACTGCATCCGCATCACACCATCAACGCGCTGTTCAGCGCATTGCGCCGCGAGCTTATACGCCCGTCAACGTATTCGTGAGTTCGATACTCGGTGTATTCGTATTGCCGTTCTGCACGACCAGCAGATGGATCTGCCCCACCGCAAGCTGTGACAGCGCGCCGGCAATCGGCACCGACGTCACGATCCAGTCGGCGTTATTGCCCAGCGCGAACGAGGCGGACTGGAAGATCGGCGTCTTGCTGCCGGCCACGGTCGCGATCAGCACATACTGTCCGCCGGACACGTAGAGCGAATCCGCGCCGCTTGCCGGCACGGCGTTATTGAACGCGAGACCGGCCATCGTCGGCGACACGTTGGTGATGTCGGTCGCGCTGGCCTGGACCAGATACAGGTCGAGGTTGGTCGCGTTCGCCGACGCGTTGAAGCCGCGCACGCGTGCGCTATTGGACAGCAGGCCCTTGTCGAACGGATCGTCGATCAGGCCGATTCCCGAACCGGTCAGAGCCGGCAAGCCGATCACCGTGTATTCGTGGCCGTTCGCGGCATTCGGAAAATTGCCGCTGGCCAACGCGGTCGTAGTGCCCGTTGGCGCATAGGCCACGGTGGTGTTACCCGATTTGATATTGGTGAGGTTCGTCACGCCCTTGTAGGCGATGTTCGTCTGTCCCGACGGCGCACTGCCGTTCACGAGAAAATCGACTGCCGGGCCGCTCGGAATCGCGTTGACGAAGTGGATCTCGGGATCGGTCAGCCCCAGTTCCTTGGCCGCATCATCGGAGCCGCCGCCGCATGCGCTCAGAACAGATGCCACCGCCACAACAGCCGCCATGGTTCGGATCATTTTCATTGTGTTCACCTATATCGATACTGGGCTCTCAACCCAATTGGTTTTTGTGAGCGGTCTGCTTCGGACAGCGGTTTCAAACGGCTCTCCCAAACAGACACTCCCTCCTATCCCTCCCGCACACCGCGCCGGCTTGCCGGGTGGTGCTGTCCGTGTCGACGGACGCTCGCTATAAGCAATGGCTGTGCCGCGGGGGGTCGATATGGCTGACGACGGCTGATGAATGTCTTACGGAGTAAAGAACTGCGACATTTAGAATTTTTCTTCGGCAGATTGGCACGGGTGGGCAGTGTATTGTTCGTGCGCACCCAATAATTACACGGCTCCCTGCATGTCTTACCAACACTTACTCGCCGAACTCGATCTGGGCTTCACCCGCTTGCGCAATCGCGTCGTGATGGGTTCGATGCATACCGGCATGGAAGACCGCTTCTGGAATTACCCAAAGCTGGCCGCGTATTTCCGCGAGCGCGCGAAAGGCGGCGTGGGTCTGATCGTCACCGGCGGGATCTCGCCGAATCGGCAAGGCTGGCTGTTGCCGTTCGGCGGCACGCTGAACTCCGTGTTCGATCTGCGCAATCATCGGCTGCTGACCCAGGCCGTGCATGCCGAAGGCGGCAAGATCGCGCTGCAGATCCTGCATGCCGGCCGTTATGGCTATCAGCCGTTGGTCGTGTCGGCGTCGGCGCTCAAATCGCCGATCTCGAAGTTCAAGCCACGCGCATTGAGCGTGGCCGGCATCGCGAAGACCGTGCGCGACTATGCGCGCTGTGCACGCCTCGCCCAGCGCGCCGGCTACGACGGCGTCGAGATCATGGGCAGCGAAGGCTATCTGCTCAACCAGTTCCTGTGTCCGCGCACGAATCGGCGCAGCGACCAGTACGGCGGCAGCATCGAGAACCGCATGCGGCTCGCGCGCGAGATCGTCGAACGGGTGCGGGCGGTGTGCGGCGAACGCTTCATCGTCGTGTACCGGATTTCGCTGATCGATCTGGTGGAAGGCGGCAACACGTGGGACGAGACCGTGCAGGTCGCGCAGGCGCTGGAAGCCGCCGGCGTCACGATCTTCAACACGGGCATCGGCTGGCATGAAGCGCGTGTGCCGACCATCGTGACCTCGGTGCCACGCGCGGCCTTCGCCGAACTGAGCGCGCGGTTGAAGGCGGCGGTGAAGGTCCCGGTGATCGTGTCGAACCGGATCAATACGCCGGAAGTCGCCGAAGACCTGCTCGCGCAAGGTGCCGGCGATCTGGTGTCGATGGCAAGGCCCCTGCTCGCCGATCCCGACTTCGTCGTGAAAACCGCCGAGGGGCGCACACAGGAAATCAACACCTGTATCGCGTGCAACCAGGCTTGCCTCGACCACACGTTCAGGAATCAGCGCGCAACCTGTCTCGTGAATCCGCGTGCGGGACGTGAAACCGAACTGGTCTACCGGCCCGTTTCAACGCCCCAGGCCGTGCGTTCGATTGCGGTGGTCGGCGCGGGGCCGGCGGGCTTGTCGGCGGCGACGGTGGCTGCGTGGCGCGGGCATCGCGTGACGTTGTTCGATGCAAATGCGCAGGTCGGCGGACAGTTCAATCTGGCGATGCGCGTGCCGGGCAAGGAAGAGTTCAGTGAAACGATCCGCTATTTTCAGAGCCAGTTGCAGCGCCACCAGGTCGACGTGCGGCTCAATACGCGCGTCGATCCGGCGTTGCTTGCTGCGGGCGGCTATGACGATGTGATCGTCGCCACCGGCATCGTGCCGCGACGGCCATCGATTGCCGGCATCGACGGGCCTAACGTGCTGTCGTATGTGGACGTGCTGCGCGGTGCACCCGTGGGACGCCGGGTGGCGGTGATCGGCGCGGGCGGTATCGGTTTCGACGTCAGCGAGTTTTTGCTGCATCGCGCGGACGAACCGCTGCCCATGCCACGCGATGCGTGGCTCGACGAATGGGGCGTCGATCTTACGGTGCGTGAACGTGGCGGTCTGAAGCCTCCTGTCGCGGCGCAACCCGCGCGGGAAATCTGGTTGTTGCAACGCAAGCCGGGCAAGCTCGGCATGGGCCTTGGCAAGACGTCGGGCTGGGTGCATCGCGCGACGCTCGCGAAAAACGGTGTCAAGATGCTCGCCGGCGTGTCGTATCTGGAGATCGCCGCGCGCGGGTTGAAGATCGCGCGCGACGGCGCCGAGGAATGGCTCGACGTGGATACGATCGTGGTCTGCGCGGGGCAGGAGTCGTTGCGGAATCTGCATCCGCAGAATGTGGCGAACGGTGGCGGGCAAGCTGGCGCGCCGCGGTATCACCTGATCGGCGGCGCAAAGGTCGCGACCGAGCTGGATGCGAAACGCGCGATCCGCGAAGGCGCGGAGCTGGCGGCGGCACTTTGAAGGCGGCGGGGCGCGCTTAAGGTCTGGATTGTCCTGATCGTCAGCGCGACCCGGCCGGACCCGATGGTCAGGCCAGCCCCTTCTTCCGGTAATCGAACCAGAACGACAAACCCACGCTCGCCAGAATCACGATCGTCGCAATCACCGTGGAGTGCGTGACCGGCTCACCCAGCAACAACGCGCCAAGCGCCACGGCGACCACCGGGTTCACGTACATGCAACTGCTGGCAATGATCGGACTCGTATGGCGGATCAGAAAACCATACGCGACATACGCGGCCATCGTGCCGATCAGCATCAGGTAGAGAAACGCCACCACGGGCAGGAAATGGATATCGAGCATGCGCTCGCCCGACACCCACGCGACCAGCGTCGACATCGCGCCGCCCAGGCCGATCTGCAACGCCGTCGACAGAAACAGGTCCGACGGCAACTTCAGACGCCCCGCCAGATGCGCGCCGCCCGCCCAGAACAGCGCGCCGCACAGAATCGCGAGACTGCCGCCGGCCGAACCGGGCGCGCTGTCGCCGTGGCTCAGAATGGCGATGCCAACCAGCCCCAGCCCGACCGCGAACCACTCGCCCCGGCCGATCTTGCGCCCCGCGACCGCCGCGATCACCGTGGCGAACAGCGGCACGGTCGCGACCATCACGGCAGCCGTGCCGGTGCCGACGGTGCGCATCCCATAGGCCAGCATGCCGCTCGACAACCCCACCAGCATCGTGCCGACGATGCCGGCATTGCGAATTTCGGCGGCGCTCGGCCAGACCGGATTGCGGCGCGCGGCGAAGACGAAAAGTCCGACGCCGGCGAACAGGTTACGCAGCCCGGACATCAGCAGCGGCGGGAATGAACCAAGCGCGACATGCACGGCGAGATACGTCGAACCCCAGACGAGATAAACGACGGCGAGCGCGAGCGCAATCTGACCGTTACGCGACTGCGGCAAACGGATCGGGAAACCACGCGAAAAACGGCTGGGGAGTTGCAGCGACATGGATTAAACCGCCCATGCCGCTCGAGGTGCTGCGCCCCCGCTGAAAACCCGGTGGCGGGATGGCGGACACCGCATCGGCGATGCGGTCTGACGGGCGAGGCTGGCGGACATGTCGGTGGAACGGAAGGACGATAGATGGCCAATGGGGCCACAACGCCGCGGCCAACGACAGAAATCGGGCCTCGGCGAACACGCGCCCAAAGGTTGGCGCGCACGGCATTATGCAGTAAGCGCCCACCGCGTCGAGCGAAAGAATCGTAACTTTTTGGTGTACTTGCAACAGCTTATTGGGGCGCGTGTTGCGGCGCTTTTTGCAGGGGTGGCGAGGGCTCGTTTTTTGGCTATTCGGGCCGCATAAGCCAACGGAGAGGGGCCGGCTATTATCGGGGCCCGGCGAGTGCCGGTCCGCGCTTTTCGAGCGATCGGCTTGTGCCGGGCTCGTCTGCCGTTGAAGTTGTAGATGTCGATGGACAGCGGTCCGCCGAACGTGCGCCGTTCGTTGGCTTCACGTTGAGCGGGCCGCCCGGCCGGCTGCAGCGGTCGGCGAGTTCAGTCGTAGCTGACGACGACAATTACCGGCGTATCCGCCCTGCTCGCTTTGGGCGACAGCGACAACACCCCGCCGTCGCGGCCAACCCGATAGTGCCCATCGTGCGCCGCGACCACCCGGCCGCCGCTATCGACAAAACGCGCCGCCACGGCATCGCGTGACGGCGCGGCGCGCGCTGGCTGCAACGCGACGTCCGCGCCAGACAACACCCCCGGCGCGGCGTTGAAACTTACGGCGACGCCCGCCCCTTGACTCGCAGCCTGCGCATTAGTCGCTGCCAGCCGCATCGCGGAAACCATGGGCGCCGCGCTTATCTGCAACGGCGGCGCGGTGATCGCGCCTATAAACGTAATCGTCCCGCCACTAGCCGCCGATGCCGTCAATGGCGCCACAAACAACGCCACCGCGACCGCTGCGATAGTCCGAGCGGGCGCCCGCCCGTGCCAGTTTCCGTTTGTCATGCGTATCTCCGATGTCGACGGGCTCCGTGCAAAGCGAAGGCCTGAGGGTCGTCTGACACGCCGTCCAGCGCCAGCTCGTGACGCTCAATGACGGCCTACCCTGAACGGCTTTAACGGCATCGCCACGACAGGCTTGAATTCGCCGTCACTTTCCGGAGCACGGGTCGAACCAATGACCATTGAGGCGGCCACCGCCATCCCCATATAAAGATTTGAGCCCGTGCTAACATTCACCTTTCGACCGCGCCGCCCCGTCTTTCGCCTGCGCCCGTCCCACCCTCTTCTTTTCGACACTCCGGCTATCCCGATGCGCTTTCCGACCTCCCGTGCTTTCAGCCGCTTGCGCCTGCGTCGCGCAACCGGTTGCGCGCGTGCGGATCTCGCACCGCGTCGCGTCGGCGAACCGTCCCGAACGCTCCCGCTTCCCGCCGCCCGGCGCCTGATCTAACGCTGTCCGCTCCATCACCCGAGCCGCGTTTGTCAGGCGCCGGGCCGATCTCATCCGCACGCAGTTCCTTTATATGCAGATCGAATTGGAGTCCTCTCGTGAAAAAGACGAAAACCTGTTACCTCACCGAACTCGACGTCGCCCGTCTTGAGAAGCACGCGGCCGCGCCTGGTGCCGACGCCCGTCTGCAAGACATGCTCGACGACGTTCTCGAACGCGCTGTGATCGTCGACGCGCGCGAGATTCCGGCCAACGTCGTCACGATGAATTCGCAGGCCACCTTGATCGACGAAACCAGCGGCGAGCAGATGACGTGGACCGTTGTCTATCCGCCGAACGCGGATTTCGGTCAGGGTCGTCTGAATGTGTTCTCTCCGGTCGGTCTCGCGTTGCTCGGCGCGAAACGCGGCGAACGCATCCGCTTCACGCCGCCGAGTGGCACGGAGAAAGTGCTGAAGCTCGACAAGATTCTTTTCCAGCCCGAAGCCGCCGATAACTTTTCGCTGTAGTTCGCGGCGAATAAATCGCGGATAAGCGACAAATTCGGCTCGGGGCCGCTGCGAATCCGCACTCAGCCAAGCGGGGCCGCGGCGCCGGAAATGCCGCGTCGCGTATCGTCGAGCCCCTTTCCACAACACGCATGAAAGCTCGTTCGAGCTTCAGCTAACAACGCGCTGACTTTCTCAGCACAGGTTGCCAAGCCACCGGCAGCCGGTGTATCGTGTGCGCTGCTAACGCGGGGGTCCTGCGTCGCACGGAGGTTGGAGGTCCGTGCCGCGCGGGTGAGAAATACCCTTTGAACCTGATCTGGATAATGCCAGCGCAGGGAAGCGTACGGATTTCGCACCCAAGCTTTATTGCCTCATTCCTCGCGATTTCCGACAACTTCCGTCTCGTCTCCTGCTTAGCCGCCCCACATTGCATTTGCAAGCGGCCAGAGTGAGACGTCAACGCGTCAACTCCGGCCGACACACGGAGATACGCATGAACGCCAACCCGAAGTTTCTGTCCGCCGACGCCCACGTCGATGAAGCCGCCGTCGCGCCGCTGCCCAATTCCCGCAAGATCTACGTGACCGGCTCGCGTGCCGACATTCGTGTACCGATGCGCGAGATCTCGCAGGCCGACACCCCTGACAGCTTCGGCGGCGAGAAGAATCCGCCGGTCTATGTCTACGATACGTCGGGTCCGTACTCGGATCCGGAAGCGAAGATCGACATTCGCGCGGGTCTGCCCGCGCTGCGTCAGGCGTGGATCGAGGAGCGCGGCGACACCGAAGCGCTGACCGGTCTGTCGAGCGATTTCAGCCGCGAGCGCGCCGCCGACACTGCCACCGCCGACCTGCGCTTCCAGGGCCTGCACCGCACGCCGCGCCGCGCGATCGCCGGCAAGAACGTGTCGCAGATGCACTACGCGCGTAAAGGCATCATCACGCCGGAAATGGAATACATCGCGATTCGCGAGAACCAGCGCCGCGCGGAGTATCTGGAGAGTCTGAAGACGAGCGGCCCGAACGGCGAAAAGCTCGCTGCGATGATGGGTCGTCAGCACCCGGGCCAGGCGTTCGGTGCGAGCGCGTTCGGTCCCAACGGTCTCACCGCGATCACGCCGGAGTTCGTGCGCGAAGAAATCGCACGCGGCCGCGCGATCATCCCGAACAACATCAACCACCCGGAAAGCGAGCCGATGATCATCGGCCGCAACTTCCTCGTGAAGGTGAACGCGAATATCGGCAACTCGGCGGTGACCTCCTCGATCGGCGAGGAAGTCGACAAGATGACGTGGGCGATCCGCTGGGGCGGCGACACGGTGATGGATCTGTCCACCGGCAAGCACATTCACGAAACCCGCGAGTGGATCATCCGTAATTCGCCGGTGCCGATCGGCACGGTGCCGATCTATCAGGCGCTCGAAAAGGTCAACGGCAAAGCCGAAGACCTGACGTGGGAAATTTTCCGCGACACGCTGATCGAACAGGCCGAGCAAGGCGTCGACTACTTCACGATTCATGCGGGCGTGCGGCTGCAATACGTGCCGCTGACAGCCAAACGCATGACCGGCATCGTGTCGCGCGGCGGCTCGATCATGGCGAAGTGGTGCCTCGCGCATCACAAGGAAAGCTTCCTGTACGAGCATTTCGAAGATATCTGCGAAATCATGAAGGCGTATGACGTGGCCTTCTCGCTCGGCGACGGCCTGCGTCCCGGCTCGATCTACGACGCTAACGACGAAGCGCAACTCGGCGAACTGAAGACGCTCGGCGAACTCACGCAGATCGCGTGGAAGCACGACGTGCAGACGATGATCGAAGGCCCCGGCCACGTGCCGATGCAGTTGATCAAGGAGAACATGGACCTGCAACTGGAATGGTGCGACGAAGCGCCGTTCTACACGCTTGGACCGCTGACGACCGACATCGCACCGGGCTACGACCACATCACGTCGGGCATCGGCGCGGCGATGATCGGCTGGTTCGGCACAGCGATGCTCTGCTACGTCACGCCGAAGGAACACCTGGGCTTGCCGAACAAGGACGACGTGAAGACCGGCATCATCACGTACAAGCTCGCCGCGCATGCCGCCGATCTGGCCAAGGGTCATCCGGGCGCCCAGGTGCGCGACAACGCATTGAGCAAGGCGCGCTTCGAATTCCGCTGGGAAGACCAGTTCAACCTCGGCCTCGACCCGGACAAGGCGCGCGAATTCCACGACGAAACGCTGCCGAAGGACTCGGCGAAAGTCGCGCATTTCTGCTCGATGTGCGGCCCGCATTTCTGCTCGATGAAGATCACGCAGGACGTGCGCGAATTCGCCGCGCAACAAGGTGTGACCGACGACGAAGCGTTGCAGAAAGGCATGGAAGTGAAGTCGATCGAGTTCATGAAGAAAGGCGCTGAGATCTATCAGCGGCAGTAAGACCGGGATCGCGGGGCGGCTATCTTTTTACGCCATCCGACCCGCCAACCCTCTACGTTGCAGCATCAAAGCCCGCCACCGGCGGGCTTTTTCGTTTGTGGCCGGCCGGGCACGTCACATGCTTGGGGAAGGGAAACATTTGATTACGAAACCGTCAGTCCGCTGACAAGCGCACACATCCTGATACGGGTTGCGCCGCTAACATCAAATGCACAGGGGACACGGGTATCTGTCCATTTCGACGACTGTTTCCAATTACACCAATGGGGTCACCATCATGAAATCGATTCGAACTATCGGCACGCTTGCGGCTCTCGTTGCTCTCGTCGGGAGCCTGTCCGCGTGTGACGGGATGAGCCGGCAAGGTCGCGATACGGCAATCGGCGCAGGCTTGGGCGGCGCAGCGGGCGCGGCGCTTGGCGGCAGTGCATTGTCGACGGTGGGTGGCGCGGCTGCTGGTGGCATCATTGGGAATCAGGTCGGCAAGTAGGCTCGTGATGCGGTGACTACCGTGCTCATCGTCGGAACCATGCGCAAAGCACTTCTATTTAGTTAAGTGCTTTGCAATGACGCGAAATACGCCGTTACGGTTTTGCAACCGTGCTCGCGCGGCGTAAGCGTAAGCTCCTTTGAATGGCGCCATGCATGCAGGCGTCCGGTACAACCAGGAGCGCGTCATGAAGTCCCGCATCATCCATTCGTTTCGCGCGATGAGCCCTTGGCCATCGCGCGACTTCTCACGTTTTTCCCGAGCAGGCGTTGCGCTCGGCGGCGCGATTTCCGTGTTGACGTTGGCGGGCTGCTATTACCCGTATGGTTACTATCCGTCGGGCTATTACGCGCCAGCCTATGCGACCCCGCCAGCCGCGATGACCCAGCAGGGTGTGCCCGCCGATCAGGCCGATTCGGCCGATACGCAGCAGCAGGCTGCACAAGCTCAGATGCAGAGGCAAGCTCCGCCGCAGATGCCTGTGCAAGACCCGAATGCCACTTACGCCGTCGCCGCCCCGCCGCCGGTTTATGCGGCGCCGGTTTATCCGGCGTACTATCCGCCGCCACCGGTGTATGCACCTTATCCGGCTTATCCGGCCTATTACGGCTATCCGTACTATGGACCGTCGGTTTCGATCGGCATCGGCGGTTACTGGGGCGGGGGCTGGGGACATCATTGGCATTGAACATCGACCTTGAGCGTCCGGCCTGAGGCGGATCCGGTCCGCACTTCGCTCACGCTGAAGCGCCGCTCAATCCGCGCTCAATCCAATCCGTCATTCGCTTCGCGATCTTTCGTATTTCTTTCGCATTTCTTTCGTATCGCGGCACCCGTCGTACATCACGCGTCGATCATTCATTGCACCGGGCGGCGAGCTTACGTCATCGAACATAGAACGCCCGCGCGCCGCCATCCCCTGGTCAATGCGGTTCGTTTTACCGGTGCCGCCCTGCATCACGCACAGTGCCGGTTCTTTCCGCCGCGTCTGCCTATGCGCGTGTCCTCATCGTCTCGCGCCTGCACGCGCCGGTACTTTCCCTTCTTGACGCGCTGTTCCAGCGTCTTATGCTTGGGAAAGCCACACAAAGTACCTGTTTAAATAAGCAACGCGGCATGCCCGCGGGCGCCGCCTGTTTTCATCCGCGCTGCCATACCGACGCGCTGCCTGCGTAGTTCGCGTCGTTTCGGACCACAACGAACTACAACGAACAACAACGAAGGAGACGTGATGTTTCACCAACTACTCACTCCCGTCGGCAACTCGCTATTGCCGTCGTTCCTGGTTGCCGCGCTGCCGATCCTCGTCGTATTGCTGCTCCTCGGCTGGGCGCGTCGACCGGCCTGGCAAGCGTCGCTGGCGGGGCTGATCGTCGGCCTGGTGGTGGCGATTTTCGTGTGGCAGTTCCCGGTCGGACTCGCGATCAATTCGGTCTTCGCGGGCGCGGTGTTCGCGTGCTGGCCCGTCATGTGGATCGTGTTCACGGCGATCCTGCTTTACAACATCGCGCAGCGCTCGGGTCGCTTCGCGGCCTTCCGCATGTGGATGATCGACAACCTGCCGAACGACCGGCGCGTTGTGCTGGTCGTGATCGGCTTTTCGTTCGGCGCGCTGCTCGAGGGCATTTCCGGTTTCGGCACGCCGGTTGCCATCACCAGTTCGCTGCTGATCCTGCTCGGCTTCCCAACCCTGGAAGCCCTGACCTTTACGCTGATCTTCAACACCGCGCCGGTTGCCTTCGGCGCGCTCGGCGTTCCAATCACCGTGCTCGGCGCGGTCACGCATCTGCCGTCCGACCAACTCGCCAAGATGGTCGGCCGCCAGTTGCCGTTCTTCGCGTTCCTGCTGCCGTTCTATGTGATCGGCGTGTACGCGGGCTTTCGCAACATGCTGCGCGTGTGGCCGGTGCTGCTGGTGTCGGGGGCAAGCTTCGCGCTGACCCAGTTCGTCGCGTCGAATTATGTGAACTACAGTCTGACCGACGTGCTGTCGTCGATGGTGTCGCTGATTCTCACCATCGCGTTCCTGCGCATCTGGAGACCCGCAGTCGATCCGAAGTTCGCGATCAACATCGACCGGGTGGGTGAAGTGCGCGGCAAGATCGGCGGCGCGCAGGGCTGGTATCCGTGGATCATCGTATCGGTCGTGGTGATCATCTGGACCGTTGCGAAAGTGTTCACGATCGGCGACGTCAAGGTGCCGTGGCCAGGCCTCGACAAGGCTGTGTTCATCACGCTGTACAACACGCCGTATGGCGCGATCTGGGACTTCCAGCCGCTCGCCACGGGGACCGCGATTCTGGTTGCGGCGCTCATCACGACGTTCGTGGTCGGCCTGAGCGCCAGTGAGTTCGTCAAGGCCATTGGCGATACGTGGGTACAGACGCGCATCGCCATTCTGACGGTGGCAACGATCGTTGGCCTCGCCTACCTGATGAACTACTCGGGGCTGACCTACACGCTGGGGCTCGGCGTCGCGTCGGTCGGACCGTTCTTTCCGCTGGTGTCGGCGTTCCTCGGCTGGATCGCGGTGTTCCTGTCCGGCAGCGACACGTCGGGTAACGCGCTGTTCGGCAATCTGCAGGTGGTCGCGGCCAATCAGCTGAATCTCAACCCGGTGCTGATGGCAGCGACCAACTCGTCGGGCGGCGTGATGGGCAAGATGATCTCGCCGCAAAACATTTCGACCGGCGTGGCGACGACCGAACTCAAAGGCAAGGAAGGCGTGGTGTTCGCGAAAACCTTCAAGCACTCGATTCTGTTGACGGTGTTGCTCGGTGTGCTGGTCTGGCTGCAGCAGAATTATCTGCAATGGATGATTCCGCATTGAACGTGTGATTTTGGGCGGGTCGCATCCGGCCCGCCCGCTGCGCCGCATGCACCGCTTGCACCGCTTGCACCGCTGGCACCGCTGGCATCGCTTGCGCCACATGCACCGCTGGCACCGCTGGCACCGCGGCACAACTTGCACCACTTGCACCACTTGCACCACTTGCACCACCGCAGAATAATTCACGCTTTTCAACAATGCGCCCACGGGGCATGGGCGCGTTGCACCCCCGCTGCGCCTCCGATCGTACTTTTTTTCACATAAGCGTGAGAATTGTTCGCTTTGCAGTCGCGTCAGCGGCGCTTACGATTGCATCTACCAGACGTCCCCCTCTCCCGAAACTTGCCGTTTCATTCCGGACTGAAACGTCTCGCGCAATCGCGCTGTTACGATGCGCGGGCGTCTCGACTCAACCGTGCGCGGCGCCACCCCCATGAAACCTGCAAATCTCGTTCAGTTATTGATCCTCGCCGCTCTATGGGGCGCGTCGTTTCTGTTTATTCGCGTCGGCGTACCCGACTTCGGTGTCGCCCCGCTGATGGCGCTGCGAGTCGGCATCGGCGCCATCTTTCTGCTGATCGTGCTGGTCGCGCGACGTCCGCTCCGACAATCGGCAACGATCCTGCGCACGCGCGCGTTCCCGCTGCTGGTGGTCGGCATTCTGAATTCGGCGGCACCGTTCTGCCTGTTTGCATATGCCGAGTTGACGCTGTCGGCGGGCGTCACGTCCGTGATCAACGCGAGCACGCCGCTGTGGGGCGGACTGGTCGCTTTCCTGTGGCTGCGTGACCGGCTGAGTGCGTTGCGCACACTCGGTCTGGTGATCGGTTTCCTTGGCGTCCTGATGCTGGTGTGGGACCAGATCGCCACCCCGAACGGCTCTGCCGCCACGCCGATGACCACGGCGCTCGCGGCAGGCGCAGCGCTCGGCGCGACGCTGTTGTACGGCATCGCCGCGAACTACACCAAACGTCACCTGACCGGCGTCGATGCGCTGACCGTCGCCGCCGGCACGATGACCGGCGCAACCATCGTGTTGCTGCCGCTCGCCGTCATCTACTGGCCGTCTACACCGATTTCGCTGCATGCGTGGGGCGCAGTGATCGCGCTCGGCGTCGCCTGCACCGGCGTCGCCTATATGCTGTTCTTCCACCTGGTCGCGATCATCGGCCCGGCGCGCACCATCACCGTGACCTTCGTGATCCCGATCTTCGGCATCCTGTGGGGCGCGCTGTTCCTCGGCGAAGGGGTCTCGCCCGGCATGCTGCTGGGTTGCGGAGTGATTCTGGTCGGCACCGCGCTCGCTACCGGTGTCATCAAGCGTCTGCCGTGGATCGGCACACGTCACGCAGATACCTAAGCCGATACGCGTTCTCGTGCGATGCCTTCCCGGGCATCGCCAGCTTCAGCGCTCTGCTGGTCGATTGGCCCCCGCGGCGTTCCTGCCCGCTTCCGCCCCCACTCACACTCCGGACAAAAAAATAGCCCGCGCTCCTATTGGAGCGCGGGCGAAACCGTCGCCCTACGAGGATAGGCGACGGGGCCACCGGGGCCGCGCGCGTGCTGCGCGCGCAGGCCGACATTCAGCGACGCACAGGCTTGTCAGCCGGTGCCGGAACGGTTGGGGACGTTTGATCGAGGACTCGCTGCAAACTCAGGTCGGGTGATTTAATCCGGCCCCATGAGCTTATAAAAGCAGCTTGTATGCCAGTTTCGAAAAAATTCAGGTAATTTTTCGCAAACCGTTGATTATTATCAGAATTTAACTTGATGGCGGGAGCTCGAGCACCGCTAATTGAGGCTACTGGAAGGGCTTTGAAAGTTACGTCACCGGCGTAACGTCACGTTACGTACGGCCGCATGGGGCGACCGTACGCGTTGTATGAATCGCCCCGCTTGCAAGGGCGCGCTCAATGAACCGGCCACTTCGCGCGCTGGTGTGCGCCGTGGGTCTGCCGGGCCACCCATCCCGCCCGCTTCCGCGAGTCACGCGGATTCAATGCTGCGCCGCACACGAGCGCGAGGATGAGCAGGCTTGCAGCCCACATCCAGTAGGGGGTCACATCGAACATAGCCGACTCCGCCGAAGGTCAGGTTAGTACCGCTCAGCGGAATTCAAGCAAAACGTGTGCGCGGTTGGCACGCTCTTCGCGGGGCGCTCTAAGCCGGTTGAACCGCTGCGGTGTCCCGACGAGCGCCGATAAAAAAAGCCGCCCGGAAAAATCTCCCGGGCGGCTTTTCTTTCAACGGCGGCGTAGCTACACGAGCATCGTTACCAGACGGCTGGCGCCGAAGCCGTGCTGCCAAAGGCCTCGCTCAGTGCAACTGGTCGACCACCAGACTCATGATCTGTTTGGCCTGCTGGCTTTCGTCGACCGCACCTTTATCGTCGACCACTGCCACGCGCGTCTGGTCAGGCGTGATCGCGCGCACGTTCACGCGATACTGCTTGGCAATTTTTTCCTTCTTGCCGTGGAACACCTGGCTCCAGAAGCCCTGTTCAGCCGACGACAGATCTTTCGGATCGACGTAGCGGATGAAATACAGGCCACGGCTCAGATCGCGGTCGTCGACCGTGAAATTGCTGCGGTCGAGCGCGACGCCTACACGCAACCACGCGCGATCATAAGGCTCGCCGAGCGTAAGTTCCGTCGACGTAACCTGCGCCGGCGAGTTCCCGGCGTCCAGATCCGGAATGGGTTGCTGCGCCGACAGCGACACGTTGCGCGCCGCGTTCGCAGCCGCCGCCGAGTTCGCACCGGCGGTAGCCGAGTTCGGCGCGACTTGCGCACCAGCCGGCGACAGCTCGGCGTTCTGCGTATCGCCCGACGAGCGCTGATCGGCCAATGCCAGCGACGCCATCAGCCGCTTCAGGTATTCCTGTTCGAGGCCCGGATCGTTCGGCTTCGGTTCCCACTTGCTCGAATCGTTGTTCGTGCCGGTCAGCGCTTCGCGCATGCCCTTCTGGCTGATGAACACGTAGGTACCGCCGCTCGGCGCGGCTTCGAGACGCGTGCGGTACTTGTTGCGCTCCGACGTCACGTAGCTCGTGCCCATGGTTTTGGACAGCGTGTTGCGGATCAGACCGTCGTTGATCTGCGCGTGCGACTCGTTCCAGTCGGTTTCCATCACGCCCTTGTCGCGCTGGTCGACCACCAGCAGGAAGCCTTGTTCCTGCCAGAAACGGCGGATCTGCGCCCACGCCTGCTCCGGCGATTTATTGTCGATGACGAGCCAGCTTTCCGTGCCGTCACGCTGAATGTGCATGTTGCTGACCTGCGGGACCACGGTGAGCGTGTTGCTGCCGGCCGGCGCTTGCGCCTGAACCTGCTTGAGCGCGGACAACGAGGTTTCGCCGCCTTGCGGGGGCAGCGAACGCTGATCGGCCGTCTCGTCGATCATGTTCGGCGGAACGGCAAGCGAGACCTGCTTGGATTTCGAGTCGCTCTTGTAGTCAACTTTGGTCGGCGACGAAGTACCGCAGCCGGCGACCAGCCCGCCCGCCATCAGCATTACTGCGAACCGCTTGGTAAGACGAAGATCAGTCATGTTCGGGGAATCCTTCCGCTACGTACGCCACGGCAAGTTTCCGTGGATCAACCCAACATTTTACCGATCCCGGCGAGTCATGTGCAAAAACTGGGGTTTGCCCGGGAAATGAGCAGCGCCTGAGGCGGCGCAAACGCGCCGTGGCGGGGCGTCGGGAGTCGTGCCAGCCGGATTCTTTCGACACATTTTTCGAGGCGGAAAAGTCCCGCGCGGTTCGCTTCCGCGCGTTGCCGGCGACGCCCATTTAACACTTGACAACATTTCCCAATCGTCAATAGGACTAGTCGGAAAAATCTGACAGAGCTTTGTTTTAAAAGAGACTTCCGGGGCGCTTCGCCTGTCAATTTTGATATATCACATCGCCCGGAAAAGCGCTTCAGATAACGATCAGGAACCCTGAGTGTTATCTTGAATTGGCCCTTTTCAAGACCACGTGAGTGCCCTACCGATGAAACCCATCGCCTTCAGCAAGTCCCATTTTTCGCCGGCTTTCGCCGCTATATCGATCGCGCTCGCCGTGCTGGGTCATAGCCCCGACGTGCATGCGGAACTGGACGGTGCGATGCCGGCGGCCGCCAGTCAGGCCACGCCGGCGGCCGCGTCGGGCGCCGCTGACGTCCAGCGCACGCTGCTGAACGGCGCACTGCGCATGCGCACGCTCACCGACGCCGGCGGCACCACCATCAACGAGTACGCGACGAGCACCGGCCGGATCGTCGCGTATTCGTGGTCGGGCCCTACCATGCCGAACCTGCGCGCTTTGCTCGGCAAATACATCGCGTCTTACCAGACGGGCGTGGCGACTGCGACCCGGGACAGCAATCTGCACGACTCGCGAATCGTGCGTCCCGACCTGATCGTGGAATCCGGCGGCCCGATGCGCGGCTACGTGGGTCGCGCCTGGTTGCCCGAGGCGTTGCCGCCCGGCGTCACAGCCGACGATTTCCAATAATGCGCGCCGCTCCGGACAACCTTCTTCGGTCGATCAAAAAATGAAGCCCTTTTCCCTGTCCTGCCGACACCGTACCCTGCTGCTCCTCTGCGCCACTCTCGCCACTCTCGCCGGTTGCGGCGGCGGCGGAGGCGGCGACGACAGCGCCTCCGCCAGTTCCTCACGTGCTACCCCGGCCTCGCCTGCGGCGCCGGCCAGCAGCGCCAGCACACCGAATGCGTCCACCCCGGCCGGCGCCGCGAGCACCCCATTAGCCGACGCGCCAACGGGCGGCGACGCCAGCCCGAGCGCGGGTGTGCCAAAGTCGACTACGCCCAACGTTCACGCAATTGCGGTTGGCCTCGCACCCGGCCTGACCCGCAATATGCTGACGACGAGCGTCACTGTTTGCCAGTCCGGCACCAGCAACTGCGCGACGATCGACAACATTCAGGTCGACACCGGCTCGCACGGCTTGCGGATTCTGGCCTCGGCGTTGCCGGCGAGCCTCGGGCTTCCGGCAACCGCCTCGGGCAGCGGCGTCGCAGGCGAATGCGCGGTGTTCGGCGGTGGCTATACGTGGGGTGCCGTGCGCACGGCCGACGTGCGCATGGCGGGTCAGCTGGCCGCGTCGCTCCCGATCCAGGTGATCGCCGACCCTGCCGTGCCCAACGTACCCGACGACTGCGCCAGTGCGGCTTCGGCGATGCAAACGGTCGCCAGTCTGCGCTCCAACGGCATTCTCGGGGTCGGCCTGTTTGCGGCCGACTGCGGCAGCGCCTGCGCCAGCACCGCCGCGCCGCGCTGGTACTACGGTTGCGACGCCAGCGGCGCCTGCGCGTCCAGCACGCAGGCGGTTGCGCAGCAGGTAACCAACCCGGTCAGCCGCTTCCCGCTCGATAACAACGGTGTCGTGATCGACCTGCCAGCCATTGCAGACGACGGCGCCGCCAGCGTGTCTGGCTCGATGATTTTCGGTATCGACACCCAGCCAAACAACATGCTTGGCGCCGCGAGCGTGATCAAGGCAAATGCGGCGACGGGCTATGTGAGTACGAAGACGGCCACCTATACCAATTCGCGCAGTTATATCGACAGCGGCTCGAACGGCATCTTCTTTCGCACGGCCCAGTTGCCGCAGTGCGGCTACTGGTACTGCCCCAGTTCGATGACGATGGAGAGCGCGACGATTCTGGGCACGGACGGCGCATCGGCCGCGATCTCGTTTGCGGTCGGCAACTCGAGTTCACTGTTTGCGTCGTCGAATAACGCGTTCAACGATCTCGCCGGCGTTGCCACCGGAAGCTTTGGCTGGGGCCTGCCGTTCTTCTTCGGACGACGTGTCTACACCGCGATTTCCGGGCGCGACACCTCGGCAGGGCCGGGGCCTTATTACGCGTTCTAGGCGAGCCATTTCTTTTGCTGCGGGAAATTCGCACATTTGTTGGCGCGGGAAAATCGGATCATTACCGGCGGCGCTAATCGGCAGTTTTTCGGCTCATCTTTTTTAACCGGTTAGTGATGCATATCTTTAATCCCGGGCCGATCCACTTAAACCACTGCATGAATGGATCAGCCCGGTTTTCCCGCCGCCGCACCGGTCATGCGGACCACGTCACACGTGATAGTGATCCGCGCGGACCCACCGGCCACTTCACATTCCGCCGAGATCGACTACGTCAGCGATGATGCCGGCACCTTCACGCGGCAACGACGCTCGTTAATTGATCGGCGCGCTAGCCGTTTCGTCAGCCGGTGTCGCGAACTTCGCCGGCGCCAACCAACGGAAAACATCCAGCTCCTCGCCGTGAAACGTGCATTCGGCGGCCGCTGCCGTGACAACGGTCTTTGGTTTCGCTGGTTTCGCAGGGACAGGCGCGGCCTCTGACGCCGCCAGGGTTGCCGCTGCTTCCGACGCACCCTCGGCGTCCACACCGTCCACCGATGCCGCCGAGGCCGGCGACGTGGCCGAAGCCGCTGACGCCGCTGACGCCGAGCCAACCCCCGACGACGACGACGACGACGACGCCGAAGCCGCCTGCGCCGCAGCCGCAACCTGAGCGGAAGAAGCTGCCGTGGCCGCTGCTTCCGACGCCGTGATCACATGCTCGATCGAACCTTCGATCACCACCCGCGAGCCGTGGATGGCAGCGCCGCGATGGTCGACCCGCAACGTATCCGACGACGTGTCGGCCAGCTTGCTTCGCATCAACTGCTCGCACGCATCCGAATTTCTGAAGCCAGCCGTGCAGGCCGCGAGCAACGCAACAGAAGCCATGACGCAGGCGATGGAGAGAATCCGGATCTTCATTGATGTTCCATTTTTCAGGCCGTCGGGAATTGTAGCTTACGGGGTCGCCATCGGGCGCCGGATCGGCTATCCGCATAACGGGCGGCGCCGGCTTCGTCCCCGCACGCGGTTTGCGGAACGCGCCAGACTCGCTGTCCCAACCTTTCGAACGTAAGGCAGCACATCGCTTGACCTCGGCGGCTTGCGTCGGCATCGTGTTGGCCGGCGACGCGGGCTTGGCCCCCGTCGTACTTCCCGCCGCGGCGATGTTGATGACGCGCCGCCGTGTTCCCTTTTGCATCGACCGGTTTCCCCTGCATGCTTAGCGTTGCCCTGCTCGCCATCGCGGCCTATGCCGCTACCAACATCGACAACCTGTTCGTCCTGCTCGCCTTTCTGGCGCAAGCGGGGGCCGGCCGGCGTCGGGTGATCGTCGGGCAGTATGTCGGCTCATTGATCCTGATGGCGGGGTCGCTGGTGCTCGCGGCGTTGCTGACGCAGCTGCCCGCCGGTTATGTCGGGCTGCTAGGTATCCTGCCGATCGGCGTGGGCTTGAGCCAGGCGTGGGAGCGCTTTGGTCCCGGCAATACGCGGGTCAGGCAAAGCGCGGCGCATGAAGCTGGCAGCAAGCCAGCATCCGCCGGACCGGTCCAGCAAGACCGCGCCGCGCCAGGCGGCCGGGGTTCTTCGTGGTGGACCGTGGCGTGCGTGGCGCTCGCCAACGGTTCGGACAACGTCGCCGTCTATGTGCCGCTGTATGCGAGTCACTCACACAGCGAGCGCGCGTTCATCTCGCTGGTGTTCGTGGTGATGACCGGGCTGTGGTGCGCCGTGGCAGTGCAGCTCGTGGAACATCCGCTGCTGGGCGCGCCGATCCGGCGTTACGGCACGGCCCTACTGCCGCTGATCCTGCTGGTGATCGGCGTGTCGGTGATCACGCAGAACGATACGTTGCGAATCGTTTTTGGGCTTTGAACCGGTACAAAAAGCTGAGGATCGCCTGAAAACCCCACGGTTCGTGCCAGGATGCGCCGCCGTTCGGCGAGCGATGCAGTCACGACCGTCGACGCTGCGAACCGTCAGTTTGACGGCGCCGGTGTCTGCGGCTGCACGTAAGTGCGCACGCCGGCCAGCGGCGCGCCATAGCCGCCCGCATTGGTGTGATTCGGCAAGCCGTTGACCAGCTGCGCCCGTGGATCGGTGGGATTCAGATTCATCTCGCCCGCCTGCTGATTGCCATGGGTCGGATATTCGCTGCCGCGTGCCGCATTGGGCATTAACCGCGTGCTGTTCTGCGGCGCGTTCATGTCGTCCTGCGGATTCAAGCCCTGCGCATCGGCCTGCGCGGCGAGCCCGCACACAGCAGCCGCGCAGAGCAGGATCCGCACCGCTCCCGATGTCCTCGATATTCGTTTCATACCTGCCTCCGGCAAAGTGAAATGAAGGGACCACGGCCACGCAACCTGGTGCCAATGCGCCGAAGCGTGGCAAACGCTGATCACCTCAGTTATACGCACGACACGGCCCTTCGGTTTCGGCAAGTCCCGCGACCGGCACAACAAACCAGACGCTTGCCCACGGACGCCGACCTCACGGGCTTCATCAGAAAGCACGGAAAGCAAATTCTTCCGCCATCTATCTTTATGCCAATCGGCGGCTTCCGTCCGTCCCGATCGCGCCCGATAATGGGTGCCATGAACGCTCAATCCAAATCCAGCCCCGGCGCACTGCGTACGAGGTTCGCGGCCCTGGCCGCGGCACTGCTACTGGCCGCGTGCGCGAGCCCGACAGCATCGACCGTCCCGTCGTCCTCGGGCGCCCCCAATCCGGCCTCACTCGATGCCGCAATTTCCGGGCCCCAGCGCAGTGAGAAAGCGCGTGAGCGAGACATCTACCGCCATCCGCAGCAGACGCTGCAGTTCTTCGAGCTCACGCCATCGCTCACCGTGCTTGAAATCGCGCCCGGCGGCGGCTGGTACACGGAAATACTCGCGCCGTATCTGCACGATCACGGCACGCTCTACGAGGCCGAATACGACGGTCCGCACGCTGCGCCATCGGCGGAAGCCCAGGCTGGCCGGGCCGCGTTTGCGCGCAAACTGGCGGCCACGCCAGCGGTCTACGGCAACGTGGTGGTCGGCACGCTGCATGACGGCCAGTTCACCGGTTTTCCCGCCGACGGCAGCGTCGACCGCGTGCTGACGTTCCGCAACATCCATAACTGGATCAAGGACGGCGAGATCGACGCGAATCTGCGCGCGTTCTATGCGGCGCTGAAACCGGGCGGCATCCTTGGTGTCGAGGAGCATCGGGCGGCACCGGGCACGTCGCTGCAGCAGACCATCGACACCGGCTACGTCACCGAAGACTACGTGATCGCCCACGCCAGGGCAGCAGGCTTCGAACTGATCGGCAAAAGCGAGGTGAACAGCAATCCGCGCGACACGAAAAATTATCCGCACGGCGTGTGGTCGCTGCCGCCCAGCTACGAAGGCGGAGACCTTGACCGGGCGCGGTATGCGGCGATCGGCGAGTCGGATCGCATGACCTTGCGCTTTGTCAAACCCGTGCAGTGATCAAGGACGGCGCTTGACGCCGTCTCGATAATATGTTCCTATTGCGCCCTATGTACCGCGCCCAGACCATCCTATCGCTACTACTAGCCCCCTCTTCCGGGCTAGGTCTGCTGCTGCGCGCTTCCATCTGATACACCGAAGCATCGCTTGATTCCCCAGTAACTGACCCAGCCCCGGTTCCCGACCGGCGGCACAGCATCACCTCTTCGTCGTCCGGTCGACACCAGCCTCCTGGTCCAACTCACGGATGATGAAAATGTTGAAAAACCCTGCTACCAAATACCGTTCGTTCAAGCCGATCAATTTGACGGATCGCCAGTGGCCATCGCGCGTCATCACGCGTGCCCCGATCTGGATGAGCACGGACCTGCGCGACGGCAACCAGGCATTGTTCGAGCCGATGGACGCGCAACGCAAGATGCGCATGTTCAAGACACTGGTACAGATCGGTTTCAAGGAAATCGAAGTCGCGTTTCCGTCGGCGTCGCAGACCGATTTCAATTTCGTACGTGAGTTGATCGAAGGCGGCCATATCCCCGATGACGTCACGATCGAAGTGTTGACCCAGGCGCGCGACGATCTGATCGAACGCACCTTTGAATCGTTGAAGGGCGCACCGCGCGCCATCGTCCACCTGTACAACGCGACCGCGCCGGAATTCCGCAAGATCGTGTTCGGCCTCGAAAAGAGCGGCGTGAAAGAACTCGCGCAAAAGGCTGCCCGCACGATGAAGCGTTTCGCCGACGCCGCGCCGGAAACGCATTTCACGTTGCAGTACAGCCCGGAAGTGTTCAGCGGCACCGAACTCGATTTCGCGAAGGAAGTGTGCGACGCCGTGTTCGACATCTGGGAACCGACGCCGCAACACAAGGCCATCGTCAACCTCCCGGCCACCGTCGAAATGGCGACGCCGAATGTCTACGCAGACCAGATCGAGTGGATGCACCGCAATCTCGCGCGCCGCGATTCGCTGATCGTTTCCGTGCACCCGCATAACGACCGTGGCACTGCTGTCGCCGCTGCGGAACTCGCCGTGATGGCCGGCGCGGACCGCGTCGAAGGCTGCCTGTTTGGGAATGGCGAGCGCACCGGCAACGTCGACCTCGTTACGCTGGCGTTGAACCTGTACACGCAGGGCGTCGATCCTGAACTCGACTTCTCGAACATCAACGAAGTCGCCCGTACCGCCGAAGAATGCACGCAATTGCCGGTGCATCCGCGTCATCCGTATGTCGGCGATCTGGTGTTCACGGCGTTCTCCGGCTCGCATCAGGACGCAATCAAGAAGGGCCTCGCCGTGCAGAAGCCGGACGCGGTCTGGGAAGTGCCGTACATGCCGATCGATCCGAACGATCTCGGCCGCACGTACGACTCCGTGATTCGCGTGAACAGCCAGTCGGGCAAAGGCGGCATTGCGTATCTGCTCGAACAGTCGTACGGCGTCGTGTTGCCGCGCCGCTTGCAGGTGGATTTCAGCTCGGCCGTGCAGCACTTCACCGACGACAGCGGTGGCGAAGTCACGCCTTCGCAGATTTTCGAATTGTTCCAGCAGGAATACGTGCAGAACACCAACCCGATTCGTTATATCGGCCACAGCCTGTCCGAGCATGACGGCCGCGAACACATCAAGCTCACGGTCGAAATCAACGGCACGCCGCGCGTGTTGAACGGCGCCGGCAATGGCCCGCTCGACGCGTTGATGCATGCAATCGGCGCACCGGTGCGGATTCAGCACTATGAAGAACGCGCACTGACGCAAGGTGCCGACGCTCGCGCCGTGGCGATCGCCGAAATGGCGGGCGCCGATGTGACGGGCAGCGCGTTCGGCGTCGGTATCGATGCGAATCTGGTGACCGCTTCGATCCGCGCGGTGATCAGCGGCGTCAATCGTGCTTATGCACGCGCCAATGCCAGTGCGAAAGAAAGCTTCTTTGAAGTTGCATTGAACGATGCAGCGGAACGTGTGGCGGTTTAAGTCCCTACCAGGGCTTTGACCGGAGGTTCATCTGGACCTTATCCGGGTTTTGATGAGACCGAGGCCTATTTGCAGTATCGATTGGCTTAAAGCATGCACTGACGATCCAGTGCATTGAAAAGGGGGAGCGTTCCGACGCTCCCCCTTTTTCGTTCAGCGTATTCACTTAATGAAGGACATCTTTGCCGAAGTACTTTAGCGAGATCTTCTCGTAGGTACCGTCTTTCATCATCGTGGCGAGCGCGGCATTGATCGCAGCGCGTAGCTTCGGGCTCCCTTTGCGGATCAACACCGCGGATTCATCGCTGCTGCCGGGCGCGTTATCGAACGCGACGATTTTCACCCGCGCATCCGGACGGCGCTTCATGAAGTCGTAAAACGACAGCGAGTCGTTGACGGTTGCATCGACCCGGCCCGACATCAACAGATCGAGCGCTTCGTTAAAACCCTGCACGGGAATCACCTGGGCGCCGTAAGCGGTTGCGACCGTGCCGAAGTGACTGGTCAGCGAGTTGGCTGACTTCGTGCCTTTCAGATCCTCGAACGATTTGATACTGGTGTTGTTCGACGCGACGATCAGCGCCGGATGCGATGTGATGTACGGATCGGAGTAATCGTATTTGGCTTTGCGCGCGGCGGTGATCGATACCACGTTGATCACCGCGTCATAGCGATCCACGTCGAGGCCCGCGATCAGACCGTCCCACTGACTCTCGATGAATTGCGGCTTGACGCCGAGACGCTTCGCGATCGCCGTGCCGAGTTCCACGTCGAACCCGGTCAGCACGCCGGCTTCGTCGTGATACGTGAACGGCGCATAGGTGCCTTCGGTGCCGATTCTGAACACACCGGAAGTTTTGACTCTCTCGAGGTCGTCGGCTGCGAAAAGCGGACTGATCGTCACCGCCTGCAGTAATGCGATCAGCAGAATGCAACGAATCGACTTCATCAGGAGGCTCCGTCAGTTTGCTATGTCGTAGGCAAAATCTGCCGACACGCACGGCCGGCAAAATGGGCGGACTGTAGCAAACCAGACGGATTTTGACAAAGAACCGACTGATGGATCGATAGAGGGCCAGACGAATAAAGGCGAGCCGCGGCGTCGCGACAGCCGCGGCTCCACCAGCGCGACGCGCGCTAGCGCTCCACCGGATGCGGCTCCTTACGCTTGTTGGCGACACGGATCGCATCGAAATAAGCCGGATTGGGCGGCCGCTTCAAATAACGTCCCGCGCCGCGCTCTGCGCGCAATTCGCCCTTCGTCCACGCAAGTGCACCGCGTGTGAGCGTATGCATCGCGACGCCCTGCACGGTCATTCCTTCAAAGACGTTGAAGTCGACTTTCTGATGATGCGTCTTCACTGAAATCGTTTTACTGGCGTTCGGGTCCCACACCACGATGTCGGCATCGGCGCCCACCTGCACCGCACCCTTGCGCGGATAGAGATTGAAGATTTGCGCGGCGTTCGTCGAGGTAATGCGCACGAACTCATTCGGTGTAAGACGCCCTGAATTCACGCCGTGATGCCAGAGGACTGCCATGCGGTCTTCGACCCCGCCACAACCGTTTGGAATCTTCGTGAAGTCCTCGCGGCCCATGGCCTTCTGCGATGCGCAGAACACGCAGTGATCGGTTGCCGTGGTGTGCAACTGCCCTGCCTGCAATCCGCGCCATAAGGCCTCACGATGCTCGGCGGAACGGAATGGCGGACTCATCACGTGCGCAGCGGCACGAGTCCAGTCAGGGTCGCGATAAACCGCTTCGTCGATGACCAGGTGCCCCGGCAACACTTCGCCAAACACCCGCAAACCTTCGCTGCGGGCACGTGCAATTGCGTCGACCGCATCTTTCGCGGACACGTGCACGATATACACCGGCACACCCAGCACCTGAGCAATACGGATCGCGCGATTGGCCGCTTCCCCTTCCACTTCAGGCGGCCGCGACAACGGATGCGCCTCCGGACCTGTAAAGCCTTTCGCCAGCAACTGACGTTGCAACTGGAACACCAGTTCGCCATTTTCCGCATGCACGGTTGGCAGCGCACCGAGTTCGAGTGAACGCGAGAAACTGTTCACGAGCACTTCGTCGTCGGCCATGATCGCGTTCTTGTAGGCCATGAAATGCTTGAAGCTCGACACGCCATGTTCGTGCACCAGCGTGCCCATGTCGCGATAGACCGAATCGTCCCACCACGTCACCGCCACGTGAAACCCGTAATCCGCCGAGGCCTTCTCCGCCCAGCCGCGCCACTCCCTGAACGCTTCCATCAGCGATTGCTTCGGACTCGGAATCACGAAGTCGATGATGCTGGTCGTGCCGCCCGACAAACCTGCCGCGGTGCCTGTATAGAAATCGTCGCTCGCCGTGGTGCCCATGAACGGCAATTCCATATGCGTATGCGGGTCGATGCCGCCAGGCATCACATATTGGCCGCCCGCATCGACAATCGTCGCACCCGCTGGCGCGTCCAGGTCCACGCCGATCTGCAGGATCGTGCCGCCGTCCTGCGGGTCCGCACACAACACGTCCGCACGATACGTGTTCTCCGCGTCGATAATCGTGCCGCCGCGAATCAGGGTCGTCATGTTGCCGCCTCCTTATGAACTACTGGTTTCGATGCTACGTGCTGCAAGTGCTGCTGCGATTGCGCCAGGCATCATGCACGTGCCACTCGCGCACTCGGTCCTTTGCTCAGTCTCATCCATGCGCTATATACGATCGACGCTAACGCGAGTCCGACGAACCATGCATACGTATAAAGCACGTTGAAGAACGCAGGCACGTTCGGAAACGAAGCCGGAAACGCGGTATGCAGAAAGCCCGGCAGATTCGGCAGAACGCCGATCAGCAACGCGACCACGGCGCCGATGTTCCAGCCGCCCGTATAGCTATATTCACCCTGCTCGTCGAATAGTTCGCGGGTGTCGAGCCGCGTGCCGCGAATCAGGAAATAGTCGACCATCAGAATGCCCGCTACCGGGCCGAGTAGCGCCGAGTAGCCGACCAGCCACGTGAAAATATACCCTTGCGTGGTCGCGAGAATCTTCCACGGCATCATCACGATCGCGATAGTCGCGGTAATCATGCCGCCAACACGATATGAAATACCCTTCGGCCACAGGCTCGAAAAGTCATAGGCGGGACCGACGAGATTCGCAGCGAGATTGCATGACATCGTATCGAGCGTGAGAATGATCAGCGCGACGCCGACGCCAATGCCGGTCATGCGGCTGGTCAGATCGATCGGGTCCCAGATTGCCTTGCCGTAAATCACCACGGTTGCCGACGTCACGACGACAGAGATAACCGACAGCAATGCCATCGGCACCGGCAAGCCGATTGTCTGGCCGATGATCTGATCGCGCTGGGTTCTGGCGAAGCGCGTGAAGTCGGGAATGTTCAGCGCGAGCGTCGCCCAGAAACCGACCATTGCCGTGAGACTCGGCCAGAATGTCACCCAGAACATGCCCTCCTTCTTGCCGCCCGGCACGAATTGCGACGGCGCCGACAGCATCGAGCCAAGTCCGCCCGCTTTCGAAGTCGCCCACCAGACCAGCGCGATACACATCACGATCTTGATCGGCGCGGACCAGCTTTCGAGTCGGCGAATGGCTTCGGTACCGTGCACGATGAAGTAGATCTGCAGAGCCCAGAAGACGAGGAAGCACGCGAGTTGTGCAATCGAGATGCCGAGAAACGGCAGCGCGTCTGCTTGCAACGCGTTACCGGTGAGAATATTCAACAACGTATAAATCGCGCTGCCGCCGAGCCACGTTTGAATCCCATACCAGCCGCAAGCGACAATCGCCCTTAACAGCGCAGGCAGTTTCGCGCCACGCGTGCCGAACGATGAACGCACCAGCACCGCGTACGGAATGCCGTGCTTCGCGCCCGCGTGTCCGATCAACAGCATCGGCACCAGCACGATGAGGTTGCCGAGCAACACGGTCGCGACGGCCTGCCAGGGCGACATGCCCTGCTCCGTCAAGCCCGCGGCCAGCATGTACGACGCGATGTTCATCACCATTCCCACCCACAACGCGGCGAAGTGATACCACCGCCACGTGCGCTGCGCGGGCCCGGTCGGCGCAAGGTCGTCGTTATATAGATCGCTGCCTTGCACGCCGGCCGCGAACTGCGGATCGACGGATTGCGCTGTCTGCTTCATCGAAAGATCTCCACATGATCGTTGAAGCCCGCCTCGCTTCTGGTGGCGCGTCGGGCTATTAAGAACGACAGGTTCAGTACAGCCGCTTCGCTAAACGGTTGCGTGTTTCAGGCTGCTTTTGCCGGATGAGGATCTGCGTGTGCGTGCGCCGCCGTTTCAGCTTCGGCAGCCGTCGACACGCCTGGCGCAGCACCCACGCGCGCCGGATTGTTCGGATGCGTGGTCCAGTTCGCATATTCACCGTTGTCCACGCGCTCCATCGTGATGCACTGCTCGACCGGACACACGTGCACGCACAGATTGCAGCCGACACACTCGGAGTCCACCACTTCAAAATGCCGGACGCCATCTTTTTCTTTCATGATGGCCTGGTGGGCTGTGTCCTCGCATGCGATATGGCACAGGCCGCACTGAATGCACTTGTCCTGATCGATGCGCGCCTTGATGTCGTATTTGAGATTCAGATACTTCCAGTCGGTCACGTTGGGCACGGCACGACCGCGGATGTCGTCGAGCGTCGCGTAGCCTTTCTCGTCCATCCAGTTCGACAGGCCGTCGGCGAGATCGGAGACGATACGGAATCCGTAGTGCATCGCAGCCGTGCAGACCTGCACGCTGCCCGCGCCGAGCACCATGAACTCGGCAGCGTCGCGCCACGTGGAAATGCCGCCAATTCCGGAGATCGGCAAATTCGGCGTTTCCGGGTCACGAGCAATTTCAGCCACCATGTTCAATGCAATCGGCTTGACCGCGGGTCCGCAATAGCCGCCGTGCGTGCCTTTGCCATCGACCATCGGTAAAGGCGCCATCGCATCGAGATCCACCGCGACGATCGAATTGATCGTGTTGATCAGCGACACGCCATCCGCGCCGCCTTGATAAGCCGCTCGCGAGCCGACCCGGATGTCGGTAATGTTCGGCGTGAGCTTCACCAGACAAGGCAGCTTCGAGCCCTCCTTGACCCAGCGCGTGACCATTTCAATGTACTCGGGCACCTGACCGACTGCCGCGCCCATTCCGCGTTCGCTCATCCCGTGCGGACAGCCGAAATTCAATTCGACCGCATCGGCGCCGGTGTCTTCGACGAGCGGCAGAATCCATTTCCAGTCGCGCTCATTGCACGGCACCATCAGCGAGACGATCATCGCGCGATCCGGCCAATCGCGTTTGACTTGCGCGATTTCGCGCAGGTTGACGTCGAGCGGACGGTCGGTGATCAGTTCGATATTGTTCAGGCCGGCGATCCGCTGGCCGTTCCATTGCACCGCCCCGTAGCGTGAGCTGACGTTCACCACATGGGGGTCGAGACCGAGCGTCTTCCATACCACACCGCCCCAGCCCGCCTCGAACGCGCGGTTCACGTTATAAGCTTTGTCGGTCGGCGGCGCAGACGCGAGCCAGAAAGGATTCGGCGAAGTGATGCCGGCAATCGTACAGCGCAGATCGGCCATGTTCGGCTCCTTGGGGACTGCTGTTTTTTGTATGCCTGCTGATGCGGGTTTCGTGTTTCGTGTTTCGTGTTTCGTGTTTCGTGCTTTTTGGCTCGGCGCTATCTATGCCGCCTTGACTGCGGTGCGGGCGAATTGCGCGTCGATAGCGGCGGCCGCGATCTTGCCGTCCTGTACCGCTTGCACGGTCAGATCGATGCCACCCGTAGCGGCGCAATCGCCGCCCGCCCACACGCCGGGCAGCGACGTTTGTCCGTTCGCATCGACCTCGATGCGGCTGCCGTCCAGCGTCAACAACTCACGTTCGAGACCCACCGCTACCAGCGTTTGCCCAATCGCCTTGAGCAGCATGTCCGCTGCGATCACGAAGCGTTCCTGGGTGCCGTCGCTCGACGTGCGTTCGAATTCGACACCCGTCACCCCGTTTTCTTCACTCATCAACCGCGATGGCGTTGCATGGGTGACCAGTGTGACGCCATTGGTCTGCGCAAAATCGCGCTCGGCCCATGTCGCGCTCATCGATTCGACGCCGCGCCGATACACCATCGTCACCGAGGTTGCACCGAGCTTGCGGCTTTGCACCGCGGCATCCACCGCGGTATTGCCACCGCCGATCACCACGACGCGACGACCCACCGGTACAGTACCCACATCGCTCGCGGTACGGATCTGTTCAATGAAGTCGACCGCGTTCATCACGCCGCTCAGGTCCTCGCCTTCCATCGCGAGTGACCGTACGCCCGTCAGCCCAATGGCAAGAAACACCGCATCGTATTGCTGACGCAATGTATCGAGCTGAATATCGCGCCCCAGTGCGACG
Organism: Paraburkholderia metrosideri; assembly: GCF_904848625.1. GTDB lineage: Bacteria > Pseudomonadota > Gammaproteobacteria > Burkholderiales > Burkholderiaceae > Paraburkholderia > Paraburkholderia metrosideri. Next base: position 449,624 of record NZ_CAJHCP010000006.1, read on the forward strand.
CCATGTTCAATTTCAATGCCGCCGACAGAACATAGCCATGCGACTTCACGCTGCGCAAAATCGTCGACAGTTTTATAGGCGGCAATACCGTATTCGTTCAGTCCACCGGCTTTCTCATGCGCGTCGTAAATCGTCACGCGATGACCCGACAGTGCCAACCGGTGCGCACAGGCAAGTCCCGCCGGCCCCGCGCCAATCACCGCGACATGACGGCCTGTTTCAGCGGCGCGCTTGAACAATGGCTCGCCGCGCGCCATCGCCCAATCGGTTGCATGCCGTTGCAACGCGCCGATCGCGACGGGTTTCGCATCCTGGTGATTGCGCACGCAAGCGCCTTCGCAAAGAATCTCGGTCGGGCACACGCGCGCGCACATGCCGCCCAGCGGATTCGCCGACAGAATATCCACCGCGGCACCCTTCAGATTGCCGTTGCCGATCTTGCGAATAAAGCTGGGAATATCGATCTGCGTCGGACACGCATTCACGCAAGGCGCGTCGTAACAGTAGTGACAACGGCTCGCTGCAGCCGCCGCCGCGCTTGCGTCGAGCAACGGCGCGATGTCGGAGAACTCGCACGAAAGCTGGTCGGGCGACAGCCGCTGAGCCGCAATATCGCCAGTTTGCTTGATGGCCATACACGTTCCTTCTTCGATGTGAGGACGTAGCCGTACCTGCCGGCTGCGCTGCAAGCGGAGCCGGGACGGCATGTTTTATGGGCACTACGTTGACTGCCTGCCTGGACCATGATGCGGACCGGGGCCTGGACCGCTACGGCGTTATGAAACCGGCTCGCAAGCCCGTTCGAGCATTGCATGCAGCAATACATTCGCGCCCGCTTCGATCCATTCGAAGGTGGCGTCCTCGATCTCGTTGTGGCTGATCCCGTCGACGCACGGCACGAACACCATCGAAGTGGGTGCGACCTGCGACAGATAACACGCGTCATGCCCTGCGCCGGACACCATATTGCGATGCGGATAACCGAAACGTTCGGCTGCCGCGCGCACTGACTTCACGCAGTCTTCGTTGAATGCGACCGGCGCGTAATAGAAGATCTGTTCGAGTTCGGTTTGCAGACCGATGCCGCCTGCGATCTCGGCCACGCCCTGACGCAACGCCGCATCCATTTTGGCGAGCACCGCGTCGTCCGGATGACGGAAATCGACGGTGAAGAACACGCGACCCGGAATCACGTTGCGCGAGTTCGGATAGACCTGCAGCATGCCGACCGTCGCGCAGGCCAGCGGCGCGTGATCGAGTCCGATACGATTGACCAGATCGACGACGCGCGCAGCACCGAGCAATGCATCGCGACGGCGCGGCATTGGCGTCGGACCTGCATGCGCTTCCTGACCCGTCAGCGTGATTTCATACCAGCGCTGACCTTGCGCGTCGGTGACGACACCAATGGTTTTCTGTTCAGCTTCGAGAATCGGCCCTTGCTCGATATGCAATTCGAACGCCGCATGCAACGGCCGGCCACCGCATGGAAGATCGCCCGCATAACCAATCCGCTTGAGTTCTTCGCCGATAGTCTTGCCGTCGACATCCTTGCGCGAGAGTCCGTATTCCAGCGAAAACACGCCGGCGAATACCCCTGAAGCGACCATCGCCGGCGCAAAACGCGAGCCTTCCTCGTTGGTCCAGATCACCACTTCAACCGGGTGCTCGGTTTCAATGCCGTGGTCATTCAGACTCCGGATCACTTCGAGGCCACCCAGTACCCCGTAAATGCCGTCAAAACGGCCGCCTGTAGGTTGCGAATCCGCATGCGAACCGGTCATCACTGGCAATGCAGCGGGATTGCGTCCGGCACGGCGCATGAACACATTACCCATCTGATCGACGGTGACCGTGCAACCGGCTTCCTTCGCCCAACTCACGATCAGATCGCGTCCTTCCTTGTCGAGGTCGGTGAGCGCAAGACGGCACACGCCGCCTTTGGGCGTCGCACCGATCTTCGCCATCGTCATCAGGCTATCCCACAACCGCTTGCCGTCGACCTTCAGCGACGTCGTCAGTTCTGCGCGCTTTAATGCTTCGGATACCGCATTCATTCGTCTCGCTCCTTTCGGTGAACCGACATGAAACTGGTGCATCGGCGACGGGTTTTGGGGCGTCGCCGCACGGCGGCGGTGCACCCTCGATGCACCGGATCGCCTTTACTGCAAAGGGCAAACCCTGGTGCATCGGCCGCTCTTCCAATCCTGTCCAGTTGGACAGGTTGTAGACGATTAAGCCCGCCAAATCAATGCCTTTTGTACGGTGAGAAACATAGCGAGAAGCGTGCCATTGCACCGCAGCACGTCGTCATTGCCGACGACGATTGCGCGTGTGAGCGTCGTGCCAAACGACTAGAATGAAGCGCGACGCGGCGCAGATGCCGGCGAAGGCAAACATGAGAGACGACGACGTGGCGGCCGAGATCATCGAAAACGACGAAACGCGCGCGCCATTGCGGCGGCGCAAGGCGCACATTCGTGAGTCGAATGAAGCGCATCTTCTGGCGTGCGCGGAGGCGGTTTTCGCCGAACGGGGACTCGACGGCACCAGCACCGCCATGATCGCCGAACGTGCTGGCTTACCGAAAGCTAACGTGCACTACTACTTTCCGACCAAGCTCGCGCTGTACCGGCGCGTGCTGGAAGACCTGTTCGAGGACTGGCACCGAGCAGCGGATACGTTCGAGTGCAGCGACGATCCGGTTGAAGCGATCGGCGGATATGTGCGCGCGAAAATGGAATTGTCGCGACGTCGCCCGTTAGGCTCGAAGGTGTGGGCAAGCGAGATCATCCACGGCGCAGAGCATATGGAAGACATTCTCACGGGGCGCGTGAAGCCATGGCTCGATAGCCGCGTGAAAGTGATCGACGACTGGATTGCGCGCGGTCTGCTTGCGCCGGTGAATGCACAGACGCTGATGTATATGATCTGGGCGACAACCCAGCATTACGCTGACTTCGACGCGCAGATTCGCGCGCTAAAGGGTAAGCGTGCATTGACGCAGAAAGCGTTTGAAGTCACGACCGAGGAAGTGGTCCAACTGGTGATTCGCGCGTGCGGGGCGGTGTCGCCGTCATCGTCATTGCGTTCGCGGAATGACGATGACGATGATCGTTCACGTTAAATCTTATGAGGAGACCCCGCGCGTCTCGTGAAGACCCGCGCGTTCGTCGTCTTGAAGCGTGAGTTCGCGCCGTCTGAGATACTCGCGGATGAGTTGAAGGCCTTTGTCAAAGACCGGCTTGCGCCGCACAAATATCCGCGTGACATCGTATTCGCCGACGATTTGCCAAAAACCGCCGCCGGCAAGATTCAACGTTTCAAGCTGCGCGAACAGTCATAAGGTGATTCATGCACAACCCAGCCGCCGGCACCATTGCCGCTAGCGCCAATACCTCATCAGCCAACAGTTTCGTCGAATTGCCCGCTACGGCTTCTCATGGCCCATTGCGTATCGAATACCGCTGGCTCAATGAAGCGGCGGCGAATGCGCCGCTTGCCGTGTTTCTGCACGAAGGACTCGGCTCGATTGAGATGTGGCGCGACTGGCCGCAAGCGTTATGCGAGCGACTCGGCATGCGTGGGCTCGTCTATTCGCGGCCCGGCTATGGGCGCTCTACGCCACGCCCGCACGAAGTGAAATGGCCGATCGATTTCATGACAGCGCAAGCGCGCGACATCCTCCCCGCATTGCTCGACGCACTCGACATCAGCGTGTCCGGGCGCCAGCAGATGTGGGTGATCGGCCATAGCGACGGCGGCTCGATCGCGTTGCTGTATTCGGCGCTGTATCCCGACGCGCTGGCCGGCGTTGTCGTCATTGCACCGCATGTATTTGTCGAAGATATTTCGGTGGAAAGTATTGCTCAAACAAAGCACCTATACGAGACCACCGACCTGCGCAGCAGGCTCGCGCGCTATCACGCCGATGTCGATTCCGCGTTCTACGGCTGGAACGACATCTGGCTGAATCCAGCCTTCCGGCAATGGACGATGACCGCAGAACTATCGTCCATTCGCCAGCCGCTGCTGGCGATACAGGGACACGACGACAACTACGGCACGATGGCCCAGATCGACACGATCGCCGCCCACGTACCGCATGCACGTCTGGTCAGGCTCGACGCGTGCGGACACTCACCGCATCGCGACGCCCCGGAAAAATTGAACGAAGCGATTGCGGCATTTGTTTTGCGTTAGCGGCCTGCGCTCAGAGCAACGTCGACAAACCGAGCGCCAACAGCGACGCCAGTCACCCCACGCGTTCGGCCGTCGGTGCCGGTTTCTTATCGGGCAATGCTACCGTCGGGATCAAGACGATCGTCCCGATCCAAGGCTGACCGCCTTCCCATTCCTCACGACCTATTCACAAAACTTACACAGGTCAGCGATTAAGCTGCTGCATCGCTGACCTCGGCACACGCATGCCCTGGCAAGCCCTTCCCATGCCGGAGACAGTGTTATGCCCGTGGTGTCGAAGCCCGCTCCTGCGCGAAAGCGCAAACGTTTGGCTGCCGTCATGATCGCCGCATCAGTTTGCCCATTGATCGGTGCATGCGGCAACGACGACCAGCCCACCGGCACCACCACAGCGAATCCGAGTTCTTCCAATAGTCCCGCGGACAACCCCAGCGCGCAGATGTCTGCGCAAGACAATCCGCTAGCCGCATCACCCGTACCTGCCGCCGTCACGATTCTGTCTCCCGCACTACCCGCATTACCCGCATCTGGCGCTGACGCAGCGTTGTCCGCCGCTGCATCCACGCCGCTCGCCACACCCATCATCCATACTGCCGATTGAGTGTCGCGCCGCTCATGCTCGCGTGCGTGGCGTGCTGCTCCTCCACCGAAGATCGAGAGCCATCACCATGACTTCAAAAAATCGCCGTGATTTTCTGCGCTCTGCCGCTCACGCAGCAGGTTCCGCCACCGCGTTGAGCATGTTGCCGCTGGGCATTCGCAACGCGCTGGCTCTGCCCGCCAACAACAAGACCGGCACGATTCGGGACGTCGAGCATATCGTCGTGCTGATGCAGGAAAACCGTTCATTCGATCACTACTTCGGCACACTCAAAGGCGTGCGCGGTTTTGGCGACACGCGCGCAATCAATCTGCCCAACGGCAAGCCGGTCTGGTATCAACCGCTCGCAGCGGATTCCGGCTACGTATTGCCGTTTCGGCCCACCGCGCCGAATCTGGGCCTGCAATTCCTGCAAGACCTGGCGCACGACTGGGGCACGACGCATACCGCATGGAACGGCGGCCGTTACGACCAATGGGTGCCGTCTAAAGGCACCACGACGATGGCCTACCTCACGCGCGACGACATTCCGTTTCACTACCAGCTCGCCGACGCATTCACCATCTGCGACGCCTACCATTGTTCGCTGATGGGACCGACTGACCCGAACCGCTACTACATGTGGAGCGGCTGGGTCGGCAACGACGGCAGCGGCGGCGGTCCGGTGATCGACAACTCGGAACTCGGCTATGGCTGGTCCACGTATCCGGAAGTGCTGCAAAACGCGGGCATCACGTGGAAGATCTACCAGGACATGGGCACCGGTCTCGATGCAAATGGCTCATGGGGCTGGACACAAAACCCGTACATCGGCAATTACGGCGATAACTCGTTGCTCTACTTCAATCAGTATCGCAACGCGCAAGCGGGCAACCCGCTATACGACAACGCGCGCACCGGTACCAATGCCGCCAAGGGCGACGGCTACTTCGACATACTCAAACGCGACGTGCAGAACAATGCACTGCCGCAAGTCTCGTGGATCGTCGCGCCCGAAGCGTATTCCGAGCATCCGAACTGGCCGACGAATTACGGCGCGTGGTACATCGACCAGGTGTTGCAGATCCTGACGTCGAATCCCGATGTGTGGAGCAAGACCGTGCTGCTGGTCAACTACGACGAGAACGACGGCTTCTTCGATCACATGCCGCCGCCGTTCGCACCGTCCACGAGCGCGAACGGTCTGTCGACCGTCGACACCAGCAACGAGATCTTTCCCGGCAATTCGACCACGCCTGCCGCGCCTTATGGCCTCGGTCCTCGCGTGCCGATGATCGTCGTGTCGCCATGGTCAAAAGGCGGCTACGTGTGCTCGGAATTGTTCGACCATACGTCGGTGATCCGCTTTATCGAAAAGCGCTTTGGCCAGCAGCACAACCTCGGCGAATCGAACATCACGCCGTGGCGTCGCGCAGTTTGCGGCGATCTGATGTCGGCGTTCAACTTCAGCAACCCGAACGACGCTGTGCCGACATTGCCAGACACGAGCGGCTACGTGCCGCCCGATCAGAATCGTCACGCGGATTACGTGCCGCTTCCACCTGCTGTACAAGCGGTGCCGCAGCAGGAACCGGGCGTCCGTCCCGCTCGCGCGCTCCCGTATGAATTATTCGTGCACGTGCAAGGCGAAGGCTCGGCCAGCAAGCTCACGATGCGCTTCATCAACACGGGTCGCGCCGGTGCAGTGTTTCTCGTCTACGCCGCGCAAGGTCTGAACGCCCCGCTCACTTATACCGTCGAAGCCGGCAAGCGCTTGCAGGATCAGTTGCCGCTCAATGCGGACGGCAGCTACGACTACACGGTGTACGGACCGAACGGCTTTCTGCGCCGCTTTGCGGGCAAAGTGGTCGCGCACAACGGGTGGGGCGGATCGGAAACGGCCCGGCCGGAAGTTGCCGAAGGCTATGACGTGTCGAATGGCAATCTGCAATTGCGGCTGGAAAATGTGGGCAGTGCGCGTTGCCAGTTCACCATCGTGAATGCGTACGACGCGAATAACGTGATCAGGAATTCGGTACGCGGCGGGGATACCGGGCAGCTTTATCTCGATCTGCGAAATGCGCATGGCTGGTACGACCTGACTATTACCGTCGATACGGATTCGTCATTCATGCGGCGCCTGGCGGGGCACGTCGAAACCGGCAGGAGCAGCGTGAGCGATCCGGCGTTGGGTAGCTGAGATTCTGTTAAGCGTTTTGATAGATAACAACGGCCGCTACGCTTTGCGCGCGGCCGTTTTATTGTTGTTCTGCAAGCGTTTGCCGATGTCCTTTCATGCGGCAACCGCGGCTGTCAACGAAGCGCGCTCCTGCGCCTTCTCACGAATCGCGTGCACGATGAACTCCGCATCGCGCGCAACGCCGGAAAAGCGTCCAGAACCCCACGTATGCAGCCACGGCAAGCCGACGAAGTACAGACCGTCGATTGGCGTGATACCGCGCGTATGCGCCGGATAGCCGCGTCCGTTGAACACGGGTGCATCGAGCCAGCTAAAGTCCGGCGTAAAGCCGATGCACCAGATGATCGCCGCAATGCCGCTCGTCTCGACATCCAGCGTGGTCCGTTCTTCCGCTGGCCGCCAGGCCGGTTCGTACGCGGCACCCTCTGGCGCCGCAATGCCGTGCTTCTCAATGAAGCCGTCGATGCTGGCATTGATCCGGTTATACGTGTCGTCGGCCGAATCGAGATTGGACCCGAGTGTAGGTGCGAAATAGAATTGCCCCTCGCGCAGATCGTCGAGCCGACCGTATAGCTCCATGCCTTCGGCAGCGAACTTGCGCAGATCGATATCGCGTCCGCCGTCGCGGCCTGTCACATAGTGATTGGTGTTGTCGCGCACGCCTTCGCGCAACGGGTGTTTTTCGACCGGCATGTCGTAATATTGCATGTCGGCGAGCCAGTCGACCACGTCGCGACCCCGATAGAAACGCGCGCAACGTGGCGCTTCGCCCACGGCGAGCACGACTTTGCGTCCTGCCAGATGCAGGTCCTCCGCGATCTGCGCGCCGGATTGGCCGGTCCCGACCACCATCACCGCACCTTCGGGCAACGACTGCGGATTCCGATAGGCGGACGATTGCAACTGCACGATATGAGCCGGCAAACGTTCAGCAAGACGCGGCACGATCGGCGTGTGATATCCCCCTGACGCTACGACGACCTGATCAGCGGTGAAATCTCCGCGCGTTGTCGAGATCGCGTACACGCCGTCGTCACGCTGTTTCACCCGCCTGACTTCCGTACGCTCGAGCACCGGTGCATCGACGTGCGCGATAAAGCCGTCGAGGTACTGGATGATCTCGTCCTTCTTCATGAAACCGTGCGGGTCGTCGCCCTGATACGGATAACCCGGCAACGCGCATTGCCAGTTCGGCGTGACCAGACAGAACGCATCCCAGCGTTGCTCGCGCCACGTGTGCGTCACTGTGTTTCTTTCCACAACCAGATGGTCGATACCGGCCTGTTTCAGGTGATAGCTGACCGACAGACCCGCTTGTCCGCCGCCGACAACGAGCACGCCGTAGTGCCCGTCGGCGTGTGCGTGATGTGCTGGATTCGACATGATGCGTCCTCTAAAAAAATAACTGTCTAGCTGAACTCGATAACCTTGACCGTCGCATCCGGTTGATCGCGAAAGCGCTCGGCGTCGTGCTCGATCTGCGCTAACTGGTCCATCGCCGCTGAACACGCGAAGCCGTATTTCTCCCGCACACGTTCGGATGCGATATTCAGTGCCTGTCGCGAGCGGGTGACGAAATCGTCGAGTTGATAGGCTTCGCCCGGCTTAAAAAAGTCGCCAATGACGAGTGACGGCGAATAACAATTCGCTTCGTCGCCGTCCGGCCATTGAATTCGAAAGTGCATGACAGGCATCGCAATTCCTCAAATCAGTTAATAGGCAAAGCATGCTTCGCCAGAAAATGGCGATACGCATCGACGTGACGCTGCGCACTCGCATGCCAGCTAAATCGGGCGAGCAACGCTGGGACCGCGTGAGCGAAATCGAGCGTGTTTTTGTTGAGCGCGTCGAGCAACGCGGACGTGATCGAATCGATATCCGTGGGATCGGCCCAGCAGCATGTCGCGTCATCGAGATATTCGGTGAATGGCGCAATTGCCGAGGCTACGACCGGCGTTCCGCTGGCGAGCGCCTCCAATACGACGAGGCCGAATCCTTCGCGTAGCGAAACCATCGACAACACGTCGGCGACACGAAATAGCGCCGGCATTGCGGCGTCTTCCAGTGGGCCGGTCACGATCACGTTGTTGTGTGGGCCGACAGAAAGATCCAGTTCCGCGGCTCGTTGGAGCACGCTGCGGGTGTAAGCGTCATGGTCGAGCAGGCTCGCGCCGCCAGCGATCACAAGTTGCGCATTGGGCTTCACGTCGCGAATCGACGCAAAAGCTTCGAGCAGCGCCAGGGTGTTCTTGCGCGCTTCGACACCGCCTACTGCCAGAACGACCGGACCGACGCCGATACCGAAACGTCGTCTGATTGGCACATCGTGATGGTCCGCGCGCGGAGAGAAGCGTGTGATGTCCACGCCGTTCGGCACCGTGATCGCGTGAATGCCGCACAACGATCGCAATTCACACGTCCAGATATCGCTTACGCACAGCACCTGATCGGCGTCCTGATACGCACGCCGCTGCCATGCAGCCAGACGTGGATTATCGAAATGATCAAGATGATGCACAGTGCGCACGAAACCCTGAATACGCGCTTGCGCTTTCAATTCCGCCAGCGCGTTCCCGCTGATACTGTCCTGCGCATGCAACACATCGAACGAGGTCGCATCCTGACTGATCAATGCACGATGAAATGCATCGATTCTCGCTTCCACCATGTCGACGGTAGTTGCCTGCGGCAATGTGATCGGTGCATACACCACGCGGCACGGCGGCAAACGGAATAGCGTTTCACCTGGCCCGGCGGGTGCGAACACCGTCACGTCATGCCCGATCGACGTCAACGCGCTTGCCAATTCAAGCGTGTGCACCACTCCGCCGCGCGGGTTGACCGAATGCGTCAGCAACGCGATACGCAGAGGATTCATCGCGGGCTGTCCTTCGCGACGATAAACGGCTCGCGTCTGAAGTCCCACAATACGGCCGAGTCATCTTGCTGATGCAGCGATACTTCAAGCGAATCATCCACCATGCCGATCGCCGAACAGGCGAGCGCGCGTGAATTGAACAACGCCTGCACCGCTTCAACCTTGTCCTGACGCACCGACAGTAGATAACCGAAGCTCGGAAACGCCGTCACCCAACGTGAGAACGTCACACCGGCGGGTTTTGGAATACGCGTGAGATCGATCCGGGCGCCCACCTGCGAGCATTCGAGCAACATCAGCGCCGTACCTAACGTTCCCGCCATGCTGATATCTTTAGCCGCATCGCACAGTCCGCTCTCAGCGAGTTGCGGCAACAGTTCCAGATCTGCGCGCAGACGTTCCGACGGTGCATCTACTGAAGCATTCCAGAAAGGATACGGTTCTTCGAAATGACCACGCAGATCGACTGCCATCATCAGTGTGTCGCCCGGTTTGGCGTTGAAGCTCGATAGCAGTGCTTTCGCGCGACCGATAATCGACACCGCCAATTGCGCGGCATCGCTGCGCGTATTCGTGTGACCGCCGACAATCGGCACACCATACGCAACCGACGCGGCCGCCATCCCCGCCAGCACCTGATCCGCTGCGGCGATACCATGGCTCCATAATGCGTCGACAACGGCCAGCGGTCTGCCGCCCATTGCATAGATATCGCTTACGTTGACCATCACACTGCTGTAGCCCGCGAACCACGGCATGGCACCGACAAAATCGCTGACCATCCCTTCGATCGCGAATAGCAGATAGCCATCGCCGTCGGCAAGTGCTGCGCAATCGTCGCCCAACCCCACCGCTTGCGCGAGATCATGTGTGCCACCGGGCAAACGACGCGCAAGCGAGCCGACTACGTCGGCAATATCCGTCTTGTGCCGGAAGCCACGGCTTTCCCGCAAGCTGGCGACGAGGTCGGCTGCCCGCATGCCATTCATGTCATTCATGCCGCTCTCCGCAGAGGAGAACGCTGTGACTGCTGCGTCAGCGTCACGAAGCCGCCATGGGGCGTCGCGCACGGCGGGTATGCATGCAGTTGCGCCTGCATCAGATGATGGGGCCTGCCCAGTAAAGTCTCTTCGGCGAGGACGTCCCAATGCATTGCCTGAAACAGCGGCACATTCTGACTCTGTACATGCGCAAGAAACGTTTCGCAATCTAGCGCATGCGCGCTACTTACCGCGAGGCGAATCAGCGTTGCACCGATCTTTCCATATCGACGGAATGCGGCGTGGACAGCGAGCCGCGAACCGAACCATACATTGTCGTGATCGCGATGAATTCGCACCGTGCCGACCACCTGTTCCGGCATGCCCGCCACGCAACTCACCGCCACCAGTTGCTGCGCATGCTGATCGATATCGTCCCGATCGTCGCCGACAAAAATGCCCTGCTCGATGCAGAACACCGCACGTCGCAACCGGAACGCCTCTTCAGCTTCCCAATCGAGCGTGGTCCATTTGATGCGGAATTCGCTCGGCATGTACGGCACAACATCCGCTTCGCCGTCGAGTGCTTCGCCTGCAATCGCCTCACCGAACATGGTCACTCCTCGTACGATGACAGTGACGAACAGGCGCCGCATTTGCCGCAGCCTGCCTTGATATCGCCCGAACGCATCGCTGCGGCGTTGAGCATCGCACCAAGGGGTTGCAGAACCGACTTCATGAATTCCGGCGTCGGTGCAGGATGATCTTCGAGCGGCGTGCCGCTGATCGGCACGAACGGCACGACGAATGGATAGACGCCAAGATCGATCAATTCGCGCGACATGGTGAGAATGGCTGCGGCGCTATCGCCCAGTCCCGCGAGAATGTACGTGCTGACCTGTCCGCGTCCGAACACGGCCACTGCGGCCTTGAACGCGTCCATATAACGCGTGAGCGGCACACTCGCCTTGCCCGGCATGATGCGTTCGCGCAAAGCCGGTGTGACCACTTCCAGGTGCATGCCTAGCGTGTCGATACCACTCGCTTTCATCCGCGCGAACCAGCGGTCATCGTCGGGCGGCTCGCATTGTGCCTGGATCGGCAGATCGACGGCGGCCTTGATCGCGAACGCGCTCTCGCACAGAATCTGCGCGCCGCGATCGGGAGTCGGCGGCGTGCCGGTAGTCAGCACCATATGCTTGACGCCATCGAGCAATACGGCTGCACGCGCTACCTCCGCGAGTTGTTCTGGCGTCTTGCGTGCAATCGTGCGGCCCGCCGCGAGCGATTGGCCAATCGCACAGAACTTGCAACTCTTGCGGCGGCTCTCGTAGCGAATGCAGGTTTGCAATACCGTCGTCGCCAGAACGTCCGCGCTGTGCAATGCCGCGATATGCGAGTACGGCACGCCATCCAGCGTCTGCATGCCGTAAAAGCGCGGCGCTTTCGGAAAGCTGATATTCGCAATCGGAATCGTGCCGCGAAGCAAGGCGCTCGAACCGGTCGAGTCGGGCGCCTGCGCGACGAACGGCGAGTGCCACGCCGTACTCGTATGCACAGGCACCATGATCGTCACGCCGTCGACGGTCACCGCCTTGTGATCCGACGGACCCGCACCGCCGCGCCGGCTAGCCGCGCCCGCATCGGGAGAGACAAGCCGCAGGCCGGTCGACTGCAATTCGGTCATCAATTGACGGCTTTCAGCCGACAGCGTCTCGCTGGAGTTCATCGCTCGCTCCTACGGTTGGGTTGAAATCGGCACTCTCCGCGCTCATTGAACCGGACCAGCCCTGCATCGGCGCAACGGTTTCAGCGGGGCGCCGGTTGATCGCGAGGCTCAGCAATTCGGGCCGCGCGTAATGACCGACCGAATCCATCATGCGTTTGCGTTTGGTGATCAGCGACATGTCGAGATCGGCGATCACCATGCCCTCGCCTTCACGCAACGGCTGCGCGAGATGCTGACCTTCAGGCGACACGATCGCGGTATTGCAGCCGCCGCGCAGTGCTTTCTGCAAGTTCGTATCCGGCGTGACCGAGGCGATCTGCGCCTCTGTCAGCCATCCTGTCGCGTTGACGACAAAGCAACCCGACTCCAGTGCGTGATGACGAATCGTCACCTCGATCTGTTCGGCGAAAATTGGCCCAACCAGTGAACCGGGAAACTGGCTGCAATGAATTTCTTCATGCTGGGTCATCAACGCGTAGCGCGCGAGCGGGTTGTAATGCTCCCAGCAGGCCAGCGCACCGACCCGGGCGATGGCCGTGTGCGCGACTTTCAGACCCGCTGCATCGCCCTGCCCCCAGATCATCCGTTCGTGAAACGTCGGCGTGATCTTGCGGCGTTTGAGCACCAGTTGACCGTCCACGTCGAAGATCAGTTGCGTGTTGTAGAGGCTGCCGTGATCGCGTTCATTCACGCCAAGCACCACCACCATCCGGTGCAAACGCGCGCGCTCGGCCACCGCCTGCGTCACCGGGCCCGGCACGATCACGGCTTCCTCGTAGAGTTTCATGTGATCCGCGCCGGAGGCGACGGGCGGCCGTACGAAAGAAAAGTACGGGTAATAAGGCACGAAAGTCTCGGGGAACACGATCAGCTGCACGCCTTCGCGCGCCGCTTTTTCGATCGCCTCGCAGACCTTGTCGAGCGTGCCGCCGCTGCGTTCGAAGTCCGGTGCGATCTGGACTGCGGCCGCGCGCACGATGCGCTTGCCGGTCGGTTTAACAGCCGATGTGTCGGACATGGTGGTCACTCGCGTTTGGTCAGTTTCGTCAAACCGTCCACGTATGAATGATCAGCGCATTGTCCTTCCGATGCAGCAACTGGATGTCGAGCACATCGAGCGGACTGACCGGGCGAATGCCTTCGATCAGCGACGCTTCACCGTGACCGTACAACGCCTGCAGCGCAAAGCGGCACGCGTAGACCTTGCCGCCTTCTTCCATGAACTTCATCAGTTGCTTGTTGAAGTTCAGGTGGCCGGGAAAGGCCTCATCGCCAAGCGTCGGAAAGCCACGTTGCAGACCCAGCGTGACACCGGGCCCATATAGCAGCACCGACGTTTCAAAGCCTTTGCGCAGCAGGCGGGTGGCCTGCAGCAGATTGACGAAGCCAATCGAGCCTTCAAACGCGACTGTATGGAACGTGACCAGTGCTTTCTCGCCCGGCTCCGCTTTCACGTCCTCAAAGACTTTCTCTTCGTAGTCGACAAGGTAATCGCCTTTCTGATGCAGCGGTTTATTGACGGCTGGCATGACACTCTCCGATCAGGTTTGCTAAGTAAAAGAGGAAGCGCGTTCAGGCTGTGCGCACTTCCTCTAATGCAACGCCCGTGCCATTGATTGGCCGTGAAAATGCGATCAATCCGCAATCAATTGCGTGTCGATTCGAAGTGCGACCTGAAAAAATTTTCGGCTGAAGGTTGCACGAAGGTTGCGTATAGGCAAAGCGTGACAGGCGATTGCCGTTCGAACCGCCAGATCGCACCAGGCGGGTGCGGTTTGGCAGAACCAGCGTGTCGGCGTGGTGCAGTCATTCACCAAGGTCGATCAATCCGATCATTGAGCCGCCGCCAATCCGATCATTGTCTTTTCACCTCAAAGCGAAGCCCAGACGCAATGAATAGCCCGACGCATCACTGGATCAAACGTCTTGCCGACATCCGCAAGCCGGCCTATCTCGCGATTCCCGATCTGATCGAAGAAGACCTCGCCACCGGACGGTTGCGTCCGCGTGACCGTCTGCCAGGGTTGCGCGATCTCGCCGAAGAACTCGCGTTGAACTACACGACCGTCGCGCGCGCGTATGCGGAAGCACGCAAGCGCGGACTGCTGGATTCGCGCGCAGGCAGCGGCACATTCGTGCGCGGCCGCACGGCCACGCTGCCGTTAGCCGGTGGCAGCAGCATCGAAATGTCGATGAACACCCCGCCCGAGCCACCCGACCACGCGATGCGCCTGCGCGATTCGGCCGCTCGCCAGATGGCAGCGTGCGATCCCTATCAGTTGCTGCGCTATCAGGATTTCGGTGGCTCGGCCGCCGACAAGGACGCGGGCGCCGAGTGGCTGAAGCGGCGCGTGCCGCATTGCGACGCGCAGAACGTGCTGGTCTGCCCCGGCATTCACAGTGCACTGGTCGCGCTCGTCTCGCAACTGGCACGGCCCGGCGGCACGATCTGCCTCGATACGCTGGCCTACCCCGGCATCAAGGCCATCGCCGCACAACTTGGCGTACGCCTGCAGGCACTGCCACGCGATGACGACGGCCCGCTTGCGCATGCTTTCGAAGCGCTGTGCAAAACGGATAAACCCAGTGCGCTCTATTGCAATCCGACCTTGCAGAATCCGAGCACGCTGACGCTCACGCATAAGCGGCGCGAGGCACTCGCCGACGTCGCATTGCGCTACAGCGTGCCGATCATCGAAGACGACGCGTACGCGATGCTGCCGCAAAGCGCGCCCGACGCGCTCGCGAGTCTCGCGCCGGAACTGACCTACTACGTCACGGGTTTATCGAAGAGCTTCGGCGCAGGCTTGCGCGTCGCGCATCTGCATGCGCCGACGGCCCGACAAACGCAACGCCTGGCCGGCGCACTGCGCGCGACCACGGTGATGGCGAGTCCGTTCACCGTGACGCTCGCCACGCAGTGGATCGCCGACGGCACCGCGCTCGACATGCTCAACGCGATCCGCAACGAATCGCGCGCCCGCCAGACGATTGCGTCGCGGGTACTCGAAGCGTGGCCCTACGAAGCGCATCCGGACGGCTTTCATCTGTGGCTACCCGTGCCGGTGGAAAGCGGCTGGAGTGCGTCGGAACTCGCGCTGCAATTGCGTAATCAGGGAATTGCCGCAGTCGCGGGCGCCGCATTTTCAACCGACGGCAATCCGCCTAACGCCATGCGCGTTTGTCTCGGCGGCTCGAAAACGCGTGACGAATGCGAACAGGCGCTGCACATCGTGGCGGAAACACTCGAGCATCCCCATCATCTGCATTCGCCGGTAATGTAGTGCGGACTCACGTTGTCGTCGTATGTATACAACGGCGGGCGACTCGCGATGCTTGCGCTATTTCAGCGTCGACGGAAAAAGCTGCCAGCGCGACCAGTTTTTTTTGACGAAGCCGTTGACCGCTGCGTGCGGCTTCGCGCCGAAGCTTAAGAAACTGAAAGTATTCAACGCTCAAGTCTGCAGCGGTGAAGCCGTATACGCGGATGAGGCGCCTGCCTCGCCGATTACGGCTCACCGCTCACTCCAACACCATTCCCGACATGTTCTCCTCAATTCGTGCGCGCATCGTCGCCCTGTGCGTCGCTATCGTTGTGGTTGCGCTCGCTGCCAACGCGGCTCTCAACTATGTCGTCACCAACTCGTATAACAACGATACGATCAACAGCAACCTGACCGCAGTCGAAGCCGGTCACGCCGACGGCATCGCTGATTGGGTCGCGTCCAACAGCCAGATGATCAACTCGCTGCAGGACACGGTGCTGCAAGCCGATCCGGTCCCCGCGTTGAAACAGACGGCCGCAGGCGGCGGATTCACTAACGTGTACGTGGGTTTCGCAGACAAGACAGCGAAGTTCTCCGACGCCACCGGCATTCCCTCCGACTACGATCCGACCGGCCGCCCGTGGTACAGGCAGGCCGTCGCAGCGGGCAAGCCCGTGGTGACGCCGCCGTATGTCGACGTAGGCACCGGCAAGCTGGTGGTCGCGTTCGCCGCGCCCGTGGTGCGCGACGGCGCGGTGAAAGCCGTTCTCTCCGGCGACGTCGCGATGGACAGCGTGATCGCCAACGTCAAGGCGATTCACCCCACACCGTCGAGCTTCGGCATGTTGATCGATGCGAGCGGCCACATCGTCGCGCATCCGGACGCGAAGCTGACTTTGAAGCCGGTGTCGGACCTCGTGCCCGCGCTGACCAGCGACAAGCTCTCCGCACTTTTCAGCACCGACCGTCCGCTCGAAATGGATGTGAATGGCAGCACGAAACTGTTGCGCGCACAGGCCATTCCCGGCACCGACTGGTACGTCGTCGTCGCGCTCGATAAAGATGAAGCGACGGCGGGCATGCGCTCGGCGCTGACCACTTCGTTGATCGCGTTGATCGTGATCGCCGGCATCGCCGCGGTGATCGTCGCTGCGGTGACCGCTGTTTCGTTCCAGCGCCTGTCGAAAGTGCGCGATGCGATGGACGCTATCGGCTCCGGTGAAGGCGATCTGACGCAACGCCTGCCTGCACTCGGCAACGACGAGGTTGCGCAGATCGCAAGGTCGTTCAACACCTTCGTCGACAAACTCAATCACGTGATGCGCCAGATTCGCGATGCCAGCGAATCGGTGCGGGTCGCCGCCAATGAAATTGCAGCGGGTAACGTCGATCTGTCCGGACGCACTGAATCGGCTGCGGCGAGTCTGCAGCAGACCGCTGCGTCGATGGAAGAAATCACCGCGACGGTCACGCAATCCGCAGGCGCGGCGAAACAGGCCGACCATTCCGCCGTGTCCGCCTCGCAAGTTGCTTCGCGCGGAGGCGTGGTGATCTCCGAAGTGATTACGACAATGGGTGAGATCGAGAAGGCCTCGGTGAAAATCTCCGACATCATCGGCGTGATCGACGGGATTGCGTTTCAGACTAACATCCTCGCATTGAATGCGGCGGTGGAGGCTGCGCGTGCCGGTGAACAGGGTCGCGGTTTCGCGGTGGTGGCCGGTGAAGTGCGCAGTCTCGCGCAGCGCAGCGCGCAAGCCGCGAAAGAAATCAAGGCGCTGATTGAAGCGACGGTGGCAAGCGTCACGTCAGGTTCAGGACAGGTGCGCCAGGCCGGTCAGACGATGACGGAAATCGTCGCGAACGTCGCCAGCGTGACAACGATCATTTCCGAAATTACGCAGGCTGCCAACGAGCAGAATCGCGGCATCCAGGAAGTGAATCGTGCCGTGAGTCAGCTCGATGAAATGGTTCAGCAGAATGCAGCGCTGGTCGAACAATCGACGGCGGCGGCGACTGCATTGCAGGGTCAGGCGGTGAGTCTGTCGAGCGCGGTCACGCAATTCAAGCTGGATTAGTCTGTTGATGAATACGCGCACCGTAAGTGAGCCATTGCGCGTTTCTTACGATTCGAAATCGAGCCCGCCAAGCAATGCGACGGGCTCACCTTGCGTATGCGTCAGAAAGTCCAGTTCGCGTGCGTGGGTCCATGCCGTCAATTTGCGCGGCAGCGCGGCGAGATAGCCGGCGAAACGAGCTTGCCCCGGCTCCTCCACCAGTCTCTCTATCTCGTCGCTATCCCACGTTAAATAAAGATTCAATGGATGCGCGTAGTGGCCCAGATCTTCGAGTGGGGTGGCGTAAATCCGCACGCGAGTGGGATGGCCGTGGCCGCCATACGGCAGCACTTCGGTATGCACGGTGGTGGGAAAACAGGCGGCAATCGCCTCTGCGATTCGAGGCGCAAACTGTTCATCGAAACGGGCGGCACTCTCCGGGCGCATCTATGTCTCCGATCTTTATACGCGATTAGCGAAGCATCGTAGCATGCGGGCGTTGCGTCGCCTGGTGCGTCGGTTGTTGTTTATGCGCCGCGTTTTTCTCGTGTGATCGCGATGTCGGCCACCGAAGTCTGTTCGGCTCTCAGGGAGTTTTCTATAATCCGCGCCTGGACCGCACAACAAGAGACTGATAAATGTTTACACCCCGGTTCAATGTCCGGCTTTTGATTTTCATCGCAGGGAGTGGCTTGCTCGGCAATCACGCTGTTGCGGCCGATCTGATCGCCACGAAGCCTGGTGTCATGTGTACTTCGACTCAGGCGCTCGCTCAACTCACGCTGCCCGACGGCAACAGCCGCAGCCACGGTGACACCGTTACGCCCGCCCAACTCGCTGAGGCGCAAACAGGCGGCTGCGTCGATATTCAGCCGGGCATGACAGTGAGTGTGCAAGCGGCGCACAAGAATACGTCGGTAGTCAGCTACCAGCGGCCAGGGTCAAGTGCGCAGGAGACCTTCGTCATACCGAACATCGATTTCGTTCCGGTCTTCGCGGAAGACGACGCGCCGTAATCGCCATCGCACACTGATGCGCCGGATCAAACGGTCTTCAGGATTCGCGGTCTCGTTTCGTTGACCGCGGCCGCGAGTTCCGGCGTTGCTTCCGCTGCATTCGTGCTGTTTTCCTTACGCATCGACAGATAACGCAAACAGCACACGCGCAGAAACGACGCGAAATTAGTCGGCATTTCGCCGCGCAACGCGATCAATTCGTCATACAGCTTCACTGCAAACTGACTGGTCGTCATGCTCTCGCGCGCGGCGATTTCATGCAGCACGTCCCAGAACAGATTCTCCAACCGGACCGTGGTGATCACCCCGTGAATCCGCAACGAACGGGTGCGCGATTCATACAGGATCGGATCGGCGTTAATGTAAATCCCACACATGGCGTGCACTCCCTGATTGAGCACGACGCGCGGTGACCCGCTTCACTACGTCACCGCACGCCGCCCTTCTCCGCCAACATACGCCGGCATCCGGGGTCCGACAATCGCGTCGAACCCGAACGCCGCACTCAGCTACTCAACCGCTGCCCCGCGTTACACGGAGCGTTTGCTCATCTGCGACGCAATGTGGTCGGCCTGGCGGATTGCCAGCGTAACGATCGTCATCGTTGGATTCTCGGCCGCACCGGTCGTGAACTGACTGCCATCGGAGATGAACAGATTCGACACTTCGTGGGTCTGGCCGAAACTGTTGCACACGCCGTCTTCTGCGCGTGCGCTCATGCGTGCGGTGCCCAGGTTATGCGTCGACGGATACGGCGGTACGCGATACACCGTCTTCGCACCCGCCGCTTCGTACACCGCCGTGCCCTGCTTGAACGCGTGTTCGCGCATCGCCTCGTCGTTCGGATGATCGTCGAAATGCACGTTGGCGACCGGCTGACCGTATTGGTCTTTCACGTCGGTGTTCAACGTCACGCGATTGTTTTCGCGCGGCATATCCTCGCCGACGATCCACATCCCCGCCGTGTACGCATACTGATCCATCGCCTGAGTAAAAGTGGGACCCCACGCGCCGGGGTCGAGAAACGCAGCGTAAAACGGCAGCCCGAGCGAAATGGTTTCCATGTGATAGCCGCCCGCGAAGCCACGCTGCGGATTGAACACCGCTTCGTCTTCGATAATGCCGGCCATCGTGGTGCCCTTGAACATGTCCACCTTGTCGTTGAACACCGCGTACACAGACCCCGTGGTGTGGCGCATATAGTTGCGGCCGAGTTGCCCCGAGCCATTCGCCAGACCTTGCGGAAACTTGCTCGAATGCGAGTTCAACAAAAGGCGCGGCGTTTCAATCGAATTGCCGGCTACCGCAACGATGCGCGCTTTTTGCCGCTGCAATTTGCCATTGCTGTCGTAGTACAGAACCTCTTTCGCTTTGCCCCGTGCATCGATTTCGATTCGTACGACATGCGCCTGAGTACGCATTTCCATGTGACCGGTGGCTTGCGCTCGCGGCAGTTCCGTATAAAGCGTCGACCATTTCGCGCCGGTGCGGCAGCCCTGAAAACAGAAACCGCGCTGGAAACAATGCGCGCGATCGTCGCGCACGATGCTATTGATCGCCATGTGCCCGGTGTTGCATTCCTTGTAGCCGACTTTCATCGCGCCGGCTGACATCACCTTGAAGTTGTTGTTGCCCGGCAAGCCTGGCAAACCATTGGTACGTGTCACGCCCATCTTCGCCTGCGCGCGGTCGTAGTACGGATCGAGTTCTGCGCGCGTCAATGGCCAGTCGAGCAGATTGGCGTCCTTGATATCGCCGTATGTCGTTTTGGCCTTGAACTCGTGCGGCTGGATTCGCAGGCTAGCGCCCGCCCAATGTGTGGTCGTGCCGCCAACGGTTTTGCAAATCCATGCGGGCAGATTCGGAAAGTCCTTCGCCACGCGCCAACTGCCGGACGTCGTGCGTTTATCGAGCCACGCCAATTGCTGGAATGACGCCCATTCCTCGGTCACGTAGTCGGCTTGCGTATGCAGCTTGCCCGCTTCCAGCACGACGACGTCGATACCCTTTTGCGCCAGCTCGTTCGCCAGCGTACCGCCGCCCGCGCCCGAACCGATGATCACGACGACCTTGTCGTCGTTGTGCGAAAAACGCACCTTGTTGTTGTCCTGATCCATGCTCTGTCTCCGCTGATTGTGCGATGTTCTGGCTGTCTGCCGGCTGATTAGCTATCGGTCGGAATCGGACCGCTGGCACCCGGCGGCGGATTGGGCAACCACGAAAGACTGTCGAAGCCTTTGGTCAGGTACCCGCCATCGCCCTCGGCCGCGCCATAGCCAAAATGCGCGTAGGCCATCGTGTTGCTATACAGCGAGACAATCGCCGTGCTGCGTACCGTGTTGAAAAATGGCGATCCCGCCAGCGCCGCGACATCCTCTGCCTGCGCGGCGGGCGTGCGGGTGAGCCAGTCCGAGCCCGCTTTCGCGTCGAGTTGTTTGACGCCGTCCGCAAGTTGCTGACGCACCGCCGGATCGGCCTTCGCTTTTGCGTCGAGATCTTTAACCACTAGCGCGTAGACCGCCGTGTCGAGCGTGGCATGCGGGTAGAGCTGACGGGTGAACGCAAGTATCACTTCGCCTTGATGGGTATCGAGACCCTGGAGTTCGAGCGCCCACGCACGGCTCGGTGCGAGCGTCGACAGTATTGAAGAGAATGCGAGCGTGCCCATTAGCACGCCGGTGCCTCTTAGCAGTTCGCGTCGCGTGAGCGGAATGCGCAACGCCGCAGAAGCTGCCCGCGCCGCGTGGTCTTCGTGGGGGTGATCGTGATGATGCGCATGGGACGCGTGATCGGACGCGACGATCGGAATGACCGCTTTTTTCATGTCTGTCTCCTTGTGGGGCAATGCAACTACGCGCGGCGGCCGCCTGGATTACTTGCTATTGATAGTGGCCGTAGCGTTCCAGCACTTCAATCTTGTAGCCATCGGGATCCTGAATAAAAAAGTAACGCGCCAGTAGCTCGCCGTTATCGTTATGAAATTCGCGCAGATCGTTGGGGGTCATGCCGAGATCGATCAGACGTTGGCGTTCTCCTTTCGCATCGTCGACACAGAACGCCACGTGACCGTAGCCGTCACCGTGCGAATACGGTTCGGCGCGACCTTTATTCCACGTGAGTTCGATTTCCGCGTCGGCCTCGCCGTTGCGCAGATAGACGAGTGAGAACTCCGGAAAGTCGAGCCGGTGCGCTACGTCGAAGTTGAAAGCCTTTTGATAGAACTGCAGCGAGCGCGGCAGATCCTGCACCCGAATCATCGTGTGGATGAGTTTGGCCATCGGTGTCCCCTCCTGTTTGAATGAAGTTTAGGAGGCCCGACACGCGAGTGGTAATGCACGGCTAAATCGTTCCAGGGACTTGCCCTATGTTGCAGGCGCGTCGCGCATCTGACATTTGATGCAGGTTGGAACAGGCAAGCACTCAGGGACGGGACGCCGCGTCAGGTTGCGATGCAGCACCCGGCCTCGCGCACTGTCACTGGGGATTACGGCATCAGGCAAAACCCGATAACGATACAGTGCGATGGTGTGTGCGGTAAAGCACGTTCAAGTCTGCTTTTCTTTTTGCTTAAACGGTCACGCATGAATGAGATGACGAACGACGATGCTCGCATCGCATTCAGGTTTTCGCCGCCGGTGGATTCGCTCGGTTGCCGACTTCCGCACGCAATGCGTTGCGAATCACCTTGCCAGTCGCTGTCATGGGAAGACTGTCGACGAAGCGTATCTCGCGCGGATATTCATGTGCGGCGAGCCGTGTTTTGACATGCTGCTGAATCTCGCGCACCAGCGCATCATCGCCGATAAACCCCGCTTTCAACACCACGAACGCCATTACGATTTCGGTGCGCTCGCTATCGGGTGCACCGATCACCGCAGCCATCGAAACGGCCGGATGGCGCAGCAACGAATCTTCAATCGACGCCGGTCCAATGCGATAACCGGCACTCGTGATGACATCGTCGCCACGGCCAACAAAACGAATAAAGCCGTCCACGTCGCACGTGCCGAGGTCGCCGGTTACGAGGAACCTGCCGCGAAATTTTTCGCGCGTCGCCGCTTCGTTGCCCCAGTAACCGAGAAACATCACGGGATCGGGCGAGGCCACCGCGATATCGCCGATCGCGCCTCGCGGCACTTCATTGCCATTCGCATCGATGATCGCCACATGATGGCCTGGCGCCGCGCGCCCGATCGCGCCGACGCTCGGCTCGAACAGCGCTGCGCATGACGTCACGACGACGTTGCATTCGGTCTGCCCATAGAACTCGTTGATCGTCACACCCAATGCCCGGCGTCCCCAGCCAATCAGTTCTTCGCCAAGCGATTCGCCGCCGCTTGCCACTGAGCGCAAGACCAGATTCCAGCGCTCGGGACGCTCGACGCCGCGCATCATCTTCAGCGCGGTGGGGGGGAGAAAAGTATGCGAGACCTCATGACGCGCCATCAGATCGAAAGCGGCCTCGCCGTCGAACTTCGCAAAGCGGCGCGCGAGTACCGCCACGCCGTGATGCCAGGACGGCAATAACACATCGAACAAACCGCCGATCCATGCCCAGTCCGCCGGGGTCCAGATTAGCGTGGCGTGCGCAGGAAAACCCTGTTGCGACATCTCGACACCCGGCAGGTGGCCGAGCAGCACACGGTGGCCATGCAACGCGCCCTTCGGCTTGCCCGTCGTACCCGATGTATAGATGATGATGGCGGGATCGTCCGCACTGGTGTCAACGGGAATGAAGTCGGCGGGCGCGCTGTTCAACGCGAGCCAGAATGAACGCACATGCGACGAGGCAGCCTCATCGTCCTGATCGTGATCGACGCTGAACACATCGCGTAATGCGGGCAACGACGCGCGGATTTCGTCGATCTTCTGCACACCGGCGCGATCGGTTATCAGCGCGACCGCGCCGCTATCGGCCAGACGATGCTCGATCGCATCCACGCCGAATAGTGCGAAAAGCGGCACGGCCACCATGCCGGCCTTGTATGCAGCGAGGTGCGCGATTGCCGTTTCGATCGACTGTGACAGGAAGATACCGACGCGGTCGCCGCGTTGCGCGCCGCACGCCTGCAATGCATTGGCAAAGCGGTCGGACAGCGTCTTCAACTGGTCGAACGTATAACGCGTTGCGTTGCCTTCCGCGTCTTCGTAGATCAACGCAAGCCGGCCTGACCCATCAGCCCATTTATCGCATACGTCGACGCCCATGTTGTAGCGCGCAGGAATGTGCCACGCAAAATTGTCTGTCAGCGATTCGTAGGTTTGGCCGTCGAGGTCCATTGCGTCTCCTTCGCTTCTTTATAGGGATCGAACTCTATGTTGCGCTCTTTCGAGCATTGATCTGGTTACCGACAGGCATTCAACGTGACCCGATTGAATTCGGTATGTATGACATCCCCGCCACTTTCCGGACCAATTTACCGGCAACCTCAACGATTCGCGACAACTGATGTGCATTTAACGACGATTGTGCAATGCGATAAATCTGCCGGTCTAGTATCCGGAAGACGGCTCGCCGGTACTGCGATGTCTGACTTCGCATGCCCGTCATTCGCGCTCCTCGTCAATGTGAGCCGCCCGTTTCAATGAACAGCCTCTTCGGGATACTTTATGAGCAAAGCGCGATTTGCGTCGTTCTGGCATGGCCCTGATCTCTCACCGTATGAACTGGCGTGCCTGAGATCGTTCACGGCCTATGGTAACGAAGTCGCTTTATATAGTTACCATGAAGTCAAGAATCTGCCGAAGGGCGTCGTCGCGAAAGACGCCAGCACGATACTTTCGTCCGACTCGTTGAATGACTTCCCCATTCACGGGGTGCCCTCCATGGCGCATTTCACGGATTATTTCCGATTCGTGATGTTCACCAGAACCGACGAAATCTGGGTCGATACCGACATGCTTCTATTGCGGGATTTCGATCTCGCGCTATCGGGCGACCTGATCGGCAAAGAATCGCCGACCAGCATTTGCACCGCCCTATTGCGTCTCGATCCGAATAACGCGCGCCTGCAGGATCTGATCAGACGGGTCGAGGGAATGAAGGGCACGCATATCAATTGGGGCGACACCGGTCCGCGCCTCCTCACTGCGGTGTACGGCGTGAAGGCGGGTTTGCCCGAGAGCGTGTTTTATCCGGTTCATTTCGACGACTACTACAAAGTATTTCTGCCGAAGTACATGGATGAATGCGCGGCCTTATGCAAAGACGCCTATACGCTGCACCTCTGGAATAATCGCGTCGTGAAGCTGGGACTGTTCAAGCGGATCGGACCGCCTGCTGGTTCGTTTCTGCACCACGTGTTCGCGACCTTGGGTTCAAATAATCTGTTCCACGAGTTCTATCCGTCCAGCGTGATGGAAACGATGATCGATAATGCGGTTCAGAAAGTCGGACGTGACGAAGGGGTTCGAAAACTCTTGCAGATAGGCGTCCCTCTGGTAAAGACGGCGATTGGGCGCAGACTCCGCCCTCAATAACACGGCAGGTCAAACAGAAAGTCCCCTGCCGCTGCCATGCGCCTGCTGCAAGATAAATTCGATAAAAGTCGCAGCAGCGCGCGTGTGATGCCGGTTCGGCATATAAAGCAGGTACATGTGCGTGCCAAAGATGCTTAGGCGCCATTCATCGAGTGTGGTCACGACATCGCCGCGTTTCAGATCGTCCTGCACGACGTAATCCGGCACGAGGCCAACGCCCAACCCAGCCTGGATGGCCTGACGCAAAAACAAAAAATTCTCGGAGATGAGGGTCGGCTCCAGCAGAACTTCGTGCCGTTCGTCGCGCAGATACGCGGCCACCCGCAACTGCCTGCCGACTACCGCTGCGGTGATAAGCGGCGCGGTACGCAAATCGTCGAGTTTCGCGGGCATGCCGTGCGTTTGCGCAAAAGCGGGCGAAGCGCATGCCACATAACTCACCGGCCCCATGTCGCGTGCCACCAGATTTTGCGGCGGCTCCGACATCACGCGTACGGCGATATCCACTTCGTCGCGCATCAGGTCTTCGACGCGGTTTTCAAAGAGCACGTCCAGCACGATGCCAGGATAAAGACGCTTGAACGCGATCAACCAGTCGGACATCACCAGCTGACCGTAGCCACTAGGCACACTGAGCCGCACGCGGCCTTGCAGGCTCTGCCCGAGCGTCGTCACCGATTCACGTGCGGCCAGCAGTGCATTCTGGATCGTGCGGCCATGCTCGTATAACTGCAGACCGATCTCGGTCGGCTCGACGCGCCGCGTGGTACGCCGCACCAGTTGCAAACCGATTGAACGCTCAAGCTGATTCAGGTGATAACTCACGTTCGCGCGGCTCATTTTCAGCCGGCGTGCGGCCTCGCTCAGATTGCCGGCGTCGAGAATGTCGACCAGCAGGGTCAGCGAGTTGACGTCCATGGCGGCGCCTTTGTCAAAATAATTTTGACAGTCTGTCAATCGTTGATGTGATTGTCAATAAACCTTGACCACTCCACAATCAGACAAATTCGCCAGACCCGGCCCGCCTACTGCCGCCGGCACACAAGTATGGAGACAACTGATGACCCTCACCCCTTCGACCGACGTTGTCACGCGCGAATTGCGCGGCAAAGTGCTGCTGGTCACCCTTGATCATGCACCGGTCAACGCGCTATCCGCCGACGTGCGGCGAGGCCTGCTGGCGGCCATCGAGGCCGCAGATAACGATCCGGCCGTGAAGGCCGTGCTGATCGTCGGCGCGGGCCGCAATTTCATTGCAGGCGCGGATATTCGCGAGTTCGGCAAGCCGCCGCTGCCGCCCGCATTGCCGGATGTCTGCAACCGCATCGAAGCATGCGCGAAGCTGGTGGTGGCCGCGATTCATGGCGCCGCGCTCGGCGGCGGCCTGGAGGTGGCGCTCGCCGCGCATTACCGGATTGCCGTCGACGGGGCGAAACTCGGCTTGCCCGAAGTACAACTTGGCCTGTTGCCGGGCGCGGGCGGCACGCAGCGCACGCCGCGTCTGATCGGTGCACAGGCCGCACTCGATCTGATCGTCAGCGGCCGGCATGCGGGCGCTAAAGAAGCGTTGGCGCTGGGTCTCATCGACCGCGTGGGCCACAGTGGCGATGTGCTGGCCGAGGGGCTCGCTTATGTGCAGGAACTGTTGGCCAGCCATGCGCCGGTGCGCCGCACGCGTGACGCGCTGGCACTCAGCGACCGTGCCGCGAGCCTCGCTGCCGTCGCTACCGCGCGTGCGGAGACAGCGAAAAAATCACGGGGTCTGTTCTCGCCGCTAAAAATTGTCGATGCCGTGCAGGCCGCGATCGAACAGCCCTTTGACGAAGGCCTGCGCGTCGAACGGAACCTGTTCCTGCAATGCCTGGACAGTCCGCAACGCGCCGGTCTGATCCACGCGTTCTTTGCCGAGCGCGAAGTACTCAAGGCGCCCGAAACCCGTCACGCAACGCCTCGCGCGCTGAACACGATCGGCGTGGTGGGCGGCGGCACGATGGGCGCGGGCATCGCCGTCGCGATACTCGACGCCGGCCTGCCGGTGACGATGATCGAACGCGACGACGCGTCGCTCGCGCGCGGCCGTGCACACATCGAAAAAGTCTACGACG
This sequence comes from Paraburkholderia metrosideri, assembly GCF_904848625.1. Classification (GTDB taxonomy): domain Bacteria; phylum Pseudomonadota; class Gammaproteobacteria; order Burkholderiales; family Burkholderiaceae; genus Paraburkholderia; species Paraburkholderia metrosideri. The sequence continues at coordinate 477,118 of NZ_CAJHCP010000006.1, forward strand.
GTCTGATCGCGAAAGGCCGTCTGAACGCCGAGAAGAAAGCCGACATCATGATGCGCTGGCAAGGCAGCACGTCATACGATGCGCTGGCCGGTTCGGACCTCGTGATCGAAGCCGTCTTCGAAGATATCGACGTGAAAAAGGCCGTATTTGCCGAACTCGATCGTGTTTGCAAGAAAGGCGCCGTACTCGCGACCAACACGTCCTATCTCGACATCGACGCGATAGCAGCCAGCGTCTCGCACCCTCAGGACGTGATCGGCCTGCACTTTTTCTCGCCGGCCAACATCATGAAGCTGCTGGAAGTCGTGGTGCCGAAGCAGGTCAGCGCGGATGTGGTCGCCACCGCCTTCGAACTCGCGAAGAAGCTGCGCAAGACACCGGTACGCGCGGGGGTGTGCGACGGTTTTATCGGCAACCGTGTGCTCGCGGTCTATCGCAGCGCGGCGGACGCGATGATGGAAGACGGCGCATCGCCCTATCAGATCGACGCGGCAGTGCGCGCATTCGGCTTCGCGATGGGGCCGTTCCAGGTGGTCGATCTTGCGGGCGGCGACATCGGCTGGGCCACGCGCAAGCGCCGCGCGGCAACTCGCAATCCGGCTGCGCGCTACGTGCAGATCGCCGACCGACTGTGCGAGCGAGGCTGGTTCGGCCAGAAGACCGGCCGGGGCTTTTATCTGTATCCCGAAGGTTCGCGCCATGGCGTGCCTGATCCGGAAGTCGAAGCAATCATCGACACCGAACGCACGCGTGCCGGCATCGCGCCGCGCACTTTCACCGATGACGACATCATGCGTCGCTACATGGCCGCGATGATCAACGAAGGCGCGAACGTCGTGCACGAAGGCATTGCGCTGCGTCCTCTCGATGTCGACGTCACGTTCCTGTACGGCTACGGCTTTCCGCGCTATCGCGGCGGTCCGATGAAATATGCGGACACCGTCGGCCTGCCGACGATTCTCGCCGACATACGCGAGTTCGCCAAAGAAGATCCGCTATTCTGGAAAGCGTCGCCATTGTTGATCGATCTCGTGGAACGCGGCGCGGATTTCGCGAGCCTGAATCAGACGGCCTGAAGCGGATAGCTGATCTTCTGAACCCTCTCGACCGGTGCTGAAACAAACACCGGTCTGCTCAAACTTTACGGAAGAACCGTCATGGATCTGAACTTCACTCCCGAAGAAGAAGCGTTTCGCGCAGACGTGCGGGCGTTCTTGCGCGACAGTTTACCGTCACGTCTATCCGGCAAAGTACACGGCGGCCGCCGGCTCACGCGCGACGACATGGCGCAATGGCACGCGATTCTGAATGCGCAAGGCTGGCTCGCGAATCATTGGCCAAAGGAATATGGCGGCCCCGGCTGGAACGCCGTGCAAAAGTTTATCTTCGAAAACGAATGTGCATTGGCAGGTGCGCCACGCGTGGTGCCCTTCGGCGTCAACATGCTCGGCCCCGTGCTGATCAAATATGGTAATGACGCACAAAAGCAGCATTGGCTGCCGCGCATTCTCGACGGCGCCGACTGGTGGTGCCAGGGGTACTCTGAACCGGGCGCGGGCTCCGATCTCGCCTCGGTTAAAACCAGCGCGGTGCGCGGCAACGACGATCAGGGCGAGTACTACATCGTCAACGGCCAGAAGACATGGACCACGCTAGGTCATTACGCGAACATGATTTTCTGCCTCGTGCGTACCGCGACCGACGTGCGCAAGCAGGAAGGCATCAGCTTCTTGCTGATCGACATGAATACGCCTGGCGTCGAGGTACGGCCCATCATCACGCTCGACGGCGAGCATGAAGTCAACGAAGTCTTTTTCACCGATGTGCGCGTGCCGGTCGCCAACCTCGTCGGCGAAGAGAACAAGGGCTGGACTTACGCTAAATATCTGCTCACCTATGAACGCACGAATATTGCGGGCGTTGGCTTCTCGGTGGCCGCGTTCAATCGCCTGCGCAAGATCGCTGCCAAACAGCGGCGCAATGGCCGGCCGCTGTCTGAAGACCCGACGTTCGCGGCGCGCATGGCACGCGTCGAAATCGATCTCGAGAACATGAAGACGACCAACCTGCGTGTGATCGCTGCGGTAGCAGGCGGCGGCGTGCCCGGCGCGGAAAGTTCGATGCTGAAGATTCGCGGCACCGAAATCCGCCAGGAAATCTCATCTCTCACGCGGCGTGCGATGGGGGCTTATGCACAGCCATTCGTTGAAGAAGCCTTGCACGATGGATTCGACGGCACACCGATTGGACCCGACGAAGCCGCGAGCGCCGCTTCGCTCTACTTCAATAATCGCAAGCTGTCGATCTTCGGCGGTTCGAACGAAATCCAGAAGAACATCATTTCCAAAATGATCCTCGGACTGTAAGGGGCGCATGTCATGAATTTCCAGCACACCGAAGACCGCCGCATGCTGGCGGACACGCTCAACCGTTTTATCAGCGAGCAATATGGCTTCGAGACGCGCGACCGGATTGCGCAATCGGCGCCGGGCTTCAGCCGTGAACTGTGGGGCCGCTTTGCGGAACTCGGCATTATCGGTGCATTGTTCGATGAAGCCGATGGAGGCTTTGGCGGCGGCGGTTTCGATATCAGCGTCGTGTTCGAAAGCCTCGGCCGTGGTCTCGTCGTCGAACCCTTTCTCGATACGCTGATTGTCGGACGGGCTATCGCGAAGAGCGGCGCAGACGCGCAGAAAGCGCTGCTGGGCGAATTGATCGACGGTTCAAAAATCGTTGCGCTCGCGCACGGCGAGCCGGACAGTCACTATGAACTCGCCCGCGTCACCACACGCGCGCAACGCCATGGTGAAACGTGGCAACTTCACGGCGCGAAGGCGGTGGTTCAGCACGGCGAGCACGCGTCCCTCTTTCTCATGTCCGCACGCACGAGCGGCGCTGACGATGCGCAGCACGGCATCACGCTCTTTCTCGTGCCCCGCGACGCGGCGGGCGTGAATGTGCGTGGTTATCGCAAGATAGACGGCGGGCGTGCAGCCGAAGTCACATTCGACAACGTGACGCTCGACGACGACGCTGTGCTCGGCATAGTCGACGAAGGCCTGGCGACGCTCGAATACGCGATTGGCTGCGGTGTACTGGCCTTGTGTGCCGAGGCCGTCGGCGCGATGGATGTGGCCAGAGATTACACGCTGGAGTACCTGCGCACGCGCAAACAGTTCGGCGTACCGATCGGCAGTTTCCAGGCGCTGCAACACAGAATGGCCGACATGTCGCTCGAAATTGAACAGGCACGCTCTGCGGTCATCAATGCGGCCGCGGCGCTGGGCGCCGAACGCAAGGTGCGGGAACGTGCGGTGTCGGCGGCGAAATTCAGCATTGGCAGAATCGGCGCGTTGGTCGCGGAGGAATGCATTCAACTGCATGGCGGAATCGGCATGACGTGGGAATTGCCGCTCGCCCATTACGCGAAGCGTCTGGTGATGATCGATCATGAACTCGGCGATGAAGATCATCATCTTGAAAGATTCATTGCGCTCGGAGCCGATTAAGTCGATTTAAACGGATTCTGTTAGATTCATGCGGGAGACCGGCCTTGCAGACGCCGCTCTCCCGCATTTTGCGTTTATAGCGCCGTAGCAAGAGATAGATCAGCACGAGTCGAAGTCTGCCCCTGCAGCGGAGGAAACATGGATTTCCTGAAGACGCTACTCGAACATCAGCCTTTGATGACGCTGTTCCTCACCATCGCGATTGGCTATTTCGTCGGTGAAATCAATATCAAGGGGTTCTCGCTTGGGGTCGGCGCAGTGCTATTCGTCGCGCTCGCGGCCGGCTGGTTTGCACCGAAATCCGCACCGGCCCCGATGGTCGGCACACTCGGACTTTCGCTGTTCCTGTACACCGTCGGCGTTCAATACGGCGCGCAGTTTTTCCTCGGACTCACCAGCGCGGCAGGAAGACGCGCGAATCTGCTCGCACTGATCGGCGTATTGTGCGCGGGCGCGACGAGCGTCGCGATCCAGAGAGTCATGCAGATCAATCCCGGCTATGCGCTCGGTCTCTTCTCAGGCGCAGGCACCAGCACAGCTGCATTGCAAGCTGCCATCGCAGCACTCGGTAACGATGACGCAGCGGTAGGTTATTCGGTTTCCTATCCATTTGGCGTCGCCGGGCCGATTCTGCTGCTTTATCTGGCGTTCCTGATGCGTCCGCAGAAGATCGCGACAACCGCGAACGCCGGACTCGACATTCTCGAAATCGCGCTGCGTAACCCGGCGTTTTGCGGCAAGACGCTGGCCGAAGCACTCACGGGATTGCCCGCGAACGTGCGGATCGTCGCCGTGCGCAGCGCTCACCACAATGCGCCTGCGTCACCCGAACTCGTGCTGGCGGAGAACGATGTCGTACTCGCTGTCAGCCCCGACAGCGCAGCGCTCGCGGAGACTCGCAAGAGCCTCGGCGAAGCGGCGCCCGGGCGCGTGCTGCGTGATCGTGGCGACCTCGATTATCTGCGGGTATTCGCTTCGCGCGCCACGGTGGTGGGCCGTCAGCTTGGCGAGCTTGAATTGCCGGATGGCGCGATCGTGGCACACGTACGGCGTGGCGATGCGGACATCATGCCGAATCCGGAATTCGTCCTTGAGTACGGCGACCGGGTGGGCCTGCTTACCGGACGCGCGACGTTCCCCGCACTGCGCACCTTCTTTGGCGATTCGATTAAGGGCACCGCTGAATTCAGCTATGTGTCGGTGGGACTCGGTATGGCGCTGGGGTTCCTGGTCGGCGCCGTCCAGATTCCTTTGCCGGGTATTGGCAAGCTCGCGCTGGGCTTGTGCGGGGTGCTGATCGTAGCGCTCGTACTTGGAAAATTGCGCCATACGGGCGGCGTCCACTGGACTATGCCGCTGCCTGCCAATCTGGTAATGCGCAATCTCGGACTGACGATTTTTCTGGCGCAAGTGGGCATGTCGTCGGGGCCGAGGTTCGCGGCTACGGTCTCGCAAACCGGCTTACTGATGCTCGGACTCGGCGCGATCGTGCTGATTGCACTGGTGCTGCCGATTCTGATTCTCGGGTTGCTCGTGTACCGGCTTCCGTTCGATGAAGTGGCCGGCATCGTCACGGGCGCTTGTGGCAATCCGGCGATCCTTGCATTTGCTAACAAGCTCACGCCGACAGACAAGCCCGATATCGGTTACGCGATGATCTTTCCGGCTATGACGATCGTGAAGATCCTGTTTGTGGATATTCTGCCGGCGTTCTGGTGAGGTGTGCGGTGCGTTTTCACGGGCTTTGCAACTTTGCAAACGCAACGTGTGCGCACCGCTCGCCGATTAGCGATGGGCTAGCCAGAATACGTCTTGATGGTTGTCCCACGCGCCTGGACTGAACTTCAGGATGCGATAACCGAGCTCATCGGCCTGCTCCACCATCCAGGCGTGAGGAATCAGCGACACACCGTATGACCTGCCAATATAGTCGACTGTCTTTTTTTCGAACGGCTGATCCGGCGTGTAGTTTGCGAACCCGTATGAGCCCATTGAGTACGCTGTGAGAAGAGCCGTTTTGTCTCCTGGCGCAACCTCGAACCAGCCGCCTGAAGACAGCATTTCATGAGCACGCACGCCGTGCGTCGTCACCACGGCAACACCATCGGCCGATAACTTCGCGAGGAAATTCTCGAGTACCGTGCGTGCGTTGCTCTCCGATAGATGCGTTAGAAGAGAACCCATCAAGCCGATATCAAATTCGCCCGCGGGGATAGTGCGAAATTCATTAACCGGATCGGCGACGTAATGGCCGGTCACGCCGAAGGTTCTGGTCGTGTAATCGACAGCCGGAATCATGATGTCTGCGACTTCTATCCGACTCGGATCGAAGTGTTTGACAAGCTGGCGTGTGACTCTGCCGTAACCGCACGGGAGTTCCAGGACGCGGCGTGTCGATCTCCCGACCAACCCCGCGGCCTGCTCGGCAAAGCCGGCGAACTGGTTGCCACACTTTTCGTAGTGCTCCAGCGAGCCTGTGTACATGTCGTCGTCAGGGTGAATCTCTGCGGACTGCATTGAGGCCTCCGTCGGTTTGCCGGAAAGGATTGGTTATGTTACGCGATCGGCATGCGGCGGAGGGGATTGGCGCAATGGGGCTTTATACGGCTGACGCGCTGGTGTGTTTCTCACGGTTACGCATGGCGCAGTGCAACGCGTTTAAACCGTCGCGCGTCACCGCATCGTTTTCAGGGCGACGGCCTTTTCCCTGTCAAAGACCGTGCGCAACTGCCTAGCTGGGAAGTGGCAATCTGCTTGAACACCGCGCGTCGAATCGCACGACGCTACAACACACCGTCTGAGAAAGAAGGGATTGGCATTGGGCAGCGGTTACGTTGCCACGCATGATTCAGATGCCAGAATAGCGGAGCCGTAAACGAGAAAACCCGGCAAACCTGATCAACATTGGGTTACCAATACTGATTGAGCTTACCGGGTTTTATGTCTTTGGTCGGGGCGAGAGGATTTGAACCTCCGACCACACGCCCCCCAGGCGTGTGCGCTACCAGGCTGCGCTACGCCCCGAATAGAGAAAAATTATAACAGACACTTCATTCGATTTGAACCATCTCATACGAACAAAGCGTCAGTGGTCCAGCAAATTGATGACCTGCAGCAATTCCTTGCGCAATTGCTCAACGTCGACGGCGGCAGTTGTAGTGACAGGCACTTGCGCGGCAACTGCGTCCTCGCCTTCGTCGACCGAAGCACCCGCACCACCATGCGCGCCCCCGCCATGCGAATCGAGCCGGTTACGCGCACCGTTGATCGTGAAACCCTGTTCATACAGCAACTCACGAATCCGCCGGATCAACAGCACCTCATGATGCTGGTAATACCGGCGATTGCCGCGTCGCTTGACCGGCCTCAACTGCGTGAACTCCTGCTCCCAGTAACGCAACACATGCGGTTTGACGCCGCATAGTTCGCTGACCTCACCAATCGTGAAGTAGCGCTTCGCCGGAATCGGAGGCAAGACGACTTTTTCGATCGTCGCTGTCATCGTCAGTTAGCCGTCGTGGTGGGTTGCGCAGGGACGCGCCGGTCTATCAGCGCGTGAAGCTTGCCTCAGCGCCGTTCTCAACGAGCGCTTTCAGCTTTTGACTTGCATGAAACGTCACAACGCGACGCGCGGCGATTGGAATCGCTTCGCCGGTCTTCGGATTTCTGCCGGGACGCTGGGGCTTGTCACGCAACTGAAAGTTGCCGAACCCCGACAGCTTCACGCTGTCGCCACTCTCCAGCGCATCGCGAATCACCTCGAAAAACGCTTCGACCATGTCTTTCGCTTCCCGCTTGTTGAGCCCGACATTGTCGAACAGCAACTCGGCAAGTTCAGCTTTGGTCAGCGTCGGCGTTTCTGTGGAAACGACGGCGGGTGATGTCGGAATATCGCGAATCATGGCGCTGCGTTGCGCCGTAAGAAGGGCTTCGAAATCACTCGAGTTCATTTCATTCATATCTATCAAATGGCGCGCCAAGCAGAAAACAATGGATGCGGAAACAGCCGTGCAATTGTTAAATGCGGGTTATCCGCGCAACCGTGCGCCATATACTCGAGCCAGACGTTCCACCAGAGTTTGAATAGCCAGATCGACTGTTTCATCCTGAAGGGTTCCGCCAGTATCTTGCAAGGTCACACGGAACGCAAGGCTTTTCTCGTGAGCAGCCAGACCACCGGAAGTGTTTGATTTTGGACGGAATTCGTCGAAAAGCACCACCTTCTGGACGCTCTTGCAAGCCGCTTCCGACTGGGCCTTGTGAAGCTCGTCGAGCAATGCCTGAACCTCGATTTTCTGATCCACGACAACCGCAATATCACGGCGCACCGGCGGGAATTTTGAAACTTCCGACGGAATCGGCAATACCCGCTGCATTAATGCTTCGGCTTCGATTTCAAACAGAATCGGCGCATGCGGCAAATCATATTTCTGCATCCAGCGCGGATGCAATTCGCCAATCCAGCCTACTGCCTGGCCATTAACTTCAACGCGCGCGCTGCGTCCCGGATGCAATGCCGGATGCTCCGCTTTCACGAAACGGGCCACCGCCGGTGCCAGTACCGCTTCGAGGTCACCCTTCATATCGAAGTAGTCGACCGCGCGCGTCGACGCGCCCCACTGCTCGTCGAGCGCGGGACCGTACACGAGCGCACCGATCATCTTCGGCTGCGCGAAACCTTCGACCGTCAACTCGCCAGCTTTGATCGACGGATCGTGCAGGAACACGCGACCCGCTTCGAACACGCGCACGCGATCTGCCGCGCGGCGATTCAGGTTCGTACGCAGCACGTTGATCAGGCTGCCGAACAGCGTCGTACGCATCACCGACATCTGGCTTGCAATCGGATTCAGCAGACGCACCGGCTTGTCGTTGCCGGCGAAGTCCTGTTCCCACTCCGCGTCGACGAAACTGAAGTTCACCGTTTCCGCGTAATCGCGCGCGGCGAGCGCGTGACGGATCACGTGGATCGAGCGCTGCGTTTCGTTGGTCGCGAGCATTTCGCTGGTCGCGACCGGCGGACGCGCCGGGATCTTTTCGAAGCCGTAAATCCGCGCGACTTCTTCGATCAGGTCTTCTTCGATTTCGATGTCGAAGCGATACGACGGCGGCATCACCGAGAATGTGTCGCCATCGTGCTCGAACGTGAGACCGAGGCGCGTGAAAATCTGCGCGATTTCGTCGGCGTCGATCTTGATACCGATGATGCGGTTCGCGCGCGACACACGCATTTTCACGGGCTCGCGCTTCGGCACGTTGACGGTCTGGTCGTCGACCGGACCCGCCTCGCCGCCGCAGATATCGAGGATCAACTGCGTAATACGTTCGATGTGCTCGACAGTCGTCGCATAGTCAACGCCGCGCTCGAAGCGATGACCCGCATCGGTCGAGAAGTTGTATTTGCGCGAGCGGCCACGAATACTATCTGGCCACCAGAACGCGGCTTCGAGATAGATGTTGGTGGTGTCGAGCGTGACGGCCGTGCTGTCGCCGCCCATGATGCCCGCGAGACTTTCGATGTGCTGCTCGTCCGCGATCACGCCGACGGTTTCATCGAGCTCGACGGTGTTGCCGTTCAGCAGCTTGAGCGTTTCGCCCTTGCGGCCCCAGCGCACATCCATGCCGCCGTGGATCTTGTCGAGATCGAACACGTGCGACGGACGGCCCAGTTCGAGCATCACATAGTTGGAGATGTCGACGAGCGCGGAAATGCTGCGTTGCCCCGAGCGTTCGAGACGCTGCACCATCCATGCCGGCGACTTTGCGCGCGCGTTCACGCCGCGAATCACGCGACCCGAGAAGCGGCCGCACAGATCGGGTGCCGAGATTTTGACGGGCAGTATTTCGTTGAGCGTGACTTGAGCCGGCTTGATTTCCAGCGGACGCAACGGCGCGCCCGTGATCGCCGACGTCTCGCGCGCGACACCGAATACCGACAGACAATCCGCCTTGTTCGGCGTCAACTTGATTTCGAAAACCGTGTCGTCGAGATTCAGCGTCTCGCGGATATCCTGGCCGATCGGCGTATCTTCCGGCAGGATCATCAGCCCGCTATGATCTTCCGACAGCTTCAGTTCGCGTGCCGAGCACAACATGCCCTGGCTTTCCACGCCGCGCAGCTTCGAAAGCTTGATCGCGAACGGTGCGCCGCCCTCTTCGGCCGGCGGCAATTGCGCGCCCACCAACGCGACCGGCACCTTGATGCCCGGCGCCACATTCGGCGCGCCGCACACGATGTTCAGCGTGGCGCCCGTGCCGGCGTTGACCTGACACACGTTGAGTTTGTCCGCGTCCGGGTGCTTGACGACTTCCAGCACCTGGCCGACGACGATCTTCGTGGTCGGCGGCGCAGCCGGCCGCAGGTCTTCGACTTCGAGACCGGCCATCGTCAACGCGTGCGACAGTTCATCGGTCGTAAGTGTCGGATCGACAAAGGTTCTCAGCCAGGATTCCGGGAATTGCATGGTTCTGTGTACGTTCTGATCAGGTTAGGTCCACGTCCGGCGGCGGCTTCCTGCAACTCGGTGTTCGTGAGATTGCAAACCACTGCCGGGGACGCTGGCGGCACGCATCGAATCCGTGCCGCGCTCTATGCTTGTCGCGTTCGACCGCGCAGGTTCACGCGAATTGACGCAGGAAACGCAGGTCGTTTTCGAAGAACAGACGCAGGTCTTGCACGCCGTAACGCAACATCGTGAGGCGCTCGAGGCCGCTGCCGAAAGCAAAGCCGATGTAACGCTCAGGGTCGAGGCCCATGTTGCGGATCACCGTGGGGTGAACCTGGCCCGAGCCCGAAATTTCAAGCCACTTCCCGGCGTTCTTGCCCGTTTCGAACAACATGTCGATTTCAGCCGACGGTTCGGTGAACGGGAAATACGACGGACGGAAGCGCACCTGAATGTCGTCGCGTTCGAAGAATTTCTTGAGGAAGTCGGAGTAGACGCCCTTCAGATCCGCAAAGCTGATGTTCTCGTCGATCCACAGGCCTTCGACCTGGTTGAACATCGGCGAATGCGTTGCGTCGCTGTCCACACGGTACGTGCGACCCGGCACGATCACCTTGATAGGCGGCGTGTTGGTACGCGCGTAGCGCACCTGCATCGGGCTGGTATGCGTGCGCAGCAGCAGTTGACGGCCGTCGGCATCTTTGCCGTCGACGTAGAAGGTGTCCTGCATCGAACGCGCCGGATGGTTTTCCGGGCTGTTCAGCGAGGTGAAGTTGTACCAGTCGGTTTCGATTTCGGGGCCGTCGGCCACGTCGAATCCGATCGACCGGAAAATCTGTTCGACGCGCTCCCACGTGCGCATCACCGGGTGCAGGCTGCCTGCGCCGGTGCCGCGGCCCGGTAACGTGACGTCGATGGCTTCAGCGGCAAGGCGCTGATTCAGCAACGCGTCGGCGAGTGCCTGACGGCGGCCCGTCAAAGCGGCTTCCACTTGTTGCTTGACGAGGTTGATCCGAGCGCCTTCGGTCTTGCGCGTTTCGGGATCGAGTTTGCCAAGGCCCTTCAATAGCTCGGTCAGCGCACCCGATTTGCCAAGAAAGCGTGCTTTCTCGTTCTCGAGGGTGGTGACGTCGGAGGCTTCTGCGAAGGCTTTTTGCGCGTCGGCGACAATCTGGTCCAGATCCATTGATCCCATCATTTCAACGTCAGTGTTCAATCGAAGCAAAACTGGTTCTACCAACAAAAACGGGGCTCGGTGAGGAGCCCCGTTTTTGCTGCAGCGTCACCGAGACTACCGGATGTTCGCTGCAACGAACCACGCAGTTTTAATTGCCAGAAGCGCAATCAGGCTGCAACGGCGGCTTTCACCTGCTGAACGATCGCAGCAAAAGCAGCCTTGTCGAACACAGCCATGTCGGCCAGCACCTTGCGGTCGAGTTCGATCGAAGCCTTCTTCAGGCCGTTGATGAACACGCTGTACGTCATGTCGTGCTGACGCACCGCCGCGTTAATACGCGTGATCCACAATGCACGGAACACACGCTTCTTGTTGCGGCGATCGCGGTAGGCGTATTGGCCTGCGCGCATGACCGCCTGCTTGGCGATGCGATAGACGTTATTGCGACGGCCGCGGTAACCCTTGGCCAGCTTGATGATCTTCTTGTGACGGGCCCGTGCGGTAACCCCACGTTTTACTCGAGGCATATCTTGCTCCTATGAGTTTCAGTTAAGGGTTAAGCGAACGGCAGCATTGCGCGCACGGAGTTCATATCTGCATCATGAACTGCCGTCGAACCGCGCAAATGGCGTTTGTTCTTGGTGGTCTTCTTGGTAAGAATGTGACGCTTGAAGGCCTGACCGCGCTTGACGGTACCGCCCGGACGCACCACGAAGCGCTTTGCAGCACTCTTCTTGGTCTTCATCTTCGGCATGACAACTCCATTATTAGATGGATATGGGTGTGCGGTCGGCCTGATGGCCATTACCCGCCCTTCGAAACCCATTCCACTTGGTATGCAGACCGCCAATCCTGCCAACGGCCGCTTTTCGGGAAAAGCGCCTGAATACACACCTTTCCGAAACCTGCTGATACCGCGCCGGACACCCGGCACAGCATCACTTCAAACTTTAGCCGCCTGAGCGCGCACCGCCCGGCGCGCCGCTGCTCTGGCTGCTTACTTCTTTTTCTTCGGAGCGAGCACCATGATCATCTGGCGCCCTTCCATTTTCGGCATTTGCTCGACCTGACCGACTTCATCGAGATCCGTGCGCAAGCGTTCGAGCATGCGCATACCGATTTCCTGGTGGGCCATTTCGCGGCCACGGAAACGCAACGTGATTTTCGTCTTGTCGCCGTCGTCGAGGAAGCGGATGAGGTTGCGCAGCTTGACGTTGTAGTCACCGTCGTCGGTGCCCGGGCGGAATTTGACTTCCTTAACCTGGACGACCTTCTGCTTGAGCTTGGCCTCGTGTTGTTTCTTCGCTTCCGAGTACTTGAACTTGCCGTAGTCCATCAAGCGGCAAACCGGCGGAACCGCTTGCGGAGCGATTTCGACCAGATCCACATCTTGCTGTTCCGACATGCGGAACGCATCAGCGAGTTTCACGATGCCGAGCGGTTCGTTCTCGACGCCGACCAGACGCACCTCGGGTGCCGTAATTTCACCGTTGATGCGGTGCGCAGACTTATCAGTAGCGATGTTACGTTTCCTCTAAAAATTAAAAAAACGAGCCGGGCTGCAAGTGGCTCACTTGAACGACTGCACGTCCTGGCGCAGACGCTCAATGAAGGAGTCGAGGGGCATGACACCCATATCGACACCACCACGGGCACGCACGGCTACCGTTTGGGCTTCACGCTCTTTGTCGCCGACCACAAGCAGGTACGGCACCTTTTCCAGCGTGTGCTCGCGTATTTTATAGCTAATCTTCTCGTTGCGCAAATCGGCCTCAACTCTAACCCCTTGTTTTTGCAACGATTGGGCTAGAGACTGCGCATATTCGGTCTGACTTTCCGCGATATTCATCACGACAACCTGCATCGGCGCGAGCCACGACGGCATTGCACCAGCATGGTGCTCGATCAGAATACCAAGGAAACGCTCCATGGAACCGACGATTGCACGGTGCAACATGATCGGACGACGGCGGCTGTTGTCTTCGGCTACGTATTCGGCGCCCAGACGCTCCGGCAGTACCATGTCGAGCTGCAACGTGCCGCACTGCCACGAGCGGCCGAGCGCGTCCTTGATGTGGTACTCGACCTTCGGGCCGTAGAACGCACCCTCGCCCGGCAACTCTTCCCACGTCACACCGCAAGCCGTGAGCGCTTCACGCAAGCCCTGCTCCGCGCGATCCCACGTTTCGTCCGTACCGGCACGAGCGTCGGGGCGCAACGACAGCTTGATCTCGACATTGTCGAAGCCGAAGTCTTTGTAGACGCTCATCGCCAGCGTATTGAACGCAATCGATTCGCTGATGAACTGGTCTTCGGTACAGAAAATGTGCGCGTCGTCCTGAACGAAACCCCGCACGCGCATCAGGCCATGAAGCGCACCCGACGACTCATTACGGTGGCACGAGCCGAACTCCGCGTAACGCAGCGGCAGATCGCGATACGAACGCAAACCATGGTTGAACACCTGCACGTGACCCGGGCAGTTCATCGGCTTGATCGCGTAGTCGCGTTTTTCCGATTCCGTCGTGAACATGTTTTCACGATAGTTCTGCCAGTGGCCCGACGCTTCCCACAGCGAGCGGTCCATGATCATCGGCGTCTTGATTTCGAGGTACCCAGCGTCATTCACGCGACGGCGCATGTATTGCTCGACCTGCTGCCACAACGTCCAGCCACGCGGATGCCAGAACACCATGCCCGGCGATTCGTCCTGCATATGGAACAGGTCGAGTTGCTTGCCGAGCTTGCGGTGGTCGCGCTTCTCCGCTTCTTCGAGCATGTGCAGATACGCTTCCTGGTCTTCCTTCTTGGTCCAGGCCGTACCGTAGATGCGCTGCAACTGTTCGTTTTTTGAATCGCCGCGCCAGTACGCGCCCGCGACCTTCATCAGCTTGAAGACCTTCAGTTTGCCGGTGGACGGCACATGCGGCCCACGGCACAGATCGGTGAAGCCGCCGTGCGAGTACAGCTTGATATCGTCGCTGGACGGAATCGATTCGATGATCTCGGCCTTGTACTTTTCGCCGATGCTCTTGAAGTACTCCACCGCCTCTTCACGCGACACTACGCGACGTGAGACCGGCTCGTCTTTCTTCGCGAGTTCCTGCATGCGCTTTTCGATCTTCTCGAGATCTTCCGGCGTGAAGGGACGGTTGTACGCGAAGTCGTAGTAGAAGCCGTTGTCGATGACCGGGCCGATCGTGACCTGAGCTTCCGGATACAGATCCTTCACTGCGTACGCGAGCAAGTGCGCCGCGGAGTGACGGATGATATCGAGACCGTCTGCGTCTTTTTCAGTGACGATGGCGAGCGCCACGTCATGATCGATCAGAGCAGACGTATCGACCAGTTCACCGTCGATCTTGCCGCCGAGCGCGGCCTTTGCGAGACCGGGGCCAATCGAGGCCGCCACTTCGGCGACGGTCACCGGATGCTCGTACTGTCGAACAGAACCGTCAGGCAGACGTATCGAAACCATTGCGTTCTCCGTGGTGCCGACCGGCGGCGGCACATACAACCATCAAACAAGCCCAAAAAAAATGCGGCCCCGCTTTCGAGGGGCCGCATTCACATTTCCTGCAAACTACCTTGGCGAAAGTGGTCCTCGACTAGCGTCGCTCCGAAGTGGTCTCGGTCAACGTTCGCGGTGTCATAACCGTATTCGCCTTTTGCGCCAAAGGCGCTTACTGCAGTTTGCGAAACCCCGGCAAAACCGGAATTTCTCTTTCGTTGGTAGGCTCGATTGGACTCGAACCAACGACCCCCACCATGTCAAGGTGGTGCTCTAACCAGCTGAGCTACGAGCCTGAAGAAACGAGATTATATGGAGCGCTACACCGCTTGGCAAGTACTTTTATGCATCGACTTTAAATTTTCTACTCAACTCTCTGCTGCGAGTTCGTGCGCACGCCGCGCGTACGCGCGGCGGCACGAGCCACCTCGCGGCAACCCATCAATTCTTGCGCGACGCGCGCACCACGCCCGTAATTTCACCGAGCACCGTACACGCACGCTGAATCTGCGAAGCGCTCGACACCTCGACGGTAAATTGCATAAACGCGGCATTACGGCGTGATTGCGTCTTCACACCAATCACGTTCATCTTCTCGCGCGCGAACACTTCGGAGATATCGCGCAGCAGCCCCTGCCGGTCCGTTGCCTCGATGCTCAGATCGACGGGATAAACGGACTGGCCGCGGCCGCTCATCACGTCCGCCGACCACGCCGTTTGCAGCACACGCTCAGGCGCGCGATCGGCCATCCGCTGGAAGGTCGGGCAATCGCTGCGGTGAATCGACATGCCCTTGCCACGCGTGACGAAACCGCAAATATCGTCCGGAGGCGCCGGCCGGCAGCACCGCGCGAGTTGCGTGAGCAATGCGTCGACGCCGACGACCAGCACGCCCGTGGACGCACCGCGCGCCACACTTGCTCCGCTACTACGCTTCTCGAAATGCTCGGGTGCTTCGACCACCGGCTCGGGCGGCGGCGCATCATGCAACGCCTGCTCGACGAGACGCAGACTGAACTCTTCCTTGCCGACCACGGAGAACAGATCGTCGGTGGTCTTGAAGCCCAGCTTCGCGGCAAGCTGATCGAGATTGACCGATGTCTTGCCCTCGCGCTGCAAGGTCTTTTCGACCATCGCACGGCCGCTCGAGATGTGCTCCTGCACCTCGACCGCGTTAAACCACGCGCGCACCTTCTGCCGCGCGCGCGGACTGTGCAGATAGCCGAGTTGGGGGTTGAGCCAGTCGCGCGATGGACCACCCTCCCTCACCGCAACGATCTCGATCGTCTGACCGTTTTGCAACTGCGTGTTAAGCGGAACCATCGCGCCGTCCACGCGCGCGCCACGGCAGCGGTGCCCCAGTTCGCTATGCAGGTGATACGCGAAATCGACCGGCGTGGCGCCATGCGGCAACGGGATCACCCGCGCCTGCGGCGTCAGCACGTAGATGTGATCGTCGTCGAGCGTAGCCTGACGCAATTGCTCCCACGGCTGTGCCGCGCGCTGTTCGCCGTGCTCGCCTTCGGAGACTTCGTCTTTCCATGCGAGCAACTGACGCAGCCACGCAATCTTCTCGTCGTACTTCTCATTGGCCGTAACCTGACCACCGTAGCCACGCGAACCCGCTTCCTTGTAGCGCCAGTGAGCGGCGACACCGTATTCGGCGAACTGATGCATCTCCTGCGTACGGATCTGCACTTCGAACGCGCGACCGTCGTCGCCCACCACTACCGTGTGCAGCGACTTGTAGCCGTTCGGCTTGGGCCGCGAGATGTAGTCGTCGAATTCTCTCGGCACCGGTTGCCACAGGTTGTGCACGATGCCGAGCACGGTGTAGCAATCCTTGATGTCCGGCACGATCACGCGAAAGGCGCGCACATCGTACAGTTCGGCGAAATCCAGCTCTTTGCCGCGCATCTTGCGCCAGATGCTGTAGATATGTTTCGGCCGGCCGCTGACTTCCGCACGAATGTGTGCGGCAGCCAACTCCTGTTGCAGACGCTCGATAGCCTGCGCGACATAGCTCTCGCGCTCCACGCGCTTCTCGTCGAGCAGCTTGGCAATGCGCTTATAAGTCACCGGCTCTTCGAAGCGGAACGCGAGATCCTCGAGTTCCCACTTCAATTGCCAGATGCCCAGACGGTTCGCGAGCGGCGCGTAAATATCCAGCGTTTCGCGCGCCACGTCCGGCGACGGCATGATCTTCGCCGCCGCGTAATAACGCAGCGATTGCAAACGCGAAGCAAGGCGGATCAGCACCACGCGAATGTCCTGCGCGAACGCGAGCAACATCTTGCGCAGCGCCTCGACCTGCGCGCGGCGTGCGGCTTGCGCATCGCGCCCGGCCTCAGGCATCGCGTTCTGCGCGGCCCGCAGGCTGACTGTGCCGAGGCGCAACAACTTGCGCACGTCGCCGACCAGTTGCGCGATCTCTTCGCCGAAGTTGTCGGCAATCACACGCTCCGGGTCCTGCAAATGCGGCGTCAACGCGAACAACGCTGCCGCCAGCACCGCAGGCGGATCGACGTTGAGCGTGCGCATGATCGACGCCGTCCCCGCCGCGTGATCCGCCAGCAACTCGCCCGATGACAGCCGCACCTCTCCCGCATGCTTACGCACGAACGCCATCGCTTCGTCGAAAGAAGGAATGGGGTGAGGCGTGCTCGTAGCGATTTCGGTATTCATGGTGCGACGGCCCACCGGGCCAGACGAATCAACAGGGTTTCAATGACGACAACGGGGCGCAGCTTAGCGCTGCGCAGCGACCACGACGATTTCGACGAGGCACTTCGGGTTGGCCAGCTTTGCCTCGACGGTAGCGCGCGGCGGCGTGTTGCCTTGCGCGACCCACTCGTCCCACACAGCATTCATACCGGCAAAGTGCTCCATGTCCGCGATGTAGATCTGCACCGACAACAGATGCGCCTTGTCGCTGTTCACCTCGCCCAGCAGCCGGTCGATGTGGCCAAGCACTTCGCGCGTCTGACCCGTGATGTCCTGATCCGCGTCTTCGGCGATCTGACCCGCGAGGTATACGGTGCCGTTATGCACGGCGATTTCCGAGAGGCGCTTGTCAACGTAATGACGGATAACTGCCATGGTGAGTCCTGAATCTGGTTGAAAAATTAACGGGGATGCATTCCGCATGGCGCCCCGCCAGGGACGCCGCGCGAAACCGCATATTATGACGCGTCAGCGCTCTAACCGATAAAGAACTGCCGGGCGATGTCGATCTGATCGGCCGAGACAAACGCCGGCGCGTGCCCGACGCCGGCGATTTCGACGCTCGAAACAGCCTTGCCCGTTTCGACCATCTTCGTGACGGTTTCACGCGACAGCAGATCGGATTGCTCGCCGCGCACCACCAGCACCGGCCCTTGAAACGACGCGAGCGAGTGCCACAGCGCGGCCTCGCCGAGCTTCGCGGCGTCCTCGGTGATCGCGGTAAAAGGCTGTGCAATACGCGGGTCGTAACGGAACCGCCACGCACCGTCTTTCTCGTGCAGCAATGGCGTATTGATCTCACGCCACTCATCCGGCGAGAGCGGGCCGAACGTCTGCGCGAGCAATGCCGCGTAGTCGATACCTTGCTGAAGCGTTTCGAACTGGATGGGCTTGCCGAGATAATCGCCAATGCGTTGCACCGCCACCGGTTCCAGATGCGGGCCGACGTCGTTTAGCAGCAGCTTGCGAATTGGCGTATCTGGCAAACCGGCCAGCGCCATTCCGATGAGACCGCCCATTGAGGTGCCAAACCAGTCGACCGTTTCGACATTCAGACGCGCAATGAGCGTGACCATGTCGGCGACGTATTGCGGCACGCTATAGAAGTTGGGGTTGGCGAGCCACGAAGACAAGCCCCGCCCCGCTACATCCGGACAGATCACGCGGTACGTGCCCGCGAGTGCTTCAGCGACGCGATCGAAATCGCGCCCCGAACGGGTCAATCCGTGCACACAGAGAAGCACGCGCGGATTGTCAGGGTCGCCCCATTCGGTATAGGCGATGCGATGCAGGCCAGCGCCGCTCGCGCACTGCACATAACGCTGGCGCGGCGCGCGCTGGTCGACGGTGGAAGCGGATGTCATTGCGGTCATCTGGGTTCCTTGCAAAAGCGCTGCAAAATTGGCCTCGGCACAGCCGGGATCAAACTGGACAAAGCGGGACAATCTAACGGAACAGATAAGCACTCACTCTTCGAACGATTGTAAACCGCTTTGTCGCGCGACAAGGATCAGCCAAACGGCCTAGGACAGACCAGGACAACCTGGTCAGGCAACTCAGCCCGGAGGCAAAAGAAGCGTTTGCTGGCTCAAAAAACAAAACGGGCAAGACTCGCGTCTCGCCCGTTTAAGAACCAGTTTGCCGCCTTCCGTCACCGCTCACAACCAGGGAAACAGCGGCTGCGCAACGCCCGGCGGTTCCGCCATCAACTCACCGCGCTCACATCGAGCGGCGCGCCAGTCTTGGCCTTGATTTCCTCGACTGTCACGCCCGGTGCCAGTTCGGTCAGCTTCAAGCCGCCTTCGGTCACTTCGATCACGCCGAGGTCGGTAATGATCTGATCGACCACAGCCACGCCCGTCAGCGGCAACGTGCATTCTTCGAGAATCTTGTGCTGGTCGCCCTTCGCGACGTGCTCCATCAGCACGACCACGCGCTTGACGCCCGCGACCAGATCCATCGCGCCGCCCATGCCCTTGATCATCTTGCCGGGGATCATCCAGTTCGCCAGATCGCCCTTCTTGCTGATCTGCATCGCGCCCAGGATCGCCAGATTGATGTGGCCGCCGCGAATCATCGCGAACGAATCCGCCGACGAAAAAATCGACGAACCCGGCAGCGTGGTCACCGTCTGCTTGCCCGCGTTGATCAGGTCGGCGTCCACTTCCTCTTCGGTCGGCGACGGACCGATGCCGAGCAGGCCGTTTTCCGACTGCAGCCACACTTCGACACCGGCCGGCACGTGATTGGCCACCAGCGTCGGCAAGCCGATACCGAGGTTCACATAGAAACCGTCCTGCAATTCCTTCGCCGCGCGCGCGGCCATTTCGTCACGAGTCCATGCCATGATCAGTCTCCTTTCGCGCGGATAACGCGTTGTTCGATGCGTTTTTCCGGATGCGCATTCAGCACGATGCGCTGCACGAAGATGCCCGGCGTATGAATCGCGTCCGGATCGAGTTCGCCGACCTCCACGATCTCTTCGACTTCCGCGACCGTGATCTTGCCGGCCATCGCGCACATCGGGTTGAAGTTGCGCGCGGTGCGGCGGTAGATCAGGTTGCCCGACTTGTCGGCCTTCCACGCTTTCACGAGCGCGACGTCGGCGGTCAGCGAATGTTCGAGCACGTAGTGGTTTTCGCCGAACTGGCGGGTTTCCTTGCCCTCGGCGATCAGCGTGCCGTAGCCGGTATTGGTGAAGAATGCCGGAATGCCCGAGCCGCCCGCGCGCAGCTTCTCGGCGAGCGTGCCTTGCGGCGTGAATTCGAGTTCGAGTTCGCCGGCCAGATACTGGCGCTCGAACTCCTTGTTTTCGCCGACGTACGACGAAATCATTTTCTTGACCTGGCGCGTTTCGAGCAGCAGACCGAGGCCGAAACCGTCGACGCCCGCGTTGTTGCTGATGCAGGTAATGCCCTGCACCTTCGAATCGCGCAGCGCGCCGATCAGCGCCTCCGGAATGCCGCACAGCCCGAAGCCGCCGACGGCGAACGTCTGGCCGTCCTTGACGATGTCTTTCAGCGCCTCGGCGGCGCCTGGATAGACCTTGTTCATCAGTATGTCCCTTCCTTTATGGAAACCCGAATCCGGATCGTTGCAGCTCTTATGACGTTCTGCGGGCGACGCCCGACACGTCATTCTAGTCATCCGGGGCAGGCTGTGCGCTCAGGTTGCCTCAACCGTCACCCAATGCCCGCCATGGACGCTTTCGCTGCGTTGTCATGTGCCCGAAAGAGTACGCTGCGCGCCCCATACGGCACAATACGCAAAACTACATAAGTACTTGCCGCCGACCCATGCCCGCCCTGGATTACCGAACCGCGTTTCACCTCGCCCCGATCGGACTCGTGCTGTCGCGCGACCGCAAAATCGAAGACTGTAATGACGAACTGGCGTCGATCTTTGGCACCACGCGCGAGGCGCTGCTCGGGCAGTCGTTCCAGGTGCTGTATCCATCGGCGGACGAATTCGAGCGGATCGGCGCGCGAATTCCGCCCATCATGACTGCACAAGGCAGCTATGCGGACGACCGCATCATGAAGCGAGCCAACGGCGAATTATTCTGGTGCCACGTGACAGGACGCGCGCAGCAGCGCGCGGACGCGCACGCGGCGGGCGTCTGGACTTTCGAGGATTTGAGCGCAACGCGGCGCGTAGCGGTGGAATTGACGCCGCGCGAACGCGAGATCGCCGCGCAACTGGTGACGGGTAAAACCAGCAAGCAGATCGGCCGGGTGCTGGAGATCAGCCCGCGCACGGTCGACGTCTACCGCGCGCGGCTGATGCGTAAATACGATACGGGGAATGCGACCGAGTTGTTACAGCGGCTGCTCGGCAATTGATGCGCGGAATGCGCGGAATCAGGCCGCTTTGACCAGCGCCGCCCGCTCAATGGTCTCGCGCAGCCTGTCGGGCACCGGCACCGACTTGCCCGCCGCGTAATCGATCCACACGCAACGCGCCGCACCGCGCGCATAAACCGTGTCCGGGTCGTCGGCGCGCACCAGTTCGAAGCCCGTGTCGAAACTGCTGCGGCCCGGCGTGGCCACTGTCATCCGGCCGATCACGTCGCCGGGATAGTGCAGTTGCTTCAGAAACTCCATCGAGGCATTGACGATCACCGGCCCCTGCCCGTCCGCGTTGCTGGTGGCCATGCCCAGGTGCTCGAACCATGAAATCCGCACCTGTTCCATGTAGCGGAAATAGACCGTGTTGTTCACATGGCCGAAGGCATCCATGTCGCCCCAGCGGATCGGCATCGACATTTCGAAAACTGCGTGAAAATTGCTCATCGTACTTCCGTTCTTCTCGTTACTTTAGGGCCCTGAAACCATAACGCCGGCCCCTCCGCTATGAGAGGCCGGCGTCTGCGAAACATTTTCTGCGGCTCAGCGCAAAGGCGGGCGACGCGCTCAGGCAAGCCCGAAACCGTCGTCGGCGGCGATCACCGAGCCGTTGATGAACTGCGACTCGTCGGCCGCCAGCAACAGCAGCAGCCCGTCCAGATCGTCCGGCTTGCCGACCCGGTGACGCGGCAGCATCGATACCAGCTTTTGCCCCTGCTCGGTCGACCAGTGATGATGATTGATCTCGGTATCGATATAGCCGGGGCAGATTGCATTCACGTTGATGCCGTGCTTGCCCCACTCCAGCGCCATTGCCTTCGTCATATGGATGACGGCCGCCTTGCTCATCGAGTACAGGCCGATTTGCGGCAGCACGCGCAAACCCGCCATCGACGCAATATTGATGATCCGGTAAGACGGCTTTTGCGCGCCATTACCGCGCATGATCATGCGCTTGGCGACTTCCTGCGCGACGAAGAACGCACCGCGCGTATTGGTATCGAACACATATTCGAAGTCCGCAGGCGTGACTTCCGAGAGCTTCTGCGTAGTCGACACGCCCGAGTTGTTGACCAGAATGTCGATCGTGCCGGCCTCGGTTTCCGCATGCGCGACCGCCGACTTGATGCTCTGATAGTCGGTCACGTCGAGCGAAACGACGTGCGCCGCGCCGCCGGACGCCTCGATCTCGGCGCGCAATTCCTTCAGACGCTCCGTGCGGCGGCTCGCCAGCACGACCTTGGCGCCCGCCTGCGACAGCACCTGCGCAAAGCGTTTCCCCAACCCGCTCGACGCGCCGGTGATCAGCGCGACCTTGCCTTCCAGATTGATCGAACGGCCCATTGTCGTTCCTTGTTCGGTAGTAAAGACAGATGCGGTTGACAGATACGGTAAGACTGTCGATGCGGGTCAATACCGTACCATAGAAATAGAACGATCGTGCTAATCTCTGCTCATCTGGTTGCAGTGCGGGAGTCGTTCGCCCACAATACGATCCCGAAAAAAGCATTCTAACGGTAAGAGGAGCATCAATGACCCCCGCAAGTCTCATTGAGCAATACGGTCCACGCGAGTCGATGGAATACGACGTCGTGATCGTAGGCGGCGGCCCGGCTGGCCTGTCCGCCGCGATCCGCCTGAAGCAACTGGCGGCTGACAAAGGCGTCGAGCTGGGCGTGTGCGTGCTGGAAAAAGGCTCGGAGATTGGGGCTCATATCCTCTCGGGCGCGGTGATGGATCCGCGCGCGATCACCGAACTGATCCCGGACTGGAAAGAAAAAGGCGCGCCGTTGACGGTCGACGTGACCGAAGACAAGTTCCTGTTCCTGACCGAAACCGGCTCGAAGAGCGTGCCGGTCTGGGCGTTGCCGGACAACTTCAAGAACCACGGCAACTACGTCATTTCGCTGGCCAATGTCACGCGCTGGCTCGGTCAGCAGGCCGAGGCGCTGGGCGTCGAGATTTTCCCGGGCTTCCCGGCGGCTGAAATTCTGTACAACGACGACGGCTCGGTCAAAGGCGTCGCGACCGGCAATCTCGGCATCGGCAAGGACGGTGAGCCGACCGAGAACTTCCAGCTCGGCATGGAACTGCATGCTAAATACACGCTGTTCTGCGAAGGCGCGCGCGGGCACCTCGGCCGTCAGCTGAACGATAAGTTCAAGCTGCGCGAAGGCGCCGATCCGCAGGTCTACGGCATCGGCATCAAGGAACTGTGGGAAATCGATCCGGCAAAGCACAAGCCGGGTCTGGTGATGCACACCGCCGGCTGGCCGCTGGAGAACGACACCTACGGCGGCTCGTTCCTCTATCACATGGACAACAACCAGGTGATGGTGGGTTTCGTGGTGGGTCTCGGTTACTCGAATCCGTATCTGTCGCCGTTCGAGGAATTCCAGCGCTACAAGACCCATCCGGCGATCCGCGCGATTCTGGAAGGCGGCAAGCGCGTGTCGTACGGCGCGCGTGCGATTACCGCTGGCGGGCTGATGTCGCTGCCGAAGCTGGTGTTCCCGGGTGGCGCGCTGGTCGGCGACGATGCGGGCTTCCTGAACGCATCGCGGATCAAGGGTTCGCACGCGGCGATCAAGACCGGCATGCTGGCCGCTGAAGCTGCTTTTGATGCTGTCCAGAGTGGACGCACCAGCGACGAACTCACGGCCTATCCGGAGAGCTTCAAGGCGTCGTGGCTGCACACTGAATTGCACCGCGCGCGCAACTTCAAGCAGTGGATGAGCAAGGGCCTGTACCTCGGCACGCTGATGGTCGGCATCGAGCAGAAGCTGCTGGGCGGCAATGTGCCGTGGACGCTGCATCATCAGCATTCGGATCACGAGATGCTGAAACCGGCTTCGCAATGCAAGCCGATTACGTATCCGAAGCCCGATGGCAAGCTGACGTTCGACCGGCTCTCTTCGGTGTTCATCTCGAACACGAATCACGAAGAAAACCAGCCGGCTCACCTGACGCTGAAAGACCCGTCGGTGCCGGTGAACGTGAACTGGCAGACCTATGCCGGTCCCGAAGCGCGTTACTGCCCGGCTGCGGTGTATGAATTCGTGAAGAACGACGACAACACCGAGCGCCTGGTGATCAATGCGCAGAACTGCGTGCATTGCAAAACGTGCGATATCAAGGACCCGACACAGAACATCGTGTGGGTCACGCCGGAAGGTGGTGGCGGCCCTAACTACCCGAATATGTAATCAGGCTTTGTTGGCCTTCGCGGCGCCGCCTAAGAAGTCGGCGTGGCGAAGGCCGGAATTCAATTTCGCGTCAGCGCTTCAATCTCGTACTGAGCAGGGTGGGTTCGCAGGCGGGGTCGAGTTGATAGGCGCGTACCAGAGCGGCGAGCGCCTCTTGCTGATGGTTTCTGTCACCGCCAGCGTGTCGCGACAACCGCTGGCCGAACGCGCAGCAGTCAGTTGCCATAGCAGCCGGCAAAGACGCACGTGCGCGCAGCGTTGCCAGATGGTTCACCACCTGGCCGTGGGCATTGGGACTGGACATGACGGCGCTGCGCTCTGCGCGTGGCGTTCACACGCGCAGAGCGTTAGATAACGGCGATCAAGGCGCGCTGGCCGCGATCTTCGGTGTGCCGACGGCGACATCGCCGCATTGCGCGCGATGGCGCAGCGCGTGGTCGATCAATACCAGTGCGAGCATCGATTCAGCGATCGGCGTGGCGCGAATGCCCACACAGGGGTCATGCCGCCCAAACGTCTCGACCACAGCAGGACTGCCCGCTTTGTCGATCGAACGGCGCGGTGTGCGGATGCTCGAAGTCGGCTTGATTGCGATCGACACGGTAATGTCTTGCCCTGTCGAAATACCGCCAAGCACACCGCCCGCGTGATTGCCGACGAAGCCTTCCGGCGTCAGTTCGTCGCCATGCACCGAACCGCGTTGCGCGACGCTTGCGAAACCTGCGCCGATCTCGATGCCCTTCACCGCGTTGATGCCCATCATTGCGTGCGCGATGTCTGCGTCGAGACGGTCGAACAGCGGCTCGCCAAGACCGACCGGCACGCCGGAGGCCACCACGTTGATACGCGCGCCAATCGAATCGCCGTCTTTGCGCAGCGCGTCCATATACGACTCAAGCTGCGGCACGATGTCGGCGTTCGGTACGAAGAACGGGTTCTCGCGCACGTGTACCCAGTCGACGAAAGGTACGTCAATCTCGCCCAGCGCGGCCATGTAGCCACGAATCTCGGTGCCGAACTTCTCGCGCAGCCACTTCTTCGCAACCGCGCCTGCCGCGACCGTGGGCGCAGTCAGACGTGCGGACGAACGGCCGCCGCCGCGATAGTCGCGGATACCGTATTTCTGCCAATAGGTGTAATCGGCGTGGCCGGGACGGAACGTGTCGGCAATGTTGCCGTAGTCCTTGCTGCGCTGGTCCGTGTTGCGGATCAGCAGTGCGATCGGGGCGCCGGTGGTTTGTCCTTCGAACACGCCCGACAGGATTTCGACCTTGTCTTCTTCCTGACGCTGCGTAACGTGCCGCGACGTGCCGGGCTTGCGGCGGTCGAGTTCTAACTGGATGTC
This sequence comes from Paraburkholderia metrosideri, assembly GCF_904848625.1. Lineage (GTDB taxonomy): Bacteria > Pseudomonadota > Gammaproteobacteria > Burkholderiales > Burkholderiaceae > Paraburkholderia > Paraburkholderia metrosideri. The sequence continues at coordinate 502,881 of NZ_CAJHCP010000006.1, forward strand.
GGCTTCGTTGAGCGTCATGCCCGGAGGGCAGCCGTCGATCACGCAGCCGATAGCGGGGCCGTGCGATTCGCCGAAGGTCGTGACAGTGAAAAGCGTACCGAGCGTGTTGCCGGACATGGGCGTCGTCCAAAGAAATGCGGGGAGAACGCTATTATGCCAGCCCCATCGCATCTGGGCCGCTCCGCGCGGCGGTTCTGGCCGATTGGCCAGGGGTGGGTGGGCACGCGTTGGGTTTTGCTGGCAGGTGCGCCCGGCGAGGGCACGCGTTGGGCTTTGCTGGCAGCCATACCCAAGCGCCGCGCTCGGCGCACACCCAGTCACCCAACCTGACCGATGCACCCGGCAACCGCACGCCGGCAGAGTGCCACCCTACCTGCTCCGCACCCGCCCCCTTACTTCCGGGCTCCCCGCAACTCCGTAACGATCTCCTGCAGTTTCTCAGGTGTGGCCTGCGCCGGGTCAATCGGCTCGCCCACCGCGAGACTCAGCCGGCTCATCACGCCCTTCTGGATCGGCCGCGGCCAGCGCGCGTCGTTCCCGCGAGAAAACACACTGCCCCACAAGCCGCGCAGCGCCATCGGAATGACCGGCGCGGGCGTGCGTTTGATGATCTCCGTCACGCCGTGGCGGAACGGATTCATCTCGCCGGTTCGCGTGAGCTTGCCTTCCGGGAAGATGCACACCAGATCGCCCTCGGCCAGCGCCTGCGCGCAGCGGTCATAAGCCTGAGCGAGCAGCGCCGCATCCTGATGCGCGGGGGCGATCGGAATCGCTTTCGCATGACGGAACACCCAACCCGCGAACGGCGACCTGAAAATCTGGTGGTCCATCACGAAACGGATAGGCCGCGGGCTCTCGGCCATGATGACGATAGCGTCCACGAAACTCACGTGGTTGCACACGAGGACGGCCGCGCCCTCCTCGGGAATCCGCTCGGCATGCACGAGCCTGATCCGGTAGAACGTATGGACCAGCATCCACGCGATAAAGCGCAGCAGAAACTCCGGCACCAGCGAATAGATATAAGTCGCGACGACGATGTTCAGCAGCGCGGTGACGAGGAAAATCGCCGGAATACTGAAGCCCGCCGCGGTCAGGCCGATTGCCATCAACGACGATACGATCATGAACAGCGAATTCAGAATATTGTTCGCGGCGATGATGCGCGCCCGATGGCTTGGCTGACTACGACTCTGGATCAGCGCGTAGAGCGGCACGCTATAAAAGCCGCCGAACATCGCGAGCAGGAACAGATCTGTCAGCACGCGCCAATGCGCGGCCTGCACGAGAAATTCGCCGACGCTCAGCAGGTGCCTCCCCGGCGGCAGCGCATGACTCGCGAAAAACAGGTCGATCGCGAACACACTCATGCCGATCGAACCCAGCGGCACGAGACCGATTTCGATGCGCCGTTTGGACAGTTTTTCGCACATCAGCGACCCTAGCCCAATGCCGATCGAGAACGTGCCGAGCAACACGGTCACGACGTCCGGGTTGGCCGACAGCACGTTTTTCGCGAAACTGAAGAACGACGACAGAAACGTCGCGCCGATAAACCATAGCCACGAAATGCCAAGCAGGCTGAGGAAAACCGTGCGGTTTTCGCGTGCGAGTTTCAGGTTGCGCCAGGTCTCGCTGAACGGATTCCAGTTGATGCGCAGATCGGGCTGCGGCGCAGCCGTCACCGGAACGAAATTCGACATCAGGCGGCCGATCAGCGCAATCGCGATGCACGCGCAGGCCAGCACCACTGCGCCGTGCTCGACAAGCCCCGCGCCCGCGCCGCCGATGATCGTGCCGATCAGAATCGCCACGAAGGTGCCCATCTCGACCAGTCCGTTGCCGCCCACCAACTCCGATTTCGACAGATGTTGCGGCAGATACGAGTACTTGACGGGGCCGAACACGGTCGAATGCACGCCCATCAGAAACGTGCACAGATACAGCAACGGCGCGCTGTGCAGCCAGAAACCCGCAGCGCCGATCAGCATCACGACGATTTCGAAGGTCTTGACGAAGCGCGTGAGCATCGCCTTGTCGTACTTGTCCGCGATCTGGCCGGCCGTGGCGGACAGCAGAACGAACGGCAGGATGAAGATTGCCGAAATCAGGAACGCGGCAGTGGCCGGATCGACACCTGAAAAGCGCGCCGCCTGATACGTGACGAGCGACGTGAAGCCGATCTTGAACACGTTGTCATTCATCGCGCCGAGGAACTGGGTCCAGAAAAACGGCGCGAAACGACGCTGACCGAGCAGCCGGAACTGGGATTCGTGCGCGTCGTGCGCGCGGGCAGCGCGGCGGGAAGCAGGTAGCGGACGATCACTCATGAAGTGGAAGGATCAGGTCAGAAAAGTGGCGAAGAAGCGAACGGCGCATATGTCGGGCGTGGTACGCGGCGCGGTGCCAGATAAACGCGATTGCGCTTGAAGAAGTGTGAGAACCGGCCCGCGAGAAGAACCCCGCGCCGGCAACCGCGCTTTCTGATCGTCCGCCACGCGAGCGGACACAAAAAAAGCGCACACTTTCGCGCGCGCCTTGGCTGCATTGTCGCGCTCGTGGCGATAGCCCGAGCGCGACGATAAGTGACCGGACATTAACGCGCCGGCTGCTGTTCCTGCTGCTCTTCCGGCCAGTCGCGGATATATGCCTTAAGCATGCGGTTCTCGAAACCCTGCTCTTCGACCACCGCTTTCGCCACGTCGTAGAACGAGATCACGCCCATCAGCGTGCGGCTTTCCAGCACCGGAAGATAGCGCACGTGATGCTCGAGCATCATGCGGCGAACTTCGTTGACGTCGGTTTCCGGCGTGCAGGTGAGCGGATGGTCGTCCATCACCTTGCGGATCGTCGAGGTGCCGACGCTGCCGCCGTTCTTGCTGAGCGTCAGAATGATTTCGCGGAAGGTGAGCATACCGACCAGATCGCCATATTCCATCACCACCAGCGAGCCGATATCGTGCTCGGCCATCGCATTGACCGCTTCGTGCAGCGTGGTATCCGGTGTGACCGTGAAAAGGGTGTTGCCTTTGACTTTAAGAATGTCGCTGACTCGCATGATCTGTCTCCGTGATACCCGCTAGCTGGCAATGCATGAATGATTTTTGATCCTAGCGGAAAGGCTCATAAAAGGAAAGCGGCCCGCCCACCAAGGCGCAGCGGGCGTTCGCGGACCGCCAGGCGCATTTTTTCGCGCCCGCGCCTCGGGAAAACCGCGCTTGAAGCCGCCAATGCCGGTGATAGCATGGCCGCCACTTTCACCATTCGCGAGGCCGCTCGTGGCCCCGCCGTCCACGATGTCCGCCAACCGTTTCGACACGCTTGCGCTGCATGCCGGCGCCGCTCCCGACCCCGCCACCGGCGCGCGCGCCACGCCGATTTACCAGACCACCTCGTTCACGTTTCGCGATTCGGACCACGCCGCCGCGCTCTTCAATATGGAACGCGCCGGCCACGTTTATTCGCGGATCTCGAACCCGACCGTAGCCGTGTTCGAGGAGCGCGTTGCCGCGCTCGAAAACGGCGCGGGCGCGATCGGCACGGCCAGCGGGCAGGCTGCGCTGCATCTGGCCATTGTCACGTTGATGGGCGCCGGCTCGCACATCGTCGCCTCCAGTGCGCTGTACGGCGGCTCGCACAACCTGCTGCACTACACATTGCGGCGCTTCGGCATCGAAACGACGTTCGTCAAACCCGGCGACCACGATGCCTGGCGCGCCGCGCTGCGCCCCACCACGCGGCTGCTGTTCGGCGAGACGCTCGGCAATCCGGGGCTCGACGTGCTCGATCTCGCCGCCGTGGCGCAGATCGCCCATGAACACCGCGTACCGCTGCTGGTCGACTCGACTTTCACAACGCCGTACCTGCTCAAACCGTTCGAGCACGGAGCCGATTTCGTTTATCACTCGGCCACCAAATTCCTCGGCGGCCACGGTACGACGATTGGCGGCGTGCTGGTGGACGGCGGCACGTTCGACTTCGATGCGTCGGGCCGCTTCCCCGAATTCACCGAGCCTTATGACGGCTTTCACGGCATGGTATTCACCGAGGAAAGCACGGTCGCGCCGTTCCTGCTGCGAGCACGCCGCGAGGGTCTGCGCGATTTCGGCGCGTGCCTGCATCCGCAGGCCGCGTGGCAACTGCTGCAAGGGATCGAAACCCTGCCATTGCGGATGGAGCGGCACGTCGCCAATACGCGCCGCGTGGTCGAGTTTCTTGCCGCTCATGCCGCCGTCGACAGCGTGGCGTACCCGGAATTGCCGACGCACCCCGATCACGCACTCGCGAAACGGCTGCTGCCGCGCGGCGCCGGTGCGGTGTTCAGCTTCAATCTGCGTGGCGATCGCGCGGCCGGACGCAGCTTTATCGAGGCGTTGTCGCTGTTCTCGCATCTGGCGAATGTCGGCGATGCGCGCTCGCTGGTGATTCACCCCGCCTCGACCACCCACTTCCGGATGGACGCCGCCGCGCTCGCGGCCGCGGGCATTGCCGAAGGCACGATTCGTCTGTCGATCGGACTTGAAGACCCGGACGATCTGATCGACGACCTCAAGCGCGCGCTCAAAGTGGCGCAGAAATCGGCCAGCGCCAGCGGTTCCGGCAGCACGTCTCAACCCCGCCCGGAGTCAGCATGATCGTCACCGTCCAACACAAGTCGGCCTATGCCTACACCGGCGGCAAACCGTTCGACGCCGGTCTGCCGACAGCGGTATTCATCCACGGCGCCGAGCACGATCACAGCGTGTGGGCTTTGCAAAGCCGCTATTTCGCTCACCATGGCTTCAGCGTGCTCGCCGTCGACCTGCCGGGCCATCGCCGCAGTGACGGCCCGGCCCTCACCACGGTGGCGGCCATGGCAGACTGGCTAGCCGCACTGCTCGACGCGGCGGGCGTAAAACGCGCGTTCGTCGCGGGCCACAGCATGGGTTCGCTGATCGCGCTCGATTTCGCCGGCCGTTATCCACAACGCGTCACGCACCTCGCTCTGCTTGCCACGGCGGTACCGATGGCGGTCTCCGACGCGCTGCTCGACGCGGCGCTGAATCGCGAGCCCGATGCAATCGGCACGGTCAATCAATGGTCGCATTCGACGCTCGCCGCGAAGCCGTCCTCCCCGGGTCCCGGCTTCTGGCTGCACGGTATGAACCAGCGGCTGATGGAGCGCGTGTCGGCCAGCGGTGAACCAAATTTGTTCCACACCGACTTCACCGCCTGCAACAGCTACGCGGACGGCCTCAACCGGGCCGCTCAGGTGCGCTGCGCCACCCGTCTGATCGTCGGACGGCGTGACGCGATGACTCCGCCGCGCGCTGCCCGAACACTCGCCGACGCGCTGGCACAGGCCGGCGTTCCCGTCGACACGGTGACGCTCGAAGCGGGTCACGCGTTGATGACCGAGCAACCCGACGCCACGCTCGATGCACTCTTTAGCTTCGCATCCAGCCCGCCTCGGCAAGCGCGATAGAGACGGGCAAGTCGTCACACTATCCAGGTTGAATCAGCCGCGCCATCGGCCGAATGGCCAGGTTGCGCGCCTGGCCCGATAGCCGCACAATGAGTCAAGCCCGTTCTGTCTCGACCAGATGTAGCTGGCGTTCAGGTACGTGTCGAGGCAACCGGGCGCGACGGGCACAGGATCGACAAGCGTCCACACGGAGGCCGTCATGGCTCAAACCGCACACACCGATCACTTCGCGAGTTTCGCGGAGTTCTATCCGTACTATCTGAGCGAGCATCGCAACACGGTCTCGCGGCGGCTGCACTTCGTGGGATCGCTCGGCGTGATCGGCTGTCTCGCGATGGCGCTTGCCACCGGCGACTGGCTATGGCTGCCAGCGGCCGTTATCTGTGGATACGGCTTTGCATGGGTCGGGCATTTTTTCTTCGAGAAGAACCGTCCCGCGACTTTCCGGCATCCGTTTTACAGCCTGATGGGCGACTGGGTAATGTTCAAGGACATTTGCGTCGGCCGAATTTCGTTGTAGTTTGTGCCGGCTGGTTGTGCCGGGGCTTGCGGCGTGTACAGCAATGCGTCGGCCTTTACAGATTGCGTCAAGCCGCCTGATGCGGCATCGCAGCCGCCGCGCGCTCGCTGTCGCCAGCACGCGCCGCCCGGGCGGCCACCCGCGCCGTCAGCAACGCAGCCAGCGTCACCTTCAGTTTGTCGTTGTCGAGCGCGGCGAGAAGCGTCCCGCTATCCACGCGGGTCGATTCCAGTTCAAGCTGATACTGAAGCTCCGCGCGGTCGATGATGAACAGATCGAACAACTGTTCGACCGTAATCTGCGCAGGATTCGCCAGCAGCAGAAAATGCGGGCGCGCACCGTTCTCCTCCAATCGCGCAATCCATTCGATCTCCTCGAGCTTCTGCAACAGGCGGACGGTGATGTCCATATCACGGCGGAGCATGCGCGCGAGTTCGGGCACCGTGTAACCGCTCTTACCCGCGTCGCGTGCTTCGGAGAGCCGTGCGAGCAGTTCGAGCGAGTCGAACAGATTGCTCCCCTCGAACGTAGGCCGGTGAAACTGGCCGATGCGAATGGCCGGCAATGCAGACGCGATCATCGCGCCCGCCAGCGTGATGAACCAGCACAGATACATCCATAAGAGAAAGAGCGGCACGGCGGCGAACGCGCCGTACACGGCCGTATAAGTGGGAATACGGCGCACGTAATAACCAAAACCGCGCTTGGCCAACTCGAACGCGATCGCGGCGGTCACGCCGCCAATCACCGCATCACGCCATTCCACCCGACAGTTCGGCAGATACACATAGAGCATCGTGAAAGCGAGCGCGGTCAGCGGCAGCGCGGCCCCGGTAAGCGCCCACTCGATGACCGGTGTCATCCGCTGAGCCGCCGTGAACGTCATGGATTGCGTGAACACGTACGAGGAAATCGACAGACTCACGCCGATCAGCAGCGGACCGAGCGTGATGATTGCCCAGTAGACGAGGATGCGCTGCGCGATAGGCCGCGCCTTGCGTACCCGCCAGATAACATTGAAGGCGGACTCCACGGTCATCATGGTCATCACTGCCGTGAGAAACAGCAGGATCATGCCAATCGTGGTCAACCCTTTCGCCTTCGACGCGAACTGGTTCAGATATTTGAAGATCTGGCTGTTCAGCTGCTCCGGCATCAGATGGTCGGCGAGAAAAAACTGCAGCGACTGCTGGAACGAGCTGAAAATCGGGAAGGCGGTGAACAGCGCAAATGCAACGGTGGCGAGCGGCACCAGCGCGAGCATCGCCGTGAACGTGAGGCTGCCGGCCACCTGCGGAATACGGTCTTCGCTAATGCGCTGCGCAGCAAACCGCGCGAGCCGTTTGAGCGTGTCGAGATCGAAACGCACCCTGGACAACAAACCCACCTCCTTGCTTTCTAAACCGGTGTTTCAGGACTGTTTCAGCACCCCGACCAGCATCTGACCAAGACCCTGGCCGAATGGCTACGAATGGCTTGCAGTGGCCTCTCGGGCGGACCCAGCCCCTATAATACCCGTTCACCGATGAGGCCTATGAAAGACATTCTCGTGCTCTATTACAGCCGTCACGGCGCCACGCGCGAGCTTGCGCTGGCGATCGCGCATGGCGTCGACAGCGTCCCCGGCATGCAGGCGCGCGTGCGCACGGTGCCGCCGGTTTCCACCGTCTGCGAAGCGACCCAGCCGGACATTCCCGCCGAAGGTCCGCCCTACGTCGAATTGCGCGACCTGGAAGAATGCGCGGGTCTGGCGCTCGGCTCGCCCACGCGTTTCGGCAACATGGCCGCGTCGCTCAAATATTTCCTCGACGGCACCACGCCGCAGTGGCTCTCCGGCGCACTGGCGGGCAAGCCTGGCTGTGTGTTCACGGCCACCGGCAGTCTGCATGGCGGTCAGGAATCCACCTTGCTCTCAATGATGCTGCCGCTTCTGCATCACGGCATGCTGATCGTCGGCATCCCCTACACGGAGAGCGCGTTGAGCACCACGCAAACCGGCGGCACCCCGTATGGCGCATCGCATTTCGCGCGGGCGGGGAGCGCCGCACAAGGCATCTCCGCCGACGAAAAAACCCTCGCCATCGCACTCGGCGCACGCGTTGCGCGCACGGCGGCGTCCATGAGCGAACGGCCGTGAGCGCCGGCCCGGGCATGGAATCGACAGCCACGCGAGAGGCTAATGCGGCGATGAAAGCATCGCTGCACGCAGCCGCCGTGCCGGTTCATGCAAGCTCGGCTGCCGCACTGGGCGCGAGCGCTGCGCTGCTCGCGCTGATCATTCTGTCCGTCGCGTGGGAATGGTGGCTCGCGCCGTTGCGCCCCGGCGGCTCGGCGCTGGTGCTGAAGGCGGTCCCGCTGCTGCTCGCGTTGCCCGGCGTCTGGCGGCGCCGGCTCTACACGCTGCAGTGGGCGTCGATGCTGATTCTGCTGTATTTCGCCGAGGGGGTCGTGCGCGGCTGGAGCGATCATGGGTTGAGTGCACGGCTGGGCTGGCTGCAAACCGCGCTTGCGGTGGTGTTTTTTGTTTGCACGCTGGCTTATGTCGGCCCGTTCAAGCGAGCCGCGAAACGGGCTGCTAAGGGGGCGGCGAAACGGGCGGCGAGCCAGATGACAGCTTCGAATGCCGCGTCAGCCGCCGTGGACCCAGCCATCGAACCGGACGCGCAACACGGCAGCACACCTCCCCCGCTTCAGGCTGCAGCGTTCGCGGCCGACTCCACGGCAAATCAGCCAACCTCTGCGCCGGCAACTGATGTCGACAGGCATTCCAGTCCGAACGCCGGTAAGGCCAGATGAGAGCGCCCCGCCCCACCTGACAATCTCCCCAAAATCCGCCAACCGACCATCATGACCCAGACCGCTTTCCTCGACGCTTGCCGCGACGCCATCGGCACAGCCCAGGTGCTGACCGACTCGCACGACACCGCCCCGTACCTCACCGACTGGCGCCGCCGCTACACCGGCGCGGCCTGCGCGGTGCTTTGCCCGGGCACGCCCGCTGAAGTCGCGGCGCTCGTCAAACTCGCGGTCGAGCATCGCGTCGCGCTGGTCCCGCAAGGCGGCAACACGGGGCTCGCGGGCGGCGCCACGCCCGACGCGAGCGGCGCGCAGGCGGTCGTCAGCTTGCGCCGGCTGAATCGCGTGCGCGACATCGATCCGCACAACAACACGATTACCGTCGAAGCCGGCGTGATCCTCGCGGAAGTCCAAAAGCATGCCGAGGAAGCGGGCCGGCTTTTCCCGTTGAGCCTCGCCGCCGAAGGCAGCTGCACGATCGGCGGCAATCTCGCCACCAATGCGGGCGGCACCGGCGTGCTCCGCTACGGCAACACGCGCGAGTTGTGCCTCGGCCTCGAAGTGGTCACGCCGCAAGGGGAGTTGTGGGACGGCCTGCGCGGGCTGCGCAAGGACAACACCGGCTACGATCTGCGCGACCTGTTCATCGGGGCGGAAGGCACGCTCGGCATCATCACCGCGGCCGTGCTCAAGCTGCATCCGCAACCGGCTGCCCGGGTCACGGCGCTCGCCGCACTGGCGTCGCCGCACGCGGCGCTCGACTTTCTGTCGCTCACGCAAAGCATCGCCGGGCCGCTGCTCACCGGCTTCGAACTCATGTCGGATTTCTGTCTGCGACTGGTCGGCCGGCATTTCGAGCAGATGCGTTATCCGTTCGCGCAATCGCACGCGCAAGTTGTGTTGCTCGAATTGTCCGATAGCGAAAGTGAAGAACACGCGCGCGGGTTGTTTGAAAGCCTGATGGAAACGGCGCTGGAAAAGGGACTCGTGGAAGACGCGGTGGTCGCGGAAAATCTCACCCAGTCGCAGGCGTTCTGGAATCTGCGCGAGCACATTCCGCTCGCGCAGGCCGAGGAAGGTCTGAACATCAAGCACGATATCGCGGTGCCGATCTCGCGCATCGGCCACTTTATCGAGGCAACCGACGCCGCGGTCGCGCAGGCGGCGCCGGGTGCACGCATGGTGACCTTCGGGCATCTCGGCGACGGCAATCTGCACTACAACGTGCAGGCGCCCGAAGGTGTCGACGCGAAGGCGTTTCTCAAGCAGTACCAGAGCCCGATCAACAGGATCGTCTACGACAACGTGCATGCGCATCGTGGCAGCATCAGCGCCGAACACGGGCTGGGGCAGTTGAAGATCGACGAGGCCGCACATTACAAGCAGGACGTCGAGGTGCAACTGATGCGTGTCGTCAAACACGCGCTCGATCCGCTGAACCTGATGAACCCTGGCAAGGTGCTACGCTAGGCCTCCGAAGCCTCTGCCTTCCGCACGGGGGCGTTTGCAGGAGTCGAATTCGTGAAGATTCGAGTGCTGTCCGATCTGCATCTGGAAAACGACGAACCCGAACTGGTCCCGCATGCGCAGGCGGATCTGATCGTGCTCGCCGGCGACATCCACAATCATGCGGCCGGTCCGCGCTGGGCGGCGCAGACCTTCGACGGCGCCGTGCCGGTGGTCTACGTGCCTGGCAATCACGAGTACTACGACGGCGAGTTCGGCGCGCTCGAACGCGCGCTCGACGACGCGGCAGCGCAAGTCGACAACGTTCATGTGCTGAACAACGCCACGCTGGTCGATCCGCAGGGCGAGTGGCGTGTGCTCGGCACGACGTTGTGGACCGACTTCGCGCTGTATGGCGCGGATCCGGATACGCTCGCCGAATCGATCGGTGCATCGCGGCGGGTCATGCTCGACTTCAAGGGGCTGATCCAGATTAACTGGCCGCACGACACCCACGACGCGACCCGCGACTTCACCCCCGACGACTCGCTCGCGCTGCATCGTCAAGCGCGTGCATGGCTCGACAGCGAGCTTGCGAAACCGTTTGACGGCAAGACAATCGTTGTCACCCATCACGCGCCGCATCGGCTGAGTCTGGCCGAGCGGTATGCCGAAGACCGGGTGTCGGCGGGGTTCGTCAGTCATTTGCCGGAACTGGTGCGGGCGCCGGTTGCGCTGTGGATTCACGGCCACACGCACACACCGTTCGACTACACCGTGAACGGCACGCGCGTGGTGTGCAATCCGCGCGGCTATCTCGATCGGCGCACCGGTTTGCTGGAAAACCCGCTTTTCGCGTGGGACAAAGTCGTCGAAATCTAGCATCGGCCTGGCGCCGGTCGGGGTAATGCGGCTTGTGCGCACGCTGCGCACACATTAGGCTGGCGTCGTTGGTCATCCATGGAGATCGCGCATGTGTGGTCGAATCAGCCAGTACCGCGATCCCCGCCTTTACGCCGACCATCTCGGTCTCGCCGATCCGCTCATGCTTTTCGATGCCGCCGACCGCCGCCCCGGCTACAACCTGGCGCCGGGCACGCATCCGCTGGCGATCTATCCCGATCAAACCCTGCACGCCATTCACTGGGGATACTGCCCTGATTGGGCGCGCGAGCAGCATCTGCCGCAAACCATCAACGCACGCGCCGACGCTGCGCCCACTGCGCGCTACTTCGAACAACTATGGAAAACGGGCCGGGTATTGGTGCCGGCAGATGGCTGGTTCGAATGGCGCGTGGAAACGACACTCGATGACGGCAGCGGGAACCGGGAGCCATCGCAACGGGAGGCACCCGAACGTCAGCCATACTTCGTGCACCTGAAGAGCGGCGCGCCGATGTATCTGGCGGCATTGTCGAGCGTACGCGGCACGGAGCCGCAAACAGAAGGGATGGGATTGGTGATCGTGACAGCCAGCGCCGACACAGGCCTGGTCGACGTACACGGACGCCGCCCGCTGGCATTTTCACCGGATGCGGCACGCCGCTGGCTAGATCAGGCGCTACCTCCCGACGAACTCGAACAATTGGCGCGAGGCGCTTGCCTCGCCGCCGGCCGCTTTCGCTGGCACCGGGTGAGTCACGAGGTGGACCGTGTGCTCAACGATGAACCGGGATTGATCGACGCGCTGCTTTAACGTGCGCGGATGTAAGCACACCGGCATCGATCGGAAACTCATACGTCACGCGGCGCTCACCTGCCAAAGCAGGCGAAAAGCGCCGCGATAACGCGTCAACTCAACGGTCGCGCCGCGGAGCCTGCAAATCCGGACGCTCGACCTTGATCGGCACCAGTTGCGGCTGCTGTTCACGCAGGCGGCGCAGCAGGTCGCGAGAAGCGGCGATTCCGATCAGTCCAAACATGACAGCCACGCCGATCATCAGATGCGTATCCATGAGTCCCTCGTCCTTCAGTTGTTGCGCTGTGCCGAACGGCAGCGATCTGGGCGCGTCCGGCCGGAGCGGCTGCGCATGAACGACACGTTAGCAAAACGGCCGCTCGCGAGAAGTAAGGAAATGTTGCGACGCGGCAGTTATGTAACACGCGCTCACGCTGTTGCTCGCTGCGCCGTCAACCCTGGCGGGACGCCCGCCCGGTCGGGGGCTCAGGAACGTGCGAACTGGCGTAATTCTTCCTGATCCACGGCGAGCGTAGCCGGCAATTCGTCGCGCAGAAACTCGACCCACGTGCGGATTTTCGCGTCCAGATACTGGCGGGACGGATACAACGCATACAGATTCATTTCCTGCGACGTGTATTCGGGCAGTAGCCACACCAGCTCGCCGCTTCGCAAACCGCTGATCGCCGAGTAGATCGGGATCAGGCCGATGCCCATGCCGTTGGTCGCCGCGACCGCCATGGCTTCGGCGACGTTCACCTGAAACGTGGCCGGTCCCAGCGCGAAGGTTTCTTCGCCGTTCGGGCCGTCGAACACCCATTTATCGGTCGGAAAAATCGGCGTGACCATGTGCAGACACGTGTGGTTCGACAGATCCGCCGGGGTTTGCGGCACGCCGCGCCGCTCCAGATAGGCAGGCGATGCGCACACAATGCTGAACGCGCTGCCCAGCCGCTGCGACACCAGGCCAGAATCCGGCAGACCGGTGGCGAGGGTGAGCGACACGTCAAAACCTTCGTCCAGCAGATCGGGCATGCGCTGCGCGAGCGTCAGCTCGACGTGCACGTCCGGATAGCGCTGCTGGTAGCGGCCCACGGCCGGCACCACATAGTGCTGGCCGAAGCTCGTCATGGCGTGAACCTTGAGTTTGCCGGACGGACGCGCGTGAGCGTCGCTTGCCTCGGCTTCCGCCTGATCGACATAGGCGAGAATCTGCTCGCAGCGCTGCAGATAGCGCTCGCCGGCCTCGGTCAGCGCGATACGGCGCGTGGTGCGATTCAACAGACGCGTGCGCAAGTGCGCTTCCAGATCGGAGACTGCGCGCGATGCGTAGGCCGTCGTGGTATTCAGGTGCTGCGCGGCACCCGTGAAGCTGCCCGCTTCGACGACGCGGACAAATACGCGCATGTTTTGAAGCGTATCCATTCCATTTCCTCTGTCGGCGGCAGTTAGCGCTTTAGCGCTTACTGCCGCCCCATGCAAAGCTGTCGGCGGCAGTTAGCGCTTTAGCGCTTACTGCCGCCCCATGCAAAGCTGTCGGCGGCAGTTGGCGCTTTAGCGCTTACTGCTGCCCCATGCAAAGCTGTCGGCACCCAGTTAGGCTTTAGCGCCTACTCCCGCCCCCTCCAAGCTGTGTCGCCGAGTATCAGCGCTCAGCCCCCTCCCACCCCCTGCAAAGCGGCCAACGGAAGCTCTCACTTCACCGCCGGACCCGCTCCACCCAACCCGCTGCAATCGACCGAAACCGGCGCTTATCGCCCGCTTCGCCGCAGTGCAACACAGTAATGCTTGATCGGGGCGATTGTTACACGATTCGCAAAGGCAATTATCTCACGTACTGTAAAAATGCCTTGCATCTTTACCAGTTATTCCCCAATCAATCAAAAAATATAATGACGCACAAGCATCTATAGTCAATTTTGGAGGAAATCGTGCAGTCTCCGGTACAGAAAGGGATCGCCGCAACAGCGGTTCTTACGATCCTATTAACAATCGCCGGCTGTGCAAGTACCGGGGGCATCGCGCCGCAAGACCACAGCGTCGAGCCCTCCTCACTCGACGCCGGCAAGGCCATCCGCGCGGCCAACCAGGACGCCCAGTGGCCGGCCACCGACTGGTGGCGTGCCTATAACGATCCGCAACTCGATCAGTGGATCGCCGACGCTCAGGCCGGCAGCCCCAGCCTCGCCGCCGCCCAGGCGCGCGTGCGCGAAGCGATGTCGATGGCGGGCGTGGCCCGTTCGGCGTTGTCGCCGCAAGTTAACGGCAGCCTGTCGATCCAGCGTCAGAAATGGTCCGACAACGTGTACTACGGGCCGGGGCCGCTCGCGGGCGAGCAGTCGTGGAACAACACGGGCACGCTGGGCCTTTCCTATAACCTCGATCTGTGGGGCAAGGACAAAAACGCCGCCGAACGCGCACTCGACGCCGCGCACGCGGCCGCCGCCGATTCGCGCGCCGCCCAGCTCGAACTGGAAGGCAACGTGGTGCGTACGTATATCGAGATGTCGCTGAACTACGCGCTGCTCGACATCGCCAAGGCCACGCTCGCGCAACAGCAACAGATCGTCGATCTTGCGAACCGTCGTCTGAAGGGCGGTATCGGCACGCAGCTCGAAGTGAGCCAGGCCGAAACGCCGATGCCCGAATACGAGCGTCAGATCGACGCGATTGAAGAAAAAATCGCGCTCGGCCGCAATCAGCTGGCCGCGCTGGCCGGCAAGGGTCCGGGCGCGGGCGATTCGATCCAGCGCCCGACGCTGTCGCTGGCCGCGTCGCCAGGTTTGCCGAGCGCGTTGCCGGCCGACCTGATCGGCCATCGGCCGGACGTGGTCGCCGCACGCTGGACCGTCGCCGCGCAGGCGCGCGGTATCGACGTCGCGAAGGCCGATTTCTATCCGGACATCAACCTGCTGGCGTCGATCGGCGGTTACGCGGCGATGGGCCCGCTGTTCCAGTTCCTGAAGAATCCGTCGCATAGCTGGAGCGCGGGTCCGGCGCTGTCGTTGCCGATTCTCGACGGCGGACGGCTGCGCTCGCAACTCGGCGCGGCATCGGCCGGATATGACGAGGCGGTGGAACGCTATAACCAGTCGATCGTCGGCGCGCTGAAGGATATCTCCGATCAGGTGATCCGCATCCGCTCGCTCGCCACCCAGGCCGACGACGCCGATCGCTCGGTCGCCGCGGCTCGCCGGAATTACGAGCTGTCGCGTGAAGGGTATCGGCGCGGTCTGACCGACTATCTGAACGTGCTGATCGCGCAGAATCAACTACTGCGCGCGCAGGAAGGCGTCGCGAAGATCCAGGCCGAGCGGCTCGGTGCGCATGCGTCGCTGGTCACGGCATTGGGCGGCGGCCTGGATGACCCGGCCAACGGTCCGAAGGACAGCGAGACACTGCCGGCGCATGGCAAGGGCAAGGCGAACGCAGGCGCCGCTGCTGCAGCCGGTGCGGCCTCTGACGCGTCGCCCGCGGCATCCGGCAATGCGCAGGCAGAGCCGCAAACAGCATTGGTCGGTAGCGCCGCTGGCTCCGCGCCCGCGAGCGCTGCAACCGGCGCCAAGGCCGCGAGCCGTATCGCTTTAAAGACCTCGAAGGCCAACGCCGCGGCGAAGGCCGTCAAGACCACGGGCGACGCAAGCAGCGCAGGCCTCGACACCGCGGCAGCCCAAGCGCCGCGCGCCGCCGCCAACGCGCGTGCGGCCGAGTAAGGAAGCCGACCATGTCAGCCGCCCCTTCCTCCGTCACGCGCCCGAAGTCGCCCGGCGCGCTGTACGCAGCCGCCGCCGACTGGGCTCGCACCGACGGCCTCACCTGGGTCTATCTGTTCAAGGCGCTCGCCGCGTGCTTCCTCGCGCTCGGCATCGCGATGAAGCTCGACTTGCCGCAGCCGCGCACCGCGATGACCACCGTGTTCATCGTGATGCAGCCGCAAAGCGGCATGGTGTTCGCCAAAAGCTTCTACCGGATCTGCGGCACGCTGGTCGGCCTCGTCGTGATGCTCGCGCTGATCGGGCTGTTCGCGCAAACGCCGGAACTGTTCATCATCTCGACCGCGATCTGGGTCGGCATCTGCACGGCCGGCGCCGCGCGCAACCGCAACTTCCGCTCGTACGGTTTCGTGCTGGCGGGCTACACGGCCGCGCTGATCGGCATTCCCGCCGCGCAGCATCCGGACGGCGCTTTTCTGAGCGCGCTCACGCGGGTCGCCGAAGTGGTGCTCGGCATCGTCTGCGCGGGCGCGGTCAGCGGCCTCGTGTTTCCGCAATTCGCGGGCTTGCAGATGCGCAGCACCGTGCGTGCGCGTTTCTCGGCATTCGTCGAGTATGTGTCCGCGTCGCTGGCCGGCCGCAACGACCGCGCGCAGATCGAGGCGAGCAACGCGCGTTTTGTCGCCGATATCGTCGGCTTCGAAGCAGCCCGCAGCGTGGCCGTGTTCGAAGGCCCCGATTCGCGGATGCGCGGCGGCCGTCTCGCGCGTCTGAACAGCGAGTTCATGACCGCGTCGACCCGCTTTCACGCGCTGCATCAGTTGATGAACCGGCTGCGCACGACCAACACGGACGCGGCGGCGGTCGCGATCGACGCGCTCGAACCGTATTTCAAGGAAATCGCCCCGCTGCTCGCGAAATCCGGTGAACCGGTGCTGAGTGCCGCCGACGCAGCCCATGCCGCCGCTCAACTCGACGCGTACAAAGCCGCGTTGCCGGGCCGCGTGCGGGCAACCCGCGCCGAGCTGGAAGCGCAACCGGACGCGCTGCTGCTCGACTTCGACACCGCCGCCGAACTGCTGCACCGCTTCATCGACGATCTGCATGCGTACGCGGCCACTTATGCGTCGCTCGCGGTCGATACGCACGAGCGCGAACGCTGGATCGAGCGTTACGAGCCGAAGACCAACGCGACCGCCGCGGGCGTGGCGGGCGTGCGGGCCGCCATCGTGATGATGGTGCTCGGCGCGTTCTGGATCGCCACCGCGTGGCCAAGCGGCTCGACGTTGACGCTGAATGCCGCCGCCGTGTGCGCGCTGGCGTCGTCGTCGCCGAATCCGAAGCGCACCGCGTTCCAGATGGCCGGCGGCACGCTGGCCGCGACGGTGATGGGAATGATCGTGGTGTTCGGCGTGTTTCCGCACATCGACGGATTTCCGATGCTGTGCGCGGCGCTCACGCCGTTCCTGCTGCTCGGCGTATTCATGACCACGCGCCCGGCGCTCGCTGGCTACGGTATCGGCTATTGCATCTTCTTCTGCTTCCTCGCCGGTCCGGACAACGTGATCCACTACGACCCGACCTCGTTCATGAACGATGCGATGGCGCTGGTGCTGTCGATGCTGGTGTCGTCGATCGCGTTCGCGGTGTTGCTGCCGCCGTCCACACCATGGCTGCGTAATCGGCTGCTGGTCGACCTGCGTCGTCAGGTGGTGCTCGCGAGCCGCGCGGGCATGCGCCGGGTGCGTTCGCGTTTCGAGAGCGGCGCACGCGATCTGATGTCGCAGATCAACGCGCTCGCGCCGGGCGAGCCCGAACTCAAACGCGACACGTTGCGCTGGCTGTTTTCGGTGCTCGAAGTCGGTAATGCGGTGATCGACCTGCGCCGCGAAGTCGCCGCACTACCGGCGGACGCCCGCTACGCAAAGTCGATGCCGTGGCGCGTGGCGCTGCGGACCATGCGCGATGCGTTGAGCGCGCTGTTCGAGCAACCGCGCGAGGACCGTTTCGACCGCGCGCTGTCTGCGACGGCCGACGCGATCGCCGCGCTCCAGCAGATGCTGGCCACCTTCACGCCACCGCGCGAGGAGCGGCATCAGTTGCAACGAATTTTGAGTCAACTGCATTTCATTCGTACCGCACTGCTCGATCCGCAGTCGCCGCTTGCACCTTTGATGAGCGGACCGGTCAGTGCGTCAGAAGGAGTTCTTCATGCCGCGTGATATCGCCGTTTTCGACGCCTACGTGCCGGCCATCGTGCTGCTGTTCATCGCGGGCGCCGCGCTTACCTGGGTGCTGGATCGCGTGATTGCCTATACGGGCCTGTATCGCGTGGTGTGGCATCCGTCCTTGTTCCGGGCCAGCTTGCTCGTGTGTGTGTGCGGCGTGCTGGGTCTCGCCGTTTATCGTTGATCAGAGTCGAAACATGACCATCCGAAATCTTGTTGGCTTCATCGCGACAGCCATTATTTTTGTCATCGCCATTTTGCTTGGGCGCGTGCTGTGGGTTCATTACATGGATGAACCGTGGACCCGCGACGGTCGCGTGCGCGCCGAGATCGTAAACGTCGCGCCGGATGTGTCCGGCGCGGTGGTCGATCTGCCGGTGAAGGACAACCAGTTGGTGAAGAAAGGCGATCTGTTGATGCAGATCGATCCGTCGCATTACCAGATTGCGGTTGAGCAGGCGCAGGCGGCAGTGGCCGCCCGCAAGGCCGAGTTGCAGATGAAGCGTGACGATGCGCAGCGGCGTGCCGATATGGACTCGCTGGTGGTGTCGAAGGAGAGCCGCGAGAATGCGACGCATACGGCTTCGGCTGCCGAGGCCTCCTATCAGCAGGCGCTGGCCGCGCTCGATGCTGCGAAGCTGAATCTGGAACGTACGCGGGTGGTGTCACCGGTTGACGGTTATGTGACCAACCTGAGCGTGTTTCGTGGCGACTATGCGACGGCGGGTGCCGCGAAGCTTGCGATTGTCGATAGTCACTCGTTCTGGGTGTATGGCTACTTCGAGGAAACCAAGTTGCCGCATGTGCGCGTTGGCGATAAGGCCGAAGTTCGGCTGATGAGCGGCGGTACGTTGCAGGGGCATGTCGAGAGCATCTCGCGCGGGATTTATGATCGCGATAATCCGGAGAGCCGGGAGTTGCTGGCCGATGTGAATCCGACTTTTAACTGGGTCAGGTTGGCGCAGCGCGTGCCTGTGCGGGTGAGGATTGATGCTGTGCCCGAGGGGGTTGTGTTGGCGGCTGGGATTACTTGTACGGTGGTTGTTACGCCGGGGTGAAGGCGCCGCCTTGGGGTGAGTTCCAGGGGTGTTGGCCTTTCCTTGTGATCACGGTGGTCTATTGGTGTTGCCCCTGTGCGGGGCGGCACTCACTTTCTTTGCCGCCGCAAAGAAAGTAAGCAAAGAAAGCGGGCTCACACCGCTAGCTCATAAGTGGGTCCCCTGGCTTGGAGGGGGCAGTGGTGCATCTGGAATCAGTGCTTTCGCGCACTCCGCGTTCGTGGCAAGTTGCCCGATGGCTGGATGCTTTGGTCGGGCGCCGCCTTGGGGTGTGTTCTTGGGGCGTTGGCCTTTCCTTGTGATCACGGTGGTCTATTGGTGTTGCCCCTGTGCGGGGCGGCACTTACTTTCTTTGCCGCCGCAAAGAAAGTAAGCAAAGAAAGCGGGCTCACACCGCCAACTCTTAAGCGGCGCCCCTGGCTTGGAGGGGCCAGTGGTGCATCTGGAATCAGTGCTCCCGCGCACTCCGCGTTCGTGACAAGGCAGTCATTCTTCCGGCGACGCTTCGCGCGCCGTAGCGGTGGTTCTTCAGCCACCTTCTCATGCTTTCCGCTGACCGCCAGATCGCGTCCCTGGTGGAGAGCGCCATATCCCAATGATTCAATGTGTTTGTCTGCGCCACCTGCCTCCGGTGCAGAGCGGCACGCGCGTTTGCATATCTAAAAAACCAAGGGGTGCTCAACGAGTTGCCGAGTATTGCGACCGCACCTGCTCCCACACACCGCAAAAAGAACGCCCTTTCCGGCGAGCACGAAGTGCGAGGCGGGAAGTATGACTGCCTTGTCACGAACGCGGAGTGTGCGGAAGCACCGATTCCAGATGCACCACTGCCCCCTCCAAGCCAGGGAACCCACTTAAGAGCTGGCGGTGTGAGCCCGCTTTCTTTGCTTACTTTCTTTGCGGCGGCAAAGAAAGTAAGTGCCGCCCCGCACAGGGGCAACTTCGAAAATCAGCCGGCTAGCCATTATGCCGTGTTGGGCAAGACTCTCCGGTCGCTCACGCGGTTTTCACGCGGTTTCCATCTGGATTTTTTGCCTGCCCGTTGACTATTTCAGCACGTTTTCCGCAAGAGCGGCCCCAAGTAAAGCGTCTGAATGCCTCGACGTGCCCAGTTGGAAAAAAGCCGACCCGTTTAGGTTGGCTAAAAGTTCTGGCCATTCCGAGGGCCGTGCCAGAACGTGAGAACCATATTATGTCTCAGCATATGGAAAATCAACACATGAAAAATCTCAAAATTTAAACTGCGCGGTGGGCGCTGGCAAGTGATTTTAGTCCTTCGAGTTCCGATCGATCCATCTAACAATATTCCACACTTTTCCCTCATTAAGACGCTCTGAAGACGAACGACAGGCTTTAGATCTCCCCAAAAGAAAACCGATTAGATAGACCTCAGTTGATTTTCGAAAATTTCAAAAAACTGATGTTTATCAGCTTTTACTTAGTTGTCGGGCTGTGTTTGTCAGCTAGGCAGCGTTTTGAACTCCATTGCATCACCATTGGAATTCCAAAGATCTATAAACATCGTTCTTTCTTCTGGATCATATTTGGCATGGGGAGGCAAGGCCGATTTCGCAAGTGCCGGCTCTTTGATCCAAAGATCATGAAAATTCCGCATCAACCATTCTAGCAAAGTAGAAAAAGGAGGTTCTGCGACGTCGCTTTCAATCGAATCTCCCAGCATCATAAAAAGCGACATTCTCAAAAGCCAAATGTCTTTAGTAGATCCATTTTTTATCTTGCCAAGTTCGCTTTTTAGTCGAGCGTCAAAGATATTTACTATTATTGGATCAAATCTGGTCGGTCCAGGTCTCATTATATATTGAAGTGGACGGATTGCCGTCAGCATCGATAATTCGTTAAGCGGTATGCCATCAAGAAATCGAAAATAGCGAAATATACCGCCCCACAATTGAATGCTCACCGCCTCAATATTTTTCTGAATAACTAGAAAATTAGATGTTTGATAGTTTTCCCGGATACCAGATAGCACCATTACAAATCCACGTCCGATTAGTTCGGTTGCATCGTTCATTTTCTCTTTGTCAGCCAAAAGAGCAATGAGATTGTATTCGATCGCGGTCCGTGCACGATCACCCCAAGTGGTTAATGCTGTGTGAAGCGGCCCCTTTGGCTCGGCAGCCCGAGAATGAACAAGGGAGCTTATGACAGCCTCTCTAATGGCGCTCGAATAAGTAAGAAACAGAACTCCTCGCATATGTAGATTGCCAATAACTTCCAGTGGTTTTACTGGGCTTGACAAAAAGGCAAAATTTCCAAAGATTCCTGACGTAAGGCTAGGCCTAATTCCAAGCGAACGGTGTTGAGCCTCTTCAATAGCGAGCGTTTTCTCGGCATTAATAGCACTTCGCACTAGCAATTTGAGTAACGGCTCAGCAAATCGTCGATCAATTGGATTTTTCACGTATGACAGCACAAGTCGTTCAGCTGTTTGGGGAGCAACTTGCACAATCGCGTCAGTAATGCGGGGATTGGCTACGAATGCCAACAAAGATTTGCAAATGCTTTCTGATTTTCTCGGCCGACTACCATCTCTGCCACCGATCTCAATCAAATAGAACAAAGTCTCAACACTTTTCTCTATTTCTGTCGCAATGATAGAGGCATCACTATTGGTACGGCCCACCCATGCGATCATAGAATCAAGGTATCGCTTCGCATTTGATGCCTTGAGTTTAACGGGTGAAAATAGCACGCGTGAAAGTATCAAAGAGCCTAGAAAAACCAGGCAACTTCCGATCCATTCCCAGACTATTGGAAATCCAATTATTGGAGCGCCTGCGAGGGTGGTTTGCGGCAGTACTGACCCAATAAGAGTAGCCGCGAAGGCGGATGCAAAGCATATCAAAGCGGCAATTACGGATCTTTTTTTATTTGTGCTCGTAGGCGCTGATGCGGTGCGGTAAGCTGGGAAAATGCCAGGAGCAAGCCTAATGCTGCAAGTACGTCACCAAGCGAAAAATAAACTGCCGACGGACTCTGCGGATCATAGTGACAATTTCCGAATAATTTCAATCCAAGACAATAAATGCTATTGGAATTTTCCATTATCAATCCCGAACTGTCTGTGATTAGTTACGTCTGCGCGAGGTAGTCAGCGCAGACTCCGTGGGTCTCACATACTATCGGCGATTGATAGTCGAGCATCCAGCCATCGGAAAACAGCGGCGTAAGGGACCGCCCTGTCGTGAGCTTAAACGCCTCGAGAATATCTGGCGCGAGTAGGACCGCAGCGCCTGCGAGCGCGACGCGATCCTGCCAATCGCATGCCACGCCGTTTGCGCTCATCCAGATTCGCGATGACTCGACAATGTGATCCGTGCGCAACCACTCACCTGTACTAGCCATCGCGACAAGTTCGGCGACAACGAGATAGCAAAGCATGGCGGCACGCGCGTCGTCATCGAAGTTTCGGAGCGTAGACATGTTTGAAGGCCGATCCGATACAGTTGGAGCCAGATCATCGCGGATCTCCGCCTCCGCCAATTCCGAGTCCTATATCCTTCTTTGGATACTTCTTGAAAGTTGCCATATGAGCGGCTTGCATTGCAAGGACAGGACCATAAGCCCACTCATAATCGCTATTGCTTCGTGTCAACCGCTCCTTTGGATCTCTATAGATATCGAAGACCCATGGCGAAACGCCGACCGGAACAAACGTTGACATGCTTATGTTCGAAAACGGCTGATCAAACAGCTGGACCATGAAGTAGGCTTTGAATTCTCCCCAGCGTAGCGCCGAAAAATCTGCCTGATTGTACGAAAACACTGCTTGACGTGCGGTTTCGCCGTTGTCGCTCAGTAGGAAACCGGTCTGGTCAACGCCGTCGATATAACGCTCCTTCGGAATTTTGGCCTTGGCTCCGGCGAGATCGAGCGACGTATTGAACAAATCCATCAGGTCAAAAAGGCCGTCGCTAACTCGCCCCGGCTTAACCATTCCTGGCCAGTAAGCAATGCCCGGAACGCGTACACCACCTTCCCAGGTAGTGCCTTTTCCACCCCGGAATGGCGTATAGCCCGAATCCGGATAACTATCTTCCTCTGGGCCATTGTCCGAGGTGAAGAACACGAGGGTGTTTTCTTCTTGCCCCGTGTCCTTCAGGGTTTGAATCAAACGTCCAACAATGTCGTCCACCTCGACCACCGCATCCTTATAAGGCAGCTTCGCTGGACTGCGCCCTTGATAGCCGTCGCCCGGATAATTGTCGAAGTGTACTTTCGCAAAAGCATGAACAAGATAAAACGGCTTGTTGGCCTGCGCCGCACGTTTCATAAAGTCAACGGACCAGTTTGCGAAGTCCTGATCTACATTGCCCATCCGTTTCGGAGTATCTAGCGGGTACGCCACCTTCAAATCCCCACCCTTTCTTCCATCCACAATAGAGTTGTACTCGCTCAGTCCTTTGAAGGTAGCCAGCCGATCGGGATTCAGCATTAACTGCGGATACTTGGCAGCGTCCATGTACTGGGTGTACTCGCTGACCACTGAAAGAAACCCGTGGAATTCGTCGAAGCCGACGTCCTGAGGTTGCATTCCCTTGCCCTCACCGATGTGCCACTTCCCGGACAGGCCGGTGATATAGCCGTTGCTGCTGAGCAGCTTTGCCGCACTTACCTCGTCAGCCCAAGGGTTGTGGGTCGGTCGATCGGAGGCAAGCAACGGGCGCGTGAGCCCGCTTCGCGCAGGAATTCGTCCGGTGTAAAGCGCCGCCCGCGAGGGTGTGCAAAGTGGTGTCGTGTATGTAGACGTCAGCTTGAGCCCGTTCTGCGCCAGCTTGTCAATATTCGGCGTAGGCGCCCCCGCCATGTCGCCGCCGCCGTAGGCGCCGGGATCTCCATATCCCATATCGTCGACCAAGATGATGAGAATGTTTGGCTTCCGACCGGTCTTTGATTCCAACGCGCGCAATTTGTCTGCGACATTCTTGTCTTGCTCGGGGTGCGGGATAGCGGGTTCAAGGTTGTCGGCCACTCGGACTGTACGGTCCCATCCTTTCGGAGTTTGGGCGGACGCTGGCCAGATTGAAAAACACAGCGCGGAGACTAATACCGTTAGGGTGCTCTTAACAGGGCTCATGCTGTCCTCTCGCCAAAAGTGATAATTCGCTCTGATCCTGAGTTTGTGCGCCGGAAAAAATTTCGAGAGATGCCGTTCAACCTACAAGCTCGAATATCTCAACCAATAAGCCAAGCGCATCGGTTCGGGGTTGGATTAATACTGTTGAAAAAATTATCTGATAGGTTTTCTATTTTCGTTGGAAGGTTCTTCCACGCCTACGTCAAGCCGAACGACATCCGGTGACCCGCCGTGGGCGACGCGGCGCGCGCTTTTATCGATTGGTCAGAACATGCAGGGCCACGTCCGCATCGTGGCTATCGACACCATTCGTGTGCGGCAACTTGCGCACGACATGCTTGGCGCTTGTCCACGAGAACATGGTTTCGATGCTATAGCCGGGTTTCGACTTAGGGCAATATAGTTAGGGGAAATCGTATCCCCTACGCGCACGTCGGTAACCTATGATTTAACGATGCATCGCCGTACGCGTGAACTTGCGTCTCAGAGTAAAAAGCGAAAATCAAACAGAAATCTAGACCGTCGCATGATCGTTCGGGGAGACACATGAAAGCCATCCCTCTGACTTTAGCGGTTATCTGCTCAACGTTATTGCTCGTAGCAGCCGTGCAGGCAGCCCCAGCACCGCCGACGTCCCCCGCGTCGTCACCCACAACCACATCCGAAGCGTCATCCACTGCCGCACCGTCTGGCGGCGTGCGCCAGTTGAATCTCGGCAACAAGCCGTGGACTGGTGACTTCGACGCCATGCTCAAGCGCCGGATCATCCGCTTCCTTGTGCCTTATAGCCGCACTCTTTATTTCAACGACAAGGGTCGCGAGCGCGGATTATCGGCAGAGCTCGCGCGCGATTTCGAGCGCTATATCAACAAACGCTATGCGAGCGAACTCGCCAAGCGGCCGGTCACGCTCTACCTGATTCCGACCACGCGGGACAAACTTCTGACAAATCTCACGGCCGGACTCGGCGACATCTCAGCCGGCAATCTCACGGCAACGGACGAACGCGAAAAGCTTGTCGATTTCATCGCACCACGCGACCGCAAACCCGTTCGTGAACTGATTGTGACCGGCCCCAAGGCCGCGCCGCTCGCTACGCTCGACGACCTCGCTGGAAAGCAGGTCTATGTGCGTCAAGCAACGAGCTACTACGAGAGCTTGACCGCGCTTAACGAACGTTTCAAGTCTGCCGGAAAGCCGCTCATGCAGATTACGCTGCTGCCCGACGCGCTCGAAGACGAAGACAAGCTGGAGATGCTCAACGCGGGCGTGCTGAGTATTGTCGTTGTGGACGACTGGAAAGCGAAGATGTGGTCACAGGCACTTCCGCATATCAAGGTGCATGACAACCTCGTGGTGCGAAGCGAAAGCTATACCGGGTGGGCCATCCGCAAGAACAGTCCCCAACTGCAGGTCGCGCTGAACGAGTTCTATGCTAACTACGTTAAGAAGCAAGGCATCGAGGCCTATCGTCTCGCCCGCTACATGAAACAGATCAAACAGATATCGAACAATACTAACGACGCCGAACGCAAGCGTTTCGAGCAAACCATCACGTTGTTCGAAAAATACGGCAAGGATTATGGTTTCGATCCGCTGATGCTTGCAGCTCAAGGCTACCAGGAATCGCAACTCAATCAGGGCGCGCGTAGCCGCGTCGGTGCGATCGGCGTCATGCAGTTGATGCCTGCGACAGGCAAGGAAATGGGCGTCGGCAGTATTTCAGTGACGGAAGCGAACGTTCACGCGGGCACGAAGTATATGGACCAGTTGATGAGCCGCTATTTCCCGGATGCGCATTTCAGCGAGAGCGAACGCCCGCTTTTCGCATTCGCAAGTTATAACGCCGGACCGGGCAATATCGCAAAGATGCGCAAGGAGGCCGCGACGCGTGGCCTCGATCCCGACAAATGGTTCAACAATGTCGAAATCGTGGTAGCGGAGAAAATCGGTATTGAAACGACCACGTACGTTCGCAACATCTACAAATATTATGCCGCGTACAAGTTGATCGTCGATGCGAAAGCGAAGCGAATCAAGGCGATCGAAACCATGCAAAAACCCGCGGAGCCTGGATAAATAGGCTTAGTTAGACCGCCAGCACAGCGGTCAGAATCAGTCAGATTTCGAGCTTGTTGACTTTCGTACCTTGCAACGAATAGAAGGAATAGCGTGGCGGGTATGGCCTGCGAACTCGCCTTTCTGTCAGTCGTTCGGCCGTCCGTGTCGATAGTCGAGGCGCGCCGCCTAGCGTCCAAGTCGGCGACACAGACCAGCGCAGACGTGTTCTCGAACGAGTCGCGCAAGCCGTGGGGGCAAGGGCAGCGGTCGCGCGCGCCATTCTTTCAGGTGAAGCAATCTGGGCAAAAGCTCTAAGAGTTTATTTGTACGCCGCTCACGTATCCTGACACTATATATTTCGTTGTAACGCAGCACCCAACCCGAACGACCCGGGCCCGAACGGTCCCCGCAGGATAGAGAAACGCGCAACCCGCCGCCGGCGGGTTTTTTATGGGCTCTTGATTTAATAAGGACAACACGATTAGCACGGATCAAACCGGGCGCGATGCGCGCCTGAGGCAACCCAAAACCCTAAACCCGAAACTTCCCCACCACAACCTTCAACCCCTTAGCCTGATCATCCAGCGACCGCGCAGCGGCAGTAGCCTCCTCCACCAAAGCCGCGTTCTGCTGCGTCCCGGAATCCATCTGCGTAACCGCCAGGTTGATCTCCTCAATCCCGGCACTCTGCTCGGATGACGCCGCAGAAATCTCCCCCATGATGTCGGTCACGCGCTTAACCGCCTTGACGATCTCATCCATCGTCAGCCCCGCATCCCGTGCGAGCGTCGAACCGTTGCTAACCCGTTCAACCGACGTGTCGATCAGCCTTTTGATCTCCTTCGCAGCCGCGGCACTGCGCTGAGCCAGATTGCGCACCTCGGCGGCGACCACCGAAAAGCCACGCCCCTCTTCGCCGGCACGCGCCGCCTCGACCGCTGCGTTCAACGCCAGAATATTCGTCTGAAACGCAATCCCCTCGATCACGCCGATGATGTCGCCAATACTGCGCGCGCTATCGTTGATCTCGTTCATCGTCGCCACCACGCGGTTCACCACCACGCCGCCCTTCTCCGCGATCTCGGACGCGTTGTCGGCCAGCGTGCGCGCCTGCTTCGCGTTGTCGGCGTTCTGCCGCACCGTGGACGTCAACTGCTCCATGCTGCTAGCGGTGCGCTCGAGCGCCATCGCCTGCTGCTCGGTGCGCTGCGACAGGTCCAGATTGCCCATCGAGATCTGCCCCGACGCCGTCGCAATCGCATCCGCGCTCGACGCGATATCGGCAACCGTCGTCGCCAGACCACTCTGCATGTCGTGCAGCGCATACAGCATGCTCGACCGGTCCTTGCGCGCCAGCACGATGCGATTCGACAGATCCCCGGCCGCGATCCGGCTGGCGATTTCCTTCGCATAGGCCGGCTCGCCGCCAAGCTGGCCGGCCAGACGCCGCACCACCCATTCGCTGATCCCGAATGCCAGCACGATCAGCCCGACCGTCATCAGCGCGATCATCACGAACGACGAGTGGTAGATGAAGCCGGACGCGTCGATGGTCGCCTTCGCTGCCGTCCCGCGCTGCGCGACGAGTTCGTCGACGAGCTTTTCGAGTTTGCCGGTTTCGACCAGCAACGAGATGTCCTGCGTGCCGACCTGCCAGTTCATCTGCGACAGATCGAGCGGCTGCGCCTTCACGAGCGTCACGAAGTCCCGCAGATGCCCGCTCCACACCGTGATCGCGGCAGCAAACGCGTTCTGCTGCGCAAGCGCTTTGGGCTCGGAGGTGTCGACGTACTGTTGCAAGGTGCCGAGTTGCGCGGAGAGGCCGGCGAGCGCGTGGTCGATGTCCGCGCCCAGTTCGTCGCGCTCCCGGGCGGTGGTCGCGGTCAGCAGCATTTTTTGCGCGCGGCTCGCCCGCAGCATGTGCCCGCGCGCTTCTTCGGCCGCCCGGCTGGCGATGTGCCCCTGATCGTAGATGGACTGCGCGGACGCGTTCAGCCGGCCGATCTGCGCCAGCGAAAACACGCCGATCAGCAGCGTGCCGACGAGCAACACTGCAAACGCGAGTCGCAACGTCGTCTTGACCGACATCCCCTTTAGCTTCACGGCGTGTGCGGGCTTGCCACCCACCGCCTGTCCTCCGGAACCCATCCCCGCATTGAATCCCGCGCTGCGCGGGTTGCCTCGCGACACTGCTGTCATCTTCCCCACCCCCCACTTCTGGTCCATGGATGAACCTGCCGGAAAGGTCGGTTCCGGCATTACCGCTTATCTCTCCGGGTCGGCGCCGGGAACGTCTGCGATCTTTGCCGTCGCTTACGTCCACCGGGTGCGCCGCCCGGTCCTCGATGCGCCGCTTTGTAAGCTGCGCGTCCGCGACACGTTTTATACATGGCCAAAAATCACCCGGATCGTATTTATCAGACGACTCGTTGCACTGCCGTAGTGCATCGGGCTCGGGCTAAATGGGGCGCCAACGCGTCCGCACCGCGACCATGCTGTCCGATTCGCGACAAAACTTGTCCTTACAATTCGCTCAAGCCACATTAAACTTCGCTAAATAGTCGAATCCGCCAAAAGTCGCGTCGAATTGTCGCACCAGACAGGCAGGCGCTGCGCGACTCGACGGTGACCGCCAGATCCTCATTCGCCACCATTTTTCTCTTTCATCTAGCGTATGGAAACGAGCCTCGAAAAAAGCGCCCTCGCTGGCGCAACAGCCGCAAGCGCCACCTCCAGTCCTGCGGCCGGCGGCGCGCAGCCAGCGGCGAAAGTCCAGCGCACGGTGTATTCCGTGCTTGGTGCGATCAGCTTTTCGCATCTGCTCAACGACATGATCCAGTCGCTGATCCTGGCCATCTACCCGATGCTGAAGGACAACTTTTCGTTGTCGTTCGGACAGATCGGTCTGATCACGCTGACCTACCAGATCACGGCATCGCTGCTGCAACCGTTGATCGGCATTTATACCGACAAGCATCCGAAGCCCTATTCGCTGCCCGTCGGGATGGGTTTCACGCTGTCGGGTCTGCTGCTGATGTCGGTGGCGTCCAGCTTCGGTGTGCTGCTGATCGCGGCGGCGCTGGTCGGCTGCGGGTCGTCGGTGTTTCATCCGGAATCGTCGCGGGTCGCGCGCATGGCATCGGGCGGACGCCACGGCCTCGCGCAGTCGCTGTTCCAGGTCGGCGGCAACGCGGGTTCGTCGCTCGGACCGCTGCTGGCCGCGTTGATCGTGATTCCGCACGGCCAGCGCAGCATTGCGTGGTTCTCGGTGGCGGCGCTCGTCGCCATCGTCGTGCTGACGCAGATCGGCCGCTGGTACAAGCGTCATCCGTCGGTGAAGAAGGCGCGCAATCTGGCCGGACACGCCGCACTGCCGCGCAACAAGGTCATTTTCGCGATGAGCGTGCTGGTGTTGCTGGTGTTCTCGAAGTACTTCTACCTTGCGAGCATCAATAGCTATTTCACGTTCTATCTGATCGACAAGTTCCATCTGCCGGTGCAGGCGGCGCAGATCCATCTGTTCGTGTTCCTCGCGGCAGTGGCGGCGGGCACGGTGATCGGCGGTCCGATCGGCGACAAGATTGGCCGCAAGTACGTGATCTGGGTGTCGATCCTCGGGGTCGCGCCGTTCACGCTGCTGCTGCCGTATGCGAACCTGTTCTGGACCGGCGTGCTGACGGTGATCATCGGCGTGGTATTGGCGTCGGCGTTCTCGGCGATCCTCGTGTATGCGCAGGAACTGATTCCCGGCAAGGTCGGCATGGTGGCGGGCCTGTTCTTCGGCTTCGCGTTCGGCTTGGGCGGCGTCGGCGCGGCGGTGCTTGGACAATTGGCCGATGCCACCAGCATCGCGTTCGTCTACAAGGTCTGCTCGTTCCTGCCGCTGATCGGCGTGCTGACGGTGCTGCTGCCGGATATCGAAGGCAAGCGCGCAAAGGCGTGATCGGGTTGTCCGAAACTGATGGGGGAAAGGCGCTGCGGCGCCTTTTTCTTTTGCGCGAGCCGCTGCGTTGCGCTTATGGTGAACCCGTGTTGTCCGCCACGTCGCGCGTGCTCTATCCTTGAGCGGACATCGGCGCCGCTTTCGCGCCGCGCAACACGGCGACATCGCACCTCCTCCGACCGTTCCCTCCCGCCGCACAAGGATCGCCGCAGATGACAAGCTATCGCGACTTCCACCGCCGTTCGATTGAGAACCCCGAGGACTTCTGGCGCGAAGAAGCGCGGCGAATTCACTGGCACACGCCCTTCGATGACGTGCTCGACCGCTCGAACCCGCCGTTCGCGCGCTGGTTTGTCGGCGGCCGCACGAACCTGTGTCATAACGCGGTGGACCGGCATCTGGCCGAACGCGCACAGCAGAATGCGCTGGTGTACGTGTCGACCGAAACCGGGATCGAGCGGCGCTACACGTACGCCGAGCTATACGGCGAAATCAACCGGATGGCCGCGGTGATGCGCTCGCTCGGCGTGAAGCGCGGTGACGTCGTGCTGCTCTATCTGCCGATGATCCCCGAGGCGCTGTTCGCGATGCTGGCATGCGCGCGGCTCGGGGCGATTCATTCGGTGGTGTTCGGCGGCTTCGCCGCGCCCAATCTCGCGGCCCGCATCGACGACGCGAAGCCCGTGCTGATCGTGACCGCCGATGCCGGCGCGCGCGGCGGCAAGGTGATCGACTACACGCCGCTGATCGACGAAGCGCTCGCCCGCGCGACGCACCAGACGCCCCATGTGCTGCTGATCGACCGGCAACTCGCGCCCGAGCGCCTGAATGCGCACTATCTGGTTGCCTACGAGCCGTTGCGCGAGCAGTTCTTCGACGTGCATGTGCCGTGCGAATGGCTCGAATCGAACGAGCCTTCGTATGTGCTTTACACGTCCGGCACAACCGGCAAGCCGAAGGGCGTGCAGCGCGACGTGGGCGGCTATGCGGTGGCGCTCGCGGCATCGATGGAACATATTTTCGAGGGCAAGCCGGGCGACACGATGTTCACCGCGTCGGACGTAGGCTGGGTGGTCGGCCACAGCTACATCATCTACGCGCCGCTGATCGCGGGCTTGACCACGGTGATGTACGAAGGCACGCCGATCCGTCCGGACGGCGGCATCTGGTGGCGTCTGGTCGAACAGCACAAGATCAATCTGATGTTCACCGCGCCGACTGCGTTGCGCGTGCTGAAAAAACAGGACCCGGCACTGCTGAAGAAGTCCGATCTGTCGAGTCTGCGCACGTTGTTTCTGGCCGGCGAGCCACTCGACGAACCGACTGCCGCGTGGATCGCCGACGCACTCGGCAAGCCGGTCATCGACAACTACTGGCAGACCGAAACCGGCTGGCCAATGCTGGCGATTCCGCGCGGCGTCGAAACGTTGCGCTCGAAGCTCGGCTCGCCGGGCGTGCCGTCCGCCGGTTTCAATCTGACGCTGCGCAATGAATTGACCGGCGATGCGTGCGCACCCCGCGAGAAAGGCGTGCTGACGCTGGACTATCCGTTGCCGCCGGGATGCATGTCGACGGTATGGGGTGACGACAGCCGCTTCGTCAGCACGTATTGGTCGAGCATCCCGAACCAGCAGGTCTACTCGACCTTCGACTGGGGCGTGCAGGATGAAGATGGCTACGTGACGATTCTCGGCCGCACGGATGACGTGATCAACGTCGCCGGCCACCGGCTGGGCACGCGCGAAATCGAGGAAGCGTTGTCGAGCCATGCGGCGGTCGCCGAAGTGGCGGTGGTGGGCGTGACGGACGCGCTGAAAGGCCAGGTGGCGATGGCCTTCGTGGTGCTGCGCGGCGCGCAGATCTCGGCGGATAGCAGCGAGCGCGCACGGCTCGAGGCCGAACTGAGCGCGACGGTCGAACGTCAGCTCGGCGCGATTGCACGGCCTGCGCGTGTGGTGGTGGTGTCGATGCTGCCGAAGACGCGCTCGGGCAAGATGTTGCGCCGTGCAATCGCCGCGCTCGCGGAAGGACGCGATCCGGGCGATCTGCCAACGATTGAAGACCCCGCCGCGTTGCTGCAGATTCGGGAAGCGCTGGGCGGGATTGGCGCGAACTGATGGGGACGGGGACAGGGACGGCGCTGTGAAGCGGTTGTGACAGCGAGGTTGTCTCGCAAGCTGCGCCCGACAAGACCGGCTCGACCGAAGCGCGTGCGTCCATTCGTCTGGGCTACGCGCTCCATCCGCCAGATTGTCTGAGTGTCAGACCATCAGACCGTCAGACCGTCAGACCGTCAGACCGTCAGACCGATTCACGCGCGTTGAGAAAGCGCGTCAGGATCGCGTTCGAATAGGCGCCGGCGATCTCCGTCAGAAACGACACGAACGACTGCGTCGCGTGATCGTCGGCGGTATCGGAGATCGTGCGCACCACCGCGCACGGCACACCGTACTCATGGCAAACCTGCGCGATCGCTGCACCTTCCATCTCGACGGCAAGCGCATCCGGCAACGCGTCGCGCAACGCCTGCACACCCACGGCGCTGGCCACGAACTGGTCGCCGCTGATGATCAACCCGCGATGCACCCGCGGCGCGTGCGTGCCAAAGCGCGCCGCCGACGCCGCGCCCTCTTCCGCGACAAAGCGTTCACAGGCCGCCGCGAGCCGGTCGGCGAGAGACGCATCGGCGGCGAATCGCGACATGCCCAGCAACGGCACTTCGAAACGCGGAAATAGCGGCGATGCATCGAGATCGTGTTGCAGCAGCGTATCGGCGACGACGATATCGCCGACCCGCACCTCGAGTCCGACACCGCCCGCGACGCCGGTGAACACGACGGCTTCGACATCGAATGCATGGATCAGCGCGCTGACCGTAGCCGCCGCCGCGACCTTACCGACGCGCGCCAGCGTGACGACGCACGGCGTGCCGTGGACGGTGCCCAGATGATAGTCACGCCGGCCGTGCGTGATGGTGCGCACGCCGGACTCGGCGCGCATGGCCTCGATCAGATCGCCGAGTTCCTGCGGCAAGGCCGCGAGAATTCCCAGCGGACGGTGCGAGATGGGCGCGCTCATTCGACCGCCTGCAATTTGGCGACCGCTAGCGCCAGCCATTTCTCGCCGTGCCGTTTGAATTTGACCTGCGCTTTCGCGTCCGCGCCGCCGCCTTCGAGCGCCGTAATCGTGCCCTCGCCGAACTTGGTATGAAACACCTGTTGGCCGACGCGAAAACCCGTCTCCGCTGCACGCTGTTCATTCGCGAACGCGGGCAGCTGCGCTGGCGTCGACGAAGCCGGCCCCGTGTAGCCCGGCCGCGCAAACCAGTCGCGCCCATAACCCGCGTTATCCGATCGACCGCCCCAGCGCGCGCCCGCCTCGACCTTCGGCGTGAGCCACTTGAGCGTTTCCTGCGGCAGCTCGTCGAAGAAACGCGAACGGATGTTGTAACGCGTTTGACCATGCAGCATCCGGCTTTGCGCGAACGACAGATACAAGCGCTCCTTCGCCCGCGTGATCGCCACGTACATCAGGCGACGCTCTTCTTCCAGCCCGTCCGATTCCATCGCGCTGTTCTCGTGCGGGAACAGCCCCTCTTCGAGACCGGTGATGAACACCGCCGTGAATTCGAGGCCCTTGGCCGCGTGCACGGTCATCAGCTGCACGGCTTCCTGGCCGGCTTGCGCCTGGTTGTCGCCCGCTTCGAGCGACGCGTGCGACAGGAAGCCGGCGAGCGGCGTCATCGTGTCCGGGTTCTGCGCGGGATCGGCGACACCGGGCGCGTCGAACACGACGGTGTTCGGATCGTCGGTAGCGACGGCCAGTTCAGGCGCGGCGGTCGCGCCCGGACGCAGCGGAATGGAACGCGCGGGCGTGTCCATGCCGTAGCCTTCTTCGCTGACGAAAGCCGCCGCCGCGTTGACCAGTTCCTGCAAGTTTTCCAGCCGGTCCTGGCCTTCGCGTTCGTTCTGATAAAACTCCGACAGACCGCTCGTGCGGACCACGTACTCGACGGTTTCAGGCAGGCTCATCTGCTGCGTTTCCGCGCGCATCTTGCCGACCAGGTTAGCGAAACTCGCGAGGCTCGAACCCGCCTTGCCCGCGACGTACGGAATTGCGGCAGCCATCGAGCAGTTGTACAGACGCGCCGCGTCCGCGAGTTGCTCGATCGAACGCGCGCCGATGCCGCGTGTCGGGAAATTGACGACGCGGGCGAACGCAGTGTCGTCGTTCGGATTGTCGATCAGACGCAGATAGGCGAGCGCGTGCTTGACTTCCTGACGCTCGAAAAAGCGCAAGCCGCCATACACGCGATACGCGATACCCGCGTTGACCAGCGTGTGCTCGATCGTGCGCGACTGCGCGTTACTGCGGTACAGGATCGCGATTTCGCTGCGCGACGTGCCGGTGCTGATCAGCGCCTTGATTTCCTCGACGATCCAGCCGGCTTCCTGCGAATCCGTCGCGGATTCGTACACTCGCACCGGTTCGCCGTGACCCGCGTCGGTACGCAGGTTCTTGCCGAGCCGGCGCGAGTTGTTCGCGATCAACTGATTGGCCGCATCGAGAATATGGCCGTGCGAGCGGTAATTCTGTTCGAGCTTGATCAGATGACGGACCTTGAACTCGGTTTCGAAGTCGCGCATGTTGCCGACGTTCGCGCCGCGGAACGCGTAGATCGACTGGTCGTCGTCGCCGACCGCGAAGATCGAGTTGGTCTGACCCGCCAGCATTTTCAGCCACGCGTATTGCAGCTTGTTGGTGTCCTGAAACTCGTCGACCAGGATATGCCGGAAGCGCGCCTGATAGTGCGCGCGCAGCGGCGGATTGTGCGCGAGCAGTTCGAAACAGCGCAGCAGCAGTTCCGGAAAATCGACCACGCCTTCGCGCTGGCATTGCTGGTCGTAGGCTTCGTAGAGTTCGACGAATTTGCGGTTGAAGTTGTCGGTGGCGTCGACGTCTTTCGGCCGCAGGCCCTGCTCTTTCGCGTTGTTGATGAAGTACTGGAGATTTTTCGCCGGGTACTTTTCGTCGTCGACGTTGAGGCCCTTCATCAGACGCTTGATCGCGGAGAGCTGGTCGGCGGTATCGAGAATCTGGAAGGTGGCCGGCAGACCCGCGTCACGGTGATGTGCGCGCAGCATGCGGTTACACAGGCCGTGGAAGGTGCCGATCCACATGCCGCGCGTGTCGATCGGCAGCAGCGCCGACAGGCGCGACATCATTTCGCGGGCGGCTTTGTTGGTGAAGGTCACCGCGAGGATCGTGGCCGGCGACGCCAGACCCTGCTGGATGAGCCATGCGATACGCGTGATCAGCACGCGGGTCTTGCCACTGCCTGCGCCGGCCAGGATGAGCGCGGGCTCATTAGGGAGCGTGACGGCGGCGTGTTGTTCGGGGTTCAGATTGGCTAGCAGATCGGGCATTTTTTCTGGAGGGACGGGGCGGCGGTTTGTGCGACATTATAGGCCCCGGCGGGGGGGCTGCTTTTTTGGGGGGTTGGTTTTGGGGGTTGGTTTTGGGGTGGGGCTTTTGGCTGTGTTCCATGGGCGTTGGCCTTTCCTTGAATTCACGGTGGTCTATTGGTGTTGCCCCTGTGCGGGGCGGCACTTACTTTCTTTGCCGCCGCAAAGAAAGTAAGCAAAGAAAGCGGGCTCACACCGCCGGCTCTTAAGTGGGTTCCCTGGCTTGGAGGGGGTAGTGGTGCATCTGGAATCAGTGCT